>NZ_CM147900.1:0-3755956 GCF_055809185.1 Rhodanobacter sp. G2-10 | reverse complement strand
TGGTGAAGCTTTTTCGAAGGGGTTGCCAGCCGTGTTGCGCTGTCCGCTGGGCTGCGGGCCGCGAATGATACGTGCTGTGAATATTTTGGCAAGCGTTTCTCGCCAACTATTTTCGGTTGATCGCGCAACCAACTGATATGGAAGAAGATGGGTGGCGCCGAGGTTTACCGATCAGGCCTGCACCAGGCGCACGCGGGCGAAGTTGCGCTTGCCCACCTGCAACACGCCTTCGAATCCCGCCGTGAACACGCGCTGCGCATCTTCCATCACCTCGGCGTCGATGCGCACGGCGCGCTCCTTCAACTTGCGGTTTGCCTCGGAGTTGCTGGCGGTCAATCCGGCGGCTGTAAGCAGCGCGGCCAGACGCAGGCCTTCGACAGGAACGGCGATGTCGGATTGCGGCAACAGTGCCGTGTCACCCTGGCCACGCACCACGGCATGCCAGCCGGCAATCGCCAGTTCGGCGGCGGCGGCGTCATGGAATCGCGACGCCAGCTCGCGCGCCAGGCGCAGCTTGGCATCGCGCGGATTGAGCGCACCGGCCGCGACGTCCCGCTTCATACGCGCCAGTTCGTCCAGCGAGACATCGAAGCTGAGCAGCTCGAACCAGCGCCACATCAAGTCGTCGCCGATCTTCATGGTCTTGGTGACGATATCGATGGCCGGCTCGTTGACGCCGATGTAGTTGCCCAGTGACTTGGACATCTTGTTGACGCCATCCAGACCCTCCAGCAGCGGCATGGTGAGCACCACCTGTGCCGGCTGGCCGTGGTGCTCCTGCAGGGCGCGGCCCATCAGCAGATTGAACTTCTGGTCGGTGCCGCCAAGCTCCACGTCGGCTTTCAGCGCCACCGAGTCGTAGCCCTGCACCAGCGGATACAGGAACTCGTGGATGGCGATGGGTTGCTGCGCGGCGTAGCGCTTGGTGAAGTCGTCGCGTTCGAGCATGCGCGCCACCGTGTGCTGGGCGGCGAGCTTGATCATGTCGGCGGCCGACATGGCGCCAAACCATTCCGAGTTGAAGCGCAGCTCGGTCTTCTCCCGGTCGAGCACCTTGTAGACCTGCTCGGCATAGGTTTCGGCATTGGCCAGCACGTCCTCGCGGGTCAACGGTTTGCGGGTGACGTTCTTGCCGGTCGGGTCGCCGATCATTCCGGTGAAATCGCCAATCAGGAAGATCACCTGATGACCCAGATCCTGGAACTGGCGCATCTTGTTGAGCAGCACGGTGTGACCGATGTGCAGGTCGGGTGCGGTCGGATCGAAACCGGCCTTGATGCGCAGCTGACGGCCGCTTTTCAGTCGCTCGACCAGCTCCTCGCGCTTGATGATTTCGTCAGCACCACGCGCAATCGTGGACAGCGCCTGTTCGGGCTCGCTCATGGATTTCTCTCTGGATGACTTACCGGATGACGCGAAACGGAGAGGCAGTAGCCATCCCGTATGTGCGGCGGAAGTTAATTGTGCGTTAATCAGAAATGGATCGCAAACCATTGATGGGAAAGACATTGACGCCTTCTACACATCGCCGCTATGGTACGCCAAGTTTGTGACCGGGCGGTACGGGGTGAGACAGCATGGCCGATGAAAACATGGGTGCGCTTCATGCGCGCAAGCAGGCCATTTGCCGCAAGGCACAGCGCCGCCACTCCCGCTTCTACGAGCGTTGTGCGCATTGGTCATTCAATCGGTCGGCCGATGTCGAACCGATCCGGTGGAATCGCGAACACTGGATGCTTGCCGGCACGGCACTGCTGATCACCATCCTGTCGGGCTTCATCATGCCCTCCTGGGCGAACGCGATGCGTCCAGCCGCCGTGCCTGAAGCACACACTCTGTTGCCACTGGCGCTGCCGAAGATCGACACGATCAGCGCGCCGGCACCCACCGTGGACGACTGGCAGGTCGTGCGCGTGCAGCCCGGGCAGACCATGTCCGAGATATTCAACGGACGCGGCCTGGGCTTGAGTGACCTGCACAAAGTGCTGGACGCCGCCGGCGATCAGAAAACCGCGCTGCAGAGCATTCGCCCCGGCGAGGAGTTCGACTTCCTGCTCGACAGCGATGGCAGTCTGAAGGGTTTCCGTTTCGACCCCGACCCGACCAGTCGTGCGGTCATCCGGCTCGATGGGGCACAACCCACGCTGGCCATCAAGAAGCGGGCGATGGACGTGCGCGAGCAGGTGGCTCATGGCGTCATCCGCAGCAACTTGTATGCCGCCGGTGACCAGGCCGGACTGAATGCGGCCATGATTGGCAAGCTGGCCAACCTGTTCAAGTACGACATCGATTTCGTGCAGGACATTCGCAGCGGCGACAGCTTCACCGTGATCTATGACGATCTCTATCGCGATGGCATGCGCTACAGTCAGGGCGACATCATTGCGGCCGAGTTCATCAACCAGGGCAAGCGCTACACCGCCTATCGCTTCAAGAAGGACGACGGCAGCTACGGCTGGTACAGCGAGGACGGCCGCCCGATCCAGAAATCGTTCCTGCGCATCCCGGTCGATTTCACCCGCATATCCTCCAAATTTTCCACCGCACGCATGCATCCCATCCTCGGTCGCATGCGCGCGCACAAGGGCGTGGATTATGCCGCCCCCAAGGGCACGCCGATCCATGCCGCCGGCGATGGCGTGATCAAGTACCACGGCTGGGAACGTGGTTACGGCAATTTCGTGGTGATCCAGCACAACAAGCGGATCAGCACCGCCTACGGCCACATGTCGCGCTTCGTGAAAGGCCAGCATGTGGGCGAGCACGTACGTCAGGGCGAAGTGATCGGCTACGTCGGCATGACCGGCCTGGCGACCGGGCCACACCTGCATTACGAATTCCGCGTCAACGGTGTGCAGCGCAACCCGCAGACGGTGACCCTGCCCAAGCCCAAGCCGCTACCCGCCGCCGAACTGGCCCGCTTCGAGTCGCAAGTGGTGAAGCCGCAACTGGCGCGTCTGAACGAGCTGGACCAGCGCATCAAGCTGGCCCGTGCAAACGCTCCCGCCCACTACGACAACTGAGTGCTCATCCAGCGTGATCGATGACGACTCGGCGCTCTACGTCGGACTGATTTCCGGTACCAGCGCCGACAGCATCGATGCGGTCCTGGTTCGTTTCCGCGACGGCAAGCCGCAGACCCTCTCCAGCCATGCCCACCCCTGGCCGCCGACGCTGCGCGAACGCATGCTGGCGGTGGCGCAGAATGAGGCGGCACTCGATCTGGACGCCTGGGGGCGGCTCGACGTCGAGATCGGGCACCTGTTTGCCGATGCCACCCTGCAGCTGCTCAGGCAAAGCGATACCGCGGCCGCGGCGGTGCGCGCCATCGGCTCACACGGGCAAACCCTGCGCCATCGTCCCGATGGCGACTATCCATTCACCTTGCAACTGGGCGACCCCAGCGTGATCGCCGAGCGCTGCCGCATCGACGTGGTTGCTGATTTCCGCCGCGCCGATGTTGCCGCTGGCGGGCAGGGCGCACCCTTGCTGCCGGCATTGCATGCCATGTTGCTGGGCGTACCCGGTCGCACGCGCGGTGTGCTCAACCTCGGCGGCATCGCCAATCTCACCGTGCTGGCCGCCGATGGCGGTGTGCGCGGATTCGATACCGGGCCAGCCAACGGCCTGCTTGATGCGTGGTGCCAGCGCCATCGGAGCGAACCGTTCGATCGCAATGGCGTCTTCGCCAGCGAGGGGCGGATCCTTCCCGATCTGCTCGAGGCGCTGCTCGCCGACCCGTATTTCGCACGACCGCCACCGAAGAGCACGGGACGCGAATATTTCCATCTCGACTGGTTGGCGGCGCGCGCGCCGGTCGCCACGCTGGCACCCGCCGATGTGCAGGCCACGTTGCTGGAACTCACCTCGCGCAGCGTTGCGGCGGCCGTGGCGGAGCGGGCACCGACGGCAGATGAAATCCTCGTCTGTGGCGGTGGTGTGCACAACGGGAAACTGATGCAGCGCCTGGGCGAACTGCTGGCACCGTGCCGGCTGACCAGTACCGCCGAATACAGTATCGATCCCGACTTTCTCGAAGCGACAGCGTTCGCGTGGCTGGCACGCCAACGCCTGTTCAAACTGCCCGGCAACCTGCCAGCCGTGACAGGGGCGCGCGGGCCACGCGTGCTCGGCGCGATCTATTCCGCGCCCGAATCGGGCTTGTCGTAGCGGATGCTTTCCGGCGCCAGCTGGGTCGGTTGGGTCCTGGCCAGCGCCAGCAACGCCTCCTGGAACGCGCCACGCTCAGCCGCCTCCCAGTGACCGTCCAACACCGTCAGTGTGTTCGGGTTGCGCAGGCTTTCGCTGTACTGCTGCGCCACCGACATGCCCAGACCACTGCGCAGGGCATCCAGCAACACGTCATTGACCGAACACTGGCGCAGCTTGGCCAGCGCTGCAATGCGCTCGGCCAGCAGGCCATCAACGTGATGAACGATCATGTCCGGCACCGGAATCACTCCGCGTTGAAACATGCCCTGTCATGACGATAGTTGCACATCCTTGCTGAATCCGTGTCATGTCATCGGAAATTCGCGGACAGATTGGCAGTTGCCGCGTGACTCATGCGACATTGACTGCTTCCCCCGCACCTCCCGCCGCCACGACATAGCCAGAACCCGGCACTCAAATAAACCCACACCGGTTCGCCCGGTTCGCTAGCATAGACCCATGACATCAACCGAATCGGCCGGCTCCGCGAGACTGCTCGCCTCGATCAAACCTTACCTGGAGCGCGCGCCGGTCGGTGCCCTGCTGCTGGGCATTTCCTCGGGTTTTCCGTACGCCATGATCGGCGCCACGCTGACCACGCGACTGGCCCAGGATGGCATCGACAAACGCAGCGTCACGGCCTTTTCGCTGGCATTCCTGGCGTACAACCTCAAGTTCCTGTGGGCACCCGCGGTCGACCGCGTGCATTTGCCTCTGTTGAGGAGGTTTGGCCAGCGGCGTTCCTGGTTGTGGTTCTCGGCGGCGGCAGTGGCCGCCAGCGTCGCGTGGCTGGGTCTGATCCACCCGAAGGCAAGCCTGGAGTCGGCCGCGATTGCTGCGGTGCTGGTCGGCATCGCCGGCGCGACATTCGATATCGTGATCGACGCCTACCGGATCGAACTCCTGCAGCCACGACAGCTGGGGATCGGCTCGGGCATGTCGCAATACGGTTGGCGCATCGGCGCGGTATGCGCGGGTGCGCTGGCGTTGCTGATTGCCGGCCACTGGAACTGGCAGGCTGCCTATCTGCTGTGCGCCTTGTTCGTGATCCCTGCCGTCTTCGTGGGTTTCTGGCTCGGTGAACCTGTCCGCCACCGCGAGCCGATTCCGATCAAGGGGCTGGGTTCGGCGCTGTCGTCGGTCGTCGGGCCGCTGGCGGAGTTCTTTCGTCGCAGCGGCGCGTGGCTGGTGTTGCTGTTCGTGTTGATCCACAAGATCGGCGACACCCTCGCCAACCTGACGGTGCGGCTGCTGCTGAACGATCTGCATTTCAGCAACGAGGAGATCGCCACCTACGACGTGGGCTTCGGTTTCATCGCGTTCCTGATCGGCATTTTCATCGGCGGCATGCTCTACGAACGCGTGGGAATGAAGCGCGCCGTGCTGCTCAGCCTGATCCTGATGGCCGTGTCCAATATCTCGTTCGCGGTGCTGGCGCACATGGGCCACAGCAACGAGATGCTGGCCTTCACCATCGGCTTCGAGAATCTTGCCAGCGGGATCGGTGGCGTGGTGGTGGTGGCCTACCTTTCCGCCTTGTGCAACCTGTCATACACCGCGGCGCAGTATGCCTTGCTGTCGGCCGCCGCCTCGGTGGTGGGACGGCTGGTCACCGGCACCACGGCAGGTGCGCTGATCCAGAGCATGGGCTATGTCAATTTCTACCTGATGACCACCGTCGTCGCCCTGCCCGGCGTGGCCCTGTTCGCGTGGATGATGCATCGCGGACTGGTGGATCGTGCCATCGCCGAGCTCGATGTTCGCGCCGAGGCATGAGCCATGGCTCCGGTCCGGGGCCACGCCTGCACCGGTTCAGTCGGCGTAATCAACCGTATACGGCGCGTGGTCGGAGAAGCGCTCGTCGCGGTAGATCGAACACGCTTTCACGCGCTCGCGCAGCGACGGCGTGACCACCTGGTAGTCGATGCGCCAACCGACGTTGTTGGCACGCGCCTGCCCGCGGTTGGACCACCAGGTGTATTCGACCGCGTCCGGTTTCAGCGCGCGGAAACTGTCGACCCAGCCGCGCTCGTGAAACAGCAGATCCAGCCACGCACGCTCTTCGGGCAGGCAGCCGGAGTTCTTCTGGTTGGACGACCAATTCTTGATGTCGTTCTTCGTATGGACGATGTTCCAGTCGCCGCAAATCACGTAATCGCGACCGCTGGCCAGCCACTCATCGAAGATCGGGGTGATCCACTCCATCGCCCGGAATTTGAACTGCTGGCGCTCGTCACCGGAGGAGCCTGACGGAAAGTACAGCGATACCACCGAGAGATTGCCGAAGCGCGCCTCGATGTAGCGGCCCTCGTTGTCGAACTCGTCCCAGCCCAGCTCGGTCAGCACCTGATCCGGTTCGCGCCGCGCATAGATCGCCACACCGCTGTAGCCTTTTTTGCTGCTGGCATCGCGATAGAAGCAATGGTGCCCATCGGGGCGAAACATCGGGTCGTTCAATTGATGCTCCTGCGCCTTGGTCTCCTGCAGGCAGACCACGTCGGCACGCTGCGCATGCATCCAGTCGAACACGCCCTTGCTGGCGGCGGAACGAATGCCGTTGGCATTGAGGCTGATGATGCGCATGGGTTCTCCTGTTCGATGGATCGGGCGATCATAACAACCCCGACCGGCACCGGCAGCGCATGTACCATGGCGCCGGTTACGCATGCTCCGCCCGTCGCCAGCCTGCCCGCGAGAAACCTCCATGCTCGATTATCAACGCGACTTCATCGAACTGACCTTGCGCCGCCAGGTGCTGCGCTTTGGCGAATTCACGCTGAAATCCGGCCGGCAGAGCCCGTACTTTTTCAACATGGGGCGCATCGATTCCGGCGGTGCGCTGGCCCAGCTCGGTCGCGCCTATGCAGCCGCGATGACCCATGCGGCGATCCAGGTCGACATGCTGTTCGGGCCCGCCTACAAGGGCATCGCGCTGGCGGCGGCGACTGCCATCGCGCTGGCCGAACAGCACCAGCGCGACCTGCCCTGGGCATACAACCGCAAGGAGGCCAAGGACCATGGCGAAGGCGGCATGCTGGTCGGCGCGCCACTTGCCGGGCGGGTACTGATCGTCGACGACGTGATGACCGCCGGCACCGCGGTGCGTGAATCACTGGCCCTGATCCGCGCGCAGGGCGCCGAACCGGCCGGCGTACTGATCGCGCTGGACCGGCAGGAACGGGGTCAGGGCGAACGATCCGCGGCGCAGGAAGTAGCCGACGAACACGGCATCCCCGTCATCGCCATCACCTGCCTGGACGACGTGCTCGCCTACGCCGGCGAACAACCGCAGCTCGCCGCCGAGCATGCCCGCTTGCTCGACTACCGTGCCCGTTACGGGGTTCAGCGCCGAGTTCACGCGACCGGATAGACTCAGGCGAACCCGGTCACATCGGCGCCATCTGCCGCTGGTCTGCCTATGGGACGCGGCTATACTTCGGGCGACAAGGGAGAATTCATGCGCAAATCACTGCTCATCCTGGCTGTCCTCGCACTGAGCGCGAGCGTGGCTGCCTTTGCCCAGAATACCGGCAATGTCCGCTACAAATGGTATGACGGCCAAGGCCTGATGCATTACAGCGACAGTCTGACCGCCGAGGCCATGAAGTACGGCTACGATCTGGTCAACGACCGCGGCATGGTGGTGCGCCATGTGCCGCGCCAGTTGAATGCCGAGGAGCGGGCGGCGGCCGCGAAGGTGGCCCGGGCCGAAGCCGCCAGGCAGCGTGCTGCGCAGGAACTGGCCAATACCGAAGCGCAGATGCTGAACGCCTACCCGGACGAGGAGTCGTACAAGATCTCGCTGCAGCAGACGCTGGACACCATTGACCAGCAGATCCGTACCACCCAGATCAACCTGCGCAGCCAGGAGAAGGCGCTGACCGACCTGCTGGGCCGCGCGGCGGAGATCGAGAACGCCAAGAAGCCGGTACCGAAGTTCCTCACCGACAGCATCGCCACGCAGAGAAACGTTGTCACCGGGCTGCGCAACACGCAGCAGCGCCAGCGTGCGTTGCGTGCGCAAACCGTGCAGGAGCAGGCCAAGCAGCTGGCGCGCTATCGCGAGCTGAAGGCGGCGCAGGACAAGGCATCTCAGTAGTTTCCTCGCCGGAGCCGGCGGGCAGAGCCCGCCCTACGCGCGAGCGAGTCCATGCGATTGCGTGCAGGTGCAGGGCGGGCTCGGCCCGCCGGCTGTTCGCAGCGTCACGCCCACGCAAGTCCCGACGGCTTCTGCAAACGTCGTTGTACCCGGTTCACAGCTCTCAGAACGGCAACTTCAGCGCACGGTTCACCGCCAGGAGCTGCTTGCGGAAGACCTGCTGGATCCGCCTGAGCGCCGCTTCGTTGTCGGCCTCGAAGCGCAATACCAGCACCGGCGTGGTATTGGAGGCGCGCACCAGCCCCCAACCGTCCGACCAGTCCACCCGCATGCCGTCGATCGTGATCACCGAGGCGTCCTCGAAGGTGGCCTGTTCGCGCAGATGGTCCATGAACTTGTAGTGTTCTCCCTCGGCCAACTCGATCTTCAGTTCGGGTGTGGAGATGCTCTTGGGCAGCGTGGCGAAGATCTCCTCCGGACTCCGCCCGTGCAGGTCGCCGGCAAGTATCTCCAGCAGGCGGGACGCCGCGTAGATGCCATCGTCGAACCCGTACCAGCGCTCCTTGAAGAAGAAGTGCCCGCTCATCTCGCCGGCCAGCTCGGCGGAGGTTTCGCGCATCTTCGCCTTGATCAGTGAATGCCCGGTGCGCCACATCAGCGGACTGCCGCCGGCATCGAGAATCTGCCCTTTCAGATGGCTGGTGCATTTCACGTCGTAGATGACCGTGCCGCCGGGTTGACGCGACAGCACGTCGCGGGCGAACAACATCAGCAGGCGATCGGGGTAGATGATCTCGCCGGAGCGGGAGACCACGCCGAGACGGTCGCCGTCGCCGTCGAAGGCGATGCCCAGGTCGGCGCCGGTCTGGCGTACCGCATGGATCAGGTCTTCCAGATTGGCCGGGTCGGAGGGATCGGGATGATGATTCGGAAAACTGCCGTCGACGTCGCAGTACAGCGGCACCACTTCGCAGCCGACACCTTCGAGCACCTGCGGCGCGATTTCGCCGGGAATGCCGTTGCCGCAATCGACCACTACCTTGAGCGAGCGCTCGGCCAGCACGTCGGAGACGATTTTCTCGATGTAGTCCGGCGCCACGTCGACCTGGCGCAGGCTGCCCTGGCCGTCGCTGGTGAGCTCGTTGTTGGCGATGCGCCGATACAGGTCCTGGATCGCGCCCTCGGCCAGCGTCTGCCCGCCGATCACGATCTTGAAGCCGTTGTAGTCCGGAGGATTGTGGCTGCCGGTCACCGCCACACCGCAGCCGGTGTTGAAACGATATGCGGCGAAGTAGACCACGGGCGTGGGCACCGCACCCAGATCGATCACATCCACGCCGGCTTCGCGCAAGCCGTCGGCCAGCGCGCCGGCCAGGACCGGACCGGACTCGCGACCATCGCGGCCGACCACGATTTCGCGCAAGCCCTGCTCGCCCATCACCGTGCCAATCGAACGTCCCAGCATTCGCGCGACGTTCTTGTCCAGCGTCTTGCCGACCACGCCGCGCACGTCGTAGGCGCGGAAGATGCTCGGGTCCACCTGCGTGACAGCTGGCGCAGGTGCGGGCACGGCCGCTGGCGGCGCGACTGGTGCCGCACGTCGCCGCACCGGCGGCACAGGCGCTGCTACTGGTTCTGCCTCCGGCTCATCGAGGTGCTCCGGCTCCGGGTTCTGTCGACGTCGACGCAGCCACAGGAGATAGCCCGCGCCGATCAGGCCAAGCAGGCTCAGCAAACCGCTCAACAGCCAGGAGTGCGGCAAGACGATGAAGGCGTCAGGCAGACCCGCGCCCACGCTGAACGCCGTGCCCGGAACCGGCACGCCGGTGTCCGCGGTCTGGGCCGAAGCGCTGCCATGGGAGAACAGCTGCACGCTGCCCGGATCCTCGCCCTGGCGCAGATCCAGACGGCCGCCAGCGGGCGGGACCGCGTCGAAGCGCTGCTCGATCGGCGCAAACGGCAGCTCGACCCAGACCCAGGCCTGCGCCTGCTCCGGCGGACCCAGCGGAATCACCATGCTCAGGCGGCGATCGCCGTTGCCATAGGAAACGCTCTGCACCGGCGGCAAACCTTCGGCCGTCTGCGCCGCCATCAGCTGGGCCGCCTTGGCATAGCCGAACTCGCGATAGTTCGCGCGCAGCACTTCCTTCAGGTCGCCGCTGTACAGCTCCAGTTGCTTGGCTTGGGGCAAGCGCAGGCGCAGGGTCGCGGCGGTCTGCGCCGGATCATCCATCGCCGTCGCGGGATCGACCATGGCCAGCGCTTTCATGACCACGCCACGCTGCCGTTCAACTTCGTCTGCCACCGCCTTGACCGCCTGCGCCTGGGCGGCGTGCACGCGCTCGACGGCGTGGCCCTTGTCGGCAATCAGCCAGGTTTGCCAGGCGCAGAACAGACCCAGCAGCAGCAGCAGCGTGGCACCGGCCAGCGGCAAGGTGGCCGACCAGTCGATCTGCAGCTGCGGCCGTGGTCGTTTCGCTTTCTTCGATGCCATGTTCCGCCCCTGCGGCTGATCCGTCGGATCGACCCGATCCGCCCGGGCCTGACCTCAAGTTGCTGTGGAATACCCAATCCTATCGGATACCGGTCGAACCGAAACCACCGCTGCCACGTTCACTCGGCGCAAACTCGCTGACGATGTCCAGCCGCGGCTGCGCCACCGGCACCAGCAGCAGCTGGGCGATGCGGTCGCCGATCTCGATGGTGTAGGGCTGGCTGCCGCGATTCCAGCAGGAAATCATCAGCGGCCCCTGGTAGTCGGCATCGATCACGCCGACCAGGTTGCCCATCACCAGTCCGTGTTTGTGACCCAGGCCCGAACGCGGCACGATCAGCGCGCACCAGCCCGGATCGCCGATATGGATCGCGATGCCGCTGGGCACCAGGGCGCTCTCGCCGGGCGCCAGGGTCAGCGGCTGCTCCAGCGCTGCGCGCAGATCCATCCCGGCGCTGCCAGGCGTGGCTGCCTGCGGCAGCGGAATGCTGTTGCCCAGGCGCGGATCGAGAATTTTCAGCTGAATGCCGAGCCGGTTGGGTTCAGTCATGGACGGGTCGCCCGGTATTGCGCGGCAACCTGGGCAACCAACTGGCGCGCCAGCTCGCTCTTCGGTGCACGCGGCAAAGCCAGCTCGCCATCCGCCCAATACAGGGTCAACGCATTGTCGGCGGCTTCGAAGCCGAGACCGTCGCCCACCTGGTTCGCCGCAATCATGTCCAGCCCCTTGTTGCGCAGTTTGCCCTGCGCGTAGCTGGCCACATCATGCGTCTCCGCGGCAAATCCGACCAGGAACGGGTGCGCGGTTTGCGCCGACAGGCTGGCCAGGATGTCCGGGTTCTCGTCCAGTTGCAGCGACAGCGGCGTACCGGCGCGCTTCTTCAGTTTCAGCGCGGAGACTTCTGCCGGCCGATAGTCGCCCACCGCCGCGGCACCAATGTAGATATCCGCCTGCCGCGCGGCCTCCAGCACCGCCGCATGCATCTGCGCCGCGCTGCGCACGTCCACGCGCTGCGCCACGCCCGACGGCGAGGCCAGGCTCACCGGCCCGGCGATCAGGGTCACGCTGGCTCCGGCGCGGGCGGCGGCCTCGGCCACGGCGAAGCCCATCCGGCCCGAGCTGCGATTGCCGATGAAACGCACCGGGTCGATGTCTTCGTAGGTGGGACCGGCGCTGACCACCACCTTCAGGCCCGCCAGCACCCCGCTGCCGTCGACGAAGGAGTCATGCAGCGCATCGCGCAGTTGCAGCGCTTCCAGCATGCGGCCGCTGCCGACGTCGCCGCAGGCCTGTTCGCCGGCCGCCGGACCGAGCAGGTGCGCGCCGCGCTGCCGCAACTGGTCGACATTCGCCTGCACCGCCGGATGTGCCCACATCTGCTGGTTCATCGCCGGCGCCAGATACAGCGGCGCCGCGCTGGCCAGACATAGCGTGGTCAGCAGATCGTCGGCGCGGCCATGCGCCAAACGCGACAGCAAGTCGGCGCTGGCCGGGGCGATGAGGATGCGTTCGGCCCAGCGTGCCAGTTCGATATGACCCATCGCCGCCTCGGCCTGGGCATCCCACAGGCTTACCCGCACACTCTGGCCGGAGAGCGCCTGAAAGGTGGTGGCGCCGACGAAATGGGTGGCTCCCTCGGTCATCACCACGCGCACCTCGGCACCCTGCTCGCGCAGGCGACGAACCAGTTCGCAACTCTTGTAGGCGGCGATGCCGCCAGACACTCCCAGCAGAATGCGGCGTTGGGCAAGACTCATGTAAGGCGGGCCTGACAGTCGGGCAGAGGCTTAGCTTACCGGATTCATCCCACCTCACCGCTGCCCGCGACTGGTGCCCTCGGCCAAGCTGGCACGCATGAGCATCCGAGACTGGCCCGAAGGCGAACGCCCCCGCGAAAAATTGCTGGCTCGCGGCAGTGCCGCGCTCTCCGACGCCGAACTGCTGGCGGTGTTGCTGGGCAGCGGCAGCCGCGGCAAGGACGCGATCGCGCTGGGTCGCGAACTGCTCGCCAACGCCGGTGGCGTGGCCGCGCTGCTGGGTCGGCCCGAGCGGCAGATCCGCGCCGGCGGGCTGGGCCCGGCCAAGCGGGCGCGCCTTGTCGCCGCGCTGGAGCTGGCCCGGCGCAGCCTGGCCGAACAATTGCTGGAAAAGCCCAGCCTGGGCAATCCACGCGACAGCGGCGACTACCTGCGCGCACGCCTGCGCCACCTGCCCTACGAAGTCTTCGGCTGCCTGTATCTGGACAATCGCCATCGCGTGCTGGCGTTCGAGGAGCTGTTCCGCGGCACCGTCGACGGCGCCAGCGTGCACCCGCGCGAGGTCGTGCGCGCCTGCCTCCAGCACAATGCCTGCGCGGTGATCTTTGCCCACAATCATCCCTCCGGCGTGGCCGAGCCGAGCGCTGCCGACCGCGCGATCACCCATGAACTGCGCGACGCCCTGCAACTGGTCGGCGTACGCGTGCTCGACCACCTCGTCATCGGCAGCGGCGAACCGGTTTCGATGGCGTCGCGTGGACTGATGTGAGGCTCACGTCTGCGCTGGCGCGCGCACTCGCCGACCGGCGCCCAGCGCCGCAGCAACGGTTCGTTGGAGAAGGGCAAGTCGGTACCGGAGTGGTCTGACGCGGTGCCAACGACCTCTTTCTGCGCGCAGAAGCAGGCCCCAAGTGGCCGAAACTTATGCACAAAACGCCACTTCCGCCACTTGCCGCGATGTTCACCCGTTTAACACTAAGTTCTCGTAACAAGATGCTGATTTACAAGTACAATTTCTTGCGAAGAGCACTTAGCCCCCAATTGTCACCTCCGCTCGAGCGGTCAGCGCTGATTTTCCCCACAGAGTTATCCACAAGCCGATACGCCGCGCTGCATCAAAATTTGCGGTCGCCGTCGCAAGCCCCGGCCCGTGGGCGATCCACGCCGGCAAGGCGCTGCTCGCGCACGGTGGTCTGTTAGGATTGCGGGTTCCATCACGACACCGACCCCATCCGTGAAAGTACAGCTGCGCGAACTGGTGCTGCAGGCTATCCACGCCCTGCAAAACGATGCCATCCTGCCCGCCGATCTGGCCGTGCCGGACTTCGTGATCGAGCGGGCGCGCAGCCGCGAACATGGCGATTTCGCATGCAACGTGGCGATGTTGCTGGCCAAACTGGCACGCGCCAAGCCGCGCGAACTGGCCGAAAAGCTGGTGGCGGCGCTGCCCGCCAACGCACTGGTGGACAAGATCGAGATCGCCGGCCCCGGCTTCATCAACTTCTTTCTCGCCGCCGACGCGTATCACGCCGAAGTACGCCACATCCTGGAACAGGGCGAGGCCTACGGCCGCAACGCCGGCGGCGCCGGTCGGACGGTGGGCGTGGAGTTCGTCTCGGCGAACCCGACCGGCCCGCTGCACGTGGGTCACGGCCGCGCCGCGGCGATTGGCGACTGCCTCAGCCGCCTGCTTGCCGCCAACGGCTGGAACGTCAAACGCGAGTACTACTACAACGATGCCGGTGTGCAGATCGCCAACCTGGCGGTCTCCGTGCAGGCGCGCGCACGCGGCATCACCCCGGACGACAGCAACTGGCCGGAGGCCGGCTACCGCGGCGACTACATCGCCGACGTGGCCCGTGCCTACCTCGACGGCGCACCGGTGGTGGCCGACGGCGAAACCGTGATCGGCAGCGGCGACGTCGACGATCTCGATGCGATCCGCCACTTTGCCGTCGCCAGCCTGCGCCATGAGCAGGATCTCGACCTGCAGGCCTTCGGCGTCAGCTTCGACACCTATTTCCTGGAATCCTCGCTGTATACCGACGGCAAGGTCGAGGAAACCGTGCGCAAGCTGATCGCCAACGGCCATACCTACGAGGAAGGCGGCGCGCTGTGGCTGCGCACCACCGAGTTCGGCGACGACAAGGACCGCGTGATGCGCAAGTCCGACGGCACCTATACCTATTTCGTGCCGGATGTCGCCTATCACCTCAGCAAGTGGCAGCGCGGCTATGAGAAAGCCATCACCGAACTGGGCTCGGACCATCACGGTTCACTGGCCCGGGTGAAGGCCGGTTTGCAGGCGCTCGACTGCGGCATTCCCGCAGGCTGGCCGCAATACGTGCTGCACCAGATGGTGACGGTGATGCGCGGCGGCGAGGAAGTGAAGATATCCAAGCGCGCCGGCAGCTACGTCACCCTGCGCGACCTGATCGACGAAGTGGGCAAGGACGCCACGCGTTACTTCCTGATCGCACGCAAGAGCGACTCGCAATTGGTGTTCGACGTCGATCTGGCCCGCTCTCAGTCCAACGACAACCCGGTCTACTACATCCAGTACGCACACGCCCGTGTCTGCAGCGTGCTGCGCCAGGCACCGGAGAAGGGCTTCACCTTCGACCTGGCCGACGGGCTCGCCCATCTCGATCGGCTCGACAACGAACACGAACAGATCCTGCTCACCGAGTTGTCCAAGTATCCCGAGCAGGTCGAGAACGCCGCCGCCAACCTGGAGCCGCATCTGATCGCCAACTGGCTGCGCGAGCTGGCCAATGCGTTCCACACCTACTACAACTCGCACCAGTTCCTGGTGGACGATGCCGCGCTCCGCAACGCGCGCCTGGCGCTGGTGGTGGCGACGCGGCAGGTACTGAAAAATGGGCTTGATTTGCTGGGCCTGAGCGCCCCGGAGAAGATGTAATGGCAGCACGCAAGGGCAAGGGCCGGCAGGCCGTACGCAATGGTGGCAACGGATTTCCGGGCTGGGGTTATGCGGTGATCGGCTTGCTGATCGGCGCCATCCTGATGGCGCTGGTGATGCGCGGCAGCCTGTTCACCAGCCTGCAGAAGCCGGTCGGTCCGCAAGCCAACCCGCAGGCCACCGCGCAGCGCGCCAGTGACCCGGGCGTACTGGAACCCGCCAGCAACGACAGCACGCCGAAAAAGCCGCAGTACGACTTCTATTCGGTGCTGTCGGAAAAGGAGGTTCGCATTCCCGACGCGGAGATCAGCGCGCAGGCCAAGGCCGAGCAGACGCAGCAGAGCCAGACCCCGCCCGCGCCAGCCCGCGAGCCCGGTGTGGCAGTGCAGAACGTCACCGCGGCCCCGGCCGAGTCGGTGGCGCCCTCCACCGGCGGCAGCGGTTACCTGCTGCAGGTCGGCGCTTTCCCCACCGCGTCGGCGGCGGAGGCGCAGAAAGCCAAGCTGGCTCTGCAGGGTTTCGTCGCCAACGTGCAAACCGTGGACGTGGGTGGGCAGACCTATCACCGCGTCCGGCTTGGTCCGTTCCGGTCGGCCACCGAACTGGAAACAACCAAACAGAAGCTGGCCAGCGCGGGGATTCCGGCGATTGCCCTGAAAGAAGGAAAGTAAGCGCATGACCGCCAGGACTGCGTGGGTTACCGGCGCCACCGCCGGATTCGGCGCCGCCACCGTGGACCGCCTCGTGGCCGGCGGCTGGCGCGTCATCGCCAGCGGTCGCCGCGCGGACCGCCTGCAGCAACTGGTGGACAAACACGGGGCGGCAAAGGTGCATGCGGCTGCGTTTGACATGCGCGACGAATCGGCGATGCGCGCGGCTCACGCCGCCCTGCCCGCCGAGTTCGCGGCGATCGACCTGCTGGTGAACAACGCGGGGCTGGCGCTCGGCACCGCGCCGGCGCAGCAGGCCGATCTGGCGCAGTGGAAGCAGATGATCGACACCAACGTCACCGCGCTTGTGTCGATCACCCATCTGCTGTTGCCGCAGCTGATCGAGCGTCGCGGCGCGATCATCAACATCAGCTCCATTTCCGGCAGCTATGCCTACTGCGGCGGCAACGTCTACGGCGGGACCAAGGCTTTTGTCACCCAGTTCTCGCAGAACCTGCGCACCGACCTGCACGGCACCGGCGTACGGGTGACCTCGATCGAGCCGGGCATGGCCGAAACCGAGTTCACCCTGGTGCGCACCGGCGGAGATCAGGCCGCATCGGACAAGCTCTATGAGGGCGCGCATCCGATCACCGCCAGCGACATCGCCGACAGCATCTGGTGGGTAGCCAACCTGCCGCCGCACCTCAATATCAATCGCCTTGAGGTGATGCCGGTCAGCCAGTCGGCGGCCGGTTTGCAGGTGCACCGCGACTGACCTGTTGCGCAGGGCGGGCTCTGCCCGCCAATGGCGTTTCAGGCAGATCCGCAAAAGCGGCGGGCAGAGCCCGCCCTACGGGTGTGGGCGAGTTTGCAGCCGGTCGGCGGACGGTTTGCTGGTGCACCGCGACTGGCCTGTTGCGTAGGGCGGGCTCTGCCCGCCAATGGCGTTCCGGGCAAGTCCGCAAAGGCGGCGGGCGGAGCCCGCCCTACGGGTCAGCGCGAATTTATTGCATGAACCAGCCGTGGCTCACGACGATCGACTGACCGGTCAGCGCGGCGGACGGGAAGGTCGCCAGATAGAGCGCGGTTTGCGCGATGTCCTCGAGCGTGGTGAAGGTGGCATCGACGGTGTCCTTCAGCATCACGTTGCGGATCACTTCGTCTTCGCTGATGCCCAGCTCCTTCGCCTGTTCGGGAATCTGCCGCTCGACCAGCGGCGTGCGCACGAAGCCGGGGCAAATCACGTGCGAGCGCACGTTGTGCGGCGCGCCCTCCTTCGCCAATGTACGCGCCAGACCCAGCAGACCGTGCTTGGCGGTGACGTAGGGCGCCTTCAGCTTCGACGCTTCGTGCGAGTGCACCGATCCCATGTAGATCACGATGCCGCCGCGGTCGCCCTTGTACATGTGCTTGAGCGCGGCCTTGGTGGTGAGGAAGCCGCCGTCCAGATGGATCGCCAGCATCTTCTTCCAGT
Source organism: Rhodanobacter sp. G2-10 (assembly GCF_055809185.1). NCBI lineage: Bacteria > Pseudomonadati > Pseudomonadota > Gammaproteobacteria > Lysobacterales > Rhodanobacteraceae > Rhodanobacter > Rhodanobacter sp. G2-10. Next base: position 3,738,343 of record NZ_CM147900.1, on the reverse strand, counting down.
CGGCAAAGGCGAACTGGTGGATCGGGTTGATGATCTGCACGCCGGCGTTGGAGATCAGGATGTCGAGCGCGCCGAAGGCTTCGACCACCTTGTCGGTGCCGGTGTTGACTGCCTCTTCGCTGGTCACGTCCATCGCCACGCCGATCGCCTTGCCGCCAGCGGCGGTTATCGAGGCGGCGACCCTGTCGGCGGCTTCCTGGTTGATGTCGGCGATCGCCACGCTGGCGCCGTGCTGCGCGTATAACTCGGCAATCGCCTTGCCGAGGCCGCTGGCGGCGCCGGTGATCAGCGCAACCTTGCCGTTGAGATCTGTCATGTTCTGCTCCTCGAGCTGGGTGGCCGCGACGCCACGCCTCAGCCAACCGCCTTGATTGTAGACGCCGCGCCGCCGCGCGCCATCGGACCTTGGGGAAATGCCTGCCCGATAGGCTCAGCCGGCCTCTTCGGCCAGGTAGGTATAGGCGGTGAGGCCACGATCGAGCGTGTCGTACAGCTGGTCGGCCTCGGCACCCGCCAGGCCGGCGCCGGCGATGCGCTCACGGTAACTCTGCCGCAGCGCTTCCAGATCGTAGCCGACGTAGTCGAGCATCAGGTCGGTGGTGTCACCGCGGCGCTTGTGGTCGAACACGTAGCTGTCGCCGTCGACGCGCACGTTGACCGCGTCGGTGTCGCCGAACAGGTTGTGGATGTCGCCCAGGGTCTCCTGGTACGCACCGACCATGAAGATTCCGAGCCGATAGCTCTCGCCTTCGTTGACTTCATGCAGGCGCAGGCTGACGTTCACGCCTTCGGCATCGACGTAATGGTCGATGCGACCATCCGAATCGCAAGTAAGATCGACGATCACCCCGCGCCGCGTCGGTTCCTCGTCAAGCCGCGCGATCGGCGCGATCGGGAAGATCTGCTTGATCGCCCACACGTCGGGAATCGACTCGAACACCGAGAAATTGACGAAATACTTGTCCACCAGCTTCTGGTCCAGCTCATCCAGCGCCGCCCGGTGCGAGCGTTCGGATGGCAACAAACGCGCGCGCACGGCGTTGGCGATGGCGTAGTACATCTCGTCCAGGCGTGCGCGATCAGCGAGTGCCAGTTGGCCCAGCGCGTACAGCGCCTGGCCTTCGCTGAGATGATGCTGGGCCTCGTGGAACAATTCCAATGCGGGCCGGCGGTCGAGTTCCTCCCAGGTTTCGCGCAAGCGCCGCAATACCGGCGGTTCGTCCGCGCTCGGCGGCGGGATCGCGCCCGCTGGCACCTGCTCCACCTCGGTCACGTTGACCACGAGCACGGCGTGATGGGCCGTCATCGCGCGACCGGCTTCGGTGAGGATGTGCGGCGCCGCCAGGCCTTCGGCCTCGACAGCCTCGGCCAGTGATTGCACGATGGTCGAGGCGTACTGCTCGATCGAATAGTTGATCGAATTGTGGCTGCGCGAACGGGTGCCTTCGTAGTCCACGCCCAGGCCGCCACCGACATCGACGATCTCCAGCGGCACGCCCATCCGCCGCAGTTCGACGAAATAGCGCGTGGCCTCGCGCATGCCGTTGGCGATGTCGCGCACGTTGGAGATCTGCGAGCCCATGTGGAAGTGCTGCAGCTTCAGCGTGTGCTTGAGACCGGCATCATCGAGGCGCTTGATCAGCGTGAGCACCTGATTCGGCGACAGGCCGAACTTGCCCTTGTCGCCGCCGGTGTTCTGCCACTTGCCGGCGCCGATCGAAGCCAGCCGCACGCGCACGCCCAGCAGCGGCTCCACGCCCAGCGCGCTGGCTTCACTGAACACGTGGTCCAGTTCGGAAAGCTTTTCGATCACGATGTGCACGCGCAGGCCGAGTTTCTTGCCAATCAGCGCGAGGCGGATGTATTCGCGATCCTTGTAGCCATTGCAGATCACGATCGAGCCGGGCCGTGCCATCGCCAGCACCGCCATCAGCTCGGGCTTGGAGCCCGCCTCCAGACCGAATCCCCGGGTACCCGCGGCCACCAGCTCGCCGGCCACGCCGCGCTGCTGGTTGACCTTGATCGGATAGATCGCGGTATAGCCGCCGGCATAGGCGTGCTCGGCAATCGCCCGCGCAAACGCACCCTGCAAACGTGCCAGGCGATCGGCGAGAATGTCGGGAAAACGCACCAGCAGGGGCAGCCGCAAACCCTCGGCACATGCCCGCTCGACGATCGCGGGCAGGGACAACGTCACTCCGCCGGCGCCGCGGGGACGCATGACGAGATCGCCGGCAGCGTCGACGTCGGCATAACCGTCGCCCCAGGTGGGCACGGCATAGGTGTGGCGGGCAGTAGCGATGGACCAGGGCTTCGACATGGAGCCTCCCTTGTGCAAACGGATCGGGGCTGTCGCAGCGGCGAGCCTTGACGACTGTGGGCAAGCAAGCCGGCCGGCCGGAAGCCTCGCACGCCGCGGGGCCGGATGGGCTTGTCCGGCTTGTCGTCACGCCATCGCGACAGTGGGCCGGGCCACCATTGTAATGGCGATGCGCCGGCCTGCGTGCTCGCGACGATCGGGACGTCCGGCGCCGTTGTCGCTACAATTGACTTCTTTGCCCCCATGCTTTTGCGGGAACACCTCATGTCGCAGCCATCCACTCCCCATGACGTCAGCCCTGGTGACGCCAGCCCGAACGAAGTCCGCTGGTTCACCGAAGCGCATGAGGCGTCCGGCTCGTCCATCGGCTTTCGCACCGAGCGGATGCTGCACTCGGAAAAAACGCCGTTCCAGAGCATCGAGATCCATCAGACCACCGACTGGGGCAACCTGATGGTGATCGATGGCTGCGTGATGCTGACCAGTCGCGACAACTTCCTCTACCACGAGATGATGACCCACCCGGCGCTGTTCACCCATGCGCGGGCCAAGCGCGTGGTGATCATCGGTGGCGGCGATTGCGGCACGCTGCGCGAAGTGCTGCGGCACGAGGAAGTCGAACACGCCGTGCAGGTGGAAATCGACGAGCGCGTGACTCGTCTGGCCGAAGAGTATTTTCCCGAGCTGTGCGAGGCCAATGCTGATCCACGCGCGGAACTGCTGTTCATCGACGGCATCAAGTACATGGCCGAGTGCGAACCGGAGTCGGTGGACCTGGTCATCGTCGACTCGACCGACCCGGTCGGCCCGGCCGAAGGCCTGTTCAACGCCGCGTTCTACGCCAGCTGCTTCAAGGCATTGCGCCACGGCGGCCTGCTGGTGCAGCAGAGCGAATCACCGCTGGCCCACCTGGACCTGATCAGGTCGATGCGCTCGGCGATGCGCACCACCGGCTTCACCGCGGTGAAAACGCTGCCGTTCCCGCAGCCGTGCTACCCCACCGGCTGGTGGAGCTGCACCATGGCGCGCAAGGGCGGCGACCTGTCCGGCTTCCGCGAACGCGGCGCGCTCAGCAAGAAATTCCCGACCCGCTACTACAACGCCGAGATCCACAAGGCAGCGCTGGCGCAGCCGGAATTCATGCGCGAGGCATTGGGAGAGTAAGCGCCGGGATTCGGGATTGGGCATTCGTAGTAGCTACGCTCAACCGCTCTTGCGAATCCCCAATCCCCATTCTCCAATCCCGAAACTCAAAACATCCTCGGCCGCACCTTCGGCAGCAGCACCAGCAGCAGGGTGGCCAGTGGTCCGAGCAGCAGCGAGATCAGGAACCAGACGAGGCCGCTGCGATTCTTGCCCTGGGCCAGTGCCGCATTGATCAACGCCAGCGTGCCCCAGCCGGCAAACCAGGGCGCGCCTTCGGTCCACATCGAGAAATTTCCCATTGGTCTCTCCGGTGTGATGCTGTGTCTTGATCGGACCTCGCCTGAATGCGACGGCAAACGCCCGCGGGCAGTGGCCGCCCTGCGACGCAGCAGGGGCAGACGCTGCCAGAACGCTTCATGCATCAATGCAAGATGTGCTCAAGAGACACGGTTTGATGACGGGCATCGTCGTGCGCCCGAACCCTGATGCTAGCAAGTCCGGCCTGGAATGCCGAAACGGCGTGGCTCGCCAATCAGGTGAGCTTAATCTCCGGGCGATATGCTGACGCTTTTCTGCCAAGGATGTCCGTGATGCGTGGAATGCACTGTCTCGCCCTGATCTGCGCCTGGTTCGTGTTCATCACCCCCGCTGTGGCCGGAAAGACTCCTTCCGGCAAGAACACTCCTGCCGCCCCGACCAGTAGCGCGGCGCCGGCCAGGTCGTCACCGACCGGAACCTCCCCCAGCAAGGCTGCGCAGGCCCGCGACAAGGCGCAGCTGGCCTTCCAGCGCGACCTGGTCAGCGTGCTGGCGCCGCGCGCCGACGCGATGCCGCTGCTCGGTGCCGCGCTGCTGGCACGACCGCTGTTCAACCAGCCGCCGAGCAACAGTTTCCACGCCCTGATCGAACGCGCGGCCGAGGCCGATGGCAGCGGCCCGGCGGTCAACTGGGTGCGCCTGGCCGATTGCGATGCCAAGGCTGCCGCCTGCCCGAACGCCGCTGCGCTGGAGGCGCTGGTGAAGCAGGCACCGGACAATGCGGCCGTATGGCTGGTCAAGCTGGGCATGGACGCGCGCGACCAGCACCAGGATGCCGCCCGCGAAGACCTGCGCAAGGCCGCCTCGGCCAAGGTCTACGACGATTACGCCGGCACCAGCCTGAAGGCGCTGGCCAACTCGGTCGGCGTGTTGCCGCCACCGGCGGACACCTTTGACCCCAGCCATGCCGCCGGTGCCGTCGGCATGCAAACGGTGATGATCTTCGGCCTCGCCAGCACGCAACCCCAGCCCAGCCTGCAGCTGGTCGCCAAACTGTGCGAAAACGCGGCCGAAGATGACTCCATCAAGGCCGACTGCCTGAGTCTGGGCAAGCTGCTGGAGTGGGGCTCGAGCCCGCTGGCCCGCTCGCTGGGTCTACACCTGCGCGAAGTGCTCGCCGACGACCCGGACCAGCAGCAGGAGGCCAGGGATGCCCGCCGCACCCTGGTCTGGCAGGTGCAGAACTTCAACCAGTTGCTGGCCCGCGTCCGCGATGACGGCGCCCTCGCCCGTCACCTGCTGTCGCTGGCCCGCAGCGGCGGCACCCAGACGAGCCTGCAACTGGCCGCCCTGCGCGACGACAACATCCCGGTCGACCCGCCGGCCGACTGGCAACCGCGCAAGGCTGAGTAGCCGAGAATCGGGAATGGGGAATCGGGAATGGGTGAGAGCGGAGAGCCGGTTTTGCCGATTCTCCATTCCCCTTTCCCGATTCCCGGCTCCCGCCCATTCCCTATTCCCGGCTCCCCCGCTAGGCTGGGGTCACCTTCCGTAGCAGGGGCTATTCGATGCTTACGACGCTGGTGGCTAGCAGCAAGGGTGGTTGTGGCAAGAGCACGGTGGTGACGCAACTGGCTTCACACTGGGCCCAGGCCGGCAAGCATGCGGCGATCGTCGACGCCGACCGGCAAGGTTCCAGCTTCCGCTGGGCCAGTCTGCGTCCGGACAACGTACCCGGCGTGCTGGCCTTCGAGGGTGGCCGCCGTTCGCTGCAAAAGCTGCCACCGGATACCGACCAGGTACTGATCGACACGCCCGCCGGTTCCCGCGAGCGCGACCTGGAACCCTATCTGGAGCTGGCCAACGTGCTGCTGGTTCCGGTATTGCCCTCCTCGTTCGATCTGGATGCCACCCTGGCCTTCACCGACGAATTGCGCGCGATCAACCGCATCCACCGCGGCAAGCTGCCGGTGGCGCTGGTGGCCAACCGGCTCAAACCGTGGACCCACGCCAGTCAGGACGCGGTCACCCAACTCGCGGAGCAGTCACCGTTTCCGGTCGTGGCGCAGCTGCGCGACAGCCAGGCCTACGTGCTGCTGACCGCGTTGGGCAAGGGCATTTTCGATTACCACTCCGAGCAGGTGCGCAGCCACCAGGAGGACTGGAAACCCTTGCTGCGCTGGATCAAGCGACAGGCCTGACAAGAACCACCGGATGCCTGCCGGGCATCCGTCGCACCATCCCTCTGCCGGAGTCCACCATGCACGAATTGATCCTGTTGCGACATGCCGAAGCCGTGCCCATAGAAGAGGGCATTGATGACCGCGACCGTTCGCTCAGCCCGCGCGGCGAGCACGAAGCGCAAGCGGCGGGACTGTGGCTGGCCGCGCACGACCTGCGGCCGGCACGCGTGTTGTGCTCGCCCACGCGCCGCACCAACGAGACCACCCGACTGGCCCTGGCGGCAATCGAAGCTGCGCCCGTGCCGCAACTGGCCGAGGAAATCTACGAGGCCACGCCGGGTGAACTGCTGGTCCTGCTCGACCAGCATGGTGATGCCGGCACGGTGATGCTGGTAGGCCACAACCCCGGCATCGAGCGACTGGTCGCCTTGCTGGTGGAAGGCCGCTCCGACGAATTCCGCGGCATGCCTCCCGGCGGCATGGCCGTGCTGCACCTGGATGGCGCGCTGGAGCCGGGCAGCGCCCGGCTGGACGCATTCTGGTCACCCTGAACTGGGCGCCAGCCAGCCCATTCGACCGAGGGTTGGCCAAGCAAGTTGACCGATGCTTGCTACGACGTGAAGGGTGCCCTACCCGTCATCACGGATGGCGCACGCCTAACCGTTATCATTCCGTGATGTTCCGGAATCTGCGCCTGTTTGTCCTGCCGCTGCTGCTTGCGGGTACCGTGCTGCAAGGCTGCACGGTGTCCAAGGCGCAGATCCGCCGCGCCGATGCCGTGGTGGCGGCCACTACCGATCGCCAGCTCAGCTGCCATCAGGCCGACCACTGCGCCGTACCGTCGCCCCTGCTGGAAGCAGCCGACCAGGCGCTGGCGCAATCCACCCCGGGGCACCCGGTACACGTGGTCACCCTGCTCGGCGAAAGCGAGCCGGCGCTGGCGGCGCGGGTCAACCTGATTCGCGCGGCACGCAAGTCGATCGACGTGCAGACCTACATCTGGGATCAGGACGACGTCGGACAACTGATGTTGAACGAACTGGTGCAGGCGGCGCGGCGCGGGGTGCAGGTGCGTATCCTGGCCGACCAGCTCTTTTCGTTCGGCAGCCTGGACCTGCTTGACGAGCTGTCCCGCGCCAGCCCCAATCTCAAGGTGCGGCTGTACAACCCCACCTTCCACAAGGCGCGCACACCGCCGCTGGATTTTGCCGCCGGGATCCTGTGCTGTTTCATGCAGTTCAACCAGCGCATGCACAACAAGCTGGTGCTGGTCGACGACAACATCGGCATCGCGGGCGGGCGCAACTACCAGGATCGCTACTTCAACTGGGACGACCATTTCGACTACGTCGACCGCGACGTGATGATCGGCGGCCCGGCCGCAAAACAAATGGCCGCCAGCTTCGCCGTGTTCTGGCATCACAAGCGGGCGGTGCCGCTGACCCACTTGCGCGATGTCAACCAGCGCATCCTGTCCGACCGCGCGGTACCGACCTGGCCGGCGCCACACTATCGGCGACCGCAGCGGGTCGCCCATCTGCAGGAGGCGGCCGAGGATCCGGCCTGGCTGCATGCCTGGCTGGTGGCGCCCACCTTGCACGTGGGCAAGGTGGACTACTTCAGCGACCTGCCGGCCAAGACCGACCAACCGGACAAGAAGCAGGCGAAAAACTTCACCCGCCACATCATGGGCCTGGTGCAAGGTGCCAGGCATGAGGTGATCCTGCAGACACCGTACCTGGTGATGAGCAAGCGCGCCCAGCACATCTTTCGCATCCTGCACCGACGCCCGGACCCGCCGCGGGTAATCGTGTCGACCAATTCGCTGGCCTCGACCGACGCGTTCGCCGTGTACGCGATGTCGTACAAGCACCGCAAGCGCTACCTGAAAAAATTCGCCTTCGAGATCCACGAACTCAAGCCGCACGCACCCGGCCCGGCCGTCGACTACGAGCTGGCCAACCTGGACGCGGACACGGCCAACGCAGCGCCGGAAACGGCCAGCCCGGCCAGCGCGTCGCGCGCGCGCCTGCGCCTGATCGGCAGCAGTCGCGCCAGCAACCGACCGGCACCGCTGTTGAGCCGCGGCCGCCGCTTCGGTCTGCATGCCAAATCCATCGTGGTCGACGACGAGTTCGGCATGGTGGGTTCGCACAACTTCGACCCGCGTTCGGACCACTACAACACCGAGTCCGGCGTAATCGTCTACGACCAGGCCTTCGCCGACCAGCTGCGCCGCGCCATCCTGCGCGATACGCAGCCGGAGAATGCCTGGGTGATCGCCCCGCGCCAGCCCGTGGTACCGGTGCTCACCGACATCAACCAGGCGATCGGCACCGTTTCGGAACACCTGCCGTTCTTCGACCTGTGGCCGTTCCGCTACGCCACCAGCTACGACCTCAAGCCCGGTTGCGCGCCGATGCGCGCCAGCAACCCCCGCTTTCACGAGTGCTATCGCCCGGTCGGCGACTTTCCCGACGTCAATCTTTCACCCAAGCTGATCATCACCCGACTAATCACCGGGTTCGGGGTCGGCGCGAAAGGCATTTTCTGAGCCGGATGGGAGTCGCAACCCGTCTGCCAGACACGGGTAACCCGTTTCAGGGTTCGCGGTGATCCCGTCGCAAACAGGCTGCGCGACGGCGCGGGAAGATCACGCCGCCGTCCCTGCCTGCGCGAGGACGGCGGCGTGCTCGTTTTCGCCAAACCCTACGGCGTCTCGTTCCGCACCGGCTTCACATAGGTATTGAACAGCTCGTCGATGCGCCGGTACTCGTCGTGCCACGAGTCGGCGTGCTCGAAGCCGTGGCGCTCCATCGGGTACAGCGAGATCCAGAAGTTCTTCTTGTGCAGCTCGATGAAGCGCTGGTACAGCCGGATCGAGTCGCTGGCCATCACGTTGTCGTCGATCAGGCCGTGCTGGATCAGCAGCGGATCGCGCAGGTTGGCGGCGTACTCGATCGGTGAGCTGGTCTTGTAGGCCTGCGGATCGAGCTGCGGATCGTTGAGGATGTTGGAGGTGTATTCGTGGTTGTAACTGGTCCAGTCGCTGACCGGGCGCAGCGCGGCACCGGCAGCGAACTCGCCCGGGGCGCGCAGCAAGGCCATCTCGGTCATGAAGCCGCCGTAGCTGCCGCCGTAGATGCCCACGCGTTTCGGATCGACGCCGTGGTGCTTGACCAGCCAGGCCTTGCCGTCGAGCAGGTCCTCCAGCTCCGGATGACCCATGTTGCGGTAGATCGCGGTGCGCCAGTCGCGGCCGTAGCCGGCCGAACCGCGGTAGTCCATGTCCAGCACCACGTAGCCTTGCTGCACCAGCAGGTTGTGGAACATCTGCTCGCGGAAGTAGTAGGTCTCCTGCAAGGACACGTCCTGCAGATAACCCGCGCCGTGCACGAAGAGCACCGCCGGACGCGAGGCGGGGGCATCGGCCTCGTTGGCCGGGCCATAGTATTTCGCGTAGATCACGCCGGCGCCGTGCGAGGAGGGCACCTCGACGATCTTCGGCTTGATCCAGTCGCGCGTGGTGTACGCGCTCTTCATGGTGTTGGTGAGTTCTTTCGGCGTGCCGCCAGCGACACTCTGCACCGCCAGCTGGTCGAACATGTACGGCGCCGAATGCAGCACGGCCAGCTGCGTGCCATCGGGCGACAGCTTGAAACCGTCCGTTCCCTGGTACTGCGTCAGGCGCTCGAGTGCGCCGCCGCTGGACGGCACGCGGTAGACGTCGTAGCTGTACGGCGCCACCTTGTTCGCCAGCACGTAGAACCATTTGCCATCGGCGCTGAGCTGCGGCGCACTGACTTCGAACTTGCCTGCATCGGTGAGCTGACGCGCCTTGCCGTCCAACGCCTTGGTGTACAGGCGCGAGTAGCCGCTGTGTTCACTCAGGTACCACAGCGTGCGGCCGTCCTTGAGCCAGCCAAAATCGTTGAAGCTCCAGTTGATCCAGGCCGGGTCGGTCAGCCGCTGCTGGCTGACCAGGACGTGCTTGCCGAAATCGACGCTGGCAATCCAGCGATCCTTGTTGTCGATCGCGCGCAACTGCACGGCCACGTTCTGGCCGTCCTCGCTCCACACGATGCCGCCGCCGTCGGCCACCGTGACCGGGCGCACCGCCGGCGCCTTCAGCGCCTTGGCCTGGTCGGACTTGCCGGCCTTTTCCAGCGCCGCCACGGTCTGCTTGCGCAAGGTCGCCAGCGGATCGGTCTTGATCCCGGGCAGGCCATCGGTCGCCAGCGGGTAGGACTTGTGCTGCTTGAGATCGAGCAACAGCAGCGACTGAGGCGCCGGATCATTGCGGCCCACGTAGCTGCGCGCATCCTCCGGCTCGGTGTAGCCGCTGTCGGTGACGTAATGATTGACCACCGACGCCTTGCCGCCCTTGTAGTTCTTCGGCGCGGTCACCAGCAGCAGCCAGCGCCCGTCCGGCGAGAGCTCGGTGTCGAGTGCCTTGATCTTGTCACCCAGCCAGAACGGTCGCGGCGCGCGACCGGCATCGGCCGCTTCCAGCGCCTGGGTGTGCTCGCGCACGGCCTGCTTGTCGGCCTTGATGTCGCGCAGGGTCTTGAACAGGCTCAGCTGCAGTTCGCCCAGGTCATCGGGCTTTTTCGCCTGCGGATCATCGGCGAACTTCAGCTCGGCGACCGGCGCGGTCACCGCGCTGGCCAGGTCGTAGGCAAACCAGTCGTTGCCGGCCCGGAACTGCAGCGCTCGGCCGTCGGCAGAGAATTGCGGCGACGATTCGCGCTGCGGCGTCAGCGTCACCTGGCGGCGCTTGCCACTGGACAGATCCACCACGAACACATCCCCATGCAGGACATACGCGGCGTGCCGGTGAGCGCGATCAAACACCGGCGGACCGTCGGCGGCAGCCATCGCTGCGGGGTCCAGCTTCACGCTGTTGCCGCTGGCCGGGTCGACTCGATACAGGTCACTCACCGGGCTGCCATCGCGCTTCACCGAGTAATACAGGTTGCGCCCGTCAACGCTCCAGTACGGATTGGTCACCGCCTGCCCGACCCAATCCGGGTTGGCCATGATGGTTTCCATATCCAGCGGTGACGACGTGGTGCTGACGGGCGCAGCCATGGCCGCAGGCATCACCAGGAGGGCAGCAAGAGCGGCAAGCGGCAATCGACGCATGACGGTTTTCCCAAAGCGAAAAAGGCCAGCATAACCGAGCCGACCGGCCCGCCAGCCACTACCATGCCGAAAGTCAGGGTCGCGCCTCGCGCCCCGGACTCGTGGGTCGTTCGGATCGCGTTGCTCTGCGCAGGCGCGGGGACCGGAGGCGCCCGCGACCACGCAAGCGGCGTAGCGCAGGCAAGGTCGGCAAGACCCGGGCGACTGATACGATGGGTTTCCACCGCACCGCGAAGAAACCATGACCCTGCCCGCCGTCGAACTTGAAACCGCCGCCAACCCGACCCACAGCGTCATCTGGATGCACGGCCTGGGTGCCGACGGCAACGACTTCGCGCCGATCGTGCCGCAACTGGTGGCCAAGGACTGGCCCGCGCTGCGTTTCGTGTTTCCGCACGCGCCGGTGCGCCCGGTCACGATCAACAACGGCATGTCGATGCGCGCCTGGTACGACATTGTCGGCTTCGATCTGCTGGCACGTCAGGACGAAGCCGGCGTGCGTGCCTCGATCCGCGAGGTGGAAACCCTGATCACGCGCGAGCACGAGCGCGGCGTACCCAGCGAGCGCATCGTGCTGGCCGGCTTCTCGCAGGGCGGCGCGATCGCGCTGGCCGCCGGGCTGTGCCACGCGCAGCCGCTGGCCGGCATCATGGCGCTGTCCACTTACCTTCCGATCTCCGAGGTGGTGACGCGCGAGCGCCACGCCGCCAATGCCGCCACGCCGATCTTCTGGGGCCACGGCACGCTCGACCCGGTGGTGGTGCTGCAGCGCGGCGTCGATTCGCGCGATCTGCTGCAATCGCTGGGCTACAGCGTGGAATGGCATACCTACCCGATGGCCCACGCGGTCTGCCCGCAGGAGATCGCCGATCTGCGTCACTGGCTCGGCGCGCGGCTGGTCTGACAGCCAACGCGCATACGGCATACTTGCTCCATGCGCGCATCGTCCCCCTCCAGCGGCCCGCGCGGCCGCGCCGAACACAGTCCGCTGCCGGATTTCTGCCAGCTGCCGGCGTTGTTCGCGCTGTTCGTGGTCGGCGCGCTGACGGTGACCGTGATGTGGCTGGCCCGCGACAACCGCCAGGACTGGCCGGCCTACAGCGTGAGCATGTTCTTCGTGACCTGGCTGGCGATGGTGGTGGCGGTGACGCTGTGCAAGCTGCGCCCCCTGTTGCAACGCCTTCCGGGACACATGCCGTATGTCGGGGTATGGCTGTTGATCGTGCTGGTGGTGCTGGTCGCCAGCCTTGTCGCGCGCTGGCTGGATGGCGCGCTGCAGACTGGCCTGATCAGCAGCGGCATGGGGGTGTTCGTGCGCGACAACGTGGTGATCGCGGCCCTGCTCGGCGCCGCCATGTTGCGCTACTTCTATGTGCTGGCGCAGTGGCAGGCACGGCTGGCGGCGGTCACCCGTGCCCAGGTCGAGGCGCTGCAGGCGCGGATCCGGCCGCACTTCCTGTTCAACAGCATGAATACCGTGGCCGCGCTGATCCGGGTCGACCCGGCCGCGGCCGAGCGCACGGTCGAAGACCTCTCCGAACTGTTCCGCGCCGCGCTGGGTCAGCACGACATCGGCGACGGCACGCTGGGCGAGGAGCTGGCGCTGGTCGAGCGCTACCTGGCGATCGAGCAGTTGCGACTGGGCCCGCGCCTGCGCATCCGCCGCGAACTGCAGGATCTGCCCGCCGACTTCCCGCTGCCGCGACTGTTGCTGCAGCCGCTGGTGGAGAACGCCGTGCGCCACGGCATCCAGCCGCTGCGCGAAGGTGGCGAGGTGCTGCTGCGTGGCACGCGCGACGGCGCCGGCATCCGCATCGAAATCAGCAACCCGCTGCCGGGCACACCGGCGGCGCACGGCAACGGCCATGGCCTGGACAGCGTGCGCCGTCGTGTCGCCTGGCGCTACGGCCCGCAAGCCGCGGTCGAGGCCGGAGCGCACGAGGATCGCTTCGTGGTGCTGCTGCAACTGCCCGGAGCCTCCGCCTGATGCGCGCGCTGATCGTCGACGACGAACCGCTGGCGCGGGCGCGCATGGCCGCCCTGCTCGGCGAGTGTGCCGGAGTCGAGATCGTGGGCAGCGTCGACGACGGCGAAGCCGCGCTGGCCGCCTTGAACGAGCTGCAACCCGACGTACTGCTGCTCGACATCAACATGCCCGGCATCGACGGCGTGTCGCTGGCCCAACGCCTGGCCGGGCGTGCGCGGCCGCAGGTGATCTTCTGCACCGCGTACGAAGCTCACGCGCTCAAGGCCTTCGAACTCGGCGCCACCGACTACCTGCTCAAGCCAGTGCGGCTGGAGCGCCTGCGCGAAGCCCTGCAACGCGCGCAGGGTCGCCTTGAAGAAGCACCGCGCGAACCGCTTGCGTATCTGCACGGCCGACTGCGTGGCGAACAGGTGCGCATCGCGCTCGACGAAGTCCTGTGCCTGATCGCGGAAGAAAAATACGTGGTGGTCCACCATCGCGGCGGCGAATTGCTGATCGAGGATTCCCTGCGCCAGCTCGAGGAAGCGCTCCCCGAGCAGCTGATCCGCCTGCATCGCAACTGCCTGGTACCACCGGCACGCCTGCTCGGCGTGAAGACACTCGCTGACGGTCGTGTGCTCGCACGTCTGGACGGCACGGAGCTGACGCCGGAGATCAGCCGGCGCAACCTGCCTGCGCTGCGCAAGCTGCTGCGGCCCACGTAGGCACGCCGTGGCAACACCTCTACAATCCAGCCATCAAACCCCAGGGAGCAAGACTGATATGGACAATCCTTACGCCGCACCACGTGCCGATCTCGAAACGCTTGGCGACATCCCGATCTATTCGCCGCGGCAGGTCATGGCGGGCGCATTTCTCGGCGGACCGGTCGGTTTGATCTGGTTCCTGCGGGCGAATTTCCTCACCCTCGGCGACGACCGGCTGGCCAGGAACTCGCTGATCTTCGGCGCCATCCTGATCCTTGCCCTGCTGCTGATCCTGCCGATGCTGCCGCCGAAGTTCCCTTCTCAGCCCATCACTCTCGCCTACATGATCGCCGGGCAGCAGATCGCCATCAAACTGCAGATGACGCGCGAGGCCATCAGCACCTCGACACGCTTCACCTTCCAATCGAACTGGCGCGTTGTCGGGCTGGGCCTGCTGTGCCTTGTCGTTTCCGTGATCCTGCTGGTCGGACCGATGCTGTTGCTCGACACCTTGCGAGGCGCATGAGGTTGATGGTCGCCAGCCGCGAGGTTGCCCTGACCTGGCCTGAACCGTGCCGCACGACTTCAACATGACGCTTGAGGAGACCGAAGATGCCATCACCATGCAGTCGTGCATTCACACTCGGGCTGGTTCTCGCCTTGATGCCAGCCATCGGGCAGGCGGAGAATCTGGACAAGTGCATCAAGGGTTGGCATGCCACCGAGGCTGGCAACTACCAGGCGGCGGTGGCGTCGTTCGATGCCTGCATCAAGGAAGGGCAGCTGTCGGATGCCTCGCTGGCGCGAACCTACCGCAACATCGGCATCGCCGAGCGCAGGGCGAAGCAGCCGCAGCTGGCGCTCGAAGCCTTCAGCAAGGCGATTGCCCTGCATCCCGACGACGTCGCCAGCGATTACATCAATCGCGGCAACGCGTACGACGATGCAAATCAGTTCGACAAGGCCATGGCCGATTACGACACGGCGCTCAAGCTGAAACCGGACGAGGGCGAAATCTTCTACAACCGCGGCATCACCTACGAGCACCAGAAGATGTTCGAGAAGGCCAGGGCGGAGTTCATCGCCGCTTACCAGCATGGCCTGCGCAGCGACCTGCTGTTCGACAGGCTGGTCGCCTACAAGTTGATTGAGCCCAAACCGTAACAGCGCGGTCACGCATCGCCTATCGGTTGCGTAACGTGCCCGGCGCGCCAACTTGCCGATGCACGCCTTGTCGCGCCGCTGACCTCGCCTGCACACGCCGTGCGCTTCAATACCTGCGTCTTCACTCATCAGGAACAGCTCATGAGCCATGCATTCAAGGTCGGGGACCACGTGCGCTGGAACTCCGAGGCCGGCCACGTCAGTGGCAAGATCACCAAGGTGCACACGAAAGACACCGAGTACAAAGGCCACACCCGTCACTGCAGCGAAGACGACCCGCAGTACGAAATCAAGAGCGACAAGACCGACCACGTGGCCATGCACAAGGGCTCGGCGCTGCACAAGATCGACTGAAGCGATGTCCGACGACCCCACCACGATCTGGACGATCGGTCACTCCACCCGCACGCTGGGGGAGTTCCTCGCGCTGCTGGGTGAATACCGGATCGAGGCGATCGCCGATGTGCGCCGCTTCCCTGGTTCGCGGCGTTATCCGCATTTCGCCAGCGAGGCGATGGCGAAATCACTGCCGGCACATGGTTTCGCGTATCAATGGATCCCCAAGCTGGGCGGCCGGCGCAAGGTGCAGCCGGATTCGCCGAACACCGCGTGGCGCAATGCCTCGTTCCAGGGCTACGCCGACTACACCGCTTCTGCCGAATTTGCCGAGGGCCTGGATGAACTGCTGACCCTGGCGGCAAACAAGCGCACCGCGATGATGTGCGCCGAGGTGGTCTGGTGGCGCTGCCATCGCTCGATCGTTTCCGACGTGCTGAAGCTGCGCGGGATCGAGGTGGTGCATATCATCGACGCCACCCACACCACGGTGCATCCGTACACCTCACCAGCACATATCGTGGACGGCAGGTTGAGTTACGCGGCGGCGCAGGGAGAGTTGCTCTAGCAAGACGCGCGGCGCCTCGAGCGAGGGCGCGAAGATCTGGCGCATCGATCATCTTGATGCGAACGTTGACGCCAGACGGGTCGACGATGGAGAACGCCCAAGCGTGCCCCTCATCTTTTCGAAACACCTGATCCAACCCGACAGTGCGTGAGCCGCTGGCGGACGCGGTGAGCGGCATCGCTTCCGTGCGATGCAAGACACCACGCCGAACACATGACGGGCCCGGTGAATACGCCTTACTTGACCTTGAGCCCGGACGAATCAACCTGGGTGACGCCCTTGATGCTCTGGGCGGCGGCGACGGCTTTCTGCACGGCAATGTCGCTGTCGAGCACGCCGGTGAGCGTTACTACACCATTCACGGTCTTGACCGAAATGTCGGTATTGGGCACGCCTTGCGTCGTCGCGAGTTCGGCCTTCACCTTGGTGGTGATCCAGGTGTCGGAACCGGGCTGGTTCGATTCCATGGCGCCAGGGTTGTCCGAGGACATCTGGCCTGACGATGCCGCTTGTGGCTCACCGGGCTGATTGTTGTTGGAGCAAGCGGCGATACCGAGCGACGCGGCTACCAGCAGCGTGGCGGTTAGTGCGACATGCGATTTCATGTGAACTCCTTGGGATTTGCGAAGGACAGGACCACGGCAACATCAACTCATTGGCACGTGGCGTCAAAGGCTCCAGTGAAGATTTTCCGGGCATTGGCAATGCCACGGCACCGTTGTTGTCGTTCACGACGCGATCCCTGGTCATGTCAATGAAGATCGAGCGTGTGCAACACGTGAATGGAACCCGCCAAACAACGGTCGGCCAAGGAATACGCTACACCGCCATATGTGACGCCTTCGTCCTTTCGCTGCGAAAGGAAGGTTCGATGCATGCCTGCAGCTTCGAGGCGGTAGCGCCTATTCCTTCTTCATCGCATGCCCACCAAACTCGTTGCGCATCGAGGCAAGCAACTTGTCGGCGAATGAATCGTCATCGCGCGAACGGAAGCGCTCCATCAGCGACAAGGTGATCACCGGCGCGGGTACGTTCAGTTCGATCGCGGCGTCGACGGTCCAGCGACCTTCGCCGGAGTCGACCACGTAAGGGGCGATGCCCTTCATCTCGGGGTTCTTGCCGAGCGCATCGGTGGTCAGTTCCAGCAACCATGAACGCACCACGCTGCCGTAGCGCCAGATCTCGCCGATCTGGGCCAGGTCGAGGCCGAACTCCTCCTTGTGCTTGAGGATGGAGAAGCCCTCGGCGTAGGCCTGCATCAGGCCGTATTCGATGCCGTTGTGGACCATCTTGGTGAAGTGGCCGGAGCCGGCCGGGCCGACGCGGCCCCAGCCCTTATCCTTGCCCGGTGCCAGCGTTTCGAAGATCGGCTTGAGCTGGTCGACGACCTTCTCGTCGCCACCGACCATCATGCTGTAACCCTCAGCCAGGCCCCACACGCCGCCGCTGGTGCCGCAGTCGACGTAGTTCACGCCGTGGTCGGCGCATTTCGCGGCGTGGCCCAGCGAATCCTTGTAGTTGGAATTGCCGCCGTCGATCATCGTGTCGCCTTTTTCCAGCGACTCCAGCAACGCGTCCACGGTATCGTTGGTGACCTTGCCCGAAGGCACCATCAGCCACAGCACGCGCGGGGACGGGAGTGCCTTGACCAGCGCCTCGAGCGAATCGGCCGAGCCGCCGCCGTTGTCCTCCAGCTTCTTGCGTGCGTCCGCGTTCGGGTCGAAGCCGGTGACCTTGTGGCCGCCCTTGAGCAGGCGTTGCGCCATGTTGGCGCCCATTTTGCCGAGGCCGATCATGCCCAGTTGCATGGTGGTTGTCCTTGTGTGGATGAAAGAGGCAGTCTAGTCGCTGCAACGAAAAGCCGGCGTGACCGACATCAGCGCGACAGCCAGCGTTGCAGCCGGGCGAGGATGCGCGGCGTCAGTCGGGTGCGGTTGTAGGCCATGGCCGCCTCGCGAATCGCCTCGGTCTTGGTCGGGTAGGCGTGGATCACTTTGGCCAGCGTGCGCAGGCCCACGCCTGCCACCATCGCCAGGGTGACCTGGCTGATCATGTCCCCGGCGTCGCGCGAGACAATCGTCGCGCCCAGAATGCGGTCGCTGCCCTCGCTTACGTGCAGCTTGACGAAACCACCCTGCTCGCCGTCGGTGATGGCACGATCGATCTGGTGCATCGGGATAGTGAAGGTCTTGATCGGAATGCCGCGGGCGTTGGCGTTGCGCACGTACATGCCGACGTGCGCGATTTCCGGATCGGTATAGGTACACCACGGCACGATGCGCTCGCTCAGCCGCTCGCTTCCGCCGAGCAGGGCGTTGCGCACCGCGATCCGCGCGGACTCCTCCGCGATGTCGGTGAACTTGGCCTCGAGGCAGACGTCGCCGGCGGCATAGATGCGCGGGTTGGTGGTGCGCAGGTGGTCGTCGACACGGATGCCGGCCATGTCATCGTGGTCGACGCCCGCGGCTTCCAGCGCCAGACCTTCCACGTTTGGCCGTCGGCCGACGCCGGTCAGGATGGCATCGACCCGGACGGTGCTGTGGTAGTCGTCGCTGACCAGGTCGACCACGCGCTCATCGCCTTCCATGCGCACTTCACGGACGGCGGTGTTCAAGCGCACCTCGATACCGTCGCGGGCGAACGCCTCGGACAGGGTTTGCGCCGCGTCGCGCTCCTCGTGTTCGAGGAACAGCGGCAGGTTCTGCACGATGGTGACCTTCGAGCCGAGTCGCTCGAAGGCCTGCGCCAGTTCGCAGCCGAGTGGGCCGCCACCGATCACCAGCAGGCGCGGCGGCAATTCGGTCAGGTCGAACACCGTGGCATTGGTGAGAAAACCGGCCTGCTTGAGGCCGGGGATGTCGGGCACGTGCGGCCGGGCGCCGGTGGCGATCAAGGCCTTTTCGAAGGTGAGCGACTGACCGTTGACGCTCAAGCGGTCCGCCCCCTCGAACTGTGTGTTGCCGAAATACACGTCCACGCCACTGGCCACCAGCAAACGCACCGACTTGGTGTTGGTCAGATGGCTGCGAATGCGCCGCAAACGACTCATCGCGGCAGAAAAGTCCACCTTGATCTCATCGGGTGCGTGCGCGCCGTAGCGCGCCGCATCGCGCATTTCGGCATAGACCGCGGCCGTGCGCAGCAGCGTCTTGGACGGCACGCAGCCGGTGTTGAAGCAGGTGCCGCCAATCATGTGCCTCTCGACCAGCGCCACCCTGACACCCAGTTCGGCCGCGGCGCTGGCGGCCGCCAGACCCGCCGAGCCTGCGCCCAGGATCACCAGCTGATAAGGGCCGGTCGGCTCGGGATTGTTCCAGGCCTCGGGACTCACCGCTTCCAGTCGTTTGCGCTCGTAGGCATCCAGCGGCGCACGGGTGCGGGCATCGAATGTGGCGTTCATGCGCGTGCCTCCGCCGTCGCCGGCTGGCTGAGCCACCCGCCGCTGAACCCCGCTTCGCGCAAGCCGTCGCGCAGATAATTGCAGCCGCGAAGCAGCTGCCAGATCAATCCGCTGCGGTGGTTCTCGATCATCATGCACACGGCGCCCTGATCCAGCCCGTAGTGACCCGGCGATACCCACGCCTGTCCATGGGTATCCGGTACGCTGGCATTGAAGCTGGTAGCCAGGCGGTCGTGCGTGAGGATCTGCGGGTGGCGCATCAACATGTTGCGCAACGCCGCCAGCGCCAGTTCGGGCGCGAACGGCAGCGAGGTCAGCACGGAGGGCGGTGACAAGGTGCCGTCATCCGGACCATACGGCACGCCGCGCGCGGCATAACCGAACAGGCGCCGGGGTTCGTTCTCCACGTCGGGCTGATTGTCGGTGGGGCCGTCGCAGGCCGACAGACCCCAGCAGTTGCGGTCGTAACCGACGAACTCGTGCGGATTGAGCTGGGTGTAGCGGCGCTGCACGACGACGGCGCGCCGGCTGTTTTCGAAATAATCCGATCGCTTCTCGCGCATGAATGCATCGCGGATGCCGCGCAGATCCAGCCACGCATGCGAGAAGTGGTGCACGAACAAGGGGCCGGCATACAGAAAATCCTGGTCGTACAGGTTTTCCCACTGATAGGTCGATATCCAACCCGCGTAGCAATCGCTGGAGATCGGATGCGTCGGCGACCCCAGCGCCAGCGCATACAGCAGGATCGCTTCGCTGTAACCCTCCCAGCCGTAGTGCAGGTAGCCACTCTCCGGCTTCCAGCCCTGGTAGATGGTTTTGGCGCCGTCCTGCGACCAGCGCCAGTCGACCCGTCGATAGAGCATGTCGGCCAACTCACGCAGCTCTGTCTCATCGGCACGGTCGGCATCAAAATATCTGGCAACCGTAAGCACGCCAGCGATCAGCAAGGCACTGTCGATCATCGACAACTCCGATTGCCACACCCGCTTGCCCGAGTGGATATCGAGAAAGTGATAGTAGAAACCCTTGTAGCCTGTGGCGGTCGGGCTGCCGCTCTGGTCACTGTCGCAGAAGAAGCGCAGCGCCAGGAGGCTGCGACGTGCTGCCTCGGCGCGCTCCATCCAGCCGCGCTCGACCGCCGCGGGGTAGGTCGAGAGCGCAAAGCCGACCACCGCGATGCTGACCGGCGAGTTGTCGCGCGAAGTGTCGGGAATCAATCCGTTGGCGGGATTCATGGTTTCCACGAAGTAGCCGAACGCCGCACGCTGAAGGCGATCGAGCATGGCGTCATCGGGAAGCGTGCACAGCTGGGGCATCGGCAACGTCCAAGTTACAAGGCATCGGATGGCGAGCCATCGGGAAGCAGGTCAGCAAGTTGCCGCGAATCTCCGCTGTACCGATGCATGCGAGGTGATGGCCATCATGCCACCACGGAAAAGTATCCTGACCAGCACCACCGGCCTGCGTTCCGGTCGTCAGGCTCGATTGACCACTGGGCAGTATGACGGCGCGCCTGCATGGACTGCGTGTAGGAAGCGGATTTCACGCGGCATTGCCCCGTCCCCGACGTACGCTGGTCAGCCCAGCCCACCCCGCTGCCGCAGCGACCGAGCGCGGCACCCGCAGGAGTCCCTTCCCGCCATGTCATCCCGATCGTTCCGATCCGAAACCGGCGCCACGCCGCGACAGTTGCTGTCCAACGGCCAATTCACCGTCATGCTCAGTGGCAGCGGCTCGGGCTTCAGTCGATGGCGCGGTCTGGCGGCAACACGCTGGCGGGAAGATCCGGTCGCCGACCCGTGGGGTTGCTTCATGCTCCTGCGCGACGAGGAGGACAGCGCGGTGTGGTCACCCACCGTGCAACCCATGGGAGTGGCGCGAGCTGATGACGCGGCCGAGTTCACGCCCGGTCGCGCAAGATTCAGCACCCGTGACCACGGTGTCCACAGCGAGCTGGATATTGCAGTGGCGCCGGCAGCGAATATCGAGTTGCGCCGGCTGACTCTCACCAATCACGGCGATCATCAACGCGCGTTGTCGTTGACCACCTATGTGGAACTGGTGCTCGGTCACGCTGGTGACGACAACGGGCACCCCGCGTTCTCCAAAATGTTCGTGCAGACCGAATGGGATGAGCAGTACCAAATGCTGCTGGCGACACGGCGGCGCCGCAGCGACAGTCAGGCGCAGGTGTGGATGGCACAGGCGCTGCGGGTTGAAGACCAGCGCTCCGTTCGCACCACGCATGAAACTGACCGCGCGCGGTTCCTTGGTCGAGGTCGTACGCTGCGCAGCGCGGCGGCGCTGCAACCGGGCAGTACGCTGTCGAACACGACCGGCTGCGTGCTCGACCCGGTGTTCAGCCTGCGCCACGAGTTCACCTTGGCACCGGGCGCCAGCATCCAGCTTCAGTTGTGGACGGCGCTGGCCGATTCGCGCGAGGGCGCGCGCAGTCTGCACGCATACCTGCAACACGACGCAGCCGCCGCGCACCTGTTCGAACACGCCAACCGGCATGCGCAAGACGCGCTGCAACATCTCGATATTTCCTCGGAGCAGGCTGAACGCTTCGCGCACTGGATGGGAGCGCTGCTGGGCAACGATGCGAGCCAGCGCGCCACCGCCGGCGAGCGCACGCACGGACATGGCGGCGCGCCAACCTTGTGGGGTGCAGGCATCTCCGGCGACCGACCGATAGCGCTGGTGTGCCTGGACCACGGCGACGATCTGGAGCGCCTGAAGGAGCTGTTGCTGGCCCAGCGCTGGTGGCGCGCGCTGCATCTGGCGGTGGATGTGGTGGTACTCGATCGGGGTGGCAGCGACAGGCGGCGCAAGACTCTCGATCAAACGATGGATGTTCAGAAAAAGCAACTGGAAGCGAACGAGGACGCGCCCAAGGCCGAACTATTCTGTCTGGACGGCGACCAGATTGGCGATGATCTGCGCGATGGCCTGCTCACTGTCGCGCGCCTGGTATTGAGCAACGACGATACCCGCGCCCGAAAGGCGGCGGCAGCGAGGAACCATTCGACATCGGAACCGATCCGCGCCACCACACCGGCTCCGGCAGCGACGCGCGACGAGACGGCAATGGAGTTCGACAACGGCTACGGCGGCTTCGTCGACGAAGGCCGCGCGTATCGCATCGAACTCGACCCGGCGCACCCTACCCCGGCACCATGGACCAACGTGATCGCCAACCCGCAGTTCGGCTTTATCGCCACGGCCGAAGGCGGCGGCTATACCTGGTCCACCAACAGCCAGCAAAACCCGCTGACGCCGTGGCCGAACGACCCGGTCAGCGACAAGCCGCATGAGGTGATCTACCTGCGCGACGCCGACAACGGCGCACTGTGGAGTGCCACCGCCCTGCCGATCCGGGTGCCGGGCGCGCGCTACAGCGCCACCCACGGCAAAGGCTGGACCTGCTTTCGCAACGACGCTCACGGTATCGACCTGGAGTTGGTGCAGTGCGTACCCACCAACGATCCGGTGAAGCTGTCGCGGTTGCGACTAAGCAATCGAACCGCGCACACGCGCCGGCTGTCGGTCACCGGCTACGTGGAATGGGCGCTGGGGGCGAACGGGAGCACGTCCGCTCCGTTCGTGGTGACCTCGCGCGATGACGAAACCGGCGCATTGTTCGCCCGCAATCGCTGGCGCGCGGATTTCGGCGATCGTGTCGCCTTCCTCGATCTGGCCGGCGCGCAACAATGCCTCACTGGCGACCGCGTCGCCTTCCTCGGCGCGTTCGGCAGCGTCACCGCGCCGGCTGCGCTGCAAACAGACGCCGCGTTGGATGGTCGGCTTGGTGCGGGACTGGATCCGTGCGGTGCCGTGCAGACGCAGATCGAACTGCCGCCACACACGCAGCTGGACCTCATCTTCCTGCTCGGTGAGGGCAACGATGAGGATGCCGCACGCGAACTGTTGACGACGTATCGCGCCGCCGACATCGACGACGTGCTCGCCGAAGTCGCGGCGCTGTGGAACGACTTGCTCGACACGGTGCAGGTGCGCACGCCTGATCGCGCGATGGACATCCTGCTCAACGACTGGCTCTTGTACCAGGTCACCGTGTGCCGGCTGTGGGCACGCACCGCCTACTACCAGGCCAGCGGCGCGTGGGGCTATCGCGACCAGTTGCAGGATGTGATGGCGCTGTGCGTGAGCCGACCCGATCTCGCCCGCGAACACCTGCTGCGCGCCGCCGGGCGCCAGTTCGCAGAAGGCGACGTGCAGCACTGGTGGTTGCCGCCCCGCGGCCAGGGCATCCGCACCAAGATCCGCGACGATCGCATCTGGATGGCCTTCGTCGCGATGCACTATGTCGAGGTGAGCGGCGATCGCGCCGTGCTCGATGAAATGCTGCCTTTCCTCAAGAGCCAGCCAATCCCCGACGGCGCCACCGACGCATTTTTCGAACCCGAGGTCTCCGCGGACAAGGTCTCGCTGTACGAACACTGCGCACTGGCGATCGATTCCAGCCTCACCCGCGGTGCGCACGGGCTGCCGCTGATCGGCACCGGCGACTGGAACGACGGCATGAACCTGGTGGGCGCGCAAGGCCGCGGCGAAAGCAGCTGGCTGGGGTGGTTCCTGCTGAACGCGATCGACGCACTGGCCGCCGAAGCAGACCTGCGCGAAGACCAGCGCGTGGCGAAGTGGCGCGAGTACGCGACCGCCTTGCGCGCGTCACTGGAGCAGGCCTGGGACGGCGCATGGTATCGCCGCGGCTACTACGACGACGGTGCACCGCTGGGTTCGAAGCGGAGCGAACAGTGCCGCATCGACACCATCGCGCAATCGTGGAGCGTGATCGGTGGTCGTGACAACCACGCGCATGCCGCGCAGGCGATGGCTTCGGTCGACCAGTTGCTGGTCGACCACGAGCACAAACTGGCGCGCCTGTTCACGCCGCCGTTCGATCAGGATGGCAAGGAAGATCCCGGCTACATCAAGGGTTACCCACCCGGCGTGCGCGAGAACGGCGGGCAGTACACGCATGGCGCGATCTGGTCGATCTTCGCGTGGGCCGGCCTGGGCGACGGCGACCGCGCTGGCGGGCTGTTCGACCTGCTCAACCCGATCCACCATAGCGACAGCATGGAGGCAGTGGCGCGCTACAAGGTCGAGCCTTATGTCGTTTGCGCGGACGTCTATTCGGTGGCGCCGCACATCGGCCGCGGCGGCTGGACCTGGTACACCGGCTCGGCCGCGTGGTTGTATCGCGCCGGACTGGAAGCGGTGCTCGGATTCAAGCTGCACGGCGATCAGCTGCGCATCGAGCCGTGCCTGCCCGGAACCTGGCCGGGCTTCCAGATCACCTATCGCCACGGTGCCGAACGCGCCACCTGCTACGAAATCATCGTGGAGAATCCGGACGGCGTCTGTGGCGGTATCGCAAGCGTTGAACTGGACGGCCAAACGCTGATCGCCGGCGACCCCGTGAGCCTGGTCGACGACGGCCAGACGCACCAGCTACGTGTCATCCTCGGCCCGTCCGCACCGAACTCGTAGGGCGGGCTCCGCCCGCCGCCCTTCGCCAATCGCGACGCAGATTCAAGAGCCGGCGGGCAGAGCCCGCCCTACGCCGCACGCATGGGTGCGCATGGGGAATCCGCAGGACACCGTGAACCTGACGCGTGAGAAACTTCGGCACATTCGCACCGACCTTGTAGGGCGGGCTCCGCCCGCCGCCCTTCGCCCCGTCGCGATGCGGATTCAAGAGCCGGCGGGCAGAGCCCGCCCTACACCGCACGCGGATGAGCGTGGCGAATCGGCAGAGTACCGTGAGCCTGGTGAGCGACCACCTTCGGCACGCTCCCACCCACCCGTAGGGCGGGCTCCGCCCGCCGCCCTTCGCACCGTGGCGATGCGGATTCAAGAGCCGGCGCGCGGAGATTGGTGAGGCGTGACTCAACGCTTGCGCGTGCGCGAGGCCCCCAGCTTGCGCGTCAGCGTATTGCGGCCCACGCCCAGCGCCTGGGCGGCGTTCTGCCGATGGCCGTCGTGTGCCTGCAGCGCGGCCTGCAACAGGGTGCGGTCGAGCGCCTCGCGGGCGCGCGCGTGGATATCCGCCTCGCCCTCGGCCAGCGCCTGCGCGGCCCACTCGCGCAGCGCGTCGGTCCACTCGCCGCCGCGCGCGGTGTCCGCGCCGCCGCCGAGATCGGCGGGCAGGATCTCGCTGCCCGGCGCGATCACCGCCAGCCGGCGGCACAGGTTTTCCAGCTCGCGCACGTTGCCGGGGTAGTCGCGCTGCGCGACCTGTTTCAGCGCGGCCTTGGAGAAGCGTTTCGGCGGCAGCTTCAGTTCCTGCGCAGTGGCGGCCAGGAAATGCCGGGCCAGCGCCGGGATGTCGCCGCGCCGCGCGCGCAGCGGCGGCAGCTCGATGCGCACCACGTCGAGGCGGTGCATCAGGTCGGCGCGGAACGCACCGGCGGCCACCCGCGCGGCCAGGTCCTGGTGGGTGGCGGCGACGATGCGCACGTCGCCGCGGATCAGCTCGCGCCCGCCCACGCGGTAGAACTCGCCGCCGGCCAGCACGCGCAGCAGGCGCGTCTGCAGCAGCAGCGGCATGTCGCCGATCTCGTCGAGGAACAGCGTGCCACCCTCGGCCTGCTCGAAGCGGCCGGCGACGCGACGGGTGGCGCCGGTGAACGCGCCGGCCTCGTGGCCGAACAGCTCGCTCTCCAGCAGCTCGCTGGGGATCGCCGCGGTGTTCAGCGCCACGAAGGGCTTGTCGCGGCGCGCGCTTTCCTCGTGCAGCGCGCGCGCCACCAGTTCCTTGCCGGTACCGGTCTCGCCGGTGACCAGCACGTTGAGGTCGCTGGCGGCGACGCGGCCGATCAGGCGGAACACCTCGCGCATCGGCGCGCTGTCGCCGAGCAGGGCGTGGCGTGCCACGGGTTCGGCCGGCGCCGGCGCGGCCACGCTCGCCGCGCCCGCCAGCACACGCTGCACCACGGCCACCGCGTGGTCGAGGTCGAATGGCTTGGCCAGGTAATCCACCGCGCCGGCACGATACGCCGCGGCGGTGGTGGCGACGTCGGTGTAGGCGCTCATCACCAGCACCGGCCCGATCGCGCGCCGCTGCAGCTCGCGCAGCAGGCTCAGCCCGTCCTCGCCCGGCATGCGCACGTCGGTGAGCAGCAAGGCAGGACGCCCGTCGCGCAGTGCCTGGTGCACCGCTTCGGCATCGCCGAACTCGCGCACCGCCAGCCCGGCGTCGCGCAGTGCCTCGGCCAGCACGAAACGCACGCCGCGGTCGTCGTCGACGATCCAGATCTCGTTTGTCGTCATGCGTCGGTTCCGCGTTGTCCCGGCCCCTGCGCGGGGGCGGTCGGGAGTGGGTTGCGAGGGGTCAGAGCGCGCAGTCGGGCATCACCCATGCGACTTCTCCAGCGGCAGGTACAGGGTGAACACGGTCTCGCCGGGACGGCTGACGGCGCGCAGCTCGCCGCCATGCTCGCGGGCGATCTCGCGCGACAGCGCCAGGCCCAGGCCGGTGCCGTCGGCGCGACCGGAGACCAGTGGTTCGAACAAGGTGTCGCGCAGGCCGGCCGGGATGCCGGCGCCGTCGTCGATCAGCTCCAGCCGCAGCGCCGTGCGCAGCATCCGCTCACCGAGGCGCACGCCGTGTTCGACGCGGGTGCGCAGGGTGAGCGTGCGGGCGCCGGCTTCCAGCGCGTTGCGCGCCAGGTTGAGCAGCAGCTGGTGCAGGCGATCGGCATCGCCGAGCAGGTCCGGCACGCTGGGGTCGTAGTCGTGGCGCCATTGCGGCGGCGCCGGCTCGGCCTGCAGCAGGTCGGCGAGGCGCTCCAGCAATTGGTGGATGTTGACCGGGCCGAGCCGCGCGGCGCCGTCGTGGTACAGCAGGCGATTGGCCAGCGTGCCGAGCCGGTCGGCCTCGTCGATGATCATGCCGGCGAGCGCCTGCAGGTCGTCGTTGTCGACCCGTCGCTGCAGCAGTTGCGCGGCGCCGCGCAGGCCGGCCAGCGGGTTCTTCACCTCGTGCGCGAAACCGCGCAGGGTGGCCGACAGCGGCGAGCTCGCCGACAGCGGCTCGGCCAGCACGTGCACCTCCAGCAGCAGGCCATCGTCGAACGGCTGCAGCGCGATGTCCGCACGGATCTCGCGACCGTTCGCCGCGGCCAGCGGCACCGCACGCCACTGCGCCGGCCGCTGCGCGGCCAGCACCCGCGCCGCCCGCGCCACAGCCTCGTCACCGTCGGCAAACAGCAGCGCCAGCGGCTGCCCCAGCGGGTGGCGCACGCCCAGCTCCAGCCCTTCGATCAGCGCCGGATTGAGCCAGCACAGGCGCAGCCGGGCGTCGACCAGCACGATGCCGGTTGCCAGCTGCTGTGCCCATGTCGGCCATGCGAGATCGTTCATTGCACCATCATGGGCAATGTATCCGTTTGGTGCAAATGCCGGGGACCGCCCCGCCGCAGGCACGACCCCCCGCAACCCGGCGGCACCGCCCGCTTCTTGCCGTCGAGCGCGGCGGGCCGTGCGCGCCCAGTGCGACGCTCAGCCGAACTGCACGCTCAGCATCGAGATCGAGCCGCCGTCCATGCCCTCGACCGGGAACGTCACCGCGTCGCCCTCGTCGCTGGCGCCGAGCACGTACAGGAGCGGCAGGTAGTGGTCGGGCGTGGGGATCGACAGCTCCGCGTCGCGACCCAGCGCCTCGTAGTCCACCAGCGCATGGTGATCGCCCTGCAGCATCAGCTCGCGCGCCTTCGCCTCGAAGCGCAGCGCCCAGTCGAACGGCTCGGCCGGATGCCGGCCCCAGGCATAGGCGTGCAGGTTGTGCACCACGTCGCCGCTGCCGATCAGCAGGATGCCCTCGTCGCGCAGCGGCCGCAGCAGGCGGCCCAGGCCGTAGTGGAACGCCGGCGGCTGCGACTCGTCGATGGACAGTTGCACCACCGGCACGTCGGCGTCGGGATAGACGTGGCGCAGCACCGACCAGGTGCCATGGTCCAGCCCCCACGAGCGATCCTCGCCCACGTCCAGCGACTGCAGCAGTTCGCGCACGCGGCGCACCAGGTCGAGGTCGCCCGGCGCCTGGTATTGCACCTCGAACAGCTCGCGCGGAAAGCCGCCGAAATCGTGGATCGTGCGCGGCCGGGCCATCGCGGTGAGCAGGGTCGCCGGCACGTACCAGTGCGCGGACACCGACAGCACCGCGCGCGGGCGCGGCAGGCGCCGGCCGAGCGCGGCCCAGCCGCGGCTCCAGTCGTTGTCCTGCAGCGCATTCATCGGGTTGCCGTGGCCGAAGAAGATCGTCGGCAGGCGCGTCGAGGTGTTCCGCTCAGTCATCGGGGGACTCCTGCAGTGACGATTCGTATCCACGTACTGCTTACATTCGCGGCGTTAGTCTGGCCCGATCGCCGACGCGACGCCATCGACCATCAGCGCGATACCACCCCAGGGAGGCAAGCATGAACATCGCCCTGATCGGCGTCACCGGCCGCGTCGGCTCACGCCTGCTGGCCGAACTGCTGCGCCGCGGCCACCGCGTCACCGGCATCGCCCGCGACACCTGCAAGCTGGCCGGCCAGCCGGGCCTGGTCCTGAAGAACGCTGACGCCGACCAGCCCGCGCAACTGGCACCGCTGCTGGCCGGCCACGACGCGGTGATCAGCGCGCTGAAGTTCGCCACCATCGAAGCGGCCGCACTGCTCGCCGCGGTGAAACAGGCCGGGGTCAGGCGGCTGCTGGTGGTCGGCGGTGCCGCCACGCTGGAAGTGGCGCCGGGGCAGGTCCTGCTCGACACGCCCGGCTTTCCCGCGGCCTACCGGCCCGAGGCCGAGGGCGGTCGCCGCTTCCTCGACACCTTGCGCGGCGAGCACGACCTCGACTGGACCTTCCTGTCGCCGTCGGCCGAGTTCGCTCCCGGCGAACGCACCGGCAGCTTCCGCGTCGGCGGCGATGCGCTGCTCACCGACGCCGGCGGCAAGAGCTGGATCTCGATGGAAGACTACGCGATCGCCCTCGTCGACGAACTGGAAACGCCGAAACATCTCCGGCAGCGGTTCACGGCGGGCTACTGAGCCGCGCCCTCACCGCACGCGCCACGAGGACATCCCATGAGCAAGTACAAGGTTGGCTACATCGTCGGCAGCCTCGCCAAGGGCTCGATCAACCGCCAGCTGGCCCACGCGCTGGCAAAACTGGCAGCGCCGCAACTGGAGCTGGTGGAGATCCCGATCGGGGACCTGCCGCTGTACAGCTACGACTACGACGCGGATTTCCCGGCGGTGGCGCGCGCGTTCAAGCAGGCGATCGCCGAGGTCGACGCGGTGCTGTTCGTCACGCCGGAATACAACCGCTCGATCCCCGGCGCGCTGAAGAACGCGATCGACTGGGCCAGCCGGCCGTGGGGCAAGAACTCGTTCGCGCGCAAGCCGTCCGCCGTGATCGGCACCTCGCCCGGCTCGATCGGCACCGCGGTCGCCCAGCAACAACTGCGCGGCGTGCTGTGCTTCTGCAACTCGCCGCTGATGAACACGATGGAGGCGTACCTCCAGTTCAAGCCGGGCCTGATCGACGAGGACGGCAACGTCACCAACCCGTCCACCGCCGAGTTCCTGACCAACTACATGAAGGAGCTGCACGTGTTCATCGAACGCGTGCTCACCGTGCTGCCGCGGGAAAGCTGACTCCGGCACGACGACGGGCGCCGAGGCGCCCGTTGTCTTACCGCCTGGACGCCTCGCTCAGAGCGAGTAGTACATCTGGAACTCCAGCGGATGCGTGCTGGCGCGGTACCTGGTGACTTCCTTCATCTTCACCTCGATGTAGGCATCGATGAAGTCATCGGTGAACACGTCACCGGCCTTGAGGAACTCGCGGTCCTTGTCCAGCGCTTCCAGCGCGGCATCAAGGCTGGAGCACACCTGCGGAATGTTCTTTTCTTCTTCCGGCGGCAGGTCGTAGAGGTCCTTGTCGGCCGGTGCGCCCGGGTCGATCTTGTTGAGGATGCCGTCCAGGCCGGCCATCATCAGCGCAGTGAACACCAGGTAGCCAGAGTTCATCGGATCGGGGAAACGCACTTCGACGCGGCGACCCTTGGGGCTGGCCACGTACGGAATGCGGCAACTCGCCGAACGATTGCGCGCGGAGTAGGCCAGCATCACCGGCGCCTCGAAGCCCGGCACCAGCCGCTTGTAGCTGTTGGTGGTGGAGTTGGCGAAGGCGTTGATCGCGCGGGCGTGCTTGAAGATGCCACCGATGTACCACAGCGCGGTCTGGCTCAGGCCGCCGTACAGATCGCCGGCAAACAGATTCTCGCCGTTCTTGGCCAGCGACTGGTGCACGTGCATGCCGCTGCCGTTGTCGCCGACCAGCGGCTTGGGCATGAAGGTGACGGTCTTGTCGTTCTGGTGCGCCACGTTCTTGATGACGTACTTCATCGTCAGCAGCTCGTCGGCCTTTTTTACCAGGGTGTTGAACTTCACGCCGATCTCGCACTGGCCGGCGTTGGCCACCTCGTGGTGGTGCACTTCGACGGTCTGGCCCAGCGACTCGAGCACCTTGCACATGTCCGCGCGCAGGTCGCCCAGCGAATCAACCGGGCTGACCGGAAAATAGCCGCCCTTCACGCCCGGACGGTGGCCGGTGTTGTTGCCGTCGTACTTGTAGCGCGACGACCAGGCCGCCTCTTCCGAGCCGATTTCGTAGAACACCCGGCCCGGATCGTTCTGCCAGCGCACCGAGTCGAAGATGAAGAACTCCGGCTCCGGGCCGAAGAACGCGGTGTCGGCGATGCCGGTGGATTTCAGGTACGCCTCGCCGCGCTTGGCGATCGAGCGCGGATCGCGCCCGTAGGCCTGCATGGTGGACGGCTCCAGCACGTCGCAATGCAGGATCATCTGCACATGGGCGCTGAACGGATCGAGGTAGGCGGTATCCGGGTCGGGCAGCAGGATCATGTCCGACTCGTTGATACCCTTCCAGCCGGTGATCGAGGAACCGTCGAACATCTTGCCGTCCTCGAAGGTCGACTCGTCGATCGCATGCGCCGGGAAGGTCACGTGGTGATGCACGCCGAGCATGTCGGCGAAACGGAAGTCGACGAATTCGACCTCGTGTTCCTGGATCTGGTCGAGCACTTTCTGGGCGGACATAAATCAACCTCGATGATGGGTGGCGGAACACATGTGAGCAAAATCCATGCCGGGGCAACAAACCCGTTGCGAACAAGCATTTGTGCCGGGTCGGCACCCCGTCCGCCGAAGAACATGCATCATACACGCGCAACGGAGCGTGCCATTTGCACCAAGTTGCAGCACGACGCCATGACGGCTGACCCGCGCGCCACGGGTCAGATTCAGAACCCCTTGCCGAGGCTCAGCACCATGGTGGACCGGCCGACGAAATGACCCTGCGCATTGGTGTAGGGCGCGCGCCTGGCATCGGTGCCGGAGTAGCCGAGCGCAAGCGTATAGCCCCTGCTGAAGGCCCGGGTCACGCCCAGTTTCCAGTCGGCGTAGGACAAGCCGGGCGTGTTGGCCACGTCCTGGTGACCCAGGTGCATGTTCAGCGTCCAGCCGGGACTGAACTCCACGTTCCAGGACAGGTCGAGGTAGTCGCTGTGGCGGCTGTCGGGGAAGCCGAACAGGTTGGTGAGCGTGTGCGAATACTTCAGTGACAGCGTCCTGTACGCCAGCGAGGCATAAGCCTCGGTCGTGCACGGCCGGGTGAAGCCGGCTGGATAGTGGCCGGGATAGTAGTACTCGTAGAGTCCGATATCGTAGCTCCAGTCGCTGCCGAGGCTGCCGCGGTAGCCCGTGTAGACATCTGCCTCGAGACTGCTTGAAAGTGGCGCGGTGGTGGTAGAGGCATCCGAGAGCCAGCTGATGTTGCTGCCCCATGCGCCGACGTACCATCCTCTGGCGTGGTCGTACTCGAAGCCCGGCTGCACCGCCGGGTTGCGATTGGTTTGCGAAAGGCCGCGGAACAGGTAGTCGCTGACCACCGCCACGCTGCCGCTGGTGCTGCTGGTGGCTTCCGCGGCAAGCGCTGCCGGTGTCGCCAGCATGGCCACCAGCAGCGCCGCGGGACACCCATTCACGAACCGTCGCTTCATTGATCTGCTCCTCCTCGCCCGGTGGCGCGCTATCCATCGACGCCATGGTTGCTGCATGGCAACAGGCGTCGGGGTAGCGCCGGGATGCGCTGCCCTGACTCGTGTTCAGCAAGTACCATGCCGATGACGCCATGCTCGCTTTTGCGCGTCGCAGCAAGCATGCAGCGGAGCGGCGGCCGCGACTTGCCCCACGCCGGGGCTGTCCCGGCCCCTTCGCGGTGCAACCAACGGGGCTGTCGGTGATTGCCCGTCCGCCACACGCCGCGTCAGGGCGCCGGGTATCGCCTGGGCGGGGCGGCATCACGCAGCGGGGCCGCCGCCGCGCCGGACAGATGGCCGGGACGAATCCCACGTAAACTGTGCCACCCGCCGCGACACCCGCCCCGGCCCATCGCACTTGTCCATCCGGAACCCATCCCGTGACCGATCTGCTCCACGTCATCCTGCTCGGCATCATCGAGGGCATCACCGAATTCCTGCCGATTTCCAGCACCGGTCACCTGTTGATCGCGGAGAAGTTCTGGCTGGGCCAGCGCTCGGACCTGTTCAACATCGGCATCCAGGCCGGCGCGATCCTGGCGGTGACGCTGATTTACTGGAAGCGGATCTGGCAGCTGCTGACGCAATGGCGCGACCCTGCCAACCGGGACTATCTGCTGAAACTGATCGTGGCGTTCGGGATCACCGCCGTGCTCGGTTTCATCGCGGTGAAGATGGGCTTCAAACTGCCCGAGACGGTGACCCCGATTGCGTGGGCGCTGGTGATCGGCGGGTTCTGGATGATCGGCGCCGAGCTGCTCGCCGCGCGCCAGCCCGAGCGCAGCGAGGTGACCTGGCGCGTGGCGATCCTGGTCGGCATCGCGCAGATGGTGGCCGGTATCTTCCCCGGAACTTCACGTTCGGCGGCGACGATCTTCACCGCGATGCTGTTCGGCACCAGCAACCGTGCCGCCGCCACCGAGTTCGCGTTCCTGGTCGGCATTCCGACCATGTACGCGGCCACCGGCTACGAGTTGCTCAAGGTACTGAAAGACGGCGGTGCGGCGCATGAGGACTGGAGTGCGCTGATCGTCGGCTTCGTGGTGTCGCTGATCGTGGCTTTCATCGCGGTGAAGTGGTTGCTCGGCTACATCCGCACGCACACCTTCACCCCGTTCGCGATTTACCGCATCGTGTTCGGCGTGGCTTTGCTGGTGCTGGTACCTGCGGGCGGCTGAGACCGTCATGGCCACGGCTGGGCGTTTATGCCGCCTCGGCCGTTGGCTGCTCGCGCGCTGGCTTTGACACCGGCTTCGGCGTTCCGGCAGCGCATTGGCCCGGTTCGTTGGTGCGCTCGAACAGCTCACGCACCCACTCGATGAATGCCTGCACGCGCGCGGACAAATGCTTGCGCTGCGGGTAGACGATCCACACCGGCTTGCCGGTCGAACGGGTGTCGGTCATCACCAGCTCCAGCATGCCCTTGTCCAGCATGCATGCGGCCAGCATGCGCGGCACCTGGGTGATGCCCAGACCCGCAGCCACCGCCTGCAGCACTGATTCGCCGTCGTTGATCAGCATGTGCGCGTCGATGTCGAGGCTGAGCTGACCGCCGGGTGTATCGAACTGCCACTGTCGCGGACGTCCGTTCGGGTGCACGTAGTTGATGCAGCGGTGCTGCTTCAGGTCCTCGATGCTCTGCGGCGCGCCATGACGGCGGAGATAGTCGGGCGAGGCACAGACCACGTTGCGCAGGTAGCCGATCTTGCGCGCGATCAGGCTGGAATCCTCCAGTTGACCGACGCGGATGGCGCAATCGAGCCCTTCACCGTTCAGATCCATCGGCGTGTCGCTCATGGACAGCTCGAGCCGGATATCCGGGTAGCGCTGCTCGAACTCGGCCAGCCGGGGGATCACCGCGGCGCGACCCACCGACAGCGAAATACCCACACGCAGCTTGCCCGTCGGTTTGCGGTGGGCGAAGTTCAGCGCCTCGGTCGCCTCGGTCAGGTCGGCGAGTATTTCCTTGCAACGGGCATGGAACGCAGCGCCATCGTCGGTCAACCTCAGTGAACGGGTGGAACGGAACAGCAGCCGGGCGCCCAGCTGCGCCTCCAGTCGCGACACCGCGCGGCTGACTCCCGACGGACTCATGCCCAACTGGGCCGCCGCTGCCGCAAAGCTCTTTGCTTCGACCACGCGGACGAAGGTCGATATGGCTGAAAAGTCGTCCATTGCCTCGTTTCCCTCGTGATTCGTGACTGGGGGTCACGAGTGTAGTGCGCAAGAAACGGATTTTCTATACCGCGCGGTGCACCTATTCTCTCGACCCTTCGCCGGAACCTGTCTTCCGGCCAACAAAGATTTTTGGAGCGCGACATGAAAAAGCAATGGGTGCTGGTTCCCTTGATCGCCGCCGCTGCACTGGGCAGTTGGGTACTTCTGCACGGCAGTGATGGCCACGCACAAACGGCAGCCACCAACGCGCCGCCAGAGGTCACCGTGGCGCAGGCGTTGAGTCGCAAGGTCAGCGACAGCGCCGAGTTCACCGGTCGGGTCGAAGCGGTCAACACGGTGCAGGTGCGGCCACGAGTCGACGGCTTCGTGGAATCAGTGCGGTTCCGCGAAGGCGCACTGGTGCACAAGGGCGACGTGTTGTTCCGGCTCGACGCGCGCCCCTATCAGGCCGAAGTGGATCGCCTGGCCGCCAATCAGGCGCAGGCCAGGGCCGAACTTGATCTCGCGGACACCAACCAGCGTCGCGCCGAGATGCTGCTGGCCCAGCATGCCATCGCCAAGCAGGAAGCGGATCGGCAGGAGACCGCCGCGCAGAGTGCGCGCGCCCGATTCGGCGCCGCCACCGCCGCCCTGTCCGCGGCCCGCCTGAAGCTGGATTTCACCATCGTGCGCTCGCCGATCGATGGTCGCGTCAGCAACGCCCGGGTCACCCCCGGCAACCTGGTGACCAGCAACGATGTGCTGACCAGTGTGGTCTCGGTCAATCCGGTGTACGTCTACTTCAACGTGGACGAGCAGACCTGGCTCAAGCTCGACCATCTGCGCGCCGAGGCGAAGCAGGCTGGTCACGGCGCGCGCATCGAAGCGTCGATGGGTCTGGCCGACGAGTCAGGCCATCCGCACCATGGCCGTCTCGACTTCGTCGACAACCAGTTGCACAGTGGCTCCGGCACGATCCGCCTGCGCGCCGTGTTCGACAACGCCGACGGACTGTACACGCCCGGCCTGTACGCCCGCGTGCAGCTGCAGAGCGGCCCCGCCCGGCCGCGGGTGCTGGTGGACGACCGCGCGATCGGCACCGATCTGGGCAACCAGTTCGTCTATGTGGTCGACAAGCAGCACAAGGTGCAATACCGCAAGGTCGACACCGGCCCGCTGTTTCACGGCTTGCGCGTGATCGACGGCGGAGTGCGGCCGAGCGATCTGGTGGTGGTGAACGGCCTGCAGCGCGTGCGCCCCGGCGTGGAGGTCAATCCGCAGAAGGTGGCCATGAGCTACCGGCTCGACAGTGCGGACAAGGCACTGGTCGAGCGGGGCAAGACGCCCACCGCCGATGACACCCGCACCGCGCAGACCAAGACCACGACGGCACACGAGCCGCAAGGCTGAGGAAGGCCTTGGGGTAACGCCCACACAGGGAAGAACTACCCGACTACCCAAGCCGTCATCCCGGCTTTCGTCGGGATGACGAGCCATGAGAACCGGGGCTTCGCAGAAGCCTCGCGAGGATTCATTGCATGAAAAACATTGCCCAATTCTTCGTTGACCGGCCGATCATGGCCGCCGTGCTGTCGCTGCTGTTCGTGATCACCGGCTCGCTCGCGGTGTTCCAGCTGCCGATCAGCGAGTACCCCGAGGTGGTGCCGCCGACGGTGGTGGTGCACGCCAGCTATCCCGGCGCGAACCCCAAGGTGATCGCGCAAACCGTGGCCACCCCGCTGGAAGAGCAGATCAACGGTGCCGAGGGCATGCTGTACAGCTCCTCGCAGGCCACCAGCGACGGTTCCCTGACCCTGACCGTGACCTTCGCGCTGGGCACTGATCTCGACACCGCCCAGGTCGACGTGCAGAACCGCGTGGCGCAGGCACTGCCGAAGCTGCCCGAGGAAGTGCAGCGGCTCGGCGTGACCACGCAGAAGAGTTCGCCCGACCTCACCATGGTGGTGCACCTGACTTCGCCCAACCAGCGCTACGACATGCTGTACCTGTCGAACTACGCACGGCTGCATGTGAAGGATGTGCTGGGCCGGCTCGACGGCGTCGGCGACGTGCAGATCTTCGGCGCGGGCGAATACTCGATGCGCGTGTGGCTGGACCCGCAGAAGCTGGCCCAGCGCGGCCTGACCACCGGCGACGTGATCAAGGCGATCCGCGAGCAGAACGTGCAGGTCGCCGCCGGGGCGCTGAATGCGCCGCCCGGGCCGACCAACAACGCGTTCCAGCTCAACATCAATACCCGTGGCCGACTGATCAGCGAGGATGATTTCCGCAACATCATCGTGCGCACCGACGCCAACGGCGGCGTTGTCCATCTCGACGACGTCGCCAGGGTCGACCTGGGATCGAACAACTACGCGCTGCGCAGCCTGCTCGACAACAAGCCGGCGGTGGCGTTGCCGATTTTCGCGCGCCCGGGTTCCAACGCGATCCAGATCTCCGACGAAGTGCGCGCCACCATGGCGCAGCTGAAGAAGGACTTCCCGCAGGGTGTCGACTACTCGATCGTCTATGACCCCACCGTGTTCGTGCGCGGCTCGATCGAGGCGGTGGCGCATACGCTGCTGGAAGCGATATTGCTGGTGGTGCTGGTGGTGATCCTGTTCCTGCAGACCTGGCGCGCCTCCATCATCCCGCTGGTGGCGGTGCCGGTGTCACTGATCGGCACGTTCGCGATCATGTACCTGGCCGGCTTCTCGCTGAATGCGCTGAGCCTGTTCGGGCTGGTGCTGGCGATCGGCATCGTGGTCGACGACGCGATCGTGGTGGTGGAAAACGTGGAGCGACACATCGAACTGGGCCAGTCGCCGAAGGAGGCCACGCGCCAGGCGATGCGCGAGGTCACCGGGCCGATCGTGGCGACCGCGCTGGTGCTGTGCGCGGTATTCATCCCCACCGCCTTCGTCAGCGGCCTGACCGGCCAGTTCTATCGCCAGTTCGCGCTGACCATCGCGATTTCCACGGTGATCTCCGCGTTCAACTCGCTGAGCCTGAGCCCGGCCCTGGCGGCGGTGCTGCTCAAGCCGCACGACGCGCCGAAGGATCGCCTCACCCGTGGCATCGATCGCGCCTTCGGCTGGCTGTTCCGTCCGTTCAACAAGCTGTTCCATCGCGGCTCCGAACGTTATGTCGGCGGGGTCAGGCGGGTGGTCGGCAAGGGCAAGCTGGCGCTGGTGCTGTACGCCGGCCTGATCGCGCTGACCTGGTTCGGCTTCTCGCATGTGCCCACCGGCTTCGTGCCCGGGCAGGACAAGCAGTACCTGGTGGCGTTCGCGCAGCTGCCGGACGCGGCCTCGCTGGATCGTTCCGAGAGCGTGATCGAGCGGATGAGCGCGATCGCGTTGAAACAGCCGGGCGTGGAGCATGCCGTCGCGTTCCCTGGCTTGTCGATCAATGGCTTCACCAACTCGAGCAACTCCGGGATCGTGTTCGTCACGCTGAAGCCGTTCGAGGAACGGCGCAGCGCGGATCTTTCGGCCGGTGCCATCGCCGGCGCGCTGAACCAGAAGTTCGGTGCGATCCAGGACGCCTACATTGCGGTGTTTCCGCCGCCACCGGTCATGGGACTGGGCACGATCGGCGGCTTTCGCATGCAGATCGAGGATCGCGGCGACCGCGGTTTCGACGAGCTGTACCAGCAGACCCAGAACCTGATCGCCGCCAGCCGGAAAGATCCGGCTCTGGCCGGACTGTTCTCCAGTTTCCAGGTGGCCGTGCCGCAGGTCGATGTCGACGTGAACCGCGAGAAGGCCAAGGCGGAAGGCGTGAACCTGGGCGATGTCTACCAGACCATGCAGGCCTACATGGGCTCGCTCTACGTCAACGACTTCAACCGCTTCGGTCGCACCTACCAGGTCAATGTTTCCGCCGACCCTGCGTTCCGCCACACGCCGCAGGACATCACGCAGCTGAAGACGCGCAATGCCCAGGGCCAGATGGTGCCACTGGGGTCGTTCGTCACCGTGAAACACGGCGCCGGCCCGGATCGCGTGCAGCACTACAACGGCTACCCGACCGCCGAAATCAACGGCGGACCCGCAGCGGGCTTCAGCTCCGGCCAGGCCCAAGCGGCGATGGAGCAGCTGGCGAAGGACAATCTCCCCAATGGCATGAGCTTCGAATGGACCGAGCTGACCTACCAGCAGATCCTCGCCGGCAACACCGCGATCCTGGTGTTCCCGCTGTGCGTGCTGCTGGTGTTCCTGGTGCTGTCGTCGCTGTACGAGAGCTGGTCCTTGCCGCTGGCGGTGATCCTGATCGTGCCGATGGTGCTGCTGTCCGCGATCGCCGGGGTGTGGCTCAGCGGTGGCGACAACAACATCTTCACCCAGATCGGCCTGATCGTGCTGGTGGGGCTGGCGTGCAAGAACGCGATCCTGATCGTGGAGTTCGCCCGCGAGCTGCAACTGGAAGGCGTGCCCCGCTACGAAGCAGTGCTGGAAGCGGCCCGCCTGCGTCTGCGCCCGATCCTGATGACCTCGATCGCCTTCATCATGGGCGTGGTGCCGCTGGTCACCTCGCATGGCGCCGGCGCCGAGATGCGCCACGCGATGGGCGTGGCGGTGTTCGCCGGCATGCTCGGCGTGACCATCTTCGGGCTGATCTACACGCCGCTGTTCTATGTTCTGATCCGCGCCCTGGTCGAACGCCGCGAGGCGCGCGCGACCGAACGCGCCGCGGCGCATGCGCTGCCGGCGCTGGAGAATCACTGATGCAAATCCTCACGACAACGTCCGCATTTCCCGCGCAAGAACCCCGCAGGGCGGGCACCACCCGCCGCACCCGCAGGGACCGCGACCGCGGGACAACGGCGGGCAGAGCCCGCCCTACGCCGGGTCGCACGATGTTGGCTGGTGCGAAGGGCATGCTCCGGTATTCCCTGCTGGTCGCGGCGCTCGCGCTGGCCGGGTGCGTCACGGTCGGCCCGGATTACCACGCCGGGAAGCCCGCCGCGCCGCAGCTGACATTGGACGCCGCTGGGGAAACCAATGCATCGTTCCAGGCCGCGTGGTGGAAGCAGTTCAACGACCCCGTGCTGGACGCGTTGATCGGGCATGCGGCGGCAAACAACCTCGACCTGCGCATCGCAGTGGCACGACTGCGTGAATCACGCGCATTGCTCAGCGGCGCCAGGTCCGATTACCTGCCAACCATCGATACCAGCGCAAGCTACCAGCGCAGCCGTGGTCAACAACCCGGTTTCAGCGACCAGCGCAGCACCACGACCACCTATCGCGCCGGCTTCGACGCCTCGTGGGAGCTGGACCTGTTCGGCGGCGTACGCCGCTCGGTGGAGGCGGCCGGTGCCGACCTCGGTGCCAACGAGGCGGCGCTGCGCGGTGCCCAGGTCAGCCTGCTGGCCGAAGTGGCGCGCAACTACTTCGCACTGCGCGGCAACCAGCAACGACTGGATATCACCCGTCGCGACATCGACAACCTGCGCCAGACCGTGCACCTCACGGAGGTGCGTCAGCAGGTCGGCACCGGCTCGGAACAGGATGTGGCCAGTGCGCGGGCGCGTCTCGCCGCGGTGCAGGCGCAACTGCCGCAGCTGCAGACCCGGCTCGACGCCGGCGAGAACCGCCTTGCGGTGCTGCTGGGTGCGCGGCCGGGCGAGCTGGAGATCGACCTGTCGCCGCGGCATGCCACCCCGATTGCCGTGAGCCTGCCCATCGGCGACGCTGGTGACGTGCTGTCGCGTCGTCCGGACGTCCAGATGGCCGAACGCGAATACGCCGCGGCCACCGCGCGCATCGGCGTGGCCAAGGCGGATTTCTTCCCGCGCATCTCGTTGGGTGGTTTCCTCGGTTTCTTGTCCGGGCGCAGCAACGACTTCGGCAGCCCGGCCACGCGAGCGTGGTCGTTGCTGCCCGGCATCCACTGGGCCGGCCTCAACGTGCAGCGCGTTCGCGCCAACCTGCACGCCAG
Organism: Rhodanobacter sp. G2-10; assembly: GCF_055809185.1. Lineage (NCBI taxonomy): Bacteria > Pseudomonadati > Pseudomonadota > Gammaproteobacteria > Lysobacterales > Rhodanobacteraceae > Rhodanobacter > Rhodanobacter sp. G2-10. The sequence goes on along the minus strand of NZ_CM147900.1, from coordinate 3,697,907 downwards.
CGATGCCCGCGCCGACGCCGCCGAGGCGAACTATCGGCGCAGCGTGCTGGAGGCGATCGAGGACATCGACAATGCGGTCACCGGCTTCAACCAGCAGCGCATCCGCGTCGATCGCCTGATCGAGCAGGGCACGCAGAGCAAGCGCGCCGCCGACCTCGCCCGCGTCCGCTACCAGGAGGGCGCCACCGGCTTCCTCGAACTGCTCGACGCCGAACGCACCCAGCTCGCCGCCGAGGACGACCTGGCCCAGGCCGAGGCGGCGATCAACACTCGCGCCGTGGCCCTGTACAAAGCGCTCGGCGGCGGCTGGCAGGCCTGCGGCGACGAACATTGCAGCGCCGTGGCCCGGCCCGACGCACCATGAACCGCGCGGCCCGCCACTTGCCGGTAACCACGCCGGTCTACCGCGTGGCCCTGGTCAGCGGCGCCAACCGTGGCCTCGGTTTCGAGGTGGCGCGCCAGCTCAGCGAATACGGCATCACCGTGCTGCTTGGCGCGCGCGACCTGGACAAAGGCCTGCACGCAGCGCGCCAGCTGACCGGCGCGCCCGGCGAAGTGATCGCGGTGCAGCTCGATGTCACCCGCCAGGATCAGGTCGACACGCTGGCGCGCTGGATCGAGGTGACTTACGGTCGCCTCGACGTACTCGTCAACAACGCCGGCGGTCATTACGACCACGATGCGCTGGCCAGCGACAGCGACATCACGCCGGCGCTTGCCGCGATGCAGACCCATCTGTTCGGCACCTGGCGCCTGAGCAGCGCGATGTTGCCGCTGATGTGCCGACACCGTTACGGCCGCATCGTCAACGTCTCCAGCGGCTGCGGCGCCAGCACCGCGAACGGTAGCGCCTGCGTGGCCTATCGCACCTCCAAATCGGCGCTCAACGCTTACACCCGTACGCTGGCAGCGGAGCTGGAAGGCAGCGGCATCGCGGTCAATGCGGTATGTCCGGGCTGGATCGCCACCGAACTCGGCGGCCCCGGCGGGCGGCCGGTCAGCGTCGGCGCCGCTGGCGTGGTGTGGGCCGCCAGCCTGCCCGTGCCGGCGCCCACGGGCCGCTTCTTTCGCGACGGCGAAGCGATCCCCTGGTGAAGCGAACTGAAGCCCACCGGCGGGCGATTTGCGAGCACCGTAGGGCGGGCTCAGCCCGCCGGCTTTTGCGCGACGACTGGCACGAGCGTGCGGACAGTGCCCGCCCTACGGTGCGAAATCCCGCTTGGCCGGCCCTTCGATGGTTGCAACGCACGCCGCGGGGACGACGGTGCACGAGCCATCCTGCAAACACCGCCAGCGAGCGCGAATACATTTTCGCTCAATGCCATGCCGAACGCCTCCAGAGTTTCCCGAGCGGACGGGGGCTGCTCATGGTCTCGCGACTCGTCGAAGAGCCGGCGGGCGGAGCCCGCCCTACGGACCAGCCCGCTAGCGTGACACGATCAACGCAAACCACTCCCAACCACGCACCCGCTCGCAGATCAGCTTGGTACAGGTCAGCATCGGTACGGCCAGCAGCGCGCCGGGGATGCCCCACAGCCAGCCCCATACCAGCAGCCACAGCAGGATCGCGATGGGACTCAGGCGCATGCTGCGGCCCTGGATCAGCGGGGTGATCAGGTTGCCTTCGATGATGGTGATGCCGGCGAAGGTCAACGCGGGCAGGAATACGCCGAAGTCGGCAGTTTTCGCGTACAGCATCGATACGAAAGCCAAGACCGCCGTGGTGAAGATCGCCCCGACGTAGGGAATGAAGTTGGCGAACATCGCCACCGCGCCCCACAACATGGCGTCGGGCACCTTGTACAGCCACAGCATGCCGGCCGTGATTGCGCCCAGGCTGGCGTTGATCAGCAGCGCGGTGAGCAGGTAGCGCGATACTTCGACCTGGAAGCTGCGCACGATGCTTACCGCATGGCGCTTGTAGGCAAAGCTGGGGGTGAGTTCGACCAGTCTTCGCAGCATGGTGTCGCCATAGATCAGGAAGAAGAACACCAGCAGCAGCACGCTGAGCACCGCGGCCAGGATCTTTGGCGCGGTGGAGACCACGTCCCATGCGGTAATCGTGAAGGCAGGCGGCTGCGGTTTCACCGTGCGCGAACTGCCGGTGACCAGGGTCTGGGTCGCGCGGTTGGCGGCCTCCAGCGGTTTCGTCACGCTGCGGAACTTGGGCACGAAGCTGCGAATGGCCGACGGCGCGCCGTGAAACCAGCCCATCGCTGGCTGGGCCAGCGCACCGACCCCTGCCCCGATCCCCACCACCAGCCCGATCATCAACACGATCGCGGTGAGCCAGCGCGGCAGGCGGAATCGCGCTCCGGTGGCGACGATCGGGTTCAGCGCCAGGCCGATGAACGCCGCCAGCACCAGCGGAATCAGCAGGGCGCGGGTCAAGGTTACGGTATACAGCAAGGCCAGCAGCAGCATGCCGTTGAGCAGGATGCGGATCGCGCGAAGATGCCGCCGGGTGCCGCGGGCACTGTGCAATCGACGCGCCAGTGGCCGCGGCAGATTGTCCACCAGCAAAGGATCAGCAGCTTGGCGGGCCCGCAGGGCAGCCGCGGTCATGTCGCGGATATCGTCGTCCGACGAGGGTGGCGGCGACTCCGGCTCACTCATGTCACATCGTCATCAGAGGTTGTGCTGCCGGCATCGGCGGCGCGTGCCACGATGCCCAGCGCGGCCAGCTCGGTCAACCATTGCGAGCCGTGCGCCATGACCGCTGCCACGCCACCACTGAGCAACGACGTCATGCCGGGCACCCGTGACGGCCGCACATCGAGACTGCCCAGCGCGAAGCCCGCGCCGGCGGCGATGCCGACCGTGGCCAACGGGTGCTCGCGCCCGCGCGCGAGCAGCGCACTGGCGGGCTCGCCCACTTGTCGGCGGGCCAGCGCCATGCGCGATTGCGCGATGCGCACCCTGGTCAATTGCTTGAATACGCTCATCCCCGCTCCTCACCGGTCGACCTGTCATCATGGGCGGGCGAATCCTCGACCGACCCTTCCGCCATCCCGGTTTCGACCTTGCGTGCGCTGTCGTGCATCATCGCACTCCATTCGGCGCGCGTCGCGGGCAGGCTCATCCAGTGCATGCAGCGTCGAAACAGCACGATCGCCCCGACCAGAAACACCAGCTGCAACAGCGCCAGCACCAGCAACGCCCACACCCACGAGCCCAGCCATTTCACCAGCAACACACCGATCAAACCAAGCACGGTAAGACCGAAGCCGACTCCGGCCACGGTCGCGGCGAGCCCCGCCAGGAATATCCAGGAGATGGCGCTGCGCGCCAGCCCCAATTCCGCCGCGAGCAGGTCGATCTGCGCACCAAACAGGCGCTTGATCGCATGACTCAACTGGCTGATTTCATGCAGCAAGCCAGACGGAGGCGGCGCCGATGCCGGCGCCGCCCCGGGGGTGGGTTCACCCTCGTTGTGCATGGGCTGTCCCCTGATCGGCTGGCTCAACGCCGCAGGATACGGCCAAGCAACCAGCCGGCGCCCAATGCGATGGCGACCGACTGCACCGGCTTCTCGCGCACGTAGTCGCGTGCCTGTTCCAGCCATTCGTCGGCGCGTTCGCGCGTCTGCTCATACGCGGCGCGGCTGCGCTCGCTGACCTCGGCAGCCTTGTCGGCCGCCTTGTGCGCTGCGCCGGCGGTCTTGTCGGTGGCGTGGTGCAGGCCTTCCTCGACACGGTCGGCCGCGTGATCCACCTTTTCCTTGGTGCTGGCCACTGCGTTGGACGTGGCCTGTTTGACGCGCTCGGCCCGCTCATCGATGCGGCTGTCGACGGTGGGTTCTGTGGTGGGGACTTGCTTGTTCATTACCTGCTCCGGAAAGGATCGTGCTTGGGCAAATGGGGTGGCCGCTTGCTGCCTATCTGGCGCGGCGGAAGAACGCGATGATGGCCAGAATCAGGAAGATGACAAACAGGATCTTCGCAATACCAGCAGCAGCGCCGGCGATGCCACCAAATCCCAGAACGGCGGCAATGATCGCAATGACCAGGAAAACCAGTGCGTAGTGAAGCATGAGGACATCCTCTTTGGGGAAATGACGCCGCTCCGGCGGTCGTCGTGTACGTCATTCACCCATATCGGACGCCACGCGGGCGTGAAGGGTGGCGCTGCCGCCCTGCACGCGCCGACCACGTTCGTTCAGCCCTTCATTCCGCTGTTCAGGCTGTAGGTGCCGATGAGCGCGGCCTCGGCCACTACGTGGCCAGCCATCGCCGCCTGCAGCTGTTCGCGCGAAAAGCCCTTGACCAAGGGCAGTTCGGCGACATCGAGTGCGTACAGCTTGAAGTGATAGTGATGCAGCAATGCATCGTTCCACGGCGGGCAGGGGCCGTCATAGCCCAGATATTCGCCGCCCATGTCGTCATCGCCGCTGAACCAGCCGGTGAAATCGTTGACGCCCTGCACGCTGCCGGGCGGCCCGAACGGATCACGCTTGCCGCGCGGGGTGACCTCATCGCTGCACGCGCCTGCGGCCAGTTCGCCGCACTCGGCCGGGATGTTGGCCATCAGCCAGTGCACGAACTCCACCCGCGGCAAATCCGCCGGCACGATGCGGCCTTGCTGGTTCACGTCGTCACCCTTGCTCGGCACATCGGGGTCGATGCAGGTGAGCACGAACGAGCGCGTGGCCGGCGGCGCATCCTTCCAGGCCAGGTGCGGGCTGTGGTTGTCCGACAGCGCAAACGGGTCAGCCACCTTGCCGAAGGCGAAGGTCGCCGGAATCCGCTGGCCGTTCTCGAAATTGTCGCTACGTAGCTGCATGACTATCTCCTGCTGATGGTGAGAACGGGAATGGGGATCGGTAATCGGGAATGGGAACGGCATGCACAGCGGCCCCGCCAGGTTACGGCCTCCGACCACTCCCGATTCCCGATTCCCCGTTCCCATACGTCACCCGGTAGATCGCCCCCGCCAGATCATCACTGACCAGCACACTGCCATCGGGCATCGGCTGCACGTCGACCGGGCGGCCCCAGGCGCTCTCGTCCTGCTGGAAGCCGGTGATCAACGGTTCGTATGACAACACCTTGTTGCCGTCCAGCCGAACGGTCATCACGCGGTAGCCCGACTTCTTCGTGCGGTTCCACGAGCCATGTTCGGCGATCAGGATCGCACCGCGGTAGCTGGCCGGGAATTGCTTGCCCTGGTAGAAACGCATGCCCAGCGATGCCACGTGGGCGCCGAGTTTCAGCACCGGCGGGGTGTAGTTCTTGCACGGATGACCCTGGCCGAACTCCGGATCGGCGATGTCACCCTGATGGCAATACGGATAGCCGAAGTTCTGGCCAGGGCGGGTGATCTCGTTCAACTCGTCACTGGGGATGTCGTCGCCCATCATGTCGCGACCGTTGTCGGTGAACCACAACCGGCCGGTGCCGGGCTGCCAGTCGAAGCCGACCGTGTTGCGAATGCCGGTGGCCACGTCCTGCCACTCGCTGCCATCCGGATTCATGCGCATCAGCTTGGCGTAGCGCGGGCCGGGGTCGCAGATATTGCACGGCGCGCCGATCGGCACATACAGCTTGCCGTCGGGACCGAAGGCGAGGAAGCGACCGCCGTGATGGCCCTCGCCGGGTAGTTTGTCGGTGACCAGCTCGGGCTTGGGCGGCGCATCCAGATGCTGTTCGATGTCGCGCAGCACGAAGATGCTGCTGATCGCCGAGACATACAGATCGCCGTCGTGGAAGGCCACGCCGATCGGGTTGCGCAAGCCGCTGGCGACCACGCGCACCCGCTCGGCCACGCCGTCACCGTTGCTGTCGGTGAGGGCGTAGACCTTGCCGGCCCCGCTGGAACCGACGAACACCGTGCCGTGGGTGCCCAAGGCGATCTCGCGGGCCTTGGGCACCTGATCCGAATACACGGCGATGTGAAAACCCCTGGGCAGGGTCAACCGGTCCAGTTGGGGTGCCGCGAACAGCGGCAGCGACAGGACCGCCAACAGCAATGACAGCAGCGCGCGCATGAGCGAAGCTCCCTCGTCAACGAACGCCCAATGTATACCGGACGATGTGAAGCCAGAAGCAGTGCGGCCCGGTAGACTTGCCCTCCTCACAGGGGAGTTGCATGAGCGAACTGGACGACCTCACCACACTGGTCCGTGCGGCCACGCCGTTGCTGGTGATCGAAACGGTGGACGAACAACGCGTGATCGAGTGCTTTCGCCACGTGATTTCGCAGGCGCTTCGCCCGCTGTGGCGCTGGACTTTGACCGATGGTTTGAGCCGCCTCGATTTCTCGCAGGGCGATGACCCGGTGGCGCCGGATGCGACCGCCACGCTGGACGCGATCCGCGCGCAAGGCGAGCCGGGCATCTACCTGATGTTCGATTTCCACCCGCTGCTGGGCTACGCGATGAGCCGTCGCCAGCTGCGCGAGATCGTGCAGCGGCAGCGTTCGGCGGCGCACACGATCGTGCTGGTGGGCGCGAAGATCGAGCTGCCCGAGGGGCTGGAAGCACTGGCCTTGCGCGTGCCGCTGTCGTTGCCGGACATCAAGGAGCTGGCCGGCATCCTGCGCGGCGAGGCGGCCGGGTGGCAGCGCGAGCAGGGCCGCCGGATCGAGGTCGACAACGACGCCGCGCGCACCATCGTGCGCAACCTGCTGGGATTGTCGGCACCGGACGCGCGGCGGATCGTGCGCAAGCTGATTTATGCCGATGGCGCCCTCACCGCCAACGATCTGCCGGTGCTGATGCAGTCCAAGTTCGACCTGCTCAACCGTTCCGGCCTGCTGCACTACGAATACGCCACCGCCAGTTTCGCCGACATCGCCGGCGTCAGCCGGGTGCGCGAATGGGTGCAGCGTCGTCGCACGGTCTTTCTCTCGCCCGAAGCCACGCCGATGCTCGATCCGCCCAAGGGCGTGTTGCTGCTGGGCGTGCAGGGCTGCGGCAAGAGCCTGGCGGCCAAGGCAATCGCGGGCGGCTTCGGCGTGCCGCTGGTGCGACTGGATTTCGGCACGCTGTACAACAAATACCAGGGCGAAACGGAAAAGAACCTGCGCGAAGCGCTGGCCAGCACCGAGCTGCTGGCGCCGTGCGTGCTGTGGATCGACGAGATCGAGAAGGGTCTGGCGGGCGGCGGCGATGACGGCGGCGTGTCGCGCCGGGTACTCGGCTACCTGCTGACCTGGATGGCCGAGCGCAAGGCCAAGGTATTCACCGTGGCCACCGCCAACGCGGTGCAGGAGCTGCCCGCCGAACTGCTGCGCAAGGGTCGTTTCGACGAGATCTTCTTCGTCGACCTGCCGGGCGAATCCGTGCGCGGGGAGATCTTCGCCTTGCATCTGCAGCGTCGCCAACTCGATCCGGCCAACTTCGACCTGCCCGCGCTGGCCGCCGCCAGCGAGGGCTTTTCTGGCGCCGAGATCGAACAGACCATCGTCAGCGCGCTGTACGACGCCGCCAGCAATGGCGCCCCGCCGGACCAGGCGGCGCTGATCAACGCGTTGAAACAGACCCGACCGCTGTCGGTGCTGATGCGCGAACAAGTGCAAGCGCTGCGGACGTGGGCGCAGGGACGCTGCGTGGCGGCCGACTGAGGCTCATCGCCAGCCGTGTTTCCGCTTCGTCGAGCTGCGGAAGGCGGGCGCGTATCGTGCTGATTCTTGTTGCAAGCCATGAGTGAACCGCCATGTCCAACCTGCCGCCGTTCCATCTTGCCTTCCCGGTCACCTCGCTGGCCGACGCCCGTGCGTTCTACGGCGACCTGCTCGGCTGCCCCGAGGGGCGCTCCAGCGAAGATTGGGTCGACTTCGACTTCCGCGGTCACCAGATCGTGGCGCACCTGGCACCGGCGGAAGTACGTGCCGCCAGCGCGCACGATGTCGACGGCGACCCCGTGCCGGTGCGGCACTTCGGGCTGGTGCTGGGGATGGAGGAGTGGCACGCGCTGGCCGATCGCCTGCGTGCCGCCGGCATCCGTTTCGTGATCGAGCCGCATGTGCGTTTTGCGGGGCAGCCGGGCGAGCAGGCCACGATGTTCCTGCTCGATCCCAGCGGCAACGCGCTGGAGTTCAAGGCGTTTGCGGATCGCGGCCGGCTGTTCGCGAAGTAGGGCCCGACATGGAAGCGGAAGATCTCGCCAGGCTGGTGAACACACGCATGCCGTATGGCAAATACAAGGGACGCTTGATCGCCGATCTGCCCGGCGGCTACCTGGCCTGGTTTGCGCGTAGCGGTTTCCCGAACGGGGAACTGGGTCGGCTGCTGGCGCTGATGCTGGAACTGGACCACAACGGTTTGTCGTCGCTGCTCGACCCGCTGCGCCCGGATCGGATTTCCTGATTCAGCGTATGCTGCCGGCGCGACCCGGACGGCGTACGATGTGCGCCCGCGGGAGCCACCGCAACCCTTTCTGCGCCGGCCATGGCGGCCTGCATCGGATCGGCCTTTTCGCTGTTTCGTGCATTCCAGGGCGCCCGATGAGCACCGCCACTCCCCCCGATTTCCAGGCCTTGGCCGACGCACTGGCGACTGACGGGTGGTGCGTATCTGCCGATCTGCTGGCGCCGGCGCAGACGCGGGCGCTGGCCGCCGAGTGCGCCGCCATGCACGATGCGAAGCGGCTGCTGCCGGCACGTACCGGCGCCACTCGCAGTGCCTCGCCCCTGCGCGGTGACAGCACCCACTGGTTCGCCGAAGGCGCGATGAGTGCAGCGCAGCAGATGTTCACCGATCGCATGGACGCGCTGCGCGTGGCGCTCAACCGCGAGCTGATGCTGAACATGGTGGAATGCGAATCGCACTACGCCGTGTATCGGCCCGGCGCAGGTTACGCTCGGCACCTCGACCAGATGCGCGGCAGCGACGCCCGGGTGATCTCGGCCGTGTACTACCTCAACGAGAACTGGCGCGAGGCCGACGGTGGCGCGTTGCGCCTGTATCTGGATGAGGGCGCATCGCGCGACATCTACCCGCTGGCCGGCAGCTTGCTACTGTTCCTGTCTGCACGCTTCGAACACGAAGTGCTGCCTGCCACGCGCGACCGCATGAGCATTGCCAGCTGGCTGCGGCAGCGCCCGTCGGCCGGGCGATGAATCAGGGTCAGCGGAAGAGCCGGCGGGCAGGGCCCGCCCTACACCTCGTGCCGCTACCCGTAGGGCGGGCTGTGCCCGCCGCCTTTCCCGGCGGGAACGCACCGCCGGCCGCTTACGGGTGCGAATCTTCGACCGGTTCGCGCGGCGTGGTCGGCAGCACATGGGCTGCATCGGGCACGCTCGCCACCCGGGTGCCGGCCGCCGTCGCCGGCTGGATCGGCAGCACGCCATCGGCGAGGGCGTTGAAACGCGCGGCGATGTAATCGTCGGTGTAGCTGACCATGCCCCAGTCGCGGATGAAGCCGCAGTGCCCGCCGTAGCTGGCCAGATCCAGCTCGATGTTGGGTGGCAGCTCCAGCTTCTCGAAGCTGCTGACCGGAATCACCGGATCGTCTTTCGAGGTGAGGATGGTGGCCGGAATCTGCATCGCCTGCATCGCGTCGCCAGCCACCGAATAGCCGTCCAGATACTGCTGCAGCGACTTGAAGTCGGTGTGCCGCAGCACCAGCGCCTCGGTCAGGCCGCGCAGGTGTTTTTTCAGCTCCGACATCTCGAAATACTGGTGTTGCGGAAACGCCTTCTGCTTGAGCAGCAGCGAATGACGCCACTTGCGCATGAAGTACGCCTGATAGAACCACGGCGCGCTCTCCTCCAGCGAGAACAGCCCCACCGCCGGATCGATGATCGGGCACACCGCCAGGACATAGCTGAGCGGAATGCCCACGCGCGAAGTCTGCATCGCGGCGCGCAGGGCAAAATTGCCGCCCAGCGAAAACCCGGCCACCGCCATCGGCCGCGTCGGCCAGCGCGCCGCGATGTCGCCCAGCGCGTGCACCACTTCGTCGATGCGGCAGGAGTGGAACAGCGCCTCGTTGAGGCCGTGGCTGTCGCCGTGATCGCGGAAGTTGAGCCGGAAGATGTCCCAGCCGTCGGCCAGCAGGCGGCTGCCGGTCTGCAGCACGTAGGTGGAATCGACGCTGCCTTCCCAGCCGTGGAACAGCACGGCCAGGCCGCGCGACGTTGAACGCGCCTGTTGCGCGGTGTAGGCGCCGGTGAGTCGCACCCCGCCGCCACCATCGACCACCACCGGCTCGGCACCGTTGAGTACAGTCTTTGCGGCACGCGGCAGCAGCAGCCGACGTACGCCGCTGGAGGACAGCATGGTCTGGATATGGCCGCTGCGCAGCGGCCAGGGTGGGCGGAAATCCTTTCCGTCGGGCAGATTCATGCCGGTCGGTCCGCCAGCGCCTTGGCGATGCGCTCGCGTGCCTGCTCGGCCATGCGTCGACGCCCGTCGGAGCTGACCGGCACCACGCTCAGGAAGTGCACCTCGACATCCATCGGTGGCCCACCCAGCAGGCGCAGGAAGTTGGCGCCGAAATTCTCGTCTTCACGAAAGCCGGCATCGATCACCCGCCTGCCGTCGCGCACGAAACGCAGCGCCACCGGCTGCACCGGTACCTCGGCGTCCAGCGCGGCCTGGAAAATGCGCGCGTGAAATACCTTGAGCTCGCCGTTGTGGCCGGTGCCACCTTCGGGGAACACCGCCACCGAGCGGCCCGCGCGCAGTCGTTCGACCATCACCTGCATCACCGCTGCCAGTGAATGGTTGCTGCCGCGCCGATGGAAAATGGTGCCGCCGTTCGCGGCCAGCCAGCCAACCAGTGGCCAGCCGGCGATTTCGGCCTTGGCCACGAAACAGGCGGCGCGCTGGCTGTGCAACAGCTCGATATCTATCCAGGAGGTGTGGTTGGCCACGAACAGCACCGGGTCGGGCAGCGGCTGGCCCACGCGCACGGCGCGCAGACCGAAAATCCACATCAATCCGGTCGACCACCAACGGACCAGGCGGTGTGGCCACGGCTCGCGACCCTCGTGCATCACGACGTCGCGGTTCCAGCTCATCACCAGCCCTGCCAGCAGGATCGCCAGCACCGCGTGGACCAGCAGCAACGGCACCCGCCACAAATAGCGCAACGGGCGCAGCAGATCGCGTTCGGCAACAGTGGCGGTGTCGATGCTCATCAGTTGGTTAGTTTAGCGTTAGTCGACGCCCGCGCGGCCGTGCGCGCGCTGAACAAGATGCGCACGCTCAGGACTCCAGCCGGCTCAGCGGCAACGACGGCGAGCGCTTGACCGTGCGCAGCACGAAACTGGAATTGACGTCGGCCACGCCGCTGGCATTGAGCAGGTGGTCGAGCAGGAAGCGCGAGAAGTCCTGCAGATCCGCCACGTAGACGTGCAGCAGATAGTCCATGTCACCGGTGAGCGCGTGACAGGCGACGACCTCGTCCCAGCCGTTGACGCGCTCGACGAAGCTCTCGACCGCCGCATGCTCGTGCTTGGCCAATTGCACCCGCACGAAGGCCTGCAGCCCCAGCCCCACCGCCTGCGGATCGACCTGCGCCGCGTAGCCGGTGATGACGCCGCTCGATTCCAGCCGCTGCAGCCGGCGCAGACACGCCGAGGGCGACAGGCTGACCCGCTCGGCCAGCTCGGCATTGCTGATGCGACCTTCGCCCTGCAGCACGGCGAGGATGCGCGCGTCGGTACGATCAAGTGTAGGCATGCGCAATGATCCTCTTGAGTTGGTCAATTGTACGCAATGATAGTGCAACCGAAGCCCTGGCTGATGCAACAAAGCAACCTTCGTGCGACAGATTGGTCCTAAGCTGTGGGGATCCCCTCATGCTGTCCGGAGTACGCCATGGAAAACACCGCGCCCCGCAAAGTCGAGCATCAGCAGACCGATCGCGGTTACGTGCCGGTCTATGCCACCGGCGTGGTCGAGCAGCCGTGGGACAGCTACAGCAAGACCGAGCACGAGGTGTGGGACACTTTGTTCAAGCGCCAGCGCGAAATGCTGCCCGGGCGCGCCTGCAAGGAGTTCCTGGAAGGTGTGGAGCGCTTCGGCCTGGGCGATGGCGGCATCCCGAAGTTCAGCGAGCTCAACAAGGTGCTCAAGACTGCCACCGACTGGGAGATCGTGGCGGTGGAAGGGCTGCTGCCGGACGAGGTGTTCTTCGACCACCTGGCCAACCGGCGTTTTCCGGTGAGCTGGTGGATCCGCAAGCCCGACCAGCTCGATTACCTGAGCGAGCCCGACCTGTTCCACGACATGTTCGGCCACGTGCCGCTGCTGCTCAACCCCGTGTTTGCCGACTACATGCAGGCCTACGGTCGCGGCGGCATGAAGGCGTTCAAGATCGGCCCCGAGGCGCTGATGAACCTGACCCGCCTGTACTGGTACACGGTGGAGTTCGGCCTGATGAACACCGACGAGGGCATGCGCATCTACGGCGCCGGCATCGTCAGCTCCAAGGGCGAGTCGATCTACTGCCTGGATTCCCCCTCGCCCAACCGCATCGGCTTCGACATCGAGCGCGTGATGAGCACGCGCTACCGGATCGACACCTACCAGCAGACCTATTTCGTGATCGAGAACTTCGAGCAGCTGTTCGAGGCCACGCGACCGGACTTCACCCCGATCTACGCCAGGCTGCACGAGTCGCCCGCGCACGCCGCCGGTGATGTGCTGGACGGCGACCGCGTGTTCACCCGCGGCGATCGCGTGGGCTGGGCCACTGGCGCCGATACCTGACGGACGGCGCTGGCCTGCCTACTTCGCCACCTGCCTGAGCCAGGGCCTGACGATGCTGACCCACAGCGCGTAGCCCGCGCGGTTCATGTGCAGGCCGTCGCCGATGAACCACTGCGCCTGCGGCTGGCCGTTCTTGCCCAGCATCGGCGTGAACACGTCCAGATAGGTCACGCCCTGCTCGCCGGCTGCGTACTGGCGGATCATCTCATTCGCCTCGCGAATCTGCGGAAGCAAGGCGCGGCGCGCCACGCTGGGCTTGATCGCGATGAAGGCGATCGGCACGCCCGCATCGAGCGAGCGCGCCTTGCGCACGAAGGACGCGAAGTCGTCGCGCACATGGGCCGGGCTGTCGCCATCGGCCAGATCGTTGTCACCGGCGTACATCACGATCGCACGCAGGTGATACGGCGCCACGATGCGGTCGGCGAAGAACGTGGCGTCATCGATCTCCGAACCACCGAAGCCGCGGTTGATGGTTTTGACACCCGGGAAATCGCTGGCCAGCGTCTTCCAGAAACGGATTGACGAGCTGCCGATGAATAACACCGCGCCCCTGGCAGGTGGATTCGCCTGGTCTTGCGCCTGGAACGCGGCGATGGCGGCATTCCATTGGGCATGGTTGTTCTCATGGTTGTCACGCCCCCATGCCAACACGGGCAAAGTGACGAACAGCAGGAAAATCAGGACTCGCTTCATCGATGGACTCCTGGCCAAACCGTGGTGGCGGCAAGCCTAACCCGGTCGTGCCAGTTCCGACACTTCCAGCACCTGGAAGATGCGCGCACCATCCCAGCGATAGATCAGATGCTGCGCCTGCGTGCAGGGAGCCACCACGTCCGGCTGGAACGCCGCGACGCATTCGCCGCCGACGTGGCGCGCACTGTCGAACACGAGGCCATTGGAACCTGCGTCGCGCAGCTTGCGCGCCAGCGCCACACTGGCCACGTAGCTGTCCGGGTCATGTTCCGCTGGCCAGCCACCGCGAAGGTCATGCAGGCGGCTGTCCAGCTGGGTGCGGTAGCAACGCATCTGGATTTCGCAGGCGGGTTCGTTGGTGGCAGCGAGAAAGCGCTCGCGGTGGTAGACGGTTTCCTCGACCGCGGTGGCCACGCTGTGCCCGGCGTAGAACACGCCCCAGCTGCCGTCGGAGAATCGACTGCCCTCGGGATTGAGGTGGGTGAACGCCGCCATCACCGGGGTCGAGCCCGGGCCGCTGAGGCGACGCTCCTTCGGCACCTGCTTCAGCGCACCGGCCTCTTCGCGCAGGCGCGGATTGGTCATCGCCTCCAGCGCAAACACGGCCTCCAGGTCCGCCGGATCGGCGACGCGGTCGTACACGCCGACCGTGGGGAAGCGACTGGGCACGATGCGGTAGGCCTGGCTCCAGCGGATGCGTTTGACGGGCGGCAGGTCGGTCGGCATGGGGATCCCGGATCGAGCAGGGTGAACTCCCTCCCCCTGCTCGCAGGGGAGGGTTGGGAAGGGGTTGCTCCTGATGTGAGAGCAAGAGCTTTACCCCCTCCCAGCCTCCCCCTGCAAGCAGGGGGAGGAGCAGTGCACGCAGACCTTTTGTCTCTAGCGCGCTGGGGGAGGAGCAAAGCATGCGGCTTGTCTGTCTCGCTGAGCGCGACGCGCGGCACAGCGGCGTTTATCCGCGTTGCGCATCCAGATACTGGCGCACGACATACAGGTCGGAGACGTTGCCTGACAACATGCGCTGCAGCGCCGAGTGGCCGCCGAACAACGGCGCCGTGTTCGGCTTGTGCAGCCAGGCATCGGCTTGTTCCGGGTCGGGAAACAGGATTTGCAGGGCCTGCCAGATGCCGAGCAGGTAGCTGATCCGCTCCAGCGTGTCGCGACCGAGCGCCGCTTCGCGCTCGCGCTTCCACTTGTAGAAGGTCGACTCCGGCGGATCGCCGAGCAGCTTGCGCTGGTCGGCGATGCGCAGCTTCCATTGCTCGGCGATGCGGAAGAAGGTGCGCAACGCGGGACCCGCCAGCTCGTCCGTCGGCGCGGTATGACGTGGCGAGATCTCTGGGACACGGTTGGCGTGGACATTCATGGCAAGATGCTCTCGCTGTGAAGTATATGGATAATCTACTACATATTTGGAGCAAACGCCATTCATCACCAATGCCCGCGAAGGCCGTCCGCTCATTTCGCCTTGGCACAATCGCAACCGTAATCCGGCTCCGGCCCGCCGTCGGCAATGAAGTGGTCGATGCGCTTTTCCAGCACCGGCAACGGCACCGAACCGGTGGACAGCACGGTGTCGTTGAAGTGGCGGATATCGAACTTCGGGCCCAGCGCCTTTTCTGCCTTGGCGCGCAGCTCGCGGATTTTCAGATAGCCCAGTTCGTATGACAGCGCCTGGCCGGGCCAGCTGATGTAGCGATCCACTTCGTTGGCGATCTCGCGGTCGGACAGCGCGGTGTTGACGGTGAGGAAGTCGATCGCCTGCTGCCGCGTCCAGCCGAGGTGGTGGATACCGGTGTCGACCACCAGCCGACAGGCTCGCCACATCTGGTAGGTGAGGAAGCCGAACTTCTGGTACGGCGTCTTGTAGATACCCATCTCGTTGCCGAGGTATTCGGAATACAGGCCCCAGCCTTCGCCATAGGCGGAAATGTAGCCGTTGCGGCGGAATGCCGGCTGGCCCTTTCGTTCCGCCGCCAGTTCCAGCTGCAGGGCGTGGCCCGGATAGGACTCATGCAAGGTCAGCGCGGGCATGTTGTACAGCGGCCGCGACTTCAGGTCGTAGGTGTTGACCAGATAGACGTCCGGACCACCGCGGCCGGAGGTGTAGTACGGCGCGATATCCGCCGGCACCGGCTTGATCGTGAAGCGCGCGCGCGGCAGGTGGCCGAAGAACTTCGACATCTTGCCGTCGACTTCCTTGGCCACCCAGGCACTCTTGTCGAGCAGCTCCTGCGGGGTCTTGGCATAGAACTGCGGATCGTTGCGCAGGAAGGCCAGGAACGCCGGGAAGTCGCCCTTGAAGCCGCTGTCCTTCATTACCGTGAGCATTTGCGCGTGGATATTCGCCACCTGGTCCAGACCGATCTGGTGGATCTGGTCAGGCGTCAGGTCGAGCGTGGTGTATTCGCGGATCTGCTGGCGATAGAACGCCTTGCCGTCGGGCAGCGCCTCGGCTGCCAGCGTGGTGCGCGCCTGCGGCACGTATTCGTCGCGGAAGAACTTCAGCAGCTTGGCGTAGGCGGGAATCACCTCGTCGCGGATCTGCTGCAACGCCTGGCCCTGCAACGCCTGCGCCTGGTCGGCGGGGATCGATGCCGGCAGGTGCTTGAACGGTGCGTAGAAGCTGCTGCGAGTCGGGTCCTTCAGTTCGGCCACCGCGGCAATCGAGACGTCGCGCCCCTTCAGCACCTCGCGCGGCACACTGAAGCCGCGCTTGAGGCCGAGCCGCATGTTGGCGATCTGCTGATCAAAATAGGCCGGGATCTGGGCCAGCCGATCGAGGTATGTGCGGTAGTCGTCGGCGCTGCGCAAGTGATCGCCGCCCAGTTCGTAGCCGATATCCGACCAGAACGCCGAGTCGCTGTTGAACGGCATCTGCCAGTTCTTGAACTTCTGGTCGGCCAGCAGGTTGCTGATCTGCGCGTAGTACACCTCGAAGTTGACCCGGTTGGTCGGTGACAGCTGCGCCACGTCGAGGCCGTCGAGCTGTTTCAGCACGCCCTGCCAATACTCCAGACGCCGCTGCTGGCTGGCGGCACCGACATCGTCCAGTCGGCCGTTGTCCGGCGTGGCAGCGGACTGGTCGGTCCCGGGGTGGCCGGTGCGCCAGGCCCATTCGGTGGTGTAGATGCGTTTGAACTGCGCATCCGCGCCGCCATCGGCCGAGCCGGCCGGTGCAGCCGCAACGGGGGCCGGCGACAGCAGGCCAAGCGCCAGCATGAGCAAGGCGAAACGAATGATCCTCGGGGTGATATTCACACGGGCTCCTCGGCAAGACGTGAAGAACGCCGGATGAAGGCATGCGCCGCGCCGGGCAGCTGCCGTCATCCGGACAAGCCAGTTCAGCGTAGCGCGGCGGCGGCCGCTTGAACACGCCGCTGGCTCAGTACAGGTCGACCTTGTCGACGCCGACGGCGCGCAAGTAAGCGGCCAGGTCGCGCCCCGGCGCATCGACGAACTGCTCGCCGGTGGCGACGCCGACATCGATGCGGTCGGGGCGGAAATTGCGGAAATCCCCGCGCAACCGGCACCACGCGCCCAGCGTCCACTTGCCGCCCCAGAACGACAGGCACAGCGGTTCGACTTCGCGCGTGCTGGCCTGACCGGTCTCGTCGCGGTAGTCCAGCCGCAGCACCTGGTTGCCCACGATGGCCGCGTGCAGCTGGTCGATCAGGGTGGCGAAATCGTCACGGTGCTGGTCGCGCCAGACCGGCGCGAAGATGCGCGTGGTGCCGGCCTGTTCACGTAAATCCGGCGGCAACACGGCCTCGATCTTCAGCAGCGCGGTCCGCGCGCTCTCGGCCAGCCGACTGCCGGCAAAAGCGCGCACGAATCGCGATCCGACCACCAGTGCCTCGAGTTCGTTGGCGTTGAACATCAGCGGCGGAATGTCCGAGCCCTTGCGCAACATGTAGCCCACGCCGGCCTCGCCCTCGATCGGCACGCCGGACAACTGCAGGTCGGCGACGTCGCGGTACACGGTGCGCTGCGACACGCCCAGGGTCTGCGCCAGCGACCGCGCCTGCAGCGCGGTGCGACGGCCGCGCAGGGCGTGGATGATGAGAAACAGGCGGTCGGCGCGGCGCATGCGCGCATCATCGCCGACGCGCCGGGGCGCGGCCAGCGGCAAAGGTCATGGCTGACCCTTCGCGCGCTCGAACCGGCACTGTGCTGGATCATTCCGATTGCTTGGCCGCCAGGGCCGCATCCGCTTCTGCCGCACGTCGCATTGCCGGGCGCGAGGTCACCCGCTCGATGTAGCTGCGGATCACCGGCAGCTCGGGCACCAGTTTGAACTGCGTCATCCAGTTAAGCGCCGTGCCGTACAGTACGTCGGCCGCGCTGAAGGTGTCGCCCAGCAGGTACGGGCCACGGCCGAGCTGATCGGTGAGCGTGCCCAGCATGGTGTCGAAATCCCCGTACGGCGAAGTCGAGGGCGGCGCCGGCTCACGCTGCATCGACTTGTCGATCACGGCCGGTTCGAAGCATGAGCCGTAGAACACCATCCAGCGCAGATACGGTCCGCGCAAGGGACCACCGATCACCGGCGCCAGTTTGCTGTCGGGATAGAGATCGGCCAGATACATCATCACCGCGGGCTGCTCGGTCACCAGCGCGTCGCCATGACGAATGGCCGGCACCTTGCCCATCGGGTTGACTGCCAGGTATTCGGGCTTGCGCGTGTCGCCCGCCTTGAGGCTGAGTACATGCATGTCGTAGTCCACCCCCAATTCCTCGAACAGCGCGCGGGTGGCACCGGAGCGGGATTGCGGGGCATGGAAGAAGGTAACGCGGGGTGGGTTGGACATGGCCATGTCTCCGTCGGGAAGAAATCAAGGGTCGGGAACCGGCACGTCATGCGGCAACGCTTTCGCCGATGCACCACGACGGCAACTGCGCGTGCTTGAACAATCGATACCAGTCTTCACGATCGCTCGGACTGTAAAGGTCCAGCGTGTGGATCACCTCGCGCGCAAACTCGACGCTGCCCAGATGACTGGCCGTGATCACGCCGCCGTCGCTGACCGCCAGCACCTCGGCGTCGTATTGCGCGGCGCCACGATACGAAGGCACTTGACCAGCGATCTGGCCGGACCAGTTGCCGGTGTGGCGGCAATGATCAAGCAAACCCGCGCGCGCCAATGCCAGCACGCCGCTGTCGATGCCGGCCACCGGCGCGCCGGCGGCATGCACCTGGGCAATCGCCGCCACCGCCGGCTCGCCCTGACCGCGCTGCCACAGATGGCCTCCCGGCACCATGAGCAGGGCCGCGCTTGCCGGATCAAGCTGATCGATGACCAGCTCCGGCTGCACCCGCAGGCCGCCCATCGAATCCACGGCCGCGGACGAAAAGCCCACCGTGCGCACCTGCCACTCACCGGGCCGGCGGATCTCGCACAACGCCAGCGCACACTGCCAGTCGGCAAAGCCGTCAAAAACCAGGAAATACACCGTATCGCGCATGTCGCTTCCTCCTTGCTTGGAACGACAGCCTGGCCACCCCCTGCTGCCAACGTGCTGTCAGCAGGAAGCAATGCTCTTCCGAACACCGAACACCGAACACTGAACACCGCGCAAAACCATTCGCCCACAGGGTGGGCTCCCACATGCGGGTCAATGCGACAATACGCATTCACACCGCCTCTGGACCAGCCATGAAATCCATCTCCCTGACCCAGTTCCTGATCGAGGAACGCCGCGCCGATCACATCAACGCCGAGCTGTCGCTGCTGATCGAGGTGGTGGCCCGCGCCTGCAAGCGGATCGCGGTGGCGACCAGCAAGGGCGCACTGGGCGACGTGCTGGGCATGGCCGGCAGCGAGGGTGCGCAGAGCATCAACGTGCAGGGCGAGGCACAGAAAAAGCTGGACGTGATCTCCAACGAGATCCTGCTCGAGGCCAATGCCTGGGGCGGCCATCTGGCCGCCTGCGCCTCGGAGGAAATGGAAGATCCGCAACAGATTCCCGACATGTACCCGAAGGGCAACCACCTGCTGATGTTCGATCCGCTGGACGGCAGTTCCAACATCGACGTCAATATTTCGGTCGGCACGATCTTCTCGGTGCTGCGCTGCCCCGATGGGGTCACGGCACCCAAGGCCGAGCACTTTCTCCAGCCAGGCACGGAACAGCTCGCGGCCGGTTACGTGGTGTATGGCCCGGCCACCGTGCTGGTGCTGACCTTCGGCCATGGCACGCACGAATTCACGCTGGACCGGGAGGTCGGCAGCTTCGTGTTGACCCGGCGCGGCATCCGCATCCCGCCGCAGACCGCCGAGTTCGCCATCAACATGTCCAACCAGCGCCACTGGCAGGCGCCGATGCAGCGCTACATCAGCGAACTGCTGGCCGGCAAGACCGGCCCGCGCGGCAAGGATTTCAACATGCGCTGGGTCGCCTCGATGGTGGCCGACGTGCACCGCATCATCACCCGCGGCGGCGTGTTCTATTACCCGCTGGACGCCAAGATCGAGAAGCAGGGCGGCAAGCTGCGCATCATGTACGAAGCCAATCCGATGGCCTTCATCGTCGAGCAGGCCGGCGGCGCGGCGACCAACGGCCAGCAGCGGATCATGGAATTGCAGCCCACCGGCCTGCATCAGCGCGTGCCGGTATTCCTCGGCTCGAAGGACGAAGTCGAGGTGGCCACCAACTACCACCTCGAAGCAATCGTCACCCATTGAGGACGTAGGGCGGGCTCTGCCCGCCGGCTCTTCCGACCATTCCGACTTGCGATGCAGGAACCGGCGGGCAGAGCCCGCCCTACCGCACTTGGCTGCCGCGCAATGCCGTTGTAGCGTGGGCGGATTCCCCGAGCCGGAGTCCTCCATGCGGAAACGCGCCCTGCTTTGCGCCCCGTTGTGTCTGCTGCTGACCACGCTGGCAACCTCGGCGATCGCCGATCCGAAACCGGTCGATCCGCGAATCGAGCAATTGCTCACCGACCTGGGCAAGGCGCAGTCCATCCATGCCGTGGCAATCTCGCCCGATGGCAAGCGACTGGCCTGGGTCATCGAACGCGATGGCCGCCCGGCGGTCGAAGTGGCGGCCGCCGACGGTAGCGGCGCGCACCCGGTGAGCGCGGCGAAGAAGCCCGGCACCTGCGCCGAATCGGGCATCGCGTGGGCACCGGATTCGCGCCATCTGGCCTTCATCTCCAACTGCAAGGTCGACCTGACCAGCACGCGGGTGATGCACAACACCATTTACCTCGCCGACACCACCGGCCACGACACGCCCGCGAGTCTGGCCGAACTGGACGGCTACGTGCGGGCGTTGCAATGGACCCGAGACGGCAAGTCGCTCGGCTTTCTCTACGTGGCCGGCGCCACCCGCCATGCCAGCGCGGTCGCGGCCGCAAAGCGGCCTTCCGGCGAGATCGGCGTCAGCGGCGTGGAAGTGCAGCGCGTGGCCAGTATCGACGTGCCGGGCGGCAAGCTGCGCGAACTGACGCCCGCAAACATCTACGCGTACGAGTTCGACTGGTCACCGGATGGATCGTCGATCGCGTACACCGCGGCCAAACCGCCGGGTGACAACAACTGGTGGATCGCCAATCTGTATGTCCAGCCGGCGCAGCCCGGCGCCACGGCCAGGTTGCTGGTCGATCCTTCCGACCAGAGCACCGGTTCCCTGCACGGCCTGCAGATGGCGCTGCCGCGGTGGTCTCCGGATGGATCACGGATCGCCTTCATCGGCGGCCTGATGAGCGACCAGGGTGCCACCGGCGGCGATATCTACGCGGTGCCGGCCAAAGGCGGCGCGCTCACCCACCTGACCTCGGGCATCCGTGTCACGCCGAGCTGGCTGGCCTGGACCAGCCCGCAGTCGATGCTGGTCAGTCAGATTAGCAACGGACAGAGCGAGCTGGCGAACTACCGCGTGAGTGCGGACGCGGCCCGGCAGCAGAAACTGTATTTCACGGTCCCGGCGCGCATCGGCGACGGCAGCGCCTCGATGGCGGTGTCGCTGTCCCACGATCACCGGCATCTTGCCTTCGTGCAGAGTTCCTACACCAGCGCTTCCGAAATCCACGCCGGCGCACTGGGCGAGGTGCCGCCACCGCCCGTCACCTCGCTCAACGCCGCCTTGAAGCCGTCATGGGGCAAGGCCGAAACGGTGGAGTGGAACAACGAGGGTTTCCACAACCAAGGCTGGCTGCTGTACCCGGCGAACTACGATCCGGACAAGACCTACCCGATGATCGTGGTGGTGCACGGCGGTCCGGCCAGCGCGGTGATTCCGCGCTGGCCGGGTGTGGGCTATGGCGCCGTGCCGTTTTCGGCGCTGGGCTACTTCGTGTTCATGCCGAATCCGCGCGGCAGCTTTGGCCAGGGTGAGAAATACGTGCAGGCCAACCGCAAGGATTTCGGCCATGGCGACCTGCGCGACATCCTTGCCGGCGTTGATGCAGTGGAGAAAATCGTACCGGTTGATGACCAGCGGCTCGGCCTCACCGGCTGGAGCTACGGCGGTTTCATGAGCATGTTCGCGCCGACCCAGACCCAGCGCTTCCGCGCCGTAGTGGCGGGCGCCGGCATCTCGAACTGGCAGAGCTATTACGGCCAGAACCTGATCGACCAGTGGATGCCGCCGTTCTTCGGCGCCACCGTCTACGACGATCCGGCGGTCTATGCCAAGAGCTCGCCGATCAACTTCATCAAGCAGGTGAAAACGCCGATGCTGATCGTGGTCGGCGACCGCGACGCGGAGTGCCCCGCGCCGCAATCGTTCGAGATGTGGCACGCCCTGCGCGCCCAGGGCGTGCCCACCTCGCTGGTGGTCTATCCCGATGAAGGCCATCACTTCGTCGACCCGGCTCACCAACGCGACGTGCTGCAGCGTGCGCTGGAATGGTTCGGCAAGTACCTGCCCCCCAGCAGCTGATCGACGACCCCTCTCGGCGGATACCGTTCCGCTGATGAACCGCATCTTGACGCGTCATTGCCGTCCCAACACGCACGATCGCCTCATACTTTGGATCACACCACGGGAACTGATCGCATGAGTGAACACGCCAGTCTCTCCCGATACGCGCAGATCGGCGCGTTCCTGCTGCGCTATCGCAAGGCCGGCCTGTTCAACGGGCTGGACCTGGACGTGCAGGAGACCACCCTGGCCGAACAGGCCGGCCAGGTAGCGGAAGGTCGACCCGAACAGTTCGTCGACGACCTAGAAGCGCTTGGACCAACCTTCATCAAGATCGGCCAGGCTTTGTCGACCCGGCCGGACATGGTGCCACCGGCCTACATGAACGCGCTGGAGCGCATGCAGGACAATGTCGCGCCGGTGCCGGTCGAGGAGGTGCGCGCGTTGATCGAAACGGATCTTGCTGCGCGCATCAGCACCTTGTTCGGCAGTTTCGATGATGAGCCGCTGGCCGCGGGGTCGGTGGCGCAGGTGCATGCTGCAACCCTGCGCGATGGTCGCGCGGTCGTGGTGAAGGTCCAGCGTCCGCATATCGCGGAGACCCTGCGCGAAGACCTGGCGATCCTCGAGAAACTTGCGGGCGCGGCGGAACGGATGACCGAAATCGGGCGACGCTACGGCTTCGTGGATTGGGTCAACGAATTGCGCCACAGTCTGGCGAACGAAATCGACTTCGAACTCGAGGCAGAGAACCTGCGCCGCTTTGCCGCCAATCTCAAGAGCTACCCACGGCTGTACGTGCCGCAACCGCTTGACGACTTCACCACCGCGCGCGTGCTCACCATGGACCGGGTCAGAGGCATCAAGGTCACTCATGTGCCGCCGCTGCATCGCATCGAGCATCCGATGAGTGCCGAGGCCGGCGAATTGATGCGCGCCTATCTCGACCAAGTGTTCGTGCACGGCCTGGTGCACGCCGACCCGCACCCGGGCAACGTGTTGCTGATGGACGACCAGCGACTGGCCTTGTTCGACCTGGGCATGGTCGCGCGATTGCCGCCGCGAACCCGCCGCAACCTGCTAAAGCTGCTGCTTGGCGCGATCGGCGGCAATGCCGACCAGGTCGGCGAGATCAGCGAAGCGATGGGCACCCCGCTGGAGGACTTCCAGCATGGCGCCTATCGCCGCCAGATCGATCAGCTGGTTTCCGGCTACACCGGGTTGCAGGAGGCCAAACGAGGCTACTCGGAAGGGCGACTGGTTCTTGAACTGGCGCGGGTCGGCGCAGGATGCGGCCTGCGACCGCCGCCGGAACTGGGCATTCTCGGCAAGACCTTGCTCAACCTCGAGGCGGTGACCAACGCGCTGGATCCCGCCATGGACGTGCGCTCCCTGGTGGAACAACACCTGCAACAGGTATTGCGGCAACAAGCACTGAGCTCGATGTCGCCGGCCAACCTGGCCAGCGAGTGGCTGGATATGCAAGAGCTGGCTCGACACACCCCGCAACACATGGCCGCCATCCTGCGCACGTTGGCCGAGAACCGGCTGCGTGTGCGTGTCGACGGCCTGGAAGAGTCGCGCATGATGGAAAGCATGCAGAAGATTGCCAACCGCGTCGCCACCGGGATCATTGTCGCGGCACTGGTTGTCGGCGCGGCTTTGACGGCGCGTATCGAAGATGGGGAGCGACTTTTCGGCCTGCCTTATCTGTCTGTACTTTTCCTCGCGGTGGCGGCCGTGCTCGGTATCAGCCTGCTTCTCAGTGCACTGCGAAGGGACCGGATGGTGCAGCGTGCCGCCGACCGCGAATCCGACTGACGATCGACGCACCGCAAAACAGGGGGCATAGCGCTCTTTGGAGGTCTGGTGTCACTCCGGTGGATCCTTGCGGCGGGTTTTGGTGACCGCGCCGAGGATGCCGGCGCCGAGCAATACCACGGCGCCGCCAACAATCCACTCGACAGGCACGTGCACCAGCGTAGCGATGTAGGCAAGCCCGCCAATGACAACGATCATGCCAATAAGGTAAAGCGCGAATGAGGACATTGATGACTCCTGTGCAGGAAGGTGCACCCGATCAACGTGGTGACCATTCCGCACAGTGCAGCCCATTCGTCCTCACAAGCGCGTGAAGAGCCGGCGGCGATCCATCCGTCCGGCGCTCCGTGCTCAGCGGTAGTAGCCGCGCAGCTCGTCGGCAAATGCCGGCTCGGCGAAGTTCGGCCAGTGGTCCTTGTCGAAGCCCGGTGCATCCTTGAGCCGCTCCTTGCTGACATTGAGGACAAGACATTTGTTCTCTGCGTCGACGGCCAACGCTTCCCACGGCACCGCAAACAGCTTGTCACCCATGCCAAGGATGCCGCCGAAGGAGAGCACGGCGTAGGCAACCTTGCCGGAAGTGGTGTCGATCATGATGTCCTTGAGGTCCCCCAGCGAATCGCCTTGGGGGTTCTTGATGGCGTCGCCGGAAAGGGTGGACGCGGAGAGAAAGCGGGGTGAAGTGGCCATGCGGGATTTCCTCGGAGAGGCACCATGCCATTGGCACAGGTGCTGTGGGGGGATTCGAAGCCTGCAGGGTCGGGCGTGAATCTTCGGTGCCCACCGGATGGCCTGCGCACGACCTGCACCTAACAAGGTCGCTCGCAAGCCGCTTGCAGACCCGAATCACACAAGCCGATCCGAATGAATGACGTCAGAACAATTCACCCTGCGGCGATGCCTTGCGCGGCGGGACGAACCGTGTGATGTCGAGTGTGAGGTCGCGGGCACGGGCGAAACCGTGCTTGCGGCATGCGACGTCGAAGCGGCGACGCAGCATTTCGGCGATCACGCCGGAACCACGCATGCGGGTCGCGAAGTTGCTGTCGTAGTCAAGCCCGCCGTTCATCTGCTGCACCAGGCTCATTACGTGGGCGGAGCGCCGCGGGGCGTGCAACGCCAACCATTCGCGGAACAGCGCCTTCAGCTCGTGCGGCAGGCGCAGGGTGGTGTAACCGGCGCAGTCCGCGCCCGCCTCCGCCGCGCGCGCCATCACCGCTTCCATGTCGTGGTCGTTCAGGGCCGGAATGATTGGCGCCACCAGCACGCCGACCGGGACCCCCGCTTCGGCCAGGGCGTGGATGGCCTTGATCCGGCGATGCGGTGCGCTGGCGCGGGGCTCGAGTTTTGCGGCCAACCGGTTGTCCAGCGAATTGACTGACACGAATACCTGCACCAGGTTCTCACGCGCCATCCGCACCAGCAGATCGAGATCGCGTTCGACCATGGCGTTCTTGGTGACGATGGTGCATGGATGGTGGCAATCGGCCAGCAGTTCCAGCGCGGCACGGGTCAGGCGCCAGCGCTTTTCGATCGGTTGGTAGGGATCGGTATTGCTGCCGATGTTGATCGGACTGACCACGTAGCCGGGCTTGCCCAGCTCGGACCGCAACACCTCGGCCAGGTTGCCCTTGGCGCGCAGCTTTGTCTCGAAGTCGAGCCCGGGCGACAGGTTGAGATAGCTGTGCGACGGGCGCGCAAAACAGTAGATGCACCCGTGCTCGCAACCGCGATACGGATTGATCGCCTGGCTGAATGCAATGTCCGGCGAGTCGTTGCGGCTGATCACGCTTCGCGCCCGCTCTTCGCTCACCTCGGTGCATGGACGTGGTGAGTCCTGATCCAGCAAGAGGCTTTGCCAGCCATCGTCCTCGGCCTGATAGCGGATGCTTTCGAAACGGCCTTCGGGATTCGAAGCGGCACCGCGGCCCTTGTGTGGACGGGTCACGGCGTGCTGCTCCGGTGGCGTCGGCATGGGTGGCGAAGCGGTCATGCGCGCAGTGTCGTCGGTCGCAGTCTCAACCGTCGCGACATTCCGGCCCGACCGAGGGGTCGATTCGCCGGCCCGGCCACCATCGTTTCGCGCATCAGGCACTTCTGCATCTTGCCGGTCACGGTCATCGGGAAGCGGCCACAAAGTCACCGGACACCCGCTGCACGCGTTCGTCACGGTTAATGCACAACACAAGAAGGACTCTTGCGCAGCGTGGCGTGGAACACA
Source organism: Rhodanobacter sp. G2-10 (assembly GCF_055809185.1). Lineage (NCBI taxonomy): Bacteria > Pseudomonadati > Pseudomonadota > Gammaproteobacteria > Lysobacterales > Rhodanobacteraceae > Rhodanobacter > Rhodanobacter sp. G2-10. The sequence continues at coordinate 3,671,637 of NZ_CM147900.1, read as the reverse complement.
CGCGCAACCGCAAGCGACCATTTCCGCTCGCACCAGGAGTTAGTGATGACTGCTACGGCCTTGATCATCTTTCTGTTGATAGGCGCCATCGCCGGCTGGCTGGCCGGTCTGCTCGTGCGTGGCTTCGGCTTCGGCCTGCTCGGCAATATCGTGATCGGTATCGTCGGCGCGTTTCTCGCCGGCTGGTTGCTGCCGGCGCTCGGCGTCAGTTTCAGCGTCGTCAATCCGCTGGTCACCAGCATTTTGTACGCGCTCATTGGCGCGGTCGTGTTGTTGGTCATCATCGGGCTGTTCAGGCGCGCTTGATTCGAACGGCGGCAAGCCGCGCCCGGCGCTCAAGCCACCGGCCTTGGCCGCGTGGTGCGGCCACGCCGTGAACGGTCAGCAATCCACGTCGACTGGGGTGATGCCGCCCCATTGAAGCAGTACTGCAGCGGCTGGTTGGTGGGCACGGGCCCGATCAGCATCGCACCCGCGTGGGCGACAGGTCGAACAATTCGACTCGCACGATTCACCGCCATCGGCGCGATGATCGGGCTACACTCGAACTCCCACGCCGCCCGGCGCTGCTGCCTGCGCGGCCCTTCCGTCGTTGTTTCCGACGCCCAGCCAGCAGGAGCCAAGCCATGTCCAAGCTTTACCCGGTCGATCCCTCGTTTGCCGCCGCGGCCCGTCTGCGCCAAGACGACTACAAGCGCCTGTATGCGGAATCGGTCAACGATCCGGAGAAGTTCTGGGCTCGCATCGGTCAGCGCGTGGACTGGATCAAACCGCCGACAAAGATCAAGAGCGTGTCTTTCGATCCCAAGGATCTGCACATCCGCTGGTACGAAGACGGCGAGCTCAACGTGAGCGCGAACTGCCTGGACCGGCAGCTGGAGAAGCGTGGCGACAAGGTGGCGATCATCTTCGAAGGTGATGACCCGAAGGATTCGCGCCGCATCACCTATCGCGAGTTGCACACCGAAGTCTGCAAGTTCGCCAACACCCTGAAACACCTGGGCGTGGTCAAGGGCGACCGCGTGGCGATCTACCTGCCGATGATTCCCGAGGCGGCGGTGGCGATGCTGGCCTGCGCCCGGCTCGGTGCGATCCACTCGGTGGTGTTCGGCGGCTTCTCGCCCGACTCGCTGGCCGGTCGCATCGCCGACTCGCAGGCCAAGGTCGTGATCACCGCCGACGAAGGCCTGCGCGCCGGCAAGCACGTCCCGCTCAAGGTCAACGTGGACGCCGCACTGGAACGGCCGCACACCAACAGCGTGGAAACCGTGATCGTGGTGCGCCACACCGGCGGCGCGGTGAACATGCAGTCACCGCGCGACCGTTACTACCACACGCTGATGGAAGGCCAATCGGCCGACTGTGCGCCGACCCCCGTCGAAGCGGAGCATCCACTGTTCGTGCTTTACACCTCCGGGTCCACCGGCAAGCCCAAGGGCGTCCAGCACAGCACCGGCGGCTACCTGGTGTTCACCAGCTATACCCACGAGCAGGTATTCGACCTGCGCGAGGACGACATCTACTGGTGCACCGCCGACGTGGGCTGGGTCACCGGCCACAGCTACGTGGTGTACGGCCCGCTGTGCAATGGCGCCACCACGGTGATGTTCGAAGGCGTACCCAACTATCCCGACTACAGCCGCTTCTGGCAGGTCGTGGACAAGCACAAGGTGACGATCTTCTACACCGCGCCCACGGCGATCCGCGCCCTGATGCGCGAAGGCGAGGAACCGGTGAAGAAGAGCTCACGCGCCAGCCTGCGCCTGCTCGGTTCGGTCGGCGAGCCGATCAATCCGGAAGCCTGGGAGTGGTATCACCGCGTGGTCGGCGAGGAGCGCTGCCCGATCGTGGACACGTGGTGGCAGACCGAAACCGGCGGCATCATGATTTCGCCGCTACCCGGCGCCATCGGTACCAAGCCCGGTTCGGCCACGCTGCCGTTCTTCGGCATCAAGCCGGCGATCGTCGACGCCGACGGCGCGGTGCAGGAGGGCGTCGCCGAGGGCAACCTGTTGATCACCGATTCCTGGCCCGGCCAGGTACGCACGATCTACGGCGACCACAAGCGTTTCATCGAAACCTATTTCAGCGCCTACCCCGGCAACTACTTCACCGGCGATGGCGCCCGTCGCGACGAGGACGGCTATTACTGGATCACCGGTCGCGTGGATGACGTGATCAACGTCTCCGGTCACCGCCTGGGCACGGCCGAGGTGGAAAGCGCCCTGGTGGCGCACCCCAAGGTCGCCGAAGCTGCGGTGGTCGGCTGCCCGCACGACATCAAGGGGCAAGGCATCTACGCCTACGTCACCCTGGTCGCCGGCGAGACCGGCAGCGACGAGCTGCGCAAGGAGCTGATCGCCTGGGTGCGCAAGGAGATCGGCCCGATTGCCACGCCGGACTACCTGCAATGGGCGCCCGGCCTGCCGAAGACCCGCTCGGGCAAGATCATGCGCCGCATCCTGCGCAAGATCGGCGAGAACCGCCCCGACCAGCTCGGCGACATCACCACGCTGGCTGACCCGGGCGTGGTACAGAACCTGGTCGACGAACGTTTGATCAAATAATCTGGATAGGATCGTCCGGCCATGGATTCGGCCATATATACGTCCATTTGATTTTGCTTGCTTCTTTTTGTTGCAACGCACTATAGTCGAGACTCCCCCTTGTTTCGGGAGCCCAGACCATGGACCAGCCACGCGCGCAGGGTTTGTACGACCCAAGGCACGAGCACGACGCCTGCGGCGTGGGCTTCGTGGCGCATATCAAGGGGCGCAAGAGTCACCAGATCATCGAGCAGGGCCTGCTGATCCTGCGCAACCTCGATCATCGTGGCGCGGTTGGTGCCGACCCGCTGATGGGCGACGGCGCCGGCATCCTGATCCAGCTCCCCGACCAGCTCTACCGCGAGGAAATGGCGCTGCAGGGCATCCAGCTGCCGCCGCCGGGCGAATACGGCGTGGGCATGATCTTCCTGCCCAAGGAGCATGCTTCGCGCCGGGCGTGCGAACAGGAGCTGGAACGTACCGTGCGCGCCGAAGGCCAGGTGGTGCTGGGCTGGCGCGACGTGCGCGTGGACAGCGACATGCCGATGTCGCCCGCGGTGAAGGCGCGCGAGCCGGTGATCCGCCAGCTGTTCATCGGCCGCGGCGCGGACATCATGGTGCCCGACTCGCTGGAGCGTAAGCTCTACGTGATCCGCAAGACTTCCAGCCACGCGATCCGTGCGCTGAACCTCAAGCACGGGCGTGAATACTTCGTCCCCTCGATGTCCACCCGCACCGTGGTCTACAAGGGCCTGCTGCTGGCCGACCAGGTCGGCACCTACTATCCGGACCTCACCGACCCGCGTGCGGTGTCGGCGCTGGCGCTGGTGCACCAGCGCTTCTCCACCAATACCTTCCCGGCGTGGGAGCTGGCGCATCCGTATCGCATGGTCGCGCACAACGGCGAGATCAACACGGTCAAGGGCAACGTCAACTGGTTGAACGCCCGCACCGGCGCGATCTCCTCGCCGGTGCTCGGCGACGACCTGGCCAAGCTGTGGCCGCTGATCTATCCGGGCCAGTCCGACACCGCCTCGTTCGACAACTGTCTCGAACTGCTGACGATGGCCGGCTACCCGCTGTCGCACGCGATGATGATGATGATTCCCGAGGCGTGGGAACGTCACACCCTGATGGACGACAACCGCCGCGCGTTCTACGAATACCACGCGGCGATGATGGAGCCCTGGGACGGTCCGGCCGCGATCGCGTTCACCGACGGTCGCCAGGTCGGCGCCACACTGGATCGCAATGGCCTGCGCCCCGCGCGCTACGTCATCACCGACGACGACCTGGTGATTCTCGCCTCCGAAGCCGGCGTGCTGCCGATCGCCGAGCCGCGCATCGTGAAGAAGTGGCGGCTGCAGCCGGGCAAGATGCTGCTGATCGACATGGAGGCCGGCCGCATCATCGACGACAAGGAACTGAAGGACCAGTTGGCCAATGCCCGCCCGTACAAGCAGTGGATCGAGCATATCCGCATTCGCCTGGACGACCTGCCCGGCGTGCGCTCCGACGCAGGCAGCGACGATAGCCTGATCGATCGCCAGCGCGCGTTCGGCTTCACGCTGGAAGACCTGAAGTTCCAGTTGCTGCCGATGGCGCTGGACGGCCAGGAAGCGATCGGCTCGATGGGCAACGACACGCCGCTGGCGGTGCTGTCGGAGCTCAACAAGTCGCTGTACCAGTATTTCCGGCAGCTGTTCGCCCAGGTCACCAATCCGGCGATCGACCCGATCCGCGAGCAGATGGTGATGTCGCTGGTGTCCTTCATCGGACCGAAGCCGAACCTGCTCGACATCAACAACATCAATCCGCCGCTGCGACTGGAAGTGGCGCAGCCGATCCTCGACTTTGCCGACATGGCCAAGTTGCGCGACATCGAACGGCCCTCGCGCGGCAAGTTCCGCAGCTTCGAACTGGACATCACCTACCCCGCCAGCTGGGGCAAGGCCGGCATCGAGGCGCGCCTGGCCTCGCTGTGTGCGCAGGCGGTGGATGCGATCACGCAGGACCACAACATCCTGATCGTGTCGGACCGCCAGGCCAGCCGCGAGCGCGTGGCGATCCCGGCCCTGCTGGCCACCTCGGCAATCCATCAGCACCTGGTCAGCAAGGGCCTGCGCACCAGCAGCGGGCTGGTGGTGGAAACCGGCTCGGCGCGCGAGGTGCAGCATTTCGCCCTGCTCGCCGGCTACGGCGCCGAGGCGATCCACCCTTACCTGGCAATGGAGACGCTGGCCCAGGATGCGGCCATCACCTCGGGCGCCATCAGCGTCGAGAAGGCGATCGGCAACTACATCAAGGCGATCGGCAAGGGCCTGCAGAAAGTGCTGTCGAAGATGGGCATCTCCACCTACATGTCCTACACCGGCGCGCAGATTTTCGAAGCCGTGGGCTTGAACAGCCAGTTGGTGGACACCTACTTCAACGGCACCACCAGCACGATCGAGGGGATCGGCCTGTTCGAGCTGGCGGCCGAGGCCCTGCGTCTGCACGAGGCGGCCTATGGCGACGCGACGCGCTCGTCGGAGGCGCTCGGCGATGGCGGCGAGTACGCCTGGCGCGTGGGCGGCGAAGCGCACCTGTGGTCGCCGGACAGCATCGCCAAGCTGCAGCATGCGACCCGCGCCAACAGCGCCTCCACCTACAAGGAGTACGCCGAGCTCATCAACGACCAGACGCGTCGGCACATGACGCTGCGTGGTCTGTTCGAGTTCCGCAGCGATCCGTCGGCGGCGATCCCGCTGGACGAGGTGGAGCCGGCGAAGGAAATCGTGAAGCGCTTTGCCACCGGCGCGATGTCGCTGGGCTCGATCTCGACCGAGGCGCACGCCACCCTGGCCGTGGCGATGAACCGGATCGGCGGCAAGTCCAACACCGGTGAAGGTGGCGAGGACGAGGCGCGCTATCGCAATGAGCTGCGCGGCGTGCCGATTGGCGAGGGCGAAACGCTGGGCAGCATCCTCGGTGCCGGTCGCATCGAAAGCGACACGCCGTTGCTTCCGGGCGATTCGTTGCGCTCGCGCATCAAGCAGGTGGCCTCCGGACGTTTCGGCGTCACCGCCGCCTACCTGGTGTCGGCCGACCAGATCCAGATCAAGGTGTCGCAGGGCGCCAAACCCGGCGAAGGTGGCCAACTGCCCGGGCACAAGGTTTCCGAGTACATCGCGCAGCTGCGCTTCTCGGTGCCCGGCGTCGGCCTGATCTCGCCACCGCCGCACCACGACATCTATTCGATCGAGGATCTGGCCCAGCTGATCCACGACCTCAAAAGCTGCAATCCCGAAGCCTCGATCTCGGTGAAGCTGGTGTCCGAGGTTGGCGTGGGCACCGTCGCCGCAGGCGTGGCGAAGTGCAAGGCTGACCACGTGGTGATCGCCGGGCACGATGGCGGCACCGGCGCATCGCCGTTGTCCTCAATCAAGCATGCCGGCACGCCGTGGGAACTTGGCCTGGCCGAGACCCAGCAGACCCTGGTGCTGAACCACCTGCGCGGGCGCATCCGGGTGCAGGCAGACGGCCAGATGAAGACCGGTCGCGACGTGGTGATCGGCGCGCTGCTCGGTGCGGACGAATTCGGTTTCGCCACCGCGCCGCTGGTGGTGGAAGGCTGCATCATGATGCGCAAATGCCACCTCAATACCTGCCCGGTCGGCGTCGCCACGCAGGATCCGGTGCTGCGCAAGAAATTCAGCGGCAAGCCCGAGCATGTGGTGAATTTCTTCTTCTTCGTCGCCGAGGAGGCGCGCCAGATCATGGCGCAGCTGGGCATCCGCCGCTTCGACGATCTGATCGGCCGCACCGAGCTGCTCGACATGCGCCAGGGCATCGAACACTGGAAGGCGCGCGAGCTGGACTTCGCGCGCGTGTTCCATCAGCCGCAGGTGCCGGCCGAGGTCGCGCGGCGGCATGTGGAAAGTCAGGATCACGGCCTCGCCCCTGGCGGCAGGGCGCTCGACCATGTGCTGATCGGGAAGGCGCGCGCCGCGCTGGAGCACGGCGAGCGCTGCAGTTTCATCGTCGGCATCCGCAATGTGAACCGGTCGGTCGGCGCCATGCTGTCCGGCGTGCTGGCCCGCCGCCACGGTCATGCCGGCTTGCCGGACGACACCATCCACGTGCAGCTCGATGGCGTGGCCGGACAGAGCTTCGGCGCCTTCCTGGCGCGTGGCATCACCTTCGATCTGGTCGGTGAGGCGAATGACTATGTGGGCAAGGGCATGTCCGGCGGCCGCATCATCATCCGCTCGCCCAACGATTTTCATGGCTTCGGGCCGGAGCACATCATCGTCGGCAACACGGTGCTGTATGGCGCGACCGAGGGCGAGGCCTATTTCAACGGCGTCGCCGGCGAACGCTTCGCGGTGCGCAATTCCGGCGCCAGCGCGGTGGTCGAGGGTGTCGGTGACCACGGCTGCGAGTACATGACCGGTGGCACCGTGGCCGTGCTCGGCGAGACCGGGCGAAACTTCGCGGCCGGCATGTCCGGCGGCGTGGCTTACGTCTACGATCCGGACATCCAGTTCCAGTCGCGTTGCAACCTGGCCATGGTGGCACTGGAGCCGGTGCTGTCGGGTGTCGAACAAGGTCTGCGCGTGCCGCGCGAGCTGTGGCACGCGCCCACACGCGGCGCAGCCGGCGAGACCGACGAGGCGATCTTGCGCGGGCTGCTGGAGTCGCATTTCCGATATACGGGCAGCTTCCGCGCGAAGGCGATCCTGCATGACTGGATCAACGCGCGCACCCACTTCGTGAAGGTGATGCCGCACGAGTACAAGCGCGCGCTGGGTGAAGCGGCACGGCAAGGCGCGCCTCAATCCACCGCCCAGGCCACGGCCTGAGCCGGCAGGAGACTAGAGCAATCATGGGCAAGATCACCGGCTTTCTCGAATACCCGCGCGTGCCCGAAGTCAGCGAGGCACCGACCGCGCGCAAGCAGCACTGGCGCGAGTTCACGCCGCAGCTGAGGGACGACAAGGCGAAGATCCAGGCGGCGCGCTGCATGGATTGCGGCATTCCGTTCTGCCACAACGGCTGTCCGGTGAACAACATCATTCCGGATTTCAACGACCTGGTTTATCGACAGGACTGGAAGCGCGCCATCGAGGTGCTGCACTCCACCAACAACTTCCCCGAGTTCACCGGCCGCATCTGCCCGGCGCCGTGCGAGGCGGCGTGCACGTTGAACATCAATGATGACGCGGTGGGGATCAAGTCGATCGAGCACAAGATCATCGACAAGGCGTGGGAAGAGGGCTGGGTAGTGCCGCAACCGCCGGCTCGGCAGACCGGCTGGAAGGTCGCCGTGGTCGGATCCGGTCCGGCCGGTCTGGCGGCTGCTCAGCAGCTGGCGCGCGCGGGACACGCGGTGACGGTGTTCGAGAAGAACGACCGCATCGGCGGACTGCTGCGTTACGGCATTCCCGACTTCAAGTTGCAGAAGGACCACATCGATCGCCGCATCGAGCAGATGCGCGCCGAGGGCGTGCAGTTTCGCCCCGGCGTGATGGTCGGGGGCGAAGTTGACAAGGCCGCTGGCGCGGCGGAGCGGATGACGGTCGAACAGTTGCAGCAGCAGTTCGACGCGGTGGTGCTGGCCGGCGGCGCCGAGCAGCCGCGCGACCTGCCGGTGCCGGGACGCGAACTCGCGGGCGTGCATTTCGCGATGGAGTTCCTGCCGCAACAGAACCGCATCGTGGCCGGCGACAGCTTGCCGCAACAGATCCTGGCTTCGGACAAGCAGGTGGTGGTGATCGGTGGCGGCGACACCGGTTCGGATTGCGTCGGCACCTCCAACCGTCAGGGCGCGGCGGCGATCACCCAGTTCGAGTTGCTGCCGCAGCCGCCGATTCAGGAGAACAAGCCGTTGACCTGGCCGTACTGGCCGATCCGCCTGCGTACCTCCAGTTCGCACGAGGAGGGTTGCCAGCGCGACTGGGCGGTGGCGACCAAGTGCTTCAACGACGATGGCAAGGGCAGGGTTCGCGGCCTCACCGCCGTGCGCCTGCAGTGGAAGGACGGCAAGATGAGCGAGCTGCCCGGCAGCGAGTTCGAGATTCAAGCGGACTTGGTGTTGCTGGCGATGGGTTTCGTTTCCCCGGTGGGGGCGGTGCTGGACGCGTTCGGCGTGGACAAGGATGCGCGTGGCAATGCCCAAGCCAGCACCGAAGGACAGGCGCGATATCGCACCAGCGTGGACAAGGTTTTTGCCGCAGGCGACATGCGGCGCGGCCAGTCACTGGTGGTGTGGGCGATTCGGGAGGGAAGGCAGTGTGCCCAGGCCGTGGACGAGTTCCTGATGGGCAGCTCCAGTCTGTCGCGGTGAGCCCGGGTGCTGGCGGCCGACACGCCATCGCTTGTGCCACCTGGGCGGCGGGGTCACCATTGGCCCATGATTGCCGCACACCACTCAGGCCTGCTCGAGGCCGCCACGGGATTGGACCACGAGACCGTCGACGTCTGGCGACTCGACTACCGACCGGCGCGGAAGCGCGGGCCTCTGTTGCAGGCGCTTGCCGCCTATCTTGGGATCGATGCTGACCAGGTACGCCTGGTCGAGGGCGCTCACGGTCGACCACGGCTTGACCCGGCACACGCCTCGACACTGGAATTCAACTGGTCGCACAGCGGTCGGCACGCGCTGCTGGCGATCGCTCACGGGATCGCTCCCGGCATCGACATCGAACGTCGGCGACCGCGGCCGCGCGCCTTGGCGCTCGCCCGGCGGTTCTTCGACGACGACGAGGCAGCCGCATTGGCGACCTTGCCCGAAGCCGACCGCGCTGACGCCTTCCTGCAGCTGTGGACTGCAAAGGAGGCGCTGCTCAAGGCGCATGGACGCGGGATCGGTTTCGGCCTTCAGCGCGTGCATGTTGTCAGCGACGGTGACGATCTGCGGTTGTTGCGATTCGATGATGAGGCGATCGGAGCGTGGCAGCTGCACCGTCTCGCGCTGGCTCCGGATCTTGTCGCGGCACTGGCCTGGCGTGGCCGGCCGCGCAGGATCAGGCTGGGAATGCTTGCCAGCTCAGACTGATTGGCGCACTGTCGTGGGCCGGCCGCCAGTGCCGGTTGCGTGACCGCGTTGCTGTCAAAATTTTTGCCACCGAACGTCCAACCGTCATGACCCTGCTCAGTGTCAATCTCAACAAGATCGCCGTGCTGCGCAACTCCCGCGGCGGCAGCGAGCCGAATATCTGCGACGCGGCGCAGACCTGCATCGAGGCAGGATGCGGCGGGATTACCGTGCACCCCCGCCCCGATCAGCGCCATGTGCGTCCGTCCGACGTGTACGCACTTGCGGCCATGCTGCGCGGTCGCGTGGAATACAACATCGAGGGCAATCCGTTCGCCGACGCTCGCGGCGACTACCCGGGTCTGGTCGCGTTGGCCCGCAAGGTGCGGCCGACCCAGGTTACTCTGGTGCCCGATGGCGATGGTCAGATCACATCCGACCACGGCTTCAATTTGCGCGAGGATATCGCCCGGCTACGTCCGCTGGTGGGCGAATTGTGCGATCTGGGTTGCCGGGTCAGCCTGTTCGTCGACGCGGGCAGCCAGGACTTCGATCTGGCTGCGGTGATCGGGGTGCAGCGCGTCGAGCTCTATACCGGGCCTTATGCACAAGCGTTCGCAGACGGATTTCCCGGACCGGCATTGGCCGCTTGCGCCGATACGGCACGACGCGCCCAGCAGGCCGGGCTGGCGGTAAACGCCGGCCACGACTTGAGCCAGGCCAATCTCGGAACCTTCAAGGCGGCCATTCCGGGACTGGCCGAGGTCTCGATCGGTCACGCATTGATTGGAGAGGCCTTGTACGAGGGGCTTTCCACCACCGTGCGAAACTATCTGCAGATCCTGCGCTGAGGCCGCTCGCGCACAATGCAAAAGCCCCGCCGAAGCGGGGCTTTTGCATACACCATGGTCCGGAAAGCGTCGGAATCAACGACCTTCGTTGAAGCCGATCTTCACCAGGTTGTAGCTCTTGGCGTCCGCCAGCACGCGTGCCACGTACTCATAGGCCACGTGATCATCCGCGGCGATCTGGATCTCCGGCTGGTTGGGCAGGGACATCTGGCCGATGACCGCCAATTGAGCCTTCAACCCGAGCTCGTCCAGTGGCGTGCCATTCCAGTAGAACGCCCCGGTCTGATCGATCTTCAGATTGATCGGACTCGGCGGGTTCGCCGGTGGTACCACGTCCTTGTTCGGCTGCGGCAGATCCACCTCGATCTTGTGGGCCAGAATCGGTGCGGTAATCATGAAGATGATCAGCAGCACCAACAACACGTCGACCAGCGGCGTGACGTTGATCTCCGCCATCGCACCGCCGCTGGTTTTGGTTGAAATCGCCATCGTGAATTATCCCTTGGGCGCGTCGGTAGTCATGAACGCAATATGCACCATGCCCGAGGCCTTCGCGTCGCTGATGATCTTCTTCACCACCATGAACTGCACTTCCCGATCAGCACGGATCTGCAGTTGCGGCTGCGGAGTCCGCTGCGCCTCGACCAGAAGCTTCGCCCGCAGCTCCGCATCGGTCACCGGTGCATCGTTGAAGTACAGGTTCCCGTCCAGCTTGATCGCCAGATCAAGCGGTGGGGTCTTCGGGTCCGGTGTTTTGGCGTTGGGATTGGCGATGGGCAAATCGATCGTGACGGAATGCGACATCAGAGGGGCCGTGATCATGAAGATGATCAACAGAACCAGCATCACGTCGACCAGCGGCGTGACGTTGATTTCCGACATCGGGCCGCCGGAATCACCACCTAGACTTACGGCCATGGGTCAATCCCTCACTTCGCGCTTTCGATGCGCGAACCGGTCGCAAAGAAGTCGTGGAGGTCGTTCGCGAACTCGTCGAAGCGCGCGTAGATCACGCGGTTCTGTCGGTTGAAGAAGTTGTACGCGAACAGTGCCGGGATAGCGGCGAACAGACCGAAGGCGGTCATGATCAGTGCTTCACCGACCGGGCCAGCCACGGCGTTCATCGACGCGTTGCCGGTGGCGGCAATGCCGATCAGGGCGTGGTAGATGCCCCACACGGTGCCGAGCAGACCGACGAAGGGTGCGGCCGAACCGACCGTCGCGAGCAGGGTCATGCCCCCTTCCAGACGCATGCTTTCGCGAGCCACGGACTGGCGCAGCGCACGATCGATGAACTCCGAACGGCTCAGCGACTCGGCGAGCTTGCCGGTAGTGCCGGTCGTGCTCTGCTGGTGATGCGCCACCGCCGAGGCAGCCTCCAGTGCAATCTTGGAGAACGGCTCGCTCTTGGGCTGGGCTTCCAGTTCACGGATCGCGTCCTGAGTGGAACCATTACCCCAGAACCCGTCGATGACCTTGTCGGCACGAGCCTTCACGGTGGCATTGCGGATGCCGTTGGCGATGATGAAGTACCAGGACAGGAACGACATCGCGACCAGGGTCACGAAGACCACCCAGCCAAGCCAGTCGAAGTTCTGCATCAGGTTCTCGAAGCCCATCTGTTTCATGGCTTCGGCGTTGGAATTGCCGGTTGCTGCAGGAGTCTGTAGGAACATAACGCTACCCTAGGAAAGTCAAGCGTGAACTGTAACTGTAATCGACTGGATCCAGATTACAGCGGGTTGGAGATGAGTTGCTGAATGCCTTAGCCACTGAGGTTGAAGGTGATGGGAACTCGGGCATAGCCTTCCACTTTCTTGCCGGCCTTCACCTCTGGATTGAACTTCCAGTGGCGCTGCACCCAGGCTTTGGCTTCCCGATCCAACTCACGGTATCCGCTGGATTTCTCCACCTCGACCGACTTGGGCGTGCCATCCAGGCCGACAAGAATGAGAAGAACCACGGTGCCTTCGTGACGCTGCCTGGCCGCCATCGGAGGATATGGCGGACTGGGCCGGGTGCCGTAGCTCAGATCCGAACCTGCCGCGATATCCGGCGGCGGTGCCGGTGGTGCCGGCGGCGCCGGTGGCGGTGCCTGCACGGCGTTGGCCGAAACCTCGGTCACCGGCGGCGGCGGGGTCGGCGGCGGCGGGGTCGGCGGTGGATTGACCTGCTGGATGATCTTCGGCGGTGGCTGCTTCGGCGGCTCCGGCGGCGGCGGCGGCGGTGGCGGCGGCGGCGGCGGCGGCTCGATGAAGCTCACCTGGACGATCTTTTCCTTTTCCTTGTGATTCTGATTGGGTGGCGCCATCGGCGCCACAATCAGCAGAAAAGCGAACGCATGCAGCCCGATGGCCACAGCCAGCGCCCATGTCCGCTTCCAACTAAACTGCCCGGATTCTTCGTTGCTTGAGGCCATCTGTCACTATCTGGAAGCTGATCAATCGGTAGACCACGTCGCCGCGCAACATTGCCGGGAACCATCGCGATGACTGCAAGGTACCCGGTACAAGCTCGCTGCTGAGGGGACGCAGGGAAAGGTTTTCAACGGTACAACACGACATGGCTTTTGTATAGCTTCGGCGGGGTATGGAAATGGACGTCCATGCCCCGCACGGGGTGCTCGCCAGGATCGCTCAGGATGCACCAAGCTTATTGAGCAGCTTGTTCGCATCCTCGGCGGATTCAGGATGCTGCGCGGCCTTCTTCAGCGCAGCGATTTGTGCCGCCTTGTCGTGCAGGCCACGTTCGGCCTCGGCCAGCACCAGATAGGCGGTGCCCATGTGCTTGACGCCTTTGCTGATCGCCTGGTTGATCATTGTCTTCGCCTGGCCATACTTGCCATTGGAAAGCTCGATATTCGCAATCTGCAGTGCGGGCTCGCCATCCTTCGCCAGCGGCAGCGCCTTGTTGAAGGCCTCGCGCGCGGCCTTCATGTTGCCGGCAAGGTATTCGGCCTTGCCCAGCAGCACCTCGTTGTCGGCGCTGGACTGCATGATGCCCTTGGCAAGACCGTCCTTGATGGTAGCCACGGCCTTTTCGGCCATCGGCTTGGTATCGTCGCTGGACAGTGCCTGGTTGTAGTACAGCGAGGCCAGCAGCACGTAGTTTGCCTCGCCGGTCAGTTGACCCTTGGCTCGCGCACCCTCCATCAGCTTGATCGCCTCGGGGTATTTCTGCGCCTGCTGCAGCGCCTGGATCGAGGTTTCGAGCGCCTTCGGATCGTCCGGATGCGCCGCCAGGTTTTCCTGCGCCATCTGCACCAGCTGATCACCCTGACCCGACGCGGAATAGCTGGCCATCAGGATCTGGTTCCACTGCGGATCCGGCTTGTCGGTCATCGACTGCGCCTTCTTCACTGCCGCGATGGCTTCGGGATACTTCTCCAGCCGGTACAGATCGTTGCCTTCGACCGCATAGGACTCGGCGGTTTCCTTCTTGCCTTCGGCGCGCCACTTCTTGATCGTGTCCAGCGAAGCCTGGTATTGCCCGTCGGCCTGCTGGGCGACCGCCAGCATGTATTCGACCGCGAAATAGTCGTCGTTGGGCAGTACGCCGTTGACCAGCGCCTTCTGCAGCAGCGCGATCGTCGCCTTGTAGTCGCCGGCGCGGTACTTGATCAAGGCCAGACCACGCAGTGCCACAGCCTGGGCGTACTTGCTCTTGCTGCTGTCGAGGACGCCCTGCAGCGTGGTCTGGGCGGTGGCCATGTCACCGTTGTTGATGGCTGCCATGCCGTCCTGAAGGTTCTTCTGGTCCTTCTTGCTGGTCAGGTCGAGCTTGGGAGCCTTGCGCGCGGTGTCGGGATATTCGGTGGACTGCTTGGCTTTGTCGGTCTGCCTGGCCATGGCCGGCGTGCAGGCCAGGCTGAGCAGGAAGGCTGCACAGGCCAGGATGGTGAACCCTCGAACATGCTTCATGGTGATCCTCATCTCAAGGTCGGCGTACGACGTTGCACGCAGAACAGGTTGAAAAGCCTAACCCGATCAGCTCATGGATAACAAGTCGCAGTGCCGCATAAAAGTTTGTTAAAAATCAACAAGTTGTGAAGGCGGACGGTGTGCGGAACGGTTCCCGAGCCGGGGCACGGGGCGCATCGGGGCACGGGGCCGCTCCGCCCACCCTGCCGCAGGCGCCGGCCTGGCAGGGTCAACAGGCAATCAGGCCTTGATCAAACGTCCAAGTTTGCGACCTTCAGTGCATTTGCTTCGATGAAGTCGCGACGCGGTTCGACCGCCTCGCCCATCAACATCGAGAACATCTGGTCGGCGGCAATGGCGTCCTCGATGCCGACCTGGAGCATGCGTCGGGTATCCGGGTTCACCGTGGTGTCCCACAACTGCTCGGGATTCATTTCGCCCAGGCCCTTGAAGCGCTGGATGCTGCGGCCCTTCTTGGCCTCTTCCAGCAACCAGTTGCGTGCCTCGGCGAAGTTGAGCACGCCACGTGAGGCATTGCCACGCTGCACCACCGCGTCGGCCTGGATCATGCCGGCGATCTGCTGGCTGATGGCCAGGATCGGACGGAACTCGGCCGTGCTGAAGAAAGGTTGCGGCAACAGCCAGGTGTGAGTGAGCCCATGCTGTCCGCGGACGACTTCGATGGCCGCGGGCTGCTCGACGGCTCCTGCCGGCCGCAACCGCAGCGTGTAGTGCGGCTTGCCGAGGCCACTCGCCGCCAGTCGCAATGCAGCGGCGTCCAGCCAGGCCTGCATGGCCGTGGGATCACTCCACAAGGCGGGTTCCAGCGGCGGATGTTCGAGCAAGGCGTTCAACACCGCCGGGTCGCAGCGGTGGGTCAGCTTGGCGATCTGGTCCAGTGCGTGCTGGTAGCCGCGCAGCAGTTTCTCCAGCGCCTCGCCGGTGATGGGTGGTGCGTCGGGGCTGTAGGTCAGCGCGGCATTGTCCACCGCGCTGGAGATCAGGTAGTTGTTGAGTGCCGTGTCATCCTTGATGTACAGCTCCTGCTTGCCCTGCTTGACCTTGTACAGCGGCGGCAGGCCGATGTAGATGTGGCCGCGCTCGATCAGCTCGGGCATCTGGCGGTAGAAGAAGGTGAGCAGCAAGGTACGGATGTGCGAGCCGTCGACGTCCGCGTCGGTCATCAGGATGATGCGGTGATAACGCAGCTTGTCCGGGTTGTATTCGTCCTTGCCGATACCGGTGCCCAGCGCGGTGATCAGCGTGCCGACCTCGGCCGAGGACAGCATCTTGTCGAAGCGCGCCTTCTCGACGTTGAGGATCTTGCCTTTCAGCGGCAGCACGGCCTGGGTCTTGCGGTTGCGACCCTGCTTGGCCGAACCACCGGCGGAATCACCCTCGACCAGGAACAGTTCGCACAACGCCGGGTCCTTTTCCTGGCAGTCGGCCAGCTTGCCGGGCAGCCCGGCGATATCCAGCGCGCCCTTGCGCCGGGTCATCTCGCGCGCCTTGCGTGCGGCTTCGCGCGCGCGCGCCGCGTCGACCGCCTTGGACGCGATGGCCTTGGCCTCGTTCGGGTGTTCCAGCAGAAACTCGCCGAGCTTCTCGTTGACGGCCTGCTCCACCGCGGTCTTCACCTCGGACGAGACCAGCTTGTCCTTGGTCTGCGAGGAAAACTTGGGATCGGGCACCTTCACCGACAACACGGCGATCATGCCTTCGCGCATGTCGTCGCCGGACAGCGAGACCTTGGCGTTCTTGGCCAGGCCTTCCTTCTCGATGTAGTTCTGCAGCGAACGGGTCAGCGCGGCACGGAAACCGGTGAGGTGGGTACCGCCATCGCGCTGCGGAATATTGTTGGTGAAGCAGTACATCGTCTCCTGGTAGGAGTCGGTCCATTGCATGGCGACCTCCACCACGATGCCGTCCTGCTCCGCGGTAAGGCCGATCACGTTCGGATGCAAGGCCGTTTTCATCTGGGCCAGATGCTTCACGAACGAGCTGATGCCGCCTTCGTAGGCAAACGTGTCCGAACGCCCTTCCCCGCGTTCGTCCTTGAGCTCGATGGTGACGCCGGAATTGAGGAAGGCCAGCTCGCGCAAACGCTTGGCCAGGATGTCGTAATGGAAGTCGATATTGCTGGTGAAGGTGGCCGGGCTGGGCAGGAAGCGCACCCGGGTGCCGCGCTGGCTGGAGGGGCCAACCTCCTTCAGCGGATACAGCGGCTCGCCGAGCGAGTATTCCTGCAGATATTCGTGACCGTCGCGATGGATGGTGAGCCAGAGGTGGTCGCTGAGTGCGTTGACCACCGACACGCCTACCCCGTGCAAGCCGCCGGAAACCTTGTACGAATTGGCGTCGAATTTGCCGCCGGCATGCAGTACGGTCATGACCACTTCGGCGGTGGAACGGTGCTCCTCCGGGTGCATGTCGACCGGGATGCCGCGGCCGTTGTCGCTGACGCTGACCGACCCGTCGTCGAAGATCGTCACCACGACTTTGTCGCAATATCCCGCCAGAGCTTCGTCGATCGAGTTGTCGACCACCTCGAACACCATGTGGTGCAGGCCGGTGCCGTCATCGGTATCGCCGATGTACATGCCGGGGCGCTTGCGCACCGCTTCCAGGCCCTTGAGGACCTTGATGTTGCTGGAATCGTAGTGGGATTCGTTGAGGGGTTCGTTCATGCGATGACTGATTCCTGGCGCCAGCGACCCGCCCGACACGGCGCCGTGATAGGCCGGACAGGGTTATGCAAACCGGTGGGGATGCAACCCTTCGATTATAGCAGGCGCGTCAGTACACCTTGTTCCACGTGGAACACTCGGGCCGCTTCCCCATTCAGGCTCGAAGGCAGTTCGGTGCCGGTCAGCAACACCTGCGCGTCCGCAGCTCGAAGTTGTGCCACGACCGAGGTCTGATGCGCCTGATCGAGCTCTGATGCCAGGTCATCCATGCATACGATCGGCCACTCGCCGCGGTGCTCGGCATACAAACCCGCCTGCGCCAGCAGACAGGCCAGCGCCGTCAGCTTCTCCTGACCGCGCGAGAGATGCTCGCGCATCGGCGCGTGCTCGAATGACACCGACCAGTCCGCACGATGGGCACCCAGTGTCGTGTGTCCCCTGGCCTGGTCCCGCACCCGATGCTCGCGCAATTGCGTGCTGAGGTCGTGATCCTCCGACCAGCCCCGACGGTAGCGGAGCTCGACCGCACCCAACTCCGGCAGCAGACCGGCAATACTCGATTGGAGCCCGGGACGAAGCAGGTCCAGATACATCCTGCGGGATGTATCGACCCACTGGGCGGCTTGCGCCAGCTCCGCTTCCCACGGCGCGAACAGCTCATCGGACGAACTGCCGCCCTGACGCAACAGGCTGTTGCGCTGCTTCAATGCCCGCTGATACCGCCGCCAGGCCGAAAGGAATTCGTGTTCCACGTGGAACACACCCCAGTCGAGAAACCGTCGTCGCTCCTCCGCGGCACCGGCAATCAATGCGTGCGAGCCGGGTTCGAAGCACACCACGGCGCACTCTCGCACCAGTTGACCAATGGCCACGTTGTCGCCGTCGACCTTGGCCTCCCAACGCGGACCCGACCTACCCAGTCCCAACCGGCTGACGCGACCATCGTCGTGACGCAATTCGGCGAACACCGACAACTGGTTCATCGTCCGCTGCAGCAACGCGTCCTTCGCTCCACTTCGAAACGATCGCGCGTGCGAAAGCAGGAACGCCGCTTCCAGCACACTGGTCTTGCCGGCGCCGTTCGCCCCCACGAAAGCGTTGATTCCCGGACCCAGCGCCAGACTGACTTCGGTGAGGCAACGCAGCCCGCTGATGCGCAGATGCTCCAGCCTCATGGCGGGCACCCGCACAAACAGCGACGCCGGGATCCCTGAAGGAAATCCCGGCGTCTCGAGTCGGCATCGTGCAAGACCAGACCCATATCGCAGGCGTCAGAGCCGCAACGGCATGATCACGTGGCGGGAATGCTCGTTGTCCTGCTCCTGCACCAGGCAGCTCGATTGCGCATCACGCAGGCTCAACCGAGCCTGGTCACCGCGCAAGGCGGCCAGGGCATCGAGCAGATAGCCGACATTGAAGCCCACGGCCAGGTCCGACACGTGCGTATCCGCCTCGACTTCCTCCACCGCCTCTTCCTGCTCCGGGTTGTGCGCCACGATGCGCAGCTTGCCGGGCGACAGTTCCAGCCGCACGCCGCGATACTTTTCGTTCGACAGAATCGCCGCACGTTGAAGAGCACCGCGCAGCACCTCGCGGTCCAGCGTGGCGGTCTTGTCGGCGCCCAGCGGAATCACCGCCTCGTAATCAGGGAAACGACCGTCGATCAGCTTGGAGGTGAAGGTCACGCCGCCGCGGCGCAAGCGCAGGTGATTGCGGCCGAACTCCAGCTCCACCTGACCATCGCCGCTCTCCAGCAAGCCGATCAGTTCATTGACGCCCTTGCGTGGAATGATGATCTGGCGCCGCGTGCTCACCGAGCTTTGCAGTTCCGTTTCCTTCATCGCCAACCGGTGTCCGTCGGTGGCGACGCAACGCAGCGTGTGCTCCTGCAGGTCCAGCAACATGCCATTGAGGTAGTAGCGCACGTCCTGGTTGGCCATGGCGAAGGCGGTGCGCTCCATCAAGTCGCGCAGCACCTCTTCCGGCAGACTGACCTTTTCCACCAGCTCGATCTGGTCCACCGTGGGAAATTCGCTGGCGGGAAGCGTGGTGAGCGTGAACCGGCTGCGTCCCGCGCTCAAGCCCACGCGGTCGCCGTTGAGCTTCAGTTCGATGTGGGCGCCATCGGGCAGGGCTCGCACGATGTCAAACAGCTTCCGCGCCGGAATGGTGATCTCGCCATCGGCAAGCTTTTCACCCTCCGCGGTGGCAACCATCTCGACTTCCAGATCGGTACCGGTCAAGGAAACCTTGCCATCGCCCACCTTGACCAGAAGGTTGGCCAGGACTGGAAGCGTCTGGCGTCGTTCAACCACCCCAACCACCTGTTGGAGTGGCTTGAGCAGGGCTTCACGTTGAATGCTGAATTGCATAAGGGCTTCCCTATACCTGCTGTACTGTTTCTTTAAAAGAAGTTTAGTGGTTGCTGTAGGTGTTGTGGAGTACTGATTTCAAGCAAGAAACACGTTTATTTTCAAGTAGTTACGAATTTTTATGCCTGTGCAGCAATGGCCTGCCCGACAGTGGATCATTTGTGGATAACTTCGAACCTCAAATCATCCACCTATTATCCACAGCTTCAACCCCTGCTTACCCATAGCATTGTGGCGCATTCCGCCCAAGCCTTCAGCCGGTCAGCGTGCGAATCAACTGCTCCCAGTCCTGGCGCATGCGCACATCGGTTTCGATGAACTTGCGGATCGTCTTGCAGGCATGCATCACGGTGGTGTGGTCGCGGCCGCCGAAGGCCTCACCGATTTCCGGCAGGCTGTGCTCGGTGAGTTCCTTGGCCAGGGTCATCGCGATCTGCCGCGGACGCGCCAGTGAACGCACCCGCCGCTTGGACAACAGATCCTGCAGCCGCACATTGAAGTATTCGGCGGTGGTCTTCTGGATGTTGCTGATGGTGACCGCCTGCGCATGGGTGGCCAGCAGGTCGCGCAAGGTCTCTTCGGCGAAATCCGTGGTGATCGGTTTGCCGTAGAAATTGGCCCGCGCCGCCAGCGTATTGAGCGCCCCTTCGAGGTCACGCACGTTCGAACGGATGCGTTTGGCCAGCAACATCGCCACGCTTTCGTCCACCGCCACGCCCTTCTCGTGCGCCTTGGCCAGCAGGATCGCCGCGCGCGTTTCGAAATCCGGCGGTTCGATCGCCACGCTGAGGCCCCAACCCAGGCGCGATTTCAGCCGTGGTTCGAGCTTGTCGACCTCTTTCGGATAGCGGTCGCAGGTGAGGATGATCTGCTGCTTGGATTCGAACAGCGCGTTGAAGGTGTGGAAAAACTCTTCCTGCGTGGTGTCCTTGCCGGCGAAAAACTGGATGTCATCGATCAGCAATGCATCGACCGAGCGGAAGCGCCGTTTGAACACGTCCATGCTCTTGGCGCGCAAGGCTTCGATCATCGAGCCCACGAACTGTTCCGAACGCAAATACATGATCTTGAAGCCGGGGTTGCGCTCCAGCATCAGGTTGCCGGCCGCATGCATCAGGTGGGTCTTGCCCAGGCCGGTGCCGCCGTAGAGCAGCAAGGGGTTGTAGGCGCGACCGGGGTTGGTCGCGACCTGCATTGCCGCCGCCTTGCCGAGCTGGTTGGACTTGCCTTCGACGAAGGTCTCGAAGGTGTAATGCGGGTCCAGGTTGTGCTGGTAGGGCTGCTCGGCGGCCGGCGCGGGTCTGGCGCCGGAGGTTGTCGCTGCGGGTTTGGCGGGGGCGGCGCGCGGCGTACTCGAACCGACCTCCAGGCGCACCGGACAGGCTTTGCCCAGCAGCAGCTGCAAAACTTGTTCAATCTGCGGCAGATAGCGCTGCCGCACCGTGTCCAGCGTGTAGGAATTGGGTGCAAACAGCTGCAGGCCGTCGGCATCGTCGCGGGCCTGCAATGGCATCAACCAGGTATGCAGGTCTTCGGCGCTCAGATCGCCTTCGAGGCGCTCAAGGCAGCGCCGCCACAGATCACTCATGAATTCAATCGACCACAGCTTGAGGGGCGCTTGCGCCCGGAATGTTGGAGCGGGGTGATGGGCTAGTCTAGCAGCAGCCCCGACGGGCCCGCGGGCGAGATATCCACATGGATGCCCACAGCTTGCCTACGGAACGCATTTGACAGCCCCGGCAAAAACCGGACATACTCTCCAACCTTTTTATCCACATTCCCTTCGGAGCAGACCATGAAGCGGACCTTCCAGCCAAGCAAGCTCAAGCGCGCGCGTACGCACGGTTTCCGTGCCCGTATGGCGACCGCCGACGGCCGCAAAATCATCAATGCCCGTCGTGCCAAGGGCCGCAAGCGCCTGATTCCGTAATCAGCGATCAAGCGTCGGAGACGGGCGCCATGTCACGCGCCGGACTGCCTCGCGACGCGCGGCTCCGTCGGCCTGGTGACTTTGCAGCCTTGCGAACCAGCAGCGGACGCGCAAGCGCCCGCTGTTTTCATGTGCGCTATCGCGACAACGGGCTGGGCCATGCCCGGCTCGGCCTGGCGATTTCCAAGCGGGTCTCCAAGCGTGCGGTCGAGCGCAACCGGATCAAACGCCTGCTGCGCGAGTCGTTCCGGCGTGTGCGGCACCAGTTGCCGCCGGTCGACCTGATGGTGATGGCGCGCGAGCAGGCCGCCGGCGTCCCCGGCGCCGAGTTGCTGCGCGATATCGACAGCCTGTGGAAAAAGCTGCTGGCCAGCCGCGTCGACCAGGCCAAACCATTGAAGCGGGCCGACGACACCTCCACAATCGAACGTTGACCCTTTTTTCCAGCCTCCGCGGCGAGACCCCTTGAGTCGTGGCGTTACCCGGATCTGCTACGCGATGAACCAAACGCGCAACTTCCTCCTGTTCGCCCTGCTCGCTGTGGCGTACCTCCTGTTCATGGCCTGGGAGAAGGACTACGCGCCTCACCCTGCAGCCGCGCCAACGGCCACCACCGCCACCCAGGCGACCGCCAGTTCGGCCGACGGCAGCGTGCCATCAGCCATCGCCGGCACCTCGAGTGCCGCCACGCCGACCGGCACCGCCACGATTGCCACCGAATCGACCGCCGCGGGGCAAGCGCCTTCGCAGCTGATCACGGTAGATACCGACGTCCTGCATCTGCAGATCGATACGCGCGGCGGCAGTCTGGTGCATGCCGACCTGCTGGCCTATCCGAAGGATGCGCCGACCCGCTCCAAACCGCACCCGGCGCCCACGGTGCTGCTCAGCACCGATCCAGCGCACTACTTCGTGGCCCAGAACGGCCTGGTCAGCAGCAGTGATACCGCGCCGCAGGACCAGCCCAATCACCTGGCGCTGTTCCAGAGTGCCAAGCCCAGCTACACCATGGCGCCGGGCCAGAACGAGCTGAAGGTCGAGCTGACCTGGCAGGATGCGGCCGGCCTCAAGGTGACCAAGACCTACACCTTCACGCGCGGCAGCTACGTGGTCGGGCTCAGCCAGCACATCGACAATGGCACCGCCAGCACCTGGCAGGGCAACGCCTACCAGCAGCTGCAGCGCGTTGAGCCGCCCAAACCGGGCAGCTGGTTCAGTCACTACACCGATCCCGAGTCGCGCAGTTTCCAGGGCGCCGCCTGGTACACCGGCGAGAAATTCGAGAAGCTGTCATTCAAGGACTTCAGCGAGAAGAAGGATGCGCTGGATGCCCAGATCAAGGGCGGCTGGGCGGCCATGCTGCGCCTGTACTTCGTCACCGCGTGGATACCGCCGGCTGACCAGACCGATCACTACGTTACCCAGACCCTCGATCCGAACAGCGAGCATCCGCGGTACCTGATTCGCGCGGTCAGCCCGTCGATCAGCGTGGCGCCCGGCCAGAGCATCACCAGTCAGGCGCGGCTGTATGTCGGCCCGAACGTGCAGGGCAAGATGGGCGACATCGCCCCGGGCCTGGACCTCACCATCGACTACGGCATGTTCAAGGCGATCGCGGTGCCGATGCACTGGATCCTGTCGCAGTTCCACGCGATCGCAAAGAACTGGGGCGTGGCGATCATCCTGCTGGTGCTGCTGATCAAGGGCCTGACCTGGAAGCTCACCGCGATGCAGTACCGCTCCAGCGCGCGCATGCGCAAGCTGGCGCCGCGCATCCAGGCGCTGAAGGAGCGCTACGGCGACGACAAGCAGAAAATGCAGCAAGCCACCATGGAGCTGTACAAGAAGGAGAAGGTCAACCCGATGGGCGGCTGCCTGCCGGTGCTGATCACCATGCCGGTGTTCTACGGCCTGTTCTTCGTGCTCGAATACAGTCTGGAACTGCGCCACGCGTCGTTCCTGTGGATCCCCGACCTGAGTGCGCCCGATCCGCTGTACATCCTGCCGATCATCTACGCCATCGTGATGCTCGGCACCCAGTGGCTGAATCCGGCCGCCGCGGGCATGGATCCGACCCAGGCCAAGATGATGAAGGTGATGCCGTTGCTGTTCACGGTGATGTTCGCGTTTTTCCCCGCCGGCCTGTGCCTGTATTACGCGGTGAACGGTCTGGTCGGCCTCGGCCAGCAGTGGTGGGTGACGCACCATATCGATCGGGCGCCGGCGCTCACCACCGACTGAGCGCGCGTCCGCCACGAAGGCATCCAGCCGCCGCGCCCGGCAACGGTCGCGGCGGCTTTCGTTTAGAGTCATCGCCATGCCCAGCCCAGCCATCGACACGATTGCCGCCATCGCCAGCGCGCCGGGCGCCGCTGGCGTGGGGGTGGTGCGCGTGTCGGGCCCGGCCGTGCCGAGCATGGCGCGAACCCTGCTGGGGGCCACGCCGCAGCCACGCTTCGCCCACTTCACCGCGTTTCGCGATCAGGCCGGCGAGCTGATCGATCGCGGCCTGCTGCTGCACTTCCCCGCCCCCGCCTCCTATACCGGCGAGCACGTACTGGAACTGCAGGGCCACGGCAGCGCCGTGCTGCTCGACCAGTTGCTGCGTCGCTGCTGCGAACTCGGCGCGCGGCTGGCCCGGCCCGGTGAATTCACCGAGCGCGCCTTCTTGAACGGCAAGCTCGACCTGGCCCAGGCCGAGGCGGTCGCCGACCTGATCGCCGCCCGCTCGCAGGCCGGCGCCCGTGCGGCCCTGCAGTCGATGGAAGGCGTGTTCTCGCGCAAGGTCGAAGCCCTGCTGCAGGCATTGATCACCTTGCGCGTGCATGTCGAGGCGGCGATCGACTTTCCGGAAGAGGAAATCGACTTCCTCGCCGACCCGGCGATCCAGCAGCAGCTCGATGTTGTCCGTGCCGAACTCGGCCAGCTGCTGCGCGAAGCCCAACGCGGCCTGCGCCTGAACGACGGCTTGCGCGTCGCCATCATCGGCCGTCCCAACGCCGGCAAGTCCAGCCTGCTCAACGCCCTGGCCGGCAGCGACCGCGCCATCGTCAACGCCGTCGCCGGCACCACCCGCGACGTGCTGCGCGAGGCGCTCAGCCTGGACGGCATCGCGCTGGAACTGGCCGACACCGCCGGCCTGCGCGACACCGACGACGAGGTCGAGCGCGAAGGCGTGCGCCGCGCGCACGACGAACTGCAGCGCGCCGATGTCGCCTTGCTGGTCACCGAAGTCGATCACGCCACCGCCGACCTCGCCTTCTTCGCGCCGCTGCCCGCACACGTCGAACGCATCGTGCTGATCAACAAGATCGACCTCGACGCCATGCCGCCGCACAGCGAATCGCGCGACCAGACACGATGGTTGTGGGCCTCCGCCAGGACCGGCGCGGGCCTCGACAACCTGCGCGAACACCTCAAGAAGTTGGCTGGCGCGGGCAGCGGTGAAGGCGCCTTCAGCGCCCGCCGCCGTCACGTGCTGGCGCTGCAGCAAGTAGACGTCCATCTGCAGGACACCGCCACCGAACTGATCCACGGCGCCGGCGAACTCGCCGCCGAAGCACTGCGCCAAGCCCAGCACGCGCTGGGCGAAATCACCGGCAGCTACAGCAGCGACGACTTGCTCGGGGCGATTTTCGGATCGTTCTGCATCGGCAAGTAACCGGGTGGTCCCGCCATTTCACTCCGCTCAGGCGCTGCCCAACCAAGCCTCGAGTTCGGCCAGGCGCGGCATGCCCCCCTGCGCTCCCAGCCTGGTGACTGACAACGCGGCGGCGGCGCAGGCCTTGCGCACGGCGCGCGCCGGGCCTTGGTGCAGGAACACCGCCAGCGCGGCGTTGAAGGTGTCGCCGGCGCCGGTGCTGTCGACCACGTCGACCGGGAAGCCTGGCTGGTGGATGGGCTCGCCCTGCTCGCGGTACCAGGCGCCTTCGCCGCCGCGGGTGAGCACGATCGGACATGGTGCCGCCTGCATCAGCTCACGGAAGTCGGTGGCCGGATCGGCGCCGAGCAGGATCGCCAGCTCGTGCTGGTTCGGCGTGGCATAGCGGACCAGCTTCAGCCATTCGGTCGGCAGCTTCTGTGCGGGTGCGGGGTTGAGGATGACGGGTACGCCCAGCTGCGCGCCGAGGCGCACCGTGGTTTCGACGGCGTCCAGCGGAATCTCCATCTGCACCAGTACCGCATCGGCACGCCGGATAAGCTCCTGCGCCTGCTCCACCTGCGTCGGCGTGACGCGGGCGTTGGCGCCGGGCACCACGATGATCTGGTTCTCGCCGCCGGCAATGGTGATCGACGCGGTGCCGCTGGCTGCGTCCGGCAAGTGCGCGACGTGATCCAGCGTGACGCCTTCGCGGCTCAGCCCCTGGCGCAATTGCTGGCCGAAGGTGTCATCGCCAAGTGCGCCGACCAGCGCCACCTCGGCGCCAAGCCGGGCCGCCGCCACGGCCTGATTGGCGCCCTTGCCGCCGGGTACGGTGACGAAGCGTTCGCCCAGGATGGTCTCGCCGGGGCCGACGAAGCGCGGTGCCTGGGTGACCAGGTCCATGTTGATGCTGCCGACCACGACGATGCGTGTCATGCCTGTCTCCCGGGGAAGCGTCGATTGCGGTGTTGAGCCGAGAGCTTAAGGCACGGCTGAACAAGTCGGTATCCATGGACCTGAAACCACATGGCTACGTGGCTGCGCTTGTGTTCGATATTCGCTCAAGCTTGCCCTGGGTGCGAGCCGTGTCGCATGCATGGCAAGCGAATCACCATCAAGAGCGCCCCCATCCGCCCTGTCGGGCACCTTCCCCCGCGATGCGGAGGAAGGGCTGTTTCGTGCAGCGCGCACCAGCTTCAGTCGTCTGCATGGCAAGCGAATCACCATCAAGAGCGCCCCCATCCGCCCTGTCGGGCACCTTCCCCCGCGATGCGGAGGAAGGGCTGTTTCGTGCAGCGCGCACCAGCTTCAGTCGTCTGCATGGCAAGCGAATCACCATCAAGAGCGCCCCCATCCGCCCTGTCGGGCACCTTCCCCCGCGATGCGGAGGAAGGGCTGTTTCGTGCAGCGCGCACCAGCTTCAGTCGTCTGCATGGCAAGCGAATCACCATCAAGAGCGCCCCCATCCGCTCTGCCGGGCACCTTCCCCCGCGATGCGGAGGAAGGGCTGTTTCGGGCAGCGAGCAGCAGCTTCAGTCGTCGAAATTGGTGCGCAGCAGCTTCTCCACGTCCTTGCCGCGGCCGGCAAGGATTGCCTTGGCCGAGTACAGCGCGGTGTGCAGGACCTGGCCGGGCTCGATTTTCGGGGGCATCACCAGTTCGTAGCGATTGACGCGGACGTCGAGCAGGGCCGGGCCCGGTTGTGCCAGCACGTCGCGGATTGCCTCTTCGAGTCCATCGGCCTTTTCCACGCGCCTGGCGTGGAAGCCGATCGCCTCGGCCAGCTTGGCGAAGTCGGGGTTTTTCAGATCGGTATAGGTATCGAGCAGCCCTTCGACTTTCTGTTCCATCTCGACGAAGCCGAGCGAGCTGTTGTTGTAGACGATGACCTTGATCGGGATCTGCTCCTGCACCGCGGTGAGCAGGTCGCCCAGCAGCATCGCCAGGCCGCCATCACCGGACAGCGAGATCACCTGCCGCTGCGGGAAGGCCTTCTTGATGCCCAGCGCCGAGGGCATCGCATTGGCCATGGTGCCGTGAACCAGGCTGGTGAGGGTGCGGCGCTTGCCGTTGCTGTGGATGTGCCGGAGCAACCACACCATCGGGCTGCCGCCGTCGGCGGTGAAGACGGCATCGTCGTCGGCGTGCCGGTCGATCAGCCGGGTCAGGTATTGCGGGTGGATCAGGCCATCCTCGCCCGGTTGCTCCTCGTCGGCCAGTTGCTGCAGGGTCTGCTCGCGATGCTTCAGGCTGTTGCGCAGGAACGCGTGTTCTTCGCGCTCGTCGAGCAGTGGCAGCAGCGCCTGCAAGGTTTCCCTGACGTGACCGACCACGCCCAGATCAACCGGGTGGCGGCGTCCGAGATGGGTGGCGTCGCTGTCGACCTGGATCAGCTTCGCCTCGTTCGGGTAGAACTGGCTCCAGGCGAAATCGGCGCCTAGCAGCAGCAGGGTGTCGCAGGCGTCGATGGCGCGGAAGCCCGAGGCCACGCCGATGATGCCGGTCATGCCGACGTTGTACGGATTGTCCGGCTCGATGAAATCCTTGGCGCGCGAGGTGTGTGCCACCGGCGCCTTGATCTTTTCCGCCAGCGCGACGATCTCGCGCTGGGCGCCTTCGCAGCCGGAGCCGCAGTACAGGGTGACCCGCTTGCCGGCATTGATCAGCGCGGCCATCTGCGCCAGCTCGCGGTCCGAGGGTCGCAGCATCGGTTGCGGTTGGTGCGGCTTGAACGGCAGGCCCGCGTCGACCTCGGCCTTGCTGATATCGCCCGGCACGATGATCACCGCCGCGCCGCGCTTGTTCAGCGCGGCCTGCGCCGCCAGCGCGGTGACGCGCCGGGCCTGTTCCGGCGAGTGGATGTAGGCGCAGAAGTGGCTGCAGGTGTCGTAGATCGGCTTCAGGTCCACTTCCTGCGGAAAATCCATGCCCATCTCGCTGGTGGCGACCTGGGTGGCGATCAGCACCACCGGCGCGCGATTGCGATGGGCCTCGAACAGGCCGTTGATGAAGTGCAGGCTGCCCGGGCCGCAGGTGCCCGCACAGGCGGCGAGCCGGCCGCTGAGCAGGGCGTCGCCACCGGCCGCCATCGCGCCGGCTTCCTCATGGCGCATGTGCACCCATTCGATGTCGCTGCGACGGATCGCGTCGGTGATGTGGTTGAGGGTGTCACCGACGATGCCGTAGCAGCGCTGCACGCCGGCCTCGGCCAGGGTTTCGATGATGATGTCGGCGACTTTCTGCTTGCTCATGCGGTACTCCGGCGGACTGATGTGGATGGCGCGCGTGGCGCGCGCATCTCCCCATTCAAGAACTTCCGCTGAAAATCCCGCGTGAAAGAGCCGCGGCAGGGCCTGAAACGAACAGACCCGCCGGGAAGGCGGGTCTGCAGGCAGTGACATCGCGGCAGAGAATTCAGCCGCGGCTGATGCCGGCATCACCCTGGGCAAGCGCCGGCGCCGGTCCGGCCACGGCCAGCAGGGACTGCGCGTAGCTGTCCTCGATGCTGATGGTGGAGACCTCGTCCCAGCTGAAGAACGATACTTCGCGCATCCACTCCGCGTCCGGGCTCAGCTCCTGCATGTTGAAGCCTTCGTCCTCGATGCTGACCAGCCGGCCGATGTAGCAGACCTCGGCCTCGTCCTCGCTGTCCACGTGCACGCCGATCACCTGGGCCTGCGCGCCGGCGGCCTGGACCACGTCGCGGATGCAGTCCAGCGG
The DNA here is from genome assembly GCF_055809185.1 of Rhodanobacter sp. G2-10. Lineage (NCBI taxonomy): Bacteria > Pseudomonadati > Pseudomonadota > Gammaproteobacteria > Lysobacterales > Rhodanobacteraceae > Rhodanobacter > Rhodanobacter sp. G2-10. The sequence goes on along the minus strand of NZ_CM147900.1, from coordinate 3,642,950 downwards.
GAAGCCGCGCGGCATGCGCGGCAGGATGTGCTTCAGTGCCAGCGCCTTCTCGAAGAACACGTGGTGCCGGTCCGGTGATTCCAGCTCGGAGACGTCGCGGTGGCGCATCACGTACATGCCGTCGTAGGTGATGCCGTCGCCGACCACCCAGAGCAGGAAGAACTCGCGCCCCACGCCGCCCACATAGCCGCAGAAGCTGCCGTGTTCGAGGCCGTCGCGCCACAGCCGGACCAGCGTCTGCTTCTGCTGCGCCTGGCGCAACTGGGCGCGCTGGCCGGTGCTTTTCAGTTCAATGACATTGTTCACAGCTTGCATTCTAACAGGTCGGGCCTAACCGCCGGCCCTACAGGATGTACCGACTGAGGTCCTCGTCACGAACCAGGCTGGCGAGCGAATTATCTACATGTTCGGCGCTGATAACGTACTTTTCTCCGGATTTATCCGCTGCTTCGAAGGAAATATTTTCCAGCAGGCGCTCCATCACGGTATGCAGGCGGCGCGCGCCGATGTTCTCGGTGCGCTCGTTGACCTGGAACGCCACCTCGGCCAGTCGGTCGATGCCGGAATCGGTGAACTCCAGCCCGACCCCTTCGGTACTGAGCAGGGCCACGTACTGTTTGGTCAGGGCGTTGTTCGGCTCGCGCAGGATGCGCTTGAAGTCGTCCACCGAGAGCGCGGACAGTTCGACCCGGATCGGCAGGCGACCCTGCAATTCGGGAATCAGGTCCGACGGCTTGGCCAGCGAGAACGCGCCGGAAGCAATGAACAGCATGTGGTCGGTCTTGATCGGGCCGTACTTGGTCGACACGGTGGAACCCTCCACCAGCGGCAGCAGATCGCGCTGCACGCCTTCGCGACTGACGCCGGCGTGGCCGTGGTCACTGCGCTGGGCCACCTTGTCGATCTCGTCGAGGAAGACGATGCCGTTCTGCTCGGCGTTTTCCATCGCCTGGGCGCGGATCTCCTCGTCGTTGAGCAGCTTGCCGGCCTCCTCGTCAACCAGCAGCGGGCGCGCGGCCTTGATCGCCAGCTTGCGGGTCTGGGTCTTGGCGCCGCCCAGGTTCTGGAACATCTGGCGCAGCTGCGCGCCCATCTCCTCCATGCCCGGCGGCGACATGATCTCCACGCCGACGTTGCTGGCCAGTTCCAGTTCGATCTCGCGCTCGTCCAGCGCGCCCTCGCGTAGCTGCTTGCGCAGCTTCTGGCGGGTGTCGCTGTCGATGGCCGGCGCGGCGGGCTTGTCGTGGCTCCAGTCGCTCGGCTCGGCCTGGCGGCGCGGCAACAAGGCGTCGAGAATGCGATCCTCGGCGCGATCTTCCGCCTGCGAGCGCACGCGCTTGACCGCCTGCTCTCGGGTCAGCTTGTAGGCGCCATCGGCGAGGTCGCGGATGATCGACTCCACGTCCTTGCCGACATAGCCGACCTCGGTGAACTTGGTCGCCTCGACCTTCACGAACGGCGCATTGGCCAGTGTCGCCAGTCGCCGCGCGATCTCGGTCTTGCCCACGCCGGTGGGGCCGATCATCAGGATGTTTTTCGGCGTGATCTCGTTGCGCATCTCCGGCGGCAGCTGCATGCGCCGCCAACGGCTGCGCAGCGCCACTGCCACGGCGCGCTTGGCGTCGTGCTGGCCGATGATGTAGCGGTCGAGTTCGTTGACGATTTCGCGGGGGGTGAGTTCACTCATGGCTTTGCCGGGATTCGTGATTCGTGATTGGGGATTGCGGATTTGCAGAGCAGCGCGGGGTTTGGCTGGGCTTTTGCGAATCTCGAATCCCCAATCCCAAACCCCGCAGCAATCACAGCTCTTCGATCGACACGTTGTGATTCGTATAAATACAGATATCGCCGGCGATCTTCAGCGCCTTCTCGACGATGGTGCGGGCGTCCAGTTCGGTGTTCTCCAGCAGCGCGCGAGCGGCTGACTGGGCGAACGGGCCGCCGGAGCCGATCGCGATCAGGCCGTGTTCGGGTTCGACCACGTCGCCGTTGCCCGAAATCAGCAGCGAGACCTCCTTGTCGGCCACCGCCAGCATCGCCTCGAGCTTGCCGAAGCGGCGATCGGTGCGCCATTCCTTGGCCATCTCCACCGCGGCGCGGGTGAGATTGTTGTTGTGCCGCTCGAGTTTCTGCTCGAACAGTTCGAACAAGGTGAACGCATCGGCGGTGGCGCCGGCGAACCCGGCCACGACCTCGCCCGTCTTGCCGAGTCGGCGCACCTTGCAGGCGTTGCCTTTCATCACCGTGTTGCCCAGGGTGACCTGGCCGTCGCTGCCGATCACCACGTGACCCTCGCGGCGCACGCAGACGATGGTGGTGGCGTGAAATGGTTCCATACGAAACTCCGTGGTTGAGCGAACAACATGGGGGTGCTTGGTCGGGGCTTCAACACGGGAGCGGGAAGTGAGTGGAGAGGAGTGAGGAGTGAGAGAAAGCAGACGGCAAGACGCGCTCCTCTCTCACTTCTCACTCCTCTCCACTCACTCCTTGCTCTTTTTCACTCGGCCCGCGGGTGCGCCGCGTCATACACGGCGCACGCAAACGACGGTGGCGGCGTGAAATGGTCCCATTCGAAGCTCCGTGGTTGAGCGAACAAGACGGGGGTGCTTGGTCGGGGCTTCAACACGGGAGCGGGAAGTGAGTGAAGAGGAGTGAGGAGTGAGAGAAAGCAGACGGCAAGACGCGCTCCTCTCTCACTCCTCACTCCTCTCCACTCACTCCTTAGCTCTTCTTCACTTGGGCCCGCGGGTGCGCCGCGTCATACACGGCGCACGCAAACGATGGTGGCGGCGTGAAATGGTCCCATACGAAGCTCCGTGGTTGAGCGAACAAGCCTGACCATGACCACGGTTATGGGGTACGAAATCCAGGGGCAACGTCAGACGGCAAGACGCGCCCTCTCTCACTCCTCACTCCTCACCACTCACTCCTTGCTCTTCCTCACGCGCGCCCGCGGATGCGCCGCGTCATACACCTTGGCCAGATGCTGGAAATCCAGGTGGGTGTAGATCTGGGTGGTGGCGATGTCGGCGTGGCCGAGCAGCTCCTGTACCGCGCGCAGGTCGCCGGAGGATTCCAGCATGTGGCTGGCGAAGGTGTGCCGCAGCAGGTGGGGGTGGATGTGTTTGGGGATGCCTTGCTGCAGCGCCAGCGTTTTCATGCGCAGCTGGATCGTGCGGGGATGGATGGGTGCACCGCCACGGCCGCGGAAGACCGGGCTTTCCGGCGTCGTGCCCTGTTCTGCGCCGAGCGCGCGCAGCGCGGCCACCGCGTGGCGGCCGACCGGCACGATGCGGGTCTTGGAACCCTTGCCCAGCACGCGCACCTCGCCGTCTTCCAGGTTCAGGTCGAGCCAGCGCAGGCCGACCAGCTCGGACAGGCGCAGGCCGCTGGAGTAGAACAGCTCCAGCATGGCGCGGTCGCGCACGGCCAGTTTGCCGCCGCTGTCGCTCTCGACCAGCGCGCCGGCCTCGTCGACGTCGAGCACCTGCGGCAGCTTGCGGCGCAGCTTCGGACCGCGCACGCCCAGCAGCGGGTCGTGGGTCAGCAAACCCTCGCGATGGAGCTGGCGAAACAGGCTGCGGCAGGACGAAAGCAGTCGCTGCAGACTCTTCGGCGCCAGTCCGGCGCGGTGTTCGGCGGCGATGAAGCTGCGCATCCGGTTGGTATCGAGCAACTCGAAGGCGGTCAGCTGCGCGGCCTCCATGTAGCGCAGCAGCTTGGCCAGGTCGCGACGGTAGCCGGCGACGGTGTGCGGCGAGGCGTGGCGTTCGCCGGCGAGGCGCGCGAGCCAGGTCTCGACCTGGCCGGTCGGGGTCATGGACGGCTCAGGAGACATCCCGCGAGCGCGCCAGCGCAGCGGTGATGGTGGCGGAAATCATCTTCAGGAACAGCGTGCCCATGCCCGGCTGGAAACGGTTCGGGTCGGCGCTGCCGATCGCCAGGATGCCGGCCTCGCCCAGGTGCAACATTGCCACCGACTGGATGTCGCCCGCGCTGTCGCCGAACAGCCGCTCCAGCTTCTCGCTGGACAGGCGCCCGGAGCTGGGCTCGCCGTTTTGCAGGAACTCGGCGAACTCCGGCAGCGCTTCCGCGCCACCGGGAACCTGCCGCAGCCAGTCGGCGCGCGGCAGCTTGGGTTCGTCGCCGAACAGCAGCATGCGCACCTGCTCGGTATGGAAATCCGCGCTGAGCTTGGCGACCACGGTGCGCACGGTCACCTCGAGCGTGTTGGCCCGCAGCAGCGCCACGGTCAGCGCGTGCACGCGCTCCATCAGCTTCTCGTTCTCGGCCGCGATCTCGATCAGCTCGGCCAGTCGGCGTTCGAGCTCGGCATTCTTGTCGCGCAGGCTCTGCATCTGGTACACCGCCAGCGACGCCACGGCACCGCCCTGTTCGCGCGGTGGCATGGTGAGCTTGGCGGCCAGTTCGGGGTACGCGCTGAGAAACTCGGGGTGGCGCTTGAGATAGGCCGCGACCACGCGGGCCTGGGTGGCATCGTCGAGCAGGGTTGCGGTCATGCGAGGTAGTCCTTGGTGCCGGGGCGACGCAGCTGGGGAGAATGTCGGTCGCTGCAGTGTGCGATGGACGCGGGCGCGCTTCAACCGGCGCGGCTCGTCAGCCGGCCGGAATCGGCCATTGACCCTCGAACACGAAGCTGGCCGAGCCGGTCATCCACAAGGTGTGGCCGGGCCCGGCCCAGTCGATGCGCAGGGTTCCGCCCGGCAAGGTCACTTGTGCCGAATCGTCGACTTCGCCGCGTTGATGCAGCACCGCCATCGCGGCACAGGCACCGGTACCGCAGGCCCGGGTCCAGCCCGCGCCACGTTCGTGCACGCGCAGGCGCAGCTGGCCACGATCGACCCGTTGCACGAAGCCGGCATTGGCCTGCGCGGGGAAGCGCTCGTGGCAGGACAGCAGCGGACCGAGCCGCTCCAGCGCGGGGTCGGAGAGATCTTCTGTCACCACCACGGCGTGCGGATTGCCCATCGACACCGCGCCGATCCGGATCGATTCGTCATCCAGGGCGATCTCGTATGCATCGGCAGCGACGGTTGCCACGAACGGGATGCGCGCCGGCTCGAACACGGGCTCGCCCATGTCGACGGTGACTTCGCCTGCGGCGAGCAGGCGTACCGTCACCGGGCCGGACGGGCTTTCGATTCGCACGCTGTCATCCAGTGCCAATTCACCGGCCCGATGCAGCCACGCGGCGACGCAGCGCACGCCGTTGCCACACTGGCCGGACGGCGTGCCATCCGCATTCCAGATGCCGTAATAGAAGGCACAGGACGGATCGCGCGCCGGCTCCACGCTCAGCAGCTGGTCGAAACCCACGCCGGTATGCCGATCAGCCAGCGCGCGGATCTGTGCGACGTTCAGCGGAAACGCGCGTGCGCGGCAATCCAGCACGACGAAGTCGTTGCCGTTGCCGTGCATCTTGGAGAATTGCAGCGACGTCGCGCCCATGGTCAGCGTTGGCCGCTGACCGGCTTCGCACTGCTGGCGCTGGCTGGCGCGGCGGGGGCGGGCGCCGGAGCGCTGGCGGCCGCTGCCGGTCGGGGTGGCGGCAAGACCAGCGGGCCCTTGTTGCCGCAGCCGGCAAGCAGGGCGGCGACGAGGACAAGCAGCAGCAACAGGGATCGACGCATGGGAGAGGTTCCTGAAACAGAGCCGCAGTATAACGAGGCGGCGACGCGGTGCCGGGGGCCGCTATGATGACGCCATGAACCGCGCAATGCAGCGACGAGGAAGCTGGTGATGGATTGGAGCGCCCTGCTGCGCCTGCCGATGACCGTGCTGCTGATCCTGGCGGCGGTGTTCGTGCTCTTGACCCTGGTGCAACTGGTGGTGTTGCGCCGGCATCTGCAAGCGCGTCGCCGCGCGGCCGCCAGCTGGCGCGCGCTGTTGTGTCTGCTGTGCTTCGCGCTGGCGTTGCTGCTCGGCGGCACCGGCGCCGCGCTGCGCGGCTATCGCATGCTGGGACAGGAGGCGCCGGTGGTCGACATCGACGCCCGCATCCTGTCGCCGCAGCACTGGGCGCTGACCCTGACCTGGCCGGATGGCAGCACGCGGCAGGTCCAGTTGGCCGGCGACGACTGGCGCGTCGAGGCGATCGTGCTGAAATGGAAACTGCCGGCGCTGCTGGCCGGGGTGCCACCGCTGTACCGGCTCGACCGGCTGTCGGGACGTTACGACGACCCGGCGCAGGAGATGAACGCACCACGCACCGTGATCAGCTTCGACGAGGCCGGCTCGTTCGACCTGGTCAAGCTCAGCCGCAAATATCCGAAGTCGTTGCCCGAGGTCGACACGGTCTACGGCAGCGGCGCGTTCCTGCCGCTGGTCGACGGCGGCCACTACACGGTAAGCCTGATGCGTACCGGCGCGCTGGTGGCCCGCGCCGATCCGGCCACCGAGCAGCGCATCAGCCATCCACTGGGCGGCTGAGCCGCATTCATCACCATGAAATGCGCAGCCAGGGCGATGGCGCGCGCTCGACGAATTCGCGCTGCACATGGGCGAACAGTTCGCGTTGACCGCCGAACGGCACGGCGTCGATGGCCTCCGCGATCGACAACCAGCGGAATGCATCGTGCTCGTCGTTCAACTGCACTGTGGCGTCGTCCGCGACCACGGCGAGGAACGACGGCACGACCTGGATGCATTCAGCGCCGACGTCATAGAACTGCTCGCAGGAGTCGGTCGCATACAATGCCAGCGGGCGCAGCGAGGTCTCTTCGGCCAGCTCGCGCAGCGCGCACTGCCACATCCGCTCGCCCTCCTCCCGATGGCCGGCGATATAGGTCCATGCGCCGGTCAGCACCGGTCCGGCGCGGCGCACCAGCAGCACCCGGGCATCACGGCCGCTGCCGCGCACGGCCACCACGGATGCCATCGTGCAACGCGACGGTATGCTTGCCATGACCCGTACCTCTACTGAGCGCGTGCTGCCGCCAGCTCAGTCCAGCAGCTTTTCGTAGCGCCAGGCGTCGGCGGCATCCTCGTAATAATGCCCATATTCGCCGACCCGTCGGTAACCCTCGCGCTCGTACAGGCGGACTGCCGCGGCGTTGTCCACGCGCACTTCCAGTCGCAGCGCACGGCAGCCGCGGCGTGCGGCGTGCGTGGCGGCTGCCTGCAGCAATGCGGCACCGATGCCCCGGCCTCGCGCCTCGGGCCGGGTCGCCAGCGAGTACACCCGGGCCACGCGGCTGCCCTTGCGGAAGAACAGCACGATGGCGCCGAGGATGTGGTGTCCGCCCGCGCTGGCCACCAGCACCTGCGCGGAATCACTGTCGAGGTGGCGGCGATACTGCGCGCGACTCATGCGGTCACCGTTGAATGCCTGCTGCTCCAGCGCCACCAGCAGGTCAAGGTCGGACATGTCGGCGCGGCGGACGTGGGCGCGGGTGATCGCGGGTGCTGATTGCATGGGATGCCGGGCTGGTCCTGGGGATGCCGCGCGGACTGTAGCAGGCAGCCCGCTTCGGAGGCATGATGTTTAGGTGTCCTTCAGTGCCGACTCTTGTGTCCGTGCGGCGCTGTGCCAGACTTCACAACTTGCCTGTCGCCGGCCCTCCGGCGCGGCGTTCCCCGGCTGTCGTTTCCTTCGAGAGGTGTCATGACCCGCCTGGTCATTGTTGTCGAAAAAGCCTCCGACTGGGGCTCGTACTACCCGTCCGTGGACGTGATGAGCGCGATGGACTACCTGCGCCAGCCGGTCGCCAACGACGAGCGCACGCATGTGCTCAATCTCTGCCGCAGTTACAAATACCTGGGCGCCGGCTACTACGTCTCGCTGCTGGCGGAGGCGCGCGGGCACAAGGTGATGCCGTCGGTGCGCACGGTCAACGACCTGCGCCGGCGCTCGCTCTACGGCCTGGACATCGAGGATCTCAATGCCAAGCTGACCCACTTCCTGCCTGCCGGAGGACGCGACACCACCGACTTCGGCATCCTGGTGTATTTCGGCGTGACCGCCTATCCCGCCTTGCAGGATCTGGCGCGCCAGGTGTTCGAGACGTTTCCCTGTCCACTGCTGCGGATCGAGTTCGAGCGCGACCGCGTATGGCAGGTCAGCGCGATCAAGCCGGTCGGCCTGCACACCCTGGACGACGCGCAGGAGGATGCGTTTGCCGAGGAGCTCGACCGCTTCTCGCGCAAGCTGTGGCGCAAGCCACGCGCGCGCCGGCAATTCCGCTACGACCTGGCGATGCTGGTCGATCCCAACGAGCAGATGCCCCCGTCGAACAAAAAGGCGCTGAAAGCCTTCATCCATGCCGGCAAGGAACTGGGCATCGAGGTCGACCCGATCGGCAAGAACGACTATCAGCGCCTGGCCGAATACGACGGGCTGTTCATCCGCGAAACCACCGCCAGCGACAACCATACCTACCGTTTCGCCCATCGCGCGGAGAAGGAAGGCATGGTGGTGATGGACGACCCCGCCTCGATCCTGCGCTGCACCAACAAGATCTTCCTCAACGACCTGATGGTCTCGCGCAAGCTGGCGGTACCGCGCACCGAGATTCTCTACCGCGACGACAACAAGGGCACCAAGGAAGTCGTGGCCCGGCTCGGCTTCCCGCTGGTGCTGAAGATTCCCGACGGTTCGTTCTCGCGCGGCGTGGTGAAGGTGGAGGACGAAGCCGCGCTGACCGCGGCGGCCAGCGGCCTGTTCCAGCACAGCGCCTTGCTGCTGGCGCAGGAATACGTGTACACCGAGTTCGACTGGCGCGTCGGCGTGCTCAACAACGAAGCCTTGTACGCGTGCAAGTACTACATGTCGCGCGGGCACTGGCAGATCTACAACCACGGCGCCAAGGGCACCGCGAAATCAGGGGGTTTCGAGACGATCGCGGTCAAGGATGCCCCGGCCGAGGTGATCAAGCTGGCCTTGAAAGCCACCCACCTGATCGGTGACGGTCTGTACGGCGTCGACCTGAAGCAGGTCGGCAGCAAGCCGGTGGTGATCGAGGTGAACGACAACCCGTCGATCGACGCCGGCGTCGAGGACGCGTACCTGGGCGACGAGCTTTACCTGCGCATCATGCGCGAGTTCCTGCGCCGGATGGAGCGCAAGCGCCAGGGAACCGCCTGAGTCTTCAGTGCCAGATCACGCCGTGGACGGCGTGAACGGCATCCAGCCGGCGCACACGACGCCGCCGCAGCTGGCGCAGCAGGCCGGGATCCAGCGCCAGCAACACGACCAGCGGTGCGCCAAGCAGCCAGAACGTGGGGGTCCAGCCGAGCAGCGCGGTGTGTACCGGCACCAGTGTCGTGAGCAGCAGAAAGCCTCCGGCACACAACCACAGCACGGTGGCGGAGAACAGGTGTCGATGGTGTGGCGAGGTTTGGGTGCGCATGAGAAGTCTCCTCAAGGAAGTTGCCCGCAGCGTGCCGCGCACCCATCTCATCGCTTGCGACCATGTCGCCAAGCCCATGACCGCAGGGCGGGCTCCGCCCGCCGATTCCCCGTAGCGAACGAAGGCGACCGGCAGAGCCCGCCCACGCCACGTAGAATGGCAAGCAGTGATCACCTCAGGAGCCAACATGTCAGCCCCGCAGTTTGCCGTGTTCGGCCACCCGATCAGTCACAGCCTGTCGCCGCAGATCCATCAGACGTTCGCTCGACAGTCCGGCATCGATCTCACTTATCGTGCGATCGATGCGACAGCAGACGACTTCCGCGCGGCCGTGCGACGCTTTTTTGCCGAAGGCGGGATTGGCGCGAACGTCACCCTGCCACACAAGGGAGCGGCCTTGGCGCTGGCCAACGAGGCCAGCGTGGCTGCCAGCCGCGTCGGTGCCGCGAACGTGCTGACCCGCCTGCCCGACGGCCGGCTGGCCGCCCACAACACCGACGGCGACGGCATGGTGCGCGACATCACCGAGCGCTACCGCGCCGATTTGCGCGGTCGCAACGCCTTGCTGCTCGGCGCCGGGGGGGCCGCCCACGGGGTGGCCTGGAACCTGCTCGATGCCGGGGTGGATACGCTGGTCATCGTCAATCGCTCACCGGCGCCGGCTGACGCGCTGGCCGACGCCATCGGCGAGCCGGCCAGGGCGCATACGCGTTACTGGAAGGACCTGGGCAGCATCGGCAGCTACGACCTGATCGTCAACGCCACCTCGGCGGGCGTACTGGGCGAAGACTTGCGGCTGCCGGGCTCGCTGATCGGCGCTCGTGCGCTTTGCTACGACCTGTCCTACGGCGCCGCAGCCAGCGCCTTCCTGACATGGGCGGCCGCGGCGGGCGCGCAGCACGCCTACGATGGCCTCGGCATGCTGGTGGAAACCGCCGCGGACGCATTCCAGTTGTGGCATGGCCAACGCCCGGACACGGAGCCGGTTTACGTTTCGCTGCGTCGACAACTGCAGTAGAAGGGCGGGTATCCTCTGCAAAACCTGCCGTGCTACGGCTCACCCGGGCCGCCGCGGAGCTGAAGCGGGGACGAGATTCCGAGGGCCGCTCTTGAACGCATCGAATGATGGCATGTTGGCCCCTCGGCGCTTGCACCGGCGAGGCGTGCCCTGGTGGCTGAGCGGCCTGCTGCTGGGCGCCCTCACGCTCGCGCATGCCCAGCAAACGCCGCGCTCGGTGTCCGAGCCGGTCGCGGCGGCTTCTGTCGCTGCGGCAACGAGCAGTCCCTCGGCGGCGTCGGTACCGGTCCAGCACGATGACGCCCAGCTGCGCAGCGAGATTGACGAACTGCGCGGCTTGGTCGACGGGCGTCTGCCAAGTCACACCTCGCTCGCTGCGCTGTTCGAGATCGACCTGGGCGACGAGGCTGCAGTGGCCCAGCGCGTCAAGGTCCTGCAGGAGCGTCTGGCGGCGCTCAACCCGACCACGACGGCCGCGCCGCTTCCCGACACGCTGGCTGCCTTGCGTCTGGAGCGCGACCGCGAGCGACTGGCTTTCCTCACCTTGCCGGTCGAACGGCGTCATGCGCTTGCCGCGCAGGAACGGCTGCGCGACGAGGCGCAGACGCTGGTCGCCGAGAAGCAGGCTTCCGAAGCCGCGCTCGCCGCCACCGAGCAGGCCAGGGACAAGGCGCTGGTCGCCGTCAGTCGGGCCGAAGACGACAGTGCGCGCACGCTGGCCACCGAACAGGCTCGACTGCTTGCCCATCTCGGCGAACTGGCCGCGCTGCGACAAACCTGGGCGCATGCCAAGGAAGCCCAGCTGGCCTTCCGCAACGAGCTGCTGGACCGCTACGCGGCGGTCGATGCGGGCACGCCGCTGAATGCAAGACAGGCGGACGCGCTCTATGCCGGCATTCGCACCGATCTGCGCAAGTTGCGGGCGGCGGCCGACCGCGCACTGGATGCGCTGGACAGCCCCTCCGACATCGTGTCGCTGCAGAATCTGCCGTCGCTCGATGACCAGCGTTTCGCGAAGCACCCGCGCGCGCTGCAGCGCGTGCGCGAGGTGCGCAACGAGGTGGCGCACGAGGAGGCGCAGTTGCGCGAGCGCGAAGCCGACGAGCGCTACGCCGACGCCAGGGAAATGATGAGCGCGTTGCGCATCCTGCAGGCGCGCCGGGTCGCGCTGGTGCCCGCGCTGTCGCCGGCTTACCGGGCGGAGATGACCGGTTTCACCCGTGAAGGCCTGGGACGCGTACTCAGCGAAGTCGAGCACGTGGAACTGATGGCGCGCTGGTATCCGATCGAACGGATGCATCAGGCGCATGACTTCGCGGCGATGCTCGGCAACCTGGTCAATGCCGGTCGCTTCGGTGTGGAACTGTTCGGCCTGATCGTGATCCTGGCGGCGATGCTGGTGATGCGCCAGCGCATCCGCCAGTGGCTCAACCGCGGTCGGTTGTGGCTGGACGCGCGGGTGCATCCACGCAGCCTGATGCTGCGCGTGGACAAGGCCATGCAGCTGCTGATCGCGGTGGCGCACGAACTGATCCTGCTGCTCGCCGTCTATTTGCTGTTCGACCAGTTGCTGGTCAGCGAACTCGGCGCCCCCGAGCTGGCCACCTTGCGCAGTCTGGCCTATGCCTACGCCTGGTACCGCCTCGCGCTGGCATCCATCCACCGGATTCTGCTGACCGCCGTTTCGAGCTATCGCAAGGTCAACTTCGAGCTCAACCGGAAGATCCTGCTGTCGCTGCGGCTGATCGCGCGCCTGGTGCTGTTCGTGGCGATCTACCTGATCCTGGCCCAGGCGCTGCTGGGTCGCGGCGCCTTGTACGGCATCGCGCGGAACCTTGCGCTGTTCGGCGCCTTCCTGGTCGGCTGGCGGCTGATGCGCAACTGGCGCGGCGAGGTGACCCGTGCCTACCTGACGCTTTCGCCCGAGGGCCGGCTGGCCCGTCTGGTGCGCGACAGCGAGAACCGCTCGTTCGGCCTGCTGGTTGCGGCCGCGGCGTTCGTCTTCATTGCGGCGCGTGCGCTGTGGGTCTGGCTGCGCGATGTCGCGCTGGGTTTCGAGCAGACCCGCAAGGCGCTGGCCTACCTGTTCCGGCGCCAGTTGGAACGCCAATCCAGGAACCAGCCTGCGCCACCCGATCCGGAGCTGCTGCCCGAGGCGCTGCAGGCCGCGCTGACCGAGGAGGCCGTGACGCAGGACAACCTGCATGTTGCGAACTATCCGGAGCTGGACGAGGTGCTGGCGATCGCGAGTGGTCTGGACGCGGGTGCGCCGGGCGCGCTGATCGCGATTGCCGGTGACCGTGGTGCCGGCAAGACCACCTGGCTGATGCAGTTGCGTGATCGACTGGATGATGCGATCCCGTGCCGGCTGCATGCCTTCGAGTCGCGCTTGATCGGCGCCGACGACGTCTGCCGCCAGCTGTGCGCGATCCTGCAGCTGAAGGAAACCACCGACGCGCAGGAGCTGATCGCACAAATCGGCCAGCAGCCTGCCCAGGTAGTGCTGCTCGACGTCGGCCAGAACCTGATGCTGCGCGCGGTCGGCGGGCTGGCCGGCTACGAGCTGTTCATTCGCGTGGCCCAAGCTACCGTCGACCGGGTGTTGTGGGTGGTCACCTTCGCGCACTGGCCGTTCGAGTACCTGCAGCGCACCCATCCCGATCGCGACGTGTACGATCGCATCATCCGCTTCGATGGCTGGAGCGAGCAGCAGATCGGCGAACTGATCGAGGCGCGTCTTGCGGCGGCAGGCTTCAGTGCCGACTACGAGCAGTTGCTGCTGAACGCGCAGACTCAGCCGCTGTCACGGCGCCATCAACCACCGGCGCTGGGCGAGGCCGCGGAAGGCCTGGCCGAGCGTTATCACCGGCTGGTCTGGGATTATGCCGACGGCAATCCGCGGGTGGCGCTGCACTTCTTCCGTTTGTCGCTGGTCTGGCAAGGTGGCAGCAAGGTCGTGGTGCGACTGTTTCCGATCCCGGCCAGCACGGCGCTGGAACTGTTCGAGGCGCGCACGCTGTTCGTGCTCGCCTGCCTGGCCCAGCACGAGAACCTCACGGCCGCCGAGGCCGCCCGCTCGCTGTGTTTCCCCGTGGCCGAATGCCAGCGCGCGCTGCAGCTGCTGCATCAGCACAACTTCCTCAGTAGCGAGGACAGTGGACGCTATCGCATCACCAGCCACTGGAATCGGGCCGTGCTGCGTTTCCTGCAGCGCCAGAAGATGCTGGCGGTATGAGACAGCGCCCTTGCCAGCAACACCGTCCCAGGAGTATCCGCCGTGGATGACGCCGCCCAGGTCCTGAAATTCGTCCGCCCCGGTGGCCTGCCCACCGTTCTGCTGATCTTTGCGATCGGCTGGTTGCTGGTGCAGATCCTGCGCCGCGCCGGCGATCATCTGGGCAACCGCATGATCGATCGGCGCCTTGGCATCAACCAGGCCGTCACCTTCATGCGCTTCGGCATCTTCATCGCCGCCTTCGCCGCCGCGATCCCGGTGCTGTTTTCGCTGACCGACCAGATGATGATCGCCCTGGGCGGCACCATCGCGCTGACGGTCGGCTTCGCCCTGAAGGATCTGGCCGCCTCGGTGATTGCCGGCATCACCCTGCTGATCGACAAGCCGTTCCAGGTCGGCGACCGGGTCAGCTTCGACGGCTACTACGGCGAGATCGTCAGCATCGGCCTGCGCTCGGTGCGGCTGGCCACGCTGGATGACAACCTGGTCACCATTCCCAACAACAAGTTCCTCAACGACAGCGTCTCCAGCGGCAACGCCGGCGAGCTGCACATGCTGGTGCAGCAGGATTTCTACATCGGCATCGAACAGGATCTGCAGGTCGCCAGGCGCATCGTGGAGGAAGCACTTACCTCAAGCCCCTATGCCTACCTCGCCAAACCCTGGGCGGTGCTGGTCAACGAGGTGATCCACGAACAGTATTTCGCGTTGCGACTGCGCGCCAACGTGTACGTGATGGACGTGCGCTACGAAAAAATCCTGGAGTCGGACGTGACCCAGCGCATCGTCAGCGCATTCGCCGAGGCCGGTATCCAGCGACCCGCGATCCTATACCGGCATGTGCCGATGGCCGCGGAACTGCAAGCGCGCGCGGGAGCCGGCGCGGCGGGCTGACGGCAATCCGATGCCCGGCATTCAAGTCGAGCGCAGATACTCGTCCTTCAGCCGCACGTAGTGGTCCGCCGAGTAATGCAGCTGCTCGATCTGCGCATCGCTGAGTCGACGCACGAACTTCGCCGGGTTGCCCAGCCAGAGCTCGCCTTCGCCGACCACCTTGCCCGGCGCAATCAGGCTGCCGGCGCCGACGAAACCATGCTTGTGGACCACCGCGCCGTCCATCACCGTGGCATGCATGCCGATCAGGCAGTAGTCGCCGATGGTGCATGCGTGCACCACGGCGGCGTGACCGATGGTGACGCCCTCGCCGATCAGGCAGGGAAAGCCCGGGCCATACGGGCCGGCGTGGGCCACATGCACGATGCTGCCATCCTGGATGCTGGTGCGCGCGCCGACGCGGATGCAATTGACGTCGCCACGCAATACCGTGCCGGGCCAGATCGACACGTCGTCGCCCAGCACGACGTCGCCGATCACGCTGGCGGCGGGATCGACGTAGACGCGTTGGCCCACGGTCGGCGAAATGCCCTTGAAACTGCGCAATGGATTCATCCATGCATGGTAACGGCCACAGCCGCATCGCGCGTGACGGCTTGCGAAATGGGTTGCGCTTGATTTCAGCCGGCCCGGTCGCCACGCTGGGGGATCAAAGGAGAGCCCATGAACCCGCACGACAACCCGCTACTGGCCGATGACACCCTGCCGGCGTTCTCGAAGATTCGCCCCGAGCACATCGAGCCGGCGATCGACACGCTCCTGGCTGACTACCGCGCCGGCATCGCGGCGCTGACCGCGGCGGGCGCGCCGCGCGACTTCGCCAGCGTGATGCTGTCGCAGGAGCGGCTGGAGCAACGGCTGGCACGCGCGTGGGCGCCGGTAAGTCATCTGCATTCGGTGGCCGACAACGAGGCCTTGCGCAAGGTGTACGGGCCGGCCGAGGAAAGGCTCACCGAGCATGCGATCGAGCTGGGCCAGAACCGCGACCTGTATGCCGCGGTGCAGGCGCTGGCCGACGCGCCGGACTTCGGCACCCTGCCGCGTCCCGAGCGTGCGCTGGTCGAACATGCCTTGCGTGATTTCCGCCTGTCCGGCGTGGCGCTGGAGGAACCCGCGCGTTCGCGCTTCCGCGAGATCGGCGTCGAGCTGTCCCGGCTTTCCACCGAATTTTCCAACGCGGTGCTGGACGCCAGCGAGGCCTGGCACCAGCACATCACCGACGAGCGCGATCTGGCCGGCATCCCCGAATCCGGTCGCGCGGTGCTGCGCCAGTATGCGAAGGAGCAGGAGCTGGACGGCTACCTGGTCACGCTGAAGCAGCCCAGCGTGCAGGCTGTGCTCACCTATGCCGACAATCGCGACCTGCGTGAAAAGGTCTATTGGGCCTATCAGACGCGCGCCTCCGACCAGGGACCGGACGCGGGCAAGTTCGACAACAGCGCGCGCATCGAGCAGATCATGGCGCTGCGCCATGAAGCGGCGCAGCTGCTGGGTTTCGCCAACACCGCCGAGGAGTCGCTGGCCACCAAGATGGCCGCTTCGCCGGCGGAGGTGCTGGAGTTCCTGCACGATCTGGCCGAACGGGCCAGGCCGGTGGCGCAGCAGGAGCTGACCGCGCTGCGTGAATTTGCCCATGAGGCGTTGCAACTGGACAACCTCGAGGCCTGGGACATTGGCTACGCCTCGGAAAAGCTGCGCGTGCAGCGCTACGCCCTCGACGAGGAGCAGCTCAAGCCGTACTTCCCGTTGCCGGCCGTGGTGGCCGGGCTGTTCGACCTCACCCGACAGCTTTACGGCATCACCCTGCAGGCGCGTGACGACGTCGACGTGTGGCATCCGGACGTGCGCTACTACGACGTGCGTGATGCCGAAGGTCGGGTATTTGCCGGCGCCTATATCGACTTGTATGCGCGCAAGGGCAAGCGCGGCGGTGCGTGGATGGACGTGTGCCGGGCGCGTTTCGACGACGGCGAGAAGTTGCAGTTGCCGGTGGCCTTCCTCACCTGCAACTTCGCGCCGCCCACCGACGGCAAGCCGGCCTTGCTCACCCACGACGACGTGCTGACCCTGTTCCACGAATTCGGCCATGGCCTGCACCACCTGCTCACCGGCATCACCTTGCCGTCGATCGGCGGCATCGACGGCGTCGAGTGGGATGCAGTGGAACTGCCCAGCCAGTTCATGGAGAACTTCGGCTGGAACCGCCAGGCGCTGGACCTGTTTGCCCGGCACGTCGAAACCGGCGAGCGGCTGCCGGACGAGTTGTTCGAGCGGATGCTCGCGGCCCGCCACTTCCACGCCGGCCTGTTCCTGGTGCGCCAGCTGGAGTTCGCCCTGTTCGATTTCCTGCTGCACCTGGAATACGACCCGGCCCAGGGCGCGCGCACGCTGGCGGTGCTCGAGGAGGCACGCAAACAGGTCGCCGTGTTGCATCCGCCGGCATGGCAGCGTTTTCCGCACGGCTTCAGCCACATCTTCGCCGGCGGCTATGCGGCGGGCTACTACAGCTACCTGTGGGCCGAACTGCTCAGCGCGGATGTGTTCGGTGCGTTCGAGGAGCAGGTCGGGACAGGTGGCAGTGTCATCGACCCGGCCACCGGCGCGCGCTTCCGTCAGGAGTTCCTCGCCGTCGGTGCCAGCCGCCCGGCGCTGGAAAGCTTCATCGCCTTCCGCGGCCGCAAGCCGGAACCCGGGGCCCTGCTGCGCAGCTACGGCCTGGCCTGATCAGTCCGCGTTTCCCGCACACAAAAAAAGCCCGCCGAAGCGGGCTTTTCTTCAGGAGCTGAGTCGGTGTGACTCAGGCAGCCTGGACTTCCTCAGCCTGCAGGCCTTTCTGGCCCTTGGTGACGATGAACGTGACGCGCTGACCTTCCTGCAGGGACTTGAAGCCCGTGCCCTGGATCGCGCGAAAATGCACGAACAGGTCATCACCGCTTTCCGGCGTGATGAAGCCAAAACCCTTGGCGTCGTTGAACCACTTGACTGTACCGCTTTGACGATCCGACATGTAACTTTACCTTTGAAGCATGGATGGTTTGCGGCTTGGAGCGAGATGCACTTGACCGCAAGGTGGGCAAGCAAACCGGGTTGTCCCGGGACACTCGCCTGCGCAGCATACACTGGAACTGGCGGTTTCGGTGGCTTTCCGATGCAAATACTTGACATCGGCTCCAACCGGGTGGTGGCGGGCCGGTGGCCGGACGCTGGCCGGGACTCTGGCGGGCTCCGTTGCCCGGGTCGGGAATTCGGCTCAAACGGGGCGGCCACCATGCGTTTTCCGGCCTGACCTGGCCCGCCGGAGCGGGAACCGTCGCATGCGCGAACGGCGCAGACAGCATCCCGGAGCGGCCAGCCGCCGTCCGACCGGCTGCCGGGGCCATCCTCTACAATGGCGGCATGAAGATCGCCTCATGGAACGTCAATTCGCTGAAGGTGCGCCTGCCGCACCTGACCCAGTGGCTGGCCGACGCGCAGCCCGATGTGGTGGCGCTGCAGGAAACCAAGCTGGAGGACGCGAAATTTCCGGTCGACGAACTGGCTGCGGCCGGCTATCGAACGGTGTATTCGGGCCAGAAGACCTACAACGGCGTGGCGATCCTGGCCCGCGCCGGGGTTCACGACGATTTCGGCGATGTCGTCACCGACATCCCGGGCCTGGACGATCCGCAGCGGCGCATCCTGGCGGCCACCGTCGGCGGCTTGCGCGTGGTCGACCTGTACGTGGTCAACGGCAAGGCGGTCGGTGACGAGAAGTACGACTACAAGCTGGACTGGCTGGACAAGGTGCGCGAGTTCCTGGCGCGTGAACACGAGCGCCATCCGAATCTGGTGGTGCTGGGTGACTTCAACATCTGTCCCGACGACCGCGACGTCTACGACCCGGTAGCCTGGGGCGAGGACATCCTCTGTTCGCCGCCGGAGCGCGCCGCGCTCAAGGCGATCACCGATCTTGGCCTGCACGACAGTTTCCGCCTGTTCCAGAGCGAGCCGGGGCACTTCAGCTGGTGGGACTACCGGCAGGCCGCGTTCCGCCGCAACATGGGCCTGCGCATCGACCTGATCCTGATCGGCGATGCCCTCAAATCCGCCGCCACCGCGGCGGCGATCGACCGCGAACCGCGAACCTGGGAGCGGCCTTCCGACCACACGCCGGTAACGCTGGAACTGGATATTTGAACGACATGACTGCAAAGAGCGAATGGCCCAGTTCGCTGGATGACAAGGAACTGGAAGAACTCGATCGCTACCTGCGCGCGCACACCGGCGAGGGTGACCTGTTGCTCGATGGCGTGCACGGTCTGCTCAGCGCGCTGGCAGTGGGCCCGTTGCAGGTGATGCCCGACGAATGGTTGCCCGAGGTGCTGCACGAGGCCTTCGATGACGAAAGCGAAGGCAACCGCGTGCTCGAACTGCTGGCCAAGCTCAACGACTCGATCTCCGCCGAACTCGATGTGGATGCCTACGAGCCGATCCTCGGCGAGGTGATGACCGAGACCGGCCCGATGCTGTCGGCCGGCGGCTGGTGCGAAGGGTTCAGCCGCGGCATCGATCTGCGCGCCGCGCTGTGGGAAAGCCGGCTGTCCGAAGATCCGCAGTTGATGGAACTGCTTGGCCCGGTGATGGCGTTGGCGGTCGACGAGGGCATCCTCAGCGCCGAGGCCGAATTCGAGAAGCTCAACGACGACGAATACGACGAATGCCTCGCCCAGGTGCCGGTGGTGCTGCATGCGGTGAACCAGTACTGGCAGGCCAAGCCGGCGACCGAGGCCGAAGTCGAGTCGATGGTGCTGCAGCAACGCCCGAGTCAGGAGGATGAGGCTGCGCCGCCGCGGCAGCGCAGTGGGCATTGGGTGCATTGAGTTTGTGAGAAGGTGTTCGGTGTTCGGTAGGGTTGCGTTCTGGAAACGGTGCGTTTCCGGGGGGGCACTTGGCGGGGTGGCGCGGGGAGGCCATCTTGGCCGGCAGACCTTTCTGACCGGAGCAAGCCATGAGCGATCGCCACATCATTCGCCGCGTCCGCGGCACCGACACATCCGACGGCGCCGGGGTGAAGCTCAAGCGCATCATCGGCCAGGGCGCGCTGGACATGCTCGATCCGTTCCTGCTGCTGGACGAGTTCCGCTCCGACAGCGCCGACGACTACATCGCCGGTTTTCCCGAGCACCCGCACCGCGGTTTCGAGACGGTGACCTACATGCTGGCCGGGCACATGCAGCACGGCGACAACCATGGCAACCGCGGTGACCTGGTACCCGGCAGCGTGCAGTGGATGACCGCCGGTCGCGGCATCCTGCACTCGGAAATGCCGCAGCAGGAAAACGGCCTGATGTGGGGATTCCAGCTGTGGGTGAACCTGCCGGCGAAAGACAAGATGACCGCGCCGCGCTACCAGGACATCGGGCCGGAGCGCATTCCCGTCGTGCGCCCGGCTGAAGGCGTGGAGGTGAAGGTGATCGCTGGTGAACTGGCCGGCGCCACCGGCCCGGTCGAGGGCATCCCGACCGCGCCGGTCTATCTGGACGTCGCGCTGCAACCCGGCGCCCGCTTCAGCCTCGATCTGCCGGCCGGGCATCATGGATTCGCCTACGTGTTCGATGGCGAGTCGGCCCTGGTCGGCGGGGAGCCGCTGCAGCGCAGCGAGCTGGGCGTGTTGTCCGATGGCGAGCAATTGCCGTTGGCCGGTGGCGACAAGGCCTCGCGCCTGCTGGTGGTCGCCGGTCGGCCGCTGCAGGAGCCGGTGGCGCGCTACGGCCCGTTCGTGATGAACACGCAAGCGCAGATCCAGCAGGCGATCGCCGATTTCCGTGCGGGCAAGTTTTAGGGATGCCCTGATCCATTCAGCACAGGCGGCATGATGTCCGGAAGGTTCGCAGGTGGGAGTGCGTGACCCAGCCAAGGCTGGCTGCCTTGGCCAGGCGCGCGCTGCCGCATGCGGCCCTCCTGGACATCACCCCTTATTTTCGATTTCCATCCGTTGGGCCGGTTGTGCCTGCCCACATCGGTGCGACGCACCGTCTGGACAGAGGCGGCCAGCCTGCCCTCGTCGGCCCGCCACCCAGCTGCGAGCAGACACAGCCGGTGACGCCTGCGTTGAATGGATCAGAGCATCCCTGGGGCAACTTTTGCCGGGTATCGAGCAGGCGGGGTCGTGCAATCGCGTGGCTTGATCACTCGAGACGCCGATGCATTCCGCGCCGCGTCCAAGAGCCGCGCCATCCGCCCTGTCGCGCACCTTGAACTCGCGCCATCCTTGGCGCTCGTCCTGCGGGCAGCGCAGCTGCTCAAGGCGGCAGTCCTGCGCCTTGTCCCCCGTCAACGGGGTAAGGAAAGACTGCGCGCTGCACGAAACAGCCCTTCCCCCGCATCGCGGGGGAAGGTGCCCGACAGGGCGGATGGGGGCGCTTTTGACACATGTTGAGCTCTTCAGCGTCGTCCCGAACGAAAGTGCGCGCCAATTGGCAGCCTCGGCCTCCTTGCCCCCCGCACCTGCCCGGCGCGACCTTAGATCGCCGTGGGGGCTTACATACACCGATGTAAACGTTTACATTTAGACGCCACCGCCTCCGGCGCGCGCCCACCGCGCCACCCAGGAGAAAGCATGAGCGATCCAACATCCTCCCGTCGCTATTCCCCGCTGTGGTCGTCCGTGGCGGCCTGCATCCTTGTTCTGCTGTCTGTCCCGGCAGCCCTGGCATACGAAGCTGCCGCAGGCCAGTTCCCGCGGGCACATCAGCCGTCCAATGCGCAGCTTGTGGCCCCGGCGATCGAGCACAAGGTCGAGGCGCTGCTCAAGCGGATGACGCTGGCCGAGAAGATCGGTCAACTGGTCCAGTACAACGATCAGGGCTCCGCGGCACCCACCGCGGCGGACGCCGACGCCGCGCTCGCGGTGAATCCGGAAACGCTCGACCACGTCGATGCGATGGCGCTGGCGAAGAAGGGCGAGCTCGGTTCCATGCTCAACGTGATCGGCGCCGCCAAGACGCGGCGATTCCAGGAGGCGGCGATGCACAGCCGCCTCGGCATCCCGATCCTGTTCGGTGCCGACGTGATCCACGGTTATCGCACCATCTATCCGGTGCCGCTGGGCCTGTCCGCCTCGTGGGACCCGCAGCTGGTGCAGGACGTGTCGCACATGGCCGCAGTCGAGGCCACCACCGCCGGCGTGAAGTGGTTTTATTCGCCGATGGTGGACATTTCGCGTGATGCGCGCTGGGGCCGTTCGACCGAGGGCGCCGGCGAAGATGCCTACCTCGGCGCGGCGATGGCGCGCGCCTATATTCGCGGCTACCAGGGCACCGACCTGTCCAGGCCGGAGAGCGTGGCCGCGTCGGTCAAGCACTTCGCTGCCTACGGCGCGGCCGAGGCCGGCCGCGAGTACAACACCACCGACATGTCCGACGTCCGCCTGCGCCAGGTCTACCTGCCGCCGTACAAGGCCGCGGTGGAAGCGGGCGCCGCCACGATGATGAGTTCGTTCAATGCACTCAACGGCGTGCCCGCCACCGCCGATCCGTATCTGATGGACGAGATCCTGCGCAAGGAATGGGGCTTCGACGGCTTCGTGGTCAGCGACTACACCGCGGTGATGGAACTGACCCATCACGGCATTGCGCTGGACGCCGCCACGGCGACGCAGAAGGCGCTGGAGGCCGGTGTCGACGTGGACATGATGTCCCACTACTACGACACCCAGATTCCCAAACTGCTGGCCGAACACCGCTTGTCGATGGCCACCGTGGACGAGGCCGTGCGTCGCGTCTTGCGGGTGAAGTTCGCGCTCGGCTTGTTCGAGCATCCGTATGCGCGCGGCAGCGAGGTGACGCAGGCGGTGGCCGCGCATCGCCCGCTGGCCCGTCGCGCCGCGGAGGAGTCGTTCGTGCTGCTGAAAAACGGCGGTGACGGTGCGGCCCCGGTGCTGCCGTTTTCCCCCGACGTGAAGAAAATCGCCCTGATCGGCCCGCTGGCCGACAACGCCGCCGAGATGAAAGGCGCCTGGGGCGGCGCGCAGCATTTGCCCGACGTGATCACCGTGCGCGACGGCCTGCAGGCGCGCCTGAAAAAGCGGGGCGGCGAATTGCTGTATGCGCCGGGCACCGACTTCGATGGCGATTCCACGGCCGGCTTCGCTGCGGCCAGGGACGCGGCCGAACAGGCTGACGTGGTGGTGATGGCACTGGGCGAGTCCGGCAAGATGAGCGGCGAAGCCGGTTCGCGCGCGCATCTGGACCTGCCCGGCAACCAGCAGCAGTTGCTGGAGGAAATCGTGGCCACCGGCAAGCCGGTCGTGCTGCTGGTGTTTTCCGGTCGTCCGCTGGTGCTGGATTGGGCGGCGACACACGTGCCGGCGATCATGGCGGTCTGGTTTCCCGGCACCGAAGCGGGTTCGGCCATTGCGAACACCCTGTTCGGTGATGTGTCGCCCAGCGGCAAGCTGACCATGAGCTTCCCGCGCGCGGTCGGCCAGGAGCCGCTGTACTACAACCAGTTTCCCACCGGCCGGCCGCCCGGCAACGCCGACCTGAGCAAGCCGCCGTCGGGCAGCACCCGCTTCATTTCGCGTTACATCGACGTGCCCAACGACGCGCTGTATCCGTTCGGTTTCGGCCTGAGCTACACCACGTTCGCCTTTTCCAACGTGCATGTCTCGCGTGGTTCCGTCCCGTTGGCCGAGGCCAATCGGGCCGATGCGAAGGATCTGGTCACGGTCACCGCGATGGTGAAGAACACCGGCCAGCGTGAGGCCACCGAGGTGGCGCAGCTCTACGTGCGCAATCTCGGCGCAAGCGTCGAGCAACCGGTGCGCAGCCTGAAGGGCTTCACGCGGGTGACGCTGAAGCCGGGCCAATCGCGCCAGGTCACGTTCCAGCTCGGCTTCCCGGAGCTGTCATTCTGGAACGTGCACAGCCGGCAGGTGGTCGAGCCGACGCATTACACGGTGTGGGTCGGCGGCAGCTCGCTGGCCACGGAACAGGCGGATTTCGTGGTCACGCCGTGAGGCTCCGCAAGCCTTCCGGGCTCAGTCTGCCGGACGAACCTCGATGCCGGAAAGGAGCGCCGAGCCCTTGATCGGGACAAAGCGCAGGTCAAGCTTGCCGTCGCTGACCGTGACGTCGAAGTGCCGGGTCACGCCGACCAGGCTGGCGCCGGCGGCCTTGGCCGGGTCGAATCCGGCCAGGGTGCGCGAGCCGTTGGCGAACACATCGAAGCGATGTGGGCCATCCGCCGGATCGCCCGGATCGACAAACAGCAAGGTCACCTTCCACTCCCCGTTCGGCAACGGGATCGCGTAGGCGAAGCGGCCTTCGCGATAACCGCTGCGTAGGCGCGGATCGCCTTCGCCGGTCAAGCGCGCCGCCCGCGCCTTGTCCAGCCGGTGCGGCGTACCGCCCTCGAACCAGTTGTCCGAACCGGTGAGCGAGCCGTCGGCGGCGACAAAGCCCGACAGGTCACCGACATTGATCGCCAGTCCCTGCTTCGCATCCGGCGCATGCCAGCTCACGCTGTCCGTCACACGGCGGTCACCGAACTGCGCCCGCGCCACGACATGGTTTTCGCCCGCAGCCAGCGCCACGTCGTGCAGCACGCAGATACGCTCGCGACAGGGCACCTCGCCCAGCATGCGACCGTTGAGGCTTACCTGCACCTGGTCCGCATTGCTGTAGATGCGCACGTCGTTCACCGCATAGGCGCGCTGCGTGTAGCGGCGTCCGTTGACATGCACCATTGGCTGATCCGACCAGTGCGCCTGGTAGAAATAGAACGCGTCCTTTTTCGTCTTGTGGTCGTAGGACACCAGGCCCTTGTCGTTGATGTCGGTGGAGTCGCCTTCATGGCGGATGTTGGAGGCGAAGTCGAACATGTTCCATACCCAGCTGGCCCAGATGTACGGCCGCTTCGCCAACTGCGGCCAGCTCTGCTCGTGCCACCAGCTCTGGAACTCCTCCGGGTGCGGCCGCCCGGACGTGTTGATCGGCCCGCCGCGCGGATTGTCGGTGTGCTGCGACAGCGCACCGCCGGCCCCGAACTCGCTGACCGAGATCGGAATGTCCGGATGCGCCGCATGCAAGGCATCCATCGCCGGACCGAAGTCGCCGACCTGGCCGTAGTACCAGCCGTAGTAGCGGTTGTAGCCCATCAGATCGGTGATGCCGGCGAGCATCGGCGTTACGCCAGGTTTGCTGCCGGGGGTGGATTCGCAGCAGTCCGCCATGGTGGTGGGGCGGGTGGGATCTTCCTGTCGTGCCAGCGCGACCAGCTCGCGCAGCAGCGGGCGCGGGTCCGCCTTCGGGCCGAGCGCGCCATGGGCCAGGTCGATGTCCACCTCATTGCCCACGCCCCAGGTCACCACCGAGGGATGGTTGCTGTTCTGGCGGATCAGCTCGATCAACTGCTGGCGCGCATTGGCCACCAGCGCGGGCGACGCCGGTGCGTTGGTGAAGGCGACCTTGTTGACGAAGGGAATCTCCGACCACACCGCCATGCCGGCCTTGTCCGCCGCGTCGAACCACGCCTGCGCATGCTGGTAGTGGGCAAAGCGCACCGTGTTCGCGCCCATCTCGGCAATCAGCGCCATGTCGCTGGCGGCATCGGCCGCGGTGATGGCCCAACCCTTGCCCTCCCGGTCCTGGTGGCGCGACACGCCGTGCAGCGCGAGATGCCGGCCGTTGAGGAAGAAGCCCTTGTCCGCATCGAAGTGGAAGCTGCGCACGCCCAGCGGCTGGGTGACGCGGTCGAGCAGCTTGCTGCCGTCGCGCACGGTCGCAACGACCTGGTAGAGATACGGATCCTGCCGACCGTTCCACAGATGTGGCTGCGGCAGGTTCAACTGGGTCGTGGCGTCATCATTCGCGTTCGCCGGCAGTTGCATCGATTGCGCGTGGCGCGCCACGACCACGCCTTGCGCATCGCGGATCTCGATGACGAGTTTGGCCAAGCGTGGCGCCGGCGTATCGTTGCGCAGCCGGACAAGGACGTGAATCTGCGCAGCCTTGGTGGTGATCTGCCCGGCGTGGGCGTAGACACCCGGGCCACCGTGATCGAGCAGGTCGACGTGCACCGGCGCCACGCCGATCAACGACACCAGGCGATACAGGCCCCCGTGGATGAAGAAGTCGCCCATCAGCGGAATCACGTCCTGCGTGGTGCTGCCCGGTGCCGGCTGGCTGTTGTCGGCGCGCACCACGATCTCGTTGTCGCCGTGGAGATGCAGCACATCGGTGACATCGAAGCGGAAGCGTGCAAAGGCCCCGGCATGGCGACCCACGTGTACGCCGTTGACCCACACGTCGGCGATATTGCCGACGCCGTCAAACTGCAGGTAGTGGCGCTGGCCGGGAGGGATTTTCGCCGGGTCCAGGCGCAGGCGATACCAACCGACCCCTTGTGCATTGTTGATCGAGGCCGAGCGCGTCAGCCGGTATTCGCCGAAATGATTCCAGGTGTGCGGCAAGGCCACCTGCTGCCAGTCACGGTCGTCGAACGTGGCCGCCGTCATCGCCTGCGTATCGCCGGCGGTGCCGGTGTAGCGGAAATGCCAGCCGTCGCGCAGCTCGGTCACCGATCGGCCAGCGCCGGCCGCAGTCGCACTGACCTGCGCGGCCAGCAGCAGCGTGCACAGCAAAACCCAGGACCATCGCCAGACCTGTCGACTCATCATGTCTCCATCCCCGATCGGGTGCGTCGCGCCGACCTGGCGCGTTGCCGCATCGGCCCGCTTCATCCCTTCACGCTGCCCAGCAACAAGCCTTGCAGGTAGTGCCGCTGCAGCGCCAGGAACAACACCAGCACCGGCAGCACGGTGACGACCGCGCCGGCCATCATCAGCTCGGTGTCCTCGCTGTGTTCGCGCGCCAGCGAGGCCAGCGCCAGCGGCAGGGTGTAGTGCTCCTGCCCGGTCAGCACGATCAGCGGCCACATGAAGTCGTTCCACGCGGCGAGGAAGGTGAACACGGTCAGCGTCACCATGATCGGCTTGAGCAGCGGCAGCACGATCTGCATGAAGATGCGCCATTCGCCGGCGCCATCGATGCGCGCCGCTTCCAGCAGTTCGTCGGGCACGCTGCGGGCGTACTCGCGCACCAGGTAGATGCCGAAGATGGTCGCCATGCCCGGCACGATCACGCCGGCATAGCTGTTGACCAGGCCGGCGTATTTCAGCAGCAGGAACAGCGGCAGCATCGCCACCTGGGCCGGGATCACCAGCGCGCCGATCAAGGCCTGGAACAGGCGCTCGCGCCCGGCGAAACGCAGCTTGGCGAAGGCGTAGCCGGCCATCAGGTTGCACAGCAAGGCAAGCGCCGCGATCGCGCCGGAGACGAAAAGGCTGTTGAGCACGTAACGACCCATGCCGGCGCGCGCGAACAGCTCGCGGTAGTTGTCCAGGGTTGCGTGGGTCGGCAGCAACGGTGGCGGCAGCGAGCTGGCCGTGCCCGGGGCCATGAACGACACCGACAGCATCCACAGCAGTGGCAGCACGGCGATCACGGCGCAGCCGAGCAGGGCGCCATTGATCAGCCAGCGTGCCAGCCGCGGATTCATGCCGGCTCCCTGCGCCGCATCAGGCGCAGCATCGCGATCGTGATCGCCAGGATGACGCCGAACAGCATGAACGCCACCGCCGAGGCCACGCCGAGGTTCCACCACTTGAAGCCGTCGTCATACATCAGGTACAGCACGCTCACCGTGCTTTGCAGCGGGCCGCCTTCGGTCATCACGTAGGGCTCGGCGAACAACTGGAAATAGCCCGCCACGGTGAGCACCATCACCAGCGCCATGGTGGGTTTGAGCATCGGCAGCGTGATGTGCCAGAACTGTCGCGGTGCGGAGGCGCCATCCATGCGCGCGGCCTCGTACAGCTCCGGCGGGATCGCCTGCAGTCCGGCCAGGAAGATGATCATGTTGTAGCCGAAGTTCTTCCACACCGCGAACGCGATGATCGTGGGCATCGCCCAGTGCGGGTCGCCGAGCCAGTCGACCGGATGCACACCGAGCTCGGCCAGAGCGTAGTTCACCAGCCCGTACTTGGTGTTGAACAGGTAGCGCCAGATCACCGCCACCGCCACCACCGTGGTCACCACCGGCGCGAACAGCACGGTGCGGTGGAACGACTTCATGCGTGCCAGTGGCGAGTTCAGCAGCAGCGCCGTGCCCAGCGAAGCGCCGATCGACAGCGGCACGCCGACCGCGACGAAGTAGAACGTGTTGCCCAGGGCCGACCAGAACAAGGGTCGATGCAGCAGCTCCCAGTAATTGTGCAGGCCGACGAAACGCAGGTTGCGGATGTCGGCCAGCGCGTACAGGTCGTAGTCGGTGAGGCTCAGGCCCAGCGCGCCGATCACCGGCGCAATGAAGAACACGCCCAGCACCAGCAGCGCCGGCGCAAGGAACAGCCAGGCGGTGCGCGTGCGAATCATGGTTGGCCCTCGTGCGCGCGGTCGAGCATCCAGCGATGCTTGGCGAGAATCGCGTCGGTACGCCGATCGATCTCGGCGGCGGCCTGATCCACCGTCAGCTTGCCGTGTGCCGCCTCGGCCGCGACCAGCTGCATCTCGTTGACGATGCGTTCCCATTCGGGCACCGGCGGCGTCGGCTTGACCCGTTCCAGCTGGTCGCGGAACGCCTGCACCGCCGGATCGCTGCGCAAGGCCTCGCCCTGCCACGCCGAGCGACGCGGCGGCATGTCGCCGAGCAGCGCGTAGAACTGCTGCTGCACCTGCGGCCGCGACAGGTATTCGATCAGCAGCCAGGCCTGCGCCTGGCGCGGCGAGTGGCGAAAGATCACCAGGCTGGAGCCGCTGGCGATGCCGGCACCGGGCCCGTGCGGGCCGGGCAGCGGCGCGGTCGCCCACTCCTCCTGCTGCGCGGGCGGCAGGCGCTGGCGGAACTCGCCGATGTTCCACGGGCCGGAGAAGTAGAACGCGTACACGCCGCGGCCGAACTCGGTCCACGGGTTGGGCACCTCGGTATTGGCCAGCAGCGGCGCTTCGTGGCGTTTGAAGATGTCGACGTAGAACGCCAGCGCGTGCCTGAAGCCGGGACTCTCGAAATTGCCGTAGCGGCCGCCGTCGCGCAACAGCGGCTCGTCCTGCTGCAGCGCCAGCGACAGCAACTGCTCGAACTCGTTGGTGGGCAGCAGGATCGCGTAGTGGTCCGGCGCGGCGCGCGCCTGCAGCGCGGCCAGCTGGCGCGACCACTCGGCCCAGTCGCGCGGCGGTGCGTCGAAGCCGGCTGCCTTGAGCAGGTCCTTGCGGTAGAACAGCAGGCGCGTGTCGACGTACCACGGGATGCCGTACAGCGTGCCGCCGATGCGGTTGGTGGCCCAGATGCCGGGGAAATAATCGGCCGGCTGCACGACACGCGAGCGATCCACATGAGCTTGCAGTGGCTGCAGCGCATCCAGCGCCTGCAGTTCGGCGATCCAGGTATTGCCCAGCTGGGCCACGTCCGGCGTGGTGTCGCCCGCGATCGCGGTGAGCAGTTTCTGGTGCGCCGCCTTCCACGGCAATTCCTGCACCTTGACGTGGATGTCGGGGTGCTCGCGCTCGAACGCCGGGATCAGCTTGGCCACCGACTCGCTCTCGCGGCCCATCGCCCAGAAAGTCAGCGTGTTGCGCGGCGTGTCGTGACCGTCGCATGCACCCAGGCTGGCCAGTACCAGCGCCGCGCAGCAGCGCGGAGCCAGTGCCAGCCAGCGGCGCCACCTCATGGCGTCGTCGCCGCCTCTTCCGACTTCGCCTCGGACTTTTGCGACTTCATCGTCGTCTGCTCGAGCCAGCCGCCGCGGAACCCGGCCTGCTGCAAACCCTTGCGCACGTACGGGTTGCCGCGCATCACGCGCCACACCAGACCGCTGCGCCAGTTCTCCAGCATCAGCAGGATCGGACCCTGGTCGATGCCCAGGTACTCATTGTCGACCCAGCCAAACCCGGGAATCACCAGGCCGGTGCGCAGCGGCGCGTCGGTATCGTGCAAAGTCAGGTTGAACGCGTCGCGGAAGCCGTATTTCGCGTAGATGTATTTGCCGTAGCGGTCTTTCATGTGCAGGAACTCCGGCACCACGATGTCCGGCGCGAAGGCGATCGAGCCCAGCGCTGCCGTCGGCGCGATGGTACCGTCATCGACGATGCGACGCAGGCCCACGCCGCGCGCCGAATAGCCGAAGTACTGGCGTTTGTGGCCATCCGTGGTGATGCCGAAATGACCGGGGCCATTGCTGGCGGTCAGGCCCCACAGGTTCTTGCCGTAGCCGGTCCAGCCGGACGGGTTGGCGATCGCGTAGTTGCGCTGTGACTGCGCAGCACGGCGGCCGTTCTCGAAATAGTCCGAATCATGCCGCCGCATGAAGTCGTCGCGTATGTCGCGAAAGTCGATCCAGGCCGCGCTGTATTGGTGTCCGAACAGTGGACCAAAGGTCAGGAACGTCTCGCCGTACAGCGTGCCCCAATCGCGCTCGTGGGTGCTGGTCCATGCTTTCCACGCCTCCGGCTTGAGCGGATGCGTGGGCGAGCCCAGCGCCAGGATGTAGAGCAGATTCGCCTCGTTGTAATCGCCGCCCCAGTCGTGCGGGATGAACTTCCCACCCGGCGTCCAGCCCATGCTGACCAGTGGCGGACGCGCCTGCATCCAGGGCCAGTCGACGCGTTCGTACAACGTGTCGGCGAGCTGGCGGATCTCCTTTTCCTGCGGCGTGTCACGGTCATAGTAGGACTGCGCGAAGAGCACCCCGCCCAGCAGCAAGGTGGTGTCGATGCTGGAAAGCTCGGTGCGCCGTCCGTGGCGCAAGCCGGTCTGCATGTCGAGGAAGTGATAGAAGAAGCCGCGGTAGCCGGTGGCGTGATCCTCGCTGGCGTTCTGCGGCGCGTCGGCGAAAAAGCGCAAGGTCACCAGGGTGCGGTTCGCCGCCTCGTCGCGACTGATCCAGCCGCGTTCGGCGCCGATGCCGTAGGCGGTCAGGCCGAAACCCACCGCGGCGATGCTGGAGAACGACTGGCCGGGCCAATGATCAGGTGCCAGCCCGTTGTCCGGGTTGGTGGTGTCCCAGAAAAACTGGAAGGTGCGGTGCTCCAGATCGTCGAGCTGCGCCTGTTGCGCACTCGGCAACGCGTGGAATGCCAGCGATGTCGGTTGCGTCGCGACGGCGGCGTGGGAAGCGTCCTGGGTCGCCGCCGCCGGCTGCGTGCCGATGGCGGTGATCGCCAGGGCCAGCGCGAACGGAGCGAGCAAGGAGCGCAAACGTCGAAAAACCATGGTTGGAAATACCTGTGGCGAAGATCGAAGAAACGCACGCCGGGATACGGCGTGCGGCGAGTCGAATCAGGCGGTTGCCACCACCGCGCAATGGCGGTCGATGAAGGCCTGGTGCGAGGGCATCACCTCGACGCACTCGGCCATCACGCGGCCGACGTCGGCGATGAAGCGGTAAAGATCAGCGTCCGGCACCTGGTCGACCAGCGGGTGGTAGCTGCGCGGCACGATGCCCTGGCCGATCATCACCTGCACCCAGCTGATCTCGGCGAACAGTTCCTCGGCGTTGCGGAAGAAGCGACCGCTGTCGGTGAACAGGTCGATGTTGTCCTGCAGCGACTGCGGCACCGACATGTGCCGGCACTGTTGCCAGAACGGCGTGTCCTCGCGCTCGGTGGCGTGGTAATGCAGGATCAGGAAGTCGCGGATGCGTTCGGTATGGAACTTCAGCTGCGCGTTGTAGCGCTCGGCCAGTACCGGGCTGAAGCCTTCACGCGGGAACAGGTTGAGCAGCCAGGAGATGCCGGTCTGGATCATGTGGATGCTGGTCGATTCCAGCGGCTCCATGAAGCCGCTGGACAGGCCGATGGCGACCACGTTGCGGTTCCACAGCTTGCGCCGCGTGCCGGCGGTGAAGCGCAACTGGAACGGATCGCACAAGGGGCGGCCCTGGATATTGCGCAGCAGCGTCGCGGTCGCTTCGTCGTCGCTGATGTGCGCGCTGGAATACACGTAACCGTCGCCGGTACGGTGCTGCAGCGGAATGCGCCATTGCCAGCCGGCCGCCTGCGCGGTGGCGCGGGTGAACGGTGGCGGCGCGCCATCGCTTTCGGTACGCACCGCGATGGCGCGGTCGCACGGCAGCCATTGCTTGAAGTCGGTGTAGCCGGTGTGCAGCGCCTGTTCGATCAACAGTCCACGGAAGCCGGAGCAATCGATGAACAAGTCGCCGGCCAGTACCTCGCCGTTCTCCAGCACCACCGATTCGACGAAACCGTCGTCGGGTCGCAACTTCACCTCGGCCACCTTGCCTTCGATGCGGCGCACGCCGCGTGCCTCGGCGAACTCGCGCAGGAATGGCGCGTAGAGCGTGGTGTCCAGGTGGTAGGCGTAGCCGATGTCGGCCAGCGGCGAGTTCGGCGGTACGTCGGTTGCCGAGACCATGAACTTGCCGCGAGGCGCGGCCAGGGTGTGGATGGTGTAGTCACCCAGCGGCCCGGCGCGCCCGGCCCGGGAGGCTTTCAACCAGTACTGGTGGAACGGAAGCAGGCCGAGGCTGCGGCCGATCGTGTTGCCGAAGCCGTGGATATAGGAATCGCCGACGCGGCGCCAGTCGTTGAACTGGATGCCCAGCTTGAAGGTGGCGCGGGTCCGGCGGATGAACTCGATCTCGTCGATGCCGAGCAGGTTGTTGAACAGCTTCAGATGTGGAACGGTGGCCTCGCCGACGCCGACCGTGCCGATCGCCTCGGACTCGACCAGGCGTACCGATATCTCGCGCCCGAAGGTGCGGGCCAGTGCGGCGGCCGTCATCCAGCCGGCGGTACCGCCGCCGACGATCACGACGTTCCTGATGGATGCTTCGGTCATGGGGACTCCGGATCCGGGGCCATCCCGGGGTCGATTTCAACGCAAAGCCCGCCCACAAGGGCGGGCTTTGCGAGGGTGTCGCCAGGTCGCGGCCGGTCCAGACCGCACGCCCGGCTGTCAGAACTTCATGCCCACCTCGAATTTGATCGTTCGCGGCACGAAGGTGATGTTGCCGGTGGGGTTGTAGGTGATCGAGCTGAGCGAACCGATCGTGCTGTTCGGGAACATCAGGTCGCTGTAGTTCTTGAAGTTGAACACGTTGAGCAGGTCGAAGCGGCCGTAGAAATCCAGTCCATGCACGTCGAAGTGCTTGGTTGCCTGGAAGTCCACGTCGCGGTACCCGAAGATCTTGCCGCCGATCAGGAATTTGCCGTTGCCTTGCGGTTGCGCGCCATAGGCGGTACAGCGTCCGCCGTTGGGGAAGAACTGGCCGGACGCTCCGGAATAGCAGGTGAATCCATTGAACGGAATCGGCGTGGCCAAGGTCAGCTTGGCCGACATCGTGATGCCCCAGGGGCCGTCGATGACGCCGGTGGCCACGAAGCGATGCTTGGCGGCGGCATTGGACAGGATGTACGGATAGCCTCCGATCGTGGAGTAGTCGAACGCATAGTGCTCGTTGATGTCGCGGTTCTGCTTGGCGTCGGTATAGGTGTAGGCAAACGTCGCACCCCAGTGGGATTCGGGTGTGTACGGCTTGTTCGCCGACAGCAGAACCTGGGTGGTTCGCGTGCCGATGCCGTTGTTGCCCACGATCAGGCTGCCGAAGCCCGGTACGCCATTGCCCCACGGCTGGCTGCCATTCTTGAAGAACGATCCGTCGGGATAACGATTGCCCAGCGTGAAGGCGAAGCCGTCGTGGCTGATCACGCGGGTGACCGTGGCGTCGGTCTGCCAGTCGCCCAGCCGGTTGGCCATGCCCAGACTGAACTGGTCCGAATACGGCGCCTTCAGGTTGTTGTTGAGCACATCGATCTCGGTGCCGGCGTTGCTGGCCGAAGCCAGTTGCTGCACGTTGCTGAGGCCATTCAGATAGGACGGGTCGAACGGCACGCAAGGCGTCCTGCCCTGGTAGCACAGGCCCGTCACCGGATCGGCGAAGTAGAACCGGAATTGCGGCAATGCCGCCTTGGTGGTCTCCAGTTGAAGGAAGTTGTACAAGTCGCGATCGTAGGAACGACCCGCACCACCATGGATCACGTGCGCCTGGTCCGCGTCGATGTCATAGGAGAAGCCCAGTCGCGGCTGCCACTCGCCCTTGTAAGCGCTGCGGTTGTGGCCGGTGCTGATGTAGTCATTGACGTCGATGCCGCCCTTGGCCAGCGATTGCGCGTAAGTCTGCCCCGCGGGCGCGTTCGGATCCTGGCTGTTGAGCGCCGCCACCACATTGGGTGGGGTGACAAAATCGAGGTACGAGGGCGAACTTTCGTAGTCCCAACGCACGCCGAGGTTGATGATCAAATGTTCGTTGATCGCCCAGTCGTCCTGGATGTAGGCACCGAACTGCTTGTCCTTGGTGGTCACCGTGGGGCTGAGACCCAGACCGGTGACCGGCTTGGTGAAGAACGCCTCATAGGGTTGGGCGGCAGTACCACCGGGGGTCACGTCGTAATAGAACTGCGGATTGATGTCGGCGGCGTCGGCAGCATGCAGCTTGATCCACTTTTGCTTCACGCCCATCTTGATGACGTGGTCGCCGTGCCACTGCAGATCGTTGAACGTGAGATTGTCCTCGATCGCCGGCCCCTTCTGGCCCTTGTTTTGCGTGGCCAGTGGATTGGCCGCACCGGTATTGATCAAGGTGGCGGTCTGGTTGCTGGCTGGGGCGTAGGTGTAGATGGCACCGTTGCCCAGGTTCAGCGCAGTGGGTGCGTAGTTCGAGTCCTCGTAGGTAGCCAGCAGCTCGTTGAAGTACGAATAGCCGCTGTGCTGCCAGCGCACGTCGTAGCGCTTGTCGTTGTTGACCACCGAGAACCCGGCCGATTTTGCATTCTGGCCGCCGATGCCGCCGAGCTGGTCTTCCTTGCGGATTTGAGTGCTCAGCTCGAAGCGGTCACGATCTGTGGGCTCCCAGTCGATCTTGCCGAAGTACAGATTCTCGGTGAAGTTCAGGTTGGCCGGCCCGAACTGGGCGGCGACATCGGCGGGCAGTCCGGGTACGGCCGGCACGGCGTTGGTGGAGGGCACCACCGTGATCGGCGTATTGAAGCGCTTGCCCTCGTAGGTGATGAAAAAGTGTGCCTTGTCCTTGATGATGGGGCCGCCAAGCGCAAAGCCGAACTCTTTTTCCTTCGATGGGGTTTTCTTGTTCGCGGCATTCTCGCCCGGCGTGCGCGCGCGATACTTGTCGCTGGTGTAGCGACCGAACACCTGGCCATGGAACTCGTTGGTGCCCGACTTGGTCTGCGCGGTGACTGCGGCGCTGGAGATCTGGCCATACTCGGCCTTGTAGTTGGAGGTGATCACCTTGTATTCGCCGATCGCCAGCTGCGGGAACGGGTTGCCCTGGGTAGCGAACTGGCCGGCAGGGCCGCCGAACAGATAGCTCTTCTGGCCCACGCCATCGATATACACGTTGGTGGAGGCGTCGTTCTGCGCGCCACCACGCAACGAGGTGTTGCCCTTGGAATTGACCGAGAACACCATGCCCGGCACGGTGTCGGCGAACTCCAGGAAGTTGCGCGAGATCTGCGGGATCGTGTCGATCTGGTGCAGCGAAATGGTCGCGCCGACCTCGGGTGTCGCGACGTCCGGCAAGGTGTTCGCGGTGACCGTGACGCCCTTCAGGTTGACCGCATTGGCCGAGCCGGCCGTGCTCGCGGCGCCGAAATTCAGGGTCGAGGTGGACGCCACGGTGAGAGTTACCGTTTTCTGCGTGCCGGGGCCGGCGTCGATCTGGTACGTGCCCGGCTGCAGGCCGGTGATCGTGTAGCTGCCGTCACTGCTGGACAGGGTTTGCCGGGTGGTGCCGGTGGATGGGTTGAACGCGGTGACCTGGGTATCGGGGGGCGCCTTGCCGCGTAGCGTGGCGTACGCCGCCTGGGCGTACGAGGTGCCTGGCATCGCGACCAGTGATGCGATGGACGCGCCGATCAGTCCGGCCAGCAGATTCTTCTTGAAGTGCTTTGAGGTTTTCATCGCTCCCCTCCCCGGGCAGCTTGCATGGACGATTTTTTGGAGGTGCCTCCTGGCTTGCGTGCGGGGATGTTCGCGCCACACGTTTCGCGTTCCACGATTTCAAATCCGAGCGTGTCTGCGGAAGGTGATTCCTGCTCGGGGTGTTCCAGACTTTCGGCCAGACGCTCCAGTGCGAGACGACCGAAATCGGCGATGCGCACCCGCACCGTGCTCAGTGCCGGGGTGACGTAACGGGCGATCGGGATGTCGTCGAAGCCGGCCAGCGCGATGTCCTGGGGTATCTGCACCCCGGCTTCGCGGAATGCGCTCAGGCAGCCCACCGCCATCATGTCGTTGGCGGCAAACACGGCCCGCGGACGCCTCTTTCGTGCCAGCAGTTCGCGACCGGCGCGGTAGCCGGATTCCTCGCTGAAGTCGCCCTGCACGACATCCACCGCCACGCCGGGCGCGTACTTCGCCATCGCCGCACGATAGCCCTGCTCGCGTTGACGCGCGTCGAAATTGCCTTGCGGCCCGGTGATCAGCGCCACCTCGGCGTGACCTGCCTGCAACAGATGCTTGACCATCGCCAGCGCACCGGCGCGGTTGTCCATGTTCAGCACGTTGTAGAGCGGGCTCTTCACTGCGCTGTTGAGCAGCACGACCGGCAGTGCCCTGGGCAGGTTGGCACGCAGGAAGGCGGCGTCAACGCGGCCGGACAGGATCAGCAGGCCGTCGACGCGACCCTGCATGGAACGCACTGCCGCGGCCGCCTCATCGATGCCGTCGTGCGAACTGGACACCAGCAGGTGCAAACCGCGGGCGCGCGCCGCCAGATCGATGCCGCGGATCAACTCGGAGAAGAATTCGCCGTGCAGATCGGGCAGCAACGCCCCGATGGTATGGGTGCGACGGGTAATCAGCATGCGCGCCGCGGCATGCGGGATGTACTGCAGGCGCTCGGCGGCGGCGCGGATGCGCTCGCCGGTGGCCGCGGTGACGCCGCCGCCGCCGTTCAGCGCACGCGACACTGAAGCCACCGACACCTTGGCCTCGCGCGCCACGTCTTTGATCGTTGCTGCCGCCATTGCCAGCCCGTCCACCGATTGCGGGAACCCTTGCTTGGCGCCAACGTAAACGTTTTCATGTGGACTTGTAAAGGCCTTGTTGTCACCGCCTGTGTTGCGCCGCGGGACGGTTGTGCCAGACCGGCGCGGCGATACCCGGGAAACGGCCAAATGGCTGCTTTTCGACGCCGTTATCGCCTCGACCTGCGCTTGTTGCAACACAACACCGACAGGCTCCCGGCGGGGGCACGATCGTCAGGGCTCTCCGGTCGCACGCGCCGTCCATGGCCACGACCTGGCCTCGCAGACCGCGTGATCGGGTGGAAGTCGCGATCTTGGCAAGCTCGATGCTTGTCTACCGGCAGAAGCCTCGACGGGCCGGCTTGGAGAGACGAAAAGCCGGCACATTGGGCCTGAAGGGACCGATTGCGACCTGCCGCGTCACTCTCGGAAGCTCCCCTCAAGTTCCCTGGCTCTGGTGTCGATGAAAAGGTCGGTCTTGACTGTTTCAGCACGCTCGTTAATCATTTGCACGTACGTTAAAGCTAGGTTAATTCTTGTAGAGTCAACCCACTGTACTATTCACTTCCAGCAGAAGACGAATAAACCCACCGCAATTTATTGATTTCAATATTATTATGATCCTGTCCACCCTTCCTGTTGCCTTGCTCGCCGTGCTGCTCGCCAGCGCGGTGCGGCGCGTGCCGGAGGGTCAGGTCTACAGTCTGTACCGTCGCGGCAAGCCACGGCGCCTGCTGCAGGCGGGGACGCATCTGGTGTTGCCCGTATTCGACAAGGTCGCCCACAAGATCAATCTGGCGGGTCAGACCCTGCGTCTGGAAGCACCGCTGGCGGACACCTGCGAGGTTTGCGGCACGGTCTACTGGCAGGTGCTGGAGCCGGAACGCGCCGACGCGGTATTCGAACAGGTCGACCAGCTGATTCGCCGCGGCGCGCAGGAAGCCTTGCGCAGCGAACCGAACAGCGAGCCGGTCGATCGACGTGACCTGGGCGTGCGGGTCAAGCAGTCGCTGAATCATGTGCTGCGCGAGCGCGGCATGATGGTCACCCGGGTCGAGCTCGACGCCGCCTGAGCCATCGTATCGCGCGAGGCGCCCGAGAGCGCCTGCGCCACAGGGGATTTGCTGCACTTCAAGCCCGCTTCGGCGGGCTTTCTTTTGGCGCATCGGGCCGGGATACTTGCCGCCCGATCATTGACGGAACAGCCACGCCATGGCCGCGCGCGACGCCTTGCAGGCACAACTCGAACAGGGCATCGCCGCGCTGGGACTGAACCTGCCCGCCGCGGCGGTGCCGCGCCTGCTCGACTACCAGGCCCTGCTCGAGCGCTGGAATGCCGCCTACAACCTGACCGCGGTGCGCGATCCGGCCGAAATGATCACCCGCCACCTGCTCGATTCGCTGGCGATTCTTCCCTACGTGCAGGGCGATCGTCTGGCCGACCTGGGTACCGGGCCGGGCCTGCCCGGCATCGTGCTGGCCATTGCCGCACCCGGGCGCGAGATTCTGCTGGTGGATTCCAACGGCAAGAAGGTGCGCTTCCTGCGCGAGGCGATCCGCAGCCTGAAACTGGAGGGCGTGCGCGCCGAGCAGTCGCGCGTGGAGGACGTCGAGGGCCAGTTTGACTGCATCACCGCCCGCGCCTTTGCCAGCCTGGCCGACATGCTGGGCTGGGGTGGTCACTTGCTGGCACCCGATGGCATCTGGCTGGCGATGAAGGGCAAGCGTCCGGACGACGAGCTGCCGGGTATTCCCGACGCCTTCGCGATTCGCGCCACGCACGAACTCGTCGTGCCGGGCCTGCCTGCCGAACGCCACCTGCTGGTGCTCGGCCACGCAACCCCGTAGGGCGGGCTCTGCCCGCCGCTGTTGTCCGCGAAGGCAACGCCCAAAGCAGAAGCCGGCGGGCAGAGCCCGCCCTGCGGGTTGTGGTCCAGCACGGCGCGGTTGCTTTCGATCACGTTGGGTGTACAGCCGGGCGCTGGCCTTGGACGTGCCGGCATCCCCGACGGGTTTGCCGTTCGCGCCACACACGAACTCGTCGTGCCGGGCCTGCCTGCCGAACGCCACCTGCTGGTGCTCGGCCGCGCCACCCCGTAGGGCGGGCTCCGCCCGCCGACTGGTGGTTTGGACATGCATATCGCGGCAAAAAGCGGCGGGCAGAACCCGCCCTACGGGTTGTCGTCCAGCACGCTGCCGTTGCTTTCGATCACCTCGGTGTACAGCCTGGCGCTGGCCTTGGGCGTGCGCTTTTGGGTGGCGAAATCGACGTGGCAGAGGCCGAAGCGCTTGGAGAAGCCCAGCGACCATTCCAGGTTGTCCAGCAGCGACCAGGCGTAATAGCCCTTCAGGTTCACCCCGGCTTCGATGGCATGGTGCAGCGCACGCAGATGTTTGCGCAGGTAGGCGCAACGCAGCGGATCCTCCAGCACACCGCCCTCGGCTACCGGCGGATCGTAGAACGCCGAGCCGTTTTCGGTGATGTACAGCGGGATGTCGCCGTAGCGCTGCTTGAACGCGATCAGCGTATCGGTCAGGCCCTGCTCGAACACCTCCCAGCCGGTTTCGGTGTGGGTCCGGTGGGGCTGGCGCACGCCCGCGGCTTTGAGCGGATACGCACCGGGGTCATGCTTGACCACCGAACGGGTGTAATAGTTGATGCCGACGAAATCGACCGCCTGTTTCGTCAGCACCAGGTCGTCTGCCGGAAATTCGGGCCACGCCTCGCCGAATATTTCCCTGAGCTCTGCTGGATAGCTGCCGAGCAGGGCCGGATCGGCGAACTGCTGGTTCATGTAGGCATGTGCGCGGCGCGTGGCGGCCAAGTCTTCGGCGCTGTCCGAGTGCGGGTACTTCGGCTCGATGTTGAACACCACGCCGATCTCGTGCCGTCCGTGCGCGCGGTAAGCCTGGATGCCGGCGCCGCTGGCGCGCATCAGGTTGTGCGCGGCGATCGGCGCCTCGAAACGGTTGCGATGCCCCGGCGCCAGCGCGCCGTGCAGGTAGCCGCCGTCGGTGACCACCCACGGTTCGTTCAGGGTGGTCCAGCGCGGCACGCGGTCGTCCAGCGCCTTGAACATCACCGCGGCGTACTCGGCGAACCAGTGCGCGCTGTCGCGGTTCAGCCAGCCGCCGCGATCGTCCAGGGCGGCGGGCAGGTCCCAGTGGAACAGCGTGGCATTGGGCGCGATGCCGTGTTCCAGCAGTTCGTCGACCAGTCGCGAGTAGAAATCCAGCCCCTTCGGGTTGATCCGGCCGGTGCCCTCGGGCAGCACCCGCGCCCAGTTGATGCTGAAGCGGTAGCCATGCAGGCCCAGCGACTTCATCAGCTGCACGTCGTCCTTGTAGCGCCGGTAGTGGTCGCAGGCGATATCGCCGGTGTCGCCGTTCGCCATCATGCCCGGCGTATGCGCAAAGCGCTGCCAGATGCTGGCGCCGGCGCCGTCAGCCAGCGGCGAGCCCTCGATCTGATAGGCGGAGGTGGCGGCACCCCAGTGGAAGCCGTCAGGAAAGCGGAAGCTGGGTGAGGTCATGGGGCTCCTGAGCGGCCCGAACTATGATGTAAACGCTTACATTGGCAGAATAGCCCAACGCCTGTCGATCTGCAGACACGTCGACGGGGTGGCCTGGACCGGCCAAGGCCCGACCGGCTGCAAGGCCACCCGTAACGGAGATGCCGATGGCTCAGGTACGCCTCGATCAAGTGCGCAAGGTCTATCCCGGCGGCCACGTCGCCGTGGCCGGTGCCAGTTTCGAGGCGGCCGATGGCGAATTGCTGGTGCTGGTCGGGCCATCGGGCTGCGGCAAGACCACGTTGTTGCGCATGATCGCCGGGCTGGAGGCGATCAGTGGCGGCACGCTGAGCATCGGCGGGCGCGTGGTCAACGAGGTCGC
Source organism: Rhodanobacter sp. G2-10 (assembly GCF_055809185.1). NCBI lineage: Bacteria > Pseudomonadati > Pseudomonadota > Gammaproteobacteria > Lysobacterales > Rhodanobacteraceae > Rhodanobacter > Rhodanobacter sp. G2-10. Next base: position 3,602,501 of record NZ_CM147900.1, on the reverse strand, counting down.
GCCGAAGGATCGCGACATCGCGATGGTGTTCCAGAATTACGCGCTGTATCCGCACATGACGGTGGCCGAGAATCTCGGCTTCGGCCTGAAGCTGCGCGGCCAGGGCAAGGCCGAGATCGACCGCCGCGTGGTGGCCGCGGCCAGGACGCTGGAGCTGGAGTCGCGGCTGGGTTCGCGTCCGGCGGCGCTGTCCGGCGGCCAGCGCCAGCGGGTGGCGCTGGGCCGGGCGCTGGTGCGCGATCCGCAGGTATTCCTGCTCGATGAGCCGTTGTCCAACCTCGACGCCAAGCTGCGCCTGTCGATGCGGGTGGAGATCGCCCGTCTGCACCGCCAGCTCAAGGCCACCATGATCTACGTCACCCACGACCAGATCGAGGCGATGACCCTGGGTCAGCGCATCGTGGTGCTCGACGGCGGCGTGATCCAGCAGATCGACACGCCGATGGCGCTGTACGACAAGCCCGCCAACCTGTTCGTGGCGGGCTTCGTCGGCAGCCCGGCGATGAATCTGTTGCGAGGTACGCTGCAGCAGCGCGACGGTTGGCGGCTCGTCACCCATCAGGGCGACGTGTTTCTGGGCGAGGTGTTGCCGATGCCGTCATGGTCGGCCTGGGGCGATCGCGAGGTAGTGCTGGGCGTGCGCCCGGAGGACCTGCAACTGCTGGCCGCCGGCCCCGCCGCATTCACCGCGCAGCTGGAGGTGCTGGAGCCGGTCGGCAACGAGATCTTCCTGAATCTGCGCTTCGGCGAGCAGGCGCTGGTGGCCCGGGTCGCGCCGCAGACCCTGCCCGAACCGGGTGCCAGCGTGCCGTTGGGGCTGGTGGCCAGCCATCTGCATCTGTTCGATGGCGCCAGCGGCGAGCGGATCGGCGGGCAAGCCGCGGCGGCAATGGTAATCTAGCCGTCCTTCGCGCACGGTAACTTCTCATCCATGGCTCGCATCATCGCTGTCGCCAACCAGAAAGGCGGCGTCGGCAAGACCACCACGGCAGTCAACCTCGCCGCTGCGCTGGCCGCGGCGAAGCGCAAGGTATTGCTGGTCGACCTTGACCCGCAAGGCAATGCCACGATGGCTTCGGGCGTGGACAAGCGCGAGGTGAAACTGAGCGGCTGCGAGGTGTTGCTGGAGGAAGTGGAGATCGGCGCGGCGATCGTCGCCACCGAGGCGCACTATGACGTGCTGCCGGGCAATGGCGACCTCACCGCCGCCGAACTGAAGTTGATGGATGCACTGGCGCGCGAACACCGTCTGAAAGACGTGCTGGCCAAGGTCGCGGCGAACTACGACATCATCCTGATCGACTGCCCGCCCTCGCTGAACCTGCTTACGCTCAACGCCTTGACCGCCGCCGATGGCGTGCTGATCCCGGTGCAGTGCGAGTACTTCGCGCTGGAAGGGCTGTCCAGCCTGCTCGATACGGTCAAGGCGGTGCGCCATCGACTCAACCCCAAGCTGGAGATCGAAGGCCTGCTGCGCACCATGTACGACGTGCGCAACAACCTCGGCAACGAGGTCTCGGCGCAGCTGACCCAGCATTTCGGCGACAAGGTGCTGCGCTCGATGATCCCGCGCAACGTGCGGCTGGCCGAGGCACCCAGCCACGGCCAGCCGATCCATCTGTACGACCGCAGCTCGCGCGGCGCGATCGCCTATATCGGCCTGGCCGGCGAAATCATCCGGCGCGAGCGCGGCCTGCCGGCGGCTGCGGCTGCGGGCCATGACATCGAATCAGCGGCGCACGCTGAAACCGTCGCGCCACTCAAGGCGCCTGCCGCCAACCATCAGGAATGAGAGCCTGTTCGTGACCTCCAAACACCCCGGCGCCTGTAGCCTCGGCACCTATCCATTCCGGGGCCGGATTTGTTTACGTGCAGGCCGGCGTCATCATTCGGTCGTGGACGGACGTCCACTCCCTCACTCGTCCTTGGCCTGCGCGCAAACAGATTCCGGCGCGGGGTGCTTGGAGATCATGAACAGGCTCTAGACATGGCTGCTGCGAAGAAACGTGGATTGGGACGCGGGCTGGATGCCTTGCTTGGTGGCGACGCCGAAGGCGCGCCATCGACGCTTACCCAGGAGGGCGAGCTGCGCAGCTTGCCGATCCAGCAGATCCAGGCCGGCAAGTACCAGCCGCGACGGCACTGGAACGATGAGGCACTGGACGAGCTGGCCGCCTCGATCAAGGCGCAGGGCCTGATCCAGCCGGTGGTGGTGCGCGAACTGGGCAAGAACCGCTACGAGCTGATCGCCGGCGAGCGCCGCTGGCGCGCGGCGCAGCGCGCCCAGCTGGGCGAGATCCCGGCGCTGGTCAAGAAGGTGGCCGAGGCCGCCGTGCCGGCGATGGCGCTGATCGAGAACATCCAGCGGCAGGACCTCACCCCGCTCGAGGAAGCCGACGCGCTGAAGCGCCTGATCGACGACTTCGACCTGACCCACCAGCAGGCCGCCGATGCGGTCGGCCGTTCGCGCGCCTCGGTATCGAACATGCTGCGCCTGACCGAATTGCCCGAGTCGATCAAGAAGCTGCTCGACGACGGCAGGCTGGAAATGGGCCACGCGCGTTGCCTGCTGACCCTGGACGAAGCCATCGCCGTGCCGCTGGCGCGTCAGGCGGTCACCCTGGGCTGGACCGTGCGGGAGCTGGAGGAAGCCGCGCGCCGCGCGCAGACCGCGCCGAAGGGCAAAGCCAAGAGCGCGCCCTCGCGCGACCCGAACATCGCCGACCTCGAGCGCGAGCTGGCCGAACGCTTCGCCACCCGCGTCGAACTGGCGCAGGGCAAGGGCGGACGCGGCAAGCTGGTGATCCACTACCACAGCGCCGACGAGCTGGAAGGCATCCTCGACAAGATCCGCTGACGTCCATCGCCTCGCAGGGCGGGCCCTGCCCGCCGGCTTTTGGTCGGAACCTCGCGGCAAGAAGCCTTGTAGGGCGGGCTCTGCCCGCCGGCTTTTGGCCTGGATCTTGCGGAAAGAAACGGCGGGCAGAGCCCGCCCTAGGAATACGTGTTGCTAAACTGCACCATGCTGCGCTGAGCGCAGCAATCGCTCTCGCTGAAAGGCTTCCTCATGCCCCAACTTGCCGTCGTCGTTCCCGTGTTCAACGAGCGCGACAATATTCCGCCCCTGCTGGCCGAGATTGCCGCGGCCTTGCGCGGCCATGTCGACTACGAGGTGATCTATGTCGACGACGACTCCAGCGACGACAGTCGCGAGGTGCTGACGGCGGAGAAATCGAGTCATCCGGAGCTGCGCGTGCTGCACCATCTGACCCGCAGCGGGCAGAGCACGGCGGTGTGGAACGGGGTGCGCGCGGCGCAATCGCCATGGATCGCCACGCTGGACGGCGACGGCCAGAATGATCCGGCGGATATTCCCAAGCTGCTCGCCGCGCGTGCCGAAGCGTCGGTCGACGTGCGCCTGTTTGCCGGCTGGCGCACGACCCGCCGCGACAGCTTCAACAAGCGCATCTCCTCGAAAATCGCCAATGCGGTGCGCTCGCGCATGCTCAAGGACGCCACCCCGGACACCGGCTGCGGCCTGAAGCTGTTCGAGCGCGAGGTGTTCCTGCGCCTGCCCTATTTCGATCACATGCACCGTTACCTGCCGGCGCTGGTCAAGCGCGCCGGGTTCCAGAGCACCAGCGTGCCGGTCGGCCATCGTCCGCGTACGGCGGGTGTTTCCAAGTACGGCATGCTGGACCGCCTGTGGGTCGGCCTGGCCGATCTGCGCGGCGTGGCGTGGCTGATGCGCCGCGGCAAGGTGACCCGCGTCGAGGAGCTTTGACCCACATCAACTGGCGCTGATCCGATGGTCGTATGCTGAGCGGGTTTCGCTGCCAGGAGTACGCCATGAGCCTCGCCATCAAGCGCGCCTATGAAGAGCCGTCCCGCGACGACGGTTACCGCGTACTGGTGGAGCGGTTGTGGCCGCGTGGGCTGAAGAAGGAGGCCGTGCCGCTGGATCAGTGGGCCAAGGAGCTGGCGCCCTCGACTGAGTTGCGCAAGTGGTTTGACCACGATCCCACGCGCTGGGACGGCTTTCGGCACCGCTATGCCGCTGAACTGGACGAACTGGCCGAACACTGGCAGCCGCTGGCCGAGCGCTCGGCGCGGCACAAGGTCACCCTGATCTACAGCGCCCGCGACGAAGAGCACAACGGTGCACTGGTGCTGCGCGACTACCTGCAGAACTGGCTGCGCACGCACGGACCGCGTTGAGTCAGTCAGTGCGCTCCGGCGTGCTCGACTGCGGCCACTCGGCCAATGCCTTGCGCGTCTGCGTGCGCCCGCGTTCGATCAGTTCGCGGGCGCGGTAGAACTCGTAGACGCTGGCGATATTGCGTGGCAGCTCGATCAGCAGGTCCGGCTCGTATGCGGCCAGGCGCAGCCGCGAAAGGTTTGCCTGCATCAGGTCCATGGCCTGGCTCAACGTGTCCAGCGTCCCCGGCGTGCGCGGCAGGTTTTCGCCGTGCGGGATCAGCTTGCTGACGAACTCACCGATGCGCCGCCGGTAACTGGTTTCCCCATCCGGCTCGTGCTCGGCCGGTTCCGGTGCGGCGATCACCTCGGCCGGGCCGTCCACGCTGACCGCGAGCAGGTAATCGGCGTTGGCGCCGATCAGCGGCGTGACCGGCACCGGATTGAGCAGGGCGCCGTCGACCATGCGTCGGCCGCCGACGGAATGCGGGCGGAACACGGTGGGCACGGCGATCGAGGCGCGGATCGCGTCGAACAGGTTGCCGCGGCTCAACCAGACCTCGCGGCCGCGGTCCAGGTCGGTGGCCACGGCGGTGAACGAGAGCGGCAGATCCTCGATGCGGGTGTCGCCGATCATGCCGCGCAGGGTGCCGATGATGCGCTCGCCCTTGATCAGTCCGCCGCCGGAAAAGGTCCAGTCGACCAGTCGCAACACGTCGAACCGGGCCAGCGCGCAAACCCAGTCGCGGTAGACATCGAGCTTGCCCATGGCGTGGATGCCGCCGATCAGCGCACCCATCGAGCTGCCGGCAATGGCCGTGATCCGGAAACCCTGGGCCTCGATCTCCTCGATCACGCCGATATGCGCCAGTCCCTTGGCGCCACCGGCACCCAGCGCCAGCGCCACGGTGGGTTTGTCGGCCTGTTGCGGCGGCCGCTCGTTGCGCTGCGCGGCGTTTTCCTTTTCACTCATGGATCCACTCCGGTCACATGCGCGAAGACCCGTCCGTCCGGCCACCGAGGGATACAGGTCGCGCGCTGCCGGTTAGGATGGGACTCGACCTGGACCACGGCAAGCCCCGGAGCACGCATGCCCTTCACCCAAGACCCGATGACCCAGTGCGACGGCCGTGCCGCATGGCGGGTGCGCGCATGACCTGGCAGGCCTGGGCCACCGTCGCGGTGATCGTGGTCGCGATGGCGCTGTTTGCCAGCGAGAAGGTGCGGATCGACCTGGTCGCGCTGATGACCCTGGGCGCGCTGGTGGTACTGGGCATCATCAGCCCGGCCGAAGCCCTCTCCGGCTTCAGCAACGAGGCCACGGTGGCGGTCGCGGCGATGCTGGTGCTGAGCATGGGCATCGACCGCTCCGGGGCGCTGGAACCGCTGATCCGCCTGCTCTCGCGCATACGTCACCCGTGGTTGCTCAGTCTGGCGATGATGCTGGTGATCGCGCCGCTGAGCGCCTTCGTCACCAACATCGCGCTGGTGGCGACCTTCCTGCCGCTGGCGCTGCGCGTGTGCCAGAGCAACGGCATGTCGCCGGCGCGCGTGCTGATGCCGATGGCGTTTGCCGCGCAGATGGGCGGCGTGGCCACGCTGATAGGCACCTCGTCCAACCTGTTGGTCGATTCCATCGCGCGCGGGCATGGACTGGCCGGGTTCGGCCTGTTCGACTTCACCCCGATGGGCGCGGCGCTGGCGGTGGTGGGCATTGTCTACATGATGCTGGTGGGGCGCTGGATGTTGCCCAAGCAGGTCGACGTGGGTCTGCCGCAGCAGACCGACATCGGCAAGTACGTGGCCGAGTTGCGCGTGGGCGAGGAGTCCAGCCTGATCGGCAAGAGCATCGCCGAGGCCAGCCTGGGCGAGAAGTTCGGGGTGTATCCACTGGAACTGCTGCGCGGGGAGCGTCGCATGTGGTCGCCGCGATCGCAGGAAATCGCCGTGGGCGACGTGCTGCTGGTGCGTGGCGACTGGGCCAAGATCGAGGAGTTCCAGCGTCGCGCCGGCCTGAGCAGCGCGCCCGAACGACGCTACGCGCAGGACAAGGATCACCCGCGAGTGCTGGCCGAGATCATGGTGGCGCCCGCCAGTGCGATGGAGGGCGGGCAATTCGGCGAGACGGAGCTGCATTGGCGCTACGACGCCACGGTGCTGGCGATCCATCGGCGCGGGCATGTCCTGCGCGACAAGCTCAGCCAGGTCAGTCTCGCGGTGGGTGACGTGCTGCTGGTGCTGGTGGACGAGGCCGTCGTGCCGCAGTTGCGCGGCGACGAGGACCTGGTGGTGCTCAGCGAGCGCGAGGAGCGCCCGCGCACGCCACGTCGGGCGATCCTGGCCGTGCTGACCATGGTCGGCGTGGTGGCGACGGCGGGCCTGCATCTGTTGTCCATCCCGATTGCCGCCATCCTCGGCGTGCTGGCGATGGCGCTCGGCGGCTGCTTCGGGCGCAAGGATGTCTACGCCGGCGTGGACTGGAAGGTCATCATCCTGCTGGGCGCTATTCTGCCGCTGGGCATCGCGATCGAGAAAACCGGCCTGTCACACGTGGTGGTGCAAGCGGGCATGCAGCTGGTCGGCGACCACGGCCCGATTGCCGCCTTGCTGCTGGTCTATCTCATGACCGCCGTGATGACCGAACTGATGGGGCACAACCCGTCGGTGGTGCTGATGATGGGTATCGCCGTGTCCGTGGCGCACGCCGTGGGCGCCGATGCGCGTCCGTTCATGGTGGCGGTCGCGTTTGCCGCATCGACCTCGTTCGCCACCCCGGTCGGTTATCCGACCAACACCATGGTCTATTACGCCGGCGGTTATCGCTTCATGGATTTCATGAAGATCGGCATCCCGCTGATCCTCATGTTCTGCGCGCTGTCGATGTGGCTGATTCCGTTGTTCTGGCCGTTTCATCCGCTTCCGCTCCCATGAGGTAACGCTCTTTGCGTTTGCTCCCTCTCCGCCTTGCACGGTGGTCAGTTCAAAGCCTGCCTCGATGACAGCCCCCCGCGAGCACCCGCCCTCACCTCAATCCTCTCCCGCACGCGGGAGAGGAGGCGAACGCAAAAAGCGCGGAATTTGATTGGAGCGGGGGAGAGGGTTGGGGAGAGGGGACGCCTTGCAGGGTGGTCAGTTCAAAGCCTGCCTCGATGACAGCCCCCGCGAGCACCCGCCCTCACCTCATTCCTCTCCCGCAAGCGGGAGAGGAGGCGAACGCAAAGAGCGCGGAATTTGATTGGAGCGGGGGAGAGGGGACGCCTTGCACGGTGGTCAGTTCAAAGCCTGGCTCGGTGACAGACCTCCGCGAGCACCCGCCCTCACCTCAATCCTCTCCCGCAAGCGGGAGAGGAGGCGAACGCAAAGAGCGCGGAATTTGATTGGAGCGGGGGGAGAGGAGGCGAACGTGCCGTGCGGACTCGTGCCTTCGTACATCTGGGGGAATTGACAACGTCGAGACGAAGATGGATATCGATCTTTTGCTGTCAGGCATAGCCTGACAGCGCCAGCTGCAGCAAGATCTTCATCTCCTCGCGCAGCGGCAGCGGTGCCACCACTTCGGCGTCTGGACCGTACTTGAGCACGTCCATCAGCAGTTCTTTCGAGTTGGAATACGGCACTTTCAGTTCGTAGCGCCCGTCGGGCAGCCACTCGCCCTTCTGCTGCGAATGCCAGTGTTCATCGGAGACCCAGCGCGCCGCATGGGCGGAGAAGCGGATCGTGGCCCAGGCCTTGGGCTTGCCCGCGAAGATGCCGTAGCTGGAGGCGAGTAGTTCGTTGAGTTCGGTATCGGCGACATCCAGCGCGGCAGCATCCAGCGTATGCGCTTCGGCGATGCGGTCCACGGCGAAACTGCGCAGGGCCTCGCGGTCGTGATCCCAGACGTCGAGGTACCAGTTGTCGCGGTAGTGGGTCAGCCGTTGCGGGGATACCGTGCGCCGGCTGTCCGCATCGGTGGTGCGCGCGCGGTATCGGAAGCGCAGCTGGCGGCGCTCCAGCACCGCCCCGGCGACGATGCGGAACACTTGCTGGTCGAGCTTGCGTTCGCCCCACGGAATCACCCGGATGCGCTCCAGCGGCAGCGCCTTGCCGCTGCCCTGGTGCGACAGCAGACCCTCGATGCGCGCCTTGAACGGGGCCAGGGTGCCGGCCAGCACGCCCGGGCCGGAGCGGCTGATCAGCTCGTTGAGCGCCATCAGCGAGGCGAGCTCGTCCGAGGTCAGCCACAGCCCGGGCAGCTCGAACTTGTCACCCTCGCCGGCCTCGTAGCGGAAGGCCGCCTGGTCGGTGCCGGCGCTTTCGATCGGAGCGCCCAGCGCGTCGCGCAGGAAGGCCACGTCGCGGTAAAGCGTGGCGCGCGAGCATTCCAGCTCGCTCAGCAGGCGTGACAGCGGCACCGGATAGTGCGCCGACTTCAGCAGGCGATGCAGGCTGAGTATTCGTTCGTAGCGATGATCCATCGGGATGAAGACTTGGGAGGGGGCACGGCGTAGCATGCTGGCGCCCCGAGCCGTCCGCAAGTCGAGCTGCTAACCCGATGGCGACAGGCGCTGTCATTCATTGCGAGTTCAAGCCGTCTCGTTAAGGTAGCCGATCACCAATCTTTAACAAATGGATGTCCCCAGATGAACAAGACCCTGATCGCCGGCCTGCTGCTGGCCGGCCTCGCCAGTTTTACTGCCCACGCTCAGGATGCCGACACCGGGTCGTCCACCAACCGTGGCGGCTGGAGTGGTTCGGGTGAATTCGGCTTCGCTTCGGCCACCGGCAACTCGCGTTCGCAGAACATCAACGCCAAGCTGGGTTTGAGCCAGGAGAACGACCAGTGGAAGAACAACTTCTTCGTCAACGCGCTGCGTTCCAAGAGTGAGCAAAAGGTTGTCGATAGCAACGGCAACACGATCGAGCAGTTCAACACCACCGCCAATCGCTACGACGCCGGTGCCTCGGTCGGCCTGAAGCTGGACACGCGCAGCTACATCGTCGGCGCGGCCCGCTACGAGCATGACCAGTTCGGCGCCAACCTGTGGCAGGGCACGGTGTCGCTGGGTTACGGCTACATCGCGTTGAAGGACGAGCGCAACGAGCTGTCGTTCGAAATCGGTCCCGGTTACAAGCGCTACCGTCCGGCCGACGACGTGGTGCTGGTCGGCGGCGTGCCGACCACGCAGCGTCATCCGACCGAGGGCGAGGTGGTGGCGCGCGGCCTGATCAACTACAAGTTCAAGCTCAGCGCCAATACCGCTCTGGAGGACACCTTCCTGATGGAAGCGGGCTCGAAGAACACCTATCTGCAGAATGACGTCGGTCTGGCGGTGAGCATGACCAGGAAGCTGGCCCTGAAGGTGGGCTTCCAGGTGCGCCACAACAGCGATGTGCAGCCGGGCGTGAAGAAGACCGACACGCTGACCACGACGAACTTCGTCTACAGCTTCTGACCCGGGCAGTCGGCACCCACGACGGCTTGTGGGAGCGCACCGGGTGCGCCCCTACAGTCCCAGCAATGCGCCGGCTCCCTGCTGCAGCAAGGCCGCCGCAACCTGTTCGCCCAGGGCAACGGACCGATCCGCCGGGGCGCTCGCTTCGGCGCGCAGCAGGCGACCGCTGGCGGCGTCGCCGACCAGTCCGCGCAGGTGCAGTTCGTGTTCGCCGAGCACGCACCAGGCGCCGACGGGCACCGTGCAGCTGCCGCCCAGTGCGCGATTCATCGCGCGCTCGGTACTGACCGTGAGCCGCGTCTCGGAGTCGTCGAGCGCGGCGAGCAAGGCCAGCACGGCGGGGTGTCCGTCGCGGGCTTCGATGGCAATCGCGGCCTGTCCGGGCGCCGGCAACCATTCCGGCGCAGCCAGGCGTGCGCGAATGCGCGCGGCCAGCCCCAGCCGCTCCAGTCCGGCGCAGGCCAGCACGATCGCGTCGTAATGGTCGGCGTCGAGCTTGCCCAGACGGGTGCCGACATTGCCACGCAGATCGAGCACCTGCAGGTCCGGCCGCAGCGCGCGCAACTGGGCCTGGCGACGCAGGGATGACGTGCCCACCCGCGCACCTGGTGGCAGCGAGGCCAGATCGGCGTAATCGTTGCTGACAAAGGCATCGGCGGCGTCGGCCCGCGGCAGGATCGCCGGCAGGACGAAACCGGGCTCCAGTTCGACCGGCACGTCCTTCAACGAATGCACCGCCAGCTCGGCGCGGCCTTCCAGCATCGCCACCTCCAGCTCCTTCAGGAACAAGCCCTTGCCGCCGATCGTGGCCAGCGGCTGGTCGAGGATTTCGTCGCCACGGGTGGAGAGCGGTACCAGCTCGACGTTCAATCCGGGATGGGCGGCCCGCAGCAACGTTGCGACGTGTTCGGCCTGCCATAGCGCCAGTGCGCTCTTGCGGGTGGCGATGCGCAAGGTGGAAGGGCTCATTTGAACTCCGGGACGATCGACAAGGTCTTATTGTCGCGTAGTTGACCGGCCCATGGCAGCGCGGCGTATGCGCGCGGTGACTGTCCCCGCCGCCGGGCACAGGCTACGATGTCGACTTGTCCTTCGGAGTTCATCATGCAAAGCGGTAATCCTGCTCTCAACAAGAACACTTTCCTCGACGCCGCCAGCGGTGCGGTGGTGTCGCACGGCGATCAGGTCATGACGATCAACGGCACGGTCAACAAGACCGGCCTGCTGCTGGTGCTGGCCGTGGTCGGCGCGATGTTCAGCTGGAGCCAGTTCCACGGTCCGCAAAGCCTGCCGGCGATGGGCCCGCTCATGATCGGCGGTGCCATCGGTGGCCTGATCCTCGCCCTGATCACCATCTTCAAGAAGACCTGGGCGCCGGTCACCGCGCCGTTGTACGCGCTGGTGGAGGGTGTCTTCATCGGTGCACTGTCGGCGATCTTCGAAATGCGTTACCCGGGCATCGTGATGCAGGCGGTCGGGCTCACCTTCGGCGTGATGGCGGCGATGCTGATCGCCTATCGCAGCGGCTTGATTCGCGCCACCGAGAAATTCAAGCTCGGCATCGTGGCTGCCACCGGCGGCGTGTTCCTGCTGTACATGGCCAACATGGTGATGGGTTTTTTCGGTCACTCGATGGGCTTCATCAACGGCAGCAGCGGCATGGGTATCGCGTTCAGCGTGGTGGTGGTGGTGATCGCGGCGCTCAACCTGATCCTCGACTTCGACATGATCGAACAGGGCGTGCACGCGCGCGCGCCGAAGTACATGGAATGGTACGGCGCGTTCGCGTTGGTGGTGACCCTGGTCTGGCTGTATCTGGAACTGCTGCGGCTGCTGTCGAAGCTGCAATCGCGCAATTGAGGCCACGCCGCAGCCGTTGGCGGGCACAGCCCGCCCTACGCGCCGACCGAAAGTAGGGCGGCCTCTGCCCGCCGAACCCTGCGGCCAAAACCATGGAAAGCACAAAGGCGCGGACAACCGCGCCTTTGTGCTTTCACGACGGCGTTCCCCGCGGTCGATCAGGCGGTTGTTGTCGAAGCTGCCGTCGTGCCATCGAGGACACGCGCGGGCCGGGAGTAGGGCGGGCTGTGCCCGCCGAACCATGCGGCCGAATCCATGAAAGCATGAAGGCGCGGACAACCGCGCCTTCATGCTTGTGCTTTCACCCCGACGTTCGCGTAGCCGGTCAGGCGGCCGTCAGGGCCGCGTCATCGGTGGGCTCGCCAGCGTGGTGGTCGGTCGCCAGCAGCAGATAGAACGCGGGCACCACGAACAGGGTGAAGGCGGTACCGATGGCCAGGCCGGTGGAGATCACCAGACCCATGTTGAAGCGCCCTGCCGCGCCGGCGCCCGCGGCAACCACCAATGGCATCACGCCCAGCACCATCGCCGCGGTGGTCATCAGGATCGGGCGCAGGCGCACCGCGGCGGCGTGTTCGATCGCTTCACGCTTGGACATGCCGGCGCGTTGCGAGTCGTTGGCGAACTGCACGATCAGGATGCCGTGCTTGCTGATCAGGCCCATCAGGGTGACCAGTCCCACCTCGGTATAGATGTTGAGGCTGGCGAACAGGTTCACGAAGATCAGCGCGCCAAACAGCGCCAGCGGCACCGAGACCAGGATCACGATCGGATCGCGCAGGCTGTTGAACTGCGCCGCCAGCGCCAGGAACACGATGATCACCGCGAACAGAAGTGTCGTGCCGAAACCGCCGGATTCCTTGATGAACTGGCGCGATTGCCCGGCGTAATCCACGTTGTAGCCGGTCGGCGCCACTTCATGCACCAGGTCGCGCAGGTAGGCCAGGGCTTCGCCCTGCGACATGCCCGACACACCGGAGATCGTGGCCGAGTTCTGTTGCTGGAACCGGTTCAGCGACTGCGGCACGACCTGATGGGTGATCCTGGCGACGGTGGACGCCTGGATCACCGAACCATCCGGCACGCGCAGGTAGTAATCGAGCACCTGGTCCGGATTGAGTCGGTCGGTTTGCAGTACCTGCGGAATCACCCGGTACGAACGCCCCGAAATCGAGAAGTAGTTGACGTATCCGCCGCCCAGCGCCGAACCGAGTGCGGCGCCCACGTCCTGCTGGGTCAGCCCCAGACTGGTGATCATGTCGCGATCCAGGCTTACCGTGGCTTGCGGCTTGTCGACTTTGAGATCGGAGTCTACGAAATAGAACTTGCCGCTGGCTTGCGCCTTTGCCAGCACCTGGCTGGCCACGTCGTTGAGATTCTCGAACGGCTCCGTGGTGGTGATCACCACCTGGATCGGCAGACCCTGCGCACCGGGCAGCGGCGGAAACTGGAATGCCGCCACCTTGGCGCCGGCGATCCCGTTCCACTTCTGCTGCAACTCCTGCTGCAGCTCATGCGCGCTGCGACTGCGCTGGTCCCACGGCTTGAACACCACGCCACCGATGCCCTGGTTGACGGTCGGCACGCCGGTCATCTGGAACATCTGGTCGTACTCGGGCAGTTCGGTGGCCAGCTTGAACATCTGTTCCGCGTACACGTTCATCTGCTGCGCCGTGGCGTTGGGCGCACCCACGATCTGGCCCACCACCACGCCCTGGTCCTCCTCCGGCGCCAGCTCCGACTGCGCGGTGATGCCCAGCGCCACCGTGGCCAGCAGCAATAGCACGGCCATCACGATCACCACCGACGAGGTCGACAAGACGTTGTGCAGCACGCGCTGGTAGCCGTGGTGCACGCGGTCGAACTGGCGGTCGATGAACTGCACGAAACGCCCACTCTCCTGTTCGCTCTTGAAGAACTTCGAGGTCATCATCGGCGACAAGGTCAGCGCGACGATCGCCGAGACCGTCACCGCGCCGGCGAGGGTGAAGGCGAACTCGCTGAACAGCGCGCCGGTGAGTCCCTTCTGGAAACCGATCGGCACGTACACGGCGATCAGCACCACGGTCATGGCCAGGATTGGCCCCCCCAGCTCACGTGCTGCCAGCAATGCGGCCTGCAGCGGGGTCTTGCCTTCCTCCTTCATGTGGCGGTCGACGTTCTCCACCACGATGATCGCGTCATCCACCACCAGGCCGATCGACAGCACCAGGGCCAGCAAGGTCAGCAGGTTGATGGAGTAACCGAGCATCAGCATCACGAAGAAGGCGCCGATCAGCGCCAGCGGCATCGCGATCACCGGAATGATTACCGCGCGCAGGCTGCCCAGGAACAGGAAGATCACCAGGGTCACGATCAGCAACGCCTCGACCAGGGTCTTGATGACCTCGTTGATCGAGCTGTTCACGAAGTCGGTGCCATCGTAGACGATCTTCCCGGTCAGCCCGTGCGGCAACTGGTGCTGGATCTCGGGGAACGCATCGCGCACGCGCTTGGCCACGTCCAGCACGTTGGCGTCGGGCGCCACCTTGATACCGACAAAGACCGAGCGTTTGCCGCTGAAGGCAACGTTGAAGTCGTAGTTCTCCGAGCCCAGCGTGACGGTGGCGACGTCCTTGAGTCGCACGATCGCGCCGTGGTCCTGCTTGACCGCCAGCTGCTTGAACTCGTCGACCGTGTGCAGGTTGCTGTCGGTGGTCAGATCCACCGTCACCGCCTGGCCCTTGGTCGAGCCGACGGCGGCCAGGTAGTTGTTGGCCGCCAGCGCGGCATTCACGTCGCTGGCGGTGACGCCATGCGCCGCCATCTTGGCCGGATCCAGCCATGCCCGCAGCGCGAACTGGCGGGCGCCGAGCAGTTCGGCGGTCTGCACGCCTTCGATCGCATCGAGCTTGGGCTTGACCACGCGTGCCAGGTAGTCGGTGATGTTGTTGGTCGGCAGCACGTCGCTGTAGAAGCCGAGGTACATCGCGTCGATCGTCTCGCCGGTCTGCACGTTCAGCACCGGCTGCTGCGCCTGCGGCGGCAACTGGTTCCTCACCGAATTGACCTGGGTGGTGATCTCGGTCAGCGCGCGGTTGGCGTCGTAGTTCAGGCGCAGCGTGGCGGTGATGGTGGAGACGCCCGACACGCTGCTGGAGGACAGGTAGTCGATGCCCTGCGCCTGCGAGATCGCCTGCTCCAGCGGCTGGGTGATGAAGCCGGCCATGGTCTGTGCGTCGGCACCGTAATAGGCGGTGGTGACGGTGACGGTGGCGTTTTCCGTCTTGGGATACTGGCGCACGGTGAGGCTGGTGACGGCCTTCAGGCCGAGCACCAGGATCAGCAGGCTGACGACGATCGCCAGCACCGGCTTGTTGATGAACAGGTCAGTGAATTTCATCGTGGCGGCTCAGTGTTCCTGCGGCGTCGGGTGAGCGCTGTCGGCAGGTTGCACGCTGTTGTCGACCTTGATCTGCGCGTCGTTCTTCAGCTTCACCTGACCACTGGTCACCACTTCGGTGCCCGGTTTGATGCCCTTGAGGATCGCCACCTGGTCACCGCGGGTCTCGCCCACGGTGACGAAGGTCTGCTGCACCGTGGGCGGCAATGCATGGCCCTGGTCGTCCTTGCCCTTGGAGGGATGCACCACGTACACCGTGTCGCCGTACGGGTTGTAGACGATCGCCGCCTGCGGCAGGGTCAACCGGTGCTGCTTGCTGCCCACGTCGACCTCGAGCTTGGCGAACATGCCCGGACTCAGCGTCTTGTCATGGTTCGGCACGCGAGCCTCGACCTGCACGTTGCGAGTGTTGATATCGACCTTGGGACTGATCGCGCTGAGCTTGCCGGTGAACGGGCGGTCGGGATACGCGTCGAGCGTGAGTTCCACTGGCTGGCCCACCTTCAGTCGACCCAGTTCGCTCTGCGGCACGTGGAAGTCGACGAACAGCGGATCGAGCTGCTGCAGCGTCACCAGCGTCGCACCGGCACTGACGTAGTCGCCCGGACTGGTGGTGATGATGCCGGCGCGCCCGGCGAACGGAGCGCGCAACTGCTTCTTGTCCACCACCACCTGCTGCTGCGCCACGGCGGCTTTCTTAGCCTTGAGATCGGCGGCGGCGGCATCGTAGTCGGCCTGGCTGATGGCCTGCGCCGCCAGCTGCTTGCGTGCGCGCTCGAAGGTCAGCTGCGACAACTGCGCGGCCGCCTGGAATTGATGCAATTGGGCGGTGGCGTCGTCATCGCGCAGCTGCAGCAGCAGCTGGCCCTGCTTCACGTCCTGGCCGGAATGCAGTTTCACCGCGGTGACCAGACCGGTGGCGTCCATGGCCAGGTCCGCACCGTTGGCGGCGCGCAGCGTGCCGACCGTGTCAAGTGCGGGCTGCCACGGTTGTTCGCGCGCGATGGTGGTGCTCACGGTGAACGGTGTCGGCTTGGGCATGCTGTGGATCATGCGCATCACCAGCAGCACCTTGATGCCGACGATCACGGCGATCAGCAGCAACACGCCGCCGATCATCCAGAGCATGCGTTTGGTGGTGCTGGGCCTGATCTTGCCGGGTTTGTTGTCGACGCGCGTGGACATGCGCGGGCTCCTGTGGTGTTGGCGATGAGTTGGGTCGGTGCGGCTCGTCCCTGAGCGCGCATGGCAGGGGACATCCCCTGCGCATGCGGAACGGAACTAGGGTGTTTGCTTGACGTGTTCTTCGGCGGCGTCCTGCCAGCCGCCACCGAGGGCGGCGTACAGCGCCGCGGTGTCGGCCAGCCGGGCGGTGCGTGCCTGGATCAGGGCGATGCGCGTCTGCTGGTAGCTGCGCTCGGCATTGAGCAGGTTTAGATAGCCGGTGGCGCCCATCTGGTATTGCTGCCGGGT
This sequence comes from Rhodanobacter sp. G2-10, assembly GCF_055809185.1. Lineage (NCBI taxonomy): Bacteria > Pseudomonadati > Pseudomonadota > Gammaproteobacteria > Lysobacterales > Rhodanobacteraceae > Rhodanobacter > Rhodanobacter sp. G2-10. The sequence continues at coordinate 3,586,154 of NZ_CM147900.1, read as the reverse complement.
CAGCGCGAGCTGCTTCGAGGCGGCGTCCTCGGCGGTAACCTGGGCGGCCAGACCTTGCGCGTCGTATTGCAGCGCCTGCAGCGTGTCGGCGACGTTCTGGAAGGCGACCAGTACGGTTTGCTGCCAGTCGGCCAAGGCCTTGTCCAGGCCGGCCTGGGCGGCACGCTTCCTGTGTCGCAGCTCACCCCCATGAAACAGCGGCTGGATCAGGCCCAGTCCCAGCGACCACGAGCGGGTGCCGGCGGAAAACAGCTCGCCGGCATGCAGCGCCTGCGAACCGCCGCTGCCGGTCAGCGAAATCTGCGGCAGCATCGCCGCCGTGGCCACGCCGACCTGGGCGGTCGCCGCGTGCAGCTGCGCGGAGGCAGCGCGGATATCCGGGCGCTGCGCAACCAGGGTCGACGGCAGGCTCACCGGAATGTCCCTGGGCAGCGTGATCGCCTCCAGCCGCAGCGGTGACAGTTCCAGCTGCGCCGGCGTGGTGCCGAGATAGGTGGCCAGTTGATTGCGCGTGGCGGCGAGCTGCGCGCGCAGGGGTGGCAAGGTTGCCTCGGTGGTGGCCAGCTGGGCGCGCACCGCCAGCGTATCGGACAGCGACTTCGCACCGATCTGCTGCTGCTGTTCGGCGATCTGCAGGCTCTTGCGCTGGCTGTCCGCGATCTCCCCGGTGGCTTGCAACTGTTCGCGCAGCGAGGCTTCGCGCAACGAGGCCGTGACCACATTGGCGGCCAGGGTCAGGTAGGTCGCATCGGTCTGCGCGCGCTGCACCTCGGCCAGCGCCGCCTGGGCCTCGATCCCGCGCCGGGTGCCACCGAACAAATCGATGCCGTAGTTGACGCTGACCGAGGCGTTGTACACGGTCAGCGGTGGAAAGGTGAAGGCACCGCCGAACGCGGCGCCGGACTGCTTCTGGCGGGTGACGCCGGCGCTTGCATCAATCGACGGAAAGCTGACTGCACCGGCCGCGCTCGCATTCTCCCGCGCCTGACGCAGCGCGGCTTGCGCCGAGGCGATCGACGGGCTGTGGCGCAGCGCGGTACTCACGCGGCGGGTCAGTTCGGCGTTGTCGAACGTGGTCCACCAGCGCGCCGGCACCTCGCGACCCTGCAGGAACCGCTGCGCGTCGCCATCGGCGGTCTGCGCGGCCGCGGTGGTGGCGGGCAGGGGCTGGTCGGTGAAACGGTCCACCGCCGGCGCATCCGGGCGATGGTAATCGGGACCGACGGCACAACCCGCCAGGGTCACGGCGGCCAGCAGCGCGACGCTGCGCAACCTGTGCTGGCGGAAGATCGACGAGGGGCGGGACAGGTCGCTGGTCAAGAGAGTGGCCTGAACATGGGGGAGCCGGGCCGGGACAATAGCATACCGACAAGTTCAGATATATAGGAAAGTCGTCACGGCGGCCGGCGCAACGGGCCGCGCGAAAGCGGCAAAACCCGTCTCAGAGCATGCCCAGGCCGCGCGCCTGCGACGAGAACAGCATCGGCAGCTCGCCGCTGATCCCGTCGGGATGACCCGGTGGCACGGCGAAGCGCCAGCCACGCACGTTGCGCAGCGCATGCTGGTCGAGGATCGGGTCGCCGCTGGTTGTCGCCACGCTGGCGCTCACCACCTGGCCGAGGCCGTCGATGCGCAGCCACACGATCACCCGACCGTCCAGATGGCCGCGCAGCCGTGCCCAACTCTGGCTGTGGTCGTCGGGGGTGGCCAGCGGCTGCAGCGTGATGGGCCGGCTGGACACCGCGGCCTGCCCTGTCCGCTCACCCGGAATGTCATGATGCCGGACATGGCGCGGCTGCAGCACCACCCTCACCGGAGCGTGTGAGCGACGTATCTTCGACGGCGTCCGCGACCCGTCATGCGTGCGGCCCACCATGGCCATCCGCGCGGATGGCTGCTGCCACTGATCGGTCAGGCTGCTGAGCCAGCCGGTGCCGGCGATGCCGATCAGCAAGCCCAGCATGCTCAGCGCCGTGGTGGTGCGCAATCGGAGCATGAGCGTGTGCTACGGACGCTCGAGGATGGCGGTGACGCCCATGCCGCCGGCGGTACAGATCGAGATCAGGCCGCGGCCGGAGCCTTTCTGTTCCAGCAGCTTCGCCAATGTGGCGAGCAGGCGCGCACCGGTGGCGGCGAACGGATGACCCACGGCGAGGCTGGAGCCGTGCACGTTGAGTCGGGCCGGGTCGATCGCGCCCAGCGGTGCGTCCAGGCCGAGCCGGTTCTTGCAGTAGTCGGCCGATTCCCACGCGCGCAAGGTGCACAACACCTGCGCCGCAAATGCCTCGTGGATTTCGTAGAAGTCGAAATCCTGGAGGCTCAGGCCGTTGCGCGCCAGCATGCGCGGTACCGCGATGGTTGGTGCCATCAGCAGGCCCTCGCCATGCACGAAGTCCACCGCGGCCACTTCCGCGTCGCGCAGGTAGGCCTGCACTTTCAGATGGTGCTGCGCTGCCCACGCATCGGTGCCCAGCAATACCGCGGCGGCGCCGTCGGACAGCCCGGTGGAGTTGCCGGCGGTGAGGGTGCCGTGGCCGGAACGCTTGTCGAACGCCGGCTTCAGCGAGGCAAGCTTTTCCATGCTGCTGTCCGGACGCAGGAAGCCGTCACGCCTGAGCCCCCGGAAAGGGACCAGCAAGTCCTCGAAGAAGCCGGCATCGTAGGCAGCGGCCAGCTTGTGGTGGCTTTCCAGCGCGAGTTGATCCTGCGCCTCGCGGCTGACCTGCCATTGCCTGGCCATCTGCTCGCAGTGATCGCCCATCGACTTGCCGGTGCGCGGCTCGGCCACGCCGGGGAAGGAGGGTTTCAGTTCGCTGAAGGAGAACCCGCGCAGCGCGGCCTTCAGCTTGTCCATCGGTGTCCTGGCCCGGTTCATCGCCAGCAGCCGCTTGCGCAGCCGGCGACCGTACACGATCGGTACGTCGCTGGTGGTGTCCGAGCCGGCGGCAATGCCGGCCTCGATCTGGCCGGCGGCAATCTTGTTGGCGATGATGATGGCGTTGTCGAGCGAGGTGCCGCAGGCACGCGCGGTGGTGATGCCCGGCGTGGTTGGCGCCAGCCCGGAACTGAGCAAGGCTTCACGCGCCAGGTTCCAGTCGGAGGCGTGCTTGATCACCGCGCCCAGCGCCACTTCGCCCAGTTCCACGCCGTGCAGACCGAAGCGCTCGACCAGGGAACCGAGCACCTTCACCGACATGCCGAAGTTGCCCACGTCGGCGTAGGCCGTGTTGTTGCGACAGAACGGGATGCGTACGCCGCCAATGACTCCGACGCGCCTGTGCGTGTTTTCCATGCCCTGAACGATCCATCACTCGATTGGTTCAAGGCTAACCCGCCATGCCGCTGGGCGAAAGCCCAAAAGCCCGCCGTTGTGCCGATTCGTTCAGCACGGCACGCCGGGGCGAGCGGAGCGCGCTGGTAGAATATGCCTTTTGTCGAACGTGGATGGTCGCCCGTGGAAGCGCAGAACCTGCTCGCCCTGCCGGTGTTGCTGGCGCTGGAACCGGTAGCCGGCGAGGCGCCGGCGCCGATGACCCTGAGCCGCGACGCCGCCGCCGCGCTGGCGCAGCTGGTGGCCACGGACCTGCTTGCCCTGGTGCCGCAGGTCGAGCAGGCGCGACTGGTGCTTGCCGGCGCCTTGTTCGACCAGGTCGAGTTGCTGCGCCCCGGCTTTCCGGTGTGGACCAAATTGGATGAATTGGCCCGCGGCGTGCCGCGCGGCGCACGCGGCAACGTGGTCGCGTTCGGCCATCACGACGGACGCATGCCGACGCCCGAGTTGGAGCCATCATCCCTCTACGCCGCAGGGCCGATGCGCTTGTTGCCGATCAACCTGCAGGTGGCCACGGAACTGGCCGACGAACTTTCCACCCAGCTGGAGATCCAGCTGGTCGGTCGCGGCGAGGCCGGCGTGCAGACCGCCGACTGGCTGATGCGCACCCTCGGCATCCGACTTGAGCACGTGCGCTATCTCAGCCGCAATGATCTGCTGGCACTCACCTGCGTCCAGTACGAGCACGTCAATCTCGCGCCACTGTGGACCTTGCTGGAAGCCGCGCTGCTGACGCCGCAGCGGGATGAGTCGACGATGAGTGCGCGCGGCCTGCCGCTGACTTACGCCGGTGGCACGGTCATGGCGCAGTCGCCGGCGCAGTGGCTGGCCCGGCAGACCGGTGAGCCCGCACAGCGCGCCCATGATTTCGCCGGCATCGTGTTCGAGTTGCGCCAGTACGCGGCCCTGCTCGACGCGCACCAGGTTCCGCTGCGCCTGCAACCGGTCGGGATCGCGACCGAGGCCATGGACGGCTATCTGCTGGAAACCCGCGCGACGGCCGAGGCCGCTCTGGGCGCACCGCGCCTGTTCGCGCACGAGGCGCCCGGCCTCGGCGTGGTCGCCGTCACCGTCGCGCAACCTGCGGCGGCGGATCGCGCACGCGTGCTGGCACACGGCTACCCGCTGCAGCCTCATGCGCTGGGCCTGCTGCTGCGCCGCCTGGCCGATCAATACGGCATCGCCAGCGAGCTGGACGCAATGGGCCGGGTGGTGCTGGATGACGCCGGCGAGCTGGGCGTGCCGCCGGCCGTTCTGCACTGAGCATCCGCGATCGAAGCTAGCTGGCCTGAGCGGGTGGGAACGGCGCGCTGCACAAGTGTGCACTTCGTCAAACGCCTGGCTGGCGGCAGTTGTGCCGTCTCGAGCAGTCGGCGCATGATGAGCCAGGCGCCAAGAGGGGGCGCACCCAACTTGACGGACTGGCCATGCGGGCGGACAAGCACGCCGAGGGACTACCGACACCAGCGGACGAGACACAGTGGCCGGCCAGGCTGCTGCATGGCGCGCCCGTGCTGCTCACCTACCTGGACCGCGACCAGCGCTTCCGCTACGTCAACGACACCCACCGCCGCTGGCTGGGCCTGGAGCCTTCCACCCTGATCGGCCAGTGCCTGGTCGACGTGGCCGGGGCGGACAACTACGAACGCGCGCGGGTGGCCCTGGAGCAGGCTTACGCCGGCCAACCGGCCAGCTACGAAGGCGAGCTTCTCTTCCATGGCGAGCGGCGCCACGTTCACGGCAACTTCCAGCCCGACTTCGATGCGGATGGCCGCGTCTGCGGCGTCTTCACCGCATTGGTCGACATTACCGAGCGGCACACGCTGGAACTGCAACTGCGCGAGAGCCAGCGCCGCTTCCTGAGCGCCTTCCAGCACGCTGGCATAGGCATGGCGCTGACCCGTCTTGACGGCAGCTTCATGCGCGTCAACGCCGCGGTCTGCCGGATGCTCGGCTATACCGAGGAGGAGTTGCTGCAGCGAGGCATCAACGACGTCACCCATCCCGACGACATGGCCGTCGACGCGGAACGGATGGCGCAACTGCTAACCGGCCAGCGTGAAAACTACCAGCTCGAAAAGCGCAACCTGCACAAGGACGGCCATGTCGTGTACTTGCAGCTCAGCGTGTCGCTGGTACGCGACGACCGGGGCGAGCCGCTGTACTTCGTGTCGCAGGCGCAGGACATCAGCGAGCGCAAGGCAGCCGAGGACGCGCTGCATCGCGAGCGCGAGCTGGCCGAGGTCACCTTGCGTTCGATCGGCGATGCGGTGATCACCACCGATCCGCAGTTGCGCATCAGCTCGCTGAACCCGATCGCCGAAGCGATGACCGGCTGGAGCCACGCCGAGGCAAAGGGGCGGCTGATCGAGGAAGTATTCCAGCTGTTCGATGCGGCGCACGGGCAACCGGTCGGCAACCCGCTGCGCGCGGCGATCGAGCACAACACCATCATGGACCTGGCCGGGCGCACCCTGCTGCGTCACCGGCACGGTTTCGACACGCCGGTGGAGGATTCCTCCGCACCGATCCACGACCACGCCGGCAACGTGATCGGTGGCGTGCTGGTGTTCCACGACGTCAGCGAAACGCGCGCGCTGGCGCTGAAGCTGATCCACCTCACCCAGCACGACACGCTGACCGGCCTGCCCAATCGCAGCCAGTTGCATGACCACCTGACCCACGCCATCGCCGTTGCGCGGCGGCGCTCGCGTCGCGCGGCACTGCTGTATATCGACATCCACCAGTTCAAGCAGATCAATGACCTGCACGGCCACGCCGGCGGCGATCGCGTGCTGCGCGCGTTCGTGGCCCGCTTGCAGCAATGCCTGCCCCCCGATGCCTTGCTCAGCCGTCATGGCGGCGACGAATTCGTGGTGGCGTTGTCGAATCTGGACAGCGTCGGCGAGGCGGCCAGTCTTGCGCAGACCCTGGTCGACCAGTGCGAGCAGACCTTCGTCGAAGGCCTCACGGAGTTGCGGCTGCACGTGGGCATCGGCATCAGTGTGTACCCGGATGACGCCGCGGATCCCGAAAGCCTGCTGCAGCACGCCGAAACCGCGTTGGCGGCGATCCGCAGTCGGGGCAAACACGGCTACCGCTTCTTTACCGCCTCGATGAACGAGCGCAAGCGCGCCCGCCGCAATATCGAGGCCGCCTTGCGCCAGGCCCTGCCGCGCCGCCAGCTCAGTCTCCACTACCAGCCCAAGATCGACGCCCGCAGTGGCCGCGTCGTCGGTGCCGAGGCGTTGCTGCGTTGGCACGCCCAGGGGCAGGAGTTGTACAAGCCCGACCAGTTCATACCGGTGGCCGAGGACAGCGGCCAGATCCTGCCGATCGGCGCGTGGGTGCTGCGCCAGGCCTGCCATCAGGCGCGCGCCTGGCAGCAGCAGGGTCACGCCATCCCGATATCGGTGAATGTGTCACCCGTGCAGTTCGAGCATGCCGATTTCCACGACTGGCTGGATGAGGTGCTGAACGAAACCGGGCTCGATGCCAGTCTGCTCGAGCTGGAGCTGACCGAGCGCATGGTGATGTCCGGCGGCGATGCGTCCAGCAGCCTGCTGCGACGGATACGGCAACGCGGCGTGCGTCTGGCGCTGGACGATTTCGGCACCGGCTATTGCAGCTTTTCCTATCTGAAACACTTTCCGATCGATACGCTGAAGATCGATCGTGTTTTCGTGCGCGACGTGATCGGCGATGCCGATACCGCCACCATCACCAGCGCGATCATCGCGATGGCGCGCCAGCTGGACAAGCTGGTCGTCGCCGAAGGCGTGGAAACGGCCGAGCAGGCCGCCTTCCTGCGTCAGGCCGGCTGCGACCAGCTGCAGGGCTTCCTGTTCAGCGCGGCCGTGCCGGTAACCGAGCTGGAGAAGCTCCTCGTCGCACCCGCGTAAGGCGGGCTCCACCCGCCGCTTTCCCGCGCGTGACGAAGAGCCGGCGGGCGAAGCCCGCCCTACGGCATTGTCGTAAATGAAGCCATGACCTCGCGGCATGCCGCCTCGCGTAGGGCGGGCTTTGCCGCCGCTTTCCCGCACGTGACGAAGAGTCGGCGGGCGAAGCCCGCCCTACGGCATTGTCGTGGATGAAGCCAAGACCTCGCGGCATGCCGCCTTGCGTAGGGCGGGCTCTGCCCGCCGCTTTCCCACACGTGACGAAGAGCCGGCGGGCGAAGCCCGCCCTACGGCATTGTCGTGGATGAAGCCATGACCTCGCGGCATGCCGCCCCGCGTAATCGCATGGACTCGCCCCCGCGCATTCAGGCATCGCGGTGCCAGTGGTGGTGAGCTAGTGCTCCCAACACAACCGCGCGAGGGCGAGGCCATGAACAAGATTACTGCGATAGCCATCGATTTGGCCAAGAATGTGTTTCAGGTGGCGGGTGAAAACGCGCACGGTGAGGTGGTGCTGTCTGAACGCGTGAAGTCGCGCTTGGCGCTGCACAAGTTCATCCAGACGCTCGAACCACCGCTGACGGTGGCCATTGAGACGGGACCGGGTGCGCAAGCGTGGGCGCGGGAGATCCAGGCGCGCGGCGTCGAGGTGAAGATCCTGCCGGCGCAGCACACCGCCGCCCACCGCAGCGGCAACAAGAACGACGCCAACGATGCCCTGTCGATTCTTCGTGCCCTGCACGACGTGAGCGTGCATCCGGTGCCGGTCAAGACCCAGGAGCAGTTGGCCATGCAGGCTCTGCACCGCGCCCGGCGCGGCTGGCGGCGGCGCATGACGGCGATCAGCAACCAGGTGCGCGGGCTGTTGCTGGAACAAGGCGTGGTCATGGCGCGCGGTAATCTGGCGCTGGTGCGCAAGGTCGACAGCACGCTGGAAGATGCCACCTTGCCGATCCCCGATCGTCTGCGTGCCCTGGTCGCCGAGCTGATGGGGGAATGGCGCGCACTGGGTGAGCGGATGGCGGCCACCGATGGCGAACTGGCTGTCTTGAGCCGCACCGAACCGCTGGCCCGGCACCTGTGCCAGGCGCGCGGCATCGGCCCCGTGATCTCCACCGCCCTGTCCTGCAAGGCGCTCAATCCGGACCGGTTCGCCAACGGCCGCCAGTTTTCGGCCTACTTCGGTATCACGCCCAGCCAGCACAGCAGCGGCAACACCGTTCGGCTGGGCCGCATGAGCCGGCGTGGTGACGCTTATCTGCGTAGTGCCCTGATCGAAGGCGCGCACGCGGTGATCCGGCAAATCCGTCCCGATGCCACCGACCCCTACAGTCGCCGCATCCAGCGCTGGGTCCAGCGCTGTGGCCGAAAGGGCGCGGCGGTGCGGCTGGCCAATCACAATCTGCGTGTGGTGTGGTTGCTGCTCAAGCACCCCGACATGCGCTTTTGCAGTGATCCTGCCCAGCGCGACACCGAAGCGCGGGAGGCGGCCATGCACTGAAAGGGCGCCCCATCACGGCCTGCCCGAGGAGCCGGTCTTGGGCGGCGCCCGTCCATGGCTTCGCAAGCGCTGACGCGCCATGGACTGCCGCCGCCCAAGACCCTCGGGGTCGGCATGCCGTGATGCGGCGTCGCACGCTGCCCACCCGGCGCAACTCGCCTTCCCGTATGTCGTTTTGTCCCTTTGCGCGCTACCGCTGCTGCCCAGCTCGAATCATTCGGTCAGACCATCGTGGCACCAGGCCTTCCGCCCTACCGGCTCTTGCAGCCTCTTCGTAATCGGCCTTTCCACGAGCTCATCCGATGCCGGCCTGTGGTCTATCGACCACCTTCGTCAAGGCCTCATACATAAATGCAGCCAGTGCTTTCCTGCTCACGCAGCGGTTGACACCAGGGGCGAGTCCATACATAGGGCGGGCTCTGCCCGCCGCTTTCCCACACTTGACGAAGAGCCGGCGGGCGAAGCCCGCCCTACGGGGTGGGCAATGGCATTTCGTACATGAAGTAATGACAGCGCTGCATGTTCAGCTCTTCATACGTGCGTTGCGCGCGCTGGTTCTCGGTTTCCACATACAAGCGCAGGCCGACGGCGCCGGCCTCGGCGGCGCGTTGTGCCACCGCGGCGTACAAGGCGCGAAACACTCCGGCACGGCGTGCACCGGGGTCGACGTAGACGCTCTGGATCCACCAGAAATCACCATTGCGCCAGTCGCTCCACTCGAATGTCACCAGCAAACTGCCCACCGCCACACCGGCACGCTCGGCCATCAGGTAGAAGCCGCGGCGTGGTGTTTCCAGTACGCCCCGGACGCCGCGGCTCAGCACCTCCGGGTCGAGTCGCTTGTGTTCGGTTTCCCAGGCCATCGCCAGGTTCCAGCGGACCAGATCGGCGACGTCGGCAGGGGTGGCGGCACGGATCAGCAGGGACATGGCGAGCCTCGGGCGGCAAAGCCCACATCCTACTGATACGGCACGGCGATGATCGAGCCCCGTTTTCCTTATCGTCCGAATCGGGCGATGGCGGAGCCGCTGCGATCCGCCGGATCGTGTTGCGGTTCGTTTGATCGAACGGGCAACGAGCGCGATCTTCACATGTCGGCGCGTAGGGTGGCGGCAGAAGCCGGTGGCTGCGTCCGACAACGCAAGCCACCCGAAGGGCCCGCGCGGGAACTTCGCATGGCCCGGCCGTCATCAATTCCAAGGAGCTTCACGCTTGAACATCGGCAGCCTTCTCGACCGGCTCAAGTTGCGCCGGCTGCAAGCCTTTCGTCGCCGTCGCGTGGCCGCGCGCACGCGACCGGAGCAGGAACCGGCGCTGCGCGCCGAGCTGTTCAGCGCCGAGCAGATGGAACGGCATGGCCGTGTCCTTGCCGGCCAGCATCGCCTGCGCGAGCGCTCGAGTGCGGATCTGCTGCTGGGACGCCTGGCCGGCAACGAGGCGGTCATCACCCACGCCTGCGAGCGCTTGACCAATGCCACCCGGCGCAAGCGCCGGATCACCCCGGCCGCGGAGTGGCTGCTGGACAATTTCTACCTGATCGAGGAACAGATCCGCACCGCCCGCCGGCATCTGCCCAAGGGCTACAGCCGCGAACTGCCGCGACTGGACAACGGTGCCTCGGCGGGGTTGCCGCGGGTCTACGACATCGCGCTGGAAATCATCTCCCACGGTGACGGCCGAATCGACACGGCCGGTTTGCACCGCTTCATCCACGCCTACCAGGAAGTGACGCCGCTGAAGCTGGGCGAGCTGTGGGCGATCCCGATCATGCTGCGCCTGGCGCTGATCGAGAACCTGCGCCGGGTGGCGGCGCGGGTGATGGCGGACTGGCGCTATCGCGGCAGCGCCGTGCGCTGGGCCGACAGCATGACCGCCACCGCCGAGCGCGATCCCAACTCGGTGGTGCTGGTGGTGGCCGACATGGCGCGTTCGGACCCGCCGATGAATGGTCCGTTCGTGGCCGAGATGGCGCGCCGCCTGCAGGGCCAGAGCCCGGCGCTGGCGCTGCCGCTCAGCTGGCTCGAACAGCGCCTGTCCGAGTCGGGCCAGAGCATCGAGCATCTGGTCCAGCTCGAAGCGCAGCAGCAGGCCGCGGCGCAGGTATCGGTGAGCAACAGCATCGGCAGCTTGCGGGTGCTGGCGGCGATCGACTGGCGCGATTTCGTGGAGCACGCCAGTCTGGTCGAGCAGTCGCTGCGCGAGGATCCGGCAGGCGTGTATGCGGCCATGGATTTTGCGACCCGCGACAGCTATCGACACGTGGTGGAGCGGCTGGCGCGACAGCATCGGCTGGACGAGTTGCGGGTGGCCGAGGCCACGGTCGAGCTGTGCCGCGACGCCGCCCCGACCGAACCCGCGCCTGCCTTGCCGCGCCACGTCGGCTTCTATCTGATCGATCGCGGGCGTCCCCAACTGGAGCAGAAGCTGGGCGTCCGACCCCACCTGACCGAGCGCATACGCCGCGCGTTCGATCGCGCGCCGGTGCCAATCTATCTCGGCCTGCTGATGCTATTGACCATCGCCTTCGCCGAGCCGCTGGCGCTGGCCGCCTCGTATGACGAGGTGGCGCCTTGGGCGCTGGTGGCGATCGCGATCATGGCGCTGATCGTGGCCAGCCAGCTGGCCACCAGCCTGTTCAACTGGATGGCCACGCTGGCCATCTCGCCGCGGCCATTGCCGCGCATGGACTATAAGCACGGTATTCCGGCCAGCGCGCGCACCCTGGTGGCGGTGCCCAGCATGCTCGGCAGCGCGCGCGACGTGGAGGAGCTGGTCGAGTCACTGGAGGTGCGCTTCCTCGGCAACCGCGACGAACACCTGCACTTCGCGCTGCTTACCGATTTCACCGACGCGGACAGCGAAACGCTGCCCGGCGACGAGGCCCTGCTGCAACTGGCGCAACGCCGCATCGAGGCGCTCAACGAACGCTATGCCAGTCTCGAGTCCGACCGCTTCTTCCTGTTCCATCGGCCGCGGCGCTGGAACCCGTCGGAGCGCTGCTGGATGGGCCACGAGCGCAAGCGCGGCAAGCTCGCCGATCTCAACGCGTTGCTGCGCGGCAATGCGCACGACCGTTTCATGCGCGTGGTCGGCGACATCGCCAGTTTGCCGCCGGTGCAGTACGTGATCACCCTGGACACCGACACCGAGCTGCCGCGTGATGCGGCGCAGGCCTTCGTCGGCAGCATCGATCACCCGCTCAACCGCGCCGTATACGACCCCGAGCTGCGTCGCGTGGTCAGCGGTTACGCCATCCTGCAACCGCGCGTGGGCATCAGCCTGCCCAGCACGGCGCGTTCGCGTTACGCCCAGCTGTACGGCAGCGACGCCGGCATCGACCCGTATACGCAGATGGTTTCGGACGTCTATCAGGATCTGTTCGGCGAGGGCTCGTTCATCGGCAAGGGCATCTACGCGATCGATGCGTTCGAGCGCACGCTGGATGGACGCTTCCCGGAAAACCGCATCCTCAGCCACGATCTGGTCGAGGGCTGCCATGCGCGTTCGGGCCTGCTCAGCGACGTGCAGTTGTTCGAGGAATACCCGGCGCGTTACGTCGAAGACGTCAAGCGCCGGCATCGCTGGATTCGCGGCGACTGGCAACTGCTGCCGTGGCTGCTGCCGTGGGCGCCGACGGCGAAGGATGGCTGGCGGCGCAACGCGCTGACCGCACTGTCGCGCTGGAAGATCCTCGACAATCTGCGCCGCAGCCTGGTACCGCCCGCGGTGCTGGTGCTGCTGGTGGTCGGCTGGCTGTCGCTGTCGCCGGTATTGTCGTGGACCGTCGCGGTACTGGCGATGGTGCTGGTGCCACCGCTGTTGTCCGCCCTGCTGGAACTGGTGCAGAAGCCCAAGGACGTGCAACTGGACCAGCATCTGCGCGCCGGCTTCATGACCGGCCTGCAACACATCGCGCGGATGCTGCTGGGCCTGGCCTGGCTGCCGCATGAAGCGCTGTACTACCTGGACGCCATCGTGCGCTCGCTGTGGCGCATGGCGATCAGCCGTCGCCACCTGCTGCAATGGCAAACCTCCAGCGAGGTGGCCCGGCGCAGCAGCAACGCGCAGTCCGCCGTGTGGCGGCAGATGTGGATCGGTCCGGCGTTCGCGGTGTTGCTCACCGTGGCGCTGGCCCTGCAACGGCCGATGGTGCTGGTACTGGCGTGGCCGCTGCTGCTGCTGTGGTTCTTCTCGCCCGGCATCGCCTGGTGGATCAGCCAGCCGCGCCGGCCCGACGCATTCGCGCCCAGCGCGGCGCAAACGCACTTCCTGCGCGTGCTGGCGCGGCAGACCTGGGCCTTCTTCGACAGCCACGTCAACGTGGCCGAAAACTGGCTGCCACCCGACAACCTGCAGGAGCAGCCGGGCCCGGTCATCGCGCACCGTACCTCGCCGACCAACATCGGCCTGGCCCTGCTCGCCAATCTGTCCGCCTGGGATTTCGGCTTCCTCGGCACCGGCCGCCTGCTGCAGCGCACGCGGGCGACCCTGGCCACGATGCAGCAGTTGTCGCGCTACCGCGGCCACTTCTACAACTGGTACGACACCCAGACCCTGCAGCCGCTGGCGCCGCTGTACATCTCGGCGGTGGACAGCGGCAACCTTGCCGGCCATCTGCTGACCTTGCGTCCCGGCCTGCTGGAGTTGATCGACGCGCCGGTATTCCGGCCCGGCCTGCTGCAGGGTTTGCTCGATACCTTGCAGTTGCTGCATGACGCGCTCGGGCACGACGACAAGATGCTCGACCGGATGCAGGGCGAGCTGCAGGACGCGCTGGACAATCCGCCGGCCAGCACCGGCGCCGCGCTGCTCGTGTTGCAACGCCAGCGTGAGCACACGCTGGCGCTGACCGACGCACTGACCCTCGCCCCGGGAGGCGACGCCGCGTTCTGGCTGGATGCCCTGCGCGCGCAGCTGATCGAGCTGTGCGAGGAAATTGCGCTGCTCGATCTCGACCCGCCCGAGGACGACGATGCCGGCTTTCGCGGCATTCCCAGCCTGGACCAGCTTGCCCACATCGAACCCTTGTGCTGGCCCGGAACCTGCGATGCCGAATCGGTCCGCGAGCGCGCTCGCGAGCGCATCGCCGAGATCGAGCATCTGGCGCAACAGGCCGACGAACTGGCGCAGATGGACTACCGCTTCCTGTACGACAGCGCGCGCCATCTGCTGTCGATCGGCTACAACGTCGATGCGCGCCGGCTCGATGGCGGTTACTACGACCTGCTCGCCTCCGAGGCGCGGCTGGCCAGCTTCGTCGCCATTGCGCAGGGTCAGCTGCCGCAGGAAAACTGGTTCGCGCTGGGCCGGCTGCTGACCACCGTCGGTGGCGAGCCGGCACTGCTGTCGTGGACCGGCTCGATGTTCGAGTACCTGATGCCGAACCTGGTGATGCCCGGCTACGAGGGCACCTTGCTCGACCAGACCTGCCGCGCCGCCGTCGCGCGACAGATCGAATACGGCAACCAGCACAACGTGCCATGGGGCGTATCCGAATCCGGCTACAACACGCTCGATGCCCATTTCACCTATCAGTACCGGGCCTTCGGCGTGCCCGGCCTGGGTCTCAAGCGCGGCCTGGGTGAAGACGTGGTGATCGCCCCCTATGCCAGCGTGCTGGCGATGATGATCGCGCCGGCCGCGGCCACCAGGAACCTGCAGCGGCTGGCGGCCGAGGGTGCGCAGGGCCGTTACGGCATGTACGAGGCGATCGACTACACGCCGGCGCGCCTGCCGGTGGGGCAGTCCTCGGCCATGGTGCAATCGTTCATGGCGCATCACCAGGGCATGAGCCTGCTGGCGCTGGGCTACGCCTTGCTGGACAAGCCGATGCAGCGCCGCTTCGGCTCCGATCCGCAGTTCCAGGCCACCGAGCTGCTGCTGCAGGAGCGCATCCCCAAGACGGCAGCCGAGTACCTGCATGCTTCGGGCTTCCCCGACAGCAACGCCGGCGCGCCGGCCAGCGAGGCGCGACTGCGCGTGTTCAGGGACCCCAATCGCCCGCGCCCGGCGGTGCAGCTGCTCTCCAACGGCCATTACCACGTGATGCTGAGCAGCGCCGGCGGCGGCAGCAGCCGTCGCGGCGAGCTGGCGTTGACCCGCTGGCGCGAGGACATCACGCGCGACAGCTGGGGCATGTTCTGTTATCTGCGTGATGTCGCCAGCGGCGAGTTCTGGTCCGCGGCCTACCAACCCGTGTGCAGGAAAACCGAGCTGTTCGAGGCGATTTTCTCCGAGGCGCGCGCCGAATTCCGCGTGCGCGAACGCGACTTCGATGCGCACACCGAAATCGTCGTCTCGCCGGAAGACGACATCGAGCTGCGCCGCACCAGCATCACCAATCGCGGCCGCACGCCGCGCACCATCGAGTTGACCAGCTATGCCGAGGTGGTGCTGGCGCCGCCGCTGGCCGACGCGCTGCATCCGGCCTTCAGCAAGTTGTTCGTGCAGACCGAACTGGTGCGCGAACTGCAGGCGATCATCTGCACGCGCCGGCCACGTGCGCACGGCGAGGCGGTGCCGTCGATGTTCCATCTGCTGGCCGTGCACGACGCCGACATCGACGAGATCTCCTACGAAACCGACCGCGCGCGCTTCATCGGGCGCGGCCGCAGCATGGCCTCGCCGCAGGCGCTCGATCCGGCGCACACGCGTTTGTCCGGCAGCGCGGGTTCGGTGCTCGATCCGGTCGTGGCGATCCGCTGCCGCATCACGCTGCAACCGGAACAGACCGCCATCATCGACTACGTCACCGGCATCGCCGAGCAGCGCGAGGGCTGCCTGCAGCTGATCGGCAAATACCGCGACCGTCACCTGGCCGACCGCGTGTTCGATCTCGCCTGGACCCACAGCCAGGTGTTGCTGCGCCAGCTCAATGCCGGCCTGCCCGAAGCCCAGCTGTACGAGCACATGGCCACCGCCATCGTGTTCCCCAATGCCCACCTGCGCGCCGAACCGGGCACCTTGCGCGGCAATCGGCGCGGCCAGTCCGGGCTGTGGGGCCAGTCGATCTCCGGCGACCTGCCGATCGTGCTGCTGCAGATCGCCAGCCCGTCGCGGATCGAGCTGGTGCGCCAGCTGGTGCAGGCGCATGCTTACTGGCGGCAGAAAGGGCTGGCGGTGGACCTGGTGATCTGGAACGAGGATCGCGCCGGCTACCGGCAAGAGCTGCAGGACCAGATCCTCGGCCTGATCGCCTCCGGCAGCGAGGCCAGCCTGCTCGATCGTCCCGGCGGCATCTTCGTGCGTCCGGCGCAGCAACTCTCCAGCGAGGATCGCATGGTGATGCTGGCCAGCGCGCGCCTGGTGCTGGCCGACCATCGCGGCACCCTGGCCGAGCAGATCGGCCGGCGCCAGCTGGAGACGCACGCGGCGCCGTTCGAACCGCTGCGCACCGAACGCGCGGCGCTGCCCCCGCCGGCGCCACCGTCGCCGCTGCCGCCCGACCTGCAACTGAGCAATACCCACGGCGGCTTCAGCGCCGACGGCCACGAGTATGTGGTGGTCTCCGGCACCGGCGCCGTCACCCCGGCGCCGTGGGCCAACGTGCTGGCCAACCCGCATTTCGGCACCGTGATCTCCGAGAGCGGCAGCGCCTACACCTGGGGCGAGAACGCCCACGAGTTCCGCCTCACGCCGTGGGACAACGACCCGGTGGTCGACAGCAGCGGCGAGGCGATCTACCTGCGTGACGAGGAGAGTGGCCATGTGTGGTCGCCCACGCCGCTGCCGTGTCGCGGCAATGGCAGCTACATCACCCGTCACGGCTTCGGCTACAGCGTGTTCGAGCACGACGAGGACGGCATCCACTCCGAGCTGTGGATCTACGTGGCGCTGGACGCCTCGGTGAAATTCTCGGTGCTGAAGCTGCGCAACCATTCCGGCCGGCCGCGCAAGCTCAGCGCCACCGCCTATGTCGAATGGATGCTCGGCGACCTGCGCGAGAAGACCGCCATGCACGTGGTCACCGAATCGGACCCGGCCAGCGGCGCCCTGTTTGCGCGCAACAGCTACAACGTGGAGTTTCCCAACCGGGTGGCGTTCTTCGACGTGGATGATCCGGAGCGCGGCATCGGCGGCGACCGCACCGAATTCCTCGGTCGCAACGGCAGCATGCGGATGCCGGCCGGCCTCAGCCGCAAGCAGTTGTCCGGCCGACTCGGCGCCGGGCTCGACCCCTGTGCCGTGTTGCAATCCCGGGTCAGCCTGGCCGATGGCGGCGAGCGCCAGCTGATCTTCCGCTTCGGCCTTGGCCGCGATGGCGCCGATGCCGCCGCCCTGGTGCAGCGCTTCCGCGGCAACGGTTCGGCCAGCGCCGCGCTGGAGCAGGTGCGCGCGCACTGGCAGCGCGTGCTCGGCGCGGTCCAGGTACGCACGCCCGAACCCGCGGTGGACGTGATCGCCAACGGCTGGCTGCTGTACCAGACCATTGCCTGCCGCATCTGGGCGCGCAGCGGTTACTACCAGTCCGGCGGCGCGTTCGGCTTCCGCGACCAGCTGCAGGATTCCATGGCCACCGTGCACGCCGCGCCGGAACTGGCGCGCGCCCAGTTGTTGTTGCACGCCGGGCACCAGTTCCCCGAAGGCGACGTGCAGCACTGGTGGCATCCGCCGCTCGATCGCGGCGTGCGCACCACCTGTTCCGACGACTACCTGTGGCTGCCGCTGGCCACCGCCCGCTACGTGCTGGCCACCGACGATCGCAGCGTGCTGGACGTGCCGGTGTTCTACATCGAGGGCCGGCCGCTGCATGCCGGCGAGGAATCCTATTACGACCTGCCGCAACCCTCGGGGCAATTCGAGCCGCTGTACAAACACTGCGTGCGCGCGATCGAGCACAGCCTGCCGCGCGGCGTGCATGGCCTGCCGCTGATCGGTGGCGGCGACTGGAACGATGGCATGAACCGCGTCGGCGAAGCAGGCCGCGGCGAAAGCGTGTGGCTGGGCTTCTTCGCCTGCGAGGTCATGCAGCGTTTCGCCGAGGTCGCCCGCCTGCGCGGCGATGAAGCCTTCGCCGCCCGCTGCGACGAAGAAGTCGCCAAGCTGCGCCATGCGCTGGAGCAGCACGCGTGGGATGGTGCCTGGTACCGCCGCGCCTGGTTTGACGACGGCACCCCGCTCGGTGCCGACGGCAACCAGGAATGCCGCATCGACTCGATCGCGCAAAGCTGGTCCGTGCTCTCCGGCATGGCCCCGGCCGAACGCCGACAGCAGGCGATGGAATCACTCGACCAGCACCTGGTGCGTCGCGACGCCGGCCTGGTCCAGTTGCTCGATCCACCCTTCGACAAATCCCCGATGGACCCCGGCTACATCAAGGGCTACGTGCCCGGCGTGCGCGAAAACGGCGGCCAGTACACCCACGCCGCGATCTGGGCCACGATGGCCTTCGCCGAACTCGGCGACAGCACCCGCGCGTGGGAACTGCTGCGCATGATCAACCCGGTCAACCACAGTCTCGACGCGGTGCAGATGGACGTCTACAAGGTCGAGCCCTACGTGGTCAGCGCCGACGTCTACGCCGTGCCGCCGCACACCGGTCGCGGCGGCTGGAGCTGGTACACCGGCTCCGCCGGCTGGATGTACCG
Organism: Rhodanobacter sp. G2-10; assembly: GCF_055809185.1. Classification (NCBI taxonomy): domain Bacteria; kingdom Pseudomonadati; phylum Pseudomonadota; class Gammaproteobacteria; order Lysobacterales; family Rhodanobacteraceae; genus Rhodanobacter; species Rhodanobacter sp. G2-10. Next base: position 3,567,836 of record NZ_CM147900.1, on the reverse strand, counting down.
GCTGATCGTCGAATCCCTGCTCGGCCTGCGCCTGGAAGCCGGCAAGCTGCGCTTCGCGCCGGTGCTGCCGCCCGAGTGGGACGGCTATTCCATGGACTATCGCCATCAATCCACGCTGTACCGGATCCACCTGCGCCAGCGCGACCCCGGCACCGCCATCGGCGTGCGGCTCGATGGCGTGCTGCAGGACGATGGCTGCATCGTGCTGGCCGACGATGGGGTGGAACACAGTGTGGAAGTGAACTGGCCGCGGCACGGCGACGCCGGCCACCATCGCGACCTTCAACCCGTCCGCGCTAACGATCCAGCGGGCTGAGCACGCCGTGACCGCCGCGGTTGAGCACATGGGTGTAGATCTGCGTGGTGGCCACGTCCTTGTGGCCGAGCAGTTCCTGGATCGTGCGAATATCCTGCCCCGCCTCGAGCAGGTGGGTGGCGAAGGAATGACGCAAGGTGTGGCAGGTTGCGGGTTTGACGATGCCGGCACGGTCGCGTGCCGCCTTGATCGCGCGCTGCAGACGTGACTCGTCCACGTGATGGCGACGTTCCGCTCCGCCACGCGGGTCGACACTACGCGTGGCGGCGGGAAACACGTACTGCCAGCCCCAGTCCGCGGCGGCGTTGGGAAACTTGCGTGCCAACGCGTCCGGCATCCAGACCCGACCAAAGCCGGCCGCCAGATCCCGTTGGTGAATGCGTGCTGCCTCGGTCAGCTGCGCCTGCAGCGGTTCGCGGAGTGAGCGCGGCAACATGGTATGGCGATCCTTCGCACCCTTGCCTTGGCGCACCAGAATCTCGCCGCGTTCGAAATCCACATCCTTGGCGCGCAAGCGCACGCATTCCATCAAACGCATGCCGGTGCCGTATAACAAGCTCCCCATCAGCCAATGCGCACCGGTCAATTCACCCAACAAGGCCGTGACCTCCGTTTTGGTCAGCACCACCGGCAGCCGCTGCGGGCGCTTGGCGCGCTCGATACCGTTCAGCCACGGCAATTCACACCCCAGCACCTGCTTGTACAGGAACAACAACGCGGACAAGGCCTGATTCTGGGTGGCGGCGGCAACCTGCCCCTGCACGGCCAGCGTGGTGAGAAACCGCTCGATCTCCGGCGCGCCAAGTTCGGCCGGGTGCCGCTTGTCATTGGCCAGGATGAAACGGCGAACCCAACCCACATAGGCCTCCTCGCTACGCTTCGACATGCCCAGCCGACGCATCCGTTCACGCACCTGATCAAGCAGCTTAGGCGCAGGCCGGGCCGCCTCGCCGCTTGCCCGTTTCCCACCTCCGTGGAAAGATGTCATCCGATTTCCCCTCTGTAGACATGGCGAGATTAGGTTGCTGAATTAGGCTGCGCCAAGGAGGGCAAGTCGTTGATTTGTGTAGGTGGACCGCTTGATCCGAGAGCCGAATGCAGGGGTTAGGCTGCCGTATTAGACTGCAATTTGAAATCTACTTAGCGTTAGTCGGTAGCTCGTGCAGGTTCTTCGTTGCATGTGTTTCGCCCAGCCTCGCGCTGGCTTGTCGTCCGTGGCCGCAGCAAGTTTTCGCGCGGCATCGTCGCAAGCCTGGGCATTCAGAGCTGGCAGTTTTGGGGGTAGTCGGTTGTTCAAGCTTGGCGTTCGTCGTGGCAGTCGTTGCCGCCCGAGCATGCAGCGTCGCAACCGTCTAACATCTCGTCCAAGCGGACGCGCGAAAAGCCGCGCGCCGCTTAACTCCAGCGTTGAAGCTGTAGAAAAACCCATTTCGGATCTACGAAACGAGTCCGCCACCCGGCGGATTTTTGTTTGCTGCTCGTGAAGAACTTCACTCGCGTCCGGGTTGTCGGCAATCCGCGAAATTTTGGCCGGCCAAACGGCCACATGACGTGCGTTTTTCAGGCACTCGCCGGCCTATGCGGCCATCTTGCCGTACATCTGCAGCTTCGCCACGTTGTGGACGATGCAGTACAGCTTCCACTGTGTGTCGACCTTGGCTCGACCACGCAATGTGAAACGACGCAGACCGCGTTGCTGGATGTGACCGAACACCGGCTCGATCAATCCCATGCGGTGGGCATAGATCGCGCGACCCTCGGGGCTATCGATCTTTTCGCGCATCGCGCGGCAATGCGGGTTGGGTAGTTTGCTCGCGACCGAGCCTTCGAAGAAGGCCACCTGACGCACTGCAGTGACATCGGGTTTGCGCAGGCATTTGCGGCGCAGCGGGCAGGCTTGGCAGGTGGCTGGCGTGCCTTTGAACACGGTCGCCTTGCGTCCACTGATGATGGCGTTGGCGCTGTTGAGGTGAAGTGCCATTCCCGCCGGACACACGCAGGTGCCGTGCTCGCGGTCGAAGGTGAAGTCCTGCGGCTGGAAGGTTTTCGCCTTGCTGGCCGGTTTGTGCGCCTTGGCTTCGGCGTACCGTGGGTCGCGCTTGCGCATTTGGCCGTCCGCGATATAGCCGTCGATATGGTCAGCGGCCAACGCCTTCAGGCCGCGTTCGCTGCTGTAGCCAGCGTCGGCCAGGTAGGCGGCTTCGTCGACCGCCCCCGCCTCACCGATGGCCGCAAAGTGCTCCCGTGCCCCGTCGATCACCGGCTTGAGCAGATCGTGTTCTTGCGGGGTGCCGTGCGCCTGCGCTTCGACGATGACCTGATGCTCGCCATCGACGGCGGCAACGCCGATGTAGCCTTGCACGACACCGTGACCGCTCTTGAGCGTGGCGCTCTCGGCGTCGGTCAGGTTGCGCTTGATCGGCTTGCCTTTGGCGCCCAGGCGCTCGCTCGTGGTGGCCAGCGCAGAACGCAGCTTGCCGGCATTCTTGCGCAAGGTGGCGATGGTGCGTTCTTCGTGTCGGCGCTGGTTGTCCTCGTTGGGATCGAGCGCCTCGCTGGCATCCTGCTCGGCATGGGTCTTGACCAGATGAGCGACGGCGCGCTCCATCTTCGCGGCCTTGCGCTCGAAATCCGCGCTCGTGCCACTCCATTCCTTGGACGCGTTTGAGGGGAGCTTGCAGCCGTCGATGGCAAACATGTTCTTGCCGATCAAACCCTGCGCGTTGCAGACCATCAGCACATCACGAAACACCGCCTCGACTTCCTTGCCCAGTGTCGCCACGAAGTGCGCCAGGGTAGTGAAGTGGGGCTGCTGATCGCACGCCAGAGCGATGAACAGCACGTTCTCCGTGCACGCCCGCGCCATCGTGCGCGAGGAGGTGATGCCGCGCGAATAGGCGAACAACACGATCTTGAGCAGTACCGCCGGATCGTAGGCTGGCGCGCCGGTCTCGTCGTTCTTGAAACGGTCGGCAAAGCGTCCGAGATCCATCTCGTTGTCGATCAGGTAGCTCAGCGCGTGTTCGAAGGTGCCCGGCAGCAGCTGCCGCCCGTAACACACAGGGATCATCTTGATCTGATCGGGGTCGTAGTGCCGGTATCGCGCCATCGTCGCCTCGTCTCGTTTCCCACTTTTTTGCGGGCATGACGAATGATAGGCTGCGAGGGGGTTTTTCTACAGCTACGTTAGATGGACAGGGGGAGTTTATGCAAGGGATTAAGTTATCAGCAGTGACTGTCTTGGGTTGCTCGGTCATTTTGGCTGGATGTTTCGGGTCAAATGCCAACGAAAGATTTCAAGACTGCGTTCTAGAGAAGGTCACAGCGACCACGAGCCAAACAACCATCGACCTCCTCCGGCAAACCTGCGCCAAGAAGTATCAGGTTGCGCTACCAGATGAGGCGCTTAAAAAGCTTGATGGAAGTGCCGGACAATCGATGTTGGGTTTCGTGATACACATAAATAACCGGAACACCAATTGGATAGTTACTCAAGTCGAATTTCATACCGAGAAGAATGCGTCAAATGAAAAAATTTCCTATCGGCATGAGCTTTATATAGAACCATTACACGAACAGGGTTTCTGGCCTAGCGTACCCAATGAACCAAAAGCTGGCGACAAGTTTACTTGGGGTGTAACTAAAGCGTGGGGCATCCCCAGCAAGGAATGAGGCATCTTGGCAAGCCATCTAACATTTCGTCCAAGCGGACGCGCGAAAAGCCGCGCGCCGCTTAACTCCAGCGTTAGGCTGGAACACTTCAGGATCCCGGTATGAAATGGATCACTTTGATCCCAACCACCATAGCAACTCTCGTCGCGGTCATTGGCTGGATCGTCGCGTATAGGTTTAGCAGCGCGCGAGACATTAAGAACAAGCAGCGAGAAATCCGGGTAAAATACTTGGCAGAAATCTACGATGTTCTTCTAGAACTTGGACGAAATGTAGATATTTTGGGTAATTACAGAGAAGTCGAGAGGGCTGTTAGCTATATCCATTTATATGGCAACGCCAAGCAAGTGGCTCTATGCGAAGCTTTCGTGCGAGACCTGACGCAAACTGGCGGAGCGAACCAAACGGAGTTGGTCGTAGAAATTCGAAATTCGATTCGAGAGGAGCTTGGGCTTGAGATTTTGAGCACCAAGCTAAATTTGCTCAAAGTCACCCCAAAAAATCCTGGCAAAGGTCAGCGGGCTACCCAGCAATGAGTGCCGCATTGCCTAACAGTTCGTTCAAGGCGGACGGCTTCGCCGCCGCTTAACTCCAGCGTTAGCATGCAAATGAAGAATCTCGCAATCGGGTTGCTCCTTTCTGCAAGTCTGCTCTGTGCCGGTTGCGCCACACAGTCACCGGCGCAGATCTACAAGGGCAGCTATTTCTACAACTTTGAAAGCTCCTCGTTCACGCCAGCAGGATCCAATGAGGCTTGGTGCGTCAACAGCGCAGAGATGGCGAAAGCGCAACTTCCATCTGCTCAGTCCGGTACCGCAGAGGTTGTCGTCCAGGGTAGCCTCAGCCCCAAAGGTCATTACTGCAATCTCGGTGCCTCCAAACATGTGCTGAAGATCTTCAAGGTTCTGTCAGTAGCCAATCTCAGGTCCGGGGACTAAGGTTGCACGCTAACCAGTCATTCGAGGCGGACGGCTGCGCCGCCGCTCAATTCCAGCGTTAGGCCCGTGAACCACACTTCATCGAACATTGAGATAGATCGGCCGCTGACCTCCGAGGAGCACTCGGTCGTTCAATGGCTGCTTGAGCATGGCGGAGCAGGTAACGCCAAGTTCCTGGAGCAACTTGGGCGGGCTCGTGTTGCAAGTCTCTGTGGTTGCGGCTGCGCCAGCATAGACTTCGCGGTCAGCGGCAAGCGACCCGGCCATCTCACCATGCGTACCCTGTCGGACTATCAGTGGCGCGATGACCATGGTCATCTATTTGGTGCCTATGTGTTCGAGCAAGATGGCTTGCTTGCTGGGCTAGACTTGTGGTCAATCGACGGCCAGAGCATTCCAACTTCCATGCCACCCATTGCCCGCTTGGTTCCGCTCAGTGCCGCACCAGTCTAACATCTCGTTCGAGGCGGACGGCTACGCCGCCGCTCAACTCCAGCGTTAGGCGGCACAGGGGAATTCTATGGACATTGACCTAGTAGCAAAGATCTCCGCACCACTCCTGTCGCTAATTGTCGCGGCACTCATTAAGCATTACTTGGAGGGCAAGTCGCGCTTAGTGACGTACATTGGGCATGTCGCGGCCTTTCCCAAAAACAACGCGCCCCAGACGCACATGCACAGCGTCGTGCTTCAGAACGCCGGTAAAAAATCTGCACCTAACGTACGCGTACCCCACGGTGTGCCTCTGGCCAGTGTAAATGTCCAGGTTGTTCCGCCAATGCATTACACCTTTGAGTTCAGTCCTTCCGGGACGTTTGAGATATTAATTCCAACTCTCGCACCGAAAGAGCAAGTCACGATCTCGTACTTGTATCAGGAGCCAACGGTGTGGAGCCAAATTTCATGGCTGCCAAAGAGTGACGACGGACTAGCAGAACTTGTTCAAGCAATCCCAGCCCCGCGCCCCAATAAAGTAGTCCGCTATTCCAGCATCATCCTCACACTGGTCGGGCTTTCGTACATTCTCTATTGGGCGGTTCGTTATGCACTGCAAAGCGCCGCCTAACAGTGCGTTCAAGCCGAAATTGCATCGCTACGCCAACAACATGGCCGATAAAGCTTGCCATGTTGTCAGCTACGCGCTGCAATTCGGCTTAACTTGAGCGTTAGTCGGCGGAGCGTTTCATTTGCTTCACAGGGTTGTTGGCGGCCGCGCCACGTTCACGGCCTTCCTCACCATCAGAGCCGCTTCGGCTGCTCCCAACGCAATCGTGTTGTGTTCCATCTCCGGGTAGCCTGCACTCATGGCATCAAGGCTTCGTTCAATCACGCGGCACCGTCAGCTTCCGCCGTCTAACACGGCGGTCAAGCGGACGGCGTACCGCCGCCGCTTACCTCTGCGTTAGCTCTCAAACACATACTATCGATGGAAGGGACACCATGCGTTTAATCTCAACAATTTTGATTGTACTGTTGCTGACAGCATGCGGATCGGCAAGGAAAGATAAGCTGCTTGATCGTACATTTCTAAGCGCTCGTGCCCAAGCAATTGGATACCTTTACGCAATTAAGTCGATGGCTCAGTCCGATGAATTCAAGGGTTCGCCCAAACCAAAAATTGAGCCCACGCAGCCCCCGGGCTACCTACCAATCCTTGCTGATGAAGTACCCCAGCCGTGGTCGGTGGTTATGCATTACGGTCCAGGTAAAGATCAAATAACCATCGAGGCCTTCGCCGAAAATACTTCTCAACCCAAGAAGTCCGAGACAATAGGCAGTAATTGAGCTAACAATTCGTTCAAGGCGGACGGCTACGCCGCCGCTTAACTCCAGCGTTAGGCCGTAACTTCAGCTCGGAAACGCAAATCATCGAGCTGCGAATTTGCACGTGTGATCTTTAACCAAAAGGGGGGCGAATGAAACACAAATGGGTGGGAATCATGCTGTTAGTGGCTTCGCCATTCGCGGCAAGCGCGCAACGGTGGGCATCGCCGGAAGCATCGCAAAGTGATAAGTGCGCCTTACTAGGCCTTACGGCGTACACCGTCGTCCATGATCGTGCTCAGGGGATGAAGCCTGACGAAGTGCTTGACGATATCTGGGCTCAATGCAAGCAATCACCGAGCGCATCATCAGAGTCTTGCGGCAAACTTGCGCAAGGGCTACGTGACCTAGTAATCCGCTTTTACAATGCAGATGTAAAGTTAGCGAAGGCTTTACCGGAGCCTGACTCACCCAAAATGGTGGAAAATCGCGCGCAAATCTTGCACACCTATGTATTAGATCATTGCGTGGATTTTCTGCAGTGAACATCCCATGGTCAGGGCGATCTAATATGGCGCTCAAGCAGACGGCATGCCGCCGGCGCTTAACTATTCATTAGGCCGCAGGTCATGGCAATGCTAGAAACATTAGAACAAGCTACCCGCGCTATTGGAGAATCATATTTCTTGCTGCGTATTGCGGGCAGGGATCGCCCCATCAAGCGTGAGCGTGTTTATTGCTACGAGCTTTTTCACCAATTACGTCTCGCCTTGCACGATTCCCAACTCACACTCACCGGCGAGCCAGATAAGCGCGGCCACCCCGACTTCCCGCCCATCAATCCAGACTTCATCTTACATATCCCCGGCGGACATGAGAGCAATAACGCAGCTGTGGAGGTGGAGTGCCGGGTGAGCCTTGAGCACCTAATTAAAGACCTTCGCAACCTCAAGACCATGCAAGAACGGGGCTACCGCATACTGGTATTATTGCTCTTCGCCAACGACAGCGTACCTTGGTCTAAGCTGGCACAAGCCTCGGCAGAAGCGGGCATTGGCATTGGAGAAATTACAATACTACTTCATCGGGCGGCGGGTCAGGCGGCGACGCAGGAGTCCCCGCCTACCGCAACCGCGGCCTAACCACTCATTCGAGGCGGACGGCTTCGCCGCCGCTCAATTCCAGCGTTAGGGCCCATGAAAGCACTCTTGCTCGCCACTGCTGCAGCAATCGCTATCCAACCCTTCGTTCTGTTTGCGTGGTTCCTTTTGCCAGCACTTATAGCTGGCGGCCCTGTCTCTCCAGGCGATTTCTTTGGTCTTCCTCTGTTTGCTGCGGTCCTCGCGTCGCCGGTCGTCGTCGTCGTTGGCATTCCTTCGCTTCTGCTCCTTCGGCACTTCAAGTACTTGTCTTGGTGGTCCCTCGGCACAATCGGTTTGGTCGTTGCGGCGCTCCCGGTAGCGGTCTATGGTTGGTCCGAGTACGCTGGATTTTCGTCGGCAGGTAACTGGTACGGCACACCAGTAGACTTTGTTATCAACGGCCAAAAGACTTTCTATGGCTGGCTCAATTACGCACAAAGTGTTGTGTGCTTCGGGCTACATGGCTTCGCTGGCGCGCTGGCGTTCTTCTTCGTTTGGCGTCGCGCGTCGGGCCCTAACCACTCGTTCGAGGCGGACGGCTACGCCGCCGCTCAACTCAAGCGTTAGGCCGCATGGAAAGTCTATTCGCGCTCGCATACACCACTGGCCTCATTGCATTCTGGTCGGGTGTCGTCGTGACACTTTGGCGCTTCGTGCAGATGGCTTCCCGGCTCTCAGCTGCGACTGCAGTCCGGTTCGCGGCTGCGTCTTTGGCACTCGCGGTCGGGGGTTACATTCCGGCTGCACTCATCGGCGCTTGGGGCTTTTGCTCGGCGTCAGCCGGCGGCCTCTGTGCACTGGGTGGGTATGTCGGCACCGGGCTGGTCGCTGCCGGTGGCGTGCTGCTTTACCGTTTCTTTCGGGCGCGCCGGGAACTCGCTGCGGCCTAACAATTCGTTCAAGGCGGACGGCTGCGCCGCCGCTTAACTCCAGCGTTCGGTGTCTTAGCACATGCCCAAGAGTAAGAATAGAAGGAAGTCACGTAGCGGAAAGAACCGCACACCGCTATCCGGCCACTCCCACGTCAAGAAGAAGCTACTGCCACCATTCGCTCAACTCGAAGGCATGATTGAAGGCAAGTTTTCGTTCTCATCATGGACGAATGAACGTATGCCCGAGATGCTTTGGGCAGTAATAATCCGATCCATAAATGGCCAAGAGTTCGCACTTTCGCAGTTTCGTAGGATAATAAACTTCATCGGCAAACATGAACGATGCGATGAGCTATCGAATATTACGCACACCGGAATTGCAAAGCTTGACCGCAGTTTAAGGATTCAACTAATCCGGGTCATTACAAACGACGCATCTGTTTCAGAGAGTCTTGCCATACTCAGATTATTTGGCGACCTTCCGGCCGCCGAAGATTGGATGGCTAATATCCCGGAGACGCCACCGAACATAGAATTACTCATGGATGCAGTCGGTAAAAACCTATGGCACCAATCGCAGGAGGCAACCGATTGCCGTTGGATTAAATTGATGGCTCAAGTGGCATCCGGTAAATTTCGTATGCCTCGTGAAATGCTCGACAATCTTGTTGGGTACCCGGACGTCGGAGACCAACGTTCGGTTCGCCCAAGCATAAGATCAGCGGAGATTGCTCCAACCACAATGGAGCCACCTGATACAACGTGGGCGAACTCGTTCTGGCAAACTGCATGGCTCAATACGCCATGCCTCGTACTAAATGAAGGTCCCGCAATAACACAACCGCCAGCGTTAGTTTCACGAGCGACGATTTCTGACGTACAGAGCGACCTTGAAGAGCATTGGCAGGAAACGCATTCAACAACTGCCATTGATGCTCGTCATGATGCTGTGTTTGGTATCGCTTTCTACGCACTAAGAATAGCTGATGAGCTGTTAGGTATTGGAATTGGCACCGGGATTTTAGGGCGTTTAGGTCTACGCACGCTGCTTGAGGCATACGTCAGCATCCACTATCTCCTGCATAAGGATGATGAATCAATCTGGAAGAAATGGCGCGCCTATGGCTCTGGACAAGCCAAGTTGAACGCCCTGCGTTTCGATACCGACATTGCGCCGCCAAAGTACATCGACATCCAGTGGCTTGAGCAAATTGCCGGTGAAGATATTTGGGAGGAATTTTTGAGCATCGAGCTTGGCAGTTGGAGCGGCCTCGACTTGAGGAAGCTCAGCGAGAAAGCGGGATGCAAGGACTTGTATGATGCCTATTATTCGTGGACGTCGGGGTACGTACATGGTTCGTGGGGGCCAGTTCGAGAGTCTTCGTTCAATACGTGCGGTAACCCGCTACACCGGATGCATCGTTATCCTGAGCAACACTCTTTGCCCGACACTGTCAGCGACGCTATCGTACTGACAAACAAGATTCTAGATGACGTGGCTGTTGCTTATCCCAGCTTTACAACTAGAGTATTGCCCGCGTGATGATACAGACACCGAACAATTCGCTGCAGCCGACCGCCATCCCGCTACGCGGGCTGTCGGCGGCTGAGCTCAGGCGTTAGGCCCCTTGGAAAGTCAGTCGATGGACATTGCAATTTTGGCTGCGGCAGTGATCGGCTATCTGCAAGTGCTGAGCGATGATCGGCGCTTCAACAAAGAGCAGCGCCAAGCCGCCCGGGTCGCCTTATCTGACGCCTTCCATGAGACTGAGGGGTATTACGCTGGCCTGGCTGCCGGCGGCGTCAAAGATCCGGTTCAAGAGCATCACATCGCTCACCTCTGGGAGCAGGCCGCGATCCTCTCTAAGCAGTTCAACCCGTCATTGGCCAGTCGGCTCGGGCTAAAGTCACGCTACTGGCGGGAGGGTGCCGCTTGGTCAGATGAGCAGATTGCTGCAGCTAAAATCCAACTGGCTTCTGTTCGCCGTGATGCAAATTTCTCACTCATCCGGCGCGGGGCCTAACAATTCGTTCAAGGCGGACGGCTTCGCCGCCGCTTAACTCAAGCGTTGAAGCTGTAGAAAAACCCTGAATCGCCCCGGCTTCTGTAGACACCCCGAAGCCTCAAACTGATTGTCGCTTTTCGAACTCTACCGGAGGCAGCCCGTCGTTGTGGCCGTGCTGCCTGCGGACGTTGTAGAACATCTCGATGTAGTGGAAGACATCGGATCTGGCCTCATCGCGGGTGGTGTAGATCCGGCGCCGGATGCGTTCGCGCTTGAGCAGCTGGAAGAAGCTCTCGGCGACGGCGGTATTTGTCAACGAAGTTGTCCGCTCAATCATGCAGCCAGACGGTCAGGTTCGGCTGCGGTAGGTGACTCTCGATCCGGGTTGAGCAGCACGGTTCCGACAGGTGTCCAGTTGCGCACGGCTCGACCGCGCCAGCGGTTCGGATGTTTGGCCTTGGCTTGCTCGTAGACGCTGGTGCGTGCGGTGAGGATAGTCTTGTCGAGGCCTTGATGGCGCTGCTGCGGGGTCACGAAGCGGATGCCGCTGTGGCGGTGCTCGGTGTTGTACCAGGTGACGAAGGTCTGCACCCATTGGCGCGCTTCATCCAGGCTTTGGAAGGGCTGCTTTGGCCATGCCGGGATGTATTTCAGGGTGCGGAACATGGCCTCGGAGTACGGGTTGTCGTCACTGACGGAGGGTCGACTGAAAGACGACACCACGCCCAGTTTCTGCAGGGTGGCCAGCATGGTGGCGCCTTTCATCGGACCGCCGTTGTCGGCGTGCAGTACCAGCTGATTCTTGGCGATGCGCTCGCGCCGGCAGGTCTTGTCGATGAGCACGGCGGCGTGGCTGGCCAGCTCTTCGCCGTGGATTTCCCAGCCGACGATTTTCCGGCTGTAGATATCCAGCACCATGTACAGCCGGTAGAACTGGCCACGTACAGCGGTAGGCAGGTAGGTGATGTCCCACGACCACACCTGATTGGCTATCTCTGCCGCCAACGCCTTGGGCTTGGCGACGTTGCGCGGCGCCTTGGCGCGGCCCCGTCGGTGGCACTGATCGTACTCGGCAAGCACCCGGTAGAAGCTGGACTCCGAGCCCTGCCAGATACCCTCGTCGGCAAGGCGCGGAACGATCTGGCCCGGCGGCAAACTCTGGTATTGCGGCAGGTTGCAGGTCGTCACGATGGTTTGCTTCTCCTCGTCGGTCAACGCGTGTGGACAGGTGCGCGGTGCCCCCTTGCGCCGGTCTTGCAGGCTGTCGGCACGCCGCCATCGACGCAGCGTACGGCTGGTGAGGCCGAGCACCTCACACGCCTTGCATTGACGCGCTCCGGCGCCGAACGCCTCATCAATCAATACGATGGCCATCTGTTTCATCGACTCGGGAATCAAGCGTCCTCGTCGGTGCCCCAGATGGCCTGGGCTTTTTTTGACAACGTCAGCAACGCGGCCGCCTCCGCCAGCGCCTTGTTCTTGCGATGAAGCTCCTTTTCCAGCGCACGTGTCTTCTTGCGCTCTGCGGCCAACATCGCCGGGCTGACGACCGTGCCGGCGCCGCCCGGTTGCTCGAAGGCTGACTTCCACCTATCGAGCTGCTCTACGTACAAACCCCGCTCGCGGCAGTAGGTCGAACGCTCGGCCTCGTTCATCAGGGCCGTCTCGATCACGGCGGCCAATTTGGCTCTGTTGTCCCAACCGTCGGGCGGGGAAGTCTTGGCAGGCACGACGTATCCTTTTTCCTGGAAATGACGTTTCCAAGCGTACAGGCTCGGGTTGGAGATGCCGGTCTCCCGGTGGATGCTGGCGACGCTCTGGTTGTTCGGTGGCATCATCTTGCGGACCATCTGCTCTTTGAACTCGGCGCTGTAACGGGTCATGGTTGTGCTCCTCTCGCCCCCTCAGGGCAGGTATCAAAAGAGCGGACAACTATCGTGACAGAGGGGGACGGCGTTGTCATGACAGTTGCCACGCCGGCTCATGCTGCTGACCAAGCCATGGGCCTTGAGGAAGTCCTGCCAGTCGTGGCCGGTAAACTGGGTTCCCTGATCGGAGTGCACGAGCAAGCCGGCCGGTGGCTTGCGCCGCCATACCGCCATCATCAACGCCTGCAACACCAGGTCGGTGTGCATCGTCGATCCCATGGCCCAGCCCACGATCTTGCGCGAGTACAAGTCCATCACCGCCGCCAGGTACAACCAACCTTCGTGCGTGCGGATATAGGTGATGTCGGTGACCCAAGCGCGATTGGCCACGACAGGGTTGAACTGCCGCGCCAGGTGGTTGTCGGCCACTACGGCCGACTTGCCCCCGCGCATGCCCGGGCGGCGGCGATAGCCGACCTGTGCCCGCAGACCTTCCCCGCGCATCAGCCGGGCGACCCGATGCTTGCCGCAGCGCTCACCCAGATCACGCAGGTCCCGGGTGATCTTGCGGTAGCCATAGACGCTGCCGCTCTCCAGCCAGGACTGCTTGATCAGTCCGAGTACGCGTCGATCGTCCCGAGCCCGTGTTGATAGCGGCGCACGGCGCCATGCGTAGTACCCGCTGGGGTGCACGCCCAGCACCCGGCACATGCTGCGCACCCGGAACTCCCGCTCATGGTGGCGCATAAAGGCGTACCTCACCCGGACTGCTTGGCAAAGTACGCCGCGGCTTTTTTTAGAATGTCGCGCTCCTCCGTCACCCTGCGAAGCTCCGACTTGAGGCGGCGAAGCTCCTCCGCCTCGCCCGCCGCTGTCCCCTGCACGGGACCCGACTTGCCGCACTGCTTGCGCCATGCGTAGAGACTGTGGATCGACACCCCCAGCCGGCCGGCAACATCGGCGACCGAATGGCCGCGGTCCGTCACTTGCTTGACCGCCTCAATCTTGAACTCTTCCGTATACCGCTTGCTGCTCATAGACACTCCTGCTGCTGCCGTGGATTATGGCTGCAAGGTGTCTACGAAACACGGGGCGATTCAGTTTGACGGCGAACGGGCTGAGCGGGGCGCAAGGACGGGTCTACAATGGCGTGTTAATCAGCCATCTGGATCGAACCCCCCATGCCGCGCCCACGTCTCGCCGAACCACTCGTGATGCTGGCGACCGTGGTGCAATGGCTGGTGTTGTCGACGATCACCGGCGCGGTGGTCGGGGTGGGCTGCACCATCTTTCTGCGCGCGCTGTTCGCCACGGCAGGGCGTACCTACGACATTTCATGGTGGGCGCAGTTTGCGCTGCTGCTTGGTGGTGGACTGGCCAACGGCCTGCTGTTGCATTACGGCTATCGGTTGAGCCGCAGCGGGTTCAAGGATTCGCCAATCGTCGCGGTGAACGAGCAGCAGGGCAAGATGCCGTTCCGCACCTTGTGGATCAAGCCGCTGGCGGCCGTGATCACCCTGGGGTGTGGCGGGTCGGCCGGCAAGGAAGGGCCGTGCTCGCATATCGGGGCCAGTCTGGCGGCGGGCATCGGTCGCACGCTGCATCTCAACCAGGAGTTGCGCAAGCGCTTGTTGGCGTGTGGCGTGAGTGCCGGTTTTGCCAGCGTGTTCGGCACGCCGATCGCGGGGGCGATCTACGGCGTGGAGATGCTGGCGATCGGCCGCATCCGCCATGACTTCCTGTTCCCCGGCATCGTCGCGGGCGTTACCGCGTTCCAGGTCAGCAAGTACCTGGGGGTGCCGTATCCGGTCTATCACATTGCCTTCGTCAGTGAGTTCACCGAACTGTTGTTCCTGAAAACGGTGCTGATCGGCATTCTGTGCGGCGCGGCGGCGTGGACGTTCGTGGAACTGCTGCAGCGGATCAAGCGCGCGTTCGCCACCCTTCAGCACCGCTTCGCCTTGTGGCCGCCGCTGGTGCCGGTGCTGGGCGCGGTGGTGCTGGCCTTGTTGATTCTGGTGGTGCCGACCGATTATCTCGGGCTCAGCCTGCCGCTGATGGAGCGCGCGCTGGGCGGGGAGCCGATGCCGTATCTCGGTTTCCTGTGGAAGGCGCTGCTGGTGGCGATCACGCTGGGCTCGGGGTTCTACGGCGGTATCGTGACACCGCAGTTCGTGATCGGCGCGGTGCTGGGCGGCGCGCTCGCGCATCTGTTCGGGCTGCAGCCGGCGCTCGGCGCCGCGGTGGGACTGGTCGCCGTGGTGGCCTCGGCCTCCAATGCGCCGATGGCGGCGATCCTGATGGGGGTGGAGTTGTTTGGCGCGGACTCGACCTTGTATGTCGCCGGTGCCTGCGTGGCGGCCTATCTCGTGATCGGCCATCGCAGCGTGTATCCGTCACAGCAGGTGGCGTTCAGCAAATCATCGTGGATCTTCGCCCGCGCGGACCTGCCGGTGGGCCAGGAAAAAGTGCGACTGTCTTATGGCTTGCTGCGCTGGTGGAGCAACCGCCAGCGCAAACGCGGCAAGCGCGGCCGGCCCGGCGATGATTCATTGCTGTGAGCAACGCGCGACCGCTCGGGTACATGGAGTGGTTGGAGCCGACGCGCATCCGCGGCCGAACGCGTGCCGCACGCCGGCGTGAAGCTTGCCGGCAGCGTCTTATGCATCGCCTTAACCTGTCTGCGTGCACGCTCGCCGGAGCAAGTCTCCGGACTGCTGGCGTGATTGTGCGCCGTCGCGCCTTCGTGATCGCCGTGCAGACGACGATGCTGTCCCACCCCGAAATGGAGAACACCACCCCATGGCCCTGCCCCGCTCGGATGCCCTGGTATTTTTTGGCGCCACTGGCGACCTTGCCTACAAGAAGATCTTCCCGGCGCTGCAGGCGATGACGCGGGATGGCGATCTGGATGTGCCGATCATAGGCGTGGCGCACTCGGGCTGGAACGTGAGGCAGTTGCGCAAGCGCGCGCGCGACAGCGTGAAGCAGGCGGCCAGGGATCATGGCGAGAAGTTCGACAAGGCGGTGTTCGACAAGCTGGCCGAGCGCCTGCAGTACGTCGACGGCGACTACACCGATCCGGAAACCTTCGTGCAGCTGAAAAAGGCGCTGGGCAAGGCCAAGCGCCCGCTGCACTACCTGGCGATCCCGCCCAGCCTGTTCGGCACCGTGGTCGAAGGGCTGCAGGATGCCGGTTGCGCCAGGCACGCGCGGGTGGTGGTGGAGAAACCGTTCGGCCATGACCTGGCTTCGGCGCGTGCGCTGAACAAGGTGCTGGCCTCGGTGTTTCCGGACGACTCGATCTTCCGCATCGATCACTTCCTGGGCAAGGAAGCGATCATGAACATCCTCTACTTCCGCTTCGCCAATTCGTTCCTGGAGCCGATCTGGAACCGCAACCACATTGCCAGCGTGGAGGTGACGCTGGCCGAGCAGTTTGGCGTGAAGGGCCGCGGTGCGTTCTACGATGGCGCCGGTTGCCTGCGCGACGTGATCCAGAATCACCTGATGCAGATCGTGGCGCTGCTGGCGATGGAGGCGCCCGCGTCGCAGAACTACGGCGCGGTGCAGGCGGAGAAGACCAAGGTGTTCCACGCCATGCGTCCGCTCAGCGCCGACGACCTGGTGCGCGGCCAGTACCGCGGCTATCGCAAGGAGCCGGGCGTGGCCAAGGGATCGGATGTGGAAACCTATTGCGCGTTGCGCCTGTTCATCGACTCGTGGCGCTGGGGCGGCGTGCCCTGGTATTTGCGTTCGGGCAAATGCCTGGCCGAGACGGTGGCCGAGATCGTGGTCGAGCTGAAGCCGCCGCCGCAGAAACTGTTCGACGATGCCGCCACCACTGCAGGTCGCGCCAACTATTTGCGCTTCCGGCTCTCGCCCAACACGGCGATGGCGCTGGCGGCCAGGGTCAAGCGGGTGGGCAAGGAGTTCATCGGCGACCAGCGCGAATTGCTCCTGATGGATGAGCAGACGGGTGAGGAGACGCCGTACGAACGTCTTCTCGGCGATGCGATGGCCGGTGATGGCGCGCTGTTCACCCGCGAGGAATCGGTCGAGGCCGCGTGGGTGGTGGTCGACCCGGTGCTGGAGAAGCATCACAAGGCCATCCCGTATCGCCCCGGCAGCTGGGGGCCGAAGCAGGCCGACGACCTGATTGCCGCCGATGGCGGATGGCACAATCCGGTGATGGAGCCCAAGTCGTGAGCGAAGCGGCTGCCCTCGTATTCCTGCTCGATGTCGACAACACCTTGCTCGACAACGACCGCTTCGGCGACGACCTCGGCGATACCCTGGCGCGGGCGTTCGGCGAGGATCAGCGGGATCGCTACTGGTCGATCTACGAGCAGCTGCGCGACGAGCTCGGCTATGCCGATTACCTGGGCGCGCTGCAGCGCTTCCGCAGCGGTCTGGACAATGAGCCGGCGCTGCTGCAGATGTCCAAATACCTGCTGGAGTATCCGTTCGCCGACCGCCTCTATCCGCACGCGCTGGAAACCATCGACCACCTGCGCCGGCTCGCCCCCACCGTGATCCTTTCCGACGGTGACATGGTCTTCCAGCCGCGCAAGATCCAGCACGCCGGGATCTGGGGCGCCGTGCGCGGCGAAGTGCTGATCTACCTGCACAAGGAACGCATGCTGGTGGCGATGCAGCAACGCTACCCCGCTGCGCATTATGTGATGGTGGATGACAAGCCGCAGATCCTGGCCGCGATGAAGCAGCAACTCGGCGACCGTCTGACCACCGTGTTCGTGCGCCAGGGACACTACGCCGCCGACAGCGCGCGCGAGACCATCGAACCCGCGCCGGACCTCGCCATCGCGTGCATCGACGAGCTGCGCGGGCGTAAGCTTGAAGACTTCCTGCCGAGCGCACCCACGATCCCGCTGGCAGCCGAGTGAACCCGTTCGTGACCCCTAGAAGCAAATTCCCGGAGCAAGCATGAAACCGACCCGACAACTGCATGATCTCGGCCAGAGCCTGTGGCTGGACAACATTACCCGCACCCTGCTCGATGACGGCACGTTGGCACGCTACATCAGCGAGGACTCGATCACCGGCCTGACCTCCAACCCCAGCATCTTCGACGCCGCGATCGGCGGCGGCGACGCCTACGATGCCGGCATCCATGCCAAGTCGCTGGCCGGGCTGGAAGGCGAGAAGTTGTTCATCGAGCTGGCGCTGGAAGACCTGCGCCGGGCCGCCGATCTGTTCGCGCCGGTGTTCCAGCGCACCGCCAGCGTCGACGGCTGGGTGTCGATGGAGGTCTCGCCCCTGCTGGCCGCCGACACGGCCGGTTCGATCGCGGCGGCGCGGCAGATCCACGCCGCCGGCAAGCGCGACAACCTGTTCGTGAAGATTCCCGGCACCCCGGAGGGTGTGCCCGCGATCGAGGAGGCGATCTTCCTCGGCATCCCGATCAACGTGACCTTGCTGTTCTCCTGCGCCCAGTACCAGGCGGCAGCCGAGGCCTACATGCGCGGCATCGAACGGCGCATCGACGCCAAGCTCGACCCGCGCGTGGCTTCGGTGGCATCGCTGTTCATCAGCCGCTGGGACGTGGCCAGCAACAAGCAGTTGCCCGATGAGTTGCACAACAAGCTCGGCATCGCGGTCGGCCAGCAGACCTATCGTGCCTACCGCGAACTGCTGGCCTCGGAGCGCTGGCAGAGGCTGTCTGCCGCCGGCGCGCGGCCGCAGCGGCTGCTGTGGGCCAGCACCGGCACCAAGGATCCCAGCGCATCCGACACGCTCTACGTCAGCGCGCTGGCCGCCCCCAACACGATCAACACGATACCCGAGAAAACCCTGCATGCGTTTGCCGAGCACGGGAAACTCGAGGGCGTGATGCCGATCGATGGCGGCGATGCCGACGCAATGCTGGCGAAGATCGGCAAGGCCGGGGTCGACATCGACGCGCTGGCGCAGAAGCTGCAGAAGGATGGCGCCGACGCCTTCGTGAAATCCTGGAAGCAGCTGCTGCAGCGAATCGCCGACAAAGCCAGCGCGCTGGATGCCAAGGCCAAGGGAGCGGTCATGCGATGAGCCAGTCAGCCCTGAGAAGACAGCCGGCGTGGCTGGCGTTGCAGCAGCACGCCGCGTCGCTCGGCGACCAGCACTTGCGCCAGATGTTCGCGGACGACCCCAGGCGCGGCGAGACCTTCAGCGTCGAGGCCGTGGGCCTGTACCTGGATTACTCCAAGCAGCGCGTCGACGCCGAGGCCTTGCGCCTGCTGCGCGAGCTGGCCACCGCCTGCGAGTTACCGCAGCACACCGAGGCGATGTTCGGCGGCGAGCGCATCAACCACACCGAGGATCGCGCCGTGCTCCACGTGGCGCTGCGTGCGCCGCGCGATGAAGAGATTCTTGTCGACGGTCACAATGTGGTGGCCGACGTGCACGACGTGCTGGACCGCATGGCCAGCTTCGCCGACCGCGTACGCGATGGCCGCTGGCTGGGCCATACCGGCAAACCCATCCGCAACGTGATCAGCATCGGCATCGGCGGTTCCGACCTCGGTCCGGTGATGGCGTACGAGGCGCTGCGCGACTACAGCAGGCGCGAGATGACGTTCCGCTTCGTCTCCAACGTGGACGGCACCGACTTCGTCGAGGCCACCCGCGACCTCGACGCGGCCGAGACGCTGTTCATCGTCTGCTCCAAGACCTTCACCACGCTGGAAACGCTGACCAACGCGCGCGCCGCGCGCGACTGGTGCATCAAGGCACTGGGCGATGACAAGGCAGTGGCGAAGCACTTCGTGGCCGTTTCCACCAACGCGGATGAAGTGAAGAAGTTCGGCATCGACACCGCCCACATGTTCGGTTTCTGGGACTGGGTCGGTGGGCGCTATTCGATGGACTCGGCGATCGGCCTGTCCACCATGCTGGCGATCGGCCCGCAGCATTTCCGCGAGATGCTGGCCGGATTCCACGCGATGGACGAGCATTTCCGGCATACGCCGTACGAGCGCAACCTGCCGGTGCTGATGGGCCTGCTGGCGATCTGGAACAACAACTTCCTCGATGCGGCCACCGTCGCGGTGCTGCCCTACGAGCAATACCTCAAGCGCTTTCCGGCCTACCTGCAGCAGCTCACGATGGAGAGCAACGGCAAGAGCGTCACCCTCGACGGCACGGCGGTGGATTACGCCACCGGGCCGATCTACTGGGGCGAGCCGGGTACCAACGGCCAGCATTCGTTCTACCAGTTGATCCACCAGGGCACGCGCATCGTGCCATGCGATTTCATCGGTTTCGGGCAAAGCCTGAACCCGCTGGGCCAGCAGCACGACTTGCTGATCGCCAACCTGATTGCCCAGGGCGAGGCGCTGGCGTTCGGCAAGACGGCCGACGAAGTGCGCGCCGAAGGCACGGCCGAGGCACTGGTGCCGCATCGTACCTTCGTCGGCAATCGCCCCAGCAGCACCATCCTGGCGCACAAGCTCACCCCGCGCGTGCTGGGCACGCTGGTCGCCTTGTACGAACACAGCGTGTTCGTGCAAGGCGTGATCTGGGGCATCGATTCCTTCGATCAGTGGGGCGTGGAGTTGGGCAAGCAGCTGGCCAAAAAGACGATTGCCGAGTTGACCGCGAAGGACGAGCCGAAGCTCGGCCACGACAGCTCCACCAATACGCTTATCCGTCGTTATCGTCAGCTTCGCGACGGTCACACCTGACGCCTTTTTTTGTAGGAGCGCACCCTGTGCGCGATTGCTCTTGGCGACCATTCGCAGGCGGGCGTTGCCCGCCGTTCGCGCACAGGGTGCGCTCCTACAAAAGCTGCTTTCGTACATGCACATCAACCCCGCCATCCCCGAGAACCCATGAGCCAGAAAATCAGCCCGCTCGCCGGCAAGCCGGCACCGAAGTCGATCCTGGTCGACGTGCCGAAACTGCTCGCCGCCTATGCTGACCTGAAGCCCGATCCGTCGGTCGCTGCGCAGCGCGTGGCGTTCGGCACCTCCGGCCATCGCGGCAGCTCGCTGGAGCGCAGTTTCAACGAAGCGCACATCCTGGCGATCAGCCAGGCGATCTGCGAGTACCGCAAGTCCAAGGGCATCGATGGCCCCCTGTACATCGGTTGCGACACGCACGCGCTGTCGCAACCGGCGTTCGAGAATGCGCTGGAGGTATTGGCGGCAAACGGCGTGGAGGTGATGGTATCAACGGGCGGCGAGTTCACGCCCACACCCGCGGTGTCGCACGCGATCCTGGTCTACAACAAGCGCCGAACCACGGGCCTGGCCGACGGCATCGTGATTACCCCCTCGCACAACCCGCCCGACAACGGCGGCTTCAAGTACAACCCGCCCAACGGTGGGCCGGCCGACACCGACGTGACCAAGTGGGTGGAGAACCGCGCCAATGCATTGATCGAGGGCGGCCTGAAGGACGTGAAGCGGATGCCGTTCGCGCAGGCGCGCAAGGCAGCGAGCACACACGAGCACGATTTCCTCGATGCCTATGTGTCGGACCTGACCCGCGTGATCGACTTCGAGGTGATCCGCAGCGCCGGCGTGCACATGGGTGTGGACCCGCTCGGTGGTGCCGGCGTGCACTATTGGGCACGCATCGCCGAGCAATACAAACTCGACCTGACCGTGGTCAGCGCCGAGGTCGACCCGCAGTTCGCCTTCATGACGGTGGACTGGGACGGCAAGATCCGCATGGATCCGTCCTCGAAGTACGCGATGCAGCGGCTGATCGGCCTGAAGGACACATACGACGTCGCCTTCGCCTGCGACACCGATCACGATCGCCACGGCGTGGTCACCCGCTCCAACGGTCTGATGGAGCCGAACCACTACCTGTCGGTGCTGATCGACTACCTGTTCCGGCATCGCCCGCAGTGGAGCGAGCGTGCCGCCGTCGGCAAGACCGTGGTCAGCACGGCGCTGATCGACCGCGTGGTGAAGCGCCTCGAGCGCAAGCTGTACGAAGTACCGGTCGGCTTCAAATGGTTTTCCGAAGGCCTGTTCGACGGCTCGCTCGGCTTCGGCTGCGAGGAGAGCGCGGGCGCTTCGCTGCTGCGCCGCGATGGTTCGGTGTGGATCACCGACAAGGACGGCCTGGTGCCGGCCTTGTTGTCCGCCGAGATCACCGCGCGCGAAGGCCACGACCCGGGCACGCTCTACGACAAACTGACCGGCGAGCTCGGCAAGCCATACGCCAATCGCGTCGAGGCCGCTGCCACGCCGGCGCAGAAGGCGAAGTTGTCCAAGCTCTCGCCCGATCAGCTCAAGACCGACCAGCTCGCCGGCGAGAAGATCGAGCAGGTGCTGGACAAGGCACCCGGCAACGACAAGCCGATCGGCGGCATCAAGGCCATCACCGCCAGCGGCTGGTTTGCCGCGCGACCCTCGGGCACCGAAGCGATCTACAAGATCTACGCCGAAAGCTTCAAGGACGAGAAACACCTGCAAAGCCTGCTCGACGAAGCGCAGAAGATCGTCGACCGCGCGATCGCGTAGGACGGGCTGCGCCCGCCGTCGGACTGGCGGGTCGAGCCAGCGGCGGGCACCGCCCGCCCTACGCGATTGGGCACGAGATACGTCATTCACCCACATCGGAGAACCACCATGTCCCAAGACCTCGACCAGCAATGCATCAACACGCTTCGCTTCCTGTCGGTCGACATGGTGCAGAAGGCGAACAGTGGCCATCCCGGCCTGCCGCTGGATGCGGCGCCGATGGCCTACGTGCTGTGGACGAAGCACATGAAGTACCACCCGGCCGATCCGCACTGGGCGGACCGCGACCGTTTCGTGCTGTCCGCCGGGCACGGCTCCGCCCTGCTCTACAGCTTGCTGCACGTGACCGGCTACGACGTGTCGCTGGACGACATCAGGCAGTTCCGCCAGTGGGGCAGCAAGACCGCCGGACATCCCGAGTACGGCCACACGCCCGGCGTGGAAGTCACCACCGGCCCACTCGGCCAGGGCCTGGCCAATGCGGTCGGCATGGCGATCGGCGAGGCACAGCTCGCGGCCACCTACAATCGCGACGGCCACAACGTGATCGACCATCGCACCTGGGCCATCGTCAGCGATGGCGACCTGATGGAAGGCGTCGCCTCCGAAGCGGCATCGCTGGCCGGGCATCTCAAGCTCGGCAAGCTGGTCTGCCTGTATGACGACAACTACGTGACCCTGGCGGCCGGCACCGACATCACTTTCTCCGAGGATCGTGCGAAGCGCTTCGAAGCCTACGGCTGGCAGACGATCAAGGTGGCCGACGGCAACGATGTCGCGGCCATCGACGCGGCGCTGGACGAAGCGGTGGCGGACACTTCCCGGCCGACACTTATCCTGGTGCGCACGCATATCGGCTATGGCTCGCCCAAGCAGGACAGCTTCAAGGCACACGGTTCGCCGCTGGGCACCGAAGACGTCAAGGCCACCAAGGAAAACCTGGGCTGGCCCCTGCAGCCCGAGTTCCTGGTGCCGGAGCCGGCGCTGAAGCACTTTCGCGAGGCGCTGGAACGCGGCACGCAGGCACAGGCCGACTGGAATGACCGCCTGCGCAGCTACGCCAAGGCGTTCCCCGAGCAGGCCAGCGAACTCGAGCGGCGATTGCGTGGCGAATTGCCGAAAGACTGGGACGCCGACATCCCGACCTTCCTGGCCGATGCCAAGGGCATGGCCACGCGTGAGGCCGGTGGCAAGGTCATGAACGCCATCGCGCCGAAGCTTGCCGCCTTGTTCGGCGGTTCGGCCGACCTCGACTCCTCGACCTTCACCAACCTCAAGGGCTTCGGCGATTTCAACCCCGCGGCCGGCAAGCATGACGACACGCAGGGTTCGGATTCCGCCGGCTGGAGCGATGCCGGCCGCAACCTGCACTTCGGCGTGCGCGAACACGCGATGGGCTCGATCGTGAACGGCCTGGCTGTGCATGGCGGTTTCATTCCGTACGGCTCGACCTTCCTGATCTTCTCCGACTACATGCGTCCGGCGATTCGCCTTGCCGCGCTGATGGGCGTGCACGTGGTGCACGTGTTCACCCACGACAGCATCGCGCTGGGCGAGGATGGCCCCACCCATCAACCGATCGAACAGCTGGCCAGCCTGCGCGCAATTCCCAACCTCACCCTGATCCGCCCCGCTGACGCCAACGAGACGGCGGTGGCGTGGAAGGTGGCCGTGGAAACGCGCAAGCGACCCGTGTTGTTCGCGCTCACCCGACAAAAGCTGCCGACGCTCGATCGCAGCAACCACGCCAGTGCCGATGGCCTGCGCCAGGGCGCGTACATCCTGCGCGAAGCCGAAGACGGCAAGCCCGCGCTCATCCTCATCGCCAGCGGCTCGGAAGTCGGCCTGATCCTGGACGCCGCCGACAAGCTGCAGGCTGACGGCGTGAGCGTGCGCTGCGTGTCGATGCCGAGCTGGGATCTGTTCGACGCACAACCGCAAAGCTATCGCGATGTGGTGCTGCCGCCGGACATCACGGCCAGGCTGGCCGTGGAAATGGGCGCTACCCAGGGCTGGCGTCCCTACGTCGGCGATCGCGGCGACGTACTCGGCATCGACCATTTCGGCGCGTCCGCACCGGCCGAGGTGTTGCAGCGCGAATTCGGCTTCACCGTGGAGAACGTGGTGAAACGGGCGAAGGCACTGCTGCGCAAGTGACGTGGGGTGTTTGCGGGGCCTGATTTCTGATGACATGTTGCATTGACGCGGAAGAGCCGGCGGGCGGAGCCCGCCCTACGCGGTGCCATCGCAGGAAGGGCCGGCGGGCGGAGCCCGCCCTACGCGGTGCCATCGCAGGAAGGGCCGGCGGGCGGAGCCCGCCCTACGCGGTGCAGTCGTGGGGCGGGCTTTGCCCGCCGGCTGTTCTGCGCCGATTGTTGTCGATGCAAAACTGCCCCGGCCTCAGGCGCGTGGCATCAGCGCTTCATGGACCCATCGCCGCGGCCCACACGAGATGCCCGACCTCGGGTCTTGCGATGTCGCTGTGCGCGCCGGACGGCGGACTGCCTTCGCGAATGACGCGACTGCAGTTGACGTTGTAGATGCGCCCGGGCACGAAGCCGTACGCAAAGTCCGGGTCCTGCACGTCGAGGTCTTCGATATCCAGACCACTGCCGCGCAGGCCGAAGGTTCCGACACCGCCGTACTTGGGGAACGCACCGGGCGCGAAATCCACCTGGCGGGCCATGCCTGCGGCGACGGGATAGAGCGAGCCGACGGCCAGGTCGTGGTCGGAGCGCGTGGTGACGACAGCACCCGCCACGACGTCGCTCGCGGCGAGTCGTCGAAAGTATCCCGCCTTGGTGGGCGACCCAGGCAAACTGTCACAGCACGACCAGAGCGAAAGTGCCCCCTGCACCAGCACCAAGGAATGCACCGGTCGCGGCAGCCTGGCGTCGGCCGGGCCGCATGCTGACGCGGACGCCGCGATGCAGCCGAAGCTGTGGCCCATCAGGTGGAAGCGCACGTCGCGGTCCTTCGTCAGCTCCATCAACGCGGACAGCAAGGCGAATCCCCCGCTTTCGCCGATGCGCTTTGCGCGCTTCTTCATCTTCCAGAAGGACAGTTGCACCAGCGGCGACAGCAAGGCGTTGCCCAGCCCCCCGCCGCCGAAACTGATCGGCTCTTCCAGTGCGCGTGCATATGCCGCGTCCGGGTCGAAAGACTCGCGGTCGGCGCCGGGATCACCTTCGATCCCGTTCGCGCCCAGGCCGGCTTCCTGGTCGAGCAGCCGATACGCTGCGGCCACATCGGCCGGGAGCGAGGCGGGTGCGTACCCGGCCTGCGCAGCCGCGAAAATGGTTTGCAGGGCCTGGCGAGCGGCGGGCGTCTCGGCGATGGTCCTGGCGGCCCGATCGATCTCGGTTTCGGCCGCGTCGTCCGCCCCGATGCCGAACGATTCGGCGCGGCCAAACGACTCCTCGCCAAATGGCAAGCTCGGCCAGTGCAGGCCGACCAGCAACGGAACGAAGCCGGGGCGCGATGTTGTTGCGCGCTCGATGTCGCCGGTTTGCGCCATCAGCGTCGACATCCACGCGGCGTACTGTGTCCGTGCCGCCGGCAGATCGCCCTTCCAGCCGTGAATGAAGGTGAAGACGTCCGTCGGGTGTTCGGCGTTGATGGCTTGGGCGATGCGCTCCTGCATCCTGCCGTCGGGGTCGTCGGGGCGCTCGGTGCCCTTTTCGTCGAGCACGACGAGGTAGTAGCGGATATCGGTACCGGGAATGGTTTCGATCGGCATGGCGGTTGCTCCGTCAAACGGAAATGCGGACAGCGGGGTCGCCGATGACGACGTAGCTGCGCACATCGTGGTGTGCGGTCCACAGCCCGGCCAACGCGTAGTCGTTGACCGCTGCGCCGTACTTGATGTCCTCCAACTCGCCGTTGAGGCTCACCGCAAGGTCGGCGTGCTTCATCGCGAAGGCGTCCATGGCGGCGCCGATGCGCGCGCCGGACATCAACGCGTGCAGACAGTTTTCGAAGGTGCTGGTCTGCGCGCCGAGCCCGGGCCACGAGAACGAATACGTCCACGCGCGCTCCACGTGGCCGACCACGGCGAGGGCAGCGCCGCCGGGTTTGCCGGTGAGACGTTGCGGCAGTTTCGCAACGAACGGAGCCGCCGCGAGCTGCGCCCGCGTGCTGCCGGCCTGGGGGTAGTCGTCGAGCAGCGGCGTGCCCGCGCCATAGCAGGCAAAATGAAACGCGATGGTTCCGGACAGATCGGTGCCTTCGGCGACATCGGCGGCCGAGAAGTAGTAGTCCGCCGGAATGGCGCCGCGATGATGCATCGGCCCGGGCCAGTCCTGGCACAGCAACGCGCCCTGGTCGGGTCGCTGGCGCGCGTCATCCGCCGGAAAGCCCATCCCGTGGCTGGCCGTGAACAGCAGTGATGGGCGCGATTGCAGGCACGCGGCCAAGTTGGCCTTGGTCGCGTTGGCGGCCATGACTCGCTGGAACTGCCAGTCCGGGTGCCTGGGTGCGAGCGCCTGCGCCAACGGCTCGACCAGCATCGAGCTGCTCATCTGCGTCGCGCGATCATCGTCATTGCACACGCCGAAGAAGCTCGCGCGGGGTGCCCCGGCTTGCGCGGCGCGGCCTTCGGCGGCCATCACGCTTTCCGCGTAGTTGCGGTACTCCAGCGCGGTGTCGAAGTGGAGCCGGCCCACGGCATAGTTCACGCCCAGCTCGTACTGGAAGCGAAACGGGATGGTCTCCGGCCCGCACACGAGCAACAGGTAATACGGCACCTTGTCGACCTGCGCCTGTCCCGGCGCAACGCCCTGGCGTCCGAGCCAGGTTCTGGCGCGTTCATCGGGACGATAGCCGGCCGGTCCCTGGAACACCTTGTAGCGCGCTCCCGCCTGCGCCTGGCGGAGCCCGCACAAACCCTTGAGCGCATCGACCACTTCCGCCGACGCATCGTGCGCAAACACCAGGCCCCATCCGGTCTGCGCCAGGTCGGCCGGGTCCACGCCAAACGGCACGCCGAAGGTCTCCTCCTGCGCCTGGCGCTTGGCGAGCAGCAGGTCATGATCGACCGCGCTCTCCGCAGGCACACCGCGCGCGGCGCGTGAGATCTCCTCGACCGACGGCGATGGCAGGTAGCCACCGGTCGCGCCGTTGATGCCGTTGAAGCCGGCGCCTTCGGTGCCCGTCATGTCGTCCCCGCTCACGGCTGCGCTCCGGGCTCGCGATACCTGCGGTCCGCATAGGCTTTGGCCACATCGAGTACATGATCCGGCGCAAGGTTCCACCCCAGCATGTCGTCACCGGCGGTGACCAGGAACGTGCCGTCGCGGCTGAGCGCGATCGCGCGCACCGGCGAGCTTCCCCGTTGGGTGAGGTCGATCGCGTTCTTGAGGTTCTTGTTCCACGGGCTCCATGCCACGACGTAACCGTCGGCGCCGGCCGTGACATGCATGGGTCGCTCACCGGCCCCTCGATCCCAGGCATACGCCGCGCCCGTGATGGATCGCACGTGACGGGCATCGGCGGCACCGTCCATGGCCAGCGTGGGCAGAGTCCATTGGGTAAGAATGCCGTCGTCGCCGCCGACGAGCAGCTTCGTGCCATCTGGATTGAACGCCAGCACGCTCACCCGCTGTCCGACGTCCACCGCCGCAACCTGGGCGACGCTGCTCCCGCTGCGACTGTCCTCCACTTTCAAGAGGCGCAGATAGCCGGATTTCACGCCTGCCGCGAGATACCGTGAGTCCGCACTGAAGGCGAGGGTCGAGATCCGCTCATCCGTCGGTGCCTTCGACTTGTCGTCTGCAGGCTGCCGCAGATGGTCGGCGGGCATCTCGCTCCAGGCGTCCGCCCCGGGGACGCCTCGGTTCCAAAGGCGCAGGGTTTGGCCGTCGGCCGTCGCCAGCATCCGGCCATCGGGACTGAAGGCTGGCGGTATCGCCACGGATTGGTTCCCGCAATCATTCGGGCCACTGGCCCCGGACATGTGGAGGGGCCCGGGCTGTGTCCCTGCGCGCAACGGCCATTCGGTCGGCAAGCCATGGCAATCCACGGTGATCAGGTATTGGCCATTCGGCGCCATCGCCAGGGACGAGGTGACCGCCTCCGCAAGCGTCCATTCGGGCATTTCCCGGATGCGACCCTGCTCACGCAACCAGAGCTTGATCGGGACGGTCTGGTCGCCCTTGGGATGGCGAACATAAGTGCGGGCGGCAATGCGCGTGCCCGCGGCATCCATCGATACCGTCTGCCACGCGGTCTGTGCGGAGGAGCCCGGCAATGGCGTCGACAACGCCGGCCCGGTGCCGCGATCGAGATCGAGCAACAGGATCTTGCGCGTCGCACCCACCGCAATCTGCCCGGGCTTGTGCGGTCTGTACGTCACACTGTACAGACGCTCACGATCACCGATCCTGAAGTGTTGTTGCGTGGTCCCATCCGCGATATCCGCCAGGCCCGAAGGATGTTCGGGCAACGTCCAGCGCACCACGTAGCCGTCGACCCCCACGCTGACGAATTCGTTCGATTGAGGCGCGAAGGCGATGCCCTTGACTGCCATGTCGTCAGGACCGTCACCGTAGGTGGCGCGACCGAGAAGCATGCCGTTGCGGGTGCGATCGTCCGAATCCAGATCCCACACGTGCACATTGCCTTCGGTATCACCGGCCACGAAGAAGCGCCCGGTCGGATCCGCGGCCGCAGCCGAAATGCCGACGCGGCGCCCCTCATGGTCCTGGATGCTGAACTCGCGCAGTGGCCTTTTCGGGTCTATCGGCATGCCCTCGCCGATGGGCCACAGGCGCACGACGCCATCGTAGTCGGTCGTCGCAAGACGGAGTTGCCCATCTTTGCCTGTTCCGGGCAGGAAGGTGATGCTCAGGATCGGCGCCCCGCTGATGCGGAAGGACGCTGCATGCACCGGGTTGGACGGATCGGCGAAGTCCCACACCTCAACGTTCTTGCCCCAGCCCGCGATGGCCAGCCAGCGGCTGTCGTCGCTGAAGTCCGCTGTGGTCAGCCGGTGCTCGTTGTCCGTGCTCGGAACCAGCTCCTCGAGGGGCTGCAGCTCGCCCTGGTTCAATCGCCACAGCCGCGCGCTGCCATCCCCGTGGGTGGAGGCGACCAGCCCGCCGGCGCCAGCGACCGCCACGGCGTAGGTCACGGTTTTCAGGTCCCGTGTCTCGAACGCATTTGCTCCGTCGGCCGCAACGTCCTGGACCGAAATGTGTCCGTCCCAGGAGCCCGCGAGCAAGCGCGTCCCGTCGTTGGTGAACGCCAGCGACCAGACAACGTGCGTTCGGGGTTGCAGTTCGTGCACGAGCGCCGCAGGCGATACTCCCAGCTGCTTGAGGATCGCGTCGTAAACGTAGCGTGACATGTTTGGCAGCCCCGAGGACGGCTCCTTGTCAACGTCGTCCGCGGCGCCCCGCTGCGCCAGCATCGCAGCGAGAACCCCACCGGTCCAGCCGTTTCCCCATGCCTGACCGATCGCCGAGAAAATGTCCTGGCCTTTCTCGCGCAGCTCCTGCTTCCTGATCTGCTGGGACTGGACCTCGAGTTGCCCGGCCTGTCGTTCGTGCTCGATGAAGGCCCATGCGGCGAGCATGCCCAGGAGCACGGTCGCGAAGGCGCATGTCATCGCGATTCGACGCCTGCGCTCCCGGCGCAGCCTTTCCGCTTCCCGGGCGCTGCGCGCGATCTCCTGCTGCGATGCGTCGAGATACCCGATTTCATCCTGGGTCAGGTCTTCCGCATGGCTGGCGGCATACGCCCTGGCCGTCGCCAATTCCTCTTCCGACAGCAACAAGCTTCGTGCGTGTTCCCCGGTGGCCTGTAGCCAGTACGCTGCCTGTTTCTGGAACCGCTGCAGATGCTCCAGCGCCCACGCCTTGTTGGCTGCGCGCACCGGCGCGACGAGGCGATCGTGGGGCAACTTGATCCACTCGTGGCCACCATGCGGGTCGATCCGCAGCAAATGAACGTCGACCAGCTGCGAGATCGCATCGTCGGTGCGTCCCAGCAGCTTGGTGTCGCGCAGGCACTGTATGCGCACCCCCGAGGTCGAGATCAGCTGGGATTCGATCCACTCGCGCAACTTGCGTTCGGACACGCCGGTGTCGGCCGCCGCCGCCGCGACTTCCTGATCGAAGAAATCGCCCAGCGCGCGGTCCACCTCGCTGTGGCTCGACGACTGGACGTCCCCGGCCTCGATCTTCCGGCCCTGCCGGACCACGACCTTCTGCCACAAACCGCGGCACACGACCTGCAACTGCACCGGCTCCACGAAGCGCCCGGGCTGAAACGCTTCCGCGCCGTCGGCGCCGCGGACGGATACGCGGCACAAGTCGTCGACCAGTCGCTGCGGTACATCCGCGGCCATCCACTCGGTACCGGCTGTCTCGGCGATCGCATCGCGCGCGGCATCCACTCCCAGGGCGTCCATCCGGTAGCGAAAGGCGAGCGCGGTGGGGATGAGATCCAGATAAGGCTGCAGTTCGGCGAGATGATCCTCACGCATGGCGAACAAAGCCCAGACCGGCACCCCCGTTTCGCCGCCCCACCTGCCCGGCGCGCCGCCTCTGAGCAGGCTTCCCAGTTCCTCGAGAAACTCGCGCTTCTGCCTGACGTCCAGCGGATCGGCGGTGAACAGTTCCTCGAACTGGTCGAGGATGAGCAACGGGTAATGCGGCTCGCCAGCTGAATCGCGGCCGATCGCGGCCGATACGCACTCCTCGAAATACTGCTTGAGGGTGTACGCGCGCAAATCGCGCGCTGGCCTCCGCTCGCCTTCCTCGCACAGCGTCTCCAGCGCAAGCAGGGTGGCCAGCCGGTACCGGTTGATCGAGGCATCACCGTCACACGAAGGGTCCCGATGACCGAGCCGGATGACCGGGAGCGCCTCCATTTCGTAGGATTCCTTCAGCCTGGGAATCAGTCCGGCGCGGATCAGCGACGTCTTGCCGGCGCCCGATGGCGAGAACAGCAGGACGATCCGCTTGCTGAGGAGCAGGTCCGACAGCTCTTCGGTTTCGCGTCGCCGACCGTGCAGCTTCTGGCCGACGTCCAGCGGTACCGGACCGACGAATGGATTCGGTGGCGGCGAACCGGGCGTGGTTCCATGGTCCTGCCCGATGGCGTCGTTGCCTGATGCGTGCACGATGCTGTTCATGTCGGCATTCCCGCTTCGGCCGTTACCGCTCTGTCGTACTGATCCATGAGCTGCGTCATGAACTCCGCCGGCGAGCTCCAGAAGAGGTTCACGTGCGACTGTTCCTCGAAGTACTTCCGCAGATACTTGTACATGCGCTCGGGCACGATGCGTTCATCCGTCGGGCTCATCTGGATCGCGACGCTGGTGCGCCGTCGCGAGATCTCGCGGCCTGGTTGCCGCAAGATGCTGCCGAGCACCACGCGGAAGTCCCAGTCTTCGGCCTGGAAGCCCAGCAGCAGCCAGCCGGAGGTCGAGATCGCGGCGGTGACGGCATGAGGAATGCCGTTCTCGCGCAGCGTCTCGTTGCGCGTCACCTCCATCAGGAACTCGAAATAGTCGTCCTCGGTGATCACCATGCTTTCGGGATAGTGGAAGTTGCCGAACACGTGAAATATCAGCGGCTCCTCAACGCTCGGCACGTACTCCGGTCCCGCCGACGGACCGTGTGTTATCCCCTGGTCGCCGCTGCTGCGCCAGGTGCACAACTGGATGTGAGGCTTCTTGCCTTGTTCGACCAACGCATCGTGCAGGAGGTTGTCGCGATTGGCATTGACGTAGATCGGCACCGGCATCCGCGCCAGCAAAGTGTGGACTTCCTTCGGGTTCGCCGCACGCAAACCCGAGCCGATGTGCGACACCATGCTGTCGACGAGACCTTCCTCGATCCGCCCGCTCAGCAACTCCGGTGTCAGTTGGTCGCGGAACTTCCGTCGCAGGTAACGCACGACGTAGGCGCGGAGGGCGTCGACGACGAAGCCGGGACTGTTGCGATAGGCCAGGTGTTGCGCCACTTGTGCCAGATCGTCGCGGTCCTTGGGCGCCAGCGGAAACTCGTAGCGCTCTGCCCATGCCCGCGCGATGTCGCGCGTGGAACCAATGACGGGCTCCACCAAGCCGGGGCCCAGCACAGGCACGCAGCGTTTGTTCAAGACGTTCGACACCACCGCATCCCACTGGTCGAAGCCTTCCATGTCCGCATTTCGTGGCGGCCACACCACGCCGCTCTTGGAGTGCGTGTACAGCGTCGGCATCCACCAGTCAGGCTCGCCGATGAGGTCGAAGCGTGCTGCGGCCATCGCGCGGTCGATCTGCCCATCAGTGGCAAGCTCGCGAAAGAACCGCGGCAGGAATCGCTTGGCCGACGCCACCGTGATGTCGCCCTGCATCGCCAGCACATTGGGTACGCCAGCCTGCGCCAGTCGCGGCGCCAGGGCCGTCAGTCCCTGCGCCCCTTGCCCACCCGCACTCCGGCATGAAGCCAGGACCACCAGGCGCGGGCGCTCTTCGGCGGCCGCGAAACGCTCCACCAGTTCCTCGCCCCTGACCATCTCGCCCAAACCATCGTCGCCCTCCAGCAACAGGCGCGGGTCGCCGCCTGGCGTGATCGTGCCGTGGCATGCCAGGTAGACGATGTCCGAGTAGTTGTCGCGCAGGTCGGACACGATGTTGTAGACCGACGCGCGCCCGCTCAGGCGCCGCACCACGATTTCGCGCGGGCTGCGTCCGTATTGCGACGCGATCGCCTCGTCTGCTTGTCGATACTCTTCATCCGGGTCGAGCGCGGGCTGCTGCCAGCGCGTGGTGAGGTCGCTCGGATTGGCGACCACCACGAGCACCTTGACCGTGTCGGGATCCTGTAGCGGATGCAGCCGGAAGTCGCTGCTGCTGAGGAATCGCGAGAACCACACGCTCTGGTCCGAGAGCAAGGCAGTCGTCTTTGCAGGCTCGCGCAACAGTTCCCAGCGCACGGCATGCAATTCGGGCGCATTTGCCTGGATGTGCAGGCGGATCCGCAAGCCGCTGCGCGCCGCGGCTACCGCGCGTGCTCGTACAAAGGCGTCGAAGATCGGGCTTCCCTGGCTGCCGAACACCATGTCGGTCAACGCAGACCCGTAGGCATCCGGATCGAGCGCCAGGTCGCGCAGACGCGCCAGGTCGATTTCGATCCGGGACGGTTCAATCAGGTCCGTTTCGCGATCCTGCTCCGGATCGACGTACCGGCCGGCGACAAAGTACTTGCCCGGGTCGAGCCACTGGATGCGGAGTTCGAGTTCGCTGTAGCCCATGACCACCACCCTCTTCGGAAAGACCCTGCAAACACTTCGCGCCATGGAGACGGCACACTGCCATGCACCTTTGTGCGGTGGTCCTGCAGGCCTGTGTGAAAGCTTTTGAATTCCTCCGAGGTGCAATGCTGCGACACCGACTCCCGCGGAGACCTAGTCGAACACCTCGTCGCCGGTTGGCTCGTAATGCGGCACCGCATTCATCTGATGCCGCAGGGTGGAGAGGGCCAGGTACATCCGGCGGCGCGCGCGGCTCTGGTTGCCCAGCGGGCGATGCTCGGCGATGCAGTGCCAGGGGTTGTAGGAAAGGCGCTTGGCGAACTCCATCTGCGCCGGTGAATCGAACTTCTGGCGCGCGATGCGCAATGTCGCCACCGAGACGCGGGGCGACAGGCGTTCAGGCCACAGCACGCCGGCGTTCTCGATCGGCATCAGGTGCGGATCGGTCTGCAGCTGCAGGCGAATGTCGAACTCCACCTCGCCCACATCCAGTGCCGCCACCATGGCCTGGCGCAGGTAGTCGTCGGGCGGGCGCAGCGGCAGGCGCGGTATCCGCGTGCGCTGGCGCGTCTTCGGCCAGAACGAATACTGCATCGCCTGGCCTTCGCCCAGCAGGTACGGCACGCAGCTGAAATACGGCGCCTCGAACGGGCTGCTCTGCGTCTTGGTCCACAAGCCCTGCATGATCAGATCGAGCACGTGCGAGCGGTGCAGGTTGAGGAAATAGAAGATCTGCGCGTTTTTCACGCTCTCGATCTGCAGCTGCGCGTTGGCGCGCACGTCCGGCGTCACGAAGGTCGGCGTGGAAACGCCGAACAGGTCCTGGGTGGATTG
Source organism: Rhodanobacter sp. G2-10 (assembly GCF_055809185.1). Lineage (NCBI taxonomy): Bacteria > Pseudomonadati > Pseudomonadota > Gammaproteobacteria > Lysobacterales > Rhodanobacteraceae > Rhodanobacter > Rhodanobacter sp. G2-10. The sequence continues at coordinate 3,533,701 of NZ_CM147900.1, read as the reverse complement.
CTCCTCGGCCATCAGCTTCGGCCCCGGCACGCCGAGCAGCTTGATGGACATGCTCATGAAGCCGACGTCGTCGATGTCCGGCGTGACGTAGGGGCCCGGTCCGGCAAAGCGCACCCACGCGCGGTAGCTGCGCGGTTCGGCGTAGATGCCGTGGCGCAAGGCGGCGGGCAGGCCGTCATGCACGATGAACTCGGCGCGCACGATGCCCTGCGTCTTGGTGTTGCCGCCGCGCTCGAAGCCGCCGGGCTTCCACAGCAGGCGCATCTGTTCATTGAAACTCGCGATGATCGAATCGACGAACTGTTCTTCGTCGGGCAGCGGCCGTTCCTCGGCGATCGCCAGGCCTTCGTCGGGGCGTCGGCGGTTGATCAGGTACGTGGCCAGGCGCGCGATCGGGTCGCGCAGCACGGCGTCGAACGCCGGGCGCAGGAACGGGTCGAAGCGGCGCTGGAACTGGATGAGCCGGGTGGACGCCCGCTGCAGCCCGTTCCGCAGCGCGGAGCCGGTGTTGGGCGGTGGTATCGGGCGACTCGTGTTCGAGTTCATCGCAAGCTCCGTCAGCGCGCCGTGGCCAGGTAACGCAAGGCACGAATGCCAGGCAGGAAGAAGTAGCCGCCGCCGACCACGGTGACGAACTGCGGCAGAGCGGCCACGCACCGGGCAGGCCCGTCGGGTTGCGGTATCGAATAGCCATCGGTGCGCGTTCCATCCGGTGCCGGCAGACGCGGTCCGAGCAGCGGATCGCTTTCGGCGGTCAGTCCGTCGAATTTCGTTCCCGTCATCCACGCGTTCTGCACGAATTCGAACTGGCGGGCGAGGTTGGCGCCCAAGCAGATGAAGTGGATCCCCGCCTCGGCGTCCGGCGGACCAGCCAGCGCTTGCGTCAACGAAGCGGCACCGTATTTGCGACCGCGGCGGAGCAGGCGGTGGAACCGCGTGGAGGCGACCAGGTCCTGCTGCAGCGCTTCGGCGTCGAAGCCCAGGGTGCGGATCAGGCGCGAGACGATGCCGCGCGTGCCCGCCGGCAGGTCGGCGTTGCGCGGATTGGCGCGGCGGATGTGCGCGCCGAGCGGACAGCGCAAACCCTGCGGGTCGGCCTGGTAGTCGAAGGCGTTCAAGTCCGCCTGCGCCGTGGCGGCATCGTCGGCGTGCGTCGGATCGACCAACGGCACGCCCTGCAGGCTGCGGCCGACCATCGCGGCGGCCAGGCGCTCGCGCTTGCCGGGGTCGCCGCCCGCCTCGTCGGCGAGGAACTGCCAGAAACCCTGCACATCCTGCTGCAGCTGGCGCAGCACCAGGTAACTGCCGTTGCGCCCGAGGTCGACCTTGTCGGGCGCATCCTCGGCTCGCGGCAACGCTGCCTGCGCGTCGTCACTGGCGTCGAGCAACGGCCGATCGGTGTAGCCGCCGTACTCGTTGGGGTAGCCAAGCACGAACTCGCCCAGGCAGCTCAGGTTGCTGTAGGCCAACTGGTCTTCATCGCGCACCGGGCGCCGGCGTTGCCAATCGATCTGCGGCTGCGAGATGCCGTCCTTGAAACCGAACGGCTCGCAGTCGATCGCGTTGGCGGTCTCCAGGCCGGCCAGGCGGTCGAAGCCGGCCATGCATTGCTGCTCGATCGTGTGACGCCACGCGTCGAGGTGCCCGGGCAAGGCGTACAGCAACACCAGCACGTGCGGCACGCGCGGCCCGGTTCCCCAATGCCACCGTTCCGGTGCGTTCGCGCCCACATCGCCAAGCCGGCGCGCCTGGTTCGCGTCGCTGCCCATGCCGGACACGAATTCCGGCGCGAAGTCCTCGATGATGTCGTCGGCCAGCCCGAGCGCGCGCAAGCCCTCGCAGCTCAAGGCGACTTGCAGCACCGTGGGTGGCAGCGATTCCGCATCTGCGCCGGGACGCCGCTCGGACTGCGCGGCACTGGTCACCGGTGCGGCCGCCAGCCACGCCCGCGCGGCGTCGCGATCCTTGATCCGCAGCAGCAGGAAGCACGCTTCGGTGTGATGACCGTAGCCCGACCGCAGCAGGCCCTGGATGTCGTCGGGCTCAACGGCATGCGTTGGCATCTGCGTATTCATAGCAACCTCAGCCAGGCCAACGCCTGTGCGTCGCTCATGCGGGCACGCTGCAGGCCTTCGCGAATGCGCTGGTTGCGCTTGAGATCGACCAGGGCTAGCCCGGGATAGGCCTTGTACCAGACCTGGGTCGGCAGCTGATGCCGTCGTTGAAAGCGCTTGAAGTTCTGCTCGAGGCGCGCCCCACCCAGGATCAGCCAGCGCGTGTGTGGCCAGCCGATGCCGTTGCTGAAAAGCAGGTTCAGGCCCCAGCCCACCTTGTTGATGAAGTCGTCCATATAGGCCTGGTGGCCGCCGTCGTAGTTGCTGGCGAACACGACGCGGCGCTTGTCGTCGAGGAAGACCCAGCGCGCGAAGTGGATCGTCTGCACGCGGGCCAGATGTCCGCGCGTGAAGATGTGCCTGCAGGCGTAGCCGACCAGCACCAGCAACACGCTCAGCAAGGTGCGGCGGAACAGCCCGGGCTTCAGCGTGCCGATCGCGGTGTACTGGTTCGACACCTCGTGATCCTCCAGTGCCTGCAGCGCCTGCAGGGCTTCGCGCTGCGGTCGCGGACAGATCTCCGGGTCGCTGGTTTCGCGCGCGCGCAACAGGTAGACGAGCCACGGCAGCAGCACGATCAGCAGCGGCAGCATCAGCAGCCCGACCAGCGGCACCGCCACCAGGTTGACCAGCCAGGCGACGCGCCAGCCAAGCGGCGTGCGCTCGGGCGCGGTCAGCACGAGTCGGCCGGCCTGCTGTTCCTGCTCGACAAAGGTCATCAGGCTACGCCGGGTCGCCTGCACTTCAGCGCCCGAGGCCAGCGGCCTGCGCACCACCCTCGCGCTCAGCGCGCGTTGCAGTGCGCTTTCCTCGCGTATCTGCCGCACGCTGCGGCCGACCCAATTCACATAATTGGCGGCCACCGGCACGTCGTGCGCGCGCATCCAGGCCAGCAGGTCGCCGTTCGCATCGAAGCCCTCGCAGTGCGCAAGCAGGCGGCGCAAGCCGGCCGCCGCGCGCTGCGCCATGTCGGCGAGCAGCAGTGCCGCCGGTCCGTCGCAGTCGCCCATGAAGACGAAGTAAAGCGGCGCGCCGGATGGCGGCAGGCCGTAGGCTTCGACATCGGCAAGCGTGGGGTCGTCGAGCAGCACGAAGCGTGCGAAGTGCAGGCGCTCGAACGCGCCGAACGGCACCAAGGCGTTGTCCGGATCGGCCATGCCCGGCGCCCGGTTCATGGTGTCCAGCAACGCGCGCAAACTGGCCTCGCGGCCCGGCGCCAACGCTGCCACCACCATGAAGCAGGACTGCGGCGTCACGATCAGAACTTCAGGCAGAAGTCGATCAGGCGCTCCTTGCCCCAGTACACCTTGCCCAGGTAGAAGCCGGTGTCGATCAGGCGGATCTCGTCGCGGATCCAGTGCGCGACCAGCGAGGTCGCGGAGTAGTCGAGCACGATGCATTCCTTGCCGTCGAGCCAGCTCGGCCCCTTGTAGACCTTGGCCACGATGGCCTCGACCCGGAAAATGCTGATGCTGTTCTTCAACACGCCCTTGGCGGCGTCGAACACCTTTCCCTGCCAGCCGAAGTGGTTGATGACCTCGGCAATGGTCTCGGAATACTTGGTGCCGGGCGCGATGATCGCGGTGCCCTTGGCCGCGCCATCGGGAATGTCGCCGGCCGGACTGGCGCGAAACAGGTCGTCCAGTTGCGTTTGCGACATGGCCAGCAATTTCGCTACGTCGTACGACATGGCAGTCTCCTTGGCGGTTTCCCGCGGTCAGCAAAACATCACTTCATCCAGGTACGCGTCGCGCCTCGCGCAACATCACTTCCGCCGCTTTCTCGGCCACGGCGTAGACCGCTGCGGCCACGAAAATCCCGGGAATGCGCGGGAACACCGAGGCGTCGACGACCCGCAGGCCGCGCACGCCATGCACCGCGAACGCACTGTCGAGGACGCCGCCTTCGCCGACGGCGCCGATCGGACAGGAACACGAGGCGTGGTGGCCCCAGGCGGTGTTGCGCACGTAGTCGGCCAGGGCCGCGTCGCTCTCGACGTCCGCTCCGGGCGCGCACTCCTCGGCGATCACGCCGCTGGCGATCAGCGGCGCGGTGAGTCGGCGCAGGAACCGGATCGCCCGTACCACGGCCTGCAGGTCGTGGCCTGCGGTGTCGCTGCCTTCCTCGAAGTAGCGGAAGTTCACCAGCGGCGGGTCGCGCGGGTCGGCCGAGCGCAGCCTGACCGTGCCGGCGCGATTGAGCGTGTGCGCCTTCAGCACCGCCCAGGTCAGATAGTCGTGATGCTGCCGGATGACCTTCGAGTAGCCATGCGAGTAGCCCTCGAATCGCGTCGGCAGGGCCATGCAGAAGATGTCGGGTTCGGGCAGGTCGGGTGCCGAGCGGCGGATCAGCGCGATCGCCGCGCCACTGGAGCCGTACATGCCGGCGTCCGGCCTGCGCCAGCGTCGCCATGGTGGAACCTGCGCGCGCGATTCGGTCCAGCGTTGCCACAGCGGATCGTCGCGCTCGAAGCGGGCGCCATCGAGTACCGTCCACGCGCGTTGCATGCGATGGGTGACCGCCACCTCGTAGCGATCCTGCAGGTTGCCGCCGACGCCGGGCAGATCGACCCGCACCGGAATGCCGTGCCCGCGCAGGTGCGCGGCCGGACCGATGCCGGAGAGCATCAGCAACTGCGGCGTGTTGAAGGCGCCACCACACAGGATCACTTCGCGACGCGCGCGCACTTCGCGGCGTTCGCCGGGCGCATCGCTGCAGGCCGGATGCGCACGGTACAGGCGCGCACCCTTGAGGTACTCGACCCCGCTGGCCGCGCCCGCTTTGTCGAAGATCACCCGCGTTGCCAGCGCATCGAGTTCGACATGCAGGAAGTCCCGGTGCGCACTGGCCGCCTGCTGCACCCGCTCACGGGCGCCGGTACGCTGGTGCCCGACGGTGGACAGCGGCGTGTAGCACAGTCCCTCGAAGCTGCCTTGTCCCCAGCTGCGCGCGTTCGGGTCGCCCGGGCGCCGCAGCCAGCGCAGCACGCTGAGCAGCGGCCTGGGCAGGGCATCGACGAAGACGCGCGCGGACTCGACCACCAGCCGCACCATTTCGGTGTCGCCCAGCGCCTCGAGCGGCACCGATTTTTCGGTACGCAACCAACCGTTCCAGCCGTGTCCGGTCGGATCAAGGCCGAGCCAGCGCAGCGCCCGCCATGCGGGGCGGTGGTGACAGGCTTCGACGCGGCGGACATGGCGGCGCATGCGCGAGGCACGCCAGGAACTGTCACCAGTCAGTTGCGCGATGTAATCCCAATCGGAATCGTGCGGTGGCATGAAGATCATCGCGTTGTGCGTGGTGCACCCGCCAAGCGCCGCCGCGCGCGGATAGAACACGCCGCCGCGCGCCGCGTCGTACTTCGGATCGCAGGCCTGCCGATCTTCGTCGGCGTAGTGGCGGACCTCGAAGCTCCAGCTCATCGCGGCGTTCTCGCTGGCGAAGGGATGGAAGCCGGGCACGTCGTAGTCATCCGGCAGGCGTTGCGCTTCCGCCGTGCACGGGTCGCCGCCGGCTTCGAGCAGGAACACGCGCATGCCGGCCTCGGCCAGCCGCGCCGCCAGGGTGCCGCCACCGGCACCCGAGCCAACGATGACGTAGTCCCATGTGAGCTCATCGGTAGGGTCCATGGGGCGGCGGCCGGAGGTCAGAACGTCTTCAGGAACTCGATCAGCGCGCGCTTGTCCGCGTCGCTCAACGCCGGTATCTGGCCGAATGCCTTCTCGTCCGCACTCAGGCCGGCTTGCTGGTTGAACTGCGCCGTGCCGAAGTAGTGGCCGCGATTGACCACGAAGTCCGGGCACTTGCTCAGGCGCAGCATCGGCGCCTTGAGGTTGGCGAAGCGGGCGCGCAATTCCTCGTCGGTGGCGTTTGCCGGGGCCTTGGCCAGGTCCAGCTGGAGCTTGAGCAGCATCTCGCCGGTGTCGTGGACCTGGGCCGCGATCACCGCCGGGTCCGTGCTCTCGGCGCGCAGCTTGAGGTTGGCCAGCAGTCCGACCGGCACGCCCTTCGGGATCGGCCCGATCAGGATGTCGTCGCCATCGCCAACCAGCCACGGCAACCAGCGGTGCAACCGGCCGCGCAGTACCTGCAGCGCCTTGGGCGCGTAACCGGCCGGGATGACGATCTCGCTGCGCTGCGTCGTGCGGTCGATGACACCGGGCACTTTGTCACCGAGCACCGCGTCGTGCTCGCGCTTCTCCGGCCACAGCATTTGTTCGATCGACGCGTCGAACACCTTCATGCGACTGGCCACCGAGGGGTCGCTGGAGAACGGACCGACCGAATTGTTGAGCAGGAACGGTGCCGTAGACCAGAGTGAAATCAGCGAAGGCACGCGCGTGTAGCCGCGCCCTCCCGCCGGCATCGCATAGGGCATCGGTGCGCCGGTGAACGGATCGCTCAGCGTCACCGTGCCGACCGACGGCAGTTGCTTGTACGACTGCGACGAGAAGTTGTCCCAGATGTTGCCGGCCAGCGCATTGGTCGCCAGCGGGCTGCACACGTTGGTACGCAGCAGGGTCACCGGAATGCGTGCGTCGGTGGAAAGATAGTTGCCCTCCAGGAAGTCGTCCGCCTTGACGATGGCGCGCATCTGCGCCTTGTAGTCGTCGCTCTGGGTCCACTTCCACCAGTGCTTGAAGCAATCGAGATAGCCGGCGCCGGCGCACTTGTCCGGATTCAGGCCGAGGTCGGCTGGCGGGCGGGGCGCCTTGCTCGAATGACAACGGGCGCAGGTATCGGCGAACACCTGCTTGCCATGCTCCAGCGTGGCCGCATCGGTGCTCAGGTAGGCGCTGCCACCGGGTGCATCCTTCAGGTGATCCGGCTGCGCGGCCTTCAGGAAGAACAGCGCCGTGTTCGGCGTACCCATCTCGGTGGCTTGCCAATAGCCTGAATTCTTCTGCGCGGTGGCGATCGGGATCGGCGAGATCGTCTTGCCGCCGATGACCGGGTTGAAATGCAGCAACCATTCCTCGCCGAACAGGCCGATGTTGAGGTAGACCCGGTTGAGTGCGCCGAGCAGGCCGACCGAATCGGCGCCGTCCTTCAGGATATGCGGCGTGCGCACCGTGTCCGGCGGACTATAGAACTCGGTCATCGGACCGCTGCTGACGAAGTCGTTGAGCTGCTTGTTGTCGCGCTCGCCGCCGGCAAGTTTTTCGTGCCACAGGCGCTTGCCCACGCCCAGGCGCGACACGAAGTCGTAGAGCGCATTCATCGTGCGCGGGTTGTTGATGTTGTCGGTCGAGACCAGCGAGGTATCCATCGTGCCCGGCCGATAGGTGTGCACCAACTGGTACATGAAATTCGTGCGCCCCTCCGGCTTGTTCGAGTTGAACAGGAACAGGCGGTCGACCCACATGTATTGCGAACCCACCGACGAACTGAGGTTGGCGTATGTCGGATGCTCCGGATCGGCCGGCGGATTCACCGGACTTGGACCGACATGGCAGAACGCACACGACATGCCGACGCGGTACGGGCGGACCAGATCCTTGCGGTTGTAGTAGGAAGGGTCGGTGTAGTAGCGCACCGGATCCCAGGCCTTGGCCGCCTTGGCATCGAAGTCCGGGTTCGGGAACAGGCGCAGGCCGACGATGCCGGTCGCATAGCCGTAGAACGAACCGACCGGTTGCGTGGTGCCGTCGCCCAGCGACTTGCCGCGCGAGCCGACCACGACGCCGGGGTACTTGCGTTCGTTCTCGAACGGATCGGGCGGGCAGTTCTTGCTGCGCACGTCCAGCCACAGGCCGCGACGATCCTTGTCGGGCCCGGTCGGCTTCTCGAAGCAGGGCTCGTTGACCATGCCGAAGCGCGTCCAGCGGTCGTCGCGCGAGTAGCCCAGGCTCGGGTGCGAGCTGATCGACTTCAGCAGGTCGAACGCGCCGAACGTGTAGTCGCTCATGCGGTTCCAGAAGTAGTCGTTGCCGCCACTCCAGACCAGCCACATGTTGCGTCCCTTGATCTCGTCCGGGGTGAGTTTCACCGCGCCGTCCATGTCATGGAAGTAGTCCTCCGACGCCTGCGGAAATGAAGCTCCGTTGCGACCGGCCTGACTGGCTTCATCGAGGACCTTGCCCGGCTCGGGGTGCGGTTGCACGGAGCAGCCCACGGCGAGCAGGCCGGCCAACAGGAAAAGAGCTTTCCGCCCGTGAAAAAGAATCATTGCGACTCTCCTGACTTCCAGTGCCACAGGTGACGATCGTTGTGGAGCGCGCCGCCCGCTCCACGGCGGGCGCATGCCGGCAAGCGAAGCTGGCCCCGCCTTGCCAGTGGAAGGTGCGGCGTCACGACGTCCCGATGCCAGCCAGCCAGCGGGCTTCTTCGTCCCTGCCGGGTTGTGCAACCCCGGGACTTCCTCCCGACCGGACTCGCTGCGCACCAGCGATGCGTGTTGCAGCAAAAAGTGACGGATCGGCCATGTGTCGCTTCGGACTCGCCGAACCACTGGCAAGTGCTGTCGAGGTGTGGAATGGCTCGGTCATGTTCTTCCCCTTCCCGGAGCAAGGAAGCAACCCCCATGCCATTTGCCACGGTGGCCGCAATCGCGTCCGTGCAAAGGATTGGCCCATCGTGCTCACCACGCACCTGGGTCACGGGCGACCCAGTGAATCACCAGGGCGGGTGTGAAATGCCCCAGTCTGAAAGCGTCAAACCACGCAGCAGTCCCCGGTAGCGTCTGACTCGACGACCAGGCCGGCATGGAAACTGCCAGCCGCTCGCGCCACCGACCGGTGGTCGCCTCCGGGCGTGCCGGGAGCGTTGGTTGTTACGGTTGGCGCGTCCTGAGGGCGGCTGCCTCGCGCGCCAGCAGCTCAATGCCGGACCAGTCACCGCTGGCCAGCTTGTCCGCTGGCGTGAGCCATGAGCCACCCACGCACAGTACGTTGGGCAGCGCGAAAAAATCCGCCGCGTTGGTCAGGCTGATCCCGCCGGTGGGGCAGAAACGCACCTGTGGCAGCGGACCGGCCCAGGCGCCCAACAGCTTGTGACCGCCGGCGGGGACCGCGGGAAAGAATTTCAGATGCCGGTAGCCGCGTTCGAGCAGGCTCATCACCTCGCTGGCGGTGGCGGCTCCCGGCAGCAATGGCAACGGGCTTTCGTCGGCGGCATCGAGCAGATATGGCGAGATGCCCGGCGATACCGCGAAGCGGGCGCCGGCTTGCTGCGCCGCATGCAGGTCGGTAGCGCTGAGCACCGTGCCGACGCCGACCGTGGCACCTTCGACTTCGGCGGCGATCGCGCGGATCGCGTCGAGTGCCACCGGCGTGCGCAGGGTCACCTCGATCGCCGGCGCGCCGCCCGCAACCAGTGCGCGTGCCATCGGCACGGCGGATTTCAGGTCGTGGACCACCACCACCGGGATCACCGGCGCCAGGCGCATGGTGGTTTCGATCTGTTGCTGCTTCTGCTCGATCAGGTTGGTCATGACTTGGCTCGATGGTGTTGGTGGTTGGTGTGGAGAAAACGGCAATCGCGGTCGCGCAGGGCGGGCTCTGCCCGCCGGCTTTTCGCGATCCAACGAGAGCGGCGGGCAGAGCCCGCCCTACGTGAGTCGCGCACGGCATGATGGGACGAAGGCGTGATGTCGATTTTCTGCTTTTGCTCGATAAGGTGCGTCATGCGATGGCTCGGTGTGCGTAGTGCAGGCGGCGATCGCCTTGTAGGGCGGGCTCTGCCCGCCGGCTTTTCGCGGTCCAACGAGAGCGGCGGGCGGAGCCCGCCCTACGTGAGTCGCGCACGGCGTGATGGGACGAAGGCGTGATGTCGATTTTCTGCTTTTGCTCGATAAGGTGCGTCATGCGATGGCTCGGTGTGCGTAGTGCAGGCGGCGATCGCCTTCGTAGGGCGGGCTCTGCCCGCCGGTTTTTCGCGGTCCAACGAGAGCGGCGGGCAGAGCCCGCCCTACGTGAGTCGCGCACGGCATGATGGGACGAAGGCGTGATGTCGATTTTCTGCTTGTGCTCGATCAGGTGCGTCATGCGATGGCTCGGTGTGCGTAGTGCAGGCGGCGGTCGCCGTGTAGGGCGGGCTCTGCCCGCCGGCTTTCCACGGTCCAACGAGAGCGGCGGGCGGAGCCCGGCCTACGGCGCCTGCAGTACGCCGGCGCCGAGATCGGCACTGGTCGCGGCCTGGCGGAACAGGCTGAACAATTCGCGCCCCATGCCGCTGTGTTGCGAGGAAAGGTCGATGCTGACCGGTAGGCGCGCGTCCAGTTCGTGCGCTTCCATCAGGACGTCCAGACGGCCATTCACCGCATCCAACCGGATCATGTCGCCATCGCGGATCTTGCCGATATTGCCACCGGCCACGGCTTCCGGGGTGACATGGATCGCGGCCGGCACGCGGCCGGACGCGCCCGACATGCGCCCGTCGGTAAGCAGGGCGATGCGGTGGCCGCGATCCTGCAGCAGGCCGAGCGTGGGCGTGAGCTTGTGCAGCTCGGGCATGCCGTTGGCTTGCGGGCCCTGGAAGCGCACCACGGCGATGAAATCCCGATTCAGCTCGCCACGCTTGTAGGCGCCGGCCACCTCATCCTGGTCATGGAACACGATCGCCGGCGCCTCGATCACCAGCCGATCCTCCGGTACCGAGGACACCTTGATCACGGCGCGGCCAAGGTTGCCATCAAGCATGCGCAAACCGCCGTCGGCGCGGAACGGCTCATCCAGGCTGCGCAGCGTGCCGCGATTGCCGCTCTGTCTGGCCACCGGCGTCCAGTGCAGCGCACCCTCCTCGTCCAGTTGCGGCACCTGCGCGTATCGCTCCAGGCCGGTACCGAGGATGGTCTGTACGTCGCCATGCAGCAGGCCGGCGCCCAGCAGCTGGTCGATCAGGAAGGCCATCCCGCCCGCCTCGTGGAACTGGTTCACGTCGGCATAGCCGTTCGGATAGACGCGGGCCAGCAGCGGGATGGCGCCGGACAGCGCGTCGAAATCATCCCAGCGCAACTGGATGCCGGCGGCTTGCGCGATCGCCACCAGGTGCAACAGGTGATTGGTCGAGCCGCCGGTGGCGTGCAGGCCGATCACGCCGTTGATGATGGCGCGCTCGTCGATGATGTGGCCGACCGGCAGATAGTGCTCGCCCAGCGCGCTGTTGGCAGCGACGCGGCGCACCACTTCGGCGGTGAGCGCATCGCGCAGCGGTGTGTCCGGCGCGGTGAAGCTGGCGCCGGGCAGGTGCAGGCCCATGATCTCCATCAGCATCTGGTTGGAGTTGGCGGTGCCGTAGAAGGTGCAGGTGCCCGGGGCGTGATACGAGGCGGCTTCGGCTTCGAGCAATTCCTCCTTGCTCGCCTTGCCGTCGGCAAAGGCCTGGCGCACCTTGGACTTCTGCTCGTTGGGAATGCCGCTGGGCATCGGGCCGGAGGGCACGAAGGCGCCGGGCAGGTGGCCGAAGCTCAGCGCGGCGATCAGCAGGCCGGGCACGATCTTGTCGCAGATGCCCAGGTACAGCGCGCCGTCGAACATGTCGTGCGACAAGGCCACCGCGGTGGCCATCGCGATCAGGTCGCGCGAGAACAGCGACAGCTGCATGCCGGCGCGGCCCTGGGTGATGCCGTCGCACATCGCGGGCACGCCGCCGGCGACCTGGGCGGTGAAGCCGCTGTCACGCGCGATCTGGCGGATGAATGCCGGGTAGCGCTCATACGGCTGATGCGCGGAAAGCATGTCGTTGTAGGCCGTGACGATCGCCAGGTTGGCGCGATGGCCGCTGCGCAAGGCCTGTTTGTCTTCCGTGCCGCAGGCGGCAAAGCCGTGCGCGAGGTTGCCGCAGGAAAGATGCCCCCGCTGCGGTCCGCTGCGATCCACCGCGTCGATGCGCCTGAGATACGCCGCGCGTGTGTCGCGGCTGCGCTCACGCAGGCGCTCAGTGACTTCGGCGATGACGGGGTGCAGCTTGGTCATGATTCAGGTCCGGGAGTGAGTGGAGAGGAGTGAGAAGTGAGAGGAGGCGGAAGTGGTCAATGCATTGCTCTCACTTGTCACTTCTCGTTCCTCGCTTCTCGCTTTTCACGGGCACCAGTAGACCGCCACTGGCACACGTTGCTGGGTGAGTACGGCGCGTACCGGGTAGTCGCGGGCGGCGCCGAGGCCGAGGCGGGCGTCGGCGAGCACGTCACGCTTCTTCTCGCCGGAAACCAGCAGGTACAAGGCGCGGGTTTCGAGCAGGGTCGGCAAGGTCAGGGTGATGCGTGGCTCGCCCGCGTCGGGTGCCTGCATCGGCAGCACGCGTGCGCGCCCGTCCAGGTCCAGTGCGTCAGCCAGATGGTCGCCGCCGGGGAAGAACGAGGCGGTGTGGCCGTCCTCGCCCATGCCCAGGATCACCGCGTCGAAGGGCAGCGGCAGCGCGTCGATGCGCGCTTCGGCTTTGGCCAGCCCGGCTTCTGGCGTGGCATCGCCCGTGTACAGGGGGACGAGCTGTGCACCGGCAGCGGCGTGTTGCAGCAGGTGCGATTGCACCAGTCGCGCGTTCGAGCGTTCGTCGCTGTCCGGAACCCAGCGTTCGTCGACCAGGGTTACCTGCACCTTCGACCAGTCGAGCTTCTCGCGCGAAAGGCGGGCGAAGAAGTCCTTCGGCGTGCTGCCGCCGGATACGGCCAGCACGGCGTGGCCGCGCTCGTCCACGGCGCGGCGCAAACGCTCGGCGACGCGCTCGGCCAGCGTCGCGGCCTGGGCCTGGCAATCGGTGAAGCTGTGGGTGGTGACGTTCAGCGGTTCGGTCATGGGGAGAGCGACATGAGGAGTAGGGCCGACCAGTCTGCTGCAGCGGGTGCAAGCAGCGGGTGAACTGCGGGTAATGGGGACGTATCACTCACTGTCGTCGTGCCAGGTGCGGCCGTCACGTTCGATCAGCGCGACGGAGGCGCTGGGTCCCCAGCTGCCCGCGGTATAGGGCCGTGGCGTCTCGCCGCTGGCCGCCCAGGCAGCCAGGATCGGACCGGCCCAGCGCCATGCCGCCTCGACCTCGTCGCGGCGCATGAACAGGGTGGGATTGCCGCGCACCACGTCGAGCAGCAGACGTTCGTAGGCATCGGGTTGCTGCACGCCAAAGGCCTCGGCGAAGCTCATGTCCAGCGGCACGTGGCGCAGGCGCAGGCCGCCGGGACCGGGGTGCTTGATGGTCAGCCACAACTTCACGCCTTCGTCCGGCTGCAGTCGCAGCACCAGCCGGTTCTGCGCCAGGGTGCCGGAGGCGCTGTCGAACATCGAGTGCGGCACCGGCTTGAAGGTCACCACGATCTCCGACACACGGTCGGGCAGGCGCTTGCCGGTGCGCAGATAGAACGGCACGCCGGCCCAGCGCCAGTTGGCGATTTCCGCCTTCAGCGCGACGAAGGTTTCGGTGTTGGACTTGGCGTCGCCCAGTTCATCCTGGTAGCCGGGCACCTGCTCGCCTTCGGCCACGCCGGCACGGTATTGGCCGCGCACGGTGAGCGCACCGACGTTGCCGTCGTCGATCGGCTTGAGCGCGTTGAGCACTTTCAGCTTCTCGTCGCGCACCGCGTCCGGCTCCAGCGATGCGGGCGGCTCCATCGCCACCATGCACAGCAGCTGCAGCATGTGGTTCTGTACCATGTCGCGCAGCGCGCCGGCATGGTCGTAGTAACCGGCCCGGTGGCCCACGCCCACGGTTTCGGCGACGGTGATCTGCACATGGTCGATGTGCGCCGAGTTCCACAACGGCTCGAACAAGGCGTTGCCGAAGCGCAGCACCAGCAGGTTCTGCACGGTCTCCTTGCCGAGGTAGTGGTCGATGCGGAAGGTCTGCGACTCGCTGAAGACCTTGCCGACGGCGTCGTTGATGCGGTTGGCGCTTTCCAGGTCGCGGCCGATCGGCTTTTCCATCACCACGCGCGAGCGCCCCTCGTTCAGGCCACGCTCGCCCAGGTGCCGGCACAGGTCGACGAACAGCTCGGGCGAGGTGGAGAGGTAGAACACGCGCACGTGGTCCGGCTCGGCCTGCATCAGTGCGGCGAAATCGTCCCAGCCGTCATCCTTGCGTGCGTCGAGCGGACGATAGAACACCTGCGTGAGGAATTGATCGAGCTTGTCGGCATCGCAGATCTTCACCAGCGCCTGGCGCAGATGGGCGCGGTAGCCGGCGTCGTCCAGCGCTTCGCGGGCGACGCCGACGATGCGGCTGCTGGCCGGAATCTGGCCGTCGAGAAAACGGTGGAACATGGCCGGCAGCAGCTTGCGCACGGCGAGATCGCCGGTGCCGCCGAAGATGACGAGGTCGAACGGTTCGACCGATTGCAGGGAAGCTGTCACGCGATTACCTCGGCACGTTGCGCATAGTCGGGCCGGCGATGGGCAGTGACCGTCTGGCGGCTGCTGCGCCGGCTGAGCGTCGAGCATACCAGTGAAAGACCAGCAAGACTACCACCCTGCATACGAATTCATTGTGTCCTGCCAATAGTATCGAAAGTAACGTTTGACGCGGGCTTTCGCCCCGTTCCTCCTGAATCGACTTGCGGCCGGTGGATAGCTATTGGTATGGTGCGCGACATGGAAACCGCCCTGACCTCGGAATACCGCCGGCTCTGCCAAGACCCGGCCAGCCACCAGCCGCTGGCTTATCTGCGCTTGCGCCAGGCGATCCGCAACGTGGTGCAGCAACGCGATGTGGAACCGGGCCATGCACTGCCCAGCGAGCGCGACCTGTCGCAGGCGTTGAAGCTGTCGCGGGTGACCGTGCGCAAGGCCATCGCCGGCCTGGTCGAGGAAGGCATGCTGACCCAGCGCCACGGCGCCGGCACCTTCATTGCCGAGCGCATCGTCAAGCCGATGTCGCGCTTGACCAGCTTCACCGAGGATTTGCGCGAGCGCGGGCTGCACCCGCGTTCGGAATTTTTCGAGCGGGTGATCGGTGAGGTCACGCCGGAGGAATCGATGGCGATGAACCTGTCGCCCGGTTCGCTGGTGGTGCGCCTGCACCGCCTGCGCTATGGCCAGGACGAGCCGCTGGCGATCGAACGCAGCGTGGTTCCGGCCAGCGTGCTGCCCGATCCGATGCTGGTGCACGACTCGCTGTACGAAGCGCTGGAAAAGCTCGGTTGCCGACCGCGCCGCGCCTTGCAGCGCTTGCGCGCGATGTCGCTCAACGCGCAGCAGGCGCGCCTGCTCCACGTGGCGGTCGGCAGTGCCGGGCTCAACATCGAACGGCGCAGTTTTCTGGACGACGGCCGCGTGGTCGAGTTCACTACCTCCTGGTACCGCGGCGACATCTATGACTTTGTCGCCGAATTGCACACCGACTGAAGGACGAGCATGACGCCCAGCCACACCCTGATGTTCAGCGAAGCCCACGAATCGGCCGAGGTGGTGGCGCGCCAGTTCGCCGCCAATGAAGCCGTGGTCAGCGCATTGGCCGAGTCTCTGCGCGCCGAGCCGCCGCGCTTCATCGTCACCTGCGCGCGCGGCAGCTCCGATCACGCAGCCGCCTATGCCAAGTACGTGTTTGAAACCCGGCTGGGCATCGTCACCGCGTCCGCTTCGCCATCGGTGACGTCGGTTTACGCCGCCGAGCAGCGCTGGCAGGGCGCGTTGTTCATCGCGATTTCGCAATCGGGCAAGAGCCCGGATCTGCTGCGCAATGCGCAGGCGGCCAGGATCGCCGGCGCGCGCGTGGTGGCGCTGGTCAATGTGGAGGATTCGCCGTTGGCCGAGCTGGCCGACACCGTGATCCCGCTCCATGCCGGGTCCGAACGCAGCGTGGCGGCCACCAAGAGTTACATCGCCGCGCTGGCGGCGGTATTGCACCTGTGCGCGCGCTGGTCCGGCGACGCCGAACTGGCCGCCGCGCTGCGCGCCTTGCCCGATGCCTTGCGTGCCGGTTGGGACGCGGACTGGTCGTCGCTGAGCGCAGGACTCGTCGGTGCGCACAACCTGTTCGTGGTCGGTCGTGGTTTCGGTCTCGGCATCGCGCTGGAGGCCGCGCTCAAGTTCAAGGAAACCTGTGGTCTGCACGCCGAGGCGTTCAGCGCGGCCGAGGTCAAGCATGGCCCGATGGCTCTGGTCGGGTCGGGGTTTCCGGTGCTGTGCTTCGCCCAGGACGACTACACGCTGGACGGCACTTTGGCTGTGGCACGTGAATTCCGCGAACGCGGCGCGCAAGTGTTCGTGGCTGCGCCCGGCCTGCAAGGCGCCGGCACGCTGCCGGTACCCGCAGGGCTTCCCGCCATGTGCACGCCGCTGCTGATCATCCAGAGTTTCTACCGCGCGGCCAGCGACCTGGCCCTGCGCCGCGGTTTCAATCCCGACGTGCCGCCGCATCTGAACAAGGTCACCGAGACGGTTTGAGCGGGACGTGGGGCGGGCGCCGCCCGCCGCGCTTCACCCCATCGCGATGCAGATTCAGGAGCCGGCGGGCCGAGCCCGCCCTACGCGTCGCCTTCAACGGAGTCCTTCATGCTTCACGCACTTGCCAATGCCCGCACGCTCACCGATGACGGCTGGCGCGACGACCTCGCCGTCGTGCTTGATGGTGAGCGCATCGCGGCATTGGTGCCGCGCTCCGACCCGAGCTTGCGCGACATGCCACTGCAGGATCTCGGCGGCGCGATGCTGTTGCCCGGTTTCATCGACGTGCAGGTCAACGGTGGCGGTGGCGTGTTGTTCAACGAGGCGCCGACGGTGGAGACGATCCGCCGGATCGGCGCCGCGCATCGGCGTTATGGCACCACCGGTTTCCTGCCGACCTTGATCAGCGACGATCTCGACGTGATGCGCGCCGCGCTGGCGGCGGTGAAGCAGGCGCTGATCGAGGGCGTGCCCGGTCTGCTCGGCATTCATCTGGAAGGGCCATACCTCGCCGCCGCACGCAAGGGCGTGCACGACGCGAAATACTTTCACGTGCCGGGCAGCGAGGAGCTGGCCCTGCTGTGCGCGCCGCACCGCGGCGTACGCCTGATCACGCTGGCGCCGGACCAGGTGCCAGTGCAAAGCATCCGCATGCTCGCCGATGCCGGCGTGATCGTCTGTGCCGGCCATACCGCGGCCGACTACGAGACCACGCGCGCGGCGCTTCGCGCAGGAGTACGCGGCTTCACCCATCTGTTCAACGCGATGACCCCGTTCGGCAGTCGTGAACCCGGAGTGGTCGGGGCCGCGCTGGAAGATCCGGACAGCTGGTGCGGCATCATCGTCGACGGCCACCACGTACACCCGGCCAGCCTGCGCGTGGCGATCGCGGCGAAGGCGCGCGGCAAGATGCTGCTGGTCACCGACGCGATGCCACCGGTCGGCGCCGATTCGCCCGAATACGTGCTCAACGGCGAAACCATCATTGCGAGGGACGGCGTATGCCAGACCGCGCAGGGCGTGCTGGCGGGCTCGGCGCTGGACATGGCCGGCGCCGTGCGCAACAGCGTGCAGCTGCTCGGCTTGCCGCTGGACGAGGCGGTGCGCATGGCCAGCACGTATCCGGCCGAGTTCCTCGGGCTCGGTGCCAGCCATGGCCGCATCGCGGCGGGTGCTCGTGCCGATCTGGTGCTCGTGGATGACAGCTGTCGGGTGTTGCAGAGCTGGATTGCCGGCACGGCTGATTGAATTGCGGTAGCGCACCATGTGCGCGGACGGCGTGCGCAGTCCACCTGACGCATGCGGCAAAAGCATTCGCGCACAGGGTGCGCTCCTACAGTGATCGCGTTTGCCCAAACGGCCCATCGCGGCTACAGTGCGCGGGTTCAGGTGTCCCGACGGCCTCGTGCCGAAGGGATGAAACGGGAAGCCGGTGCGCGGTGCTCATCACCGCAATGCCGGCGCTGCCCCCGCAACGGTAAGCGAGAGAACGGACGGCGAATGCCACTGTGCGATGCACGGGAAGGCGCTGTTCCAGGCGAGCGGATCACCGCACGCCACTCGTGAGCCCGGAGACCGGCCTGGATGCATTCTGGTGGCTCGCGGTGGGCGAGGCCGAACCACGGCCTGTCTGTCCGTCGTTCCGTCTTCTTCCCCCTTGCCGGTTGCCAGCCCATTGATCGATGGTGCCGTGCGCGGGTGTGCGGCAAAAGGAAGAAAACATGAAGAAGTCTTTGCTGGCGGTGGCGCTGCTTGCCTGCGCCACGGGTGCGCAAGGCGCCGACCAGAACGATGCCACGACACTCAACCCGGTGGTGGTCACTGCGACGCGGACGCCGGTGACGATCGAGGATTCACTGTCGTCGGTGAGCGTGATCACCCGCGCCGACATCGAACGGCTGCAGCCGGTGTCGGTGTCTGACCTGCTGGTCGGTCTGCCGGGGGTCAGCCTGGCCCGGACCGGCGGCATCGGCCAGCCGACCTCGCTGTTCCTGCGCGGCACCAATTCCTCGCACACGCTGGTGCTGGTCGATGGCGTGCGTATCGGTTCGGTCGGCAACGGGCTGGCCGCGTTCGAACAGCTGCCGGTGGAGCAGATCGAGCGGATCGAGATCGTGCGCGGGCCGCGCTCGAGCCTGTACGGCGCCGACGCGATCGGCGGCGTGATCCAGATTTTCACCCGGCATGGTTCGCGCGACGGTGGCCTCGTGCCGTCGTTAAGCCTCACCGGTGGCAGCGACCATCTGTTGCGCGGGCAGGCCGGTCTGTCCGGCGGCAGTGAACATGGCTGGTACAACGCCAGCGTGGGCGCGCAGTACACGCGCGGCATCAATGCCTGCCGAGTCGGCGCGGGCCAGGTCTTCGCGGGCTGCTATGCCGACGAGCCCGACCGCGACGCCTACCGCAACAAGAACCTGGTGCTCAACGGCGGCTACCGCTGGGACAACGGTGCACAGATCACCGCCAACTGGCTGCGCAGCCTGGGCGAGGTCCATTTCGACGGCAGCTACCAGAACCGCAGTCGCACGGTGCAGCAAACGGCCGGCTCGGCCTTCAGCATCAACCCGCTGACGGCGTGGAAGAGCACGCTCGGCGTGGGCCAGAACCTCGACCGCTACGACAACTACAAGAACCAGGCTTTCACCGGCTACATCTATTCGCGGCGCAACCAGGCCTCGTGGCAGAACGACATCAGCGTGGCGCAGAACCAGTTGCTGACCGTGGGCGTCGACTGGCAGGGCGAGCACATCGACAGCGACACCGGCTTTCTGGCCAACCGCCGCCATGACACCGGCACGTTCGCCCAGTACCAGGCCACCTTCGGTCAGCACGAGATCGCGCTGTCCGCGCGTCGCGACCACAACAGCCAGTACGGAAGCCACGACACCGGCGCGCTGGCCTGGGGCTACCACTTCGATGACGGCCTCAAGCTCACCGCCAGCTATGGGAGTGCCTTCCACGCGCCCACCTTCAATGACCTGTACTTCCCCTACGGCAGCGGCAATCCGGACCTGAAACCGGAGAAGTCGCGCAGTGCCGAACTCGGCCTGAGCCAGCAAAGCGGCCGGTGGCACTGGGCGCTGAATGCCTACCAGACGCGCATCGACCAGCTGATTTCGCTGGACAGCCACTACTTCCCGATGAATATCAGCAAGGCACGCATCCGCGGCGTGGAGGGCCAGCTCGGCGTGGACCTCGGCGGCTGGAAGCTGCAGGGCTACCTGACCTGGCTGCAGCCACGCAACGATGACGGTGGGCCGAACGATGGCAAGGTGTTGCCGCGTCGCGCCGAACACACCGCGCGAGTCGACCTGGACCGCCGCTTCGGTGCCTTCGGCCTCGGTGCCACGGTGCAGGCGGCGGGTCGCAGTTACGACGATGCGGCGAATACGCATCCGCTCGGTGGTTATTCGACCACGGACCTGCGCGCCAGTTGGCAGTTTGCGCCGACGTGGCAGATCGAGGCGCGCGTGGCCAACCTGTTCGACCGCGGCTACGAGACCGTCTGGTACTTCAACCAGCCTGGCCGCAGCCTGTTCCTGACCCTGCGCTACCACCCGACCACGCACTGAGCCGTTCCCTCCCGCGCCGATCAGGGAAGGCGGCGCCGACACCCCACGGACCGGCCACGGATGCAACACGAACAAGGACGTTCACCCTGCCGTCATGGATGAGGAGTGAGGAGTGAGAAGCGAGAGAAGACTGATCGGGAACGAGCAGGCGTTTCGGCTCCCGTAGGGCGGGCTCCGCCCGCCGCTCTTGTTCCCTGCATTCAGGAGACCCCGACCAAGAGCCACGCTCACCACGGCCACCCCGGACGACAGGCACATGCCCTGCCGCACGAATCCGGGCAACCATGACGGGGTGAGTCACCGACCCCACGCTTCCGGCATTTCCGTCCTGTCTTCGCTGCCTGCCGCCCGGCCCTGCCCGCGGTCTTGCCGCTGCCGTTATGCTTGGCAATCAGGGAGAGCCAAGTGAACGTATTCGCACCGATGATCCGCCGCCCGGTCGGCACCTCGCTGCTTGCCATCGGGTTGATGATTGCGGGCCTGTGGGCGTACCTGCTGATCGGGGTGGCCGCATTTCCCTCGATCGAATTCCCCGGCGTGGCGGTGGTGGCGCAGATGCCCGGCGCCAGCGCGCAGACCATGGCCACCACGGTGATGTCGCCGCTGGAGCGTCACATCGGTCGCATCCCGGGCGTGCAGTTCATGTTCTCCCGTGCCAGCGAGGGTCAGGCGCAGATCCAGGTGCTGTTCGACTACGGCCGTTCGACCGATGACGCAGCGCGGGACGTGCAGGCCGCGATCAATGCCGCCGCCACCGACCTGCCGCCGGGCATGCCCGCGCCGCCGCAATACTTCAAGTTCGACACCTCCAAGGTGCCGGTATTGCTGGTGACGCTGACCTCCACCAGCCTGCCGCCGGACAAGCTCTACGACCTCACCGACACCTTGCTGAAGCCCGCCGTGGCGCAGATACCCGGCGTAGCCCAGGTGCAGGTGGGCGGTGGCACGCCACACGCGGTGCGCATCGCGCTCAATGCCAACGCGCTGGCCATCAAGGGCATCACCACCAACCAGGTGGCCAACGCGCTGCGCGCCGCGAATGTCACTTCGCCGCAGGGCACCTTGAGCAACGGCAAGACCCAGATGACGGTGACCGCCAACGACGCGTTGCACACGCCGGCGGATTTCGCCTCGCTGGTGATCGCCAGCCGCAACGGTGTGCCGGTGCGGCTGTCGGACGTGGCCACGGTCACCAGCGGCCAGCAGGACAAGTACGCCGCGGCGTGGTTCAACGGTACGCGCGCGGTGACCATGCAGATCAGCAAACGCCCCGATGCCAACGCGATCGCCACCGTCAAGGCAATCCGCGCCGCCTTGCCCGCGCTCAGCGCGGTGTTGCCCGCCGATGTGCAGATCACGCCGATCTTCGATCTCACTCCGACCACCGAATCGGCGCTGCACGAGGTCGAGGTGGCGCTTGGCATGAGCATCGTGATGGTGGCGCTGGTGATGCTGCTGTTCCTGCGTCGGCTCACCCCGACCCTGATCGCGATGCTCAGCGTGCCCCTGTCGCTGGCGGGCGCGCTGATCCTGATGTGGATGCTCGGCTTCACCCTGAACATCTTTTCGCTGGTGGCGCTGGTGTTGTGCGTGGGCTTCGTGGTGGACGATGCGATCGTGGTGATCGAGAACATCGTGCGTCACATCGAACGCGGCATGGCGCCGCTGCAGGCGGCGCTGACCGGCGTGCGCGAGATCGGCTTCACCGTGGTCTCGATCACGCTGTCGCTGATTGCCGTGTTCGGGCCGATGGTGTTCGGCGACAACATGTTCACCATGCTGATGCGCGAGTTCGCGGTGACCCTGGTCGCCACCATCGTGATCTCCGCGGTGGTGTCGCTGACGCTGACGCCGGCGCTTTGCGGACGCACGCTCAGGCACGAGCCGGAGGGCACGCGCACGCCGGGGCGGGTGGAACGCTGGGCCGAGCGCTTCGATGGCTGGCTGCTGAGCCTGTATGAGCGCTCGCTCGACTGGGCCATGCACCATCGCCGGGTGATGCGCTGGCAGCCGGCGATCCTGCTGGTGATGACGGGCGTGCTGGCAGTGCTGGTGGGCATGACCGCGGGCGGCGGCCTGATGCCGAAGGAAGACACCGGCCTGATGCAGGTGCGGATCAGCGCGGGTCCGAACATTTCGCCGACCCGGCTGACCGCGCGCACGCGCGAAGTGGCGGCGGTATTCCAGGCCGACCCGGCCGTGCTCGATGTCTCCACCATCGTGGGCGGCGGCAACGGCTCGAACCTGTTCGTCGACCTCAAGCCACTGGGTGACAAACCGGGCGATCGCCACGTCGAGGTGCAGAAGGTGGTCGATCGACTGGCCGAGCATTTCAAGAACGTCAGCGATCTCGACGTCTCGATCTCGGCCGTGCAGTTCTTCGGCGGTGGTGGTGGCGGTGGTGGTGGCAGCGGCGTCGGCCGGTTTTCGTTCCAGCTCGACAGCATCGACGGCACGCCGCTGCAGGAGCCCACCCTGCGACTCGAACACGTGATGCGGGGGATGAAGGAATTCACCGATGTCACCAGCAGCTTCGACGACATCGGCACGCAGCAGATGGTGCAGGTCGACCGCAATGCCGCGGCGCGCCTGCATGTGACCATGGGGGCAATCGACTCCGCCCTGTACAACGCGTTCGGGCAGAGTCAGGTGTCCACGATCTACTCCGACATCAACCAGTATCGCGTGGTGCTCACCACCGACCATGGTGACACGCTGAATCCGCAGGGCCTGCTCGGCACCTATGTGCGCAGCAGTCAGGGCAAGATGATTCCGCTCTCGGCACTGGCGAAGATCCAGCCGCACCTGGCGCCGGCCAGCGTGAGCCACTTCAACCAACTGGAATCGTCCTCGCTCAATTACAACCTCGCCAAGGGAATTACCCCGGCCAACGGATTGCAGCTGGTCGACCAGGCGATCTTCAAGGCCAACCTGCCTTCCGGCGTGCACCGCAAGTACACCGGCGAGAACAAGAACCTGCTCGACGCATTGAACAACGCCTTGTTGATGCTGCTGACCGTGATCCTGGTGATGTACGTGGTGCTGGGCGTGCTGTACGAAAGCCTGATCCACCCGCTGACCATCCTCTCGACCCTGCCGGCGGCGGGCATGGGCGCGTTCCTGGCGATGCTGGTCACGCAGACCCAGCTGACCCTGATGTCGATCATCGCCGTGCTGATGCTGATCGGCATCGTCAAGAAGAACGCGATCCTGATGGTCGACTTCGCCCTCGTCGCCGAACGCGAGCGTGGCTTGTCGCCGCCGGAGGCGATCCGCGAAGCGGCACTGGTGCGCTTCCGTCCGATCACCATGACCACGCTGGTGGCGATGGGCGCCGCGCTGCCGCTGGCGATCGGCTTCGGCTACGGTTCCGAGTTGCGCCAGCCGCTGGGCATCGCGATCCTCGGTGGCCTGCTGGTGTCGCAGCTGCTGACCCTGCTGAGCACGCCGGCGATCTACCTGTGGCAGCACGACTATCGGGTACGCAAGGCCGAGAGGCAAAAGTTGCGTGCCGAGATACGGCGCCAGCAAACGCTGCCGCCGCAGTTACCTGGGGTTCCCAAGGGCATGCCCGCGTTGCCGAAATAGCGCGTACCTGAGCTGTAGGAGCGCACCCTGTGCGCGATGCTTTTGATCTCGTCGAACGCCAGAAAAGCATCGCGCACAGGGTGCGCTCCTACAGGCCGGGCACCCCTGCCTTTCGACAGGGTGCGTACTTCAGGCACATACGTTTGCGCCTGTCGGCTGGCATAACGTCGGCATGAATCGAGTCTTCACGCCCCTGCCACTCATGTCGCGCCTGTCGTTCCCGCACGGAGCCGTGACATGAATGTATTCGGCCCCCTGATCCGCCGCCCGGCCGGCACCTCGCTGCTTGCCGTCGGCCTGATGCTGGCCGGGCTGTGGGCTTACCTGTTGCTGGGCGTGGCGGCGCTGCCCTCGCTGGATTTCCCCGGCGTCTACGTGGTCGCGAACATGCCCGGCGCCAGCGCGCAGACCATGGCCAACACGGTGATGGCGCCGCTGGAACGGCACCTGGGCCAGATCCCCGGCATCGACGACATGTACGGCAACGCCAACGAAGGGGCGGTGGGCATCGGGGTACGCTTCAACTTCAGCCGCACCGCCGACAGCGCCGCGCGCGACGTGCAGGCGGCGATCAATGCCGCGGCGGCGGACCTGCCCGCGGGCATGCCGGCGCCGCCGCAGTACTTCAAGTTCGATACCTCGCAGATCCCCATCCTTTTCCTCACCCTCACCTCCGAGGGCATGCCGCAGGACAAGCTGTTCGATCTGGCCGACACCTTGCTCAAACCCGCCGTGGCGCAGATCGACGGCGTGGCCCAGGTGCAGGTATTCGGCGGCACGCCGCATGCGGTGCGCATCGACCTGGACAACCGCGCGCTGGCCGCCAAGGGGCTTACCGCGAATGACGTGGCCAATGCGCTGCGCGCCGCCAACGTCAACTCGCCGCAGGGCATCATCAGCGACGGTCGCACACAGATGACGGTGAGCGCCAACGACGGCCTGCGCGAGCCGGCCGAGTTCGCCAACCTGCTGATTGCCGAACGCAATGGCGCGCCGGTGCGCCTGTCCGATGTGGCCAAGGTCTACTCCGGCCAGCAGGACCAGTACCAGGCAGCCTGGTTCAACGGCACCCGCACGGTCGGCCTGCAGATCACCAAGCGGCCCGAGGCCAATGCGGTGGCCACGGTCGCGGCAATCCGCGCGCGCCTGCCGCAGCTGGCCGCCTCGATGCCGTCGGACGTGCACATGCTGCCGGTGTTCGACCTCACCCAGACCACCCAGTCGGCGCTGCACGAGGTCAAGGTCGCCTTGCTGATCTCGATCGCGATGGTGGCGCTGGTGATGCTGGTGTTCCTGCGCCGGGTGCGGCCGACCCTGATCGCGATGCTCAGCGTACCGCTGTCGCTGGCCGGCGCGTTCGTGGTGATGTGGATGCTCGGCTACACGCTCAACACCTTGTCGCTGGTGGCGCTGGTGTTGTGCATCGGCTTCGTGGTGGACGATGCAATCGTGGTGATCGAGAACATCGTGCGCCACATGGAACAAGGCATGGCGCCGCTGCCGGCGGCGCTGAGTGGCGTGCGCGAGATCGGTTTCACCGTGGTCTCGATCACGCTGTCGCTGGTGGCGGTGTTCGCGCCCCTGCTGTTCGGCAACAACATGCTGATCATGCTGCTGCGCGAGTTCTCGGTGACGCTGACCGCCGCGGTGGTGATCTCGGCGATCGTCTCGCTCACGCTTACCCCGGCGCTGTGCGGCCACCTGCTCAAGCACGAACCGGTGCCGGCACCGACGCCGGGGCGCATCGAGCGGGCGGTGGAGCGTTTTGACCGAGGCCTGCTGCGGATGTACGAAAGCGCGCTGGACTGGGCCATGCGCCATCGCCGGCTGATGCGCTGGCAGCCGCTGCTGCTGCTGATCCTCACCTTCGCGCTGGGCGCGGCGGTGGTGAAGACCGCCGGCGGCACCTTCATGCCCGACGAGGACACCGGCCAGCTGCAGGTGGAGATCGACGCCGACGCCAACATCTCGCCCACCGTGCTGGCCGAGCGCGCGCGGCAGGTGCAGAAGATCATGCAGGCCGACCCGGCCGTGCTCGACCAGCTGACCCTGCTCGGCGGCAACGGTGCCGGCGGCGCGGTAGGCAACAGCGCGCAGATGTTCGTCGACCTCAAGCCGCGCGGCGATGGCCCGGGCGAGCGCGATGAAGGCATCAAGGCGGTGATCGAGCGCCTGTCGAAACAGTACGACCGCCTGCCCGACGTCAAGGTGTCGGTCAGCGCCTCGCAATTCCTCGGCGGCGGCGGCAGCGGCGACCGCGGCGGCCAGTACGAGTTCCAGCTCACCAGCACCCAGGGCAGCGACCTGCAGCCATGGGCGTTGAAGATGGTGCGCCAGTTGCGCACGCTGAAGGAGTTCCGCGACGTCAGCAGCCCGTTCGACCAGGTCGGCAAGCAGCAGCAGCTGCGCATCGACCGCGAGGCCGCCGCGCGGCTGCACGTCAGCGTGGGCGCCATCGACACCGCGCTGTTCAGCGCGTTCGGCCAGCGCCAGGTGTCGCAGATCTACTCCGACATCAACCAGTACGCGGTGGTGCTCAACGCCAGCCCGAACGAGAACCTGAGCCCGCAGTCGCTGCTGAACATCCGCGTGCGCAGCGAGCAGGGCAAGATGATTCCGCTTTCCGCGCTGGCCACCATGGAGCCGGCGATCAGCCCGCTGCGCGTGCGCCACCACAACCAGCTGCAGGCGGTGACCATCAGCTACAACCTGGCCAAGGACGTCACCCAGGATCGCGGCGTGGCGCTGGTCGACCAGGCCGCCTTCGCGCTGCACCTGCCGGATGGCGTCAAGGTGGAATACACCGGCGCCAACCAGCGCCTCAAGCAGGCGCAATCGAACGGCATGGTGCTGCTGCTCGGCTCGATCCTGGCCATGTACATCGTGCTGGGCATCCTCTACGAAAGCCTGGGCCACCCGCTGACCATCCTCTCCACCCTGCCCGCCGCCGGCGCCGGCGCGTTCCTGGCGATGCTGGTCACGCAGACGCAGCTGTCGCTGATGGCGATCATCGCGATCCTGATGCTGATCGGCATCGTCAAGAAGAACGCGATCCTGATGGTGGACTTCGCCCTCGTGCGCGAGCGCGAGCACGGCATGTCCGCCCCCGATGCGATCCGCGAAGCCGCGCTGGTGCGCTTCCGCCCGATCACCATGACCACCCTGGTGGCGATGGGCGCGGCGATGCCGCTGGCGATCGGCTTCGGGATCGGCTCCGAAATGCGCCAGCCGCTGGGCATCGCCATCGTCGGCGGCCTGCTGGTGTCGCAACTGCTGACCCTGCTCAGCACCCCGGCGATCTACCTGTGGAACCACGACCGCAAGATCCGCAAGGCGGCGCGCAAGCTGCGTCGGGCGGAGAAGAAGCGGCTGAAAGCGCTGGGGCGGCCGCAGACGGCTTCGTGAGTGTTGCTTGCGAGGACGGCGGGCAGAGCCCGCCCTGCAAAACCGAAGCGCACGCGCCACCAGCGTGGTGCCGTAGGGCAGGCCATGCCCGCCGGCTCCTGCTCAAGTCGCCACATCCTTCCGCGCCGTCCCAATGCTGCGCAGCGCCGGGTTGCTCATGCAGCTCCATGCGATCGCAGTCAGCAGCACGCCGGCGCCGGCGAGCAGCGCGGTCAGCCGCTGGCGGGCAGAGCCCGCCCTACAAAACCGAAGCGCACGCGCCACCAGCGCGGTGCCGTAGGGCGGGCTATGCCCGCCGGCTCTGGCTCAAGCCGCCACTTCCGGCCGCGCTGCGCCGATGCTGCGCAGCGCCGGGCTGCCCATGCAGCTCAGCGCGATCGCGCTCAGCAGCACGCCGGCGCCGGCGAACAGCGTGGTCAGTGAAATCACGTTAAGCAGGCTGCCCGCGATGGCCGCCGAGATCGGGCCCAGGCCCATGAAGGTGAACATCAGCACGCTCATGGTGCGACCCATCATTTCCGGCGCGACGCGACGCTGGATCCAGCTGACGATCGCGATCTGCGCGATCCCGGCGAGCACGCCGGTGCCGGCCAGCAGCACGGCGCCGGTGATGGTCGAATGCACCAGCGCCAGCGCGGCCAGGGCCAGGCCGGCGAGGCTGTCGATGGTTAGCACCATCAGGCCCAGCCGGCCGCGCGCGGAGCGACTGGCAATCCCGGACAGGAAGCTGCCCAGCAGCATGCCACCGCCGTTGGCGGTCATCAGGATGCCCAGCGAGGCCGCACCCAGATCCATGCGCGTGTCGGCCAGCACCGGCAGGCCGACCTGCAGCGGCCCGCCGACGAAGACCGAGACCACCGCGGCGTAGAGGATGAAGGCGCGCAGCGGCAAGTCGGCCCAGATCATGCGCACGCCGCTGGCCACGTTGGACAGCACGCCGCCGACCACCGGCTTGGGATGGAAGTCGCTGTGAATGCGGATCAAACCCAGCGAACCCAGCGAGAACGCGAAGCTGACCGCGTCGATGCCGAAGGCGAGCCCGAGTCCGCTGGCGTCCTGCACCGGTTGCGCCTGCGCGCCATGTGCGCCGAGGCTGATCACCAGCCCCGCCAGCGCCGGCCCGACGAACATGCTGAGCTGGCGCATGCCCATCACCAGCGCGTTGGCCGGCTGCAGCTGATCCCTGGTCACCAGCTGCGGCAGGATCGCCGAGCCGGCCGGATAGGCAAACGCGGTGGACAGGCCGATGCCCAGCGCGATCGCGTAGACCAGCCACATCCGGATATCGCCCAGCCACACCAGCGCGGCGAGCAAGGCGACCAGCACGGCGTTCGCCCCGCGCGCAGCCAGCAGCACGCGACGCGGTGACAAGCGGTCCACCACCGCGCCACCGATCAGCATGAACAGCGCGCGGGGGAACGCCATCGTGGCCAGCACGATGCCCAGTGCGGCCGGATTGCCGGTGAGCTTCAGCACCAGCCAAGGCAAGGCGACCAGGGTGAACTGGTCGCCCAACATCGAGATCGTGCTGCCGCCGAACAGCAGGCGGAAGTTGTGATTGGCGAAAACGGAATCGCGGCGGGCAGTGGGTGTCATCGGTGTGGTTCCGCGGGTATGGGCGGTGGCTTGGTGTGGGGATGGCAGGGTATTGCAGTCGACCTCAACCGGCGTCTTCGCGTTCGTCCCAGGCGATCGCGGCCAACTGGCGCAAGTGTGCGCGCACATCCGGCGGCCAGCCGGCGGTCAACGTGGCGAAGCGCTTGCGGTCGCCACGATAGAACGCGCGCGAGGCTTCTTCATAGCCGGGCTCGTCGCCGGCCATCACGCGCATGAAGCGGTCGACCGATTCCGCCGCCTGCCGCGCGCGCTCTTTTGCGCCGCCATGGCGGATGGACTGCTCGACCAGGCGCCGCAAGACCGCCGAGGCGCCGCCGGGTTGCTGGCCCAGCCAGTCCCAGTGTCGCGGCAACAAGGTGACCTCGCGCGGCACCACCCCAAGCCGGGGCCGGCCCGGCCCGCGTGGCGCCGGCGTGGCGGGTGCGGGCTGGGGCGCGAGGCGCGCCAACACGTCGTCGACGCCGCCACGAAAATCGATCTCGATCTGACGACTGTCGCGCTCGTCGAACACCAGCAAGGGGCCGGCAGCGCCGGCGTCCAGCGCCAGTTTTGCGGCACGCGCGACTTCGGCCAACGCGCCTTGCGCGAGCAGCCTTTGGCCATCGAAAGCGATGCAGGAGGTTGTTTCGGACGGCGACATTGTGCGGCCTTGCCAGATTTGCAGGCTGGCGATTTTACCCGGGCTAAAATCCCTGTCAATACTACCCGGGTAAAACAACTGCTTCGCAAGCTATCCCCGCCCGTCGCGCCGCTTGCTATTGTTTGTGCTTTCCACCCCAAAGGACTGCGGATGATCAAGTGCTTGCGTTCGGCCACCCTGGTGGCCTCCCTCGGCCTGCTTGCCGCCGCGGCGGTTGCGCCTCCGGCACGGGCGGCCGACCTCGCAATCCCGCCCATCCATTACCAGCAGCGCACCTTGCCCAACGGCTTGCAGGTGATCAGCGCGGAAGACCACGCCAGCCCCAACGTGGCGGTGCAGATGTGGTACCACGTGGGCTCCAAGGACGATCCGCAGGGCCGCTCCGGCTTCGCCCACCTGTTCGAACACCTGATGTTCAAGAGCACCCGGCACATGCATGCCGAGCAGATGGACCGGCTCACCGAGGACGTGGGCGGCGCCAACAACGCCTCCACCGGCGATGACGTCACCAACTACTTCGAGGTCGTGCCGAGCAACCACCTCAAGACCCTGCTGTGGGCGGAGGCCGAACGGCTGTCCAACCTCAAGGTGGACGAGAAGAACTTCAAGTCCGAGCGCGCCGTGGTGGAAGAGGAGTATCGCCAGAGCGTGCTGGCCAATCCCTACGGCAAGCTGTTCAACGCGATCGACCCGCATTCGTACACGGTGCATCCGTACAAGCGCCCGACGATCGGCAGCATTCCTGACCTGGAAGCGGCCTCGTTGCAGAACGTGATCGATTTCCACAACACCTTCTACCGTCCCGACAATGCCACCCTGATCGTCACCGGCGACTTCGACCCCAGGCAGCTCGACGCCTGGGTCGACCAGTATTTCGGCTGGATTCCGAAGCCGAGCACACCGATCCCGCAGGTCACCGCGAAGGAGCCGGTGCGCAAGCAGGACCAGCGCTACACCATCACCAGCGAAACCGCGCCGCTGCCGGCGGTGGCGATGACCTGGCTGATCCCGCCGGCGTCGGACAGTGCCGACCGGATCCCGTTGCAGGTGGCTGCCGCCTTGCTGTCACGCGGTGATTCCTCGCGCCTGTACCAGTCGCTGGTGTATCGCCACCAGGTGGCCCAGGAGGCTGGTGCCGATGCGGACGGACGGGTCGGGCCGGGCCTGTTCACCGTCTACGCGGTGCTCGCCAGCGGGCACCAACCGGCCGAGGCCGAGAAACTGCTGAACGAGGAGGTCGTGTGGCTGGCGACCCAGCCGATTCCGGATGCCGAGCTGGACAAGGTCAAGACCCAGCTGCTCACCAGCGAGCTGAAACAGCGGCAGACGGCGCAGGGCATCGCCTTCGCGCTGGGTGAGGCCAGCCTGATCGACGGCAACGTCGAGCATGTGAACGACGACCTCGCCGCGCTGCAGAAGGTCAGCGAGAAGGACGTGCACCGGGTCATGCAGAAATACATCACCGGCGCCAGGAAGGTGATCATCGACTACCTGCCGCAGGCCAAGGCCACGCCGGCCGCCGCCAAGGGAGCAGCGAAATGAGCCGTACCACGATTCTCCGCACGGCCGTCTATGCGGCCATCCTGCTTGCCTCGGGCAACCTGCTCGCCGCTACCGCCGCAGCCAGCAACTTCCCCACCACGCCGCCGGCTCCCGGTCCGGCGCCGCAACTGAACGTGCCGACACCGACCACGCAAGTCCTGCCCAACGGTCTGGAGGTGATCAGCGTGCGCCGCGCCGGCCTGCCCTTGGTGACCGCGCAGCTGGTGGTACGCCGGGGCGGCGAAATGGACCCGCCCGGTCTTGCCGGGCTGGCCGACCTCACTGCCAACCTGCTGAGCAAGGGCGCGGCGGGCAAGACCGCGCCACAGATCGCGGCGGCCGCCGAGGCGCTGGGCGGTACGCTGAACGCTTTCGCCGGCTGGGACGAGAGCGCGGTCGGCATCACCGTGACCACGCCGAAAGTGCCGGCGGCGCTGGCCTTGCTGGCCGACGTGGTGCGCCATCCCGACTTCAGCGCCGATGAACTGAAGCGCGCGCGTGCCCAGGCGGTCGACGACCTGCGCCTGCAACTGAGCCGGCCCACCGCGCTGGGCTCGCTGGCGGCCAGTCGTGGCGTGTTCGGCGAAGGCGCCTACGGTCATTCGCGCAACGGCACGCCGGACTCGATCGCGCGCATCACCCGGGCCAACGTGCAGCAGCTGCACGGCGCGCTGTACCGACCGGACAACGCCATCCTGATCCTCACCGGCGACATCACCCCGGCGCAGGCCACCCAGTTGGCACAAGCCAGCTTCGGCGACTGGCAGAAGCCGGCCACGCCGCTGCCGCCACGACCCGCCGGCCGCCGTACCAGCAAACTGCCGTCGATCCTGCTGATCGACCAGCACGGTGCCGGTCAGGCCGGCGTGGTCGTGGCGCATGCTGCGCCGCCGCGCAAGGATGAGGACTACTACGTCGGCACCGTGGCCAACGCCGTGCTCGGCGGTTCGTACTCGGCGCGCCTGAACGAGGAAATCCGGATCAAGCGCGGCCTGTCCTACGGTGCGGGCAGCCGCCTGCAATCGCTGGGCGATGCCGGTATCTGGATGGCCTCGGCGCAGACCAAGAATCCGTCGGCGCCGCAGGTGGTCGAGTTGATGCTCGGGCAGTTCAAGCTGCTCGGCAGCACCCGCGTGTCCGCCGACGAGCTCGCCGCGCGCAAGGCGACCCTGATCGGCAGCTATGGCCGCAGCCTGGAAACCACGGCCGGGCTGGCCGAGCAGGTGGCCGACCTGGCGATCTACGGCGTGAAGCTGGACGAGATCGGCAAATACATCGCGCAGGTGCAGGCGGTCACGCCGAAGCAGATCGAGAAGTACGCGCACAAGCATCTGGATGGCGATGCCAGCCACGTGGTGGTGGTAGGCGATGCCGCCCAGTTCGCCAAGACGATCCGCAAGGAGCATCCCACGGCGGTCTTGCTCCAGTCCACGGCACTGGACCTGGATAGCCCGGATCTGCAGGCGCCGGTTTCCCGATAGGCTGGCGCAGGCAAAGTGGTTGCGCGAACCCCGGCGCTGGCCGGGGTTCGCTTTTGCTGAGGCCGAGAACCGCCAGCCGCGCGGCTCGATGTCGGCGGCGGCGCTTCACCTCGATGTGACGGAAATTAGTGAACCATACGGTGCACAAACATTTCTCGCCTTCGAATCGAGGAGATCATGCATCGTTCCGTTACTGCCATCGGCGCCCGTCATCTCGTTCTGATGCTTGTCCTGGCGGCTTGGGTGCTGCCGGCCCATGCCGCTCGTCTGCAGATTCAAGGCGGGCGCAGCTACATGGACAATCATGGTGCCCGCACCGCATTTGTCGAAGCGGTGTTCGACGCGCATCGGGTCGGCGACAGTCGGTGGACCTGGGCGCCTGATGTCTCGCTGGGCTGGATCGATGGCCGCGACGTGGCCCGCTACCGATTCAGCCGCTATAGCACGCAGGATGATGTATGGCTGCTCGCCGCCGGTGCGCGCTTCCAGCATGGCGACGCCGCGGACGATGGGCGTGGATGGTTCGTGAGCTTTCAGCCGGCAGCGACGCACGGTCGCACGCAGGCCTTGAGTAGCGGGTATGAATTCGTGACCACGCTGGGGTGGCAGGGTCGGCGCTTCAGTGTGCAGATTCGCCACGTCTCCAACGCCGGTTTGCATGAACCCAACCGCGGCGAAACCATGGCACTGCTCGGGATGGGTTTCGAGCTCTGATTCGCCGTTGTTCCCGGGCAGGCCTTGCGGACAACGGATCAGGGATAGCCTGCAGTACGCGAGCGAGCAACAGCCGGCGGGCAAAGCCCGCCCTACGTGCGGTTGCAGGGCGGGTTCGGCTCGCCGGGTGCGTCAATGGCCGCCGGCGACGCGCCCGGTCTTGGGCGTGAACGGCGGCTTGGCCAGCCAGATCACCAGCACCAGGCCGATGAAGATCCAGCCCAGCGCATGGAACACCTCGTTGAACGAGATCTGGAAACTCTGCTGGGTGATCATGCCGTTGATCACGCTGCCGCCCAGTTGCGGATCGCCATGCCCCAGGTGCTGCATCGCTTCGCGACTGATCGGGTTGTAGGGGGTGATGTGTTCGGTCAGTTGCTCATGATGGGTGACCGCGCCGCGCGTCCACATCAAAGTGGTGATCGAGGCGGAAAAGCTGCCGCCGAGCGTGCGCAGGAAGGTGGACAAGCCCGAGCCGGCGGCGATCTCGTCCTGCTGCAGATCCGACAGCAGGATCGTCAGCGTCGGCATGAAGAACAGCGCCACGCCAAGCCCCTGCAGCAACTGCACCATCGCCACGTGGTAGAAGTCGATCTGCAGATAGAAATCCGAACGCATGAAGCAGGTCATGCCCATCACCAGGAACGAGGCCGCTGCCAACAGGCGCAGGTCCATGCGCGTGGCGTACTTGCCCACGAAGAAGGTGAGCAGCACCGGAATCACGCCCAGCGGCGCGGTGGCGAAACCGGCCCAGGTCGCGGTGTAGCCCAGGTTCTGCTGCAGCCACAATGGCACCAGCAGCGCGATGGAGAAGAACGCGGCATAGCCGAGCACCATCGCCAACGTGCCGGTGGTGAAGTTGCGGTGGCGGAACAGTCTCAGGTCGACGATCGGGTCCGGGTCGGTCAGCTCCCAGATCAGGAAGATCGCGATGGCGATGGCCGAGATGATGCTGGCGACGATGATGAAGTTGGAGTGGAACCAATCCGCGTCATTGCCCTTGTCCAGCACGATCTGCAGCGCGCCGACGCCGATGATCAGGGTGATCAGGCCGACATAGTCGATCTTCGGTCGTTCCAGCTTCTCGACCTTGCCGCGCAGCTGGTTGGCGATCACCACGCTGGAGAAGATGCCGATCGGCAGGTTGATGAAGAAGATCCACGGCCACGAATAGTTCTCGGTGATCCAGCCGCCGAGAATCGGTCCGGCAATCGGCGCCACCACCGTCACCATCGCCAGCAGCGCCAGCGCCATGCCGCGCTTGGCCGGCGGATAGATGCCGATCAGCAGGCTCTGCGTGATCGGGTACATCGGCCCGGCTACGGCGCCCTGGATGGCGCGGAACACCAGCAGCATGCCCATGCTCTGCGAGATGCCGCACATGAACGAGGACGCCACGAACAACAGCGTGCAGGCCGTGAACAGCCTCACCTCGCCGAAACGCCGGGTCAGGAAGCCGGTCAGCGGCAGCGAGATCGCCATGCTCACCGCGAACGAGGTGATCACCCACGTGCTCTGGTCGTTGCTGACGCCGAGGTTGCCGGCAATCGTCGGCAAGGAGACGTTGGCAATCGTGGTGTCCAGCACCTGCATGAAGGTGGCCAGCGACAGGCCGACCGTACTCAGTGCCAGATTGGGTGGGCGGAATTGGGCGGTCATTTAGGGTTGATTGGTGGATCGGGATTGGGGATTGGGGATTGCGGAATCGGGAATCGGGAATGGCAAAAGCCGTCCGGGGTGGGGCGCGGTTGCTTCTCCGATTCCCGATTCCCGATTCCCGATTCCCGACGAAGTCCTACTTCCCGCCAGCCATGTTGGCGTGAATGATCTGCTTGATCGCCGCATCGGCGTGGGCGAGTTGCTGCTTGTAGATGTCGGTGCTGAAAATCGGCTGGGTCGGCGCCTGTTGCGCCAGGGTCGGGCCGCTCTTGTCACGCAGGTTGACGTCGACATTGAGCGACATGCCCAATCGCAGCGGGTGCTTTTCCAGCTGCTTGGGATCGGTGAACACCACGCGCACCGGGATGCGCTGCACGATCTTGATCCAGTTGCCCGTCGCATTCTGCGCCGGCAGCAGCGAGAACGCGCTGCCGGTGCCGATGCCGAGGCTTTCCACCTTGCCCTTGTATTTCACGGCGCTGCCGTAGACGTCCGATTCGATGTCGACCGGCTGGCCGATACGCATGTCGGTGAGCTGGGTTTCCTTGAAGTTGGCGTCGATCCACACGCCGTGCAGCGGTACCACCGCCATCAGCGGTGTGCCGGGCTGCACGCGCTGGCCGACCTGCACCGAGCGTTTGGCCACATAGCCGTCCACCGGTGCCTGCAGCGTGGTGCGCACATCGGCGAGGTACGCCGCGCGCAGTTTCGCCGCGGCCACCTGCACGTCGGGGTGCGAGGCGACCACGGTGTCGTCGACCAGCACCTTGCTGGTCTGGTACTGCTGCTGCGCGGTGATCAAGGCGTTCTGCGCGGTGGTGAGCGCGTCGCTGGCGTGAGCCAGTTCCTCGGCCGAGATCGCGCCGGATTTGGCCAGCGCCACGCGCCGCTGATAGTCGGAGCGCGCCTTGGCCACCGCGGTCTTGCGCGCGGCCACATCGGCGTGCGCGCCGCTGACGCTGGAGTACAGGCCGCGCACCTTGCGCACGGTCAGTGCCAGGTTCGCCTTCGCCTCGGCCAGCGCCACGTCGGCGTCGCTGGGGTCGAGCTTCACCAGCGTGTCGCCGGCATGCACCAGGTCGCCGTCGTCGGCGCCGATGCTGACCACGGTGCCGGGCACCTGCGGCGTGATCTGCACCACGTTGCCGTTGACGTAGGCGTCGTCGGTACTTTCATACCAGCGACCGTCGAAGAAATACCACAGGCCCCAGCCGATCGCGGCCAGCAGCACCACGACGCCGAGCACGCGCAGCATCACGCCGCGCGATTTTTTCGGTGGAGGGGTAGTTTTGCGGGCCTCGGTCTGGCCGTCAGCGGATTCGGGAGTGGGTTGAGCGGACATGGGGACTGCCTCAGGAATGCGCGTAAGTTGAAGAGGACGGTGCAGGCGCGTCGGCCTGCCCTTGCGGGCGATAGCCGCCACCGAGGGCCTGGATCAGCTGCACCGAGCGGTCGACCTGCTGCGCCTGCAGCGCGGCCATGCCGCGGTTGGCCTGCAGCAGCTGCTGGCGCACGCTGAGTGCTTCCAGGTAGCTGCCGATGCCGGCCTTGTAGCGTTGCAGCGCCAGCTCCCAGGCGTCTTCCGCCGCGGTTTGCGCGCGCCGCTGCGCGGCGATCTGCTGCTTCAGCGACTGCAAGGCGGAAACGTCGTCGGCGACTTCATTGACGGCGCCAACCAGGGTCTGGTTGTACTGCGCCACGGCCAGGTCGTATTGCGCATCCTTGCCGGCGAGGTTGGCGCGCAGGCTGCCGCCGTCGAAGATCGGCAGGCTCAGCGAGGGACCCACCTGGTAGAAGCGCGACTTCAGGGTGAACGGATTGCCGCTGCCCAGCCGGATCACGCCAGCCAGGGCGCCGATGCTGATATTGGGCAGGAACTCGGTCTTGGCCGCCTTGATGTCCTTGCTCGCGGCCTCGACGCGCCAGCGCGCGGCGACCAGGTCGGCACGATGGCCGATCAGTTCCACCGGCAGGTTTTCCGGCACGGCGAGTTGGGCGGGGGTGAGCAGTGTCGGGCGGGCAATGTCGTTGCCGAAATCCGGCCCCTTGCCCAGCAGCACCGCCAATGACGAACGCGCCGCACTGACGGCACGCTCGGCCAGCGCAACGTCCTGCTCGGCGGTGGCCACTTCGCCGTCGGCCTGTTTCAGCGCGATCCGGTTGTCGATGCCGGCGGTCACACGCTGGGCGGTCAGCTTGCGCGACTGCTGCGCACGCTTCAGCTCGCCGGCCGCCAGATCCTGCTGGTCGAAGGCATAGCCGAGCTGCGCGTAGGCGCGCGCCACGTTGCCGGACAATTCGATACGGGCGGCGCGCGCGTCGATGGCGGCGGCGCGCGATGCCCCCAGCGCCGCCTGCCACGCCGCGCGCTTGCCGCCCCACAGGTCCAGTCCCCACTTGAAGCTGGCGTAGGCGTACTTGGCCACGTTGAAATGGCCGCCGCCGCTGTCGGCCGGCATCACCGTGGTCGGGATGCGCGCGCCCGACGCGCTGGCGCCGGCGTTCACGCTGGGGCCACGCGCCGCATCGGCGAGGCCGGCCTCGGCTTGCGCGGCGCGTGCGCGTGCATCGGCCACGGCCAGGCCGGGGTTGTTCTGCAGCGCTTCCTCGATCAGCGCATCCAGCTGCGGATCACCCAGGGCACTCCACCAGTCGGTGGCGGGCCAGGCTGCGCCGGGTTTGCTGACCGCGGCAAGGCTGTTCGCGCTTTTCAGCGTGGCGGGGTCGGTCGGCGTACCGTCGGGGTGCAGCCCGCCGCTGCTGGCGCAGGCGGCCAGGGTGAGGGTCAGTGCAGCCGCGGCCGCGAACAGGTGCAGGCGCATGGGGTGGGGTCCGGCAAGTTTCATGATTTGTCGCGCAGCGCGCGCAGCACGCGCTGCAGGTAGTTGTGAAGCTGGGTTTGTTCGGTTTTGTCGAGCGAGCGCTGGGCGGCGTTCATCACCCGCTGGCTGCAGTCCGAGACCGTGTCTCGCCATACCTGGTTGCCGGCCTCGGTCAGTTCGATCCGCAGTGCGCGCCGGTCCTGCGCATCCGGCGTGCGGCGCAGGTAACCCTTGCGTTCCAGTTGGTCGAGCTGGCGCGTCATGGCGCCGCCGTCGATCTCCACCGCACGGGCCAGCTCGGTGGCCGAAACCGGGCCCAGCAGGTGCGCCTTCTTGAGGATCAGGAACTGCGTGAAGCTCAGGTCCAGACCCTGGCTTGCCAGCTCAGCCTCGATCGCGCGCACGATTTCGGAACGCACCATGGTCAGCAACATGCCCAGGCTGGGGGCGTGCGCTTCATCCGCCGCGAGCGAATTTTGCGGGGTGTCGGTCAGGTTCATGGCAGGGCATTTTATTGCCGAAACGATAATTGTCAAGGCAATTATATCTGTGACGGCCTTTGCGTGGGCAAAGTTACCGCTTCGAGCTGCCGCCTGCCGTGGGCGACCCGCCCAGTTCGTCGGCCACCAGCGCCCGCAACGCGGGATCGCGCAGTTCGAACAAGTCGAACAGACCCAGCGCACGCAGGGTCGGCAATTGGGCAAGCAGCCGCGGCTCGGCGTCGCGGCGCACGTTTTCGGGGGTCGCAGGATCGAGCATCAATTGCGCCGCGGCAACGAAGGTAACGCAAGCCTCGTCGGTGCTCAGGGGAAACGGGGGACGGAGCAAGGTGGAGGTATTCATGGCCATCGCTTTCCTTCTGAGGGTCAGATGGAAGACGTTCCTGTCGTCGGGGATTCGACAGGACGCCCGGCGGGACATACTGAACTGCCCGGAGCAGAAAAGTGTAGTTTTACGATGCGTTGGCCTGATAACGTGAAACCGTCAAAAAATGTCGAGAACGCGCCAATGGGGCACGCGGAACAATTCCAGCGTATCGAACGCGCCGATGGTCCGGGCCTGATCGCCTTCGTGGTGGATGAGTTGCCGCCCGACCAGGAAACCTCCTGGCACAGCCACCTGCGCGGCCAGTTCATGTACGTCGAAAGCGGCCTGGTAAGCGTGCGCACGCGGCTCGGTCTGTGGACGCTCACGCCGCATCGCGTGGGCTGGATGCCGCCGGGCGAGGAGCATACGGCCACCGTGATCCAGCCCACCCGTGGCTGGGGCGTGTTCGTGGCGCCGCAGGCTGCCCGGGGCATGCCGACCGAACCGAGCGTGCTGGGCGCCAACCAGCTGATGCGCGCGCTGGTACACCGCGCTGCCGCCTGGGCGGAAAGCGATGAACTCGATGACGAGCAGCAGCGCATCATGGAGGTACTGATGGACGAAATGCGCGGTGCACGCATCGCGGACTATCCACTGCACCTGCCGATGCCGGTGGATCGCCGCCTGCTGCGGATCGCGCGCCATCTGCTGGTGCAACCGCACAACACCCGTAGCCTGGAGGCGTGGGCGAGCTGGGCCGGGCTGTCCGCGCGCAGCTTGAGCCGGCTGTTCCGCAGCGAGACCGGCTGCAGCTTTGCGCAGTGGCGGCAGCAGGCGCGGCTGAGCCGGGCGCTGGAGCGTCTGGCCGTCGGCGAACCGGTCGCCGAGGTGGCCGATGCCCTGGGGTATGGGAGTGTGAGCGCTTTCGTCGCCATGTTCCGGCGCCATTTCGGCCAGCCGCCCGCGCGTTATTTTGCGCAGCGATCCGCGCCAGCGTGATGGGGGTGGCGGCGAACCATAAGTTTCGTTTATCGCCTTGATCACAAATCCATCCTTGGTCGATGAACCGGAGCGGGCATAGCATGACCGGGCGCCATTCTGCGTTGCCGCCATTTCAGCGAGGTCGCCATGCTCCGTTCGCTCCTGCCCGTTCTGCTCGCGTTGGGCCTGTTCTCCACCGCTGCC
The DNA here is from genome assembly GCF_055809185.1 of Rhodanobacter sp. G2-10. Lineage (NCBI taxonomy): Bacteria > Pseudomonadati > Pseudomonadota > Gammaproteobacteria > Lysobacterales > Rhodanobacteraceae > Rhodanobacter > Rhodanobacter sp. G2-10. The sequence goes on along the minus strand of NZ_CM147900.1, from coordinate 3,494,243 downwards.
TTCGCCGGTGACGGCTTCTGGCAGACGCCAACCATCCATGGCGCCGGCAAGATCCATCCCATGCCGCAGGCGGCCTACCAGCCCGATCCGCATGCCACCTACAAGGTGGTGTTCAGCCTCAGCCATTTCGGGGCCAAGCCCACCGAGGTCAGCTCGTCGCTGGAGCATGTGGCGCGCGCGGTGAATCTGTATGTCAACGCCGGCGTGCCGCTGTCGCACCTGAAGTTCGTGGCGATCGCCGCCGGCCCGGCCACGCCGATCGTGCTGAACGATGCCCAGTACCGCAAGAAGTACGGTGTGGCCAACCCGAACCTGCCGGTGATCGCCCAGCTGCGCAAGGCCGGTGTCGACGTGGCGGTCTGTGCCCAGGCGGTGGCCGAGCATCAGTTCCACTACGACTGGGTCGATTCGAGCGTGAAAGTGGCGCTGTCCGGGCTGACCACGGTGATCGACCTGCAGCAGCAGGGCTACGCGTTGTTGCCTCAGTAATTTCACGGAAACGGAGGAAGCCATCATGCGTCATTGGTTCCCGCGGCTGTTGCTGGCCGCCCTCTCATGCACGCTGGCCTTCGGTGCCAGTGCGGCCACCAAACCGGCGGCGGCCGCCCAGGATTTTCTGCCGCCGTGGAATCCGCCGCCGGCCGGCCTGCAGTTCAGCGTGCCGCCGGTGGACGCGATTGCCGACCTGCACGGTGACATCATCGATCCGCAGCTGGTGGTGTTCTTCGCCGGCAACCAGTTCATGGTGGTGCATGACCTGATGGCGGCGTTCAAGCAGGCGCACCCGCAATATCAGCGTGTCTTCGTCGAGACCTTGCCGCCGGGCATCCTGGCCAGGCAGATCGAAAGCGGCGCACTGGTGATGGGCAATATGCGCATCACGCTCAAGCCCGACATCTACACCGCCGGCAAGGGCGCCATCGCCGAGAACCAGAAGAAGCATGGCTGGTTTGCCGATACCTGGGACTACGCGCGCAATCCGCTGGCCATCCTGGTCGCCAAGGGCAACCCGAAGCACATCGAGGGCCTGAAGGACCTGGGCCGCGCCGACGTGCGCGTTAGCATGCCGAACCCGGCGTGGGAGGGCATCGCCCGGCAGATCGAGGCGAGCTATCGCAAGGCCGGCGGCGCGGCGCTGGACAAGACCATCATGCAGACCAAGGTCGAGGATGGCACGACCTTCCTCACCCACATCCATCATCGGCAGTCGCCGCTGCGCGTCCTGCAGGGCGAGTCGGACGCGGCGCCGGTGTGGTCGACCGAGGCGTACTTCCAGCAGCAGATCCTGCATCATCCGGTCGAGACGGTGGCGATCCCGGCCGCGCAGAACGCGGTGGCGACCTATACCGCCGCGCGCATGCGCAACGCACCGCACGAACAGGCGGCGAAGGATTTCATGACCTTCATGCAGAGTCCCGCCGCGCAGGCGGTCTACCGCAAGTACGGATTCCAGAGCGCCCACTGAAGGAGAGCGCCATGCGCCATCGCCTGCTCGTCCTCGCCGTGATTGTCCTGTCGGGCGCACCCCTGCTGGCCCAAGCGACCGACGCCGCCGCGATTGCCCGGCAGGGCAATGGCAAGGGCGCGGCGCCCTGCATCGCCTGCCACGGAGTCGATGGCGGTGGTCAGGCGGCGGCCGGCAATCCACGCCTGGCGGGTCTGGACGCCACCTACCTGCAGAAGCAGCTGGACGACTTTGCCAGCGGTGCGCGCGACAACGCGGTGATGAAGCCCACCGCCACCGCGCTGGACGAGGACGAGCGCCACGCGCTGGCGCTGTACTACAGCAAGTTGCCCTTGCCGCCGACTCTCGCCAAACCGGCAACGCCGGTGCCGGCCGCCGACAGCGTGGGCGCGCTGCTGGCCACGCGTGGCGACTGGAGCCGGAATGTGCCTGGTTGCGTGCAATGTCATGGCCCGGCCGGGGTCGGCGTCGGCGCCCACTTCCCGCCGCTGGCCGGCCAGCCGGCGGCGTACATCGTGGCGCAACTCAAGGCATGGCAGAACGGCACCCGGCACAATGATCCGCTGCAGCTGATGCAGCATCTGTCCAGCGCGCTCAGCACGCAGGAGATCGAGGCGGTGGCGGCATGGTTCGCGGCGCAACCTTTGCCCACTGCGGGAGACACGCCATGAGTTCGCGCGTATCGGCCATTCCCTTGGTGCTGGCGCTGGCTGCCCTCGGTGCCTGCAGTTCGAAGCCGCCCGCCGAAAGTGCGGCGAAAGCGCCGGCGAGCGCGGCAACGGTCGCGCCCGCGGCGGCGGCCAAACCGACCGAGGTCACGTTCACGCCGCCAGCCGAGTCGTCCATTCCCGCCGGCCCGCTTGGCGAGGTGATTCGTCAAGGCCGCGCCATCTTCACCGACACCCCGGCCCACGCCCGTGCCTATGTCGGCAACAGCCTGAGCTGCAGCAACTGCCACCTCGACGCCGGCCGCCGGGCCGACTCCGCGCCGCTGTGGGGCGCCTGGGGCGTGTATCCGCAATACCGCAAGAAGAACGGCCATGTGAACACCTTTGGCGAACGCCTGCAGGGCTGCTTCCGCTTCAGCATGAACGGCAAGGCACCGCCGCTGGACAGCCCCGAGATGGTGGCACTGCAAACCTATGCGTGGTGGATGGCCAGGGGTGCGCCGGTCGGGGTGAAACTGAAGGGCGCCGGCTATCCCAAGCAAGGCTTCAAGCCGCCGCAGCCGCCGGACTACGCGCGCGGCGAAAAGGTCTACGCGGCGAACTGCGCGCTGTGCCACGGCAGCGATGGTCAGGGCCAGCGGGCCGCCGGCCGGCAGGTGTTTCCGCCGCTGTGGGGGCCGCAGTCGTTCAACTGGGGCGCCGGCATGCATCAACTCGACAACGCCGCAGCCTTCATCAAGGCCAACATGCCGTTCAGTCGCGGCGACACGTTGAGCGACCAGAACGCATGGGACGTGGCGATGTTCATGAATTCGCACGAACGGCCGCAAGATCCGCGCTACAACGGTAACGTCGGCGAAACACGGAAGAAATACCACGATACGCCCATGTCCCTGTATGGCACCGAGGTTCGCGGACACGTGCTTGGAGCATCCGCCGCCGCCCTGCCCTGAGCGCGTTCCGACGGCTGCTTCCGCGCTGACTCTGGGCGTGGTCCGATGATCTTTCGCAGGCTCGCCGCGCTCGACGAGCCTGGCGCGGGCCGCGTCGTGCAGGTCACGCGGCCCTGGACTTCGTTGCGCGTCGTGGCGCGGCGCCGACACCGATGCTTCAGATCTGCCGCCATCGGCCGATAGCCTGATCAGGCCTGCCGGATCATCGGAGGTCCGAGAGGCACGGATGCGGTTTCGTGCGGCGATCCTCCGCAAGGCAGATTCGCCAGCAGTCTTCAGCGCGCCATGACCGCATGGGCGCGGGCTGCGCATCTTCGAACAGGAGGCATCCCGAACTGCAGCGAGTGAATGCGGAACGGTGTGAAAGCAATGATGAGTTACCGAGCCAACCCGAACAAGCCAACCCACGTCGTCGATTGGAACGATCCCCAGTTGCAGTCCCTGTTGGGCAAGATCGAAGGTTGGAACCTGGACAACCGCGAGGTTCACCCGCGGCAGGATGTGCTGATCCAGGTCGGCTGGCGTGCCGGCGGCGAGAAGAGTGCGGCGCTGGTGTGGAAGCACGAGCGAGCCATGGTGCTGGAGGCCGACTTCTCGATTCCCGTCGGCGAACATGTACGCGTGAACATCCTGCTCGGGAACAGTACACGCAGTGTGTGGGCTGTGGTTGTCGACGCGCGCAATGGCCTGCGCGCCGCAGATCGAGACACCGGGCTGCGCGTCTATTGGCTGCAAGAGACATGACGGTGGACTCCATGGCCTGCGCCAGGCCGACCGTCGACCTTTGAAGGCTGAGGCGATCTGCTGCCCTCCGGTGGTTTCGTGTGGCAACGAGCAGCGGCAGGTCGGGATGCGGCAGCGCGAAAGTCGCTGCCACCTGCGACTCGAATAATCCGGAGGCCCGCGTATTTCGTTTGGCGCTGTAGCGCTGCGCTTCTTCGCAACGACGAGGCGGGGAACCGCGGCGTGGCGGCGAGCCGGGCTTCACCGCTCTTCGCGGAAGATGCGTCCAGTCTGCCTCGCTTGCCATTGCGGACCCTTGCGGCGTTGTCCGATTCGTCTTATATTCGTGACTGCGAATATATGAATGGATGACCATGCATCCCTGGTTGCTCGCAAGTCTTGGTGGCGTTCTGATCGGCGCTGCCGCCGTGCTGTTGATGGGTGCTCTGGGCCGCATCGCTGGCATCAGTGGCATTGCCGGTGGCCTGATCCGGCGTGGCACGGCCGATCGACGCTGGCGCTTGGCATTCGTGCTGGGCTTGCTGGCCGCCCCGCTGTTGCTGTGGCTATTGCATGGCGACAGCGGCATTGGTGCGCCCCGGGTGGGCCTGGTGTGGATGGCCCTGGCCGGCCTGCTGGTCGGTTTCGGCACCGGTATCGGCAGCGGCTGCACCAGCGGTCACGGCGTGTGCGGTATCGCGCGGCTGTCGCCACGATCCCTGCTGGCTACGGCGGTATTCATGGGCTTTGGCATCGCCACGGTGTATGTGGTGCGCCATGTGTTGGGAGGCTTGTGAGATGAAAAGCTTGCTCGCGCTGATTTCGGGCCTGCTGTTCGGTGCCGGGCTCAGTCTCGGTGGCATGACCAAGCCGGCGGTGGTGCTAGGTTTCCTCGACGTATTCGGCCAGTGGAATCCGCAGCTGGTGTTCGTGATGGCAGGTGCCGTGATCACCACCGCCCTCGGTTACCGCCTAGTGCTGCGGCGGTCGCACCCATGGTTGGCCGACCAGTTCCAGTTGCCCCGATCGCGGCGCGTCGACCTGCGCCTGCTCGGCGGTGCGGCCGTATTCGGCACAGGCTGGGGTATCGCCGGCTACTGCCCGAGTCCGGCACTGGCGTCACTCGGCGGCGCCATGCCGTCGCTGCTGGTGCTGGTCGGGTGCATGGGGGTTGGCTGGTGGCTGGCTTCGCGCGTGCCTGCCCCGAAGAGCAACGTGTAGCCTCTTGCAGGAGCGCACCCTGTGCGCGAATGCTTCTGGCACGTCATCGAAGAGCTCGCGTGCAGGGTGAGCTCCTGCAGGTTCACGGTGTGAGGAAACCTTCATGCAACGTCCCGAAGTCAAAGCCTTCTTCCATGAGTCGAGCAACACGTTCAGCTACGTGGTCTGGGATCCGGCCACGCTCGATGCGGCGGTGATCGATGCGGTGCTCGACTACGAACCGGCGGCCGGGCGCACCGGTCATCATTCGGCCGACAAGATCGTCGGCTTCGTGGAAGCCCAAGGATTGACCGTTGCGTGGGTGATCGACACCCATGTGCACGCCGATCATCTGTCGGCCGCGCCTTATGTGCAGTTTCGGCTGGGTGGCAAGCTGGCGATCGGCGAGCATATCCGCGCGGTGCAGCAGACGTTCGGCGCACTGTTCAATGCCGGTGGCAGCTTCGCCCGTGACGGCAGCCAGTTCGATCATCTGTTCGTTGACGGCGAGCGCTACCGGCTGGGTACGATGGAGGCGACTGCCATCCACACACCCGGCCACACGCCGGCTTGCATGACGCACGTCATCGGTGATGCGGCCTTCGTCGGCGATACCTTGTTCATGCCCGACTACGGCACCGCACGCTGCGATTTTCCCGGTGGCGATGCCGCCACCTTGTACGCGTCGATCCAGAAGATCTTCGCGCTTCCCGATGCCACGCGGATTTTCCTCTGCCACGATTACAAGGCGCCGGGGCGCGACCAGCTGGCCAACGAGACCACGGTTGCGGCGGAGCGTGCCGGCAACATCCACGTGCGCGACGGCATCAGTGCCGCGGAGTTCGTCACCATGCGCACGGCGCGCGATGCCACGCTGAAGATGCCGCAGTTGATCCTGCCCGCCGTGCAGGTGAACATGCGTGCCGGTCAGTTGCCCCCCGCCGAAGACAACGGCACGCGCTATCTGAAAATTCCGCTGGATGCGCTCTGAGCGCACGCAGTACTTCACCCTGCACGGAGACGCCATGCAAGTTCACCAGCTCACGGACCAGTTCAGCGTCGCCGCGCAGATCAGCGTCGACGATATCGCCGCGATCGCCGCCCAGGGCTTTCGCAGCATCGTCAACAATCGTCCGGACGACGAAGCGCCGGGGCAGCCAGCCAATGCCGAGCTCGAAGCGGCGGCAAGGCAGGCCGGTCTGCAGTGGCGACACATCCCGGTGGTGTCGGGGAAGATCAACGAGGCCCAGGCGCGCGACTTCGCCGCGGCGCTCAAGCAGTTGCCCGGTCCGGTGCTGGCCTTCTGCCGCAGCGGCACGCGCTGCAGCGTGCTGTGGGTGATGCAGGCCGAAGGCAAGGCCGACGACATCCTCGCCACCACCCAGGCTGCGGGTTACGACATGTCGATGTTGCGGCCCTGGCTGGAAATGACTGGCCGCGGCTGATGGACGCCCTGGCCAAGCGCAAGCCCCGCACGCGCCAGGCGGCCTCGCCGACCGCGCGGGCGCAGCTGCACCGGCATGCCGACGACGCGATCGCGGTGCTGAAGGCACTGGCCAGCCGCAACCGCCTGCTGTTGCTGTGCGAGCTGGTGCCAGGCGAGCGTTCGGTGGGCGAACTGGCGCAGGCGCTGGGTCTGGCCCAGGCCACCGTGTCGCAGCATCTGTCGCTGTTGCGGCGGGACGGGGTGGTAAGCGGCCGACGCGAGGGGCAAACCATCCATTACCGCATCAGCGACGCACGCGTCCAGGCGTTGATGGCCACGCTGTTCCAGCAGTTCTGCGTCGATGACTGAGCGCGCCTCCACCCGGGAATTCCGATGACGCATCTGTTGACCTTGCAGGCCCTGCTCGCCGTCGTGTGCGGCTCGGCGGTGGGATTTTCGCTGGCCCTGATCGGCGGTGGCGGTTCGATCCTGGCCGTGCCGCTGCTGCTCTACGTGGTCGGCGTGCACGATCCGCACATGGCGATCGGCACCAGTGCACTGGTGGTGTCGTTCAACGCCTTCGCCAATCTGATTCCGCACGCGCGCGCCGGGCACGTGCGCTGGAAAGTGGCGTTCACCTTCGCCGCCGCCGGCGTGGTCGGCGCCTTCGTCGGCTCCAGCATCGGCAAGGCGATCAACGGCCACCACCTGCTGGTGCTGTTCGCCTTGCTGATGCTGGTGGTGGCCGGATTCATGCTGCGCGGGCGGCGTGGCCAGGCCGATCGCTACCCCTTGCCCGGGATGTATCCGCGCCTCGGTGTGGTGGGGCTGGGCACCGGCAGCCTGGCCGGGTTCTTCGGTATCGGCGGCGGCTTCCTGATCGTACCCGGGCTGATGTTCGCCAGCGGGATGGAGATCATCCACGCCATCGGCACCTCGCTGTTTGCGGTCGGCGCATTCGGACTGACGGCTGCCACCAACTATGCGGTGTCCGGCCTGGTCGACTGGCCGGTGGCAGCCGAGTTCATCGCCGGCGGCATCGTCGGCGGCTGGCTGGGCGCGATGGGGGCGAAACGGTTGGCGAAGACGCGCGGCGCGCTGAACCTGATCTTCGCACTGGCGATCATCGCGGTGGCGATCCTGATGCTGGTGAAGAGTCTGGGAGCCTGACCCGACGCGGCTTGCGTCACAATGCCGGCTTCGCGTGATCGGAGTGCCGGATGATTTTCGTGTGGTTGAGCGTGCTGTGCAGCGTGCTTGTATCGGTGCTGCTGAAGCTGGCGCGCCGTTTCCAGATCGATGTCGGTCAGGCGATCGGCTGGAACTACGTGGTGACCAGCATGCTCACGGCGTGGTTGCTGCAGCCCGGTTTGAGCACCTTGCGCGGCCCCGGCGTGCCGTGGCTGGCGCTGGTGGCGCTGGGCATCCTGCTGCCGACGATCTTCCTGGCGCTGGCGGCGGCGGTGCGACACGCCGGCATCGTGCGCAGCGACGCGGCGCAGCGTTTGTCCTTGCTGCTGTCGCTGCTGGCGGCCTTCGTGCTCTTCGGTGAGCACCTCACCGCGGTCAAGCTCGGCGGTATCGCGCTGGGCCTGCTGGCCTTGCTGTGCATGGTCTGGCGCAGCGGCCATGCAGTCGCTGCATCGGGTGTTGCCGGCTGGTTCTACCCCTTGCTGGTGTTCGTCGGCTTCGGCGTCATCGATATCCTGTTCAAGCGCGTGGCGATGGCCGGCATTCCGCTGGGGGATTCACTGCAGGCGATGTTCGCGCTGGCCCTGCTGGTCGCCCTGGCGATGCAGCTGTGGCGACGCTTGCGCCATGGCGTCCGCTTCACCGTGCGCAGCGCGCTGGCCGGTCTGCTACTGGGCGCCGCCAACTTCGGCAATATCCTGTTCTACCTGCGCGGCCATCGCGCGCTCCCGCAACATCCGGCGCTGGTGTTTGCCAGCATGAACATCGGCGTGGTCGCGCTGGGCGCGGTGGTTGGGCTGCTGCTGTTCCGCGAGCGGCTCAGCCGGCTCAACCTGGGCGGCGTGCTGCTGGCGGTGGCGGCGATCGCGGTGATCGCCTGGCCCTGAGGCGTGGCCATCACCCCGCGTGGCTGTGACTTCTGGGCGATGAGTGCGCCAGGGCATCGGCCTATGCTGGGATTTGATCACCCCCGCCCAGGATGCCCCATGCGCAACCTTCCCCTCGTCGCGGCGCTGGCCGCGCTGCTGCTCAGTCCCCTCGCACTTGCTGGTACGCCCAACAAGGCCGACAAGACCGCTCCGCCGAAGCCGGATGCAGCGTTGGTCCAACCGCAGTCCTCGACCAGCGAGGGGTCGGTGACGGTGGAGGGCAAGCGCGTCGACTACAAGGCGGTGGCCGGCACCCTGGTGCTGCATGGCAGCGGCGACAAGGAGAACGAGCCCGAGATCAGCATGTTCTACGTCGCCTATTTCAAGAAGGGCGTGGACGCGAGCAAGCGCCCGATCACCTTCATCTACAACGGCGGTCCCGGCTCGGCAACGGTATGGCTGCACATGGGCGCGTTCGGTCCCAGGCGGGTAGTGACGGCCGATGACTCGCATACGCCAGCGGCGCCCTACCAGCTGATCAACAACGATTACAGCCTGCTCGATGCTTCCGACGTGGTGTTCATCGACGCCCCAGGCGCCGGCTTCAGCCGGCTGATCGCCAACGACGCCGACAAGGACAAGCGCGCCGAGCAGATGAAGGAGCGCAAGAAAAAGGTCTACAGCGTGGACGGCGACGGCCACGCGTTCGCCCAGTTCATCACCCGGTTCATGTCGAAGTACGGACGCTGGAATTCGCCGAAATACCTGTTCGGCGAAAGCTACGGCACCACGCGTTCGGCGGTGGTGGCGAACATCCTGGAGAACGAGGACAGCGTCGATCTCAACGGCGTGATCCTGCTTTCGCAGATCCTGAACTTCGACACCAGCATCGACGGGCCGGAGTTCAACCCGGGTATCGACCTGCCCTACGAACTCGGCTTGCCGACCTATGCCGCCACCGCGTTCTACCATCACAAGCTGCCGCAGCAGCCGGCCGCGCTGGAGCCGTTCCTGAAGGAAGTGGAGCAGTACGCGCTGGGCCCGTATGCGCAGGCGCTGTTGGCTGGCTCACGCCTGGGCGATGCGCAGAAGCAGGCCGTGGCCGAGAAGTTGCACCAGTACACCGGCCTGCCCGTGGCCTACCTGGTGAAGGCCAACCTGCGTGTCAGCGGCGGCATGTTCGAACACGAGCTGCTGGGCCAGGGTGACGAGACCACCGGGCGGCTGGACACGCGCTTCTCCGGGCCATCGATCGATCCGATGGGCAAGAGCTCCGAGTACGACCCGCAATCCTCGGCGATCAGCTCGGCCTACGTGGCGGCTTTCAACGACTATGTGCGACGCGATCTGAAGTTCGGCGAAAACCGGCACTACCGGCTGTTCGCCGACATCGATCACTGGGATTTCTCGCACAAGGCGCCGGGCGTGCAGGGGGAGGCGCTGCAGTCCTCGACCAACGTGATGCCGGACCTGGCGACGGCAATGAAGACCAACCCCAAGCTCAAGGTCTACGTCAACGGCGGTTACTACGATCTGGCCACGCCGTACTTCGCGGCCGACTACGAGGATCATCACCTGCCGATCCCGGCCAGCCTCGAAGGCAACATCAGCTACTCGTGGTATCCGTCCGGGCACATGGTGTATGCGCATGAGCCGTCGTTGAAGTTGCTGCACGATAACGTCGTTCGGTTCATCGAGCAGACGGACAATCTGGGCGGTTGAACTCCGGGCGCGCGTGAGGGGCGGCGGGCAGTGCCCGCCCTACGCGTCAGCTTCGTGCGTCAATGCAAGCTGCGATCAAGAGGTGCTTTTTGGCTTGCGTGTCTGCCTCGGCGCGGTAGAGCCGCGCACGACCAGTTCCGGGCTGAAACCCTCGTTGCCTTCGTGTGGCGGTTCGCCGTTGGCGGCGCGCTGCAGGTCGCCGATCAGGCGTTGTGCGGCGTGGCGGGCGATCTGCTCGGTGGCCTGGCGGGCGGTGGTCAGTGCCGGCCATGACTGCTTGGAGAACGGGCTGTCCTCGAAACCGGCGATCGAGAGCTCGTAGGGCACGTTGATGCCGTCCGAATGCGCTGCCGCCAGCACACCGGCGGCGATCTCGTCGTTGGACCCGAAGATCCCGGTGGGACGATCCTTCAGTGCCAGCAGTTTGCGCGCGCCACGGAAGCCGTCGTCGAAGGTGTAGTCACCGTCCAGGATCAGCTTGCGGTCGAGGGTGATGCCGTAATCCTTCAGCGCATCCTCGTAGCCCTGATAGCGCTCCTGGCTGGAGCGGTGCTGGCGCCCGCCCCACAGAAAGCCGATGCGCTGGTGACCGAGCTGGATCAGGTGCTCGGTGATCGCGTAGGCGGCATCACGATCGTCCACGAATACGCAGGGATAGCCATCCTTTGGATCCTTGCGTGCCGAGATCAGGCGGATGAACGGAACTTTCGCTTCGGCCAGGGTCCGGATCAGCTCGGGTTGTTCCGACATCGGCGGGGCCAGCACCAGGCCGGCCAGGTGCGAACGGCGCACCAGTGCGCACAGCTCGTCGGCGAGTTTCGGCGACGAGGAATCGCAGGGATGGATCTGCAGGCCGAAGCCGCTGGAGCGGCACACCGACAACACCCCATGCTGCAGGTTGATGACGTAGTGCGCGTTGGGGTTGTCGTAGACCAGGCCGATCGCATAGGCCCGCATGCTGCGCAGGCTGCGGGCGGAGGGATCGGGCTGGTAACCGAGCGCGTCGATCTCGCGCTGCACCTTTTCGCGCGTGCGTGCGTGCACCGACGGCTCGTTGTTGATTACCCGCGACACCGTTTTCAGCGAGACGCCAGCCCGCTCTGCGACATCCTTGATGGTGGCACTGCGCACCCGTTTGAACCTCACGCGTCGTGGTGAATATCGCCGAGCAGGAGTGCCCGGCGCCGTGCGCATCCTAGCAGCCTGCCGGACCTGGATGGTCGAGGCGAGCATTCGGCTGCGCGAGGACAGAGGCCTGGCCCGTCGCCGGTCCATGCGTGTTCCGCGGCCCGGGAATCAGCGGGGATACGGACCACACAGGCGGAATCGCAGCCCGGCCCGGCCAGGTCCGGCAGGCTGTCATGCATGCAAGGGAAAACGCGCCGAATCAGCCGCGCGCTTGTCCTACCCGGTGGCCGACCAGACCGTAATACAGGATATACAGGTAGCAAGGCGCCATCACGCACAGGAACGCCAGCTGGAAGTCGATGTGCTCCTTCAGGTGCACGAACACCTGCGGTACCAGCGCGCCGCCCACGATGCCCATGATCAGCAGCGCCGACGCGGCCTCGGTATGTCGGCCCAGGCCCTTGATCGCCAGCGGGAAGATGGCCGGCCACATCATTGCGTTGGCAAAGCCGAGCGCCCCGACGAAGGCCACCGACGTGTAGTCGCGAGTCACATAGGCGCCGACCGCGAAGGCGATGCCCAGCACGGCGGACACCGCCAGATAGCGCTGCTGCGACACGAAGCGGGGAATCACCAGCAGGCCCACGATGTAGCCGGCCAGCATGCCCAGCATGGTGTAGGAGGTGAAGTGCTTGGTGGCGTTCAGCGGCAGGCCGAAGCCCTGGCCGTAGATGCCGATCGCGTCGCCCGCCATCACCTCCACGCCCACGTACAGGAACAGGCACAACACACCGAGCCACAAATGCGGAAAGCGGAAGATGCTGCTTTCGCCGTGGCCGATGGCCTTCTCGTCATTGGCACCGGCGGGCTTGATCTCCGGCAGCGACGAGCGCACCACCCAGATCGCCAGCAGCACCAGCAACCCCGCCATCACCATGTATGGCCAGTACACGCGGGCGGCGAAACTGTTGAGCAGGATGTCGCGTGCCGCCTCGCTGGGCGCCGCCTTCACCTGGTCGGCAAGCGAGTCGATGCCGTTCAGCACCAGCGCACCAAAGACGATCGGTGCCAGCGCGCCGGCCACCTTGTTGCAGATGCCCATGAACGCGATGCGCTGCGCTGCGCTGTCGATCGGGCCGAGGATGCTGATGTAGGGGTTCGATGCCGTCTGCAGCAGCGACAGTCCGGCACCGATCACGAACAGGCCCACCAGCGCACCGTGATAGATGCGGATGTTGATGAATTCGCCGAACACCACCGCGCCGATGGCCATCACGAACAGGCCCAGGGCCATGCCCTTCTTCATGCCGGTACGGCGCAGCACCACTGAAGAGGGCAACGCCAGGCAGAAGTACGAAAGATAGAACGCCACCGGTATCAGGAACGCGCTGACGTCGTCGAGATTGAAGGCGAGCTTGACGAAGATCGTCAGCGGGCCGTTGAGCCAGGTGACGAAACCGAAGATGAAAAACAGGACGCCGATGATGAGCATCGGTCCGAGATAGCTGCGCTGGGACGGCGTTGCCGCCAGTGTGGTGCTCATGGACTTGATTCTCCCCGGGGCGGTCGCATCCGCCCCGGTCGAATCACCGGAACAGGCACGAATGTCCCCTTATTCCGCAAAAGGTGCAACGTTGTCAATCATTGACCTGTCGGGTCGGTCCGCCGGCCGCCGCCATCGTCGGCGGGAGCAGCGGTTATGGCGCGGGTTTGCGGCAACGCACTAAGTCCGCCGCAGACGACAAATTTGGCACAAGGTCCCGAATAAATAGCCTGGAAGCCATTCGATGACGTGCACACACTACCTCCGGGCGCAATCCTGTTGCGTTGCCGCATCGAAACTTCCGGAATTTGCGTTTGTAACGGTTGACAACGTTGTCATCTTGATTACAGACTCGCTCCGCATCAGGCCAATGCACCGATGCCGGCGAGTTGTCGTCAAGCCAGCCGGACCGCGCCGATCACGGGAGATCACGCAGTGGGGGAAGTCGCCAACCATCGTCATCCACACGCGCCGTCGACAGCGGCGCATGTCGATGTGCTGTCGACCGCAGGCTCGTCGGCCGCCTCGGTGCGCGATCCGCAGCAGCCGTTTCTTGCGGCCGACGTGGGCGGCACGCATGCGCGCATCGGTCTGGTCATCGGGCAGACTGACGGGCGGCGGCCGGTCAACGTGCTGCATTACCACCGCTACGGTTGCGCCGACTGGAGCAGCCTCACCGCGATGCTGCAGGATTTCGTGGGGCAACTGGCACACACGCCGCATGCCGCCGCCGCAGCCGGCATCCGCGACTGTGCGGTGGCCTGCGCCGGCTATGTGCTGGACGACGCCATCGTCAACGAGAACCTGCCCTGGCCAGTGTCCATTCGCGCCATCCGTGAGGGTCTGGCTATCGAGCGACTGGCGGTGATCAACGATTTCGAGGCGGTGGCTTATGCCGCCCAATTCATCGATGTCGCGGAGACGCGCCCGATCATCGAGGCGTCACTTCCACAGACCAGCGGCCCCAGGTTGGTGATGGGTCCGGGAACGGGACTGGGTTCGGCGGTGCTGCTGCCGGGTCATCCACGCGCCCAGGTGCTGGCCACCGAGGCGGGACAGATTTCGCTGGCGCCGGGCAACGAGCGCGAGATCGAAGTGCTGCGCCTGCTCGGACGCGAGCGGCCGTATGTGTCGGTCGAGGACGCCTTGTCCGGGCCGGGTCTGCTCAAGCTGTACCGCGCGTTGTGCGAATTGCACGGCACCAGCCCGCGCTGGCTGACGCCGGCCGAGGTCACCGCCGCGGCGATGGCCGGCCAGGGCCCGGCCGCGGTCGAGACGCTCGAAGTGTTCTGCGGCCTGCTGGGCAGTTTCGTCGGCGACCTGGCCATGCTCTACGGCGCCAGCGGCGGTGTCTATCTCGCCGGCGGCATCCTGCCGCAGATCCAGCCTTTCCTGCTCGGCAGCACGTTTGCCGAGCGCTATTTCAACAAGGGCGTGATGCGCGCCTGGTTGCAACAGGTTCCGGTTCGACTGATCGAACACGGCCAGCTCGGTGTGATTGGCGCCGCAGGCTGGTTTCTGGATGAGGAGCGCGAGAAGGAGCAAGGAGCATGAGATGAGCCCGATCCGTCACACGGCGCCAAGCCCACTGCAGCAACAGACGTGAATCCACCTGACCATCACCAGCCATGACCGCCGACACGTCGGTCCTGATTCGAGCCAGCCTCTGAGGGGAGGAACACCATGAACTATCGCAAGACATTGCTCGCCGCCAGCATCATCACCAGCCTGTGCGTCTCCGGTGCGTTGTATGCGCAGGACAGTGTGCAGCCTGCCGATGGCGCCAACGCCAACCAGCCGCAGAAGTCCCAGGTCAAGCAGCTGGCCACCGTCACCGTCACCGGTATCCGCGACAGCGAGGCCGAGTCGCTGGCGCTGAAGAAGGCCGCCGATGCGCACGTCGAGGTCGTCACCGCCGAAGACATCGGCAAGCTGCCGGCCAAGAACGTGGCCGATACCTTGCAGCGCCTGCCTGGCGTCAGCGTGGGCACCTCCAGCGCCGGCGAAGGTGGCTTCGACGAGAACGACCGGGTCAGCCTGCGCGGCACCGCACCCAGCATGACCCAGACCCTGGTCGACGGGCACAACATCGGCACCGGCGACTGGTTCGTGCTGAATCAGACCGCCACCGTCGGCCGCAGCGTGAGCTACAGCCTGCTGCCGGCCGAAATCGTCAGTGAAGTGGTGGTGCACAAGACCTCCGAAGCGCGTCTGGTCGAAGGCGGCGCCGCGGGCACGGTCAACATCGTCACGCGCAAACCGCTGCAGTTCGCCAAGCCGGTAACCGTGCAGGCATCGGTGGGCGGCGTGTATTCCGACCTGCCCAGTACCACCAAGCCGCAATTCAGCGGCCTGTTCAACTGGAAGAACGACGCCGGCACCTTCGGTGTGATGGCGCAGGCGTTCTACGAAGAGCGCAGCCTGCAGCGCAACGGCCAGGAAGTGCTCGGCCTCGAGCAGCTCAAGTCCACCGACGCCATCGTCGCCGCCCATCCGGACCTCGATGGCGTCTACTTTCCGAGCCTGATCGGCAACGTGCTGTTCACCCAGAAGCGCAAGCGCACCGGCGGTTCGGTCGACGTGCAGTTCAAGCCAACCGACGACGTGACGGTGAACTTGAACGGCTTCTACAGCAAGCTCAAGGCCAACAACTTCAACCGCAACTACATGATGTGGGCCACCCACTTCGTGCACGGTGCGAGCAATCTCAACCCGGGCTACACGATCAGCAACAACACGCTGACCAATGCCTCGTTTGCCGCCGTTCCCGGCGACGTGACCAACTACGGCATCTACGACCAGATCTCGCGCGAAGCCTCTGCGTCGACCAGGTTTTTCACCGCCGACGTCGACTGGCGCGCCAGCGACCGGCTGAGCTTCTCCGGCCAGCTCGGCACCACCAAGGGCACCGGCTCCAGCCCGAAGCAGGACGTGCTGGAACTGAACACTGCACCGGGCACCGGCGCCTCGTGGGACTTCCGTGGCACCGGCAAGCCGGTCAACTGGGCGCTCGGGCCCGACAACAGCACGCCGGCGGCTTCGGGGGTCAGTGCCAACTGGATCTTCGGCGAGGGCGGCATCAACGTCCAGGACAAGGAGAAGTGGGGCAAGATCGATGGCGAACTGGATTTCGACGACAGCACGCTGGCCTCGCTGCAGTTCGGCGTGCGCTACGCCGACCACACCCGCCAAAACCCCTATGCATTCGCGCAGGGCCCCAACAGCGGCGACTGGAGCAACCCGGCCAACTTCCCGGCCGCCGCGGGCCACTATCCGGGTGATTTCGGCAGCTCGCTCGGCGGCTCGTTCCCGGTCAACGTCTGGTACTACTCGCAGGCCGGGCTGGCCGCGTACGACTCCCAGTACGCCAACCGCGGGCCGGAGCGGCTGTATCCGAACGACATCTACAAGGTCCACGAGAAGGACGGCGCGCTCTACCTGCAGGCCAACTTCATCGGCGATCGCTGGAGCGGCAACGTGGGCGTGCGCTATGTCCACACCAAGCAGGCGGTGAACTACACCAGCACTTCGCCGCAGGAAAACGAGGTGGAAGGTCCGATCCTCGGCTCGGCGTTCTTCCCGGCCGGCTACTACTGGAACACCAACAACGCCAGCTACAGCAAGGCCTTGCCCAGCGCCAACCTGAAGTTCAACCTGACCGACAACCTGCTGACGCGCGTGGCAGTCTCGCAGACGCTGACCCGACCGGATTATTCGGCGCTGGCCGGCACCGTGTCGCTCGATGACACCGGCCACACCGGCACGGGTGGCAACCCCAATCTGAAGCCGCTCATCTCGACCAATTTCGACGCGGACCTGGAGTGGTACTTCGTCCCGCGCGGTCTGCTGTCGGCCGGCGTGTACCAGATGTCGCTGCAGAACTACGTGACCTTCAGTTCCGAGTCGCGCCTGTACAAGGACATGCCGGCAAGCACCGCGGCCGGGCATGACGTCTACTCGGCCTACCAGGTGAACATCCCCAGCAACGTCGACGGCAAGGTGCGCGGCGTGGAGCTGAACTACCAGCAGCCGATCGGCGACAACTTCGGCGTCGCGCTCAACTACACCTACGCCACCGGCAACGCCGACAACGGGCAGGACCTGCAGGGCACCTCGAAGAACACCGCCAACGCTTCGGCCTTCTTCGAAAACGACAAGTTCAACGCGCGCGTGAGCTACACCTACCGCTCGTCGTACTTCGCCGGACCGGATCGTGGTGGCTTCTTCTACATGCAGGGCACCGGTTACCTGTCGGCGTCGCTCGGTTACAGCGTCAACGACTGGATGTCGGTGTCGCTGGATGGCCTGAACCTCAACAGCCCCAAGCTGCGTTACTACGTCAAGGGTGACGGCTATGGCATCCAGCCGCGTTCGACCTACATCAATGGTCGCCAGTACTACCTGAGCCTGCGTTTCAAGTTCTGAGCAATACCGAATGACCGTGCCAGAGCGCACGGTGACGCGCCAGGGATGGCGCTCCCGACACACTCCCCTCCCGGGCCCGACCCAAGTTTCCGGGCCCGCTTTTTTTAACGCCGCCTGATCGCCCATGACATCATGCGACGCTGGCACCGGAGAATGCCGATGATCCGCCGAGGCTTGTTGACGCTGTGCTGTCTGCTCGCGACGCTTGTGCTGCTGCCCGTGCATGCAGCCGTGCCGTCGCCGTCGCTGATTCCGCAGCCCGCGCAGCTCACGCCGGGAAGCGGTGCATTCCGGGTCGACGCGCACACCGCGATCGTGGTCGCCGATCATGATCCGGCCACGCTGCGCACGGCGCATTGGCTGGCCGAACTGCTGGGCCGCACGCGCGGACTGCATCTGCAGGTGCGACAGGGGGGCAACGAAACCGATGCCATCACCTTGCGGCGTGATCCGTCCGTGGCCGCCGATCACGACGAAGCATATGCGCTGGACGTCACTCCGGACGGCATGCACATCCGTGCCTCGGGCGATGCCGGCCTGTTCCACGGCGCGGTCACCGCGTGGCAACTGCTCACACCCGATGCGCAACGCGGCGCGGTGGACGTGCCGGCGCTGCAAATCCGCGACCAGCCGCGTTTTGCCTGGCGCGGCCTGATGCTCGATTCCACGCGGCACTTCCAGAGCGTGGCCGAGATCGAGGCGCTGCTCGACCAGATGGCGCAGCACAAGCTCAACACCTTCCACTGGCATCTCACCGACGACCAGGGCTGGCGCATCCAGATCAAGCGCTACCCCAAACTCACCGCGATCGGGGCCTGGCGCACGCCGCCCGACGCCGGCCATGACGGCGAACCGGCGCGCTACGGTGGCTTCTATACCCAAGAGCAGATCCGCCAGGTGGTGGCCTACGCCGCGGCGCGCTACATCACCGTGGTGCCGGAGATCGACATGCCCGGCCACGCCCAGGCGGCGGTGGCGTCGTACCCGCAACTTGGCGTCACCGCCAAGCGGCCCAAGGTGTCGGTCGACTGGGGCGTCAATCCGTATCTGTACAACGTCGACGATGCCACCTTCAGCTTCATCGACCACGTGCTCGACGAAGTGATGGCGCTGTTCCCGTCGAAGTACATCCACGTCGGCGGCGACGAGGCGATCAAGGATCAGTGGCAGGCCTCGCCTGCGGTGCAGGCAAAGATGCATGCGCTCGGCCTGAAGGACGAAAACGCGTTGCAGGGCTGGTTCATTGCGCGCATCGGCGCTTATCTGCAAAAGCACGGTCGCCGCCTGGTCGGCTGGGACGAGATCCTCGAAGGCGGCAAGCTGCCCGCCGATGCCACCGTGATGTCATGGCGCGGCACCAAGGGTGCCATCACCGCGGCGAAGTCGGGCCACGACGTGGTGCTGTCGCCCGCGCCGCAGCTCTACTTCGACCAGCTGCAAAGCACCAACCTCGATGAAACCGCCGGTCGCATCCCGGCGCAGGATCTGGCCAGCGTCTATGCCTTCGAGCCGGTGCCGAAGGAGCTGGATGCGGCGCAAGCCGAGCACGTGCTGGGCGCCCAGGCCAACGTGTGGACCGAGCACATGCCGAGCATGAAACATGTCCAGCACGCGGTATTTCCGCGCCTGGCCGCGTTGAGCGAAGTGGACTGGTCACCGGCTTCGACACGCGACTGGAAAGGTTTTCTGGCGCGGCTGCCGGCGCAGTTTGCCCGCTACCGCGCGCAAGGTATCGATTACGCCGACAGCGCCTTCGCGCCGCAGATCTCGGTGGATCGTGATGCGGTGCTGCGCGGCGGTCCGGTACGAGTGACGCTCTCCGACCAGGTCGATGCAGGTGCCATCCACTACACACTCGATGGCAGCGTACCGACGCGCACTTCGCCCCGATATCAGGCACCGTTCACCGTGAGGCTGCCGACCACCGTGCGCGCGCTGACCGTGGCGGACGATGGCAGCGAACTGGCCGCGCCCCGCCAGCGCGTGCTGGATCGGGCCAGCCTGCTCAGCGTGGACGGCAACGCCATGCCGAATTGCCCGGGCAGCGATTTCCGCCTGCGCGTGCAGCCGATGCCGGACGCCACCTCGCTGGCGCCGGTGTACAGCATCAACGTGTTCGACAGCTGCCAGCTGTACCCGGTCACGCCGCTGCAGGGCGTGCGCAAGATCGAGGTCGACGCGGTGCGGCTGGAGCGCAACTACGCGCTGGCGCATGATCAGAAACTGGTGGTCTCGCGCCCGCACCGCACGCGGTTCGGCGAACTGGTGGTGCATCGGGACACCTGCGACGGACCGCAGCTGGCCAGCATGCCCTTGCCCGATCCGGCGCACAGTGCGCGTCGCTTCAAGCTGAGCGCGGCGCTGCCGGCGCAACAGGGCGGACACGCGCTGTGCCTGATCTATACCGCACCGATCGACGGCCCGCTGTATGCGCTGTCGCGCGTGAGCCTGATCCCGGCGGATACGGAGTGATGGCGGCGCCCGCGGGGCGCCTGCGCTCGCTGGATGCGCTGCGCGGCTGCACGGTGGCGGCGATGTTGCTTGTCAACGACCCGGGCGACTGGGGTCACGTGTACTGGCCGCTGGATCACGCCGCATGGAACGGCAGCACGCCGACTGACCTGATCTTCCCGTTTTTCCTGTTCGTCGTCGGCGTCTCGGTGGCGTTGGCGATCCTGCCACGGCTGGAACGCGGCAGTGCCAGCGCCGGATTGACCCGCGCCGCGATGTGGCGGGCCGCACGCATCGTGCTGCTGGGCCTGGCCATCAACGCGCTGGCGGCGTGGCTGCTGCCGGGCCGCGACATGCGCATCCCCGGCGTGCTGCAGCGCATCGGCGTGTGCTTCGCCGCGGTGGCGCTGTTCGCCATCCACACCCGTCCGCGCACGCAGTGGAGCGTGATCGCGCTGCTGCTGCTGGGCTATTGGGGACTGCTCGAACTCGGCGGCTCGCTGGCGCCGTGGAGCAACATCGTCAGCCGCACCGACAGCGCGCTGTTCGGCCACTACGTGTGGTCGATCGATCCGGTCAGCGGGCGCGGCCACGATCCGGAAGGCTTGCTCAGCACGCTGCCGGCGCTGGCCACCACCCTGCTCGGGCTGCGCGCCGGTTGCTGGCTGCGGAGGGAACGGCTCAAGGCCTTGCTGGTCGGCGGTCTGCTGTCGCTGGGACTCGGCGCACTGTGGTCGCTGTGGCTGCCGTTCAACAAGAATCTGTGGACACCCTCGTTCGCCCTGTGGACCGCCGGCTGGGCCACGCTGGCGCTGCTGGCCTTCCATTGGCTGGTCGAGCGGCGCGGCTGGCCGCCGCTGGGACGCCGTTTCGGCGTCAACGCCATCGCCGCCTATGCTGGCTCGGAGATCATGCAGATCGTGTTGCCCGGGCTGGGGCAGGCCACCTGGTATCGCAGCTTGTTTGCGGACTGGATGACACCGCGCTTCGGTCCGTACGTGTCGTCGCTGGCTTATGCGGTGGTGTTCGTCGCGTTCTGGTGGCTCGTTGTCTACGTCATGGACCGGCGCCAATGCTACGTCAAACTGTAGGGTGGGCTCTGCCCGCCGTGTCTGGAGCTTCGGAGTCTTTCGCAGGTCGCGGCGGGCAGAGCCCGCCCTACGCGAGGGGCAGGCCGCTGGCTTATGCGGTGGTGTTCGTCGCGTTCTGGTGGGGCGCTGTCTACGTCATGGACCGGCGCCAATGCTACGTCAAACTGTAGGGTAGGCTCTGCCCGCCGTGTCTGGAGCTTCGGGGTCTTTCGCAGGTCGCGGCGGGCAGAGGCCGCCCTACGCGAGGGGCAGGCCGCTGGCTTATGCGGTGGTGTTCGTCGCGTTCTGGTGGCTCGTTGTCTACGCCATGGACCGCCGCCAATGCGACGTCAAGTTGTAGGGCGGGCTCTGCCCGCCGTGTCTGGAGCTTCTGAGTCTTTCGCAGGTTGCGGCGGGCAGAGCCCGCCCTACGCGAGAGGCAGGCCGCTGGCTTTTGCGGTGGTGTTCGTTGCGTTCTGGTGGGGCGTCATCTAGGCCATGGACCGCCGACAATGCGACGTCAAATTGTAGGGCAGGGCCCGCCCTACGCGCGTGGGTCGTATCGCTAGCGACGCTGGCGCATGGCGCGGATCACCAGACCCATCAACACCAAGCCACAGAGGACGCCGATGCCGGCGCCCCACAAGGCGCCGACGTTGCCGGCGACCAGATAGCCGAGGCCGGCGCCCAGCGGAAACAGCAACAACACGGGCAGACATCCCATCGTGTTCGTCCTTCGGTCAGTGCAGGGGTGTCGCCGGAGTCGTCTGGCGCGATGGGTGACGCAGCACCGCTTGCTTGGCAATCTGCCATTCCGCTGCCGGCAACTCGATCAGTGGCGTGGTCTTGCCGCCGATCAGCGCGGCGATCGGTATGCCGTCGCGATACAACACGCGCGAACCGGCCAGCGCCGGCACCTTGTCGCCGACCAGCACGGTGCCGACCAGGTTCAGCGGATCGCAGCCACTGATGCAGACCAGCTCGCCGTCATCCGCGCGCGAGCGCACGGTGCGCAGTGGCGCGATCGCCTCGGGCAAGGCGAACTGCTCACCGACCAGGCCCTCCACGAATCGCCCGCCGCGGATCTCGCCGCGCGCCTCCAGCCAGCGATACACCCGCAGCAGCTCGCGCCACGGCGGCAGCCACGGCGCCTCGCGTTCGAGCAGCTTCCAGAACACCACGCCGTAGCGGCGCAGCAGGCTGCGGGCGATGTGTTCGACCTGCTCGGGCTGGGGCATCCGGGCAGGGGTCGGGGCATGGCTGATGCGCGCGAGCGCCCAGCGTCCTGCGTCCTCGATGCCACTGAGCTGATGCCGCCGCAGCCGTCGATGCCGACCGGTATCGCGCCTGGCGGCCGGAAGCAGCAGGGCGCGCAGGCCAGCGAAGCTGTCCGCGCTGATCCGTCCGGCCGCGACCAGTTCGCCCAGTGCGTCCTCCAGTTCGGTGCGCAGCAGGCGGGTGAGCGACAGCAACTCGTCGAAGAACAGTGCGCCGTGTTCGCGTAACGCATCGACGACGGCCTGCGCGCGCGAGGAGATCAGGTTCTCCTGCACCTGGCCGTTCTCCGCTGTAGCCGTCCAGACGGCCATACTGCGACGCGGCAACAACACGATCGGCGTGCTGCGCACCGGTCCGCCGCCACCACCGGTGCCGCTGCGCAGTCGGCTCCAGCCGATGCGGCCGGCACGGCACAGATCGTCGAGCCAGCTGATCGAATAGTCATCGATGCGCGCGGGCAGGATCTCCGCCTCCCATGCGCCGGCGGCCGCCTCGAAGCCTTCGAGCTGGGCCAGCGTGGTGGCGAGCGCATCGGGTCCGCGCAATCGGGTGGCGGCAGACAGGTGCTGCCAGTCGAACAGGAAGCGCATCAGCTGACGCCGGCTGACCGGTTCGATCTCCCGGCGCAGGCGGCCGATGGTATAGCGGTGGATGCGCGCCAGCAGATGGCGCTCGCACCACTGGGTGTCATCGGCGTCAGGGCTGAAGCGCCCCTGCATGACATAGCCTTCGGACTGCAGCTGCAGCAGCGCCTGATCGATCTCCCCGGTGGCCACCGCAAGCATGTTTGCCAGGGTCGGCGACGTGACCGGGCCGAGTCCGCCGAGTCGGTGGCGCACCAGTTCCAGCAGCGCGGTTTCGCGAGTCCAGGTTTGTGCCGCGTATTCCGCAGGAACACTGATCGCCGGCTGCATGGCGGCGTCGGGGTGCACGGCCTGCCACAGCGGCAGCAATTCGGCCGCGCTCCAGAGAGCATCGTGCGCTCCTCCAGTGAGTTGCGTCGCGCGGCTTGACCGGGCCAGTTTCGCCAGCTGTTCGGGCCAACCGGCGTTGGCTTCCGCCTCGTCACTGCCGATGCCGCCCAGCAGCATCAGTGCCTCGTGCATTTCGTCGGCGTCGCGCACTTGCGGCCAGGCCTCGTCGCGCACGGCAGTGATCGCGGCGGGATCGAGGCGGCCGAGGTCGTCGGCAGACCCGGCGTCGCTCCAGCGGCGGGTCTGCACGGCCTGGGTGCGGCGCTCCTCCAGCGGCGCATCGTCGAGGAAGGCGTAGGGCGCCGCGTTCAGCACCTCGCAGGCGAGCGGGCTGGGCGCCGTGAGGTCGCGCGCCACGATCGCGATGTCGCCGGCCTCGAGCTGGCGCAGGATCGCCAGCAGGCCATCCACGTCCATCGCCTCGCGCAGGCAGTCGTGCATGGTCTGCTTGACCAGCGGATGATCGGGCACCTCGCGTTCGCCCACGATGTTTTCCAGGCAGGCCACCTGGTCGGGGAAGACCGCGGCGAGCAGGTCCTCGCTCTTCATGCGCTGCAGCGGCGGCGGGGTCCTCTTGCCGCCGGTGAAGCGCGGCAACGCCAATGCGGTGACCGCATTCCAGCGCCAGCGCGCGGGGAACAGCGGCGCGTCGAGCAAGGCTTGCACCAGTACATGTTCGGCGCTGTTGGAATGCAGGTAATGGGCGACCTCTTCCAGCGGGAAGCTGTGGCTGGTCGACAGCGACAGCACGATCGCGTCCTCGGTCGCCGCCGCCTGCAGCTCGAAGTTGAACTGGCGGCAGAAGCGCTTGCGCAGCGCCAGCCCCCACGCGCGATTGATGCGGCTGCCCCACGGCGTGTGGATTACCAGCTGGGTGCCGCCGGATTCGTCGAAGAAGCGCTCGAGCACCAGCGTGCGCTGGCTCGGCAGCACGCCGAGCGCCGCCCTGGTGCGGGCCAGGTAGTCAACCAGCTGGCTACCGGCGGCCTCGTCCAGGCCGAGCTTGTCGGTCAGCCATGCCTGCGCCGCCGCAGGGCCACCGCCATCCAGGCAGGCGGAAATCTCCTCGCGCAAACGCGAAACGCCCAAGGACAGCTCAATGCTGCGTCCCGGCGCCTCGCCCAGCCAGAACGGGATGCTCGGTGGCGCGCCGCGGGCATCCTCCACCCGCAATCGGTCGCGCTCGACGCGCTGGATGCGGTAGCTGGCATTGCCGAGCTGGAAGATGTCACCGGCCATGCTCTCGACTGCGAAATCCTCGTTCACCGTGCCGACGATGATCGCCTGCGGCTCCAGCACCACCTTGTAGTCGGCGGTGTCGGGAATGGTGCCGCCCGAGGTCAGTGCGGTCAGCCGCGCGCTGCGTCGCGCGCGCAGCTCGCCGTGCACCGCATCGCGATGCAGGTACGCCGAGCGCTGTCCGTTGCGGGTACTGAAGCCGTCGGCCAGCATCCGCACCACGGCGTCGAAATCCGAGCGGCCCAGAGCGCGATACGGATGTGCTCGACGCACCAGGTCGTACAGCGCGTCCTCGCGCCACGGCTGGCAGGCCACCTCGGCCACGATCTGTTGCGCCAATACGTCCAGCGGCTGCGGCGGCATGATCAGCGCATCCAGCTCGCCGCGGCGCACGCAGTCGAGCAGGGCGGTGCATTCGACCAGGTCGTCTCGCGTGGCGGGGAACAGCCGTGCCTTCGGCGTGCCGTCGATGCTGTGGCCGGAGCGCCCGGCGCGTTGCAGGAACGCAGCGATCGAGCGTGGCGAACCCAGCTGGCAGACCAGGTCGACGTCGCCGATGTCGATGCCCAGCTCCAGTGAGGCGGTGGCCACCAGCACCGCCAGCCCGCCACGCTTCAGTCGCTGCTCGGCGTCCAGCCGCAGTTCCTTCGACAGGCTGCCGTGGTGGGCGGCGACCGCTTCCTTGCCCAGCCGCTCGGAGAGGTGGCGTGCGGCACGCTCGGCCATGCGCCGCGTGTTGACGAACACGAGCGTGGTGCGATGCGCCTGCACCAACTGGGCGAGGCGGTTGTAGACCAGCTCCCAGCTGTCGTTGGACATCACCGCTTCCAGCGGCACCGGGGGCACTTCGAGGGCGAGGTCGCGTGGACGGGTATGGCCCACGTCGATGACGGTCGCGCGGCTCCCTTCCCTGCGAGCAGGGGGCGGGGAAGGAGCGCCGACCAGGAAGTCGGCGATCATTTCCATGGGTTTCTGCGTCGCCGACAGGCCTATCCGCAACAACCGCCGCTGGCACAGCGACTCCAGTCGTTCCAGCGACAGCGCCAGGTGCGAACCGCGCTTGCTGCCGGCGATCGCATGGATCTCGTCCACGATCACCGTGCGCGTATCCGCCAGCATCGCCCGGCCGGAGACCGATCCCAGCAGTACGTACAGCGATTCCGGCGTGGTCACCAGGATGTGCGGCGGCAGCTTGCGCAGCAGGCTGCGCTCTGCCTGCGGTGTGTCGCCGGTGCGCACGGCGGTGCGGATCACCACATCGGGCAGGCTGAGCTGTTCCAGTTCGGCGCGGATGCCTTCCAGCGGCGCTTCCAGGTTGACATGGATGTCGTTGGACAGCGCCTTCAGCGGTGACACGTAGACCACGCTGGTGGCGTCGGGCAGCGCGCCGCCATGGGCCACGCCCTCGCGCACCAGCGCGTCGATGGCGGCAAGAAAGCCGGTCAGCGTCTTGCCCGAGCCGGTGGGCGCGGCGACGAGGGTGTGCCGCCCGGCCCGGATCGATGGCCAAGCCGCCGCCTGCGCTGCGGTAGGCGTGTTGAAGCGCCGGCGGAACCAGTTCGCCAGGGCCGGATGGAACGCGTCGAGTGGGTCGGAAGCCATGTGCATCGGTGGGGGTCGCGCGACCCCGATGGAACAGGCGTCCGATCATAACTGGCGCGAGTCGCACCGGGAGAGATTGGCGCTGGCCGCATGCAAGCGCGGGGAGGTCATGTCAGTATTCGTGTTCGGCGGAATCCAACGCGCGGGGGGCGCAGCATGGCCGTGGTCGAAAAGGAGGGCGCGGTGCAAAAGGGCGAGGTCTCGCCACCCGGCGAGCGGGGAGGCGGTGTTACCGCATGGCTGGAGATGGCCGATGGCCAGCGCTTGCTGCTGCGCGACTGGGCGCCACCGCACGCACGTGGCGCCGTGCTGATCGTGCATGGCCTGGGCGAGCACAGTGGCCGCTACGCGCGGTTGGCGTCGTGGTTCAACCAGCGCGGATACAGCGTGCGCGGCTATGACCAGCG
Organism: Rhodanobacter sp. G2-10; assembly: GCF_055809185.1. Lineage (NCBI taxonomy): Bacteria > Pseudomonadati > Pseudomonadota > Gammaproteobacteria > Lysobacterales > Rhodanobacteraceae > Rhodanobacter > Rhodanobacter sp. G2-10. The sequence goes on along the minus strand of NZ_CM147900.1, from coordinate 3,467,909 downwards.
CGGCCATGGCCAGTCGCCGGGGCGGCGCGGTGCGTTGCGACATGCTGACGACCTGCTGGCCGATCTGGTCGCCGTCTACAACGACTACGCCCGCACTTCATCCTATCCGCCGCTGTTGCTCGGCCACAGCATGGGCGGCCTGGTGGCGGCGCGTGCGGTGCTCGATGGCGGCGTGGTGCCGTCGGCGCTGGTGTTGTCGTCGCCGGCGCTACGCAGCTGGGAGTCGCCGCGGATGATTCGTCTGGCCAGCGTGCTGAGCCGCTTCCTGCCCAACCTGCCGCTGCGCAACGGACTGGATGCCAGCAAGCTCTCGCACGATGCGCAGGTGGTGGCCGACTATCGCAGCGACCCCTTGCAGCACGGCTGGATCACGCCGCGGTTGGCGGACTTCATTTTCAGGGACGGCGAGAGCTGCATCGCAGACGCCACCCGGCTGGCGGTGCCGACCCTGTTGCTGGTGGCCGACAGTGACGAACTGGTTGATCCGTCCGGAAGTCGCGCCTTCGCCAAGGCCGCGGCCACCACCGGGCAGTTGACCACGCGCTTCTTCTCCACCCTGTACCACGAGTTGTTCAACGAGTCCGAGCCGGGCCGCGGCCAGGTGTTGATGCAGCTGGCCGACTGGTTGGGGCGGCAATTGCGCCACTAGATATTTTCGCGCCCGATTCGTGCCATCTGCCTGCCACGATTGTCGGCAATACTCTGCGTCAAACTCAGGGAGAGCTTTTCATGTCTGGACGATTGTCTGCCCGCGCCGCGCGCGTACTGCCCGCCTTGCTGCTGACCCTGTCGCTGTTTGCCTGTGGGCGTGGCCACGATGGCAACCCGCCAGCGCTGCAAGGCGCTCCAGCGCCTGCAAGTACCATCACGCCCGCGACGGCAACATCGGCATTTGCGCTGGTGTCGGCCAGTTCCACCACCAGCGATTCACGCACGGCGCTGACCTTGCGCTTCAATGCGCCGCTGGCGTCGGCGCAGACCTTCGACGACCTGATCGCGGTGACCGGCCCGAAGGGCGAAGTCGTCAGCGGCAGCTGGAGTCTGCAGCAGGATGGCAAGACGCTGAGCTTTCCTTTCGTGCAGGCCAATACGCACTACGTGGTGCAGTTGAAGGCCGGTCTGCTGGCGGCCGGCGGAAGCACACTCGGCCACGCGGTGAAGCGCGAGGTGTACTCCGGCAACCTTCCGGCAGCGGTGGGCTTCGCCTCGCACGGCAGCGTGCTGCCGGCACGCGGCACGCGCGGGTTGCCGGTGGTGTCGATGAACGTGCACGACGCCGACGTGGAATTCTTCCGCGTGCACGACGATGCGCTGTCGGACCTGTTCTGCGCCTATCCGCGCAACGGCCACCGCGACAACTACGAGCTCGACCATGAAGTCCGCTACTACAACCAGTGCGATCAGGGCGACGATCGCCGTCCGAGCATGCCGATCACCGAGATGGCCGACTCGGTTTATGCCAATCACTACACCCTGGGCGGCGAGCCGAACGAGCGCACGGTGACCTACCTGCCGGTGCAGAACATCAAGGAGTTGTCGCAGCCGGGCGTGTACATGGCGGTGATCAAGGCCGGCGGCACGTTCCAGGGCGGCTACGACACGGCCACCTTCTTTGTCAGCGACCTGGGCCTGCACCTGCGCGTCTATCGCGACAACGCGCTGCTGCATGTCGCCTCGCTGCGCGACGGTTCGCCGGTCAGCGGTGTGCAGATCGAGATCCGCGACGAATCCGGTCACAGCAAGCTCAAGGCCACCACCGGCGCCGAGGGCAATGCGCTGATCGCGTACAAGGTGAGAACTTCCGACGTGCTGGTGGCGCGCCACGGCAAGGATGTCTCGGTGCTGCCGTTCAACAAGCCGGCGCTGGACGTATCCAACTTCGACATCAGCGGACGCAGGCAGGCGCCGTTCGAGGTGTATGCCTGGTCCGGCCGCGATCTGTACCGTCCCGGCGAGACGCTGCGTGCCTCGGCCTTGCTGCGCGATTACGACGGCAAGCCGATGCAGGCGCAGTCGCTGTTCGTGCGGGTGAAGCAGCCTGATGGGCGCACCCTGGTCGAGAAGCAGCTCAAGCCGCAGCAGCTCAATTACTTCGAGCTGAGCCAGGCGATTCCTGCCGATGCGCCGACCGGCCTGTGGCAGCTCGAGTTCCGCCTCGATCCCGCCAGCAAGGAATCCGTGCAGGCGTTCCCGTTCCACGTCGAGGAGTTCCTGCCCGAGCGGCTCAAGGTGGAGCTGTCCAGTCCGCAGCCACGGCTGGCACCGGAGCAGCCACTCAAACTCAAGGTCGCCTCGAGCTATCTCTACGGTGCGCCGGCCGACGGCAACCGCTTCACCGCCAAGCTGCTGGTGGCGCCGGAAGTGCATCCGATCGCGGCGATGAAGGATACCTTCTTCGGCAACCCGCTGGTCGAGCTGCCCAGGAGCGCCGATGACGTGATCGACGCCAAGCTCGACGCCAACGGTGTGCTCGAACAGGACGTGCCGCTGCCGGACGACGTCAAGCCGGTCGCGCCGCTGGCGGTGACCTTGTCGGGCAGCGTCTATGAGAGCGGCGGTCGCGCCGTCACCCGCTTGCTCAAGCGCACGTACTGGCCGGCCGATGCGCTGGTCGGCGTGCGTCCGTTGTTCGACCCCAAGCAGGGTGCCGAGAGCGAAAGCCCGGTCGGCTTCGAGATCGTGCGCGCGAATGCCGACGGCAAGCTGGTCGCCGGTGCGCACCTGAAGGTGCGCCTGCAACGCGAGCTGCGCGATTTCTACTGGCTGTACGAGCAGAACGGCGGCTGGAAATCCGACGCCAACCAGCGCCTGCAGCTGGTCGACGAGAAGGATGTCGACGTGGCCGCCGGCCAGGCCGCGCATGTCGAGTTCCCGGTGGAGTGGGGCAGCTATCGGGTCGAGGTCTACGACCCGGCGACCAAGCTGACCACGGTGTTCCCGTTCTTCGCCGGCTACAGCTGGGAGGACGAGAACCTGGGCAAGGAGGCACGCCCGGACAAGGTCAAACTGCAACTGGACAAGGCCCGCTATCGCGCCGGCGACACGATGAAAGTCACGGTGACGCCGCCGCACGACGGCCCCGGCGTGCTGCTGGTCGAGTCCGACCATCTGCTCTACACGAAGAACATCGATGCCAAGGCCGGCAGCACGTTCGAGATCCCGGTGACCAGGGACTGGGAGCGCCACGACGTGTATGTCACCGCGCTGGTGTTCCGCGGCGGCGAGGCGAGTGAACACACCACGCCGGCACGCGCGATGGGAGTCGAATACGTGGCGATGGATCGCAACGACCGCCGCATTCCGCTCAAGCTCGACGCGCCGGCGATGATGCGCCCGGGCAACCCGCTGGACGTCAACGTGCAGGCCACCGGGCTGGCCGGCCAGAAGGCTTACGTCACGCTGTCGGCGGTGGATCAGGGTGTGCTCAACATCACCGATTATCCGGTGCCCGATGCCTGGGCCTGGATGTTCGCCAAGCGCGCGCTGGGCATCGACGCCTACGATCTGTACAGCCGCATCATCGAGGCGATGGACGGCGCGCAGGCAAAGCTGCGCTATGGCGGCGACATGAGCGGCAAGGCGCTGCCGAAGGCGGCGCGGCTCAATCCGAAGGTGCAGATCGTCGACCTGTTCGCCGGCCCGGTGGCGTTCGATGCACAGGGCAAGGCCAAGCTGCATGTCGACGTGCCCGACTTCAACGGCAGCCTGCGCCTGGCCGCGCTGGCCTATACCGACAGCCGCTACGGCAACGCCGACGGCAACGTCACCGTGCGTGCGCCGCTGGTGGTCGAACCGAGCACGCCGCGGGTGATGGCGGCGGGCGACAAGGCGGTGATCAGCCTCGACCTGAAGAACCTCTCCGGCAAGGACGGCACCGCGAAAGTGACGGTCACCGGTGGCGGCCTGATCAAGGTCGACCAGGCCACCCAAAGCGTGGCGCTGAAGGACGGGGCCGGCGCCACCTTGCACATGCCGGTGACGGCCGAGGCCGGTGCCGCGGTGGCGACGGTGGATATCCACGCCCAGCTCAACGACTACCAGGTCACTCGCCACTTCGAGTTCGCGGTGCGCCCGGCCTGGCCCGAGGTGGTACGTACCACGCCGCTGGCGCTGGAGGCGGGCAAGAGCGAACACTTCGGTGCCTCCGCCATCGCCGGGCTGTTGCCGGCCACGGTGCGGGCACGGCTTACCCTGAGCACCTTGCCGCCGCTGCCGTACGGCGCCGCGCTGCGCGGCATTCTGAACTACCCCTACGGCTGCATCGAGCAGACCACCAGCAAGGGCTACGCCGCGCTGATCCTGGACGGCGCCACGGCCAAGGCGCTGGGCGGCCCGGTGATGAGCGACGCGGTGCGCAAGGCCGCGGTGGAGAGTGCGTTGTCACGCATCGCCTCGTTCCAGGCCAGCAACGGTCACTTCAGTTTCTGGGGCGGCTCCAGCCCGATCGAGACCTTCACCACGCCGTACGTCGTCGACTTCCTGCTCGACGCCCGCGACGCCGGTTTCGCGGTGCCGCAGGACGTGCTGCAGAAGGCCTTGCAGCGGCTCAACGACGACCTGCTCGCCGGCGGCCATCCGTACTACGGCTACGAACACCACGACCACATGCGCCTGGCCGATGAGGCCTACTCCGGCTTCGTGCTGGCACGGGTCAACCGCGCTCCGCTGGGCACCCTGCGCGCGGTCTTCGACAACGAACGACAGAAGCTGGTCGGCCCGCTGCCGCTGGTGCACTTCGGCATCGCGTTCAAGCTGATGGGCGACAACGAACGCGCGCAGAAGGCGATCGCCGAAGCATTCGCGTGGAACAAGGAGCGCCCGTGGTACGTGGGCGATTACGGCTCGGAGCTGCGCGACCTGGCGCTGATGGTGGCGCTCACCCACGACTACGGCATGAGCAAGCCCGAGTACGACGCCAAGCTGGTCGACTGGGCCCGCAATGCCAGCGCCAACGTGCGCGCGCGCCAACAGCAGGACAAGAACTACCGCTGGTCGTGGTCGTACCTGAGCACGCAGGAGCAGGCGGCCATTGCCCGCGTCGCGGCGGCGTTCGATGCGAAAAGCGCCACGCCGCTGGCGGCAACGATGACGGTGGGCGGCAAGAGCGAAACCGCGCCCGACAGTCGGGTGTGGAGCCGCCAGCTCAGCGCCGCCGAGCTCGCTGCCGGCGTCGGCGTGCAGCCGACCAGTCCGGCGGCGATCTTCGCCACCCTCGACGTGGCCGGCATCCCGAGCACGGCGCCGGCACCGGACGACAGCCAGATCGACGTGCGCCGCAGCTACTTCACCACTGACGGCAAGCCGTGGCACGGCACCCAGCTGAAGGAAGGCGACACGCTGATCGTGGAGCTGAACATCGAGGCGCGCATGAACATCCCCAACGCGCTGGTCACCGACCTGCTGCCGGGCGGGCTGGAGGTGGAGAATCTCAACCTCGGCGGCGCGCAGCAGTGGTCCGGCGTGGTGATCGACGGCATCGATCTTGACCAGCATGCCGCGGCCGCCGAAGTGGTGCACGAGGAGTATCGCGATGATCGCTACGCCGCCGCGCTCAACCTCAGTCGAGGTGACAAAGCGCGCGTGTTCTATCTGGTGCGTGCGGTAACGCCGGGCACATACACGGTGCCGCCGCCGCTGGTGGAGGACATGTATCGCCCGGCGATCCGCGGCATCGGCAAGGCGGTGCCGGCCAAGATCACCGTGGTCGAGCCATGAGCACGTTGTAGGAGCGCACCCTGTGCGCGATGCTCTTCGTCACATGGCGAAAACGCTCGCGCACAGGGTGCGCTCCTACAAAAACACGCGAGCTGCGCATGAATGATCCTTCCACCATGACACCGATGGGCCGATCGCGGCGGTGGCGATGGCTGCGGATCACCGTGATCGGTGTCGCGGGATTGTTCTTTCTCGCGGTCGCGCTCGATCGCCTGTTCCCGCTGCAGCTGCCGGCGCCGGACAGCGGCAGCACCGTGGTGCTGGCGCGCGATGGCACGCCGCTGCGCGCGTTTGCCGACAGCGATGGGGTGTGGCGTTACCCGACCACGGCCAGCGAGGTGTCGCCGCTGTACCTGAGCGCGTTGCTGCATTACGAGGATCGCTGGTTCTACCGGCACCCCGGCGTCAATCCGTACGCGCTGCTGCGCGGTCTCGCCGGCGGCATCTTGCACGGGCGCATCGTGTCCGGTGGTTCCACCCTGACCATGCAGGTGGCGCGGATCATTCATCCGATTCCGCATACGTTCCGCGGCAAGCTGGCGCAGATCTTCCGCGCGCTGCAGCTGGAGGTGCACCTTTCCAAGAAGCAGATCCTCGATCTGTACCTCAATCATGCGCCGTTCGGCGGACCGATCGAAGGGGTGGAGGCGGCCTCGTGGGCGTACCTGGGCAAACCGGCCAGCCGACTGTCGCGGGCCGAGGCGGCGCTGCTGGCGGTGTTGCCGCAATCGCCGAGCCGGCTGCGGCCGGATCGCCACCCCGCGGCGGCGCGCGCCGCGCGTGACAAGGTGCTGCGCCGCATGCGCGACCTCGGCGTGTGGAGTGCCGCGCAGATCAAGGATGCGGAAATCGAGCCGGTGGTGGCGCGTTCGCTGCGCGCGCCGCTGTCGGCGGCGCTGCTGGCCGAGCGGCTGCATCGGCAGTATCCGCGCCAGCGGCGCATCACCAGCACCATCGACGCCAATCTGCAGCGTGCGGCCGAGGATCGGGTCTCCGCCTATCTGTCGCGCCTGCCGGCGCACAGCACCGCCGCGTTGATGGTGGTCGACAACGCCACGCTGGAGACGCGCGTCTATCTGGGCACCAGCGATTTCGCCGATCCGCAGCGGCACGGCTACATCGACATGGTCACCGCGCCGCGCTCGCCCGGGTCCACGCTCAAGCCGTTCCTGTACGGCCTGGCACTGGATGACGGCCTGATCGATTCGCAAAGCCTGCTGGTCGATGCGCCGCAGGATTTCGGCGGCTACCAGCCGGGCAATTTCGACGAGGCGTTCAGCGGCCCGGTCAGCGCCGCCGAGGCCTTGCAGCGTTCGCTCAACGTCCCGGCGGTGGACGTGCTCGACCGGGTCGGACCGAACCGTTTCGTGGCGCGGCTGGCCAGCGGCGGCATGGATCTCGGCCTGCCGGCCGGGGCCAAGCCGAATCTGTCGATCATACTGGGCGGCGCGGCCACGCGGCTGGAAAACCTGGTCGGTGCCTACACCGCCTTCGCCAACGCCGGCATCGCCGGCACGCCGCGCTACAGCCCGCAACAGTCGGCCCACCCGCGCCGGTTGCTGTCGCCGGGCGCGGCCTGGATCATCCGCGACATCCTGGGCAGCAACCCGGCCGACGTCGAAGGCGCGCCGCTGGCCGGCGTGATCAACCGCCACGCCAACGTGGCCTGGAAAACCGGCACCAGCTACGGCTACCGCGACGCCTGGTCGATCGGCGTCACCGATCGCTGGACCATTGGCGTGTGGATCGGCCGCCCGGATGGCACGCCCTCGCCCGGCCAGTACGGCGCGGTGACCGCACTGCCGCTGCTGTTCCAGATCGCCGACATGCTGCCGCAACGCGGTGGCCGCACGCACCTGGCACAACCGGACAACGTGCGCGCGGTGGATGTCTGCTGGCCGCTCGGTGGCGCGGCAGCGAGCACGCCCGCGCCGCTGTGTCGCCAGCGCCGCACGGCGTGGGTGCTCGATGACGCGATCCCGCCCACCTTCGCCGAGCGCGACCTGGGCGCGTGGTCATCCGGTTTGCTCACGCTGCGTGTCAACCAGCACGGCCAGCGGCTGAGCGGCGCCTGCCACGCCGAGCACGAGCACACGGTCCGGATCGCCCGCTGGCCCGTGCTGGCTATGCCGTGGCTCAGCGTCGACGATCGCCGCGCCGCCACGCTGCCACCGCTGGCCCCCGGCTGCGCCGCGGATTCGCTCGATGTCGCCAGCCCGATCCGCATCGCCGGCCTGAACTCGGGCGTCACCCTGCGCCGTGCGCCCAACAGCGACCAGCCGCTGCGGGTGACCTTGAATGCGCTGGGCACGCAAGGCCCGGTGCAGTGGCTGCTCAACGGCCGCCTGCAAGGCAGCAGCGAGGGCGATGCGTCGATGAGAATCACGCTGCCGCAGCGCGGCGACTACCGCATCACCGCGCTGGCACGCGACGGCGCGTTCGCCACGCTGACATTGCAGGTGCTGGGCCGCCCGGATCTTCCGCCCGGTCGTTGACCTGCCGCTCAGTCGGCGTCGCCCTGGCGCAACAGATCGGCCAGCGGCATGGCCTTGCTGAACAACCAGCCCTGCGCGAAGGTCACGCCATGGTCGCGCAGGAATTCGGCCTGCTCCCGCGTTTCCACCCCCTCGCTGATCAGGGTCAGGTTCAGCGATTTGGCCATGTCGATGATGTGCAATACCACCTCGCTGGTGACCGAATCGGTGCCGATCGCATCGACGAACACCTTGTCGATCTTCAGGTAGTCGGCGCTGAGGTTGTGCAGATGCGACAGGCTGGAGAAGCCGGTGCCGAAGTCGTCGATCGCCACGCGGATACCCAGTGCGCGGATCTCGCCGATGGTCCGGTTGGCGCTGACGGGATCGACGAACGAGTGTTCGGTCACCTCGACAACGATGTTGTAGGGCGCGACGCCCGGCGTGGCGACCAGCTGGCGCAGCCACCCGACCACCTCGCCCGAACTCAGGTCGGCCGACGACAGGTTGACGCTGATGTAGGCGCCCGGGTGACGGGCGAAGTAGCGTGGCCCGTCGATCGCCACCTGGGCGAGGATGTAGCGGGTGAAGCGCTGGATCAGGCCACAATCCTCGGCGGCCTGGATGAACAGCGCGGGACGCAGACCGACCTGCTTGTTGCGCGGCCAGCGCAGCAGGGCCTCGGCGCCGACCATGTGACCACTGGCCAGCTCGACGATGGGCTGGTAGTGCAGCACGAATTCCTTGCGTTTGAGTGCGGCGCGCAGGACCGCAGGCAGGGAGGTGCGCTGCCGTGCGAGGAACAGGATCGCCGCAGCCATCGCCAGCCCGAGCCCCAGCCCGATCGGAAGCAGGATGACGACGAACGAATGCAGGCGTGATTTCAAATCGGCCAGCGGAATGGCCGCGTAGGCGGCGAGGTCGAATTGGTTCGAGGTCCTGACCGCAACCAGATGCTTCCCGTCGAAGAAGACGGCCTGGCGCGCCTGGCCACGCGCGGACATCCATTTTGCGTCGATCGTTCCGCGGTGCACCCACGGCAACTTCGCGCTGGGACTGAACACGCCCAACGAGAGGTTGGTAATGCCCGTAGATACATCCAGCAGAATTTCCGGATGAATGGTGGCGGCAAAGCCGCCTTTCTCCATCACAAGGTAGGGGCGCTCGCCACCCACGGCGACCGAGGCGTGGATGCGAGTGCCCAGTGCGCTGACGAAGGTGGGAGGACCCAGGTCGACCCCGTCGCCGCGCGGGCCAATCGCCGAACAAACGATCCGGTCACCCGATACATAGCCCACTGCCTGAAGGTAGCTGTAGTCCATGACCAGGGAGCGCAGTTGCGCACGCTTGGCGTCGCTGCAAGTATCTGGCGCTTTCATCTGGCGAAACCGGCCATAAGCCGCCAGTGCCTGTTCGCCCACCGTATCGGCACGGTGCAGCACCTCACCGGCCAGGTCGAGAGCCTGTTCGGATGCTTCGTCCATGCTCTGGCGGTGAGCCAGGTACAGGGCGGCGCCGATCGGCACGATGACAGCCAACGTGCACATGGCCAGTGCGATCGTGGTCGCGACACGACTAGGCATCTTGTCCCCCCGCTCGGCCCTCGCGCCTCGCGGGATGCCGTCACGATGGATCATGCATCATTGGTGCTTGCCGTGCACGGATCGTGTTTCACGCACGAGCGAGTGATCATTCGCTCGTCGATGCGGTGGGCATGCGTCCGTGGTGTCGCCGCTCTGGCCAGGGGGTTGGGTCAGAGGCGCCACTTCACGAACAAGGAAGGACCCTTGAGCCGCATGTCCAGGCCGTCACGATAGGTCTCGCGGCGCTGATCCAGCTTGATTCGCGTGTAACCGTACTCGGCAGCGATGCCGAGATTCTGCCACGGGTACCATTCGACGCCGATGTCGAGATCGTAGATGCAGCCGTAAAGACGTCCACCGTTCTTCTTCATGCCGGAGGCATCGGCATACATCCGCCACCGGTCATTGAATGCGTGCCGCCAGCCAAGCTGCACCTCCGGCGCCCAGGCATGGGCCGCGGTATCGGCGGAACCCTCGCCGGCCGGTACACCATTGACGGTCGCGGTTCCGCTGATGCGCGCCTGCACCCGGTACCACGCGCCGCCCAGGCCCAGCCCGAACACGTCGTTCCCTTGCCCGAACCACCAGCGATAGGCCGCGCTGCCGAAATCGAAATCCAGCTTGCCGTGCACCGTGGCCGCGGCATCGTAGTTGTTCCCGGCATAGCTGAAACTGCGTTTCAGCACGCCACCATGGGCACGGTTCACGCTGAAGTAATCGAACGAGAAGCCCTGGTTGGCGCCGACCAGAAAATTCAGCCGCGCACGCGGCACGGCCTTGTATTTCCGGAAGCCCAGGTCGTCCTCCAGATTGGAGTGATCGCGAAACTCGTCGTGGGCGGTGCCGGCGCTGATCGTGGTATTGGTGCTGGCGTGAAAGCCGCCCAGTGAAAGATCGAGGCGATCAAGCGCGGGCGTCTGCTGCGCGCCGGCCGCGCCGCTGATGCCGGCCAGCAGGATCAAGGCGAGGCTGCCGCCGGCCCACCGATGCCGACGCGGACCGGGATGGATCATCTGGCACTTCTCCGGGAGCGATCGCCCGGCCGGCGCCGGAATGGCTGCGCGGCCAGCGTGACGGTGACTGGCCGATTCTACGAAGTGCGGCCGTGCAGGCAGCGTGCATGCGACAACTTGCCTGTCCGGTACACGTCGTTGCATTCAGTCCCATGCCTGGCCGGCGGCTGCGCGGACCACCAGGATGTCGCTGGGCACCGCCTGCACGATGCGGCGCGCGGTGCCGCCGATCAGCATGTGGAAGGTCAGGCCGCGGCGCAATGCGCCGATCACGGTGAGGTCGGCGCCTTCTTCCAGCACGTAGTTGCGCAGCATCATTTCCGGATGGCCGTGTTCGACCATCGGCCGGATCCGCTGGCGCAATGCGTCGGGCAGGTCGGCGTCGGCGAGGAAGTCCTCGATCGTGGCCAGTTCCAGCCGGGTGAATTCCTGGCGCCGGGCGGGGTCGAGCCAGAGCGATTTGTACGGAATATCCAGCGCGTGCATGAGCGTGAAGCTGGCCTGCGGAAACCAGCTGGTAGCCACGTGCAGGCCGTGTCGGGACTCGACCGTGAAATCCGTGCCGACCAGGATTTGCCGGTAGCTCTCGCGCGGACGATGCTTGACCACCAGCACCGAGGCAGGTGACTTGCGCACCAGCGCTTCGGCGGTCTTGCCCAGAAAGCCGTGACCGGAGCGCTCGTGGCTGGCGCCCAGCACGATCAGGTCACAGGCCTCGCGCCTGGCCACGTCGAGAATGACGTCGGCGGGCTGGCCCTCGGCCACGTGAATGGCGAGCTGGTCGACGTCGCGCTCGAGGTCGTGCCGGATCTGCCTTTCGACCGTGGCTTGCGTGTCGGGAGGCAGTCGCCACGAGGGCGTGTCATCGGCCGACGGCCAGCTCTCGACCATGTCGCGTCCCGTCGCGTGGACCACCAGCAGCGGCACCTGCCACTCGCTGGCGAGCCGGGCGGCGCGGTCCAGCGCGCGGTCGCAGCGGGCACTGAGGTCGGTTGCCAGCAGGATTCTGCCGGGGCGGGTCAGGTTCACCGTCGATGCGCTCATGTCGGTCTCCCGCCGGCGGCCCATATTGCAACCGGCGTTGCGTCGACCATCGCACAATTTGCTGCGCCCGGCGAGCCGGCGGTGACCGGTCCGCGTGCCGAAGCGACTTGATAGACTCGGGCCGGTGGCGCCAGGTGCAATTGGCCGCATACACCTTGGCTGGGTGCAGTCAGGCGATGTTCGCGAATGCCTGGGTGGCGCCGCTGGTTTTGCACCCGAGTCATCTCCAATCGTTCTTCCACCGAGCGCCCGTGACGGATGCCCCACCTCGCCCTGTCCAGCCTGATCCTTTGCCTGCCCTTCGTGGCCAGCCTGGTGGTGTTCGCGCTCGGTGGGCGCGGGCGCCGCGCAGCGGCGTGGCTGATGACCGGCACGGCCTTGCTGTGCCTGCTGCTTGCGCTGTGGCTGTATCCGGCCATCGCGAGTGGCGATGCGCTGCGCCAGGCGATGCCGTGGGCGCCCGGCTTGGGCCTGGAGCTGAGTCTGCGCGTGGACGGTTTCAGCTGGCTGTTCATGCTGCTGATCTGCGGCATCGGCGCGCTGGTGGGTGTGTATGCCCGCTACTACATGCCGGCGGACGACCCGCTTTCACGCTTCTTCGCCCTGCTGCTGGCGTTCATGGGTTCGATGCTGGGCATCGTGATGTCGGGCAACGTGATCCAGCTGGTGTTCTTCTGGGAGTTGACCAGCCTGTTCTCGTTCCTGCTGATCGGCTACTGGCACCACGGCGCCTCGGCGCGCGACGGCGCCCGGATGGCGCTGATCGTCACCTCCGCCGGTGGCTTGTGCCTGTTCGCCGGCGCGCTGCTGCTGGGACACATGGTGGGCAGTTACGACCTGGATGCGATCCTCGCCGCCGGCAACCTGGTGCGTGCGCATCCCTGGTACACGCCGACGCTGTTGCTGATCCTGCTCGGCGCGTTCACCAAGAGCGCGCAGTTCCCGTTCCATTTCTGGTTGCCGCAGGCCATGTCGGCGCCGACGCCGGTGTCGGCCTATCTGCATTCGGCCACCATGGTGAAGGCCGGCGTGTTCCTGCTGGTGCGTTTCTGGCCGGTGCTGGGCGGCACCGCCGAGTGGTACTGGATCGTCGGCGGCGTGGGCCTGGTGACGCTGCTGCTGGGCGCGTACGCGGCGATGTTCGAGCAGGACATGAAGGGCGTGCTGGCGTACTCGACGATCAGCCACCTGGGCCTGATCACCATGTTGATCGGACTGGGCAGCGCGCTGGGCGTGGTTGCGGCGATCTTCCACATCGTCAATCACGCCACCTTCAAGGCCTCGCTGTTCATGGCTGCCGGCGCGGTCGACCATGAAACCGGCACGCGCGACCTGCGCAAGCTGGGTGGTCTGCGCCGCGCGATGCCGATCACCGCGACGCTGGCCATGGTGGCCGCCGCCGCGATGGCCGGCGTGCCGCTGTTGAACGGATTCCTGTCCAAGGAAATGTTCTTCGCCGAAACCCTGGCGGCACGGCAGGGTCCCTTGCTCGACATCGTCTCGGTGGTGATCGCGGTGAGCGCCGCCACGTTCGGCGTGACCTATTCGGTACGCTTCGTGCACGAGGTGTTCTTCGGGCAGCGGTCCACCGAACTGCCGCGCGAGCCGCATGAGCCGCCACTGTGGATGCGTTTCCCGATCGGCTTCCTGGCCCTGGCCTGCCTGCTGGTGGGGATCCTGCCGGCGTGGGTGATCGGGCCGTCGCTGCGAGCGGCGGTGGCCGCCGTGCTCGGCCCGGCCAACGTGCCCGACTACAGCCTGGCCATCTGGCATGGCGTGACCACGCCGCTGCTGATGAGCATGTTCGCCTTCGTTGCCGGTTGCCTGCTGTATGCACGACTGCGACGGTACTTTGCCGCCAACGAGGTAACCCCGTTGATCGGCCGGATCAGTGGCAAGCGGGTGTTCGAACGGTTGCTCGGCATGCTGGTCAGCGATCTGCCGCGCTGGTTCGCCCGTGCCTGGCCGGGCCGGCGTCTGCAGCCGCAGTTGCTGCTGATCGTGCTGGTCGCGGTGCTCGCCGCCGGCCTGGCCGCGGGCGGCGCCTCGTTCGCCGTGCGTCCGCGCTGGGCCAGCGTCGACCCGGCGTTTGCCTTGCTATGGCTGATCGGCGCGGCCTGTGCGATCGGTGCGGCGACCCAGGCGAAATTCCATCGTCTCGCCGCGCTGATCCTCACAGGCGGGGCCGGGCTGGTGCTGTGCATCAGCTTCGTGTGGCTGTCGGCGCCGGATCTGGCGGCGACGCAATTGCTGGTCGAGGTGGTCAGCACGATCCTGATCCTGCTCGGCTTGCGCTGGTTGCCCAAGCGCATCCAGGGGCTGTCGCCGGACCATCCGCTGCATCGTTATCGCCGCTGGCGCGATGGCCTGGTTGCGGCCGCGGTCGGTCTGGGCGTGGCCAGCCTCGCCTACGCCGCGATGATGCACCCGGTGGCCGATTCGGTCTCGCGCTTCTTCCTGGAGCAGGCGTATGCGCAAGGTGGCGGCCGCAACGTGGTCAACGTGATCCTGGTCGACTTTCGCGGCTTCGACACGCTGGGCGAGATTACCGTGCTGGCGATCGTGGCGCTGTCGGTATACGCGCTGTTGCGCCGCTTCCGACCGGCCGCCGAGAGCATCGCAGCGCCGGCGCAGCAGCGTCGGCAGGTCGACTCCGATCCCGCGCAGCCCAACCCGGACGTCGACCATACGCTGGCTGACTCGCTGATGATTCCCGGGCTGATCGTGAAGTTGATGTTTCCGGTGATCCTGTTGTTCGGCCTGCATTTGTTCCTGCGTGGGCACGACCTGCCCGGCGGCGGTTTCGTCGCCGGGATCACGGTGTCGGTGGCGTTGATCCTGCTGTACATGGTGCGCGGCGCGCGCTGGGTGGAGGCGCATCTGCGCGTGCTGCCGGTGCGCTGGATCGGCGTGGGCCTGTTGCTGGCGGCGGGCACCGGGCTCGGCTCCTTGCTGTTTGGCCGTCCATTCCTCACCTCGTATTTCCGGAGCGTCGAGATGCCGCTGCTGGGCCACCTGCCGCTGGCGTCGGCGGTGCTGTTCGACCTCGGCGTGTTCAGCGTGGTGGTGGGCGCCACCACGCTGATCCTGATCGCGTTGGCGCACCAGTCGCTGCGCCGGCCGCGCCAGAATGTTGCCGCCGAGACGGAGGACCCATCCTGATGGAACTGGTACTGGCTGCCGCGATCGGGATTCTGGCCGCCTGCGGCGTATGGCTGCTGCTGCGCCCGCGCACGTTCCAGGTGATCATCGGACTGACCCTGATCTCCTACGCGGTGAACCTCTTCATCTTCGCCACCGGTGGCCTGCGCACCGGCGCCGATCCGGTGCTGCACGGCGCTGCCGGCGAGCTCGCGCAGTACGCCGATCCGCTGCCGCAGGCGCTGGTGCTTACCGCGATCGTGATCGGGTTCGCCACCACCGCCTTGTTCCTGGTGGTCCTGCTGGCCTCGCGCGGACTCACCGGCAACGACCACGTTGATGGCGAGGACGGCATGCCGTGAACAGCCTGCTGATCATCGCGCCCATTCTGCTGCCGCTGCTGGTGGCGGCGCTGCAGTTGCTGGTGGGCGAAAAAAGCCGGCGTGCGGTAACCGTGCTGAGCATCGCCTCGTGCGTGGTGCTGGTGGTGATGGCTGTGGCGCTGCTGGCGTCGGTTTCCGGCGAAGGCGCGGTGAGCGCGGTCTACCGCATCGGCAACTGGCCTGCGCGCTTCGGCATCGTGCTGGTGGCCGATCGCTTGTCGGCGCTGATGGTGCTGCTGAGCAGCGTGCTGGCGCTGGCGGTGCTGCCTTCCGCGCTGGCGCGCTGGCGGCACCGCGGCGGGCATGTCCAACCCTTGCTGCAATGCCTGCTGGTGGGTCTGCATGGAGCCTTTCTGACCGGCGACCTGTTCAACCTGTTCGTGTTCTTCGAGGTGCTGCTGGCAGCATCCTACGGCCTGGCCCTGCATGGTTCGGGCGCGCGTCGGGTCAGCGCGGGCCTGCACTACATCGCGGTCAACCTGACCGCCTCGATGCTGTTCCTGCTCGGTGTGAGCCTGATCCTCGGCGTCACCGGCACCTTGAACGTGGCGGCGCTGGCCGCACTGATTCCGACCGTGCCGGCCCACACTCGCGCCTTGCTGCATGCGGGCGCGGCGATCCTCGGCGTGGCGTTCCTGATCAAGACCGCGATGTGGCCGCTGGGGTTCTGGTTGCCGCGTACGTATGCGGCCGCCTCGCCCGCGGTGGCGGCGATGTTCGCGCTGATGACCAAGGTCGGCATCTATGTGTTGTTGCGACTGGGCCTGCTGCTGTTCGGCGATGGCGCGGGAGCGTCCAGCCATTTCGGCAGCAGCTGGATGCTTTGGGGCGGGGTGGCCACGGTGATCGCCGGTACCATCGGCATGCTGGGTGCACGCGATCTGGGCAAACTGGCCGGTTACAGCGTGGTGATTTCCTCCGGCACCCTGCTCGGCGCGATCGGCTTGCAGCTGCCGGCGGTGACGGCGGGCGCGCTGGCCTATCTGGTGATTTCCACGCTGGCCGTGGCCGCGTTCTTCCTGCTGGCCGGCCTGCTCGCACCCGACGGCGAGGAGCAGGCCGACGACAGCTTGCTGCTGGAGCCCTACGAACAAGCCGGCCACAGCTCACCGGTCGAGGACCTGTACGCGCACGAGGACGAGAGCCGGGTCGTGCTCACCGCGCCGGTGGCGCTGCTGGGTCTTGCTTTCCTCGCCTGCGCGCTGTTGCTGTCGGGGTTGCCGCCGCTGTCCGGCTTCCTGGCCAAGCTGGCGATGCTGGCACCGATCGTGGAAGCCGCCGCCACCAGCGGGGCGCCGGTGCTGTTCACCGTCATCATCGTTGCCGGCCTGTGCACCGTGATCGCGCTGGGGCGTGCGGGCATCCACGTGTTCTGGGCCGATCCCGAGCGGGTGTTCCCGAAGGTGCGTGCGGGCGAAACACTGTCGATCCTGCTCCTGCTGGGGCTGTGCGTGTTGCTGAGCGTATGGATCGGTGCGCCGCTGCGCTATCTGGATGCCACCGCGCGCCAACTGCACGCACCCGCGTCGTACGTCGACCAGGTGCTGCCTGCCGCGCCGGTGCAGCCATGATCAGGCGCTGGCTGCCGTATCCGATGATGTCGGCGCTGCTGCTGCTGATCTGGCTGCTGTTCAACCAGAGCGTCGCACCCGGAACCATCGCGGTGGGCATCGTGTTCGCCGTGCTGCTGGCGAAGGTATTCGGCCTGTTGCATCCGCCCAAGGCGCGCGTACACAACTATCCGTTGCTGGCGCGGCTGTTCGTGCGTGTGGTGTTCGACATCGTGCGCTCGAACATCGCCGTGGCGCGGTTGGTTCTCAGCAGGCGCTGCCGTGCGAACTCCGGTTTCGTCGCGATCCCCCTGACCCTCAGCGATCCTCACGGACTTGCGGTGCTGGCCTGCATCATCACCTCCACGCCGGGCACGATCTGGGTCAGTCATGACTCCGGCGCCAGCATCCTGCTCATCCACGTGCTGAACCTGGTCGACGAGCAAACCTGGATCGATTCGATCAAGCAACGCTACGAACAACCTCTGCTGGAGATCTTCCAATGAGCCATGACCTGCTTGATGCCGCGATCATCCTGGCGCAACTGTTGCTGCTGTGCGCGATGAGCTGCTCGATCATCCGCATGGTGCGTGGCCCGCGTGCGCAGGACCGCGTGCTGGCGCTGGATGCGTTGTACGTCAACTCGATGATCCTGCTGCTCACCATCGGCATCCGCACCGGCAGCCTGCTCTACGTGGAGGCCAGCATGATCATCGCGCTGCTCGGTTTCGCCGCCACGGTCGCACTGTCCAAGTTCCTGATGCGCGGGCAGGTGATCGAATGAACCACCTCGATGCCCTGCCGCCATGGGCCGCGATCGTCGTCGCCGTGCTGATGTTGCTGGGCGCGCTGTTCGCCTTCGTCGGTTCGCTCGGCCTGCTGCGCCTGAAGAATTTCTACCAGCGCGTGCATGCGCCAACGCTGAGCACCACCCTGGGCACTTTCTTCATGCTCGCCGCCTCGATCACCTGCTTCTCGGTGCTGCACAGCCGCCCCATCTTCAACGAAATCCTGATCGGCGCGTTCCTTGCCCTGACCACCCCGATCACCCTGATGCTGCTGGTGCGCGCCGCGCTGTCGCGGGATCGTGAGGAGGGTTCCGTCGATGTGCCGGGCATCGACGCGCAAGTGAATGAAGCGAATCAGCGTCACTGATGCCGGAAATCCCGGTCCGGGGATGCTTGCAGGGTCGGAAGGGTGCAGCCATCGTGGTACGGGAGGGATGAGGGCACGGGAGCCGGCGCTTCAGCGCCGATCAGTCGTCGCTGTCGTCGTCGCGTGACGTGATCGTGCCGATTACCGCTTCCGTGTCTTGGCCGAGCGCTGGTGCGGCGAATGGTGCCGGTCCAGGCGTGCGACCGAAGCGGATCGACTGCGCGACGCCGCGGTAGCGCCCGACCACCGGATGCTCGAAGGTGTCGATGATGCCCTGGGCCTGCACCTGCGGGTGATCGAACATGTCCTCGATCCGGCGCGCTGCGGCACAGGGCACTTCGTCCCCGAACAGCGCCTCCCATTCCAGGGCGGTGCGCGCGGCCAGTGCCGCGTGCAACGGTGGCAGGATCTCGGCGTAGTGTTTCGCGCGCTTGCGCACGCTGTCGAAGCGCGGATCGGCGGCGAGTGCGTCTAGCCCGGTTTTCGTGCAAAGCGCGTTCCAGAAGCGTGGTGTGTTGGCCGAGATGTAGATCCAGCCCTCGCGCGTGGGATGGATGCCGGTGACGCCTCCCGAGCGCATGTCGCGACCGATGTCGAGCGACTCGCCCTCGGCCCAGATCATCCGCGCCGACTGCATGGTCAGCGCGCTGCGCAACAGCGAGACACCGACGAATTGACCCAGACCGCTGCGTTCGCGTTCGTACAGTGCCGAGGAGACGCCGGCGGCCAGCAGCGCTGCGGCGTAATAGTCGACCACCGAGCCGTAGATGATTTCCGGTGGTCCGCCTCGTTTCCCCTGCAGGGTGCACATGCCGGTCATCGTCTGCAATACCTGGTCGTAGCCAGCCTTGTCCTTCAGCGGGCCAGTCTCGCCGTAGCCGGTGATGGCGCAGTAGATGAGCCGGGGTTGCATCGAGTTCAGCTGCCCGTGGCCGATGCCGAGGCGTTCGGGCACGCCGGGGCGAAAGTTGTGCACCAGCACGTCAGCGTCGCGCACGAGACGCAGCAGGGCGGCGTGGTCCTCGGCGTGCTTGAGGTCGAGCACGATGCCGCGCTTGCTGCGGTTGACACCGAGGAAGGCACGGCTCTCGCTGCGCAGGGTGGAGGGGTACTGGCGCAGGTTGTCGCCACCGGGCGGTTCGATCTTGATCACGTCGGCACCCTGGTCGGCCAACAGCGAGCAGGCGTACGGCCCGGCGATATAGGCGCTGAGATCCAGCACGCGCACGCCGGCCAAGGGACCGTGGCCGGCGGCCGTCGATTCAGGCGAAGAGGTTTCCATGCGCGAGGCATCCATGGTGAGCGGTAACGCGGGTCACTGTGCACCAGGGCCGCGGGGAGAAACAGGCGAGACGGCTATGTTCTGGCACCACAAAATCTTGGGTGAGGCCGCTCATGCGACCGCCACCGGGGCGAGCGGCACCCAGGTCAGCCGCCAACTGCCGTCCAGGCGGCTGCCCGTGATGAAGTACGGCGTGAACTCCAGCGGCACGCGATAGCCCGGATCAAGCAGGATGCGGGGTACGCCATTCGCTTGCGCGACCGGCATCGTCAGCCAATGCGCTGCCGGTGCGTCGGGCAGTCGCAGGGTCTCCTCCACCTTGAAACCGTCGATCAGGCCGGTCGCATACACCAGTGGACCGCACGTGACCGCGGCGTACTCGAAGCACAGTACCTCCTGGTGCACGGCGCTGCCGTCGGGTGCGCGCGATTCCTGCACGTTGCGGTTGACGGCGCGATGCAGTGCGGGACGCATCGGGAAACGCGCCACCAGTTCGTCGCCATCGCGCCATTCGCGTTCGAGCACGGCGTAGCATCCAGGCACCGACTCGATGCCGGCATTCTCGCCATTGAGTGCGAGCGTGGCACCTTCGGCCCATGAGGGGATGCGCAGCTTCAGCGCGAAGTGCATCGTCGACGCACCGGAAATGCGCAACCGGATATCGCCGGGGTAGGGGTAGGTGGTGTGCTGTGCAAGTTGCAGCTCGCCGCCGCCGGCCAGCTCAAAGTGCGTCTCGCCGGCGCCGTAGAGGTTCACGGTGACGTTGCCGTCCAAATCCTGCACACAGGCGATGGCGGGCAATTCCTCAAGCGCCATCGCGCCGCTGGATTTGCAGCAGCGCCAGTAGGTGGTGTGCACGCGCCTGCCGTTGGGAAACACGTAGTAGCACCAGTCCTCGCCGTTCGGCGCCTGCGCGCCGAGCAGGTCGTTGTACGCCGTGCGCTCGATTTCCTCGGCGTAGCGGGCTTCGCCCGATATAGCCAGGAGCTCGCGGTTGAGCTGGATCCAGGCCAGTGACGAACAGGTTTCGACGTAACCGTACGGACTGAACACGCCGGCCGGGTTGAAGACTTCGCGCGAGCGGTGCGCCACGCCGCCCCAGGGCCCGCCGCCGAGGGTGAGATGGTGTTCGCGAATGCTGTGCCAGGCCAGTTCCACCGCGCGGCGATAGTCCGCGCGGCCGGTGGCGCGGTGCAGCTTGGCCAGACCGACCAGATTCCACGTCAGCTGGTAAGCCTTGCCGGTGGCGACCGTTGCGACGTCGGCACCGTCCAGCGCGCGTGTGAGCAGGGCCAGTTCGCGATGGCCGTCCGCCTGTTCCAGTATGCGTTGCGCCAGCTGCAGATAGCGCGTTTGTCCGGTGACGAAATACAACTCAGTGGCCGGGTCGATCAGCACCGTGGCGGACATCCCGTGGTGGTTGCCCAGATCGGTGATGTCGATGCCGCCTTCGGTCAGCGTGTGCCAGCACAGGTCGCCGATGCGACGTGCGGCGTCGAGGTAGCGTGATTCCGGGAAATGCCGGTGCACTTCGAGCAGGCCGAGGATCAGGTAGGCGTGGGTCCAGATATCCCAGGTGCGCACGCTGGGCGCGCCGTCCCAGCTGACGGGCTTGCGCGGCTGCGGTCGCATGAAGCGACGGTCCGGCGCGTAGGTGCCGAGGTAGCCGTCCGCTTCCTGCACCGAAACCAGATAGTCGGCCACGCGCAACACGCTGGCGCGCAACGCGGCCTCGCCGCTGCGCGCGGCCGCCTTCGCAGCGGCGACCAGCCACTTGCCGGCGTGCTCGCCGTACCAGTCGCCCTCGCGATTTTCGCTGCGGCGTTCAGGCGCAAACAGCGCGATCGCGGGGCTGTGCTCGTCGACGATGAAGTGAGCCAGTCGGCCGCGCAGGTTGGCGGCCAGTGCCTCGCCGAGCAGGCCGCCTAGCTGCACGCGGGTGGGCATTGCTTCGCTCATCCCGCGGCCACGGCGCAGCGGAAACCCACGCAACCGGAACGGTCCTTGCTCGGCGCCATCAGCAGGTATTTGCCGTGCTGGTCAAGCCGGTGGGCTTGCGGAAAGTACCAGTGCGAGGTCTGCGGCTGGTAGTTGCTGCCGCCGCGAAGAATTGCGGCGCGGGTGTGTTCGTCGGTGTATTCGTCGGTCCATTGCCAGACGTTGCCGACCAGGTCGAGCAGACCGAACGGGCTTGCCGCGGCCGGGTGCGCATCGACATCGTCCGGGGCCACCAGCGTGCGACCACGATTGGTGGCCGGCACCATCGACTCGTCCCAGACATTGCCCCATGGATAGCGTCGACCGTCGTGGCCCTGGGCGGCGTATTGCCACTCCCATTCGTGCGGCAGACGCTTGCCGGCCCAGGCGGCATAGGCGCGCGCATCCTCGATCGACACCCAGGTCACCGGCTTGTTGTCCCAGCCCGGCGGTGGTGCGCCATCCTGCCAATGGCGCAGGAAATTGTGCGGATCGCGTGGACGCCAGCCGCTGGTCTGGAGAAAGTCACGGAATTGCGCGTTGGTGACTGGCGTGCGGTCGATGAAGAACGCCTCCATCTGCATCAGATGGCGATGGTGACGGCGCGCGCTGCTCTCCCACGGGTACTGCACATCGGTGCCTTCCCAGGTCTGGCCCTCGATTTCGATGCCGCCGACCACGAAGTCGAAGCTGCCGGCGGGAATCGCCAGCATGCCGGGCGGTGCGTCGCCAGCGGATCGGGTGCGCGCGATGGGCACCAGTTGTTGCGGCAGTGAGTGCCACTGCGCGGACAGCGATTGCAGCGGCACGGACGAAAGTTCGCGCATGCGCGTGAAGAAGGCGTCGAGCCCGCCGATCGTGGCACCGGGTGCCAGCGCCAGCAACGCGCCGAAGCCGCGGCTTTCCAGCGCGAAGTCGAGCACCGCGCGGTCCCCATCCACGCGTGGCTCCAGCGACACGCCGTGCCAGGCGTCGT
Source organism: Rhodanobacter sp. G2-10 (assembly GCF_055809185.1). Lineage (NCBI taxonomy): Bacteria > Pseudomonadati > Pseudomonadota > Gammaproteobacteria > Lysobacterales > Rhodanobacteraceae > Rhodanobacter > Rhodanobacter sp. G2-10. The sequence continues at coordinate 3,445,616 of NZ_CM147900.1, read as the reverse complement.
ACCAGCGCGTGCCCTCGCGGTTCGGCAGGGCGATCTGCTCGCCCGCCACGGGATACTCGTTGCGGTTGACCACGGTCCACAGCGTGAAGTCATCGGTCGGAAAGCGGCTGGCGAACACGCCAGCCTGCAGCGTGCGCTCGTACGGGCGCCAGTCGGTGCTGACCAGCGCGGGCGCGAACTGCCGTTCGATCGTGGCGATGCGGCGCAGCGTCTCCGCATCACGCGCAGTGAACTGGTTCCAGATGCCCCAGATGTTTTCCCAGGCGTTGTAGCCAATGCCATTGAAGAAGATGTATTGCAGATCGTGGTTGCGGTCGCGACCCCAGCGGTTCTCGTAATTGATCATGTGGCGTGGCTCCAGCCACTTCCACTTGGCCACCGGCGGGACTACCTCGTTGGGCGCCTTCTTGCCCCAACTCTGCACATTCCAGATCAGCTGCTCCTCGGCGCTGATGGTTGACTCGGGCTGCAGCACCACCGCGCAGCCCAGAGCGTCGCAGGCATCGAAGAAGGCGCGCGGCACGCCGTTGTAGGTGTCGCCATTGATGCCGTCGGCACCCACCGTCTTGACCAGTTGCGCCATGGTCTCCCAGTCGTTCTGTTCCGGTTCGCGCGTGCCATGGTCCCAGGGCATGGTGGGCAGGAACACGCGCACGCCGCGGCGGTGGAAATCGTCCACGGCACCCTTCAGGCCGGCGAGGCCGCCGGGCAAGTCGCGCGCCAGATCGGTCTTGTTGCGGTCGTCGATGCCGATGTTGGGGTAGACGAACCAGATCAGCACACTGTCGATGCCGCCGAACCGCGCCTCCAGGTCATCGAGGTAGCGGTCGACCGTATAGCGGCCGGCGGCCGGGTCGAAGAAGTAGCGATCCTCCACCATCATCTGCGCGTGCACGAAGTTGCGCTGCGCCCACTGCAGCTCGGGGCGGCGATAGTTGGCGTCGTCGTAGCCGATGCGCACCAGGTGCTCGCGGCGCCAGTCGGCGAGCTCGCGCACCCAGTCATCGACGCAGCCATCCACGTCGATCTTCCAGTGCCCGATCTCGGCGAACGGCCAGCCCGGTCCCTTGCCCGGCACCGGCAGGTAGCGGCCGGTGGTGACGTGGGAGAACTTGAACTCGTGGGTCACCGCGGGCGGGACGGAGGGCGTGGTGGGAACATCGGGGTCGGTGTTCATCGGATACTCGGCGAAACGGTGGGTGTCGTGGTCATGGCAGCGCCTGATAGACCAGATCGTAGAAATTGCGACTGATCCGCGGCAGGTCCCTGGCGCCGTCCTCGCGCGGCAGGTGCTGCAGCAGCAGGATCATCAACAGCTGTTCATGCGGATCGATGCTGTAGTAGGTGGAGGCCGCCCCGCTCCAGCCGAACTGCCCGGGCGAGCCGAGCACGCCGCGGCGGGCGGGGTCGAGTACCACGTAGCCACCCAGGCCGAAGCCCTCGGCATCGCTGAACTGCGTGACCGGTGGATCGAGCATGGTGAGGTGATTGCGCAGCATCAGTTCCACCGTCTTGCGGCCCAGCAGCACATGGCCGTCCAGCGTACCGCCGTTCAGCAGCATCTGCGCGAAGCGCGCGTAGTCGCCGGCGGTGGAGTACAGGCCGCCGGCGCCGCTGGTGTAGGCATTCAGCGGCTCGCCGGGGTGACGTGCGCTGTTGGTATCGGCAAGGTGCAGGCGGCCATCGTCACCCATGGTGGTGAGGTCGACCACGCGAGGGCGCTGCGCGGCGGGCACGCGAAAGCCGGTGTCGCGCATCTGCAGGGGATCGAAGATGCGCTGTTGCAGGAATTGTTCAAAAGATTGTCCGGAGGCGACCTCGACCACGCGCGCGAGCAGTTCCAGCGAGGCACCGTCATAGCCGAAGCGGGTGCCGGGGTCGGCGGCCAGCGCCACGCGGCTCATGCGCGTGGCGAAGCCGCGCAGGTTTCGCGCGCCGTGGGGGTCGATCCGTTCCATCAACTGCACGGCCAGCGCATCGCCCTTCACGCCGGCCGGGTAGCCGGCGGTATGGGTGAGCAGTGCATGCAGGGTGACTGGCTTGTCGGCCGGACGCAGTTTCGGCGATTCCATGCTGCCGCCGATCAGTACCTGCGGTGCGTCGAAGCCGGGCAGGTAACGCGAAAGCGGGTCATCCAGCGCAAGCTTGCCCTCCTCGACCAGCATCATCACGGCGACCGAGGTCACTGTCTTGGTCATCGAGTAGATGCGGAAAATGGCATCCTTGTGCATCAGCCTCTGCCGGGCAAGATCCGCATGGCCATAGGCCTGCCAATCCACGATGTGGCCGTGGCGTGCCACCAGGGTGACGCCGCCAAGGTAGCCGCCGGTATCCGTGGCCTGCTGCATGAACTCGTGCAAGCGTTGCAGCCGCGCCGCCGAAACATCCGGAGTGACGGCCGCGACCATGGGCAGCGTCGTCTGGGCGGCCGGCAGTGCGGGCGACTGGAGACAGAGGGCCAGCAGCACGCCGCCCAGGCGTTTGCGATATCCGGCGTTGGCGTTGGTTCGGTTCATCAAGGTCCCGCCCGCCGCGGCATGCCCCGGGGAGGGTCGGGGCATGCCGCGGCTCGTATGCGTCACGCGCCCGGGGTCAGAACGTGATCGTATACGTCAGCGAGGTGACCCGACCGCGACCGGACCAGAAGTTCTGGTAGCCGACCACTTGCGACGTGCTGAGGATGTAGAACTTGTCCAGAAGGTTTTCCACGCCCAGCGATAGCTGACCGTATCTCGGGAAAGCGTAGTTCACACCGAGGTTGAACAGCGTGTAGCCGCTGGTGTGTTCCTCGTAGCTGAAGGCCTTGTTGTCGTAGGCACGCGTGTCGCTGCCGGAAAGCGTGCGGCCGAACAGCGACGTGAAACCAAGGTAGGCATCGGCATTGGGCAGGAACTTCCAGGTCACCGATCCGGAGAGCTTGTCCGGACTGACGTCGAAGATGCCCAGCGGCTTGTCCATTCCGCCAGCGGGATAGAGACCGCCCGGGCTGGCCGCCCAGAACGCAGTCTTGCCGGTGATGTGCGAATACAGGCCGCTGACCTTCCACTGCTCGCTGAAGCGCCATTCGGCGGTGAGCTCGGTACCCTCGATGCGCACCGGCGCGCGCGACAGGATGTAGTCGTTGGAGTTGGGATCGACCGCCAGCGACGAACCAAACGGTGACTTGGAGATGTAGTGGCTCGCGCCGAAGGCGGCACGATCACCGCGCCAGTTGAAGCCGAACTCGTTGTTCTTGTAAATGATTGCTGCCAAGCCGCTGATGCGGTCCACTGACTGGCCGGGCACATTGATGTTGCGCAGCGGGATGCCGATGTTGGGCAACGTGAAGCCCTCGCTGTACGCCCCGTACACCGACCACTGATCGCCGATACGCCAGATTGCGCCGAAGTTTTTCAGGTTTTCGGTGTACTTCACCCCGCCGCCCTTGACGAAGACGCTGTTGCGGTAAGGCGTGGTGGTGTAGTCATTGACATGCAGCTTGTCATCTTCGCGTCGGAAGCCGGCGCTCAGCGTGACCGGCCCGACATCCCAGGAGAGCTGGCCGTAGGGCGCCGTGCTCTTGTAGTGCATCGGCGGCACCCAGATACGGTTGGTGAGTGCCAGCCGCTGTTGCGCCTGGTCCTTGAGCAGGTCCACGCCCACCTGCAACTGCAGGCCGGGCACGGTGAACAGCTCGCCACGCGTCCACGAGGTGCGCAGGCCGCTCTTCTTCGAGGTGATCTCCGACTGATCCCAGATGCGCTGGCTGTCCGGTACTGGCGGTGCGACCAACTGCTTGTCGTCCCCGTCCTCGGGCAGGAAACGCATGGCTTGGTCGGCACGGTAGGCCGTGACCACCAGCGAGCCGTCCAGGAAATCGCTGTTGGTGTACTCCACGCTGTATTGCGTGAAATCGTTGAACGCGTCCTTCGAGCCATACAGGTGGCCCTTCTCCGACGTATTGGTGATCGGCACAGTGCACGGCGGATCATCATCCGGACCGCGGCAACCAAGCACCTGCACGTAGTCGCCCTTGCCGTTGATCTTGAAATGGCTGTAGGTGGCCTGCAGTCGCTGCGTATCGCCCTGGCCGAAGTTGATGCCACCCTTGATGAACAGGTTGGATGACGTGGAATCGGCCACCGAGCCGCTGCCGCTCAAGCCGATGCGACGCCCGTTGCCGTCGTAGGCGATGCCGCGGTCGAGGTACGACGCCGCCACCAGCAGGTCGCCCGAGCCTTGTTTCAGCGCATAGGTGCCGCCCACTTTCCAGCCGCCGCTGTCGCGTGGACCCTGCGTCTGGAAGCGCGTGCTGAGCGTGGTTTCGCTACCTTCCTTGTCAGGCACCTTGGAGATGTAGTTGATAATGCCGCCGGCGGCGCCGATGCCTTCGGACGCCGAGGGACCGTTGATGACCTCGATGCGACCGATGATGCCCATGTCGGTGAAGGTGGCGTTGCGCGAACCGTCGCGCAGTGGCGAGCCTTGCGGAATGCCGTCGAACAGACGCAAGGGAATGCGACCACGCAGTGTCTCGCCGCTGCTGCTCATCATCTGCGAAGACTCGGCATAGCCGGGCACGGTGCGCGCGAGCACGGCCGTGGCATCCTCGGTCACAGCCAGCGTTTGCTGGATCTCCTCTTTGGTCACCACGGTGATGGCGCCGGGGATCTCGTCGACTGCCTTGGGGCTGCGTGTGCCGGTGACGATGACCTCGCCCAACTGGGTGGTAGTCTTTTTCTGCTTGCTCGCGTCGTTCGGTTTCGCGGCGTCCTGCGTGCCCGTGACGGCATCGGCTGCGGTGTCCTGGGCACGCGCATCCGCTGCGACCGCATAGGCCAGCAGGATGCCGCTAATCGCTATGCACAATGGCTTGATCATGAGTCGTCTCGATGGTGGGTCGGGCGGGGCTGCGGGGCGAGCCGGCCGGATGGTTGCCGCTTGTCATTGCTGGCACCCTCCCCGGCGCCTGGGTCCCCGCACGTCCTCGGTCTTGAGGCTAGGCGTTTCCCTGCGCCCGTAGAACCGCTGCGGACTATCTTCAGAGACTAGTTTTTGTTGCTTAAGGGACGAGGACGCCGTGCGGCCTGTCTCAGCGATCCAGCGAAGGGAGCAGTTGCGCGGCCTTGCGACTTTCCTGCAACAGCACGGTGACCAGGCGCACGCGTACGCTCGAGCGCGACCAGACGATGCCGATGCGCCGCGGAACGCTCGGTGCGGGCAGCGGGATGCGCGCCAGCTGCACGCCTTCGGGCCACGGATGCGCCCAGTCCGGCACCAGCGAAACACCGAGGCCGCGATCCACCATCACGGCGATCGCGTTGAGTGCGTTCAACTCGAAGCGTTCCCGCGGCACGATGCGGTGGGCGCGGAGATATTCGTCGGCCTGCCGGCCGCCCCACTGGTTGCGGTCGTACCGGATCAGCGGCTGGGTGGCCAGCAATTCGTGCGGATCGCGGTCGGCCATTGCCCGGGGAGCCAGCACGATCAACGGTTCCTCGCGCAGCAGCAGCCACTCGCAGGTCTTCGGCAACGCGAATGGTGCCTGCAGCACCACCGCCGCATCCAGATCGCCAGCTTCCACGGCGCGGTACAGTTCGGCCGAGTACCCCGGCTTGATGAACACATTGATCTGCGGAAACGCCTCGACCATGCGCGCAAGCACGTCGGGCAGGACGCCAGCCAGCGCCGTGGGGCAGGCACCCAGACGCAGCTCGCCGGACATCGCGTTCTCGTTGGCCACGCTGCGCAGGTCGGCGACCTGGCGCAACAGGTCGCGCGCACGATCCAGGATGCGCGAGCCCTCCTCCGTTACCGCTACGGTGCGGCCCACGCGGGCGATCAGTGGTGCCCCGATCTCGCGTTCGAGGGTGCGAATCTGCTGTGCCACGGCCGCGGGCGTGATGTTCAGCACGCGCGCGGCGGCGGCCATCGAGCCCTGGTCGACGATCGTCACAAAGGTGTTCAGAAATTGGGTATCCACGATGCCTCGCTGGTGCGGGAGCTGGCCGTGCAGCTGCCGGCCGCTTGCATCATGCCGTGTGCGGCCGCTGGGCGGCGAGTGCCCTTCGGCACTCAGTCCGTGCGGTCGGTGTAGATCGTCAACCCCTTCAGCGAGCGGGTGGACGCCGGAAAACACAGACTAGCCAGGTAGCCGATCACGATGCACAGCAGGATCGAGATGGCCAGGTAGAAATATGGGTGAACCAGCCTGAACCACCAGGCCACCAGGGTCAGGCAGATGCTGGCGCCAATGCCTATCGCCACGCCTGGTGCGTTGGCGCGGCGGGTGAACATGCCCAGAGTGTAGGCCCCCGCGAAGCCGCCGCCGAGCAGGCCGGCCAGTTCGATGGAGACGTCAAACAGCGAATGGATGTCGAAGCGCGATAGCAACACGGCCAGTCCAATGGCTGCCAGCCCGACCGCCACACCGGTGATCTCGGCGAACAGCACGCTTTTTTTCGGCGTGGGGTTCTTTGCCAGTTTTTCGTAGAAATCCACCGAAGCCAGCGTGGACACGCTGTTTATGATGCTCGACAGGGTCGACATGGCAGCAGCAAAAATGGCGGCGACGATGAGGCCGGTGACGCCCATCGGCAGTTCCGCGGCGATAAACAACGGGAAAGTGGCGTCGATCGGCAACGTCGGATTCAGCCGCTCCGGGTGCGACCGGTAGTACACCCACAGCGCCGTGCCGATAAGATAGAACACGAAGCCGCCCGGGATCATCACTGCGGCGAACGTCCATACCGAGCGCCCGGCCTCCCGGTCCGAGCGCGTGGAAAGGATGCGCTGCATCAGCACCTGGTCCTTGGGGAAGGTAAGCACCACATCGAACAGCACCAGGAACACGAAACCCCACACCGTGGCCTTGGTCAGGTCGAAGCTGAAATCCAGCAGGTGCATCTTGTTGGAGGCCATCGCGTCGCGGAAGAATTCCGGCATGCCCCCATGAATGTGCGCGATGATGAAGCCGATCGCGAAGAGCGCGCCGCCGAACATCACGAACACCTGCACGAAATCGGTCCAGATCACCGCTTTCATGCCACCCAGCGTGGTGTACAAGATGGTGAACCCACCCATGATCATCACGCTCCACACCACGTCGATGCCGGTGATCGTGGCGATCGCCAGCGCAGGCAGGAACAGGATGACGCTCATCCGGCTGCCGATCTGCATCACGATGCACAGCGCGCTGGCCAGCATGCGGATGGCGGGGTGGAAGCGTGTTTCCAGATACGAGAACACGCTCATCAGATCGAGCCGGCGCAGCAGTGGCACCACCCAGACAGCGACGAACATCAGACCAAGCACCGCGATCAGGTTGTTGGTGAGGTACTGCCAGTTGCTCTCGAAGGCCTTGGCCGGTATCGCAATGAAGCTGATCGAGCTGGTGTTGGTCGCATACAGGCTTATGCCTGCCGCCCAGAACGGAATGCTCCGGCCACCGACGAAGAAGCCGGCGGTGGAGTCGCGCTTCTGGCGCAGGTAGAAGAACAAGCCGATACCGATCATGACCAGCAGGTAGACCGTGAGCACGATCCAGTCCAGCCAGCGCAGCAGCAGCTTGCTCGACTGCACGCTGGCCGTGACGAAAGCGACGCCTTTGCCATCACCGCTTTTCTGCGCCCAAAGCAAGCCGTCGTTCCAGGCTCCGGCGGCGAGGACACCGGCAGGGGTCACCCCCGGCAGGGTAGCCCAGGCCTTGGTGATGGTCTGGTAGGTCATCAAACGGGCCGATCCGCCCTGCGACGCGCCTTCAGTCACCAGGTACACGGCGTTGGCCTGGCCGAGCAAATGACCCGAACCCGGCACAACGTGGCCGGGGACATCGGTGCCTGGGCTCCAGCCGCTGTCCGCCGTCCAGCGCCATAACCTGTCGCCGGCGTCACCGACGCCGGTCACGCTGACATATACCGCCGCGTTACCCACCACAACGGATGAGGCCACCCCACCACCTGGCCATCCGGGCACCTCCTGCCAGCGCGGCGGCGCGTCCTGGGTGGGCAGTCGCAGCAATCGCGGCCTTCCGTCTTCGCCGGTGCCGGCGAGCCACAAGGTGCCGTTGGCCCATGCGCCCTGGGGGTCGCGCAGTGCGGCAGGCAGGGTTGGCAGTTCCCGCAGCAGCACCGCCTCGTTGCTGACGCGCAGCCGCGAGACACCGGTAACGGGGCCGTTGTCAACCGAGGCGGTGAGCAACCAAGCACGCGTGCCGTCGTCGACCAAGGCGACGGGCTTGTCATCAGTGGGCCACGGCAAACGGATCCAGGACGCGCCGGAACGGTCGAGTTGCCACGCGGCATCGGCTGAAATCGCCAGTGGCCTGCCGTCAACGACCGCTACGTCGCGCAATGGTGCGCTGCTCTGCAACGCGGGCAACTGCCCGCTCTGCAGCGGAGCGAGGCTCTGCGCCCGCGCCGGCAGCATGGTGGCGAGCAACAGGCATAGCCCGGCGCATAGCAGGGGCGGCAGGCGCCGACAGCGGCGCATAAGTGCCAAGCTGCCGCGCGTGCACCTCACTCCGGCCGCCGCGTGGTCGCGAGCAGGGCCTGCGCGCGTTTGAGGAACGGCAGGTCCACCATCCGGCCATCCACGACGAAGGCGCCACGCGACTGCGCCTTCGCCGCCTCGACAACCCGCCGCGCCCATGCAAGCTCCGCCGCCGACGCGGCGAAAGCCGCGTTGGCCAGTGCCACCTGTCGCGGATGGATGCAAGTCTTGCCGATGAAGCCCAGTCGACGAGCCATGTCGGCCTCCGCCGAAAAGCCTGCTTCGTCATCGAGTCTGGCATAGGCGCCATCCATGGCGTAGACGCCGGCCTGCGCCGCGGCCATGCGCAGGTCGAACATCGCGGCGTGCACGTTGCGCGGGTCATCGCGTGCGATGTTCTGAAGTTCAAACAGGTCGCCCAGCCCAAGCTGCAGGCCCGCCACGCGCGGGTGCGCGCCGGCAATCCGCGCGGCCGATGCCAGCGCGCGGGGCGTCTCGATGTTCAAAAGCAGGCCGATTGGTTGCGCCACGTCGTTCGCACGCTCCGCCTCCTCGATCGCGGCGACGGCGACCAGCACGTCTTGTGCTGATTCGACCTTGGGCAGGTTGAGCAGGTTCACACCGGGGCGGACGATTACCGCCAGGTCGGCCGCAAAATGCGGCGAGTCTCCCGCGTTGGTGCGCACGATGATGAGTTTGGCCGCCTCGCGCACTGCCGCGCTGGCGATGAAATCCGCAACCGCCTGACGCGCCTCGGCCTTGTTTCCCTCAGATACGGCATCTTCAAGATCGAACGACAACGCGTCGGCCGCCCCCGCCAGCGCCTTGGCAAACAGCTCGGGTCGCGCGCCGGGCACGAACAGCTTGCTACGCATGGAATCGCCCGCGGGTTGCCATCGTCTTCATGCGTGGCAGTTTGCGGCAAGCTCGGGATCGAATCGAGCGAACTGACCATGTTCAAAAGATAGTTTTTCTATCGACGCGTTGGCGTCACGAATCACAACAGACAAGGCCGCCAGCACAGCGACGGCCTTGCGTGGATGGCTCGGCGATTGGCTGCTACAGCGTCCGCTCGAATTCCTTCACCTGCCGCTCAGCCTCGTCGCGAGCGATGCCGTAGCGTTCCTGCACCTTGCCCACGAGGTATTTGTAATCGCCCTCGGCACGGGTCAAGTCGTCGTCGGTGAGATCACCCCACTTGGATTTGATCTTGCCAGCAAGTTGTTTCCAGTTTCCCTGGATGCGGTCTTCGTTCATGTCGCGTCACTCCGTGGGTGAGAGGGGTGACAGATGGAGGTTCAACACCTGTCTCGCCCCACTTTCCTGAAATGGTGTCAACGCCAGGTCGTCGGAATGTACATGGTCGTGGCTGCCGTTCAGCGAACCAACCTGGCCATACCGGTAGTACTCGTTCAACCTTGCCGTTTGCCTCTTTGTTGCCCAGTGGCGGAAGACACCTACAGAGGGCAGGCACCGTTCTGATGAGCCGGCTATCGCTGCTGAGGCATCCTCCTCCCCATCGTGGACGCTGGCGGGTCAGGGCGCTGGAGCGAGGAATGGAGAAATTTGTCGGGTGAACACGCTTGATCGGTCCACGGTTCGCAAGTTCGAAACTTCAGGCCATCCGGCCTATGATCCAGCTCTAGGAGTTGTGCTGGAAGGACTGGGGCTATGGGAATTTCTATCGATGGCTTTGTCAGCACCAAACTGGGGCTGGCGTCGCATCAGAATGCTGTGCCGCTGTTGCGGCAACTGAATATCGCAAGTGACAGTGTGGAGGGACTTGACGACCTGGTGCTCGAGTTTGAACCGAGCCTGCCTTTTGCCGCTGCGAAAACATGGCGCATCGATCGTCTGGGGCCCGACTCATCGATGGCGATTCCAGATCGCGATGTCGAGCTGAAGGAAGGGTACCTGGCCGACCTGACCGAAAGCATGCAGGCGTCGATCCACCTTCGCTTGCGGTCGAGTACCGGCGTAGTTGCGGAACAGCGGTACCAAGTTGAATTGCTGGCACGAAACCAGTGGGGTGGGGCAGGCAGCATGCCGGAACTCCTGGCTGCATTTTGCATGCCCAACGATCCCGCGATCGACAAGGTACTCAAGAGTACGTCCGATGTGCTGCGCCGAGCCGGACGGCCTGACGGACTCGATGGATACAAGGCAGGCTCCCGCCAGCGCGTATGGGAAATAGCCTCCGCTGTCTGGTCTGCAGTCTGTGGGTATCAGATCAGCTATGTACTGCCCCCGGCGAGCTTCGAGCAGGAGGGGCAAAAAGTCCGTGTTCCATCTCAGGTGCTCGATGGCAGCGTTGGTACCTGTTTGGATACCGCCCTGTTGTTTGCTGCGACGTTGGAGCAAGCCGGCCTCAATCCCGTCCTTCTTTTGACCAAAGATCACGCCTTCACGGGGGTCTGGCTACAGCCACAGGAGTTTGCACAGGTACTCAACGAAGATGCCTCGTCGGTGCGCAAGCGCATTGAACTGCAGGAATTGTTGGTCTTCGAGACCACCTTGGCTACGCAATCGCCCGCTCCGGGATTCAGTAATGCCGTAGACATCGCGAAACGCCAGCTGACAGACGAAGACTTCGTGATGGCAGTCGACGTGCGCCGAGCTCGCATGCAGAAGCTGCGCCCGCTCACGGCCGCAGCAAAGATCATCGGCGAGACACTTGGCGAGCAACTTCAAAAGGTCAGCGAAGCGCTGGAAGCTGCCCCTCAACTGCCGGCCTTTGATGTCGAAGTCGAGGATGAGCCCGTCACTGCAGCTGACAAGCTGGAACTGTGGCAGCGGAAGCTACTTGATTTGACCACGCGGAACCGTCTGCTTCACCTGCCTGGAAGTGCCAAGGCGATTCGCCTTGTGTGCCCAGATCCCGCGGGTCTGGAGGACATACTCGCGGCCAACAAGAGCGTGCGAATCGTCCAGATGCCCGATCTCGAAGTGGGCGGTCGGGACAGCGAGATCTACGAGAAGCGCAATCGCGAAAACCTTGAGGAGGAAGCTGCGCGTCAGGCCATGACGCGTAACGAGGTGCTCTCACGGATGGAGAAAGGAAAGCTCGAGGCCGCACTTGTCGACCTTTACCGCAAGGCTCGCTTGGATCTCGAAGAGGGTGGTTCCAACACCCTCTTTCTCGCGATTGGTTTCTTGCGTTGGAAGAAGGCGGAAGACGACCCCAAGAGTTACTTCGCGCCGCTGATCCTGCTGCCGGTAAAGCTGGAGCGGCGTAGTGTTCTATCCGGCGTGAAGATGTCCATGCTGGATGATGAGCCGCGGTTCAATCTGACGCTTCTGGAACTGCTGCGTCACGACTTCCAGCTCAATATTCCCGGCCTAGGCGGCGATCTTCCGACGGACGAGAGTGGCATTGACGTTGAACAGATCTGGAATATCGTGCGCCGCGCGGTGCGCGACATACCCGGCTTCGAGGTCACCACCGATATCGTGCTCGGGACGTTTTCGTTCTCGAAGTACCTGATGTGGCGCGATCTGGTCGACCGTTCCGAACAGCTGGTGCAGAACGACGTTGTGCGACACCTGTTGCACCACAAACTCGGCGGGTCGTCCCTGGAGTCAGCGGGTGAATTTCCCGAACCCAGGAAACTCGATGTCACTGTCGAGCCAGGCGAGCTTTTTACTCCGCTTCCCGCCGACTCCTCGCAGTTGGCAGCTGTTGTCGCGTCTGCCACGGGTCACAGCTTTGTGCTGGATGGGCCGCCGGGCACGGGCAAATCGCAGACCATTGCCAACATGATCGCGCACAACCTCGCGTTGGGACGACGCGTGCTGTTCGTGGCCGAAAAGATGGCCGCACTGGATGTCGTGAAGCGACGGCTGGAAGACAAGGGCATCGGCCAGTTCTGTCTGGAGCTGCATTCCAGCAAGTCCTCCAAGATGCACGTGCTTCAGCAGTTGGACCGGGCATGGACATCTCGCGACACGCTGACGGAGGCACAGTGGAAGGCGCAGGCGGAGAAGGTACGTTCGCTCCGGGACCGGCTCAACGAACTGGTGCTGGCGCTCCACAAGCGTTGGCCCAACGGTTGGTCAGTACATGAGGCCATTGGTCGCGTTGTGAAGGATGCGACGCCCATGACGCCTCGGCTCTCATGGCCTGAGGGGGCGGAGCATGACGCAGCCCAGATGGAAAACTTTCGGAATATTGCGCGGCGCTTGGATCTGAATCGCGCTGCCACCGAAGGTGTCCGTGCCCGGATGACGCTGGTGGTCCGGACCGAATGGTCCAACGCCTGGCAAGAGTCCATGGTGGGTGCGGCGCGTCAGGTACTTGCCTCGCTCAAGGCATGCGATAGCGCCTGCGCGCAGGTTGTACAGGGCACCGGGCTGTCGATAGGTGCGGGGACGCCTGTTGCCGCCAAGTTGCTCAACTTTGTCCGGCTCCTGCCGGACGCCCATGGTGTGGACCTGCGTTTCGCATTCTCGCCAGTGTTGAAGACGATTCGAGCTGCGGCTCAACAGGCGTCAGCCGCACTGAAGGAGTACGAGGCGCTGGAGAAACGCTTGTCGCAGACCTATGCGCCGGAGGCAGTCCGCCGCATCAATATCGACATGCTGAGACGTGAATGGACCGAGGCTTCCGGGAAGTTCTGGTTCCTTGCCACGCTGGCCAGGAAGAAAGTAGCCAAGGCCCTGGCGGCAACTGCAGGGACGCCTGCTCCGCCCGACGTGGAGGCTGATCTTCCCGTGCTTGCAGCCATGAAGGACCTCGTGGCCAGCATCGACGCCCTGGACCGCGATCTGCGGAATGTTCCCGGGTGGTCTGCCCTGCGCACCGATGTGACGCGCATGGTCTTTGCGACCAACCTGGCCGAAAACCTTCGTGCACACCTCATTCCACTGGCCAGCGCACCTGAGCAACTGGTGAAGCTCCGTCATGAAGCGCGAAAACTGCTGGTCGACGGCAATGACCTGTTAGCGCCAAATGGCGCCATCGTCGAAGCCATCGGCGAGCTGACCAGTCGGTACAAGGTGCTCTTCGACGCCACCCAGAAGTTTGCCAAAGCGGCAGGCAGTGAGGTCGATCTCAACAAGCAGGTGCCAGAGCTCTTCGCCAATGCCCAGGCGGTCATCGAAAGCGAGAAGGCTTTGAATGCCTGGTGCAGCTGGCGGCGCGTACGCCAGGAAGCCATCGCTTGTGGCCTACAACCCTTGGTTGAGGCCGTGGAGCAGGGTACGCTGCCCGATGGCTCGGTCGGCCAGACCTTCGAGGTGGCGTATGCCCGTTGGTTTGCTTCCAAGGCGATCGATGCGGAGCCGCTGCTGTGCCATTTCGTGCCAGCGGAACATCAGAGCGACATTGACGCGTATGCCAAGGCAGTTGATGAGCTGGGCTCGCTCACGTCGGCCTACATCCGCGCCAAGCTATCGGGCAACATCCCGGACAAGAACGGGGTTACCAAACGCAGCGGATTCGGCATTCTCAAACATGAGCTGCAGAAGCAGCGCCGTCACAAGCCAGTACGTCAGCTGACCCAGGAAATGGGTGAGGATTTCACTGTCCTGGCGCCTTGCATGCTTATGAGTCCGCTGTCGATCGCTCAATACCTGCCCGCCGATCATGAGCTGTTCGATCTGGTCATTTTTGATGAGGCCTCGCAGATAGCGCCATGGGATGCGGTGGGTTCCATCGCTCGTGGCAAACAAGTAGTCATCGCGGGTGATCCGCGGCAAATGCCACCCACCAGCTTTTTCAACCGCGGTACGGCCGCTGGTGAAGACGATACCGACGAGGATCTGGAGAGCATCCTTGACGAATGTATCGGTGCCGGCGTGCCGCAGCACAGCCTGACCTGGCATTACCGCAGTCGGCACGAAAGCCTGATCACCTTCTCCAATTACCGCTACTACGATGCCAGTCTGATCACATTCCCGGCCGCCGACACGCGCCCAAGTGCCGTTTCCTGGCGCAAGGTGGACGGCGTCTACGCGCAAGGGAAAGGCGGGCGTCGGAATCAGCTGGAAGCCAAAGCCATCGTGGCGGAGGTGGTCAAACGGCTCACTGACCCGGAATTCATTGCATCTGGCCAATCCATCGGCATCATTACCCTCAATGCCGAGCAGCAACAGCTGGTGGACGACCTTCTCGACCAGGCGCGGCGCGATCATCGCGAGATCGAGCCGTTCTTCAAGGACGACATGGCTGAACCCGTGGTGGTCAAGAATCTGGAGACCATGCAGGGTGACGAGCGTGACTTAATCATGCTGGGCATCGGTTTCGGTCCCACGGAGCCGGGGGCGAACGTCATGTCCATGAACTTCGGGCCACTCAATCGCGAAGGCGGTTGGCGTAGGTTGAACGTTGCCGTGACGAGATCGCGCCGCGAGATGATGGTCTTCACTTCTTTCGATCCCTCGATGATTGATCTCAACCGCACCTCGGCGCGGGCTGTGCATGATCTGCGTCACTTCATCGAGTTTGCCGACCAGGGACCGAAGGCCATTATCACCGCCGTGCGCGGTTCCGTGGGTGACTACGAATCCCCATTCGAGCAGTTTGTTGCCGAGGGACTACGTGCAAAGGGTTGGGAAACCCATCCGCAGATTGGCGTGTCGCGCTTCCGTATCGACCTGGGCGTCGTGCACCCGGATCGACCGGGCGACTACCTTGTCGGCGTCGAGTGCGATGGCGCCACATATCACAGTGCGGCGACAGCGCGGGATCGCGACAAGGTCCGAAGCGAGATCCTGCGCGGCCTCGGTTGGCGGCTGGTACGCGTCTGGTCAACGGCGTGGTGGGTTGATCGAGACGGCGCCCTTGAACGATTGCATCAGGCCATCAGCGCTGAGCTCGAAGACCAGCGTTCCAAGGAAGCCGAACTGAAACGAGCCCGGGAGATCGAAGCTGCAACTGCAGCGAAAGCGATGGAAGCCGAAGGCACAGCCATTGTGGAACGGGACACGGAGCATGACGAAGAAGTAGGGGATATGCCCGGCTCCAACCTAGTGGTCGCGACGGAAGTGAAAAGCGAATATCTCGAACCCATGCGCTTGGTTGCTCGCGGTCCGACCGATGACAGCGCAGCTACCACAAAGCGAACCTACCGCGTGGCTGATCTCTCCAACTTGAAATTGTCACTAAAGCCGGACAGCTTCCATGACGCGTCATACGATTCCACGCTCGAGGGCTGCATCCGCGAAGTTCTGGAGCAAGAGGCCCCGATTCTCGACAAAGTCCTCGTCGAGCGGATTGCTCGGGCACACGGGTTCAAGCGATCCGGTCGTCTCATTCGCGAGCGTGTCCTCGAGCTCGCGGAGCGCCACTACCATTTCCAGCCTGACCCAGAACCGGAGCATGGTCATTTCGTGTGGCTGGCTGCGGACGACCCTGATCGCTGGAACATTTATCGCGTCCCGGAGCGGGAGGAGGACATCCGCTTCATCGAGGAGCTTGCCCCCGAGGAAATCAGTGCGGCCGCTCGATCGATACAGAGCGATGACGCCATAACCGATATCGCGAGGACCTTCGGAATCCGCAGGCTTTCAGCGGCGGCGAGGAGCCGATTACTGAAAGTTCTCGGAGCAGGCGCGGGGTTCTAGCGTGACTCTGAGGAGATCGCGACACGCTGGGGTTCGCCATTGCGTTTGGGGAAGGAAATGACAGCTTCCGACCCAAAGGAGACATCCGACTAGCTGGCGCATAGCGAGTTTGAGTTAGGATTCGCAGCCGCTAGTGGGCGCGGTACACGCCTAAGGTTCCTCGTATGGACAGCAAAGAGCTATTGAACGTCATCGCAGCGGCGTTGACTTCGGTCACGGACCCGCACTACTACGAGGATGAGCGAGGGTTCCAAGGCGAGTTATACGCGCAACTGCGGCTGCGGCTGCGGGACATGGCGCTGCCGGAGGGCGCGTTGCTTCGGGAGGAGTACCAGAAGAGGTTGGCAGAGCATGGCCTGCGGATCCGTCCAGACATCATTCTCCACGAGCCGTTCGATCCTAGTCGGCATCGTGGTCGGGATGAGGGCAACCATGCGGCGATGGAGCTTAAGCGACGTGCCACTCCCGACACCGCCGCCAACGCGTTCAGGAACCTGGTCGCGATGATCGACGCCCTGAACTACCCGCTCGGCGTTTTCATCAACATCGATTCGCCGAAGACCTGGGCGGAATCGGTGCCCGAAGCCCATCGTGCGCGCATATTCTGTCTGGCGGCCCATCTCGATGAGAACGGTGAACCCCTGGTGGTTCGCGGCTGAGTCAGGGCTCAGGTCCCGGTCGTCGGAAATCGGGTCCCTCGAGCCTGCCGGGCCCGGCCCTGACCGCGCCTTGACGATCTAGGGCGGCTGGTGTTTTCTCCGGATATGGCCGGCATCCATACGCTCAACTCGCGCGGTAACGTCATGCTCTCGGCCCTCCGCGAGCACTTCGCGTGGGTCGATGCGCAGACCTTTCGGGAAATCCAGCACTTCCACCGCGATCTGCTAGACACCCTTCGCGCGAAGCGCATCGACTACGCCTCCCTGCGAAGCGCGCTGACCCCGCAGCCGACCAAGCACGAGGCGGCGTTTCTGTTCGACGAAGACCGCTGCGACAACACGTTCGTGCCGGGCGTGGAATGTGCCGATGCGCTTTTCAGGGCGCTCGACCCCGAGACGACCCACAGCATCCTGGGCGGCGAGCTGGTCGACGATCGGGACGAGATCGCGCGCCCGCTGCTGGCCCGTTCGGCGGTGGTCGCCAAGGACCTCGATTTTAAGCACCCGTGCTTCTGCTACGTCCTCTACGTCAGCAACCTCTCGGCAGCGAGCATCGCCGCCATCGACGGCAAGCTACGGGAGAACAATGCCTATCTCGGCTACGTCCCCTGCACCTATGCGAGTCTGGCCAAGACCTTCGTCTCGATGCGCCTGGTTCACCTGACGATCAAGCAGGGCGGCACTGTGATCCTCGGTCACGAGGAAGACCGCCCGAACACCGAGAACCATAACCTCCATCTCCTCGACTACACCGCGTTCGGGCTTCGGCTGAAGAGCCTCCAGTCGATGTACTTCAGCACCTTCCTGTCCTACAAGCCCGAGCAGATGTTCCTGCAGGAATCGGACGACGACTTGGAGATCGCGTTGCGGTCGATGTCAGAGGAGGTCGCGCCGCTCGCTGAGTTCACGGTCGCCATAGGCGACGATAAATTCGACAAGTACCTCAAGACCGCCAAGCTGGGAAAGCTTAGGAGGGCCGGCCTCGACGGCCTGACCAAGGCCGAGCTGGAGGCCGCCATCCGCGAGAAGCTGCGGATGAGCTACCTTTACAACATGGAATGGGTCGACGAGGACACGCACCGGCTCAGCAAGTTCAACATCATGCTCGAGTTCCCGCGGCAGGACGGGCCGCCGGAGCGCATGGTGGTCGTCCTTGAGTACCGGCCCGCCGAGCGGATACTGAAGCTGATCACGGTGTCCTGATCGTGCAGGGCCGGGTGGCGGCATGACTGAGCTTGTCGCGACGCAGGAAGCGGGCGGGCTTGGCGCTACCTTTTCGGTCTCTGTGCCGCGCGTCCGGGGCAGATACCGACTTGAATACGGACGTCCGCCTTGCTTTCAGCAGATGATCGAGCGGTCTCGTAGCAGCCTCAGGAAGGTGACGTCGTCGCCATTGGAGATAACATATCCCTTGCGTATCAACCAAGAGTAGATGCCGAAGGCCAATGATTTTCCGAACGCAGACGCCCCGGCGTGGACTAGATGCCGTTTCGGCGATATCTGGTTGAGTTCGATGGGCCAATCTCCGAGTACCGCGCGGTGGAGGAACGCGACCTCTGCTTCGACAGCTTCCACGAAATGGCGAGATTCGGCGATTTTCCAGATGAATAGCTGGTATGGCCCGTCATATGTCGGCCAGCGGTACCCTTTTGCGTGGGCTTGGCTTATCCCGTAGGTGAACCGTCCGAAGAAGTTGCTTGACGAGCAGCCCACGTACTGAATGATCTTATTGCTGACGATCACATAGACGCACGCGGTCGCGTTCCAGTTCTTGATCCGAGCCAGGCCACTCTTGTCCAGCGTCACGATCTTGCGACGCGCTTTCGCATCGCGGGTTATCTTCACCTTCAAGGTGACTCGATTGCTCGGAGCGGCGCATTCCATGTCTCTTCGTCCTGGTCGATTGGTTTGTCTTATATTGCGACCTTGCTCGCGTTTGAGGGAGTGACCCCAACGCGCGAGCGATTGCCGGCTTCATCAAAACCCGGGTCAGAGTGCACTTTCGAGTGACCGCTTCTGGCCGAAGCCCTACATGACCACGTGCCACGACCGACGGTCTGCGAGGGGTTAAGTTCAACGCGAACTCACGGGTTGCACGAACTGGAGATTGCTTCGTTTCATAGTCATGGTTTCGGCGGTAGAATTTCATTGATGCGCTGGGCGAGTGTTTTATTTCAGGCTCGGGAGATTGATTGCCAAACTCTGCGTCTTACGAGATGTGTTTCGCGCACAAGGAGATCCGCGCATGTCGGCATGGGAACTGTTTTCACTTGTAGCCGCCTCGGCCGTCGTATTCGCTGCCGGTTCCGGTTGGCTAACGCGACTAAATCTGGTCCGCCTAGCTAAGAAGGCCTCTCAGGCTGCAGCTGATGAGATCAAAGAACTTCAGGATCAGGCACGCGACCTCCGGGCGACTGTAGCGCGGCTGGAAGAGCGCGAGCGCAACCTGGGTGCTCAGCTGCAGGCATCGGGCCTCGAACGTAAGTCACTGAACGACACCATCGAAGATCTGCGCAAGGAGTGTGAGACGGCGCGCATCGAGGCCAGCGGCGCTAGGCAACGGAGTACGTCGAGCGATGACCAGCTCGGCCAGGCCAAGAGAGTCCTGGAAGAGATGAAAAATGAACTGGACCAGGCGCAGCGGGATCTGCGCGTCCAGTCCAATGGTTTGGTCGGGATGAGGGCCGAGCGTGATGCGGCGCTCGATCTGGTAAAACAGACTAGAGCTTTTGTAGATTCCGCCAAGGAATCCATGAGGACGGCCTTCATCGAAGAGGCGAGCTCGGTGTTCGACCAGAAGTCTGCCGTGCTCGATCAACGAATCAAAGCCACCGGCGAGCATTCCAAGACCCTCCTCGCCGATACGCTCAAGCCGTTTGTTGACAACATCGACAAATTCAAGGAGCGCATGGAGGAGCTGGGCAAGACCCAGACACAGGAAAGTTCGACACTGCGCGGCTCAATAGAGCAACTGCAAACGCTTAATCAGCATATGGCTGAAGCGACTGGGGATCTGACCCGCGCTCTGAAGGGTAATGCGAAGGTCCGGGGTGACTGGGGCGAGATGATATTGGAGGGTGTGCTGACGACCTGCGGGTTCATCGAGGGCGTCAACTATCAGCGGCAGGAATCGAACAAGGACGAGGAGACGGGCAAGCAGCTGCGTCCGGATGTGATCTTCGACCTGCCGGATGGGCGCAGGGTGGTGATCGACTCAAAGGTGAATCTGGTCGCCTGGGCGGATGCCGCGGCCGCCGAATCCGTCGCAGAACGACAGACGGCCCTCACCAGGCATGCTGCGGCGCTGCGCACGCATGTGAAGGATCTGCACGGCAAAAATTATCCGAAGGTGGTGGGGGATGATGCCTTGGAGCTAACTGTGCTGTTCGTGCCAATCGAAGGCGCCTTGGCCGAAGCAATGGCGACGGACCCATCCCTGCAGACCGACGCGATGAAGAACAATATCGCCTTTGCATCCCCAAATACGCTCATGGCTCTGCTCAAGGTGGTCGAGCGCATGTGGGTGCGGGACAAGTTTCAGACTCAGGTTGAGGCCATCGGAAAGGTAGCTGGCCACTTGATGGATTCTCTGACCGCTTTCCTGACTGAGTTCAATGCCGTCGAGGAAAAACTCAACGGCGTGACGAAAGCCTACGGTCAGGCTAAAAACCGCCTTTACGAATCCAATCAGTCTGTTGTGGCACGAGGGAAGAAACTGGTGGATGCCGGCGCACGCGGGAATAAGGCGCTGCACAAGGACTTGATTCCCGACCAGGAGTCGATCGAGAACCCCACAATTCCGGCATTGATAGCGCTCGACGCGCAGAATTAACCAGACCTGTCCGTACCCCGCCTCGCCCATCGGGTCGCTGGGTCCAGCCCGGCTTGATTGATATGGGTACGGGTCGGTCGAGCGTTAATGAGTACCATCGTGAACGGATGAAATTGCCAGCCTGTGGATGTACGCCGAGGGCGTTGAGTGCGGCGATGCTGCTGATCTACATCGACAGTGTGCCCCGCTCAGTATCGGCAACACGCCATTATCGATGAGTCGGCAACGACGGCCGGTTAGGTCCCACTATTGCTTGAGCGCGCAAGACCTCCGGCCAAGTTATGCCCGTAAATCCATCATAAGTTGGCCAAGTGGGCCAACTTATGCTCGAAGCCACAATCGTCACCGCGGAGCCAGATGCTGGTGGGCCCACCAGGACTCGAACCTGGAACCAAAGGATTATGAGTCCTCTGCTCTAACCATTGAGCTATAGGCCCGCGCAAGCGATGAAGTTTACCGTAGCGGGCAGCAGCTGCACGAGATCGGCTTGCTCGGGGGATACAAAAAAGCCCCGCGTGGGCGGGGCTTCGTTGTTGCCGCCATGTTGACGACGCTTACTCGACGTCGAGGAACGAACGCAGCTGCTCGGAGCGGCTGGGGTGGCGCAGCTTGCGCAGGGCCTTGGCCTCGATCTGACGGAT
Source organism: Rhodanobacter sp. G2-10 (assembly GCF_055809185.1). Taxonomy (NCBI): domain Bacteria; kingdom Pseudomonadati; phylum Pseudomonadota; class Gammaproteobacteria; order Lysobacterales; family Rhodanobacteraceae; genus Rhodanobacter; species Rhodanobacter sp. G2-10. Next base: position 3,424,452 of record NZ_CM147900.1, on the reverse strand, counting down.
CCGCTCGCGGGTGACGTCGAACTGCTTGCCGACTTCTTCCAGGGTGTGGTCGGTGTTCATGTCGATGCCGAAGCGCATGCGCAGTACTTTCGCTTCGCGCGGGGTCAGGCCGCCGAGCACGTCGCGCACGGTTTCCATCAGGCCGGTCTCGGTGGCCGAATCGACCGGTGAGCTGGCGTTGCCATCCTCGATGAAGTCGCCCAGGTGGGAGTCCTCGTCGTCGCCGATCGGGGTTTCCATCGAGATCGGCTCTTTCGCGATCTTCAGCACCTTGCGGATCTTGTCCTCGGGCATCTCCATTTCCTTGGCCAGTTCTTCCGGCGTGGCCTCGCGGCCGAACTGCTGCAGCATCTGGCGGGAAATGCGGTTCAACTTGTTGATCGTCTCGATCATGTGCACCGGGATGCGGATGGTGCGGGCCTGGTCGGCGATCGAGCGGGTGATCGCCTGGCGGATCCACCAGGTGGCATAGGTCGAGAACTTGTAGCCGCGGCGGTATTCGAACTTGTCCACCGCCTTCATCAGGCCGATGTTGCCTTCCTGGATGAGATCCAGGAACTGCAGGCCACGGTTGGTGTACTTCTTGGCGATCGAGATCACCAAGCGCAGGTTGGCCTCGACCATTTCCTTCTTGGCGCGGCGGGCTTTCGCCTCACCACTGGCCATGGCGCGGTTGATGTCCTTGATGTCGATCAGCGGCAGGAACAGCTTGCGCTCGATCGCGGCGAGCTTTTCCTGCTCGGCGTCGATCGCCTCGCGATGGATCTTGATGTTCGGCGACCACTTCTGGCGCTTGCGGCTCAGCTCGGCGACCCACTCGAGGTTGCCCTCGTTGCTGGGGAAGGTCTTGATGAACTCGCCCTTGGGCATCTTCACCTGCTTGACGAAGATTTCCATCAGCACGCGCTCGTGATGGCGGATGTCGCCCACCACTTCGCGCAGCTTGCGCACGAAGCCGTCGATCAGCGCGCTGGGCAGCTTGAGCTTGAGGAACTCCTCGGCCATCTGGTCGCGCAGCTTGACGATTTTCTTGTCGGTGATGCTGCCGGCCTTGGGGGCCGCCTTCTGGAACTTGGTGTAGTAGTCGCGCAGAAGCTCGAAGCGGCGCTTGACCTCTTCCGGATCGGGACCGGTCGGGCCTACCTCTTCCTCTTCCTCGTCGTCGTCATCGTCGCTGTCGACGTCGTCGTCGGACTCCTCGTCGTCGCCGCGCTCGGCGGCCTCGGCAGCAGCGGCCTCCTTCTCCTTGCGCGCGAGGTCGGCGGCTTCTTCCAGGTCGAGGAAGCCGGCGAGGATTTCGCTGAGGCGGCGCTTGCCGTCCAGGTGCTGGTCGTATTCCTCCAGCAGCAGTTCGATCGTCAGCGGGAAGCTGGCGAGGGCGGTCTGCACCTGGCCCAGGCCTTCCTCGATGCGCTTGGCGATGGCGATCTCGCCTTCGCGGGTGAGTAGCTCGACCGTGCCCATCTCGCGCATGTACATGCGCACCGGGTCGGTGGTGCGGCCGACTTCGGCGTCGACGGCGGACAGCAGCGCGACGGCTTCCTCGGCGGCGGTTTCGTCGTCGGAGCCGGAATCGGCCTTGTCGGCCACGGTGTCGCCGTCGGGGGCAGCGTCGTGCACCTCGATGCCGACGCCCTTGAGCACGGCCATGATGTCTTCGATCTGCTCCGGATCGACGACGTCGTCGGGGAGGTGGTCGTTGATTTCGGCGTACGTCAGGTAGCCCTGCTCAAGACCCTTCGAGATGAGGGCCTTGATTTCCGACTGTTGCTCGTGGGGAGCTTTGCTGTTCATGTATTGACCGACCGCCTGACGAGGTGCAAGAACCGGACATTATAGCGATGTGCTGCTTTTCTGACCAGTTTTTCAGTAAAAAATTCGACGACCCGGGGACGCAAAAATCGCGCCAAACGGCGGTGTTGCGATGCATTGGCGTGCACCCGGACAGTTGCGGGTCATGCCGTGTCCAGCCAGAAGGTGACCGGGCCGTCATTGACCAGCTGGATCATCATATGGGCACCGAAGCGGCCGGTTTCCACCCCCGGGTGCGCCGCTCGCGCCAATTCCAGCAGGCGTTCGAACCAGTGGCGCGCATGCTCGGGTGCCGCCGCGCGGCTGAAACTGGGGCGCATGCCCGAGCGGGTGTCGGCGGCCAGGGTGAACTGGCTGACTAGCAGCAGCCCACCGCGGGTGTCGCTGAGCGAGCGATTCATCCTCCCGGCGTCGTCGGCAAACACCCGGTAGCCGAGCAGGCGCTGCAGCATGCGCCGGGCTTGTGCCTCGCCATCGTCGGGCTGCACGGCCACCAGGGCCAGCAGGCCGTTGCCGATCGCGCCGATGGTTTCGTTTTCGACCTGGACGCTGGCGGAGCTGACTCGTTGGATCAGGGAGATCATGGATTCGGAATTCGGGATTCGGGATTCGAGATTGGCCAGAGGATAAGTGAAGGGGGTTGTGGGGGGGCGAGTCCTCTACACTTTCGCGAATGCGACCCGACATTTACCTGATCTACCTGATTCTGCGCCTGCTTGCCTTGCTGCCGCTGCGTGTGCTCCACGGTGTCGGCGCCGGGCTGGGTCGGCTGGTGTTGTGGCGGGGTGGACGCACGGCACACCACACCGCGGTGAATCTGCGGATCGCGCGCCCGTTGCCGGGCGAAGCCGAGCGCCGGGAGCTGTTGCGCGAGGTGATGGCCGAGGGCGGCAAGTCGATCAGTGAGATCGTGAAGATCTGGGGCGGCGGCGCCGAGCGTGCGCTGGCGCTGGTGCGCGAGGTAGGCGGCGAGGAGCTGCTCGATGCAGCGCTGGCGGAGGGCAGGGGCGTGATCATTGCCGCGCCACACCTGGGTTGCTGGGAGCTGCTGAATTACTGGCTGTGCCGCAAGACGCCGATGGCGATCCTGTATCGGCCGCCGCGCATGGCTGCGGTCGAAGGCCTGTTGCGCAAGGTGCGCGGTGCGCTGGCGCCTGAGCAGATCCGTGCCGATGGTGCCGGCGTGCGTGCGTTGTACAAACGCCTGGCGGCCGGCAAGGCGGTGGGTATCCTGCCGGACCAGAAACCGCGGGCAGGCGAGGGTCGCATAGCACCCTTCTTTGGCCGGGATGCGCTGACCATGGTGTTGCTGCCGCGCCTGGCCGCGCGCACGGGCGCCACGGTGTTGTTCGCCTTTGCCGAACGCCTGCCGGCCGGCGCCGGTTATCGCATCCGCCTGCTGCCGGCGCCGGACGGTATCGCCGACAGCGACACGCAGGTGGCCTGCACGGCGCTCAATCGTGGCGTGCAGGATTGCGTTGAGTTGGCGTTTGCCCAGTACCAGTGGCAATACAAGCGCTGGTCGGCCGATGGCCTGGTCAGTCCTTACGACAACGAGAGCGTGTAGGGGGGGGCATCGAAGTGCGCGGACGGGGCTTGCCGGTGGCCTGAGGCGGGTTGGACCCGCCGTTCGCGCACATCGTGCACTCAGCGAGCCTGCATTGCCTGATGCCGCACATCCAGGCGTGAGCTGCCGTAGGGCGGGCTCTGCCCGCCGCTCCTGGTCGTATGCGTCGCCGGGATGGCGGGCAGAGCCCGCCCTACCGCAAGGGCGTTATCCACACCAATGTCCCCTTCGATCCTGACTACGCAAGAAACCACCATCCCGTAGCGCCGAACGCATTCGCAATTGCGTAGTTGCGTAACGAAGGGCAAGACGGTGTCTACACGCCGTCGTGGCGGTCCAGGCGGCGCAGGAACACCGTCATTTCCTTTTCGGCCTGCTTGTCGCCGCGCTGGTTGGCCGCCGCGATGCCACTGCGCCAGGCAGTGGCCGCCGCGTCGGATTGACCTGTTTCGAGGCAGGCCTTGCCCAGCAGTTTCCACGCGGCCGAATAGGTCGGATCGAAGGTCAGTGCCTGCTGCAGTTGCTCGATCGCCGCCGCGGCATCACCCGCGCCGAGCAGGGCGCTGCCAAGCGAGAAGCGCAGCATCGCGCCATCGCGTGGCCCACCACATTGCTTGCGCAGGTTGTCGATCAGGGGGCTGCTCACTGCTGCATCCGATAGCGGCCGTCAGCGGGGTAGACCTGGGTGGGCTGGGCTGGCTCCGGCGGGGTGTGTCCGGCCTTGAGATCCGCCAAGGACGTCGCCGACCACACCACCACCCAGGAGGAGCGGAACGGCTGCACCAGCAGCGCGTAGCGCAGGGCCTCCGGGGTGAGTTTCCCCGGGTGTGCCACTACCAGGGCATCGGGGTGGACGCGGGCAAAATCCTGCAGTGCCTGGTCACCGTACAGCTCGGTGATCGGATGGGTCAGCCGACCGGCGAAATGGAATTCGCCTTCGTAGTTGCCCAGATAAGCCAGCGGCTGCCCCGCTTGCTCGGCCTGGCTCAGCAGTAGGGCGGTGGGGCGCAGGTCCCAGCGTGGCCAGAGCGTCAGCGTGAACAGGGTATTCAGCACGAAGACGCCAATCAGCCCGGCCACCGCCAGTCGACGCAGTTCGCCACGTCCGCGCAGCAGCAGCAAAATCCCCAGCAGCAGGAAAATCACGCTGAAGTAGCGGCTGTACGGCGCGGCCGTGTCGGCCCAGTCGGCGTGCACGACGTTGTGCGCCACCATCAACGGCAGGGCGAACAGCAGCAGCGCGAACGCGATGCCAGCCACGCCCAGCGGCCAGGTACCGAGCCATGCGTGGTTGGCGAGGATGGGACGACGCTCGCGCAGCACGGCGATGGCGCCGGACATCAGCAGGGCGATGCCGGCCAGTTCCGGCAGCGGGTAGTAGAGCTGCTTGCCGCTGATCAGCGAGAACACGATGAACGTCGGTACCAGCCAGCACAGCGCAAAACGCAGCCCGGATTCGAGCGGTCGGCGCAGGCTGGCCACCGCCACCCACATTCGTGGCCAGCCGCTGAACGGAAACAGCAGCACCGGCAGCCACAGCAGATAGAACCAGAAAGGTTCGGCATGATTCTGCAGATCCTTGCCGTGCGACAGCTTGTCGACCACGCGGCCGGCGGTCTGGGTGAAGAACAGTCGCTCGCGATAGGCGTCGCCGCCGGCGAATCCGGCGGGCACGGCCCAGGCCAGCAACATCGCGCCGCCGAGCAGCAGCGACAGCACGCCCGCGCCGTACCAGCGCGTGCGATGTTCGCGTGCCCAGTCGCTCCACAGCGGTCCGAGCAGCCATGGGAAGACGATGTGCAGCAGCATCACCGGGCCCTTGGTCAGCAAACCCAGGCCAATGCACAGGCCGAACAGCAGCCAGCGAGGTTCGGCCCGCTGTGCCTTGGGCGTCAGGCACAACAGCGCGGCCAGGGTCCAGGCCGACAGCAGCACGTCGTACATGATCTGCAGGCCGAACAGGAACGCGTAGCCGAATGCCAGCAGCATCCACGGCGCGGCCTTGGCCATCCACGGGCGCTGCGGAAACAGCCGCCGGGCCAGCACGGAGACCATCACCAGCTGGGCGCCGCCGACCAGCACCTCCAGCACGCGTGGCCAGACGTCGCTGACACCGAACACGAACCAGCCTCCCTGGATCAGCCAGAACAACAAGGGCGCCTTCTCGCTGTACGGTTCGCCGTTGATGTGTGGCACCAACCACAAGCCGTGGTTCCACATGTCCCACGCCACCGCCAGGGTGCGCGTGGAGTACAGCGGCATCGGCCCGTGCGCGAAGATCGCCAGCAGGGCCACCACGGTCCACAGCGGCAACCACGGCCAGACGCCGCGCAGGTGTTCCATTCGGTTATAGGGGTTTGATGGCACGGGCAGGCTCTAGGTGAACTGCGGTGATTCTAGCTCGCGCGATGCAGGGGGCCGCGGCCGGCGTGGTCAGGCTGGTCCCCAGTACCCGATGCGGCGGCGCAGCTTCAGCTTGCGCCACAGGTTCAGCGGCTTGCGCTTGCGGTTGCGACCGCCCCTGGCGAGGAACGCATCGATCGCATCCAGCACGCGCTCGCTGGAGCGGCCATCGCGCCAGGGATGGATCGCGTCGGCATAGTCGCGGATGGCCTGCAGCAATTCCGGTGGTCGCGCCAGCGCCCGCTCGATCGCGCCTTCGAACTGGGCCGGATCGTCGATGTCGATCAACTGCGGGCCGGGCCGGCGGTTCTTGAAGGTCACCACCGGCTTGCCGGTGAGCAGGAACTCGTTGAGCGCCGAGGAGGTATCGGAGCACATCATGTCGACCTGCGGGAACAGGTCCAGGATGTTGTCGTCCTCGGCGAAGCGCAGGTGTTCGTTCTGCAACGCCTGGTAACGCGCCCGGGTTTCCGCATTCATCTTCGGATGGAACGTGACGATCCAGCGCCAGCGTCCATCGCGCGACAGCCGCTTCACCTCCTCGTACAGCGTCTCGGCGGCGCTCCATGAAGGGGAGAACGTGGAGTGATAGAGAATCACCGGCGGCTGGCGTACGGGCGGCAACGGGCCGGCGATTTCACGCATGAAGGGGTCGAGTTTGGGCCAGCCGGTTTCGGTCACGGCGAAATGGCCGAGCTTGTCTGCCAGTGCCTGGAACTGCGCGGTGTCGCGCGGGCCGGTGGTGCAATACAGGTCGAAGAAACCGCGGATATAGATGTGTCGCGGCTTGCCTGCATCGAAGCCGTGGAACACCTCGACCTTCAGGCCGGGGATGAAATGCGGCAGGTGGTTGCCGGGTGTCAGCACGGCGTCGGGCTTCCAGCTGCGCGCTTCGGACACCGTCAGCAGGCGTTCGCCCTCGACCAGATCCTCGGCGCCCGGCCCGTCGAAGAACCAGGCCGTCTCGTCACCACGGGCGCGAATCGCCTCCTGCAGCGGGCGCAGGATCGCCAGCGCGTAACGCTCGGAACCGTACAGGAGGTAGTGCTTTTTCGGGGAGGGCATGGCTTGTGCTGGAGAGGATTGGAGTGAATAGGGTAACGCGGGCATGCGCGCTCGGCTGGATTCCCGCTGGGGCAGACTCGATCCTCTCACCCGCAGTAGGCCTGCCGTGGGTTACCGGAGGGAGAGGAGCCAATGCTGAAAAACGCCTCGTTTGATGGAGGCCGACTACCGATCCAGCTGATGGCTTTTCAGCTGATGCGCGGCGCTTGCGATCGATGCGGGATTGTTGACCATCTCGTAGTAGCGCATGCGCTTGTACAGCGCGTAGCTGGCCGCGGTCTGCGCGATCATGAAGCCGCGCCAGCCATCGAGGAAGGCGAGGCGCAACACGTAGTCCTTGATGAAGGCGAGCACATACACGAACGGCGCCTGCCACATTCGCGCCGGCTTGCGTCGTTCCAGCCAGTCGCGGCATTTCAGTTCGGCGTAGCGCAGTACCTTGAGCTGCTTGTGCACCAGGGTGGGGTTGTTGACGTGGTTGAACGGGGCGCGCAGCGTGGGTGCGGCGCCGGCGAATTGCAGCGACTCGTGCACGCGCGCATCGCTCCAGCGCGCGCGCTGGCGGTGATACAGCCGTGCCAGCTTCTCGCCCACGGACGGCCGGTACCAGCGCATCGGCCGGCCCATGTAGATCGTGCTGCGGCGGAGCCACGCGGCGGGTGCGTCGCCGGCCATCAGCGCCGGGAGGCGTTGCTGCAGTTCGGTGGCCAGGTCGGGCGAAAGGTATTCGTCGGCATCCAGCACCAGGATCCAGTCATGGCTGCACTGGCTGCTGGCAAAGTTGCGCTGTGCACCGAAGCCGAGCCAGTCCTGGTGGATCACGCGCGCGCCATGCGCCTGCGCGATCGCCACGGTGTCATCGTCGCTGCCCGAATCCACCACCAGCTTTTCGGCGGCAAACGGGACGCTGTCCAGGCAGCGCGCGATCGTCTCGGCCTCGTTGTGCGTGATGACGGCGAGGGTCAGCGGGATAGGGGCCATGGCCGGATTCTAGCCCAAGGCTTGCTCCGATCCATTCCGCGCCGGTATCCGATATGATGGGGCCGTCGTGGGTGGGGGCACTGCCATTGAAACTCGACGATTCCGGCTCGCTTCGTCCATCGCCAGGACATGATCGCGCGAACGGAAGTCATTGCAGGGGGCATGTATTCCAGCACGGTAAGTTTGGTCGCCACTGACACGTGGCGACATGCGTCCAACGGGCGTGGAGCGGTGCAGGCCTGGATGCCGGGTGAATCACCTTGGGACGGCCCGGGAGGGTGCTCCGTCCGATGAGTGAAGTTGCATGGCATGGATGGCAAGACGGATGGGAGTGGGCACCGGAGGTGCTTGCCCGCGGCGGGAGGTCGCGTCAACGACAGACCCGATGAACCGCTCGTCTGAGGGGGCAGCCCATGCGCATCAGTGTCGCCGTGATCACGTTCAACTGGCCCGAAGCACTGGAACTGGTGCTGCGGTCGCTCGCCAGCCAGACCGAATTGCCGCACGAGGTCATCGTCACGGACGACGGCTCGCGATCGGACACGCGGGAGTTGCTGCTGCGCCTGGCGCAGGACTATCCGGTGCGACTGGTGCATCTGTGGCAACCGGACGACGGCGCGCGGATGAGCCGCGCCCGCAATCGCGCGATCGCCGCTGCCCAGGGCGACTACGTGATCCTGCTCGACGGTGACATGGTCGTGGAACGGCATTTCATTGCCGACCACCGCGCCTTCGCGCGACGCGGCTGCTTCGTGCAGGGTTCGCGCGTGCTGACCGACGCGAACTCCATGCGAGGCATGCTTGGACGCCTCCCCTCGTTCCCGGATTTCTTCCATCGCGGCATCGAGCGCAGGCGGCATACCCTGCGGCTGCCGCTGCTGGCGCGCCTGTTTGCTCGACCCGGCAAACGGCAAGGTGGCATCAAGAGCTGCAACATGGCGTTCTGGCGCGAGGACCTGGTGCGCCTGAACGGGTTCAACGAGGCCATGACGGGCTGGGGTCGGGAAGATACCGAACTGGCGGTGCGTGCCTTCCATGCCGGATTGCTCCGGCGCGATCTGCGTCTGGGCGGGCTGGCCGTGCATCTGTACCACCGCAGCCGCAAGCAGGTCACCGACAACCCCAATGACCGCATCCTGGATCATGCCAGGCATACCGGACTGGTCCGCTGCGAACGGGGTGTCGAGCAATACCTGACAGACTTCACCGATGCGCCGGTGGATCTTCGCATGGTGCCGAGGCCGTCGCCTGCGCCGGTTACGGAGCCGATGCCTTGCAGCGAGGTTGCCGTCCGCCAGCGCGTCCTGGCCTGAGATCGTGCGCGCGCTGGCCAGAGGCCTTGTCCGCGTTCCGACGGGAGCAGGCGGTTGCGCTCGGGCTCAACCGATTTGCAGGCGCTTCAGCCGCCCGATGCGCACCGCCATCCCGAGTACCAGGAAGAAATAGAACGACTGCGTCATGACGCGGTAGAACACGGCATCCGTCAATCCGCACAGCATGTACAGGCCTGTCACCGCCAGTCCGACCGAGGCGGCCAGCGCGACGTCATTGTTCGGATCGAGCGCGTGTCGGAAGAAGTAGCGCAGTGGCACGAGGAAAACCGCCAGCAGTATCAGCAAGCCCGGCACGCCGCCGGTGGCGGCTGCCTCGATGTACTGGTTGTGCGGCTGGTTGTAGCGGCCAATGATCGGGTTGCTGCGACCGGCGTCGATCTCCCGGCGGGTGTAGTCGGCAAACTCGCCGACACCGATGCCGATCACCGGATGGGCGACGAACGCACGCGCGGCGGTGCGCCACATCTCCAGCCGCTCGCGTACCGCGCCCCTGGCATCGTGCCGATGATCGAAGGTGGCGACTTCCGGCGCGATGGCCTCGAAACGCGAGGTTATCTCGCCGCGCATGCTGAAGGTGGCGACCACCGCCATCACGCACACGGCGCCGAGCAGCAACAGGCTTGACCGCCAATGCCCGGTACGCCGCGCATGCAGCACCACCAGCAGCACCAAAACCGGTGCGAATGCCAGCAACGGACCTCGGCTCTGGGTGAGCAGGGCGCCGTACATGCCGAAGGCCATCGCGACCAGGTGGAGCAGCCGTTCCCAGCGGCGGGCTGCCGGCGAGAGGAATTGCACCAGAGCCACGGCAGACAAGCCGAGCAGGATGGTGGCCAGCTCGATCGAAGCCGAGGCGCCGCCGTTGAGACCGTAGGCGCGCTCGATCCCGAACAGGTGGCTCTGCAGGATGCCCACTGCGCCGAGCGTGATGGCGGTCAGGCTGAAGCCCGCCCAGATCAACCGTATCCGCAACGGGAAACTGAAGCAGGCCGCGATGACGAGAAGCAACAGGATGTGGGCGGGATGATCCAGTGGCCGCCAGCCGAGCTGGTGAATCAGGACGTTGAGTATCAGGAACCCGAACATCAGCAGCGCGGCGGCGATCGGCGACCATGCCGCGCGAAAACAAGCGCGGCACGCAGGTGATCCGACCAGCAGGGCCAGGCCAGCGAAAAACAGCAAGGCGGGCGGCAGCACCTTGATCCGCGGGTCGATCGAGAACGACAGTGGCATGAGAGCTATCAGGATCGAAAGCGCCCATGTGTGCCACGGTTTTGAAGTTGCTTGCACGCTCGGGTCTTCCGTGAGGCCGGTCCGGCGGGTCGGTGACTCCCCGGAATACGGCTGCTGCCGCGCCGGATGCTGAGGCTCCGACCTCCGTGCATCCGTGGCAACAAGTGGTTGTGGCACGCTGGTCATTCGTCGTTGTCGTCGGCATCGGCGCGGGGAACACAGCCCGGTAATACCGCGTCGAGCCTGAACATCCACCATTCGCGCCGATTGGCGTGACCCACGTAGGTGGCGCGATCACGATCCACGCACGTGCCCATCGCCTCGTCCAGGCTGAATATCCAGCGCTGCGACGGGTCCCGGCGCAACCAGGCGACGGCGTCCGCGTATTGCCGCGGCCACGGTTTGAGGAAGCCGAACTCGGTGACCGGTCCTTGCGCCATCAGAAGGTTCTGTTCCTTCCACGCCAGCAACCCAATGGTGGCCCGCGGGCCGGCGATGGCGCGCGCCTGGACCATCACGTCGTGCGCCGAGCGGTCGCCGTTGAGCATGGGATAACCCCAAAGGCCGTACAGGCTCCAGAGCACGCCCGCGAACAGCAGCCAGCCCAGCGGCGCCCGGCGCACCCGGGTCAGGATCGCGATGAGCAACCCGGCGCTGCCGATGGCGAGCCCCAGCCACCAGATCCGTGGATCGAGGCTCTGCTCGATCTTAAGCGCCCACGGCGGGTGGCGCAGCATCGCCAGCGTGGCGCCCAGCGCAAACAGCGCGCTCAGCGTGACGGTCAGGGCGAGGATCGCCCGGCGCACGCCGCGCCGGCGCAGCAGGCCGGGCAGCAGGGGCGCCAGGGCCAGCGCGGCCATCGGCAGCGCCGGCAGGATGTAGACATCGCGTTTGCCCGGACTTATCGAGAAGAACAGCACGATCAGCACGATCCAGCCCAGCGGCAGCAGAAAACGCGCATCGCGACGTTTCAGTCGCCGCCACCACGCTGGCAGCGCCCATGGCAGCAACAGCGACAGCGGCAGCCAGTCGACCACGATGATGCCGAGGAAATAGAACGGCGAATGGATGTGTCCGGTCGGCGTGGCGTAACGGTGCACGGTCTGGCCGAACAGGATGTTCTGCACGTATTCGGCGTGCTGCGGGTCGCCGTCCGCATGCGCCACCAGCAGCATCGGCAGCAGCCAGCCAAGGATCGGCACGAAGAACAGCGCGATGCCGCCCGCCCAGCGCCAGCCGCCGCGGGGCAAGGCCAGATGCCGCCAATGGCCGCGTCGGGCGACCGCGTAGGGCACCAGCATCAGCAGGGCAAGCACGCCCACGCCCTTGGTTACCACGCCCACGCCGGCAAAGAAGCAACCCAGCGCGAACCAGCGCCATGATGGTCCCAGCAGCAGGTGGCGCAGCAGGCCGTAGTTGGCCAGGGTCATCCAGCCCAGCAGCAGCGGATCGATCTGCGCGTTGCGCATCTGGTAGGTGAAGTGGATGGTGACCAGCAAGGTGGCGACGGCCAGCAGCGCGCTGCGGTGGTTCCACAGGCGCCGCGCCAGGTCGTAGACCAGCGCCAGCGCGCCCAGCCCGGCCAGCAGCGACGGCAGCAGGAACGCCACGCGCCAGCTGCGCGTCAGCAGGTAGGACAAGGCTTCGAGCCACATGAACACCGGCGGCTTGTCGGGGTACAGCTCGTGCCCGCGATGCGGGAACAACCACTGCCCGTGCTCGACCATCCAGCGCGCGACCAGGGCAAAACGCGGCTCGTCCGACGGCCACGGATCGCGCAGGCCGATACCCAGCCCCAGCAGCAGCAGGGCAAACACGCCGAACAGCAGAAGCTCCCAGCGGGCATCGCGCAGCCACAGCGGGCGGGTGCGGGACAGGGGTATGAGCGGTTTCACGTGGCGCCGGGGTTCCGTCGAAGTGGTGTCGATGCTGCGAAGCATAGCCGCTGCTTCCGTCGCCGACGCGAACTGGCCGATCAAGCCTGCTTGCGCAGCACCGCGTAATACATGCCGTCGAGATCGCCGTCACCCGGCAGGATCTGCCAGCCGACGGACGCCGCCTGGCCCACCGGCAGGGTAAACGCCACCGCCTGCGCATCCGCCTGCGCCGCGAGCAGCTCGCCGACGATCATCTCGTTCTCTGCGCGCAGCACCGAACAGGTGATGTAGACCAGCCGTCCGCCCGGGGCGAGCAACGGCCACAGGGCACTCAGGATGCGGCGCTGTTGGGCCTGCATCGCGGCGATGTCGCTCTCGCGCCGGTGCAGGCGTACGTCGGGGCGGCGGCGCAGCACGCCGGTAGCCGAGCACGGTGCATCGATCAGGATGCGGTCGAAGGGCTGGCCTTTCCACCAAGCCTTGGGCGCACCGGCGTCGCCGACCACGATCTTCGCATTCAGGCGCAGCCGCATCAGGTTCTGGCGGATGCGTTCGGCCCGCGCCGGGTCGAACTCGAGAGCGGTCAGGTCGATCTCCGCGCGCTCGAGCAGATGACAGGCCTTGCCGCCGGGGGCGGCGCAGGCATCCAGTACGCGCAGGCCGTCGTGGACGTCAGCCAGGTCCGCGGCGACCTGGGCGGCGCCGTCCTGCACCGCGAAGTGACCGTCATCGAAGCCGGGCATGCGGGTGACGTCGGTGCTGTGCGGCAACACCAGCGCGTCGGTCAGCCACGGATGGGCTGTCGCGGCGTAGCCGGCGGCCTGCAGTTGTTCGATCAGGCGGGCGCGTTCGCTGCGTTGGCGATTGACCCGCAGCATCAGCGGCGGCTCGCCATTGTTGGCGCCCATCACGGCGTCGGCGCGTTCGGGCCAGTCCCGCTGCAATGCGGCGGCCAGCCAGGCCGGGTGGGCGTGGCGCGATTGCGGCTGGCGGTCGAGCCTGGCCAGCAGGCCTTCGCGCTCGCGCTGCCACCGGCGCAACACCGCGTTGACCAGGCCGGCCAGCTGCGGGCGCTTGAGCGCGCGCACTGCCTCGACGGTGGCGGCCACCGCGGCGTAGTCCTGCAGTTGCAGAATCTCCAGCTGCACCAGGCCCAGCACCAGCAGCGCGTGCACGGCCGGGTCCTTGTGGCGCAGCGGCTTTTGCAGCAGTTCGTTGATGGCCGCATCGAAGCGCAACCACCAGCGCGCGCCTTCGCTGAGCAGGGCCATCAGCAGGGCGCGGTCACGCGGATCGGCCAGCCTGGGTGCGGCGCGTTCCATCACCTCGCGCAGCGAGGCGCCGCGCAAGGCGATGTCGGCCAGGCCTCTGGCGGCCAGCGCGCGGGTGTCCGTTTTTTTCGGGATCATCGCCGGTGCCCGTCCCTCACCTCAACCCTGTCCCCGCCGGGGAGAGGAGGCGAAGGTGCCGTGCAGGATCGCCAGAAATCGCTTCCGGTCATCTCAGGCGCTGCCGCTTCGCTTGTGGTGCTTGAGCAGATGAGGCTGCGCGTTCACATAGTCGGCGGCACTGATCTGTTTGCCACCGGCGCGTTGCACGGCCGTGATCCGCAGCACGCCCTCGCCACAGGCGATCTCGATACCATCGCGGCCGGCACCGAGCACCTGGCCGGGCTCGGCGTGGTGGTCACGGATGATCGCATGGGCGGCACGGATCCGCAGCGGCTCACCGGCAATCACCGCCTCGGCCACCGGCCATGGATCGAACGCACGCACTTGCCGGTCCAGCTCGGTCGCGCTGCGACTGAAATCCAGCCGGGCTTCGGCCTTGTCCAGCTTGTGTGCGTAGGTCACGCCAACTTCCGGCTGCGGCACCGCGGGCAGGGCCTCGCCTGCAAGCGTGCGGCGCAGACCTTCGGCCAGCACCTCGGCGCCCAGCGCGGCGAGCCGGTCGTGCAGCGAACCACCGGTATCGTCGTGGCGAATCGGGGTACGCCGCTGCAGCATCACCGGCCCGGTATCCAGGCCGACCTCCATCTGCATCAGGTCGACCCCGCTTTCCTCGTCGCCGGCGTGGATCGCGCGCTGGATCGGCGCCGCGCCGCGCCAGCGCGGCAGCAGGCTGGCATGCACGTTCCAGCAACCCAGTCGCGGGATTGCCAGCACCTTGCGCGGCAGGATCAGGCCGTAGGCCACCACCACCAGCAGGTCAGGCCGGTAGGCGGCCAGGGTTTGCTGCACCTCGGCGGACTTCAGTGATGGGGGTTGTTCGACCGCGATCCCGGCGGCCAGCGCGGCCTGCTTGACCGGGCTGGGCGTGAGCTTGCGGCCGCGGCCGGCCGGGCGGTCGGGCTGGGTGTAGACGGCCACCACCTCGGCGCCGCTGGCACGGCAGGCTTCGAAACAGGGGACGGAAAACTCCGGCGTGCCGGCAAACACCAGTCGCAACGGCTGCCGGCTCAAGCGCTGGCTGCCTGCTTGCGCTGCTTGTCCAGCCGCTTCAACAGCATGGTGCGCTTGAGCGACGACAAGTAGTCGACGAACACCTTGCCTTCCAGGTGATCCATCTCGTGCTGGATGCATACCGCCAGCGGGCCTTCGGCCTCGACCACGATTTCCTTGCCGTCGACATCCTGCGCCTTCACCTTGACGCTGAGCGCGCGCGTGACATCGGCATACACGCCCGGAAACGACAGGCAGCCCTCCTGATAGACCTGCGAGCCGGTCTTTTCGAGGATCTGCGCATTGATCAGTGCCAGGGGCTCGTTGCGGCCCTCGCTCATGTCGGCCACCAGCACCCGCTGGTGCACGTTGACCTGGGTGGCGGCCAGGCCCACACCGTTGGCGGCATACATGGTTTCGAAGAGGTCGGCCACGAATTGCTTCAACTTCGCGTCGAACAGGGCGACCGGCTCGGCACGGGTGCGCAGGCGCGGATCGGGGAATTCAAGGATGGAAAGCACGGACATAAATCACCTCGGCGCCGAAACTGCGGGCGATTTGGTAAAAAACCACCCCGGCGCGATCTAGAATGTGCATCATTGTACGTCGGCAAGCACGCGAGTGCAGACGATTTTTGCCAACTTGCGCCTGTTGCGCGCGTTAACCATTCGGTTACACTCGACCGAGCACCTGGGGAAGGGGGATTCCCGCCAATGATCAGAAAGATAATCGTGTTGCTGGCCGGCATGCTGGTCACCCTGACGGTATACGCCGCGGGCGCACAGCTCAGGGCAAGCCATCCCGACAGCTACACGGTCCGCCGTGGCGATACGCTGTGGGATATCTCCGCCAAGTTCCTGGCCAAGCCGTGGCTGTGGCCGGAGATCTGGCAGGCCAACCCGCAGGTACGCAATCCCCACCTGATCTACCCGGGCGACGTGCTCAACCTGTCCTTCATCAACGGGCCGACGCTGCGGCTGGAACCGAGCGTGCATCGCGAAGGCGATGCGGTGCCGGCGATCCCGCTGAGCCAGCTGAAAATGTTCCTCAAGGACATGCGGGTGATGGATTCCAATGCCGTCAGCTCCGCACCCTATGTGGTCGGCCTGGAAGAGAATCGCCTGCGTGGTGCGGTCGGCCAGAACATCTACGTGCGCGGTCTGCACGGTTCGCCGGGCCAGCGTTGGGCGATCGTGCGCCCGACCCACGTGTTCCGCGGCTTCGACCAGGGCGAGGCCGACGCCGATCTGGTCGCGCATGGCCTGGACAGCAACGCGGCGATGGTCAACGCACCGTGGCGCGAGAATTCGCGCCGCGACGGCCACTACGGCAAGGGCGATGACATGGGCGTCGAGGTCACCGTGATCGGTACCGCCGAAACCCTGCGAACGGGCGACCCGTCCACCCTGCTGCTGCTCGACTCCACCCGGGAGATCCGCAGTGGCGACCGCATCATGCCGGTCGACGACAAGCCCTACGACGCCTTCTACTATCCGCATGCGCCGAAGTCGGTGCCGGCCGATGCCAAGGTGATCGGCCTTGCCGATGCGCTCGACGCGGCCGGGTCGCGCCAGGTGATTCTGCTGTCGGTTGGTTCGAGCGATGGGGTCGACAACGGCACCACGTTCTCGATCTCAGCGCCCGGCGAAACCATCCACGACGACGTGGCCAGCAACAGCGCCAACCGCAGCTTTGGCGAGACGGTGAAGCTGCCGGACGAGTACGTGGGTCACGTGATGGTGTTCCGTACCTTCGATCGGGTCAGCTACGGCCTGGTGATGGACAGCCTGCGTCCGGTGCAGGTCGGCGGCCGGCTGATCCTGCCGGAGTAAGCGCCACCGGCGACGACAACGGCATCTGCCTACAGGACGGCGCGGCTTGCACCGCGCCGTTTCCTTTGCTACCCACTGCGTAAACTGCAGGCCATGCACATGGACGACAAGGATGAGTTGCGCGCGTGGATGATTGCCTTGCGCACGCCGGGCCTCGGGCCGGGCGGCCTGCGCGAGCGGCTGGATGCAGTTGGCGGCGACATTCATGCCGCGCTCGCTCGGTTGCGGACGCATCCCGCGCCGCT
This sequence comes from Rhodanobacter sp. G2-10, assembly GCF_055809185.1. Lineage (NCBI taxonomy): Bacteria > Pseudomonadati > Pseudomonadota > Gammaproteobacteria > Lysobacterales > Rhodanobacteraceae > Rhodanobacter > Rhodanobacter sp. G2-10. The sequence continues at coordinate 3,407,662 of NZ_CM147900.1, read as the reverse complement.
GGATGCGTCTGCCCGGGACTGGCTGGGTGATCCGGATGAGGCCCGGCTGGCCGCCGACCTGGCCTGGCTGGCGGAGCCCGGTCATCGTCTGCTGCGTTGTACCGAGGCGGATTTTCCACCGCAGCTGGAAAATATTCCGCAACCACCGGCGGCACTGTTCGTGGTTGGCGACGCCAGTTTGCTGCTGTACCCGCAGGTGGCGATCGTGGGCGCGCGTGCGGCCAGCGTGGGCGGCAAGGCCCATGCACAGGCGTTTGCGCGTGAGCTGGCCGCTGCCGGCTTCGCGATCACCAGCGGCATGGCCGATGGCATCGATGGTGCGGCTCACGCGGCGACGTTGGAGGTGGGTGCAAAAACGCTGGCCGTGGTGGGTACCGGGCCGGATCGGGTGTATCCGCGCAAACACCACGAACTGGCGCGGCGCATCGCCGCGCACGGCACCCTGGTCAGCGAGTTCCCACCCGGCACGGCTGCACGAGCCGACCACTTTCCTCGTCGCAACCGGATCATTTCGGGGTTGGCCCTGGGCACCCTGGTGATCGAGGCCGGCCTGCGCTCCGGTTCGCTGATCACCGCGCGTCTGGCCGCCGAACAAGGCCGCGAGGTGTTCGCCTTGCCCGGTTCCATCCATAATCCGTTGGCCCGCGGATGCCACCGCCTGATCCGCGATGGCGCGCGACTGGTGGAGCATGCGGCGGAAATCATCGAGGCGCTGGCGCCGCTGGCGCGTTCGCTCGGTGGCGAGCTGGAGGCAAGGCTGGATCGTCAAGACAAATCGCCGGTTGATGCGACCCACCTGGCAGATCCGGAATATCGACGGCTTTTGGACGAACTTGGCCATGAACCGGCGACGATGGACGATCTTGTGCAACGCACCGGCCTGTCGGCCGCCTCGTTGTCCTCGATGCTGTTGATGCTCGAACTTGATGCGCGGATCGAGCGTTTGCCGGGCAACGGCTATCAATTGTTGCCGGCTGCGCGCACCGTGGGCTGAGTCGGCGCACGGGGTCCTGCACCACCTGCCGTCGACCGTGCAGCGCTTGACAGCGGCTGGCGCGGCGTGGTTTCAACTATATATATGCCCGGCACGGAAGCGCCGGTGGTTCACTTTCGGATATCCGCACTTCATGGCAAAAAACCTGCTCATCGTCGAATCACCGGCCAAGGCCAAGACGATCAACAAATACCTCGGCAAGGATTTCCAGGTCCTGGCTTCCTACGGTCACGTGCGTGATCTGCGGCCGAAGGAGGGGGCGGTCGATACCGAGAACGATTTCGCGATGACCTATGAGGTGATCGAGCGCAATCAGAAACACGTCGATGCGATTGCCAAGGCCGCCAAGCTCGCCGACGACATCTATCTGGCGACCGACTTGGATCGCGAAGGCGAGGCGATCAGCTGGCACATCAGCGAGATCCTCAACGAGCGCGGGCTGACCAAGGGCAAGCACATGCACCGGGTGGTGTTCTCCGAGATCACGCCCAAGGCGATCAAGGCCGCGGTGGCCGCGCCACGACAGCTTTCGCATGACCTGGTCGATGCGCAGCAGGCGCGCCGTGCGCTGGACTATCTGGTGGGCTTCAACCTGTCGCCGGTGCTGTGGCGCAAGGTGCAGCGCGGTTTGTCCGCCGGTCGCGTGCAGTCGCCCGCCTTGCGCATGATCGTCGAGCGCGAGGAGGAGATCGAGGCCTTCAAGGCGCGCGAATACTGGGCCGTCGAGGCCCGCCTCAAGCATGCCGACGGTGATTTCAGCGCCCGGCTGTCGCGACTCAACGGCAAGAAGTTCGAACAGTTCGACCTGACCAACGAGGCCGAAGCGCATGCGGCGCGCGACGCATTGACCGCGGCCGCACAAGGTCGCCTCAGCGTCAGCGACGTCACCTCCAAGGAACGCAAGCGCCGCCCGGCTGCGCCGTTCACCACCTCCACCTTGCAGCAGGAGGCCGCGCGCAAGCTCGGCTTCACCACCAGTCGCACCATGAAGGTGGCGCAAGGCCTGTATGAGGGTGTCGCCCTGGGTAGCGAAGGCAACGTGGGCCTGATCACCTACATGCGTACCGACTCGACCATGCTTGGCAACGATGCGCTGGCCGAGCTGCGCGAACTGATCGCCCGCGACTTCGGCGGCCACGCGCTGCCCGACGCGCCGCAGGTGTACAAGACCAAGTCGAAGAACGCGCAGGAAGCGCATGAGGCGATCCGCCCGACCTCGGCGATGCACACGCCCAAGTCGGTGGCGGCTTTCCTCAACGACGACCAGCGCAAGCTGTACGAGCTGATCTGGAAGCGCACCGTGGCCTGCCAGATGATCCACGCCACCTTGAACACCGTATCGGTGGAGTTTGCCCTGCCTGACGTCCCGGGCGGCGATGCCTCCTTCCGCGCCACCGGCACCACCGTGGTCGATCCCGGCTTTCTTGCGGTCTACGAGGAAGGCAGCGACCAGAAAAAGGCCGACGACGATGACGAAGGTCGGCGCCTGCCGCGTATGGAGAAAGGCGAGGCGGTGCCGCTGGAGCAGATCGCGACCGACCAGCATTTCACCGAGCCGCCGCCGCGCTATTCCGAGGCCAGCCTGGTCAAGGCGCTGGAAGAACACGGCATCGGCCGGCCGTCGACCTACGCCAGCATCATCCAGGTGTTGCAGAACCGCGAGTACGTGTTCCTCGACAGTCGCCGCTTCAAGCCCAGCGACGTCGGTCGGGCGGTCAGCAACTTCCTCACCCAGCACTTCACCCAGTACGTCGACTACGACTTCACCGCCAAGCTCGAGGATGAGCTCGACGCCGTCAGCCGTGGCGAGGAGGCGTGGGTACCGCTGATGGAACGCTTCTGGGTGCCGTTCAAGCAGCAGGTGGACGAGAAAGCCCAATCAGTCGACCGCAGCGAGGCGACCGGGGCACGCGAGCTGGGCACGGATCCGAAAACCGGCAAACCGGTGTTCGTGCGATTGGGTCGGTTCGGGCCCTACGCCGCGATCGGCGACAAGGACAGTGACGAGAAACTGCAATTCGCCTCGCTGCGTCCGGGTCAGAGCATGCACACCATCTCGCTGCCCGAGGCGCTGGAGCTGTTCAAGTTGCCGCGCAAGCTGGGCCAGGCCGAGAACGGCGACGAAGTCAGCGTCGGCATCGGCCGCTTCGGCCCGTTCGTGAAGCAGGGCAGCATGTATGCCTCGCTCAAGCCCGAGGATGATCCGTACACGATCGAATTGCCGCGGGCACTCCAGCTGGTCGCCGACAAGCTGGAGATGCTGGCCAACCGGGTGATCCGGGATTTCGGCAACGGCGTGCAGGTGCTCAACGGCCGCTACGGTGCCTACATCACCGATGGCGAAAAGAATGCGCGCATTCCGAAGGAGCAGGACCCGAAGGAGCTGACCGAAGCGCAATGCCAGGAACTGCTGGCCGCCGCGCCGGTGCGCAAGGGTCGCTTCGGCAAGAAGACCGCTACCAAGAAAGCGGCCGCAAAGAAGGCTGCCCCGGCAAAGAAGACCGCCGCCAAGAAGGCCGCCACCAGAAAGACGGCGACCAAGAAGACCACGACCAAGAAGACCACCGCAAAAAAGACAGCCACGAAGAAAGCCGCCACGAAGAAGGCCAGCACCGGCGACGCCGAGGTCTGAGTGCTCAAGCGTTACTCACTCAACGAACTCGATGCCGCCGCCGCGCTGCTGCGTGGCGGTGGCGTGCTGGCTTACCCCACCGAAGCCGTGTTCGGGCTTGGTTGCGATCCGCATGATCGCGTCGCGTTCGAGCGCCTGTTTGCGCTGAAGCAGCGCCCGTCGACCCAGGGCGTGCTGTTGATCGCCGCCGATTTTGGCCAGATCGAGCGCTACATCGACCTCGCCGCGGTGCCCGAGGAGGTGCTGCAACAGGTGCATGCGAGCTGGCCCGGACCGCATACCTGGATCTTCCCGCGCTCGGCCGACGTACCGGCCTGGGTTGCCGGCAGCCATGCCGGCATCGCCCTGCGTGTCAGCGCGCACGAGCCGGCTGCCGCGCTGTGCCGCGCCTATGGCGGCGCGCTGGTCTCGACCAGCGCCAATCCGCACGGACACCCGCCGGCGCGGGCGGCGCAGACGGTCGCCGAGTACTTCGGCGACGCGCTGGATGGCCTGCTGGATGCGCCTCTCGGTGGTCAGCAGAACCCGACCGTCATTCGTGATGCGCTGTCGGGCGCTATCATTCGCGCCTGAACGCCGTGTCGGGGCGGTGAAGTTGCTGATCGGGCCGGTTGGGACGAGACCAGATTTGAACGTTGCCCGCGCAGCATTTCATCGCGCGTCCATGCCGCATAGCACATGATCCGTCGAAACCAGGGAGATTGAAGCTTGTCGAGTGTCCGGGACATCCGCCAGCGCGAGGTGCTGCTGCCCTTGCTAGGCATTGCCGATCCGGCGCGCGTCGTGGCCTGGCGTCATGCCGAGCCGGTCACGGCAGCCCAATTCCTGGCTCAGGTGCAAGTGGTAGCGGCCAGCTTGCCCGACGCGCAGGCGGCGGTGAACCTGTGCGAGGACCGTTATGCGTTCCTGGTCGCCTTCTGCGCCATCGTGCTGCGCGGCCAGACCAACCTGCTGCCTTCGTCGCGTGCGCCGCGGGCGGTGGACGAGGTGATGGCGTCGTCGCCAGGTTGCTACGCGCTGGGCGAGCAGGCGCTGGATCCGGCGCCGCGTGGTTATCGACGGCTGCCGCCATTGGAGTCCGTGGACGCGCCGACGACCGACCTGAACTGGCCGATGATCCCGGCCAACCAGGTGGTGGCCATCGGCTACACCTCAGGCTCCACCGGCAAACCCGGCGCCAATCCGAAAACCTGGGCGAAATTCCGTGCCAGCAATGGCGGCAACCTGTCGCGGCTCAATGCAACCGTGGGCGAGCGCTTCGAGGTGGTCGCCACGGTCCCGCCGCAGCACATGTACGGCATCGAGATGTCGGTGCTGCTGCCCTTGCTCGGCAATGTCGGCGTGCACGCGGGGCGACCGTTTTTTCCAGCCGACGTCGCCTCCGCACTGGCGGAAATACCGGCGCCGCGCCTGCTCGTGACCACGCCGGTGCATCTGCGTGCGCTGGTGGAATCGGGCGTGTCGCTGCCCCCGCTGGCGGCCATGCTCTCGGCCACCGCGCCGCTGCCGCTTGAACTGGCGCAAGCCGCCGAGCAGCGATTCAACGCGCCCTTGCTCGAGGTATTCGGTTCCACCGAAACTTGCGTGTTCGCCAGCCGCCGCCCCACCTGCAGTGTGGACTGGACGCTGTACGACGACGTCGCCCTGCATCCCCAGCCTGACGGCACCGCGGTCACGGCACCGCAGTTGGACCAGCCCGTCATCCTGGCCGACATCGTGCGCCTGTCCGCCGATGGTCGTCATTTCGAGCTGCGCGGCAGGCACGCCGATCTGCTCGAAATCGCCGGAAAGCGTGCGTCACTGGGCGACTTGAACCGGCGGCTGCTGGCCATTCCAGGCGTGCGCGACGGCGTGGTGTTCCAACTCGATGACGCCGATCCGTTGGGCGTGTATCGCATCGCCGCCCTCGTGGTGGCGCCGGGGCTGGAGGAGCACGCCATTGTCGAGGTGCTGCGGCAATCCATCGACCCCTTGTTCCTGCCGCGCCCGCTGAAACGGGTGACCGCGTTGCCGCGCAACGAGACCGGCAAGCTGCCACGCGCTGCCTTGCTGGATTTGCTGCACGAGCACGATTGAGTGCATCCGGCGTAATCCCGGAATCTCCGGCGCAACCGCTACAATGCGCAGCTGCGTCGTGTGGCGCGCGGGAGTGCAGGCATGAAGGTTCTGGTGATCGGCGGCGGCGGGCGCGAACATGCGCTGGCCTGGAAGCTCAAGCAATCGGCGCAGGTCGACGAGGTGATCGTGGCACCCGGCAACGCCGGTACCGCCCGCGAGCCTGGCGTGCGCAATGCCGATATTGCGGCCAATGACATCGAGGGTTTGTTGAATCTGGCCAAGAGCGAGCGGGTAGGACTGACCGTGGTCGGCCCCGAGGTGCCTCTGGTTGCCGGTGTGGTGGACAAGTTTCGTGCGTCCGGCCAGCGCATCTTCGGGCCGCGCGCCATTGCCGCGCAGCTGGAAGGCTCCAAGGCCTTCGCCAAGGATTTCCTGCAACGCCACAACATTCCCACCGCGCACTACGCGGTCTTCACCGAACTGAATCCCGCGCTGGCCTACGTGCGCAAGCAGGGCGCGCCGATCGTGATCAAGGCCGATGGTCTCGCCGCGGGCAAGGGCGTCGTGGTGGCACTGACGCTGGCCGACGCCGAACTTGCCTTGCACGACATGCTGGGCGCGCACAGTTTCGGCGATGCCTCGGCGCGCGTGGTGATCGAGGAGTTCCTCGATGGCGAGGAGGCCAGCTACATCGTGATGAGCGACGGCAGCCATGCGCTGCCGATGGCCTCGAGCCAGGACCACAAGCGTCGGGACGAAGGTGACCTGGGGCCCAACACCGGCGGCATGGGCGCGTACTCCCCGGCGCCGGTGGTCACGCCCGAGGTTGAGCAGCGCATCCTGAAGGAAGTGATCGAGCCCACCTTGCGCGGCATGGCAGCCGAAGGTGCGCCGTTCATCGGCTTTCTGTATGCGGGCCTGATGATCGACAAGCAAGGCGCGCCGAAGGTGATCGAGTTCAACGTGCGCTTCGGTGATCCCGAGACCCAGCCGATTCTGCTGCGCCTGAAGTCGGACCTGGTCGAGTTGATCGACGCGGCGCTGGACGGTCGGCTGGCCAGCACCCGCGCACGCTGGGACGCGCGCGCCGCGATCGGCGTGGTGATGGCGGCGGCGGGCTATCCGGCGCGCGTGCGCCGCGGGGACGTGATCGACGGACTGGATGCCGTCGACACCGACGACGTGAAGGTGTTCCACGCCGGGACGACGCTGGATGCGAGCGGGCGTGTGGTGACCTCCGGTGGCCGCGTGTTGACCGTCTGTGCGCTGGGCGACGAGCTCGCCGCAGCGCGCGAAGCTGCATACGCAGCCATCGCCGGGCTCCGCTATGACGGCGCGTTTCATCGGCGGGACATCGCGCACCGGGCACTGCATCGGCACTGAGCTGCGTACGCCAGCGCATGGCAAATCACGGAACCCGTTGACTTTTCCGTGTCGCCATTTTTGCGATATGCTTGCAGGCTCCCCCGCGTAGATGTCGTGGCGCAGCAACGCCTGAGCGACTACGTGCAGTCTTCACGTTGATGAGGTTTTCGCATGCGCAAGACGGTATTGTCGCTGGTATCACTCGCGGCGCTGGCTCTGGCTGGCTGCAACGGTTCCCCTTCATCGGACCAGGCCGGCAACGGCAATCCGGCGTCCCCGGGCAGTGCGGCGGCCGTCGCCCAGATCCCCAGCGAGGTCAGTGGAACCATCTCGCTGCGTCCAGGCTCGCCGCAGCCGTCGGACAAGGCGACCCTGGTACTGAACCTGGCCGATGTCTCGTCCAGCGCCGCCGGCTCCGCGCCGTTGGCCACCCAGACGTCTCCCGCCGGCACGTTTCCGCAGTCGTTCAAGCTGACCTTCAACCCGGCTGACGTGAAGCCGAACGACCTCTACGTGGTGCAGGCAATCCTCACCGACGGCGACCGCCATTACGTGATGCCGATCCAGGCGCCGGTACTGGCCAAGGGCAGCAAGAACGACAGTGTGTCGATCCAGTTGGTGGCCGAGCAGACGCCTTCTGAAAAGCTGCTGGCCGACTTCAAGGATGAGCAGGAGCAGCTGGGTGCGATGCGGGTCAGCCACGGTACCAAGCTGGAGAAGGACGCATCGCGCGGCTGGCAGCTGTTCCGTCAGGACGGGCAGGTCCGTTTCATCCGCGAGCTGGTCGAGTACACCAAGGATGGCTTCACCAGCACCGACTACGCCTACCGGGACGGCAAGCCCTGGGCGATCGTGCAGCAGCACATGCCGAGCCGCAACGGCAAGCCGACCTCCATCGATCGTGCCGGCTGGGGCGACGACGGCGCGCTGGTGTTGAAGCAGCATCAGGTGGGCGACGACATCACGCCGCTGGACGCTGGCGAGGCGGACAAGCTGAAGCAGGAAGCCAAGGAAATCCTCGATATCGCCACCAAGGGCAAGAACAAGTAAGCGCTGGCGTCATCGCCACAACAAAAAAGGCCGCCGGTGATCCCGGCGGCCTTTTTTGTTGTGTGCCAGCGCGCCACCCCGGATGGCTCCGGGGTGACTGGTGGCTGATCAGAGCAGGATCTTGAAGCCCATGTTGATGTTGTTGAAACGCTGGCTGCTGTCGCTGAAGCGACCGGTATAGCCAACCCAGCTCGACACGCTCGGCGTCAGCTGGGTGGTCACGCCCAGGTTGGCTGCGCCCCAGGTCTTGTCCGGCGTATAACCGGCAAGGGTGAACGAACCGCCCATACTGGTCAGCCCCGCGGTGACTTCGCCCGGGTCGGCCTTGCTGTCATGGTTCCACGACAACTCGACATAAGGCTTCAGGACGGCGTTGGAGATCTGGAATTCGCCCTGCATGCGCCAGCCAAGGGTGCTGATCAGCGCCTTGCGGTGCTGCGTGGCGAACCACATCGCGGTGCTGTCATTGCCGCCTTCCTGATAGCCGCTGACGCCGAAGCTGTGCCACTCGACATTGGCAAACGGACCGTATTGCAGGTTTTGCTGCCCGAACCACCAGCCTCCGGTGAATCCCAGACCTCCATGGGCGCCGCCGGTGTTGCCGCTTTCGGTGCGGGTCATCGGGCCGAGCTGGAGGATGCGCTCGACGTCGGTGAAGTGGGCGTGGCCTGCTTCACCGTAGGCGCCCACGTAGGCGTTTCCGGCGTGATAGTTGACATAGGCCAGCGCAGAGATGTCCTGCATCTGGTAGCCGCCGGTGCCGCCGACCCTGCCCGCGTTTGCGTGACCCACGCCCAGCGAAGCGCCGATCGAGAGGTTGTCGCTGTAATGCAGCGTGCTGCCCACGGTGAGGTTGAAATTGTTGCTGTTGGTGCGCGGCGAGCTGTCCGAGGCGTCGAAACGCTGCTGGCTGAAGTTGACATGGGCGAACAGCCGGGTGCCGCTGCCCGCCACGTCGTTGAGCATCTCGTGCCGCAGCGTCTGCGTCTGCGTGGTGATCGCGGTCAGCGGTGCCTGGGTGAGCAGGGAGGTTTGCCCCGGTGCGGCGATCTCGGCCAGCACGGCCTGCGAAAGCAGTCGATGCGCGGCCGCGGTGGGATGCACGCCGTCGGCGAACAGGTAGGTCTGGTCCGTGCCGGCGGCGTAGCTGTAGGGCAGGCCGGAACCGGCCGGGCCGCACAACAGCGAGGTGGCTCCGGCACCGCAGGCCGGCGTGGTGACATTGCTGAAACCATAGGCGGCAGGGTTTGCAATCACCTCGTTGACCAGCCCGAAGGTATTGACCGGGATGATGTTCAGGCCCTTGGCGCTGAGCTGATTGAGGCCGGAATTCAACTGCCCGTTGTAGAGCGCCGACAGCTGGGTGGCACCGGCGGAAGCGGCTGCACCACCGGCCATGCCGGAGGGCGTCTTGCCGATATCGGGCAGGTTGTAGACCACCGCATACCTGGCCCCGGCCGCCTGCAGCGAGCCGAGCAGGCCCAGCTCGGTCTGTGCCGCGGCTTGGGTGCCGGCAGCCAACACGTTCGGATCGGTCGAGGTCGCCGTCAGATAGAAGATGTCATTCGCGCCGCCCCACACCTGATAGAGCGCATTGGGGTCGGCGTTGCCGCCAGTGGCCGCCAGGTACATCTGCAGCTGCTGCGGCAGGGTCGGAATCGGGCCGGCGGCCGAGTTGTTGATCAGGCCGGCGCCGCCGAAGGCGTAATCGGTGCCGCCCATCAGCGAAGGCGTGACCGGCAGGCCGAGGCCGGCAGCAACCAGTTCCGCGGTGGTGAGCCCCGGATTGGTGGTGAATCGCAGCGGCGGCTGGATCTGCGGCGAGGTCGCCAGCGAGAGGTTGCCGCCATCGCTGAGACTGTCACCGATGATGACGACCTTGCTGAACTGGGCGGCGCTGGCGGCGGTGCTGAACAGCAGCGTGGCCGCGATGGCGCCCGCGAGATAACGTTTGCGGTGCATGGTTGATTGAACTCCAAGGGTGGACAAGTCTGGGCGTGACCGGGCTACGGTAAACCACTCCATACGTTTACGCATGTTGCGCTGCACCGCAACTATTTGCGTTGCCGCACAACGGCTTGGTCAACGCTTTTTGGCGCGCAGCAGCGCGTCGGCGAAGGCACTGTTGGCCGGCGCGGGAGCGGGCTTGGGTGCTGCCGCCGGGCGCGAGCCTGGCCTGCCGCGGCGAGGGTCGTCGACGCCGCTGGCCGGTCGCGAACGGCTCTGGCCCGGTTCGTCATCGAGTCGCATCGACAGGCCGATACGTTGCCGCGGCAGGTCGATCTCCATCACCTTGACCTTGACGATGTCGCCGGCCTTCACCGCGTCGCGCGGATCCTTGACGAAACTGTGCGACAGGGCCGACACGTGCACCAGTCCGTCCTGATGCACGCCGATGTCGACGAAGGCGCCAAACGCGGCAACATTGGTGACACGACCTTCCAGCACCATGCCGGGCTTGAGGTCCTTCACGTCCTCGATGCCTTCGGCAAAGCTGGGCGCGACAAACTCCGGACGCGGATCGCGGCCGGGCTTTTCCAGCTCTTTCAGGATATCGCGCACGGTCGGCACGCCGAACTGCTGGTCGGTGAACTGTTCGGCTTTCAGTCCGCGCAGGAAGCTGGTGTCGCCGATGATGTTGCGCACCTCGCGACCGCACTGGGCAATGATCCGCTCGACCACGGGATACGCTTCCGGGTGCACTGCGCTGGCATCCAGCGGATTGTCGCCACGCGGCACGCGCAGAAAGCCGGCGCACTGCTCGAACGCCTTGTCGCCCAGGCGCGGTACTTTCAACAGCGCCTTGCGGTTGGCGAACGGGCCATGTTCATCGCGATGTTTCACCACGTTCTCGGCCACGCTGGCACTCAGCCCCGCCACCCGCGACAGCAACGCGGCGGACGCGGTGTTCACGTCCACGCCGACCGCGTTGACGCAGTCCTCCACCCGCGCATCCAGTGCGCGCGCCAGCTTGATCTGGTTGACGTCGTGCTGGTACTGGCCCACGCCGATCGCCTTGGGCTCGATCTTCACCAGCTCGGCGAGCGGGTCCTGCAGGCGGCGCGCGATCGACACCGCACCGCGCAGGCTCACGTCCAGCTCCGGAAACTCCTTCGCCGCCGTTTCGGACGCCGAATACACCGAGGCGCCGGCCTCGCTCACCACCACCTTGGACAGCTTCGCCTCGGCCAGCTTCCGGATCAGTTCGCCGGCGAGCTTGTCGGTCTCGCGCGAGCCGGTGCCGTTGCCGATCGCGATCAGGTCCACGCCGTGCTGCTTGCAGAGCTTCGCCAGCGACACCAGCGATTCGTTCCACTGCCGGCGCGGCTCCAGCGGATAGATCGTGTCGGTGGCCAGCAGCTTGCCGGTGGCGTCGACCACGGCCACCTTGCAGCCGGTGCGGATGCCCGGGTCCAGCCCCATCACCGTCTTCGCGCCGGCCGGCGCGGCCAGCATCAGGTCCTTGAGGTTGTCGCCGAATACGCGGATCGCCTCGTCCTCGGCGCCTTCGCGCACGCGACCGAACAGATCCAGGGTCAGATGCAGGTGCAACTTGACGCGCCAGGTCAGGCGCACGGTTTCGCGCAGCCACGCATCCGCGGCGCGGCCGCGATCATGGATGCCGGCGCGGACCGCGACGCGGCCTTCGGCTTCGGCGTGACCCTGCTCGCTGTCGCTGGCGGGCGCCAGCTCCAGCTCGATCACCCCTTCGTTGCGGGCGCGCATCAGCGCCAGCAGGCGGTGCGAGGGAATTTTCGCGATCGCCTCGACATGATCGAAGTAGTCACGGAACTTGGCGCCTTCGCTCTCCTTGCCTTCCACCACCCTGGCCCGAATCTGGCCCTGCGCCCACAACCAGTCGCGCAGCTCGCCGACCAGTTGTGCATCTTCGGCGATCGACTCCATCAGGATGGCGCGTGCGCCATCGAGTGCGGCGCGCACGTCGGCCACGCCCTTGTCCGCGTCGACGAACGCTTCGGCGAATGACTCCGGCGTCCGTGTCGGATCGTCGCGCAGGCCCAGCGCCAGCGGCTCCAGTCCGGCTTCGCGGGCGATCTGCGCCTTGGTGCGGCGCTTGGGCTTGTAGGGCAGGTACAGGTCTTCCAGCCGCGCCTTGGTATCCGCCGCAAGCAGGTCGGCCTTCAGTGCCTCGCTGAGCTTGCCCTGTTCCTCGACGCTGGCCAGGATCGTGGCGCGCCGCTCTTCCAGTTCACGCAGATAACGCAGACGCTCTTCCAGCAGGCGCAGCTGGGTGTCGTCGAGGCCGCCGGTGACCTCCTTGCGGTAGCGCGCGATGAACGGCACGGTGGCGCCGCCGTCGAGCAGGTCAACTGCCGCTCGTACCTGTTCGGTTTTTGCGGCGATGTCATGGGCAATGCGTTGTTCGATACTTTGCATGGAGGCCTTTCGATTTCCTGCGGCGACACTCGCGTGCGCCGGGTGTGGGTCAGTCATCGATGATACCAAGTGCATGAGTGCGTTCGCGTCGGTGACGGACACGAAAACGGCGCCGCGACATGCGTCGCGGCGCCGTTCGGGAATCACGTCGATCAGGCGCTGAACGAGTTGCTGTTGCCGCCGGTTGCCGGGGTCGACTTGAACTCGCTGGCACGACCATTCAACACCAAAGTGTTGGCAATCATGTCGTGCAGACCCTGCTTGCGCTTGGTCCAGGCCACCATCAGGAAGCCGATGCCCAGGATGATGAGACTGAGGTACTTCGCAAGATAGCGCCCCAGCGCACGCGGAAAGCTGATCCGCCGCCCCTGCAGGTCGGTGACCCGGATGCCGAGCGCCAGCTTGCCCAGCGTCGCCTGCCAGGGCGAACTCTCGAGCACGGCAAAATACAGCCACGCCAATACGGTGGTGATGACGATGGCCATGGCCATGGTGGCGTAGAACTGCTGGTAAGCCGCCATCATCACGTGCATGTCGCCGGGTGCCGCCATCACCGCCTGTTTCATGGTTTCCTGGGCGGCATCGCCACCCATGGCTTTCATGATGAGCATGTTCGGGATGTACAGGACGATCGCATCGATGATGTAGGCGGCCACCCGCTTCCAGAAACCGGCGTGATCCTCCAGCGCGGCGGCGGTGGTCTGCGGCAACGCCTGCAGCGGGGCGGCCGGTGCGGCGTAGGGGTTGGTTGCGCCGGCTGCGGGCGTGGCGGCAGGCACTTCGTCGCGGAACAGCACGGAAAGGGGCTGCCAGTCGGCCAGGCCTTCATACCAGGCCAGGTCCTCCGGACTGACCTTGCCGCTGCGCAGCCACTCGCGCACGTCTTCTTCTTTGTATGGCCCGTGTCGCTCGCCGTCGCGGCCGATCCAGATTTCCATTGCCTGCTCCCCGTGCGGATCAAAGTCCGCATGATGCCACGAGAGCGCCCGGACCAACTACCAGACCAATGGCTCAGGCGGCGTCGCGGCGCTTGAGATGTACCAGCAGCAGCGAGATGGCCGCCGGGGTGACCCCGCTGATGCGGGCGGCCTGGCCCAGCGTGGCCGGTTGCGTGCGCTTGAGCTTGAGCAGTACTTCGGACGACAGGCCGCGCACGCGGTCGTAATCGAAACCGTCGGGAATGGCGGTGTGCTCGTGCCGGCGCTGGCGCTCGATCTCCTCGCGCTGGCGCTCGAGGTAACCGGCGTACTTCACCTGCACCTCGACCTGGGCCGCCACGTCGTCGCGCTCCACCGGCGGGCCAAACGCGGCAATGCCGGTGAGGCTGGCGTAGCTCAGCTCGGGGCGGCGCAGCAGCTCGATGGCGCTGGTCTCACGGCTCACCATCACGCCAAGCTCGTGTTGCACCGCGTTGCCCAGGGCGTTGTTCGGCGCTGCCCACAGCGCGCCGAGGCGGCGGGTTTCGCCGTCGACCGCGTCGCGCTTGGCACGCAGCGCGTCGTAGAGGGCCTGCGGCACCACGCCGAGTTCGAAACCCTTCTCGGTCAGGCGCAGGTCGGCATTGTCCTCGCGCAGATGCAGCCGGTATTCGGCGCGCGAGGTGAACATGCGGTAGGGCTCGATGGTGCCGTTGCTGGTGAGGTCGTCGATCAGCACGCCGATGTAGGCCTCGTCGCGACGCGGGAACCACGGCGCCTCGCCGCGCACGGTGCGGGCGGCATTGAGACCGGCGATCAGTCCTTGCGCGGCGGCTTCCTCGTAGCCGGTGGTGCCGTTGATCTGGCCCGCGAAAAAGAGCCCGCCGATCGCCTTGGTTTCCAGCCACGGGTTGAGTCCGCGCGGATCGAAATAGTCGTATTCGATGGCGTAGCCGGGGCGCGTGATGTGGGCATGCTCGAAGCCGCGAATCGACTGCACCAGAGCCAGCTGCACGTCGTACGGCAGTGAGGTGGAGATGCCGTTGGGGTAGATCTCGAAGGTATCCAGCCCTTCCGGCTCGATGAAGATCTGGTGCGAGTCCTTCTCGGCAAAGCGCACCACCTTGTCCTCGATCGACGGGCAGTAACGCGGGCCGACGCCTTCGATCTGGCCGCTGTACAGCGGCGAACGGTCCAGCGCGCCGCGGATGATCTCGTGGGTGCGCTCGCTGGTGTGGGTGATCCAGCAGCTGACCTGGCGCGGGTGCTCGTCACGCGAACCGAGGTAGGAGAACACCGGCACCGGGGTATCGCCGGGCTGTTCCTGCAGGCCGCTGAAGTCGATGCTGCGGCTGTCGATGCGCGGCGGCGTGCCGGTCTTCAGGCGATCGGCCGCCACCGGCAGTTCGCGCAGCCGCTGCGCCAGCGTGGTCGCTGGCGGATCGCCGGCGCGGCCACCGGCGTATTGGGCCTGGCCGATGTGGATCTTGCCGGCGAGGAAGGTGCCGACGGTGAGGATCACGGCGCGGGCGTTGAACGACAGCCCCATCTGGGTCTTCACCCCGGTGACCCGACCGCCTTCGATGATCAGGTCATCCACCGCCTGCTGGAACAGCTCCAGGTTCGGCTGGGACTCCACCATCTGGCGGATGGCCGCCTTGTACAGGCCGCGATCGGCCTGGCAACGGGTGGCGCGCACCGCCGGACCCTTGGAGGCGTTGAGCGTGCGCCACTGGATGCCGCCACGGTCGGCGGCATGCGCCATCGCACCACCCAGCGCATCGATCTCCTTGACCAGGTGCCCCTTGCCGATGCCGCCGATGGCCGGGTTGCAGCTCATCTGGCCGATCGTCTCGATGTTGTGGCTCAGCAGCAAGGTGCGCGCACCCGCCCGCGCCGCGGCGAGCGCGGCTTCGGTGCCGGCGTGGCCGCCGCCGATCACGATCACGTCGTAGTGGGTTGGGTGACGCATTCGGATTGCCCTGAGCAAGCAAAAAGTGACAAAACGGGGCGCTATGGTAACGCCATCCGGTCGTTTCCAAGGCTTTCGATTTTCTGGCACGGATCCTGCTTTATCCGCCCTGCACTTTCATGGGCAGAGGCTTCGCGCGGAGCGCGAGCTGAGGCCGGGCTGACAGGGGCTCGGTTGCGTGCTGTGAAAGGTAGCAAGGCGGCACCCTTCGGGGTGCCGTCGTCTTTTGTGGGTCGGGCGTTCGCGGCGGGGCGGGCCGCGCCCCTGAAAAGACAAGGCCCCGCGGCGTGCTGCGCGCGGGGCCTTGTGCTGTTAGATCTGGCGCCAGGCGGTCTCAGGAACAGGGGGAATCCAGGATGACCGTATTGCCGGGCGCCAGAAACTGAAAATACTGGCGTTCGCCGCAGCGAACTGCGGTGAAACTTGAACTCGATATTCGCCGCTGGCGCGTGAACAAGGGGTGACTGAAAAGCGACTTTGTGCCGGGTCGCGGCAACAGCTGACGTGGTGCGTCAGTGTCGCCGGCGACGCCGGCCGCCGGTTGTGATCAGGATCACACATTGGCACGGGTGATGCATCGTCTCCATCACCAACCCACTCACCGAGGAATTGCCATGGACATGAGCTTCGATTTCCAGCCCGTCTACCCGCACCACGACCTGCTGGTCGAGATTGGCGAAGTGGAGATGGCGATGGATCACCTGAACGACTACGAAGCCAGCGAGCGCGACTCGCTGCAGCCCGACCTGGAGTCGCGCATGGAAAGCCTGCTCGAAGCGCTGGACCATCTGGCGGTCTGATTGAAAGCATCCCGTGCCGGTGCGTGGCGTTGCCACGCGCACCCGGACCGGGCAACAGCCGTGCTGAATCCGGCTGCCCCTGCGCAACCAGGCCGTCTCGCGCAGCAGATCAGTGGTTTAGCACGTTGCCGATGATTTCGGCCAGGTTGCGCGACAAGCCGGCATGGCCGGCCAGTTCCGAGATCGCCGCCTGGGCTTGGGCACGACGCGTCGGCTCCAGCCTTTGCCAACCGTTGAACGCCGTGGCCAGTCGTGCCGCCACTTGCGGGTTGAGCGCGTCCAGCGCCGCCAGCCGCTCGGTCAGGAAACGATAGCCCGCGCCGTCCACGCGATGGAATCCGCTGGGATTCCCGCGCACGAATGCTCCCAGCAGTGATTGCACCCGGTTCGGGTTGTGCAGGGTGAAGGCGGGATCCTTCTCAAGCCGCATCACGCGAGGCAAGGCCACCTTGCCGGGGTTTTGCGCCTGCACGGCAAACCACTTGTCCAGTGCAAGCGCATTGTCGGCGTAGCGGTTGCGGTAGTCCTGCAGCGCGTTGTCGCCTTCGGCGGATGGCCCGCGCACGAGTACGGCCAGCGCCGCCAGCCGATCGGTCATGCCCGGTGCTTGCCGGTACTGGGCCGCAGCCAGTTGGCTGGCCAGCACGGTGTCGCGCAGCTCCAGCAGTTCAAGCACCCGGCGTTGCAACCGGCGCCGCGCCTGACTGGCTGCGTCCAGCTCGATCGTGGCTTGCGCAGCGAGGGCTCGATAGCGCTGCTCCAGGGCCTCGGTACCGAGGCGCTCGGCCAGTTGCCGCTGCAGTGCGCGGCGCAGTTCGTGGATGCGTTCGGGATCGACGACACTCTCGCGATCGGCCAGCTCGATCTCGCCCGGAGGCGTGAGCAGGTCGGCCAGCAGCGCGCATTCCATCTCGGGATCATGGAACAGGCCTGCCAGCGCGTCACACCAGGCGTGCAGCGCCTCGACCTCGGCACCGTCGCGCAGGTTCTCGTAGGCACGGATGGCCAGCAACTGGCCCGCTTCCCAGCGGTTGAAGCCATCCGGATCATGCGCCAGCAGCAGGGCCAGTTCGGCCGGGCTGTAGTCGCATTCCAGAATCACCGGCGCGGAAAAACCGCGCAGCAGGGATGGCACCGGGGCCTCGTCGATGCCGCTGAACACCAGGTTCTGCTCGGCCTGGTCCAGCACCACCACGCGTTCGCGCACGTCATCATCGGAGAATCCGTCCAGCCGCAGCGGCAGCATGGCGCCATTGCGGTCGAACAGGGCGAGCTTGACCGGAATCGGCAGCGGCGGGCGCGTGCTCTTGCCTGCGTTGGCAGGAGACTGCTGGGTCAGGGTCAGTGTGTATGTGCTTCGCGCTGCATCGTGGTGGCCGTGCGCGCGCAGACGCGGGGTGCCCGGATGCCCATACCAGGCGAGGTAGGGCATCAGATCGGTGTCGTTGGCCTCGCCCAGCGCGCCGAGGAAGTCCTCCAGCGTCGCGGCGCGACCGTCGTTGCGTTCGAAGTAGCGATCCATGCCACGGCGGAAGCCTTCCGGGCCGAGTCGTCCGGCCACCATGCGCACCAGCTCGGCGCCTTTCTCGTACACGGTGGCGGTGTAGAAATTGTTGATCTCGCTGTATTGCGCCGGGCGCACCGGATGCGCCAGCGGGCCGGCGTCCTCGGGGAACTGGGCGCGGCGCAGCAGCGACACGTCCTCGATGCGCTTGAGCGGCGCGGAGTTCATGTCGGCCGAAAAGCTCTGCTCGCGGAACACGGTGAGGCCTTCCTTCAGCGACAACTGGAACCAGTCGCGGCAGGTCACCCGGTTGCCGCTCCAGTTGTGGAAGTACTCGTGCGCGACCACCGCTTCGACGTGACGGTATTCGTCGTCGGTGCTGGAGTCCGGATCGGCCAGCAGATATTTTGCGTTGAAGATGTTGAGGCCCTTGTTCTCCATCGCGCCCATGTTGAAATCGTGGGTGGCGACGACGTGGAACACGTCCAGGTCGTAATTGCGACCGTAAACCTGCTCGTCCCAGCGCATCGCGCGCTTCAGCGCGTCGAGCGCGTAGTGGCAACGCTCGATCACGTCCGCCTCGGCCCAGATCTTCAGCGCCACCGCGCGACCGTCGGCGGTGACATAGTCGCACTCGATCCGCTCAAGACGACCGGCCACCAGCGCGAACAGGTAGCTGGGCTTGGGATGCGGGTCGGCGAAGCGCGCCCAATGGCGGCCGCCTTCCAGCTCGCCGGCGCCGTCCGGGTTGCCGCCGGCGAGCAGCACCGGGAAGCGTTCGCGATCGGCGCGCAGGGTCACCGTGTAGCGCGACAGCACGTCGGGGCGATCGGGGAAGAAGGTGATGTGACGAAAACCCTCGGCCTCGCATTGCGTGAGCAGGAAACCGGCCTCGCGCGAGCCGGAAAGGTACAGGCCTTCCAGCGCGGTGTTGGCCGCCGGGCGGACCCGCACCCGCGTTTCCAGCACGCTGCCGTCACGCACGCCATCGACTTCCAGCACGCGGCCATCGTAGCGGTAGGCGGTGGCCGGCAGCTGCGCGCCATCCAGCGCGATCGACAGCAACTGCAGGTTCTCGCCATCGAGCCGGAGTGGCGCCGATTGCGCCGGATCGCGATGCAGCTGCAGGCGCGCGCATACCTCGCTGGCGTCGATGCCGAGATCGACCTCCATTTCGATCGTTTCGACGCGCCAGGCCGGCGCGCGGTAGTCGCGCAGCCGGATCAACGAGGGGCTTTGTTCAGGAACTGCTTGCATGGGAGGCATGACTTGGATTGGGGACAGATCAGGCTAACATGAGGTCCTTTAACCGCGGGAGAATCCGGTGGCCGCATCAGCCGCGACACGGTACGGTGTCGAGCGTTCGAGTCTGGGCGACGAGGCAACCGTCGTGCTGCAAGACCGGCATGATCGCCGGCGGCTGTGCATTGCCCTGCGCGGAGCGGCCGTACTCGGGTTGGAGGTGCCGTTTGCCGGCGCTCTGCATGACCTGGCCGACGGTCACCGCAGCGCCGACGAGATACGCGAGCGGCCCGGTTCACGCTTTGCCATCATGGTGCCGTTCGCCGGCCGCATTGCCGATGCACGCTACCGTTTCGACGGCGCCGCGCAGGATCTTGACCCCGGTGTCGTCGGCAGCGAGCGTGCCAGCCGACATGGCTTCGTGCGCGACACGGAGTTCGCCGTCGCCGCACTGGATGCGGACGACGGCCGGGCGCGGGCCCTGCTGCGCACCACCGCGATCCGTCCGCGACCGGGTTATCCGCATGCGATCGATCTCGACGTGGGTTTCACGCTGGATCGCCACGGCATCAGCCTCGAAGCACGCATGCGCAACGTGGGCGACAGCCCGGCGCCGTGCTTCTTCGGCTGGCATCCCTACTTCCGGATGCCCGGTGATGGTCTGGTCGACGAGTGGCAACTGGAAATTCCCGCGCAGACCCTGATCCGCACCGGCGCCGACCTCATCGCGCTGCCGGGCGATGCCGCCTATGTGTCGCTGGACGACGCGCCCGCGCTGGATTTCCGCGAGCCCCGTCGCATCGGCGACTCCATCCTCGACCAGGGTTACACCGATCTGGCCACCGACACCGACGGCCGCCTGCGCACGCACCTGCGCGACCCGGCCAGCGGCATGACGCTGGCGGTGTGGCAGGAGCGCGGCGTAATGCATGCGTTCACCGCCGACACGCTGGCCCGCGACGCGCGCCGTGCGATCGCCCTGGAGCCGATGGAATGCATGGCTGATGCGTTCAATCGGCCCGAGTGCGCCGAAGCGATCCGGCTGGAACCCGGCGCCGAACGAACATTCCGTTGTGGCATCGAGGTGGGTAGCGCATGAACAAGGCGATCGACAGGCTGCCCGATATCGAACAGATTCGCGCCGCCGCCACGCGTATCGCGCCGCATGCACGGATCACCCCGGTCATGCGCAGCGCCGCACTGGATGCGCTATGCGGTGCCGAACTCCATTTCAAGTGCGAGCACCTGCAGCGCAGCGGTGCGTTCAAGTTTCGCGGCGCCTGCAACGCGGTGTGGGCATTGAGCGACGCGCAAGCCGCACATGGCGTGGTTACCCATTCCTCCGGCAATCACGGCAATGCGCTGGCGCTGGCGGCGGCCACCCGTGGCATCGCCGCGCATGTGGTGGTGCCCGAAGGCGCGGTGCGGGCCAAGGTCGAGGCGATCGAGCGCGCCGGCGCGCTCCTGCATCGTTGCGCGCCGACGCAGGCCGCGCGCGAGGCGATGTGCGCGGAAGTGCAAGCGGCGACCGGCGCCGAGCTGGTGCATCCTTATGCCGATACCCGCGTGATGGCCGGCCAGGGCACGGTGGCGCTGGAGCTGCTGCAACAGGCACCGGAGCTGGACGCGCTGCTCACCCCGGTCGGTGGCGGCGGCCTGGCCAGCGGCGCGGCCATTGCCGCCCATTCGGTCAATCCCGGCATCGCGCTGTTCGGCGCCGAGCCGCAAGGTGCCGACGACGCGGCGCAATCGCTGACCCGTGGCGAGCGTGTCACCGACATCGTGCCGCACACCTTGTGCGATGGGCTGCGCGCGCTGATCGGCGTCACCAATCTCGATGCCCTGCGGCAGCATCAGGTACAAGTGATCACGGTCAGCGACAGCGAAGTGATCGCCGCGATGCAGCTGATCTGGACCGAATTGAAACAGGTGGTGGAGGTATCCAGCGCCACCGTGCTCGCCGCGATCCTGCAACAGCCAGCCCGCTTCGCCGGTCGTCGCGTCGGCATCGTGCTGACCGGCGGCAACGTGGATCTCGCCGCGCTGCCGTGGTGAACGCCACGCTTTTGCTGTAGGAGCGCACCCTGTGCGCGAAAGCTCTACCGATTTCCGATTCACGCGAAAAGGCATCGCGCACAGGGTGCGCTCCTACAACGTAGTCAGCTCCGCCGCGCGCCGATGCCGCTGACCGCGAACAAACCCAGCAACACCAGCACGATGCCCACCGTTTCCAGCGCGGACGGTCGCTCGTGCAGGATCCACCAGGCCAGCAGCACGCTGAACACCGGGACGCCCAGGCTGGACACGCTGGCCACGGTGGTCGGCAATCGCTGCAGCACGATCGACCACAACCACCACGCCGCCGCCGAGGCCAGTACCGCGCTGTAGGCGAGGCCGCCGACAAAGGCCAGGTTCCAGACGATCGGCGGCTGCGGCACGACCAGGGCAATCAGGCCCAGCGCCACGCCGCCCACCAGCATCTGCCACGCGGTGAGGTTGAGCACGCTGGGGTTGTGGCGGCGGAACATGCGTTTGCTCAATACCGTGCCCGCGGCCCACGCCAGTCCGCCGATCAGCGCCAGGGTGGTGCTCGTTGCACTGCCCATTGCGCGCCAGGGTTCGATGATGCACAGCAGGCCGGCGGCGGCCAGCGCCAACCCCAGCCAGTGGCGCCCGGTTGGCGTATCGCCCAGCACCAGCCACGCCAGCAGCACCGCCCAGAACGGCATGGTGTAGGCAAGCAGGGCGACATGGCCGGCGCCGCCATCGAGCAGCGCCCACTGCTCCAGGCCCTGGAACGCGGCGGTCTGGCACAGACCGATCACGATGGTCGCCAGCAACGGTGGCGGCTTCAGCGATTGCCGCAGCGCCAGCAATACCCCGAACAGCACCGCCGCGCCGATCAGGTAGCGCAGGGCGGCGAAATCGAACGGCCCGGCGTAGGCCAGCACCTGCTTCATCACGATCCAGCTGTAGCCCCACAGCGCAATGGTGGCAATCAGGGCGAGCACGGCGCCGCGCTGCGGTGACGAAGATGGTGACATCAGGGATAGGCCAAACGGGAGGCGACAAGTGTAGCGGCGTCGGCTACGGTCTGCGGCAACTCACCTGCATGATTCCGCCATGAGCAAGAGTGCCGCGCCCACCCGCTGCCACTGGGCTTCCGACAACGATGCCCTGATGTGTGCCTACCACGACACCGAGTGGGGCGTACCCCTGCACGACGATCGTGCGCTGTTCGAATTCCTCTGCCTCGAGGGCGCCCAGGCCGGGCTGTCGTGGCGCACCGTGCTGGCCAAGCGCGAGCACTATCGCAAGGTGTTCCATGACTTCGACATCGCCCGCGTCGCCCGCCTGAGTGATCGCAAACTGGAGAAACTGCTGCTCGATCCGGGCATCATCCGCAACCGGCTGAAGGTGTTCTCCACCCGCGACAATGCGATCGCCGCGCTCAGGGTGATCGAGGAGTTCGGCACGCTGGACGCCTATCTGTGGTCGTTCGTCGACGGCAAGACCCTGGTCAATCGCTGGCACGAGCATGCCGAAGTGCCCGCCAGCACCGCGCTGTCCGACCGCATGAGCAAGGCGTTGAAGAAGCGTGGATTCCGTTTCGTGGGCAGCACGATCTGCTATTCGCTGATGCAGGCGACCGGGATGATCAACGACCACGTGCTCGGCTGCTTTCGCCACAAGGAATGCGCTGCCAGAGGTTGAACGGCTGGCCATGCCTCGCTCTGGCAGGGTTCTCAGGCCCCACCAAACTCGGGTGCGCCACGCACGGTGTCGATCAACAGCTGCCGGAACCATTGGTGGGCACGATCATGGTCGCGCGAAGGGTGCCAGTAGGCGAGCACCGGGAACGGCTTCAACTTGATCGGCAGCGCCTGCGCCGCCAGCGGCAGCAGGCGCGAGAAGCCGGCTGCGTATGAGCGGGGCATGGTCAGCAGCAAGTCGGTGCCGGCGACGACCTGGCAGGCGGAAAAATAGTGCTGGCAGACCAGCTGGATCTGGCGCGGCCGCCCATCCTGGGTGAGCAGCACGTCCAGTGGCGTAGCGTCGCCCAGTTGCGATACCGCGATGTGCCGGGCGGCCAGGTAGTCGGACTTGCGCAGGTTGCCGGCGGCGAGTGGATTTTTGCGCCGCATCACCACCACCAGCGACTCGTCCAGCAGGTGCTCGCTGGACAGTCGCGAGCCGCTGGCGAGGCGGCGGTCGATCACCACATCGATGTTGCCGGCGCCAAGTTCACGCTCGACCTCGGCGCTGGCGATACGCCGGCTGACCACACGCACGCCGCGGGCGATCCCGGCGAGCTGCTTCAGCAGCGGAGGAAACACGATCGACTCCAGCACATCACGAAAGCCCACGCTGAACTGCTGCTCGAGTTCGGCGGCACGAAACGCCGGTTGCATGCGGGTGGTTGCCTGCAGCCCATGCAGGTGGCGCTGCACGTCGCCGATCACGGTGCGGGTGGTGTCGGTGGGGATCACCCGGTTGCCCTGGCGCACGAACAGCGGGTCGCCGAACAGCTCGCGCAGCCGGTTCAGCGAATGGGTGATCGCCGGTTGGGTCAGGTGCAGCGAACGCGCTGCCGCGCTGATCCCGCCCTGCGTGTAGATCGCTTCCAGCACGCGGAACAGATTCAAATCCATGCGCAGGTCAGGACGGCTCATCGGCAACAGGCTCGCAGCAGGGTCGCACCTGCATATTAGCTCTACTGATGGATAGACATAAAACCTATGCATTACACCGATGACTGATGTTCGGCGTAGGCTGATGATCTCGCCGGCCCGCGCGTCATGGAACCCGATCGATGGATTTCGCCCACTCCGCCCGCACCGAAGCCTTGATCGCCCAGCTCCAGCGCTTCATGCACGACGAGGTCGTGCCTGCCGAGACGATCTACGCCAGCCAGCTCAGCGGCAGCGCCGACTGGCGACAATGGCGCCAGCCGCCGGTGATGGAAGCCTTGAAGGCCAAAGCGCGCGCCGCGGGTCTCTGGAACCTGTTCCTGCCCGGGCAGGGCGCCGGCTTGAGCCATGTCGACTACGCGCCGCTGGCCGAGATCATGGGCCACTCCTTCATCGCGCCGGAGGTGTTCAACTGCAACGCACCCGACAGCGGCAACATGGAGGTGCTGCTGCGTTACGGCTCGGTCGAACAGCAGGCGCGTTGGCTGGCGCCGCTGCTGGCCGGTGAAATCCGTTCGGCCTTCTGCATGACCGAGCCGGCGGTGGCCTCGTCCGACGCCACCAACATGCTGGCCACCGCCACTCTCGACGGTGCCGAGGTGGTGCTCAACGGGCGCAAGTGGTGGTCCACCGGCATCGGCCATCCGCATTGCCGCTTCGTGATCTTCATGGGCGTCAGCAACCCCGACGCGCCGCCG
The DNA here is from genome assembly GCF_055809185.1 of Rhodanobacter sp. G2-10. Lineage (NCBI taxonomy): Bacteria > Pseudomonadati > Pseudomonadota > Gammaproteobacteria > Lysobacterales > Rhodanobacteraceae > Rhodanobacter > Rhodanobacter sp. G2-10. The sequence goes on along the minus strand of NZ_CM147900.1, from coordinate 3,383,341 downwards.
CATCAGCGTCACGCAATGGTGCTGTGCCCGCTGGATGCGCCCGGCGTGACGGTCGAGCGCATGCTGCCGGTATTCCATGACCTGGATGAGCCCTCCGGCCATGGCGAGGTGAGCTTCAACCAGGTGCGTTTGCCGGCGGAGAACATCCTCCTCGGCCCAGGTCGCGGCTTCGAGATCGCGCAGGGGCGACTCGGGCCTGGTCGCATCCATCACTGCATGCGCGCGATTGGCGCCGCCGAACGCGCGCTATCGCTGCTATGCGCCCGCGCCAGCGCCCGCACGGCCTTCGGCCAGCCATTGATCAAGCTCGGCGGCAACGCCGATATCGTCGCCGAGCTGCGCATGGCGATCGAGCAGGCGCGTCTGCTCACCTTGAAGGCCGCGTGGCTGATCGACACGCAAGGCGTGAAGGCGGCGATGAGCGAGATTTCGCAGATCAAGGTGATCGCGCCGACGGTGGCGCAGCGCGCCGCCGACGCGGCGATGCAGATGCACGGCGGCGCCGGCCTGTCGGACGATTTTCCGCTGGCCTCGCTGTACGCCTACGCTCGCGTGTTGCGGCTGGCCGACGGCCCGGATGAGGTGCACCGCGCCCTGATCGCCAAACTCGAATTGCGCGCGCAACGCGCCGCCCTGGAGGTCAGCGCATGAGCACCGCGATCGACGAAACCCGCGAAGTGCGCGCCGAGGACCAGCTCGACCTCGCTGCCGTCGATGCTTTCCTCAAGCAGCGCATTGCCGATCTGCAGGGCAGCCCGGAGATTCGCCAGTTCCCCGGCGGCGCGTCGAACCTCACCTACCTGATCCGCTACGGCGAACGCGAGCTGGTGCTGCGCCGCCCGCCCGCCGGGGTCAAGGCGAAATCCGCGCACGACATGTTGCGCGAGGCGCAGGTGATGGCCGCGCTGAAGCATGCCTATCCGCATATGCCGCAGATCCTCGCCCGCTGTGATGATCCGTCCGTGCTGGGCAGCGATTTCTACGTGATGGAACGGCTGCGCGGCATCATCCTGCGGCGCGATCTGCCCGCCACGCTGGGTCTGGACGAAACCGGCGTACGCAAGCTCTGCCACGGCTTCATCGACCGACTGGTCGAGCTGCACCAGGTCGATGCCACGCAGCCGCAACTGGCCGCGCTGGGCAAGGGCGAGGGCTATGTCGCGCGACAGGTTGCCGGTTGGAGCGAGCGCTGGCGCAAGGCGCTCACCGATGACTCGGATCCGTGCGAAGACGTGCTCGCCTGGCTGGCACAGCAGCAGCCCGCAGGTGAGACGGCGATCTGCGTGATCCACAACGACTATCGCTTCGACAACGTGGTGCTCGACCCCGCCAATCCGCTCGACATCATCGGCGTGCTCGATTGGGAGATGGCCACCCTGGGCGATCCCTTGATGGATCTGGGCGGTTCGCTGGCGTACTGGGTTCAGGCCGATGACGACGCGACGTTCCAGTCATTCCGCCGCCAGCCGACCCATGTGCCCGGCATGCTGAGCCGCGCCGAGGTGATCGACTATTACGGCGAGCGCAGCGGCTGGCGCGTCGAGCACTTCGACTTTTACGAAATCTTCGGCCTGTTCCGCCTGATGGTGATCATCCAGCAGATCTACCGCCGCTTCGTGCTGGGTCAGACCAGCAATCCGCAGTTCGCCGGCTTCGGTCAGGCTGCCAGCTACATGGGGCAGCGCTGCCGGCGGTTGATCGCGGGCTCGGCACGGTGAGCGTGCGCCGAGCCGTGTTGATACGCCATGGTCAGGCCAGTTTCGGGGCCGAGGATTACGACAAGTTGTCGGTGATCGGCGAGCAGCAGTCGCGCGAACTGGGCTTGTGGTTCAAACGGACCGGACAGCGGCCGGATCTGGTCGTGGTGGGCAGCATGCAGCGGCACCAACGCACTGCCGCGCTGTGCATCGAGGCGGCCTGCGTGACGGCGCCGCGACTCGTGCTGGAGCAGCTCGACGAGCTCGACCACGTGGAGATCGTGGCGCGACATCGGCCGGACTTCGCCTCGTTCGATGCCATGCGCGCCGAGCTGGCCGCGAGTGCCGATCCGCATCGCGCGTTCCAGCAGCTGTTCGCGGCCGCCATCGCGCGCTGGACCAGTGGCGCGCACGACGACGAATACGCACGCAGCTGGCCGGCATTCCGCGAGCGCGTGTTGCACGGCTTGCAGGCACTGGCCGCGCACGAGGCGGGCACGATCTGGGTGTTCACCTCCGGTGGCCCGATTGCCGTGATCGCCGGCGCGCTGATCGGTACGCCGACGGACAACCCGTTTGCACTGAGCTGGCCGCTGGTCAATACCTCGCTGACCTGCGTGGCATTGTCCGGCAAGCGCCCCGGCCTGATCAGCTACAACAGCTGGCCGCATCTCGAACTCGCCGGTGATCCGCAACTGGTCACCCATCGCTGACTTTCATGCAAGGACTTTCATCATGAGCGCACCCGATCTGTTCGACCTCACCGGCAAGATCGCCCTCGTCACCGGCGCCAGTCGCGGCATCGGCGCCGAGATCGCCAAACTGCTGGCCGCGCACGGCGCGCACACCATCGTCTCCAGCCGCAAGCAGGCCGATTGCCAGGTCGTGGTCGATGAAATCATCGCCGCCGGTGGCAAAGCCGAAGCACTTGCCTGCCACATCGGCGAGATGGACCAGATCGAGGCACTGTTCGCACATCTGGAACAGACGCATGGCCGCCTGGACGTCCTCGTCAACAATGCCGCCACCAACCCGTACTTCGGCCCGATCACCGAGACTGATCCGGCCATCTTCCAGAAGACCGTCGACGTGAACATCCGCGGCTACTTCTACATGTCCAGCCATGGCGCGAAGCTGATGGCGAAGCATGGCGGCGGCGCGATCGTCAACGTGGCCTCGGTCAACGGCGTGGTGCCGGGCTTCCAGCAAGGCATCTACTCGATCACCAAGGCGGCGGTGATCTCGATGACCAAGGCCTTCGCGGTGGAGTGCGCCGAGGCCGGCGTGCGTTGCAACGCGCTGTTGCCCGGCCTGACCGACACCAGGTTCGCCTCGGTGCTGGTCAACACCCCCGCGATCCTCAAACAGGCGCTGGCGCACGTGCCCATGCGCCGCGTGGCGCAACCGTCCGAGATGGCCGGGGCTGCGCTGTACCTCGCTTCATCGGCCTCGTCGTACACCACCGGCGCCGTGCTCAATGTCGACGGTGGCTACCTGTCGGTCTGACGCTGTGCGCCTCTGCTCAGAACAGCGCCACCATCCCGCTTGATCGATCCCTGCCGCCAGCATCATGTGACATCAGGAGATACCCGATGACTGAAGTTTCCGCCCAACGCGTCGCCGGCAAGAAGGCCTTCATCACCGGTGCTGCGGGCGGCCTCGGCGCCGCCATCGCGCATATGCTGGCGCGGCACGGCGCACTGGTATTTCTCACCGACATCGAGGAAGAGGCGGTGTACGCCACGGCCGCAGCGATCAACGAGGAGCACGGTCGCGTGGTGGCCTGGTCCGGCGCGCAGAACGTGCGCGATGAAGCGCGCTGGAAGAGTGCGCTGACCGACGCCGTCGCCGTGATGGACGGGCTGTCGGTGCTCGTCAACAACGCCGGTATCGGTGCCCTGGGTGGCGTCGAAAGTCTTTCGCCGAAAGACTGGTCACGGGTGATGGGCGTCAACGTGGACGCCATCTATCTCGGCTGCAAGTACGGATTGCCCCTGCTCAAGCAGCACCAGCCCGCTTCGATCATCAACATCTCCTCGTTGGCTGCATTCAAGGTCGATCCCGACTACACCGTCTACAACGCCTCGAAGGCGGCGGTGGCCTCGCTGAGCAAATCGATCGCGGTCGACTGCGCGCGTCAGCAGGTGGATGTACGCTGCAATTCGATCCATCCCGCCTTCATCCGCACCGGCATCGTCGAGCCGTTCTTCGCCCAGCTCGGCGAGCAGGAGGCCGTGCGCAAACTCACCCGCGGCGTTCCGTTGAAGCGGTTGGGCGAACCGGATGACGTGGCGTGGGCCGCGCTCTATCTCGCCTCTGACGAAAGCCGCTACGTCACCGCCAGCGAGATCCGCGTCGACGGCGGTGCCTCGGCCGTCTAGCCGTCCATACCGCGAAGCCGCGACGCTTGCGTTCCCTGTTCCCGGAGAAACCCCATGTCACCGATCAACCGTCAACTCCGTCTCAAGACCCGTCCCGAAGGCCTGGTCCAACGTGACAATTTCGATCTGGTCGAGCAGCCGGTGCCCGAGCTGAAGGACGGCGAGGTGCTGGTGAAGGTGTTGTACCTGTCGGTCGATCCGACCCAGCGCGTGTGGATGCGCGACGTCCCGCAATACCTGCCGCCGGTGGCGATCGGCGAGGTGATGCGCGCGCTTGGCTTGGGCCGCGTGGTGGCCTCGCGCTCGTCGAACTACAGTGAGGGTGACCTGGTGCAAGGTGTCACCGGCTGGCAGGACTACTTCGTGCTGCACGAAGACGCCAAGGGTTACGTGCGCCTGCCCGCCGACCCCGGCATCCCGCTGCCGACCCTGCTCGGCGCCGCCGGCATGAGTGGCGTCACCGCCTACTACGGCATGACCGACATCACCCCGGTGCAAGCCGGCGAAACCCTGGTGGTCTCCGCCGCTGCCGGTTCGGTCGGCTCCATCGCCGGCCAGATCGGCAAGATCATGGGCGCCCGCGTGGTCGGCATCGCCGGCGGCGCGGACAAGTGCCGCTACCTCGTCGACGAACTGGGCTTCGATGCCGGCGTCGACTACAAGGCCGACGACTTCAAGCAGCAACTCAAGGCCGCCACGCCGGACGGCGTGCACGTGAATTTCGAGAACGTCGGCGGCGACGTGATGCGCGCGGTGCTGTCACGCATGGTGATTGGCGGGCGCGTGGCGCTGTGCGGCTTGATCTCCGGCTACAACACCGACGAACGTCCCGGCGACGATTTCAGTCCGTTCATCATGAAGCGCTTGAGCATGCGCGGATTTCTGGTGCTGGATTACACGAAGACGCGCGAGGCGGTGGGCGCGATTGGCGAATGGATTCGCGAAGGGAAGATCAAGGCCGAGGAAACGGTGGCGGAGGGGTTGGAGAATGCGCCTGTCGTGCTCAATCGGTTGTTTGATGGGAGTCACCGGGGGAAATTGGTGTTGCGGGTCTGACCTGCCAGAGCGCAAGCGTGCCCGTCCTTCAGGGACACTTGCGGGCAGAGGCGCTCTTGCTATTATCGCGGCATGGGGAATTGGAAGCCTTTGCACAGGGTCGTGATCGGGCGCAGTCGTGGGGTGCGCGGACCCGACGCCATGGAAATGGGCGTCGTGGCCGTCATCATCGCGGTCGTGATGGTCATGGCTGCGTGCTTCGGCAGGCAGCTCTTCCCCATGGTCCGCACGCTCGATGCGCTGTCGCTCGCGTCCGGGCCCGCCTACAACGAAGTCGTCTACCACGCCGTGCATGGCCGTTGGCCATCCGCGGACAATCCGACTATCGTCACCCACACCAGCCGAGGCAGCCATGTCAGTCGCCTCACGCTGGGCGAGGATGGCGTGATTACCGCGCAATTGATGGTCGACGCGGCTCAATCAAACGCGGCGACACCTTTGGCGGCCGGCGTTCACACTGTCCCTGCGGCGCTGTCTTTCCGACCGCAATTGCTGGGCTCGCCGGACGCGCCCACGATCACCTTCCTGTGCGGCTATGCGCAACCCGTGGTCGGTCAGGCTGCAAGCGTCGGCACCAACATGACCACGCTGCGCAAGCAGGATCTCCCTCCCTTCTGCCGGTAGACACGAATGACTGCAGTGAACATGGACGATCAACGGGACTTCGTGACGCGCCAGTACGCGAACCTTGTCGCCAGCGGCCTGAACGCGGACGCTGCGCGGGCACGGCTGGAGGAGGTGCTGGGCAAGCCCGCAGTGCAGTTCCTCGACGCTCGCGGCGACACCACGGAATCCGGTGAGAGCGTCACCGCTGCGCCATTGATGGAGGCGGCCAGGGCGCTGGGCGGAAGCCCGGCAGGCACCCAAGCCGCTTTCCTTCACTCGCTCGCCGAAGCCTATCTGCTCGCGCTGGACTGGTGGCGGCCGGTGCGAACTTTTCTGCTCTACATCCTGTTTCTGCTTTGCCTTGCGTTGTTCATCGCCATCATTTACGCGACGTTCGTCTTGCCGGCTTTCAGCCACCTCGACCTGGCGCTGGCGATGCGTGGTGGCGCCGCCGGCTGGATCATGGGGCAGGGCGCGATACGCCTGTTCGCTCCGCTGATCGTGATGGCGATCCTGTTCGCGCTGCTGGCGATGTCGTGGTTTCGCATGCGCTTGCGCATCGCGCGACTCGTTCCCTTCAACGGCATGTCGCGCATCGCGTCCATGCAGGGCCACAGCGGCACGGCATATCAGGCACTCCTGTGTCTCGAATACGCATCCGCGCTGAAGGCCGGAGGCGTGGCGGAAGCCGCGGTCATGGACCCTGCCCGACGCCTCGCCCGGTGGCCGCCGCAAAAGCCGCTCCAATGGCATGGCAGCCCTGTGGGTGAAGGACTGCAACAGGCACAACGCCTCGGCACGTTTGTCGCGGAGTTGGAATGGCAACGGCGGTTGTACTGGTCGCAGGCACAGTCGCAGCTGGAGCTGTCGCGTGACCGGCTGATCCTGTTCTCGCGCGTTCTCTTCTACCTTCTCATCGGCATCATGGTCACGGTGTTGTACCTCCCGATCTTTTCGGTCGCCAGCATGTTTGGAGTGCATTGACGATGTCACGCAACCGCGGGTTCACCCTTATCGAGCTGATGATCGTTGTCGCCATCATCGGCATCCTGGCGGCGATCGCCATTCCGGCCTACCAGGACTACGTCATTCGCGCGCAGACCGCGGAGGCGTTTTCGCTCTCGTCCTACGCCAAGCCCAAGGTGATCGACTACTACCAGCGCTTCGGCCGCTTCCCGGCGGACAACCGCGCTGCCGGCCTGCCGTCGGCGGGATCAATCATTGGTCACTACGTCGGCTCGGTGAGCGTCGATCACGGCGCCATCAACGTCACCTTCCGCGACCAGGGCATCAACACCGCCTTGCAGGGCCAGAAGCTGTCGATGCGTCCGCTGGTGGTGCAGGGCAGCCCGCGCAGCCCGATCGCCTGGGCATGCGGAACCTCCCCCGCGCCCTCCGGCATGTCGGTGGTCGGGCAGGATCGCACGACGCTGAAGGCCACCTTTCTGCCAACGGCTTGCCGCGGGCCGTAACCGGTGCGGGTGCGCGGGCGCCACAGCCAAGTGGGTTCGTCTTGTCCTTTGAAACGTGATTGAGATCGCCGGATCGTTTCGGCGAACAGGCAGGCGCGGCGACAGCGTCGGGCTGCGTCGGCATCAATGCGCCAGGTCGATGGCGTAGACCGCCGTCCCGTCGCCGTTGTCTTTCAGCATGCGGATGTTGGTCAGGCCGGCCGCTTTGGCCACGTCGAGCTTGCCTGCCCGACCGCTGAATACCACGGGTCCGCGTGTCTTGATCGGGGCAAAGGTCCACGAGGCGGGCTCAAGATCGCTGGCGGTGATGCTTTTTTTGCCTTCGATCCACTTCGCCAGGATCTCGCGCGTGCCATCGGGCGCGGCCAGCACGATGTTGCTGCCGTCGAGGCCGGGGAAGTGGCCGCCGCCGCTGGCGCGATAGTTGTTGGTGACGATGACGAACGGCTCGGTCGGGGTGACCGGCTTGCCGTTGTACGTGAGTGAGGTGATGCGCTGGCCGACCGGTTTGGAGACGTCGATGACGTAATGGATGCCGCCCTGGATCTGGTCGAAGTTGTAACCGGTGAAGTGGCTGTTGATCAGTTGCTGCGGGGCGCTCCTGGCCGGGTCGATGCGGTTGAAGCGCTGGGCGGACTTTTCCAGCCAGGCCTTGAGCCCGGCGCCGTCGGTCTTCACCGCGGCCAGGGTGTTGGGATAGAAGTAGAGGTCGGCGGCGCTGCGCAGGGTGAGCGGGCCGGGGGGTACGTCGGTGTAGTCGTCGGGGCCGCCGAAGCCGCTGCGGAAGGTCGCGGCGGCGGACAGCACGGGAACGTCGGCCAACTCCGGGTGGGTGCGCGGCAATTCGGTGCGGACGTAGTCGATCTGCGCGGCGTTGACGGCGGCCAGCGCGCTCATGTTGCCTTCGTCGGCGAAGTAGCTGCTCAGGTGCACGCTGCTGCTGCCGATCGGGGTGTTGACGTAGGCAATGGCGGCCTGGTGCACGGGGTCCACCAGTGGCGCGATCGCGGGATCGGGTGGTACGCACTCAAGCTGCTGCGAACCGGGCTTGGTCGGGTCGCCACTCTTGCTGCAGATCGGTCGCACTTCGCTGTGGGTGTTGTCGAGATCGACGACCCAGCGCCCATCGCGACGGTTCAGCACCAGCGCGATGACCCCCAGATCCTTGCCGAAGAAGCCGCCCATCACGGCGGGTACGTTGCGCACGAAGCCCAGATGCGCATCGACGTCCTTCATGCCGGCATAGCGCGGGCCGGGGAACTCGGTGTGCGAGTGGCCGAGCAGCAGCACGTCGATGCCGGGCACGCCGGCGAGGTACCAGCCGGCGTTTTCCATGTCGTCGTTGTAGGGGTGGGTATCCAGACCGCCGTGCAGGATGGCCACGATCAGGTCGGGGTGCTCCGCTTGCAGCTCGGGCAGGTATTTCTTCGCGGCCTCGACCACGCCCATCACGCTGACCTTGCCGGCCAGGTTGTGCTGGTCCCATTGCATGATCGGCGGCGGCGTGAAGCCGATGATGCCCACCCGCAGCGGCACGCTGATCTCGCTGCCGTCGGGTGTCCACGCCTTGATGTTCCTGGTGACGATCGTCCACGGCTTGAAGATCGGCTTGTCGTCACGCGCGCTGAACACGTTCGCCAGCACCAGCGGGTAGTGCGGCCCGGCGCAGTGGTTGCTGTGCCCGCCCTCCACGTTCATCGGCGTGCCGGTGACCTGCGACAGGAAGCCCAGGCCGTAGTTGAACTCATGGTTGCCGAGCGTGCCGCCGTCGTAGCCGACCGCGTCCATCGCCTGGTAGATCGCCAGCTCCCGATCGCAGGCGACCGGCTTGACCAGTGCCTGGTAGTCGGCCAGCACGCTGCCCTGGATGGTGTCGCCGGCGTCGAACAGGAAGTTGTTGGGAAACTCCGCGCGGGCGCGACGGATCAGCGTGGCGGTGCGCTCGAAGCCCACGGTGGGGTCGGGCTTGAGCTTGTAGTAGTCGTAGCTGAGCACATTGGAGTGCAGGTCGGTGGTTTCCAGGATCGCCACTTTCGCGCGCGCGCCTTCGGGTGCCTTGCCCGACTTCCAGGGCAGGCTGGAGCAGCCGGCGAGCAGCAGGGTGCCCAGCGCCAGCAGAGCGATGGTGGGGGAGGTCGGGCGTGCAGACATGGATGGTTCCGTGGGCGTGCGCAATCAGGTCGTCAAAATTAGCAGATCGTGGTGACGGAGAGCGTACCCGGCGCCGGCAGCGGCGAGGTCGGATGCACGGGAAGGCTGCCCGCGACCGCGGCAAGATCGTAAGATGCCCTGCGGTGGCACGCCGTCCAGCAGGGGACACTCCAAACTCATGCTTCAAATTTCCTGGCATCGCGCGCGCGGTCCTGCGCTTGGCGTGGCGGCGCTCGTCGCATTTGCGGGCTGCCTGGGGCTGACTGCGTGGCAGGAGCCGTTGCCGCTGCAGCGCGCCTTCATCGCGGCGCTGATGCTGTGCACGGTCGGCGTGTTGCTGTGCCTGTTCGCGCGCTTCGCCACCGCGCTGCTGGTGGGCGGCGGTGTGTTCCTTGCGCTGAAGTTCATTGCGGTGATGAAGCTGCGTTACCTCGACGAGCAGTTGATGCCGTCCGACTTCATCTATTACGTGCGCAGCAGTCTGCTCGATACCTTGCGCCACTATCCGCATCTGTATCTGCTCGGCATCGGTCTGGTCGTGCTGTTGCCGCCGCTGCTGTTTTTCACCTGGCGTTGGGATTGGCGCGTGCTGGAGAAGCTGCCGGCTGCTCGCGCGCAGGTTTTGCGTGGCGCCGGGCTGGCGCTCTGCGTGCTGGCATTCTGGTGGTGCATGTTGCCCAGCGGTCCGTTCGCGGCGGTGCATGCACGCAACACCTGGGAGAAGCTGTCCGATGACGCGCACCTGACGAACTTTTTCGTCAGCTTCCGCGATGCCCAAGTCGCGTTGCCGGTGATGAGCAGCGAAGCACGGGCCGAGCAGGCGTGGGGCGCGACCGCGCAAGGCATCCCGGCCACTCGGCCGCCGCCGTACCCGGACATCGTGCAGGTGCTGGAGGAGAGCACCTTCGATCCGGCGCCTTACACCGATTGCAACGTGCCCGCCTGCCGCACGGCGATGTTCGAGGCCGACGCGCGCACGCGCGGCACCGGCATCCTGCGGACGCACACCTTCGGCGGGGGTACCTGGGTCAGCGAGTTTGCGGTGCTGACCGGCATGCCGCAGGACATCTTCGGCCCCGGCGGCATGTATGCGCCGTATGTGCTGGCGCCGCGCGTGCGCGATGCGCTGCCGCAGGCGTTGCGCCGGCTCGGCTATCTCACCATCGCGATCTATCCCACCGTCGGCAGCTTCATCAATGGCCGCAATGCCTACCGCGCCTACGGTTTCGACCACCTGTACGACGTCAACGAGCTCGGCCTGGACGAGTGGGAGGAAACCGACAAGCAGATGTTCGACGCGGCCAAGCGCGTCTACGACAAGGTGAAGAAGCCGGGCCAGCCGGTGTTCGTGATGATCCTGACGCTGAACCAGCACGGGCCGCACGATGACGATCCGATGTCGAGCCTCCCTGTCTCGTTCCGCAACCTGCTGCATGGTCTGAAGCCGGCGGTGGCGCTGAACTTCGATACCTATCTGTCGCGCCTGCACGATTCGGATGTGGCCATGCGCGGATTGGAGCGCGACTTTCTCGAGCGCGCGCAACCGACCGTGCTGGTGCACTTCGGCGACCACCAGCCATCGTTCGACGGCATGATCCGCGACTTGCCGCGCAGCCTGCCGCCCGCGCTGCAGCCGTATCGCGACTACCTCACGTATTACATGATCAAGAGCAACTTCGCCGGCCCGTCGCTGCCGCATTACCCGATGCTCGACATCGCTTTCCTGCCCAGCATGGTGCTGCAGGCGGCGGGGCTGCCGCAGGATCCGTATTTCGCGGCGCTGACCCAGCTGCGCAACCGCTGTGACGGACGATACGACGACTGCGCCATACCAGGCCTGCTCAATACCTACTACGGCTGGATATTCGGGCCGCTGCACGAATATCGCTGAGGGCTGCATTTCGCGCCGCGCCACTGACCCCTGGGGTCAGCAAGAGACCCTGAGGCGTCGTGCCTCGACGCCAGCGCCGTGCCGGCGGCAGGGCGCGGCCCGATCCGCATGCCTTGGGGCTGGCGGCCTGCCGAAGGTTTGCGGCGGGTCTGGCCGCTGCTGGCAGGTGTCTTGCTTGCCTTGGCGGCATGAATCGCCGTGACCGGATACCGCCATGCCAGCCATGACCCGATCGAACGATCCGCGCGCCAGCGCGCCGGACGATGCCGGAGCGCTGGAACAGCAGATGGCCGACCTCGACCTGTCGGCGGCCGACAAGCGCTTCCTGCGCACGCTGCACCAGACCGAGAAGCGGCTCAACGACGCCTTTGACGAAGCGCATCAGTCGGGTGACCTGCAGCAGCAGGTGAGCCGGGTCTACAAGCAGTTGTACCGGCCGGACTGACGCCTGCGGCACCGCGTGGGCATAGCGCTTATGCTGCAGCTTCCTTCCCGTCGCTGGAACGTCGTCCGTGCCGGTCGCCTTGGTTCAGCCTGAAAAACCACTTGCCGCCAGGGTCCAGGTCATCGCGCATCGGGGTGCGCCGGCGTGGCGGCCGGAACACACGCTGGCCTCGTATGCCAGGGCGATCGTCGACGGTGCGGACTTCATCGAACCGGACCTGGTGATGACCAGGGATGGCGTGCTGGTGGCGCGCCACGAAAACGAGATCGGCGGCACCACCGACGTGGCCAGCCATCCCCGCTTTGCCGGGCGCAAGACGACCAGGACGATCGACGGCCGCGCCGTGAACGGCTGGTTCACCGAAGACTTCACCCTCGTCGAGCTGAAAACGCTGCGCGCACGCGAACGCCTGCCGCAGCTGCGCAGCACGGAATACGACGGCGAATTCCAGATCATGACGCTGGAGGAGATCATCGAGTTTGCGGCGGCGGAGTCGATGCTGGCGGGTCGCCCGATCGGCGTCATTCCGGAAATCAAGCACGGCAGCTACTTCCAGGGCATCGGTCTGCCGATGGAGGATCGGTTGCTGGCGACGCTGGCCGCGCATGCGTACACGCGCACGGCGCCGGTGGAGATCCAGTCGTTCGAGATCGCGAACCTGAAGTACTTGCGCCAGAAGCTGGGAGATCGTCATCCGAACATGCGCCTGCTGCAATTGCTGGATGTGCCGAGCGCGCAACCGTACGACGTGACTGCTGCCGGTGGCGATCTGGACTATGCGCGAATGATGACGCCGGACGGGCTGCGCGAAGTCGCTCGCTATGCCGATGCGATCGGCCCCGACATCAGCGCGATCAGGCCGTACGCGCGTGAGGGCGAGCTCGGCCAGCCCACGCGGTTGGTGCCGGACGCGCACGCGATCGGTCTGGAAGTGCATCCCTATACGTTCCGCCCGGAGAACCGGTTTCTTGCGAAGGAATTCTGGCAGGGCAACGATCCGCGCACATTCAATCGGGCCGGTCTGGTCAATCAGATCAACGCCTACCTCGATGCCGGCGTCGATGCCTTGTTCACCGACGATCCGGCCAGCGGGCGCGAGGCGGTCGACGCGCGCTGAGCCGCGCGGCTGCCGCTTGTGCGTGCCTACCGGCTGCGAGAAAGGCCGCTATGATCGAGTCATCTCCGCCATTTCGGCAGCCATGGTCGCCGCGCCTTCTTTCCTTGCATCCCCGGCACGCACGCGCGGTATCGCGCTGGCCGTGAGTTGCGTCGCCACGGCCGCCATCCTCGGCGGCACGCTGGCAGACGGCGCAACGGCGTGGCAATGGCTGCACTGGATCGCCAAGCCGCTTACCACGCTGTGCATCCTCGCGGCCGCGGCCTGTGCCTGGCCGCCGGTGTCGCTGCGTTATCGGGCGTGGATCGTCGCGGACATGGCGTGCTCGCTGGCGGGTGACATCTTCCTGATGCTGCCGGCGGATCTTTTCCTGGCCGGGCTGGTGAGTTTTCTGCTGGGACATCTGTGCTTCATCAGCGCCTTGCTGGGCGACAGTCGCCTGGCGACACGCCCGTTGGCGTGGGTCATCTGCCTGCTGCTGGGCGGGGCCAATATCGCGTTGCTGTGGCCGTCCATTCCGGCCGCGCTGCACCCGGCGGTGGCGCTGTACGGTTTGGTGTTGTCGGCGATGGGCGCGCAGGCGCTGGGGCGTGCCTGGTTCCACGCCGGCGATGCGCTGGCGCGACCGGCGCGACGTGCGGCGATCGGCGGGTTGCTGTTCATGCTCAGCGACAGCCTGCTGGCATGGAACCGCTTCCACAGCGCCCTGCCGCTGACGACGCTGTGGGTGCTCGGGAGCTACTATGCAGCCTTGTGGTTCATTGCCCGCTCGGTAGCGCAGGACGAGGCTGCCGTGGTGAAGGGCCTGGTGCAGACGGGTGGCAAGACGTGAATACCTCCGAACTCATCATCACCTGGGCGACGCCGTTCTTTTTCGTGCTGATCGCGATCGAGTTCAGCGTGGCGCGACTGCGCGGTCGCCGCGCGTATCGCAGCAACGACACCATCAACAGCATCGGGCTGGGCGTGATGTCGCAGATTGCCGGCGTGTTCATGAAGCTGCTCACGCTGGGCATCTATGCCTGGTGCGTGCAGCATCTTGCGCTGTTTGCGTTGCCGGCCAGCAGTCTGTGGGTGTGGGTCAGTGGTCTGCTGCTGTACGACTTCCTGTACTACTGGCTGCACCGGATGGGTCACGAGGTGAACATCCTGTGGGCGGCGCATGTGGTGCATCACCAGAGCGAGGAATACAACCTCTCCACCGCGCTGCGCCAGACCAGCACCGGGGGTCTGCTGGGCTGGATCTTCTACCTGCCGATGGCGCTGCTCGGCTATCCGCTGGAAGTGTTCGTGGTGATCGCGCTGATCGATCTGCTGTACCAGTTCTGGGTGCATACCGAGCAGATCGGCAAGCTGGGCTGGTTCGACCGGGTGTTCTGCTCGCCCTCCAACCATCGCGCGCATCACGCCACCAACGACCGTTACCTCGACCACAACTACGGTGGCATCCTGATCCTGTGGGATCGCCTGTTCGGCACCTTCGTCGAGGAGGATGACGTGGATCGCCCGGTCTACGGCACGCGCTCGCCGCTGCGCAGCTGGAATCCGCTGTGGGCAAACGCCGAGGTGTACTGGGCCGCGGCGGTGGATGCCTGGCGCGCGAAGCGCTGGCGCGACAAGGCACAGATCTGGTTCCGTCGGCCCGGCTGGCGTCCGGCCGACGTGGCCGCACGCTTTCCCAAGCCGGAGTACGACCTCAGGCGGGAGCGCTACGATCCACCGATACCGCCCGCGCTGGCCGTTTACTGCCTGCTGCAGTTCGCCATGCTGCTCGGCATGGCCACGCACTTCCTCGGCCTGACCGCGCACGCCGGCCTTGGCACACTGGTTGGCTACGCGTTCTATATGGTGGCCAGTCTTTGCATCATCGGCGCGTTGATGGAGAGCCGGCGTACGGCGTTCTGGCTGGAAGGCGCGCGCACCTTGTTGACGGCCGTGGTGCCCCCGCTCCTGGGACGCTGGTTCGGTGTCGCCCATTTGGACACCTATGCGACGGCGGCCTTCGGTGTCGTGTTCGGGGCAAGTGCGCTGGTGTTGCCGTGGATGGCCGGTTTGCGTCCGCGCGAAGCGCTGCCACGTGATGCTGTCATCGGCTGAGGTGCCGCATGCTCAAGGCAGCACTGAACAGGTCGAGATCAAGTCTTGCGAAGTTCCGTGATCTGCATGGTTAAAGAGTGGATCAACGCTTTGACGGCAGCGCGTGGTGTCGATGTGGGGCATGCGAAGCAACAGCAAGAGCGCCCCCATCCGCCCTGTCGGGCAACTTCCCCCGCGTTGCGGGGGAAGGAATGGTTCACGCAACCCGTGCTGCATGGTTGTTCGCAGGTTTTCCTTCCTCCGTTTACGGTTGAAGGTGCCCGACAGGGCGGATGGGGGCAGCTCTCACAAGCCGCGCTGAATCAGTCGATTTTCCGCTCCGTCCACCGCAGACTTGTGTGGTCCGTTCTTGTTCGAGACGCGATCAGCGCTACCTTGAACAAATGCCACGCGGGTCGCAAGCTGCACCACGCTCTGGTCGTCGGGGCATGTCCGTGGGGCAGGTCGTTTGGACGTCCATACGTTTGCAAGTGGCTGATTCCAAGGGCTGGCGGTAGCCAAATTTGATCGACTTGTTATGCTGTGCGCTGTTTTCAAGGGGAGTTCCATATGGGTTTCTTCCGCAATTTGGTACGTAGCAAGTCGGTTGCGCAGCTCCAGTCGGAAGCTGGCGCAAGCAAGGATTTTCGCCGCACGATGGGTGTGTGGCAGCTCACCGCCATCGGCGTGGGCGCGATCGTTGGCGTGGGTGTATTCGTGCTGGCGCCCAACGAGGCGGCGCTCAACGCGGGTCCGGCGATCATTCTCAGTTTCCTGGTCGCCGGCATCGGCAGCGCCTGTGCGGCGCTTTCCTACGCCGAGTTTGCCGGCATGATCCCGGTCACCGGCAGCGCTTATACCTACGGCTATGCCGTGCTGGGCGAATTGCCCGCCTGGATCATCGGCTGGGATCTGCTGGTCGAGTACGCATTGATCGTGGGCGTGGTGGCCGCGGGCACGTCGAACTACCTGCAATCGCTGATCACCCAGGTCACCGGCCTGCACATGCCGGTGTTCCTGCAAGGCGCGTACGATCCGGCGCACCCGGACAGCGGGCGCGGCATCAACCTGATTGCGATGGTCGTGGCGCTGGGCGTGGCCGCGCTGCAGGTGGCGCGCACCGAGGTCGGCGCCCGCTTCAACACCGTGGTGGTGACGCTGAAGGTGCTCGGCGTGATCCTGGTGGTCGTGGTGGGCGCGTTTTTCGTGAACACGGCCAACTGGACCCCGTTCATCCCGCCGCTGGTGCATGACGCCGCGGCCACCGGTGGCACGCGCTACGGCATGGGCGGCATGCTCGCCGCGGCCAGCATCGTGTTCTTTGCCGTGTTCGGCTATGACACCCTGACCACCGCGGCCGAGGAGTCGAAGAATCCGCAGCGCGACCTGCCGCTGGCGGTGGTGGCTTCGCTGGGCGTGGCGATGGCAATGTACCTGGCCATCTCGCTGGTGCTCACCGGCATGGTGCCGTACAACGGCTGCATCGATCCGTCGCAGGTGCCGGGCCAGTGCACCGAGATGATCCTGGCCAGCCAGGCGCCCGTCAGTGCCGTGTTCGCCGCGCGCGACCTGAACTGGGTCAGCGGCATCATCAACATCGCCGCGGTGTGCGGCATCGCCAGCGTGGTGTTTGCCTTCATGCTGGGTGCGGCGCGCATCTGGTTCGCGCTGTCGCGCGATGGCCTGTTGCCTGCCTGGTTCGCCAAATCGCATCCGAAGTACGGCACGCCGCACCGGCCGACCATCGCACTGGGCGTGTTCACCGCGCTCGCGGCGGGCCTGCTGCCGATCCGCGAGCTGGCCGAACTGGTCAACATCGGCACCCTGTCGGCATTCATCGTGATCTGTGCGTCCGTGCTGATCCTGCGCATCCGCCAACCCGAACTGGAGCGGCGCTTCCGCACCCCCGCACTGTGGCTGCTGGCACCGCTGGGCATCGTGTTCTCGCTGTTCCTGATCATCGGCTGGCCGTGGGTCACCAACGGACACTTCCACCTGATCGGCGGGCTGGACATCGTCACCGTGTGGCGCTTCGTGATCTGGATGGCGATCGGCCTGGTGATCTATTTCGCCTACGGCATGCGCAACTCGAGACTGGGCCTGACCGGCAAGTCCTGAGTCCGCTCAGGCTGAGGCGATGGCCGTGACCACGCGGTCGCGGCCATCGCGCTTGGCCTGGCGCATGGCCTGGTCGGCGCGGGCCAGCAGGTTCTCGATGCTGTCGCAGCAGCCTGGCGCGCAGACGGCCACGCCGATGCTGGCGCTCAGGTTTCCGCCGGGGTGGTGGCTGGCACGCACGGCCAGGCGCAGTTGCTCGGCACGCGCCAGTGCCTGGGCATGGCCAACGCCCGGCAACAGCATCGCAAACTCCTCGCCGCCGATGCGACCGATCAGGTCGCCTTCGCGCCCCTGCGTGCGCAGGCGGGCCGCCAGGGCAATCAGCGCCGCATCACCGGCGGCATGACCGTGGTCGTCGTTGATGCGTTTGAAATTGTCTGCATCCAGGAACAGCATCGCCACCGGCTGTTGCTGGTCGTGCGCCTCCTGCAGCGCGCGCCGGCCCAGGTCCAGGAAGCGGTTGCGCAGCAGCACGCCGGTCAGCCCGTCGGTTTCGGCACGCTGGCGCAGCAGGCGCTCGAGCTTGAACTGTTCAAGCATGGTGCGCGCCATGAAAGCGCGCAGCACCGTGGCCAGCGACACCGAAATCGCCATGTACACCGCGAACTGCAGCGTCTTCACGCCATCGCCGGTGTGCAGCAGCAAGGGCAGCGGCCCGAGCGCGCACAATGCCATCGCGATCAGAAAGTCCCAGCGTCCGAACCAGATCATCGACGAGGCCACCGGCAGCAGCAGGCCCGGCAGCGGCTCTCGTGCGCCCGGAACGCTGCCGAGACCGTTGAGATTGATGCCTATCTCCAGCAACACTACGCACAGCAGCGCCAGCATCCGCAGCGGCAGCGGCTCGCGGCATTGGCGGGCCGCGATGATCACCAGTAACAGCGGCGGCGCCGGAACCAGTTGCCATATCAGCTGGGCTGGCGGCGCGCCGACCAGGCCGCGCATCGCCACGCCCAGCAGGTAGGCGCACAGCGCCACGGCCATCAGCGCATGGATCATCGGACCCAACCGCTGCGCAAGATAACCCGCATAGTCGCGGTGGAATGCCGCGTCGTCGGGTGGTTGCCAGTGGGTAGGCTGGATGGGCACGGGTAGGGCGGTATCGATGCTGGTCAGCGTTGACGCTGGATCAAGCACAATGAATGCCAAAGCACCCGTCCCTGGGCGTGGCTGCAAGTCGCGCCACGATGTCCGTGACCTTCGGCAGGGGGTGCGGGCCGGCCCGGCGCACTAGCATCGGGAATCCGGCTGGGCATTGCGTGCCGCTGCAAGGCCCACTTTTCCCGGTTTTTCCGTTTCTGCGCCCACTTGCGATGTGTCCGGTCATGCCGGTGCCATCATCACCGCTTTGCCTTGGAGGCCTTCTTGAAATTCACGCGTTTCGCCGCCGTTCTCGCCGCCAGCGCCTTTGCCCTGGTCAGTCTCAACGTGATGGCCGATGTCCCGCCACCGCAGAATGTGCCGTACCAGGGCAGTCTGAAGATCACCGTGGACGCGACCGACGTGGCCCATCGCATTTTCCGGGTACATGAGGTGATCCCCGCCCGGCCCGGCCCGTTGACCCTGCTGTATCCGCAGTGGATCCCGGGAAATCATTCGCCCACCGGCCCAATCGACAAGTTTGCTGGCCTGGTGATCACGGCCAATGGCAAGACTTTGGTGTGGAAGCGCGATCCACTCAACGTCTACGCCTTCCACGTCGAGGTACCCGTGGGGGCGACGCAGGTGGAGACCCGGTTCCAGTACCTCTCGCCGCAGGACCGGCGCCAGGGCCGGGTGGTGATGACGCCGGAGATGCTCAACCTGCAATGGAACACGGTGACGCTGTACCCGGCCGGTTACTACGCCCGCCAGATCCCCACCCAGGCCAGCGTGAAACTGCCCGCCGGCTGGCAGGCAGGCACCGCGCTGGAAGTGGCCTCGCGCGACGGTGACACCCTCCACTTCAAGCCGATCGATTACGAGAACCTGATTGATTCACCGATCTACGCCGGCAAGTACTTCAAGCGACTGGACCTGGACCCGGGCGCGAAGGCATCGGTGCACATGGACATTGTCGCCGACGCACCGAAGTACCTGGAGGTGAAGCCGGAGCAGCTGCAGCTGTTCCGCAACCTGGTGCAGCAGATGTACAAGATGTACGGCGCGCATCACTACGACCACTACGACTTCCTGGTCTCGCTCAGCGACAAGATGAGCGGCAACGGCCTGGAACACCATCGGTCCAGCGAAGACGGCGTGTCGGCGGACTTCTTTACCGACTGGAAAGGCAATGCCTTTGCGCGCGACTTGTTCTCGCATGAGTTCAACCATTCCTGGAACGGCAAGTACCGCCGCGGCGCCGACTTGTACACACCCAACTACAACGTGCCGATGAGCGACACCTTGCTGTGGGTGTATGAGGGGCAAACGCAATTCTGGGGCCATGTCATGGCCGCGCGTTCGGGCTTGTGGAATGCCGAGCAGACCCGCGACAAGCTGGCCGAAGTGGCCGCCACCTACGACAGAGGTCGGCCCGGCCTGGCCAGCTGGCGCAACGTGCAGGACACCACCAATGACCCGACCATCGCCCAGCGCGCACCACTGCCGTACCGCAACTACCAGGCCAGCGAGGACTATTACTCCGCCGGCCAGCTGATCTGGCTCGACGTCGACGGCAAGCTGCGCGAGCTCAGCCACGGCAAGAAGAGCATCGACGATTTCGGCAACGCGTTCTTCGGCATGGACAACGGCCAGTGGAACGTCAACACCTACACCTTCGACGACGTGGTCAAGACCCTCGACGGCATCGCCCCCTTCGATTGGGGCAGCTACCTGCGTGTCCGGCTAGACGGCCATGGCCCGCTGATCGGCGGCATCGCCTCGCACGGCTGGAAGCTGGTCTATAGCGACAAGCCATCGGACGCCGTGAAGGCCAGCGAAAAACGCCGCGGCTACGGCAACTTCATCTACTCACTGGGCCTGTCGATCAACAAGAGTGGCAGCATCGGTGACGTGCTGTGGGACAGCCCCGCGTTCAAGGCCGGCATCTCGCCCGGCATGAGCGTGATCGCCGTCAACGGCCACGACTACGATGCCGACGATCTCAAGGACGCCATCACCGCCGCCGCCAAAGACAACAGCCAGACCATCGAGCTGCTGGTGAAGAACTTCAACGAGTACAAGACCGTGCGCATCCCCTACCACGGCGGTCTGAAGTATCCCCACCTGGTCCGCGACAGCAGCAGGCCCGACACGCTTACCACGCTGCTCAAGGCCCGCTGAGCCCCGCGAGACTTGTAGGAGCGCACCCTGTGTGCGATTGCTCTTGATTTTCACCAGGCGAGGGACCAGGAGCATCGCGCACAGGGTGCGCCCCTACAGATGGCCCGGATGCCTTGGGGCGGAACCGCCCCTGCACACGCATCTCGGCTATAATGCGCTCCCCGCGGTGCCGACCATCGGTTCGCGCGCGGTCACACAATGCGCCTGTAGCTCAGCTGGATAGAGTACCGCCCTCCGAAGGCGGTGGTCGTGGGTTCGAATCCCGCCGGGCGCACCATAAAATTCCGAGAATCAGGCCATCTTTGCGGGTGGCCTTTTTCGTTGTCCGGAGACTGGCAGCAAGACGATCAGCGCGAGACGAGTCCGTCCGCGCCCGGATGACGAACGTCCTGATACCAGGCAACAAAAGGCCGGCCGAGGCGATTCAAGATCAAGTCTTCCACCTTGCCGGCGAAGGCTGGCGCTCGGGCCGAAATCAGCTCTTGCCCGAGCCACCCGCGGTTGTGAGCAAGCTGCGCACCGCCGCGTCCAGCTCGCTGTCCTTGTTCCGGTACGACTCGCCCAGCGGGCGGCTGACCGGGATGTCGACGGGACGCGGGTGGCCTTCCATCGGCTGGCCGTGGTTGTCGGTGATGGTGATGAAGGGCAGGCGTACGGTGCCGCCGTCGATCAGCTTGCCGGCGGAGGTGTAGATGATCCAGCCGGCGGTGGGCTCGCCCACGATCTTGCCCAGGCCCAGCGCGCGGTAGCCTTCGGAGAAGTCCTCGCCATCGGAGAGGGTGACGCGGTTGGTGATCAGCACGGTGGGCCGCTCCAGCGCGCGCTGGCCCAGGATGCTGCGCGCCGGTTCGGCCTGGTCGAAGCCGCGGAAGGTCATGTTGAGATACGGCCGGCGCGAGAGCACGTCCAGCGCGTAGGCATTCACGAAGCCGCCGAAGTTGTTGCGGATGTCGATGACCACGCCATCGCGGGTGGCGTTCTGCGCGTCGAGGTCCTTGTAGAAATCCTGCAGCGAGCCGAACGACATGTCGCGCAGGTGCACGTAGCCGAGGCGTCCGCCGCTGGCTTTCAGCACGTAGGCGCGGTTGACCGCGGTCCAGTGCCGATACGCCAGCTCCGACAGATCCCTGGAGTCGATCGGCTTGACCGCGATGTCGCGGGCGTGGGCGCCGTTGACGTTGTCGGCGATGCGCAGGCTGACCTTGTCGCCAATGCGATGGGCCAGGCGCTGCGCCAGGTTGCTGTGCGCGTCCAGCGGCTCGCCGTCGATGGCCAGCAGGTAATCGCCGCGCTTGATGTCGCCGGTCACGTCGGCCGGCGACAGTGGCAATACCGCGTCGATGCGGAAACGGCCATGCTGCTCGTACTCGGCACGGTCGAATGTCAGGCCGAGCCGGCCGGTGATCGGCGTGCGGTGCTGCGGCGGGCGTACGCCGGAATGCGAGGCATCGAGCTCGCCGACCATCAGGTTGAGCAGGCGATACAGTGCCGCAGGCGTGGCGGCCGTGGCCACCAGTGGCGCGTAGGTGGCATGCACCTGGTTCCAGTCGACGCCGTGCATGGCCGGATCGTGGAAGGTGCTGCGCAGCCAGTGCCAGGCCTGCTCGAACACCACCCGCTTTTCGCTGTCGAAGTCCACCTCCAGCGCGGCGTCGACGGCCAGCGGCTTGGCATCGTGATTGCCGTCGAGTGCCAGCGACTTGATGCTGCCGGCGTCGAGGTAGAACACGCGCTTGCCGTCGTGGCTGAACTGCGCATCCTGTTTGTCGCCGGGCGTGCTGGTGAGCTGCCTGGCCACCGGCGGCTCGTTTGCCAAGGGGTCGAGCGACCAGCTGTAGAGGTTCGGCTTGCCGGCCACCTCGGCGGTCAGCAGCAGGGTCTTGCCGTCGGGGCTGACCTGCGCCGCGCCCACGTCGAGCCCGACCGGCAGCAGGCTCAAGCGCTCGCGGATGCCGTGGGTGTCGATGCGCACCGGCGTGTTGGCCAGCTTGTCGTCCGGCTTGGCCTGGTCATCCTTCGGCTTCTTGTCAGCGTCGGTCTTGGCCTTGAACAGATCCTGGAAGCGATCCTCGCGGAACTCTGGCGTGCGCGGCAGCAGGTCGACCCGCGCCACGCGCCCCTCTTCGGTGCGCTGGCCGGTGGTGAACAGCAGGCTGCGACGGTCGGGGCTCCACAGCACGTTGTCGGCATCGGTGTTGGCGAGCGAACTCAGGCTGACCTGCTTGCCGTCCGCCAGCGACACCGCCTGCACGTTGCGGAACATGCGCGGCCCCCAACTGAGGAAGGCGATCCAGCGGCCATCCGGCGACCAGGCAAACGGCGCGCTGGAATCGAGCGGTCGCGGCAGGTCGATCGGCGCCTTCACCAAGGTGCGCAGCTTGCCGCTGGCCAGATCCAGCACGCACAACTCGCGGTCGTTGCGCAGGAAGGCCAGTTGCTTGCCGTCCGGGGAGAACCGCGGCGCGGTGTCTTCGCCGGCATCGCTGGCCAATGCCGTTTCCTTGCCCTCGGCGAAGTCGTACATGAACAACTGACCGTGACCGCCGCGCTCGGAGCCGTAGACCAGCCGGCGGCTGTCCGGTGCCCACGCCAGGTCGTATTCCTCGGCGGTGGTGCGGGTGAGGCGGCGCGCATGGCCGCCTTTGGCCGCGTCAGTGGCGAACACTTCGCCGTGGGCGATCAGCGCCAGCTTCTTGCCGTCCGGTGACAGCGCGATCTGGCTGAAGCCTCCGGTCAGCTTCTCGTGTTTCGCCAGCGGACCACGAATGGCGCCCGCCAGCCGGATCGCCAGCGGCGTGGCCTGGCCGTTGGCCGGGTTCACGGTCCAGATGCCGAAGTCGCGCTCGAACGCGAGCAGGTTGCCGCTGGCCGACATGCTGGGCCACAGCACGCGGCCGTCGGTGAAAGAGGTCAGCGCCGTTTGGTTGCCGCCGCCCAGCGGCACGCGCCAGATGTTCTCGCTGCCGCTGCGGTCGCTCATGTAATAAAGCGTGCGGCCATCCGGCGCCCACATCGGCCATTCGGCGCGCGCGTTGTCCGGGGTCAGCCGGGTGTACTGGTGGCTGCCGTCGTCGCGCAACAGCCACACCGCACCTTCATCGATGTGGCTGCGGCCGTGGCGCCACCATTGCCAGTCGCCCATGCCGCCACCCACCAGCGCCAGCGAGGCACCATCGGGCGCGGGCGCCGCCATCGATTCATTGCGATAGCTTTCCAGCGACACCGGCATCGGCGTGCCGCCGCTGGCACGCAGGCGATAGACGCCAGCCATGCCGCCGACGTTGTCGCGCGAGGAGCTCAGATAGATCCACTGGCTGTCGCGCGACCACGCGTCGAGCTGGTTGCTGCCGTCGGCCCAGGTCAGCCGGCGCAGCGCGCCGCTGGCGAGGTCGAGTACGTAGATGCCGCTGCCTTCGCCGCCGGTATCGGACTGGAAGGCGAGCTGCTTGCCGTCAGGCGAATACAGCGGTCGTGAATCGTTGCCACCATCGTCGGCCACCAGCAGGTGCGCGTCACCGCCGTTGCTGGCCACGGTCCAGATGCCGCCGTCGGCCACGAAGGCGATCTGGCTCCCGTCGGGGGATACGGATGGTTGCGACATCGCAACCCTGGCTGCTGCCGGCGTGGCGGCATGCAACGGCAACGCGAACAGAGCAAACAGCATCCACGGCATGGAATGCAGGCGCATACGGGTTCCCCAGGCAAAAGGCCGGCGCCCAGTTTAGGTGTCCATGGCTGGGCGTGCCTGCACCATAAGTCATGGCCGCGGTGCGGTGACATGCGGGGAAAAACGGCCAGCCGGGCCGCGACGTGCGGGGAAGGTGGCGGGCCGAGCCCGCCCGACGCGTCAGGCGGTCACTTCTTGTCGATCTGGAAGTCCTGGCTGGCGACGGGCTTGCCATCGATGGAGATCTCCACCTTGTACTTGCCTTCCGGCCACAGGTCCGGGTTTTCCACCTTGAACGTGGTGATCGCCGGCCCGTCGGTGGCGACCGATTGGCTGATGCTGCTGACCAGCTGGCCGCGACCTTCGAGGTAGCGCCACTTGGCATTCAGCGTGGCCCCCGTGCTGCTGCCGACGGTGGCAACGCTGGCGTAGAGGGTCTTGTCATCCGACGCGAAGTGATCGGCGGCATGCGTGATCTCGTGGTTCGCGCTGACAGCGTCGCCCAGAGTCAGCTTGTCGAACGCGAACGGCGGCGGCGCGGAGCTGGCCGGCGTCGGCGCAATCATCGCGCTGCTGCCGGTGGTCGCTGGGCTCACCTGCGGTTTGCTGCTGCTGGCCGGCGCCGGTGCCGAGCTGGCGACTGCAGTTGTCGCGGCAGGGGCGGCACTGCTGGCGGCCGGTGGCGTACCGGGCGCGGGCGCTTCCGATTTGCCGCAGGCGGCAAGCAGCACCACGCTGGCCAGGCCGGCAGCTTGCAGGAGACGGGTCATCAGGCTGGATCGTTTCATCGGAACTCCACTGGCAATGGTGTCTTTCGTGCACCTGGGGTCAGGCTACCGAAGGCTAGCGCCGGGCGAATGAAGCGCCGGTAAGCAACGCATGGATTGATGCGTGAACTTTCACCCGCTGGTCATCTTCGGTCGCGCACGCACCACATCCGATCGCTGATGGCAGACTCGATGCGCTACTGACGCACCGTGCGCAGGTTGTCCGGCGTGCCGGGCGTGCTGCTGCGGAACGGGTTGATGTCGAGGCCGCCACGGCGCGTGTAGCGCGCGTACACGCTGAGCGTCTGCGGCGCGCAACGCTGGGTCAGGTCGACGAAGATCCGCTCGACGCATTGCTCGTGAAATTCGTTGTGGGTGCGGAACGAGACCAGGTAGCGCAGCAGGCCGGCGTGGTCGATCGGTGCGCCGCGGTAGGCGATCTGCACGCTGCCCCAGTCGGGCTGGCCGGTGACCGGACAGTTGGAGCGCAGCAGGTGCGATACCAGGGTTTCCTGCACGGGCTGCACGGTGACGTTGGCGCGCAGGAAGTCCGACTGCGGCGGCCCGTAGTGATCGATGGCGATGTCCTGCGTGTCCAGCAGCTGACCGTCCAGATCGACCGTTGGCAACGCCGCGGCGCGGGCGTCATGCAACTGCACGCTGACCACCGCGCCGGCGGCGGCCGAAAGATCGTGCAGCAGGGTATCGGTGAGCACCTCGGCGCTTTCGATGCGCTCCTGCGCGAAGCCGTTCAGGTACAGCTTGAACGATTTGGATTCGATGATGTGCGATGAAGCCGCCGGGATCCGGAACTCGGCCAGCGCCACCTGCGGCTTGCCTCGCGCATCCAGCCACGAGAGTTCGTAGGCGTTCCAGATGTCCACGCCGTGGAACGGCAGGGTCTCGGCCACGTCGATCTCGCGACGCTTGTCGGCGCGCGGAATCGGGAACAGCAGGTTCGGATCGTAGCGATCAGCGTAGACCGTGTCCTTGCCTAGCGGGGAGGTTTCGGGGGTGCTCATGCGGGGAGTTTAACGCCCCCGCAGCGCGTGCCGGCATCCGGCCGATGAATGCCGACACGCAGGCTCTTCCCATATCGCGCTTCAGACCCTCATGCGTTCACCAACCGCATGCCGGTGTCCACGTAGCGCTCGCCGCTCACCGCGTCGGGCGGAAATGCGGCATCGATGGCGGCCAGTTCTTCCACGCTGAGCTGCACATCCAGTGCGCCCAGGTTCTCGTCCAGTCGGCTGCGCTTGCGCGTGCCGGGAATCGCCAGCACCTCGTTGCCCTGAGCCAACACCCACGCCAGCGCCAGCTGCGCCGGCGAGCAGCCCTTGTCGGCGGCCAGTGCTTTCACCTGGTCGACCAGCTGCAGGTTGCGGGCGAAGTTGTCGCCCATGAAGCGCGGGCTGTGGCGCCGGTAGTCGTCGGCCTCGAAGTCATCCGGCGAACGGATCGCGCCGGTGAGAAAGCCGCGCCCCAGCGGCGAATAGGCGACCAGGCTGACGCCGAGCCGGCGGCAGGCATCGAGCATGCCGTTGCCTTGCGGGTCGCGTGTCCACAGCGAGAACTCGCTTTGCAGCGCGGCGATCGGATGCACCTTGCAGGCACGCTCCAGCGTGGCGCCGGAGGCCTCGCTGAGTCCCAGATAGCGCACCTTGCCGGCAGCGACCAGCTCGGCCATCGCACCGACGGTGTCCTCGATCGGCACGTTCGGATCGACGCGGTGCTGGTAGTACAGATCGATGGTGTCGATGCCCAGCCGCTTGAGGCTGGCATCGCAGGCGGCGTGCACGTAGTCGGGGCGGCCGTTCACGCCGCGCGCCTGCGGGTCGTCGGGGTCGAGCACGATACCGAACTTGGTGGCCACGAACGCCTGCGCGCGACGATCCTTGATGGCCTTGCCGACGAGCACCTCGTTGGTATGCGGGCCGTACATGTCGGCGGTGTCGAGCAGGTTCAGCCCGCGCTCCAGCGCATGGTGGATGGTGGCGATCGATTCGGTGTCGTCGTGGGCGCCATAGAAGGCGCTCATGCCCATGCAGCCCAGGCCGAGCGCGGAGACTTGCGGGGCGGGCTTTCCGGGGGCGTTCTTGCCAAGTGTGCGCGTATGCATGCGATTGCTCCGTGGGTGAAGAGGACGCCATGGTGCGCCTTGGCGCTTGTGCAATAAATATCCAATAATCTGCATCACCATTCCAAATGCGACAACAATCGATGGATCGCCTGGATACCATGCGGCTGTACACGCGGATCGTTGAGCTGGGCAGCTTCACGGCGGCGGCGGCCGATCGTGACCTGCCGCGCGCCACCGTCACCCACGCCATCAAGAAGCTGGAGGCACGCCTGGGTACGCAACTGCTGCAGCGAACCACGCGCTGCCAGCGCGTCACCCCTGACGGCCAGGCCTACTACGCACATTGCGTGCGGCTGCTGGCTGATCTGGATGAGGTGGAAACCGTCTTCCGCGACGGCGCGATCAAACCGCAAGGCCGCCTGCGCATCGACATGCCGGCCACGCTGGGGCGCTGGCTGGTGATTCCCGCGCTGCCCGAGTTCTTCGCCCGTTATCCGCAGATCGCGCTGGAGATCGGCAGCAGCGACCGCATGGTGGACCTGCTGCGCGAGGGAGTCGATTGCGTGTTGCGCGTGGGCGAGTTGCCGGAGTCCAGCGCCAACCTGGTGGGGCGGCGGGTGGCCCAGCTGGCCCAGGTCACCGTCGCCAGCGCCAGCTACCTGCGCCACCACGGCAAGCCGGCCACGCTGGCGGACCTGCAGCGCGGCCATCTGGCGGTGAACTGGACCTCGCCCACCACCCGGCGGGCCGAACCGTCGCTGGAATTCGTGGTCAACCACCGCCGTCGGGTGGTGAGTCTGCCGGGGCGCGTCAGCGTCAGCGGAGTGGAGGCCTACCTGGCCTGTTGCCAGGCGGGGTTGGGCATCGCGCAGTTCCCGCGTTACCGCATCGCCGATCTGCTCGCGGACGGAACCCTGCGCGAACTGTTGCCCGCGTTGCGGCCACCGTCGATGCCGGTGCACGTGCTGTATGCACAGCAGCGGCAGATGCCGGCGCGCTTGCGCGTGTTCATCGACTGGCTGGTGGAGCTGACCGGCAGCTTGCACTGAGAGCCCGTCGGACTTGCGGGCCGCGCCTCCGGATTCGCAGCCGATTCTTCACACATTCGGCTCGCTCCCGGGGCATCGGTAAAGCCACGGGCCATGCCCGCAAGTGTGACGTCACTGCCGCGTCGGGTCCCGGACTGCCCGTGTCGTCGGTTAGGATCAACGGTTTCGTACTGTCGGGCGGCAACGCCCGTGGTCCGTGACCAAGGAAATCCGGGAGCAATCGATGCAAACGATATGGGGCAAGGCGCACTTCGGCGCGGCGCTGGTACTGGGGTTGCTTGCGGCTACGACTACGGTGGCCGCACAGGCGCGCACGCTCACGGCCGCGGATTACGCGCGGGCCGAGCGTTTCATGACCTACAACGCCACGCCGCTGGTCGATCACGCGGTGAACAAGGTCCATTGGCTCGACGATGGCCATTTCTGGTACGTGGACCACGACGCCGACGGCGGCCACTTCGTGCGCATGGGCGCCACTGATGGCAAGCCCGCGCCATTGTTCGACCAGCCGAAACTGGCGGCCGCGCTGACCGAGGCCACCGGCAAGCCAGTGGATGCCGAGAAGCTGCCGGTCAGAAAATACGCCATGCGGTCGGATGGCCGCATCGATGTCGTCGTGCACGACAAGCACTATGTCTGCGACCTTGCCGCAGCGACGGCCAGCTGCGTCGCTCGGGCCACGCTGTTGAAGACCGGCAAGGAGCCCGGCGTGCTGTCGCCGGACGGCAAGAGCGAGGCCTTCATCCGCGACTGGAACCTGTGGTTGCGTGATGTTGCCACCGGCAAGGAGACCCGACTCACCACCGATGGCGTGGAGAACTTTGGGTACGCCACCGACAACGCCGGCTGGAAGCACACCGACAAGGCCATTCTCGAGTGGTCGCCCGATTCGAGGCAGATCGCCACTTTCCAGCAGGACCAGCGCCAGACCGGCGAGATGTATCTGATCAGGACCAGGGTCGGCCATCCCGAGTTGCTGAAGTGGAAATACCCGCTGGTCGGCGACAAGCACGTGACCATGATCGAGCGGGTGATCATCGACGTGCCCACGCACAAGGTGGTGCGCCTGCAGATGCCGCCCGACCAGCACCGCTCCAGCCTGTGCGACGACGTCAGCTGCGGCCCCGATGGCGGCTGGGATGACGTGAAATGGGCCCCCGACGGCAAGACCCTGGCCTTCGTCTCCACCTCGCGCGACCACAAGCACGAATGGTTCCGCATCGCCGATGCGAAAACGGGCAAGGTGCGCACGGTGTTCGAGGAGCAGGTGCCGACGTATTACGAGAGTGGCAACGGCGCGGTGAACTGGCGCTACCTGCCGAAGACGCACGAGGCGATCTGGTTCTCCGAGCGCAACAACTGGGGCAACCTGTATCTGTA
This sequence comes from Rhodanobacter sp. G2-10, assembly GCF_055809185.1. Classification (NCBI taxonomy): domain Bacteria; kingdom Pseudomonadati; phylum Pseudomonadota; class Gammaproteobacteria; order Lysobacterales; family Rhodanobacteraceae; genus Rhodanobacter; species Rhodanobacter sp. G2-10. The sequence continues at coordinate 3,354,124 of NZ_CM147900.1, read as the reverse complement.
CGACCTCACCACCGGTAAGCTCAAGCACGCGATCACCACCGGTGAGGGCAATGTCACCGAGGTGCTCCGGGTCGATCCGAAAACGCGCACGCTGTGGTTCCGCGGGGTGGGGCGCACGCCGGGCGTCAATCCGTACTACCAGCAGTTCTGGAAGGTGAGTCTCGACGGCGGCCAACCGACCCTGCTGACACCGGAGGCCGCCGATCACACGATCAGCCTGTCACCGGACGGCCGGCATTTCGTCGATGCGTATTCCACCCCGACCGTGCCGCCGGTCACCGTGCTGCGTCGTTCGGATGACGGGCGCACGCTGGCTACCGTGGCGCGCGGCGACATCAGCCGCCTGCGTGCGGCGGGCTGGGTGCCGCCGATCCCGTTCACGGTGAAGGCGCGCGACGGCAAGACCGATCTGTACGGGCTGATGTTCAAGCCGACCCACTTCGATGCGTCGAAGAAATACCCGATCATCGACTACGTCTATCCCGGCCCGCAGACCGGCTCGGTGCGCGGACGCAGCTTCCTGGCCGCTCGCAGCGACCATCAGGCGATGGCCGAGCTGGGCTTCATCGTGGTGGCGCTCGACGGCATGGGCACGCCGTGGCGTTCCAAGGCCTTCCACGATGCCTATTTCGAGCACATCGAGGACAACACCTTGCCCGACCAGGTGGCCGGGCTGAAGCAGTTGGCCAAGCGCCATCCGTGGATCGACCTCGACCGCGTCGGCATCTGGGGGCACTCCGGCGGCGGCAATGCCACGGCGGGCGCGATGTTCCATTACCCGGATTTCTTCAAGGTCGGCTGGGCCGAGAGCGGCAACCACGACAACCGCAACTACGAGGACGACTGGGCCGAGAAGTGGCAGAGTTTGCTGGTTACCCACAAGGACGGAACCACCAACTACGACGCCCAGGCCAACCAGAGCTTCGCGAAGAACCTCAAGGGCCACCTGATGCTTACCTACGGCACGCTGGACGACAACGTGCCGCCATCCAACACGCTGCTGGTGGTCGAGGCGTTGATCAAGGCCAACCGTGACTTCGACATGATCGCCATTCCCAACGTGCGTCACGGTTACGCGGATGCCACGCCTTACATCACGCGTCGGCGCTGGGATTATTTCGTGCGCTACCTGGCCGGCGACACGCCGCCACCGGAGTATCAGCTGAAGGCGTGGCCGTGGAATTGAGCTGAAGCCCGGCGCCGTGGCGACACGGCGTCGGGCGGGCAGGCTCGATACCCGCCAGGGTCAGCGCGCGCTCGTCTGCTGGGCCAGGCCCTTGGCCAAGGCTTCATCGAGCAACTTGTTCATTGCCTGCTCGGCAGCTTGTTGTGCCTGCTGCTGCTTGCGCTCCATCGCCTGCTGTTGTTTCTCGAAACTGGCCTGCTGCTTTTCCAGCGCCTGTTGCCGAGTAGCCTGACGGGCTTCCAGTTCGGCGCGGCGTTGCTCCAATTCTACCCGGGCAGCGTCCATGGCGGCTTGCTGCGCATCCAGTTCTTCCTGGTGCGCGTGCTGGTCGGACCCGTTGGCTTCGGCGGCCGCGATGCGGGCCGCCATTTGTGCCTGGCGCTGTGCCAGCGCAGCCTGTTCCTGCGCCATGGCGGCATCACGGGCTGCAAGACCGGCCTGTCGGCCGGCCAACGCGCCCTGCTGGCCGGCGAGCTCACCCTGCTGCCGTGCCAGCGCCGTCACTGGCGCGTAGATGCGGCTGGCGCGTTCCAGCATGCCCTTGTCGCGGATCACGTAGGCATGGTCGCCGCGGCGGAACCACAGCATTGCCTTGTTGCTCGCATGGAGTTTCCTCACGGTGTCGAGATCGGCGTTGGAGCCGTTGATGGTGATCGTCGAATCGCCATCGAACAGCGCGAAACCGTTCTGCGCGTGATTCGTGGTGTTGATGTCCACATGTCGGGCGGAGAATCCGCTGTCACGAGGCGGTGGCGGCGGTGGCGGCGGCGGTGCCATCGGTGGTGGCGGAGCCATGCCGGGTGAAGCGGGCAAGGGTGGTGCCGGGGGCGCCGGCGGCATGGGCGGCATGGGTGCCATCGTCGACGCGCTGGCTGCCGGTGTGCTGGCGGCATCGTGCTTGCTGCTGGCGGCGGTGACGCGGTAGGGCAATACGCCGGCCACGGCGACCAGCGCCACCAGCAGCCAACCGCGCAAGTGTCGGCGGGATTCGGGATCAACGTGCTGAAGCATGGTCAGTCGCCTCTTCAGGTTCTGGAACGTGGGGGATGCACCGGCGAGGCCGGCATGGATCGGGTGGGATACGCCCAGGCGCAGCAGCAGTTGGGCGTAGGCGTGCGGCATGGTGCCGGTCTGTCGCAGCACTTCGGCATCGCAGGCGGCCTCGCGTTCGAAGGCGTATTCACGCATGGCCCATCGCACCAGCGGATGGAAGAAGAACAGCCGCCGCGCGATCGCCGGCAGCCAGCCCAGCCACAGGTCACCGCGGCGCAGGTGGGCCAGTTCGTGCGCGATGGCCATCGCCGACTCGAGCGGTGTCATCGCATGGGCCGCGGGCAGCAGCACCACCGGCTGCAGCAGGCCACTGACCTGCGGTGAATCGATCTCCGCGCTGACGTACAGTGGCGGACAGCGGCGCAGGCCCAGGGTACGCGCGCGCTGGGCACAGATTGCCTGCATGCCTGCATCGACCAGTGGTTCCGCCGAGTCGAGCAATCGCCGGGCGCGCCACCACTCACGGGCCAGCAGCGGCAGTTGGGCAAGCGTGGCCACCAGCCAGAGCATGGGCAGCAGCATGTACCAGCGAACCGGGTCGGCAGCTGCAGCGCCGGTCAGCGCCTCGGCATGCTGTGCTGCCGGCACGATGCCGGGCGCGGTGGGCGCCGTGCCTTCCAGCGTGAAAGTGACCGGTGCCTGACCAATCGACGGGCTGCTTGTCGCCGTCGCCGCAGGGGTCAGCAACGGCAGTGCCAGCGGTGCGTGCCAGCACAGGCCGAGCAACAACTGCAGGCTGACCAGCCACCACAGGGTGCACCGTATCGCCGCGGGCAAGCGCGGCAGCAGGCGCAGGATCAACAGCACGACGGCAATCAGCACGCTGGCCTGGATGGACGTCCAGACGAGCCGGACGAGCAAGGTATCGACGAAAAGGCTGAGACTGCTCATGTCACGGATCCTTGCGTCGGGACTGCAACTGCGCCACCAGGGCCTCGAGCTCGGCCAGTTCGTCGTCCGACACTTCCGCCTGCTCGGACATCCACGCCACGAATGGCGACACCGAGCCGCTCAGCGTCTTCTCGACGAAGCTGCCCACCGCACTGTGTACCGCTTCGGCCGCGCCGGTCGCGGTGCTGTAGCGGTACATGCCTTTCAGCTGGCGGCGCTTGAGGTAACCCTTGGCGCGCAGCCGCTCCATCATCGTCAGCACGGTGGAGCGCGCCAGCCCGCGCGGTTCGCCGAAATCGGTGGCCACTTCGCCGACCGATGTCGTGGCCCGCCCGTCGATGTGCTGAAGCAGTGCCAGTTCCTGGTCGCCGATGGAACGCTTGCGCATGACGTGGGTCCGCTTGACTACAGATGTAGGTAAGCTACGCCATGACTACAACTGTAGTCAAGCGATTTTTTTCCTGCCGGTCAGAACGCCATGTCGAACGCCACTTCGCCCTCCACGCCAACCTGGTAGGCAGAGACGCGCCGCTCGAAGAAGTTGGCCAGTTCCTGCACGTCCTGCAGATCCATGAAGTCGAACGGATTCCTTGCACCGTACTTTGCCGGCATGTCGAGCTGGGCAAAGCGCTGGTCGGCGCAGTATTCGAGGTATTGCCGCATGTCCTTCACCGACATGCCGGCCACGCCGCCGGACAACACATCCTCGGCGAACCGGGTTTCACAGGCGATGGCCTCTTCCATCATCTGCTCCACCTGGGCGCGCATGTCGTCGTCGAACAGATCCGGCTCCTGCTCGCGCACCGTACGTACCACCTCGAACGCGAACGCCATGTGGCAGCTTTCGTCGCGAAACACCCAGTTGGTCCCCGCCGCCAGCCCGTGCAGCAGGCCGCGCGAGCGCAGGTAGTAGACATAGGCGAACGCGGCGTAGAAGAACAGTCCTTCGATACAGGCGGCGAAGCAGATCAGGTTGAGCAGGAACTGGCGGCGGTGCGCCCGCGTTTCCAGCCGCGACAGATCCTGGATCGAGTCGATCCACTTGAAGCAGAACGCAGCCTTCTGCTGGATCGAGGGAATCGTCTCGATCGCCGCGAACGCGGCGTTGCGCTCGGCCGAGTCGGGGATATAGGTATCCAGCAAGGTGAGATAGAACTGCACGTGCAGCGCTTCCTCGTACAGTTGGCGCGACAGATACATGCGCGCTTCCGGCGCATTGATGTGCTGGTACAGGTTCAGCACCAGGTTGTTCGACACGATCGTGTCGCCGGTGGCGAAGAACGCGACCAGCCGCCGGATCAGATGGCGGTCGGCGGCGGACATTTTCGTGTCGAGGTCGTGCGTATCCATCGAGAAGTCCACCTCCTCGACAGTCCAGGTGTTCCGGATTGCGTTGCGATACATCTCGTAGAAGGCGGGGTAGCGCATGGGGCGCAGGGTGAGTTCGAAGCCAGGATCGAGGAGCGATGGAGTGAGTGAAGAGGAGTGAGAAGTGAGAGATGATGTTTCGAACATGGAGGTGCTCCTATGCATTATCGAGAGACAGTGGTCTGGAAACGAGCGATGCAAGCAGCCCGGGAGGTTTACGGGCTTGTGCGGTTTCTGCCGCGTGAAGAGACGTATGGCATGCGGGCGCAAATGACGCGCGCGGCGGTATCGGTGCCGAGCAACATTGCGGAAGGCTGGACTAGGGAATCGAAAGCGGAGAAGCGTCAGTTTCTCGCCATAGCGCAAGGCTCGCTCGCGGAACTGGAAACCCAGCTGACGTTGTGTGAGGAGATTGGTTGGCTATCTGCCGGGCAAACACATGTCCTTCGGCAATGCATCGATGAAACCAGCCGCATGCTCACGGCGTTTCGCCAGCGCCTCCGCGCACATGCCCCGTAGGCGGAGCATGCGACGGAGCTTCACCGCTCTCTCTCACTCCTCACTTCTCTTCCCTCACTCCTGGTCCTACTGGCAGGCTTCGCAGTACTCGGGGTTTTCCAGAGAGCAGACAACAGCCGCATTCGCCTGCCTCTGATCCGACACCGTGGTCTTGGCAATCTTCGTCGCCGGTCGCGAGCGCAGGTAATAGGTGGTCTTGATGCCGGTCTTCCACGCGTGCATGTACATGGAGCTGAGCTGACCGATGTTCGGGTTCTCCATGAACAGGTTCAGTGATTGGCTCTGGTCGATGTACGCGCCACGCGCGGCGGCCAGCTCGATCAACGCCTTCTGCGGCAATTCCCACACGGTGCGGTAGATCCGGCGCAGGCGTTCGGGAATGGCGGCGATGTTCTGGATCGACCCCTCGGCGAGCTTGATCGCATCGCGGATTTCGGAGGTCCACAGGCCGAGCGATTTCAGTTCGTCGGCGAGGTGCCGGTTTACCTGCAGGAAGTCGCCGGACAAGGTTTCACGCTTGAACAGGTTGCTGACCTGCGGCTCGATGCATTCGTAGCAGCCGGCGATGGAGGCGATCGTGGCGGTCGGTGCTATTGCGATCAGCAGCGAATTGCGCAGGCCGTGCTGCTTGATCTGGCCGCGCAGGTCATCCCAGCGGGCGGCGTCGTGCGGTGCGGCATCGGGCCAGTGGTCGAATTGCAGTTCGCCGTTTGCCGCGCGGCTGTCGGCGAAGCCGGGGTGCGCACCTTCGGACGCGGCCAGCTCGCACGACTGCGACAGCGCGTGGAAATAGATTTCCTCGGCGATGCGGGTGGACAGCGCCAGCGCCTCGGCGGAGTCGAACGGCAGGCGCAGCTTGAAGAACACGTCCTGCAGGCCCATCACGCCCAGGCCCACCGGGCGCCACTTCATGTTGGCGGTGCGTGCGGTGTGGATGGGGTAGAAGTTCAGGTCGATCACGCGGTTGAGCTGGCGCACGGCGGTGCGCACGGTGGAGGCAAGCTGCTCGAAATCGAACGCCCCGTCGACTACATGCCGCGCCAGGTTGACCGAGCCGAGATTGCACACGGCCGTTTCGTCGATCGAGCTGACTTCGAGGATCTCGGTGCACAGGTTGGACAGGTGGATCACGTTCTCGGGTCTGGCCGTCTGGTTGCTGGTCGCGTTGCAGCGATCCTTGAACGTCATCCAGCCGTTGCCGGTCTGCGCCAGCGTGCGCATCATGCGGGCGTAGAGTTCGCGCGCCTTCACCGTTTTCACGGCAAGCCCGTCACTCTCGGCCTTGCGATACGCCACATCGAACGTCTCGCCCCAGCTGTCGACGAAGTGCGGCACGAGCTTCGGATCGAACAAAGACCAGTCGCCATCGCTTTCGACCCGGCGCATGAACTCGTCCGGAATCCAGTTGGCGATGTTGAGGTTGTGCGCGCGGCGTGCATCGTCGCCGGTGTTGTCGCGCAGTTCGAGGAAGTCCTCGATGTCGGCGTGCCAGGTTTCCAGATACACGCAGGCCGCGCCCTTGCGCTTGCCGCCCTGGTTCACTGCCGCGACCGACGCGTCCAGTGTCTTCAGCCACGGCAGCAGGCCGTTGGAGTGGCCGTTGGTGCCCTTGATCAGCGAGCCGCGCGAACGCACGCGCGAGTAGGCCAGGCCGATGCCGCCGGCAAACTTGGACAGCTTGGCGACATCGGCGTATTTGTCATAGATCGCCTCCAGCGAATCGACCGGCGAGTCCAGCAGATAGCACGAACTCAATTGCTCGTGCGCGGTGCCCGCATTGAACAGGGTAGGCGAGCTGGCGATGTATTCCAGCGAGGACAGCAGCCGATAGAGTTCCAGCGTTTCGCCGATGTCGTTGCCGCCCAGCGCGCAGGCGATACGCATGAAGAAGTATTGCGGCGTTTCCAGCACCAGCCGGCGCTGCGGGTGACGCAGCAGGTAGCGGTCGTATACCGTGCGCAGGCCGAAGTATTCGAAGCGATGGGTGGCCAGCGGGTCGATCGCGTCGTTGAACTTGCGCGCGTTGGCGGCCACGAAGTCACGCAGTCGATCGTTGAGGATGCCCAGCTCGGCGCCACGGGCGATCGATTGCGAAAAGCTCTGGATCTCCTGGCCGCTGACCTCCTTGTCGATGAAGGCACCGAGCAGGCGCGCGGCGAGCTGGCCGTATTCCGGTTCCTCGGCGGTCAGCCCGGCGGCGGTGCGGATCGACAGTTGGTCCAGTTCCTGGGTGGTGGCGCCGTCGTACAGGCCGCCGATGGTCTTCAGCGCCACGCGCAGCGGATCGACCCCGTGCAGGCCGTCGGCGCTGCGGGTCACTGCACGCACGATCTTGTTGACGTCGACGGTTTCCCGGATCCCGTTGCGTTTGGTCACGTGCATCTGGGCGGGCGTGTGCGGCGACGTCAGCGTGAACGCAGGGTCGGATGCGTGGAGTGTTTCGTTGAGGGTGGATGATTCGACGCGCGCGACGGTGCGCTCGCGTTCTGCGGTATCGAGGGATTGCATGGCTGGTGGCTCCCGGCATGGACATCAAACGCCTGCTTCCCGCGAGCAGGGCCTGATAGCGACGGATCCGGGGGCGAACGCGCAAGGCGCGCGCCGCAACGACGCCCGCCTTCACGACGCACTTCCCCGCGGAAGCCGTCACTACGCACCGGGACACGTTCGTCCCGGTGTGTCGGCAGGTCTTCGGACTTGCGGACGTGGATCAAGGCGATCCGCCTACTTGTGCCCGCTTCCCAGCCATGGAAGGCCAGTGCATGTGGGCATGTTCGTTTCCGCTTTACCGCTGCGGGGCAGTTCCGGAGTTACACCGGATTCCCTTTTGAGCCCGATCGACGTCGCGTCTGGTCGGGCACCGACGGCCACAACATATCGGGTGCCGATGGCAGCGTCAACCCAACAGGTTGTGAACAATCCCGTCGGCCTTGAGTCGGCGCTGATCCGGTCAGGGCCGGCGACGGCGTTACAGCGCGTCGTTGTCCAGCTCGCCGGTACGGATCCGGATCACCTGCTCCAGCGTACTGACGAAGATCTTGCCGTCGCCGATCTTGCCGGTACGCGCGGAGGCCTGGATCGCCTCGATCACGCGGTCGAGCTGATCATCGGCCACCGCCACCTCCAGCTTGATCTTGGGCAGGAAGTCGACCACGTACTCGGCACCGCGATACAGCTCGGTATGGCCCTTCTGGCGACCGAACCCCTTGACCTCGGTGACCGTAACGCCCTGCACGCCGACCTCAGCGAGCGACTCGCGCACATCGTCCAGCTTGAACGGCTTGATGATCGCCACGACCAGTTTCATGAAGCATTCCCTCGATTCTGCGCGCGACGGCGCGACGGCTGCGCCAGTGTACTGCCCCTTCCGGCACGACGTTCTCGCCGGATTGACGTTGGTGTAGGACAATCCCTACACACTTTGACGGAGCGCACCGATGGTGGCGACAAATTCCATTCACCTACTCTTTACCTCGACGAGTTTGAGGCGCTGTCCATGATGGACAAGCAGGATATCGACCAGATTGCCCTGCGGCTTGTGTCGTTGGTACCGCCAGGACTGGCACAGGTGCAGCAGGATTTGCGCGCCAACTTCCAGGATGTTCTGGCGCAGGGATTGCGCCGCCTCGACCTGGTCACCCGCGAGGAGTTCGATGTCCAGGCCGGTGTGCTGTCCCGCACCCGCACCAAGGTCGATGAACTGGAGCAACGTGTGGCCGAACTCGAGGCCATCGTCGCTGCCCGCGGGGGCCAGCCGTAACCACCTCCCGGGAGCCGCCTCCGATCCGTCACCCTCACCCCGAGAACGATCGGAGGCGGTTATTTATTGAGCACTGACAGGCGGAGTCGCTTGATGTTGTCTGGAATCAGCGCCCCCTGTCCGCCTCGGCGACCGTCCGTCCGATGAGTCTTGCGGTCACGCTCAGCCGCGCCCAGGAAGGCATCGCCGCGCCGCAGGTCATGGTCGAGGTGCATCTTTCCGGTGGCTTGCCCTGCACCAATATCGTCGGCCTGCCCGAGGCGGCGGTGCGCGAGGCGCGCGATCGCGTGCGCGTGGCGATCCAGAACACCGCGTTCGAATACCCCAATCGCCGGGTCACGGTGAACCTGGCGCCAGCCGAGTTGCCCAAGGATGGTGGGCGCTTCGATCTGTCGATCGCGCTGGGCATTCTCGCCGCCAGCGGCCAGGTGCCGCGCGAAAAGCTGGATGATTGCGAATTTCTCGGCGAACTGGCGCTGACCGGATCGCTGCGCAGCGTTTCCGGCGTGCTGCCGGCCCTGCTGCGTGCGCGGGCACGCGATCGCCGCGTGGTCGTGCCGCGCGAGAACGCCGCCGAAGCGGCCCTGGTGCCGGATGTGGATGTGCGGGTGGCCGATACCCTGGCCGAGGTCTGCGGGTGGTTGCGCGGCGCGCACGAGTTGTCGATGCCGGTGGGCATTCCCAGCAATGGCGGCGCGCATGACGGGCCCGACCTGGCCGACGTGCGCGGACAGACGCAGGCACGGCGCGCGCTGGAGATTGCCGCGGTCGGCGGCCACCATTTGTTGCTGATCGGGCCACCGGGCACCGGCAAGACCATGCTGGCCGAGCGCCTGTCGGGCATTCTTCCGCCGCTGACCGAATCCGAAGCGCTGGAGACCTGCGCGGTGTTGTCGGTCTCCGGCCAGGCCACCGACCTCGCGCACTGGCGACGCCGGCCGTTCCGGGCGCCGCACCACACCGCGTCGGCGGTGGCGCTGGTGGGCGGCGGCTCGTATCCGCGCCCGGGCGAGATTTCGCTGGCGCACAATGGCGTGCTGTTCCTGGATGAGCTGCCCGAGTTCAGTCGGCATGTGCTCGAAGTGCTGCGCGAGCCGATGGAATCGGGTCACATCATGATCTCGCGGGCGGCCCGGCAGTCGACCTTTCCCGCCCAGTTCCAGCTGGTGGCGGCGATGAATCCCTGTCCGTGCGGCTATGCCGGCGAGCCGCGCTGCCAGTGCACGCCCGATCAGGTGCAGCGCTACCGCTCACGCATCTCCGGTCCGCTGCTGGATCGCATCGACATCTGCGTGCAGGTGCCGCCGGTGCCGCTGGCGGACCTCAGCACGCCAAGCAACGAGCGCGATGAGGACTCCGCCACGGTGCGCACGCGGGTGCTCGCCGCGCGTCGCCAATCCCTGATGCGCGCTGGCCGACCCAACGCCGAGATCAGCACGCGCGAACTGGAGCGCGACTGCGCCCTGGGCGCCGCGGAACGACGCTGGTTCGAGGCTGCGCTGGAGCGTCTGGGCCTGTCCGCGCGGGCCTACCACCGGGTGTTGCGGGTGGCCCGCACGATCGCCGATCTGGATGGAGGCGCCGCGCTGCTTGAGCGCGAGCATCTGGCCGAAGCGCTGCAGTACCGGCGTTTCTGAGATCCTGCCGCAAGTCGAGGCTGGACGCTCGCACCCGGGCATGTTTCGATAGCGGCCGGACAGGTTGAAGGGCACATCATGAGTATCGAGCTCGGCCTGATGCTCGCCGGGATGCTGATGATCGGTTTCCTGTCGCAATGGCTGGCGTGGCGGGTGAGGTTGCCGGCCATTCTGTTCCTGCTGCTCGCCGGCATCGTGCTTGGGCCGGCCACCGGCGTGCTGGATCCCGACCTGTTGTTGGGCGACTTGCTGTTCCCGATGGTGTCGCTGGCGGTTGCGCTGATCCTGTTCGAAGGCAGCCTGACCCTGCGCTTCCACGAATTGCCGGGCATCGGTCGCGCGGTGCGCGGGTTGGTCAGCTACGGCGCCGTTGTCACCCTGTTGCTGCTGGCTTGGGCCGCGCACGCGATTGCCGACGTGAGCTGGCCGATTGCCTTGCTGTATGGCGCGCTGGGTTGTGTCACCGGACCGACGGTGATCGCGCCGATGTTGCGCACGCTGCGACCGAATGCCCGCATTGCCAACACGCTGCGTTGGGAAGGCATCGTGATCGATCCGCTGGGCGCCTTGTTCGCGGTGCTGATCTTCGAGGCGATCGTGTCGCGCGAGGAAGGCCACACCATCGGTGTGTTCCTCGCCACGATCGGCAGCGGCGTGGTGATCGGTGCCGTGGCGGCATGGCTGATCGCGTTCTTCCTGCGTCGGCAGATGATTCCCGAGTACCTGCAGAACTATGCCGTGCTGGCCGCCGTGCTGCTGGCCTTCAGCCTGTCCAATGTGCTGACCCATGAATCGGGTCTGCTGGTGGTGACGATCATGGGCATCGCGCTGGGCAACATGCGCGGTGTGCACATGGACGACATCCTGGATTTCAAGGAAAGCCTGACCACGGTGCTGGTGTCGGTGCTGTTCATCGTGCTGGCGGCACGGCTGGCCTGGCCGCTGCCGCCCGGCATGCTGCTGGCCGGCATCGCGCTGTTCGCGGTGGCGCAATTTCTGGTGCGTCCGTTCACCGTGGCCCTGGCCAGCGTGGGCAGCAGGCTCAGCTGGCGCGAGCGCGCACTGATCGGCTGGGTCGCGCCACGCGGCATCGTGGCTGCGTCGGTGTCGGCCCTGTTCGCCCTGCGTCTGGAGGAGTTGGGGGTGCCGGGCGCCGATGCGCTGCTGCCGCTGATCTTCACCCTGATCATCGGCACGGTGGTGCTGCAGAGCGCCACCGCGCGACCGCTGGCGATCTGGCTGAAAGTGGCCGAGCCGGAACCGCGCGGCGTGTTGATTTTCGGTTCCGACGCGGTGGCGCGGGCCGTCGGCAAGGTGCTGGGCGAGGCCGGCTTTCGCGTAGTGCTGGCCGACGACGACTGGGACGGCATCCGGCAGGCACGCATGGATGGCCTGACCACGTTCTTCGGCAACCCCGCCTCGCCGCACGCGGAGCGCCACCTGGATCTCACCGGCATCGGCCGCTTGCTGGCCATGTCCACCCACCGCGAGCGCAACTCGCTGGCGTGCGTGCACTACCGGCAGGAGTTTGGCCGCGAAAAGGTCTACCGGTTGCGCAACCTGACGCCGCAGGAGAATACCGATCGCGCCGCGCTGGCCGGAAGCCTGCTGGCGCCACCCCTGTTCGACGAGACCATGACCCACGGCCGCTTCGCCGAGATGCTGGAGCAGGGCTGGCGGATCAAGCTGACCAAGCTCACCGACACCTTCGACTGGCCGCAGTTTGTCGAGCAGTACGGTTCCAACAGCGTGTTGATGTTCGGCGTGGAGGAGAAGGGTCTGCTGCGCGTGGCTTCGACCAAACGCGAGCTCGAACCCAAGTCGGGCTGGACCGTGATCGTGCTGGTGCCGCCGAGCAGTGCGTAGCTGCGCGACCCGGATAGGCATCGCGCATTTGGCGCACCCGATGGATGAGAGTCGTACGGCAGCCCAAATTTCTGCGACCCATGCTCTCGGGAGTTCGTCGAACCTGGCCGGGCCCGTTTGCGGACCCATCTGTGCGGAACGTATCCCCGTCGATTCCTGGTCGATCCGAACGCCATCGCCCAAACCCGACAGGTTCCTTGGGGCTGACCGTCCGGGAGCGTGACGTCATCGCTGCATTTACCATCGGCACCAACGTCAACAGGCTTCCCGCATGAACCAGATCAGTGCGCCCGCCCCGGCCAATGCCCAAGCCCGCGGCAGCATCGCCTGCGTCGGCCTGGGCATGACGCTGGGCTCACATCTCGGCCCGCTTGCGCGCAGCCATATCGAGCAGGCCGATGTGGTGTTCGCCGCGGTGTCGGACGGGATCGTGGAAATGTGGCTGGAAAGCATGCACCCGGATGTACGCAGCCTGCAGCCGTATTATGGCAAGGGCGACAAGTCGCGCCTGCGCACCTACCACGAGTGGGTCGAGGTGATGATGGTCGAGGTACGCGCGGGCAGGAAAGTCTGTGCCGTGTTCTACGGCCACCCCGGAATATTTGCGTGGTCCCCGCACGAGGTCATCAAGCTGGCGCGCGCGGAGGGCTTCCACGCCCACATGGAGCCGGGCATCTCCGCCGAGGATTGTCTGTACGCCGACCTCGGCATCGATCCGGGGCGCCTCGGTTGTCAGCATTACGAAGCGAGCCAGCTGCTGTTCTGCGAAACCGCCATCAATCCCTGTGCCTACCTGGTGTTGTGGCAGGTGGGTCTGGTCGGTGACCGCTCCCTGAAGCGATTTTCCACCGGTCCCGAGTATCGACAGGTCTTGGTCGATGTGCTGAATGAGGATTACCCGCTGGATCACGAGGTGATCATCTATCGCTGCGCGACCCTGCCGATTCAGCAGCCGCGCATCCGCCGCGTGAAACTGCGGGATCTGCCGGCGATAGACGTGACCGCGGAGGAAACCGTGATACTGCCGCCCGCTTCGGCGCTGCGCCCCAACCAGAGGGTGCGGGAGCGATTGGCCGCGCTGGATCGCGCTCAGCTGGCGGAGGACCAGCAGCGCGAAACGTAAAGCTTCGGCGAGCGAGATGCCGGCGTTCGAGATGGGGAGCGCCTGCCAGAGAGCATTATCTGCAGCCCACGCATCTTCGCGTGTCGCGCCCCGGCCACTTTCGGCGCCACTGGCAATCCGGAGCCGTGATAGGCTCAAGAGTGGCGCCCGAGGCGCGCGACGTTAACGGGCACTGGAGCTTCGCCCGCCGACGGAGGGATGAGTCATATACAACGAAACAGGGGGGCACATGAGCCATACGATCGAGCTGCTGGAAGCCATCGGCCGGGATGCGTCGCTGCGCCACGCTTCGGCGGAGGATCTGGCGCAGGTCTTGACCGGACTGCACGCCAGCGAGGCGCTCAGGCAGGCGGCAATCTCCGGCGACGACAGCCACCTGGCAAGGGAGCTTGGCCACCGGGACATTAGGTCGCCAAATCATCCGAACAATAATGTCGGCGCTGGGCACGACGGCGACGACGATCAGGACGGTAGTCATCCATCCGGCGGCGATACTGACGACGGCGACACCGAAGGTGTGGGCCAGTCCGGATAAACGGTATTTACGCCCGCGGCAAACCCCGGTCTTTCGGCAAATACATGCAACATTCCGCGTCAGGATGTTTCGCGAGACGCGTCCTTCTCGCAGGGGCGCTTTTCGGCGTGCTCATGGGCAGCGCCGCGGGGACCATCTCCGAGCCGAGCGCGCCTGCCGTCTTGCTTGCCCAGGCTGAAGAACTCCAGCTGAGGGATCACACACGCTTTGCCGACATTCTCAAGCAGCTCCATCAGCAGGAGAACCGGCTTTCCCCGGCACAACGGTGGCATCTGCGCTACCTGGATGCCTATCAGGCAAGTCTCGCAGGGAACCTCGCCAAAGAGGCTCCCATCATGCGGGACATCATCGCCCACTCGGGTGACGCGGCACTGGCGACGCGCGCCAAAGCGAACCTGATGACAGGCCTGGCGATCAACCGTCAATACGAAGAGGCCTTCAGGGTGGCCAATTCTTTGATGGTCGATCTGCCGCAGGTAACAGACGACAACGCCCGTGCACAGGCGCTGCGCGCGATCGTCCAGATGCTTGATCTCGCAGGAGAGACTGATCAAGCCTTGATATACGCCCGGCAGCTGGACCCGGAAAAGGCATCACCCAAGAATCGATGTGCCAATTATTCATACCAAGTCAATGCGATAAGTTACTCCGTCACGCTTGGCTCGAATGATCCCGCTCTCCGGCGCGCGATCGCCGTGTGTCTTGCCGACAAACAGGACGTGTACGCCAACACGCAGCGCCTTTCCCGCGCGGATTTGCTGACTGAAGAGGGGCACCCGGATCAGGCCATTGCGTTGCTGAAACGCATCCGGCCGAGCGTGCTGCGATCGGGGTTCCAGCCGCACATTTCTGGCCTGGACGTCAGCCTTGCGCAAGCCTACGCAAGCCAGGGCAATGATGTCGCTGCGAGGCAGTCGGCGCTGGCCGCCTTGGCAGCGAGTGACCCGAAGAGTTTCACCTGGCCGCAGCAAGCCGCCTACAAACTGCTTTACCAAATCGCGAAGCGGGCCGGTGATGACGGGGCAGCACTGGCGTACTACCAGAAGTACGTGGCCCAGGACAAAGCCGCCATGGACGACACCAAGACGCGCGCGTTGGCCTACCAGATGGTCAGGCAACAAGTGCTGGACAAGAAGCTGAAACTGGAGGCCGCGGACAAGCAGAACGGCATTCTCAAACTGCGTCAGGCGCTGGCAAGCAAGGCGCAGGAGACAAGTCGGCTGTACATCGTGCTGTTGCTGCTGGTGATCGCTTTCATCGGCCTGTGGGCGTACCGCCTCAAGCGATCGCAAGTGCGCTTCCGGCGCATGGCTCGTCATGATGGCCTGACCGGAGTATTCAATCGGCAGCATTTCCTGCATGAAGCGGAGCGAATCCTGCAGCGGCTGCACCAGACCGACGCGGGCGCCTGCCTGGTGGTGCTGGATCTGGATCACTTCAAGCGGGTCAACGACACCTACGGCCATGTCGCCGGCGACAAAGTCCTGCGGCGCGTCGTGGCAGTGTGCATCCGGGAGCTGCGTGACTCCGACCTGTTTGGCCGTCTGGGTGGCGAGGAGTTCGGCATCCTGTTGCAGACATGTACACGCGAGCAGGGCATCGAGATTGCCAGCCGTATCCGCCGCAGTCTCGCCGCCACTTTGCTGGAGCTCGATCCGGAGACCACGGTGGTGGTTTCAGCCAGCCTGGGCCTGGCGCACAGCGCCCTCTCCGGCTACGCGTTCCATCAACTCTTCACCGACGCCGATGCCGCGCTCTACCGCGCCAAGCATGACGGTCGCAACCGACTGGTGGTCGACACCGGCGGAGATGCGAAGGTCGTGGACGATGCCGACATGGTGGACATCGCCAATGCCTGACGCTGCGCTGGCCGCAGTTTGTCGTGCAGATCCGTTCGAACGGCGTGGTGATGTTCGGCGTGGAGGAAAAGCTTGCTTCGGGCAGCCTCGACCAAGCGTGATTTCGAATCCAAATTGAGCTGGGCGGTGATCATGCTGGCCCCGCCAACCGAGGTGTAGGAGCGCACCCTGTGCGCGAATGGCGGGCGTAGCTCGCCTCGCCTCAACAACAAGAGCATCGCGCACAGGGTGCGCTCCTACACGCCTCGCGTTCCTATGCCACGGCAGCCTGCTTGAACTGCGCCTCCTCGGTCGAGCCGGTCAGTGCCGTGGTCGACGACTGTCCCTGCTGGATCGCCTGGGTCACCGCGTCGAAGTAGCCGGTGCCGACCTCGCGCTGATGCTTCACGGCGGTGAAGCCGCGGTCGGCCGAGGCGAACTCCTTTTCCTGCAGCTCGACGAAGGCGCTCATCTGGCGGCGGGCGTAGCCGTGGGCCAGGTCGAACATGCCGTAGTTGAGGCTGTGGAAGCCGGCCAGGGTGATGAACTGGAACTTGTAGCCCATCGCGCCGAGTTCCTTCTGGAAGCGGGCGATGGTGGCGTCGTCGAGGTTCTTCTTCCAGTTGAAACTGGGTGAGCAGTTGTAGGCCAGCATCTTGCACGGGAACTTGGCGTGGATCGCCTCGGCGAAGCGACGCGCATCCTCCAGGTTCGGCTTGCTGGTCTCGCACCAGATCAGGTCGGCGTAGGGTGCGTAGGCGAGGCCGCGGCTGATCGCCTGGTCCAGGCCGGGCTTGACCCGGAAGAAGCCCTCGACAGTGCGCTCGCCGGTGATGAAGGGCTTGTCGTTGTCGTCGATGTCCGAGGTCAGCAGGTCGGCGGCATCGGCGTCGGTGCGCGCCACGATCAGGGTCGGCACGCCGGCGACGTCGGCGGCCAGGCGCGCGGCGTTCAACTTGTCGACGGCTTCGCGGGTGGGCACCAGCACCTTGCCGCCCATGTGGCCGCACTTTTTCACCGAGGCCAGCTGATCCTCGAAATGCACGCCGGCAGCACCGGCCTCGATCATCGCCTTCATCAGCTCGAACGCATTCAGCACGCCGCCGAAGCCCGCCTCGGCATCGGCCACGATCGGCACCAGCCAGTCGATCTCGTTGTTGCCTTCGGCGTGATGGAGCTGATCGGCGCGCAGCAAGGTGTTGTTGATGCGCTTGACCACCAGCGGCACCGAGTTGGCCGGGTACAGTGACTGGTCCGGATACATTTCACCGGCCACATTGGCGTCGGCCGCGACCTGCCAGCCGGACAGGTACACCGCCTGCAGTCCGGCCTTGACCTGCTGCATGGCCTGGTTGCCGGTAAGCGCGCCGAGCGCGTTGACGAAATCCTCCTGATGCAGCGATTTCCACAGCCGTTCGGCGCCGCGGCGGGCCAGCGAGTGCTCGATCTGCACCGTGCCGCGCAAGCGCACCACGTCATCGGCGGAATAGTTGCGCTGCACGCCGGTCCAGCGTGCGTTGTTCTTCCAGTCCAGGGTGATCTGTTCGGCGGTGGGCAGGTGGCTCTTCATGGCATGGCTCCGTGGTGGGACTGTTGCGTTGTCGTGTTGGAACGCGGCGTGGACGTGAATGCTTCTGTCTTGCGGCAGGGCGGGCTGCGCCCGCCGTTCGCGCTGTATCAAACGGTTCAGGACAGCTGTTCGTAAGCGGGCAGGGTGAGGAAATCGCCCAATTCGTCCGCATGGGTCATGCTGGAAATCAATGCGGCAGCAGCATCGGCACGGCTGGCGCCGGGGTGCTGGCTGTCGCGCAGGCGATGGGTGTGGGCGGCCAGTGCCTGGTCGAACAGCGCAAAGTCGATCGGCGCCTCGTCGGGGAACTCCACGCCGCCGTGGTGCAGCCACTGCCACAGCTGGGCACGCGCGATCTCGGCGGTGGCGGCGTCTTCCATCAGGTGGTGGATGGGAACGCAACCCAGACCGTCCAGCCACGCGGCGGTGTAGCGCAGGCAGACTTCGACGTTGTTGTCGAAACCGGCGCGGCTGATGGTGCCATCGGGCGCGGCAAGCAGTTGCTCGCGGGTTACCTCCACGTCCTCGCGCAGCTTGTCGAGCTGGTTCGGTGCGGGCATGTACGCGTCGAAGATCTGCTGGGCCACCGCCACCAGCGCCGGGTGCGCGACCCAGGTGCCGTCGTGGCCGGCCTGCACTTCGCGCAGCTTGTCGGCACGCACCTTGTCCAGCGCGGCTTCGTTCGCGGCCACGTCGCCCTTGATCGGGATCTGCGCGGCCATGCCGCCCATGGCGAACGCCCCGCGGCGATGACAGGTCTTGATCAGCAGCTCCGAATAGCCCTTCAGGAAAGGCACGGTCATGCCGACCTGGCCACGCTCCGGCAGCAGCCGGTCGCGGTGGCCTCGCAGGGTTTTCAGGTACGAAAAGATGTAGTCCCAACGACCGCAGTTGAGGCCGACGATGCGCCGGCGCAGTGCGTGCAGGATCTCGTCCATCTGGAACGCCGCCGGCAGTGTCTCGATCAGCACGGTGGCCTTCATCGTGCCGAGCGGCAGCCCCAGCTCGTCCTCGGCGGCGCTCATCACGTCGTCCCACAACGCAGCTTCTTCCATCGCCTCCAGTTTGGGCAGGTAGAAATACGGGCCGCGATCACGCTGCTGCAGCGCCGCGGCGTTGTGATACGCGAACAGACCGAAGTCGACCAGCGCGCCGGCGATCGCGGTGCTGTCCACGCTGAAGAAGCGGTCGTGCAGATGCCAGCCCCGCGGACGCACCACCAGCACGGCGGGGTCGTCGCCGACGCGATAGCTCTTGCCTTCGGGCGAGCGGAATTCGATCGTGCCGTCGACGGCGTCGCGCAGGTTGACCTGGCCGTCGAGCTGGTTGGCGAAGGTGGGCGAGGAGGAGTCCTCGAAGTCGGCCATGAACACCTTGGCGCCCGAATTGAGCGCGTTGATGATCATCTTGCGTTCGACCGGGCCGGTGATCTCCACGCGGCGATCACGCAGCGCGGCGGGAATCGGTGCCACCGTCCAGGCCGAAGCGCGGATCGCGGCGGTGTCGACGCGAAAGTCCGGCAGGTCGCCGGCATCGTAGCGCGCCTGGCGCTCGCGCCGG
Organism: Rhodanobacter sp. G2-10; assembly: GCF_055809185.1. Lineage (NCBI taxonomy): Bacteria > Pseudomonadati > Pseudomonadota > Gammaproteobacteria > Lysobacterales > Rhodanobacteraceae > Rhodanobacter > Rhodanobacter sp. G2-10. The sequence goes on along the minus strand of NZ_CM147900.1, from coordinate 3,335,218 downwards.
GCCTGCAGCAGGCGCTGGCGCGAGGCCTCGAAGCGGCGATGCAACTGGGCCAGGAAGTCCAGCGCGCCCGGCGTCAGGATGCCTTCGTAACCGGCGTCGTCCGCAAGCACCTCGGCCGTGCCGATATCGAGTTGTTCCTGGGGGACTGCCATCGTTTCGCTCCGTGTCGTGGATGACTCGAAGCTAGGGCAGAAGCAGGCTATTTGACAAAGTGAATGTTTCAATCAGTAATATGAGCATATTCAATGAATGATGCAAATAACTGAATTGCCAGCATGAAACGTTCCGGTGAAACATCGAATTCCCCGAAAAAAGCGCGCCGCAGCGCAACAAAAAAGCGTGCCGGCCTCGACCCCTCCGCGGAAAGTGGCGGCCGTTTCTACTACAAGGGCAATCGTCACAAGCAGTTGCGGGCGTTTGTCAGCGTGGTGAAGCTGGGTACGCTGACGCGGGCGGCCGAGGCGCTGTACCTGTCGCAGCCCACCATCAGCCTGCAGTTGCAGGCGCTGGAGCGGGAACTGGGCGTGATCCTGATGGACCGGCGCCGCCGCCGCATCAACCTCACCGACGCGGGCGAGGCCTTGTACGAGCTGGCGCGCCCGCTGGTCGAAGGCTGGGAAACGCTGGACCGGGACTTCCAGGCCAGGGTGAAAGGCCTGCAGGCCGGTCGACTGGTGATCGCTGCCGGTACCTCGACCATCCAGTACCTGCTGCCGGAGCTGGTGCGTCGCTACCGTGAGCGCTTTCCCGCCGTGCAACTGCAGTTGGCGAACGTCACCGGCAAGGATGGTCTGGCCCTGCTGCGCGCCGACGACGCCGACTTTGCAGTCGGTTCCATGTTGGACGTACCCAACGATATCGCGTGGGCGCCGGTGCACCACTACGATCCGATGCTGATCATGCCGCTGGACCATCCGCTCGCGACCAACCAGACAATCACCCTGGAAGATCTTTCACCCTATGGCCTGATCCTGCCGCCGCAGCGCCTTTCCACCTACCGCCTGGTGGACCTGGTGTTCCAGCAACGCCAGGTGCCGTATCACGTGGCCATCGAAGTGGGCGGCTGGGACGTGATCAAGGAATACGTGGCGATGGGCATGGGCATTTCCATCGTCACCGGCATCTGCATCACCGAAGCCGACAGCGCCCGCCTGGCCGTGCGCAACATGAAGCAGTTCTTCCCTCAGCGCAGCTACGGCGTGGTGATGCGCAAGGGCAAGTTCCTCAGCGCCGAGGCGCGCGCGTTCATCGATCTGATCAGGCCGGGGTTGTTGACGCATCGCGAGCACGATGATTCGGGGCATTCACAGCGCTGACGAGGGGTATAAGAAAAATTCCGGGTTGACGCTCCCCCCCCCCCTGAAATGTATTCCTGTATTCAAGGAAGGGGACACCGCCGTGTGGTCAGGGGAATCCATGGAAGGATTGTTTCGCGAAGAGGTATTGCGGGCGCGTCGCCCTCAATGGCTGGGGACCGTCCGTCTGTCGACGCCAATCTCTCACCAGCTTTGGGGCTTGGTTGCCGCTTTCACCACTGCCGCCATCCTGCTTTGGCCTCTGCCTTGGTCAGTACACGCGACGCGAACATGTTGCGGGGCAACTATCGCCGGTCTCGGGGATGCTGACAGTCTCATCTTCTGGCGGCGGCACCGTTACCCGCGTGTTGGTGCGCGAAGGCGCGCCCGTGGTCGCGGGGCAACCATTGGCTGAACTTTCCGGCCATTCGGTCAGCGTGCGGATGGGTGACACCCACGCTGCCGTGGATTATGGCTGCAAGGTGTCTACGAAACACGCGGCGATTCAGGTACGTGGGATCCGAATGCTAACAATGGGGGTGGAGGCTGTGTGTTGAAGTAGATCGCGGTCCTCCGCATCTTGCATAAATGATATAGCCGAATTCTCGTGCGTATCTTTGCACGAGAATTCCCATGGAGCTAACACATGTCGAGGAAAAATTGGGTTTTGGTTGGCATCAGCATCCTGTCGCTGGCGATGCACATTCGCGATGCCGCGGCGACCGCGACACTCTCGCTGGCTGCGAAGGACTTTGAAAAAACATGTCTCAGTGCTCGTGAAAGCTGCACTTATAAGAATGTCCGCTTCGAATCAACCAGCAAAGTATTCATGGAAGTTCATTCGTACATGATGCTGAGAAACAGACGGGACATTGATACTTACAACAAACTTATCAAGGCCTATCTAACGCCAGGTCTTGTGCGGGGGATGAAATCATCCGTGGTGCAGCTCTACAACTATGATACCAATACGTGGCTAGCGGTCACCGGTACGAACGCGTGTAAGCATTGTGCGGATCCCGACTCTCTGGCGCCAAGCCTGCCGAAATTGATTCGGATTGACTTAGTACAAAAATTCACTGCCCGACAGGATGAGTACATAACCTTCGGACTGGAGGTGTACAAGGGCGAGCCGATTAAGGCTCGTATCTATATTTCCGCGCCCAGTCTTTTCCACCCCAATGACCGGTCGCCTATCTATGTCGACTCCCGTATCAAGGGGCGGCACGCGACAACGTCGCTCACAAAGGGTGGTATCTGGTTGGATTTTGATGGCAACGATGTCCCCGGGAGCCTCCCTGACTATGTGGCTATTTCCCCGGTGAAATCCTGGATTGCGCTTGGTACAACGTACCGGGAGCGTGAATTTGAGTTGCTAAAGAATACGAATTATCTTCCGAGCTTTACTGATGGTACGCCTCAACAGCGCCTGGATCGCGTGATGCGTCAGCTCCAAGCGTACGGTATAGACTACGATGGCTCGATGGGAGGAGGCTACCCATCAATCACTCCGGCCCGCGTAATCGCTGCCAAGCGTGGCGAGTGCAAGGCGCTGGCAACATTGGCTGATGCGTTGCTGCAGCGCAGTGGTCTCGCGGCGCATGTAGTAATGCTGAGTGTGCTCGGAAATCCTCCCGCGAGCTTCAACGTGCCGGACCCGTTCTGGACACCTCTGCACGTTATCTTGTATATCCCCAGTCTCGATTTGTATATTGATCCCACGATGATTGCTGCGCACTCCGCCCACTGGAAAACCTCTGCAGCTGCCTATCGTGGAGCCGTTGCATTGGACATGACTGCGGGGCGATTTGTGGTCATTCACTAGTGCGAAGTGATTGCATATGGCGAGCATGCCGCAGAGGGCTGGGCGCGGGAAAGATGACCGGCCCACACTCACTTTCAGAATACGGAGTTCAGCGGAATTTCGGTTGCTTGAGCATCGGCGATCGACCTGTACGATGCGCGCGAGCATTCTGAGTTGCCGTTGCCTTGGCCTCGGATGTAGTCGGAATGAGTGAGAGTAATTGAGATGTCGAACCCGAGAAAGATGGTTCCATTGTGGCTTATGCATGTGTTGGGAATATTGTTCATATTCGTCTGTCAACTAGGCGTTTTGTACTCGGGTGTTCCTGACTGGATCCGGTGGCCGGTACTGGCCGTAAGCTTGTATATCGAGTTGAAGGCAGTAGCGTTCGTCCGCACCAGGCGCTCGGGTATATGAGTTAGGTGGCGCTTTTGGATGATTCTCGCTGGTGTAGCCAACAGCCGATCGTGGTTTGACAAATATTAAGGGCGCATTCTTGCTAAAAGCTTCGCTTCGTCCACGAAAGTTGAGTCCTATCGTGGATGCAGCCAGGGCTGTCATTTGATCTTGTAGCTACGAATTCAACTCGGCTTCAATATCTTCTGGTGTTGGACACACTGTAGCCACCGGCAGCAGTTGTACGAGAGATTGAGAAGCCCCCCGGGACGCGCAAGCGCCTGTGCATCGTCGAGCACGCCAGGACCATATTGAGTGGCGCGGAGCGATTTCCTCGCGTCACACATCGCGGTACTTGCCCTTGAACGGCGCGTACCACGCGCGCAGGCGCGCGACGTCGGCATCCAAATCGCGCGTGGTGTGGAACAGCGGGCCGAGGTGGATGGTTTTGTCGGGGTAATGGAAGGCAACCGGGAAGATCGGCACGCCGGCGTCGTGGGCGATGTGCCAGAAGCCGCTCTTCCACCGCTTCACCGGTTTGCGCGTGCCTTCGGGGGCGATCCCCAGCCAGAGCTGGTCACGTTGCCGGAACTGGTCGATCATCTGCTCGACCACGCCCCTGGCGGCACCACGATCAATCGCTACCCCGCCGAGTCGGCGCAGCACTCCGCCCAGCGGCCCGCGAAACAGTTCCTGCTTGGCCATGAAATTCACGTCGGCGCCGATCGCCACCTTGATCAAGAGACCCCAGACGCCGTCCCACCACGACGAGTGGGGCGCCGCGATCATCACCAGCTTCGCGGCGTCGGGGAATTCGCCGGTCACGGTCCAGCCGGCCAGGCGCAACACGGCGCGGCAACTACGCCGCTGCCAGCCGTCGCGCAGCTTCGGCAGGTGCGGAGGCAGTTGCGACGGGGTCGGCAGGTGGCCGCTCATTCAAGCTCCGGTTTGCGCGAGCGGCTCTGCTTGATCCGCCCGCGTTGCTGCTTGCCGGCCAGGCGACGCTCCTTCGAGGCGCGGGTCGGCCGGGTCGCGACACGCTTCTTTGGCGGCGCCAGCACCGAGTGGATCAGCTCGACCAGCCGTTCGCGCACATCCTCGCGATTGCGCGCCTGGTCACGAAAGCGTCGCCCCTGGATGACCAGCACGCCGTCGGCGGTCAGTCGGCGATCGCGTCGCTGCAGCAGTCGCGAGCGCACGTCATCCGGCAGCGATGGCGAATTGGCGACGTCGAAGCGCAACTCCACCGCGCTCTCGGTGCGGTTGACGTGCTGACCGCCAGGCCCATCCGCGCGCAGGAATCGCTCGATGAGTTCGGACTCGGGCAGGTGGATGGTGCGGCTGACGATCAACATGACGCGAGTGTAGAGGGCGGGAAGTGAGTAGGTGAAGCGGAGAGCGAGGAGTGAGTGGTGAGGAGTGAGGAGTGAGGAGTGAGAGAAAGGCGTTCGGGTGCCGTTAGCTTTGCTCTCTCTCACTTCTCACTCCTCTTGACTCACTTCTCGCAATCCCCAGCCAAAGCGTTGAAGCAGCCCGGCATAGGCCTCATCCAGCGGCGCCTCGATCGTCATCGCTGCGCCGCTCACCGGGTGCGCGAAGCGCACGCGCCAGGCGTGCAGCAGCATGCGGTGGCAGCCGAAGTGCTGTTTGTACAGTCGGTTGTGATCGCCGCGGCCGTGCTGGCAGTCGCCGATGACCGGATGGTGGATATGCGCCAGGTGCTTGCGGATCTGGCGGAAGCGACCGGTTTCAGGCTCGGCCAGCAACAGGGCGTAGCGCTGTTGCGGGTAGCGGCCGAGTTCGATCGGCACCTCGATCGTATCGAGCCGACGGTAGCTCGTGCGGGCCTCGCGGCGGGGTCCGGTCTCGCGCGAGCCCGGCAGCGCGTAGTCGATGAGTCCCTCGGCCGGCTCCGGCCAGCCGCGCACCACGACCAGGTACTGCTTGTGCACGCTGCGGGCCATGAACTGCTCGCCCAGCGAGGCGGCCACTTCCTTGCTGCGCGCCACCAGCAGCACGCCGCTGGTGGCGCGATCGAGCCGGTGCGCCAGATACACGTTGTTGCCCACCTGCCCGCGCAACAGGTCGATCAGGAATTCGTCAGCCGGCCCCACGAACGTCGAGCGATGCACGGCGAGGTTCGCGGGCTTGTTCACCGCGATCAGTGCATCGTCCTGGTACAGAATTTCGAGCATGGTGACAGGAACTTGGGTGATGGCGTAGGGCGGGCTCTGCCCGCCGGCTTTTGGGCCTGGTCGGCGAGCGGTGCCCGGTGCTTGCGAAAAAGGCGGCGGGCGGAGCCCGCCCTACGGTCAGTGCGGGCGGGACCAGCTGAGTGCGAAGGCGAGCAGTCCGGCCGTGCCGAGCAGGATGGGCGGCCAGATGCCGTGCTGTGGCGCCAGCGACCAGAGCAGGGCCGCGCTGATGATCAGCGCCGCGCCCAGCAGGCCGCCGCCGAGCATGCGCAGCACGCGTCCGGCGAGCCGCGCCTGGTGGCTCAGCGCATCCACGTCGCTGAGCAGGCGCTGTTCGCCGCGGCCAGCCTGGCGCAGTGCGTCGCGCACCAGGTCGGGAAACTCAGGCGCATGGTGCAGCCATTCGGGCAGGCGCTTGCCCATGTCGCGCAGGGTGCGCAACGGGCTGTAGCGCTTGCGCAGGATCCGCTTGAGCACCGGATGCGCGACCGCCCAGATGTCGATATCGGGGTCGAGCAGGCGCCCGACACCTTCGATGTTGAGCAACGTCTTCTGCAGCAGGATCAATTGCGGTTGCAGGGTCAGCTCGAAGCGACGCGCGGTCTGGAACAGCTTGACCACCAGCTCCGCCAGCGAGATCTGCGACAGCGGACGCGTGAAATACGGCTCGCACACGGTGCGTACCGCCGCTTCCAGTTCATCCAGGCGTACGTCGGCGGGCATCCAGCCCGCGGCCACGTGGAGCTGCGCGATGCGCGCGTAATCGCGCTCGAACAGCGCGATGAAATTCTGCGCCAACCAGTACTGGTCGGCCTCGGGCAGCGAACCCATGATGCCGAAGTCCAGCGCGATGAAGCGCGGTTCGTCGATGCGCGAGGGATCGACCCAGATGTTGCCGGGATGCGCATCGGCATGAAAGAAGTTGTCGCGGAACACCTGTTCGTAGAACACCCGCACGCCCTTGGCGGCAAGTGCCTTGCGGTCCAGCCCGGCGGCGTCGATCGCGGCGATGTCGTCGCTGCTGATGCCGTGCACGCGCTCCAGCGTCAGCACGCGCGAGGCGGTCAGTTCCCAGTGCACCTCGGGTACGTACAGGTCCACGCCGCTGGCGAAGTTGCGCTTGAGCAGGCTTGCGCTGGCGCCTTCGCGCTGCAGGTCGAGCTCGTTTTCCAGCATCTTCTCGACTTCGGCCACCACGTCGAGCGGGCGGATCTTGTCGGCGTTGGGGTGCCAGCGTTGGGCCAGTTCGCCCAGCGAGCGCATCAGCTTCACGTCGCGGGCGATCTGCGCGTCGATGCCCGGGCGCAGCACTTTCACCACCACCTCGCGGCCATCGCGCAGCGTGGCGGCATGCACCTGCGCGATTGAAGCCGACGCCAGCGGGGTCTCGTCAAATGCCGCGTAGAGCTGGTCGGTCGATGCGTTCAATTGCCGCTCGACGATGGCGCGCGCCTCGCTGCCGGGGAACGGTGTCACCTCGTCCTGCAGCAGCGACAGCTCGTCGGCGATGTCGGCGGGCACCAGGTCGCGCCGGGTCGACAGCACCTGGCCGGCCTTGACGAAGATCGGGCCGAGTTCGGTGAGCGCCATGCGCAGCCGTTCGCCGCGCGGCAGCTCGGCCACGTTGGCGCGAGGCCGGCCGAACAGCGGGCGCAGGAGTTTGAGCGGGCGGTACAGGTGGGCGGCATCGACCAGTTCGTCCAGTCGCCAGGCCAGCAAGACCGAGGCTACCCGCAGCAGGCGCGGTACCACGCTCAGCGGCGTCACGCGGCGTCGCCCTGCAGCCGTCGGGCCAGCCGCTGCACGCGCGCTTCCAGCCGCTCGCTGCGTTCGCGCAAGCTGTCCACGTCATCGAGGAAGTTGTCGACTTCGCCCGGTGCCAGCACGATGCGCGCCTCGTCGCGTACCCAGTCGGCCGCGTCTTCGGTGAAATGGGCGCCGGATTCGCGCGCATGGGCCAGACCCTTGCGCACGGCCCTGGCCAGCGGCACGCCAAGCACATCACCGAAGGTACGCGCGAAGGCTTCCTCGAAATCCGGGGCGAACTTGCTGGCAAGTTTCTCCAGTCGCCGCGCGAGTTCCGCATCGCCGGCAATCTCCACCTTGCCCGGTGCGATGCCGTCAGCGTCGCGGCGGAACATCATCGACAGCAGGCTGCCCGGTGTGGCGGCCACTTTCAGCTGGCTGTCCTGGCCGGGCGGACCCACCCGCAGCTTGCCGTTCTCGACGGTGACTGCCAGTGCGAGTTCCGGGCCGCGCAGGTGCAACTGCACGCGGCGATCGTTCAACGCCAGCAGTTTCTGCTGCGTGTCCGGATCCAGCGACAGCGTATGGTTGAGCGCGGTTTCCAGCGCGCGACCGGCGAGCTTGCGCAGCGGTTGCGGCATCCAGGCGTTGGGGGTGGCATTCATCCGTTGATTGTAGCTGTGCGGACAGCTATCGGGCGGAATCGGGAATCGGGAATCGGGATTCGCACGAGCAAGAACATTGAGGAGCGGGCTCCTACGGGTTGCTGGCGGCGCCGGGAAAGCCGAGTTGGCGCCAGGCTTCGTAAACCGCCACCGCCACCGTGTTCGACAGGTTCAGGCTGCGGCTGTCCGGGCGCATCGGCAGGCGCAGGCGTTGTTCGGCGGGAATCGCTTCCAGCACGTCGTCGGGCAGGCCTGCGGTTTCGCAACCGAACAGCAGGGCATCGCCATCGGCGAAGCGGGCGTCGACATGGCTGACGCGCCCCCGCGTGCTAAAGGCGAACACGCGCGGCGCACCGATCGTGTCGAGGCAGCGGGCCAGATCGTCATGCACCGCGACGCGGGCGTACTCGTGGTAATCCAGCCCGGCCCGGCGCAGACGCGCATCGTCGAGCTCGAAGCCGAGCGGGCGGATCAGGTGCAACGCGGCGCCGGAATTCGCGCACAGGCGAATCACGTTGCCGGTATTGGGCGGGATCTCGGGGCGGAACAGGATGACATGGAGCATCCTCGCATTATCGCCCGTTCGATCCCGCTTCGTCGCAAGGCTTCAACCGGCAACCCGCGGGCACACCACGCCGTCGGGCGGCAACGCGCAGCTGCTGGGCGTGGTCAGCAGCATCGTGCTGACGCCGCTGCTCGCGGCGAGCTGCACGCCGGGTGCCGGAACCGAGGTCAACATGGCGCCAAAGACCAGTCCGCAGACGGCCAGGCAGGCGAGGAACAGGCAACGCAGCACGAGGGTCTCGAATTTCATGGCGGTATCTCCAGCTTGTGAGTGAAAAGTCCTGTGCTACCACCATTGCAATCGCTGTGCCATGTCGCGGACCGCGTGCAAGTGTCTGATTGGAAAGCATTGTTTGATGTGCGCGAGATGCGGCAAGTGCGTCCGCGGACACTGCGCGCCCATGGCCGGACAGCCGGACACTCGCGCGAAGGGAGCTTGTGACCCATGCCACAAGTCATTTGCGGGGTCTGGTGGACGCCGGTAGCCTGCGGGGACTTCATCCGTGCAACAGGAGGTTCACCGTGACAAAGAAGCCGCTTGCCCTGCTCATCACCGGTTTGCTCGCCTTTGGTGCCGCCGCACCGCTGGCGCTGGCCGCCACCGACGCGCCCGCCGCCAGCACCAGTGCCGCCGCGACCAGCCAGATCCCCGACCTGGCCTACAGCCGCTTCACCCTGCCCAACGGCCTGACCGTGGTGGTGCACGAGGACCACAAGGCACCGGTGGTGGCGGTAAGCGTGTGGTACCACGTGGGTTCGTCGTACGAGCCCAAGGGCAAGACCGGCTTCGCGCACCTGTTCGAGCACTTGATGTTCCAGGGTTCGGAGAACCACAAGGACGAGTACTTCAAGCCGTTCGAGCTGGCCGGCTCCACCGACCAGAACGGCACCACCTGGCTCGACCGCACCAACTATTTCGAGACCGTGCCGACCACCGCGCTGGACATGGCGTTGTGGATGGAGTCCGACCGCATGGGCCATCTGCTCGGCGCGATCGGCCAGCCGCAGCTCGACGAACAGCGCGGCGTGGTGCAGAACGAGAAGCGCCAGGGTGAAAACCAGCCCTATGGCCGCGCCGGCGAGATGATCCAGGCCGAGGCGTTCCCCGCCAACCATCCGTATCACCACGACACCATCGGCTCGATGGCGGACTTGAACGCCGCCTCGCTGACGGACGTGAAGCAGTGGTTCCGCGACTACTACGGCGCGGCCAATACCGTGGTCGTGCTGGCCGGTGACATCACCCCGGCGGTGGCGAGGGAGAAGATGCTGAAGTACTTCGGCGACATCCCCGCCGGCCCGCAGGTACCGCGACCGCAGCCGTGGGTTGCCGCGCGCACCACCTCGACCAGCGGCACCATGACGGACAACGTGGCGCAGACCCGCATCTATCGCGAGTGGAACGTGCCCGGCCGTGGCAACAGTGACGAGACGCAGCTCGAGCTCGCCGCCGCGGTGCTCGGCGGCAGCAAGACCTCGCGGCTTTATCAGCGTCTGGTCTATCAGGACAAGCTGGCCGACAGTGTTTCCGTCGACGTGGACCAGCACGTGCTGGCCAGCATGTTCGAGTTGCAGGTGGACGTGAAGAAGGGCGTGGACCCGGCGAAGGTTGAAGCCGCCATCGCCGACGAATGGCAGAAATTCCTCGAGAACGGACCCACCGCCGACGAGCTGGCGCGGGTGAAGACGCAGACGCGTGCCGCGTTCGTGCGTGGCCTGGAACGGGTCAACACGCAGGCGTCGATCCTGGCCCAGGGCCAGCTGTATCACGACAACCCCGGGCAGTACCTGAAAGACTTCAAGGAACTGATGGCGGCGACGCCTGCCAGCGTCAAGGCAGCGGCGAACAAGTGGATTGCCAAGGGTGATTACACGCTGACCGTGGTGCCGGGCAAGGTCGAGGCGACCGACACGGCTACTGTGAAGGGTCGCGCCGCGGCGCCGGGTGCGCCTGCGCCAGTGCTCTCGCCCAAGGGCGACTACAAGACGGTGGCCAGCGATGTCGATCGCAGCAAGGGCGTGCCGCAGGTCACCAGTTTCCCCGACCTCAGCTTCCCGACCCTGCAGCGCGGCAAGCTGGACAACGGTGTGGAAGTGATCCTGGCCGAGCGCCACACCGTGCCGGCGGTGCAACTGCAATTGCTGTTCGATGCCGGTTACGCGGCCGACCAGGGGCGCAAGCTGGGCACCTCCAGCTTCAGCATGAGCATGCTCGACGAGGGCAGCAAGGATCTGGACTCGGTCGAGATCGCCAAGCGCAAGCAGCGCCTTGGCGCCCTGATCTCCGCCGGTTGCGGGCTGGACTACTGCAACGCCTCGCTCAACTCGCTCGATGACCAGCTCAAGCCCTCGCTCGACCTGTTCGCCGACATCGTGCGCAACCCGGCCTTCCGCGCAGCCGACATCAGTCGCTTGCGCGGCCAGTGGCTGGCCGGTATCGCCCAGGAAAAGAGCCAGCCCACCGGCATCGCCCTGCGCACCCTGCCGCCGCTGCTCTACGGCAAGGGCCACGCCTACGCGATCCCGTTCACCGGCTCGGGCACGGAAGACTCGATCAAGGCGCTGTCAGCCGATGACATGCGCCAGTTCATGACCGACTACATCCGCCCGGACAACATGAAGATCCTGGTCGCCGGCGACACCACGATGGACAAGATCATCCCGCAGTTGAACGCGGCGTTCGGCAACTGGAAGGCCCCGGCCAGCAAGGTTCCGCACAAGAACATCGGCAAGGTGGCACCGCCCAAGGACGTGCGTGTGTTCCTCGTCGATCGCCCCGGTGCGCAACAGACCCTGATCCTCGCCGGCAGCCTGGCGCCGTCGACCGAGGCGCCCAACAACCTGCAGATCCAGACCATGAACGGCGCCTTCGGCGGTACCTTCACCTCGCGCCTCAACATGAACCTGCGCGAGGACAAGCACTGGGCCTACGGCGCCTTCAGCTTCCTGCGCAATGCGGTGGGGCAGCGCCCGTTCATGCTCTATGCGCCGGTGCAGACCGACAAGACCGCGCCCTCCATCGAGGAGATGCTGAAGGAAGCCAAGGGCGTGATCGGCGACAAGCCGCTCACCGACAAGGAGATCACCAAGGTCAAGGTCGGTGACGTGCGCAGCATGCCGGGCCAGTACCAGACCACGTCGGCGGTGATGGACGCGATGCAGGGCATCGCCCTGTACAACCGGCCGGACGACTACGTGCAGACCCTGAAGTCGCGTATCCAGGCGCAAACCGATGCCTCGGTGCAAGCCGCCGCGAACGAGATCATCCACCCGAACCAGTTGACCTGGGTGATCGTCGGCGACCTCGCCAAGATCGAGGCACCGATCCGCGCACTGAAGCTCGGCACCATGCAGGTGCTCGATGCCGACGGCAAGCCGGTGGACGCCAAGCCGGTCGAGGCCAAGTCGGCGAAGTGAGCATGGCGTGCGGCGCCGGTCTGAACCGGTGCCGCACGCTGCAAAGCGGTAGCGGGACGCGCTCGCGTCCCCGCGTTACGATGGAGGCCGGGCCGGCAACGGGTCGGCCTTTCTTCATTGCGAATCACAGCTGCGGAGCCACTCATGCGCAAGATCCTCACCCTGCTTGTCCCCATCGTGCTTTTGAGTGCCTGCAGCTGGGGCATCACCATGGATCCGGCGGCCAAGCACGTGCGCACCGCCTGGAACGACAATGTCTCCGCGTGCCGCGACCTGGGCAAGGTCACCGTGTCGGTGATGGACCACGTCGGCCCGGTGGATCGCAACACCATCACCGTGCGCGATGAACTGGAAGTACTGGCGCGCAACGAGGCGGCCAAGATGCAGGCCGACACCATCAAACCACTGGCCGAACCCGTCGACGGTTCGCAGGCCTGGGGCGTGTACCAGTGCGGTGCAGGCGGGTTGAAGTCCGGGCCGTCGGCCAAGCCGGCGAGCGCATCGTCATCCCCCGAAGTGCAGACTTTTCCGGTGAAGGGCGGCTGAGCGTCGTCCGCTGGCGCAAATCATGTCACTGCATGCGCTGCGGCCACGTCCTCGCCTGAGTAATGGAGGCGCGCTGTGAGCCGCATCTCGCGCTTGACCGCGCCGGGACCTTCACGACGCACCGTGTAGGCTTGGCGGTGTCTGATCAACGCCCGCGGCGGCGCGGGAATGGCACGCACCACGCCACGATGGCAAGCCCGCTACCGCGCCGACCGGCCCCACGCACAGGAGGACACCCGATGATCGACGCGCCTACCGCCGACACTCCCGATGCGAGCACCCGCGAGGTCGACGTTGCCATCATCGGCGGTGGCACCGCCGGCATGGTCGCCTACCGCGAAGTGCGCAAGCATACCGACCGCATCGCGCTCATCGAGGGCGGTCCGTTCGGCACCACCTGCGCGCGCGTGGGCTGCATGCCATCCAAGTTGCTGATCGCGCCGGCCGAAGCCCGCCACCGGCTGGCGGCGTTGCCGGCGTTCGGGATCGAAAGCGACGCGGGCAAGGTGGACGGGCGCGCGGTGATGCGCCGGGTGCGCGCGGAGCGCGACCGCTTCGTCGGTTTCGTACGCGAGGCGGTGGACAGGTTCGAACCGCGACACATCGTGCGCGCGTACGCGGCGTTCGAAGATCCGCACACCCTGAAACTGTCGCCGGCGGCGCACGGCGAACCGCCCGCGTTCGAACGCATTCACGCCGGGCGCATCGTGATCGCGACGGGTGCCAGGCCAAGCATTCCCGCGTCCTTCGAGGCCGCTGGTGACCGGCTGATCGTCAGCGACGACGTGTTCGACTGGCAGGAGCTGCCGGCTTCGGTGGCGGTGTTCGGTGCCGGCGTCATCGGCCTGGAACTGGGCCAGGCGCTGCATCGCCTCGGCGTGCAAGTGCACCTGTTCGGTCGCGGCGGAAACATCGCAGGGATCAGCGACCCGGCGGTGCGCGACTACGCCGCGCGGACCATCGCCGACGAGTTGCCGATCAGCCTGGATGCGCGCGACGTACGCATCGAGCGCGACGGCGATACTGTCGTGGTGCGCTTCACCGACGACGACGGCAAGGCGACCAGCGAACGCTTCGACTACCTGCTGGCCGCCACGGGGCGCATCGCCAACCTCGACACCCTGGCGCTGGAACACAGCGGGCTAGCGCTCGATGCCCGCGGCATGCCGGCCTATGATCCGCAGACCACGCGCGCCGGCGACAGCCATATCTTCATCGCCGGCGATGCCAACGCCTGGCTGCCGCTGCTGCACGAAGCCGCCGACGACGGCCGCCTGGCCGGCGAAAACGCGGCACGTTTCCCGGAAGTGTACAAACACGTACGGCGTACGCCGCTGGGTATCGTATTCTGCGATCCGCAGGTGGCGTTCGCCGGCCGCCGCCATGCGCAACTTCGCGCCGATGGCAGCGATTTCGCGATCGGTGAAGTGTCGTTCGAGGACCAGGGTCGCTCGCGGGTGATGCTGGTCAACCGGGGTTTGCTGCGGGTCTACGGCGAACGCGGCAGCGGTCTGCTGCTGGGTGCCGAGATGATCGGCCCGCAGAACGAACACCTCGCCCATCTGCTGGCCTGGGCGATCCAGATGCGCATGACCGTGGCCGAGGCGCTGGAGATGCCGTACTACCATCCGGTGATCGAGGAAGGCCTGCGCACCGCGCTGCGCAACCTGCTCGAAGCGCTGGGCATGGGCCCGCACCCGCCAAAGCGCTGCATCGATTGCGGGCCAGGCGCGTGAACCAGCGCCCCGGGGCACGACAAGCCTTCCTCGGCGCCAGAACACTCACTCCAGGATCGCGACCAGCAACACGATCAGCGATACACCGAACAGCGCCAGCAGAAACGCGAACCATGCGCCGACCATCACGCCGTGCCGCACCGGCGTGCTGCCGTCGCGGTGGAAGGTGATGGCAAACCGCAAGTAGCGTACCCCGGCAGCCAGCGACATCAGCGCACCCATGCCGATCAGGATGGCGCCGGCCCAGGTGGACAACACGCGCGGATACAGCGCCTCGTGCCCGGGTGCCAGCGGCAGGCTGTGCAGCAGCAGACCAAAGCGGTCGATCACGAAGCCCAGCGCCATCAGCGACAGCGCCGTGCGGATCCACGATGACAGCGTGCGTTCGGCGGACAGGTAGACCAGGCGTCGCGACAGTTCCAGCGATTGCGCATCAGCGTTTTGGGGCATGGTTTCTTGTACGAATTGCGGGGCCACCTGCTCTTTTGCCACAGTGCCAGTGAATAAACCGCGACATGCGCAGCCACGGTCACGTCGCGCGGCGATGATCGCGGCGTCGGGGCTGCCGCCCCGGCGTTCCGGCATTTTTCCTGGAGGCCTGATCACGGCCATCGGAGCGCCGGATTCCTGTGTTTTTCTTCACGCCAGATACCGTCTACTCACGTCGAGGCCGTGTCACGCAAGCCGAACCCGGTGATCGCGACGAACATGAAAAAGCTGGTGCGGGCGTTGCAGGTATTGCTCTACAGTTTCTACGGGCTGTATGCCGTGGTCGCATGTTCTGCATGCCTGCTGATTGGCGGCGTGGTGGCAATTGTCCTGCCCGGGCTGGGGTTGCGGCGGCTGATGGCACGCTGGACTCTGCGTGCGATGTTTGTGCTGGCAGCAATGCCGTACCGCATCGACGGGCTGGGACATTTGCGCCACAAGCCGTGCGTGGTGATTGCCAACCATCGCAGCTATCTGGATGGCCTGGCGCTGATTGCCGCATTGCCGGCGCGCTTCTCGGCCGTCATCAAGCACGAGATGTCCGAGGTGCCGGTGATCGGTTGGTTCCTGCGCCATATCGGTTGTCGTTTCGTGACCCGCGAGCCGGCCGTCGTGGCCGGTCGCGATACGCGCGACCTGCTGCAGGCGTTGGAGGCCGGCGAGTCACTGGCGATCTTCCCCGAAGGTACGTTCTCGCCGGACATCGGTTTGCTGCCGTTTCGCGACGGTGCGTTCTTCCTGGCCACGAAAGCACAGGTGCCGATCGTGCCGGTGGCCATCCACGGTGCCCGCAAGATTCTCCCGGAGGGTCGCTTCCTGCCGTGGCCGGGCCAACTCGTTGTGCGCGTGTTGGGCGAGATCGCACCCGAGGGCGAGGATCGCGCCGCTGCCGAACGACAGCGTGACCAGGCCGAAGCGATGCTCTCGCGCGAACTCAGGTCCGAGCCGAGCGCGATCAGTCGAAAGAAACACCATTACGGCTACTACCGCGATGTCTTTGCGGGGCGTTCGCTGCCGCTGTCCTACCTCGACCTCGACCTGCTGGAGGCCAATATCCGCTCCGTGCTGGAACGCAGCGGCAGCAAGAAGCTGCGCATCGACGCGCGCATGCTGCAGTGCCCGCAGGTCATGCAACGCGTGTTGCGCTCCAACGCGCGCTTCCACGGCGTCAAATGCTCGACGGTGGCCGAGGCCGTGCATCTTGTGTCGCTGGAAGGCTTCGCCGACGTGCTGGTTGCGTATCCCACTCTTCAGCACGGCGCACTGGACCATGCCTGTGCCGCGATCGCCGACGGCCACCGGATCACCTTGACGGTCGACGCACCCGCCCAACTGGATTACCTCGCGCAGGCTGCCGCCAATGCTGGCGTCGGGGTGCCCCTCTGCGTGGAGATCGACATGTCGATCGCGCGCGCGGAGCTGAAGGGGCCGGGTCGGCGTTCGGCAATCCGTGCCACCGACACTTTGCTCAAACTGGTCGAGACCATCGACCAGCGAGCCGGCCTGCAGTTTCGCGGCGTGGTCACCTATGACACCCGGCGCAACCGTCTCGCCGAGTGGATGTCGGCTGATGGCAGCCGTACCGAGACGCCGCTCAGCAAGCGCAACATCGATCATCTGCACACCTGGCGGCATGCGCTGGCCGAGGCCTTGCGCGCACACGGGCACGACGACTTCCTGTTCAACTGCAGCGGCATCGGCGGCATGGCGTTCAACGCCGGGCATACCGTCGTCACCGAGATTACCGTTGGCGCCGCCTTGTTCGGGCTGGATCCCGAAGATCCGCGCGAGGTTCCGGCGGCCGGCTATGCGGCCGAAATCATCCGGCGCACGGACGACGATCGTTACGCCTGTCTGGTCGGTGGTTGCGCCACGTCGGGAACCACGCAGAGCGCTGCGCTACCGCAACCCTACCTGCCTGATGGCGCGCAGCTCGATACCCTGCACGGCGCCGGCCCCGCGCAACTGCCGATTCGGTATGCCGGTGCGCTCGACCTCGGCGACATGATCTTCCTGCACCCGCCCAATACGGGCGAGCTGTGCGAGCGCTTCAGTCATCTGCTGCTTGTGCAGGATGGCGCGATCGTGGACGAGGCGGAAACCTATCGCGCCTGATGGCGCTGCACCGCGCGCTCGGACGCCTGCGATGTGGCGGTGTCGCGCGGGTAGGTGCGTACGGCGCGCAACAGCAGCACGAGTCCGGCCGCTACCAGCGCGATCAGCATGATCAGCATCGCCGCACGCAGGCCCGTGGCGTGATGGGTGGCGTGCAACCCGGATGGCTGATCGCCGAACAGCGATGCCGCGTAACCGAACATCGGTGCGGCCGCGGCGCTCAGTGCCAAACGCAAGGTGGCGCGCACACCTTCCGCACGACCC
Source organism: Rhodanobacter sp. G2-10 (assembly GCF_055809185.1). Lineage (NCBI taxonomy): Bacteria > Pseudomonadati > Pseudomonadota > Gammaproteobacteria > Lysobacterales > Rhodanobacteraceae > Rhodanobacter > Rhodanobacter sp. G2-10. The sequence continues at coordinate 3,317,986 of NZ_CM147900.1, read as the reverse complement.
CACAGACCGGACGGAATCACATCCAGTCGCGCCGCATCCAGGCTGGGATTGGCGCCGCCCAGGCCCAACGCCGCGATGAAGAACAGCGGTCCGGTGAAATACAGTGAATTGGAGAGCAGTCCCGGTACCAGGGCGGCCGCGGCAATCAGGCACGACCAGCCACCGAGCTGAATACGCGCGGTAAGTGTGCCGTGCCGGATCAACCGGTCGCCAAGGCGTCCTGCCAGTACCACGCCGACGATCGCCCCGCACCCAAGGCCGACAGACAGCGTGCTGGCCGCGGCCTGGCCCAGCCCGAAAGTTTCGCGCATGTACAGCAGCGCAAACGTGCGCAAACCGGTGAAATAAAAATAGCCAAGCGCGGAGGCGATCACCAGGTTGCGGAACGTGCGCAGGGTCAATACGTAACGCAGCGCTTGCCACGCGCCCAGTTGTGCAGGGTCCTCGCGCAGGATCTGGCCCGCATGCGGCTGGATGTCCCGCGCCGCGATCTGCCGGGCGATCGGATCACGCTCTTCCCGCGCATCCTGTACTCGCGGGTCTGTCGCGGCGTCATCGTCAGAGGGCACCTCCCGGGCGCCCTCGGCCACATAACTCTGACCGCCGCGCGCCGGCTCGGGCAGGTGGCGCCAGATCACCCAGGCCAGCGCCAGGCCGGCCAGCGCAAGTGTCCAGAACGCGGCGCGCCACGACAGCAGGGCCGCCACGTTGCCCGACAACAGAAAGCCTGCGGCGACCCCCAGCAACTCGCCGGCGAGGATGTAGCCGAAAATCCGGCCGCGCTCCTCGGGTCGGAAGAAGTCGCCGGTCAGCGACACCACGAGTGGACTGGCCGCCGCCACGATGCAGCCCAGCAGCAGGCGACTCAGCAGCAGCATCAGGTAGGAGGTGGACAGGCCATTCATCAGCATGGCCAACGACCACACCACCATCGCCGCCACCAGCACCCGGCAGCGATTGATGCGGTCGGCCAGGATCCCGAATGGCAGGGTCACCAGCGCGCCGACCGCGGTGGACACGGTCACCAGCAGGCCGACCTGCACGTTGTCGATGTGCAGCGCGTGCTTGAGTTGCATGGCAACCGCGCCCACGGTGGCCTTGTCCGCCGAGTCCAGCGCCAGCACGCAGGCCAGCAGCACGATGATCTTCAGGCGCGCATGACCACCGGCCACCGCTTCCAGCGGAGCCTCGATGCGCCGCACCAACCATCGGCCGGTCACCGTTGCAAGCCTGTGTTTGTTCACGCGGGGCATTCGCCGGTTGCGCCAGGATGCGCCGCACGCCGCGTGCGGTCGGCAGGTGCGCCGCGCAGGCTTTCCCACAACCCCGAGGCCAAGCGGCTAACCATGGACATCGCCTCCTCAATCCGGAACAGATCGATGTGTGCCATCCGCGCGGTCGCGGCGCCGTGAACTCCGAACGTTCCCGTCGCGAAGTTCCGCAGCCCGCACTTGCGTTGCTGTCGCTGATGATGGCGGTCGGCCCGTTCGGCGATACCGAGTACGCACCAGCGCTGCCGGCCATCGCGCACGGCCTGCAGGCGGACTATGGCCTGGTGCAGTTGACCATGACCTCGTACCTGTTCGGCTCGGCCGTGAGTCGGTTGTTCTATGGCCCGTTGTCGGATCGCTACGGGCGCCGACCGGTGATGCTCGCAGGCACCACCATTCTGATTCTCGGCGCGCTGATCTGCCTGCTCAGCTTCAACATCTGGCCGTTGATCGCGGGGCGGCTGGTGCAAGGTGTCGGGGCGTGCGCCGGTGGCGTGATCGCCGATGCCGCCGTGCGTGATGCCTTTGCCGCCGATCGCCGGCAAGCCATCTATGCGCGCATCACCGCGGTGTTCGCACTGGCGCCGGCGGCGGGGCCGATCGCGGGCATCTACCTCACCGAATGGCTGGGTTGGCACGCCAACTTCGGACTGTTGGTGGTGCTGTCGGGCGTGCTGTGGCTGCTGGTCTGGCGCTTTCTGCCCGAAACCAACGTGAAGCCGGATCGGGACGTACTGACAGGTGCGCGTCTGCGCCACCACGTGTGGCAGGCGCTGACCACGCGCGGATTCCTGCTCTATGCGTCGCTGGGTGGTTTCTGCGTCGGCGTGGTGTATACCGCCTTGATCGGGGCGCCGGACCTGGTGCTGAACGTGCTCGGACAGGGCAACCTGGCGATCATGATTGTCTCGCTGGCGATCCTGACCGCCTTCGTCATCGGCGCCGGCATGGGTGCGCTGTTCAGCAAGAAGCTGCCCCCGGACCTGTTCATCGGTGCCGGCCTCGTCTTGTTGCTGGCAGCGTCGGTCTGGTTGCTGCTGGTCGCACTGATGATCGGCAAGCAAGGGTCGTTGGCGACCTATCTGCTGCCCATCGCCGTCTGTTTCGTGGGTGTCGGCATGGTGGTCCCGGTGGCCACCGCCCGCGCGATGGCACCGTTTGGGGAAAACACCGGGATCGCGTCATCCCTGCTGGGTAGTGTCCAGATGGCAGTGGCCGCCTTGGGAACGTTGGGCATGGGCCTGCTGCACGCGGGCGCAGTGATTGATATCCCGATCGTGTTTCTCGCGCTGGCCGTGCTGGCCTGTCTCGCGCTGCTCGGTCATGTGTCGAGACAGGTGCTGCAGCCCGGATCGGCGAGCTGATGCCCCGAATGGGTCGATCATGATCCCGCCGGCCAGGATGGGGGCACCTTGCGGATCTTGTCCATCGGGTATCCCAGCGCTTTGACCTTTGCCATCAACGCGTCGTAATCCGCCTTCGGCACGGTCGGTGTGCGGGCCATGATCCAGGTGTAGTCGCGGTCGTCGCGGGCGACGATAACCTGGCTGTAGTCGCTCTTGAGCCACGCCACGATGTACTGCGCCTTGATCGGCCAGAACACCTGCACGCCCCACACCGCGTTGCCCGTGCCCTTCTTCACGAAGCCGGTGGAATGGATGCTTTTCACCGGCTTGTCGAACGAGCCATCGCGAAAATGGAACGAGGTGGCGATCTCGCCATTGGGCTTCAGCTTGTAGGTTTCCACCGCGTTGTAGGCATGCTTCTCGAAGCGCGTGGGAATGGTGGCAATCACATACCAGTCGCCCATGAAGCGCGGCAGGTCGACGTGGTCCACCGGTTTGATCGGCGGCAGGTCGCGGGCCATCACCGTGCCCGGAACCAGCGCGACGGCACACAGCAACAACAGGGATTGGGCAAGGCTCATGGTGCTTTCCGTATGAGTGGGGGAGAGGCCGGGGCGGCGTGGCTCAGGGCCGCACGAAGCGGTAGTGCGCGACCAGCCATTCCTGGCCGTCGGCGTAGCCGAACAGCTCGGCGCAGGACATCCAGAACATGCGCCAGCGCTGGAACCACAGCGGCGCGGCCTTGGCACCATAGGCGGTAGTCAACACCTCCATCACCTGATCGCGGCGCGCGTCCTGGTTGGCCAGCCAGTGATTGGCGGTGCGCTGGTAGTGGGTGCCGTCGACATGCCAGCGCTGCTCGATGGCCAGCGCGGACTGGAACCACAGCAAGGTGTCCGACGCCGGCATCAAGCCACCGGTGAAGAAGTGGCGGCCCATCCAGTTGTCGTCGCCTTCGGTCTCGAACGGGTACATCAGCGTCTTGTGCGCAAAGATGTGCACGAACAGCTTGCCGCCGGGTTTCAGCCAGCCGCCGATGCGCTTGAGCAAGATCTCGTAGTTGCGCATGTGCTCGAACATCTCGATCGAGACGCAGCGGTCGAACTGCGCCGCGCCCAGTTCCAGCGAGTTCACGTCGCAGGTGATCACCCGTACGTTGAACAGAGCCTGCTCACGACACCGCGCTTCGATGTGCGCGCGTTGCTGGTTCGAGTTGGAGACGGCCGTGATCCGCGCATTGGGGTAGCGGTGGGCCATCCACAAGGTCAGCGAACCCCAGCCGCAACCCAGCTCCAGGATGTGCTGGCCATCGGCCAGTTCGGCGCGCTCGCCGTACAGCCGGAGCATCGCCTCCTCGGCCTGCTCCAGCGATTCGTCGCCTTGCGGGTAGTAGCAGCTGGAATATTTCAGCCGCTTGCCCAGGCACAACTCGAAGAATGCCGGTGGTAGTTCGTAGTGCTGCGCGTTGGCCGCCTCGGTGTGGATCGCCACCGGGCTGTGCCGCAGCGTGTCGATGCATTGCGCAAACCGCGCGGCCTGCGCGTCGAGGCCGCCGGCCTGCTCCTCGCGCAGGCGCTGCGCGCACAGCTTGCGAATACCCTGGCGCAACAGCACATCGGGGATATGTCCGCGCTCGGCCATGCCCAGCAGGCCGGGCGCGGGTTGGTCGGTCGGCAATGCGTTTTGCGCAAGTGCGGCAGTATTCATTTCTCGCTCCGTTTCGGAAACCAGGGGATCAGCATCGAGGTGGTGCGCTGGTACTCGCGGTAGTCGTCACCGCGGCTGCGCAGGGCATGCTCCTCGGTGAACGGGATGCCGCTGATCCAGCGCAGGAACGCGTACATCACGATCGGGCCCGACCAGGCCAGCCAACCTATCGGCGAGCCAATCGCCAGGCATACGTAGGCGAACCAGTGCAGCCATTCGAAGAAGTAGTTGGGGTGACGCGAATAGCGCCACAGACCATCACGGCAGGTGTGGCCCTTGTTGGCCGGATCGCTGCGGAATCGTGCCAGTTGCGCATCGGCGATCGATTCGCCGATCACGCTGAGCAGCCAGATGGCGCATGCCAGCGGCAACCAGACTCCGGAAGCTTCCGGGTTGCGCGATACCGCGAGGAACGGCAAGGCGAACAGCACGATCAGCACTGCCTGGAACTGGAAGAACGCGAAGAACTTCAACTGATCGCCGTGCCAGTGCGCGCGCAGATGCTGGTAGCGTCCATCCTCGGGTTCGCCATGGACGCGCGTCCACAGATGGACGGCCAGACGCAGGCCCCATGCGCCGCCGAGCAGGGCCAGCGCAACCCGGGTGGGCGCGGCGCCGTCGCCGATCGCCGCCAACAGCACGGCACTTCCGCCCACGCCCGCGGCCCACAGTACGTCGACGATGCCGGCGTTGCCGCGCTTGCGTTGCCACTGCCAGCCCAGCGACATCAGCGCCGCCGCCAACAGCCAGATCACCAGGAGATGCCACCAGGGATTCATGCGACCGGTCCTTGCGTGATGGACGGCGAGGGTCTTGTCGCCGACGACGCCATGCCGCGTCGAGCCAGCCACGCCAAGGCGGGCGTCGCCAGCGCCCAGCCCACGGCCAGCACCAGCGGGCCGCGCCATGCCGGCTCGGCAAAAGTCACCACATGCCAGCCGCGCGCCGCACCGAGGTAGGCCAACGGGCCACCGACCAGCCCAAGCAGGGCCGCCAGACCCAGTCGCGTTTGCAGATAGCGCAACGACTGGCTGAAGGTCAGCGCGAAGGTCATCCACAAGGCCAGGATCCAGGCCGGTGCGATGGCGGCGTTCGGCCAGGCCGCGGCGTAACCGGCGATGCCGGTGCGTACCAGCGTGCCATCCAGCAGGAAGCCCAGCACCAGCGCGACCGCCATCAAGCTCAGGTCGACGCGCCAGTTCCGGGCGCCCAGCAACTGCGCGGCGGCATACACCAGCATGCCGACCACGCCGGGCCACGCGCGCCCGTGACTGGCGCCGATGACGGCGGCGAACCACACCGCCTGATAGCCGAGCAGGCTGAGCCAGAAGTTCACGCCGACAGCTCCGTGTTCGCGGGCAGCTCGGGCAGCAGCGCCGCGCGGCGATTACCGGGCTTGGCCAGCAACAGGTGCGCCACCCCGATCGAGCGCTCGCGGAAGCCACCTTCGCAATATGCGAGGTAGAACTCCCACATGCGGATGAAGCGCTCATCGAAGCCCTGCGCACGCACCTGCGGCAGCGTGGCCATGAAGCGTTCGCGCCAGGCCTTCAAGGTCAGCGCGTAGGACTGGCCGAAATCTTCCAGCTGGGTGAGTGCAAGGTCGCTGGCGCGGGTCTTCGATGCCAGCAGCGCGTTGATCGAGGGAATGAAGCTGCCCGGAAACACGTGGCGCTTGATGAAGTCGACCGACTTCAGTGCCTGTGCATAGCGGTGATCCTCGATCGTGATCGCCTGCAGCAAGGCCAGTCCATCGGGCTTCAGCAGGCTGCCGAGCTTGCCGAAATACGTATCCAGATACGGCGCGCCGATCGCCTCGACCATTTCGATCGAGACCAGCTTGTCGAACTGTCCGTCTAGGTCGCGGTAGTCCTGCAGCAACAGATCGACATGGCTGCCCATGCCGGCCGCAGCGACGCGCGCACTGGCCAGCGCATGCTGCTCGCGCGAAATGGTGGTGGTCGTCACATGGCAGCCGTAGTGCTGCGCGGCGTATAGCGCGAAGCCGCCCCAGCCGGTGCCGATCTCGACCACACGGTCGGTTGGTTTCAGATCCAGCTTGCGGCAGATGCGTTCCAGCTTGCGCTTGGACGCGGTTTCCAGCGTGTCGGCCGGATCGGTCCAGATCGCGGAGGAATACATCAGGTCCGGCGACAGGAACAGGCTGAAGAAGTCGTTGCCCAGGTCGTAGTGCGCAGCGATGTTGCGGCGACTGCCGTCGCGCGTATTGCGACGCAGCGCATGCCAGCCGCGCATCGCCATGCCGCCGAGACGAGCCATGCCGCTCTCCATGGCGTCGAGCAGATCGCGGTTGCGCACCAGCAGCTGGATCAGGCCGACCAGATTGTCGCAGCGCCATTGCCCGTCCATGTACGCCTCGCCGGCGCCGACACTGCCGTTGCGTGCGACGGCGCGGTAGAAGGCCGGGTCGAACACTTCCAGGTGAACCTGCAGATCGGTGTGCGCCGTAGCAGGCAGGCCCAGCTCGACGCTGCCGCAGGCGTCTTCGAGTGTCAGCCGACCGTGGCCAAGCCTGCTCATCTGGCCAAGCAATTGCTGGCGCAGGAAGCGGTCGAACGCGCCAAAGGCGGCAGACTCGCATCGGGCGGTGTCGGCAATGTCATTCATGGCAAACCTCGGATGAACGGTTTCAGTCGGAGTCGCGTGATTGCGGCGAGGGGTTGTCGTGGAACGGGTTGCGCTTCAGCCACAGGCGCAGTGCGTGCCAGTAGATCGCGCCGACCACTTGCGCCGTCATCAACGGGTAGCGCCACAGCACACGAGCCAGTGAGCCACTGGTCAGCGACCTGTGCTGCAGATCCAAGGTGGCGTCGAACGCACGCTCGCCGCCGCGCATCACATTCATGTGCACCACGAGATCCTCGCCCGGCACGGTGAAGCGCCAGTCGTACTCGCAATCCATAGGCATGAACGGCGACACGTGGAAGCTCTTGGCAAATGTCCAGTGCAGCGCGCGGCCGTGGGTCTGCGCGTGTTCGATCGGCAGCACGTAGGCGTGGCGCTGCTTCCACGGCGTGTTGGTGATCTCGGCCAGCACCGCCAGCAGGGTCTCGCCGTCCGCGGCAAAGCAGTAATAGAAGCTGACCGGGTTGAACACCATGCCCGCGTAGCGCAGGTGGGTGAGCAGCCGGATCGGCCCGCACGGTCGCCAACCCGTGGCCTGTTCGACGCGCTGGCGCACCGCTTCGGCCAGCGGCAACTCGGCAGGTCCCAGATAGTCGCTGCGCCGGAACTGCGCCAGGTTGCGGTGGGTGCTGGACCACAGCAAGCGTTTGGCAAACACCTGATCCAGCTCGTCCAGATCCAGGTACAGCTGGGCCATGCGGTACTCGAAGGCGTGCGGATGCGGCGCATGCCTGCGATGGCGCACCACGCCCTCGTACACGGCGCTGGCCAGCTGCAGTTTCGTGCTGGCGGGTTTCGCGGTCATGCGACCAGCGCCTCCTCGCCTACTGCGTTCGTCGGTACCGGCTCGATGCCCAGCGGCCAATGCACGCCGAGTGCCGCGGCGACTTCCACCGCGCTGCGCAAGCCGTCCTCGTGGAAGCCCCAACCCCAGTAAGCCCCGGCATACCAGGTGCGGCGCCAACCCTGGATCTCCGGCTTGCGCGCCTGCGCCTGCACCGAGGCCCGGGTGTAGACCGGGTGGTGATAGCGCATCCGCGCCAGTACCCTGGCCGGATCGATCGCCTCGCTGCGGTTCAGCGTCACCACGAAGGGTTCGGGCGAAGCAATGCCTTGCAGCAGGTTCATGCAGTAGCTGACCGTGCACGCGGCATCCGGGTCGCGCGGCAGCCACGCGTTCCATGCGGCCCATGCCTTGCGCTGAAGCGGCAACACGCTGGCATCGGTGTGCAGCACGGTGTCGTTGGCCTGGTAGGTCATCGCGCCGAGGATCGACTGCTCGCGCTCGCTGGCATCGCGCAGCAGATGCAGCGCCTGGTCGCTGTGGCAGGCCAGCACGATCTGGTCGAAGTGCTCGGTGCCCGCGCCGCTTTCCACGTCCACCCCGCTGGCGTGGCGCGTGATCGCGCGCACGGGACAGTTCAGGCGCGCCGTGACCGACCAGTGCGCGCGCAGTGCCGCCACATAAGTCGAGGAGCCGCCACGCACCACGCGCCATGGCGGTCGACCACTGATCTGCAGCATCTGGTGGTTGGCCATGAACTGCACCAGGTAGCGGGCCGGGAACTGCAGGATTTGCGTGGCCGGCGAGGACCACAGCGCCGAGGCCATCGGAATCAGGTGCTCGTCGCGGAATGCCGCGCCGTAGCCGTGCTGCTGCAGGTAGTCGCCCAGCGTGGTCATGTCGTCGCGCCGCAACAGCAGCGTCGGCGCCTCGCGATAGAATCGGACAAGGTCGCGCACCATGCCCAGGAAACGCGGCGACAGCAGGTTGCGGCGCTGGCAGAACAGCGTGTCGAGCGTGGCCGCGTTGTATTCCAGCCCGCTTGCCTCGCTGTGCACCGAAAAGCTCATCGTGGTCGGCTGCGAGGCCACGCCCAGCTGCGCGAGCATCTGCGTCAGCAGCGGGTAGTGCGTCGGGTTGTGCACGATGAAGCCGCTGTCGATGCGATAGCGCTGGCCAGCCTGCTCCACCTCGTGCGTGTGGGTATGCCCGCCGAAGTAGCTGTTTGCCTCGAACAGGGTCACCTCATGCTTGCGCGACAGCAGCCAGGCCGACGCCAGCCCTGCGATGCCTGATCCGACCACGGCGATGCGCATGGCTCAATACCTCGCCTTGGCCAGCACCCAGGCCGGTACCGGTTTCAGCCCGCGCACCAGGCCCAGCATCGACATCAGCCTCAGTCCGTACCAGGTCACATCCACCTCCCACCAGCGGAAGCCCTGCCGGCTGGAGCCGGGGAAGAAGTGGTGGTTGTTGTGCCAGCCTTCGCCGAACGTGAGCAGGGCCAGCCACACGTTGTTGCGGCTGTCGTCCCTGGTCTCGAAGCGGCGCGTGCCGAAGCGGTGCGCCAGCGAGTTGATCGTCACCGTGGCGTGGAACAGCACGATGGTGGAAACGAAGAAGCCCCAGATCAACATCTGGCCGCCGGTGGTGCCCAGCTGTGGCGCCACATGTTGCAGCAGCGCGCCCAGCCCGTACAACGACGCCGCCAGCAGTACCGGGATCGCGATGTCGAAACGGTCCAGCCAGCGCAGCTCCGGGAACTTGGCCAGATCCGGCACCCGCGCCAGGTCGGTGCGGAAGTTGCGCGGCGTCAGGAACCAGCCGACGTGACTCCACAGGAACCCGTGCACGGCGGGTGAATGCGGGTCGCTCGCCGTGTCGGCGTGACGATGGTGATGGCGATGATGCGCGGCCCACCACAGCGGCCCGCGCTGCACGCAGGAGGCACCGATGGCGGCGAAGACGAACTGCACCGCGCGCGACGTCTGGAACGTACGATGCGAGAAATAGCGATGGTAGAAGCCGGTGATCGCGAACATGCGCACCGCGTAGAGCGCCGCCGCCACGATCAGTGCGATCGGCGACACGCCAACCCAGAGCACGCCCAGGCAGGCCAGGTGCATCGCCACGAACGGGGCGGCGCGCAGCCAGTCGATCCGATCCTCGCGGCTTTCGTCAATCTCCACCACCGCGCTGGTATCGAACCAGCGGCGCAGCGTGCGTCCCAGCCAGGAGCGCTGCTGGCTGACCGCATCGGCGGCGCCTCCGGTCGAGGTTTCGACCCCACGACGCGGAGCCGTCAGGATGGGTGGGGGTGTGGCCATGGAAACATACCTGTCTGGCGATTCAATGACAGATACGATGGAAGGCGTGTAGCGGATGCACGGCGCGGCGAAATGACGGATTGCACGCCGTCGGGGCATCACCCGGGTAAGGGATCCGACGGCCGACCGAATCCGTAGAAGACAACGGATACCAGGAGACTTGCATGTCAGGCACAAAACAGATCGTCGGGCTGGTCGGCTGGTTGCTGCTCAGCTTCGCCACTGCCGCGATGGGCGCAGTCGCTTCCGTACAGGCGGCCGCCTTCTACCAGCAACTGGCCCAGCCATCGTGGGCACCGCCCTCGTCGGTGTTTGGACCGGTGTGGTCGGTGCTGTATGCGCTGATGGGTGTTGCCGCGTGGCTGGTGTGGCGAGAAGGCGGCTGGCGTCGGCGACGCGGCGCACTCGCCTTGTTCGTGGCCCAGCTGGCGCTGAACGCGTTGTGGAGCTGGCTCTTCTTTGGCTGGCACCGCGGCGCGCTGGCGTTTGCCGACATTGTGCTGCTGTGGCTGCTGATCGTGGCGACGCTGGTCGGTTTCTGGCGGGTACGGCCACTGGCTGGCGCGCTGCTGGTTCCGTACTTGTGCTGGGTCAGTTTCGCCTCGGTGCTGAACTTCGCGGTTTGGCATCTGAACCCGTTGATCCTGGGCTGAACCTGCCTGTCGGTTGGTGGCCGTCCGACTTTCGTTGCAAGTGGTAGAAGCACCCTGGGCCGGCCCATACGACGATCGCTTGTGGCCGGTGCCTGGTTCCCGGGCACATCGGTCACGTAGTCTTGCCGCGGCCCGCTACTTCGTCGATGTACTTCAATTCGTGCAGCGATTTCGGCTCGTCCGGTATCAACTTCAGGCAGCTGCGGTAAGCGGCGCGGGCTTCCTCGTAGCGATGCAGTTCCACCAGATCGTAGCCTTGCCCGCGCAAGGCCGTGCAGGTGACCTGCTTCACGTCACTATCCGCCACGGTGACCGGTGCATAGTCCTCGGCCACCTTGAAGTGTTCCAGTGATGTGTCCCATCGGCGCAGCTTCTGCAGGGTGAAGCCGGTTTCGATGTTGTATTGGGCATCGAAGGGAGCCAGTGCCAGCGCCTTCTTCAGTTCGACCAGGGCGTCGTCATAGCGGGCCATCTCGTTGTAGGCGAAGCCACGGCCCCAATAGGCCATCGCCCATGCCGGACCCAGCACCACCACCGGTCGGGACGATGTCCCAGTCGCCGGCAGTACGGCATAGAGCAGCGCATCGGTCGTGCCGCGTGCGCTGAAGTAGATCTCCTTGCGCTGGCCGTACTCTGCCTCGTAGCGGTTGATCACCGAGTCGAACGGGCCGTCGATGGCGGCCTGGATCTTGCCGTGGAGAATCATTTGCTCGCCGCGCAAGACCTCCTGCACATCGGCATTGGCGCGATTCTGCTCGACGGTTCCCTTCACGACCAGGTTGACCTGCCTGGCCGGAGGCACAGACGCGCACCCGGCCAAGAGCAGTCCCGCGGTCAGCACCACACCCCATCCGTTCGCAACCATGCTTCCCCCCCCTGAACAAGTGATCGAACGCACGCTACTCGTGCAGACTTCGATGCGCGTGATGTCGCGCCACTGCTTTTTACCGCAAAAGGAGCGCTTCGCGGGAAAGTCATCCACCCGCCTGTCATCCGCCAGTCAATACAGTCGGGTTACGCTTTCGCTTCTCTTGGTCTGGAGAGTCAGTTGAACAGAGACGAGCATCGCCTCAACCATCAGCTCGATCGGATGGAGCAGAGCCTTCCACGGTGGCTGCACCGCACGCTCAAATGGCTGCGCGAACCCGAGGCCGTCTGGGTACGCATTCCCGTGGGTGCGCTCCTCATCCTGGGCGGCATCTTCGCCATTCTTCCCGTGCTTGGTTTGTGGATGCTGCCGCTGGGACTGATTCTGCTGGCGCAGGACATCCCCTTCCTGCGCCGTCCGCTTCGACGCGCCCTGATCTGGGCTGAAAAGCGCTGGATCCGCTGGAAGCAAAGACGTCGTCGGGGCTGACGACCCAAGCTGCATCAGCTTTGCTCTCCTGTTCCGCAAAACTACCGACTCCGGAGTGGATGATGGCCTCACCCGTCCGTTGAGCGATGCGACACAAGTTGTCGCGGGGATGCGCACACTGTGGCGCATGAACAGGGTCAATCCAACTACGTTGCCAGTCACGGAAAAAGCTGAGCCTATGTCTCTCGGCAAAGCCACCCCGATTGCGTCACTTGTTCGTTCAAAGAACATAGTTAAGCTTTGGGCGGTGCGAATGATGGTCAAGCTCGGCGCGGCTCAACAATTCATCGGGAAGCTCCATCCAGTCGGCAGTGGACCATCCATGGAATGCCTGCAACTCATTGGATTGGGTTCGAACGAACAGACTTGGGACAAGGCCGCGCGAGTCCACTGGGTACAGCGTCTGGAAATGACTCTCAAAGTCATGGAGGCGCGCGTAGAACGCTACAAATGGAGCCACACCGTCGACGCCAATTTACGCTTGCTCGATGCCACATTTCGGTTTTCGCGTGCAGAAAAGGCAATTTTCGTACTTGCTGCGTCGCTGCGAGCGAATGATGCGTTGGTGGAGATTGCAGGTAACTGCAGGTCACAAGTGGATGTGACGGACCAGCTACACCGTATTCTGAGCTTGCCACTCGAACAGGTACGTCGCGCAGTTTCTCCAACAAGCACGCTGCGTCGCTCGGGGCTGGTCAACGTATCGAGTGGCGGTGATCCGGTCGGCAACCTGGATCTTCAACGTGGCCGTCTGCGCTGCTTGGTTACGACTCGCTTGAAGTCGGTTGATCAATTGTTTGGCGGGCAGGTGGGTGTCGCCAACGCGCCGACGCTTTCGGTCCGTGACTATGGTTATCTCGAGCCTGACGTGGGCTTCTTGGAGAGTCTGATGCGCGAGGCGCTGACTTCTGCGCGTCGGGGAGTCAATGTTCTGCTCTATGGGCCGCCGGGTACGGGCAAGACCGAGTTGACACGCGTCGTGGCGCAACAGGTCGCCGTGCCGCTGTTCGAGGTCTCATGCACGAATGACGATGGTCAGCCCATCTGCCCAAGTAGCCGCCTGACCCGAGCCTCCACCGCGCAGTACCTGCTCAAGGGACGCAAGGCACTGCTGGTCTTCGACGAAGTGGACGCCATTTTTACCGATGGCGGTGTGCTCTTTGGCAAGCCAACCACGGCGGAACAGTCCAAGTCCTGGGTCAATGAGCTGCTTGAGCGCAGCCCGGTCCCCATGTTCTGGATTGCCAACGCCATCTGGAACATGGATCCAGCCTTCATTCGACGGTTCGATGTAGTCATGGAGATGAAGGCGCCTCCGCTTCCGCAGCGCCTGACCCTGCTGACACGACAATGTGGCATGAAGCTTGATGCTGAACAAATTCGTAGAATCGCTCAGGTAGAGGCGGTCACGCCTGCCGTCGTGACGCGTGCCGTGAGCGTTCTGAACCGAATCGAAGGATACGAAGAGTTCCGGTCTGGCCGGCTCGAAACCCTCATCGATGGAACCTTGAAAGCACAGGGACACAAGACCATCTGCCAGCAAGTTCGTGCCGTGCCAGCGGAGGGCTATGATCCGGATCTATGCAATGCCAGTGTGAATCTGCGCGAGCTTGCCGCAGGGGTAGCTATGGCCTCGGCTGGCCGAATCTGTCTCTACGGCCCGCCGGGAACAGGCAAGACCGCGTTTGGCTATTGGCTGGCCGATCAACTTGGTAAGCCATTGATCATCAGGCGCGTGTCAGATATCCAGAGCCCGATGTTGGGAGCGATGGAGCGCAACCTCGCCCATGCCTTCGAGCAAGCTTCGAAGGACGGAGCCGTGCTGCAGATCGACGAGGTGGACAGCTTCCTGCGGGACCGTCGCGAAGCGAGGCAGGGTTGGGAAGTCAGCCAGGTCAACGAGTTCCTTACCCAGGTGGAAAGCTACAATGGGGTGCTCATTGCGTCTACAAACATGATGCAGGGTCTGGATCGCGCCGCGATACGCCGTTTCGACTACAAGGTGATGCTCGACTACCTTTTGCCAGATCAGCGAGTTGCCATGCTGATGGGTTTGCTTGAAGAGCTTGGCCTTGCAGGAATTGTGACCGCATCCGCGAGAAGCCAGCTCGATCAACTCCCGACACTGACGCCCGGCGACTTCGCCGTGCTTCGTCGGCAGCATCGAATCACTCCGTTTGCTGGTCTTGACGACATCCTTAGGTCCCTGACAGATCAAGCAACCGAAAAGGAGCCTCTGCACCCACGGCGCATTGGCTTCGTTTGAGGCGAATGTGCAATCGGGTAAGAATGTACCCGGCTACCGGGGGATTGCATGGCAAGGGGAACGGTCGACACACTCGCCAGGCAGTGGTTGATGCTCAACGCGTTGCCGCGCGCGCCAATGAGGATGACTGCTGCAGAGGTAGCCCAGCGACTGGAGCATGAAGGGTATCCGGTCTCGAAACGTACCGTGGAGCGAGACCTGCATGCTTTGTCGGCGCAGTTTCCCATTGAAGCAGACGAGCGAAGCCGGCCCTTTGGCTGGAGTTGGCAGCGTGATGCGCCGTCTTTCAACCTCCCCGGCATGTCCCCGTTGCAGGCAGGCGTCCTGCTGACCGCACAGGCCCAGCTGCAAGGTTTGTTGCCGATAAATCAGTTGGAGGAACTCAAGCCGCTATTTCAGCAGGCCCAGCGAACTCTCACCACGACACCGGCACTAGCGGGGCAAACCGCATGGCACGAAAAGGTAGCGATTGCCCCCGCCTCACAAGCCCTGCTTGCGCCGAGCGTGGGAAGCGACATTCTGGTGACGGTGCATCAAGCGCTCTATCTGGGCTACCAGCTCGAAATCGACTACCTCGGGCGAGGACGTGTCGAGCCATTGCACTACAAGGTTCACCCTCTGGGCATGATCCAGCGCGGGCCGGTGAGCTACCTCGCGGTGCGGATCAATGACAATACCGATGTGCGATTGCTGGCGCTGCATCGTATCCGCCAGGCGACGCGACTCGACGCAAGGGCAGTCGTGCCTAAAGGCTTCAAGATCACCTCGATGATTCCGGAGGTTGCTGCAGGCTTCGGTCGTGGCGAAACCATTCGCTTGGTCATGCGTATGGTGGATCATGCCGCGATCCACCTGTGGGAAACGCCGTTGTCGGAAGACCAAACTATTTCAGCTGCCGACAGCGAAGGGTGGGTGACGGTGTCGGCGACCGTTGAAGACACAGCTCAGCTGTGCTGGTGGCTACTGGGATTTGGAGCCTATGTGAAGGTAGTCAAGCCGGTGAAGCTGGCACGGGATATCCGGGCCACGCATCGACGGGCGGCTGAGCTTTGATATACAACGTCTAATCACAAAGGAGTTCATCCATGACGCGACGCATACACGAGTTGGATATCAGCGATTGGCCAGCAGAAATCGGTTTCGTTCCGTTTGTGGGACCACGCTACGAGGAAGGTATTGATGGAATTCGGGTTTTGCTGCTTGGAGAGTCGCACTATCGCGAAAAGGGTGTCGACAATTCGCCGGCGGTCAGGCGCCCGTATACTCGAAAGGTATTCGGTGACCGCATCGAGCCTACGCGCACCTCAGGCGATGGGCGTTACTTTCCCCCGCTCGATCGCCTCTTGACCAACAGTGCTGCTCCTACAGACTCGCAAGCCGCAGCGGCTTGGGAGAAGGTGGCTTTCAGCAATCTCATACAGGAGTTCGTCGGGACAAGTGCTGGCGGTTCACGATGTACAAAACAGTTTGCAACCGGTAGTCGCATTCTCGTCGAGCATGTATTAGCTTTTCTGAGACCGGACGTTGTCCTTGTACTTGGGCGAGCGGTATGGCGTGGTTTGGATGCGGGCTCGATCCGCAACGACTTGCAACCGTATAACGCAAAGCACGTCAGGCCGAGGCACTTGGCGTCTCGTGAAATTTGGAGCGTGCCCTACAAGAACGGCGAAGCCCTGATGACGTGGGTTTATCATCCTTCGCGCGGTGTAGATACATGGGCAGACATGGCTGGGGCGCTGAAGCACCTTCTGGCGCTGCGTGCGCGATAGGCGTGATAGAGGTCCGTTCGCCCACCGGCAAGGTGAACGGAGCGGCCTCAATCCGCTTGTCCACCTCGCAGCAGGTCGTCCATCGGTTTTGCCTGGCTGAACAGCCAGCCTTGCGCGAAGACGACGCCGTGCGCGCGCAGGAAATCCGCCTGCTCGCGCGTTTCCACGCCTTCGCTGATCAGGACCAGGTTGAGCGACCTGGCCATGTCGATGATGTGCAGCACGACTTCGCTGGTGACCGAGTCGGTGCCGATGGCATCGACGAACACCTTGTCGATCTTCAGGTAATCGGCGCTCAGCTTGGTCAGCTGCGAAAGGCTGGAGAAGCCGGTGCCGAAGTCGTCGATCGCCACCCGCACGCCCAGGGCCTGGATCTGACTGATGGTCCGGCTGGCGCTGGTCGGGTCGACGAACGAGTGTTCGGTCATTTCGACGACGATGTTGTACGGCGCCACGCCCGGTGTGGTGACCAGTCGTCGCAGCCATTGCACCACCTCGTTCGAGCGCATGTCGGGCGAGGACAGGTTGATGCTGATGTAGGCGCCCGGATAGCGGCTGAAGAAGGGCGGCCCCTCGATGGCTACCTGGGCCAGCACGTATTCGGTAAAGCGCTTGATCAGGCCGCAATCCTCGGCGGCCTGGACGAACAGGGCCGGCCGCATGCCGATCTGCTTGTTGACTGGCCAGCGCAGCAAGGCCTCGACACCCACCATGTGACCGCTGGCGAGCTCGACGATGGGTTGATAGTGGAGCACGAACTCCCTGCGCTTGAGCGCTGCGCGAAGCAGCGCCGGCAACGAGGTGCGCCGACGGGCGAGAAACACGATCACCGCCGTCATCGCCAGACCAAGGGTCAGGCCGATCGGAAGCAGAACGATCATGAACGCGTGCACGCGTGCCTTCAGATTGACCAGCGGAATGGCGACGTACGCGGCCAGATCGAACCTTTTCGAGGCGCGGACCACCACCAGATGCTTTCCGTCGAAAAAGGTTGTTTGGGGCGTCGAATCGCTGATCGTCGTCATCCACGCAGGATCGTAATCACCGCGCCGCGTCCACAGCTGCCGCGAGCTGCGACCGAAGACGCCGAGCGAGAGACCGGGCGTGCCTGTCGACAGGTCAAGCAGTGCTTCGGGGTGTATCGCCACGGCGGAGTTTCCCATCGCCGTCACCACGTATCGACGACTGCCGCCTATTGCCGCCGACAGATATACTTTTGTGCCACCGGGGCTGGTGTAGTTTGGCGCGCCCAGGTCAATGCCGTCCGAGCTGGGTCCTATGGCCGAGCATACGATCCGGTTGCCGGATACGCGGCCTACCGCCTGGACATATCGGTAATCCATGGCAATCCTGCGCATCTGCTCGCGCATGGCACTGGGGCAGGCGTCGCTGGTGTTGATCTGACGCAATCGCTCGTATGCCGCGCTGGCCTGCTCACCCACGCTGTCCGTGCGATGCGTTATCTCGCCCGCCAGGCTGGTGGCCTGGGCGGTGGCCTCGTCCATGCTCTGGTGATGGGCCAGGTACATGGCGGCCATGACCGATGCCGCGATGGCCAATGCACACAGGACCAGTGCGATCAAGGCGGCGACACGGTTTCGCATTGGATCCCTTGGTGTGGTGCTCAGGCGCCAGCGTGCTGCCGGCATGACTGAGTTTGCATCAATGGCGTCGCTTGCGCACGAGCCATGCCGTCGGAAGGACTGTTGACAGCCTACGCCGAATGTCTGGTTTGGGGTTGATTGTCTGCGAACCCGGCGCGCCGCCGGCCAGCGCAATCAGTGCATGGCGGCGATCATCCGGTTTGGGCCTTGCTCCTGGCAGCCCGGGACGCGGCCCGTTTTGGTGCAGCCGGTTTGCAAGTCTGGCCGCTGGCGCTGCAGCAGTTTTCAGTGAGGTAGCCCACCAACGCGGTCATCGCCTCCATCACCGGCGAGTAATAGATGAAGCGGCCATCCTGGCGACTGCTGATCAGGCCGGCGTGGACCAGTTCCTTGAGATGGAACGAGAGCGTGGCGTTGGCCAGACCCAGCTTCCCGGCAATCGCGCTGGCCGCCAGGCCTTCGGGGGCGTGCTCCACCAGCAGGCGATAGATCGCCAGTCGCGACTCCTGGGCAAGCGCGGACAGGACGGCGATGGCTTGTTTGGTCGGCATGCTCTGGGTGGTCATGTCACGCGCGTCTCTGAAAAATCTTCACTTGCAGTGTAGTGGGTGGTCTCGGTGCGGAACGACCCGGCCTCAAACCTGCGGCGCTTCATACCAGCGCTTGCTGCGGTTGACGATACGTACCACCGAGAGCATCACCGGCACTTCGACCAGCACGCCGACGACGGTGGCCAGCGCGGCGCCGGAGTGCACGCCGAACAGGCCCACGGCGGTGGCCACGGCGAGTTCGAAGAAGTTGCTGGCGCCGATCAGTGCCGACGGGCCGGCCACGCAATGTGCCACGCCGAAGCGTCGATTGAGCCAGTAGGCCAGGCCGGAATTGAAGTACACCTGGATCACGATGGGTACGGCCAGCATCGCGATGACGGCGGGTTGCGCGAGGATCCGCCCGCCCTGGAAACCGAACAGCAGCACCAGGGTGGAAAGCAATGCGCACAGCGACAGCGGACCCAGCCGCTGCAGCAGCGCCTGCAGCCGCGCCGCGCCGCCGTGGGCGAGGATCCGGCGTCGCAGCAACACGCTGAAGGCTACCGGGATCACGATGTAGAGCAGCACCGACAGCAGCAGCGTGTTCCACGGCACGGTGATCGAGGAGATGCCGAGCAGCAGGGCGACGATGGGCGCGAACGCCACCACCATGATGGCGTCGTTCAGCGCCACCTGACTCAGCGTGAAGTTCGGCTCGCCGCGGCACAGGTTGCTCCACACGAATACCATCGCGGTGCACGGGGCCGCGGCGAGCAGGATCAGGCCGGCGATGTAGGAGTCGAGCTGGTCCGCCGGCAGATACCCGGCGAACACGTGGCGGATGAAGATCCATGCCAGCAAGGCCATCGAGAACGGCTTGACCGCCCAGTTGATGAACAGCGTGACGCCGATGCCCTTCCATTGCCGCCGCACGTCGGCCAGCGCGCCGAAGTCGATCTTCAGCAGCATCGGGATGATCATCAGCCAGATCAGCACGGCCACGGGCAGGTTCACCTGCGCCAGCTGCATCCCGCCCAGAGCTTCGAAGGCAGCGGGCAGCGCGTGGCCAAGCAGGGTGCCCACCGCGATGCACAGCAGCACCCAGACGGTGAGGTAGCGTTCGAAGACGCTGATGCCGTCAGACGTGGACGTCGTCGCTCCTTTGCCGAGCTGGCTCATGCGCCGTTCCCGTCGTCGCCGGTGGCGGCGGCGATGTGATCCAGTGCGCGCTGCAGCGCATCCCGGTTCATCGTCTCGACTGGCAACTGCAACAAGGCGGTGATGCGGCGGAGGATCAGGTGGTGAGCCTGCGCAAACGCGGCGGCCAGCGCCTGCTCGCCCTGGGCCGCTGCCGGATCGGGCAGGCCCCAATGGCTTCTGACGAAGTCGCCGAACAGCACCGGGCAGGTCTCGTTCGCGGCGTTGTCGCAGACGGTGATCACGATATCCAGTGGCGGCGCACCTGCTTCCGCGAAGCGATCCCACGACTTGCTGCCGAGTCCCTCGGTCGACATGCCGGCAGCCTTGAGCCGTTCGATTGCATGGGGGTTGATCCGACCGGTCGGCTGACTGCCTGCACTGAAGGCCTCGAGGCGGCCCTTGCCCAGGTGGTTGAGCGTCGCTTCGGACAGGATGCTGCGGGCGGAGTTTCCGGTGCAGATGAAGAGGACCCGGCAGGGATGCATGTCTTGCCTCGCGTTGAATTTCATATTTCCAGTATTATAGAATCATCAGATCGACACAATAGTGGATCCCGCCCCGATGTTGCAGAACTTGCCCCATATCGATCCCCGGGTGCTGGAGACGCCCAGCCTGGAACGGCTGGGTTTGCCGGCCGACTCCAGCCATCCTCCACGCATCCTGATCCTGTACGGCTCGCTGCGGCCGCAGTCGTTCAGTCGCAAGCTGGCGCTGGAGGCCGAGCGCATCCTGCGGCGGTTCGGTGCCGAGACCCGCGTGTTCGACCCGCACGACTTGCCGCTGCTGGACAGCGTGCCAGCCAGCCACGCCAAGGTGCAGGAACTGCGCGCGCTGTCGCGGTGGTCAGAAGGGCAGGTGTGGGTCAGTCCCGAGCGGCACGGCGCCGTGACCGGCGTGTTCAAGAACCAGATCGACTGGCTGCCGCTGGAAGACGGCAGCGTGCGTCCGACGCAGGGGCGCACGCTGGCAGTGATGCAGGTCTGCGGTGGCTCGCAGTCGTTCAACGTGGTGAACACCTTGCGCCTGCTCGGTCGCTGGATGCGCATGGTCACCATTCCCAACCAGTCGTCGGTAGCCAAGGCCTGGCAGGAATTCGACGACAACGGCCGGATGAAGCCCTCGCCGTTCTACGACCGGGTGGTCGACGTGATGGAAGAGCTGGTCAAGTTCACCTTGATGGTGCGTGACCGCAGCGATTACCTGGTAAATCGCTACAGCGAGCGCAAGGGTGCCGAGGCGGCGCGTTCGCTGGCCGTGGCGGCGGGCGCGGTGGAAGCGATCGAGCCGGATCCTGCCAGTGACGCCGCGTCGACGACCGAGGTGCGCAGGTGCTGCGCGGCAGGCGCGTGTTGAGCCAGCCATCCAGGCTCCGGCAGCGAACTCAGCGCGGAAGTGCACCGTAGGCATCCAGCGCCCGTTGCCGCGACTGGCCCAGATCGACCATCGGCGACGGATAACCACTGCGTTGGAGCAGGGCCGCGTCCTTCCACGGTTCATGCAGCAGCGCCAGCGGCGCCTCGGCCAGCTCCGGCAACCAACGCCGCAGGTAAGTGCCCTCGGGGTCGAATTTTTTCGCCTGGGTCACCGGATTGAATATCCGAAAATACGGGGCGGCGTCCGCGCCGCAACCAGCCACCCATTGCCAGCCCAGCGTGTTGTTGGCCAGGTCGGCATCGACCAGGGTGTCCCAGAACCAGCGCGCGCCGTGATGCCAGTGCTGGCACAGGTTCTTGGTGAGGAAGCTGGCCACGATCATGCGCACGCGGTTGTGCATCCAGCCGGTGTGCCACAGCTCGCGCATGCCGGCGTCGACCAGCGGGATGCCGGTGCGGCCACGTTGCCAGCGCCCGAGCAAGGCGTGATCCGCAGGCGCCCACGAGAAATCCTTGAAACGCGGATTGAAGTTGTCCGTCGGCGTATGCGGAAAGTGATAAAGCAGATGGTGGGCGAACTCGCGCCAGCCCAGTTCACGCAAATAGGGTTCGATATCGGGCCGTCGCTTCGCGTCGGTGGTGCGGGCGCGACGATCGAGCTCGAAGTGGATCTGCCGTGGCGAGATCTCGCCGAAATGAAGATGCGGCGACAAGCGCGAGGTGCCATGGCGCGCGGGCAGGTCGCGCGCATGCGCGTAGTCGCCGACGGCGTCGTCCGTGAAGATCTCGAGCAGCTCGTGTGCGCCGGCTTCGCCCGGTTGCCAACTGTCGGCCAGGCCGCCGGCCCAGTCGATACGTGGCAGCAGCTCCAGGTCCGCCAGTGCAAGACCGCCCGGCGGCGCCCGCCAGCCCGGTACGCGTGGCGCGGGTAGCGGTTCGGTCGGCTGCAGCTGTGCACGCAGATTGCGCCAGTACGGCGTGAATACCTTGTACGGCAGGCCTTGCTGAGTGGCGATTCGCCACGGCTCGCACCACAGCGCGGCGTTGTGGCTGTGCACGGCGAGGCCATCATCCTGCAGCGCGCGCCTGATGTGCGCGTCGCGCTCGATCGTGGCCGGTTCGAGCAAGCGGTTCCAGTACACCGCGCTGGCGCCGGTTTGCGCGACCAGCTTGCTCAGGACCTCGAGTGGTTCGCCGCGGCACAGCTGCAGGCCGCCGTCGGCGTGGCGCAGATCCTTGTCCAGCGCGGCCAGCGAATGGTGCAACCACCAGCGGCTGGCAGCGCCCGCTGACCACGGGTCATTGCCTTCGGCTTGAATGAATACCGGCAGTACCTGCGCGTGCCCGGCACAAGCTGCGCTCCATGCCGGGTTGTCGGCCAGACGCAGGTCGCGTCGGAACCACACCAGGGCCGTGCTCATCGGCAAGCGCCCGTTCGATACGGCACGGCGCTCAAAAACCGAACAGTGGCTGCAAGGTGCGCGCGAACCAGCCGGAGAATATCAACGGCGCGTCGGTGGCGGCCACGCAGATGCATGGCACCCCCGGCGAGGTCACCGGCTGATGCAGGGTCTCGCCATCGAGGTCGGCCACGTCGTCCGGGCCGAAATGTCCGAGCATGTCGTCGTAGGCGCCGTCCAGGATCATGGTCAGCTCGTTGCCGCCATGGCTGTGCAACGGCAGCTTGCTGCCCGGCGCGATGCGCAGCAGCATCAGATCGCCACCGCTGATGCCGCTGGCCAGGATGCGCTGCACGCCCGGCGCCACCCGGCGCCAGCGCAAGGCGCGCAGCGAGTTGCCGAACCATGGGTGCAGTGCGCTGGGCAGGCGATCAGGGTCGCGTGGTTCCAGAACGTCGAGCGGTGGCGCTGCCTGCGCGATGGCGGGCTCGTCGTCCAGCCGCGCCAGGATCGCCGCACGCGCATCTTCCGGCGGCGCCTCGACGCGTTGCTGCTGCATCAGCACGCCGCCGATCTGGTCGGCATCGTGCAGGCGTTCGCGGCATTCGGCGCAGCGTTCCAGGTGCGCGGAAGCCACGACGGCGAGTGCTGACGGCAGCGCGCCGGCGGAATAGCTGAGCAACGTGGCATCGTCGAGATGATGATTGGGCTTCATCGCGCGGCCCTCATGCTGACCTGCAGCTTCGCAAACGAGCGACGCAGCGAGGATTTGACCGAGCCCAGGGGCATCTCCAGTTCACGCGAAATCTCGCTGTGACTCTTGCTTTCGAGGTAACACATGCGTACCAGTTTGGCTTGGACGGGAGGGAGGCGATCGATCGCCTGCTTCAACTGATCCTGGTCGAAATGCGATTCCGGCTGCGAATCGTGCCGGTCCGATTCGGCCAGATCGAGCCGGTCCAGACCTTCCTGGATCGGCAGCCAGTGCGGCTCCTTGCGCACGTGGTCGATGTAGCGGTTGCGCGCCACGCGATACAGCCAGGTACCGAGGCTGGCGCGAGCCGGATCGAAAGTTGCGGCCTTGCGCCACAGCGTCAGCAATACATCCTGCACCAGTTCGTCGGCCACGGATTCAGGCACGCCCAGATTGCGCAGGTAGCGCTGCAGGCGCGGCGCGAAGTAGTCGTAGATGCGCATGAAGCTGGCCCGGTCGCGCTGCGTCGACACCGCGGCCATCTGTGTCGACCAGTACTGGGCATCAGGTGCGGCGCTATTTGCGACAACAGGCACGGGTCGTTTCGCCCGGAAGGGCGCTACCTCGGCAACAGTTTGATCTGGAACCATCATACGCACGTTTCCGCCGAAGCCGACCGGGTGAACAGCCCGTCGGGTGGACGGGCTTCATACCGGCTGAATACGGCGGCGAACGCGTTTCGGATGCATCCGGCCGATGCCGACATCCGATCATCGGACCGCGCTCAGGCCGAACCACGCTGCGTTGCGCCGTTGCCACGCAGGGCAACCTTGTGCGGCGTGCCCGGGGTCGCGGCGTTGATCGCGCCCTTGGCGATCACGGCGCCAGTCGGCTGGCCGGTGGGCGAGCCGCCGGTCGGTTCGACCGAGACGGCCAGCAACGCCGTGGTGCCCAGCCTCGCCACCAGCGCCGGATCGAGCGCAATCGTGGTCGGTTTGTCCAGCGCGATCATGCCGACCGAGATTGGCTTGCCGCCCGCGGGTATCAACCACAGTTCAGGGGCCTTGCCCGGTTCGAACGCCACCGGCGTGGCGGGCACCACCACCATGCGGCGGCGCTGCGGATCCATGGTGGCGGTCCAGCCGGTGCTGCCGTTGTCCTGCTGGATCGTCGCGGCCATGTAGCCCGCCTGCGTCTCGACCGGCGCGGGCGCGCGCGGCGGCAGGTTCACCACTACCAGCAGCGCCACGGCGGCTGCGGTGGCGCCCATGCCCAGCCAGTGCCAGAACGGCAGGTTGTTCCACAGACCCTTGCGCGCTGGCGTTGCCGCACGCGCGGGCGCATCCAGCTGCAGCGCATCGTGGATGCGCGCCCACACGTACGGCGGTGGTGTCACGTCCGCGATGGTGTCGGCCAATGGCAGCAGTCGGCGCTGCCACAGCGCCACGGCGGTGGCGGCCTCGTCCGAGACCATCACCTCACGGGCCACTTCGGCGCGTGTATCGGCGTCGAGCACGCCGAGCACATACTCCGCGTAGCGCAGGTTGTGGTTTCCTTCGTCGGCAGGTGTGTTCATGGGCTCAGGCGGATTGCTCCAGACAGGTGCGCAGTTGCATCAGGCTACGGCGGATCCAGCTTTTCATGGTTCCGAGCGGCACCTTGTAGCGTGACGCCAATTCGTTATACGTGGCTCCCGTGAAAAAGGCTTCACGCACCGAACTCTGCTGTTTCGGCTCCAGTTCGTCGAGACAGCGTTCGAGGCGCTGGTATTCCTGGCCCGTCTCGGCACCGGCCGCCGGAGTGGGCTGATCGTCGACCAGGGCATCCAGCTTGAAGGGGTCGTCCAGTTGTTCCTCGCGGTGCTGGCGCAGGCGGTCGATGGATTTGTTGCGCGACAACGTGACCAGCCAGGTGATCGCGCTGGCCTTGGCCGCGTCGAAGCTGGAAGCCCGACGCCATACCGTGGTGTAGGTCTCCTGCAGCACTTCCTCCGCTTCGCTGCGATCGCGCAGCATGCGCAGGCACACGCCGAACAGCTTGGACGAGGTGCGCTTGTACAGCTCGGCGAACGCTTTCTGGTCTTCGCGGCCGGTCTGGCGCAACAACTGATTCAGTTCTTCGCGCTCGGCCGGGGTACTGACGCTCATGGGCAAACCATCCTGTGATCGTGGCAAGGCTGCGCACATATCGCCGGAGCATGACGGGCAGCGTGTCTGCGCGACGTCGTGGTCGTCGACCCGGCGCAGCATGGCAGTTCGCCGGGCACGCTGACAAGCATGGGTTGGTAGGCGAGGACAGCTTCGTTTGCGATGATGGGGAACATGACCGAACGCAAATCGTTGATCGCCGCCCCGGCTCGCCTGGCCCGGCGCCTGCTGCCGTCCCCGCGTACCGCAGGTCGCGTACCGGACGCGCTGCCGGCCTTCGCCGTGCCAGCGGACGCAATCACCTGCCTGCCCGACCCCGCTGCCTTCCGGCAGACCCTGCTGCAGTTGATCGCCCGGGCCACCCGGCGCATCGTGCTCGTCACCTTGTACCTGCAGGACGACGATGCCGGCCGTGAAGTGCTGGATGCCCTCTATGCCGCCAAGTCAGCCCGGCCGGACCTGCAGATCTCGGTGTTCGTCGACTGGCATCGGGCCCAGCGGGGCCTGATCGGCAGGGACAAGAGCGAAGGCAATGCCGGCATGTATCGTGCCTATGCCGAGCGACTCGGCGACGGCGTGGCGATCTACGGCGTGCCGGTGCAGAACCGCGAGTTGTTCGGCGTGCTGCACCTGAAAGGCTTCGTGATCGACGATGCCCTGCTGTACAGCGGCGCCAGCCTCAATGATGTCTACCTGGCACGGCACGAACGTTATCGGCTCGACCGTTATCACCTGTTGCGGCATGCCGCACTGGCGGAGTCGATGGTCGGCTTCATGCAGCAACATCTCGCCGGCAGCGCCGCGGTGCAGCGGCTTAACGTGACGAACGTCCCCACCACGCGGAGCCTGCAGCCGGAGATCCGCCGCCTGCGCCAGCAATTGCAGCAGGCGAGCTACAACGTGCCACCCGAAATCCCGGCACCCGGCACGGTGGCAGTAACCCCATTGCTCGGCTTTGGCCGCAACGGCAACGTGCTCGACGCGGTGCTGCTGGCGTTGCTGCGCGGCACGCGCGAACGGGTCATCCTGCTGACTCCCTACTTCAACCTGCCCAGGCCGGTGCGGGCGCTGCTGGGGCAACTGCTGCGACGCGGTTGCCGCATCGACATCATGGTTGGCGACAAGACCGCCAGCGACTTCTTCATTCCACCCGGTCAGCCGTTCACCACGATCGGTTTGTTGCCCTATTTGTACGAGAACAACCTGCGCCGCTTCGCCCGCGCGCATCGACGGCAGATCGATGCCGGGCAGCTGAATCTCCACCTCTGGCGCGACGGCGACAACAGCTATCACCTGAAAGGGCTGTTCATCGACGATGACGTGGCCGTGCTTACCGGCCACAACCTCAATCCGCGCGCATGGTCTCTGGACTTGGAGAATGCCTTGTTGCTGCGCGATCCGGCGCGGCTGCTGCAAGCCAAGCATCAGGCCGAGTGGGCTGCACTGCGGCAGCATGCCACGCGACTCTCCGACTACCGCGCGCTGGAGAGTCCACGCCAATATCCGGCACCGGTGCGCAAGCAACTGAAGCGCCTCAATCGCACGCGGATCGACCGGTTGGTCAATCGATTGCTGTGACGATGCCGGACGCACCTGGCGTGGCTGGTCCTTGTCCTGTGCACGTAAGGCGGGCTGCGCCCGCCGTTCGCGCACATGGTGCGCTCCTGCACGCTGCAGCTACGGTCGGCAGGTGTCTGCGAGCCGGGCGAGGCGCAAGGCCAGCCAGCGCTGCACATCCGGCCATTCGCTGGCCAGGATCGAATAGCAGACGGTGTCGCGGATGCTGTTGTCGGGGCGGCGCTTGTGCGCGCGCAACACGCCATCGCGATGGGCGCCGAGGCGTTCGATCGCGCGTTGCGAATCGAGATTGCGATGGTCGGTGTGGAACTCCACCGCGACGCAGCCCAGTGATTCGAAAGCGTGCTGCAGCAAAAGGCGTTTGCAGGCGACGTTGAGATGGCTTTTCTGCCAGCGTCTGGCATACCAGGTGTAGCCGATGGCGATGCGCGGCAGATCAGGCACGAAGTCGTAGAAGCGGGTGGTGCCGACGATCTCGCCACTGCGCGCCTCGCGTACGGCAAATGGCAACATCAATCCGTCGGCGTGGCCCTGCAGCGCCTTTTCGATGTAGGTGCGGGATTGTCCGGGTGCCGGCACGCCGGTGAACCACAGATCCCACAACTTGCCGTCTGCCGCAGCCGAATCAAGTGCCGCCGCATGATCAAGTTGCAACGGTTCGAGCAGCACATGCTCGTCTTGCAGGCGAACCGGCGCGAGCGGACTTCTTGGGGCAGTCTGCTCAGGCATCGAGATCGGGTATCAGTTTGCTCTCCAGCCTGGCAATGTGATCCTTCAGCAGCAGCTTGCGTTTCTTCAGGCGGGTCAGTTGCAGTTCGTCGCGGCCGATGGAATGGGCCAGTTGTTCGATCGCCGTATCGAGGTCGCGGTGCTCCATGCGCAGTTCCGCGAGCATGTGAACAATTTCGGCGTGATCTTGAACCTGCATGGCAGCAACAGCCTCCGTGAGCATCCCCCGATTTTAGCGCGATGATTCCCGTCGCAGGGGAGGGTGGCCGATCTCCGTCTCCGAGGCGGGTCCGGTCCGGTTCATGGCGATCCGGGTCTTGGTATAGTCAGGGTTGGACATGTCTGGTCTGCCCCTTCCAGCCACCTCGCTTTGGGAGCACCCGTGCCATCGGGATGTGCCCGCGCCAGATGGCGTGCCGACCAGTCGCAGCCGCGCATGTCCGTTCCTTCACACCCACCCATCGAGTAGCAGACGTGTCTTACTTCGCCCCTGTTGAAATGGCCCCCGATGATCCGATCCTGGGCTTGACCGAGACCTATCTGGCGGACGCGCGCCCTCACAAGATCAATCTCGGTGTGGGCATTTATGTCGACGAGCAGGGCCAGATCCCGCTGATGCGCGCGGTGCACGAGGTGGAGCAGGCCATGACGGCCGCGGCAAGACCGCGTGGTTATCTGCCGATCGACGGCCTGCCGGCGTATATCCAGCTCACCCAGCAGCTGTTGTTCGGCACCGATTCGCCGCTGCTGCAGGCTGGCCGCGTGGCCACCGCGCAGACCATCGGCGGGAGTGCCGCGCTGCGCGTGGCGGCGGACCTGCTCAAGCAGATTGCCGGCGCCGGCGCGAAGATCGCGATCAGCAATCCCAGCTGGGGCAACCATCACGTGGTGTTCCGCACCGCCGGCTTCGAATTGCTGGACTATCGCTACTACGACCCGGCAACCCACGGCCTCGACTTCGCCGGCATGCTGGAAGACCTGGCCCGGCTGGAACCGGGCACCGTGGTGTTGCTGCATGCGTGCTGCCACAACCCCACCGGGGTCGATCTCACCGCGGAGCAGTGGCAGCAGACGATCGATCTGCTGAAAGAGCGCGGGTTGCTGCCATTCATCGACATGGCCTACCAGGGTTTCGACCAGGGCATTGCTGCCGATGCCACCGCCGTCCGCCTGCTGGCGGCCTCCGACACCAAGGCGTTCGTGGTGGCCAATTCCTATTCCAAGTCGTTCTCGCTGTATGGCGAGCGGGTCGGGGCGATTTCGATGGTGGGTGCCGATCGCGACGAAGCGGCGCGATTGCGCTCGAAGATCAAGCAGACCATCCGCGCCAACTATTCCAGCCCGGCCGCGCATGGCGCGGGCCTGGTCGCGGGCGTACTCGGCAGCAGCGAGTTGCGCGGGCGCTGGGAGCAGGAACTGGGCGAGATGCGCACGCGCATCCATGCCATGCGCGCGGGCCTGGTCGAACGGCTGGCCGCACATGGCGCGGCCGGGTTCGCCTTCGTGCAGAGCCAGGCCGGCATGTTCTCGTACTCGGGACTGAGCAAGGCGCAGGTGCTGCGTTTGCGCGAAGAACATGCCATTTACGCGCTCGACAGCGGGCGCATCTGCGTGGCCGCGCTCAACCGCGCGAACCTCGACACGGTGGCCGCGGCCGTGGCGGCGGTCACGCGCTGAATTTTCCCTGGCGTCATTCCAGCACCCTGGTCTTCCGGTTTTCCGGGCCACGGCTGGTGCCGGAATGACGGCAGCAACACATCGTGCCTCACGGCCATCATGATCCGGATACCGAATGTTCTTTCGCAATCTCACGCTGTTCCGTTTTTCTCCCGCCGTCGCCACCGATCTCGACCGACTCGATGAAGCACTGGGCGAGCATCGCCTGCGTCCCTGCGGCTCGCTGGAAATGTTCACCCGGGGTTTCGTGCCGCCGGTCGGCCGCGGCGAGGGCGAGCCGCTGACCCACACGGTCAAGCAATGCACCCTGTTCACCATGGGCGGCGAGGACAAGCTGCTGCCTGCCGCGGTCATCAATGACGAACTGCAGCGCAAGGTGCAGAAGATCGCCGAGGAAGAAGGGCGCAAGGTGGGCGGGCGCGAGCGCAAGCGGATCAAGGAGGATCTGTTGACCGAACTGTTGCCGCGCGCCTTCGTGCGGCAGTCGCGGATGTCCGCCTACGTCGACCGCAAGAACGGCTGGCTGGTGCTGGATACCTCCAGCCGCAAGTCCGCCGAGAACGCGTTGACCGAGGTGCGCGAGGCCCTGGGCAGCTTTCCCGCCGTGCCGCTGGCGCCGGAAGAAGGCCCGCGCGTGCTGATGACCGACTGGCTGGCCAACGGCAACCTGCCGGCCGGCCTGGCGCTGGGCGACGAGTGCGAATTGCGCGACCCGGCCACCGCCAGCGGCGCGATTGCGCGCTGCCGTCGCCAGGACCTGGATGCGGAGGAGGTGAAGGAGCACCTGCGCAATGGCAAGCAGGTGTTCATGCTGGGGCTCACCTTCGACGATCGCATCAACTTCGTGCTGGGCGAGGACCTGGTGATCCGCAAGCTGAAATTCCTCGACGTGGTGATGGACGAACTGGGTGACAGCCAGCAGGACGCCCATGCCGAGATGGATGCCAGCTTCGCCCTGCTCACGCTGGAGCTGGAGCGGTTGCTGGGCAAGCTGGAAGAGTGGTTCGGCCTGCCGCGTCCCACGGACGGCTGAGACGCCCGCCGGGCAAGGCCTCGCGCCAGGCGTGACACAAGTCCCTTGTGTCGGAGTGCTCGCTTCCCGGCATACTGTCCGTCCGGGCACGCGTCGCATGGCGCACGTGCTTGCCCGGCTGGATGGCACGGATCATGACGCAGCATCTCGAAGGCGATTGGCTGGAACTGGCGACCACGGGCGGCAACACCATCCGCGTGTTGAAGGCCGCCCACCCGCGTGCGCGGCGTTTGCGCCTGACGGTAACTCCGAAGGGCGCTCGCGTGTCGTATCCGCGCGGCACGCATCCGTCCCAGGTCAGCGCTTTCCTGCGCAGCCACGCCGAGTGGCTGGAGAAGAAGCTCGACGAACTGAACCTCAGCGTGAAGCCGCTGCCAGCGCTGCGCGTGGGTCATCCCTGCGTATTTCCCTTGCGCGGGGAAGAGGCGACGCTGGACTGGGCTGAAGGGGCCTATCCGAAAATCGAAACCTGCGCGCAGGGCCTGACCCTGGTGATCCCGCGCCCGCACAGCCGGGCCTTGCCGATCGCCCGCGGGCTGCTCGCTTCGCATCTGGAGGCGCTGATCCGGCGCGATGTCTCACGCTGGCTGGCCAGTTATGTGCCTCAACTGGGGCTGGCACCGACTTCGCTGCGGATTCGCCCGATGAAGAGCCTGTGGGGCAGCCTGGACACGCGCGACCGCATCAACCTCGACCTCGCGCTGGCGCTGGCACCCCCGGCGGCGCTGCGCTACGTGCTGGCCCACGAGCTGTGCCATCTCAAGGTGCGCAATCATTCGCCACGCTTCTGGCTTCAGGTGGAAAGCCTGTTTCCGCACTGGCGCGAACAGCGCGATTGGCTGCGCCAGCATGGGGCGATCCTCAAGGCCGAACTCGACCGGCTGATCGCCGACGTGGCGGATTGAAAGCCCTGTTGTTCGCGACCTGTCGCGCTCCGCACCGAACGTGCATGAGCGCACGCTGTTCGTGATGCACTGAACACCGAACACCGAACACCGCCGGGACCATCACGCCTGACCCGGCTCCAGCAAAGATGTAGCGATCAACTCAAACCTTGCGCGGCTGTCGCACGTAGCGCGTGCGCAGCAGGATATCCCAAAGTGGCGTGGTGACGCCGAAGTTGGTATCCGGATGGTAGTGGTGCACATGGTGCGCACCGGCCCAGCGGCGCAGCATGGGCTGTTTGAAGCGCACGTGGTGGATGATGAAGTGAACCAGGCCGTAGATGATGTAGCCGAACGTGATCGAGCCAGCCAGCAGCAGGGCGAACCCGGTCGGCATCAGCACCACCAGCAATCCGGTCAGGGCGAGCAGCACCACGGCCGGAAGAAAGAATGGCAGCGAGTCGTAGCCGAGCGGGCGCTCATGGTGCATGCGGTGGCCCTGCTCGAACAGCGGAATGCGGGTATGGAACATCCAGCGATGGAAGAAATACTCGATGAAGCTGAAGGCGAACAGCCCGAGCAGACAGGCCAGCAACGCGATCCAGGGCCCGCCCACGCCCCGGCGCCAGCCTTCGGCCAGCAACACCGCACCCAGCACCGTATCCAGGACCAGTTCGGCCCAGTAGTTGGCGGGAGTGGTGGACATGCGGGCGATCGCGTCCACGCCCGAGCGCAAGAGGCTTCGCTTCATCGATGCATTTTCGTGCAAGGCCGGTTGCCAGTTAGCAGGGTCATGCGTCCATTCTCCCATGTTGTTGGCAGCAATTCACAATACCTCAACACACTTCGGCCAGACCATAAACGTGCGGTTCAACTACCGCCATGACCCGGATCAGTGTGACAGCGCGAAACCGGTGAGGATCTGCGCCGTTTCCGAAGGCTTTTCCAGCATCGGCATGTGATTGCAGCCGCTGAGTGTACTCGTACTGATCGCCCTGGCGGCGGTGAGGCCGTTGCGCAGGCTGTCCAGTGCCGACAGGTCGACAATCCTGTCGTCGTGGCACCACATCCCCAGCACCGGCATGGTGAGTTGATCCAGCCGGTGCTGAATGGCCAGATATTGCGACGGTTGCCGCAGCGCGTCGAAGGTGCGCTGAATGAATGCGTGGTCATGCTGGTTGCGCTTGACCAGCACGTCGACAAAGCGGCCCGGGATCTCCGGCGGCTTCTCGAATGCCAGCGCCATGGCCCGGGCAAACCCTGCGTGATCGTCGAACAGGAACGGGTCCTTGCCGGCCATCGCTTCCCGGTCGAACGTATTCGGTGTGGATTTCAGGCCGAATGCGTCGACCAGGGCCAGCCCGGCCACATGATCCGGGTGATCCGCCGCGTACACTCCCGCGATCGCGCCGCCCATCGAGTGACCGACCAACAGGAAGCGATTCAGGTGCAACTCCTGCACGAACGTATCGAGGCGCGCGGCCTGCGTGTCGATGTCGTAGTTGGCCTCCGCGCTGCGCGACGATTCACCCCAGCCTGGCAGGTCGGGAATGATCAGGTGGAAATGTGGCGTCAGCAGCCTGGCCACCGGCAACCAGACCTCCTTGTCGCTGGCGAAACCGTGCAGCAGCACGATGGTCGGGCCGGTGCCGCCTTCGTAGTAGACCCAGCGGGTATCGCCGGCCTGGATCGACCGTTTCTCCAGCTTCGCCGCCATCGCCTCGCGCATGAAGTTGGCACGCATCAGCCATTGCGGCGCGAACAGGTAGCTGCCGCCCAGCACGATGACCAGCACCGCCACCAGCCAGGCCAGAAACTTCAGGCGGCGACGCAGCATGTGTTTCCAGAGTGGGGTGGTGGCGATGGTTGGTGCGGGCATCAGGCTTCCTGGTCTGCTGGCGGCGGGTTACGTGCTTTTCCGGACGAGGGCCGGCGGGCGATCAGTGCGGTTTGTCCGCCTTCTTCTCCGGCTGCTTCGCCTTGGCGATGATGCCTTCGACCACCTTCTGCGTCAGTGGGTGGTAACCGGGCTTGGCCTTGGCATAGACCTGCTCGGCGTAGGCGAGTCCCTCGGGGGTCTTCACCAGTGCCTTGTACAACGGCGTGGTGAGGTAGATCCGGCCGATCCGGATCATGTGCTCGCCCGCGGCCGGCCACACGGCCTTGTCGCCCGCGGCAATGGCGTGGCTGTACCAGCGCATCCCGATCTCGGCGTTCGGCGTGCCGGTGAGGTGCCAGGCGCTATCCAGTTGCTGCATCTTGTCCAGCGGCGGCGCGTCGGGCAGGCGATCGAGGAAGTACATCCACTCCTGCGTGTTCCAGCTTTTCGCGTCCAGCTTGTCGGCGGCCAGGGTGCCGGCCAGGAACCCGCTGCGCTCCTTGTCGATGGCGTCGAAACGGGGCGAGTCGGGCAGCGGCGCATCCTTGGGGATGCCAGTGCCATAGACCCACTCGCGCACCTCGGCCCAGCTCATCTTGCCGGGGTACTTCTCGATCAGGTTGGGCTTCATGTAATCGAGCATTTGCTCGGTGGTGATGCTGTGCCAGGCAAAGTGCTTGAAATAGCCCTTGAGGTAGGTGTCGAAATCCTTGCGGCCGAAGCGCTGCTCCAGCGTGCGCAGGAACCACGAGCCCTTGTCGTAGGCCACGTCCGACAGCGAGTCATCGGCGCCCACGCCGCGCGGATCGGGTG
The DNA here is from genome assembly GCF_055809185.1 of Rhodanobacter sp. G2-10. Lineage (NCBI taxonomy): Bacteria > Pseudomonadati > Pseudomonadota > Gammaproteobacteria > Lysobacterales > Rhodanobacteraceae > Rhodanobacter > Rhodanobacter sp. G2-10. The sequence continues at coordinate 3,284,319 of NZ_CM147900.1, read as the reverse complement.
CCAGCTTCTGCGAGTTGGCGGGCATGTCGCCGATGCTCTTCTGCAGTGCGCGTGCCGACAGCAGCGCCTCCTCGTTGGCCTGGCGCTCGCCATACACCGCCTCGGTGATGCGGCCCTGCACGTAGGTGGTGAACCCTTCGTTGAGCCAGATGTCGCGCCATGCCGCGGCGGTGACCAGGTTGCCCGACCAGGAGTGCGCCAGCTCATGCGAGACCAGTGAGACCAGGCTCTTGTCGCCGACAAGCACGGTCGGCGTGGCGAAGGTCATGTTCGGGTTTTCCATGCCGCCGAACGGGAACGACGGCGGCAGCACCAGGATGTCGTAGCGGCCCCAGGCATACGGGCCGTACAGCTTCTCGGTCGCCTCGATCAGTTTCTCGGTGTCCTCGAATTCGTGGGCGGCCTTGCCCACCACCGACGGCTCGGCGTAGACGGCCGAGCGAGGCCCGGTCTCCTCCACCGCGAGGTCACCGGCGGCAATCGCCAAGAGGTAGGACGGAATCGGGTGTGGCTGGTCGAAGCGGAAATCGCCATCCAGCGGATGCTTTGCGTCGTTGAGCGCGCTCATCACCACGCGAATGTTCTTCGGCGCGGTGACATGCGCGTCATAGGTGAAGCGGATCGCCGGGGAATCCTGCAGCGGCACCCACGAGCGTGCGTGGATCGACTCGGACTGCGAGAACATGAAGGGCGCCTTCTTGTCCGCCGTCTGTGCCGGGGTCAGCCATTGCAGGCCGGAGGCCTTGGGCGAGGTGGTGTAGACGATGCGCACTTGCGCCGGGTGCTTCGGGGCAGTGATTGTGAGCTTGCTGCCGAGTTCCTTGTCACGCGGCGCGAGTGCGTACTTCAGCGCCCTGGACTTGCCGCCGGCGTCGATGGCACTGATCGAGGCGATCTTCAGGTCACGGGTATCCAGCACCAGTGACGGCGCCGCCGGGTCCTTCCAGTCCAGCTTCAGCGTCGCCACGCCATCGAGCTGCTTGTGCGCGAAGTCCACCTTCAGGTCGAGATCCAGATGGGTCACGACCACCTGGTCGGGCTGTGCATAGGAATGGGGATCATTGGCATGGGCGGCCAGCGGCAGCATCAGCGTACCGAGGGCGAGAACAGGCAGCAGGCGCATGGGGAACTCTCGTGCCGGGAAACCCCGAGTATGCCATTGCGCCGAGCGATGCCGCCTGTGACTAAAGGCCCGGGCGGGCTGCCGTGGCTGCGCGGTTCCTCTGTCGTTCGATACTTCGCCAGCGCTTTCCTAAGGCAGTTCGCGGGCAGAGCTGGGGTCGATGGAATACGGATGCATGGTGGCCAGAAAGCCGGGTTGTGCCTCCACCCGTGCGATCCACGCGCGAAAATGCGTGCAGGTTTCAAGCGACAGTCCAGCTTCCTCCGCGCGACTGCCATAGGCGAACATTGCCATGTCGGCAATGCCGTAGGTTTCGCCGGCGATGAATGGCCGCGTCACCAGCTCTGCTTCGAGGATCGCCAGCGAACGTTCGCCGGCCCTTCGCTTCGCCTCGATCAGGCCGGGCTCACGTCGTGCCAGCTTGCCGGTCAGCGTCCAGTGACGCAGCGCGCCTATCACCGACTCCACCCGCTCCTGCTCGAAATGCAGCCATTGCTGCACTTTCGCTTGCCCGAACGCGTCTGTTGGCAGATAGACGCTGCCCTCGGCGAGGTAGCGCAGGATTGCGTTCGACTCCGCCAACACACGACCGTCATCGAGTCGAATCGCCGGTACGGTGCCGGTGGGATTGATCTGCCGGTACTCCGTCGTCTGCCCCTCTCCGTCGAAGATGCTCACCGGTATCGTGCGGTACGGCTTATTCAGGTGATTGAGCAGCAGACGCACCTTCCACGCATTCTGCGACGGCAGATAGTCGAACAATGTCAGCATGGCGCTTTCCGGGCGAAAGTTGGAAAGCGCGAAGCTTCACACCGCATGCCGACGCAAGCCATCCGTTTCTTGCGCCGACGTCAGCAATAGCGATCGGCGAGGAGATCGGTCGCCTGCACCAGCTGATCCACGATCGCCGGATCGGCCGCGCTGTGGCCGGCCAGCACCATGTGCAGGCTGGCTTCGGGCCAGGCCCGGCTCAGGTCCCAGGCGCTGACGGCCGGGCAGATGATGTCGTAGCGGCCTTGCACGATGGTGGCCGGGATATGCCGGATGCGTTCGACATCGCGCAGCAACTGGTCGGGTTCGAGAAAGAGCGCATGGCGAAAGTAGTGCGCTTCGACGAGGGCCACGCTGACGGCATGATGGGGATCCTCGAAGATGCCTTCAGCGTCCGGGTCGTGGACCAGCGTGGTGCTGCCGCCTTCCCATGCACTCCAGGCTTGCGCCGCGGCGAGCCGGGTAGCCTCGTCGGAGCTGTTCAGCCGCTGCCAGTAGGCATCGGTCAGCGCGCCACGTTCCTCGGGCGGGATGAAGTCGCGAAAGCGCGCCCAGCGTTCGGGAAAGATCTGTGCGGCGCCACCATCCATCTCGTTGAACCAGCGCAATTCCTGCGGTCGTCCGAGAAAGATGCCGCGAAGCACGATGCCCAGGCTTCGTTCCGGATGCGCCTGCGCGTAGGCCAGGGCCAGGGTCGAACCCCACGAGCCGCCGAACACCACCCAGCGGTCGATGCCCAGATGCTCGCGGATGGCCTCGATGTCCGCGACCAGGTGCGCGGTGGTGTTGTCGGTGAGCTCGGCGAAGGGCGTCGACTTCCCGCATCCGCGCTGGTCGAACAGCACGATGTGGTAGCGCGCCGGATCAAAGAAGCGGCGGTGATAGGTGGAGAGCCCCGCCCCGGGGCCGCCGTGCAGGAACACCACCGGCAGGCCGGCCGCATTGCCGCACTCTTCCACGTGCAAGGTGTGCAGCGCATCGACCGCCAGACGATGGGTCTGGTACGGCTCGATCTCGGGGTACAGCTCGCGCATGGTTTGGACTCCCTGGATCAACTTGGTTCGAATTGCAGCGCAGCGGTGAGGTCCCCGGGCGGAGGCCCGCCAGCGGCAATCATCGAGGCGTCACGCAATTTCAGGCCGGGCAGTTTATTCAGGCTGAAACGGCGGGTGATGAAGCGCAGGATCGAGCCGGTGTCGTAGATGGTGTGGTCGACAAAGCCCTTCTTCGCATGCGGCGACACGATGATCGCCGGGATGCGTGTACCCGGCCCCCAGCGGTCGCCCTTGGGCGGCGCCACGTGGTCCCACCAGCCGCCGTTCTCGTCCACCGTGAGCACCACCAGCATGTGTGGCCATTGCGGGCTCTTTCGCAGCGCCTCGATCACCTGCGCCAGGTGCTCGTCTCCGTCCTCGACGCTGGCATAGCCGGCATGCATGTTGAGGTTGCCTTGCGGTTTGTAGAACGCGACCGCTGGCAGCGTGCCGGCTTCGGCGGCGGCGACGAAGTGGTTGCTGTCGGCCGTGCTGCCAGTGCCGGCGTCGCGCAAGTGCTGCCGGCGTGCCGCGGTGCCGGGCGCGAATTGGCGGAAGTAGTTGAACGGTTGATGATGGGGTTGGAAATCCGGGGCTTGCGGAAATTCCTTGTGGTCGCCCTGGCCGCGGCCCTCCAGCGCAAGTTGCCACGCACCGGCGTACCAGGCCCAGTCGACGCCGCTTCGCGAAAGCATATCGCCGATGGTCAGGTGCATTTGCGGTGGCAGGGTATTCGGGCTGCCGGCATCGGCCAGCTGCGGATCTTGCGGGTCCTGATTGAAGCCCGGTGCATAGGCCGGGCCGATGGTGTTGACCGCCCAGAAATCGGGCGTGAGCGCATCGTGAGATGCCCACTGCGGTCGCCCCTGCATGGCGCTGGCTGGCGAATCCTCGGCCAGCTTTGGCCGGATACTGCTGGGGTCATCGCCCTGCATGACGGCGATCTGGAACTTCGCAGGACTCTGGTCGGCATCAGGATAAAACGGCGGTTGTGCAGCGGCCAGGTATTGGTGATTGAGGAACGAGCCGCCAAATGCACCCATGAAGAAGTTGTCGCAGAGGGTGAATTGCCGGGCAATTTGCCACAGCCGCAACTGCTTCGCGCTGTCGGCGTAGTGGCCCATCACCATCGCACCGGTGTTGCCCCACGCGACGAAGCCGTCGTTGCGACCGCCGTTGATCTGCAACTGGTTTTCATAGAATCGGTGGATCAGATCGCGCGTGATCACATCGTGCGGCAGCGGTGCGCCTTGCGGCGTGCGCAGCGCAAAGGGCTGGTTGGGCAGGCCGACGATGGCCTTTTCGTCGATATGGTAGTGGCGACCATCGACGGTCTGCGGCTTGGGCACCAGGCCGCTCCAGATGGGCGGCAGCATTGTCAGCAAGGTGCCGTCGCGATCGCGCTGGCGGTACTCGGGCGAGTCAAGCGCTTTCAGCGGGCGTTCCAGCCCCGGGAAGCCGGCAAACAAGTTGTTGAAGCTCCGGTTTTCGGCGTACAGCACGACCACGGTGTGGATGTGCTCGCGCAGCTTGGCGTCCAGCGCGGCGTCATCCGGTGTCGTCGCGGTCGCGCCGCCGTGGCAACCACCGAGCGTGACAGCCGCACCCGCCAGCGCGATGCCGCCGAGCAGGCGGCGACGTTCCGGGTTGCTGGGCTTGTCCCGCTCGGGGTTATCCGGTTTGTCAGTCATGGGTCGAGAATACCGTCACGGCATTGGCGTGATGCGAGTCGACGGGCAGAGCCCGCCCTACAACACCGCGGTGTAGGGCGGGCTCTGCCCGCCGGCACTTCCAAAAAGTGGTGGCTGGATTCATATCCACTGACCGCATCAAACGAGGTTCACGAGCGTGGTGCCGCCTCGTCATAGAAGCGCGCCAGGTCGGCCTTGACCTGCTTCAGCGCATCCACGTCGAAATAGATCATGTGCCCCGAGGCATAGAAACCATATTCGATATTCTTGCGGATCGCCGGATCCAGGCTGAGGTGACCGAGGTCGAACTCGGTGGCGTAGAACGGTGTGGCCAGATCGTAGTAGCCGTTGGCGGAGAACACCTTCAGGTGCGGATTGCGTCGCATGGTGTCGGCCAGATCGCTGCCCACGTAGGGCGCCTGCGGAAAGCGCTCGTTCTTGCGCTTCCAGTCCCAATTGCGGTTGATCACGCCGTAGTTGTTGGGCAGGTAGGCGTGGTCGCCGGTGTATTTGAGATCGCTTTCCACGTACTGGTTCAAGGCGGCCAGATAGGCGCCGGTGGCAGCATCGCTGGCGGCGTCGCCATCAGGCGTTTCGCCAGCGGCGTCCGGATCGATGCCTTCGAAACGGCCGTCCAGACGTCCCACCGTGCGGCGCTGGTCGCGCAGCAGTTCCTTGCGGAAACGACTGGGATCGATGCGCAGGTTCGCTTCCTTGATATAGGTGGTCGACAGCCCGGTGTACTGGCTGAGCTGGGTGGCGATGCGGTCGGCTTCGGCCGGCGTGATCGCGTCGCCCTTGGCCAACGCCAGGGTGTAGTCGGTACTGGCGAAGTGGCGCACGGTGTTCATGAAGCCGGCCAGGTCGGCGGGTTTGTTCGGCACCTTGTCGTGGTACCAGGCGATCGCTGCCTCGGTCGGCAGGTTGACGATGTAGCCATGGTCCACGCCGGTGTTGGCCCATACGCTGAAATCCAGGATCGAGGACATCAGCACGATGCCGTTGAGCTCCATGCCCTGATCCTGCAACACCTTGGCCAGGATCGCCGAGCGCGTGGTGCCGTAGCTCTCGCCGAACAGGAACTTCGGCGAGTTCCAGCGGTGGTTGTCGCCGATGTAACGGGTGATGAACTTGGCGAACGCGTCGGCGTCCTGGTCCAGGCCGTAGAAGTCCTTGCCCTTGGCGTCGCCGACCAGTTGCGAATAGCCGGTGCCCGGCGCGTCGATGAAGACCAGATCGGATTTGTCGAGCAGGCTGTACTGGTTCGGCACGGTCGTGTAGGGCGGCGGCGGGATCGGCTTGTCGCCCTGGTTGGCGACCCGCACCGGTCCGAACGAGCCCATGTGCAGCCACATGCTGGAGGAGCCCGGACCGCCATTGAACAGGAAGGTAACCGGCCGATTGGCCGACTTGTCGCCGTCGACGGTGTAGGCCACGTAGAACATGCTGACCGTCGGCTTGCCCTTGTCATCGTTGATCAGCAAGGTGCCGGTGGTGGCCTTGTAGGCGATGTTGCGACCGTCGATGCGCACGCTGTGCGAGGTCACCACCTTGCGTTCGGGCGGAATCGGCAAGGCGTCCTTCTTGTCGGCGTGTGCCTTGGTGTCTGGCTTGGGCGCATCGGCGGCATGGATCGGGCCGGCCAGACCGAGCAGTGCGGTCAGTGCGAGGGGAGCGAGCAGTGAATGGCGCATGGTCGTGACTCCGTATCAGCGCGTCGGCGCGGCGTGGTCGTAGAAGCGGGACAGATCGCCCTTGAGCTGCTTCAGCGAATCGACATCGAGGTAGATCATGTGCCCCGACGGGTAGTACAGGAACGACAGGTTGCCGCGCAGCGACGGGTCCAGGTTCATGTGCGCCAGGTCGTACTCGGTGATCGAGAACGGCGTGGCGAAATCATAGTAACCGTTGACCGACAGCACCTTCAGACCGGGATTGGTGCGCATCGCGTGTGCCAGGTCGCCGGCCACGTACGGCAACGGCAGCTGGCGGCGCATGCCCGAGGCCCGGTGCTTCCAGTCCCAGCCGCGGATGATCTGGCCGTAGGTGGGGCGGTAGTCAAGTTTGCTGTGGTAGTCGAGCTGGTTGGTGAGGTAGTCGTGGAAGGCGCTGACGAAGGCGCCGCTGATGCCGGTGTCCGAGGCATCGTAGTCCGGTGTTTCACCCGCCGCATCCGGATCGGTGCCGGTGAAGCGGCTGTCGAAGCGGCCCAGGGTAAGCCGCTGGTCGCGCAGCAGCTCCTTGCGGAAGCGGCTGGGGTCGACACGCAGGTTCGCCTCCTTGATGTATTGCACCGACAAGCCGGTGTAGCCGGCCATCTGCGTGGCGATCGCATCGACCTGCGCGGCTGGCAGATTCTGGCCCTGCGCAAGCGCGGCGGCATACGGCCCGCGTGCCCACGCGCGCGCCTGGTCGACTAAGGTCTTCAGGTCGGCCGGCTTGTTCGCAATCTTGTCGTGGTACCACGCGGCCGCGGCGAAGCTGGGCAGGTAGCCGACATAGCTTTCGTCGTAGCCCGGCATGCGGATCGCGTAGTTGAGGATCGAGGACATCAGGATCACGCCGTTGAAGGCCATGCCCTTGTCCTGCAAGGCGTCGACCAGCGCGGCGGAGCGCGTGGTGCCGTAGCTTTCGCCGTACAGGAACTTTGGCGAGTTCCAGCGGTGATTGATGGTGACGTAGCGCTCGATCGCCCGGCTGAACGCGGAGATGTCCTGGTCCACGCCCCAGAAGTCCTTGCCGGTGGCCTTGCCCAGCGGGCGCGAGTAACCGGCGCCAACCGCATCGATGAAGACCAGATCGGTCTTGTCGAGCAGGCTGTCGTTGTTCGCCACCAGGTGATACGGCGGCGGCGCGGTGGCCTGCGGGCTGGCCGTCTCGATCCGGACCGGACCGAACGAGCCCATGTGCAGCCACACGCTGGAGGAGCCGGGTCCGCCGTTGTAGAGGAAGGTCACCGGACGTTTGCCGGGCCGGGCACCGTCTAGCGTGTAGGCCACGTAGAACACGCTCGCCTGCGGCTTGTTCTTTTCGTCGCGGATGATCACGGTGCCGGCGGTGGCGGTGTACTTGATCATGTGGCCACCGATGCTGGCGCTGTGTTCGGTGCGCACCGCGGTTTCGGTGGTGGGAATCCTGCTGTCTACCGGTGCCTCATGCGAGGCGCTGGATGTGGCCTTGGCCGGAGAGGCGGCTTCGGCAGCGTGGCCGGCCGGCACGCAGCCCAGCGCCACGGCGCCTGCCAACAACAGCGAAACAAGATGACGCATCGCAATCCCCTGGTTGCACGAGCACAGCGTGTGAGTATGCGGCCGCAAGTTCGCGGGCGACTGTGACAAAAGTACTGGTAGCTGCGCCGCACGGCTTCGCGGCGTAGGATGCGCACTCCCCACGTTGTGAAGACCCCATGGATACCACCGCGCGCCTTGACGCACGCACGCTTGCTGCGGTTGCGATCGCCTTGCTGACCTGGTCGTCGGCGTACGCAGCCATCGCCTACGCCTTGCCCTCGTTCACCCCCGGCGAGGTGGCGTTTGCCAGGCTCGCCATCGGCGCGGCGTGTTTCGCCGTGCTGCTGGTGATCCGTCGCGTGCCAATGCCGGCACGGCGTGATTGGCCGCAGCTGGCGGTGCTCGGCGTGATCGGCCTGAGCAGCTATCACCTGTGCCTCAACTACGCGGAAACCCGCATCGCCAGCGGTACGGCCTCGATCCTGATTGCGCTGGTGCCGGCGGCCACCGCGGCGGTGTCGGCGATCTGGTTGCGCGAGCGCCTGTCGGCACGTGCGTTGACAGGGTTGGGTGTGGCGATGGTCGGCGTGCTGCTGGTGGTGCTGGCCAGTGGCGAGACCGTGAAGTTCGAACCGAGGGCGGCGCTGGTGCTGGTCAGCGTGCTGGCGTCGGCCGTGTTTTTCGTGGGGCAGAAGCCGCTGTTCGCGCGCAACAGCATGCTCGGCGTTACTGCGTTCACCTTCCTTGCCGGCACCCTGGGCGCGCTGCCGTTTGCCGGTGGCATGGTCCATGCCTTGCAGCTGGCGCCATGGCCGCAAATCGCCGCCTTGGTCTACCTGGGGATTGCGCCCACCTTCATCGGCTACCTGGCATGGAATGCCGCGTTGCGGCGTGCCTCCGCTTCGCAGCTGGCCAGCTTCATCTATTTCTCGCCACCGATCGCGGTACTGATCGGCTGGCTGTGGCTGGGTGAGCACCCCGGTTTGCTGACCCTGGTGGGCGGCGTGATCACGGTGGCCGGCGTGGCCCTGACCAATACGCGGCGACGCACCCTGCCGGAGATGCCGCCGATGTCGATACCGCGCGAACAGCGCTGATCAGTGCAGCCGGGTCAGCTTGACGACGTCGGGATCGTCGGCATGTTCCAGCAGCAGGGACTTCACCCGCCCTTGCCACGCATGCGCGAAGGCGGCGCGTTGCTGCACGGAGGCCTCCGGGTCGAGTGCGGCACCCAGCAAGGGGCGGAGATTGGCCGGAGCGGGCACGCTGCTGAGGTCCAGCTCGACCGACACGCCTTGCGCCGTATCACGCCGATGCACCTGCAGCGCGGTGCCGCCGGTCGGCGCGGAAAAGCTCAGCAGCGATTGCCGCACGAAGCGGCCGGCAATGCCGTGAAAGCCATTGGCCGCCGCGGCGCCGGTAATCAGCGTGAACACCTGGGTGATCACGCCATTGACACCCTCTTCCTCCGCGCCCGACATCCGCACCGTGACGCCACCGCGTTCGGCCGGACCTTCCGGATACAGCGCAAGCAATGCGGCACGCGCCATCAGGTAAGCCCCGGCGACGGTGGGGCAGGAATGCCCGGCCAGGCGCACGGCATCGATGTAGTGGTAGTCGATCAGGCCGTCATCGGCGGCGCCAAGCAGGGCCGCCAACGGGTCGCGCACACTGATCACCGGTGCGTGATCGAAGAAGGTTGGGTAATGCATCATTCCACCGGCAGGCCGGTGATGCCGAAGTCGATCACCACCGCGTCGGCATCGCGCTGGCGGTAGTTCACGGTGAGGTTGTCACCGAGGCGATCACGCAACTGGGCGATCAGCGGAATCGGGTCGTGGTCGTTGACGAAACGCATGGTTTCGCCCGAACGCAGCACGCCAATGGCGCCGAAGATGGCCGAATGGCGGAAGCGGCGGGCCACGCCGCGCGCGTCGAAGAGGTGGGTGTTCTGGTCGGTGGCAGGATCGATGGACATGTGACTTGGGTCCGCAGGAAAGAAGGACTCAAGATACGCCGCACGGAGCAGCGGCCCACTGATCTGGATCAGCACAAGCCGTCCTGCCCCGGACTTCCACCCGATATTCAGTTGCCGGTAGCGGCGGTATTCCGACGGACCTGCCAGCGCGCCAGCGCCACCAGCAGCAGGCCCACCACAACAAACACCAACAGCACGCCGAGCGCGTTGCCAACCACGCGCGAGTAACCCAGCGCACGCGCGTCGATGAAGGGATAGGGATACCAGTCGTCCAGTGCTCCGCGCGCCAGCGCATAGGCGAAGTAGCCTGCCGGGTAGATCTGCCAGACGAGCACCCGTCGCCAGCGCAAGCCGGCCTTAGGCACGGCCAGCCACCAATACAGCACGAACAGCAGTGGCACTACCGTGTGCAGGGCATTGTCGGCGATCAACTGCCAGCCCTGGGGTTGCCATAGCTGACGCAGCAACAGGTGATAGACGACCGCTACCACGATGATGGCCATCGCGAGCGCGGTGTGTACCTCAGGCCGCGCAAAAAAATCTGCCGAATCCGCTGCGACGCGCGCTCGCGGCAGCCGTCAGCGCCAGCGTCGCGGCAAGATTGGTCAGCACCGTGAAATAGCCCAGATAGATCCACACGCCGGCCAGCGCGCTCCTTTCGTTGGCGATCGCCAGGCGGGTCGTCAGCAGCAGCTGCAAGCCAAGCGCGAGCCAGCCGTTGGCGGCGGCGACAACGGCGAACTGGCGGTAGCGGTTCGGCATGGGCGAGGCCTCGTCGCGTGTCGATTGCGGGCTCGCGTCTGAGGCGAATGTCAGAATTTGTAAGCGCGATGGATCGCCACCACGCCGTTGGTCAGGTTGCGTACCTCGACCTTGCCGAAACCGGCGCGTTCCATCATGCCTTGCAGGGTTTGCTGATCCGGATGCTTGCGGATCGACTCGGCCAGATACTGGTAGCTGTCGGCATCGCCCGCGAACAACCGGCCGAGCTTAGGCAGCACCTTGAACGAATGGAAGTCGTAGAGTTTGCCGAACAGCTCACTCTGCACGCGCGAAAACTCCAGCACCAGCAGGCGTCCGCCGGGTTTGAGCACGCGGCAGATATCGGCCAGCGCCTTGTCCTTGTCGGTGACGTTGCGCAGGCCAAAGGCCATCGTCACCGCATCGAAGCTGTTGTCCGGAAACGGCAAGGCCTCGGCGTTGAGTTGCGCCCAGCGCAGTCCGCTGACCAGGCCACGATCGGTAAGCCGGTCGCGGCCCACGCCGAGCATCGCCGCATTGATGTCGCCGACCACCACCTCGCCCGCATCGCCCACCACCGGCTTGAGCAAGGCAGCGATATCGCCGGTGCCGCCGGCCAGGTCCAGCACGCGATCATTGCGACGTACGCCGCTGGTGGCGACGAAATGACGCTTCCACAGCCGATGCGTGCCGAACGACATCAGGTCGTTCATCAGGTCGTAGTTGCGCGCGACCGAAGTGAACACCTGGCCGACCAGCTTCTGCTTGTCGCCGACCGGCACGTCGCGGAAGCCGAAATGGGTGGTGGATTCCGGCGCGGATTTCGATGGTTCGTTCATGGGAGGCAATGCTACAGCAAGGCATGGAGAGCCGCCGGGCAGAGCCCGCCCTGCGGCACGCCGGCTGTTGCCGCTCAAAGCGTGGCTTTGCCGTCCTGCTTGTAAACCACCCCATCCTTCATCACGAAGTTGACGTGCTGCATCACGCTGATGTCATCCAGCGGATTGCCGGGCACGGCGATCACGTCGGCACCCCGGCCCACCGCGATCCGGCCAAACTGGTCTTGCTTGTGCAGCAGTTCGGCCGCGTGGGTGGTGGCGGCCTGCAGCACGAACATCGGCGGCATGCCGGCCTGCACCATGTATTCGAATTCCTTCGCATTCTCGCCATGCGGGTAGACACCGGCATCGGTGCCGAAGGCGATCTTGACGCCGGCCTTGTACGCCTTGCCGGCGGTGGCCAGGATCACCGGACCGACCTGCTCGGCCTTGCGCGCCACCTGGGGCGGGAACCAACCTTGTTGCGCCTTCTCCATCACGTACCGGCCCGCGATGATGGTCGGCACGTACCAGGTGCCGTGCTCCTTCATCAGTTTCATGTCCTGCGCGTTCATGAAGGTGCCATGCTCGATCGAATCGACGCCGCCGAGCACGGCGCGGCGGATGCCCTCGGCGCCGTGCGCATGGGCGGCCACGGTGAAGCCGTAGTCATGCGCGGCGGCGACCACGGCCTTGATCTCCTCCAGCGTCATCTGCGGATTCTCGGCGCTGGAACTCTCGTCGAGCACGCCGCCGGAGGGCATGATCTTGATCAGGTCGGCGCCGTCCTTGTAGTGCTGGCGCACCGCCTTCCATGCGTCGGCGGGCGAATTGATGATGCCGTCCTTCGGGCCCGGGTCGCCCTGCAAGTCCCAGCGGTAGCCGTCGGTCTCGTCGGCATGGCCCCCGGTGGTGCCAATGAACTTGCCGGCGCTGAAGATGTGCGGGCCGGGCACGATGCCGGCATTGACCGCGTTGCGCAGGGCGATCGACTCGTTGTTGCTGTCCCCCAGGTTGCGCACCGTGGTGAAGCCGGCCAGCAGGGTGCGCTTGGCGTAGACCGTGCTGCGGATCGCGTAGTCGGTCGGATTGAGGCGGAACTGGTCGCTGTAGGTGCTCTTGCTGAATTGCGAGGTCAGGTGCGTGTGCGAATCGATCAGGCCCGGCATGCAGGTGGCGTTCGCCATCTTGATGTACTGGAACGATTTGCCCGCGGCCTTTGCCGCCTGGCGGTAGGGCTCGACATCGACCGACCCGTCATGCATTTCCTTGATGTGACCATCCTCCACGACGAGGCTGGTTTCGCCCAGCATCTTGCCGGCCGCAGGATCGAGCAGGCGCGCGCAATCGAGCACGCTGACCCGGGCTGCGTCGGCACTGGCGTTGCCTGGTGCATCGGCGGTGGCGGCGGTGAGCGGCAGGCTTGCCAGGATGGCGACGATGAGCAGGCGGCGAGGTGCGGTCATGGCGGGATCCCCTGTGGCGAGATGAAAGCCGGCGGGCAGGGCCCGCCCTACGGCTTTCGCCACATCCTACCCGCCTGGGCGGCGTCGTGTCTTACGCGTCGGGTGGCGTGGCGCGGCGGTCGCTACCGGTGCGCCGCTCGTGTTCGTGCTGCTCGGTGTCGACATGCCGCTGGTGCAGGTCCGCCGGCGTGTCATCTGGCGGCAGCGGATCGCTCGGCGCGCCGGGTGAGTCACCCCCGTCCGGCTCCTTCTCGCCGCCGGGGGTGATCTTGAGGATCGAGTGGCGCACCTCGCGTGACAGGATCACCCGCGCGTCGCGTACCAGGTCCTCCAGCGCGCTGTCGTAGTCGAGCTTGCCGTCGTCGTCGGTCCACACCACCTTGCGCTCGCGCAGCTTCTGGATGAAGCCGCGGAACAAGGCCTTGTCGAAGAACTCCGGTGCGGACAATTCATTGAGCAGGCTCAGGCGCTGGGCGGTCAGCGTGCAGGCGTTTTCGAGCTCGCCGCCGGTCATCGTGTGCGGGCCGTTCTTGGCCAGCGCGGCGATGGTGATGTAGTAGCGCTCGAACGCCTGGATCAGGCTGCGCGCGATCACCTTGAGCTGGAACGCGCTGTCTTCCTGACCGGCGCTGCGCTCCAGCGAGCGGCCGTCGTTGTTGGATTCGAGCAGGCCGCGCCGGACCAGGAAGTCGATGGTTGCCTGCAGCTGCCGGTCGAAACCGTCCGCATCCCAGGGCAGGAACAACTCAGCCTGGATGAACGGGTAGATGACGCCGCCCAGCCGCAAGATCGCATCGCGCGACATGCGGCGGTTGTTGAGGAAGCAGCAGGCAACCCAGGCCGCACTGGCCATCAGATGCAGCACGTTGTTGCGGAAATAGCTGAGCAGCACCGCCTGATCGCTGTCCACCGTCAGCACGTCGCCGAGCGGGTGCTGCACGCGCTGGATCCAGCCCATCTGCTCGCCGTAGGCGATGATCGCGGCAGGGTTCATCGGGGTCAGCGTGATGCGATCGGAGTAGGGCAATTCATCCACCAATGCCTTGCTCAGCTCCAGCTGGGTGAGCAGGTCGCGTTCGGACATGGCGTGCTTGGGCGTGGCCAGCAGCACCAGCGCCAGCAGGTTGATCGGGTTGACGTCCGCGGCGCGGTTGATATTGACCTGGATCTGCTCGGCCAGGCGATCGACGACCGTGCCCAGCCATTCCGGTTTCGCTTCGGGGTCGCTGCTGGCGCTCCGCCAGTCGGGGCTGAGCGCGTCAAGCATGGGAGTCAGTTCGATCGGTTCGCCGAAATTGAGCGCGACATGGCCGTAGCGCTGGCGCAACACTTTCAGGCCCTTGAGCAGGCCGAGCAGCGATTCCTTCTCCTTCGGCTTGCCGCTCAGTTCGCCGGCGTAGGATTTGCCCTCCATCAGCTTTTCGTAACCGATGTAGACCGGCTGGAACAGCACCGGCCGGCGCGGTGCGCGCAGGAACGCACGTACCGTCATGGCCAGCAGGCCGCCGCGCGGCGCCAGCAGGCGGCCGGTACGCGAGCGACCGCCCTCGATGAAGTATTCCATCGGCACGCCGCGATCGATCAGCTGCGCCATGTACTCCTTGAACACCACCGCGTACAGCGGGTTGCCGGCAAAGCTGCGGCGCATGAAAAATGCGCCGCCACGGCGCAGCATCGGCCCGATCACCGGCAGGTTGAGATTCACCCCCGCCGCGATGTGCGGCACCACCACGCCCGACACGTGCAACTGGTAGCTCATCAACAGGTAGTCGGCGTGACTGCGGTGGCTGGGCACGTAGATCACCTCGAAGCCCGGCGCCGCGGCGCGAACCTTGTCGAAGTGGTGCATCGCGATGCCGTCGTACAGCTTGTTCCAGAAGTTGGAGAGCAGGAATGAGGCCGAACGCACGGCCGGGTGCGAATAGTCGGCGGCGATTTCCAGCACCAGTTTCTGCGCCTTGCGCCAGGCCTTGGCGTGGCTGATCTTCTCCTTGGCCGCGCTGGCCACAATCGCGGCGCGCACCGGCTCCGCGTTGAGCACCGCATCGACCACCGTGCGCCGATGCGACAGGTCCGGCCCGATCACGGCGGCGCGGATGCGGTGGAAGTGCGTGCGCAGCACGCGTGCGATCTTGCGTGCGAAACGTTCCGGGGTGATCTCGTCGGACTCGGCCAGCACGTTGCGCAGCGACACCGGCGCGGAGAAGTGCACCACGGTGTCGCGGCCATTCAGCAGGAGGGCAAGCAGGCGCCCGAAGCGCCCGACCATCACCCAGTTTTCTGAAAACAGCACGCGAAACCAGCCGCTTTCACGGGTCGGCGCGCGACCCACGTAGATTGCCACCGGCACGATCTGGATATCGTGCTCGGGCCGGCCTTCCAGCGAGTGCACCAACTGGCGCAGCGGTTCACTGGCGGCACGCTTGCGGTTGCGCCCGAAGACCCAGCCGTCGCGTCGGGTCAGGGCAAACACCGAGCGCCGCCGGCGCGTGCCGGCCAGCGGCTGCATCGGGCTGGGCAAGCCGGCCTCGCGGCAGGCGCGCTGCAGGATCAGTGCATCGGAGAAACCGTCGCGCTCGATCACGTAGCAGACCGGCACGCCGGGCTGCAGCAATGCGGCCGGCTCGGCCGGGTCGCGCCGGAGGCGCACCCACGGCTGCAGCAACTGTCCGGCGAGATTGAACCACCAGGGCGCGCGGCGGCGTGGGGTGGAGTCCACGGCAAGGGTATTCGGCATGTGGCTATTCTACGCGGCCGTGCGATTCAGTCGTTGCCGGCCGCGCTGCCCGCTGCCGCCGGAACCGGGGTCTGCGCCACGGTCGGCTGGCTCAGCTGCTGATGGGATTTGCGCACGTTGTTCAGCATATCCTCGCTGTACCAGCGGCCATCTTCCTTCACCAGCTTCGATTCGGTGGAAAGCGGCTTGCCGAGCAGGGTGTAGTCGATCTTCACCACGGCATGGCCGTCGCTGCTGGAGACCTCGCTGAGCTTGACCGAATTCAGCGTGTCATCCACCGACAGGCCGTAGATGGCCAGCAACTGCTTGAGACCGGCGTAACCGATCGAATACTTGTCCATCACCGCGTCGAAATCCATCGCGCGCAGTTGTTCCGGGCTCTTCAGGTCCAGCTTGCGTGCCGTGGTCACGGCGACACTGATCGCCTGCTTCGCCTTGGCCTGGTCGAACCAGGGCGTCTTCTGCGCCCACGGCGTGATCACGTCCAGCGCATCATCGACCTGACTCTTCTGCGTCGGTGTGAGCTCCTTGTTCTGCGACACGGCACTCTTGGCCAGCGCTTCGCCCACGCTGATCAGCACCGGCAGCTGATCCTTGTACTGCTGCTCCATCGCGGCCAGTTTCGGCTGCAGTTGGGCATACAGCTTGTTCTCGGCATCCGGCTCGGTGAGCTGCTGCATGGCCTGGCTGAACTTGGCGCGATCCTCGGCGGTGATCGGGCGCTTGTCCTGCGCGTGGCGGCTCCAGTCGGCGCGCAGGTTGGCGTAGTCGGCCGGCGGCAGCGCATGTTTCCACAGCCCGTTGATGTCGCCCGCCTTCAGCAGGTCGATTGACGATTGTACGGCCGCGACCGGGCTGCTGCCCCCGGGCTGCGAAGGGTCATCCTTGCCATGACAGGCGCCGAGCAGCAGGACGGCGGACAGGACCAGCAAGGCGTGGCGCAGAAAAGGTATGCGCATGGATGGGTACTCGTGCGTGGATGAGGTTTGGAGCAGTCGCAAGTATCGAGGGAAGCAAAGTCTGGATGGCTGCATCGCACCCAGGCGGTTTCCGCCGCCCGCGTCCCCGACTGCCCTGGGAGCGGGCAGGGTAAGCGGCGCGCCAGGATCGGACAAGGGTGGCGCGGTGCCGCTCACTCCCGGCTCTGCCACCGAGCCAGAAAAGAAAACCCCGCGGGCGTTGGCCTCGCGGGGCAAATCCGGCATGGCCGGAAGGGAAATGGCCTTGCCTGCAACATCACCTTGATCAGCAGGGTTGGCGAACAAGATATTACCCGTTCGTTAAATCTAAGACAACACCTGCACTAATAATCGTAACTGCATGTTTTTGCGTGAAATTAAACGTTAGTGATAGCGCAGTGCCTCGACTTTCAGCTTCCGGCGCTGCGGCGGCGGCGTCTTGTAGTTGTTGTTGAACAGGGCCGATTCCCACGAGCCGTAGGTCGGGTTGGGCAGCACGAACCAGCGCTTGCCGATCCAGTCGAGATAGGGCGCCATCGCTTGGCGGCGACCCTCGTCCGTATTGTGCGCAATACTCACAAAATCCCCGATCTGGTCGCCAAATTGCATCAAAACACGATATTTTCGACTAATCAGCCGGCGCCGACATTGTTTGGATGAGCCCTGCTGCTGGCAACCGGAAACCGTGGTGCCCAGGTTCAGCAGCGCATCCGGGCCGGATACCGGCAGGCCGACTTTGCGCAGATTGGCCAGGGTGGCCTGGTCCAGCACCTTGTCCCGGTTGGAGATATAGATCACCGCAATGCCGTGGCTGGCAGCGAACTGGGTGAAGGCGACGGCGCCGGGCATCGCGCGCGCGCGCTCCTCGTTGCACCACGCCCGCCAGTCGGCCTCGTTGAACTGACCGCCGCTGCGTACGACGCGGGCCTGGTACGGCGAGTTGTCCAGCACGGTTTCGTCGATGTCCAGCACCACCGCCGGAGCCAGCCCGTGGCTCGGCGCCACCCGGTCGTTCCTGGCCAGCGCGTCCCACTGCGGGTCGTCCAGGGCGGCCAGCAGTTGCGCGCGGGCGTCGCGGTAGGTTTGCAGGTAGATCAGGTCGTGCTCGATCGCGGTCTGGGTCCAGGCCACGGCATTGAGATTGTCGTTGGCGGCAGGGCCGACAAGCTGCGGGGCGCGGTCGACCGGCGCCATGGAGTTCGCTGCAGTCTGCGGCGCCGGCGTGGCGCAACCGGCCAACAGGGTCAAGGCAAACAAGGCAGCGGGCAGTCGGAATGTCATGGTTGGGAGTTCCCTGGAAACGGCGGCGGCAACGATGCTGGGCGCGGGCGGTGGTGCCGCATCGGGGGCAGAGTGTACGACAGCGGCACGACCAACCCGGACAGGGCTGGCAGCCGGCGCGACCTGCTGACAGACTGGCGGCCCCGTAACTTCGGTCGACGTCCATGGATCCATTCCAGCCTGCCCTGCGCGAGTCGTCGCCAGCAATTCGCGGCGCAAGCTACTTGTTGATGGCGGCAGGCTTGCTGTTGGCGATCAAGCTGCACCTGTTGCCGGCGCTGCTGGCCGGTCTGCTGGTCTACGAACTGGTGCGGTCGATGGCTCCGCTGCTGGGGCGGCGGCTGGCCGGCGATCGTGGGCGGATGCTGGTGGTGGCCGCGCTCGGGGTGATCGTGGTGGGCCTGCTGCTGCTGCTCATTCTCGGCGCGATCAGCTTCTTTCGCCGTGAACTCGGCAACCCCGGGATGGTGTGGCAAGAGCAGCTGATGCCGCTGGTGAACAAGGCGCGCGAGCAGTTGCCGGCGGTCCTGGTCAATCATCTGCCCGACAGTGTCGATGACTTGCGCGTGAGCGCCCTCGAGCTGATCCGTCGTCATGCCAATGAATTGCAACTGGCCGGCAAGGGCGCGGTGCGCGGTTTGGCGCACATCATCATCGGCCTGGTGCTGGGCGCGATCATTGCGCTCAGCCGCATGCGGCCGGCCAGCCAGATGGGCCCGCTGGCCGCAGCCCTGAGCCGCCGCTGCGTCTACCTGGCCGAGGCGTTCCACAACATCGTGTTCGCGCAGATCAAGATCTCGCTGATCAACACGCTGTTCACCGCGATCTTCCTGCTCGGCGCGCTGCCGCTGCTGGGGATCCACGTGCCGCTGGCCAAGACACTGGTGCTGGTCACCTTCATCGTTGGCCTGTTGCCGGTGGTCGGCAACCTGATCTCCAATACCGCCATCGCCATTGCCGGCTTGTCGGTATCGCTGGGCGTGGGCATCGCGGCGCTGGCATTCCTGATCCTGATCCACAAGCTCGAATACTTCCTCAACGCCCGCATCGTCGGTACCCAGATCCGCGCCCGCGCCTGGGAACTGCTGCTGGCGATGCTGCTGATGGAGGCGTTGTTCGGTCTGCCCGGGCTGGTGGCGGCGCCGATCTATTACGCCTACGCGAAACATGAGCTCGAGGCGAACGGGTTGATCTGATCAGCGCGGGACAGGACATTTTCATGGTCGCAGCGGGGAGGGGCCGGAGTCCGGTCGTGGCCTGCGATAACTTGACGCGCCGCAATTCATCGGATTCTTGCGAGCCTGCTTCGCCAACCTCCTCGTTCCTGCTATCGTCGCAAATCCATACGTCAACTTCGCTTGAACGTCGTGACGACATGGATGGGGATCAACACACTTATATGGGGAGTATGAGGATATGCGTCACACGTTCTTTCAGGCTTTGCTGGGCGGCACGCTGGCAACGGCCTTGGCTTTGGGGTCGGCGCAAGCAGCGCAGCCCATTCCGGTAGAGTCGTTGGCGCGTCTGCCGGCGCTGCAGTCGGTATCGATGAGCCCGGATGGCAAGCATCTCGTCGGTTTGATTCCGTCGCCCAAGGACAAGGACAGCACCGCGCTGGCCACCTGGGACACCGATTCGTTGTCCACCGGCCCGAGTGTGATCACCCCGTCCGGCGAACACATGAAGTTCATTGGCGCGAACGCGCTGAAGGCAGGCAAGATCTTCGTGGTCGCGCGTCAGGAGTGGACCGGCGACATCGGCAGTTGCGGCGGCGAAGGCAAGGCCGTGGGGTCGACCAAGACCTTTGTGGTCAAGCCCTACCTGACGGGAATGGACCAGAAGAACTTTGACGAAGCCTTTGCCAAGGAAACGCGCAAGGTGGGGGTCAGCGAGCACACCAAGTTCTGTCTGGAGCTCGGCGGCACCGCATCGCTGGCCGACATGCTTCCGCTGGACCCGGACCACGTGATCATCCGTCAGTTGAGCGAGATCACCTGGACTTCCAATTACTATCTGTACAACCTGAAGACCAAGGAGCAGGAGCTCCTGTTCAAGGGCGGCAACCGTGCCAGCCCGTCGCTGTTCGACTCGCGCACCGGCAAGGTGCTGGCAAAATCGCAGATCGAGCCCAAGGGCGATGACTACGAGCAGCAGGTGCTGCTGCTGAACCGCAAGAGTGGCCAGTTCGAACTGCAGCCGGCGCTGACGACCAAGCTGTCGGAACGCTACACGGTGACGGTGGATGGCATCGACGATGCCACCGGCAAGTTCTACATCCTGACCGACCAGTTCTCGGACAAGTTGCAGGTTCGGATGTACGATCCGGTCGCGAAAAAATACGATGCCGAAGCCGTCGTCGCCGACAAGAACTTTTCCATCGGCGGCCTGCTGTTCAGCACGCGCAAGAGCAATTTCAACCAGGTCGTGGGTTTTGTCGTTGATGGACCGTACCCTCAGGTTGTCTATGTCGATCCGGAACTGAAGGGCATCCAGGAGTCGATCAAGCAGGCGTTCCCGGGTGAGCAGGTCAGCATCTCGAGCTATACCGATGACCTCTCCAAGGTCTTGTTCACCACGCAGAACGCCAGTACCCCACCGGCTTACCACCTGCTGCTGAACAAGAAGCAGGTGGCCAATCTGGGCAGTGCGCGTCCGTGGATCGGCAAGGACATGACCGGCGAGGAAAGCTGGGTGACCTACAAGGCGCGCGACGGGCGCGAGATCCCGGCGATCCTGGATCTGCCGGCAGGCTGGAAGCAGGGCGACGCCCCCGCGCCGACCATCATCATGCCTCACGGCGGCCCGTGGGCGCGTGACTGGATGGGTTGGGATGCCTCCGGCTGGGTGCCAATGCTCACCTCGCGCGGGTATGCCGTGCTCCGGCCGCAATACCGTGGCTCGGAAGGGCTTGGACGCAGTTTGTGGATGGCCGGCGACAAGGAGTGGGGCCTGAAAATGTCCGACGATCTTGACGACGGTGCCGCCTGGCTGGTCTCGCAGGACATCGCGGCCAAGAACCGCATCGCCATCTTCGGTTACTCGTACGGCGGCTTTGCGGCCGTGGCGGCAACCGTGCGCTCGCCGTCCCCCTACCAGTGCGCGATCGCCGGTGCGCCGGTGGCCAACCTGGGTCGCCTGGGTACGTCGTGGAGCGACAACCGCCTGCAGCGCATCCTGCAAGGCAAGACGGTGACGGGCATGGATCCGATGAAGAACATCGACAAGGCGCACCTGCCGATCATGCTGTTCGACGGCACCCGCGACGTACGTACCCCGCCGGCCATCCACGCGCATCCGTTCTACGAGGCCGTCAAGAACAAGGTGCCGGCCCAGTACCACTGGATCGCCGACATGCCGCACAGCATGCCGTGGTATCCGCGTCAGCAGCGGGAAACCCTCAATCTGATCCTGAATTACCTCGGAAAAGATTGCGGGGAGATGTCCAAGTAAGCGAAGGTGCGAGCAAGGGCAAGTCTGAACAAGTCGTCATCCCGTTGAAGCGTTTTTTCAACGGTCGCAGGGCTGGCGAAGCGGGATCCAGTGTCTTGCAACTCATTGAAGACACTGGGTTCCCGCTATCGCCGGGATGACGGACAACGAGCCGGTCAGACTGCTCAAGGGGAAGAGTTTTCTGAATCGAACGTGACGGGTTGCACACTAGACGTGCAACCAGTTACATTCGCTTAACCGCAATATAATGCGGTCACAACAAAACAGTATCGATTACTGGGGAGCGGAATTTCATGAGCAAGATCGTCCAAAAGGGGCTTCAACGTTTGCCGCTGGCCATCGCGGTAGTGGCTGCACTGCAAGTCATGCCTGTATTCGCACAGGATCAGGCGCCAGCAACCGATACTTCGAGCCAGTCGACCAGCACCGCGCAGCAGACTCAGCAGGCTGCGGAGCATCAGAAGGCCAAGGAACTGGAGACCGTTACCGTCTCCGGCACCCTGCTGAAGCGGCCTGAATACCAGACCACCTCGCCGGTGCAGGTCATCGACGTCCAGAACAACATCGCCGCCGGTCAGTTCGACACGGCCGATTTCATCATGACCACCACGGCCGCCGCGGGTTCGACCCAGATCAACGGTCAGTTCGGCGGCTACATCGTCGAAGGCGGCACTGGCGTGCAGTCGGTTAGTCTGCGCGGCTTGGGGCCAAGTCGCACGCTGGTTCTGCTTGACGGCCAGCGACCGGGCCCGGCGGGTACGCGCGGCCAGGTCGGCGCATTCGATCTCAACGTGATTCCGCAGGTCATCCTGTCGCGCATCGAAGTGATCAAGGATGGCTCGTCCTCCTTGTACGGCTCCGACGCCATCTCGGGTGTGGTCAACGCGATCACCCGCAAGCGCATAGATCGTCCGGAAGTGAGCTTTGCCGCAAGCATGCCGCAGCACGGCGGTGGCGAGCAGTACTCCGTTTCCTTCGCGAACGGCTGGAACTTCAACAAGGGCAGCATCGTCGTGGCAGCTCAGCTCGACCGGCTCAACGCGCTCAAGGTCGGTGATCGTGACTTCCTCAGCTGCAGCGAAGATCGCATCTGGGGTACGGATGGTCAGCGCATCGATCGTGCGGATCACTCGGTACTGCAGGGCACCAGCCTGGCTGGCTGCAACAACCTGTACGCCAACACGATCATCAAGTATTTCGATTCCCGGGTTCGCTACGTGCCGTCCAAGGATGGCAGCACCATCGGTCCGTTCCCCGGCTACCACCCGCGTCCGTATCCCACCAAGACCTATGCCAATTCACCGCAGGCCTATTACGAGGATCAGCTGAACTTCCCGTTCTACAAGGACGCCTACGCGATCAACCAGCGTCAGCGTGCCAGCGTCTACGCCGCCAGCAATTTCACCTTTGGCGACGTGAACTGGAATACGCAGTTCCTGTTCAATCGTCGTGAGTCGACGTCGAACGGCTGGCGCCAGTTCTTCCCGGTGGTCTACAACCCGGGCGATGACGATTACTATCAGCCGATCATGCCGTTCACCTCGAACAGCAAGCAGACGGTGGATTACTTCTACGGCACCACCAAGCTGGAAGGCCTCTTTGCCTCGACCGACAGCTGGTCGTGGGAAGTCGACGCAGGTTACAGCCGCTCCAGCGGCGACTACAGCGGCATGGGCATCGATGTCCGCAAGTCGGGCGATCTGACCAGGGCCGGCAATGAGGCTGATACGCCGCCGGTCAACTACTTCGATCCGGGCTTCCTCAATGGCACCAAGATGGCCGAGCTGGCCAATGCCATCGGCATCAACACCAAGGGCAACACGCTCTACACGCAGGCCAACGCCAAGGGCATCGTGACAGGTAACCTGTTCAGCCTGCCGGCCGGTGACGTGGGTGCCGCCTTCGGCCTCGAATATCGTCATTACAAGATCGACGACGAACCCTCCGCCGCCTCCAAGAATGGCTGGCTGTGGGGTTCCACTTCTGCGCAGACGACCAAGGGTCAGGACCATGTGACGGAAGCGGTCGCCGAGTTCGACGTGCCGCTGCTCAAGGCGCTGCCGGCGATCGAGTCGCTGTCGGTCAACCTGTCCGGTCGTGCGTTCAAGTACGGCAGCGTGCCGGGTACCGACAACGTCTGGAAGGCTGGCCTCAACTGGCAGCTCACGCCGACCTTCCGCTTCCGCGGAACCCTCGGTACCTCCTTCCGTGCGCCGGGCCTGTACGAGTTGTACCTGGGCAACCAGACCGGCTTCCAGAGCCAGCTCGCGGTGGATCCCTGCATCCTGTGGGGTGACAGCAACAACGACCGCATTCGCAAGAACTGCGCGGCAGCCGGCATTCCGGCCGACTACGCGGCCAGTGGCAGCTCGTCCGCCACGGTCTATTCGGGCGGCGGCGCGGGCTTCCTGAAGCCGGAGCGGTCGCGCGCCAAGTCGGTTGGTCTGGTCTGGACGCCGACCTTCGCCAACTTCAACTTGGCAGTCGACTACTTCGACTACAACATCCAAGGTGAGATCGCCCAGCTTGGCGCTGGCGACATTGTCACCGGTTGCTATGGCTCGGCGGTGTATCCGAACAGCTTCTGTGACCAGATCAAGCGCAACTCGCCGACGGATCCGGCGCATCCGAACATGATCACGGACATCTACAGCGTCTACGTAAACATCAATCGTGAGCGCACGCGCGGTTACGATTTCCAGATGAACTACAGCGACGACTTCTCGTTCGGCAAGATCACCGCGGATGCGCAGGTTACCTACACCATGTCGGACGTGGTGCAGCTGTTCGATTCGGCAGCGGCCAGTGGCTTGAGCTCGTCGGAACTGGTGGGTGATATCGGACGTCCCAAGACCGTTGGCGTGGCCGATTTGAGCCTGAAGCGCGGTGACTGGACGTACACCTGGCAGGGCGTGTACACCGGCACCACCAAGGCGATCGACGTCGCCAGGGTCTACACGTACCAGGGCTACCCGAATGCCACGCGCGACATCAAGGCAGGCTGGGAATTGCGCCACAACGTGTCGGCACGATGGGACCAGGACAACTGGAGCGTCATGTTCGGTGTTCGCAACCTGTTCGACAAGGAGCCGAACCTGATCTCCTCCAGCGTCAGCAACGTGACGGGCAATGCCCCGCTGCTTGCTTCGCAGTATGACTGGTACGGTCGCACGTTCTTTGCGCGTCTGAACTACAAGTTCTGATCGCAAGGTAATAGCGTCACTTGAAAGGAGGCGGCCCTTGGGTCGCCTCCTTTTTCATGTGCGCGAGACACGTCGCACCCGCCTGGAAGTGGATGCCCCCTGCTCATCGGGGAAGGGAAAGCATGGGCCAGGGGAAAGCGCCATATGGCTTCATCCCCCTCTGCAAGGCCTGCTGCCGCCGCCGCTCGCGGGTCGCGCTGCGACGGGTGGCTCGTCCGACTCGCGCCATGAGGACACGGCATTCGGCACTTCGCGGGCGGCTCGGGCCCGGCCAGCTCTGGCAGAGCAAGATCATCCGGAAGAAACCGGCCAGCGCTGCGGTATCGGCTGCGCAGCCTGCCAGGACCACTGGCGAGCACGTCCCGGTGGCTCATCCGGAAGAGGTCCTTTGTGAGCTCTGCCATGTCCGGCCCAGATCGAACCCGGGCGCACCGATTCGCAAGATATTGCTGCCAACGCAATATATTGCATCACGAAAGTGCGTTAAGTACTGAATTGTAAAAAGAATGTTGCGTCTTCGTTGATGGCCGTGCTAGAACGTCAAGCGCGCATGGATCAACCACGCGGCGATGCCAGTGCCGTCGTGCGCCCAAACGATGATCCATGCGTGGTGTTCGGTCGTGCGGCCGAACTAAGGGACGAACTGGCCATCAACTCTGAGGGGGGTTCGAAGATCATGATCAAGTCAAAAATCGCCATGGCGATCGTGGCGGCACTTGCACTCGGCTACGGGCCGGCCCACGCGCAGTCGGCACCGGCCGAAGGCTCCCAGCAGAGTACTGACCAGCAAAGCACCGATCAGCAGCAAGCGCCGGATGTCAAGAAGGCCAAACGACTGCAAGCGGTAACCGTCACCGGTTCACTCATCCCGCAGACCGAGATCGAGACCGCCACGCCGATCCTCACCATCACCGCGCTGCAGATGAAGGCGCGAGGCTTCAGCACCGTGGCCGAAGCGTTGCAGCAGTCCTCGT
Source organism: Rhodanobacter sp. G2-10 (assembly GCF_055809185.1). Classification (NCBI taxonomy): domain Bacteria; kingdom Pseudomonadati; phylum Pseudomonadota; class Gammaproteobacteria; order Lysobacterales; family Rhodanobacteraceae; genus Rhodanobacter; species Rhodanobacter sp. G2-10. Next base: position 3,258,863 of record NZ_CM147900.1, on the reverse strand, counting down.
TCGCCACTGGCAGCGTGCAGGGTTCACAATCCTCTGCCTCGTTCACCCAGGGTGCGCAGACGCTCAGCCTGTTCGGCCTGCCGGTCGGCTTCGTGAAGTACCTGATCGATGGCCGTCCGATGGGCAACTTCCCCGGCCTGTACAACGGCAGCGATGCCTTCAACAACATCAGCGGCATTCCGGCGGACCTGGTCGACCACATCGACATCCTGCCAGGTGGCCAGTCTTCGCTGTACGGTTCGGACGCCATCGCCGGCGTGGTCAACATCGTGCTGAAGAAGCATGTCGACGCGCCGTCGGTCGACGTGCGCTATGGCTGGCGCAAGGATGGCGGCGGCGCCGATCGCCGCATCAGCTTCGCGGACAGCTTCAGCGCGGGCAAATTCAACATGCTGGTTGGCACCCAGTTCGAATCGACCCAGCCGATCTGGGGTTTTGATCGCAGCCTGACCAAGCAGTTCTTCACCCAGGGCACCAGCGCACCCACCGCGTCGCGCGACTTCCTGGTCTACAGCCCGTTCACCGGCCACTACTACTTCGAGGATCCGAACAACTGCTCCAATACCACCAGTCTGTTCCATGGCACCGAAGGTCTGCGTACGCGCAGTGGCGGGCGCACCTATTGCGGTTCGTTCTACACCCCGGGATACAAGACCATCACCAACTCGGACAAGACCGCCAACCTCTACACCCACGCCACCTATGACGTCACCGACAACCTGCAGTTGTACGGCGACCTGCTCTACAACTACGAAGAGCAGAAATACAGCATCGGCTCGAATTACACCTGGTGGGGCACCAGCGACTGGGGCGCCTATTACGACCCGAACCTGGACGACTTCGTGGCGCTGCAGCGCGCATTCGCACCGGAAGATGTTGGCGGCTATCAGCACATCATGGACAAGCAGTACGAAAACTCGTACATGCTGACTCTGGGCGGCCGCGGTACGTTTGGTGAGTCCAATTGGGACTACGACCTCGGTTTCACCCATTCGGACGACAAGCTTCTTTCGCATGGCTGGAACCGTCTTGCCGGCCCGATGGACGACTACTTCCAGACACACGTGCTCGGCCCGCAGCAGGGACTGGATCCCTACTACGGCGCCTATCCGGTATTCACGCCGAACTACGCCGCGTTCTACCAGCCGATCTCGCCCGCCGACATGGCCGCGATGACGACCTACACCGACACTCGCGGCAAGACGTGGGACAACATGCTGCGCGGCCAGCTGACCAACGCGTCGTTGTTCTCGCTGCCCGGTGGTGACGCCGGAATCGCGGTCGTCGTGGAGGGCGGCAATCAGGGTTGGGCCTATACGCCCGACCCCCGTCTGCTTGACGGCGAAATCTGGGGTACGACGGATGTGCAGGGTGGAGGCCACCGCTCCCGCTATGCCGCCACCACCGAATTGAGGCTGCCGGTGCTCAATCAGGTGACCGTGGATCTGTCCGGTCGTTACGACAGCTACAAGGTCCTCGATCAGACGGTCAGCCACGGCACCTACAACCTGGGCCTGGAGTATCGACCGTTCCAGTCGCTGCTGTTGCGCGGCCGTTACGGCACCGCGTTCAAGGTGCCGACCCTGGCCGACGAGTTCCAGGGTCTGAGCGGCTACTACAGCTTCGTTACCGACTATGCCAATTGCGCGCGTCTCGGCCATGGCCCAGGGGACATCAGCAACTGCCCCGGACCCTATGACAGCACCCAGTTCTTCGGTCAGCAGGCCGGTAGCCCCGACCTGAAGCCGATCACCGCCAAGGTATGGAGCTACGGCATCGTCTGGGCGCCCATGTCGAACCTGTCGTTGAGCGCGGACTACCTGCACTGGGATATCAGCAATGAAGTGAACCAGGAGAGCGCGGACCAGTTGTCGCTGGACGACTACCTGTGCGACATCGGCACCATCGATCCGAGTTCGCCGACCTGCCAGGCTGCCGTCGCCCAGATCACCCGCGGTACGCCGACCGACCCGACCCTGCTGGGCATCATCCAGCAAATCTACACACCCAAGGTCAACGTGTCGAACGAGCAAGTCAATGCGATCAATGCCAGTGCCAGCTACGTGCAGGACATCGGTCGCTGGGGCAAGCTGGCGCTTGCGGTCTCCTACAGTGACCTGCTGAAGCATACCCAGCAGTCCTATCCCAGTGATCCGGTGATCGACCTGCTGCGTCACCCCAACTACAGCACCGACTTCAAGAGCAAGGCCAACGGCTCGATCACCTGGACCCCGAACGACCAGTGGGCGGGCACGATCTACTTCAACCGATTCGGGCGTTCGCCGAACTACCTGGCCAGCGCCACCGACGGCTACACCGCTACGGGTACCGGCAAGTTGCCGGCGTGGACTCTTTACAACGCCAGCATCACCTACAACCCGGTGAAGGACGTGGGCCTGTCATTGCTGGTCAACAACGTGTTCAACAAGATGCCACCTCTGGACCGCAGTTATCCCGGCACCTCCAGTACACCGTACAACAGTTCCAACTACAACGTGTACGGTCGTGCCATGTATCTGGAGGCCACCTACAAGTTCGCCGGAAAGTGATCGTCAACGCGTGATGCAGATCGGGGACGGCCCTGCTTCGGCAGGGCCTTTTCTTGTGGGCGGTTCGAACGAACGATCTGGCCGCGCTGCCGCGTCAGTCCGCGAGTGCGATGCCGGCGTTGCGCAGCAGGACACGCAACTCAGCCAGCTGCGCTTCGTAGTGTCGCCAGCGTCGGATCGAGCCGCGATGGATTGGTGTGCGCACTTGCACGGCGCTGGCCGTGGCTATGGGCGCGGGGTTGCGTTCGAACTGCAGGCAGGCGTCGTGCCAGGGCAGTCCGCAGTGTTGCAGCAACGTGCGACTGCAGGCCTCCTGCGAATCCACGATGGCCTCGTAGTCCAGTTCCAGGATCCGGCCGGGAAATGCTTTTTGCCAGTGCGCCATGAGGCGGTCGAACAGCACGTAATAGCGGCCGGTGTCGAGCAGGTCGAAGGAGTAGTCGAAGAACGGCGAGTTCGGTGCGAACAACTGCCGGAAGTTGCTCAGACAGGTATCCAGCGGTTCGCGGCGCAGGCAGATGATCTTCGCCTTCGGCAGCGCCTTGGCGATGTAACCCGCATAGAGGAAGTTGTGCGGCAGCTTGTCGATGAAGCGCGGCTTCGCGCCGGTGCCGGGCCGGGTGCTGTCGAGGTAGGTCTCGCCGAGCTTGCGCCAATCGGGCTGGCCCGTTGCCTCGATGGTCGCGGTGTCGATCAGGGCCGGCGTCCGGCTGCCGGAAAGATGCTTGAGCGACATGCCGAAGTTCAACAGCTCGCCGACGGACTGCACGTCCGGGTGGCTTGAGATGATGCGCTCGACCAGGGTGGTGCCGGAGCGCGGCATGCCGATGATGAAGATCGGCTCTTCCGATTCGCAGCCCACGGCTGGCGGCGAGGATTCCGGGAACGCCGACATGATCGCCGTGAACAGTGCCTCGTCGCGTTCGATCGAATACTTGCGATGCGCGGCACCAGCCGCCTTGCCTCGCACCAGGTGCCCGAATGAGCTGGCGTAGTCGGCGAGGTCTTCCTGTTCCTTGGCGAGTGCCATGTTGAGGCACATCAAGGCTTCGCTGTCGGCGCCATTCTGGCTGACGTGCCGCAGCAGCGATTCCAGCCGCGGAATGTGGTTGCGCTCGACCGTCTGCCGCCGCACTTGCGCCAGCGTCAGATGCGCCAACCAGTAGTGCGGGTTCAATGCCAGACACGCGTCCAGCTCGGTCTCGGCGGCATCGATGTCGCCCGCGGCAATCAGCGACGTGGCCAGGTTGTAGCGAAATGGCGCGTGCCCTGGCGCAAGCGCCGCAGCCTCGCGAAACGCGGCAGCGGCCAAGGTGTAGTCGCCCGTCTGCGTGTACACCACGCCCAAGGTATCAAGCATCGCCGGGTTGCCTGCTGACAGCGGGCGCGCCCGATCAGCCGCCGCCCTCGCATCACGATTCCTGCGTGCCAGACTGAGCGCCTTGGCGAAATGAACCGCGAAGTCGGCGCGTGAGGGTTCGATCAGCGTGGCGACGCGAAGGTGTTCCAAGGCCGGCGCCAGTTGCTGCAGTTCCATGCACGCGATGCCCGCGATGTAGTTCACCACCGGATGGCGTGGCGTCTGCGGCAGCAGGCGCATGGCCAACTCCTTCACCTGCGGCCACGCGCGTCGGTCAAAAGCGCGCGTCAGCTGGAGGTAGAGGTCAGCGGGCTTGGCCAGGGGCATCCGGAGGGTTTCCTCTACCAGTTCGGCAGCGCACGGCGGCTGCCGCCCAAGCGGGTGGGCCGTCGTCCCGAGGAAACGCCGCGGCCCCGACGGGATCGGCGGGCGATGGACAATTGTAGCGCGACGTGCGGATGATCCATGGCTGGCCCGGGGTCACCCGCCCGCGAGCATCGCGGCAATCCTGGCCATGTGCGATTCGGCGGTTTCGCGGGTGACTTCCTTGTCCGCCTCGGGGTCTTTGCCCTGCCAATGCAGGTCGCCCTCGGGCAGTTCGCGCAGGAAGCGGCTGGGCTGGTTGCGGTGGATCTCGCCGTAGCGCTTCGTCTGCGCCGACCAGGACAGCGTGAGCAGTTCCTTGGCACGGGTGATGCCCACGTACATCAGGCGGCGTTCCTCGTCGATGCGACCCTCGTCGATCGCGCCTTCGTGCGGCAAGGTGCCGTCTTCGCAGCCGACGATGAAGACGAAACGGAACTCCAGACCCTTGGCGGCGTGCAGGGTCATCATGCGCACGGCGTTGCCGGGCTCCTCGCGGTCGGCGTGGCTGAGCAGGGCCAGTTGCGAGGCGAGGTCACCGGCCGAGTTGCCATCTTTCTGCATGGCGCGGAACCAGTCGGCCAGCTCCTTGAGATTGCCCAGTTTGCGATCACGCACGCTGGCATCCGGTGTGCTCGCAATGATCTGTGCGGCGTAGCCGGTGCGCTTCAGGATCCGCTCGACCAGATCGGCGGCGCTTTCGTGCAGCGAGGCGCTGCGCAGCTCATCCAGCAGGGTGGCGAACGAGGCCAGCGCGGCCGCCGGACGTGGTGTGAGCTGGCGCAACACGCCGTCACTGCGGGTGGCATCCAGCAGGGATGAATGGCGCGATTGCGCGATCTGCCCCAGCTTCTGCAACGTGGTGGCGCCGATCTCACGCTTGGGCACGTTCACCACGCGCAGGAAGGCGGCGTCGTCGCTGGGATTGGTCAGCAGCCGCAGGTAGCAGAGCAGGTCCTTCACTTCGGCGCGGTCGAGAAACGACAGGGCGCCGGTGAGATGGTAGGGGATGCGCGCCAGGCGCAGCGCCTTTTCCAGCGGGCGCGCCTGAAAATTGCCGCGGTACAGGATCGCCATGTCGTGCCAGCGCGCCTTGTGCTTCTCGGCCAGCGTGGTGGCGATGGCGGCCACCCGTTCGGCCTCGTGCTCGGCTTCCTTGCATTCGAGCACGCGGATCGGCAGCCCCTCCGGGTGTTCGCTCCACAGCTTCTTTTCGTGCAGATGCGGGTTGTTGGCGATCAGCGCATTGGCCACGCGCAGGATGCGCTTGCCGCAGCGGTAGTTCTGCTCCAGCTTGATCACGCGCAGGTTCGGCCAGTCGCGGCCGAGCTGGTCGATGTTCTCCGGGTTGGCGCCGCGCCAGGCGTAGATGGACTGGTCGTCGTCGCCCACGCAGGTGATGCCGCCGCGCTCGCCGGTGAGTGCCTTGAGCAGGCGGTACTGTGCGTCGTTGGTGTCCTGGTATTCGTCCACCAGCAGGTAGCGGAAACGTTCGCGCCATGCGTCACGACACTCGGCGTCGCTTTCCAGGATGCGCAGCGGCAAGCGGATCAGGTCGTCGAAATCCACCGCGTTGAACGCGGCCAGACGCTGCTGGTACATGTCGTAGATCGTCGCGGCTTCCAGCTCGCGCGGGCTGCGCGCGGCAGCCAGCGCCTCCTCCGGCGAGAGGCCGCTGTTCTTGGCGCGGCTGAGCAGGCTGCGGATGCCGAACAGCACGTCGGGCTTGGCGCCCTTGGGCGCCAGCTCCTTGACGATGCCGCCACTGTCGTCGGCATCCAGCACCGAGAAGCCGCGTCGCAGGCCGGCGCGCGCGTGTTCGATCTGCAGGAACTTCAGCCCCAGCGCGTGGAAGGTGCTGACGGTGAGTGCGGCGGCGTCCTCGCTGCTGACCAGCTTCGCCACGCGCTCGCGCATCTCGCGCGCGGCCTTGTTGGTGAAGGTGATGGCGGCAATCCTGCGGGCATCCAGCTTGCGACGCTGGATCAGATAGGCGATCTTCTGGGTGATCACGCTGGTCTTGCCGGAGCCGGCGCCGGCCAGCACCAGCAGCGGCCCCTCGCAGTGTTCCACGGCGGCCTGTTGTTGTGGGTTGAGCATGGGTTGAAACAGTGCGTGATGCGACGGCCGATGTTAACAGAGCGCGGCTGGCGCACCGACCCGGATCGGCCATAATCCACGCACGACTGTCGTTGGGTACGAGCATGGGGCAAGCGGAACTGCAGCAATGCGATGTGGCGGTGATCGGCGGCGGCCCGGGCGGCAGCACCGTCGCGGCGCTGCTGGCGCGGCGCGGTCTCAAGGTGATTGCGCTGGAGAAGGCACATCACCCGCGTTTTCATATCGGCGAATCGCTGCTGCCGATGAATTTGCCGGTGTTCGAGCGGCTCGGCGTGCTGGACAAGGTGGCCGCGATGGGCGTGTTCAAGCCGGGCGCGGATTTCGAGACCGACAACGAGCGTGGCTACAACACCTACGCCTTTGCCAGGGCGATCGGGCGGAGTCCGCCGCATGCCTGGCAGGTCTGGCGCCAGGATTTCGACAAGATGCTCTACGAGCACGCGGCCGCGTGCGGGGCCGATGCCCGGGAGGGGCACGAGGTGCGTCAGGTCGAGCAGCGCGGCCCGCGCGAGAGTCTGCTTGAGGTGCATGCCGACGATGGCCGAACGTACACCATCCAGGCGCGCTACGTGGTCGACGCGACTGGACGTGATGCGCTGCTGTCATCGAAGAAGAAGCTGCGCCGCAAGAACAACCAGCATCAGAGTGCGGCCATCTTCGGTCACTTCCGCGGCGCGGCACCACGTGCGGGAGAAGACGCCGGCAATATCAGCATCTACAGCTTCGAGCATGGCTGGATGTGGATGATCCCGTTGCCGCATGGCGTGATGAGCGTGGGCGCGGTGTGCCGGCCGGACTACCTCAAGCAGCGCAAGGGGCGCACGGTTGAATTCCTGTTCGACACGCTGAAGTTGAGCCCGGCGCTATGGCAGCGCGTGCAACACGGCGAACTGATCGACAACAAGGTGCATGTCACCGGCAATTACTCCTACGACTCGCGCTGCATGGGCGGCCCGGGCTGGATCCTGGTCGGCGACGCGTTCGCCTTCCTCGATCCGGTGTTCTCCTCCGGCGTCTACCTCGCCATGAGCGGTGCCGAGCAAGCGGTTGACGTGGTCGATGCCGCCTTGCGTGATCCCGCAATCGAGATGAAGTTGATGCGCAAGCTGGAAAGGCGCCAGCGCGCAGCCATGGCCAGGTTCTCGTTCTTCATCTACCGCTTCAACGGCCCCGTGATGCAGCAGATGTTCCGCCAGCCGCGCAACACCTGGCAGCTGGAACAGGGCGTGATCTCGATGCTGGCGGGCGACCTGTTCGACACCCCCGTGGTTTTGCGCAAGCTGCGCCTGTTCAAGCTGGTCTATCTTATCTGCACGCTGCGCGACTGGCGCCGCAGCCGCGCCGAGCACCGCTATCGGCTGGCCCAGGCACGGGCGCAGTTCACGGGAGGCAACACGCCGCTCGATCGGGAATAGCGAAGGGTCGTTGGTCGCCGTAGGGCGGGCTCCGCCCGCCGGCTCTTTGCCATCATGCAAGCCAGAAAGCCGGCGGGCAGAGCCCGCCCTACGGGCTCGATGGATCAGCGGCGGGTCGGAGTTGACGACGTGTGAGAAACTGGGCGGTGAAACCTGGCCCGCTGTGGCCATTCCTTATCACCTATTCCCGGCTCCCGATGGCCAAACTCTATTTCTATTACTCGGCAATGAATGCCGGCAAGACCACCACCTTGCTGCAAAGCGCGTACAACTATCATGAGCGCGGCATGCGCACGTTGATCCTGAAGCCGGAGATCGATACGCGTGCGACGGACGAGCCCCCAGCCGATGGTTCGAGCCACGCGCAAGGCGAGCTCCCATCCGACCCTTCGGGCCCCCTTCCCCCGCATGCGCGGGAAGGGAAAGGGGCGCAGCCTGCGGCTGCGGGCCTTGCCGTGGTGGCTTCGCGGATCGGTCTGAAGGCGAATGCGTGGCGCTTTGCCGGTGGCGAGGATCTGTTCGCCCTGGTCCAGGCCGATATCGTCTCGCGCGGGCCGCTGCATTGCGTATTCGTCGACGAGGCGCAGTTTCTGACCAAGGCGCAGGTGTGGCAGATCAGCGACGTGGTCGATCGTCTGAATATTCCGGTGCTGGCTTACGGATTGCGTACCGATTTCCGCGGCGAGCTGTTCGAGGGCAGTCGTCACCTGCTGGCGTGGGCCGACAATCTGGTGGAGATCAAGACGATCTGTCACACCGGGCGCAAGGCCACGATGGTGGTTCGTGTGGACGAACACGGCCGCGCGGTGACCGATGGTCCGCAGGTTGAGATCGGCGGCAATGAACGCTATGTCTCGGTGAGCCGCGCCGAGTTCAAGAAGATCAGCGCAGGCCAGGGTCGCATCGAGTTGCAGCAGACCGTGCTGCCGCTCGACTCGACCGGCTAGTGCGGACTCCGGTCTGAAATTTCCGGCTCGGGCATTGCCCGGTCACCGTTTGATCAAGGAATGCCATGAGCCACCCGATCACCATCCCCGCCTGGCAGCGTCCGCACTGGTCGCCCAGCGACGAGAAGGTCCTGCTGCAGTTCTACGTGTTCGGGAAGTTCGGCGCCGTGCGCGTGCCCTCGCAGGACTACGGCAGCGCCGGCTTGCCCACCGGCATCGCGGCGACCAATCACCATCACGCCGATCTGCGCAGCTGGGAAGGGTATCCACTGAAGGGTGCGGTGGGTCGCATGTACAAGGCCGATGCGCCGCAGGCCTATCAGCGGGCCATCGACGCGCCGGAGGTGATGGTGGTGCGCGGTACCCTGGACGACAGCCAGGCCACCGGCTATTTGCGTGACACCCTGGGCGTGTTGGCGGGCATGCTTGATATCGGCGGCGTGGCGATTCTCGATCCGCAGATCCTCAGCCTGCTCGATGCCGACGCCTGGCGCAGGCATTACCTGGTTCGCGATGGCGCGCCGATCCGCCACCACCTGCTGATCCTGTGCGACGGCGAGTCGGAGCCGGGTCGCTCGTGGATCCACACCCGCGGCATGCGCAAGTTCGGCCGACCCGACATCAGCATCCGTCAGGTACCCGAGGCAGCGCTCAACCGGGCAGGTGCCTTGTGCGAACAGATGGTGGAGCTGGAGGCGCTGGGCGCACATTTTGCCGATGGGCAGGCGCTGGCCGTGGAAGGCCTGGGCGACGGCGTGATCGCCAGGCTTGGCGGCGGCCTGGAAGATCCGGATTTCAACAATACCTGCGTCGAGTTTGCGTGGCCGGCGTGAGAGTCGCCGAAAGAGCCGGCGGGCGGAGCCCGTCCTGCAACCGCACGTACAACCGCACGTAGGGCGGGCTCTGCCCGCCGGCCGTCCCGCGTCCATGCACGGGTGAACAACCAGCGAGGCCTCGCGCGCACGACAGCATCGTGGCTCAACGCTGGCAATGCGGACACCAGAACGTGGAGCGCTGCCCGAGCACGACCTGGCGGACGGCCGTGCCACACACCCGGCACGGCTCACCGGCGCGGCCATACACGTACAGCTCGCGAAAGAAGTAACCGGGCGCGCCGTCGGGGCTGAGGAAGTCGCGCAAGGTGGTGCCGCCGCGTTCGATCGCCCAGGCGAGAATCCGTTTCACTTCCATGGCCAGTCGCGCGTAGCGTGCACGCGACACGGCACCAGCCGCCCGGCGGGGATCGATGCCCGCCGCGAATAGTGCTTCGCTGGCGTAGATATTGCCCACGCCGACCACGATCGCGTTGTCCATCAGGAACAACTTCACCGCCGCCGTGCGTCCGCGTGACCGCCGCCACAGCAGGTCGCCGTCGAAGGCGTCGGTCAACGGTTCCGGCCCCAGTTTGGCCAGCAATTCGTGGGTTTCGCCCGGGCTCTGCCACAGCAGACAGCCGAAGCGCCGCGGATCCGTGAAGCGCAGGATGCGCGGCGCCTGCGCCGGGCTGCGTTCGAGCGCGATGTCGACATGATCGTGCTTGCCCACGGGCGCGTCCGGCGGCAGCACGCGCAGGACCCCGGACATGCCCAGGTGCAGCAAGGCGCTGCCGACCGCCGTGTGCAGCAGCAGATACTTGGCGCGCCGCTCCACCGCGTCGATGCGCTGGCCGGGCAGCAGCGTGCTGATCTCGGCGGGAATCGGCCAGCGCAAATCCTGGCGTCGCAGCGTGACGCCGGTGACGCGTCGCCCGATCAGATACGGCGCGATGCCGCGGCGGGTGGTTTCAACTTCGGGCAGTTCGGGCACGGGTGATTTCGCGTTTCAGCGCAATTCGGTGGGCTTGATTTCGGGCGAGCGTGGCATGTAACGCGAAGACACCAGCGCGACGCGCTGGCCGACGCGCACGTATTGCTGCGGCCCGGTGACTGCACTCACCCCGAAGACCAGCGTCTCGCCATCCAGTTCGAGTACGGCGCGAGGCGGCGACAGGCCGATTTTTGCCGGATCGAAATCGCTGAATGGGCGCCAGCTCAGTACATGCGCGGCGGCGATGTCGGTGAGGTCGTTCAAGCGATCATCGTCGGCGATTTGGCGTGGCGTGCCATCGGTACGCCACCAGTGGCCATCGCTGCGTTTTTCATAATGCAGCGTCGCGGCACCGGGCAAGGCAAGACTGACGTGGCTGATGCTTGCCGGGTCGAGCGCCGTGAGGTTGCCGTTCTCGCGACTGGCGTCGCGCTGCAGTTGCCAGCCGGCCAGCACCAGCAGCGCCAGTACGCCGACCAGCAGGAACACGCGTTGGCGAGCAGCACGCTTCATCGTTCAGCGCCGCCGCCGGCGCCATACGATGGCGCCGCCGATCAACAGCAACAGCAGCGGCAGCACGATCAGGAAGCCGAAGCTCAACGCATTGAGCTCACCCTGCGAGATTTCCAGGAGTCGGTCCGGCGCGCCGCGTGGCGGCAGGTTGACCAGCTTGTCGTCGCCCAGCAGCCAGTCGAACACGCGCTCGCCCAGCGCGCGGTTGCCGCCGTTGCCGAGGAAGGTGTTGGACAGGAAATCGCCGTCGCCGATCACCACCGCGCGCTGCTCGCTCTTGTCCGGGCTGGGCGACAACCGGCTCAGCGCGAAACCGAAGTCCAGCGGCCCTTTCAGCTCGCCGGCAGCGGCATCGAAGCGGATGTCCGAGGTTTTGGTGTTGTCGATCGGCTTGAACTCGGTCCAGCTCTGCGGACTGGAGCGCAGGAACGGCTTCATCGCCCACTGCGTCTGGGTGAGTTGGGCCAGGGCCGACACCTGCGGGAACAGCGTGGTCAGCTGGAAGCCCTGGGTGATGGCCTGCGCCGGGTAGCTGCCCAGCGCGATCATGCGTGGATCATGCAGGCCCAGCGCGGTGCCGGATCCGTCGACCAGCACGCCGGGCAGAACGCGCACGCCAAGTGCATCGGCCAACGGATTGAGTCCGAGATCGTCGCTGGTCGGCTCGGTAAGCCACAACAGGTTGCCACCGTTCTGCACGTAGCTGACCAGCGCCTTCACCGCACCCGGCGCCAGCGGCATGGCGGGGCTGGCCAGCACCACCAGATCGGTATGCTCGGGTACTGCGTTGACCTGGGCAAAGTTCAGCGGCACCGCGCGCATGCCACGACCTTCCAGCTGCGACATGAACGTGCCCATGTCGGCATTGGCCTGGCCGTTCGGGCGTCGTTCGTCGTCGCCGGAGACAAAGGCGACGATGCGATCGTTGCCGCGTTGCAGCCGTTCCAGCGCGTTGGTGAGGCTGCGTTCGGAGAGTTCATCCAGCCGCTGCTCGTGGTTTTTGTAATGCAGGATCAAGGCGCCATCGACGGTGACGCCGAGCTGGCGCATCTTCGCTGGATCCAGTTGCGGGTCGACGAAGCGCAGGGTGAGATCCGGCTTGACTGCCTGATAGCGCTTGAGGAACCCGGAGATGGTCTGCCGCAAATTGCCCTGCGGGTTGGCATAGCTGACGATCTCGACCGGGCCGTCGAGCTGCTTCAGCACCGCGCGGCTTTCCGCCGAGAGGCTGATCCGGCCGTTCGCCGTCCAATCGGCGCGCCAGTCGTAGCGGGTGCCCAGGTAACCGATCGCCGTGCAGGCGAGCACGAGGAGCAGGGCGAACAGCCAGCCGTCCAGACGTCTGAACAGATTGCGCATCAGCCGCGCTCCTTGTCGGTGGCGAGCCGGCGCGTGGCCAGCGCCAGTGAAAGCGCGACCAGCAGCACGAACCACAGCACGTCAGCACTGGAGACCAGCCCGCGCAGCATCGGTTGCACATGCGTGCTCATCGCCAGCCAGTTGATTGCGCCGCCGTTGATGCCGGCCACCTGCGCGCCCAGGTTCACGCTCCACAGTGCCAGTGCCAGGATCAACGCGGCGGCGGCGGCAATCGCCGGATGCGAGGCGAAACTCGAACAGGCCACGCCCAGCGCCGCCAGTGCGGCCAGCATCAGGACCAGGCCCAGCGTGGCGGCGGCCAGCTTGCCCCAGTCCAGGTGCGTGGCGTGGGCCAGCGTCAGCGGCATCGCCAGGGTCAGCAGCAACCACAGCAGCAACCAGCCCAGGATCGCCAGATACTTGCCCAGCACGATACGCGAGGCCGGCACCCCGGCGGCGAACAGCAGGGGCAGGGTGCCGTTGCGCCGTTCGCCGGCGATCACCGACATGGTCAGCAGCGGCACCACCAGAAAGGCCATCTGGGCCAGTTGCCCGAGCAAGGGCACCGCCACCAGGTCGGTGAAGCCGGGCCCGTCAGGCAACGCTGCGCGCTGGATCTGGCTACCCAGGAATCCGCCCAGCAGCAGGGTGAAGTTCCAGCCGAGCCAGGCCAGGGTCAGTGCCCCCACGACCCAGGCCAGCGGGCGGACCAGCAATCGACGCCATTCCAGCCGTGTCACCGTGAGTGCGCTCATGCTGCCTGCGCCGGGCTGTGCTGCATCGCGCTCTCGAAGAAGGTTTTTTCCAGTGCGGCGTGATCGTCCGCGCGCACGGCACCGTCATGTCGCAACGTGCCCTCGTGCAGTATCGCCACCCGGTCGCAGACCGCCGTGACCTCGGCCAGCAGGTGGGTGGACAGGATGACCGCCGTGCCGGCGATCGCCTGTTCGCGCACCAGCTTGCGCAGCGCGGCCACCTGCACCGGGTCGAGTGCGTTGGCCGGCTCGTCCAGCACCAGCAGGGCCGGTTTGTGCAACAACGCGCAGGCCAGCCCCAGACGCTGGCGTTGGCCCTGCGACAGCACGCCGGCCAGGCGCCGGGCCAACGGCTGCAGTTCCAGTCGCTCGATGATGTTCGTACGCGCCTCGCGCAGGCTGGCGCCGCGCAGCCCGCGCAAGCGGCCGTGCGCGTCCAGGTGCTCGGTGACGGTCAGCTCGGGCCACAGGGGCGCGCGCTCGGGCAGCCAGCCGATCGAGTCGCAGGCCAGTTCGGGTTGCTCTAGGAAGTCCTCGCCGTTCAGCTTGATGCCGCCGCTGTCCGGGCGCAGCGCGCCGGCGATCATCGACAAGGTGGTGGACTTGCCGGCGCCGTTGACGCCGAGCAGGCCCAATACCTGGCCGCGTGGCAGCGTCAGGCTCAGCTCTTGCACGGCCACGCGCCCGGCGCGGCGGCGGCTGACGCGTTCCAGTTGCAGCACGGGTGTGGATGTCGCGGGAGTGATCGTGGTCATTGCATGATTGTCACGGCGACCCCATGGTTAAACAACAGGCGATTGTCGCGCATGCCAACCAACACTTGTTTGACGTTTCCCTCTTGACAAACTGTTATCATGGTAGATCAGCCATGCTGGCGGGTATGGAAACCCCTCGACTAGACTCCTCTCGTTTCCACGTGTTCCCTCCCCCACCCGGTAACTCAAATGCTTGACGCTGTACTGAATTTCCTCAACAACGGCATTACCCATGCCAGTTGGGGCCAGATCGCCATCTACGTGCTGATCATGACCCAGCTCACCATCTTCACGGTGACCCTGTATCTGCATCGCAGCCAAACGCATCGCGGCGTGGATTTCCACCCCGTGCTGGCGCACTTTTTCCGTTTCTGGGGCTGGCTCACCACCGGCATGGTCACCCGTGAATGGGTGGCGGTGCATCGCAAGCACCACGCCAAGGTGGAGACCGAGGAAGACCCGCACAGCCCGATGATCTACGGCATCAAGAAGGTGTTCTGGGACGGTGTCTCGCTGTATCGCGATGCCTGCGAAAACAGGCAGGACATGGAGCAGTACGGCCGCGGCACGCCCGACGACTGGGTCGAGCACAAGCTGTATGGTGCGCATCCGTACTGGGGCCCGACCCTGATGTTGCTGATCAGCATCGCCCTGTTCGGCGTGATCGGCGCCGCCATCTGGGCGCTGCAGATGGTGTGGATCCCGTTCTGGGCCGCCGGTTTCGTCAACGGCATCGGCCACTGGGCCGGCTACCGCAATTTCGAGAGTGCCGACACCGCACGCAACCTGATTCCGTGGGGTTTCTGGATCGGCGGCGAAGAGCTGCACAACAACCATCACGCCTTCCCCAGCTCGGCCAAGTTCGCGCTGCGCAAGTGGGAGTTCGACATCGGCTGGGCGGCGATCTGCGGTCTGCGTGCCGTGGGCCTGGCCAAGGTGCTGCGCGTGGCGCCCTCGCTGGACGTGCGTCCCAACGTGCACCTGCCCGACGCCGATACGCTGAAGGCGGTGCTCACCCATCGCTTCCAGGCCATGACCGACTACTACCGCGGCGTGATCATGCCGACGGTGCGTGACGAGGCGCAGCATGCGGGCGAGAGCATCAAGGCGATTCCGCGCCGGATGCGGCTGGCGATGGCCGATGGCGGTCGCTGGCTCGACAGCGAGGGGCGCGAGCGCATGCAGGCCGTGCTGGCCCGGCGACCGACGCTGAAGACCGTGGTCGAGTTCCGCAACCGCCTCGCGGCGCTGATGGAGCAGCGCGGCGCCGAACAGACCTTGAAGGGATTGCAGCAATGGATCCGCGAGGCCGAGGAGAGCGGCATCCGCGCGCTGCAGGACTTTGCGCAGCGGCTGAAGGGTTACACGGTCGCCACCGCGTCAGCCTGAACGCATCGACAAGTCCCGCTTCCGCAAAACCCGCCTGTTGGCGGGTTTTGTTTTTGAGGCGTACGCGACTATTCGGCCCGTCAAATTGTTCGTTGCAGTTGGTTTCAACGCTTTCAGCGCGAACCGCCTCTCGGCCGGAGATTGGTGTTGACGCCGGTGAGCAGGCGCCGCACGCGAGCAATGGAGTATTGCGTTTCGTCAGCCAAGTCGCGGATCGACGAGCCGGCTTCGTATTTCAGCTTGAGCTGTTCGCCCAGTTCGTCGGCCTTCTCGTAGGAGAGACGGGCATGGGCCGGCAACTCGGGAATGGCGATGGGGCCTCCACCATAGCCCTTGTGCTGATGTCCGCGGGGCTGAACATCGGATGCCGCCTCGGCTCCCCAACACACCCAATTGGGCTGGGGGTATCGCGCAAACATTTCCAGATAAGGTCCCGGGGAGCAGCGTTCGATGAACTCGTATTGTTCGTCGGGCTTCCGCGAGTGCTCACGTTTTCTCGTTTCGATCATGTTAACTTGGCTGCGAGCGGGCGCAAGAGTTCGCATAGATCCGCGGACGCCGAATAGCAAAAGCTCAGTCACGTTCCGGAAGTAGAACCCAACTCCCCGGCCGTCTGGCCCGCCGTCCTTGCGTCGTTTGGCCCAGACCACATTCGATACATATCGAAACCCCCAGGCTTTCATCACGGCCATGCCTTCGGGAAGCAGCGCGTTGGGAACCCACAGATACAGATGGGCGTTGCGTGCCGTTACAGAGGCAACCGGAAGCTTGAGAATGGAATCGAGATCCATGGTGGAGTAGCGATCCAGCCGGCGATGCTCGGGAGCGACCTTGCCGGTTCGATTGGTAAATCGCCACGGCGGGTCCGCCAGAACCGTGCTCCATCCCCCATCTGTTTCCGGAAGCGCAGAGCTGTGTTGTTGTATCTCAAGTGGGCGAACCAAGGCAGTCTCCGAAATAAGATCTTCAGAGCGTGACTTTAATAGATCTTGACGGAAAAGTCTCTTTCGTTCTGCTGCTTGGAGCGGCTCAGCAGTTAACCCATAACGCGCCGTCATCAGGTCAGTGTGTAGGGTTGTTTCAGTCGGTCGAATAGGGTTTTCCGTTCCACGTGGCGGGTGTGGCAGCAACGACCAGCAGCGGGCAGGTCCCCATGACGCCACGGCGAATTCTCAAGGCGGCCTTGTCCAGATTGGTTGTCGTCGAGGTACCAAGGTCGATGGGAAGTCTTGGATTTCGTTGCGCCACCGGAAGCGTCTGTTGATGATCGCTCCAAAGTTTGGTCGCAAGTTCCTTGAGCCCCACGCGGTCCTGGGTGATAAGGACTGCGGCCGAGATTACCCCCGCCTCGTGCCACGACCGGTACGCGGACAAGTCGCGATCCAGATTGCCGTCTTTCGCGTTCCACTCCACGTCGAGAGCGACTCTACCCTTGAAGTTGTCGACCAAATACCCCTCCTGTTCGACAGGCGGCAGTCGTTCCACAACCTTACCAGCGCGTGAAACCAGAATGCCCTGTGTGGAAAGGTCCACTCGGATTTCCCGCCAGCCGCGTCGGGAAAACATGTCGTCAATCTGACGAGCAATGTCCCCACGATTTCCACCCTTTTTGAGCCAGTGTGTAGGCTCCAGCGAAAACGTGGCCAGAACATCCGTGATGTCCTTCCATTCGGCGGGGCAGACCGAGCGCAGTACGGCGGAGGCGGAACTCGTTTCAAGAAAGGTCCAGCGCGCGCGGATGGAGGGCTTTAGCACAACCGGATCGTCGTAGGTATTTGTCTCGAACATGTAGGCGAGTATATGGGGTGGGTGGGGGTAGTGCGCAGGTGTCGGGAGGTGATGCGCGGCAGGGTGTCGCTTCTCGGCTGGACGCGGACAAAGAAAAACCCGCCACGAGGGCGGGTTTTGAGTGCCTTGCTGGATGACTCGCTGCGCTCGCCCCTTCGGGGCCGCCCTCCGGGTGTTCTGCGCGCTTCGCGCTTGTCCGGCTTTCGCCGGGATGACCCAATGGCTAGCCACGCGCTGCGCGCGTGGGCCATTGGGTCACTTGATCTTGCCTTCCTTGTAGATCACGTGCTTGCGCACCACCGGATCGTACTTCTTGAACTCGAACTTTTCGGGCGTGTTCTTCTTGTTCTTCCTGGTGGTGTAGAAGTGGCCGGTGCCGGCCGAGGAGATCATGCGGATCTTGTCTTGTGATTTGCTTGCCATGATTTGCTCCTCAGACCTTTTCGCCGCGGGCGCGCATGTCGGCAATCACGGCTTCGATGCCATTCTTGTCGATGGTGCGCAGGGCGTTGTTGGAGACACGCAGCTTGATCCAGCGGTTTTCGCTGGGAACCCAGAAACGACGCTCATGCAGGTTGGGCAACCAGCGGCGACGGGTACGGTTGTTGGCGTGCGAGACGTTGTTGCCGCTCATCACACCCTTACCGGTGACTTGACATACACGGGCCATGAAGACCTCCACAAGAATGGCTGAAAAGCCGTGATTACCACCCGTTAGCCAGGGTGACATCGGCCCAGCGGCGCCGGTGCGCCACGCAATGCTGGAGAATGCTGCCACGCCCGTCGCTCGGGTTCGTATTGCGTCACGAACCGCCCGGAAAACCGGGTCGACACAGGGCGAGCCGCGCATTGTCGCAGACGCAAGCCGTTGCGCGCAATCCCCTGAAGCCCTCGACGGCGTGCTCAGGGGTGCGAAAAACAGGGATGTATGGAACAATCAGTCTCTTTGCTCGATCGTCCAAGACCCAAGAGGAACACCCGATGGCACAAGAAATCACCAACGACCAGGCCAATGGCCAGGCCAGTCAGCCGCAGCTGGTGATGCAGAAGATCTATGTGAAGGATGTTTCCTTCGAGGCGCCCAATGCGCCGCAGATCTTCAACGAAATCGACGAGAATTCCCAGCCGCAGGTGCAACTGAACCTGGGCCAGAAGGCGACCGACCTGGGCAACGACCTGTATGAAGTGGTGCTCAGCCTCACCCTCACCTGCACGGTCGGCGAGCGTACCGCCTACCTGGCGGAAGTCGAGCAGGCCGGCGTGTTCGGCATTGCCGGCTTCAGCGACGAAGACCAGGCCGGCATCATCGGCAGCTATTGCCCGAACCTGCTGTTCCCGTATGCGCGTCAGGTGATCTCCTCGATGGTGGTGGAGGGTGGCTTCCCGCCGTTCCTGTTGCAGCCGATCAACTTCGACGCCTTGTTTGCCGAACAGCAGCGGCGCGCCATGGGCGGCGACCAGGCTCCGGCCACGCTCAACAGCTGAGCCCCGCACATGTCTGATCAGCCGAAGCTGACCATCCTCGGCGCCGGCTCCTGGGGTACCGCCCTGGCGGCGCTGATCGCGCGCAACGGCGTGGTCACGCGACTGTGGGGCCGCGATGCCGATGCGCTGGCGGAAATGGCTGCCCAGCGCTGCAACGAGCGTTATCTGCCGGGTATCCTGCTTCCGGAGACGTTGCAGTACGAGGCCGACCTGGGTGCGGCCGTGCGTGGCGCCGACATCGTGCTGATCGTGGTACCCAGCCATGCGTTTGCCGCGATGCTCGATGCCCTGGTCCCCGTTCTCGACAGTGGCACCGCGATCGCCTGGGCCACCAAGGGCTTCGAGCCGGGCACCGGGCGCTTCCTCCATGAACTGGTGGCCGAAAAGCTGCCAGGCCGCCCGGCGGCGGTCGTCACCGGACCTTCGTTCGCCAAGGAAGTGGCCACCGGTTTGCCCAGCGCCGTGACCGTGCATTCGGATGACGATGCCTTTGCCCGACGACTGGCCGGCCTGCTGCATGCGCCCAATCTGCGTGCCTACTCCGGTGGCGACATGCTGGGCGCCGAGCTCGGCGGCGCCATGAAGAACGTGCTGGCCGTGGCCACCGGCGTGGCCGACGGCATGGAGTTGGGCCTGAATGCCCGCGCCGGTCTGATCACGCGCGGCATGAACGAGATGCTGCGTCTGGGCGTGGCCCTGGGCGCGCGCCCGGAAACGCTGATCGGCCTGTCCGGTCTGGGCGATCTGGTGTTGACCTGTACCGGCGACTTGTCGCGCAACCGCCGGCTCGGGCTGGCGCTGGGGCAGGGCATCGCGATCGACGAAGCCGTGCGCCGCATCGGCCAGGTGGTCGAAAGCATCCTCACCGCCGACGAGGTCGCGCGACTGGCCGACAAGCACGGCCTGGACCTGCCGATCAGCGCCGGCGTGCGCGCCGTGCTGCACGGCGAGGTCACCCCGGTCGACGGCCTCAAGGCGCTGATGGCGCGCGAGCAGAAGCCCGAGTATCCGCACGGGTTGTTCGGCAACGGCTGAAACGCGGGCGCGCGTGCCGATTCATGCATTGGCCCGCGGCATGCGCCGCATCCGGCCCCGGCGCTGCTAAGCTCAAGCATTTGGTCGTCGCCACGGAACGCATGCGGATGCCGCAACCGGACGAGAAGCAACGCGCCGCCAGCGCAGCAGCTGGCGACGACGACGCCTTGCCACAGGCTTGGCGCCGGCTGCTGGCCGCGGCCAAACCGGCGGCGGCGGAAGGCCATGCCGTGCTGGGTTTCTTCGTGGAGGTCATGCCCGAGGAAGGCGATGCATTCGCCCACGTGGATGTGGCGCCGGTGCTGCTGAGCGTGGGCGAGCATGGCCGTTACAGCCGTCCCGTACCGCTGGACAGCCGCCATTTCGCGCAGTCGCCGCTGCCACCCCACGAACAGCGCCTGGCTGCCAGTGTGCTGGGCCTGCCATTGAGCGTGCGCAAGGGCCGCAGCTACGCACGCCTGGGCGGCCACGTCGGCGACAGCCTGCTGGCGGAAGTGCTGGATACCGCGCCGTGCTTCCTCGGTGGCCTGGCCGGGCTGCGGCTGTCGCGTGGCAAGTCGCACCAGCTCAACTGGCATTGGCAGATGGGGCCCGAGGGCAACCAGCGCCTGCTGCCGGTGTTGCCGAACAACCAGCGGCTGCTGCGCATCGACGCGTTGTGGTACCTCGACGTCGAGCGCGCCACCATGGGGCTGTTCGACGCGGCGGCCGAGGAAACCCCGTGGCTGGAACTGCCGCCGTTGAAGCACGAGCACGCCCGGCGCTTGCGCACGCGCCTGCCGAACAGCCGGCTGGCCACCCGGATCCCGCTGCCGCACGTGTTTGCCGAGGTCAAGCAGTCGCAGCTGGCGCCCAAACCGGTGTTGATCCTGCACGCGCTGACGCGCCACGCCCGCCTGGCCGCCGGCACGCCGCCGCTGGGCTATGCGCGGTTGGCGTTCGACTACGCCGGTGAGCGTCTGCCGGGCCGTGGCGGCGAGCCGCTGGTGCGCCGTGTGCGCAATGAGCAACTGGTGGAGATCACCCGCCGTCGCGCCGAAGAACTCGCCGCGATGGAACAGCTCGAACGCGCCGGTCTCACCCCCTGCGTCGACACCGAGGGCCTGCCCTGGGATGTGGCCGAGACCCTGCCCGATGATGCCTGGTTGTTCCCCGGCGCCGGTTACGCCGGCGCGCTGGAGGTCAACACGCCGGCACGCTGGCTGGCGTTGCGGCCGACGCTGGAAGAAGAGAATTTCCTGGTCGAGTACGCGCCCAGTTTCCCGTTCGAGGTGCTGGAAGGTCCGGTGCACTGGTACGGCCACGCGGCGGAGGACGTCGACGATCACGCGTTCGACCTGGAAATCGGCATCGAGGTCGATGGCCAGCGGCACAACTTGTTGCCGGCCGTGGCGCAGGCGCTGACCGAAAACCAGTTGAGCCTCAGCCCCGCCGCGAACGAACCCGAGGACGCCGTGTGGTACGCACCGGTCGATGCACGCCGACGCGTGCCGGTGCGTTTGAAGGAGTTGCGCGGCCTGCTGGCGCCGCTGGCCGAATACCTGGAGAAGCCGCGCAAGGCGCTGCACCTGCCGCGGGTGCAGGCGGGCCGGCTTGAAGAACTGGCCGCGGCCATGCCCGAAGGCGGCAGCCTGCAGGCTGCCGAGCCGTTGCTCGGTTTCGCTGCGCGCCTGCGTGACGCGGCAGCGCGGGCCAGCGACGTGGTGCCCAAGGGGCTGAACGCCGAGCTGCGCCCGTACCAGCGCGAGGGCCTGCGCTGGCTGAATGCGCTGGCCGAGGCCGGTGTGGGCGGCGTGCTGGCCGACGACATGGGCCTGGGCAAGACGCTGCAATTGATCACCCATCTGCTGTCGCTGAAACAGGGTGGCGCGCTGACCCAACCGGCCCTGATCGTGGTGCCGACCAGTCTGATTCCGAATTGGCAGTCCGAGATCGCCCGCTTCGCGCCGTCACTCAAACTGCTCACCCTGCATGGGCCGCAGCGCGCGGAGGAATTCGACCAACTCGGTGCGCAGGACATCGTGCTGACCAGCTACGCGCTGTTGCCGCGTGACGTGACGCCGCTGCGCCAGCAGCCGTTCGCGCTGATCGTGCTGGACGAGGCGCAACAGGTGAAGAACCCGCGCACCCAGGCGCGTCGCGCCCTGCTCAGCCTGCGCACGGCGCGCTATGTCTGTCTCACCGGCACGCCACTGGAAAATCATCTGGGCGAACTGTGGTCGCAGATCGACCTGGCGGTGCCCGGCCTGCTCGGCGACGAGGGCGCGTTCCGTCGCCACTACCGGGTGCCGATCGAAAAGCAGCACGACGAGGAATGCCAACAGCGACTGAACCTGCGGCTGGCGCCATTCATCCTGCGCCGGACCAAGGCGCAGGTGGCCAAGGAGCTGCCACCGAAAACCGAAATCACCCGCCGCGTGGTACTGGAGGGGCGCCAGCGTGAATTGTACGAAGGCCTGCGCCTGTCGCTGGCCGAGGAATTGCGCGAGGTGATTGCCCAGCGCGGCATCGCGCACTCGGGCATCGTGGTGCTGGATGCGCTGCTCAAGCTGCGCCAGGTGTGCTGCGATCCGCGCCTGGTCAAACTCGAAGTGGCGCGCGGCGTGCACGAGTCGGCCAAGTTCGAACTGCTGATGGACATGCTGCCTGCGCTGCTCGACGAAGGACGCAAGGTGCTGCTGTTCTCGCAGTTCACCGGCATGCTGAAACTGATCGCCGCCGAACTCGATCGCAAGCGCATCCGCTACGTCACCCTCACCGGCGACAC
The DNA here is from genome assembly GCF_055809185.1 of Rhodanobacter sp. G2-10. Lineage (NCBI taxonomy): Bacteria > Pseudomonadati > Pseudomonadota > Gammaproteobacteria > Lysobacterales > Rhodanobacteraceae > Rhodanobacter > Rhodanobacter sp. G2-10. The sequence continues at coordinate 3,236,456 of NZ_CM147900.1, read as the reverse complement.
CCGCGACCGCGCCGAGCCGGTGCAGCGTTTCCAGAACGGCGAGGTGCCGCTGTTCCTGCTTTCACTCAAGGCCGGTGGCGTGGGCCTGAATCTCACCGCCGCCGACACCGTGATCCACTACGACCCGTGGTGGAATCCCGCCGCCGAGGCGCAGGCCAGCGACCGCGCCCATCGTATCGGCCAGGACAAGCCGGTGTTCGTGTTCCGCCTGATCACTTCGGGCACGGTGGAAGAGCGCATCGAGGAACTGAAACTGCGCAAGGCCGAACTGGCCGACGCGGTGCTCGAGGGTGGCGGCAGTCGCCAGAAACTTCGCTTCGACGAAAGCGACCTGGACGCGTTGCTGGCGCCGGGCTGAATCGGGTCCGGCAATTCGATCAGACTTCGTCGCTGTCGCGTCGCGACTGCTGCAACAGGCTCCACGCCATCGCGGCCACCGCCAGTGCGCCGCCGATCAGCACCAGCCACAGCAGCGGCCGGGTCCAGTCGAATGGCGGTTTGGGTGCCAGCAGCGCGGCGGGGCCCGCGGCCATGCTGGCCGCGCCGAGCGTGGCCAGCGGCGGCTGCCAGCCGCTGCCGGTGTCGGCGGGTCGAATACGTTCCAGCGCGGCCTGCAACGGGTAGTCGGCGCGCCGCGCCGCGTGGCTGCCGGCGAGCAGGCTGTACGGGCCGCTGCCTTCGGCCAAAAACACGAACACGTCAGGCCGCCACGCCACGCGTAGTGTCGGCGGCTGCGCCAGCGGCGTGTCGGTGTGCAGGCGCAGGTGCCGCACCCGCACCGGCGTGAACGTGACGGGCGGCGCCCCGTCCGTGTCGGTGCCGAGCTGCACGGCCGTCCCTGTCGCCAGCAGCCGGTTGCCGCCGTCATCGCGATCGAGCAGGGCGTAATTCGCTACCGTGTTGCTGCCGGCCAGGGTGATGCGTGCGGCTTCCAGCGGCAGCGCCGCGGGCAGGGCGTAGTCGTAGTCGGTGCCGCCGGTCGAGGAGGATGTTGCTGCGGCGGGCGCGTCCAGCCACTGGAGCGCGGCGCCACGATTGTGGTGCACGTCGACAACGCTGCCCTGCAGTTCCACGGACGGCGTCTGCGTGCTGTCCCAGGGTGCGTGGTCGCCTTGGTGCAAGCTCAATCGGTAGTAGCGCGATGGCGCGCCGTTGGCCAGCGCGATCGACCGTTGCGCAAGCGCGTCCGCGCCGCGGCGGACGCTGACGATTTCGCTTGCTCCACCGCGCGTGTCCCAATGCTGCAGATCGTTGCTGGACTGCACGGAAAGATGGAAGCGTGCGTCCTCCGGCAGCGCGGACGGCTCGATCTCGATGCGATCCAGCGCCACCGCATGACCGGCGTCCAGCAGCCATTGCGTGGGCGGGGAGGGAGAAGAGGGTGTCGATGGCTGCTCGATCACGATGGCGCCGTCGCGACTGCGCTGCACGCGCACGGCATCGCCGCGCTCATGGCTGTTCGCGGGCAGCGGCAGCAGGGTGGTCTTCAGGCTGAACGTACGCGTGCGCGCGGGTGCCAGCGGCAGCGGCCCGAACGGCACCGGCTGGCCGGCGGCGTTCACCACGACCAGGTCGCGCAGCCGGGTGGCCGGGCGGGACACGGCATAGATCGCCGGACTCAGTTCGACCCGCCAGACCGCGCTGCTGCCGTCGGTGGTCAGCGGGTAGCGGTAGGCGAAGTCGTCCTGCGTGGCGGCCAGCAGGTTGAGCGGAATCCACAACGCCAGCAGCCACCAGATGCCGGGCTTTTGCCAACGCGAATCACGGCGCATGGGCGTTCTCCGCGGTGGCTGCAAGTGGCTGGCGCGGCGGCGCCGGCGCCAGGTAGCCGATCACCGTGCACAGCAGGCCATAGGCGATGAACGAGGCGATCCCGAACAAATTGCCCAGATGCCCGCGATCGATCAGCAACAGCTTGGCCAGAACCACGCCCATGGCCACCGCGCCGGCGAGCCAGGCCAGGCGTTGGCCGCGACGCGAACCCCACACCCAGGCGAGCAGGCCGAACACGCTCCAGACCAGGGTCAGCGCCATCTGCGCCAGGCTTGAATCAAACAGGGCCTCTTGATTCCACGGCACCTGCCCGAGTTGGTGCACCGCGCGCAGCGTGGCGCTGGTGACGAAGACCATGCCGATGGCACCCAGCGCCACGGCACGACGCTGGCGCCAGGCGGCAGGCGCCACGCCATCGCCCAGCCAAGCGGCGCCAAGCAGCATGATGACGATCAGCAGCAGTTCCAGTGGATTGAGCAGCGGCAGGTACGGCATCGGTGCGGCATCGCCGGGCATGAACAGGCCGGCGAACCAGTACAGCCCCAACACCAGCAGCACGGAATGCAGCAGCGGCGCGCGCAGGCGCGCCATCAGCCCAGGCAATGGCGGCGCAATCCAGCGTGGGCGCGTCAACGCCAGCCAGGCCAGCGCGCACAACGGCAGCATCACGAACAGCAGCTGCCAGGCGCCAGCCATCGGCCATGCGGCCTTGATCGCGGCACCGCCAACCAGAGCCCAGCGCCACAGCCAGCTCCATTGGCCCAGCATGGCTTGCGGCGTCCATTCGCACAGGCAGGTCAGCGTGCGCCAGCCCAGCAGCGCACCCGATGCGGTGGCCAGCAAGTTCCAGCCCGATAGCGGTTGCGTGCCATCGGTCAGCTGAGTCAACGCCATCAGCAGCACGACCACGAACAAGCCCGGCGCCGTCCACGCCACCACCATGCCCAGCTCGAAGCGCGGCCGCCGCCGTGCCACTTCGGCGCTGGCCCAGGCGGTGACGATCAGCAGGATCATCACCGCCGCGGGCCTGGCAGCAACGTCGATATGGCGACTGATCTCGACCTGACAGGAGCCCAGCCACCAGCACAGACCCCAGCCATACAGGAGTACGGCAGCCCAGCGCTGGGCAAGGGCATCGCTGCCCAACCGCGCGTAGAACGACGCGCTGGCCAAGGCGGCAATCACCAGCATCAGGGCGCTGAGGAAGTCGCGATCGAGCCAATCCACAGCCGTGGCCGGCGCGTGCCCGAAATAGCCGAAGCCATAGCCGATCAACACGGCCAGCGCGGCCGCTCCCTGCAGCGCCACGCCAGCCCAGCGCGACAACCAGCGCTGCTGGCGCAAGCCCAGCCAGATCAGACCGGCTCCTTCCAGCGCGAAGATGCTGCCGGTCAGGCTGGCGCTCAGAGCCAGCGGCACGGCCAGCGTGGCAAACGCGATCGCCAGCGCCGCCCAGGCGTCGCGCAGGATGCCGAGTTGCTCGCGCCCGCGCAGGCTCCGGGCCACCGCCACATAGATGGCTGCCGCCGCCAGCGCGGAAAACGCCAGCGGCAGCGCCTGCCATTGCAGCAACGCCCCCTGCAGCAACAGGCTGGCCAGCGGAGTGCCGAAGACCAGACAGCCGTCGATCAGCTTGCTTTGCCCCGGCTCGGCGCGACGCAGATAGAGCAGCGGGATCGCCAGGTAGAACAGGAAATTCAGGATCAGGAACGGCTCGGTGCTGGCGAAGAACTCCGGCCGATATTGCAACACGCCCCACGCCGTGCCGATGCCGAACGTCGCCACGAAACCGAGCAGGTTCAACACCCGCCACGACCGCTTCCACGCCACGCCGAGAATCGCCAGGTTGAGCACGGCGTAGTAGCTGAACAGCACGACATGGCTGCCGTGGCCGGTCGAGGTGAGGATCGGCGCGAAGAAGCCGGCCAACAGGGCCAGCACGGCCAGGGCCAATGCGTCCTGCAAGACCGCCAGCACGCCAACGCCGACCACCAACACCAGCAACAATACGAACGCCGCCTGTGGCGGCAGCAAGGCGTAGAGCCGGAAGGCAGCAAACACGGTGATCAGCAGCACGCCGATCGCACCACCCTGCAGCGACAGGGCAAATACCCTTCGCGTCTCACGCTGGCGCCAGCCGAGCGCCAAGCCGACGATCGCCGCCAGTGCGACCAGACTCAATCGCAGCGCAATCGGCACGTTCAGCATGTCGGCGTCGGCGGCGTACTTCAGCAAGGCTGCCACGCCGGCAAACAGCACCAGCATGCCGATCTTCACCGGCACGTTGCCCTCGGTGAACCAGCGCTTGATGCGCGAGACGAGGATGGTCGCGGCATCGGGTTGCGGGAGTGCATTTCGTCGCACCGGTGCAACGACCGGTTCGTGCGGCAGCGGCGGCTTGGCCAGCGGCGGCGGTGCAGCAGGTGTCGGCGCGTCGGCATACGCGGCATCGAAGCGCGTTTCCGGATGCGACTGGGCGGGTGTCTCGCGTGGAGTCGGCGCAGGCGAAGCTGCCGGTGTGGCTGCGCGTCGTGCCAGCGAGCGGTCAACTTTCGCGCGCATCAGTGCCAGCTCGTCGCGCAGCTTGTTCTGCCGCGCCCAGATCACGCCGAGCACCGCGCCGGTCACCATGCCGAAGAACACGCCACCAGCCCCAGCGCCGCCGATCATGCCGCCGATGGCGAACACCACCAGCCCCACCAGTCCCCAGACGAAAGCCATCCGGCCCTCCTGATGTGTTGTTGCCCCACCGAATGGTCGGCGCGAACAGTCTGGCACGGAACGTCCGTGGCCCGGTAGGCTGCGCCGTTGGGCTTTATCGCCAGTGCAAGCAGGGTATGTCGGACGTGCGTCAGCGCGTGGGCGGCACGCGCGTGCGCAGCAGCGCATCCACCGATTGCTGCCATTCCGGCGAGCCCGGTTGCGATCGCGGCGCCTCTTCGCCCAGCTTGCGTTGCACCGCCTGGTTCCACTCGTCCGAGCCCGGATCCGGGCCGTGGCCGTTGTCACTGATGCCGAGCGTGCCGTCTACCCAGGCATACCAGGCGGGCGAGCCCAGTGCGGCGTCGGCCGGTGCGTTCTGTCCCTGGGCCGAGGGTGGGGGTGTCGAACCGGGTGAGCAGGCGGCGAGCAGCAGGGCTAGCGGAAGGCTGGCGACAAGGCGGCGCATGGAACGGCTCCGGCGGAGAACGATGCGTGTGCAGCCTAACCCGGAGCCCGATGGGGGTGATTAAGTTTTCATGATGCGGGTGGTGGTGGTTCAGCGGGCGCTGCCTCGGTTCAATCGCGTGCTGCCACTTCGTCGATGTGCCGCAACAGGTCGGCTGGATCGTCGTAGACGCGGAACGCGCCGGACTGTTGCAGTTCTTCCCTGCCATAGCCGCCGCAGAGCAGGCCCACGCCCAGGGCCCGGGCACGCTGCGCGGCGAGCATGTCCCATACGCTGTCGCCGATTACCAGCGATTGCTTGATGTCCATGCCAAGACGTTCGGCGGCGGCGACGAACAGGTCGGGATCGGGCTTGGCATGTCGCACTTGGTCACGGGTCACCACCGGCACTTTTGCCGGGTCCACGCCAAGCGCCTCGATGTTGTGCCGGGCGGTTTCCATCCGCCCGCTGGTGGCGATCGCCCAGGGAATATCTTGCGCCGTCAGGTAGGCGAGCAGTTCGCGCGCACCCGGCAGCGGGCGTACCGACCCTTGCGCGTGCTGCCGGTTGAATGCGGCGGCGTGTCGGTCGCGCATGCGCGCCAGGCGTTCCTCGGTGATGTCCAGAGCGGTCTCGCGCAGCAGCATGTTGGCAAACAGGCCGCCGCTCATGCCGATCTTGCGGTGGATCCGCCACACGGAGATATCGAGCCCTTCGCTGTCCAGCGCCTCCTTCCACGCCAGCACGTGCTGGTACACGCTGTCGATCAGGGTGCCGTCGAGGTCGAACAGAAAGGCCGTGTCACGACGGTGCATGGGGTTCTCCGGGTGGTTGACGGGTCAGCGTCGCGGCAACAGCGAGTGACCCGACTCCATTACCGCCAGCGCGGCGGCGCCGAGCAGTCCGGGCTCGGGATTCATGATCGCCTGCGTCGGTACTTTTTCCATGATGTCGCGGAAGCGACCCTTGGCCTCGAAGCGCTCGCGGAAGCGGCCGCGCTCCAGCCACGGCAGCAGGATCGGAATCAGTCCGCCGGTGAGGTAGACACCGTTCCAGGCGCCCAGGGTGAGTACCAGGTCGCCGGCGACGCTGCCGAAGATGCCGGCGAAGGTTTCCACCGTGCGTGTGCACAGCGGGCACCTGTCGCCCTTGGCGCGCTCGGTGATGTCCTCGGGTTTCAGGTCGGCGGCTTTTGCGCCGACCATGTGGCAGATCGCGTCGTACAGATTCACCAGGCCCTGGCCGCAGATCAATCGTTCGTTGGAGACGCGGCCATATTTGTGGTTGAGATAGTCGAGGATGGCGATGTCTTCCGGCGAATGTGCCGCGAAGCCGGCATGGCCACCTTCGGTCTGCAGCACGCTGCAGTGCCCTTCGCGCACCAGCAGGCCGCCGACGCCGAGGCCGGTGCCCGGCCCCACGATCGCGAAAGTCTGTTCGTCGTCAGCGCCGATCACCGGTCGCGCCACCTTGCCCACATCGACCAGGTCATCGCCCTGCAGCAAGGTCACCGCCATGCTCTGCGCCGCGAAGTCGTTGACCAGGTGGACGCGTTCCAGCTTGAGTGCCTCGGCGGTCTGGTGCGCTGAGATCGCCCACGGGTTGTTGGTGACCTTGACCGTCTCGCCATCGACGATGCGGCCAGCCGCCGCGATGATGGCGCGCTTCACTTCCAGCCCGGTGTCGGCCAGATATTGCCGCGCCGTCGCGACCAGCGACTCGTGTTCGGCCACGCGATAACGCCGGATGCTGTCGGTCAGCAGCGGGCGGTCGCGTGAGGTATCGGCCACGCCGAAGCGGACATTGGTGCCACCCAGATCGACGAGCAAGGTGGGTATGCTGCGGGGCTGGCTCATGAAGCTTCCTGACGACGTGGAATCTCAAGCGTGCCGCCGTCGTCGTGCTTAGTCCAGTATTTTTCGTCCGTACGCGCTGGAATGTGCCGCTGCAGGAGCGCTGCACGTCGACGATAATGAGGCCGCCGCACGCATGAACCGCTGCCTTGCAGCGTGGCAGCGTAAAATGCAGCCGTACCGTCTTGCGAGGTTCCCCCATGAGCTTTCCTGCCATCCGCATGCGCCGCATGCGTCGCGATGCTTTTTCACGCGCGCTGATGCGCGAGCACACCCTGCTGACCAGCGATCTGATCATGGTGGCGTTCGTGATCGAGGGCGAAAGCCAGCGTGAGCCCGTGCCCTCGATGCCGGGGGTGGACCGGCTCTCCATCGATCACCTGATCGAGCTCGCCGGTGAATGCGTGCACTTGGGCATTCCGGCGCTGGCGCTGTTTCCCTCGCCCGGTTCGGCAGTGAAAAGCGACGATGCGGCGGAGGCATGGAATCCCGATGGCCTGATGCAGCGCGCCACCCGCGCGCTGAAAAAGGCGTATCCCGAGCTGGGCCTGATTGGCGACGTGGCGCTGGACCCGTACACCACCCACGGTCAGGACGGCCTGATCGACGCGCACGGCTACGTGATGAACGAGCCCACCGTCGAGGCGCTGATCAAGATGTCGCTGGCGCAGGCCGAGGCCGGCATGGATTTCGTGGCGCCGTCGGACATGATGGACGGGCGCATCGGCGCCATCCGCGAAGCGCTGGAACAAGCCGGCTACATCCATACGCGCATCCTGGCCTACTCGGCCAAGTACGCCTCCGCGTTCTACGGCCCGTTCCGCGATGCCGTGGGTTCCTCGGGCAACCTCGGCAAGGGCAACAAGCACACCTACCAGATGGATGTGGGCAATTCCGACGAGGCGCTGCACGAAATCGAACTCGACCTGGCCGAAGGGGCCGACGTGGTGATGGTGAAGCCCGGCCTGCCGTATCTGGACATCGTGCGTCGGGTGAAGGACAGCTTTGGCGCACCCACCTTCGTCTATCAGGTCAGCGGCGAGTACGCGATGCTGAAGGCCGCCTCGCAGAATGGCTGGCTGGATGAAAAGGCCGTGGTGCTGGAGGCGCTGACCGCGATGAAGCGGGCGGGAGCGGATGCGATCCTGACCTACTACGCGCTGGATGCGGCGCGGTGGTTGCGCGAGGACTAGGAGCCTGTCGGACTTGGGTTGATGGCGCCGCGCGGGAACGCGCCTGAACCACTGCCCGATATGATCTACTCGACCATCTTCATGCTGGAACGCGCTTGAAATGAATCGTCATCCAGACACCGGCGAGTACGATCTCGGTCGCCGTGCGCGGCGACTATTCGGCGAACGGCAATTCGACGCGGCGCGCGAGATGCTCCAGTCGCTGGCGCAAAGCGTTCCGGACAACCCGTTCGTGCGCATGGACCTCGCCGCCGTGCTTCATCAGGGTGGCCGTCTGCGCGAGTCGGCCGCCCAACTGCTTGCGGCGGCACGGTCCGACTCGCTGGAGCCCGAACCGGCCATGCAGCTCGCCCGAGGGCTCATGTCCGGGGGAGAAATCGTGGCGGCGTGGTCCTGCCTGGACCGATTGGAGGCGCTTCCGAACCTGCCGAGCCGCATGCTGGCCGAGCAGGCGCATATGCGCTGGTCGATGAGGGACCTGGCGGCCGCCCGGCGCATGATTGATCGCGCCGTCGCTGCCGGTGCGGATCACCCGCGCGACCATCATCTGCAGGCCATGCTGCGGCAGTTCGCCGGCGATATCGATGCGGCAGGCGACATCCTCGACGCATGCCTGCAACGCTGGCCAGCCTTCGGTGATGCGGCGCTGGCCCGGGCCAACCTGCGCCGGCAGACGCCGGAAACGCATCACCTGGATGGGTTGGGCGATCAATTGGCGCGTCTGCCCACCACGAGCAGGCTCCCCGCCGAACTGGCGAACCGGGCCGCATTCGAGGCGGCCATCTTCAAGGAACTGGATGACCTGGGCCGATATGACGAAGCCTGGCCGGCGCTGGCGCGATGCAACGCGCTCATGCATCAGGTCAAACCGTACGATGCTGGCGGCGAATCCGCCGTGGTTGACGCCTTGATCAAGGTCTCGGGCTCGTTGCGGCGACGGTCGGGGGCGGATGAATCACCCCCAGACGGTCCGCAACCGATTTTCATCGTGGGCATGCCCCGTTCCGGAACGACCTTGCTGGACCGCATGCTTTCCAGCCACTCGGACGTGGTGTCCGCCGGCGAGATCACCGACTTCTTTCGCCAGTTGCGCTGCACGACCGACGCGCCTCCGCAAGGCGTGCAAGGCCTGTTGCATGCAGTCGAACGCAGCCCGGACCTCGACATGGCCGAGCTTGGCGCGCGTTATCTGGCGCAGACGCAATGGCGCGCGCAGGGCCACCGATACTTCGTGGACAAGTTGCCGACCAATATCCGCTTGGTCGCCCATATCCGCCACGCACTGCCGCAGGCGCGCATCCTGCACATCGTGCGCGACCCGATGGAGGTGTGTTTCTCCAACCTCAGCGTGATGTTCGGCAACAGCTCGGCCTACAGCTACGACCAGCAAGCACTGGCGCACTACTACGCTCAGTACACGCGGCTGACGCGGCATTGGCGAGCCGTCATGCCCGACGCCATGCTCGAGGTTTCCTATGCTGATCTTGTTCGAGCGCCCGAGGCTACCTTGCCCAAGGTTCTGGAATATTGCGGGCTGGCGGTAGAGGACGCGTGCCTCCACCCGGAGCGGAACGCGGCGCCGGTGGCCACGCCCAGCAATGTTCAGGTCCGCGAGCCGGTCCACACACGCGGCCTTGACCGTTGGCGTCGTTACGCCAGTCACCTCGACGTGCTGCGCGAGGCAATTGCCGACATCGACCACGGGACGGGGGACCTTCGGTCTCGCCCCCTCTCCCCTGCTTCGCCGGGGAGAGGGGGCTCTTGATCCTGCTCTTGAACAAGCGCACTGACGCGCAACTCTGCTTCCGGACTCCTCGCGCGAGGTGAATGTCCTCCACGTCGCCGCGCCGACCGGCAAAACACGTCAGTACGCAAACTCCCGAAACACCGGATCCACGCTGCCGCCCCACGCGCCGTGGAACAGCTCCAGCTTGCGTTCGGCCGGGGTCTGGTTGGCGTGCACGATTTCGAGCAGGGGTTCGAGGAAGATGCGCTCATCGGCACCGTTGCCGTTGAGGCGCGCGCGGCGTTTGAGCCCGTGGGCGGCGATTTTCAGTGCCTCGTCGGCAAGGTCGCGCACGGTGCCGCCGCGGAACGGGAGTTTCAGTGCCTGCTTCGGCACGCCATCGCGCAGGGCGTGGCGCTCGACGGGCGTGAAATCCTTGACCAGGTCCCAGGCGGCGTCCAGCGCTTCCTGATCGTAGAGCAGGCCGACCCAGAACGCGGGCAAGGCGCATAGCCGGTTCCACGGGCCGCCGTCGGCGCCGCGCATCTCCAGGAACTGCTTGAGGCGCACCTCGGGGAAAGCGGTGGTGAGGTGGTCGGCGAAGTCTTTCATGGTGGCGTGGGTGCCGGGCAAGGCTGCCAGTTTGCCGGCCATGAACTGCTTGAAATCCTGACCCGCCAGGTCGAGGTAATGGCCGTTCTGCAGACTGAAATACATCGGCACGTCGAGGATGTAATCGACGTAACGCTCGTAACCGAAACCGTCGGCGAACACGAAGTCGAGCATGCCGGTGCGATCCGGATCGGTATCGGTCCAGATCTGCGAGCGGTAGGAGAGGTAGCCGTTGGGCTTGCCTTCGGTGAACGGCGAGTCCGCGAACAGCGCGGTGGCGATCGGCTGCAGGGCGAGGCTGGTGCGGAATTTCTTCACCATGTCCGCTTCGGAGGAGAAATCCAGATTCACCTGCACCGTGCAGGTGCGCGTCATCATGTCCAGGCCGAGCGAGCCGACCTTGGGCATGTATTCGCGCATGATCTTGTAGCGGCCCTTGGGCATCCAAGGCATTTCGTCGCGACGCCACTTCGGCTGGAAACCCATGCCGAGGAAGCCCAGGCCGAGATCGTCGGCCACCGAGCGCACGTCCTTCAGATGCGAGTTCACCTCCGCGCAAGTCTGGTGGATCGTCTCCAGCATGGCGCCGGACAATTCCAGCTGACCCGCGGGCTCCAGCGTGATCGAGGCACCTTCGCGGGACAGCGCCACCGGGCTCTTACCCTCGCGGGCGACTTCCCAGCCGTAGCGCGTGGCCAGGGTCTCCAGCAGCATCTTGATCCCGCGCTCGCCCTCGAAGGCGGGTGGACGCAAGTCGTCGATACGGAAGCCGAACTTCTCGTGCTCGGTGCCGATCCGCCACGCCTCGATCGGCTTCTCGCCGGCGGCCAGATAGTCGACAAGCTGCTGGCGACCGGCGATCGGGATGCTCTTGACGGCACTGGGTATGGACACGGACGCAGCCTTTGTGGGTGACCGCATCACTATGGGGGTGCAACTTGCCAGCGAAAAGGGGTTGACCCGAAATAATTGCACCTGCCGGTACAGATGACCGTCGATCCGCTGAGCTGACCAATGCTCTGCGCTTCTCAGGTGCGCGTGAGCAGAAAAACTCGCCACGCGCTCATCAGCTTCGCGCCTACCTGAACAGCGGAACCCGCGACAATCGTCCAAAACAAGGAGGCCGACAATTTGCCGGCCTCTCAATATGGTGGCAGAAAAAGGGAACGCTCGGACCCTGGGGTTGCCGATTCCCTATTTCCCGCCCTTCACCGCTTCATCGAATTGAAGAACTCGTCGTTCGACTTGGTGTTTTTCATCTTGTCGAGCATGAATTCCATCGCGGAGAGCTCGTCCATCGGGTGCAGCAGTTTGCGCAGGATCCAGATCTTGGCCAGCATGTCCGGGTCGATCAGCAGGTCTTCGCGGCGGGTGCCGGAGCGGTTGATGTCGATCGCGGGGAACACGCGTTTCTCGGAGATGCGGCGGGACAGGTGCACTTCCATGTTGCCGGTGCCCTTGAACTCCTCGTAGATCACCTCGTCCATCTTGCTGCCGGTGTCGGTCAGCGCGGTGGCGATGATGGTCAGGCTGCCGCCTTCCTCGACGTTGCGCGCGGCACCGAAGAAGCGCTTGGGGCGCTGCAGGGCGTTGGCGTCGACACCACCGGTGAGCACCTTGCCGGAGCTGGGCACGACGGTGTTGTAGGCGCGCGCCAGGCGGGTGATCGAGTCGAGCAGGATGATCACGTCCTTCTTGTGCTCGACCAGGCGCTTGGCCCGTTCGATCACCATCTCGGCGACCTGCACGTGACGCACGGCGGGTTCGTCGAAGGTCGAGCTGATCACTTCGGCGCGCACCGTGCGGGCGATTTCGGTCACTTCCTCGGGACGCTCGTCGACCAGCAGGATGATCAGGTGCGCTTCGGGGTGGTTGTACTGGATGGCCTGGGCGATGTTCTGCAGCATCATCGTCTTGCCGGACTTCGGCTGGGAGACGATCAGGCCGCGCTGGCCCTTGCCGATCGGTGCGATCAGGTCGAGGATGCGGCCGGTGATGTCCTCGCTGGAACCGTTGCCGCGCTCGAGCTTGAACGCCTTGCGCGGGAACAGCGGGGTGAGGTTCTCGAACAGCATCTTATTCTTGGACGCTTCCGGCGGATCGCCGTTGATCGTCTCCACCCGCAGCATGGCGAAGTAGCGCTCGCCTTCCTTGGGATGCCGCACGCGGCCGGTGATGTAGTCGCCGGTACGCAGGTTGAAGCGGCGGATCTGGCTGGGCGAGACGTAGATGTCGTCGGGGCCGGCCAGGTAGGACTCATCGGCCGAACGCATGAAGCCGAAGCCGTCCTGCAGGATTTCCAGCACGCCTTCGGCCCAGATGCCGCCGCCGGAGCGGGCGTGCGCCTTGAGCACGTTGAAGATCACGTCCTGCCGACGCGCGCGGGCGATGCCTTCGTGCAGCCCCAGCGACTCGGCGAACTCCAGCAGCTGCGGCGCCTTCATGCGCTTGAGTTCGGTGAGGTTGATCACCCGGTCGTTGCTGCCCGGATCGGCGTTGTCGTCATCCACCGGCAAACCGTGCGGGTTGGGGCGCTGGTGGCGCTCGCCCTGCTGACGCTGCTGGTTGTTGCGGTCGCCACGCTCGTTGCGCCGGCGGCGGCCCCGGCCTTCTCGGCCTTCGCGTCCGCCGTTCTGGCCCTGGTTGGAGCCCTGGCCCTGGTTGGCGTTCTGGTTGGAGTTGCCGTTCGACCCGGAGGACGACTCGCCCTGGGCGGCGGGTGCGGCGGGTTTGTCGGTTCCCTGGTTGACCGGCGAGGATGCGGCTTCGGCCCTGGCCGGCGCGTCGGCCGGAGCTGGGGCGGGCGCAGGCGCGGAAGCCGGGGCTGGAGCTGGCGGCTTCTCCACCGCCTTGTCGCCCACCTTTTCGGTGGACGCTGCCTTGTCCCCACTCGCGGCGGCTTTTGCCGCGGCGCTGCGGCGCGGCGCACGTGCTCGCGGCTCGGGTTTGCCTTCGGCCACGGGGCTGGAATCGGCGCCCTTGGAATCGGGCGGGGTCTGGTTATCGGTATCGGACACGGGCAATCCTCGCGGGGCGCCGTTGAGTTGCAGGAGGGAGGATGTGCGTCGCGCGAAACGCGCAAGGGGACAGGACTGCCCCGACGGACTCGATCAATCTAGCACCCGTTGCGTATCGGCGTAAAGCCTTGGCAACCGGCCACGTGAAGGCGGGGCGGGTTGCCGGCAGCGGGTGAGGTGCAGGCGGTTCAGATCGCCTTGTCGATCATCTGGGTCAATTGACCCTTGCTGACGGCGCCGATCTGGGTGGCTTCGACCTTGCCGTTCTTGAACACCATCAGGGTGGGGATGCCGCGCACGCCGTAGGTGCGGGGGGTCTGCTGGTTCTGGTCGATGTTCACCTTGACCACGCGCAGCTTGCCTTCGTATTGCTGGGCGAGCTCGTCCAGCATCGGCGCGATGGCCTTGCATGGGCCGCACCATTCGGCCCAGAAATCCAGCAGCACGGGGGTTTCGGACTTCAACACCTCCTGTTCGAAGGCGTCATCGCTTACATGGGTAATCAGGTCGCTCACCGGGGATCTCCGTGGCTGGGGGCGCAAACAAATTGCGGGGAATGAACAATGGGGTGATCGACGCCGCAATACAAGGATCGGCGTCATCAGCTACACTCAGGCGCCCATGAAGCATGAGTTGGGCGGAAAGAAGGCGGGCCAAGGTGGCAGGCGTTCATTCCAGCGCAACTCCGGGCACGATTCAAGGGCGGCCTCCCAAACCGCCCGTCAGACCGCCGACAAACCAAGGCGTCGTCCAGGATCTGGGTGTCGAAACCCAGCGCGAGGCAACGCAGATTTGGTCAGGTTTCCGATCGCTCACGGCGAACCGCCGCAGGCATTGAAGCGCCAAGGCGCGGGAAAGTTGACCAAATCTGCGCCGCCGCAGCCGCTGCGCTTCCCCGCCAGATTTTCTGCCATGACACCCGCTTGCCGACGCTGGCACCGAATCGCTTCAGTTGCGCCACGCGCACTCGTCCTGCACCGCTTTCGCGCCGATCTCCGGCCGCTGTAGCGGGTGCAGCGCATCACGACGCCATCAGGCAAGGTTCCGAATCCCCCATATGTCCCAAACCGTACTCACCGATACCTTCTTCACCAACTTCGACCTTCACCCGCTGCTGCAGCAGGGCCTGGACGACAGCGGCTTCACCCGCTGCACGCCGATCCAGGAGATGACCCTGGCGCCAGCGCTGGCCGGCCGCGATGTCGCCGGCCAGGCCCAGACCGGCACCGGCAAGACCTGTGCCTTCCTGGTCGCGTTGATGAATCGACTGTTGACCACGCCAGCCGTCGCCGACCGCAAGGACAGCGATCCGCGAGCCCTGATCATCGCCCCGACCCGCGAACTGGCGATCCAGATCGACAAGGACGCGCGCAACATCGGCCAGCACACCGGCCTCAAGACCGCGCTGATCTATGGCGGCGTCGACTACGACAAGCAGCGCCAGCAACTCAAGGACGGCTGCGACATCATCATCGCCACGCCGGGCCGCATGCTCGACTACCACAAGCAGGGCGTGTTCAGCCTCAACAGCGTCGAGGTGATGGTGATCGACGAGGCCGATCGCATGTTCGACCTCGGCTTCATCAAGGACGTGCGCTTCATCTTCCGCCGGCTGCCGCCACGCGAGCAGCGCCAGGTGCTGCTGTTCTCCGCCACGCTCAGCCATCGCGTGCTGGAGCTGGCCTACGAACACATGCACGAGGCCGAAAAGCTGGTGGTAGAGAGCGACAACGTCACCGCCGACAAGGTCCGCCAGGTCGTCTACTTCCCGGCCAAGGAAGAAAAGATGCCGCTGCTGCTGAACCTGCTGGATCAGCACAAGCCCACGCGCAGCATCATCTTCGTCAACACCAAGGCCGCGGCCGAGCGCGTCACCGAGCGCGTCAAGCGTCACGGTTGCCGGGTTGGCGCGATCTCCGGCGATGTGCCGCAATTGAAGCGGCAGAAGCTGCTGCAGCGGTTCAAGGACAGCCAGCTCGACATCCTGGTCGCTACAGACGTGGCCGCACGCGGCTTGCACATCCCCGAAGTCAGCCACGTTTTCAACTACGACCTGCCGCATGAGGCGGAGGATTACGTGCACCGCATCGGCCGCACCGCGCGACTGGGTGCCGAGGGCGACGCGATCAGCTTTGCCTGCGACCTGTACGCCATGTCGTTGCCGGACATCGAGACCTACATCGGCCAGAGCATTCCGGTGGCCCCGATGGATCCGGCCTTGCTGGTGATGCCGAAGTCGCGCGCGGTGGATGCGGAGTTCGCCGCCAATGCCGCCGCCGACAGCGCCGAGTTCGGCGATGTGGTGCCGCCGCGTCCGGGCGAGAAGCCGCGTCGCGGCGGTGCGCCGGGAGCGCACGGCGGACGCGGCAGCAGCGACAGCCGTCGCAGTCCGCGTCCACCACGCGAGCGCAAACCCAAGGTGACCGACGCGACAGCCGCGCAGCCAGTGGACGCGGCCGTGCAGCCGGCCGCCGCGGCGCCCGCTGCCGCTCCCGCGGCGCCCGCTGCCGCTCCCGCGGCGGCTGGTGATGAGGTCAAGCGCAAGCCCCGTCGCCGCCGGGGTGGTCGCAACCGTCGTCGCGAAGGCGCGCCGACCGACGGCGTCGAACGGACCACCCAGCAAGCCGAGCACCAGGCCAATGGCGCGCGCGCACCCCGCGGCGAACGCCGTCCGCCGCGTGAGCGGAAGACCGCCGAGGCCACCGGCAGCGGTCACAGCCGCCCGTCGCGGCAGGTGGCGGTAACGTCAGCCAAGACCGCAGAGCACGCGCATCAGAACAAGCCCGGGCTGTTCCGCCGCCTGACCCGCCTGTTCACCGGCAAGTAGTCGTCGTCGCGGGATGCCCCCGGGCATTTCCGCCACTCCGGATCAGGCCATCGTGTGCCTGATCCGGGATGGTTCATCCGTAGCTGCCCGGCTTGTGCTGAATCGACGCAGCTCGATCGGCTCCGGAAGTCGTCACCTCGCGCTCCGCTTCCCTTATCCTTGGTCGTTGGCATGATGGCATCCAGGTGCGGGGATACGCGGTGATCCAGTTCGATCAGGTCAGCAAACGCTACGACGGCGGCCACGAGGCGCTGTCGCAGCTTTCGTTCGAGGTGCCCAGCGGCGAGATGGCCTTCATCACCGGCCATTCCGGTGCCGGCAAGAGCACCTTGCTCAAACTGCTCGGCCTGATCGAGCGGCCGTCGCATGGCGTGATCAGCATGGACGGCAAGCGGCTGTCGAAAATTCGCGCCAGTGGCGTGCCGAAGTGGCGCCGGCAGATCGGCATGGTGTTCCAGGATCACCGTTTGCTTATGGATCGCACCGTATTTGCGAATGTCGAATTGCCACTGGTGATCGGCAGCATCGGCCGGGCCGAGCGCGCCCGTCGCGTGCGTGCGGCGCTGGAAAAGGTGGCATTGCTGGCCTACGAGCGGCAACTGCCCGATACCTTGTCCGCCGGCGAGCAGCAGCGCGTGGGCATCGCCCGCGCGATAGTGGCGCGGCCGGCCTTGCTGATCGCCGACGAGCCTACCGGCAACCTT
Organism: Rhodanobacter sp. G2-10; assembly: GCF_055809185.1. Taxonomy (NCBI): domain Bacteria; kingdom Pseudomonadati; phylum Pseudomonadota; class Gammaproteobacteria; order Lysobacterales; family Rhodanobacteraceae; genus Rhodanobacter; species Rhodanobacter sp. G2-10. Next base: position 3,219,603 of record NZ_CM147900.1, on the reverse strand, counting down.
GATCCCCAACTGGCCCTGGAAATCATGGGCCTGTTCGATGAATTCCAGCAGGTCGGCACCACCGTACTGATCGCCAGCCACGACCTGCCGCTGATCAAACGCATGAAGAAGCGCGTGATCGTGCTCGACCACGGTCGACTGGTTGCCGACCTCGCCGCGCAGGAGGTGATGTGAGCAGCGCGCCCACCAAGCAAGCCGCGCCCGGCGAGGCTCCCGCCCGCAACGAACACAGTCGCGGGCGCCGCCTCGCCAGTTGGCAGGAACATCATGGCTGGAGCGCGGCGTCGAGTCTGCGTCGGCTGGCCGCGCGTCCGCTGGGCAGCCTGCTCACCATGGCGGTGATGGGTCTGGCGCTGGCCTTGCCGTTGGCGTTCTATCTGCTGCTGGGCAATGTGCAGAAGCTCGGCGACGCGCTGGGCCAGAGCCAGGCAATCAGCGTATTCCTCAAATCCGACCAGGGCGCGCAGCAGGCGCAGATGCTGGCCAGGCAATTGGGCGAACGCCCCGAAGTGGCGGCGGTCACGCTCAAGACCCCGCAGCAGGGCATGGACGAGCTGGCGAAAATGCAGGGCTTCTCCGGCGCCGTGCAGTCGCTGGGCGAAAACCCGCTGCCGTACGTGCTGCAGCTGCAGCCGCGTCCGCAAGCCACGGCCAAGGTGCTGGAACAACTGGTCACGGACGTACGCGGCATGGCCAGCGTCGACCTGGTGCAGGACAGCGGCCACTGGCGGCAGCGGCTGGATGCGCTGCTGGGAGTAGGCAATCGGGTCGTGCTGATTCTTGCCTCGTTGCTGGCGCTGGCAGCCCTGCTGGTGGTGGGCAACACGGTGCGGGTGGATATCGCCAGTCGCAGTGAGGAAATCGGCGTGCTGCTGCTGGTCGGCGCCAGCAAGGCGTTCGTGCGCCGGCCGTATCTGTACGCGGGCATCTGGTATGGCCTGTTCAGTGGCATCCTCGCCGCGGTGCTGGCGGTGGCGATCGAGCTGGCGCTGGCCGCACCGGTGGCGCAGTTGAGCCGCGCTTATGAAGGCCAACTGCACGTCGGTGGCCTGCCCATCTGGCTGCTGCTGGCGGTGCCGCTGGTGGCGGCGTTGCTGGGCTGGCTCGGCGCACGACTGGTCAGCGCATGGCAACTGCGCAAGGCGGCTTGATGACGTGCCGGCGCGGTGACGTGAATCGCAACGGCCGATGCATGCTTCGGGCATCATCGGTTGGTGAACGTGCGTGCAGCGGGTGTGCGCGCGCATTTCTCGGTCAGGGATCGGCGCAAGTCATTCAAGTGAGCGAGGCATGAGTACAAACATCAGCAGCCGCCTGCTGACCGAAGCGCCACGCGTGTTGGTGGTCGACGGCTCGCGCGTGGTACGCAAGCTGATCAGCCGCGTGCTGAAAGAGGAGCTGCCCGGCGTGGAAGTCGTCGGTTGCGGCAGCGGCGAGGATGCGCAGAAAGTGCTGAACGAGGGGGTGTTCGATTTCATCACCATCGCGTTGCGGCTGCCCGACATGGACGGGCTGGAGCTGGCGAAATTCGTGCGCGAGTCGGCGCCGCAGACCTACGTGCCGATCGTGGTGGTCTCCGGCGACGTGGAGGCTCGCCTGCATCGGCGTTCGCTGGGCGACAACGTGACCGATTACTTCGACAAGTCGCTGGGTTTCCAGGCGCTGGCCGAGTTCATCCGGGGCTATGTCAGCCCGCAAACCAGCGCCGAAGGCACCGTGCTGTACGTCGAGGACAGTCGCGTGGTGGCGCTGGCGACCCGGCGCATGCTGGAGAAGATCGGCCTGACCGTGCGTCATGTGGTCAGCGTGGAAGACGCGATCGCCCTGCTCGAGACCGACAGCGCGCTGGGCTGGATCGGTGCCGACGCGGTACTGACCGATGTCAGCCTGAAGGGCGAACTGACCGGCGGCGACCTGCTCGAGCATATCCGCAACGAATTCGGCTACGACAAGGGCCGCCTGCCGGTGCTGGTGATGACCGGCGACGAGAACCCGGCCAACCAGGCCGCGCTGATCCGTGCCGGTGCCAACGACCTGGTCGAAAAACCGGTCGAGGAAAAGCTGCTGATCACCAAGCTGCTGTTCCAGTTGCGCGTGGCCGCCCATCTGCGCGGCCGGGAGCAGACTGCCCCGGAGTCGGGCGACGCGGACGCATGACCGAACATCCGGTCAAGCTGGAGCCATCCTGGAAGGCGCGTATCGGCGACTACCTGCAGCGACCCGAGATGCAGTCATTGTCGGATTTCCTGCGCGCGCAGAAGCAGGCCGGCAAGCACATCTATCCGCCCGGACGCGAGATCTTCGCCGCGTTCGAACACACGCCGTTCGACGCGGTGCGGGTGGTGATCCTCGGACAGGACCCCTACCACGGCGCGGGCCAGGCGCACGGCCTGTGCTTCTCGGTGCGTCCCGGGGTGCGGGTGCCGCCGTCGCTGGACAATATCTTCAAGGAGATCGAGCGCGACCTGGCGATTGCGCGCCCCAGCCATGGTTGTCTCACCGCCTGGGCCGAGCGTGGCGTGCTGCTGCTCAACAGCGTGCTGACGGTCGAGGAGGGCCGCGCCGGTGCGCATGCGAACCGGGGCTGGGAGGGTTTCACGGATGCGGCGATCGATGCGCTCAACCGCGAGCGCGAAGGCGTGGTGTTCCTGCTCTGGGGTGCCTACGCGCAGCGCAAGGGCCAGTTGATCGACGGCGAGCGCCATTGCGTGTTGCGCTCGGTCCATCCCTCGCCGCTGTCGGCGCATCGGGGATTCATCGGCTGCGGGCATTTCTCAGCCGCCAACCGCTACCTCGAAAGCCGGGGACAGCCGCCAATCGACTGGTCGTTGCCTCCGCATGGCCCGTCGCAGGCTGGTACGGCCATGGCTTGAACTCGGGCAGGCAACCCTCATCTGGGCACGACGAGGGGTTCGACAAGCGCAGGATATATCTGTACTATACGGTTTATTAAACTCCGATTCGGCTCCGTATCGAACCAATCGGGGTTTTAGCACTCCAATCACCCGAGTGCTAAACTTTGACGTCCTTGCAGGAGGTTTCATCCATGTCCCAAGCCTTGGTGACCGCCAACTATCCACTGCCGAGCGTGGTGGGCAGTCTGGATGCCTACATTTCCGCCGTGCACCGCATTCCCGTGCTGAGCGTGGAAGAAGAGCAGGCGCTGTCGCGTGACTATCTTGCCCAGGAAAACCTCGAGGCAGCGAAGAAGCTGGTGATGGCCCACCTGCGCTTCGTGGTCCACGTGGCGCGTGGCTATTCCGGTTACGGCCTGCAACTGTCCGACCTGATCCAGGAAGGCAACATCGGCCTGATGAAAGCGGTGAAACGCTTCGATCCCGACATGGGCGTGCGTCTGGTCAGCTTCGCGGTGCACTGGATCCGCGCCGAGATGCACGAGTTCATCCTGAAGAACTGGCGCATCGTGAAGGTCGCCACCACCAAGGCGCAGCGCAAGCTGTTCTTCAACCTGCGCAAGAACAAGAAGCGCCTGGGCTGGATGAACGCCGCCGAGGTCAGCACCGTGGCCAAGGATCTGGGCGTGCCCGAGGCAACCGTGCGCGAGATGGAATCGCGCCTGTCCGGTCGCGACATCGGCTTCGAGGCGCCGGTGGATGCCGACGACGACGCCAAGCCGGCGCCAGCCGCATTCCTGATCGATCACGGCGCCGACCCGTTCGAAAACGTTGCCGATGAGGATTACGCCGACAACCAGATGCAGAATTTGTCCGATGCCCTGAGCCATCTGGACAAACGCTCGCGCGACATCATCCAGCGCCGCTGGCTGGATGACGACAACAAGGCCACGCTGCAGGATCTGGCCGACGAGTACGGCGTGTCTGCCGAGCGCATCCGTCAGGTCGAGGCGAACGCGATGAAGAAGATGCGCGGCTTGATCGCGGCGTAACGTTCCAGCGATCTTGAGAAAGACGCAAACGGCCCGGGAAACCGGGCCGTTTGCGTTGGCGTTTGCGTTGGCGCCGGCGTCCTGCCGACCAGTGCCGCTCAGTCCTGACTTTCGGTATCGGCCCCATTGACGATGCGTGCCTGGCGCTGGTGCGTGCAGTACGCCGAGGCCCAGTCGATCATCACCGCCAGACGGTTGCGGAACCCGATCAGGAAGTAGATGTGCGCCAGCAGCCACGCGATCCAGGCCGGCAGGCCGGAGAGCTTCAGCGTGCCGAACTGCGCCACCGCCGCCATGCGCCCGATCGTGGCCAGCGAGCCGTCGTCGCGATAGCGGAACGGGGGCGGTTGTTCACGGCTCCCGCGTAACCGTGCCCGCAACGTATCGCCTGCATGCTTGCCCATCTGCTTCGCGGCGGGCGCCACGCCGGGTACCAGCGTGCCATCGGGCTGTTCGAGATGCGCCAGGTCGCCGATCACGAACACCTCCGCATGGTCCGGCACGCTCAGGTCGTCATGGACCTTGACCCGACCGGCCTTGTCCAGCGCCACGCCCAGCATGCGCCCCACCGGCGAGGCAGCCACGCCTGCCGCCCACAACACGGTGCGCGCAGGCAATCGGCGTTCGCCCAGCTTCACGCCGTCGGTATCGATCGCGCTCACCGCGATGCCGGTGTGCACCTCCACGCCGAGTCGCTCCAGCTGTTGGCGCGCCTTGTCCGACAGCGAGGCATGGTAGTTCGACAGCAGCCGTGGCCCGGCTTCGACCAGGCGCACGGTGGCCTGACGCGGATCGCAGCGGCGGAACTCGCCGGCCAGTGTGTGCCGGGCCAGTTCGATCAGGGTGCCGGCCAGTTCCACGCCGGTGGAGCCGCCGCCGACCACCACGAAGTTGAGCCAGGTCTGGCGGCGCGCAGGGTCGCTCTCGCGCTCCGCCTGCTCGAAGGCGAGCAGCACCCGGCGGCGGATCAGCAGGGCGTCATCCAGATTCTTCAGCGCCGGCGCAAAGCGGGCCCATTCGTCGTGGCCGAAGTAGGCGTGGGTGGCGCCGGTGGCGACCACGAGATAGTCGTAGTCCAGCGTGGCCGAGGCGCATTGGACACGCCTGGCAGCCAGATCCACGCCGGTCACCTCGTCCATCAGCACGGTGAGGTTGCGTTGCCGGCGCAGGATGTGGCGCAGCGGTGCGGCGATTGATGGCGCCGCCAAGCTGGCCGTGGCCACCTGGTAGAGCAGCGGCTGGAACAGATGGTGGTTGTGCTGGTCGACCAGGGTGATCCGCGCTTCGCTGCCGGCCAGCCGCCGTGCTGCGGTGAGTCCGCCGAATCCGCCGCCGAGAATCAATATGTGCGGTGGACCGGCAGGATTCGTGGCGTGCTCGTTCATCGCATCAGTGTGACCACTGTGATGTGGATGCGCCGTGGATCACCCGCCGTCGGGTGCGCCGCCGCTCGTCAACCGTTTGCGAGCACCGGTGGCAAGGGTTGCTCCCGTCGCCGTACGGTGCGTACACGTGGACAACGTTACCGCACCGGCCCCTGCGGCTGTTGCTGTTCGAGCTGCGCATTTTGCGCATGCATCCGACCCATCATCTGCGCCTGCTGCTGGTCGCAGTGCTGGATCTGCCGGATCGATTGCGCAGGCTGCGGCGAGGGTTCCTTCACATTCACGATCGCCGACGGTCCGACAAACGACGGATGGAAAACCATGTGCCCGCCCTGCGTGTCGAAGACGATCTCGCCGAGGTTTCTCTCCCCGATGCCTTTCGCATGGCAGGCCGCGGTGAACTGCAACAGGCGCTTTTCGCTGGCGTCAGGAACGCGTGTTTGCAGTTGCTCGTACAGCCCATGGTGCGGGTTGTCCGGATGGCGCGGATCGTCGGCAAGCTGCGGCGCCACGTGGGAGGCCGCGGAAGCGGCCGCGCGCTCGGTGGCATCCAGTTCGGCACGCACATGGCCTTGGGCGACATTCGTGCCCCACAGCGTGCCTGGTGTTTGCCACTGTCCGCTCCGGGTGTGGGTGTAGGTATGGCCATCCGACGCTTCCAGCGTATGTGCCGGTGTGTTCAACGCGCTCGTCACGGCGTCCGGGATCGGCCCGTACTGCTGCCAGCCGCGCTGCTCGTACACCGCCTGGTAGCGCTCGGCCATGCCGCGTGGCGACTGGGCGAGATTGGCTGCGATCGTCTGTTGCGCCGCCGCGTCCAGCTGTGCCGCGCGTTGGGCGCTGGCGACTTCGTCGTGGGTAGCGGCGAGACCGTGCTCCAGCACCTGATCGGTAACGTGGCGTGTCCATTGCCGGGTTTGCGTATCGCGGGTCCACGGTGCGGAGAGCTTGCTGGGCGTGTCGTTCGTGCCCGCCGGTTGCGTGTATGGATCGCACGGCGTGGCCGGGTGGCCCAGCGCCAGTTCCACGGCAGTGTTGTTGGCCTGGTAGGTCAGTTGCTCGGCCAGCGCAGGAGGTGCGGTGAAGTGCTGGCCGTGCGGCGTATCGGGCAAGGGGGGAATGTCACGGCTCCAGCCCTGTTGTGGTTGAGTCGGGTCGTAGTTCCACGTCACGCCCTGGGCATCGGGCTGGTTGTAGATGCGGTGACGGTCGTAGGCATCGGCCAGCTTGTCGCCGGCAATCGCACCGCCAACCGCGCCGACACCACCGATGACCAGATCGAGCGGCCCGGTTTCGGCACCCGCGGTGCCAAGCACTTCAGCGCCCAGCATGGCGCCACCCAGCGCGCCCAGATTGCGACCGCCGAAGTGCAGCACGTCGGATTGGGCGCCGACGATATTGCCTTGGTGCAGCAGATCGGAGGCGCGCGAGGCGGTGGTGGTGGCGTCGTAGATCACGGCGGCTGCGCCAAGAACGGTTGCGCCGCGAACCATGCCGGACGGCATCGTGCCACGCTCGACTTCGGTGGTGATGCTGGGGAAGTTGTCGACGGCCTTGATATACATCGGGTCCTTGAACAACTGGCGATTCGGTACGAGCACCTGTTCCGCGCCACCGCTCTTGGTAACCAGACCGCCCAGTTCGGAGGTGGGCGCCACGGTATTGATGAAGACCTGCGTCGGAATCTCGGGCGTGATCCGGTACATGCCGTAGCGAGGCGCTTCGCTGCCCACGGGCAGGCCGAAGTAATCCGAGATGTTCCTTCCTTCCGCAGACACCGCATTGGCCTGGGATTCACGCATCCAGAAGGGCGAATGGGGTGTGGGACTTGAACCTTCGGCGACGAACTTGAGGAGGGGCTCGCCGGGCTCGATGGTTTCCATGCGGGGGAGTTCGCGGCCGGAGCGGAGTTGGTTGATGGCACGCTCATCTACCTTATCCGATGGAAGGTTAGGAGCCGCTTCGGCAACTCGCCACCAATATAAAGCTCCTTCGTCAGTATTCAAATAGGCTTTCGCCTGTTCAGCACTAATTCCTTGGGTTTCAAAGGAGTCGCTTTTGGTTATGACATCCTCAAACCGCTTCTTCAGCTCATCAGAGGTGAGTCCATTACCACTCATCGCTGCTGGCCTTGCATCATGGCCTTACGCATCGCATCCATGCGCGCGATTCGCTGCTCGTCTTGTGCGGTCAAGCCGCCCCTCATCGCTACCGAAAAATCGACATAGGCCTCGTCCACGCTCGGATTGTCGTAGGGTATATAACGCCCATCCCCGAAGTTCCATGCCCCGGGAATTTTCATGCTGTCTACCGGCTCCAGCACCCGGCCAGCCTTGGCATCCTCAATCATCGGAGTCAGCGAGCGCAGCAGGCTCTGCACATCCTCGCTATCCGAATACTGCTTCAACACCCACTCCAGATGCTCGGCCGCGGCCTTGAGCTTGACGGGATCGACGGCTTGATTCATGGCGCTATTCCTTGAGCGAGGGTGGGTGTGAGTGTACTGGCATGACCGCGCTCCAGCTCTGATCGGTGGGGCGTGGAGCGAAACACGCCGGGCGATATGGCGCCACGCTCAGCCTCGGCGGTGATGCCGCGGATATTGTCGACAGCCTTGATCGGCACCGGCTCGTTGAACCATTATCTGCGCGGCTCCAGCACCTGTTCCGCGCCACCGCTCTTGGTGACCAGACCGCCCAGTTCGGAGGTGGGCGCCACGGTATTGGTGAAGACCTGCGTCGGAACCTCGGGCGTGATCCGGTACATGCCGTAGCGCGGCGCTTCGCTGCCCACGGGCAGGCCGAAGTAATCCGAGATGTTCCTTCCTTCCGCAGACACCGCATTGGCCTGGGATTCACGCATCCAGAAGGGCGAATGGGGTGTGGGACTTGAACCTTCGACGACGAACTTGAGGAGGGGCTCGCCGGGCTCGATGGTTTCCATGCGGGGGAGTTCGCGGCCGGACATGAGCTGGCCGATGGCACGGCCCGTTGTCTGATCCGGACGCAGGCCTGGCTCGGCAGCTTGGGCGACCCGCCAGTAGTACATTGCACCTTCATCAGTTTTCAGATAGTCCAGTGCTGCCTGCTCGCTTATGCCTTGAGGCTTGAACGTGTCGCTCTTTGGGATGACTGCGGCATGTTGCCGCTTGAGTATCTCAGGAGTCAGGCCGTCCGTGCTCACGTCTGAGACTCCTCAAACTTTTTGCGCTTGGCTTCCAAGTCACTGATCAACTGCCTTTCTTCCTCAGTCCATCCTCCTCTCATTTCGGTAACGAAATCGGAGTATGCCGAATCAACGCTGGGGCTTTGATAAGGGATATACCGGCCGTCAGAGAAGTTCCAGGCGCCAGGGATATCCATTCTGTCCGCGGGCGCCAAAACCCTTCCCGCCTTGGCAACTTCGATCAGGTGAGTCAACGAGCGCAGCAGGCTTTGCACATCCTCGCTATTCGGATACTGCTTCAGCACCGACTCCAGATGCTCTGCCGCGGCCTTGAGCTTGACGGGATCGATGGCTTGGGTCATGGCGCTATTCCTTGAGCGACGATGGGTTTGATTGTATTGGCTGGAACGTGCTCCAGCCCCTGATCGGTGACATGGCACGTCCCTTTCCGGGCATGCGCATCGCGCATCAACGGTGTCGGGAGCTTGCCGGGCGTGCGCTTGCGCCGCAGGTCAATTCTGCTTTGCCGCTGATTGGCGCAGTGCCATGCCCTTGAGCACGTTGAGCGCCTGCGCCAGCGCGTAATCGCTGGTGGCCAGCTTGGCATCGGCGGCGCTGCCGTCGTTGTCGATGTCGGTCGCGGCCTTGACGTTTTCGTTGGCCAGATGATGGGGCAGGTCGGCTTCGGAACTGATCAGTACCGGCGGGCTGTCTGCCTGGTTCACCGTGAGGTCGGCCAGGGCGATGTCCGGCTTGATGCCTTCGGCCTGGATCGAGGTGCCATTGGGCGTGTAGTAGCGGGCGGTGGTGATCTTCACCGCGTGGTCGGCGTCCAGCGGCAGCACGGTTTGCACCACGCCCTTGCCGAAGGTGCGCTGGCCCATGGTCAGGGCGCGGTGGTTGTCTTTCAGCGCGCCGGAGACGATTTCCGCGGCCGAAGCGGTGCCGTGGTTGGTCAGCACGATCATCGGCGCCCCATCGAGCTGGTCGCCTGGATGCGCGCTGAAACTCATGTTGGCATCAGCCAGTCTGCCGCGCGTGGTGACGATGACACCGGAATCGAGGAAGTCGTCGCTGACGCTGACGGCTGCGGTGAGCAGGCCGCCAGGGTTGTTGCGCAGGTCGAGTACGGCGCCCTTCTGCGGGCCGTTCTTGGCGATCAGCTGTCCCAGTTTTTTCTCCAGGTCGGGGGCGGTGTCGTCCTGGAATTGGCTGATCCGGATATAGGCGTAGCCGGGCTCGAGCTCGTGGACCTTCACGCTGCTGACCGAAATGTTTTCGCGCACCAGATGCAGGTCGATCAGCTTGTTGCTGCCCTCGTGGGTGATGGTCAGGCTGATCTTGCTGCCGGGTTCGCCGCGCAGTTGCTGGAACATCTGGTTGACGTTCTGCGGGTCGACCAGCTTGCCGTTGATCTTGACGATGCGGTCACCCGGTTTGATGCCGGCACGTGCTGCCGGGGTGTCGTCGATGGGTGAGATGATCTGGAGTCCGCCGTCCACCTGCAGCACCTCGATGCCGAGACCGCTGTACTGGCCGGACGTATCCTCACTGAGCTGTTGCAGGCCTTCCTTGTCGAGATATTCGCTGTGCGGGTCGAGCCCGGCCAGCATGCCGGTGATGGCTGCCTTCATCAGCGTCTTGTTGTCGACCTTTTCCACGTAAGCCTGGCGCACTACTTCGTAGACGCGGCTGAAGTTGCGGATGTCCTTGAGGTCGACCTGATCAGCACCTGCGCTGGAGCTGGCGTTGGCCGGAGCTACATCCAGCGGCGGGGCTGGCACACTGGCGCTGGATGCCGGGGCGCTCTGCGCCTGGATGGCGGGCGCTGCCAGCAACAGCAGGATGGCCAGGGCCGGGATCGCTCGATGGTGTAACACGTGCATACGGGGGACTCCGCTCAACAGGGAACGTCGCGTCGCAGCGCGACTTGCGAATCTGTCCTGGCGTGGCCGGATACCCGACCGGACCACCCAGGTTCCTCAGACATTTCAAGTATGGCAGGGCCTGAGACCACCGGATGCTGCAGGAATTCACAACGCTGACCGATTGCCTCAGCGATGCTTGCGCAACCAGCTGCGCGGATCCACCGGTTTGCCGGCCTTGCGCAGTTCGAAATACACGCCGGTGTTGGCGCCGGTGACCGCGCTGGCGGTGCCGACTGCCTCGCCGGCCTCGACCTGGTCGCCGACGCCGTGCAGCAGGCTCTCGTTGTTGCCGTACATGCTCATCCAGCCGTCGCCGTGGTTGATGATGATCAGCATGCCGTACCCACGCAGGAAGCCAGCGTAGATGATGCGACCGCGCGCCACGGCGTGCACCTCGCTGCCGGCGTCCGCCTTGATCAATACGCCGTTGCCGAAACTGTGGACGCCGCCGCTGGCCGGCCACGGCAGGTTGCCGCGAATGTCGGCACCCGCACTGCCGACCTCGGTGGGCGGCGACTTGTGGCCGGGTCGCGACTTCGCTGCCGCCGCACGCTGGGCGGCGGCTTCGTCGATGACCTTCTGCAGCTGTGCGAGCAGCTGGTTGAGCGATTGCGCGTTCTGTTTCATCGCGGCCAGCCGCTGCGCCTGATCCTTGAATCGGGCGTCCGCGGCGGTGGCCAGCTTTTGTTGCGCGGCGCGCTCCTGCGCCAGTTTCTTCGCGTGTGCCTCGCGCTCGGCCTTGGCCGCCTGCAATGCCTCCTGTTCGGCCGCAATCGAGGCTTCCAGTTCCTGCAGTTGCGCCAGCTCGCCCATCAGCTTTTCCACGCGCTTGACGCGGTCACGCTGGAAGTATTGTGAATACACCAGCGCGCGAGCGATGCGCGCCACGTCCTGATCGCCCAGCAGCAGGCGAAGATCGGAGCCGTGGCCCAGCGCGTAGGTGGCGCGCAGCAGGTCGGCGATGGCGGCGCGCTGGCTGTGCAGCGATTGCTGCAACGTGCTGCGTTGTTGCTGCAGCTGGTCCAGTTGCGCTTGCTTGGCAGCCAGTTCGGCGTCGGTCTGGCGCACGGCTTTCGCCGCGGCAGCCAACGCGTTGGCCTGCTTTGCCAGCTCCGCATTGACGCTGTCCCGTTTCGCCGCGGTGGCCGCCTGTTCGGCCGCCAGCGCCTCCATCTTGTGCCGCAAGTCGGCCAGCTTCCGCTTGGCTTCGGCCTGTTCGGTGCGGCTGTTTTCCCCCTGTTGCGCATGGGCCGGCGCAGGAAGCAGCAAGCCAAGCCAGATCACCACGAGCAGGAAGCCGGCGAGGGGGAGAGAGGAACGAGGGCGGTTGGACATCGCCCGATTATCGCCGAGCGGCACCCGCGGAGCGAGCGCGCTCGCTCTTGCACGTCTGGCCGCGCCGCGCCTGCCTTGGTTAAGCTGGCCGGCAACCGGATATTCATTCCCACATTCAGTCGTGTTGGTTTGTCTCATGTGTCTGATTGCATTTGCCTGGAACACCCATCCACGCTGGCGCTTGCTGCTGGCGGGCAATCGCGACGAGTCTCATGCGCGCCCGAGTGCGGCGTTGGCCCGTTGGCAGGATGCACCGATCATCGGCGGGCGCGATCTGGAGGCCGGTGGCACCTGGATGGGAGTCACCGACGAGGGGCGCTGCGCGGTGGTGACGAACGTGCGCGATCCACGCGTCGCGCACACGGGAAGCTCGCGCGGCCTGCTGATCAGCGACTATCTTTTCGGCGAGGCGGACGCCACCGCGCATGCGGGCGAGCTGCTCCGTGACGCCGCCCGATACCGTCCGTTCAACCTGCTCACCTTCGACGCGCAGGCAGGCTTTTACCTGGGCAATTGCCCGCAGCCGCATGTGCAGCCCGTGACGGCGGGCATCCATGGCCTGTCGAATGCCGATTTCGATGCGCCGTGGCCGAAAACGCGAGTCCTGATGCAACGCCTGCAGAACTGGATCGACGACGGCGGTGATGCGGACTTCGCCGCGCTGTTTGCGGCGCTGGCCGATGAGCAGGTGGCGCCGGATGATCAGTTGCCGGACACCGGGGTGGGCGTTGAACTCGAGCGCCGGCTTTCCAGCGCATTCATCCGCGGTGCCGAGTACGGCACCCGCGCCAGCACCGTCGTGGCGATCAGTCATGCCGGCGGCGGGGTGATCGTGGAGCGGCGTTTCGGGCCGCATGGGCGCCAGCTCGGGCAGAGCATGCTGCGTTTCGGGGATACGTCGCTGTAGCGGGAGCCCTGCGCGCAGCAACGCACGTGGCTGCGGCTTTCCGGCGTTGGCCGGTTTTCCCGTTCACCTGCGCTGAAACAACGCTCCTGAAGAATCGGCCATGCAGGGGTCGGGCAGGTTCGTCGTTGTCGCGGGGAGTTGCCCCCATCCGCCCTGTCGGGGAGCTTCCCCGGCCCTGCGGGGGAAGGCAAAGCGGATCTGCACGAAACAGCCCTTCCCCCGTTTACGGGGGAAGGTGCCCGACAGGGCGGATGGGGGCGCTTTTCCGCGCCGCCACGAAAGTCCGCCAGGCCCATAAGCCGGGTTCCTCGCCTACGCCGACGATCGGTGTTGCCGGATGCGCCGAATGCGCGTCGCTGGCTAGGCTGGATCTCCGTTTCATTCACGGAGTACGTCGGCATGCGCAAGGAAGCATGGTGGCTCCTGGTCGGTGTGATCGTTGTACGCGTCGGCTGCGCTCATGCGGCCGCGTGTCCGGCGTGGTCGCCCGTCCAGGCCAATCGCGAACTCGCGCAGCTGCATGATCGGCTCGACCGCTGGAACCACGCCTACCGCGTCGACGGCCACTCGCCGGTTGACGATGCCGTGTACGACCAGGCGCAGCAGCGGCTGGAGCAATGGCAACGCTGCTTTCCCGCGCAGGCGCCGGCGGCGCTGAGGCATCTGGCCGATGCGGGTGGCCGGGTTACCGCGCCGGTGGCGCAGACCGGATTGGCCAAGCTGCCCGACGCCGCGTCGCTGGCGCAGTGGATGGATCAGCGAGGTGATCGCGACCTTTGGGTGCAGCCCAAGGCCGACGGGGTGGCTGTCACCCTGCTGTATCTGGACGGCCAATTGCGTCAAGCCAGCAGCCGCGGCGATGGCCTGCATGGGTCGGACTGGACGGCGCTGGCGCAGCGCATCGCGGCGATTCCGAAGCAGTTGCCGAACGCGCCTGCACGCGTGGTGTTGCAGGGCGAGTTGTATTGGCGTTTGCCCGGTCATGTGCAGGCTGATGACGGCGGCGTCAACGCGCGCTCGGCCGTGGCCGGTGCGCTGGCGCGTGATCGACTGGACGATGCCACGGCGGCGCGCATCGGTCTGTTCGTGTGGGACTGGCCCAGCGGCCCGGCCGACATGCCGGCCCGGCTGGCGGGGATGCGGGCGATGGGCCTGGCTGAAAGTGCGAACTACACCAGGCCGGTCGGCACGCTGGCCGAGGTCAAACGCTGGCGCGAGCAGTGGTATCGCCATGCGATGCCGTTTGCGGCCGATGGCACCGTGGTGCGTCGGGGGCATCGACCGGCAGCGTCGACCTGGCAGGCTTCACCACCGGACTGGGCGGTGGCGTGGAAATATCCGGCTGCCGCCGCGCTGGCCGAGGTGCGGGCGATCGACTTCACGATCGGCCGCAGCGGACGCATCACGCCGGTGCTGCAGCTCGAACCGGTGCAACTGGATGATCATCGCGTGCAGCGCGTCAGTGTCGGTTCGCTGCGCCGCTGGCGCCAGCTGGATATCCGCCCCGGCGACCAGGTGGAGGTGGTGCTCGCGGGGCTGACCATTCCACGGCTGAAGTCGGTGGTCTGGCGGGCGCAGCAGCGGGTTGCGGTGACGGTGCCGGACCCGGCGGCACACACGCCGCTGACATGCTGGCAGCTGAGCCCGGGCTGCCAGCAGCAGTTCCTGGCGCGGCTGACATGGTTGGGCGGCCGGCAAGGTCTGCATCTGAGCGGTATCGGCGCCGACACGTGGCAAACCCTGATCGACGCCGGCCTGATTCATGGCCTGCTGGACTGGATGGCGCTGACCCCGGAACAAATGGTGAGCGTGCCCGGGTTTGGCGTGCATCGCGCGGCGACGCTTGCACGCAGCTTCGCGGCAGCGCGGACGCGCCCGTTCGCCCGCTGGCTGCAGGCGCTTGGTGTGCCGGCCGCGGTGGCCCGTGATCTGCCGGATTGGGCCACGGCGAGGAGTCGCGATGCGGGCGACTGGAAGGCGCACGATGGCATCGGCGAAGCCCGGGCGGATCAACTGGTGGAATTCTTCGGCTGTGCCGGCTTGCGCAGCCAGGTGGCCCGACTGCACGCGGTCGGCGTGCAGGGGTTCTGAGGTCAGGCTTTCAGCTCGCCGTCGAGGTAATACCAGCGCCCGTCGACATGCACGAAACGGCTGGTTTCGTGCTGGCGTTGCGCGCGGCCACCGCCGAGTCGATAGCGGGCGACGAACTCCACCAGCGCATGGTCGTCGTCGATACGCTGCTGGCGGCGTACTTCCAGCCCCAGCCAGGTCGGTGGCGGTTGCTGCGCGGCCAGTCGCAGCGTGGTCGGGCGGGTATCCGGGTGCCAACTGGCCAGCAGGTAGTCTTCGCGCTTGAGCACGTAGGCGCTGTAGCGCGAGCGCATCAATTGTTCGGCGCTGTCAGCGGCCGCACCGTCATGCAGCCGGCCGCAGCAGGTGGCGTAACCGGCGCGATTGCCACACGGGCACGGGGTCAGGGTGTCGATCGACTTCATGCCCCTTTGTACCCGGTTCGGCCGACTTGTGCAGGGCGGCTCTCAGCGAGGCGCCCGACGCCACACGCGGCAACGGTTGTTGGCCGGCATCGCGTGGTCGTCGATCAGGCTGAAGCCTGCCGTCATGGCCAGCGCATCGACCGCCTCCGCGTCGCGAATCGCCATGTGCGCGCCGCGAGCCTTCAACCACTGGTCGAACTGCGCGTTGCTGTCGCTGCTGTAGCGGCCCTGGTAATTGAACGGCCCGTAGATTGCCAGGGTGGCGTCGTCGCTGGTGACTGCCGGAAGTTGTGCGAAGAAGTGCCGCACTTCCGGCCACGCCATGATGTGCAAGGTGTTGGCGCTGAAGATGGCGTCGAACCGGCCGCCGGGCCAGGCTCCACCGACATCGAGTTCCAGCGGGTCGGGCGTGTTCTGCAGCGCCGCTTCATCCAGCCAGGCGCGAATGCCCGGCAGGCTCTCCGCCCGGTCCGAGCTTTGCCAGGTCAGGTGCGGCAGGGCGGCCGCGAAGTGGACGGCGTGCTGTCCCGTGCCGCTGCCGATTTCCAGTACGTGATGTCGATCGGCAAAATGCTCACGGAGCACGTCGAGGATCGGTTCACGGTTGCGCTCGCACGCAGGCGAGTGCGGCTTGCCCACGTCAGAAGCGGCCTAGACCGGATGACCGCGCAACACGCGCGCCGGCAGCATCAGCAGCGCACCGAGGAAGGCAAACACGGCACTCACCGAAAGGCCGATCAGGCGGAACGGCAGCAGTACCAGCCAGACGATCGGGTACAACACCAGCGCCAGCAACGCCAGCGGCCAGCAGAACACGAGCAGCAACAACCAGAGCAGAAAGCCAGCCATGCGTCGATCCTCACGGTGGAGACATGCGCCTGATTCTAGGGGATGGTCGAGCCGTTGCGCAGATGACTCCCGACACCCCTCAAACGATGGGCTTCACCCCGATCAACCACAGGTGCAGCCAGAACGCGAACACGACCCAGCCAATCACCCCGGCCACGACGACCATGACGTCACCAGCAAGCGTGCCGGCCGGATGCACCGTGCTGTTGCGGCGATCACGCCGACGCGACACGATGAACAACACCACCGCCCATAGCAGGAACGCGCCGAACAGCGCCACGTCGCGCAGCATGCCGGTGGCCAGCAGGTGGCCCAGCGCCCAGGCCTTCACGCCCAGCAGCATCGGGTGGCCAAACTTCGCCTTGAGGTGGTTGCGCGGGATGTAGGCTGCCGCTACCAGCACGAAAGCCAGCAGGGTGAACAGGGCATTGAGGTGCCGCAGCGGTAGTGGTGGCACGTACAGCAGCACTGGCTGCTGGCGTGCCAGGCCAAAGCCCCAGCACAGCAGCACGAAACCGGTCAGTGAGGCCAGCGCGTAGAGCCCCTTCCAGCGCAGCTCGCCGAGCTTCGCGAGCTGCCGGTTGCGCCAGTCATCGGCGAAGATGCGCAGCGAATGCACGCCAAGAAAGACCAGCAGGCCGAGAATCAGGACGGTCATGGAAGTCGCTCCGGGCTACGGGGATGGTTCCCGAGTATAGGCGAGTGATGTGCTCGATCAGGCGGCGTTGGGTTCGACGCGCACGGCGAGCGCAATGGCGTCTTCGCCAAGGGTTACCGGGCTGCCGGGCTGCTGCGACGAACGCCATGCATCGCCGGCATGCAGCCGTCCGTCAGCCGTATCGATCTCGCCGCGGGCGCAGAATACCAGCGTGGTCGCCAGATCGGGCGTGCGTATGGTCGGCCCGGTCCATACTTGTATCTCGCCATGCAAACGGTTGCGCCTGGTCATCAGGTTGAAATCGCGGGTGGCGCCACCGGCGAGGGCCACATCCACCTTGGCTTCGCCGGGAAAGGCGAACGGCGCGAACGGCGTGGTCAACGCATGGGTGCGGCTGTCGTCGAGCGTCATCATGAAACCGGCGCCATCCAGCAACACGATTTGCCGATCGATGCCGGGGAAGCACGAAAACGGTGCCGCGCTGTCGACCTCGGCGATGCTGACCCGCCACAGGAATTCCCCGGCGCTCGCGTCGGATGGCTGGACGGCCAGTTCGCGAGTACGGCCCAAGCCGTTCTTCCAGGGGCGCGACGGGCAATCTTGCAGGCGGATGATCATGCGACAGGTGGGTAGAAGTGCGACAGTGACGGGAGAGGGTCGAGCATAGCGTTGCCATCGAGTCCGGTCATCCTGCTCATGCGACGGCTCGGGGTGCGAGGATTTTGTGCGGCAGATCACGGAGGAGACGACCATCATGATGACGCTGCCCCCGCGGCCTGCGCTGACGGTCATCATTTGACGCAAGGTGTCACCGTGATCCGCGCGACCAGACGGGCCACCGACAACCTGCGGACCGCTTCCAAACGCTGAAGCCACACCGGCTCCGGTCCATGACAGCTTCGCGACCATGCCGAAAATACTTGATGGCGCAAGAATTGCTAGATGATTTGCTTGTTTGATCGAGTTTCTGCGACGAGGCCTGAATAACGGGCCATCCCTTGGTGATCCACTGGGATCCGGGCCGGCAGCGACCGACCGCGGTAGCAGAAGAGCTGAAGGTGGTTTCAAGAATGACCAGGAGGACAAGCACAAGGCCTGACGACCGGCAGTTGGCGGATGGCCACGCCGAGGTCGCGCCTGCGCCGTGGCTGGGCCGCCTGATCGAGGCCGATACGCCGCTGGAAGTGGGAGCCTTGATCGTGGAGGCGGCCGAGTCGCTGGCCGACTGCGAGCGTGTGTGTTTGCTGTGGGATGGCGCCGAAGCGCACCCCTATGGCGCATCGCCGAGTGCGACCGAAGTCGAATGGGCGCAGCGTGCGCTGGAGGACCAGCGGATGCTGGTCGCCGACGACGGGCGCCAGGTGGCGTGGCGTCTGATGCCTGGGCAGCCATCTGTACTGCTGTTGCAATTCACTCGCGCGCAGTCGGCGTCGCAACTGCGTGACGTACTCGAATCGAAACTGGCGCTGGCCACGCGTCGCCTGCGCCACGCCATCGATCTGGCCGATCTGCATCGATCGCACGCGTTGCTGGAGCGTTCGGAGAATCTGCAGCGCGCGTTGTTCGCGATATCCGATCTGGCCGGCTCCGAGCTTGAAATGCCCGAGCTGCTGCGCGGCATCCACGCCATCGTCGGCACGCTGATGTACGGCGAGAATTTCTTCATCGTGCGGCACGATCCCGGGCGCGGCACGATGCGTTTCCTCTATTTCGTCGACGCCGAGGACAAGGACGGCCCCGATACCACGCGGGAGATACCGCTTGAGGACGTTCGCGACACGTTGACCTGGCACCTGCTGACCGGTGGCAAGCCACTGATGGGGCCGCTCGACCAGGTGCGCGAACAGGTGAACGGTGTCCTTGTCGTGGACGGCCCGGCCAGCGACGACTGGCTGGGCGTACCGATGCTGCGCAACGGCCAGGCGCTGGGAGCGCTGGTGGTGCAGAGTTATCGCGAGGGTCTGGTCTATTCCGCCGAGGATCGCGCGTTGCTGGAGTTCGTGGCCAACCACATCCTCACCGCGCTGGAGCGCAAGCAGAGCAAGGATGAGCTGGAGTTGCGCGTACATCAGCGCACGCAGGAACTGGCCGAGGCCAATCGCGGCCTGCAACTGGAAATCGAGGAACGGCAGCGCGCCGAGCGCTTGCAGGCGGCGCTGTTCCAGTTGGCCCAGCTGGCCACGGCCGACATCGACGAACACGAGTTCTATCGCCGGGTCCATACGGTAGTCAGCGCGCTGATCAATGCGGAAAACCTGTTCATCGGACTGGTCGACAAGGCGACCGGCATGATGACGTTCGCGTATGCCGTGGATGTGTCCGGGGAGGTGTATGAGGATCGGCCGTTGGTGCGTGGTCTGAGCGAATACGCGATGGCGCATGGGCCGCTGATTGCCGACCGGGACGCCCAAGTCGACCTGGCCAGGCGCGGGTTGATCGAGCTGGAGGTGGTGGGAAACCTTTCGAAGTGCTGGCTGGGCGTGCCGTTGACGGTCGGGGAGGAAGTGATCGGCCTGGTCGCGGTGCAGAGCTACGCCGAGGAAGCTGCCTATGGTGCGGCCGACCAGGAACTGCTTTCGTTTGCCGCGCTGCAGATCGCCAACAGCATCTACCGGCGCAGCTCGGCCGCCTCCTTGCACGAGGCCAACACGCAGTTGGAGCGACGGGTCGAGGAGCGCACCCGCGAGCTGCGTCAGCAGATCCGCCAGCGCGAGGAGATCCAGCAGCAGCTCAAGCATCAGGTGATGCATGATGGGCTGACCGGCCTGCCCAATCGCGGCTTCCTGCGTGACCGCCTGAGCCGCGTGCTGGGCTTGCTCAAGCGCGAGCCCGGCAGGCGTTGCGCGCTGCTCTACCTGGATGTCGATCGCTTCAAGCTGATCAACGACAGTCTGGGTCACCTCGTCGGCGATCAATACCTGCAGGAGGTTGCGCGTCGATTGTTGAGCTGCGTGCGCGATCCGGATCTGGTGGCGCGGTTGTCCGGCGATGAATTCGCGATTCTGCTGGAGGACGTGCCGCTACCCGCCACGGCGGTCACGGTGGCGCAGCGGATTCTGTCCGCACTCGGGCAGCCACTGTTGATGGCAGGCCGCGAACTGGAGCCATCGGCAAGCATCGGCATTGCCCTCGGTGACGAAAGCTATACCGGTGCCGACGAGTTGCTGCGTGACGCCGACATCGCGCTCTATCGCGCGAAAGAGAGAGGTCGCAAACGCTTCGAGTTGTTCGACGAGACCCTGGCAAAAAGCGCGGTCGACGTGTTGACGCTCGAAGGGGAGTTGCGCCATGCCTTGCACAACGACGAGTTCGAGCCCTATTTCCAGCCGATCTGCCGTCTCGATGACGGTCAGGTACTGGGTTACGAGGCGCTGATCCGCTGGAACCATCCACGACGCGGCCTGCTCGAGCCCGCCGAGTTTCTGAAGATCGCCCAGGACAGCGGGATGATCGAAATGATCGACTGGCGGATGTTCGAACGCAGTTGCCGCAAGTTGGCGCGGCATCACGAGCACGACACGTTCATGACCTTGAACGTTTCGGCGTTGCACCTGGGGCGCGCCGATTTCGACGCACAACTGCTCAAGCTGGTTGAACGCTGCGGTTTGCCGCCCGAGCGTCTGATTGCCGAAGTGACCGAAGGCACACTGATCGACAGCCCCGAGCGCGTGCGCGCCATGCTGGAACGCTTGCGCGGTTGCGGCGTGGGCGCTGCACTGGACGACTTCGGCACGGGCTATTCCTCGCTCAGCTACCTGCACTCCCTGCCACTGCGCATGCTGAAAGTCGATCGCGCCTTCGTGCGTGAGCTCAACAAGGGTAGTGATACCAGCAGCACCCGGGTGGTGGCAGCGATCCTTGCGCTGGCCCGTGCGCTGGATATCCGGGTGATCGCCGAAGGCATCGAAACCGAGGTCGAGCGTCAGGCCCTGCTGGCGATGGGCTGCGAGATGGGCCAGGGTTACTTGCTGGGTCGACCCGCCCCGTTGTGCGAGCGGCTGGCTTCTCCTTCAGCCGCCTGATTGCCCGGCCGGCACAAAGCGTGTGCGCTCATGCCGTCCGCTCGATCACGGGCTGGAACGGCGGCAAGGCCTTCAGCATGCCCGCGCCGTAGCGCTTGGTGACCACCCGACGATCCAGCAGCACGATACGGCCGTGGTCGGTCTCGTTGCGGATCAGGCGGCCGCAGTACTGGGTGAGCAGGCGCGTGGCTTCCGGCACGCTGACCTCGATGAACGGGTTGCGCCCGCGCGATTCCAGCCATTCGGCGTAAGTGGCGCCGACCGGGTCGGTCGGCACCGCGAACGGCAACTGGGTGATCACCACCGTCTCGCACAATTTGCCGGGCAGGTCGAGGCCTTCACCGAACGAGGCCAGGCCGAACAAGGTGCTGCCCTTGCCGGCCTCGATGTCGGCGCAATGCTCGGCAACCAGCTGCGACTTGCCCAGCGAGCCCTGCGCACGCACCTTGCGCACCTGCGCGATCGGCAGTTTCTGCAGCACGCGGTCGAGCTTCACGCGCGAGGTGAACAGCACCAGGTTGCCCGCGTCCCAGTCGAGGTTTTCGGCGAGCCATTCGCTGATCTCTTCCGCGTGCGCTTCGCGTGCGTCCGGCATCGTGCGCATCGCCGGTACTTCCAGTCGTGCCTGTACGGCGAGATCGAACGGCGAGGGCAGGCTTATCGTCACCGCCTCGTCGGGCAGGCCGATGGCATCGGCAAAGCCGCGAAAATTGCCGCCCGCGCTGAGCGTGGCCGAGGTCATCACCACGCCGCTGGCGTTGCCCCACAACACGTTGCGCAGAAGTCCCGCAGCGGAGACCGCCGAGGCGTGGCACACCAGTTGTTGATCGGCGCCGAGCGTAACCCAGCGGGCCAGCGGCGGCGTGTTGTCCGGATCCTGGCTTGACCAGGCGCGCCAGCATGCTGCCTGCCGGCCCACGCGCTCCAGCGCCATGCCCAGTTCACGTGACAACGCTTCCTGCGTCGGGCCGCCATCGGTCATCTCGACCACGGCGCGACGCACGGCGCCGAGCCAGCGCTGCACCTGTTCGGTGAGTACGTCCAGCATCCGCGCGTGTTCCACCCACGGCTCCGGCAACTGCCCGAGCGAGCCGCGGTACATCGGCTCGGTCTCGGCGGGGTCGGGCACCCAGCCGAGCCGGATCTCGCGCTCCAGTTCCTCCAGGGCGTTGCTCAACTCCTGCAGCTTCTCGTCACCCTGGTCGAGGCTGAGTTTGCCCAGCCGCTCCTTGTCGGTCAGCGAATACGCGGCGTGGACCTGCCGACCAAGCCGGCTGAGCTGGCGCACGGTGGCCGTCATGTAGACCTCGGCGGCGCCGCGGTCGATCGCCTTGCCCGGCACGTGGTGGCCTTCGTCGAAGATGTACAACGTCTCGTCCGGTCGCGGCAGGATCACGCCGCCCCACGCGGGGACACCTTCGGGTCCGGCCTCGCCAGGCATGGTGAGATCGGCCAGTACCAGGTCCTGGTTGGCCACGATGATCTCGGCATCGTCCACCGCGCGACGTGCGGCGAAGAACGGGCAATTCATGAACTGCCCGCACTTGCGGTTGGTGCAGCCGCCGGCACTGGTGGTGATCATCGGCCGCAGCAGGTCGCTGACCGGCTCCGGCGCGCTGTCCATGTCGCCGTCCCACTCGTTGCGGTCGAATGCGTCGCGCAACTTGGCCAGTGACTGCTTGTCGCGTGCCTGGGGTGGTTTGTTCCACAACAGCAAATCCGCTTCGAAACCGGCCAGGCCCAGCTGCGCATCGTTGATGCTGTTCGCCGCCATCAGCAGGTTGCGAGGGCACAGGTAACGACCGCGACCCTTGGCCAGCGCGACCCTGGCTTCGATGCCGTTGAGCCTGAGGTACAACGGAATGTCCCGCTGGACCAGTTGTTCCTGCAGCGCGACCGTGGCGGTGGCGATCAGCAGCTTCTTTTTCTGGACGCGCGCCATCTCCACGCCGGCGATCAGGTATGCCATCGACTTGCCGGTACCGGTGGGCGCCTCGATCACCGCCACGCCGCCGTTCTCGGCGAAGGATTTGGCCACCTCGGCAATCATGCGTCCCTGCGAGGCGCGAACGCGGAAGCCCGGCAACCCCTCCTTCAGTCGAGCGTAGGCGGCGCGGATGGCGTCCTTGGTGGTGTCGGCGAGCATGCGGCGTGGCAAACCTGTGGTGCGTAGTGAGGCGGGAGCAATGGTGCAGTGCACCCGGATGAGCTTGCCGGAGCGCACGTTGTGGGCCGCTTTCCTGCCAGTTTATCGGAGATGCAAGCGACTCCGCGGACCTGCTGGAGAGGTCCGTCTTGTGATCATCGTGCTGAATGTCGCACAGTAGTGACCGTGTATGCTGGGCTGGGGCCATGGCCACACCTGATCCGGAAGCACCCGGCAATGATGGAAAGGGGGCGGAATGGAGTCGATGTCATTCGACGACTCGCTGCAATTGACTTGGTTGACCCGATTGATCGCCGCTCATTCGCCCGGCGATGTCGCCGAGGCGATCGCGGAGTTGGCGCGAGAGTGCCCGGGCTGCGATTCAGCCCGCGTGTTGTGGCGGCTTCGTGACCGGACCGATTGCCAGAGTGTGCCGTTGACCTACGTCGCCCCTGCGGATTGGCCCTGGCTTGAGCAGGCCGCCAACTCGGATGCGCCGCAGTGGCATTCGGATACCAATCGCGTGGCGCTGCGGTTGTGCCAGCGACCCGAGCCGGCATTGCTGATCCTGGAACTGCATCCGGCGCAGGCGAACACCCGGTTTCTCGAGAGCCTGGCAACGCCCTTGCGTCTGGCGGGCCAGCATCTTCAACGTGCGCTCGAGTGGATCGAATTGCAGCACTCGCATCGGCAACTGGAGCGCTCGGAGAACCTGCAACGGGCGCTGTTCGCGATCTCCGACCTGGCCGGTTCCGAACGCGACATGCCGGCGGTCTTGCGTGGTATCCACGGCATCATCAGTTCGCTGATGTATGCGGAGAATTTCTTTATCGTGCTCCATGACACCGAGCGCGACACGATCCGCTTCCTGTATTTCGTCGATGTCGAGGATCCTGCGCCACCCGGCGAAGGCAGCGACATGCCGCTGAGCGAGATCGAGCACACCTTGACATGGTATGTGCTGCGCGACGGCAAGGCACGCATGGGCGATGCCGAGGAACTGCGCAAGCAGGCCGAGGGTCCGGTCGCCGTGATCGGCCCGGACAGCCATGACTGGCTCGGCGTGCCGATGTTGCGTGATGGACGGCCGGGCGGTGTGCTGGTGGTGCAGAGCTACAAGCCGGAGATCGGCTACACCGACAGTGATCGCGCGCTGCTGGAGTTCGTGGCCAGCCACATCCTGATCGCGCTGGAGCGCAAACAGGGCAAGGATGCGCTTGAGCAGCGCGTGCAGGTACGCACCGCCGAGCTGGCGGAGGCCAATCGCGGCCTGCAGCTGGAGATCATGGAGCGGCAGCGCGCCGAGCATCTGCAAACGGCCCTGTTCCGGATCGCCGAACTCGCCACCACGCGTATCGATCGCAACGAGTTCTACCGGCGCGTGCATGCGGTGGTCGCCGAATTGCTCAACGCGGAAAATTTCTACATCGCCCTGCTCTCCGACGATCGTCAGCAACTGCAGTTTCCGTATGCGGTCGACGCCGTCGAACGACCGCCGGCCAGCCGCCCGCTGGGGCGTGGCCTGAGCGAATACGTATTGCGTCGGGGCACCGCGTTGCGCGCCGACAATGCGGCGATCGAGGAGTTGGAGCGTGCCGGCGAGCTTGCGTTCGGGCGCATGGGTTCACCGGCCGTGTGCTGGCTCGGCGTGCCGTTGATCGTCGGTGACGAGGTGATCGGGTTGGTCACCGTGCAGAGCTACACCGAGGCCGTGTCGTATGGACCGTCCGATCAGGAATTGCTGACCTTCGTGGCCACCCAGGTCGCCAGCAGTCTGACCCGGCGTCGTGCCGCCGAGACACTGCAGCGCGCCTACGAGCAGCTGGAGCATCGCGTGGAGGAGCGCACGCTGGCGCTGCGCAAGGAGATCATCGAGCGCGAACGGGTACAGGATCAGCTCAAGCACCAGGTGATGCACGATCCGTTGACGGGCCTGCCCAACCGCAGCTATCTGCGCGATCGGATCGACCGTGTGCTGGCGCCGGCACAATCCGAGCCGCGGCCGTTCTGCGCCTTGCTCTATCTCGACGTGGATCGCTTCAAGATCATCAACGACAGTCTGGGCCACCTGGCCGGCGACGAAGTGTTGAAGGAGGTGGCCACGCGTCTTTCCAGTTGTGTCCGCCATCCTGACCTAGTGGCGCGCCTGTCCGGTGACGAGTTCGCGATCCTGCTCGAAACGGTGGACCAGCCCGCCGATGCCAACGCCGTCGCGCAGCGGGTGATGGACGCGCTGGCCGCACCGATGCCGGTGGGTGGCAAGGAATTGCAGGTGACGGCCAGCGTCGGTATCGCGATCGGCGACGGCCACTACCTGACCGCCGATGAGGTGCTGCGCGATGCGGACATCGCGCTGTACCGCGCCAAGCAGCTCGGCCGCAAGCGCTACCAGCTGTTCGACGAGACCCTGGCCAGGAACATGGTGGATGTGTTGACCCTGGAAGGCGAACTGCGCGCGGCACTGAAGCAGGACCAATTCGAGCCGTACTTCCAGCCAATCTGTCGACTGGAGGACGGCCAGGTGGTGGGGTACGAGGCGCTGATCCGCTGGAACCATCCGCAGCGCGGCGTGCTGCTCCCCGGCGACTTTCTCAAGATTGCCGAGGACAGCGGGCTGATCGAGGTGATCGACTGGCGCATGTTTGAACTGAGCTGCAAATTGTTGCAGCAGCATGGCGGCGCGGACACTTTCATGACCATCAACGTGTCGGCCCTGCATCTGCGCCACGACGCCTTCGACGAGCGTCTGCTGCAGATCCTGGAGCGCTCCGGGTTGCCACCCTCGCGACTGGTGGTGGAAGTCACCGAGGGTGCGCTGCTCGACAATCCCGAGCATGTGCGCGGCACCCTCGAACGGCTGCGTGAGGTCGGCATCGGTGCCGCGCTGGACGATTTCGGCACGGGCTATTCCTCGCTCAGCTATCTGCACTCGCTGCCGCTGCGCATCCTGAAGATCGACCGCGCCTTCGTGCACGAGCTGGACAAGGGCGCGAACACCAGCAGCACCACCGTGGTCGCGGCCGTGCTGGCGCTGGCGCGTGCGCTGGATATCAGCGTGATAGCCGAGGGCATCGAGACGGAAGTCCAGTACGCCGCGCTGCAGGCCATGGGTTGCGACATGGGACAGGGTTACTGGATCGGCCGGCCGGAACCTGTCGCGCGGTGAGTCGAGTTCTGCGGTCCCGGGAAGCCACCTGACAATGTGGATCGGTGCGTAGCTGCATGCCTGATCAACGTCATCAAGGCTCCGAGACCCGCCGATGCCTGGCAGCGGTCAAAGCGCCCCCATCCGCCCTTCGGGCACCTTCCCCCGTTTTGCGGGGGAAGGGACGTTTCGCGCGCCCGCGCTGCATGAAGGCCTGCCTTCCTCCGCTTGCGGGGGAAGGTGCCCGAAGGGCGGATGGGGGCGCTCTCCAAGCCGACACGAACCAGCCCGATGTCCTGCATGGTCAGGCTGCACGGCCACATGGTTCCCCGCATCGGACAGGTGATCAGACTTGCCCTGATTCGCCCTGACCCGAAGTCCCAGCCGACGCTTCGCTGGCGACGATCTGCCGCAATGCCTGTTCGAAGGCCTCCGGCGGCTGCCCGCCGGAGATCAGGTGCCGATCGTTGATGATGGTGGCCGGCACCGACTGGATGCCGCGCGACGCATAGAACTGCTCCTGCGCACGGACTTCGGCGGCATACGTCCCGCTGGCGAGTACCTGTCTTGCCTGTTCGCCGTCCAGCCCGACGCCGGCGGCAAGGCGCACCAACGTGTCGTGCGCGCTTACATCTTCGCCATCGGTGAAATAGGCGCGCAGCAGAGCCTGCTTCAGCGGGAGCTCCTTGCCCTGGAGCGCGGACCAATGCAGCAGCCGATGCGCGTCGAAGGTGTTGTAGACGCGGCTGCGTCGGTCCATGTTGAAGGTGAAGCCCAGCGCCGCGCCGCGGGCGCGAATCACCTCGCGGTTGGCGTCGATCTGTTCGGCGCTGCTGCCGTACTTGCGCACCAGGTGCTCGGTGGAGTCCTCGCCCTCCGCCGCCATGTGCGGGTTCAGCTCGAACGGCTGGAAGTGGATGTCGGCGCTGACCTCGCCATCAAGATTGGCCAGCGCCCGCTGCAGCGAAGCCAGTCCCACCGCACACCAGGGGCAGGAGACATCGGAGACAAAGTCGATGCGCAAGGGAGCGGCGGTGTTCATGACTGACCTCGGTGGCGGTGATCGGGCCCAGCCAAGATGGAGGCGACCGTCCTTCCTCACAAGCGCCGCGAGTCAGCCGGGTTGAAGTGCCCGGAGCCGGGGCGCAGGCGTGCGGCGCCCGGCTGGAACAGGAGCGCATCGGTTGGGATTTGGCGTGGGCGCGGATCGAGGGTGTCGTGGCGGATAATCTTGCCATCGCATGATCGGCAATCCAGCCGCGTTGAGCCAGTTCAGTCAGCGTGGACGTGGTTCGGGACAAGCCGGGGCGCTTTCTCGCGCGCGCTGGCGGCGAGAAGGGTTGGCAGTTGCTTCAGAATCAGATGGTCGGCGCGACCGTGCCGATGGTCGAGCCGTTCATCAGGGCGACCAGTGCAGAGGTGGTTGTCATGGTTGGCGCGCTGCGTCGATGATCGCGTCGATATCGATATCCGGGGTGTCGGCAACACCACGGAAGCTGGGTGCTGCGGCGGTCGGCAGGGAGCTGTCGAGAGTGTTCAATGCGCGCAGCACGAGGCCGATCTCTACGCGCGGCTTGCCGCGCTCGACTTCCACGACCCATTGCCGGCTGACGCCGATCCGGCGAGCCAACTCAGCCTGGCCCAAGCCAGCCCGTTTGCGACTCTCGCGCATCAATGCGCCGATATCTGTGGGAGTGCGAATGAACATGACGGCCTCGAAGTCAGCGATCGCAGTCAAATTGGCGCTGTCGCCGTACGCTGACAACGCCCGGTACGTTCAGCTTCCGGTGATATCCCGCGCCACCGCCTCGGCGACTCGAATGCCGTCAACGCCGGCCGAGAGGATGCCGCCGGCGTAGCCGGCGCCTTCGCCGGCCGGATACAGACCGCGGGTGTTGAGGCTTTGCAGGCTGTCGTCGCGTTTGATGCGTACCGGTGATGACGTACGTGTCTCGACGCCAGTGAAGATCGCGTCGTGCATGGCGTAGCCGCGGATCTGCCGCTCGAACGCGGGCAGCGCTTCGCGGATCGCCGCGATCGCGTAGTCGGGGACGGAGCTTTCGAGGCTACCCAAGGTGACGCCGGGCTTGTATGAAGGTTGTACATCGCCGAATGCCGTGGAGGCGCGTCCGGCCAGGAAGTCGCCGACCAGCTGGCCCGGGGCGTTGTAGTTCCCCCCGCCCAGTACATAGGCATGGCTTTCCAGCGCACGCTGCAAGGCGATGCCGGCCAGTGGGCTGCCGCTGTCGTCGTACGGCGTGAAATCGACAGGGTCGATGCCGACCACCACGGCGGCGTTGGCATTGCGCTCATTGCGCGAGTACTGGCTCATGCCATTGGTCACCACGCGGCCCGGTTCGGACGTTGCCGCCACCACGGTGCCGCCGGGGCACATGCAGAAGCTGTAGACGGAACGGCCCCGGCCCGCATGCCGGCCTTTGCAGTGGTGCACCAGTTTGTAATCGGCCGCGCCGAGCATCGGATGGCCAGCCTGCGGTCCGAAGCGGGCCTGGTCGATCACCGACTGCGGGTGTTCGATGCGGAAGCCGATCGAGAACGGCTTGGCTTCGAGATAAACGTTTCGCGCATGCAGCATTTCGAAAGTGTCGCGGGCGCTGTGGCCGAGTGCCAGTACCACGTGGTCGCTGCGGATCTCGCTGCCGTCGGCCAGCACGACGCCGCGAATGCGTTGCCGGCCGTCCGATTCCGGCTCCAGCAGCAGATCCTCCACCCGACTGTTGAAGCGGATCTCGCCACCCAGCGCCTCGATCGTGGCGCGCATGTTCTCCACCATCGAGACCAGCCGGAAGGTGCCGATGTGCGGTTTGCTGACGTAGAGGATTTCTTCCGGAGCGCCGGCCTTGACGAACTCGGTGAGCACCTTGCGGCCGTGGTGTTGCGGGTCGCGGATCTGGCTGTACAGCTTGCCGTCGGAAAACGTGCCGGCGCCACCTTCGCCGAACTGCACGTTCGATTCCGGATGCAGGTTGCGCTTGCGCCACAGGTCCCAGGTGTCTTTTGTCCGCTCGCGCACTTCCTTGCCGCGATCGACGACGATCGGGCACAAGCCCATCTGCGCCAGCACCAATGCGGCAAACAGACCACAGGGACCGAAGCCGATCACCAGTGGACGATGCTCGACCCGCGGTGGCACCTTGGTCACGAAGTGGTAATCCGTGTCAGGCGTGGGCCGCACATGCGGGTCGTCGGCGAAGCGTTGCAGCAGGGCGGGCTCGCATCGGGTATCGACATCCAGCGCGTAGATCAGCGTAATCGCTCCGCGCTTGCGCGCGTCATGGCTGCGCTTGGCCACGCTGTAACTAGTCAGTTCGGTGGCCGCGATGCCGAGTCGCTTCAGCACCGCGGCGGTGAGCTCGGCCTCGCCGTGATCCAGCGGCAGCTTGAGGTCGGTCAGTCGCAACATGGGTCAGCCATCCGGATACGGGCCAAACCCTGATTTTCGCAGATAAGCACGCGCAAGAGCCTGCTGACGAGCGTTTGCCTTTGCGAATGCCGCATCCCGGCCAAACAGCATCGCCCGCCCGCGGCTCCTGCGCAGGAGCAGGCGATCACTCCTTGCCGAGAAAATCCACCTTGCCGATATCGGTGCCGGCTTCGCGCAGGATGTTGTAGGCCGTCGTGCAGTGGAAGTACAGATTCGGAATCACGAAGTGCAAAAGGTAGGCCTGACCGACGAAGTCGAGATCGCCGTTGCGCATCTTCAGATGGATCGCGCGAGTCTCGCTGCCGTCGATCTGTTCGGAGGCGAAACTCTTGAGGTAGTCGATCGTGCCCTTGATGCGGGCCTGCACCTGGGCCAATGTGGTTTCGGTGTCCGGGAACGACTTCGGTTCGACTCCGGCCAGCCGGGCAGTGCCGCGGGCAGCGGTGTCGCAGGCAATCTGGAACTGCTTGATCAGCGGCAGCATGTCGGGGATCAGCCGGGTCTGCAGCAGCACTTCGTCGCTGACGCCCTTCGCGCCAGCGTGTTCGGTGCCCTTTTCCAGCACATGGGACAGACTGCTGAGCGCGCGCACGAAGACGGGAACGGATGCCTGGTACATGGAAATTGTCATGGACTTGTTTCCTGAGGTGGGTGGGTGTTCATCAAGGTTGGCGACGCGGGCTGCGATTCTTCGATCGGGACGGATGCGTCGTACTCAGGCGCGCGACGCGCGCACCCGCAGCGACCACCAGATCCACCAGCGGCAGCGTATCCGAAAGCATGAAGGCTACACCCGCCAAGTGGATCGCGAACACTGTCCCGGAGGTGCCCAGCCAGCCACGATGGCGATACGATGGAGCATTCTCCTGCCAAGGCAAGATCATGGTTCGACGTCTGCTTCCTGTCTGTCTGTCGCTGGCGCTGGTCGCCTGTTCTCCCCAACAAGACACGCCGCCGACACCCGTGTCGAAGGAAGAGTTGGCCCCGGCGCCACCCGCCAGCGCGCCTGCACCCGCGGCGTCCGATGGCGTCGAGAGCACGGCGGACGTGCACCGGCATCTGGCCGACTACGCCACGGTGAAGCTAACGGCCGACCTGTCGTCGTTGGATGCGAAGCAGAAGAAGATGATTGCTCTGCTGGTCGAAGCTGCTGACAGCATGAATGCGCTGTACTGGAAGCAGGCCTGGGGCGACAAGGACGCCCTGCTGGCAAAGATCGACGATCCGGCTACGCGCGAGTTCGCGCAGATCAATTACGGTCCGTGGGACCGGCTCGACAACGACCAGCCGTTTGTCGCCGGTGTCGGTCCGCGTCCTGCCGGCGCGCAGTTCTATCCGGCCGACATGAGCAAGGCCGAGTTCGAGCAATCCCCGCTGAAGGACAAGACCGGCCTGTACACCTTGCTGCGGCGCGATGCGCAGGGGCAGCTGATCACGGTGCCCTATCACCAGGCTTACAAGGCCGAGCTGGACAAGACCGCAGGCCTGCTGCGCGACGCGGCGAAATTGGCCAAGGATGCGGGCTTCCGCAAATACCTCGGCATGCGTGCCGATGCCTTGCAGAACGACGACTACCAGCCCAGCGATTTCGCCTGGATGGAGATGAAAAACAACCCGGTCGACATCGTGATCGGTCCGATCGAAACCTACGAGGACCAGCTGTTCGGCTACAAGGCCAGCTACGAAGCCTACGTGTTGATCAAGGATCAGAGCTGGAGCGCCAAACTGGCGCGCTTCGCCAAATACCTGCCGGAACTGCAACGTGGTCTGCCGGTGGCGGCCAAGTACAAGGCCGAGAAGCCCGGCTCCGACGCCGATCTCAATGCCTACTTCGCGATCTATTACGGCGGCGATGCGAACGTCGGCGCCAAGACCATCGCGATCAACCTGCCCAACGACGAGCAGGTGCAGCTGAAAAAGGGCACGCGCCGTTTGCAGCTGGAAAACGTGATGCAGGCGAAGTTCGACAAGATCATGCTGCCGATCGCGCATGAGCTGATTGCCGAAGACCAGCAGAAGAACCTCACCTTCGACGCATTCTTCCAGAACACCATGTTCCACGAAGTCGCCCACGGCCTCGGCATCAAGGAAACCCTGGACGGCAAGGGCACGGTGCGCAAGGCATTGAAGGATCAGGCCTCCAGCTTCGAGGAAGGCAAGGCCGACATCCTCGGCCTGTACATGGTGACCAAGCTGGCCGACAAGGGTGAACTGGACAAGTCGAAGCTGATGGACAACTACGTCACCTTCCTCGCCGGCATCCTGCGCTCGGTGCGCTTCGGCGCCAGCGACGCGCACGCCAAGGCGAACATGGTGCGCTTCAATTTCTTCAAGCAGCAGGGGGCGATCAGCCGCGATGAGGCGACCGGCCGCTACCGCGTCGATTTCGACAAGATGACGGCTGCGATGAATGCGCTGTCGGCGAAGCTGCTGACCATCCAGGGTGATGGAGACTACGCGGCGGCGAAGCAGCTCACCGAGCAGATGGGCTCGGTCGGTCCGGTGCTGGCGGCGGATCTGAAGCGTCTCGATCAGGCGCATATCCCGGTCGACATCCGCTTCGAGCAGGGGCTCGACGTACTGGGCCTGCAGAAGCCTGCCGCAAACCACCTATGATTCCCCGATCGTCATCGCACGTGTAGGAGCGCACCCTGTGCGCGAACGGCGGGCTTGGCCCGTCTGGGGGTGTAGAAAAAAGGCGTCGCGCACAGGGTGCGCTCCTACATGGCAGATGCAATCCAGTCAGCGATGGATTGCGGATGTTCCAGGTGCAGATGGTGTCCGCCGTGCATGTGACTGACGGTGATCTGCGGGACGCATTCGGCGCGTGCCTGCATCGGCCCGGCGGGAAG
The DNA here is from genome assembly GCF_055809185.1 of Rhodanobacter sp. G2-10. Lineage (NCBI taxonomy): Bacteria > Pseudomonadati > Pseudomonadota > Gammaproteobacteria > Lysobacterales > Rhodanobacteraceae > Rhodanobacter > Rhodanobacter sp. G2-10. Next base: position 3,187,364 of record NZ_CM147900.1, on the reverse strand, counting down.
GTACGACGAGCCTGGCAGCGCTCGGCCGTGTAGGAGCGCACCCTGTGCGCGAACGGCGGGCTTGGCCCGCCTGGGGGTGTAGAAAAAAGGCGTCGCGCACAGAGTGCGCTCCTACATGGCAGATGCAATCCAGTCAGCGATGGTTTGCGGATGTTCCAGGTGCAGATGGTGTCCGCCGAACATGTGGCTGACGTGATCTGCGGGACGCATTCGGCGCGTGCCTGCATCGGCCCGGCGGGAAGGTACGACGAGCCGGGCTGCGCTCGGCCGTGTAGGAGCGCACCCTGTGCGCGAACGGCGGGCTTGGCCCGCCTGGGGTGCAGGGAAAAGGCGTCGCGCACAGGGTGCGCTCCTACATGGCAGATGCAATCCAGTCAGCGATGGCTTGCGGATGTTCCAGGTGCAGATGGTGTCCGCCGTGCATGTGGCTGACGGTGATCTGCGGGACGCATTCGGCGCGTGCCTGCATCGGCCCGGCGGGGAGGTACGACGTGGCGGGCTGCGCCAACATCAGTGAGGTTGGCGTCGTGATGCCGTTGAGCAGCGCGCGGATCTGCGACTCGGCAAGCCGGGCCGCGCTCGGCCGGGTCAGCGCCGGATCGCTGCGCCAGCGCCAGCCGCCCTCGGTTTCGATCAGGCCGCGTTCGACGATCGGGCGCGCCAGGTCTTCGGCCAGACCCCTGACCATGCTGCGTGCCTCGATCGCCTGTTCGATGCTGTGGAATACACGCAGCCGCTTGCCGCTGTCGCCACGCGGCACCAATGCATCGCGGAAGCGCTCCAATGTGCGTGAGCCATCGTCGCCGAGTGGCCCCAGACCCTCGATCAGGAACAGGCGCTCGATCCGCTCCGGTCGTGCCGCCGCCACCAGTGACGCGACGCCGGCGCCCAACGAGTGCCCGAGCAGGCTGTAGCGCGAAAGCTGCAATGCGTCGGCCGCGGCGAGCACGTCGCGAACATAGTCGAGAAAGTGATAACTGCTGCCGGGAGGCAGGTGGTCGGAACGGCCGTGGCCAGGTAGCTCCAGCGCAATCACGTGATGACGCCCGGCGAGCAGCGGTGCCAACCGCGCGAAGCTGCCGGCATTGTCGAGCCAGCCATGCAGCGCCAGCAGCGGCGGCTGCGACGCATCGCCCCAGCACTGCGCCTGCAGCGACAAATGCGGCAGCGTAATCGTGACGAATTCAGTCGAAGTCGGCACGAATGGCCCTTGCACGTTGTCCGGCGCGCATGCGCCGTTGCCGATCGGCCTCGGCATCGTAGTCGGGCGCGAATTCCGGCCAGCCCTGGGTGTGTTGCAGCACCAGCGAGGCGAGACTTCGCACTTGTGCGGCGCTGTCGTTGAGGGCGGGAATGTAGCGCAGGGTTTCGCCGCCGGCAGCGACGAAGAAGTCGCGGTTCTGCATCGCGATCTCCTCCAGTGTCTCCAGGCAGTCCACCGCGAAACCGGGGCACGCCACGTCGAGCCTGCGCACGCCTTCGGCGGCGAGCTTGCGCACCGTGAGGTCGGTGTACGGGTGCAGCCAGCGTTCGCGACCCACCCGCGACTGGAAGCTGACCACGACGTGTTGCTCGTCCAGCTGCAGGCGTTCGCGCAGCCGCCGCGCGGTGGCCTGGCACTGGCAGAAATACGGATCGCCCGCGCGCACGTAACGCTCGGGAATGCCGTGAAAGGAGAGCAGCAGCTTGTCGCCGCGACCGTGGGTCGCCCACCAGTTTTCGATGCTTTGCGCCAGCGCCTCGATATATGCCGGATCGCCGTGATAGTCGTTGACGATGCGCAGCTCCGGCGGCCAGCGCAGCTGCTTGATGCTGTCCGCGACGGCGTCAAGCACCGAACCGGTGGAGGTGGCCGAATATTGTGGGTACAAGGGAAGGACCAGCAGTCGACGCACACCTTCGCGCTGCAGCTGCTCGATCGCCTGCGCGATGGAGGGTTCGCCGTAGCGCATGGCCAGTGCAACCTTCACCGGCGCTTGTGGTCGTTGTCGGGTGATTTCGGCCTGCAGGCCGCGCGCCAGCGCCTCGCTGAGAAAGCGCAGCGGCGATCCCTGCGCCGTCCAGATCTTGCCGTAGGCGTGCGCGGAACGCTTCGGCCGCGTGCGCAGGATCACGCCGTGCAGAACCAGCCACCACAGCCAGCGTGGGTACTCGATCACGCGCGGGTCGGCGAGGAATTCGGCCAGATAGGGCCGCACCGCCTGCGCTGTCGGAGCCGTCGGCGTGCCGAGATTGACGAGTAGTACGCCTGCCTGAACGGGCTGAACGTCCGGGTCGTGGGAATAGCCGGCAAGGCCGGTATAGTGGTTGGGCGCAGGCATCGTGACAGTCGGAAGCTGACCGCTCATACGTGATCAATCGTGCAGTCTGCCACAAGCCGGCTGGACCACGATGCCCACCCAACTATCTCAAGCCGAGGGAGACCCCATGTCAAAGACCCCCATGCGCCGCCTGTTGCTGATCGGTCTTGCCCTGCTGCTGCCCACGATGGCCGCGCATGCCGAGGATCCGCCGCTGGTGCGGGCGAAAAACGCGGTGACGGTGCTCAATCAGATCATGCAGGCGCCGGACAAGGCGATTCCACGTGATCTGCTGCGCGACGCCAAGGCCATTGCGGTGATTCCGGACATGCTCAAGGTCGGCTTCATCTTTGGCGGCCGTCGCGGCGAGGGTCTGATCTCGGTGAAGAGCCCCGACGGCACCTGGTCCAACCCGAGCTTCATCACCATGACCGGCGGCAGCGTGGGCTTCCAGGCCGGCGTGTCGTCCACCGATGTGGTGCTGGTGTTCCGTACCCAGCACGGCGTGGACTCGATCGTGCGCGGCAAGTTCACCCTGGGCGCCGATGCTTCGGCGGCGGCCGGTCCGGTCGGGCGTACTGCCAACGCCTCGACGGATGCCCAGCTGAAGGCGGAGATCTACTCGTATTCGCGCAGCCGCGGACTGTTCGCGGGCGTGGCGCTGGATGGCTCGGCGCTGCGTATCGATTACGATGCCAACGCCCAGGTGTATGGCGCCGGCATCACGCCGCGGCGCATTTTCGAGGGCGGTGTCACCAACGTTCCCGGGCCGGTGGTCGATTTTCGCGACCGGCTTGAGGAGTACACTTCGCAATAACTGTCGGCGCGATTTGCGCTCGCTTGACTTGGCCGATACGGGCCTAGAGGTTGATCATGGGTTTGGACAGCGTTTGGCATTGGCTCATTTTCCTGGTGATCGTGTTGCTGCTCTTCGGCACCAAGAAGATCCGCAACCTGGGACCGGACCTCGGTGAGGCCATCCGCGGCTTCAAGAAAGGCCTCGGCGGCGACGAGGAATCGAAAAAGAAGGAAGAGGAAGAAGCCCGTCGCAAGGAGGCCGAGCAGCTGCGCGCGGATCCCGAGCCTGCCGACGCGGCCAGCAAGCAGAGTCAGCGCGACTCCAGCGAAACCCGCTAGGCAATCGGCGGGCGGCGTGCGGCGATGATCGAGTTCAGCCTCGGCAAACTGGTACTGCTCGCGCTGATCGCGTTGATCGTGCTCGGTCCGGAGAAGTTGCCCGGCGCGGCGCGTACGGCCGGCGCGCTGCTGCGACGCGTGCGCAACGGCTGGGACGACGTGCGTGCCGAAGTCGAGCGTGAGCTTGAGGTCGAGGAGATCCGCCGCGCCGCGCGCGAGGCCGTGGCGCAGGCCGAAGCGGCGCAGCAGGAAGTCAAGGATGGTCTGCATCAGGTGCGCAAACCCGTGGCCGAGCTGGTCAGCGAGGTCAGCGCGCCGGATTCGTCGACGGTCGGCGACGTGAGCGAAAGCGCAAGCCCGGACGAACCCGAAGCCGATCCCCAGGCGGAACTGCCGCTGGGCAAGCCGATGTCGGATGAACCGGTCGACGCTGAGCCGACGTCGCCCACCCGGAAGGCAACGCATGACGACGCCTGAGCCGGATACCCCGGAATCGGCGCCAGAGGGCGACGACCTGCAGCAGGGATTGTTTTCGCACCTGCTGGAGCTGCGCACGCGCCTGCTCAAGTCGATCGCGGCACTGGTGCTGATCCTGCTGGCGCTGGTGCCGTTTGCCAACCGGCTCTATACGCAGCTGGCCGCGCCCCTGGTCGCCCGCTTGCCCGAGGGCGCGCACCTGATCGCCACCGGCGTCACCAGTCCGTTCATCACGCCGTTGAAGCTGGCCTTCTATCTGGCCCTGTTCATCAGCATGCCGGTGATCCTGTACCAGCTCTGGGCGTTCGTCAGCCCGGGCCTGTACAAGCACGAGAAGCGATTGGCGCGACCGCTGCTGGTCGCGGCGGTGGGCCTGTTCTACCTCGGCTGCGCGTTCGCCTACTTCCTGGTGCTGCCGGCGGCCTTCCGCTTTCTGATCGCGGTGACGCCAAGCGGCGTGGAGATGATGACCGACATCAGCCAGTATCTCGATTTCGTGATGCTGATGTTCTTTGCGTTCGGACTTTGTTTCGAAGTGCCGGTGGCGGTGGTGGTGCTGGCCGCAATCGGCGTGCTCGACCTGGAGAAACTGCGTAGCGGGCGGCGCTACGCAATCGTCGGTGCGTTCGGCGTTGCCGCCGTGATCACGCCACCGGATGCGATCTCGATGATGATGCTGGGCATTCCGATGTGCCTGCTCTACGAACTGGGCGTGTTGGCGGTGCGCTGGCTGATCACGCCCGGTTCGCTGAAAACCGACGCCAGCTGATCTTCGGGCCCTAATAAAGGTCCACGGGATCGACATCCAGCGACCAGCGGACTTTGCGCGCCGACGGCAGGGCGGTCAGCGCATGCTGCCATGGACGCAGCATGCCGCGCAGCACATCGCGACGATCCGCCTCGATCAGCAACTGGCCTCTCTGCCGCCCGGCGCGCAAGGCCATCGGCGCCGGCATCGGGCCGGCGATCTGCAATGGCCGATCCGGAAGCGCGGCGCGAGCCGCGGCAAGAAACTCGTCGACCGGCTCGCGTCGCGGCGCCTCGGCGCGCAAAAGCACCTGATGACTGTAGGGGGGCAACCCGATCAGCTTTCGCTCGGCGAGCAGGTCGCACGCGGTCGCGGCATAGCCGTGGGCGAGCAGATTGCGCAACATCGGGTGGTCCGGCTGGTGCGTTTGCAGCAGTACGTGGCCGGGCTTGCGCGCGCGTCCCGCCCGGCCGGCCACCTGCACCACCAGCTGCGCCAGGCGCTCCTCGGCACGAAAATCCACGCTGTGCAGACCCTCGTCCACGCCCACGATCGCCACCAGGGTCAGGTTGGGCAGGTCGTGTCCCTTGGCCAACATCTGGGTGCCTACCAGGATCGCCGGCTGCTCATCGCCGAGGCTCGCCAGCATGTCCTCGAATGCATCCTTGCGGCGGGTGGTTTCGCGATCCACGCGCAGCACCGGCACCTCCGGAAAGCGCTCGAGCAGGGTTTCCTCGAGGCGTTCGGTCCCCTGGCCCTGCGCGGTGAGTTCAGTGGCGCCGCAGTGGGGGCACGCCGCTGGCAGGCGCTGATGGTTATCGCAGTGGTGACAAATCAGCTGGCGGCGACCGGCGTGCAGGGTCAGCGGCCGTTCGCAGCGCGAGCACTCCGCGTGCCAGCCGCAACCGTGGCACAGCAGTACCGGCGCATAGCCGCGGCGATTGCGGAACACCAGGGCCTGCTCGCCACGCGCCAGTGTCCCGGCCACGGCGGCCAGCAGTGCCGGCGACATGCCGTGTTGCAGCCGCTGCCCGCGCATGTCGATGATCTGTACCTGCGGCGAGCGCACGGCGCCCGGGCGCGCGCGCAGGTGCAGGCTGCGATATCGTCCGGCTTCGACGTTGGCCAGAGATTCCAGTGCGGGTGTGCCCGAGCCCAGCAACACGGGTACATCCAGCGCCCGTGCGCGCACCACGGCCAGGTCGCGCGCGTGATAGCGAAAGCCGTCCTGCTGCTTGTACGAACCGTCGTGCTCTTCGTCGACGATGATCAGGCCGGCCTGCGGCAAGGGCGTGAAGATGGCCGAGCGCGTGCCCAGGATCACCCGTGCGATGCCGGCGCGGGCACGCAGCCACGCGCGCGCCCGGTCGCCTTCGGACAGACTGGAGTGCAACACCTCCACCATCACGCCGAGCCGTTCACGCAGGCGCCGCACGGTCTGCGGCGCCAGGCCGATTTCCGGCACCAGCAGCAAGGCCTGCCTGCCTTGCGCCAGCACCTGTTCGATCAGGGCCAGATAGACCTCGGTCTTGCCGCTGCCGGTGACGCCGTCGAGCAGGAACGGCTGGAACCTGCCGAGGCTCTTCCCGATGGCGGTCACGGCCAGTTGCTGCTCGTCGCTGAGCTGCGGCGCGGTCGATGATGGCGGGCGTCGGTCCGCCGGCGGTTGTTCACCCCGTTCGACCAGGCCTGCGGCTGCCAGCCGGCGTGCGGCCTCGCGCCAGCCGGGCTGGCGCTCGTTCAGTTCCTGCGCGCTCAAGCCCTCCGTCGCCAGCAGGGCGAGCAGGGTCTTGCTGCCACCGCGACGACTGCCCGCATCGTGCGCGTTTCGACCGGCTTGCGTGATCGACCAGAACTCCTCGCCGATCGCCGGCAGCGGCCTGGCCTCGCGTAGCGCCAGCGGCAGCGCATTGGCATAGGCTTCGCCCGGCGCGCCCAACCAGTAATCCGCGGCCCAGGCCAGGGTCTGCATCAGTTCGGCATCGAGCAGGGCATCATCGTCGAGCAGGCGCAGGGCCTGCTTGAGTCGCTTGCCATCCAGCGCCGACTCGACACCGCATGCCACCACCACGCCGACCATCCGGCCACGGCCGAACGGCACCAGTACGCGGCTTCCCGCGCGCGGCTCGCCCGCGTCGGGTGGCAGGTAGTCGAAAAGGGTGTGCAGCGGCAGGGGCAGGGCGATGCGAAGAACGGCCGGCATGGTGACCTCGATGGCGGCCCAGTGTAACCGAGCAGGCGGCCGGACCTTGGCGAAGTCGGCACGTGCCCGACGCAGGAGAAGTTGCGCGACTTTGCTCCTCGCAAGTCGAGATAATTCGAGTAAGTTGCTCTGCCCATGGGCTTTTCGAGCTTATCCACAACCGCTGTGGATAAGTCTGTGGATGCGTCGGGGAGGGCGGCCCGCGAAGCGCGCCGTGGCGCCCTCTCCGACGGCTTGGCCATGTTTTCGTCAGGTAAATAAAGCCTTTAGAATCAATATGTTGAAAATCACCATCAGCTCCCGTTCACACAAACGTCAAATTGCCTCCGCGGCGCTTGACAGCCTGTTGACGCTGTGCAAAACCGCTCGAGGCGAACCTGCTAGAAGGTCAAATATGGCGTTCACGAGCTGCCTTCACTCCGCCAGCCCCAGCGCGCCGGCACCAAGGATGGCGAACGCCAGCAGGAAGCAGTAGCACACGCCGATGAACAAGTATTTCAGGATCGTCATGGGCCAACCTTGGCGGTAGACGCGCTTCTGCATGAGCAACAGGTAGATCGGAGCCCACAGCCACAGCGCCGCGATCAACAGATCCACCGGTGTGGATACCCAGGATGCGTGCGGTTTCAGGGCTGCGCCCAGCAGGGAAAGCAGCGTGCCCAGCAACAGGCTGAGAAAAAGGAAGGCGTGGCTGTGCAGCGCCACGATCAAGTGTTCGACGTACAAGCGGCGGCGAAACAGGTACATCAGCTTGAGCAGCAGCGCGAATGCAGGAAGCATGAAGAACATCGTTCCCGGCAGGGCGGCGAAGACCTGGTTCACCAGGCGCGCCTGGATCGCCGAATGATCGCCCGGCCCCTTCATGGCGGCGAGGTTGTCGTGCATGCGCTGCAGCGACCGGTTCATCCGCCTATTGAGAAAGTCGGGCAGCCAACTCACCTGCACCGGATACTTCTGCGCATCCCAGGCCATGTCCAGGGGGTTGCGTCGAGCCGCTTCGGAGGGCACCCGCGAGGCTGGCAGCGTGGGCAGGTCGGCGACCGTTTGCGGTACCACGGCGGTGGTGTCACCCAGTGCGATGCGGCGCTGCATCGCCTCGCGGGTCAGTTGCAGGCGCGCCTGGGCCAATTGCGCGCTGGCCAGCGAACCGACCACTGGGATCTGCTCGGTAGGTGCAAACTGCTTCAGCTCCTTGCGCAGCAGGCGATCTACCTCGGCTGGAGTTTTCGCGTTCTGGAAGCTCGCGCCGGCCACTGTCACATGGACCGGGGCGTCCGGAGCGTCACCGACATCCAGTGTCATCGGGAGCAGGAAGAAAGCGGCGAGGCACAGAAGGAACATGGTGCGGAACGGCGCCAGATAGCGAACGCGGCGGCCGGCGAAATATTCCATGGTCAGGAAGCCGGGTCGCAGCAGCAGCGGTGGCAACGTATGCACCACGCGGCCATCCCAGTTGATTACCAGGTCCAGGGTGTCCTCGAGCATGCCGTGCACGGGTCGCAACACGCTGCGTGTGGATTGCCCGCACGCGTGACAGAAATCCCCTTGCAGCAGGGCGCCGCAGTTGGCGCAGTATCGGGGGAGCGGGGGCACCAGTGATTGCGTCATGGGAGTGTCCGTTCAAGGCGACAAATCTTCGCACAGGCCCAAGCGCCCGAAGGCGCGGCCACGGGCTCAGGTAGAATGCCCGCCCCTGGAGTCTGCTGTGCCATGAACCCCTTTCGCCCCGAGCGCATGCGTTTGCTGCATGAAATGCGCGCTACCTTGAGCCTCGCGCTACCCTTGATTCTCGCCCAGCTGGCAGCGATCGGCAGCAACGTGATCGATGCGGTGCTGGCCGGGCACGTCAGCGCGCATGTGCTGGGCGCCGTGGCGGTGGGCGCCAGCATCTGGTCGCTGGCGATCGTCAGCGGAATCGGCATGATGATGGCGGTGCCCCCGTCGGTGGCGCAACTGGATGGCGGCGGACGGCGTGCAGAAGTCGGCGCGGTGTTCCACCAGGCCTTGTGGCTGGCGCTGGGCATGGGCGCTCTGTTGTGGTTTGCGGTACGCCACGCGGCGCCGCTGATCGATTTCATTGGCGTGACGCCGAGCCTGCGCCATGACGTTCAGCGGTTCCTGCTGGCGATCAGCTGGGGCGCCCCGGCGTTGACCTGCTATTTCGCGCTGCGCGGGCTGTCCGAGGGACTGTCGCTGACCCGGCCGTCGATGTACTTCAGCCTGGGCGGGCTGGTGCTGCTGGTGCCACTGGGCTACGTGCTTATGTTCGGCAAACTGGGTATCCCGCCGCAAGGCGCGCACGGTTGCGGCATGGCCACGGCGATCGTGTTGTGGCTGGAGATGCTGGCATTCGGCTGCTACGTGATGTTTCGGCGCCACTACCGTGGTCTGGGCTTGTTCGAGCGCTTCGAGTGGCCCGACCTGCGCCGGATCGGTCAGCTGATGCATATCGGCTTGCCGATGGCGGTGAGCCTGCTGGCCGAAGCCGGTTTGTTCGTGGCTACGGCGCTGATCATCGCCACCCTGGGCGAGGACGTGATCGCCAGCCACCAGGTGGCGGTCAATATCGCCTCGTTGTTCTTCATGATTCCGCTGGGCCTGGCGATGGCGATCACGGTGCGCGTGGGCAATGCGGTGGGGCGCGGTGACGAGCGTGGCGTGCGCTATGCCGGCTTCGTCGGGATCGGGCTGACCCTGATCACCCAGCTGTTCTCGGCCAGCCTGATGTTGTGCCTGCCGTACTACATCGCGGTGCTGTACACGCATGATCCCAAGGTGATCACGCTGGCTGCGCAGTTGATCATGCTGGCCGGGCTGTTCCAGTTTTCCGACGGCATCCAGGTTGCGGCCAACGGTGCCTTGCGCGGGCTCAAGGATACGCGCGTGCCGATGGCGATCACCCTGTTTGCGTACTGGGTCGTCGGCATGCCGGTGGGCTGGTGGCTGGCCTTTCACCACGACATGGGTGCACGTGGCATGTGGGTGGGCTTGATCGCGGGGCTGTCGGTGGCTGCCGTGATGTTGTTCACGCGCTTCTGGCGCAGTGCCTGGAAACAGCGTTGGCGTCCGACGGGCATGACCGCGCCGGCATGACCGGCTACGCTTGGCGCATGACTTCAGGAACCCGTCCATGATTCCACCCTTGCCGCCGCCACGCCGTCGGAGCGCCCTGCACAGTCTGGCGCGCGGGCTCAACATCACCCGCCTGGTGATCATCAACCTGGTCTTTTTCGCGTTCCTGTTCATCGTGCTGCTGCTGGTGGTTGCTGTCAGCGTCGATGGCGACCATGCCGTGCAGCCAGACAGCGTGCTGGTGCTCAAGCCGCAGGGGCAACTGGTCGAACAGTACAGCGCGGCGCCCTGGCAGCGCGCGTTGTCCAACTTCTCCGGCGATGAAGTGAAGCAGGTGCAACTGCGCGACCTGATCGGAGCCATCGACGCCGCTGCCAAGGACAAGCGGATCAGCCGCATTCTGCTGCTGCCGGGCGACTTGCAGGGTGGCGGTTTTGCGGCGCTGCGCGAGGTGGGTGCCGCGCTCGATCGCTTCCGCGCTGCCGGCAAGCCGGTGATTGCCTGGGGCGTGGACCTGGATCAGAGCCAGTATTACCTCGCCGCGCACGCCGATCGTCTGTTGGTCGACCCGCAGGGTGGGGTGATGATCACCGGCTTGGCCAACTACCGGCTGTTCTACAAGGATCTGCTCGACAAGCTCGGCGTCGACGTACACCTGTTCCGCGTCGGCGAATTCAAGAGCGCCGCCGAGCCGTACATACTCGACCATGCCTCGGCCGAGGCGAAGGAGGCCGACAGCTACTGGCTGGGCGGTCTGTGGGACGGGTATCTGGACGAAGTGGCCAGCTTGCGCAAGATCGCTCCGGCGACCTTGCGCGACAACATCGACAACTTGCCGCAGCATATCGCCAGCACCCGGGGAGACCTGGCCCAGCTGGCGCTGAACGAGCATCTGATTGATGGCACCGCGACGCGCGCCGAGCTGGTGGCGATGATGCGCAATCAGGGCGTGCCGGCGGGACTCAAGAATGAGGGCTTCCGCCAGGTCGGCCTGGAACGCTATGTCGCCAGCCTGCCGCGTGAAGGCAAGCTGCTCGCGCCCGGCGTGACGATCGTCGTGGCTGAAGGCGAGATGGTCGGCGGCAAGCGTCCGCCTGGCTCGATCGGGGGTGAATCCACGGCGGCGCTGATTCGCGCCGTGCGCGAGGACAAGCGCACCAAGGCGCTGGTACTCCGGGTCAATTCGCCCGGTGGCGAAGTCTACGCGGCCGAGCAGATTCGGCGCGAGGTCGAGCTGACCCGCGCGGCCGGCATTCCGGTGGTGGTGTCGATGGGCGACGTGGCGGCCAGCGGTGGCTACTGGATCTCGATGAATGCCGATCGCATCTTCGCCGAGCCGAACACGATCACCGGCTCGATCGGCATTTTCGGCATGTACTACACGGTGCCCAACACGCTGGCCAAGCTCGGTATCCAGAGCGACGGCGTCGCTACCGGCCCGATGGCCGGTGCATTCGACATCACCCGGCCGCTGGATCCGAAGGTGGGCAGCGTGATCCAGGCGATCATCGACAAGGGCTATCGCGATTTCGTCGGCGGTGTCGCCAAGGCACGTGGCAAGAGCTACCAGGCCATCGATGCGATTGCCCAGGGGCGCGTCTGGACCGGGCGACAGGCCCTGGCGCGCGGGCTGGTCGATCAGCTCGGCGGGCTCGATGCGGCCGTGGCCGATGCGGCGAAGCTGGCCAAGTTGGGCGAGGACTACCCGGTGCGCTACGAGGAGGCGCCGGTCAGCGGCTTCGAGCGCTTCCTGATCAACATGAACCACAGCGCCAGCATGCAGCTGGTGCACTCGTGGGGCGTGCGCCTGCCGCGTTGGGTTGCGCAACTGCCGGCGCTGGCGCCGGAACTGCAGCTGCTGCGCAACGCCAAGGCCGGCAAGCCCAACATTTACGCCGATTGCCTGTGCGCGCCACGCTGAATCGATACCGGTAGGGCGGGCACTGCCCGCCATTTGCCTCGCGCCCGAGAGCCGGCGGGCACTGCCCGCCCGACGCGCGACACCGTCTTTGCGGGAAAGGCAGCCTGCGCGCGGTTATTGTTGCTGGGCCTCGATCTGCTTGCGCTGCTCTTCGGCCTGCTTGTCGACCACCTTCTGCACATCCTTCGCGCGCTGTTCGTCCGCCTTCATGGCGTCCCACGGCGTGGCAACGTCGGCAGCCTTGGCCTTCGCTTTCGGCTCCGGCGGCTTGCTGGAACAGGCGGCCAGGGCAAGTACGCACAGCAGGATCGGCAGCGACTTCATGACAATACTCCCGGCAGGTAGATGCCCGAGTGTCGTGCCAGACCGGCGTGCCGGCAAGTCTCGCGCGCGATCGCAGCGACGTTGCTAAGCTCAGCGCATGAACCCTCATCCAAACAGCCGCCTCGATGCCTGGCAACTGCACGGGCACACCGCCCTGATCACCGGGGCCAGCAAGGGCATCGGCCTGGCGACCGCGCGCGAGCTGGCCGGATTGGGCGCCGAGCTGCTGCTGGTGGCCCGCGACGAGGATTACCTGGAACAGGTGCGGCTGGAGCTGGCCGATGATTTCCCCGAGGTGTCGATCCTGGCCTTCGGCGCGGATCTGACCGAGCCGGAGGACCGATTGGCGGTGTTCGACTGGATCGCCGACCTCGGCGCCTCGGTGTCGCTGCTGATCAACAACGCGGGTGGCAACCAACCTGGAGCCACGCTGGATTACAGCGGCGCGGACTATCGCGCGATCTTCGAGCAAAACCTGTTCTCCGCCTTCGAGATGTGCCGGCTGGCGCATCCGCACCTGAAGCAGCACGCCAACACCGCCATCGTCAACGTGGGTTCGGTATCGGCCATGACCCACGTGCGCACCGGCTCGCCCTACGGCATGAGCAAGGCGGCGCTGCACCAGCTGACCCGCAATCTCGCCGCCGAATGGGCAATGGATGGCATTCGCGTCAACGCGGTGGCGCCGTGGTACATCCGCACCCAGCGCTCCGAACCGGCACTGGCCGACCCCGACTATCTCGACGAGGTGCTCGAGCACACGCCGCTGAGGCGAATCGGCGAGCCCGAGGACGTGGCGGCGGCGATCGCCTTCCTGTGTCTGCCGGCGGCCGGCTACATCACCGGCCAGGTGCTGGCGGTGGATGGCGGCTTTCTGAATTACGGATTCTGAAGCGAGAGCCGGCGGGCACAGCCCGCCCTGCATTGCGCCGTAGGGCGGGCTCTGCCCGCCGACTTTCCGCATCGATACAAGGCGGGATCGGGGGAGCAGCTCAGCGTCCGGACTCAGAACGCCGGCTCGTGATCTTCAGCGGCCAGCCCCAGGGTCACCGCACCCTCACCCACGTTGACCATGCCGGTGATGCTCATCGGTGCCTCCATCAGCTCCACGCCGCACTCCGCGCAAGCCTCGCGCAACCCTGCATAGCCTGGCAGATGGGTGAGCACATTCAAGTCGCCGCCATAGCTCACGCAGACGACGGGCACCAGCAGTCCATCCCGGACCCGCTTGGCGGCGTAGTTGAACAGCGCTTCCGCGCCCTGGTCGAAGCCGCGCACCTTGCCCACCGGGCCGGTTTCGCCACGGAAGCAGCGCAGGATCGGCTTGATGTCCAGCGCCGAGCCCAGCATGGCGGTAACCAGACTGACGCTGCGATCATTTTTCTTCTTGGCGCGTGCACGGATGTAGTAGAGGTCGCGCGGCAGCATGTACCCGTAGCTGTGATTGGCGATATGCAGCAGCCGTTCGCGGATCGTCGCTGGCGTTTCGCCGGCCGCGATCAGCCGGGTCGCCTCGTAGATGGCCGGCGCCGCACCCGCGAAAATATTGCGCGTATCGACCACGCGCATCATGAACGGACCGGGCACGCCAGCTTCGTCGCGAACCTGCCGGTAGTTCTTCAGGATGCCGAAGCTGGCCTTGTTGACATGCTCATTGATCGGGCTGCGGGTAGCGGTGATGGTCAGGCAGAACACGCAGTCCTTCTCCAGCACCAGCTTCTCCAGGAACAGCTTCTGCACCTCGTCCACCGGGCAGGGCTCGGTCTCGGCCGAATGGCTGCGGCTGCCCAGCCGGCGATCGATGAAACGCTGCAGCTCGCTCGGTCTGCGATCGTCCATGAAGGTTTCGCTGTCGACCTTCACCGTGATCGGCATCACCGCGATGTCGTGTTGTTCCAGGAAGGCCTGCGAGATGTCGCAGGCCGCATCGATTGACAGACCGATCCGCATCGCGCCGCCCCCTCATGATTGGCAAGCAAAACATAGCACGCAAAGTTTGACTGCAGTGGGCGCCCAAAAGTTGCCAATGAAACGGTATCGGGCATCGGCATCCGTCTATGATGTTGCCGACAGATCGGACCGGTCAGAACACGGTATCGGACGACTCGAATCACCACCGTTGGGCCACCCCATAAATATGAAGAGCAAACAGGAAATCGTCGCCAACTGGCTGCCGCGCTACACCGGCACCGCGCTGGAGGATTTTGGCGAGCACATCCTTCTCACCAACTTCGGCCAATACGTTGAGATTTTTGCCCACTGGCACGGGGTGGAAGTGAGCGGACGCGACCGACCGATGCCGAACGCCACGGCAGATGGCATCACCCTGATCAATTTCGGCATGGGCAGCCCCAATGCCGCCACCGTGATGGACCTGCTCAGTGCGGTCGGACCGCAAGCGGCGCTGTTTCTCGGCAAGTGCGGCGGGGTCAAGAAAAAGAACCAACTCGGCGACCTGGTGTTGCCCATCGCGGCGATCCGCGGCGACGGCACCAGCAACGACTATCTGCCACCGGAGGTGCCTGCGTTGCCGGCATTCCAGTTGCAACGCGCGGTTTCCACCATGATCCGCGACCTCGGCCACGACTACTGGACCGGCACGGTGTACACCACCAATCGTCGGGTATGGGAACATGACGACACCTTCAAGGAATACCTGCGCCGCACCCGTTGCATGGCGGTGGACATGGAAACCGCCACGATCTTCGCTGCCGGCTTCGCCAACCGGATCCCCTGCGGCGCGTTGTTGCTGGTCTCCGACCAGCCGATGGTCCCGGAAGGGGTGAAGACCGAGGCCAGCGACCAGCGCATCAGCGCCCAATATGTAGAGGCGCACATCCGGATCGGCGTCGAGGCGCTGAAGCTGGTGCGCCGCAACGGACGCAGCGTGAAGCATTTGCGTTTCGAGGCGGAGGCTGACCTGGACTGAAGCGCGCTTCAGTCGGCTCGCGGCGATCTGGCCGGTGCCCCGCCGGTCGGTTTGCAGGGCGGGGGCGCGCGTCGCCCGGCATCCCGTTGAAATAACACCAAATTAACGAATACGGCGGTGTCGGGAGCCCTTCGAGGGCGCCTGCGAGCTCGCCCAGCGGCAACAAAAGTCGCAATGCGGGCTGAACAGAGGCAACACCGCAAGCGTGTGAAGTCAGTTCACATAGCGTTATTTGCCTGTTAGTATCGGCCCGGATCGGGAGTTCATGGGTCCGAAACCCATCGGCCTGGGAACAGGCTGGGTCGCAATCCTGGGCAGAAACAGTTCTGGCCCATGAAAAAAATATTAACCGGAGGGTGTCTTAATGAAACTTGGGGTTACAAAACTTTCTTCGGCAGTTCGCCTGGCGCTTTCGCTGGGTGCTGTCATCGCGGTCGGTGCCTCGGGCACGGCCTTCGCCCAGGACACGGGCAACCAGAACGATCAGCCCGATGCGCAGAAGGCGCAGACGCTGCAGACCGTGGTGGTCACCGGCTCCAACATTCGCCGCGTCGACCTTGAAACCTCGAACCCGGTTGTGGTTCTGGACGCACAGCAGATCAAAGCCACCGGCGCACTCACCGTGGGCGACCTGGTGCAGGAACTGCCGGCCGTGACCGGTGGCGTGGTCAACCCGCAGGTCAACAACGCCGGCGGCACTGGCGGCAGCTCGATCGGCCTGCGTGGTCTGGGTTCCCAGCGCACCCTGATCCTGGTCGACGGTCGTCGCGTGGTGAACACCGACCCGAACTCGATTCCGGTCGACATGATCGAGCGCGTCGAAGTGCTGACCAGCGGCGCGTCCGCTACCTACGGTTCCGACGCAATCGCCGGCGTGGTCAACTTCATCCTCAAGAAGGACTACCAGGGCGCGCAGTTCTCTGCCACCTACGGCGAGTCCGACCGCAACGACGGTGCCTCCACCGGCTATACCTTCACGTTCGGTCAGACCGGCGACAAGGGCAGCATCATGGGTGGCATCGACTACAACAAGACCGATGCCGTGTTGGCGGGCAGCCGCGACTTCGCGAAGAACTCGGTCTCGATCACCGGTAGCCCGAACAGCGCGATCTACTCGTATGTCGGCGGCTCCAGCTTCCCGCCGTACGGCAACATCCAGTTGCCGCCCGCGCTGGCAGCCCAGTACGGTTGCAGCCGTGTCGCCGTGAACCACGGATCCAGCGGTCAGAACGTCAATACCGACTACCACTGCTTCGGTAACAGCGACAAGTACAACTACGCCACGGTCAACCTGGTGATGACCCCGCAGGAGCGCACCAGCGGCTTCATCAAGGGCACCTACAACCTCGGCGACCACGTCCAGGCGTACCTGACTGCCTACCACAACAAGACCGCGTCCGGCTTCCAGCTGGCTCCGTCGCTGTTCGGCTCGCTGTACGGCGGCAAGATCTCCAAGGACAGCTACTACAACCCGTTCGGCGTGGACTTCGACGCCAACGGCAACGACTACCGCCAGCGCCTGGTCGCTGCGGGCAACCGTTCGGCCAACTTCGGCACCACCACCGACCAGGTGGCCACCGGTCTGCAGGGTGACTTCACCGTGTTCGACCAGAACTGGGTCTGGAATGCCGGTTACAACTACGGCCACCTCTCGCAGAACACGATCACGCGCGGCCTGCCGAACGTGGACCAGATGAACAAGGACCTGGGTCCGTCGTTCATGGACACCGACGGCGTCGTGAAGTGCGGTACGCCGGGCAACGTCATCGGCAGCTGCACGCCGTTCAACCCGTTCAACCAGTTCGACCCGGCCTCCACGGCGGTCCTGCAGGGCATCGCTTCGCCAGCCCTCAGCAACCTGATCCAGATCCAGAAGTCGTACGACGCCAACCTCAGCGGTGGCCTGTTCGATCTGCCGTCCGGTACGGTCCAGCTCGCACTCGGCGCTTCCTATCGCAAGGAATACCTGCACAGCACGATCGACCCGGTGTTGCTGCTTGACCCGGAGACCGGCAACTGCACCCTGGGCAGCCAGTGCAGCTCGCCGATCCAGGGCGGTTACAACGTGAAGGAAGGTTACGCCGAGTTGTTCGTGCCGGTGCTGAGCAATCTGCCCGGTATCCAGGCGCTGAACGTCACCATCGGTGATCGCTATTCGAAGTACAGCACCTTCGGCAGCACCAACAACTTCAAGTTCGCGGTGGAATACCGTCCGATCCAGGACCTGTTGCTGCGTGGCACGGTGGCCGACGTGTTCCGTGCTCCGACCACGAGTGACGTGTTCGGCGCGCCGCTCAGTGACGCACCGAAGCTCAGCAACGACCCCTGCGACCACATCACCACGGGCGGCAACCCGGCCTGCGTGGGCGTGCCGACGGACGGCAGCTTCGTCAATACCGACGTGTCGCTGGGCCAGCAGAG
The DNA here is from genome assembly GCF_055809185.1 of Rhodanobacter sp. G2-10. Classification (NCBI taxonomy): domain Bacteria; kingdom Pseudomonadati; phylum Pseudomonadota; class Gammaproteobacteria; order Lysobacterales; family Rhodanobacteraceae; genus Rhodanobacter; species Rhodanobacter sp. G2-10. The sequence continues at coordinate 3,169,832 of NZ_CM147900.1, read as the reverse complement.
CAAGGGTATCTTGGGCGGTTCGAACTACTTCAACTTCCCGCTGGGACCGGAGACCGGCAAGTCGTTCGACTTCGGTGCGGTCTATTCGCCGAGCTGGGTTCCGGGCCTGTCGGTCAGTGCTGACTACTGGCGCCTGTACCTGAAGGACACGATCACCTCGATCGGCGCCCAGACGGTGCTCGACCAGTGCTTCGCCGGCGCTACCAAGTTCTGCCCGCTGATCACCCGCAAGTCGGCGACCTCGAATGACCCCGGCCAGATCATCCAGATCGGCGAGCCGACCGGTAACCTGGGTCGTACCGATGCCAGCGGTGTGGACGTGTCGCTGCGCTACAAGCTGCCGCAGTTCTCCTTCGGCAACTTCCTGGTTGGCGTGGACGGCACCTACCTGAGCCGTTACGACCAGCAGACCGCGCCGGGCACGGCGGCCAACGCCACCTACCACGATGCCGGCTACTTCGGCTTCTACGGTTCGCCGGAAGCGGCTTCCTGCCCCAGCGGTGGTGGCGTCTGCCTGTTCCCGCGCTGGCGCGGCAAGGCGTTCCTGAACTGGAACCTGGGTAACTGGGATGCTTCGTGGCGCATTCGCTACATCGGCGCGTTCCAGATGGGCCGCGAGGTTCCCGGGTACACCGCTTCGCCGATCCCGAGCTACCCCAACTACGTGATGAAGTTCGGTTCGACGATGTACAACGATGTGTCGATCGGTTACAACATCGAGCCGTACAACACGCGCGTTTCGTTCGGTGTGAACAACCTGGCCGACAAGCAGCCGCCGTTCCTGTATGCGAACAACACGCTCAACGCCAACACCGATCCCAGCGACTTCGACCTGATGGGTCGTTACTTCTGGGGCCGCGTGGAAGTGAAGTTCTGATTGTTCACGTCAGCTTCGGCTGACACGTAGCAACGAGCCGCGCAGGATCTCCTGCGCGGCTCTTTTTTTGGTGCCCTCCGCCGTGAATCAAGAAGAAATTGTTTATGCCTTGCGCACAGGCCGCCCCGACCGCGCCGAGGCGCTGTGCCGGCAGGCACTGGAGCGACGCCCGGACGATCCGGACCTCCTGCTGTTGACGGGCATTTCGCTGTTGCAGCAGGAAAAGCGCGACCAAGCCCTGCCGATCTATGCGCGTTTGGTCGAGCTGTGCCCCGATGACGCGTTGCACTGGGGCAATTACGCCACGGTACTGCGCCAGGACGGCCAGCTTGCCGAAGCCACGCGCGCCAGCGACATCTCGCTGCGGCTCGATCCGGACAACTCGGAGCAGTTGATCAACCGGGGGCTGTTGAAGTTGCAGGAGCGGGACTTCCTCGGCGCAAGAGACGCTCTGTTGCGCGCCACCGAACTCGCCCCGGAGTCGGCTGCTGCGCGTATCCATGCGGCACGCGCGTGCTCGATTTGTCGCGACTACCGCGCCGATCAGCTGACCGAACGTTGGCACGAGTGGTTGCCGCTGGAAGACGACCTGCAGATTGAGCTCGCCGACCTGAAGCTGGTCATGGGTGATGCGAATGCGGCCCGCCTGCTGCTGGAGGATTTGTGCGCACGGTCAAGCAGGCCCCCGATCGGAGCAAGGCTGCTGCTGGCCGCGGTGTACGAACGCGTCAACCAGCTCGACCAGGCGCGTGCGGTGATGCAGGAAGTGCTTGAAGGACCGGAAAAGCTGGACGAACGCCAGCAACGCGACATCGGTCACCTTTCGGCGGCGCTGGAAGGACGCGCTGGCGACTACGAACAGGCACGGCAGCTGCTGGAACAGGCGGGCCCACGCCACGAGTACGACTTCGCGCACTACTTTGCGCTCGGCGAGGCCTGCGACAAGCTGCGTGACGTGGACGCCGCGCTGGCCGCCCTGGGCAACGCCCATGCCCTGCAGGTGGAGGAGCTCAGGCAAGCCGTCCCGGCACGCTTCGAGCCGGGTGCGCCCCTGTTGCCCGCCGCCGTGGCGCGTGTGACGCCGGAAACCTACCGAAGCTGGCCGAACCTGATCGCACCCGATGTCGACAGCTCCCCCGTCTTCATTGTCGGATTCCCGCGCTCCGGCACCACCCTGCTCGAGCAAATGCTCGACGCACATCCGAGCCTGCAGTCGATGGATGAGCGCCCGTTTTTCAACCTGCTCTCCGATCAGCTCGGCGATCAAGGCTTTCAGGTGCCGGCCGACCTGGGCAAGCTCGATCAGCACTCGTGTGACGAGCTGCGCAAGGGCTATCTGAGCATGGTCTGTTCGAAGATTCAGCGACGCTGGGACACGCGTCTGGTCGACAAGAACCCGTTGAACATGCTGTGGCTGCCGATGATCCATCGCCTGTTTCCCCAGGCGAAATTCATCCTGGCGCTGCGCCATCCATGCGACGTGCTGGTCAGCAACTACATGCAGAACTACCGCGCCAGCGTGCTGGCGGCCGCCAGTGCGTCGATCGACCGCCTGGCCAGCGCGTACGTCGCCGCGATGGAATGCTGGTTGCACCACGTCGAGGTGTTCAAGCCCGACGTGCTGGTTTCGCGTTACGAGGAGTTGGTGGCCGATCCGGCCCGGCAGACGCAGCGCATCGGCGACTTCCTGGGACTGGAGGATGCGGCGCCGTTGCTGAACTTCGACAAGCACGCACGCGAGAAGGGGTACATCGCCACGCCCAGTTACACGCAGGTGATCCAGCCGGTCAATCGAAAGGGGCTCAATCGCTGGCATCGCTATCGCGAGGCCTTGGCTCCGGCGCTGCCGATTCTGCAACCCATGCTCGAGCATTGGGGTTACGCGGAAGGGGGCGACTCCTGACCCTCGGCTGTCAATGCTCCGGGAGTTGCAGCAACTCCGGAACGAATGGCGCGTAGGCACGCCAACGATCCACCGAGCGCGTGTGGATCGGCTGGCGCGCCTGCCACAGGCTTGCGGTGCTGATCGCACCGTCGTTGCTGGCGGCCGGCGGGGCGGTCGTGGACGCCAGCCCGAGCCAAGCGGCGAGATCGTCAAGACAGGCAGCCGGCCGAGCCGCCAGGTCCTCGTAGTTGAGCGTGCGCACCGAATCCGGGAAGCGTGTCTGCCAGTGCGCCATCAATTGGCGTGCGCCGCGAATATAGGCGGCGATATCGGTGAAGTCGCAGGCGAAGTCCAGGCTGCGATCGTGGAAGGATTGCATCCACAACGACAGCGCGGTGTCGCGCGCGCTTCGCTGGCACTGGATGATTCGCGCGTTCGGAAACAGGGACAGAATCAGGTCGACCTGCAGAAAATTGCGTGGCTGCTTGTCGATGAACCAGTGCGCCGATGCGGCATCGTCCTGACGCAGTTGCGCCGCATACGTGGCGGCCGCTTTCTGCAGTCGTTGGCGGTAGTCACCGGTGCCAGCGTCGAGCCGTTCTGCCAGTACAGGCAACCACGGCAGTTCGCCCCGATGGCAGACCAACGGGTACTCGGCCAGGCGCTGCGCCACCAGCGTCGTGCCCGAACGCGGTACGCCGACCACGAACACGGGGGTCCAGTCCGGGTCCGCGGCAAGGGTGACCTCGGGCAGGCGGCGCTTGCTGCGCATGTCGATGCTGCGGCGCCACAGCTTGCGCGACCAGCGTGCCCCGGTGGCAAGCCGGGCGTTGGCCTCGCGCAGGAAGCGGGCCGCTTCACCATACTCGCCGATGTCGTCATGGGCCTTGCCCAGGGCGAACAGCAACGAGGTCCGGGCGTCGTCCTTCAGTCTGGTTTCCAGATAGCGCTGAAATAGCGCGAAGTCGGGGTGGCCGCCATCCGCATAGCGCTGCAGTCCGGCCAGGCCCAGCGGGACGTGCCAATCCGGCGCTCGTTCGCTGTGCGCCGCCACGAACAGATAGCGCTCGCGTGCCAGATCGAACTGGCCGAGCTGGGACAGCAACATGGCGGCGTACGCATGCAGCCGCGGATCGCCGCAGCCCGCGCCGATCTCCACTTCGCAGATGGCGGCGGCCTCCTGCTTGCGCCCACAGTCGTCCAGCAGCTCGATGGCCTGGATACGTTGCTCCAGGTCGCCACCCGGACTGTCGAATGGAGTGCGCAGCACCCGGGCCGCCGCCTGCATGCGGCCCTGCTCCTTGAGCAGGCGTGCCAGCAGGAAACTGCTGGCGAGCCGGGCAGCAGGTATCTCCACCAGCTCGCGCAGCGTCCGCTGGGCCGCGGCCGTTTCGCCGCGCTCGATCAGCAGTCCGACATGCGCCAGCTGCAAATCGGTGGATCGCGGATGTTCGCGCAGGGCGAGCTCGAGCACGCGGCCCGCGCATCCACCATCACGCTGCAGCATCAGGTGCCGGACCAGCGTCAACCAGTCCTGCTCGGCACTGCTGCCCCAAGCCTGCAACAATTCGGCACAGGCCGCCTCGTGTGACCGGGCGCGATCGTGATTGGCCAAGGCCTGCGCGCGCCGCTCGGCACCGCAATCACGATTGTCGGTCGGACTCATGATCGATCAGTGAATCGAGGCGTTCCACGGCGGAAGTCCGAGAGCCTTGCGCAGTGGATCGAGCAGTTCGCCGTAAGCCGCGGTGTGCGACGTGTCGCGGCGCAGCGGTTGGCGCACTTGGCTTGCGCTGGGCGACCGGACCTCGCGCCTGGTTTCATGGAAATGTTCGCAGGCTTCCTCGAACGGCAGGTCGCAAAACGAAAGCAGCGCCCGTATCCGCGATGCCGGATTAGCCTGCAGGGCTTCCTGCTGGAACTCCAGCACGTGTTGCGGATACCGCTGCTGCCAATGGCTCAAGCTGCGATCATAGTCCGTCCAGAAACCGGCAAGGTCATCGAAATCACGCGTGTATTCGTTGTTCTCCAGCCGCTGCCGATAGCACGCGAAGCAGGTTTCCAGCGGATCACGCCGGCAACCGATGATGCGCGCGCCAGGCAGCATGGCGCGGATGGCGCCGAGATAGATCCAGTTGCTGGGCAGCTTGTCGGTGAACATCGGGCGTTGCCGTCGCCAGTGTGCCGTCCGCTCGAGGTAGCGCCGGCCCAGCCGCTCCCAATCGGCCGGCTGCATCGCCTTCACCCATTGCGGATACGGCTGGCCGCGACGTCGCGACTCCTCGGCCAGCACCTGGGGCAGGTCCGGCAACTCGCCCGCGCCCTCGACTTGCGAATGCGAAGCGAGGATCTGCTCGACCAGGGTCGAGCCCGAACGCGGCAGGCCGACAATGAAGATGACTTCCTGGCCCAGCGTGCCCGGTGCGCCTTCGGGTGCCGGATCGAAAGCCTGGTTGAGCGCCTTCACGCCGGCGGAAAAGCCTTTGCGATCCCACTGCCGGCGGCGCCTGGCCAGTGCATTGGCTTGCGCCAGCGCCTGCATCGCGGCGGCAGGCTGCCCATGATCGTGGTGTGCGGCCGCCAGCGCGAAACCGATCGCGATCAGGTCGTCGTCGCTGTTGCCGCGGTTGCTCAGCTCGGCTTGCATGCGGGCAATGTCATCGCTGCTGAACTGGCTGCTGCGCAGGTCCGCCAGCCCCCACCAGGCCATGCCCGCACCCGGCCGTTCGGCCAGCACCCGGCGGTACTCGGCGGCCGCTGCTTCGCCGTGTCCCTGCATGCGCAACATGTCGGCAAGCAGCGCCCTGGCGAGCATGTTGTCCGGTTCCAGCTCCACCGCGCGCTGCAGCGCGGTTACCGCCTCGTCGTTGCGTACCGAGCGGGTCAGCATCACGCCGAGGTTGTACCAGGCCATGCCCAGCGTAGGCTGCAATGCGCAGCTGCGCCTGAGTGACGCAATCGCCGAATCGTAGTCGCCGGCCTGGCCTTGCAGGCTGCCGAGGGTGTTGTGGTAGAGGGGATCGTCCGCACGCACTGCGATGGCCTGGCCCATCAGCTCAAGCGCGTCGCGATGCTGGCCACGCATGCTGAGGATGCCCGCCTGCATGCGCAGCACCTCGGGATGCCTGGCGTCTGTGCCGCCGATGGCGGACAGTTGGCGGATGGCTTCGTCGACGCGCCCCGCATCCAGTGATTCGCCGGCAGCCATCACGCTGCGCGCTGCGGTCGGGGTTAGTCCTTCCAGCCGCGATGCCATGTTTTCTCCACGATCCGGTGTTGCTGGTCGATGGGCACCGGAGCTGTCGTCGCTGCGCCGGCTGCAGATGATCGGCCGCCCACCATCGAGTTGCCACGAAGGCGTATTATGCCCGTTTGGCTTCCGCTCCGTGTTCGGGGAGCCTGTCGGGCCTGGGTGGTCGAGACGGGAATTCGGCTGTGTGAGGACAGATTCCTGACGATTCGCCGGTCCATCGTGATTCCATGGACCAGGAATCGCCGGGATATGGATCACACAGGTGGATTCGCAGACCGGCCAAGCCAGGTCCGGCAGGCTCCAGGACCCGGGCCACATCACGAGACATCGGTTCATGGACAAGACTCATCAATTGACCCCCGAAGCTTGCCGCCGCGCGGCTCGCGAGCGGCTCCAGGCGCGTGACCCGGATACGGCCGAGCGGTTTTTCCGGCATTTGCTGGAGGTGGTGCCGCACGATGTCGAGGCGGTGCGGTTTCTCGCCAATCGCCATTACGCGCGCGGCGAACTGGTTCCGGCGCGGGAATTGCTGAATGCGGCGCTTGCGCAGGAGCCGGAGCAAGCGGAGTTGCTGCAGCTGCTTGGCGCCGTGCAGCTGGGCAATGGTGATTTCGCCGAGGCGGCAAGCACGCTCCGACACGGACTGAAACTGGCGCCGCAGGCCTTCGTGGCGCGTCTGCAGATGGGCATGGCGCTGGAGCAGCTGGGCCGCGTCGATGAGGCAACCATGGCCTGGTATACCGCCATTCGCAGCGCGCAGAACCAGGGTCGCTGGTTGACCGACGAAACCACGGCACCTGCGCTGCGCGAGGTGGTGAAATACGCGATGGGCTACGTCAATCGCGAGCGCCGCCGGCTCTTCAGTGGCGTGCTCGAACCGCTGCGCCAGCGCTACGGCGCCTCCGAGCTGTCGCGGGTCGAGCAATGCCTGGCCATCTATCTGGGCGAACAGCCGGCAAACATTCCCGACTCGCGCCAGCAACCCAAGTTTCTGTATTTCCCCGGCGTTCCCAGCCAGCCCTACTACTCACGTGCACGTTTCCCCTGGCTGGATGCGCTGGAAGAGGCGGCCGGCGAGGTGCGCGGCGAACTCGATGCGCTGCTGCACCAGGGTCAGGACATGGAGCCGTTCCTGGGCAGTCCGACCGGTGAGGCCACCAAGGACTTGCTCGAATCATCGGGTGGACACCAGGCGGCGTGGGACGCGTATTTCTTCTACCGCCACGGTGAGCGCTACGACGACCACTGCGCCACCTGCCCGGTCACGATGGGTGTCCTGGACAAGTTGCCACTGGTGCGCATCCGCGACCATGCGCCAGAGACGTTGTTCTCGGTCTTGAAGCCGGGGACGCACATCCTGCCGCACCGCGGTGTCACCAACACCCGGCTGGTCACCCACCTGCCGCTGATCATTCCCGACAACTGCGCATTGAACGTGAGCGGGCATGAGCATGTCTGGCGCCCCGGGCACTGCGTCACCTTCGACGACACCTTCCTGCACGAGGCGTGGAATCGCAGCGGTGAAACCCGCGTGGTGCTGATTTTCGACAGCTGGAACCCGGACCTGACCGAGGCCGAGCGCGCGGCCGTGACTGATCTGGTCGAAGCGATCAGCGATTTCAACGACTCCAGCGAATCGTCCATGGCGCAAGCCTGATTCCGCTTGCGCCCACCGCTTCAATGCGGTGCCGGAAGTCCGCTCACTTGGCGCCCGGGAAGGTCAGGCTGAGCCCTTCGCCCTGCACGGTCGAGACCCAGTCGATCACCACGCCGCGGGCGCGCTGGGCACTGGCCGGGTCGAAATGCACCTCGAGGCCGTTGGCATGGGCCACGATGTCATGGGCGCCGGCTGGCGCCAGCTGGAAGCCGGCGCTGTGGTCCGGCCCGATCTCCAGGTGCAAGGCCACGCCCTGCGCGTTCGACGTACCCTGGCGGATCGCCTCGGCGGCGGCATCGGTGATGGTGATTTCCGGCGGGGTGCGGTCGGGCTCGGCCACGCCGAACAATGCGTGCAGTTCGCCGCTGCCGTACATCTGGCTGATGATGTCGGCGCCACCGACCAGTTCGCCTTCCACGTAGAGTTGCGGAATGGTCGGCCACTCGCCGTAGAGCTTGATTCCCTCGCGAATCTCGGGGTCTTCCAGCACGTTGACCGTGTGGTACTCGGGGAGCAGCTCGTTCAGGGTATTGGTGGCCGAGGCGGAAAAGCCGCACATCGGCTGCTGCCGGTCGCCCTTCATGAACAGCACCACGCGGTGGTCCTTGAGCAGGGTTTCGATACGATCGCGGGTGGTTGGTTCGAGGGACATGACACGCTCCGGCAAATAGTGCGAATGATACGCCGTCTGGATATGCGGGTATCGGGTCGGACTTCAAGCGACCCACCCCCTGGGAGCCTGTCGGACTTTGCTGGTCGAGGCGAGAATTCGGCTGTGCGAGGATAGATTTTCGACGGTTCGCCGGCCCATGGTGGTTCCACGTGCCAACAATCGGCGGAAATGTGGACCGCACAGGCGGATTCGCAGGCCGGCCAACCAAAGTCCGACAGACTCCTAGGCCGGCACCACATCAAAAGCCATGGTCAGCCGTCGGTCTGCCGGTTGTCCGTGGAACGGGACGGTGCCGTGCCACATCCAGGAGGGAAAGAGTGCAAGAAGTCCCGGTTCGGGCTTGATGAAGTATTCGGGGTCGAGCTTGAGTGGGCTGTCGAACGACGGTTCGCCGAATTTCAGCCAACCCTCTCCTCCACGCGCTCCGAGCGCGGGGGGCAACTCGATGTAGCAGGCGGAAGAAAGCCAGCCCTTTCCGTGGAAGTGATTTACGTGATGGCCCTGCGGCCTCAATCTCACCGACCACACGCCGCTGAGTCGGTAGCGCATGGTATTTCTTCGGCGCGTGATATCCGTGCCATGCCCGAGCAGTTCCATGTAGCGCTTGATGGGTCCGTCAATAGCCTGGGCAAAAGCTGCAATCGCAGGGTCTTGTGAAGGCTCGAACAGGATCTCCACCTGGCTGCCGCAGCGCAAGGTCTGGTCGACCGGGTGCGCCTGCAGTTGGTGCAGTCGATGCAGGCTGTCTGCAAGATCCGCAAGATACGCGCTGAGGCTGGGCCAGCCTGGCGGGGTGTCGATCTGGCAGGCCCTGACCAGCGTCGTGTAGTCTGAAAATTCCATCCGTCGCGGATCAGCCAGCGCCCGCCAGATGCTGTGCAGGAGCGCGATCGAATGATTGTCGCCGGAGCCGATTTGCATGCCATGCACGGCAATTTTTTCTGCCTCGACGAAACGACCCGCGCAAAACAGGGCATCGCCATAGACCGCCACGATGGCGCCGTTTCGTGGTGCGGCGTGAAAGGCACGCTCCGCGTGAGCAAGCGCTTGCGCTGGATCAGCCCCCAGGGCGACCCGTGCTGCAGCCAGGCGCAAATTCACATCATTGGCAGAACGGGAGAGCCCCCGCTCAAGTTCGGCCATGGCGCTGGAGGCGTCGCCGGCGGCAGCGAGCAAGGTCGCCTTGGCCACCCGAAGCGATTGCAACCCCGGGTTCCTGGCCAGCGCCGCATCGAGTTCGATGGTGGCCAGGTCTGCCTTGCCGGTGCGCATCCACAGCAGTTCGGCCAGCGCGGTCTGTGCCTGGATATCTTCCGGGCGCATCCGCACCGCCTGCCGAAACTCGGATTCAGCCTCATCGAAGCGATTGGACTCCAGCAGCGCCCGACCCAGTACGTAACGCGCGCCCGCGTTGTCGGTCCCCTTGCTGATCGCTCGCCGTACGGCATCTGCGCTGCCAGTCGGTTGCCGCGACTGACCGAGCGCAATAGCCAGCCCGAGTTCCGCCGGACCGCTTTCCGGATCGGCGGCAATAGCCTGCTCGAATGCCGGCCCGGCCAGCGTCGGTTGTTCCATGCCGAGAAGGATTTGCGCGCGCAGGAGCAGCAGACTGGGTGCGTTGGAATATGCGGCAAGTGTCTGTTCGACCAGTTGCAGCGCGTCGGCCGCGCGTCCGCTGCTCAAGATCACCCGGGCGAGATCAAACACGATCGCCGCATCGCCCGGCAAGCATTGCCGGGCCTGCTGCAAAGCTTCCTCTGCTTCGCGAAGTCGACCTTGACTGGCCAGGCTGAGGCCGGCCTTCGCCAGCTCACTGGCGCGTCGTGCTGCGCCTTGTGGCAACCCGCCCAGCCCGGGATTGGGGCTCTCGTCATGCATGATTCAATATCGCGGCTTTTTGCACGGGAGTATATCCCCGGGTGACTGCCGAGCCGTGTCATGGCGAGCGGATGGGGTGTTTGCCCGCTGCGCGGCGAAGTGATCGGGTGGTGCCTGGTTCCAGCCTGACGTTACCCGCGGGATGGTCGCCGACACTCAAGGTGCTGGCTGACAGGAGATGCGAGCCACGGCTTCGATGGCTTCGACCCAGAGCCGATACTGTGCCGCCGAGGGGTGCAAGCCATCGTCAGCCAGCAGGTCAGGGTGGTGGCGCGAGATTGCGGTGATGTCGACGAAATGGGCGCTCGCACGATCAGCCTGTTCCTGCGCACTCGCATTGAAGTCGTCGAGCGCCGCGGCGATGACGGCCGGATCGCGGCCTTGTTCGCGCGCGAAACGGGTGACGCCCCAGTCGGGGATCGATACCACCACGACCCGCTCCGGACGATGGCCGGCCAAGGCCATGGCGCGTGCCAGCAGCTCAGCGAACTCGTCGCGATAGTTCTCGAGGGATCGGCCGCGATACTGGTTGTTGACGCCGATCTGCAGGCTGACCAGGTCGTACGGCGGCGTCAGCGGCGCGTGGTCCATGCCATGCGCAAGCTCATCGGTGGTCCAGCCGGTGACTGCCACGATCTGCGGATCGTCGATCACCACGCCGTCGTGGCGCAGGCGCTCCACCAGCACCGCCGGCCAGCGTGCTTCGGCGGCCACCGCTTCGCCGATGGTGTAGGAATCGCCCAGGGCGAGGTAGCGCAACGGCGGGGGCGCGGCAGCCATCGGTGATGTCGGCGCGGCTCAGGCCACCGCCCGGGTGGAGTCGGACTGCTCCTGCGCCATGCGCACCAGCACACGCTCGATGCGCACGAACACTTCTTTCAACTGCGCCGGCGGCGGCAGCAGCGTCAGGCGAAAATGGCGGCTGCGCGGCACGTTGAAGCTGCTGCCCGGCACCACCAGCACGGATTCCTCCTCCAGCAGGCGCAGCGCGAACGACTCGTCGTCGAAATCCGGGATATGTTCGGCACGCACCTGCGGAAAGGCGTACAACGCGCCATCGGGCGCCACCAGATCCAGATGGCGGCTGGCGGCGACACCCCGCAACACGGTTTCGCGTGCCTCGTGCAGACGCCCGCCGGTGCTGGTCAACGCCGCAATCGTCGGCGCGTCCTGCAGCGCGGGCAGGACCGCCCATTGCGCGGTGACGTTGGGGCACAGCCGCAGTGCGGCGAGCAGCTGCAGCGCGTCCCGATAAATGGCGGATCGTGCGGGGTCGCCGGACAGGCTCATCCAGCCCACCCGGTAGCCGCAGGCGCGATGCACCTTGCTCAGGCCACCGAAGCTCAGGCACGGCAGCTCGCCGGCAATTTCGGCCAGCGGCTGGAAGCTGGCGCCGTCGTACAGGATCTCGTCGTAGATTTCATCGGCAAGCAGCAGCAGGTGGTGCCGCGCGGCGACCTCCACCAGCTGCTGCAGCAAGGCGCGCGGATACACCGCGCCGGTGGGGTTGTTCGGGTTGATCAGCACCAGTGCGCGCGTGCGTGGCGTGATCTGTGCCTCGACTTCGCCGGGGTCAGGCAGATGGCCTTGCTCCGCCAGGCAGCGATAGTAGCGAGGCTGGCCGCCGTTGAGGATGGTGGCCGCGCTCCACAACGGATAGTCGGGGCTGGGCAACAATACCTCGTCGCCAGGCTGCAGCAGCGCCCGCAGCGACAGATCGATCAGCTCGCTGACGCCGTTGCCGACGAAGATGCGTTCGGCCCGGACCTGCTGCGCACCGCGGCTGCGCTGCTGGGCGGCAATCGCCTCACGCGCCGTTTCCAGGCCCTGTTCGTGACCATAGGCCTCGCTGTCGTGCAGGTGGTTGGCGATCGCTTCGCGCAGGTGGGCTGGCGCCTCGAAGCCGTAACGGCCAGGATTGCCGATATTCAACTTGATGATGTCGAGACCGGCAGCTTCCAATTCGCGGGCACGCCGGGTCAGCGCTCCGCGGATTTCATAGCGCACGTCGGCCAGGTGCGCACTGGGCGTGATCGGGGACAACGTCGGTTTCCTTCTGGGGCACGGGCCGGCACCGCAGCCGACGTGCCGATGCTAGCAGCGTGATGCAGTGCAACGCGAGACTTTGTGCGGATCGATGCCGGTTCATCGCCGGGCCATGCGCGGGCAGGGCATAATGCCCGAACCATGCCAAACACGCCTCGCCATGAGTGACGTTGAAACGATTGAACGGTTGCGGCATATCGGCTGGCGCGGCAATGCGTTGCCTGCCGACGATCTGCGTTTGGCTCGCGTGGTCGCGCAGCATCGCGCCGGCTACGAATTGCATGACGGGCAGACCCTGTTCGGGGCGCAGCCGGACGGGCGTTTTCTCCGGCGCGGCATCGACCCGGCCGAGCGTCCCGTGGTGGGGGATTTCGTGGAAGTGGCCAGCGGCTCGCCGCCGCACATCCTCAGCGTGGCGCCGCGGCGCAGCGTGCTGTCGCGCGCCGCCGCCGGCGAGCGCTACGAGCGCCAGCTGATCGCCACCAATATCGATTACGTGCTGGTGCTGACCGGTCTGGACGGCGACTTCAACCCGGCCCGGATCGAGCGCTACCTGTCGCTGACCGAGGATTCCGGCGCCCAGCCGGTGATCCTGCTGAGCAAGCTGGACAAGTGCGATGACGCTGCGGCGAAACTGGGTGCGTTGCGCGAGCGGTTGCCCGAGCGCACGCCGATCCACGCGCTCAACTGCAAAGACCCCGCCAGTGCGAAACTGCTTGCCGCCTACCTGCAGGCGGGTGACAGCGCGGTACTGGTGGGCTCGTCCGGTGCCGGCAAGTCCACGCTCACCAATACCTTGCTGGGCAGTGCCACCATGGCCACGGCCGCGGTACGCAGTCACGACAGTCGTGGCCGCCACACCACCACCCATCGCGCGCTGCTGCAGTTGCCCAGCGGCGGCTGCCTGATCGACACCCCGGGGATGCGCGAGCTGAAGCTCACCGGCGAGGAAAATCTCGACCTGTTCGCCGACATCGAGCAGCTGGCCGAGCAATGCCGCTTTGCCGACTGCGGTCATGGCAGCGAGCCCGGCTGCGCCGTGCAGGTGGCCCTGGACACGGGCGAGCTGGGCGCCGAGCGCTGGCGCAACTATCTCAAGCTGCATGACGAGCGCGAGGAACAGGCGGCGACGCTGGAAGCGCGGCTGCGCCGGCAGCGCGGCGGCCGTCCGATCGAGCCGCCACGCGGACACCGCAGCAGGCGCGAGCGGGAATAGGAGCCTTTCGCTCATGGCCGGGACAAAGTAGTGACCGCCGCTGACGACCTGGCGCTGCAGCGATACGCTGCGCTCGACCAGCGCCTGTTGGCAGCAGTTCGCGGCATCCACATTCTGCCCACCGTGGCGTGGCCGGCGCCGCTGGAAAATCGCATGATCGAGGACTACCGTCGCGGGCGCTTCAGCCTGCCGCAGGTGTCCTACCGCGTGCCCGATCTGGCCGAAGCGCGCGCCGAGCTGAGGGCAATTGAAGCCGCTGCGATCGGCAGCGATCCGCGGGATGTCGATCCGCTTGGCGATTACCTGCGACGCAGCGCCGAATCGTGGCGCCTCGCGGCGCAGATGCTCGAGGCGGTGGGCACGGCCGGTGTCACCGCACCGTCGATTGCGCTGTACGGCAAACCGGATGATCTGATTCCCGGCAGCCAAGCCAGCAATCTCGACGCGGCGCGCCACTTCGTCGAGCTTGCGGACGAGCTCGGTGCCGACCTGCTGGAGGACACCAGCAACCGGCGCGTGACGGCGGAGGCGCTGCGCGACGAACTGGCCGCTGCTCTCGATGCCTTCTTCGGCGAGGGCACGATCCGGGTGGAGATCGACCCCGAGCTCACCGCCAAGGCCGCCGCCGGTGCGACCCGGATCCGTCTGCGCGGCGGCTCCAGTTTCAGCAAATACGACCATCACCAATTGCTGGCGCACGAGGCCTTCGTGCATTCGCTGACGGCGCTGAACGGGCGCCGGCAACCGTTGCTGGCATCCATGGGGCGCACTTCGCCACGGGTCACCGCTACCCAGGAGGGGCTGGCGGTGTTCGCCGAGTTGATGTCCGGCGCGATCGACATTGCCCGGCTCAAGCGGATCAGCCTGCGCATCCTGGCGATCGACATGGCGCTCAAGGGCGCGGATTTCGTCGAGGTCTACAAGTATTTCAGTGCCTGCGGACAGACCGAGGTCGACAGTTTCCACTCGGCGCAGCGCGTGTTTCGCGGCGTTTCCCCCGGCGGCGGTGCGGCATTCGCGAAAGACAACGTGTATCTGTCCGGCCTGCTGACCGTGCACACGTTCTTTCGCTGGGCGCTGAAGCAACGTCGGATGGATCTGTTGCGCCACCTCTTCGCGGGCAAGCTGGCGCTGCAAGACGTGGTCAGTCTGCAGCCGCATTTCGATTCGGGTGCGATCCTGCCTCCGCGTTGGCTGCCGCCATGGATGCAGCATGTGCAGGGTTTGGCCGGCAAGCTGGCGTTTTCGCTGTTCGTCAATGGCATCCACATGAAACAAGTGCAGGCAGAGGAGTTGCTGCTCGACCGCTGACGCCGTTTCCGGCGCCCGGCCGAGCCGGTGCCGGTGCTAATATCAACAGCGGTCGTCTGCTCCGGCAGTGACGTTCCCTCCCAAAAAGAAAGCGCATTCATGGCCCTCCCCGAAGAACTCCGTCTCGCCGCGTTGGAGTATCACCGCCATCCGCGACCGGGCAAGATCAAGATCACCCCGACCACGGCGCTGCTGACCCAGCGCGACCTGTCGCTGGCGTACTCGCCCGGGGTGGCCGCGGCCTGCGACGCGATCGTCGAGGATCCCGCCACCGCAGCGGAATTCACCGTGCGCTCCAACCTGGTGGCGGTGATCACCAACGGCACGGCCGTGCTGGGCCTGGGCAACATCGGTCCGCTGGCGGCCAAGCCGGTGATGGAAGGCAAGGGCATCCTGTTCCAGAAGTTCGCCGGCATCGACGTCTTCGATATCGAGATCGACGAGAACGATCCGGACAAGCTGGTCGACATCATCGCCAGCCTTGAGCCGACCTTCGGCGGCGTCAACCTGGAGGACATCAAGGCGCCGGAATGCTTCATCGTCGAACGCAAGCTGCGCGAGCGGATGAAGATCCCGGTATTCCACGACGACCAGCACGGCACCGCCATCATCGTGGGCGCCGCGGTGCTCAACGCACTGGAAGTGGTCGGCAAGAAGTTCGAGGAAGTGAAAGTCGCCACCACCGGTGCCGGCGCCGCCGGCATCGCCTGCCTCGACATGCTGGTGGCGCTGGGCGTGAAGCCCGAAAACATCGTCGCGTTCGATCGCGAGGGCGTGATCCACACCGGCCGCGAAAACCTCGACCCGGACAAGGCGCGTTATGCGCGCGACACGCCCAAGCGCAGCCTGGCTGAAATCGTCGAAGGCGCGGATGTGTTCCTTGGCCTCTCCGCCGGCGGCATCCTGAAACCGGAAATGGTCGCCACGATGGCGGAGCGTCCGGTGATCCTGGCGCTCGCCAATCCGAGCCCGGAGATCATGCCGGAGGACGCGAAGAAGGCGCGTCCCGATTGCATCATCGCCACCGGCCGTTCGGACTACCCGAACCAGGTCAACAACGCGCTGTGCTTCCCCTACATTTTCCGCGGCGCCCTGGATGTCGGCGCCACCGGCATCAACGAAGCGATGAAGACCGCCTGCGTGCGCGCCATCGCGGCGCTGGCGCGGCAGGAATCGTCTGACCTGGGTGGCGCCTATGGCGGCGAGGCGCCAAGTTTCGGCCCGGACTACCTGATCCCGCGACCGTTCGATGCACGCTTGCTGGTGATGCTGGCCCCGGCCGTGGCGCAGGCAGCGATGGACTCGGGTGTGGCCACCCGGCCGATCGACGACATGGATGCGTACAAGGAAAAGCTCGGCCAGTTCATCTATCGCACCGGCTTGATCATGAAGCCGGTGTACGAGCGTGCCCGCGCCGATTGCAAGCGCGTGGCCTACGCCGAGGGCGAGGAAGAGATCGTTCTGCGCGCGGTGCAGACGGTGGTGGACGAACGCCTCGCACGACCGATCCTGATCGGTCGGCCGGACGTGATCCAGAATCGCATCGAGCGGCTGGGCCTGCGCATTCGCGCCGACGTCGATTTCGACCTGACCAACATCCACGACGACCCGCGCTTCAACGACTACTGGCAGCACTATCATGCGATCACCGAGCGGCGCGGTGTGACGCCGGCGGCAGCCAAGAACCTGCTCCGCTCGCGACCGACCCTGATTGCCGCGCTGATGGTCGAGCGCGGCGAGGCGGATGCGATGCTCTGCGGCCTGGTCGGTCGTTACCACAAGAAGCTCGGCTACCTGCGCAGTGTGTTCGGGTTGGATCCCGGCGTGTCATGCACTTCGGCGATGAGCGGGGTGATCAACGACAAGGGCGCCTGGTTCTTCCTCGACACCCACGTCCAGGTCGATCCGACTGCAGAGCAGATCGCCGAGGCCACCATGCAGGCCAGTTTCCGGCTCAAGAGCTTCGGCATCGAGCCGAAGGTCGCGCTGCTGTCGCACTCCAATTACGGCAGCCACGACAATCCCAGCGCCGCCAAAATGCGCAAGGCCTGGCAGATCCTCAAGGCTCGCGCGCCGAAGCTGGAGATGGATGGCGAAATGCAGGCCGACACCGCCTGGGACGAGATGCTGCGCCAGCGCATGTTCCCGCACACCACCCTCAGCGGGCGCGCCAACCTGTTCGTGATGCCGAACATGGACGCCGCGAACATCGCCTACAACATCGTGCGCGTGATGACCGACGGCGTGGCGATCGGCCCGATCCTGATGGGCGTGGACAAATCCGCGCACATCCTCACGCCCGCTTCGAGCGCGCGCCGCATTGTCAACATGACGGCGGTGGCGGCGGTGGATGCGCAAATCCGCGCGACACAAGGTGGCCGGCGTAGCTAGAGGCCGGCACGCCCGTACCGATGTCAAGGATGCGGCAGGATCGTCCCGGAATCAGCGAATGGACATGATGAAGCGAGCGCGCCAAGTGGCGAAGCGGATAACGCCACTCTACTGGCTGGCCGGTGCCATCAAGTACCTGGGCTTTCGCCGGGAGCTTGCGCATGCAAACAGAGTGGATCCGGGCGAGGCGGCGCTTGGCTTGCCGCCGCCGATGCTTCGATACCGGGTACATCGGGCATTCGACTCGGCCAGCTACCTGGCCAACGGTCGGAGCATCGCGCAATGCATTGTCCAGACGCTTGGCGCGCATGGCGTCGCGTTGAAGCACCTGACCGTACTGGACTTTGCCTGTGGGCCAGGGCGCGTCATCAGTGAGTTCGCCGGCGCAACCGAGTCTTGTGCGCTGTACGGTTCGGATATCGATGCCGAAGCCATTGGCTGGGCGTCGGAAAACCTTTCCACCAAGGCGCGGTTTTCGATCAATGGCGTAGCCACGCCCACCGCTTACACCAGCGGCATGTTCGACGTCATCTACAGCGTGTCGCTGTTCACGCATCTTGACGCGCGAGCGCAGGACCAATGGCTTGCCGAGATGCAGCGTTTGCTCAAACCAGGTGGAGTGTTGCTGGCGACCACCCATGGTCGTTTCACTACGGACAGCTGCACGCCGGCCGAGCTTGCCCTCCTGGTGCGCGACGGAATCGTCTATCGGACAGACCGAAAAGGTCGCTTCAAATTCGATGGCCTACCTGATTTCTATCAGACCACGTTCCACACGGTGGACTATGTGCGCCGACATTGGGGGCGCTACCTCCCGGTTGTCGAACACATCGAGGGCGGCCTGAACGGACATCAGGATATCGTGGTGATGCGCAAGCCGTCTCCGGAAGGCCTGCACGGCGCAGCTTGAGCCATTGCGCACGTGACGGTGTGCCGGGCGCAACAGGTTCCATGCGCCCGCGCATGCACTGGCCATTGGCGGGTATCCGGGCAAACAACTAAACTCGACAGTTCCCGCACCGCAGCCCCGACGGCGCAAAATTGTTGCAGGCACGACCCACCGTGCCGTGGAGAATCTCATGGATCAGCTCGACGATATCCTCGACCAGGACATTGACCCCACCGAAACCCGCGAATGGATCGATTCGCTTGGTGCGGTGATCCAGCATGATGGCACCGAGCGTGCGCATTTCCTGTTGGAACGGATGGTTGATACCACCCGCCGTTCCGGGGGCTACCTGCCGTTCGACCCGACCACGGCCTACGTCAACACGATCCCGCCCGGCCAGGAGGCGAAGAGCCCCGGGGACGCCCAGATGGAGTGGCGCATCCGCTGCCTGATTCGCTGGAACGCGATGGCGATGGTGGTGCGCGCCAACCGCAAGCCGGGCGAGCTGGGCGGCCATATCGCCAGTTTTGCCTCGTCGGCAACCCTCTACGACGTGGGTTTCAATCACTTCTGGCGCGCGCCCAGCGCTGATCATCCGGGCGACCTGATCCTGCACCAGGGCCATTCCAGCCCGGGCATCTATGCGCGCTCGTTTCTCGAAGGCCGGCTGAGCGAGGAGCAACTGGACCTGTTCCGCATGGAAGTGGTGGGCCGCGGTCGTGCACTGTCGTCCTACCCGCATCCGTGGCTGATGCCGGACTACTGGCAGGTGCCGACGGTGTCGATGGGGCTGGGTCCGATCCAGGCGATCTACCAGGCGCAGTTCTTCAAATACCTCGAAAATCGCGGCTTGATCCCGAAGAGCGATCGCAAGATCTGGTGCTTCATGGGCGACGGCGAGGTCGACGAGCCGGAGTCGCTGGGTGCGATCTCGCTGGCCGGGCGCGAAGGGCTGGACAACCTGATCTTCGTGATCAACTGCAATCTGCAGCGTCTGGATGGCCCCGTGCGCGGCAACGGCAAGATCATCCAGGAGCTGGAAGGTGTATTCCGTGGTGGTGGCTGGAACGCGATCAAGCTGGTCTGGGGCAGCTACTGGGATCCGCTTCTGGCACGCGATCACGACGGCGTGCTGCGCAAGCTGATGATGGAAACAGTCGACGGCGAATACCAGGCCTGCAAGGCGTTCGGTGGCGCCTACACGCGCGAGCATTTCTTCGGCAAGTATCCGCAGACGCGGGAGATGGTCGCCAACCTCAGTGACGACGACGTCTGGCGTCTGAACCGCGGTGGTCACGATCCGCACAAGGTCTATGCGGCCTATCACGCGGCGGTGAACACCAAGGGCATGCCCACGGTGATCCTGGCCAAGACGGTCAAGGGTTATGGCATGGGCCTGGGTTCGGGCGAATCGCAGAACCCGACCCACCAGCAGAAGAAGCTGGACGACGAGTCGGTGCGGACCTTCCGCGACCGCTTCCAGATCCCGATGCCGGACGACAAACTGCACGACGTGCCGTACTACCACCCGGGCAAGGACTCCCCGGAAGTGCAGTACATGATGGAGCGGCGCCAGGCGCTTGGCGGCTTCCTGCCGCAGCGGCGGCGCAAGGCCGATGCCAAGCTGAAGGCGCCGGAGCTTTCCGCCTTTGAGCAGATCACCAAGGGCACCGGCGATCGCGAGATCTCCACCACGATGGCGCTGGTGCGTGGCATCAACCTGTTGCTGCGCGACAAGCAGCTGGGCGAGCGCGTGGTGCCGATCGTGGCCGACGAGGCGCGTACCTTCGGCATGGAAGGCATGTTCCGGCAGATCGGCATCTACGCGCCGTTCGGCCAGAAATACAAGCCGCAGGACTCCGACCAGTTGCTGTATTACCGCGAAGACCAGAAGGGCCAGGTACTGCAGCAGGGCATCAGCGAGGCGGGCGGCATGGCCTCATGGATGGCGGCAGGCACCAGTTACTCGATCAGCAACCAGGCGATGCTGCCGTTCTTCATCTACTACTCGATGTTCGGCTTCCAGCGCATCGGCGACCTGTGCTGGGCTGCCGGTGACATGCGCGCGCGTGGCTTTTTGGTCGGCGGCACCTCGGGTCGGACCACGCTCAACGGCGAGGGCCTGCAGCACGAGGACGGCCATTCGCACCTGCTCGCTGGCGCGATTCCCAACGTGAAGTCGTACGACCCCACGTTCTCCTACGAGGTGGCGATCATCCTGCAGGACGGCGTGCGCAGCATGATGCAGGAGCAGGAGGATCACTACTACTACATCACCGTGATGAACGAGAACTACGCTCACCCCGACATGCCCAAGGGCTGCGAGGAAGGCGTGATCAAGGGCATGTATCTGCTGCGGGATTCGGGGACCGGGAATGGCGAATCGGGCAAGGGCAAAGGCAAGGGCAAGGCATCGGCGCCGTGCGTGCAACTGCTCGGCTCGGGAACGATCCTGCGCGAGGTGATTGCGGCTGCCGAGTTGCTGGACAAGGACTTTGGCGTGAAGTCCGACATCTGGTCATGCACCAGCTTCACCGAATTGCGGCGTGACGGTTTCGACGCGGAACGCTGGAACCGGTTGCATCCGGAAGACAAGCCACGCGTGGCCTATGTCACCGGCCTGCTCGACGGGCGCTCCGGTCCGGCCATCGCGGCCACCGACTACGTGCGCGAATTCGCCGACCAGATCCGTGCGTTCATGCCTGACGGCATGCATTACACGGTGCTGGGCACCGACGGTTTCGGCCGCTCCGACACGCGCGAGCACTTGCGCGAGTTCTTCGAGGTCGATCGCTACTGGATCGCCCACGCGGCGCTGGCCGCGCTGGCGAAGGAAGGCAAGGTCAACGCCAAGGATGTCAGCCGGGCCATCAAGGAATACAAGCTCGATCCGGACAAGCCGAACCCGCTTACGGTCTGATTCCGGAAACAATGCAAGCGAAAAGCCGCCTTCATGGCGGCTTTTTGCTTGCGCTCATTCGGCGAGGGCGCGCTGGATCGCTTCCAGCCCGTGCCCGCGCGTCTCAATGCCGCTGCGCGCGAGCATCCATCCGGCCAGTGCGGTCGGCACGGCGATCAAACATGCCGAAAACATGAAGTGGTCGAACAATCCGGCCACGCCCAGCAATGCGCCAAGGATTCCGCCCAGCTTCGTGCCGCCGGCGATCAGCCCGGCACCGGTGCTGCGCAGGTGAGCTGGGTAGATTTCCGCCGCATACGGAATCAGGGTGGCGACGACCCCGCTGACGCTCAGCAGCAAGGCGGCCGTGCCTGCAATGACGAGAATGCTGGAACGTGTTCCCGACGCGTCGATCGCCACCAGGCACAGCAGCGAAGCTGCCGTCAGTCCAATGAACAGCACCAGCGTGCGGATGCTGCTCCAGCGCTGGTAGAGGCCAACCACCAGCACGACGCCGGGTATGGCAAGAATGGCTGAACGCGCAAGCAGTGCCGCGCTATCGCGTGCATCAATGCCGAGCGCGACAAGATTTTCCGGAAGCCAGAGTACGAATCCGAAATTCACCAGACCCCATGCCACCGCGCAAACCATCAAGCCCCAGCTGATCACGGCGTGCCGCCCGCGCAGGAGCTGGCGCATGCTGGTGTGCTCCGCCGCAGGCAAGGTGGACACAGGCAGCGATTCTTCTGCGACCGCGGCCAGCGAATCGCCGCAGAAACGGCGCAGGACCGCGCGCGCTTGATCGTCCAGCCCGGCCAGCGCAAGGAAGCGCGGCGACTCGGGGATGTAGCGGTTGAGCACGACGATCAAGGCGCCGGTGGGGAGATTGAGCAACCACAAGGCGCGCCAGCTGAACGTGGGTTCGACCAGCGCCGCCGCGCCCGAAGCCAGCAGATAGCCCGCCGATGTACCGACTCCGCCCAGCGCCACCAGCAACCAGCCGCGGTGCCTGGTCGGGATGGTCTCCGCCATCAGCGCAAAGGTGATCGGCAACATGCCCCCTGCGGCGATGCCCATCAGGAAACACATCAACAGGTTCCAGCCGAAGGACGGCATGGCGCCACAGATCGAGGTTCCCATGAACATCAGCGCGGATAGCAGAATGCTGGCCCGGCGCCCCAACAGGTCGCCCAGGTGTCCCCACACCACCGAGCCGATCGCCGTGCCGCCCAGCGCCGACAGGGCAAGCAGCGCAACTACCGACGAGCCGAGCCCGTACTCGGCGCCCAAGCCGGGCATCACGAAACCGATCGTGGCCGGCTTCATCACGTCCACGGCAAGCGCCAGCGCCAGTACGCCGATCAACTTCCAGTGCTCGCGATTGAGCGGCGCGTGGTCGGCGACGTGGAAAGGCAAGGCTGCGATGCCGGCGCGCGCGGTGCGACGCATCTGGTTCAACCGCGGCATGAGTCCAAAAGTCGCCAACAGCACGCCTAGCGGAACCAGTGCCATGCCGACAAGCATGGCGCGATCCATGGGCATGCCGACCAGTCGGTAGTGCATCGGTGCGGCCATGGCGAGCATCGGCAAGTGTGCCGCCACGCCGGCAAAAATCAGGCCGCAACCAAGCCAGAACGCGACCGGATGATGGAACCGGATATCCCTGGAGTGCATGCGCAGCGACACCTGGACGATGCATTTCAGTCTAGCAGTGGGCGGGGCATGCGACAGTCCATGGCATCCACGCGAAAAACCCGCCGAGGGGCGGGCTTTTCGGACGGAACAGCCAGCATCAGCGGAGAACCAGACAGCCGGCTCTGCTCAAGCTGATGACGCTGGATCAGTCCTCGTCGCTCCGGAGGGCATGGCGCAACAACAGGAATGCGCCGATGGTGCCGGCAACAATGGCAACGGTAGCGGCCGGATGGCGGTTCACCTGGCGGCGCAAGCGGCGATACTGGTAGTTCGCTTCATCGGCGAAGTCCTCGGCCGCATGCGACATCTGGCGGCGATAGTTCCCGCTGCCTTTTCCCAGACCCTGCCGGATGCGTTTGCGTCCACGCTCGATCAAGCTCTGGGCACCATTGCTGGCACCGTCGGCGTAATCCCGCACGCGATCGCTGGCGCGGCCGGCGGTGTCGCGGATGTGTTGTTCGATTTCACGGTTGCGCATGGTCAAGGCTCCTCGGCGTATGGAAGAACAGACTGCCAGCGCTGCCGTGACCGAGGCGTAAACGAAGCTGACTTCCGTTCAGCCGCCCAATGCATAGACGCCGCCACGCTCCAGCGCGCGCTGATACGCCGGCCGCGCGTGGATGCGTCGCAGGAAATCCTTCAGTCGTGGGTAGCGGTCGTCGAGCCCGCCGCGTGCGGCAAAGGCCTCGACCGGAAAGCTCAACTGGATGTCGGCGATGCTGAATGAATCGTCGACAAACCAGTCGTGGGCGCCCAGCTCGGATTCAAGGTAATCCCTGTGCAGCTTCAATTGCGGGTCGGTGAAGGTCCGGTCCACCTTGTCCGCGATACGGCGCGCAATCGGCTTGATGA
Organism: Rhodanobacter sp. G2-10; assembly: GCF_055809185.1. NCBI lineage: Bacteria > Pseudomonadati > Pseudomonadota > Gammaproteobacteria > Lysobacterales > Rhodanobacteraceae > Rhodanobacter > Rhodanobacter sp. G2-10. The sequence continues at coordinate 3,146,310 of NZ_CM147900.1, read as the reverse complement.
AAAACGGGGCCGGCGCGGTCCGGATCCGATTGATCACCAGCTTCAGCAGCAACGGCGGCATCGCCGAACCCTCGGCGTAGTGCAGCCAGTAGTTGCAGCGCAGGCGTTCGGGCGTGCCGGCCTCAGGCAGCAGCTTGCCGTTGCCATGGCGTTCGGCCAGGTATTCGATGATCGCGCCCGATTCGGCCAGGGTCAGCTCGCCATCGGTGATCACCGGCGACTTGCCCAGCGGATGGATGCGCTTGAGCTCGGCTGGCGCCAGCATGGTCTTGGGATCACGCTGGTAACGCTTGATTTCGTACGGCACGCCAAGCTCTTCCAGCAGCCACAGGATGCGCTGCGAGCGCGAGTTGTTGAGGTGGTGCAGGGTGATCATCCGGGAGCGCTCGAAGCCAGCGACCTGGCCCGGGTCGGCTGAAATTCGTACCGGATCTGCGTGCTGTGCAGACGCTTGATGATCCAGCCGAACAGCACGCTGAAACAGACCACCACCGCGGCGCTCACGACCTGAATCGCCAGCATGAAGCCGCGCATGCCGTCGGCGAACTGCGCGGGAGCGCCGGGCGGCATCTCCATCATTGAAGGCATCTTGCCCATGAACCACCACTGTGCCACCAGGCTGAGCAACTCGTAGACGATGGCGAAAACCATCAAGCCCATGAACAGCCGGCGCGCCCAGTCATGTCGCCGCAGCAAGCCGATCGCAGCGACCAGGGTGACGATGGACAGCAGCAGAAATCCCCGAATGAACCAGATCAAGTGGGCGAAGATCCAGCTCATCGACACCGGCATGTCCGATGGCCATGGTTGCATCGCCATCTGATCGTGCATGGTTGGCAGCGACACCAGCTGGAACATCACGTTCTGCAGCAGGCTGATCAGCGTGGCAAAGCCGGCGAGGCAAATGAAGATCCACGCCAGCACGGTGACGAAACTGGAGCGGCCAACTGGAAGGCCGGGCGGCACGGACATCGGAATACCTCACCGTCGAAAGACTTCAGCATGGCGGATGGAATCGGCATCGGCAATGGTGGACGCCCGCACGGCGATGCAGGGAATCGGATTTCAGTAGATCTCGCCGACGCAGCAGCGCAGGCTGCCGCCGGCTTTCTCGATCTCGCCCAGCTCCACGCTGCCGATGCTGAAACCGTACTCGCGCAAGGCGTCGCGCTGCTCGTCGCTCAGTGCCGCGGCGGCGCATGCACTCATCCAGACGCGCTCATCGGAGAGGGTGATCGCATTGGCCGCAAAGGCCTGCTTCTGCGCCGGGGTCAGCCAGACTGCGCGGTGATCGCAGGCGCGTGCGATCGCCTGAGCGGCGGCGGGATCACGAAAGCCGTCCGCGGCGATGATGGCGGCGCGGCTGGCCAGCAGGGTGAGTACCACGTTGGTGTGGTACTCGGCGTCGGCCAGCTCGAAACAGTAGGTCAGGCGCAGCCCGAAGGCCTGGTGCATCGCTTCGGCGCCGGCCATGTCGCAACGCTCGCTGAGGCCGCAGTAGCCGACGCCGCGGAGGCGGTCGATCACCAGTGACCCGGTCAGTTCGGCCACGAGGTCGCGACGGCCGGACAGGTCGATTTCGTCGTAGCCCAGCACCTCGCTGAAGAAGCGGCGGATGTCCGTGCGCGTGGCTTCGTGCTGACGCACGGCGTGGCGCATGCGCCCAACCACCAGCCGACCCGGAGCCGTGCCAAAGACGTTGTTGGGGAACACCGCATCGGGAGTCGCCGGGTCGCCGGGAAAGGTGATGACCGGCAGATCCGCGCGCAAGGCCTGCGCCAGCGCCGCGTGCTCGGCCAGTGCCGTGTTTGGATCGACCTGGCGGCTGACGTCCATGTAGCGGTTGTCACGGGCAGACTCCGCCGCCAGGCTGAAGTCCGCCGGCGCGACAAGGAAGGCCGCGCGCGCGGTGGCGCTTGCGCCAGGCAGCGGCGACAGCGCGCTGAAGGCGTCGAGGAATTCGGTGGCGGAGCGGGTGATCATGGTGTTTTCCTGAAGGGTTCAGAGCACCGGCGCTGCCGACACATTGTCTTCGATATGCAGTTGCTGGCGCCGGCGCAGGCTCGGGAACATGGCGATCCAGACGCCGACCACCAACAGGGTACCAACGCCGCCGACCACGGTGGCACCGACCGCACCGATCCACGCCGCCAGCATGCCTGACTCGAACTCGCCAAGTTGATTGGAGGTGTTGATGAAGATGGCATTGACCGCGCTGACCCGGCCGCGCATGTCATCGGGCGTATCCAGCTGCACCAGCGCGCCACGAATCACCATGCTGACCATGTCGAAGGCACCCAGTGCGAACAGCGCCAGCAGTGACAGCCACAGCGCGGTGGACAGGGCGAATACCAGCGTCGCCACGCCGAAGCCGGCCACCGACGCGAACATGATCACCCCCACCCGGCGCTGCATGTCGTGCCGTGCCAGCCACAGCGACATCAGCAGCGCGCCCGCCGCCGGCGCGGCGCGCAGCAAACCCAGGCCCCATGGGCCGGTGTGCAGGATGTCCTTGGCAAAGATCGGCAGCAGCGCGGTGGCGCCGCCCAGCAGCACGGCGAACAGGTCGAGCGAGATCACGCCCAGCACATCGGGCCGTCCGCGAATGAAATGCACGCCGGCGAACAGCTTTTTCAGGGTGGCCGGCTCCCGCCGGGGCGGTGCATGTTCGTAACGCAGGCGGGCGAGCATGATCACCGAAACCAGGTACAAACCCGCGGCCACCAGATAGACCACGCCCGGGCCGGCCACATACAGAAACCCGCCCAGCGCCGGTCCCATGATCATCGCGGCCTGGCCGGCCGACGCATTCACCGCCATCGCCCGCGGCAGGATCCGCGCCGGCACCAGCGCCGGAAGCATCGATTGCAGCGCAGGGAACTCGAACGCCTTGGCCACGCCAATCACGAAGATCAGCGCGAGAATGCCGGCCTCGTGGATGCCATGCGCCAGGCTCATGCCGGCCAGCGCCGCAATCGCCAGCCACTCCACCACCTGGCCCATCAGTACGATGCGGCGGCGCTCGAACTGGTCGGCCACGTGTCCCGCCGGCAGCGCCAGCAGCAGGGAGGGCACGAACTGGACCAGGCCGATCAGGCCCAGGTCGAAGGCACGGCCGGTGATGGCGTAGATCTGCCATCCCACCGCCACCGAGAGCATCTGGAAGCCGAAACTGGAGCAGATCCGTGCCAGCCAGAACGCGACGAACGCCCGGTGTTGCAGCAACGAGTCCGTGACAGGTGTCGTGGGCAATGTCATGGAAGATCCCGGATAGGTTGTCATTATCCGGGCAGCCCTGGCCCACCTTCAACCAGCGGCACTGGCGGTTTGACGCGGCCTTGCCGTTTCCACGAGTAGCTTCGGAGTCCATTCGAACCTCCGAGGCTTCATCACCATGGGCAGAAGAGCACCAAGCGTGCTGATCGATGACGAGAGCATACGCAGCCTTGAATTGCTGGTGCACGAGTTGCCAGCCAATGGCCATGTCGTGCTGCTTCTGCGCGATGGCAGCAGTTGCGACGGGGTGGTCACCGTGCGGCCGAGCTTGCAGGTATTCCGCGACCATGATGATCGCGAGGGCATCAATGCCGAAGTGCAACTGGAGCGACCCGATGTGCCGGAGTGGCACCAGCGGATCTGGCTGGACCAGATCGTGCAGGTTGAACATCTCGATTCGTGCATGGCCAGCGAGAGCTGACCCTCCCGAGCAGTTGCGCACGTGCGCGGCACGTTCCAAGCTGTCGGCCAGCCTCCGACTGGATTGACACCGATGAACCACACACTTCGTCTCGGCTTGTTGGGCGCCGCCTGCAGCGGCCTGTTGCTGGCCGCCTGCTCGCAACAGCCTGCCGCGCCGGCGCTCTCCGCCGATCAGCAAAAGGCACAAGCCGACGCGGCCGCCGCGCAACGCACGCTCACTACCTATCGGCAGTTGCTGAAACTTCACAACGACGAAATGGTGGTGACGATGGGCAAGGACATCGTCAGCCGTTTCCCCGGCAGCGACGCGGCGAAGGAAGTGCAGCAGACGCTGCCGGCCATCGAGAAGCGCTATGAAGCGAATCGCGAGAAGAATCGCCTGGCGGCGCTGTGGACTTACCAGGTGGCACCAATGGCCGGCGGCACCCAATCGACCGCCAGTATCTACAACACCCAGCATGGCGACGACGACCAGGTGCGGCTGATCCTGCGCCGGCATACCCGCTGGGGCCAGAGTGCTTTTCTGTATGGCAGCAAGCCCGGTTTCGTGTGTCGGGGAAACTGCACCATCACCGGCAAGGCGGATGGCAAGCCGGTGCAGATCAAGGCCTTCAAACCCGATGGCGGCGAGCCCGCGCTGATGATTCGCGATGACAAGGCTTTCATTGCCCTGCTCAAGAAGACCCGGAAACTCGATCTGGATGTCACCATGCTCGACGGCAAGAAGAACGAGACGCTGGTCTACGAGGTGGGCGGATTCGATCCGGCGAAGTGGAAGCCGCTGGACAAGTCGCACAAGAACTAAAGTCGCCCGCTCGGGTCCCAGACCTTGAAGCGGCAGGCAAGTCAGCGTGAATGGACGTGCAGGTGCACCATGCAGGCGGTTGACGCGTTGTCAGTCGAGCATCCGGAGGAGGTCTTGTCATGTCCAAACAAGGTTTGTTGACAATCGTCGTACTGGCTGCCGCATTGGCAGCCTGTTCCAGTGTGCCGTATGCACAGCGTCAGCAGCAGCGACAGGAGGCCTATGCCGCCGCGGCCGAAGCGCCGGTGCAGAACTTTCACTTCTTCAACCTGTGGTCGTGGGAGCCGCTGAGTGACAGCGAACTGGTCGTGTACACGCGACCGGATCGGGCATGGCTGCTCGACGTGGACGGCACGTGCCAGAATCTGGAGTTCGCACAGGCCATCGGGCTCACCTCCAGCATCGGCCGCGTGTGGGCCCGATTCGACAAGGTGCTGACCGGTCGCGGCTACATGCCTTGCACGATCACCCGGATTCGGCCGGTGGACGTCAAGCTGTTGCGGATCAAGCAGGAGGCACAGCGCAAGATCGATGCGGAGCCACGGCCCTCGACGATGCCCGCGTCCGGAAGTTGAGCCTGGCGCGGTGCTCCTAACGCACCACGGTCACCGGCACGTGCGCGCGTGCCAGCACGTTGTCCGACACCGAGCCGAGCAGCCAGCGTGCCAGCGCTCCGCGCTCGGTGTGGCCGATCACGATGTGGTCGATGCCGTGCTGATCGACCTGGCTGAGCAACACGTCCCCCGGGCTGCCGTGGGTCAGCTCGACATCCACCAGGTCGGCTGCATCCGGCATGATCGTGGTCAGTTCCGCCAGTAGTTCCTGCGCACGCTGCGTGCCGGAGTCCGCCATCATCAGCGCACATGCATCGGCGCCCCCTTCGGTCACCTGCAGTACCGACACCACGCGCACACGACCATTGCCGCAGCGTGCCAGCTCGACGGCAAACTGGAATGCGCGACGCGAAGCCTCGGAGCCGTCGTAACCCACCAGTGAATACTTGACCATAGCGCTGTTTCCCGCAGGCCAGCTGCCGAGATTCGCCGGGTTTCGGCAGTTGTTTGGCGATGTGACAACCCTACGGCGTCGGGCCGCGTTCAGGCAAGGCCTGCCGAGGCGATCCGGGCCTGCAGCCTGCTTCCGGGGTGTCTGCAGGGCCCGCTCCCCCGCGCGCAACCTGAACGTCGGTCCGACCTTGTGCACGCCGTTGTCACATCTGCGTGCACAGGATTCCCCCGTCAAGCGGTGGCTCGGCGACCAGTCGAGGTGCGTCGATCCGCGATGATGAAAACCATCCCGTGAGCAACGAGGAGAAAAGCGATGATCAAGCGAACTGTTGGAATGGCTGCGCTGGTGCTTGCCTGTGCCAGCGCGACGACCATGTTGCCGGTGAGCAATGCGCGGGCGGCCGACGCCAGCGTGAAATGCGACCTGGTCTACAACCTGTCAGGCTGGTCGCTGATCTACAAGCAAGCCGAAGGCACTGGCACGGTGACCTGCAGCAATGGTCAGCGCGCCAACGTCAAGATCAGCGTGGTCGGGGGCGGCCTCACGGCCGGCAAATACCGCATCAATAACGGCAAGGGCGAGATCAGCAACGTGCATGGCATCAAGGAGGTCTTTGGTGACTATGCGCAGGCTGGTGCAGAGGCCGGCGTGGTGAAGAGCTCGCAGGCGCAGGTGTTGACCAAGGGCACGGTGTCGCTGGCGTTGGCCGGCACCGGCGAGGGTGTCAACCTGGGTATCTCGGCCGGCAAATTCACCATCAGTCCGCGCTGACCTGTTCCCGACATGAGTAGCCGCAAGGGCGCCCAGGGCGCCCTTGCCCTTTGGTGTGGCGGTACACTGCAGCGACGGAACCGGATTCCACCACGGGAGATTTCGCCATGCGCCGCCTTGCCTGCCTGCTCACCCTGATGCTGACATGTGCATGGGTCATTCCTGCCTTGGCCGCCACGCCCCAGGTCGGCGAAACCGCCCCGACCTTCCGCCTGCAGGATCAGAACGCACACTGGCGCAGCCCGGCCGACTACCGCGGCCACTGGCTGGTGCTGTACTTCTACCCGAAGGACTTCACCCCCGGTTGCACCACCGAGGTATGCAACTTTCGCGACGACATCACCAAGCTGCGCAAGGCGGGGGCCGACGTGGTGGGAGTGAGCCTCGACGACGTCAAATCGCACGCCGACTTCGCGGCGAAATACCACGTGCCGTTTCCCCTGCTGGCCGACACCGATCATGCAGTGGCCACCAGCTACGGCGTACTGACCTCCTACAAGGGGCAGCACTATGCCAAGCGAACCACATTCCTGATCGACCCGCAGGGCCGGATCGCCAGGGTCTACGTCGATGTCGATCCGGAAAAGAACTCGGCACAGGTGATGACGGACCTGGCTGCGCTGAAGGCATCGCGCTGATGCCGGTGGCGGTACGTGCCGAACCGCTGGTGCGGGAACGCGGGTTCGCCCTCTGGCGGGTGGTGGTGTGGCTGCTCCTGCTGCTTGCCGCGTTCGGTTGCCTGCAGTATTTCAGCCACGCGCAACTGCTGTGGAACCAGCGGCAGGTGCTGGCGTCCAACGCGACCGCGAGTGCAGCCCTGCACGGCATGCTGGCCTGGGACATCGCCTATCTGCTGGCCGCGTTCGCGGTGATCGTGTTGTGCGCCGGCTGCATCTTTCGCCAGACCTGGGCCCGCCCCGCGCTGCGCGTGGCCGCCGGCCTGCTGGCGCTGTGGATGCTGGCAAGCGGAATCACCCTGCTGGTGCAATGGCCGGCCTTCGAGCGCGCCAGCACCGAGGCGCTGGGCCAACTGCACGACGACGTGGCTTTGCGACAAGCCCTGCTGCACGCGCGCCACAACTACCTGGCCGCGCTGGTGCTCAAGGCAGTCGCCGTGCCGGTGCTGCTCTGGCTGAGCTGGCGGCTGGGTGCGTCGGTGGTGCGTGCGCAGTTTCGCCCGCGACGCTGAATCCGGCATTTGCGCACCGCGTATGCGCGGGAGCAGACTTCCCCAGGGTGTTCGATCAAGGAGAGACGAGTGATGAAGCGTTTGCTGTTGGGAGTCTTCTGCGTGGTGTTGTCGGGTGCGGCGCTGGCTGCCGGGCCGAGTGCTGTACGCGAGCATGTGCAGGCGAGCATGCTGGTCACCGGCTGGATCACGGTGACGCCGGATGGCAATACGAAAAGCTTTGCGATTGATCACGCCGAAAAACTGCCGGCGAGCGTGGTCGATCTGATCGGAAAGAATGCGCCGACGTGGCACTTCTTTCCGGTGCTGCGAGATGGCAAGCCCGTGGTGGCCAAGGCGCGGATGAACTTGCGTATCGTGGCGAAGCCGCTCGGGGACAAGAAGTACGCACTCAGCATCGCCGGCAGTCATTTCGGCCAGCCGTCGGCGAAGGACGAGTCCGGCGGCGAGAGTATCGCGGTCAAAGAAATGAGGCCGCCCTCCTACCCGCCGTCCGCGGCCCGGTTGGGGGTGTCGGGCACGGTTTATCTGGTGCTGCAGGTGAACCGCCAGGGTCAGGTGGATGAGGAAGCCGCCGAACAGGTCAATCTGGACGTGATTGGCACCGATGCCGCGATGCGGCTATGGCGCAAGGTGTTGGGTGAGGCTGCCGTAAACGCGGCGCGCCACTGGACGTTCACTCCGCCCACGGCGGGGCCGGGAGCGGCGAAATCGAGCTGGCAGGTGAGGATGCCGATCAGGTTCACGCTCAGCGGGAATGGCAGGCGTGACGTGGACAGAATCTACGGCAAGTGGCATGCCTACGTGCCGGGGCCGCGGCATGTGCCGGCCTGGATGAACGAGAGCGAGTCGAGCGGCAGCGCCGACGCGGCGGTCGCCGGCAAGGTGGCCGAGGTCGGCAGCGGATTGCGTTTGACCACCCCGCTCAACGGGGCCTGAAGGCGCCGCGTGTTCAGCCGCCATTGGCACGCGGGCAGGTATCGCTGGACAGCCTGATTCACGGAGCTTCTTCGATGCGTTCATGGTTGTCCGGCGTCACCTTGCTGTGCGTACTGGTGGCTGCGCCGCTGCATGCCGAGGACCTCGGCAACGTTTGCCACGCCACCAGCAGCTACGACCTGACCTTGAGGCCGGATGGCAGCGTGCTGTTCGATCGCACCTCGCCCGCACCCACGCAGGTCGAATTGCTTCATGGCGATCTGCGCACTGATGGTGTTGCTGTCGCGCTCAATGCCGAACAACAGGACCGCATGACGCTGTTCGAACGTGACTTGCGTGCGCTGATTCCGCGCGTGCGTACGGTGGCGGAAGAAGGCGTGGACATGGCGGTCCGCGCGCTGCGTGCCGAGGCGGCGGGACTCGGTTTGAGTGCGAATACGCGGGCCGAACTCGATCGTCGCCTGGACACGCAGTCGGCCGAGCTGAAACGGCGCATCGCGAACAGCCACAGTACGCACGACTGGCAAGGCGACGCCTTCCAGCAGTATGCGAACCAGATGATCGGCGAGCTGATGCCACTGGTCGCCGCGGACCTGGGCCAGCAGGCGGTCGATGCGGCGCTGGCTGGCGACCTGCAGGCCGCGGCGAGCTTGCACGACCGCGCCAGTTCGCTGGCCATCGACCTGCAGCCGCGCCTGCAACAACGCATGCAGGCCTTGCGTCCGCAGATCGAGGCCCTGTGTCCGGCGGTCCAGCGCCTGGGCCGCCTGCAGCAAGGCGTGCGCGACAACCGTGGTCAGCCACTGCAACTGCTTCAGATCGGTCAATAAGCGCTTTTGCGCCGCTCCGGTGGCGCGGGTTAATGCCCGACTCAGTCGATAGCAGCCACCATGGACGCATGAAGCTTTCGGCCACCCGGGCGCAAGTCGCGTTGCCGCCACCGGCGGCGCACGCGATATGGCGCGACCTGACCCAGCGCAGCATCGATCTGCATCAGCTCTATCAGCGTGCGCTTCGAACCAGCGAGCCCGGCTTGCGCGCGGTATTGAAAGACAATGCGCAGGCGCTGGAGTTGCTGATCGGCGAGCTGCAGGCGCAGGACAGCGCCGGTGACGAGTCACAACGCGATCATGGCAGCTGGCGCGGCGCCGCGAGGCGTCAGCTTTGTTGCTGGCGGATGCGTATGATGGCGCGACAGGATCGTGCCTGGCTGCTGCGGACCCTGGCACATCAGGGTGGCGATTTGCTGGAATCGTTCGAGGCCTCCATCGCGCAGCTTCCGGCCGAATCGGCACGCGTTTTGTGTCGTCAACTGCCGCGGTTGCGGGGCATGCGCCAGGACATGCAGTGCCTCGTCGGCGGCCCCTGGTGAGTGCCGGCATGACCACCGACGCCAACAACATACTCGACTTCTGGTTCTCCCCAGCCCATGCCGCGCAGTGGTTTGCCGCGGACGCGGGCTTCGACGAGCAGATCCGCCAGCGTTTCGGCAGCGAGGTGGAGATGGCAGCGCAGGGGCGACTGGATGATTGGGCTGCCAAACCGGAAAGTTGGCTGGCATTGTTGATCCTGCTCGACCAGTTTCCACGCAACCTGTATCGCGGCAGTGGGCGCGCCTGGGCTGCCGACGTCAAGGCACAGCGCGTCGCGCTGTCAGGGCTCGACGATGGTTTCGACCGGTGCTTGCCCGCGCTGCAGCGGGTGTTCGCCTACCTGCCGCTGGAACACGCCGAGGACATGGGCTTGCAGCAGCGTTCCGTGCTCTTGTTCGAGGCCCTGTACGCGCAAGCCGCCGCCGGGGAGCGCGAGCGCTTTGCCACTTTTCTGGACTATGCTCGGCGACACCGCGACGTGATTGCGCGTTTCGGGCGCTTTCCACATCGCAATGCCGCACTGGGACGTTCCAGCACGCCGGAGGAGGCGCAGTATCTGGCGCAACCCGGCGCGGGATTCTGAGCGAAGACGCTCGCGCGGCCGGGAAGCCCTCATCCACCATCGACCAGGGAGCAGGTCATGCGCATGTACCTCATCATCGCCTTGTTTGCCTTCAGTGCTGCCACGCACGCCTCCAGTACCTTGCGGGTGGGCAGCCATGTACTCACTGCTGGTGACAGCCAGGAACGGGTCACCGAATTGCTGGGCAAGCCCTCCTCGAAATCCCGTCGGCATCGCTCGCATCGTGCTGCTCGCCACCGTGGCGGAGTCCGGGTGATCGACAGCAACCAGGGTGGCGAGCAGTGGCGCTACCATCGCAACGGCCATGTCACGGTGGTGACCATCGTCGATGGCCGCGTCACGGAGATCGAAGACCGGCGGCTCTGAGCCCCGTCCTTCGGCGTGGAGCGGATGGCCGGCTTCGGCTGGCCCGGTGCGATTTGCTCATTGCGCGCGGCATGGTCGATGATGCGGGTGGCTTCGGCCGCTCGGGAGATCGAGATCCACTTGAACAAGCTCAATGCCGAACAACTGCGCACGCTGTGGCATGGGGTGCGCAAGACGCTGCGGGTAGACATCTGGTTCCCGCAGATACCGCTGGCCGTGTTGATGTGGCTGGGCGGCGTGTGGCTGCTGCAGGCGGACGTGGGCCGCAACTGGCAGCACTATTTCACCCAGATTCTTGACGGCTCGCTGAACATGCCGCCACGCATGCTGCCGCCGATCCTGATCGGCGGCGGCATGCTGACCATGGCGCTGGGCCTGTTATGGCGCTCGCGCATCGCCTGGGTGATGGCGATGCTGCTGGTGTTGACCGCCGCCATCAGTACGCGTTTCGGCGCCCACGCCGATGGGTATGCGCTGCTGGTCTATTTCGTGGTGGTGCTCGGTGCGTTGCTGTTCGCCTATCGCCATTTCGATCGCGCCAGCGTCGCGGCAAGCACGCTGTTCGCCTTGACGTCGGTGGCCATGCTGGTGATGTATGCCACCTTCGGCAGCTATTACCTCGGTGCGCAATACCGGCCCGCCATCACGGACCTGGTGACTGCCTTGTACTACTCGATGGTGACCATGAGCACGGTCGGCTATGGCGATATCGTGCCGCTGACGCCCGAGGCGAAGCTGTTCACCGTATCGATCATCGTGCTCGGCGTCGCGGTGTTCGCCACGTCGTTGACCGCAGTGATCGCGCCGATGGTCAGCCATTCGCTGCAACGCATCGTTTCTCGCAAGGGGCGTCACATGAAACGCGAAAAGCACTTCGTCGTCATCGGCAACACCGCGCTGGCGACGAACACCTGGCGCGAGCTGGTTCGTCGCGGTCGACCGGTGACCCGGTTGTTGCGCAAGCAGCCGGATGATATCGACGCGGACGAGGTGGACCTGGTGATAGGCGACCCGGGCAATGTCGACGTGCTGCGCCAGGCCGGCGTCGACCACGCGCAGGCCGTCATGGCCATGATGGATGACGATTCGGAGAATGCGTTTGCCATCCTTGCTGCGCGGGAACTCGGTGGTGGCGCTCGTACCGTGGCCGCGCTCAACGACGGGCGACACCGCAACCGCATCAAGCTGGCGCAGCCGGACGTGGTGATCGCGCCGCAGTTGCTCGGCGGCGAGTTGCTGGCGATGCTGCTGACCGGCGAGGAGGTCACTTCCGACTTCGTGATGAAAAGCGTCTTCCAGGATCTGTCGGCATCGGCGGAGGGTCCGGCTGCGCCGGGACCGACCGCAGTCTGAGCGCGCGGAGCGGATCGCGTGCTTTCCATGCCGAATCTTTCATGGCGGGTTTGCTAGGCTTGCCCGGTTTTTCCACAGGGGCTGAATACCATGCACGATTTTCTTTCGAGGCTGCTCGGCGCCAAGGTTGCCGACAGCGTCACCCAGGGCGGCTTGAACCTCTTGCTGGCACTGGTGATCCTGCTGGTCGGGATCTGGCTTGCCGCGCGGCTGGCCAATTTCTTCCAGCGCGCAATGCAGCGCGCATCGGTGGACGTCACCCTGATCGGCTTCCTGCGCAAGGTGGTGTACGGGCTGCTGATCGCGGTGGTCGTGGTCATTGCACTGAACAAGGCCAAGGTACCCACGGCGCCGCTGGTTGCCGCGCTGGGCGCCGCCGGTCTGGCCATCGGCCTGGCCTTGCAGGGATCGCTCAGCAACCTGGCGTGGGGTGTGCTGCTGGTGATTTTCCGGCCGTTCCGGGTCGGTGATTTCGTCACAGCAGGTGGCGTCGACGGCACCGTGGACAGCATCAGTCTGATGCACACCATGTTGGTGCTGCCGGATGGGCGCGAGGCGATCGTGCCGAACGGCAAGGTAGGTAGCGATGCGATCCTCAACTACAACCGCCGCGGCACGCGTCGTTTCGAATTGACCGTCGGCATTGGCTACAAGGACGACATCGGCGTCGCGATGGCCGAGATCAAGCGGCTGTTCGAGCAGGATGAGCGCATACTGGACGATCCGGCGCCCGGCGTATGGACGTCCGAACTGGGCGAAAGTTCGGTCAACCTGATCGTGCGCGCCTGGACCAGGCCGGGTGATTTCTGGTCAGCCAAGACCGATTTGTTGCGCGCGATCAAGGAGCACTACGACGCCGCCGGCATCAGTATTCCGTTCCCGCAGCGCGAGCTGACCGTGCTGCAGGGCAAGCTGCCGGACCCGGCAAAGCAGGGCTGATCACCCGGCGTCGCGACCGCGATGCCAAACAGTCATTGCAGCGTGACGGGGCGCCGGTTGTCGCTCGAGACCTTGTCGATCAACTCGTTGTAGGGATCGATGCCGGCCTGCGCCGGCTTGCCGTCGACGGTGACGGTGATCGTGCTGTCGCCGTCCTTCACTGTCCGCTTCTCCAGGTACAGCGGCTTGCCATCCTTGCCGGCGCCGGGTGAGGCGGCAAACACGCCGATGTCGATCGGGAAGTCGACCTTGCCTGGAGTCTCCCTGCCCTTGCCGTCGACGTAGACCTTGCCGGCATGCACCTTCATGGTCACCTCGTACTTGCCGTCCGGCAATTTCTTCGCGGTGGCGGAGGTCATGCGGTTGTCGAACAGGGTGATCTTCCAGAAAAAGTCGTTCAGCATCGGCTGCCACTTCGGCCCCAGCGCCTTGCTCAGCGCGTCCATGAATTCCTTCGAGGTCGTGTAGGGCGGGTGCTGGAAGCCCTTGTCGATCAGGAATTGCTTCAGCATAGCGTCGAGCTTGTCCTCGCCGACGTAATCCTGCAGCGCATAGAACACCATCGAACCCTTGCGGTAATGGATGTAGGCCTGGTTCTCCACCTTCGCCAGCGGCTCCTCGGCCACTTTTTCCGTGGCACGGCCGGCGAGGTAGGCGTCCAGTTCGTACTTCAGGAACTTGCGCATCTGGTTCGCGCCGTACTTGTGCTTCATCACCATCAGTGACGAATACTGTGCCAGCGATTCGCTGAGCATGGTCGAGCCTTGCATGTTCGCGCCGATCACCCGGTGCGCCCACCACTGATGCGCCACTTCATGCGCGGTGACGTCGTAGACGTAATCCAACTTGCTCTTGTCACGCAGGTCGGCGATGAAGCCGATCGATTCGGAGAACGGAATCGTGTTGGCGAACGACTGCGCGAACGTGGCGTAGCCGGGAAATTCGACGATACGCAGCTGCTTGAACTGGTACGGCGTGTAGTGGCTGTCGTAATAGTCCAGCGAATCACTGGCGCTTTCGATCATCCGGTCCACGTTCCAGGAGTGTTCCGGGTTGTAGTAAACCGAGATCGCCACGCCGTCGTGATCCACGCTCTTCACCTCGTAGCGCGCCGACAGCCAGGCGAAGAAATTCAGCATCGGCTGTTCCATCTTGTAATGGAAATAGCGCCGGCCGTTGGTCGTCCATTCCTTCTGCAGCGTGCCGGGTGCCAGCGCGATCTGGTCGGCGGCGGTGGAGACGGTGGTGTCGAAGCTGATCCAATCCGCATCGTTGCTGATGTAGGTGTTGGCGCGCGCCTTCTCGTCACCCAGCGGCGGCATGCGTGGCACATCCACTTTCAAGCCGTACTCGCGCCGGTCGTTGCGGTCAGTGAGCTGCACCTGGGGCTGGTAGCCGAACTGCGGCATCACGCCGTTGTTGAAGAAGGTGCCGTTGTGGGCCAGAAAGCTGCCGCTGGCGCTGTTGGTGAAGCCCCTGGGCGCGTACTCCAAGGTGAAATCGAACGGCATGGATGCGCCCGGTGCCAGCGGCGTGCTCAATTTGTAGACGGTGAACTTGAGCTCTTTGTCCGCGCTGACAATCGAGTGCGGCGCGAACTCGAGCGACTTCACCTTGAAGCCGTCGGTGAAATTCACATACAGCTCGCTGATCGGCGTGTCGTGCTTGTTGACCAGGGTGTAGTGGCCACGGATTTCCAGCTTGCGCTGGTACGGATAGATGTCGACGTTGGCCTGCACCGCGGTGATCCGTGGTTGCGGCGCGTCCTTGTACCTGGCGTATTTTTTCTCGTAGTCGGCACGCTCGATTTTCTGCGTCGTGCTGCTCTTGAACTGGTTCAGCACGTTGGTGTTGTAGTAGATCCAGCCGCCGCTGCCGATAAAGGCGAGCAGGCCAAGGGCCAGTGTGGCTGCGGCGGGAACGCGCAGCCGGGCAAACGCCTCGCGCACGCGCTCGCGGCCCGATTGGCCGGTGCCGCGCACCCAGAACAGCGACGCCAGCACCAGCAGCACCACCGCGCAGGCGGCCCAGTAGAAGTCGAACCACAGCACACCCTTGAGGAAGTGGCCGTAGCCGTTGAGATCCGAATACGGCGCGCCCGGCGTGGCGCCGTAGTTGTAGATGTGCTGTTCCCAGTGCAACAGGTCGAAGCCGATCGCGCTCAACACCAGCCAGACGATGGTCAGCAGATAGCCGAGGAACTTGTTGTTCGATACGACTTGCAGAAATACCGCCAGCACGGCCAGCAGCGCGAACGGAATCGCCTGCAGGGCAAGCGTTTCCAGGTACAGGCCCAGCTCCAGATGGGTGTAGCCGTGGCTCAATTGCCAGCCGATGCCGACCGCGGCGCCGACCAGCAGGAACACGCCGATCACCGCCAGCAGGGCGCCCAGCTTGGCGGTCAGCGGCACCCAGTCCGGCACCGGGAAGGCGTCGCTGACTTCCGCCGAGCGTTGGCTGCGTTCGCGCCACACCAGCTCGCCGGCGTAGAAGGTGATGATGATGTACAGCAACCACTGAAAACCGCCCTGGATGTTCTCCAGCACCTGGTGCGTCACCGGATACGTCGCGGTGCCGTAGATCTGGCCGGACAGCAGGAAGGCGCCGAACAAGTTGGCCAGGCCCAGCGCCAGCATGATCAGGAAGGGCGCGCCACGCAGCACGGCCAGCGTGTCGAAGCTGAATTGCGCACGCAACTGCTGCAGATGGGTGCGCAGGTTGTCGGTCAGGGCGACCTTGGGCAGGGTAAGCGCGACGGCGAGCGCTTGTGGACGCAGCATCGGTGGTTCGGCGCGCTTCTTCCGGCGTGGCAGCTTCAGGCCTTCGCGGTTGGGTCGGAACAGCAGCGCGCTGGCGCCGAGCATGGCCAGGCTCACACCGATCCACAGCAGGCGGTTGAACAACAGCACGCCGCTCAATGCAGGAAGTACGTGATTGGCCTGGTCGGCCGACCAGTAGCGCGTGACGATCGCCAGGGTACGGCCGCCGAACGGGTCGACCATGGCGGCGAGGTAATGATTGTTGACGTCCTTGGTCAGCTGGCCCACGACGCTCTGCAAGACGAAGTACACGATCACGCCGATATAGGTGGCGAGCAGCGAGCGCGTGGTGGTGGCCAGCAGGTACAGCAGGGCGGCGATGAACAGCATGTCCGGTATCACCATCACGCCGAACGCCCACGCATAGCCATGCCAGTTCGCCGGCCCGAGGCGCGCCGCGTCGATCCACGGCATCATGCCGCCCAGCGCGATGCCCAGTGCGCAAACCAGCATGATCGCCAGCGAGGCGGCGTAGCCGGCGGCGAAGCGTCCGCCCAGATAGGCGCCGCGGCTCATCGGCGTGGCGAAGAACAGCTCCGAGGTGCGCTGGTCGAAATCCCGCAGCGCGGCGGCGGCAACAAAGATCGTGACCAGAAAGATGCTCAGCACCGTGAGCACGCTGAGCAGGCGCACGATCACCAGCGGCGAATTGCGCAACACGTTGCCGCTGGCGCCGCCGATGATGACGGCATCGGTGCTGGCCAGGGCGAAGGCGAGCGCGCCAAAGGCGAGCGCCACGATCCAGAACAGCGGTGCCTTCAGCTGTTGGCGCAGTTCAAAGCGGAGAATCTCGGCGAACATGGATGATCCTGTCTGGCGTAGGAGCGCAGCTTGCGCGCGAAATTCGAGAGCATTCGCGCACGCGGTGCGCTCCTACAAAAACCGGAGAGCCTTCAGGCGGCCCGGCTGGTGGCTTGTGCGCGCAGGCGGCCGAAGTAGACATCCTCCAGATCCGGCGCGACGGATTCGAAGCCCTGTTCCGGCAAGCTGTCGGCCAGCACATGCAGCAGGGTGCGGCCGCCGGCGAGTCGGGTGGACAGGATGGTCATGCGGGCCCGGTAGCCATCCAGCTCGGCCTTGTCGATCGTGCGCCGCCACACCCGCCCTTCCAGCGAGCGGATCGCCTCGCCGGGCTCGCCGGTCAGCAGCACCTGGCCCTGGCCGATGATCGCCATGCGTGAGCACAGGTCGGTGACGTCCTCCACGATATGCGTGGACAGGATCACCACCATCCGCTCGCCCAGTTCGGCCAGCAGGTTGAGGAAGCGGTTGCGCTCCTCCGGATCGAGTCCGGCGGTGGGCTCGTCGACGATGATCAGGCGCGGCTCGCCGATCAGGGCCTGCGCAATGCCGAAGCGCTGGCGCATGCCGCCGGAGTAGGTGCCGAGCTTGCGCTTGCGCACGTCCCACAGATTGACCTGGCGCAGCAGCGCCTCGACCAGCTCGCGTCGCTCGCTCTTGACGGTGACGCCCTTGAGCACGGCAAAGTGCTCCAGCATCGCCTCGGCCGAGACCTTCGGATACACGCCGAATTCCTGCGGCAGGTAGCCGAGCAGGCGTCGGGTGGCCTGCTTGTCGGCGAGCAGATCCATGTCGTCCAGCCGGATGGTGCCCTCGTCCGGATCCTGAAGGGTCGCGATGGTGCGCATCAACGATGACTTGCCCGCGCCGTTGGGCCCGAGCAGGCCGAACATGCCGCTGGGAATATCCAGCGACACGCCTCGCAGCGCCCGCACGCCGTTGGCATAGGTCTTGGAAAGGTCACGTATGGTCAGCATCGATGGCGTCCTTGGGCCGCGTGGCGCGGCTTGTGAATGCGAAGAGGTTAGGGCATCGGGTGCGTTTTCGCGTGCGCTCAAGGTCATGCATACGCGTGCGCATGGAGCGCCATTGTCATGCAATCGACGCACCTGATGCCAGACGAAGAGGGCGTGCCTTGGTTATGATTGACATCTTGCAGGCAACCGCCAGCCCCGAGCGGTTCGCCATCGCCATCCGAAGGAGTCATCATGGCCGACCTCAAAGAAGCCCGCGTTCCCGACATCGGTCACGACGGTGTCCCCGTCATCGAGGTCCTGGTCAAGGTCGGCGACAAGGTCGAGAAGGAACAGAGCCTGATCACGCTGGAATCGGACAAAGCGACGATGGAAGTGCCTTCCCCCTTCGCCGGCACCGTGAAGGAAATGAAGCTGAAGGTGGGTGACGAGGTTTCCGAAGGCGCCGTGATTGCCGTGATTGAAGCGGCCGGCCAAAAGGAAGCCGATACCGCTGCGGACACCGCTTCCCGCAATGAATCCAACAAAGCCGCCACTGCGCCAGCCAAACCGGAAAAATCCGCCCAAGAGCCGACCAGCACGGCGCCCGCCGAGCCACCCCCTTCGCCGGTCGCCGGGCAGGGCGTGGCACCGGGTAACGCGCCGGAAGGCGACATACCGCATCCGCGCCCGCCAGTCGATGCCTCGATCGTGATGCCCGGTGACGCGCCTTACGCCAGCCCGGCAATCCGCGCCTTTGCGCGCGAGTTGGGCGTGGATATCCGCCAGGTGAAAGGCAGCGGTCGCGGTGGCCGCATCCAGCGTGACGATGTCAGTGCGTGGGTCAAGCATGCGCTGGCCTCGGGTGCGCGTCCCAGCCAGGGCGGCTCGGCTTCGCTTGGCGGCTTGAACCTGCTGCCGTGGCCGAAAGTCGATTTCGCCAAGTTCGGCGAGATCGAAGAGAAGCCGCTGTCGCGCATCCAGAAGATTTCCGGCGCCAACCTGGCGCGCAACTGGGCGATGATTCCGCACGTCACCCAGCACGAGGACGCCGACATCACCGAGATGGAAGCGTTCCGCAAGCAGCTGGGCGCCGAGAACAAGGAACTGAAGATCAGCCCGCTGGTGTTCCAGATCAAGGCGGTGGTGGCGGCGCTGAAGCAGTTCCCGCAGTTCAACGCCTCGCTCGACGAATCAGGCGAGAAGTTGATCCTCAAGAAATACTTCCACATCGGCATCGCGGTCGACACGCCCGACGGCCTGGTGGTACCGGTGATCCGCGATTGCGACAAGAAGGGCCTGCTCGACCTGGCGCGCGAGCTGGGCGATATCTCGAAGAAGGCGCGCGACAAGAAACTCGGTCCGGCCGAAATGAGTGGCGGCTGCTTCTCGATCAGCTCGCTGGGCGGTATCGGCGGTACCAAGTTCACGCCGATCGTGAACGCGCCGGAAGTGGCGATCCTGGGCGTGTCCAAGGCGGCGATCAAGCCGGTCTGGAACGGCGAGAAGTTCAAGCCGCGCACGATCCTGCCGCTGTCGCTGTCCTACGATCACCGCGTGATCGACGGTGCGCTGGCCGCACGCTTTGCCTCGTTCCTGGCCAGCCAGCTCGGCGACATCCGCCGGCTGTTGCTGTAACGGGCGACCCGGTGCAGGCGATCATCGCATTGGCGCAAGCAGGTCCGGGCCGGCCGGCCCAGGACGCCTCGATGATCAGCCAGGGCGCCACCCACCTGAACACGCTTCTCGACAAGGGTTTCAGCCTGGGCGGCATCCAGATCACGATCGGTTCGATTCTCGGCGGCTTGCTGCTGTTCGGCGGCTTCCTGCTGCTGAGTGCCGTCCTGAAGCGACTGCTGCATCGCTATGGCGATCGCAACCAGCACGTCAACAAGGCCTCGCTGTATACGGTTGAGCGTCTGCTGCATTACCTGCTGCTGGTGGTGGGCCTGCTGTGGGCGATGGGTGTCACCGGCATTCCGATCGCCAAGATGACGGTGTTCGCCGGCGCGTTGGGCGTTGGCCTGGGTTTCGGCCTGCAGGCCATCTTCAACAACTTCGTCTCCGGCCTGATCCTGCTGTTCGACCGCAGTCTGAAGGTGGACGACTTCGTCGAACTGGCGTCCGGCGTGCACGGGCACGTGCGCGAGATCCGCATCCGCGCCACCCTGATCACCACCAATGACGAAATCGACATCCTGGTACCGAACTCCGAATTCGTCACCGGGCGCGTGGTCAACTGGACCTTGCGCGAGGTCGCGCGGCGACAGAAGATTCCGTTTCGCGTGCCCTACGGTGCCGACAAGGACCTGGTGAAAAAGGCCGCGCTCGAAGCCGCCGCCGCGGTGCCGTTCACGCTGACCATGAGTGGGCCGCGCGAGCCGCAGGTATGGTTGACCGGCTTCGGCGAATCCTCGCTCGATTTCTCGCTGGTGGTCTGGCTCAACGCGGAGGCCACCCGGCGCGTCGGCGCGGTGTTCGCGGCCTACAACTGGGCGCTGCATTCGGCGCTGGAGCAGCACGGCATCGAAGTGCCGTTCCCGCAGCGCGACGTGCACGTGCGGAGCTGGGTCGATGCTGCGCCGCATGCGGATGCAGGCGACGCCGGCCCAGACGGCAACGACGACGTGCTCGACAACGACGCCGCGCAGGATGTCCAGCGCGACATCGCGAGATCCTCCGCCGCCCGCGCAGATTCCCCCTCTCCCCAAGATCCGGACGCAGCGCGCTGACGTCCTGCCACATCAAGGAAACGACACCATGGCCAACACCATCGAAATCAAGGTTCCCGACATCGGCGGCCACGACAACGTGCCCGTGATCGAGGTGCTGGTGAAGGTCGGCGACACCGTCGAGAAAGAACAAAGCCTGATCACGCTGGAATCGGACAAGGCCACGATGGAGATCCCGTCCAGCGCCGCCGGCGTGATCAAGGAGTTGAAGCTCAAGGTCGGCGATGAAGTTGCCGAAGGCGCGGTGATTGCTGTGCTTGAGGTTGCCGGTGAAGCCGCGGCTGCACCGGCGCCGGCGCAAAGCGCAAAGACGGAGGCACCGAAAGCCGCCGCACCGGCGCCCGCTGCGGCCGCTGCCGCGCCGTCACCCGCAGCTGCCGGCAGCACGGGCCGCAAGGCCGACATCGAATGCAAACTGGTCGTGCTCGGCTCCGGCCCCGGCGGCTATACCGCAGCGTTCCGCGCCGCCGATCTCGGCGTGGACACCGTGCTGGTGGAACGCTACGACACGCTGGGCGGCGTTTGCCTCAACGTGGGCTGCATCCCGTCCAAGGCATTGCTGCATGCGGCTGCGGTGATCGACGAAGCCGCAGCGATGGAGGCGCACGGCGTCAGCTTCGGCAAGCCGAAGATCGACATCGCCAAGTTGGCCAGCTTCAAGAGCAAGGTGGTCGGCCAGCTCACCGGCGGCCTCGCCGCGATGGCCAAGCAGCGCAAGTTGCGCACGGTCGTGGGCACGGGCGAGTTCGTGTCGCCGAACGAACTGGAGGTGCAGACCAGGGACGGCGCGAAGCTGATCCGCTTCGAGCACGCGATCATCGCCGCCGGTTCGCAATCGGTGAAGCTGGGCATGTTCCCGTGGGACGACGAGCGCATCATGGATTCGACCCGCGCCCTGGAAATGAAGGACGTGCCAAAGAAGCTGCTGGTCGTCGGCGGCGGCATCATCGGTCTGGAAATGGCCACCGTGTATGCCGCGCTGGGCAGCGAAGTGACCGTGGTCGAGTTCATGGATCAGCTGATGCCTGGCGCCGACGCCGACCTGATCAAACCGCTGTCCAAGCGCCTCGGCAGCCGGCTCAAGGGCGTCCATCTGAAAACCAAGGTGACCAGCGCCAAGGCGAGCAAGAAGGGTATCGAGGTCGGCTATGAAGGCGACAGCATCCCGGAAACCACGCTGTTCGACCGCGTGCTGGTGTCGGTCGGTCGCTCGCCGAACGGCGGCAAGATCGGCGCGGACAAGGCCGGTGTGGCGGTCAGCGAGCGCGGCTTCATCGACGTCGACACGCAGATGCGCACCAACGTGCCGCACATCTTCGCGATCGGCGATCTGGTCGGCCAGCCGATGCTGGCGCACAAGGCCACGCATGAGGCCAAGGTCGCCGCCGAAGCGGTGGCTGGTCTGAAGAGCCACTTCGACGCGCGGGTGATCCCGTCGGTCGCCTACACCGATCCGGAAATCGCCTGGGTCGGCGTGACCGAACGCGAAGCGAAGGAAAAGGGGCTGAAAGTCGGCGTGGGCAAGTTCCCGTGGGCGGCGTCCGGCCGGGCGATCGGCATCGACCGTACCGAGGGCTTCACCAAGCTGCTGTTCGACGAGGAAACCCATCGCGTGGTCGGCGGCGGCATTGTCGGCGTGCACGCCGGCGACCTGATTTCCGAGATCGCGTTGGCGATCGAGATGAGCGCGGAAGCGGCCGACATCGGACTCACCATCCATCCGCATCCCACGCTGAGCGAGTCCGTCGGCATGGCCGCGGAAGCCTACGAAGGCACCATCACCGACTTGTACATGCCGAAGAAAAAGTAGGCTGGTACAAAAAAGCCCGGGCAAGCCCGGGCTTTTTTGCCGCGCTGGTTGCCGTGCGCGGGGGCGCCCCGCGGCGGCGGGCGGCTTACTCGGTCGTCGGCTTCGGGTGCTCTGCCTTGAACTGCTTCCACTGCGCCCGGCGTTCCTGTGCCTGTGCCATGAACGTGGCCGCCTGCGCTTGCTGCTGCGGCGTCAGTACGGCGTATATCTTCGCGCGCAGGTTGGCCTTGCGCAGCACCCGATCCTGGGTCGCCTGGCCTTCAGCCTTGGCCAGGTTGGCCGCGGCGGCCTGGTAGCCGACCTGGTTCGGGGTCATCGACTCGAACGCGCGTCGCTGCTGGCGCAAGGCTTCGCGCGGCGCCTTGTTCTGTTCGCGATCAGCTTGCACGATCTGCTTGACGCTGGCCTTCTGCGCGTCGCTGAGATCGAGCTTGTGCAACATCATCATCTGGCCGTGATGACCATGATGACCGCGCCAACCGTGATCGCCGTGGCCACCCGCGTCGGGTGCAGCCATCACGGCGGTGCTGCCGATGGCCAGGGCCGAAGCCAGGGCCAGACCGAGAAGTGTGTGCTTGCGCATGGTGCTTGCCTCTGTGGTGGGGAAGGTACGCCACCATTTGACGACACGATTGCGTATATGTTCTTTGCGTGGGGGTAAAGAACGGTAAAGCACGTGGTGCCCGGCGGGCACTTCCGTATTGAATGGCTGCCATGCAAACGCCCAATCCATCCCGCATCCTGATTGCCGACGATGATCGCGCGCTGTGCCGACTGCTGGCCGACTACCTGCAGCGCGAAGGCTTCGTGGTCGATGTCGCGCATGATGGCGAGACGGCATTGGCGCGCCTGCGCAACCCGGCCGAGCGCCCCGATCTGCTGATCCTCGACGTGATGATGCCCGGACGCGACGGGCTCGATACCCTGCGCGAGTTGCGCACGCAGCATCGACTGCCGGTGATCATGCTGTCGGCCCGTGGCGAACCGGTGGATCGCGTGATCGGGCTGGAGCTCGGTGCCGATGATTACCTGGCCAAGCCGTGCCTGCCGCGCGAATTGCTGGCGCGCGTGCGTGCGCAGTTGCGACGCAACGCCCCGCTGGCCTCGGGCACGGTGCAGGCGGGCAACCTGCAACTGTTCCCGGGTGAACGCCGTGCCCAGGTCGGCGAGCAGGAGTTGTCGCTGACCGGCGCCGAATTTTTGCTGTTGCTGGGGCTGGCCCAGCGTGCCGGCGAACTGGTGGACAAGGCGGTGCTGACCCGTCTGGCGCTGGGTCGCGAGCTGGAACGCTTCGACCGCAGCATCGACGTGCATGTCAGCCGGCTGCGGCACAAGCTGGCCGATGCGTCGCCCGATGCGCCGCGGATCGAGTCGGTGCGCGGCTCCGGTTACGTACTGGTGGTGAGCGCACCATGAACCCGATCAAGAGTTCGTTGTACTGGCGATTGCTGGTCTGGTTCTGCGTGGCGAATCTGCTGGTGCTGTTCCTTGGCGGCTTCCTTGCGCGGCGTTTCGTCGAGTACACCACCGCGATCGAGATCGACTGGGCGGCGCTGGCACAAGAGGCTGATCAGGCCTACGAGGCCGGCGGTCGAGATGCGCTTGCCCGATGGATCCGTGAGCAGCGCCAGCAAGGAGTCGAGGCCACCTTGTTCGACGCCGGCGAGCCCCTGGTTCCGATTCGTCTGCACGGACCGACGCGCGCCCTGCTGCAGGAGTGGTTGCCGTCAGGGCAAAGCATCGTGATGCAGCCGCGCAAGGGTTTCTACGTAGCGCTGCAGCAGGTTACCGGCGCTGACGGCCACACCCGCCAATTGCTGGCGATGAGTCGCTCGCACGTGCGCTTGCGCCCGCAGACGCGCGACAAGATCTATCTGGCCGTCCAGTTGCTGTTGTCACTGTTGTTCATCGCCGCGGTCGGCTGGTGGGTGGCGCGCAGCGTGGCGCGCCCGGTGCAGGCGCTGCGTCGGGCGACCCGGCGCATGGCCGAGGGCGAGCTGTCGACCCGGGTCGGCCGTCAGCGAGGGCTGGCACATGACGAGCTGGCCCAGCTGGCCGGCGACTTCGACCTGATGGCCGCGCGGATCGAGGCACTGGTCGCGCACGACCGCAGCGTGTTGCAGGATCTGTCGCACGAATTGCGCTCTCCGCTGGCCCGCCTGCAACTGATCATCGACCTGGCCCGACGCAGCAATGATCCAGCTGAAGCCGAGCCCTACTTCCTGCAGGCCGAGGGCGAGATCGCCCGGCTCGACCGCATGCTGGGCGAGATGCTGGCGCTGTCGCGGATGGAAGGTGGCTTGCCCGGGATGGAGTGCGAGCGAGTGGATCTGGCCGCGTTGGTCCGTGACGTGACGGAGCAGTTCCAGATCGACGCTGACGCCAGCCACGTCGAACTGAAGTTTGCCGACGTCGACTCCCTCGTGGTCTCGGGCAACGCCATGCTGCTGGAGCGTGCGTTGGGCAATCTGCTCGCCAACGCGATCAAGTTCAGCCCCGACGGTGGCGCAGTCGAGCTGACTTTGTGCGCCGGGCAAGGGCTTGCCCAACTGGTGCTGCGCGATCACGGACCGGGCGTGCCCGATGACGAACTGGGCTCGCTGTTCCGGCCGTTCTTCCGGGGCAGCAACGCGGCACGGGCAGAAGGTCATGGGCTGGGGCTGGCCATCGTGGAGCGCGTGGTGCAGGTGCATGGCGGCAGCATTGAGGTACGCAATGCCGATGGCGGCGGGCTGGAGGTTCGGCTGGCGTTGCCGCTGGCGTAGCGCCGTTGCCGTGATTGGCCGGCGTGGGTGGAGCGTCGCATGGCCGGGAGTCAGGCCGCCTTGGCCACCATCAGGTGGTAGATGTTGCGCAGGCCCGCTTTCACGAACCCGCAGCGCTCATAGACTCCAATCGCCGGATTTTCCGGATGAACGGTCAATGAGACCTGTCGATAGCCGCTGTCCCACGCGGCATCGAGCGCCGCCTGCATCAGCTTGCGTCCGTATCCACGATGCTGGAATTCCGGTTCGAGTGCGATACCAAGCTGCGGAGTTTCGTCATCCACATAGGCCAGGCCGACGCCGTCCTTGATCAATCGCATCCAGCAAGCGCCCGCTGGCCGGCCATCGACCAGTGCGACGGCGCCCACGTCCGAAGCCAATCCCCAGTTTTCGGCGTAGATCCGGACGCCGGGGGACTCGAGTGTCTCGCGCGGCCGC
Source organism: Rhodanobacter sp. G2-10 (assembly GCF_055809185.1). Taxonomy (NCBI): domain Bacteria; kingdom Pseudomonadati; phylum Pseudomonadota; class Gammaproteobacteria; order Lysobacterales; family Rhodanobacteraceae; genus Rhodanobacter; species Rhodanobacter sp. G2-10. Next base: position 3,120,967 of record NZ_CM147900.1, on the reverse strand, counting down.
AATGGCGCCGGAGGTGGGTCCCAAAGCGCGATGTGCAGCCAGTGCCACAACGACTCCTGGTCGGAAGCGTGCAGGTGGCGGAAGGTGAGCGTTTCGTGGGGCATGATTTATGGGCAGGCGAAACCGTTCGAATCAGAGAAGACTCTTGCGCCGCAGCGGCGTCGGGTTCACCGCGGATCGCGCAGGCATGGAAACCCGATGTCGTTGTTGTCGTCAGCGAGTCGCACCGGAAGCGGTGGCCGGCCAACCCTCCGCCGTGAGTTTTTTCTTCATGGTGGCAAGGTCGCGAACCTGCACCATCAGCTTGCCGTTCGTGGTCGTGCCGTTGAGCCCCATGTAGGTATGACCGTCGTTGTCCCTGAGTTCCACGACCTGCATGCCGTTGTGCATCATCGGGGTCAGTTGGATGTGTCGCCTGCTGCCGTCCGAAAGCGTCACTGTCGTGCCGTATTGCCCCGAGAACTCGTGGCCAAAGACGAAGTTCTGGTTCACCTCATCGAGCGAAACAAGGAACTTCTGCTGGGACAGCGGGGCAGGGCTCGGCCGGGGCGCCGCGGACGCGACCGGAAAATGGGAGATGCCAACACCGATGCCGATGCCTGCAACCAGAAGCAAGCTGCCTGTGATCGCGTTACGTTTCACGACGCCCCTCCTCAGATTGACCAACACTGAACTCGACCGACGGTGTAGCCGACCGTCTCAACTGACTGCTTGGCGCCGACCGTACCAGTCGAGGCGCCTGCTGGACCAGTGCAGCAAGGTATGGACATGCTGCAAACCAGCTCAGCGTCACCGAAGGCTGCGACATGGCGCCCGATTCGGTTATGCGGCGCGGTTAGCGGTGGCAAGCGGAACCGACCTTGCAACTGATTGGATGATTTCAATCGTCGTTGTCGATTCTTCCGAGGCTGGTTCGTCGTACCGGCACCAACCCGAAGAGGAAGCCCCCGTGACCCGCATGATTTTCGTCAACCTTCCCGTCGCCGACCTGTCCGCGTCGATGGCCTTCTACACCGCCCTTGGCTTCACCAACAACCCGCAGTTCACCGACGACACCGCGGCGTGCATGGTATGGAGCGAGTCGATCTACGTGATGCTGCTGACGCACGGCAAGTGGCGCACATTCACCGAGCGACCGATTCCGCCGTCCACGTCCAGCGAGGTGTCGCTGGCGCTGGCGCTGGACAACCGTGAGGCGGTCGACGCCATGATCGAAGCAGCTGCGACCCATGGTGGCACCGCCGACATCAATCCCGTGCAGGATCTTGGTTTCATGTATGGCCGCGACCTGACCGATCCCGATGGACACGTGTGGGGGCCGTTCTGGATGGACATGTCAAAAATGCCCGCCGGCTAGACGCAGGAAGCGAGCGCTCGCAGGCGTTGCCGTGCGAGCGCCGCATCAATCAAGCATCATGACGGCGCCAGGTTCACTCGATTGGCGTGGTTTGCCTTTGCAAGTGGGACCTGGCTCCCTGTTCGATCCAATCGCCGAACGGATTCAGCGATCCTGCCTGGGGCGATGAAAAGCACAAAGTTTGTGACCGTCAGGATCACGCACATAGGCCAGGTGCATGGGCCCCATCCCGCCCTGGCGAAGGCCCGGCGGATCCTCGATGGAGACCCCGCCATGCGCAACGGCGGTGTCGTGGAATTGGCGCACCATCTCGGGTGAGCTGCACTTGAACCCGATGGTGCCACCATTGGCAACAGTGGCTGGCTCATTGTTTATGGGTTCGCTCACGCAAAAGACGCTACCGTCGTGCTGATAGAACAGCCGGGTCTGGCCGGTGGCCGCCGTATTGCGTGCGGGCTCTCCTGCCCCGAGCGTCCCGAGCACTGCGTCATAGAACCGCTTTGACCGCTCGATGTCGTTTGAACCGACCATGATGTGACTGAACATCGCTTCTTCCTCGGGCATGTTCGCGGGTCTGGACAGGATTGAGCAAACCCGCATGTGGGAAAACCATGTGCTGACGTCACGCGTGCTGCGCTACCGCAATGCAGTTCGCAGATTGGCCGCCAGCTCGATACGTTCCTCGGTGGTGTAAGGCATCTTGAGCCCCCCATGCAGACCGTCATCGGTGTAACGAGGAAATACATGAAGGTGGTAGTGCCAGACATCCTGGTCGCCGGCCGGCCCGTTGTGTTGGCGAGTAGATATCCCTTCGCAACCGAAGACCTTCTGCATGGCGTGCGCCAGGCGGCGCGTGGCACGAAAGAAGTCGCTGCCAAGGTTGTCGGGGATGTCCAGCACGTTCTCATAGTGATGCCGGGGTATCACCAGGCAGTTGCCTTTTATCCCGGCGTAGTGGTGAGTCGGAACCAAGGCGAACACGTTCGCGTCCGTCAGGACAACTGCCGATTCCGGAGCAGGCGATGGAAGTGTCTCGGCAATACCGCAGAACGGACATTCGTATCCTGATGGAGCATTCTTCATGAGGCCCAACGTAGCGGTCAGGTGGACTTGGTGCGAATCTGCATGATTACAAGGGGGCGCCACCCCGCTTGGCTCAAGACAAGAGTGGCTCCGAAGTTGTCGAGCAACCTTCATGGTATGCGACGTTCTCCATCATTGGTCGCACAGCGACCCCGTTTCACATCCCGCGCATCGAGCGGCCAAGTTTTGGTCCCTCGAAACTGAAGGAACAAACTGCTTGGCGCAGAAAGACGCGACACAACCCTCAGCGGGTTCGTGTCTGATCCCACACCCCAAATACCCACGACATGCCGACGCATGCCCCGAACGTGAGCAACCAGCGATAGGCATCGGGCGGCAGTGCCGGCAGCGATGTGCGGATCGCGGTGAGCCAGTCGCCGCCATACAACACGCTCACCACAACGGCGACCAGCAGCATGGTGATACCCAGGCTCACGGTCAGCACGCGTTCGAAGCGCATGTCGATGCTTTTCGCTGATGTGCCGGCAACCTGGTTGGCCATCTGTTGCGCAAAGTCGATCGGCAGGCCATCCGTCTGCGGTTCGCGCAAGACGCGCGCCAGCAGGCGATAGCGCTGTGCACGAGCATCGTCGGCGGCAGGGTCGAGTTGGAGGCGTTCGCGTCGCGTGGCTTGTTCCTGCACCAGCCATTCGCGCTCTTGCGCGGGGTCGGTAAAGCGCGGGATGTGATCGTCGGTGGTTGGATTCATGCGGCAACTCCAAGGCGGGTCTCGAGTTCGCCGCGCAGGCGAAGTCGGGCGCGGAACAGGTGGCTCTTGATGGTACCCGTGGCCAGGCCGGTCATGCGGGCAATCTCGGGGATGCTCATTTCCTCGAGGTGATACAGGGTAAGCAGGCTGCGTTGCAGGGGCGACAGTTGGTCGATGGCGGCGTGCAGATGCTGGGCGGTCTGCTGGTCGGCCCAGGCGGCTTCCAGGTCGAAGCCGTCGCTGGCTTGCTCGAGCAGGTTGATTTCATCGTCCTCGCCGCCGTTGTCGACCAGCGGGATGCGTTTGCGCTGCAGGTGGCGCAGCGCGATGTTCCAGGCGATCCGCCCGATCCACGATTTCAGCGCGCTCTCGTAGCGGTATTGGTGCAGCGACTGGTGCACGCGCAGGAATGTGTCCTGGCACAGCTCGCGTGCATCTTCGGGGTTGCGCACCATGCGCTGGATGATGTGCCAGCACAGGCCCTGATGTTCGCGCACGAGGCGCGCGAATGCGCCCGGCCGGTCGGCCAGTGCGGCATCGACCAGTTCGCGGTCTCTTTGGCGTGGGTCGTCCATGGGGGCACAGATACGCGCACTGCCTCGGCGGTTGCAAGTGCATTGCTGCAACCGTGATGACGTGGCGTGTATCTGTGGCTTCAGGCGGTCGCCTTTCGCGGCCATTCACCACGGAGATTCTGTATGGACTTTGGCATTTTTATTCCTATCGTGTTGTTCATCTGCATCACCTACGCGATCAAGGCGGTGGTCGATGCCCGCGTGCGCAGTCGCATGGTGGGTGCCGGCGGTTCGGAGGAACTGGTCAAATCGCTCATGCTCGACGAGGAGCAGCGCCGTCGGCATTCGTCGCTGCGCTGGGGCATCGTGCTGGTTTTCGTAGGCCTGGGGTTTGGCTTGATCCAGTGGTTTGGCTGGCAGGAAGTGACCGCCGGCATGGTCGCGGTATTGGCTGGCGCGACCGGTCTGGGCAACCTGGTGTTCTTCGCGGTTGCACGCAAGCTGGCCTGAAGCTGGTTCAATAGCGGGTATGCGCCGGTCGCCGGCATACCCGCAAGTGAGTCGGCAACGTGAATGAGCAGCTGTTGTTCAACCTGGTGGATCTTGCCGGCACGTTCGCGTTCGCGATCAGCGGCGCGACCGCGGCGCGACGTTGCAACCTGGATCTGTTCGGGATTCTCGCGATTGCCTACATCACGGCTTGCGGAGGCGGCATTGCCCGCGACTTGTGCATCGGCGCGATTCCACCGGCGGGCCTGTCCGACTGGCGTTACCTGGCCACGGCCGTGGTTGCCGCGGTGCTTACGATCATGGCCTATCCGTGGGTGGAGCGGCTGACTTATCCGGTGCGGTTGTTCGATGCGATGGGACTGGGCCTGTTCGCGGTGTATGGCGCGCACAAGGCGCTGGTGTTCGGTCACAACGCCGAGGTGGCGATCCTGCTCGGCATCGTCACGGCGATCGGTGGCGGCATGGCGCGCGACGTGTTGCTTGCGCGCGTGTCGATCGTGCTGCAGGAGGAGATCTACGCCTCGGCGGCGCTGGTCGGCGCCGCGCTCGCAGTGCTGGGCGAGTATCTCGATTGGCCGGCGGTGTGGGCGACGTGGCTGCCGATCCTGGTGTGCTTCGGGCTGCGCTTCCTGTCGTTGCGCCTGCACTGGAACCTGCCGCGCTTTGGTCGCGGCAAAACCGGCTGAGCAACCGCCTTCGCCGGGAGTTTCGCGGGACGGCGACTCGCCGATAGCCGGGCAACCGCCATTGGTCATCTTTGCGCGCATATCACTGCATGCTAGCTTTCCACGGTCGGGCGGGGAGCCTGGTACCCAAGGGAGCTGTTCCATGACCGCAGCGAGCGTGCGCATCGAGTCCGTCACCAAGCGCTTTTCCGGCCATACCGCGGTGAATCATCTGTCCATGGAGATCGCCGCCGGCGGCATCTTCGGCCTGCTCGGGCCCAACGGCGCGGGCAAGTCCACGACGATCCGCCTGATCATGGGCATCCTGGAACCCGACGAAGGCAAGATCGTGTTGTTCGATTCGCCGCACAACAGCCGGGCGCTGTCGCAGCGCATCGGCTACCTGCCGGAAGAGCGCGGGCTGTACAAGAAGATGAAGGTGCTCGATCACCTGATCTTCCTGGGCGAAACCAAGGGCATCAGCCGCGCCGACGCGCGCAAGCGTGCACAGGCCTGGCTGGAGCGGCTTGGCGTCAGCGATTGGGCCGCGAAGAAGGTCGAGGACCTGTCCAAGGGCATGCAGCAGAAGGTGCAGTTTGCCGGTGCGCTGTTGCACGAGCCCGAGCTGGTGATCCTGGACGAGCCGTTTTCGGGGCTGGACCCGGTCAACGCGCAGGTGATGAAGGACATCGTGGTGGCGATCGCCGCCGAGGGGCGCACCGTGCTGTTCTCCACCCACGTGATGGAGCAGGCCGAGCGGATGTGCGACCACATCGCGATCATCGCGCGCGGCGAGATGGTGGTGAACGGCACGGTGGCGCAGGTCAAGGAGGATTTCGGCGGGCGCCACGTGGCGCTGGGCTTTACCCATGACAAGGCGCGCGCGGCGAACATCCTGGCCGACCGCAGCCTGATTGCCCATGTCGACGATTACGGTGCCAGCGCCGAGCTGCAGATGGCCGATGGTGCCGATCCCGAACAGCTGCTCGCGGCGTTGGTGCGCGAAGGCGTCGGTCTGCGCCGCTTCGAGGTGGTCGAGCCGTCGCTGCATGCCATTTTCATTGCCAAGGTCGGCGCCGATGCTGCCACCGCCCACGCCGGAGTGGCCGCATGAAGAAGATCATTGCCGTTGTCCGACGCGAGTTTGTCGAGCGCGTCCGCACCAAGGCGTTCGTGATTTCCACCGTGTTGCTGCCGGTGTTCATGGTGGCGATGGTGCTGCTGCCAGCGCTGATGATGAGCGGCGGTGATCGCACCAGCACGATTGCGGTCGTGGACGCATCGACCACCGGCCTCGGCCAGCCGGTCAGCCATGCGCTCGAAGCCGAGAAACTTGGCAGCGGCCCGAAGGCCAAGCTGCGCTACGCCGTGCAGGTATTTCCGGCCGCCAGCAATGACCTGGCCAAAGTGCGTGACGGCCTGATCGCCAGCACCGGCTTTTCCGGCAAGACGCGAAAGGACGGTTTTGATGGCGTGCTGGTGCTGACGGACGACACGCTAGCCAAGGGCAAGGTGTCCTACTACGGCGGCAACGTGGGCTCGCTGGAATCGATGTCCAAATTGCAGCGTGCGGTATCCAACGCACTTGCCGGCGTGCGTCTGGCCAAGTCCGGAGTGGACGCGGCGCTGGTCAAGCAGGCGATGAAACCTGCAGATCTGGACACGACCAAGGTCTCCGACGGCAAGTTGACCGGTCAGAGCGGGAAGGAATCGTTCATGATCGCGTACTTCATGGGTTTCATCCTGTACATCGCGATCCTGATCTACGGCCAGCAGACGATGACCTCGGTGATCGAGGAAAAAACCTCGCGCATCATGGAGGTGCTCACTTCGTCGCTGACCCCGTTCCAGATGCTGTTGGGCAAGGTTATTGGCGTGGGTTCCGCAGGGCTGGCCCAGATGGCGATCTGGGGCGGCACGATCTTTGTGCTCAGCAGCCAGCGCATGCCGCTGGCGGGCATGTTCGGCATGAGCGCCGACGCTGCCCAGAGCTTTCCGATCCCGAGCATGCCGCCCGGCCTGCTGGTGGTGTTCCTGCTGTACTTCGCACTGGGTTTCATGCTTTACGGCGCGTTGTACGCGGCGATCGGCGCGATGTGCAACACCATCCAGGAGACGCAGCAGTACGCGATATTCGTCACCGTGTTTATCATCGTGGGCTTCTTCGCCGTGTTCGCGTTGATCAAGGATCCAACCGGTCCGCTCGGCGTGACGATGTCCTACATCCCGTTCTTCGCGCCGTTCACCATGCCGGTGCGATGGTCGCTGACCTCGGTGCCCCCGCTGGAACTGGTGGCGTCCCTGGGGTTGATGGTGGTGGCGCTGCTGGCCTGCGTGTGGCTGGCCGCGCGGATCTACCGCACCGGCATCCTGATGTACGGCAAGAAGCCGTCGTGGCGCGAATTGTGGCGCTGGATCCGGGCGTGAGCGCGGACTAGATCCGGTAAGCCACCGCTTTCATCAGCATCGAGCTGGCGTGCATCAACTGCGGCAGCGGAAACGGCAGGTCGATGCCGCCACGCTGTTGCGCGGCTTCGGCGTGACGGATTTCGTCGGCCTGCATCGTCGCCAGGATGGCGCGTGAGCGCTGGTCCTGTGCCGGCAGCTTTTCCAGATGCTCGGCGAGATGGGTTTCCACCTGGCGCTCGGTTTCGACCACGAAGCCGAGGCTGACCGGGTCGCCGGCCACGGCGGCGGCGGCGCCGATCGCGTAGCTTCCGGCGTACCACAGCGGATTTAGCAGGCTGGGACGGCTGTGCAGTTGCTGCAATCGTTCGGCGCACCAGGCCAGGTGATCGGTTTCCTCGGCGGCGGCACGCAACAGATGCGCGCGATTGTCGGCGTCGCGTGCGAGTGCGGCCTGACCTACGTACAACGCCTGCGCGCAGACTTCGCCGGTATGGTTGATGCGCATCAGACCTGCCGCATGACGGCGCTCGGTCTCGTCCAGTTCCGCCTCGGCCATGCCGGTGGCAGGCGAGGAGCGCGTCGCCATCGGCGTGCCGGCGACTGCTTCCAGCGCGCGTTCGCAGCCGGCCAGCAGGCGGTCGAGGGGGCTCAGGGTGCGGACGCTCATGGAGTTTCCTGTTGCAGTTGTCGGGCCAGCAAGGTCAGCGGGTGCATGGTCGGCCACGTCTTGGCCTGGGCATCCATGCCGGCGGCCAGATGCAGGCGACAGCCGATATTGGACGACAACAGCAGCTGCGGTGCCAGCGTGGCGGCTTGTCGCAGGGTGGCGTCGCGCAACTGCGCGGCGCGTTCGGGGAATTCAAGCAGATGGCTGCCGGCCGCGCCGCAACAATGCGGTGGGCGCGGCACCAGTGCCACGTCGAGTTCGGGAATGCGCTGGAGCAGTCCCAGCAAGGCGGTGTCGGTCCGCGCCACGTTGATCTGGGTGCAGGGCAGGTGCAGCACCACGCGTTGGGCCAGTGGCCGAAAGTGCAGCCGTGCCGCGTGCGCAGCCAGCAATTCGACCGGATCGACCACGCGCACGCCGGGCAGGGCGTGGCGCAAGCTGCCGAGGCAGCCGGGCGTCACCGAAATCAGTTGCCCGGCGCCGCTGCTCGCCCACGCCTGGCGTACCTGCCGGGCAGCGCGCTCGGCGGCTGCCGTGGCGCCGCCGTGCAGATCCATCGCGCCGCAGCAGAATGCGGGAAGCACCGTGATGCCGAAGCCCGCGGCCTGCAGCAGGGCAATCGCGGCCTGTTGCGCCGCGGCGTCCTCGACGCTGGCCACGCAGCCCGGGAACAGTGCCAGCAATGGTTGGCCGGGTCGCGGTGCGCTGGCGTGTGCCTTGGGTGCCAGTGGGGCGTTCGGCAGGACAAGCAAGGCCGCGCGCCAGGGCGAGCCGGCGGGCAGGTGCTGCCCCAGCCATGGCCTCCAGCGCCGCAGGCCCAGCCAGCGAGTGACCCGGCGCAGGACACGCAGCCAGTGCGGGCGCGAGACCAGGCCCAGTAGCCGCCGTGGCCGGCCCGGCGCCGGGCCGATCAGCTGGCGGGTCCCGATCAGCAATTCGCCGTACTTCACCTGCGCCGGACAGACGGTTTCGCAGTTCAGGCAGGCCAGGCAGTGATCCAGGTGCGCGCGCAGCCCGGCGCCGGGGTCGGCCTGGCCCCGCGCCAGCGCGGCAGCGAGCGCGATCCGTCCCCGTGGGGACTCCGCTTCGTTCTGATCCAGCGCATAGGTGGGGCAAACCGGCAGGCACAGGCCGCATTGCACGCATTGGTCGGCCAGCTCGGCAAGGCGTGCGGCTGGCGCGGGCTGGGGGGACTTCTCAAGCGGCATGGGGATCATGCTATCATTGCCGACTCACAGTTCGCCGGTCGGTGGGCTTGCGCCATGGATGACAGCTCCGCTATCATCTCGCGCCTTTGTTCCACACGAAGCACGCTCTTCCATCATGCGTACCGCCCAGCAGCGGTCGACAGGTATTTGAAATGAAAACGTTCAGCGCCAATGCCGACAACGTCAAGCGCGACTGGTTCGTGGTCGATGCCACGAACAAGACCCTGGGTCGCCTGTCGACCGAGATCGCCCGTCGTCTGCGCGGCAAGCACAAGCCGGAATACACCCCGCATTGCGATACCGGCGATTATATCGTGGTGGTCAATGCGGAGAAGGTGCACGTCACCGGCGCCAAGCTGGACGACAAGATGTACCACCGCTTCACCGGCTACGTCGGCAACCTGAAGACCACCAGTCTGAAGGATCTGCTGGCCACCCATCCGGAGCGCGTGATCGAGATCGCCGTGAAGGGCATGCTGCCGAAGAATCCTCTGGGCCGCGAGATGTACCGCAAGCTCAAGGTCTACGGTGGCGCCGACCATCCGCATACCGCACAGCAGCCGCAGGCGCTGGAAATCTAAGGAATCATCATGAGCATCCAGCAGAATTACGGCACTGGCCGCCGCAAGACCTCCGCCGCCCGCGTGTTCCTGCGCAAGGGCAAGGGCGACATCGTGATCAACGGCAAGCCGCTTGAGCAGTTCTTCGGTCGCGAGACTTCGTGCATGATCGTGCGCCAGCCGCTCGAGCTGACCGAGAACACCGAGAAGTTCGACATCACCGTGACGGTGGCTGGCGGTGGCATCACCGGCCAGGCCGGTGCGGTTCGCCTGGGCATCGCCCGCGCCCTGATCGAGTACGACGAAAGCCTGAAGTCGCCGCTGCGCAAGGCTGGTTTCGTGACCCGCGATGCGCGTGAGGTCGAGCGCAAGAAGGTCGGCCTGCACAAGGCCCGTCGTGCGACCCAGTTCTCGAAGCGCTAAACTCCAGCTCTACAGCCCCGTCGCCAAGCGGTAAGGCACCTGACTCTGACTCAGGCATTCGGTGGTTCGAATCCATCCGGGGCTGCCAATCCAGATGTCGATGCGCGCAGCAATGCGTCATGGCTCGACCGAAATGCCCGCCCTCCGGCGGGCATTTTCGTGTGGGTGGCAAACGCAAGCGGGCGTTGCTTCGTTGCAAATCCAGGTCGCGGCGAATTCGGCGACATTCATGAAAAGTGTGCGATTTCGCAGAAAGTTACGAGAAGTTGCGCAGTTTCGCCCTTCTTTTCCGCACTGCAGCAGCGTAAAATTCCCGCTTTGCACTCCGTGAAACTTCGATGACGCCTGCTACTGACGATCCCGTCGGGCACGCCGATGTGCGCACGGTCGGCAGCACGGACGCGCTGCCGATCGCCCCCGCCCTCGGCCTGTCGCTGGACGCCGCGCGCATGCCGCGCAAGTCCACCCTGGTTACCCACCGCATCCTGCTGATCAGCGTGTTGGCGGTGATCCTGGGTGTGGCTGCCGCCTATGTGGCCCAGTTGCTGATGTTGATGATCAACCTGATCACCGACCTGTTCTTCTACGGTCGCGTGTCGGACGTGATCGGTCCCACGGCACGCAGCGGCTCGTTTGTCCTCTCGCCAGCGGACAACCACCTCGGCGCCTGGGTGATCCTGATCCCGGCGATCGGTGGCCTGCTCGCCGGGATCATGGCGCGCTGGGGTTCGCGTGCGATCCAGGGGCACGGCATTCCCGAGGCGATGGAACAGATCCTCACCAACGAATCCAACATTCCCGCGCGCATCACCTGGCTCAAGCCGGTGTCTTCGGCGTTCGCGATCGGTACCGGTGGTCCGTTCGGTGCCGAGGGTCCGATCATCTCCACCGGCGGCGCGATGGGTTCGCTGATCGGCCAGCTGCTGCGCGTCACCGCCAACGAGCGCAAGGTGCTGCTGGCGGCCGGCGCGGCGGCCGGCATGGCGGCCGTGTTCGGCGCGCCGGTGGCGTCGCTGGTGCTCGCTGTGGAGCTGCTGTTGTTCGAACTGCGCCCGCGCTCGCTGATCCCGGTGGCGCTGGCTGCAGTAACCGCCGTGGGCGTGCGGTATGCCACCTACGGTTCGTCACCGGTGTTTCCCATGCCGGAGGTCCTGCAGCCCGGGGGCTTGGCCCTGGTCAGTTTCGTGGTGGTCGGGGGCCTGGTGGGCTATGCCTCGGTGTGGGTGACCAAGGCGGTCTACGGCGTCGAGGACCTGTTCGAGAAGTTGCCGATCCACTGGATGTGGTGGCCGGCGCTGGGCGCCCTGGTTGCCGGTTTCATCGGCTGGATCGAGCCACGAACCCTGGGCGTGGGCTACGACAATATCGACGCCCTGGTGCAAGGTCATTTCGGCCTCACCATGCTGCTCACCTTCGGCGCGCTGAAATTCATCTCCTGGGTCATTGCGCTGGGCAGCGGCACCTCCGGCGGTACGCTGGCACCGCTGTTCATGATCGGCGGCTCGTTGGGCGCGGTGATCGGGATCGGCATCAATCATCTGGTGCCGGGTATCCAGATCGACCCGCGCATTGCGGCGTTGGTGGGCATGGCGGCCATCTTTGCCGGCTCTTCACGCGCCCTGCTGACCGCCGTGGTGTTTGCCTTCGAGACCACGCGCCAGTCGGCCTGTCTGTTGCCCTTGCTTGGCGGTTGCACGGCGGCGTACCTGGTTTCCGCCCTGCTCATGCGCAACACCATCATGACCGAGAAAATAGCGCGTCGCGGGATCAAGGTGCCCTCGGAGTACGCGGCCGACTATCTGGAGCAGGTGAGCGTGAGTACGGTCTGTTCGCGTGAGGTGGTGAGCCTGCAGACCACCCAGACCCTTGCTGAGGTGCGACGCTGGTTGGCCGACGACACCGCCGACACGCAACATCGGAGCTATCCGGTCATCGACGAGAAGGGCCACGTGAAAGGCATGCTGCCCCGACGTACGCTGCTCGACCCGCAATGGCATTACACGCTGTCGTTGGCCGAATTGCTGCAGGGGCCACCGATTGCGGTCAATGAAAACCACTCGCTGCGCGATGCTGCCGATCACATGGTCGCCGAAAACGTCGGTCGGCTGGTTGTGGTGAGCAAGGACGATCCGCGCAAGCTGGTGGGCATCATCACTCGCGGCGATATCCTCAAGTCCCACACCCAGCGCCTGCGCGAGGCACGATTCAAGGCGCGCCATATCAAGCTGGGCAAGTCGGCCAAGCCGACTCCGGCGGCGTAAGCCGCCCGGAGGTTCAGTCGGCGATCCTCAGCGGTCGTGGCGCATTTGCCGATGAGTGGACGACGCTGGAAGTCCCGGTGCGCTAGATTTCCCGGTCGCCCACCAGCACGACGTCAGCCGGGCGTCGTGCGAACAGGCCGACGGTGACGATGCCCGGCAGCTGGTTCAACTCGCTCTCCAGTGCCGCCGGATCGGCAATCTGCCAGTTGTGCACGTCGATGATCCAGTTGCCGTTGTCGGTCACCACGCCGTCGCGCCATACCGGGTTGCCGCCGCGCTTGACGATCTCGCGCCCGATCAGGCTGCGTGCCATCGGGATCACCTCGATCGGCACCGGGAACTTGCCCAGCAGCTCGACCTGTTTGCTCGAGTCGATGATGCAGACGAACTTCTCGCTCGCCGCCGCCACGATCTTCTCGCGGGTGAGCGCGGCGCCGCCGCCCTTGATCAAGCGCTTGTACGGGTCGCACTCGTCGGCGCCGTCGATGTAGATCGTCAGCGGGCCGGCGGCGTTGAGGTCGAGTACCGGGATGCCGAGCTTCTTCAGCTGCGCGGTCGACTGCTCCGAGCTGGAAACGGCGCCCTGGATGCGATCCTTCAGATCGGCCAGCGCGTCGATGAAGAACGCCACGGTGGAGCCGGTGCCGACCCCGACGATCGCGCCGTCCTCGACGTAGCGGATCGCGGCTTCGCCGGCCTGGCGCTTCTCGTTGGCATTGCTCATGTGGGGTGTCCGGAATGAAAAGCGCATTATGGCGGTCGGTAGGCTTCGCCGCGAGCACCGTCGTAATCGCATGGACTCGCCCCCGCGCATTCAGGCATCGCGGTGCCAGTGGTGGTGAGCTAGTGCTCCCAACACAACCGCGCGAGGGCGAGGCCATGAACAAGATTACTGCGATAGCCATCGATTTGGCCAAGAATGTGTTTCAGGTGGCGGGTGAAAACGCGCACGGTGAGGTGGTGCTGTCTGAACGCGTGAAGTCGCGCTTGGCGCTGCACAAGTTCATCCAGACGCTCGAACCACCGCTGACGGTGGCCATTGAGACGGGACCGGGTGCGCAAGCGTGGGCGCGGGAGATCCAGGCGCGCGGCGTCGAGGTGAAGATCCTGCCGGCGCAGCACACCGCCGCCCACCGCAGCGGCAACAAGAACGACGCCAACGATGCCCTGTCGATTCTTCGTGCCCTGCACGACGTGAGCGTGCATCCGGTGCCGGTCAAGACCCAGGAGCAGTTGGCCCTGCAGGCTCTGCACCGCGCCCGGCGCGGCTGGCGGCGGCGCATGACGGCGATCAGCAACCAGGTGCGCGGGCTGTTGCTGGAACAAGGCGTGGTCATGGCGCGCGGTAATCTGGCGCTGGTGCGCAAGGTCGACAGCACGCTGGAAGATGCCACCTTGCCGATCCCCGATCGTCTGCGTGCCCTGGTCGCCGAGCTGATGGGGGAATGGCGCGCACTGGGTGAGCGGATGGCGGCCACCGATGGCGAACTGGCTGTCTTGAGCCGCACCGAACCGCTGGCCCGGCACCTGTGCCAGGCGCGCGGCATCGGCCCCGTCATCTCCACCGCCCTGTCCTGCAAGGCGCTCAATCCGGACCGGTTCGCCAACGGCCGCCAGTTTTCGGCCTACTTCGGTATCACGCCCAGCCAGCACAGCAGCGGCAACACCGTTCGGCTGGGCCGCATGAGCCGGCGTGGTGACGCTTATCTGCGTAGTGCCCTGATCGAAGGCGCGCACGCGGTGATCCGGCAAATCCGTCCCGATGCCACCGACCCCTACAGTCGCCGCATCCAGCGCTGGGTCCAGCGCTGTGGCCGAAAGGGCGCGGCGGTGCGGCTGGCCAATCACAATCTGCGTGTGGTGTGGTTGCTGCTCAAGCACCCCGACATGCGCTTTTGCAGTGATCCTGCCCAGCGCGACACCGAAGCGCGGGAGGCGGCCATGCACTGAAAGGGCGCCCCATCACGGCCTGCCCGAGGAGCCGGTCTTGGGCGGCGCCCGTCCATGGCTTCGCAAGCGCTGACGCGCCATGGACTGCCGCCGCCCAAGACCCTCGGGGTCGGCATGCCGTGATGCGGCGTCGCACGCTGCCCTCCCGGCGCAACTCGCCTTCCCGTATGTCGTTTTGTCCCTTTGCGCGCTACCGCTGCTGCCCAGCTCGAATCATCCGGTCAGACCATCGTGGCACCAGGCCTTCCGCCCTACCGGCTCTTGCAGCCTCTTCGTAATCGGCCTTTCCACGAGCTCATCCGATGCCGGCCTGTGGTCTATCGACCACCTTCGTCAAGGCCTCATACATAAATGCAGCCAGTGCTTTCCTGCTCACGCAGCGGTTGACACCAGGGGCGAGTCCATACATAGGGCGGGCTCTGCCCGCCATGCCTTTTGCGATTGCCGGCCGAAAGCGGCGGGCAGAGCCCGCCCTACGGTCCGTGTGCCTGGGCCAGACCGAGAATATGCTTCCAGTGCGCGGCCTCGACCGGCATCACCGACAGCCGGTTGCCCTTGCGCAGCAGCGGCATGCCTTCCAGCGCCTGGTCGCCTTTCAGCTCGTCCAGGCTGATCGTGCGCTTGAGCTTCTTCACGAACTTCACGTCGACCAGCATCCAGCGCGGGTTGTCGCGTGAGCTGGCCGGGTCGAAGTAGTTGCTTCTGGGATCGAACTGGCTGGGGTCGGGATACGCATCGGTGGCGACTTCGGCAATGCCCACGATGCCGGGCACGGCGCAGTTGGAGTGATAGAAAAATACCTTGTCGCCCGGACGCATGCCGTCACGCATGAAGTTTCGCGCCTGGTAGTTGCGCACGCCGTCCCAGGGTTCCCGTTTCCTGCGCTTGAGGTCGTCGATCGAGAATGTCTCGGGTTCGGACTTCATCAACCAGTAGTTCATGCAGCAGGCTCCGGTTCGGCGACAGGCGGGGTGCAGTCGATCAATTCGCGCTCGGTCGCCACGAAGTCGAGTGGCACATCCCAAGCCTGCTCCTCGACCTCCGGCAATTCCTGAAACGCATAGGCGACACCCACCAGCAAGGGCTCGGTAGGGCGGACCTGTTCGTTGAGAAAGGCGAAACTGCGGTCGTAATAACCGCCGCCGTAGCCCAGCCGGTTGCCGCGGCGGTCGAAGCCGAGCAGGGGCACCAGCACCAGGTCGAGCTGGAAGGGTTCAAGCAGCTCGGTCGGGTCCACCGGCTCCGGAATGCCGTAGCGGTTGGCTTGTACCGCGTCACCCGCGGTCCACGGTGCAAAGCGCAGTTGCTTGTGCTCGCCGATGACCGGCAGCAGGAACTGCTGGCCGCGCGCCGCCAGCGGCAGCATCACCAGGTTCAGCGGCAACTCGCCGCGGCTGGCCCAGTAACCGGCCACGCGTGCGTCGGTGAGGTATTCGGGGAGTTGTTCGAGGCTTCGACGCAGTCCCTGCGCGGCGGCTATGCGCTGGGCCGGCGGGAGCGCCTGACGCTGATCGGCCAGGCGCTGGCGAAGCTCGCGGCGTTGGGCGGGCGCGTCCACGTGTCGCTCGACTCCGTCGTGAGTTGCCCTGTTCGCCGTGCGGCGAACAGGGCTGGATAAGAGGTGGCGTAAACCGCGATGCCGCTGCCCACCGAACGACCTTGATCCAAGATGGATCAGGTGGGAGGGCTACATGGTCTAAAGGCTTTCCGCACGTGGCGGACATGCACAACAACCGATGTGGAGCCGACCCGGGGCCGTATGTAGGAACAAGGCAAATGTAAGAGTGTGCTGGCGCACACCGCAGAAAACGCCGGGATCAATTCTAGGCGCTTGGGAGCAAATGTCCACCGTCACGCGATGGTGCGTTCGCCTTGCCGATACGCTCTGTTCAGGACTTGTCGGCGTCCTTTTCCAGTGCCGCGTTCAGCTTGCTGCGCAGACCGGCCAGGCCCTCGGTAAGGCGCTGGCTCTGCCCGTCGTGCTGTTTGCGCAGGCTGATGAATTCATGCGTCACGCTGATCGCGGTGAGCACGGCAAGTCGCTCGAAACTGGGTGCCTTGGCATTCGAGCGCAACTCACGCATCTTGCGGTCGAGGTAACCGGCGGCCTCGAGCAGGCCCTCGCGTTCTTCCGGCGCGCAGGCAATCAGGAATTCGCGATCGATCAGTCGCAGCGCGACCGGTTCACTGCTGGACATGGTTTCTATCAACCGTTGCTTTCAAGCGATTTCAGCCGCTGGATCATGGCCTCGACGCGACTGCGTGCCTGCTCGTTGCGGGCCAGCAAGCCGGAGCGCTCACCGGACAGTTGCTCCTGACTCTGGCGCAGACTGCGGTTCTCCTCGTTGAGCCGGCGCACGGTCTCGAGGAGATGGTCCAGTTGCTGGCCCAAGGCGGCCAACTCTTGCTGTACAGGGTCGACATGGTCTGGCGTGCTCATGCGGGAAACTATAGCAGGACAGTCGCGAAAATCTCGGGCTGGGTCGACATTGCGGGGTGTGCCTGGCCAGTGCATTAAACTGGCCCCATTTTCCGCAGGAGCAACGCCATGGCCGCTACCGAGCCGCTGGGCCACGACGACATTGATGCGCTGATCATGCGACTGCGGCTGGGCACCGAAGCCAGCGAGTTGCATGGCTCGTTGTGCGGCTACCTGGCTGGGGGCGGCACGCTCTCCGGCAACACGGTGCTGGCCGCCTTGCAGCTTGACGGCGAGGTCACCTCCCCGGCGGCCAGTGATCTGGCCGTGCTGGACCGACTTGCACGCCAGAGTCAGGGCGAACTGGTGGACCCGGAACTTGGCTTCGAACCCATCTTGCCCGAGGACGACCGGCCGCTGGCCGAGCGGGCCGAGGCGATCGTCGACTGGTGCCGCGGTTTCCTCGGAGGGTTTGGCCTGGCGGGTGCGGCAGTACACGCCCAGCTGTCGGAGGAGGCGCAGGAGATCCTGCGGGACCTCGGCACGGTGGCTGCGTCGTCGTTCGATTTCGGCAACGAGAGCGAAGACGAGGATGCCTTGATCGAAGTGCACGAGTTCGTGCGGATGGCCGCGATGCTGCTGTTCAGCGAGTGCGGCGCCCGCGATGTCGCACCCGGCGGAACCGTGCATTGATCCCCGCCGCGGCAGGCCTGGCGGGTCTGGCCATCACCACCGACGAATTCGCGCGCAGGCGCCGCCAGCTGATGCAGATGGCCGGCCCCGACGCGGTGCTGCTGGTGGCCGCTGCGCCCGAGCGCATGCGCAATGCCGATGCCGCGTGGCCATACCGGCAGGATTCGGACTTTCACTACCTGGCCGGCTTTCCCGAGTCCGATGCCGTGCTGGCCTTGCTGCCGGGCCGGCAGCATGGCGAGGTGGTGCTGTTTTGCCGCGAGCGCGATCCCGAGCACGAGCGCTGGCATGGTCCGGGTATCGGCACCGAACAGGCAGTGTCGACCTATGGCATGGATGACGCGTTTCCGATCGAGGATATCGACGACATCCTGCCCGGCATGATCGAGGGCCGCGGCCGGGTGTATTGCCATTTCGGTCACGAGCCGGCGTTCGACGCACAACTGCTCGGCTGGATGCGCCGGCTGCGCCAGCTGCGGGGTGGCGGCGTGGTGCCAAAGGAGTTCGTGGCGCTGGGTCACCTGCTGCACGATCTGCGCTTGTTCAAGTCGCGTGCCGAGCTGAAATTGATGCGGGCTTCCGCAGCGATCGCGGTGGAGGCACAGCTGGCCGCGCTGCGATTGGCCAAACCGGGCCGGCATGAATACGAGGTTGAGGCCGAGCTGCTCGGGGTGATCCGTCGCCACGGCGCGGTGCCGGCATTCGCACCCACCGTCGCCGCTGGCGCGAACGCTTGCGTGATGCACTACCAGAGCAATCGCGCGCTGCTGAGCGAAGGTGACCTGCTGCTGATCGATGCCGGCGCGGAACTGGACTGCTATGCGTCAGACATCAGTCGCACGTTTCCGGTCAATGGTCGTTACAGTCGCGAGCAGCGTGCGCTGTACGAGGTGGTGCTGGCCGCGCAGCTGGCGGCGATCGACCAGGTGGCTCCGGGACTACCGTTCGACGCCTCGCACCACGCGGCGGTACGCGTGCTGACCGCAGGCCTGTGCGAGCTGGGTCTGCTGAAGGAGCCTGCCGACGAGGCGATTGCCGCGGGCAGCTACCGGCGTTTCTTTGCGGCCAAGACCGGCCACTGGCTGGGCCTGGACGTGCACGACGTGGGCGACTACCGCATCGACGGCGAATCGCGCCTGCTCGAACCGGGCATGGTGTTGACGGTGGAGCCCGGTCTCTATGTCGCTGCGGATGATCGCTCGGTGGCCGAGCGCTGGCGCGGCATCGGCATCCGCATCGAGGATGATGTGGCGGTGACCCGCGATGGCCACGAGGTGCTGTCCGCAGGCATGCCCAAGGAGCCGGCACAGATCGAGGCACTGCTGGCCCAACGCTGACATTCATTGCGACGAAACGCCACGTGGCAGGCTGTCGCGCACGACGAGGCGTGCACGTTTGCGGGCGTAGAGTCGAGCCGTCGTTTCTCAGGAGGCCTTGGCGATGACGGCCGAGTTCCTGTCGCGAATCCAGTTCGGTTTCGTGATGTCGTTCCACATCCTGTTTCCCGCCTTCACCATCGGCCTGGCCAGTTGGCTGGTGTTCCTGGAGGCGCTGTGGCTGCGCAAGCGCACGGAGATGCTGCGCGACCTCTATTTCTTCTGGATGAAGGTATTCGCAGGATCGTTCGGCCTGGGCGTGGTCTCGGGCATCGTGATGAGCTTCCAGTTCGGCACCAACTGGGCCGGGTTGTCGACGGTGGCCGGCAACGTGCTCGGGCCGCTGCTCAACTACGAGGTGATGACGGCGTTCTTCCTGGAAGCCACCTTCCTCGGCGTGATGCTGTTCGGCTGGAACCGGGTCAGCCATCGCACGCATTTCATCGCCACCTGCATGGTGGCCCTGGGCACGTTGATCTCCAGCTTCTGGATACTCTCGGCCAACAGCTGGATGCAGACGCCTCAGGGTTACGCCATCGTCGACGGCGTGATCCACGCCACCGACTGGTGGGCCGCAATCTTCAACCCGTCGTTCCCGACCCGGCTGGTGCATATGGTGCTGGCCTGCTTCCTCAGCACCGGACTGGTGATCGGCGGCGTCTCGGCGTGGTACCTGCTGCGCGGCATCTGGCAGGACAAGGCGCGAATGATGCTGCGCTGCGCGCTGGTGTTCGTGGCGATCGTGATTCCGCTGCAGATCATTGTCGGCGACATCTCCGGTCAGGTGGTGCGTGAATACCAGCCGGCCAAACTGGCGGCGATCGAGGCCCGCTGGACCACCGAGAACAATGTGCCGTTGACCCTGTTTGCGTGGCCGAACGAGAAGACCGATCGCAACGACTACGCGGTCGACGTGCCGCATCTGGGCAGCCTGATCCTCACCCACAGTTGGAGCGGGGAAGTGCAGGGGTTGAAGGATTTCCCGGTGCAGGATCGTCCGCCGGTGGCCGCGCCGTTCTACAGCTTTCGCATCATGGTCGGGCTGGGCCTGTTGATGCTGGCGCTGTCGCTGGTCGGCCTGCTGCTGTGGTGGCGACGACGATTGTTCGACAGTCGCTGGTACCTGCGTTGCTGGATGGGGATGATGCCGGCCGGCTTCATCGCGCTGCTCACTGGCTGGTACACCGCCGAGATCGGCCGCCAACCGTGGGTCGTCTACGGCGTGCTGCGCACCATCGATGCGGCCAGCCCGGTGCCGGCCTCCAGCGTGCTGACCTCGCTGATCGTGTACTTCGTGACCTACATGATCCTGTTCGGCTTCGGCAGCTGGTATCTGTTCAAGGTACTTCGTCATGGCCCGGACACGGCGCCGCAACGAATCGGTTTCGGCGCCACCGCGTCGCGACCGCTGGCGGCGATCGACGACGGCGCGGTCGACCCGGGCGAGGAGGATTGAGCATGGAGCTTTCCACCATTCTGCCGGTGGTGTGGTTCTTCATCATCGGCTTCGCGATCATGATGTACGTGCTGCTGGATGGTTTCGTGCTCGGCATCGGCATCCTCACGCCTTTCGCGGACGACCAGGCGCAGCAGGAGCTGATGATGAATACGGCCGCGCCGATCTGGGACGGCAATGAAACCTGGCTGGTGATGGGCGGCGCCGGCTTGATGGCGGCCTTCCCCAAGGCCTATGCCACGATCCTCTCCAGTCTGTACCTGCCGATCCTGGCGATGCTGATTGCGCTCATCTTCCGCGGCGTGGCGTTCGAGTTCCGTTTTCGCGCGCACAGCTCACGGCGGATATGGGGCATGGCCTTCCATTTGGGTTCGGTGATCGCGGCGTTCGCGCAAGGCCTGATGCTGGGCGCGATCGTCGAAGGCATGCCGTTGGAGGGCGGCAAGTATTTGCACGGCGCGTTCGCCTGGTTCAGCCCGTTCTCGGTACTGACCGGCATGGCGCTGGTGTTCGGCTACGGTTTGCTCGGCGCCACGTGGTTGGTGCTGAAGACCGAAGGCCGGCCACAGCGGATTGCGCGCGATCTGACGCGGCCGCTGATGCTGGCGGTGATCGCGTTCATGGTGATGGTCAGCGCATGGCTGCCGTTCCTGGACTCACGCCTGATGGCGCGCTGGTTCAGCTGGCCCAACTTCCTGGTGTTGTCGCCGCTGCCGATCCTGACCATCGTCGTCGCGGCATGGTTGTGGCGTGCGGTGCTGGCCAATCGCGAGGTGGCACCCTTCGTGCTCGCGCTGAGCTTCTTCGCGCTGGGCTTCCTCGGCCTGGTCGCGGGGATGTGGCCGAACATCGTGCCACCGAGCATGAGCATCTGGGACGCTGCCTCGCCGCCGTCCAGCCAGGGCTTCGTGCTGGTCGGCGCGATCATCATGCTTCCGGTGGTGCTGTTCTACACGGCCTATTCGTACCGGGTGTTCCGCGGCAAGGTACGGGCCGGGGACGGCTACCACTGAGGTCAATCAGGCAAGCGCGGCGAACGCGTCCCGGGTCAGGTTTTCCGGCGCGTCGTCGGTGCATGCCACGTCGTCTTCGATGCGGATGCCGCCGTAGCGCTTGAATGCCTCGACCTTGTCCCAGGCAATGTCCCTGGACACCGGCTTGTCGCGCAATTCGGCCAGCAACATCTCGATGAAATACAGGCCGGGCTCGATCGTCACCACCATGTTCGGTTCCAGCCTGCGGGTCATGCGCAGGAACGGGTGGCCATCCGGACGCGGCACGGTGTCGCCGCGGTCGTTCTTCGCGAAGCCACCGACATCGTGCACCTGCAGGCCGATCGAATGGCCCAGGCCGTGCGGGAAGAAGGCGCGGGTGACGCCGCTTTCGACCGCCGACTCGGCGTCCATGCGGATGAAGCCGTGCTCCTTCAGCAGCACCGCCAATTGCTGGTGTGCGTGCAAATGCAGGTCGCCGTAACTGCGTCCGGCGCGCACCATCGCCACCTGGCTTCGCTGGTTGGCGTCCATCGCGTCGATCAGTGCCTGGAATTCGCCGGCATCGGCGGCGGCGTAGGTGCGCGTGATGTCGCTGGCGTAACCCGACGCGCTGGCGCCGGCATCGATCAGCAGCGAGCGCGCCGGCTGGGGCGGCTGGCGGGTGAAGTCCATGTAGTGCAGCACGGCGCCATGCTCATTGAGCGCGACGATGCTGGAGTAGGGCAGTTCGGCGTCGATCAGTCCGGCGGCGGCGAGATAGGCCTGGTGGATGCCCAGCTCGCTCTCGCCCATGCGGAACGCCTGTTCGGCCGCGCGGTGCGCGCGGGTGCCGATACGGCTGGCTTCGCGCATCAGCTCCAGTTCGTACGGTGTCTTGTAGGTACGGTGATAGTGCAGGTAATCCAGCACCGTGCCGGGGTTGTTGACTTCGATGCCGGCGACGGTGGCGTTCGGCTCGGCGATCGTGGCGCAGTTTCCCTGCGGCAGTTCGGCGATCGCATCCTCCGCGGTGCGCACGATGACGATCTCGAACTGGTCCACCCAGTAGCCACTGGGCGCGTCGGGTACCACATGCCAGTAGTCGTGCGGCTGCAGGAAGACCAGCTTCGGTTTGGCGCCGGGGGTGTAGGCGATCCAGCTGCCGGGCGCATTGATCAGCGGCAGCCAGTACTTGAACTGCGGACTGACGGCGTAGGGATAATGGTTGTCATCGAGGAACTTGATTCCCGGCATGCCGGCGGCGATCAGCAGATGGTCGAAGCCGCCGCGCGCGAGAGCCTCATCGGCACGGGTGCGTACGGTGGCCAGATGCTGCGGATAAAGCGTGGCGAGTCGATCATGCATGGGGAGCTCCTGACGGGCGGACCGTGCCCGGTTGTCATGCATCTGCACGACGTCGAAGGACGGGCAGACGTGCCGCTGTGGCGACATGTGCACGGGGAAACGGCCCGCGGTATTGGCGAAAATCGAACCACCATGATGACGCGCCCGCGCCGACAGTTCCAGCCGTGCGATCCAGTCGGGTGCTTCGGTACTGCTGGTCAGCCCTGCGTCAGCCAGCTCTCGAGACGGGCGGCATCGGGGTCGGTGATGGCCACGATGCGGAAGCCGGCCCAGATTTGCCCCGAGCTGGCAGCGTGTTCGTGCCATTGTTCCTGGATGCCCACCTCGATCGGTTGCGACTGCACCAGCGCGCGACCGGTGGCGGGCAGGGCGATGCTGACCTGGTAGAGCGCCTCGCCGCGCGGTGCCCGCGAGGTGATCAGCAGGAGGCCGCCGCTGGAGATGTTGCCCAGATGACCGATTACCTCGTCACGGATCACATCGGTGACGATGGCGTTGTCAGGTGCGCGCTTGCGTGGTGCCCGACGCTGGTTGCCGGAAGTGTTCTGCGGACTCATCGGCGCCGGGACTCCTGCGGCTGGGTGTTCCGTGTGCCTGCAGCATTCTGGCGCAGGCTGCCCCTGAGGCTGCGCCAGGCGCGGTCGAGCAGGCTCTCGGGCTCGGCCGGGACTTCGCAAGCCCGACCGCTGGCGACCTCATGCGCCAGTTGGGCCATGGTCATCTCGTCGCCGCGCTGGCCACGACGGCTGACCAGCAGGCAGCGTCCGGACATCGGTGAGTACCAGGCCAATTTGCGACGTGCGATCTGCCCGCTGGTCGGATCTACGAACTCGAACCAGCTGCCGAACGGCAACTTGCGCAGACGCTGTTCGATGTGCAGCTCGCGCGGCTCGACTGCAGGCAATCTCGTTTCCGGATGCGTCACTGGCGCGGCGGCCGTGGTCTGCGCCGCGGCTGGTCTGATGATCGGGCTCGCGCTGGGCGGTTCCTGATCGGCGTGTTGTTCACCCAGGCGTTGGTGCTGCTTCAGGCGCAACGCGAGATCGGTGGCGCTGGGCAGTTCGGCCGTGGGATCCGGTGAGCCGGCGCCGAGCAGGCGCTGCGCCACCTGCACCGATTCTTCGGCGTGCATGCCGATCTGCTGCAGGCCGTTTTCCACCTCTTGCTGCAATTGCAGCCGATCATGCGTGGGCAGACGGCCAAGCAGCTGATCGGTGATTGCCAGCTGGGCCTTGAACGCTTCGCTGTCCTCGCCATGGCGAAGCAGCGTCAGCGCCAGCACGTCGGACCACGCGCGATCGAGCAGGGCGCGCAGCAATCCGCGCGGCGGCGACTGGGCAAAGCGCTCGGCCATCAACGCGCTGGCGCGGTGGCGGGCCTGATCCAGTCGTTCGCGACCCTGCGCGGCTTCGACGTGGCGCCGCTCTGCCGCCTGTGCCTTGCGCGTGAGCAGCGCCAGGTGATGCTCGATATCCGCCAGCAGCGTGGTGTACAGCCCGGCGCTGGGCGGTTCCTGGTTGGCGCGACTGACCAGTTGTTCGAGCTTCGTGGCGAGCGGGCGGTTGCTCTCGTCGTCACTGCCATCCAGCCAGTCGTTGGCGGCGGCGGCCACGGTCTCCAGCAACTTGCGCGCCGGGTGGTCATGTCGTTCGAAGAAGCTGTGATCGGCCACCGCCGCACGCAGCACCGGCAGTTGCAGGTTGCTGAGCAGCCCGCGTGCGTTGCCGCCTTGCTGCAGCTGATGCCCCAACTGCTCGAACAGGCCCGCCACCAGTTCCACCGTATCGCCCTGCTCGCTGCTGAGCTGGGTGAGCGGCGCGCCGCTCGGCTTGCCGAGGTTGAGCTGGGCCAGCAATTCCTCGCGCAGGCGTGCGGCGCTGCGCAGCTCGCGGCTGGCATGGTCGGTGACCTGGGCCAGGTGCTGTTGCAGTGCGCCGAGTGCCATTTGGAGTTCATCCTCGCTGGCGACCGGACCTGCGCCGGGGCCGGACGCTTCACCGGCCGGTATGCCCTGGTTGGCACGGCGCTGGGCCAGCAAATCGCGCAGGGACTCCAGCACATGGATGGAGTCTTCGCCCGCTGCGCCGCCCTGCGGCCGGCTTGCATTTTCCGCCACCGGCGCCGCCGCCGTGGCTGCCTCGGTGGCCGGTGCGGGCTCGGACATGCCCGGACGCGCCCGCTTGTTGATGTGGCGTGGTGCCGGAACACTGCGCAGCTGCGGCAGGATGCCCTCGGACTGCCAGCGCAGGTTGATCGCGTTGTAGAGCGTGGCCAGGGCCGGTATGACCCACTGGTCGAAGTAGCGCAGCAACAACAGTTGATGCTGGTGCGGCAACTCCAGTTCCGTGCTGGCCCGATGGAATGCCCTGGCCACCGCATGCGGCCCCAGCGGCAGGGACTGGCCTTCCAGGGGCGGCGAACCGACCAGCACGGCCATCCGGTAGCCCAGTTCGTACAGGGCCCGGCCGTGGCGCACGTCGCCACGGGCACCGAGCTGATCCAGCGTCATGGAGATTTCCTGGACGTTCGGGTCCAGCAGCTCCAGCGATTGCCAGGGGCTTGGTTCATCGGCCGTGGCGGACTTGCGCGACGGCTGGTCGAACTCGCTCAGTGCGACGCCCATCTGTTCCATGAAGGATTGAACGACTCTGTTGCGGCCCTGCAGGACGCGCTGCCGGCTGGCAAAGCATTCCTGCTGCTCGTCGGAGCGCATGGCGTGATCGGCCAGCGTGAAAAGTTGCTTCTCGAACTCGCCGAGGCAATGGCGAATGGGTTCGTGCAGACCCTCGACACACAAGGTGTAACCGGTCTCGATCAGTTTCTGCGCACGCGCGGGCCACCGCTCGTGTTTGAGGCGGGTGACTGGGGGCGACGCCAGCGAGCGTCGCGGGTCCTGTCCGACGTCCATGCAAAAAACCTGTCTCATTCCCCGGGTCAGGCAAGTCTATGCTGGTTGCCGTGGGTATGCCATCGCCATGACAGTGGAGCGATCAGGCCAGAAATCCGCCAATCACGTCGTTCAGGAAGCGCTGGCCGAGTGCGCTGGTGTGCAGGCGCTGCGGATCGTCGCTGAGCCAGCCGCGCCGACGTGCTTCGGCCAGCGGCGTGGCGATGCTGGTCAGCGACAGGCCCGTACGAGCTGAAAAATCGGCCGCCGGCACGCCGTCGATCAGGCGCAAGGCATTCAACATGTACTCGAATGGCAGCTCGGCGTCGCTGACGAGGTTGTCACCGCCGATCCGGCCCGGGCCAGCGGCAGCCTCCATGTAGGGGCGCGGACCGCGGTTCTTCCAGCGTCGCCGTATCTGGCCGCTGGCGGCGTCGCTGAGCTTGCCATGCGCGCCGGCGCCGATACCGAGGTAGTCGCCGAAGGCCCAGTAGTTGAGGTTGTGCACGCAGCATCGGCCCACTTGCGCATAGGCGGAAATTTCGTACTGGCCATAGCCGGCGGCCGCCAACTGAGCCTCGCAGGCTTCCTGCATCGCCCAGGCATGGTCGTCATCGGGCAGGGGCGGCGGGTTGGCGGCGAACACCGTGTTCGGCTCCAGGGTCAGCTGGTAATGGGAAATATGGGTGGGCGCCAGCGCGACAGCGCGCGCCACGTCGGCCAGTGCGCCGTCGAGGGATTGCCTGGGCAGTGCATACATCAGGTCAAGGTTGATATTGGTGTAGCCGGCGTCCTGCGCCGATTTCACGGCCGCTTCGGCCTCGCTTGCCGAGTGGATGCGGCCCAGCCGCCGCAGTTTGTCGTCGTCGAAACTCTGCACGCCGAACGAAATGCGGTTGACGCCGGCGGCCAGATAGCCGTCGAAACGGCCATGCTCGACCGTGCCGGGGTTGGTCTCCAGCGTAATCTCGGCGTCCGTGGCCAGCGGCAGGCGTTCGCGCACACCGTCGAGCAGGCGCGCGATCAGCTCGGGCGAAAACAGGCTGGGCGTGCCGCCGCCGAAGAAGATGCTGATGATTGGTCGGCCTTGCAGGGCGTCGGCAAAATCCGCGCGGTCGGCATCCAGATCGGCCAGCAGGCAGTCGATGTACTGGGCATAAGGCGGTGGTGCGCTGCGCAGACCATGCGAGTTGAAATCGCAATACGGACACTTCTTCACGCACCACGGCATGTGGATGTACAGCGACAGCGGCGGCGCGACCAGGCTCACCCGCGCAGCTCCGTCAGCCGCGCCTGCAGCCTGGCCAGCGCCTGGCCGCGATGGCTGACGCGATTCTTGATCGCGGGGTCGAGTTCGGCGGCGCTGGCTTGCTGGTCGTGGGGCAGGAACAGCGGGTCGTAACCGAAACCCTGCGTGCCGCGCGGCGCGTCGAGTACGCGGCCATGCCAGCGGCCTTCGACGATCAGCGGGGTCGGGTCGTCGGCGCGGAGGAGCAATACCAGTGCACAGATGAAGAAGGCGCCGCGCTTCTCGGTAGGCACGCCGTCCAGCTCGCGCAGCAGTTTGGTGTTGTTTGCCGCACTGTCGCCGTGGCTGCCGGCGTAGCGCGCCGAATACAGGCCGGGCGCGCCGTGCAGGTGCTCCACGCACAAGCCCGAATCATCGGCCAGCGCGGGCAGGCCGCTGGCGCGCGCTGCGTGGCGCGCCTTGAGCAAGGCGTTTTCGACGAAGGTGAGGCCCGTTTCCTCGGCGTCATCGATGCCCAGGCTGGCTTGCGCCACAATCTCGAAGCCGCTGTCGGCCAGCAGTGCGTTGAACTCCGCCAGTTTGCCGCGGTTGCTGCTGGCCAGGACGATGCGTCGGGTCATGGATTCATTCCTTGGCTTGGGGCCGGCGATGTGCGTCGGCTTCGGCTTTGTTGCAGGGTGGGTAGATAAGGAGCGGCGGGCAGAGCCTGCCCTTCGCGTTTCAGGCGCCCAGGGCTGCGCGCTGTGCGGCGACGAGTTCGCCAATGCCTTTTTCGGCCAGGCCCAGCAGCGCGTCCATTTCGTCGCGGCGGAAGGCGTGGCCCTCGGCGGTGCCTTGCACCTCGATGAAACCGCCGCCGTCGTTCATCACCACGTTCATGTCGGTGTCGCAGTCGGAATCCTCGGCATAGTCGAGGTCCAGCACGGGCACGCCCTTGTAGATGCCGACCGAGACCGCGGCCACGGCACCCACGATCGGGTTGCGCTTGAGGTTTTCGCGCTGCATCAAGCCGTTCACCGCGTCGACCAGAGCCACGAAGGCGCCGGTGATCGCCGCGGTACGGGTGCCGCCGTCGGCCTGCAGCACGTCGCAGTCCAGCGTGATCACGCGTTCGCCCAGGGCTTGCCGGTTGATGCAGGCGCGCAGACTGCGGCCGATCAGACGCTGGATCTCCATGGTGCGGCCGCCCTGACCGCCGCGCGCGGCCTCGCGCTGCATGCGGGTATGGGTGGCACGCGGCAGCATGCCGTATTCGGCGGTGACCCAGCCCTCGCCCTTGCCGCGCAGCCACGCAGGCGTGCGGTCCTCGATACTGGCGGTGCACAGCACCCGGGTCTCGCCGAAACTCACCAGCACCGAGCCTTCGGCATGGCGGGTGTAGTGGCGTTCAATGGTGACGGTGCGCAGCTGGTCGCTGGCGCGGCCGCTGGGGCGGATGACGGAATTCATGGGGTGGTTCCTGCGCGTTGCTTGGCCGGATTGGGCAAGCCGGAGCCGGAGAGTTTACCATTGCGCTCTTTTCCCACGTCCGGGCGCCTTCAAAATGATCCGCAGCATGACGGCTTATGCCAGCGCCGAAACGACCGGCCCCGCGGGCACGCTCAGCTGCGAGCTGCGCACGGTCAATCATCGCTACCTGGAGCTGAGTCCGCGTCTGCCGGATGACCTGCGCGCGTTCGAGCCGCAGCTGCGCGAGCGGGTGGCCGCGAAGTTGTCGCGCGGCAAACTCGACCTGACCGTGCGCCGCAACAGTGACGCGCGCGGCGAGTCGCTGCAGGTCAATCGTGCCTTGTTGACGCGTCTTTCCGAGTTGAACCTCGACATGGCGGCCTTGTTTCCGGCGATGCAGGTGCAGTTGACCGAGCTGCTGCGTTTCCCGGGCGTGATGCAGCAAACCGCGGTGGATCCCGAAGCGCAGCAGGCCGCGCTGTTCGACGTGCTGGACCGGGCGCTCGATGCGCTCACCGCGACCCGCGAGCGTGAAGGCGAGAAGCTGGCGACGATCCTGCGCGAGCGGCTCGATGCCATCGAAAAAGTGGTGGCCGACGTGCGTGGCTGGATGCCGGAGATCCGCGTCGCCCTGCGTACGCGCCTGGAGACCCGCCTGGCCGACCTCAAGCAGCCGGTCGAGCCGGGTCGGCTGGAACAGGAACTGGTGTTGCAGATCACCCGTACCGATGTCGACGAGGAGCTGGATCGACTCAGTACCCACATCGCTGAGAGCCGCCGCGTGCTGGGCCTGAAGGAGCCGGTGGGGCGTCGCCTCGACTTCCTGATGCAGGAATTCAACCGCGAAGCGAATACGCTGGGCTCCAAGTCGGTCGACGCGCGCAGTACCAATGCGGCGGTCGAGCTGAAAGTGTTGATCGAACAGATGCGCGAACAGGTGCAGAACATCGAATGAGCACGCCAGCATCGCCCCTCAATCCAACCCTTACCGCGCACGAATGCACGCGCGCCTGGCATGCTCATGTCCATTGAAGCGGGCACCTTGTTCGTGGTCGCGGCGCCGTCGGGTGCCGGCAAATCCACCCTGGTCAACGCGCTGCTGGCGAGCGACGACGCCATCTCGCTGTCGGTGTCGCACACGACACGGCCACCGCGTCCGGGCGAGATGTACGGGCGTGACTATTATTTCGTCGAACGCGGCGCGTTCGAGCAACAAATCGCGGACGGGATCTTCCTGGAGCATGCCGAGGTCCATGGAAACCTGTACGGCACCTCGCGCATGACGGTGGAGGGTCTGCTCGCGCAAGGGCGTGACGTGTTGCTGGAGATCGACTGGCAGGGCGCTGAGCAGATCCGTCGCAGCAAGCCGGATTGCGTCAGCGTGTTCATCCTGCCGCCCTCGCGGGCCGAGCTGGAGCGTCGCCTGCGCGGGCGGGGCTCGGATGCGCCCGACGTTATCGAACGCCGCCTGCACAACTCGCGAGGCGAGATCGCCCACGCCCACGAGTTCGACTACATCCTGGTCAACGACGTGTTCGACAGGGCGTTGGCCGACCTGCAGGCGATCGTGCGGGCGGTGCGTTTGCGCAGCGGCCTGCAATGGCAGCGCCACGAGCGGCTGATCGCTGACCTGCTGGCGGCTGAAGCCTGAATCGACGCTACCGTGATGTACATGGTCATCCCCCCGCGCTTCGGCTACCTTGTCCGTTTTCTCCGCTGAATTTGTCGATCATGACCGATCCCGTTGACGCCGCGCCTGCAGACAGCACCCTGGTGCGGATCCGTGGCCTGACCACCGTACTCGGCGGCAAGACGATCTTCGATGGGCTGGACATGGATATCCCGCGCGGCAAGGTCACCTCCATCATGGGCCCCAGCGGCACCGGCAAGACCACGTTGCTCAAGCACATCACCGGGCAGATGCATGGCAGCGCCGGCAGCATCCTGGTCGATGGCCAGGACGTCGCGCGGCTGTCGCGCGAGCAGCTCTACAAGATGCGCGAGGGGATCGGCTATCTGTTCCAGAACTCGGCGCTGCTGACCGATTTCGACGTGTTCGAAAACGTGGCGTTTCCACTGCGCCAGCATACCTCGCTGCCGGAGGTGCTGATCCGCAACCTGGTGCTGATGAAGCTGCAGGCGGTCGGCTTGCGCGGTGCCGCGCGACTTATGCCGAATGAGCTTTCCGGCGGCATGGCGCGGCGGGTGGCGCTGGCGCGGGCGATCGTGTTCGATCCGAAGCTGATCCTCTACGACGAGCCCTTCGTGGGGCTCGATCCGGTGGCCTTGAGCCAGGTGCTGAAACTGATCCTCACCCTGAACCAGACCCTGGGCATCACCAGCGTGGTGGTATCGCACGAGCTGGCTGCGGTGCAGCGGATCGCCGACCACGTGATGCTGCTTTCCAATGGCAAGGTCGTGGCGCAAGGCGATCCGAACACGATCGCCGATGACGGCTCGCCGTGGACGCGGCAGTTTTTCGGTGGCGAGGCCGATGGTCCGATTCCGTTCCGTTATCCCGCTGGCGACTATGCCGCCGAGCTGGGTCTGGCGGGAGCGCGCCAATGATCAACCGCGCACGCAAAGGCGGCAATGCGATCATCCAGATGCTGGGCCAGGTCGGCGCCTGTGGCCTGTTCCTGCTGACCCTGCTGGCGGCGATCCCGCGCAGCCTGCGCTATCTGCGCGAAACCAGTCGCCAGCTGTGGTTCGTCGGCGCGATGAGCCTGACCATCATCATGGTGTGCGGCCTGTTCGTGGGCATGGTGCTGATGCTGCAGCTGTATCACGTGCTGTCGATCTTCGGCGGCACCTCGGCCAGCGGCATGGTGGTGGCCCTGTCGGTGTATCGCGAGCTGGGTCCGGTGGTCACCGCGCTGCTGTTCGCCGGCCGCGCCGGTACCGCGATTACCGCCGAGATCGGGCTGATGCGGGCTACCGACCAGATCTCGGCGATGGAGATGATGGCGGTGGATCCGATCGCCTACGTCGCCACGCCGCGTTTCCTGGCCGGGCTGATCGCGATGCCGTTGTTGTGCTGCGTGTTCTGCGCCATGGCCATCTTCGGTGGTCACCTGGTTGGCGTCACCTGGCTGGGTATCGACAACGGCACGTTCTGGTCCAACATGACGGCGGTGGTCGATGTGCGCACCGACATCGTCAACGGCGTGCTGCTGAAAAGCCTGGCTTTCGGCGCGGTGGTGTCGCTGATCGCGGTATTTCAGGGTTTCACCACGCCGCCGACCAGCGAGGGCGTGGCCTATGCCACCACCCGCACCGTGGTGGCCTCGTCGATCGCGATCCTGGCGATCGACTTCGTCCTCACCGCGTTCCTGATGTAACCGCCATGACCAACACCATCATTCCCCATCGTTCAACGAGGATCGTGCCGTGAGCCAACCCAGAAGTTCCTTTGCCATCGGCACCGGCCTGTTCATCGTGCTGGGTTTTGCCGCCTTGGCGTATCTGGCGACGCAGACCAGTTCGGTGGCCAATATCCATCAGGGCGACAGTTACACGATCGATGCGCAGTTCACCAACATCGGGCAACTGAAGGAGCGCGCGCCGGTCAAGATCGCCGGGGTGCGCGTGGGCCAGGTGCAGTCGATCTCGCTGACGCCTGGCCACGATGTGGCCGACGTGAAACTGTCGATCGACAAACGTTACGACCATATTCCGCAGGATTCGGTGGCGACGATCTTCACCAGCGGCCTGCTTGGCGACCAGTACGTGGGCATCGATTACGGCAGCGCCAAACAGGTGGTGGCCGACGGTGGCACCTTGGCGCGCACCAAGTCCACGCAGCCGCTGGAGGAGATGCTGGGCAAGTTCTTCGGTGCCGGTGGCGTGGTTGACAACGTGGGCGGCAGCTACACCGTGAGCGCCGATTTCACCAATGTCGGCACGCTATCCGCCGGTGCGCCGGTGAAGATGGCCGGCGTGGTGATCGGCAGCGTGCAGTCGGTGCGCGTCGATCCGGCCAAGCTGAATGCCCGGGTCGTGCTCGCGATCGACAAGCGTTACGACCAGATTCCGGACGACTCGGCCGCTGCGGTGTTCACCAGCGGTTTGATCGGCAGCCAGTATGTTGCGATCCAACCCGGTGGTTCACCCGACGCTCTCAAGGACGGTGACCAGATGATCCTGACGCAGTCCGCCATGCAACTGGAAGATCTGATCGGCAAATTCCTGGTCAACGGATCACCCAATGACAAGAAGGATGCCGGCAACGGCAACAAGTAACTCGATACCGATGCGTTCCCCTGCCGGTGACTGATGCGCCGGTGTAGCCCCGAGGAGTATTCCATGTTGCGCAGACTCGTTCTCGCCACCGCACTTGCCTTTGCCGCCGTGATCGCCACGCCGGCTGTCGCCCAGGACGCCACCGCTGCCGCGCCTGCGGCGAATCACCAGGCCCCGGCGCAGATCGTGCAGGGCATCGCTGATCAATTGGCGACCGCGATCGAGGGTCACCGCTCCGAGTTGAAGCACAACAAGGAAAAGCTGATCAGCATCATCGACGAGGTGTTCCTGCCGCACTTCGACATCGACTACGCGTCGATCCTGGTGCTTGGCCGGCACGCGCGCGAGGCGACGCCGGCGCAGCGCGAACGTTTCGCCAAGGCGTTCTACAACTCGATCACCCACCGTTATGCGGAAGGCCTGCTCAACTACACCCGTGGCCGGGTCAAGGTGTTGCCGTTCAAGGGCGACCTCAATGACAAGCGCAGCGTGGTACGTACCCAGGTCGTGCTGGACGACGGCAAGCTGATTTCGATCGACTACGCCTTCCGCAAGAGCCGCAGCGGTGACTGGAAGGCCTATGACGTGATCATCGAGGGCATTTCCTACGTGACCAATTATCGGAACCAGGTCGATGCCGAGATTCGCAAGGTCGGCATCGAACAACTCATCACGAACCTTGAAACCCAGGGCGAAAATGCACTGGAGACGATGGAAAAGGACGACAAGGGCGCGAAATGAGCAGTGTGAGCGCCAGTCCTGGCTTCCAGCTTGAGACCGGCACGCCGACGACGTTGGGAGTGAGCGGCGTGCTGAGCTTCGATACCGCCGCCGGGGCGTTGCAGGCGATCCGGTCCTCGCTCGCGTCCGGCCGGGCCACCCAGCTTGATCTGGCGGGCGTCAGTCATTGCGACAGTGCCGGGCTGGCCTGCGTCCTGGCGGCGATTGCCGACGCGGACCGGCGCGGGCACACGGTGCGGGTGATCGGCATGCCCGCGGGCATGCTCGCGCTGGCACAAGTCTGCGAGGTCGATCGGCTGCTGGGCTAGCTGCGGCGAGCCGAGGCCTGACCGGAAGCCAGCTAACCCTTGTCGGTCTGCTTGGGGTGGCTCTTTTCCCATTCGTGCTGCTGGTCCAGCAGCTCATCCGGGTCGAAACCCGGGGCATCCAGACCCTGCATCTTCTCGATCAGCGACGCTGGCGGATTACCGTCGTAGAGCTTGTAAAGGCGCTGCTGCCTGTACGCATCGCGAATGAACACGTACGGATCGTAGGCCGATTGCAGGAAGCCTTCGGCGTCGATCGCCCGGGAGCGCAGCGTGATCAGGTACATCGCCTGCGGTGCGTATTGCAGGCCGTTGTAATGGTGGTTGGCGGCAAACAGGCTCAGCGGATCGAAGAAATAGCTGTCCACCGGCATGCGCCAGATGTCACGCGTGGTATTGGGGCCAAGCAGCGGCACCATCAGGAAATCGCCTTCGGGCACTCCCCAGCGGGCCAGGGTGATGCCGAAGTCGTTGTCCTCGATCGGCAGGCCCAGCTGGCTGGCCGGGTCGAAGAAACCGCCGATGCCCAGCGTCAGGTTGATCAGGAACCGGCCGGTGCTCTGCAAGGCATGCTTCGGACGCGCCTGCAGCAGGTCGTTGGCTACCGTGATCGGCATGCGAATGTTGGTGAAGAAATCGCTGAAGGAGCGGCGCACCGGTGGATTGGTCACCTTGCGGTAGACCAGTGCCACCGGCCGGATCGCAACCTGATCCACGGCGTTGTTGAATTTGTAAGCCTCGCGGTTGTACTTCTCCAGCGGATCGTCGGTGCGGGGCTGGGCGACGGCACAGCCAGCCAGCAACAGGATCACCAGCAAAGGCAACCAGCGGCTCAATCGGGGAAATCGAAACGGGGAGGGCATCAGAGGGGTGGGGTTCGTCGCAGGGGCAGTAAGTGTACTGTCTGGTTTTATATCTTGCACGAATCAGGAGTCCGTTGCATGAACGCTGGTCTGCCGAAGGACAGCCGCCCATGATACGCGCCACGCGCATTGCCAGCAAAGCGTCCGCTCAACTACACTAGCTGATCACATAAGTCACTATTCCCCAAGGATTTCGCATGGCACGTATAACCGTGGAGGACTGCCTCGAGGTAGTCGACAACCGATTCGAGCTGGTCTTGATGGCGACCAAGCGCGCACGCCAGCTTGAAAAAGGTGCCGAGCCTGCGGTCAATCCCGATCACGACAAGCCGACCGTGCTGGCGCTGCGCGAAATCGCCGCCCGGCGTATCGACCAGGCCACGATCGACCAGATCGACAAGGCCGAGCGCGAGCGTGCCGAGCGTGAGGCGCTGGAATGGGCCGCCGCGGAAGTCGACGACGATCTGTCCAAGGGCGCCGACGACTGATGAATGACCACTGCCGGCGCAGCAGCTCCCGCGGCACCGGCATGGCCGGTGTGACGGTGCGCTTTTGCGCGGCAATTGCCGTTCGTTGCAACGCCGAGGTGGGCGCCTGAGCAGGCGCCAGTTACCCGTGACCGCGACCGTGCCCCCCGCCCCGGTCGATCCATCCGCATGGCCGCCCTATGTGCTCGCGCTGAAGGAGCGTGTGGCCTATCTGCCCGAGTCGCAGGTGGCGCAGGTGTTGCGCGCGTACGAAGTCGGTGCCAGGGCGCATGCCGACCAGAAGCGCAAGAGTGGCGAGCCGTACATCACCCATCCGGTCGCCGTGGCCGGCATCCTGGCCGAGTTGGGGCTGGACGCCGAGACCATCATCGCGGCCATCCTGCATGACACCCTGGAAGATACCGAGCTCAGCCGCGAATCGCTGGCGGCCGAGTTCGGCGAGATCGTGGCCGAGCTGGTCGACGGGGTCACCAAGCTGGACAAGATGCGCTTCGGCACACGCCAGGAAGCCGACGCGGAGAGTTTCCGCAAGATGTTGCTGGCGATGGCGCGCGATCTGCGCGTGATCCTGATCAAGCTGGCCGACCGGCTGCACAACATGCGTACGCTGGGCGCCAAGGATCCCGCCTCGCGCCGCCGCATCGCGCGCGAGACGCTGGAAATCTTCGCGCCGATCGCGCAGCGTCTGGGCATGAACAAATTCAAGGCGGAGCTGCAGGATCTGGGCTTCCGTGCGCTGTATCCCGATCGTTACCGCGTCATCAGCGAACGCATCCGGGCCGCGTTGGGAAACCGTCGCGAGGTGATGGGCAAGATCGAGACGGCGCTCACCACGCACCTCGCCGACGAGCATCTGCCGGCCCATGTGGTGGGTCGCATCAAGTCGCCGTGGAGCATCTATTCGAAGATGCGCAACGAGCACAAGACCTTTGCCCAGTTGATGGACGTGTACGGCTTTCGCGTCGTCGTCGACAGCGCGACCAGCTGCTACATGGCGCTGGGCGTGGTGCATGCCTTGTACAAACCGGTCGATCGTCGTTTCAAGGATTTCATCGCGATTCCCAAGGCCAACGGCTACCAGTCGCTGCATACGGTGCTGCTGGGGCCGTTCGGCGCGCCCATCGAGGTGCAGATCCGTACGGCCGAAATGGATTCGGTGGCCGAGCGCGGCGTGGCCGCGCACTGGGCCTACAAGACCGACAGCGGCCCGGCGAACAGCGCCCAGGCGCGGGCGCGCGAGTGGCTGTCCTCGATGGTCGACAGTTCGGCGCACACCGCGTCCTCGTCGGAGTTCATCGAGAACGTCAAGATCGACCTGTTCCCGGACGAGGTCTACCTGTTCACCCCGCGTGGCGACATCCTCTCGCTGCCGCGCCACGCCACCGCGCTGGACTTCGCCTACGCGGTGCATACGGATGTCGGCGACCACGCCGTGGCCGCGCGCGTGGACAAGAAGCTGACCCCGCTGCGCAGTCGACTGGAGTCGGGGCAGCTGGTCGAGATCATCACCGCACCCTCGGCGGTGCCCAATCCGGCCTGGCTGGAAGTGGTGGTCACCGGCAAGGCGCGCACCGCGATCCGCCAGTACCTGAAACACCTGCAGCACGAGGACGCGGTCGACTTCGGCCATCGCATGCTCGACCGTGCATTGGATGCGCAAGGCAGCAGCCTGGACGCGATTTCCGCGACGACACTGGACCGCTTCCTCGAGACGTCCAAGCTGAAGCGTCTGGAGGAGTTGCTGTCCGACATCGCGCTGGGCAATCGCATGCCCGACGTGGTTGCCCGTCAGTTGCTGGGCTCGCGCCGGAAGAAGCCGGGCCTGGCGAAGGCGGCGCCGCCGATCGCGCAGGAGAAGATTCGCATCACCGGCGCCGAGCGTGGCGTGCTGAGCTTCGCCAATTGCTGCCATCCGCTGCCGGGCGACGACATCGTCGGCTACCTGTCCTCGGGCAAGGGCATCGTGGTCCATCGGGAGGAATGCCCGAACGTGGTCGAGTTGCGCAAGTCACCCGAGCGCTGCGTGGCGATCGAGTGGGATCGTGGTGTGCGCGGCGACTACCGCGCCCAGTTGCAGATCGAGGTGATCAACCGCCCTGGCGTGCTGGCCACCGTGGCGGCAGCGATCGCCGCTGCCGATTCCAATATCGAGAACGTCGAATACGTCGACCGCGATGCCTCGGCCGCGACCTTGCTGTTCTCGATGGAAGTGAAGAGCCGCAAGCACCTGGCCGACGTGATCCGGCGCGTGCGGCGTACTGGCGTCGTCAGCGGCGTGCATCGGTATCCGTTGTAGGCCGGGAGTGAGGAGTCGGGAAGGGTTCAAGCGCCCGCCTTTGCTTTCTCATGATCGGGCGATAGTCTTTCCCAATTCCCGATTCCCGATTCCCGATTCCCGAGGAAAAGCCATGTCTCGCAGCATCATTTCCACCGGCCAGGCGCCTGCCGCGATCGGCCCCTATTCGCAGGCCGTGCGCACCGGCAATACGGTCTATTTTTCGGGTCAGATTCCACTCGATCCCGCCACGGGGGCGCTGGTTGAAGGCGACGTCACGGTCCAGACGCGGCGGGTATTCGACAATCTTGCCGCGGTGGCCGCGGCGGCTGGCGGGTCACTGGGACAGATCGTGCGCGTCGGTATCTACGTCACGGATCTGGCCAACT
Source organism: Rhodanobacter sp. G2-10 (assembly GCF_055809185.1). Taxonomy (NCBI): domain Bacteria; kingdom Pseudomonadati; phylum Pseudomonadota; class Gammaproteobacteria; order Lysobacterales; family Rhodanobacteraceae; genus Rhodanobacter; species Rhodanobacter sp. G2-10. The sequence continues at coordinate 3,083,479 of NZ_CM147900.1, read as the reverse complement.
TCGCGGCGGTCAACGCGGTGATGGCCGAGTACTTCCAGCAACCCTATCCGGCGCGCTCCACCATCGAGGTATCGGGCCTGCCCAAGGCGGCACAGGTCGAAGTCGATGCCGTGATGGTCGTGGACTGACATCGCCCCGACGCCGGCCCCGCCGGCCGCTTTTCAAGCATCGACCAGGTCTGCACGCGGCGTTCGCCCACAAGCGGCGTGGGCATTCCGCTTACGTTGGCAGGCGCCGCTCGGGTAGGCTTGCAGGCCATGGCTGTCCGTCCCGCCCGCCCTGCTGTCGCTTCTGCAACCGATCCTGGTGGCGAGTCGGTCGATACGCTTGCCGGGGTGGGGCCGGCGCTCGCCGCGCTGCTGGCCAAACTCGGGCTCGAGCGGATCCAGGACTTGTGGTTCCACTTGCCGCTGCGTTACGAGGACCGGACGCGGGTCACCGCCATCGCCGATCTGCGCGCGGGCGAGCAGGCCCAGGTCGAGGGCGTGGTCGATGCCGTCGAGCGCGGGTTTCGCTATCGCCCGCAGCTGAAGGTGGCGATCAGCGACGACAGCAGGCAAACCCTGATGCTGCGGTTTTTCCATTTCAACCGTGCGCAGGCCGAGCAGCTGCGGCCTGGCACGCGCCTGCTCTGCTTCGGCGAGGTACGCCATGGCGGGCAGGGCCTGGAGATGGTTCACCCGAACTATCACCGTCTCAGTGGCGATGCCGCGGCCAGCGTGGACGAACTGCTTACGCCGGTCTATCCGACCACCGAGGGCCTGGGCACGAAGCGGTTGGCCGGGGTGATCGGCAAGGCGCTGGAACGGTTGCCGCCGGACACCCGGCTGGAATTGATTCCGCCGGCGCTCTGCGCCGCGCACGGACTGACCTCGTTGCGCGATGCGCTGCTCTACGTGCACCGACCGCCACCCGACGCGCCGATGCACCTGCTGATGTCGGGTCGTCATCCGGCGCAGCAGCGGCTGGCGTTCGAGGAGTTGCTGACCCAGCACCTGAGCCTCAAGCGCATGCGCGCGACGGTTCGCCAACGGCGCGCGCCGGCGCTGGGCGGTACCGGTCCATTGCGCGGCCAGTTGCTGGCCGGCTTGCCGTTCCGGCTGACGGCGGCCCAGCAACGTGTCGGTGACGAAGTGGCGCACGATCTGGCCCAGCCACAACCGATGCTGCGGTTGGTACAGGGCGATGTCGGCAGCGGCAAGACCGTGGTGGCGGCGCTGGCGGCGCTGGCGGCCGTGGAGGCGGGATACCAGGTCGCCTTGATGGCGCCCACCGAGCTGCTGGCCGAACAGCACCTCGCCAATTTCCGTCAATGGCTGGAGCCGCTCGGCATCGCGGTGGAGTGGCTGGCCGGCAAGGTTACCGGCAAGGCACGCAAGCTGGCGCTGGCGCGGGTGGCCGAGGGTGCCGCCGTGGTGATCGGCACGCACGCGCTGATGCAGGAGGGCGTCGCCTTCGCCCGCCTGGGCCTGGTGATCGTCGACGAGCAGCACCGCTTTGGCGTGCAACAGCGCCTGGCCCTGCACGAGAAGGGGCGGCGCGGAGACCTGATGCCGCATCAACTGGTGCTCACCGCCACCCCGATTCCGCGCACGCTGGCGATGAGCGCCTACGCCGACCTCGACGTTTCCTCGATCGACGAATTACCGCCCGGCCGCACGCCGGTGCAAACCATCGCGATCTCCAATGTGCGTCGCGCCGAGGTGATCGAGCGCATCCAGGCCGCATGCAACGAAGGCCGCCAGGTGTACTGGGTGTGCACGCTGATCGAGGAGTCCGAGCAACTGCGCGCGCAGGCCGCCGAGGTGGCCCATGCCGAGCTGTCCGGTGCCCTGGGTGAATCCAGGGTGGGGCTGATCCACGGCCGCATGAAGGCGAAGGAAAAGCAGGCGGTCATGGACGCCTTCAAGGCGGGCGAGCTGGCGGTGCTGGTGGCGACCACGGTGATCGAGGTCGGGGTGGACGTGCCGAACGCCAGCCTGATGGTGATCGAGAACAGTGAACGGCTCGGCCTGGCCCAGCTGCACCAGCTGCGCGGTCGCGTCGGGCGCGGTGCCGTGGCTTCCAATTGCGTGCTGCTGTACCAGCCGCCGCTCGGCCAGTTGGCGCGCGAGCGGCTGCAGGTGATGCGCGACACCAACGACGGCTTCCGCATTGCCGAAAAGGATCTGGAGCTGCGCGGCCCCGGCGAGGTGCTGGGCACCCGCCAGACCGGCCAGCTCGCTTTCCGCATCGCCGACCTGGCCCGCGACGCGCACTTGCTACCGGCGGTGCAGGCGGTCGGCGAACAGATGTTGGCCGGACATCCACGCCAGGCCAGCCTGCTGATCGAACGCTGGGTGGGCGGCGCAGCGCGTTTTGCGGAGGCGTGAAGGGCGGGGAAGCGGGCATGGGCAGAATCCGGCCCCGCCCTTGCCATGCCCGATTCTCCATTCCCGGTTCCCGTCCAATACACTGAACGGCTCAACCACGACGATACGCCATGACCAAACCGCAACTCCTGATTGATACCGACCCCGGCGTCGATGACGCGCTGGCCATCCTGATGGCGGCCGCGCACGCCGATGTCGCGGGACTGAGCATCGCCGCGGGCAACGTCGGCCTGGACCACACGGTACGCAATGCGCGCACCCTGGTGGATCTGCTCGGCACAACGACACCGGTATTTGCCGGTTGCGCCACGCCGCTGGTGCGCCTGCCGGAGGAGGACGCCGCCTTCGTGCACGGCGAGGATGGCTTTGGCGACGTCGGCTTTCCGGTGCCGACGGCGGCGCTGTCCGATGAGTCCGCTGCGCTGGCGCTGCTGCGGCTGAGCCGCGAGCGGCCGGGCGAGCTGACCCTGGTGGCGCTGGCACCGCTCACCAACCTGGCGCTGGCGCTGCGGCTGGATCCGACCCTGCCGCAGCGGATCGCACGACTGGTGGTGATGGGCGGCGCCGTGACCGGGCTTGGCAACACCGGCAAGGTGCCGGCCGAGTTCAATATCGGCTTCGACCCCGAGGCGGCCCACGTCGTGTTCGAGGCGTTCCCGAGCTTCGACCTGGTCGACTGGGAAGCCACCTTGCGGCATGCCTTCGACAATGCCGAATTTGACCGCTGGCTGGCTGCCGGCGACCGGCGCGCCGCGTTCTTCGGCGAGATCGTGGCCACGGCACGGCGCTACAACGCCGAGCACGAGCGTTGCGGTCTGGTGGCGGCCGACGCCCTGGCGATGGCGGTCGCACTCGATCCTTCCATCGTCACCCGCAGCGAGACCCGTGCGGTGGCGGTCGAGTTGGATGGCCGCCTCACGCGGGGCGCCACGGTGGTCGACTGGGCCGCGCGGCTGGGCCGGCCGGCGCAGGCGAACATCGTGCTGGAGGTCGATCACGCCCGCTTTGCCGCCATGGTGCGGCGTGCGCTGGGCGTGCCCTAGTGAGGCCGGCGTCGCCGCCGGCTTCCGCGCTTGCAGCGACCACCGGTTCCTCGTTACAATGCCGCTCTTGTCACCACCGATTTAGAGTCAAATCATGAAAGCTGATATCCATCCGAACTACGCTCCGGTGGTGTTCCAGGATCTGTCGTCCGACTTCGCGTTCCTGACCAAGTCGACGATGTCCAGCAAGGACACCATCAAGTGGGAAGACGGCAATGAGTACCCGCTGATCAAGGTGGATATCTCCAGCCATTCGCACCCGTTCTACACCGGCAAGCAGAAGACGCTGGACGTGGGCGGCCGCGTCGACAAGTTCCGTCGCCGCTACGCGGGTTCCGTCAAGGAATAAGCAACCGCGTGGCCTGCGCCCGGCGCTGGCCATCGATCGCGCTTGAATTGCAACACGGGGCAGGCACAGGCTTGCCCCGTGTTTTTTCGTGGCCGCAATCAGACCATGCGCGATCGAATGCGGGCACGCCCTTGTGCGATAATGGGGGGTGAACTGATGCGCAGGCACCGGTTGCGTCGCTTGCCTCGCCCGGTGCGCGACTCCCACATTTCCCCTGCTGGATGGCATCGCCATGGCGGTGCCGACGGCAACGAACCACTTCAAGGAGGTTTCCGTGTCCGACCCCAAGATCGTCAAGCTGGTCGATGAATCGAATCAGCGCAGCAGCGAGCTGCCATTGGTCAGCGGCACCCTGGGTGCGTCCTGCATCGATATCAGCCCGCTGTACAAGGACACGGGCCACTACACCTACGATCCGGGTTTCGGCAGCACCGCCAGCACCAAGAGCGCGATCACCTACATCGATGGCGACAAGGGCGTGCTGCTGTACCGCGGCTATCCGATCGAGCAGCTGGCGGAAAAGTCCAGTTTTCTCGAGGTGTCCTACCTGCTGCTCAATGGCGAGCTGCCGAAACCGGACCAGTTCAGCGCCTTCGAGCACGACATCACCCATCACACGATGATGCACGAGTCGCAGAAGGACTTTTTCCAGGGCTTCCACCACGACGCCCATCCGATGGCGATGCTGGCCGCCGCCATCGCCTCGCTGTCGGCCTTCTACCATGACAACCTGGACGTCGATGATCCGGCCGACCGCAAGATGGCCGCGATCCGCCTGATCGCGAAGATGCCGACCATCGCGGCCGCCTGCTACCGCTACACGATCGGCTGGCCGATGCGCTATCCGCGCAACAACCTCGACTATGTGACGCGCTTCCTGCACATGATGTTCGAGGTGCCGAGCGAGCCGTTGCAGATGAACCCGGTGGCGGCCAGGGCGCTGGACCTGCTGTTCATCCTGCATGCCGACCACGAGCAGAACGCGTCGACCTCCACGGTGCGCCTGGTCGGTTCGACCGGCGCCAATCCGTACGCGTCGATCGCCGCCGGCATCACCGCGTTGTGGGGTCCGGCGCATGGCGGCGCCAACGAAGCCGTGCTGAAGATGCTCGAGGAAATCGGTACCGCCGACAACGTCGAGACTGCGGTCAAGCGCGCCAAGGACAAGGACGACAGCTTCCGCCTGATGGGCTTCGGTCACCGCGTCTACAAGAACTTCGATCCGCGCGCCAAGATCATCCGCGAAATGTGCCACAAGGTGCTGGCCGAGCTGGGCGTGAAGGATCCGCTGCTGGACGTGGCGATGAAGCTGGAAGAGGCCGCCCTGAAGGACCAGTACTTCATCGACCGCAAGCTGTACCCGAACGTGGATTTCTACTCGGGCATCATCTACAAGGCGCTGGGCATTCCCACGGAGATGTTCACGGTGATGTTTGCCATCGCCCGTACATCCGGCTGGATCGCGCACTGGATCGAGCAGCATGAAACGCCCGGATCCCGCATCGGCCGGCCGCGCCAGGTTTATACCGGTGCCGACGTGCGCGATTACGTGCCGACCACGAAGCGCTGATTCGCCAGCGACGAGGGGCTTTGGCCAGATTGGCATGCCGTGGCCTTGGCCTTTGTCACTGCTTGCCTGATGCACAAGAGCCGGCGGGCAGAGCCCGCCCTACCGCCGCGACGTCGTAGGGCGGGCTCCGCCCGCCGTGTTGGTACCGCCGCAGCGTCGTAGGGCGGGCTCCGCCCGCCGGCCGTTGCCTGGCGCGATCATCGAAGCGCGGCGCTCAGGCGCTCCTCGAAATCCGCCTCGGTATCCTCGGCCAGCAGCATTTCCACCTGTGCCAACGAGGCACGCTTCATCGGCCGCAATTCCGCGCGATCCAGCGGAGCCTGGCGCAGTGCGTCGAGCGGGAGCACGGTGAGATCGAACGGCAGAGCGTCGGCGGAAAACAGCAGCACGGGATACTCCGGGTGGTCTTCACGGCCGTAACGCAGGCGACGCACCTGCATTTCGATCGGCACGCCATGTTCGCGAAGATACAGCACCACCGCGTCGGGGTCGTCGCTGAACACGTGCAGGCACACCGCTGAGTGCGCGTCGGCGGTGCCTTCAAGCACGGCGCCGACCAGGCGCGGCTCGAATGCCGCCAGAAATCCCATGGCCTCGACCGCCGCTTCGCGCCGTTGCCGCAGCAACTGCGGCTGACGATCGGCCAGAAACAACCGCTGGTGCTCGCGCAAGGCTTGCTCGATCTCCTGATTGCGCGGCAAGGCCTGCGTATCGAGGATGCCCAGTCGCTCGGCGGCCTTGAGCTTGGCGTGGTGGAAGTCGCGGATGCCGTGCTCGCTCATCAGGCGCGCGGCCTCCTGGGCCACGCGCACACGATTGCGCTGCAAGCGGTCGTGCGCGTGGATGCGGTGGTGATCGCCTCGGGACATGACGCACTCCTCAACTATGGATGGCGGTGCCCGGTGCAGCTTTGCGCAGTCCGGGCCTCAGAAGATCTCGTAGGCGTGTTGCTGCTCCTGCTCCTTCTGTTGGGCGGCCTGGCTGCGCAGGCGGTCGACGTCTTCCACCTTGAATATCTCGTTCATGCCGTTCGGATCGTCAGCCGAAGTCGGCAGGCCGCTGTCGCGGTTGATCCATACCGTACTGATTCCCGGGGGCATCGGCAACGTGTTGGGAGGAAGCCCCTTCAGCGCCGAACCCATGTAGCGCATCCAGATCGGCAAGGCGGCCTTGGCCCCGAACTCGCCACGGCCGAGCGAGCTGTAGTCGTCGAAGCCCACCCAGACCGAGGTGGACACGTCACCGTTGAAGCCGACAAACCAGGCATCCCGATGGTCGTTGGTGGTGCCGGTCTTGCCGGCCAGATCGGTGCGATCCAGTGCGCGGGCCGCCGCGCCGGTGCCGCGCAGGATCACATCCTTCATCAGGGACGTGATCATGTAGTCGTTGCGCGGCCCGATCACCCGGGGGGCAAGCACCGGCGGATGATCGCCCGCACCGTGGGCATCCGCCGGCAACACCGCCTCGCCCACGCCGTCGACGCTGCTCGACTCGGCTGGTGCGGCACTGCTGCCCGCCGTCGCCAGGCGGTTGGCCGGGGACTTGTTCATGTCGGCGGGCGGCGGCCCGGGCGGACTGGTGTCGAGCAATCGTTCGCGGCAATCGCGACATGCACGTGCCGGATTGGCCAGGTACACCGGCTTGCCGTCGCGATCATCGATCTCGTGGATGAAGTACGGCGTGATCAGGTAACCGCCGTTGGCGAACACGGCGTAGCCGCGAGCCATGCCCATCGGCGTGACCGAGGCGGTGCCCAGCGCCATCGACAGGTTGGCCGGGATCGCATCCTGCGCGAAGCCGAAGCGGGTGGCGTATTCACGCATGAAGTTTATGCCGACGGCATCCAGCAGGCGCACCGACACCAGGTTCTTTGACTGCACCAGCGCTTCGCGCAGTCGCATCGGGCCGGCGAATTTGCCATCGTCGTTGGAAGGGGTCCAGATGCCGTTGGGTCGTGACGGATCGGGCAGCGCCAGCGGAGCATCGTTGATGATCGAGGCGGGCGTGAAGCCGCGTTCGAAGGCGGCGGAATACAGGTACGGCTTGAAACTCGACCCGGGTTGGCGCGCCGCCATCACCGCGCGATTGAACTTGCTGCGATTGAAGTTGAAGCCGCCGACCAGGGCCTCGATCGCCCCGTCCTCGGGATTGAGCGAAACCAGGCCCGCCTGGGCGGCGGGAATTTGCGCCAGTTGCCATTTGCCCTTGTCATCACGCGCAACGCGGACAACGTCTCCGCGTTTGAGCACGCTATCGACCTGGCTGGGCGCGGCACCGACGCGGCTGTCGCTGACATGCGGTCGCGCCCAGCTCACTGCCGCCAGGTCGAGCGTGATGCTTTCGTGGCTTGGCAGGTAGACCGTGGCGTGCTTTGCATCGCTGGCGATCACCAGGCCCGGCTGCAGGCCGGAGACGCTGTTGTAGCCGGACAAGACCTTGCTGAAGTCCGCCTCACCCGCGTTGGCGGCAAGGTCCTGATGCGCTTCGGGGCCGCGCCAGCCGTGCCGATGGTCGTATGCGATCAGTCCATCGCGCACGGCGTCCACGGCCTCCTGCTGGCGGGCGCTCTGGACCGTCGTCCTGACCACGTAGCCCTCGGTGAGCGCATCGTTGCCGAACCGGTCCAGAACCTGTCGACGCACCATTTCGGCGAGGTAGGGAGCATCCACTTCGATCGGTTGCTCGTGGGCGAAAGCGCGGTTCGGCTCGGCGATCGCCTGTTCGTAGACCGCCTTGGTGATGTAGTGATGCCGCAACATCTCGCCCAGCACCCAGTTGCGCCGTGCGAGCAGGCGCTTGGGGTTGTTGATCGGGTTGACCGCCGACGGCAGCTGGAAGGTCGACGCGATAGCCGCGCACTGGGCCACGCTCAGCTGGTCCAGCGTCTTGCCGTAGTAGTACTCGGCTGCTGCCGCCACGCCATAGGAGCGATGGCCCAGGAACATCTTGTTGAGATACAGCTCGAGGATCTGGTCCTTGGTCAACTCGTGCTCGATGCGCAGCGCGATGAAGATCTCGGTAAGCTTGCGCGAGTAGAGCTTCTCCGGACTCAGAAAGAAATTGCGCGCCACCTGCTGGGTGATGGTCGAGCCGCCCGGGCCCTTGTCACCGCCGGTGATGATCACGTGCCAGCCGGCGCGCACGATGCCGCGCCAATCCACCCCGGGGTGGTGGTAGAAATCGGCATCCTCGGCCGACAGCACCGCGTGCTTCAGCCGGTCGGGGACGTTGTCGATGTCCACCGGGATGCGCCGGGTCTCGCCAAAGGTCGCAATCAGCTTGCCATCGGCGCTCAGCACGCGAAGGGGCACCTGCATGTGGTAGTCCTTCAGCACGGCGACCGAAGGGAGTCGGGGAGCTATCAACCAGTAGGCGACGCCTGTCGCGAGCACTGCCAGAAGCAAACCGGAAATCGCCAGGATCAGTGCCCAGCGCAACAAACGCTTGAAAATTCGCATGGTGTGGAGATAGCGAGACCTGAGTCAAAACATGACAGAGTATAGATGTAGCAGTATGTGCGGCATGAGGCATGGTTGGCCAAAGCAAAGGTCGCGCCAGCGAGGCAAGGGCTCCAAATGTGGTGGACATCACGCCAATTACTTGAGAAAGTTCCCGTAGACCGTTGCCATTGCGTCAAATTTTCGATTTAATGCCGTTGCGCATCCCGCCAGAATTCTGGACAGGGCGACAGTGGCAAGGGGGAAACACCGTGGGGCTCTTTACACCGAAGAAGCCGGCGCTGATTGGCGTCGACATAAGTTCGACCGCCGTCAAGCTGCTGCAGCTTAGCCAGGCGGGCGGGCGCTATCGCGTGGAGCACTACGCGGTGGAGCCGTTGCCGCCGAACGCCGTGGTCGAGAAGAACATCGTCGAGGTCGAGGCGGTGGGCGATGCCATCCGTCGCGCCCTGGCGCGGTCGGGTTCCAAGCTCAAGCATGCCTCTGCCGCGGTGGCCGGGTCGGCGGTGATCACCCGCATCATCCCGATGACCAGCGAGCTTTCCGACGATGACCTCGAAGGCCAGATCCAGGTCGAGGCCAATCAGTACATTCCGTATCCGATCGACGAAGTCAGCCTAGACTTCGAGGTGATCGGCCCGGTACGCGACAACCCGGACATGAACAACATTCTGCTGGCTGCCTCGCGCACCGAGAATGTCGACATGCGCGTGGCCGCACTTGATCTGGGCGGGCTGACCGCCGCGGTGATCGATGTCGAGGCCTTCGCGATGGAAAACGCGTTCGCCATGGTGGCCGACCAGCTAAACGTCGGCCGTGATGCATTGGTGGCCGTGGTCGACATCGGCGCCACCATGACCACGCTGTCCGTGCTGCGCAACCAGCGCACCATCTATTCGCGCGAGCAGGTGTTCGGCGGCAAGCAGCTGACCGACGAGATCATGCGCCGCTTCGGGCTCTCCTACGAGGAAGCCGGTCGCGCCAAGCGCAAGGGCGGCCTGCCGGAGTCCTACGAGACCGAGGCGCTGGAGCCGTTCAAGGAATCGCTGATCCAGCAGATCAGCCGCCTGCTGCAATTCTTCTTCGCCGGCAGCGAGTACAGCAAGGTTGATCAAGTGGTGCTGGCCGGTGGTTGCGCCTCGATCGAAGGGCTTGGCCCGATGCTCGAGGAGCAGCTCGGGGTGTCTTGCGTGGTCGCCAACCCGCTGGCCCGCATGTCGCTGTCGCCCCGGGTGCAGGCCCAGGCGCTGGCGCAGGATGCACCGGCGCTGATGATTGCGGTCGGCCTCGCCTTGAGGAGCTTCGACTGATGGCACATGTCAACCTACTTCCTTGGCGCGCGGAACGGCGCAAGCAGCGCGAGCGCGAGTTCTACATGCAGCTGGGTGCCGCCTTCGTCATTGCGGTGCTGGCGCTGTTCCTGTGGATTTTCTGGATGAACCAGCGGATCGACAACCAGAACGATCGCAATGCCTACCTGCAGACCGAAATCAAGCAGCTCGACGTACGCATCGCCAAGATCAAGGATCTGGAGAAAGTGCGCGAGCATCTGCTGGCGCGCAAGCAGATCATCGAGCAGTTGCAGGCCGATCGCTCGCAGATGGTGCACTTGTTCGATGAACTGGTGAAGACCATTCCGAGCAGTGCACGACTGACCGCCATGAAGCAGAACGGCCAGTCGATGTCGCTTGATGGCGTGGCGCAGTCCAACGCCAGCGTGGCCGAGTACATGCGCAACATCGAGGCCTCGCCCTGGATGGGTCATGCCGATCTGCGCAAGACCGAAAACACCCATGACGCTACCCGCATGCCGTACCAATTTGGCTTGAACGTGTCGCTGAGTCGTCCGAAGTCTGACGAAATCGAAGCCGGCAAGGTGCCGGTGGAGCCGGCCGATGCCGCATCCACCGCGTCGCCTGCGGTACCGGCAGCGCTTGGTGCGGCTGCCAAGGCGATCACCACGCCGCCGGCGAAGTCCGCATCGGTGGCACCGGCAGGTGCGAATCCGGCGCAGGAGCCCGCGCCGACCCATGCCGCCGCTGCCAAGGGAGGTGCCGGATCATGAGTTTCCTCAGTGATCTCCAGAACCTCGATCGCAACAACGTCGGCGGCTGGCCGCAGTCAGTCAAGATCTTCTTCACCGCGCTGGTCTGCGTCGTGGTGCTGCTGGTGGGCTGGTATTTCTTCGTCAGCAACCAGCAGGACGACCTCAACCAGCTGGTAGTCAAGGAAAACAGCCTCAAAGCTGATTTCTCAGCGAAACAGGCCAAGTCGGTCAACCTCGAAGCCCTGCAGCATCAGCTCGACGAAATGCAGGACATGCTGCGCCAGTTGCTGCGCCAGTTGCCCAGCAAGACCGAGATGCCTGAGCTCTTGATCGATATTTCGCAGACCGCACAGTCGGCCGGGCTCGAAACCGAGTTGTTCCAGCCTGGCCCGGAAACGCCGAAGGACTTCTACGCGGAGAAGCCGATCACGCTGCGCATGACCGGTACCTACCACCAGTTCGGCGCCTTCATCAGCGGTGTGGCCTCGCTGCCGCGGGTCGTCATCCTGACCTTGCACGATGTCTCGCTGACGCCGAAGTCACCCACAAAGGCGGGCACGGCGGGCACGGGTCAACTGGTGCTGCAGGGTACGGTCAAGACCTACCGTTACCTGGATGACGAGGAAAGTGCCGCCGCGAGCAGCAAAAAGGCGGGGGCCAAGTGATGATGAACAAGTCGATATCCAGGAAATCCGCTGGCTTGGCGCGCCTGGTCATGATGCTGGCCGTTGCACTGGTACTGGCCGGCTGCACCCGCGGCATGTCGGATCTGCGCGCGTGGGTGGCGCAGGAGAAGGCCAAGAAGGGCGCACCGATTCCGCCGCTGCCCGTGATCAAGACCTTCGAGACGTTCAAATACGAGGACCAGGACAAGCGCGATCCGTTCAGTCCCAGCACGGCGGAGCTGCAGAGCAACACCGCCACCAGTGGCCCGCGACCGGACGCCAATCGCGCCAGGGAGCCATTGGAACTGTTTGCGCTGGACAGCCTCAAGATGGTCGGCACCGTCGGCGTGGGCCCGAAGATGGAAGTCCTGATCAAGGATCCGGGCGGGGTCATCCATCGCGTCCATGTGGGGGAATACATGGGTCAGAATTACGGGCATATCACCGCCATCAGCGAAGATCATGTCGATCTGGTCGAGCTGGTATCCAATGGCAATGGTGGCTGGATGGAACGTCCTGCCAGCGTCGCGCTCGGCGAGCAATAGGAATACAGGGGCAGATGCAATGAGCAACCAAATCCAATCCGTGCGGGGCCGAGTCATGCGCCATGCGAGCCGTTACATGCTGATGGGTCTGCTGATCCTCGGTGCCACCTGGGCCAGTAGCGCGATGGCTGCCGCCACCACGCTGAAGAACATCAGCTACGACGCACTGCCTGGTGGCAGCGTCGAGCTGCACATGGACTTCGGCACGGGCCCGGTACCGGAGCCGAAGATCTTCACCACCGACAATCCGCCGCGTATCGCGGTGGACTTCGCCGACACCAGCAACGCCGCCGCGCGTCACCTGGACATCGGCAAGGGCTCGACTTCGGGCGTCTCGGCCGTATCTGCTGGCGGGCGCACTCGTGTCGTCATCGAGCTGATGCGCGCGTCCAGCTATCGTGCCCGTGTCGAAGGCAACAGCCTGGTGCTGACCGTCAACAACGGCACTGCGAATCAGTCGGTCACGACGGCGTCCACCATCGATCCGACCAAGCGCCTGCCCTCGTCTTCGGACGGCCCGGACATCTCCAAGATCGACTTCCGGCGTGGCCCGAACGGCGAAGGCCGTGTGCTGATCAATTTCAGTGGCAGCGGCGCCCAGCCCGAGATGACCCATCAGGGCGACAAGGTGCTGGTCACCATCGACCATGCCAACCTGCCGGCTGATCTGGCGCAGCGCCTGGATACGCTGGACTTTGCCACCCCTGTGCAGTCCATCGTCACGCGCGCCGGCAATGGCGGCGGCGCCCGCATCGAAATCAACACCAAGGGCAGTGTCGAGACCTCGGCCTACCAGACGCCCGACCAGTACGTGGTCGAAGTGGCGCCGAAGAAGGCCGACGACAAGGCAGACAAACTGGCCAAACTGGACAAGGAGCCGAGCTACAACGGCAAGCGCGTCACCTTCAACTTCCAGGACATCCCGGTGCGTTCGGCGCTGCAGCTGATCGCGGATATTTCCGGGCTCAACCTGGTGGCTTCGGACAGTGTCGGCGGCAGCGTCACCCTGCGCCTGGTCAATGTGCCGTGGGATCAGGCTCTGGACGTGATCCTGCGTGCCAAGAGCCTGGACAAGCGCCGCAACGGCAACGTCATCTGGGTCGCGCCACAGGCCGAGCTGGCCAAGTACGAGCAGGATCTGGCGGACGCCAAGCTCAAGGCGCAGGACACCGCCGAGCTGGTCACCGACTACGTGCCGATCAGCTATGGCAAGGCTTCGGACATCGCCAAGCTGCTCACCACCGGCAGCATGCAGGGCGGTGGCGGCGGCGGTGGCGCCAACACCCAGCGAGGTTTCCTGTCGCCGCGTGGCAGCGTGTCGTTCGACCAGCGCACCAACACCTTGCTGCTCAACGACACCCCGGAAAAGATCAAGCAGCTGCGCGAACTGATCGCGGTGCTCGACAAGCCGGTACAGCAGGTGCTGATCGAGTCGCGCATCGTGGTTGCCACGGACGATTTCACCCGCGAGTTGGGCGTGAGGTGGGGCGTGTCGGGCAATCAGAGAAACAACAACAACATCATCACGACGGCGCCGAAGGGTGATGATGCGCTGACCTACGGCACCGGCGTGCACAACAACATCGTCAATTACAACAATGCATACAACGATTGGGTGGCCAATGGCAGCAACGGCGCCCCGCCACATCCGGGTGCAGTGACCCTGCCCGGCGGCTTCAACGTCAACATGCCGGTCAACGGTGGCAGCACGCTGGGCTTCGCGATTCTCGGTGCCAACTACGCGCTGGACCTGGAACTCTCCGCGGCGCAGAGTGAGGGTCGTGGCGAGGTCATCTCCAGCCCGCGCGTGATCACCGCCAATCAGCAAGAAGCCGTGATCCGTCAGGGTCAGGAAATCGGCTACGTCACCTACCAGAACCAGGGTGCCGGCACCGGCGGTGCGCCGACCGCGTCGGTGCAGTTCAAGGATGCCGTGCTGGAGCTGAAGGTGACGCCGACGATCACCGCCGACAACCGCGTCTACCTGGCGATCAACGTGAAGAAGGATGCGCTGGCCGCGTTCGTCAACACGCCGAATGGCCAGGTGCCGCAGATCGATACGCGTGAGGTGAATACCTCGGCCCTGGTCGACAACGGTCAGACCGTGGTGCTTGGTGGCATCTACGAAGTCAACAAGAACAACAGCGTGTCCAAGGTGCCGGGTCTGGGTGACATCCCCGGGATCGGCGCACTGTTCCGCAACACCAAGCGCAGCACGAGCAAGGCGGAGTTGTTGATCTTCGTGACCCCGCGCATCCTGAGCGACACCTTGCAATAAGCCGCAACGCGGCAGTGTGGAAGAAGGGCGGCCCAGGCCGCCCTTTTTCATGTCGGGGCGCTGCCGAAACATGCCCGATTAAACTTCCGGCGCCGATGGCGGTCTGAAGGACGCCGATGCACTCGCCCGCCCCCGGGCTGGGCGGGTCCGGTGCCACACCGAAACGGAACCTGCTATGGACATGCCCGACAATCAGCCTCTCAGCACGCTGCAACAGTCGTTCGCACGACTGCGCGATGAGCTGCGCCAATGCATCATTGGCCAACCCAAATTGATCGACTGCCTGCTGGTGGCGCTGCTTGCCGATGGTCACTTGTTGGTCGAGGGTGCGCCCGGCCTGGCCAAGACCACCGCGGTGAAGGCACTGGCCACGAGGATCGAGGCCGACTTCCATCGCGTGCAGTTCACCCCCGACCTGCTGCCTGCCGACCTCACCGGTACCGACGTATTTCGCCCGCAGTCGGGCAGCTTCGAGTTCGAGCGCGGGCCGCTGTTTCACAACATCGTGCTTGCCGACGAGATCAACCGCGCGCCCGCCAAGGTGCAATCGGCCCTGCTCGAAGCGATGGCGGAACAGCAGATCACGGTGGGGCGCAGCACCTGGCAACTTCCGGAGCTGTTCATGGTGATGGCCACCCAGAACCCGATCGAGCAGGAGGGCACGTTCAGCCTTCCGGAGGCCCAGCTCG
Organism: Rhodanobacter sp. G2-10; assembly: GCF_055809185.1. Taxonomy (NCBI): domain Bacteria; kingdom Pseudomonadati; phylum Pseudomonadota; class Gammaproteobacteria; order Lysobacterales; family Rhodanobacteraceae; genus Rhodanobacter; species Rhodanobacter sp. G2-10. The sequence continues at coordinate 3,068,463 of NZ_CM147900.1, read as the reverse complement.
ACCGCTTTCTGATGCACGTCACCATCGGCTACCCCGACGCCGCATCCGAACTGGCAATCCTGAAACTGGCGCGTGAGCAGGCCAACCGGCGCACGCATCCTGCTGCGCCAGCCCGGGCGCTGCTCAGCCAGCGCGAGGTGTTCGATGCGCGCGATGCCGCGATGGCCGTGCACATGGCGCCGGCACTTGAGGAATATCTGGCCCAGCTGGTCCTGGCCACCCGCGATGCCGGCCGTTACGGCGCGGAACTGAAGCGCTGGATCGCGTGGGGCGGCAGCCCGCGTGCGACCATCGCGCTGGATCGCTGCGCGCGGGCGCAGGCCTGGTTGGCCGGCCGCGCCTACGTGCTGCCCGAAGACGTCCACGCGATCGCGCACGAAGTGCTGCGCCACCGCGTGCTGCTCAGCTACGAGGCGCAGGCGGAGGGCGTGCTGCCCGACCAGGTGATTGCACGCCTGCTGGATCTCGTGCCGCTGCCGTGAGTGCCGTGCTGTCCGGGCAAAATGGTGGCGATGGTCGCAGCGAGGTCGCACTGGCCGAATTGATCGCGCTGCGCGCTCGCGTCGGCCACGCACGCATGGCGCCATTGTCCACCCGCGCATCCCGCTACGGTCAGCAGTCCAGCCGTCTGTATGGTCGCGGCATGGATTACGCCGAGTCGCGTGTCTACCAGGCCGGCGATGACGTGCGTCGACTGGACTGGCGGCTGACCGCGCGCAGCGGCAAGTTGCACACCAAGCTGTTTCAGGAGGATCGCGAAGGCTGCCTGCTGATCCTGCTCGATACCCACGCCAGCATGTACTTCGGGACCCGCCAACGCTTCAAGTCGGTGCAGGCCGCGCGTGTAGCGGCGTTGGCCGCGTGGTATGCCACGCGCGCCGGCGAACGCGTTGGCGTACTTGCGTTCGGTGGCGTCGGTGACCTGCTGCGCCCGCAGGCGGGTCCGCGTGGCGCGCTGGCCGTATGTGGTGCGCTGGCGCAATGGGATGCTCGACCGCGATCGGAACGGCAGCAGCCGCTGTCCGATGCGCTGATGCGCGCAGCCCACGTGTCGCATGGCGCCAGCCGGGTGCTGCTGATCAGCGACGGTTTCAGCTGCGACGAAGCGGCGCGCCTGCGCCTGCTGGACCTGACCCGGCACGCGGCCGTCAGCGTGCTGGTAGTGGCAGATCCGCTGGAGCTGGCGCTGCCGCCGGCAGGACGCTATCCGCTGGAACATGCCGGCGAGCGTCGCGAGGTGCTGCTGCAGTCCGCGCGCCAGCGCAGCGACTTCCGCAGCGCGCTGGGGAGCGGCGCCAAACAATTGGCCGGTCTGGCCGGCTCGCTGGGTTTGCGTCACGCCAGCATCGACACCACCGCGGACCCCTTCGATGCCGTAGCCGGCGTGATCGGCCGGCCGGGGGTGCTGCGATGACCGCGGCCACCACACTGCCTGCGACGGCGAGCAGCGCCGCGGGGCCGAACCTGCGCGATATCCATCTGCCACCCGAACCCTCGTGGTGGCCGCCGGCACCGGGCTGGTGGCTGCTCGCCGCGCTGGCCTTGGCGGCGGCTGTGGCGGCGATCTGGATCTGGCGTCGCCATCGGCAGGCGCGGTGCCAGCAACAGCGGATCCTGGACGAACTGGACCTGTTGGTGAGTCAGCATCGGAAACACGGCAATCCGCCCGCGCTCTTGCAGGATCTGCACCAGTTGTTGCGGCGTGTGGCACGCCGGCACGATCCCCAGGCCACGCGGCAGCGCGGGGAGCCCTGGCGCCAGACCCTGTCGCGGGTGCCGGTCGACGCCGCCACGCTGGAGCGCTTGCTCGCGCTCGACGAACTGATCTACCAGCCCCCCGCCGCAGGCGACGACGAGCAAACCATTGCCGCCGTCCGGACCTGGTTGCGTCTGGCCGTAAAGCCGTCCAAATGGAAGGCTGCGACGCCGACGCAGGAGGTGGCCGATGCCTGAGTTCGCCTGGCCGTGGATGATCCTGTTGCTGCCGTTGCCGTGGCTGCTGCGGCGCTGGTGGCGCCCGGCGCCGCCGGGAAAGGCGTTGCACCTGCCGCAACCCGGCGTGCAGCTGAGCGCGGTGGCCGACAGGCGCGCGCACGGGGCGGCGCCGTGGCTGCTGGCGCTGGCCTGGCTGTGCCTGCTTGCCGCCGCGGCCCGGCCGCAATGGCTGGGGCCGCCACAGGCGCAGCAACGCAGTGGACGCGCCTTGATGCTGGCGGTGGATCTGTCCGGCAGCATGCGCACCCCGGACATGGAGCTGGCCGGTCAGTCGGTCACTCGTTTCGGCGCGGTGAAAGCGATTGCCGGCGACTTCATCAGCCGACGCGGCGGTGATGAGCTGGGTCTGATCCTGTTTGGCAGCCAGGCCTTCCTGGTCACGCCACTGACCTACGATCTGTCGGCCGTTCGCGCGCAATTGCAGGGCGCTGTCGTGGGTCTGGCGGGCAGTCAAACCGCGATCGGCGACGCGATCGCCGTCGCCGTGAAACGTCTGGCAGCGTTGCCGGAGCAGGCGCGGGTGCTGGTGCTGCTCACCGACGGCGTGAACAACGCCGGCAGCATCACGCCGCGCGAGGCGGCGCGTGCGGCCAAGGCGGCTGGCGTGCGCATCTACACCATCGGTATTGGTGCCACGCGGATGAGCGTGCCTGGCTTCTTCGGCATGCAGATGGTCAATCCGTCGGCCGATCTGGATGCGGACATGCTCACCACGATCGCGAAGGACACGGGTGGGCGCTTCTTCCGCGCCACCGACAGCAGCCAACTCGCCGAGGCCTATCGCACGATCAATGCGCTGGAGCCGATGCCGCAGCAAGGTCCCGCGCTGCGACCACGGCATGAGTTGTTCCGTTGGCCGCTGCTGGCATCGCTGGTGCTGCTGTTGCTGGCGATCGTGCCGCGTCGGCTGACGCGCGTGGCGGAGCGCGCCGCATGAACGAGCTGCTGCATCAGTTTCATTTTCTGCGCCCATGGTGGCTGCTGGCGCTGGCCGGGATGCCGCTGCTGGCGCTGCCGCGCTGGCGCCGCGACGGCGGCCAGATCGCGTTGTCGCGGCTGGTCGATCCCGAGTTGCTGCCGCTGCTGTTGCGCGGACAAGCGCGTCATCGCCAGCTGCCGCTGTGGCTGTTTGCGCTTGGCTGGCTGCTGGCCACGCTGGCGCTGGCCGGTCCGACCTGGAGCCGCGTCGAACAGCCGTTGTACGCCAGCCGCCCGGCGCAGGTGGTGGCGATCTCGCTGTCGCGCCACATGTTGGCGCGTGACGTGGCGCCGAGCCGGCTCGACCGTGCGCGCTACAAGGCGCATCAACTCCTGGCCGGCAATCGCGATGGGCTGAATGCGCTGATCGGCTATGCCGGCGAGGCCTTCGTGGTGGCGCCGCTGACCTCCGATGCCAACAGCCTGAGCGACCTGCTCGATGCGATGGCTCCGGACACGATGCCGGTGGACGGCAACAACGCGGCCGCGGCCATCACGCTCGGGACCAGAGTGATCAAGGATGGCAAGGCCGGTGCCGGTTCGCTGGTCTTGATCACCGATCAGGCCGATGCGGCGGCCGCGGCAGCAGCGCGCCAGGCAGTCGCTGCCGGCGTGCATGTCTCGGTGCTTGGGGTGGGCACGGAGCAGGGCGGTCCGATACCCCTGCCCGAAGGCGGCTTCCTGCACGATGCCAAGGACCACATGGTGCTTGCCGCTCGCGATGATGCGGCCTTGGCCGCCTTGGCCCGCGCCGGGGGTGGTGCTTACGTGCCGATGAGTTCCGGCCAGCACGACATCGATGCCCTGCATGGCGAGCTTCGCAACGCGCCGCGCACGACGGCCACTGACCAACTCAGTGATCAATGGCAGGATCGCGGGCCATGGCTGCTGCTGCCGCTGCTGCTGATCGTGGCCATGGCGTTCCGCCGCGGCTGGGTGCTTTTGTTGCTGGTCACCTGCTTGCCGCTGTTGCCGAACACCGCCCGGGCCGGCACCTGGCAGAACCTGTGGCAACGCCCCGACCAGCAGGCCGCGCAAGCGCTGCGTGAGGGCCATCCGCAGCAGGCGCAGCAGCTGGCCCGTGACCCCGCGTGGCGCGGCGTGGCCGCGTATCGGGCCGGCGATTACGCGGCCGCGGTCGAGAGTCTTGAGCACGCGTCGGGCAGCGACGCGGCGTACAACCGTGGCAACGCGCTGGCCAAGGCGCAGCACTATCAGGACGCGATCAAGGCCTACGACGAGGCGTTGAGACTCGACCCGGCCAATGCCGATGCCAAGGCCAACCGTCAGTCGGTCGAGGATTGGCTGCGACAGCAGCAGAAACAGCAGAAGCAACAGAAGCAACAACCGGACCAGTCAGGCCAGAACAAGTCGGGGCAAGGCAAGGACAAGCAATCTTCGGCGCAGCACGATCAGAACAAGGACGGCAAGGCGGATTCGCAACAGCAGAAGTCCGAACAGGACGGAGGCAAACCGTCGGACAGGCAAGGTCAGGGCAAGCAAGACGAGGACACGCAGAAGCAGCCTGGCCAGCATCAATCCGGTGATCAGCCCAAACCGCAAACGGCCCAGCAGCGGGCCGAGCAGGAGGCCAAAGCCGAGCAGGCCCGGCAGGCGTTGAAGAAGCAGATGGACCAGGAACTTGCCGCGCAGCCGGACAAGCCGGCCGAAAAGGGCGCACCGCATCAACTCGGTACGCTTGGCAAGGACGATCCGCAATCGAAGTTGCCAGCGGACGTGCGTCACGCGCTGCAACGCGTCCAGGATGATCCCGGTGCGCTGCTGCGCCGCAAGTTTGAATTGGAATACCGGGAGCGTCATGGCGGCGCCCCGGATGAGGATGGACAGCTATGAAGTTTGCACGCGCCGTCACGATCTGCCTGTTTGCATGGCTGCTGGTTCCGGTCGCCGCGCAAGCAGCCAAGGTCACCGCCACGCTGGATCGCACGCATGTGCAGTTGGGCGACACCGTCACCCTGAACGTGCGTGTCGAAGACGCGAACGGCAACGTCACCATGCCGGACCTTGGCGCGTTGAGCCAGGATTTCAGCGTCCTCAGCCGCTCGCAGAATCGCAGCCTGACGGTGGAAAACGGCAAGGCCACGTCCAGTCTCACCTTTGGCGTGGCGTTGCGGCCGAACCATGTCGGCACGCTGCAGATTCCCGCCCTGGACGTTGCCGGCGAGAAGACCACGCCGCTGCAGCTGGAGGTCGACGCGCCAAGCCCGTCAGCATCCGCCGCGCCGGACCGGAACGTTTTCATGGAAGCGCGGATCGAGCCACAACGCGGTTACGTCGGCGAGCAGTTCAGCTATGTGGTCAAGCTGTTCTACGCCCCCGACCTGAGCGGTGGCTCGATCAGCGTGCCCAGTGTCGGCGGCGTCGAGATGAACCAGGTGGGCAAGGATCTCAGCTACGACACCCAACGTGGTGGCCGCGTCTACCACGTACTGGAGCGACGCTACGCGCTGATTCCCCAGAAGGCGGGGCAAATCCGGATTCCTCCATCCAGCTTCCAGGGAAACGCGATCGATCCGTATGACCCCAACAGCTTCTTCGGTGCGACCAACAATGTCTCGGCCAGCGCGCCGGCGGTCTCGCTCGACGTGCAGGCCACGCCGCCGGACTGGGGTAATCAGGCCTGGCTGCCCGCGCGCGAGTTGACCCTGACGATGCAAGGCTGGCCGACGGCACAACAGCAGGTTCGCGTGGGGCAGCCGATCAACCTCGTCATGACGCTGCAGGCGACCGGATTGTCCGATGACGCGCTGCCCGAGCTCAGCCTGCCGGCGCTGGACGGTGCCACCGCCTATCCGGACAAACCGGTCAGCCACAATCGTGTTGCAGGCCAGTGGATGGTCGGCGAGCGCCAGCAGGCGTTTGCCATCGTGCCCGAACGCGTCGGCCGCTTGACCATACCGGCGACCACGGTGAAGTGGTGGAACGTGCTCACCGACAAGATGGAAGTGGCGCAGATCCCCGCGCACAGCATCACCGTGTTGCCGGCGATCGGTGGTAGCACCGCGCAGACTTCGGCGCCGGCGGCGGCAGCGTCGACTTCGTCAAATCCGGGCGCGCCTGCTGCAAAGATGGGCACTTCCGGAGCCACACCCTGGCGCTGGATCGCGCTGGGCAGCATCGCACTGTGGTTGCTCAGCGTATTGGCCTGGTGGTGGCGTCGCCGTCGTCGTGTCGCGGAAGTGGCGCCAACACCGGCGCCCGCCAACACGGCACGCCAGGCCCAACTGGCGTTTCTTGCCGCCGCACGCGGCGGCGACGTGGCGGTGCAGGTGCGCGCCCTGCTGGCGTGGGCGCGCGCTGAGCGGCCGGGTATCCAGCACCTGGGCGAGTTGTCCGCGGCGCTGGAAGATGCCTCGCAACGTGCCGCGATCGATGTCTTGCAACAACGTCACTACGCCGGCGCGCCGATGCCGACAGACGACAGCGCCATCGACCTGGCTGCGGTGTTCAAGCGAGGCTTTGCGTGGCGCAGCGCCTCGGCAGGCCAAGGCGAGCCGGAGCTGCCGCCGCTGTATCCCTTCAAGCTGCATTGAGCGACTCACGCCGTAGGGCGGGCTCTGCCCGCCGGCTTGGGCACACCGGAAACGGCCGGCGGGCAGAGCTCCCCCCCTACGGTGCGAGCAACGGCCGGCGGGCAGAGCCCGCCCTACGGCGCGAGTGTTCTTTGGAGCACCGTCTGCATGCTTTCGCTGAAGCAGCACAGCGTCACGTCGATGTCGTCCGCGGCGGCCAGCTCGCCGCGTAGCGTGGTGACGGCGATGGCGGCGGCCTGCACGATCGGGTAGCCATAGACCCCGCAGCTGATGGCCGGGAAGGCGATCGTGCGCAATTCATGCTCGCGCAACAAGCGCACCGCGTTGCGGTAGCAGCGCTCCAGCAGCACGGCTTCGCCGTGGCCGCCACCTTGCCAGATCGGTCCCGCGGTGTGGATCACGTAACGTGCCGGCAGCTCGAAACCCGGCGTGATGCGTGCTTCACCGACCGGGCAGCGGACACCCGGCGCGGATTCCGGCAATCGACGGCAGGCATCCAGCAGCGCCGGCCCGGCGGCACGGTGGATCGCTCCATCCACACCGCCACCGCCCAGCAGGGTCGGGTTGGCCGCATTGACGATGGCATCCATCGGCAGCGTGGTGATGTCGGCGGTGACGATATTCAGAGGCATGGCTTCATGATGGAGAGCAGCTTATGCTGCAACCAGGTTTTGGTGGGGCGGGGCGGTAACAGATCATGGCGAAAACGGAAGACCTTTCCTTCGGGTATCTGCTCAACGACGTGACCTTGCTGTTCCGCAAGCACTTCGACCGACGCGCCGTGAAATTCGGCCTGACCCGGGCGCAATGGCGTGCCACCAAGATGTTGTACCACCGCGAGGGCCTGCGCCAGACCGAGCTGGCCGAGTCGCTGGACATGGAGCCCATCGCCGTGGGCCGGGTGATCGACCGCCTGCAGGCCGCCGGCTTCGTCGAACGCCGCCCCGATCCGCGCGACCGGCGCGCGTGGCGACTCTACATCACCGAGCAGGCCAGGGTGATCGTCAGCGACATGGAACTGATCGCGCGCGACCTGCGCAAGGACGCCACCGTCGGCGTCGAGTACGACGAGTTGCGCCAGGCTCTGGGCGTACTCAACCGCATCAAGGAAAACCTGCAGGCGCTGGATGCGGCGGAAAACGCCCCGCGCGTGGAGCCCTGAACCTGGGCCGTCCTGGCTCGGACGCGCATGATGCGGGTGCAGCCGCCGGAGACGCATCGAAGCGTCGGCCCGCCTTGACCGCGGCACTCTTCATTCACGGTCTTTTACGCGGCAAGGATTAGAGTAGCTGCAACCGGACGTCGCCCGTTTTGGGTGCGGAGGGTTTCAGCATGATGACCTGGTTGTTCGCAGGTGCACTGGCGCTTTCCACGGTTGCGCCAGTACCGGCCGTGCTGACCGAACCCCCGGTGCCGCAGCCCGAGCAGGTCATGTCGGTGCCGCCGGAGTTGCGCGCAGAACTCCAGCGATGGGTCATCGGTAGTGGGGGTTCACACACCTTGCGGCTGCAGCGGCTGGTGGATTTCATGTTCCAGGATTCAGGCCTGGGCATGAAGTACGCCGCCGATCCCACGTTGACGGTGGCGCAGGCGTATCGGGCGCGCCGGGCGAACTGCCTGACCTTTACCTTGATGACCGTGGCGCTTGCCCGCGAGGTCGGCCTGCAGGCCTATGGCCAGGAAATCGAGGACGCTTTGGCCTGGCGCGAAAAGGGCAGCCTCGTCTATCGCACCAACCACGTGAACGCCGGCATCCGCATTGGCGCGCGTCGCTTCAGTGTGGATGTGGCGGAGAATTCGATACTTGCGCCCAACCCGCCCAAACCGGTCTCCGACCAGCGACTGCTGGCGCTCTACTACAACAACCGTGTGGCCGAAATGCTGGCCAGCGCCGCGGTTCCCCAAGTGGCCGCCCGCTACATGGCGCTGTCCCTGCGCCTGGATCCCGGTTACGCGAACAGCTGGAACAATGCCGGCGTATTGCACCTGCACCAGGGCGACCACCAGGCCGCCGAACGTGACTACCTGAAGGCATTGGAACTGGATTCCAGGAATGCCAGCGCGCTGTTCAACCTGGCGTTGTTGTACGACAACGACGGCGACCAAATGCGCAGCGCCAGCTTCAAGCAGCGCCTGCAAAAGGTGCAATTGAAGGACCCCTACTATCAGCTGCTGCAGGCCATGGACGCCGCCGAGCAGGGCGACTACGGGCTGGCCGTGAAGCGCTACAAACGGGCCATTCGCCTGCATCGCAGCGAGCCACGCTTCTACCTCGGCCTGGCCCATGCCTACCAGGAGTTGGGTGACGAGGGCCGAGCGCGTCGCGCCCTCAGTCGCGCCCGCGCGCTCAGCCTGGATGGTGCCAGCGACCAGGAACACGTCAGGCCGGGTGGTCTGCGTGGGTGAGCCGTTGCTGCCGGAAGGTGCCGCGACGGGCCGTTCGTTCGCACATGAACCACGCGTGTGCGGGCAGCGATCACCGGGGCGGGTCGGCCATGCGCCGTGGCCACCGGGCATGCTTCACGCCGCCAGGCGGTGCTCGTAGTACGGCCGCTCGCGGTCATCCAGGATCGCGTAAAGCGCGGCCAGGTTCGCCGGATCGGGGTTCAGCCAGGCGTCGACGTTCTCGGGTTTGATCGGCACGATGCAGCGGTCGTGCCCGGCCGCGCGGACTTCCGGCGGCGGTTCGTCGGTGATCGCGGCAAAGCTGAGCAGCTCCGCGCCGTCGCCGCCGGCGGGCGACAGGTTCCACAGGCAGGCCACCAGCATTTCCAGCGGCGGCCGCGGGTCGAACTCCAGCACCACGTTTTCCGGCTGCTCGCCCACTGCCAGTGCGCGGCCTTCCATCTTGTGGCGCGGCACGTTTTCGTAAAAGCGGGTGACGATCATGATGCCGTGGCGATGGCCGAACAGTTGCCCCCACGACGCTTCCAGCTTGTCCCGGCGCGCGTTGTAGGTGCCCGGGTATTTCCGTTCGGTCTTCTCGTTCCAGCCGGGCAGGCGGCACTGGTAGCGCATCGGCACCACCAGGCGTTGGCCGCCTGTCTGGATCATCACCGGGGCGTATTGACCGGGAAAGATGCGCGAGTCGCGGTCGAGCAGTTCGTTGCGTCGCAAGTCGGCCAGGTTGCGCTGGGCGGCGGCGATCTTGTTGCCGGCGATGCGCTTGTCCTCGGCGGCCTTGCGGGTGGGTTTCTCACTGGCGAGCACGGCTTCGGCCCGGGCCAGGCGTTCGGATTGGGCGGCCAGTTCGGTCTCGTATCTGGCCGCCTGTTCGCGGTCGGCCTCGGCCACCAGTTTGGCCAGCTCGAATTCGCTTTCACCGCGCGGGTGGCGAAACGCCTCGCGCATCGCCTTGGGGATCTTCACCCACTGGCCATCGTCACGTTTGCGCCAGAACAGCTCGGTGAAGCGCTTGAGGCTGATGACGGCGCCCCATTCGCGCTGGAACTGGTGATAGTCCGCCTTGATTTGCGCCGAGTAGCACATCGCTTGTTCAACCTGTCTCGTGTGGACCATCCGCGTTGATCAGTCGCCGGCTTTCGGCGGCGCTGGGGCGCGCGGCGACGCGTTCGAACCACGGCCCGACATGCGGCAACGAGCGGTCGAACGGCTGCTTGACCGACTGCGCGAAATCCAGCCACACGTACAGCCAGATGTCGGCGGCAGTGAAGCGCTCCCCGCACAGCCACGGGCCGGCGCCGAACATCGCGTCCAGCCACGCCAGGCGATCCTGCGCCACGCGTTTCAGGTCGTCCGCCGCAGCGGGCGCCACCGGAATCCGCAACTCGAATCGTGGCAGGCCTTCGGCATAGTGGTACGCATTGTGGATGAACTCGGTGATGTTGAGTTCGACCCGGCGCCACCATTGCCGGGTCTGCGCACGTTCCGCGGGACTGCTGCCGATCAGCGGCGGCGATGGATGCAGTTCCTCCAGATACTCGGCAATGGCCACGGCCTCGGCCAGCGTGGTGCCATCGTCGCAGCGCATTGCCGGCGCCTGTCCGGCCGGGTTGATCGCGAGAAAGGCCGGCTGCCGGTTGTCGCCGGCAAACACATCCACCGTCTCTGCCGGCAGTCGCAGCTGTTTTTCCAGCAGAAACATGCGCAGGCAGCGCGGTGCGGGGCTTTGTGCGTCATAGACAAGCATGGGGAACGATTCACCGTGGTGGCGGTTTGTCCGTCAAACCAGATCAAGTCAAAGCCTACGCGCGTCCGCGCAGGCGCGCGACATCCGCACGCGAAGTGCATCACGTCGCTACGACCCATCGGCCGCGGTGGGCGGCGGCACGGGTTGCCATGTGGCGCTCGAACGTTACCCTGTGGGCATGAGCAAAACATGGAATGTCGCGGCGTCGCGCTGTCTGAGTCTGGTGGTGCTGGGGGTTGGTCTGCTGTTGCTGGGCGGCTGCGCCACCGCTCCGCCGCGCAATACCCAGAATATCTGCCAGGTATTCGATCAGTATCCAGGCTGGTACCACGATGCCCGTGCAGCGCAGAAGCGCTGGGGCACGCCGGTGAACGTGCTGATGGCGTTCGTGCAGCGCGAGTCAGGCTTCAACCGCAAGGCACGGCCCAAGCGGCCGCACTTCCTGTTCATCCCGTTGCCGCGCCGGTCCAGTGCGTATGGCTACGCGCAGGCGCAGGATCCGATCTGGGAGGAGTATCGGAAAGCCAACGGCGGCTGGTTCAAAAGCCGCAAGGACATGGATGATTCGCTCGACTTCATCGGCTGGTACACCGACCGCATCCATCGCGAACTCGGCATCTCCAAGTGGGATCCGAAGCATCTGTACATTGCCTATCACGAAGGCATCGGTGGCTACCGTCGCGGCCACTGGCGCAGCAACCGCCACCTGCTGCAGGCCGCGGCCGGCGTCGATCATCGGGCACGCGAATACGGGGCGCAGCTCCGGCGCTGCAAGTAGCGCCCGGACGAACTGTTCCGAACGAGCGCAGGCGCGCCGGGTGATTGCTTGCTCCCTGCGTCAGGGCGTGCCGGCTTCGGCAACAGCGTCGCCTTCGCGGCTGGCCGACATCAGCGACAGGGGTTTGCCATCGGGCAGGCGCAGGTCGAGTTGGCGCTGCAACTGATCCAGTTCGACCAGGCGTGGGCACAGCGCATCGGCACGTTTGCCCAGGCGTTCGGCAGGTATCTCGACCGCTTTCTCGATGCTGCTTTCCAGCGACTGGGCGCGTGCTTCCAGTGCGGCAACCTGGTTCTGGTCTCCGCTGAGTGCGGCTTTCACCGCGCGCGCTGCCACCGTGCTGACCAATGTGGAGATGGCGTCACCCATGTCTTCGTTCATCATCTGGTCGAAATCGTGCTGTTGCCAGTGACCCTGGCCGATGCCCTGGTCGATATTGCCGAGTATTCGCTGGCGCTGCTCGCCGAGTTGGCGAATGACCTGCGCGCGTTCGTCCGGGCTGTCCGTGAACGTGGCGGCCACGGTGGTCAGCGCATCGAAACCGATGCCGACGCCGTCGCGGGCGATCGCGGCCACCTGGGGCAGCAGGGTGCGCACGTTCGCCTCGTACTGACGCAGCCGCGCGGCATCCTGCGGACTGACGGCCAGCGACTGGCCGTCCACGCGCAATTGGCCATCGTGCATGAATACCCGCTGCGGGCTGCCGTCGTGGCGGGTGAACTGCAGGCCATCGCCGCGCACGGCAAGGTCGTAGTCGCTGATGACCGAACAGGAGGTGTGCAGTTCCACGTTGTGGGCGCGCGCATGCGCCGGCGCGGTGGCGGTGGCGATGCCGAGCAGGGCGAGAGCAAGAACGAGCTGGCGCATGGTCGAGGCCTTCAGGCAGTCGCCGCGGCGACGGTGGGGTCAGCTTGGGCCAAGCGCCAGCCAGGGGCATGGGCTGAGAGTCACGCCGTGCCATCGGTCATGCCCAAAACAGGGGTCAAGTTGGACTTTCCAAAACAGGGGTCAGGTTGGACTTTCGGCGCGAAGCGCAGATTTTCTGGGCCGGCCAATTTTGGCAGGACCCGCGCGACGGGAAAGTTGGGCCTCGATGGCGGCACGGAAGCGTTCGGTTCCGTACGCATGCTGCCGTTGCAGATGGAGCCGGATGCTGTCCAGTTCATCGGGAGTGATGGCTTGCTCCACCAGCGCGCGATACGCGCTACAACGCTCGATCTGTGTGGCGCCGAGGTTCATGTACGACGGATGGGGGCGAATCAATGGATTGGCAGCCCCCAGCGCGTTGCATGCATGGCTTGACCATGGATAATCGGCCGGGTTGATCACCATGCGCGCCCGCAGGGGATTGAGCTCTATGTAGCGGTAGCACCGAAGCAGATAGCTCTCGCGATCCACCAGACAGGCTTTGTATCGCCCCTCCCACAACGTGCCGGTGCGCCGATAGCGATCATTGACATAGCGCACGTAGCGCCGCCCCAGGGCCTGCATCACTCGGGCGACCTGGCCGCACGCCGCTGGCGTCATCAGCAGATGCACGTGATTGGTCATCAGCACGTAGGCGTGGACGGCACACCCTTCACGCAAACAGGTCTCCCGCAACTCGTCCAGATAGCGGATACGGTCGATATCCTGAAAGAAGCAAGGCTGACGATCGTTACCACGTTGCACCACATGTTGCGGTACCCGGGCAAGATCAAGTCTCGGTTGACGAGGCATCGGACGATCATCGCTGAAAAGTACGCTCAGCTTGCCTTGCACACCAACCGGGCGTCTGTCAGTCGCCGACCCTGGCCTATGTCAGGAAGTGCACTCTGACCCCTGTTTTGGACCCCTGTTTTGCCTGTTTTGGGGAAACTTCAGACTCTGACCCCTGTTTCGTTTTTAGCAGCTAATGAAGGGATACATGAGCAAGCAACACGTCGAGACCAGCAAGTTCCTCAGCTATGTGCTGCGGCACGAGCCGCACGCCATTGGCCTCACGCTCGATAGCGAAGGCTGGGCCGAGATCGACGCGTTGATTGCCGGCGCCCAGCTAGCCGGCAAGACGCTCGACCTGGAGATGATTCAGGCCGTGGTCGCCGGCAGCGACAAGAAGCGGTTTGCGATTTCCGACGACGGCCTGCGCATTCGCGCCGTGCAGGGCCACTCGACCGACACGGTCGCCATCCAGCGCGAGCCCAAGCAGCCGCCCGAGTTTCTGTATCACGGCACCGCCACGCGCTTCCTGGATTCGATCCTGGCCGAAGGCCTGCGCCCCGGTGAACGCCATCACGTGCACCTGTCACAGGACATCGTCACCGCCACTGCTGTTGGGCAGCGCTACGGCAAACCCGTCGTCCTAAAAATTGAAGCCCTGCGGATGCACCGGCAGGGCTTCGTGTTTTTTCAGGCGGACAATGGCGTGTGGCTCACGGAACAGGTGCCACGTATTTTCTTCTCTCGCACAGCGCAATGAACAACTGTCGGAACATTCAATTGTCGTCAAGCTCCTGCTGTTCACGAGCTAAAACATCTCGTGACACCTGCGCCGCATAAGAAATCCATGCATCGAAGTCTTCTAGCTCTGCCTTGATGATCGAAGATTTGTCTTCGCTCCACGGGTTAATGACGACCACCGCTGGAATTGAAGACCGCTCTGCAATAAAGCACGCCACCAAATCTTGACCAACCGCTTGGGCGAATGGCAGGACAGGGCGACCCAAAGGCTCAACACAATATCCAATCGAGCGCTCAGGATCAGGCAAAAACGCCCACGGACTTAGATTCTCAATTACCCGGTTATTCGGCGTCCCCGCCAGCATTGAAGCATAGCGCTCCGGAAAAACAGATCCGATCTCTTCGAGTGCTTTCAAAACGTATGCGCGTGTTTCTTCGATAGAACTCATGGTGACCTCTGCCACGGATACCGATTGAATTGATACCAGATGCTATCTACTGGGTGAATCGCCCCGTGTTTCGTAGACACCTTGCAGTCATAATCCACGGCAGCAGCAGGAGTGTCTATGAGCAGCAAGCGGTACACGGAAGAGTTCAAGATTGAGGCGGTCAAGCAAGTGACGGACCGCGGCCATTCGGTCGCCGATGTTGCCGGCCGGCTGGGGGTGTCGATCCACAGTCTCTACGCATGGCGCAAGCAGTGCGGCAAGTCGGGTCCCGTGCAGGGGACAGCGGCGGGCGAGGCGGAGGAGCTTCGCCGCCTCAAGTCGGAGCTTCGCAGGGTGACGGAGGAGCGCGACATTCTAAAAAAAGCCGCGGCGTACTTTGCCAAGCAGTCCGGGTGAGGTACGCCTTTATGCGCCACCATGAGCGGGAGTTCCGGGTGCGCAGCATGTGCCGGGTGCTGGGCGTGCACCCCAGCGGGTACTACGCATGGCGCCGTGCGCCGCTATCAACACGGGCTCGGGACGATCGACGCGTACTCGGACTGATCAAGCAGTCCTGGCTGGAGAGCGGCAGCGTCTATGGCTACCGCAAGATCACCCGGGACCTGCGTGATCTGGGTGAGCGCTGCGGCAAGCATCGGGTCGCCCGGCTGATGCGCGGGGAAGGTTTGCGGGCACAGGTCGGCTATCGCCGCCGCCCGGGCATGCGCGGGGGCAAGTCGGCCGTAGTGGCCGACAACCACCTGGCGCGGCAGTTCAACCCTGTCGCGGCCAATCGCGCTTGGGTCACCGACATCAGTGTGCCGCAGCAAGCGGCGTGAGAGATGAGGGTAGGTCCCTCGCCATCGGCTTGCAGGAGCAGGTGGCAAACCACCGCAAGCGGCTTGGATCAAAAGTCCCGGTCGTGAGCGTTGCGGAAAAGGCGTCCGTGAGGCGTCAGGTATGAACCCGAAAGACGAACAACCGTGAACAGCCGTTCAAGCGTCGAAAGTGATCAGATGACATCGAAACCGGGGAGTGATGTTGCTCCGGGATCAGTCTGGCAGGTGCCTGCTTATGGGCCAGGCGGTGTCCGGCGTAGAGGCTGCGTGAGTCGGGTTCAGGCTCTTGCGTTGAACTGCGGGAACCTTCGGTGGCGATGGCAAGGGAAAGGCACAAGCCCGCAAGGCGAGGCCGATAGTACCGATGCGTCACCAAGGGGCGGAGCGGTCCGTAGTAGTGATGAAGTCGCGGTAATCGCGATGGAGCGAAGGGGCCGCGTCATCCGCGCACGTTCATGGGTCAACTGCGTGAGCAGGAGGAGCCCATGGGCGTGAGCAAGCCGTTTGCGATTCCCAAGCAGTTGGTCTGGGAAGCGTACAAGCGTGTGAAAGCCAATGGCGGTTCATCCGGGGTCGATCAGGAATCGATCGAACGGTTCGAACAGCGTCTCGGCAACAACCTGTACGTGCTTTGGAACCGGCTCTGCTCCGGCAGCTATTTCCCGCCGCCGGTAAAGGGCGTGGCGATTCCGAAGAAGTCAGGCGGTATGCGGATGCTCGGCGTGCCCACCGTGGCCGACCGGGTGGCGCAGACCGTGGTCAAGATGGTCTTGGAACCGGTGCTTGAGCCCGTGTTCCATCCCGACTCGTACGGCTACCGACCCGGGCGCTCGGCGCTCGATGCGGTGGCCCGTGTACGGCGTCGGTGCTGGGATTACGACTGGGTGATCGAGTTCGACATCAAGGGATTGTTCGACAATATTGACCATGCATTGCTGATGCGGGCGGTGCGTAAGCATTGCCGGATTCCATGGGTACTGCTGTACATCGAGCGTTGGCTCACGGTACCGATGGTGATGGCGGACGGACGGCAGGTGGAACGGACGCAGGGTACCCCGCAAGGGGGTGTCGTGAGCCCACTGCTGGCCAACCTGTTCTTGCATTACGCGTTTGACCGCTGGGTGGCCGAGCATCTGCGCAGTGTGCGGTTTTGCCGCTACGCCGATGACGGGGTCATCCACTGCCAGAGCCAGGCGCAGGCAGAGTATGTCCTGCGTCGGATCGCCGCGCGGTTCAAGGCCTGTGGGTTGGAGCTGCATCCGGACAAGACACGGATCGTCTACTGCCGCGACGTCAACCGTCCAGCGGACTACCCGGTCGTGAAGTTCACGTTCCTCGGCTACACCTTCCAGCCGCGCAAGGCGGTGGACAAGTACGGCCGAATTTATGTGAACTTCTCGCCTGCGGTCAGCCGTGACGCGTTGCGCGCCATGCGGCAGACCATCCGAAGCTGGCACCTTCAGCTCATGTGCGACCGTGAGGTGGGCGATCTGTCCCGCATGTTCAATCCAATCCTTCGGGGCTGGATGAACTACTACGGGCGGTTCCGCGGTTCTGCGATGGACGTCGTGTGGAAGCACGTGAACGCCTACTTGACCCGGTGGCTGAGGCGCAAGTACAAGAAGCTGGCCCGTCATAAAACGCGGGCCATTCGTGCACTTGGCAAGTTGGCAGTCGCCTCGCCCCGTGCCTTCGTGCATTGGGAGAAGGGAATCTATCCTGCGGCTGGATGATGGGAGCCGGATGACGCGAGAGTGTCACGTCCGGTTCTGCGAGAGGCTGGGGCTGCAATGCCCCGGCCTACTCACCCCTATATCCGCACGCACGAAGGTTGGTTGTACCTGGCGGCGGTGATGGACTTGTACTCGCGCAAGATCGTGGGCTGGGCCATGGGATCGACGATGCACACCGACCTGGTGTTGCAGGCGTTGATGATGGCGGTATGGCGGCGCAAGCCACCGGCCGGCTTGCTCGTGCACTCCGATCAGGGAACCCAGTTTACCGGCCACGACTGCCAGGACTTCCTCAAGGCCCATGGCTTGGTCAGCAGCATGAGCCGGCGTGGCAACTGTCATGACAACGCCGTCGCCGAGAGCTTCTTCCAGCTGCTCAAGCGCGAACGCATCCGGCGCCGGATCTACACCACCCGCGATGAGGCCAGATCCGATGTCTTCCACTACATCGAGATGTTCTACAACGTCCGCAGGCAGCACGGCCACAACGACGGGCTGCCTCCGGTAGAGTTCGAAAAGCGACAATCAGTTTGAGGCTTCGGGGTGTCTACAGAAGCCGGGGCGATTCAGGGAAACTTCAGGGTCAGAGTGAACTTTAATTGAGCACCAAACATAAAAAGTCCACCCTGACCCTTGTCTACCTTGTCTACCTTGTTTACCGGCCCAGTTACTTCCCGTCGTCAGCCTTGAGTGTCAACTCCTCTTTCTGCTGTGCGCTGGCCTTGTCCCACTTCTGCATGTAATCCATCTTCTTGGCATGGATGTCGGCCGCGTGGTCGGCGTACCACTGCTTTGCCTGCGGTGTCACGCCAAAACAGGGGTCAGAGTGCACTTTAATTGAGAACGGAGCGTAAAAAGTTCACTCTGACCCCTGTTTTGCACACGAATGGCCCCATCCACCTTTCGGGATTCACCTACAACGCGCTCGGCCAGTTGGCAAGCATTGCCTACCCCGATGGCAATGCCGCCTACTACGACTACACGCGTGGTGCGGTCAGCGGTGTACGCCTCAAGGTTTTCGGAAACACCGTCAACGGCGTCACCAACGTCACCTATCGGCCCATGGACGCAGCGATGTCGAAATGGACGTCGTACAACGGCTTGATCAACACGATCGGCTACGACAGCGATCTGCGGCCCACGGCCATCAGTGTGCCCGGTGTGCAGAGCCTGGCGTTTACGTGGGATACCGCCGACCGCATCACCAGCATCGCCAATGGTGTGAACGGCAACTACACGCAAAGCCTCACCTATGATGCAGTCGACCGATTGACCTCGATGACATCCGGTGCCCGCAATGAGAGCTACCAGTACGATGCCGTGGGCAACCGCATCGGGCAGGTCATAGACGGCGTTGCCACGAGCTTCGCGTATTCGAGCGGCAGCAATCGACTGGTCAGTGCCAGCGGCGGCATCAGCGCTGCGTATGGGTACAACGCCTATGGGAGCACCACCACGATCAATGGCGTGACGATCTACACCTACGATCCATTCGGGCGGCTGTCCAACGCCGGCGGTGCCACGTTCGACATCAGTGCAGAGGATCAGCGACTGCGCAAAGCATTCGGAGGAGACGTCACCTATTTCGTGCCGGGTGCAGGTGGCGGGCTGCTGGCCGAGAACACGAACGGCACCTGGAAGGACTACGTCTGGCTGAACGGTCGCTTGGTCGCGATGGTCACTGGTGGCTCCGTGTATTCGGTGCACGCCGACCAAACCGGCCGGGCGATGGCGTTGACTGCTCCCAACCAGTCAGTGGCATGGGCATCGAGGAACGACCCATTCGACCGCAATACGGTCACCGGCAGCAGCGCCTTTTTCCGGCTGGGCTTTCCGGGTCAGTACTGGGATGTGGAGGACAGTCTCTGGCACAACGGTTTTCGGGACTATGACTCGAAGACAGGGCGGTATATCCAGAGCGATCCGATTGGGCTCGGGGGTGGGGTGAATACGTATGTGTATGTCGGAGGAAATCCGATCTCGTTCGTTGATTCGCTTGGATTAACGCAGGCACAGGTTGATTGCATGCTGGAAAAGGTCAGAAAGAATAATCCGGACCTCAATGTGCCTGCGCGCGTAAGGATTTCTAAGGCATTTGAGGGCATGGATACAGCGATAACCAATCCCATAACAAAATCAGTCATATTAAGTAATTACTACAACGGAGACTTGGATGCAGATGGCTTAGTGAGCGCGTTCAAGACCCTTACGCATGAATCCATACATCGGACCAGACCTCGTAGCGACATGATGAGACGTCCATTTAATCATCCTGATATTTACGAAGAAGCAGCGAGGCGAACTGGCGAATACTTGAAATCGGAGGCCGGGGATGCGTGCGAGTGCAAATAGTGGCGCTAATTTAGCGCGTGTGGCAAGTATTTCCTTCTGTCTTATTGCAATGTTGGTGCTTTCTGCATTTAGCATTCCGTTGCAAATCGAGATTCTAAACAATTCTGGTGGCGTTGCTTCGATTTCTTTCAAGGGCGACCAACACGACACTTCTACTATCGAGATCAAGTCGGGTCAAAAAGCAACAATCGCAAGCCTTCTTGAGCGCTCGTTCGTGATTAAAATTGGGAGCGAGGTTAAACGATATAGAGGTCGGTTATTGCCTGAGGCATTGGTTGATTACAGGGGATGGGGGCCGTTTTTAAAGCGCGTGCTACGAGTGCGCCTGGAGAGCAATGGGTGCATTATCTTCATTCGGCCTAAGAAAATTCATGGACAACAGGATACCTTGAAGCAGCCGGATGGGTTTCCGATTTGTCCCGAGAGATAAGATATAAGGGGACGGATGGAATTAAACGGGTGACCGATGCCTTGAACCGCAAGACGAGCCATGTTCATGACCCCTTGAACCGGGTTACCCGTGCCACCGATGCCGAAAACGGCATCATCCAATATGAGTACGATGCAGATAACCACATCACCCAGGCCACCGGCCCTCGTCGACTGGCAACCAAAACAGCAAAACAGGGGTCACTAAAACAGGGGTCAGAGTGCACTTTAATTGAGCACCAAGCGTAAAAAGTCAGCGAAACAGGGGTCAGAGTAAAACAGGGGTCAGAGTGCACTTTAATTGTAAAACAGGGGTCAGAGTGCACTTTAATTGAGCACCAAGCATAAAAAGTCCACCCTGACCCTTGTCTACCTTGTTTACCGGCCCAGTTACTTCCCGTCGTCAGCCTTGAGTGTCAACTCCTCTTTCTGCTGTGCGCTGGCCTTGTCCCACTTCTGCATGTAATCCATCTTCTTGGCATGGATGTCGGTCGCGTGGTCGGCGTACCACTGCTTTGCCTGCGGTGTCACGCTGACCCAGGATGTCTTGCTCATCCACTGGCTGAAGTCGGCCGATTGGGTGCTGTACTTGGCGCTTGCGTCGTTGTGGATCGGCAACAGTGAAAAGCGTGCCTTCCACATGCCCATGCGCGGACTGACCAGGACGTAGTAGGTCTTGCCCGCGTCCAGATGCGCAATCATGAAGTCCGCATTCTCGGCGACCACCATGAACAGATGATCGCCGGGGTCGGCCTGGTAGCCGATCTTGTCCTTGGTCGACACGATGCCGATGAAGGTATCGCCGCTGTCGTGAGTGTCGTACACGGACGACTGGATGGCGCCACCGAAGAAAGACGGTCGCATGAAGACCACCAGTGCCTTGCCGGAAGCTGGCACGGGTTCTGCCGTGCTCGCGGACGACTTCACCATCAACGACGACTGACAGCCGGTCAACCCGGCCAGCAGCAATACTGCGAAACTCCATCGCATCAAACGCATGTTTTTCCCCTGTTTGGATTCAAAGATCGATGGTTTCCGCCTCTGCTGATGCTGGTTGGATACGTGCTCGGCAGACACGGTTACCGTTCCGGTAGTGTGCGCAAAGAAGTTGTCACGACAGCCACCGGTGAATGAAGAATAACCAGCCATGACAGTTTGTCGAGCCGCAGGAAATTGCGCGCCGAGGGTGACTGTCGAGCGAGGTCCGTAAGGGATGGTCTGATCAACCAAGGTTTGTAGCAAAATCGTCCCGCGGGCGCGCGCATCGCACCCATGCAGCACAGATTGGCCGCTTAAGCGACGATTTCTCGTCAGGTTTTGCGGCATTTTGCCGCCATGACGCGCCCTTTAGGTGCACCTATCCTGCCTTCTCCAGCAGATACTGGCGGGTCATCCACAGGTTGCTCAGCGCAAACAGCGTCAGCACCTGCGCACCGTTCTTGGCCAAACCTCGGTAGCGCACTTTTACGTGACCGAATTGACGCTTGATCACGCGAAACGGATGCTCGACGGCGGCGCGGATCGATGCCTTGATGTGCTCGATTTGCTCCGTCAGTTCACGCAACGTCTTATCCTCAATCGCCTTGACCTTGCTGCGTTTGGCCGCGATGTGCCACTTCCGGCCGCGTTTGGGTGGCACATGCTTCTCGGCACCGATGTAGCCAGCATCGCCAAACACGACGCGCTCTTTGCCGTGCAGCAGATCTCCCACTTGGGTCACATCGCCCACGTTCGCCGCGGTCGTCACCACGCTGTGCACCAGACCGCTCGTCTCGTCCACGCCGATGTGCGCCTTCATGCCGAAATACCACTGGTTGCCTTTCTTGGTCTGGCGCATCTCCGGGTCACGCGCCTTGTCTCGGTTCTTGGTCGAGGACGGCGCACCGAGGATCGTCGCATCCACGATGGTGCCCTGTGAAAGCTTCATCCCTTTGTCCTGCAGATGCTTGTTCACCGCCTTGAACAGCTCTTTGGCCAGCCCATGTTTCTCCAACAGATGGCGGAACTTGCATACCGTCGTCTCATCGGGCACCGGTTCTCGTCCCAGATCAATACCCACAAAGCGCCGCATCGATGTCGAGTCATACAACGCTTCTTCCACAGCCGGGTCACTCAGCGCGTACCACTGCTGCAGAAAGTGGATGCGCAGCATCCGTTCCAAGCCCACCGGACGACGTCCGCCCTCGGGACGAACCTTCGGATAGAACGGTTCAATCACCGCGCACAGCTTCGACCATGGTACGACCTTGTCCATCTCAGCCAGGAACACGTCACGACGGGTGGCCTTACGGTGTGCTTCAAATCCACCATCAGCTTGTGTCGCCAAGGTCAACTGCTCAGGCATCGTCTACACTCCGTCGGACAGGTTCACCCTTCGACAGCGAAGCAAAATCAGAGTTTCCTAAGGTCTCGTTGCCATGCCGCCGCCCAGTGGCGCGGTGCTCGCGGGGTCACTGGCGGGACGGGAAGCGTGCCCTGATGCGGGTTGAGGCGGGTCTGGTGCGTCCGTGTCATGCCATCGCTTTATTTTCACCACAAAAGGTGAAAATATGGCGGCCATGAGCCTGCACCTGACCAGCCGCCAGTCCAACATCCTCGAGTTCATCCGTGCGCGGGTGGTGCAGGCGGGGCGCGCGCCCACGCTGGAGGAGATCGGCCAGGCGATGGGGTTGCCCAATGTCAGCGCGGTGCTGAAGCACGTGCGTTCGCTGGAGGCCAAGGGGCGGTTGACGATCGAGCCGAACCGCTCGCGCGGGATCCGGCTGGTGGATTCGGCCGACGCGCTGGATGCGGACACCATGGAGCTGCCGCTGGTGGGCCGGATCGCGGCCGGTGAGCCGCTGTTTTCCGAAGCGCGGATCGAGCGCACGTTGCGGGTATCGCGCTGGCTGTTCCGCTTGCGCCCGGATTACCTGGTGCGGGTGGTCGGCGATTCGATGCGCGACGAGGGCATCCTCGACCAGGATCTGGTCGGCGTGCATGCCACGCCGGTGGCGCGGCATGGCCAGGTGGTGGCGGCACGGGTCGAGGGTGACCGCTTCACGATCAAGCGGCTGTACTGGCAGGGTGATGTGATCCGCTTGCTGCCGAACAGCCCCGGTTACCAGCCGATCGACCCCGATCCCAGCGAGGACTTCGCCATCGAAGGCCTGTTTGCGGGCTTGCTGAGGGGCAGTTGATGAATGCGGTCGTGCCCTTGTCCTCGCTGCTGGACGCGCGCCAGGTCTGGCGTGGTCGCGCTGCGCCGGTGCCGACGGGCGAGCAGCCGACCGGCTGGGCGGCGCTGGATGCGGTGCTGCCCAGTGGCGGCTGGCCGGCGGCCGCGTTGTCGGAAATCCTGTTGCCGCTGGACGGCGTGGGCGAATTGCAACTGGTGCTGCCCACGCTGGCCCGGCTCAGCCACGGCGCGCGACCGCTGGTGCTGGTGACGCCGCCGTATGCGCCGTGCGTGGCCGGCTGGCGCCAGCATGGCGTGGACATGCGTCGGGTCGAGATCGTCACCGCGGCGGAAAATGATGTGTTGTGGGCGATGGAGCAATGCCTGCGCTCGGGCAGTTGCGCGGCGGTGTTGGCGTGGCCGCGGCAAGCGGACGATCGTGCGCTGCGCCGGTTGCAGGTGGCCGCCGACAGCGGTCGCGCGCTGGCGTTCGCGTTCCGCGACCGGCGCCATCTGGGCAACGCCTCGCCGGCGGCGCTGCGGCTGGAACTGGAAGCCGCGCCACACGCACGGGTGTGGGTCCGCAAATGTCGCGGTGGCGTGGTGCCGGCGCAGCCGGTGTCGCTGCCGTCCGCCGCGTTGCATTGATGGCCGGCGGACATGCTTTGGGCTTGTGTATTGCTGCCGCAACTGGCGCTGGACGGAGTCCTCCGCCGCCGGCCTGACGCCGGTCCGCTGGTGTTGGTGGATGGCGCGGCCAACGCGCGCAGCATCGTGGCGGCAAACACGGCCGCGCGTGAGGCGGGGCTGCGCATCGGCCAGCGGTTGAGCGCGGCGCAGGCCTTGCTGGCGCGTTTCGATGCCTTGCCCTATGACCCCGGATCGGTGCAGCGCTGGCAGCAGTTCCTGGCCGCGGTGGCGTATCGTTACAGCTCCGAGGTGTGCCTGCTGCCGCATGCGATCGTGCTGGAAGTCAGCCGCAGCATGGGCTTGTTCGGTCCCTGGCCGCGACTGGAAAGCCTGCTGCGCGAGGACTTCGCAGCGTTGGGTTTCCGCCACCGGATCAGTGCCGCGCCGACTGCGCACGCAGCCTATGTGCTGGCCGGTGTCGCCGACGGCCAGGCGGTGCTGACGCCCGAAACGCTGTGCCATGCCCTGCAGCGCGTGCCGCTGCAACAGAGCCGCTTGCCGAAGGACGCCAGCGAGGCGCTTCCCGGCATGGGCATCCGCACGCTCGGCCAGTTGTTGCAGATGCCGCGCGACGGCTTGCGTCGACGCTTCGGCGCGCAGCTGCTGCTGGCGCTGGATCGCCTGACTGGCGAGGCGCCGGCCGGGCTGGACAGTTTTCGCCCGCCGGATCGCTTCGACCTGCGCATCGAGTTGCTGCAGGAGGTGGAGAATCTCCCCGCGCTGATCTTCCCGGTGCGGCGCATGACGGCGGATCTGGCCGCCTGGCTGACCGGTCGCGACGGCGGCGTGCAGCGCTTCACGCTGCGGCTGGAACATCGTCAGTCAAACACCGACGTGGCGGTCGGCCTGCTGGCACCGGAGCGCGATGCCGGCATGCTGTTCGAGGTGGCGCGTGGGCGACTGGAACAGGTGCAACTGCCCGAGCCGGTACTGGCCTTGCGCCTGATCGCGCGCGATCTGCCTGCCTTCGTGCCGGCCGGCCGCGACCTGTTCGACGAGCGCCCGGCCAACGCGCTGCCGATCGAGCAATTGCGTGAGCGCTTGCGTGCGCGGCTGGGCGATCAGGCGGTGTACCAACTGGGCAGCACCAGCGATCCACGCCCCGAGCGGGCGCAGGTCATCACCAGTCGCGACGACGGCGCCTGCGAGCCGCATCCGCGACCGACCTGGTTGCTGCGGCGGCCGATCCCGCTGCGCGGTTCGGCGCCACGCATCCTGGCCGGGCCGGAACGGCTGGAAACCGGCTGGTGGGATGGCGGCGAGGTGTGCCGCGACTACTACCTGGTGGAAACCGCGCAGGGCCAGCGCGCGTGGGCATTCTGCGCGCCGGGCGAACAGGAAGGCTGGATGCTGCACGGGTGGTTCGCATGAATGACTATGCCGAGCTGCACTGCCTGTCGGCGTTCTCGTTCGGACGCGGCGCGTCCAGCGCGCGCGAGTTGTTCGAGCGGGCGAAGTCGTGCGGCTACAGCGCGCTGGCGATCACCGACGAATGCTCGCTGGCCGGCATCGTGCGCGCGCTGGAGGCGTCGCGCGCCACCGGTGTGAAGTTGATCGTGGGCGCCGAGTTCCAGCTCGACGACGGGCCCAAGCTGGTGCTGTTGTGCGAGACCAAGGTTGGCTATACCGCGCTGTGCGAGCTGATCACCCGCGGTCGTCGCGCTTCGGCCAAGGGCACGTATCGTTTGAGCTGCGCTGATCTGGCCGGTGGTGTGCCGGGCACGCTGGCCTTGTGGTTGCCGGGGCGGGTACCAGACATCGACCACGGTCGCTGGATGCATGCCACCTTCGATGAGCGGGCGTGGCTGGCGGTGGAGCTGCATCACGGCCCCGACGACGCGCAGCGGCTGCGTGAGCTCGAATCACTGGCGCGGCAACTGGATTTGCGCCTGGTCGCCGCCGGCGACGTGCACATGCATGTGCGCCGCCGTCTTGCCCTGCAGAACACGCTGACCGCGATCCGCCATCGCGTGCCACTGGCCGACGCGGGCGCGCTGATCTTCCGCAATGGCGAGCGCCACCTGCGCCGGCGCGAAGTGCTGGCGGCGATCTATCCCGCGGCCTTGTTGCGCGAGAGCGTGGCGATCGCTGCACGCTGCGTGTTCAGCCTGGACGAGCTGCGTTACCGCTACCCCGCCGAACTGGTGCCGGCGGGACGCAGCGCCAGCGATTGGTTGCGCGAGCTCACCGAACAAGGCGTGCGCTGGCGCTGGCCCGATGGCGTGCCGGAAAAGGTGCGCGCGCAGATCGAACACGAACTGGTGTTGATCGAGGAGCTGCAGTACGAGTCGTACTTCCTCACCGTGCACGACATCGTGCGTTTCGCGCGCAGCCGGGACATCCTCTGCCAGGGTCGCGGTTCGGCGGCCAACTCGGCGGTGTGTTTCGCGCTCGGCGTCACCGAGGTGGATCCGGCGCGGATGAACCTGCTGGTCGAGCGTTTCATCAGCAAGGAGCGCAACGAACCGCCCGACATCGACGTGGATTTCGAGCATGAGCGGCGCGAGGAGGTGATCCAGTACATCTACCGCAAATATGGCCGCGAACGCGCGGCGCTGGCCGCCACGGTGATCTGCTATCGCGGCAAGAGCGCGGTGCGCGACGTGGCCAAGGCGCTGGGCCTGCCGCCGGACCAGGTGGACCAGCTCAGCGCGATCTTCGCCTGGTGGGATGGCGAGACTTCGCTCGATGAGCGCCTGCGCGAGCACGGCTTCGATCCGCACAGCGCGGTGCTGCGCCGGGTGATGAAACTGACCGCCGAGCTGCTCGACCTACCGCGCCACCTGTCCCAGCACGTGGGCGGTTTCGTGATCAGCGATGCGCCGCTCGCCGAGCTGGTGCCGGTGGAGAACGCGGCGATGCCCGAGCGCACCATCATCCAGTGGGACAAGGACGACCTGGACACGATGAAGCTGCTCAAGGTCGATTGCCTGGCGCTGGGCATGTTGAGCTGCGTGCGCAAGTGCCTGGACCTGCTGCGCGCCCATCGCGGCCAGGACTACTCGATGGCGACCCTGCCGGCGGAGGACCCGGAAACCTACCGGATGATCCAGCGTGCCGACACCCTTGGCGTGTTCCAGATCGAGAGCCGGGCGCAGATGGCGATGCTGCCGCGTCACCGGCCGGCGAATTTCTACGACCTGGTGATCCAGGTGGCGATCGTGCGGCCCGGTCCGATCCAGGGCGACATGGTGCATCCCTACCTGCGCCGGCGGCGCGGCGAGGAACCGGTGGACTATCCGTCGGAGGATCTGAAAGCCGTGTTCGAGCGCACGCTGGGCGTGCCGCTGTTCCAGGAACAGGTGATGAAACTGGCGATCGTGGCGGCCGGCTACAGTGCGGGCGAAGCCGACCAGCTGCGCCGTGCAATGGCGGCGTGGAAACGCCACGGCGGCATGGAACACCATCGCGAACGGATCATGCGCGGCATGCTCGAACGCGGCTACACCGCCGAGTTCGCGGCGCGGCTGTTCGAGCAGATCAAGGGCTTCGGCAGCTACGGTTTTCCCGAGAGCCACGCGGCCAGCTTCGCCGGCATCGTCTACGCCAGTTGCTGGCTGAAATGCCACGAGCCGGCCGCGTTCGCCTGCGCGCTGCTCAACGCCCAGCCGATGGGTTTCTACGGGCCCAGTCAGATCGTGCAGGATGCGCAACGCCACGGCATCGCGGTGCGCCCGGTCGACGTGCGCCACAGCGATTGGGATTGCACGCTGGAGGATGACGCGCGTGGTCGCGGCCAACCAGCGCTGCGGCTGGGTCTGCGTCAGGTGCGCGGCATGCGCCAGGACGTGGCCGAACGGCTTTCGGCGGCACGCGCCGCACGCGCTTTCGTCGACGTGGTGGATCTGTGCACGCGCACCGGCATCGACCGGCGTCAGCAGGCGTTGCTGGCCGAGTCGGGTGCCTTGCGCGGACTGGCCGGTCATCGGCATCGGGCGAAGTGGGCGGTGGCGGGAGTCGAAGCGCAATTGCCGCTGTTCGGTCGGGCCAGCCCGGCGGAGGAGTCCATCGTGCTGCCCGCGCCGTCGGTCGCGGAGAACCTGCAGTCCGATTACGCCCGCACCGGGCTCAGCCTGGGTCCGCATCCGCTCAAGCTGATCCGTTCCCGCTTGCGCGCCGCGCGCTTCGCCGATTCACGCAGCCTGCGTGGCCAGCCGCACCAGAGCCAGGTGCGCGCCGCCGGCCTGGTCACCCAGCGCCAGCGCCCGCAAACCGCCGGCGGCACCACCTTCATCACCATCGAGGACGAGCATGGTTTCATCAACGTGGTGGTGTGGAAGGATGTCGCCGAACGGCAGCGGCGCGCCTATCTGGAGGCCAACCTGCTGGGAGTGGAAGGGCAATGGGAGTGCGTCGATGGCGTGAGCCATCTGATCGCCCGACGCCTCACCGACATGAGCGCGTGGCTGGGGACGCTGGACAGCCGCTCGCGCGACTTCCATTGAGTTTTTCATCTGGCCCGGTGGGGGCGCTGCTGCCGGGCGCGGAATCGGGTAGGCTGCAGCTACCGCCGGGGAGTGCGGCTGGCATGGGGATGCCACCGGGCGGTTTTCTTTCACTGCGTCCAAGGGGAATTTATGGGTACTTCTTCGTTTGCTGCGTTGGCCGGCATGGGCCTGTTCGCCATGCTGGTGATGATTGTCGTGGGCATCCTGGTGGGCGCGCTGATCCTGAGCGTGGCGTTTCGGCTGGTGGTCGGCATCATGCCGTCCTATCTGCGTGCCTTGGGTGCCGTGGTGTTGACCTTTGTGGCCGTGTTCGTGGTGTCGATGATTCTCGGCATGGTGCTGCGCGGGGCCGGCGGCGGACTGCTGTCGATGGTCGTGAATTTCCTCGTTGGTGCCGCCGTGGTGAATTACCTTTTGCTTGCCGCGGATGGCAGCAAGATCGGCTATGGCAAGGCCTGCGTGGTGGAGCTGATCTACATGGTGATCGGCATCGTGCTGGCCTTGATCATCGGTTTCATCTTCGCCATGGTGTTCGGCGCGGCGCTGTTCGGCATGCACTGAGTCCGGATGCTGCACGAAATGGCGAGGGCGCACGCGCCCTCGCCATTTCTTTTGAGAATCACACCAGCGTGGTGGCCACGCCAAAGCAGATCGCCATGATCACCGCCACCGCCATGCAGGCGCTGCCGGGACGGATGCGGTGGGCGTCGATGCGCGGCACCAGCCGCCACAGCAGCACCACGCCGATCAGCATGTCCACCACCAGCGCCACGCGCAGCAGACCCGAGCTGAGCAGGCTCACGTAGGGTGGCTGCAGATGCCCCTCGTACGCCGCGACGCCGACGATCAGCGCCATGCCGAGCAGGCTCCACAGCAGGCAGGCAAAATAGAGGCGGTTGAACACCACCGGGCAACGCTCGATCCAGCGCAGCACCGACCAGCCGATCAGGGCAAACAACAACGCAGCCAAGCTGCTGTACAGCACCCACCACAGCAGGGTGCTGATCACGGTAAGCAGGGTGGTCATACGACTTGCTTGAACCCCAATTTGCGAAGCAGCTTGGACATCAGCCACGCCGGGCCGATCAGCAGGTAGGAAAGGTCGGTGAGGAAGCTGGGTTTGTGACCTTCGATCTTGTGGCCGATGAACTGGCCGATCCACGCCACCACGAACACGCCGACCGCCCAGTAGCACAGCTGCGTCGCGCCGAGGCGCCAGTACAGGAAATTGGTGAGCAGGCCGAGCAGGGCGAACACGATCAGCAGACCGATCGCCAGCCGGTGCGAGCGCCGCCAGTACCAGTAGAACGCCAGCACCATCACCAGCACCGCCCAGGAGCCGGGGCGCAAGCTGGAGAACGGCACCGGGGTCGCCCACAGCAGCGCGATCACCGACCACACGATCGGCGGCACGCAAAACCAGTGGAATATCTGGTTGGTCGGATTGCGGTGATCGGCGCTGTAACTGTCGATCCAGTCCTGCATGGTGCGCATGAGCGTTCCCCCGTGGAAGGTTCAGTCGAGCCGGATGCCAGCCAGTCGCTGCAGGGCTTCAGCATACTTGGCC
Source organism: Rhodanobacter sp. G2-10 (assembly GCF_055809185.1). Classification (NCBI taxonomy): domain Bacteria; kingdom Pseudomonadati; phylum Pseudomonadota; class Gammaproteobacteria; order Lysobacterales; family Rhodanobacteraceae; genus Rhodanobacter; species Rhodanobacter sp. G2-10. Next base: position 3,038,926 of record NZ_CM147900.1, on the reverse strand, counting down.
GCGGTGCGGGCAATCACCTGATCGGGAATCACCGGCCCGGGCGCGGTCTTGTTCCAGTCCTGCGTTTCCAGCCAGTCGCGCACGAATTGCTTGTCGTAGCTGGGCGGGCTGATCCCGGTGCGGTATTCGTCGGCGGGCCAGAAGCGGGAGGAGTCCGGGGTCAGCATCTCGTCCATCACGTAGAGCTTGCCGTCCGCGTCGGTACCGAACTCGAACTTGGTGTCGGCGATGATGATGCCGCGCTCGGCGGTATACGCGGCGGCCCACTGGTAGATTGCCAGGGTGGCGTCGCGCACCTGGTTGGCCAGTTCGCTGCCGACGGCGTCGACGACTGAGTCGAAGCTCACGTTCTGGTCGTGGTCACCCACGGCGGCCTTGGTCGAAGGCGTGAAGATCGGCGCCGGAAGCTGCTCGGCCTGCTGCAGTCCGGCGGGCAGCGCGATGCCGCACAAGGCGCCGGTGGCCTGGTAGTCCTTCCAGCCCGAGCCGATCAGGTAGCCGCGGGCGATCGCCTCCACCGGCACCGGCTTCAGCCGCCGCGTCACCACCGCGCGCTTGGCGTACAGGTCAAGATCGGTGCCCGCCGGCAGCACCTCGGCCAGCGGCACGTCGAGCAGGTGGTTGGGTACCAGGTGCGCGGTCTTGCCGAACCAGAAGTTGGACATCTGGGTCAGCATCTCGCCCTTGCCGGGGATCGGGTTGGGCATCACCACGTCGAACGCGGAGAGGCGGTCGGTGGCCACCATCAACAGCCGGTCATCGGACAACGCGTAGACATCGCGCACCTTGCCGCGGTGGATCAGCTCGAGGCCGGGCAGGTTCGATTGCGGCAGGGTGGTAGGCACGGCGACGGGTTCCACGGCTTGGGAAAGCTCCATTCTAGCGGCTGCCGTCACGGTGCCGGGCAGGTGGCGCCGGAAAATCGGCTCCGCTGCTAGAATTGGCGACCTTTAGCCCCATGTGTTGCCGATGCGCATACTCCTGATCGCGGCGTTCTGCCTGGCCGCCTTGCCCAGCTTTGCCCAGACTCCGGCCAAACCGAGTCGATTGGGCCTGTGCGCGGCATGCCATGGTGAAACCGGTCACGCGCAGATGCCGGGTGTGCCCAACCTGGCCGGGCAGCGGCTGGATTACCTGCGCGATGCGCTGAAGCAATATCGCGACGGCCGTCGCAGCGTGCCGGTGATGCGCGCGGCGATCGGCCCGCTCAGCGACGCCGAACTCGACGCGCTGGCGCACTGGTACAGCGCGCAGTCGCCGCAGCCGCAGGTGCATCCGTGAGTTTCACCTACACGATCTGGTTCGGCATCTTCGGCTTGCTGATCGGGCACGCGCCGGGCGCCGTGGTGGGCGCCGTGATCGGCTTCATCTTCGACAACCTGCGCCACAGCCAGCGCCGGCAGGCCACGCCCGAAGCCGGCGGCTTCGTGGGGCCGCTGTTCACCCTGCTGGGCGCGGTGGCCAAGGCCGATGGTCGGGTGTCCGAGGCCGAGATCGCCGTGGCCGAGCGCCTGATGACGCGGATGGGCCTCACCGCGGATCAGCGCAAGCAAGCCGTGGCCAGCTTCAACGCGGGCAAGCAGCCGGAGTTCGACGTCACCCGCACTGTCGCCGAACTGCGCAACTGGGTCGGCATGCGCCGTGACCACGCGTTTCCGGTACTGGATGTGGTGATCGAAACGGTGCTGGCCGAAGGCAATCCCGGTCCCGAGAAGATGTCGATCCTGCGCCAGCTGGCCTTTGCGTTGCGGATCAGCGACATGGAGCTGATGGCGCTGATGGCGATGAAGGGCTATGCGTGGAATGCCGGTGCCGGCCCGCAGGGGCACGGCCGCGCCTGGAACACCGGCAGCGGCTACGTGCCACCGCAACGCACGCCGCAAGGGCCGGACCCGTATGCCGTCCTCGGGATCGACCGCAATGCCGACGAGCGTGCGATCAAGCGGGCCTACCGCAAGCTGATTTCCGAACACCACCCGGACCGCCTCGGCGACCTGCCCGAAGACATGCGCCGTCGCGCCGAGTCGCGCGCCAGCGAGATCAATGCGGCGTATGACCGGATCAAGGAAGCGCGCGGGTTCAAATAATCGTAGATTGAGGTGCCGTCATGCCCAAGCAATCCCCCATCATCGCCCCGTCCATCCTCGCCGCCGATTTCGCGCGGCTGGGCGAAGACACTGCCGCCGCGCTGGCGGCTGGTGCCGACTGGGTGCATTTCGACGTGATGGACAATCACTACGTGCCGAATCTCACGATCGGCCCGATGGTGTTGAAATCGCTGCGTGGCTACGGCATCAGCGCGCCGATCGACGTGCACCTGATGGTCAAGCCGGTGGACCGCATCGTGCCGGATTTCGCCAAGGCCGGCGCCAGCCTGATCAGCTTCCACCCCGAGGCCAGCGAGCATATCGACCGCACGCTGGGCCTGATCAAGGAATCCGGCTGCCAGGCCGGGCTGGTGTTCAACCCGGCCACGCCGCTGGACCACCTGGATTACGTGATGGACAAGCTGGACATGATCCTGATCATGTCGGTGAATCCGGGCTTCGGTGGCCAGAAGTTCATCCCCGGCACGCTGGACAAGTTGCGCCAGGCGCGCCAGCGCATCGAGGACAGCGACCGCGCCATCCGGCTTGAAGTGGACGGTGGCGTCACCGCCCAGAACATCGGCGCGATCGCCGCCGCGGGCGCCGACACCTTCGTCGCCGGCTCGGCGATCTTCCACGCGGATGACTATCGGGCCGAGATCGCCGCCATGCGCAAGGCGATCGGCTGAGGATGTCCGCCGCCATGCGCAAGGCGATCGATTGAGGATGTCCGCCGCCATGCGCAAGGCGATCGGCTGAGGACGTTCGTCACCGGCGCAAACCGCACATAAAAAACCCGGCGCAATTGCGCCGGGTCAAACGTCGTCGGAGACGTGAGAGGAAACACCATGGATTGGCGCGTGCCGATGCGAGAGCAACAGAGGGAGGGGAAACCCTCGCATCGGCACGTTCCACGGCAAAGGGGAACGCTCGCCAATCACTAAGTCTGACCGGGTCGTTGCGGATTGGTTCCCGTCGTCGGCAACGATCCGCCGATGGCCAGGTTCAGGTTCATGCGGCGTGCCTGAACCACGTAGCGCAGCGGGCCGCCCGGCACGATCGCATCGAAGGGATAGCAGGTGACCAGCCACAGGCCGTCCGCGCTGCCCGCGGCGGGGATACGGACTTTGCGGCTGTCGATGATGCGGCTGCCGGTGACCTGGTATTCGCTGCCGCCGCGCGGGCCGTCCAGGTGCAATCGGTCGCCCGGCCACAGCATCTGCAGAAAGCGGAACTGGGTGTCGCGATGGGCGCTGATCACGCTGAGCCCGTGCGTACCCGGCACCGCGCTGGCAGGCGTCCAGCCGGGGCCGAAGGCCAGCGCCTGGCCGCTGTCATCGTTGAGCACGATCAGGTCCTGGTGCAGCCGTGGCACGCGCAGGCGGGCGATCGGCGCCATGTCGGCCCAGGGCCACGGACGGCGAACTTCACGTCCCTGATCCGAGCGTGCCCAGGCGCGTCCCAGCAGCAGTTGCGCCAGCGCCGCCTTGGCGTGGATCCAGATACCGTCCAGGCCCAGGCCGGCGGCCAGCATCAGCGCGCCGAACATCAGCCAGCGGAAAAACCGTCGTTGTTTCATCGCGGTGCCCTCTGCATCCACCACGCCAGCGCGGCCAGCAACAGCGCGCACAGGGCCAGCCACAGCTCCAGTTCGGCCGGGGTGGCGGTCTGCGCAAAGTGCGTGCCCGATGGCATCACGTTGGGGATCTGTTCGTGCCGCAGCGCGGCGTCGGCGGTGCGCGCCGGGGTGCGGTCGACCGCCACCAGAGAGGTGTACGGGCTGACCAGATGCGCGGCCAGCGCGGTATCGGTGATCTGCTTGACCAGCGCCGTCGACTCGCCGCCGCGCGCCAGCTGGTCGGTCAGATCGGCGATGCGCGCCTGCGCCCACAACCGGTCCAGTCCGCGGGCCGCGGTCGCGCCGGAAAGATCGGCCGGCACCGTCCATGCCCGCTCGGCCAGCTGACCGCGCACCTGAACCTGGGTGATCGGCCTGGCCAGTTTCGCCGTGACTAGCAGCGGCTCGCCCCGGTAGAGGTCGGGCAGTCGCTGCGGGTAAGCCTGCGTGCCAGCCGGCCAGTCCACGTGCAGCTCGCGCATGGCCGGGTGGTCGAGTTTCTGCAGCAGCTCATGCATCTTCGCATCCAGCGCGGCGCGATCGGCGATCAGGGTTTCGCTGCCGCGGCCATGGCGTGCGGCGGCCTGCAGGAAGCCGGCGTTGGGCGCGCTGCCGATGCCGATCGGGAACAGCCGCGAGTCGCCCAGCTGCCGGTCGATCAACTGCATCAGCCCGTTCGGATCGTCGACCGCGCCGTCGGTGGCAAACAACACCTGGCGCACATAGCCCGGCGGTGCGTGACCGGACAGCGCAAAGCTCAGCGCGGGCGCCATCTCGGTGCCGCCACGCGCCTGCAATTGGTCGATCCAGGCTTGCGCCTGCTGCACCGCTTCGGGCGAGGCGGCGACCGCATCGGGGCGCCATGGATTCAGGATCGAGTTGAATTCCGCCACGTTGAAACGATCGCCGGGTTGCAGCTGGCTCAGCGCCAGATCCAGCGCCGCACGGGCCTGGCGGATCGACTCGCCGCCCATCGAGCCGGAGGTGTCGATGATCAGGATCAGTTCGCGCGGCAAGCGTTGCGCCGGTTGCTGCGGTGGCAACAACATCAGCATCGCGTAGTGCGCGCCGTCGATGTCCTGGCTGAAGCTGGCCACGTTGGGTTGGGCTTGCGGCGCGGGCTGCCAGCGCAGCACGAAATCACGATCGGGGATCACGCTCGCATCGCGCAGACGGATATCCCGGCGCTTGCCCTGGCGGGTGCTGACGATCGCGTGGCTGGGGCTTTCCACCGCAGCCAGCGGCACGCCGGCGTCCAACTGCACGGTGATATGCGTGCGCAGCGGCGCCTTGGCGTCATCGTCGGTAAACACCTGCGGCGTGCGGATGCCGGCGTCGTCCGGCTGCGCGCCTGCGCGCATGTGGTAGCGCGGGGTGAAGGTGAGTGGAAAGCGCAGCGAGAACTCACCGGCGCGATAGTCGATGCGCTGCCAGTAATGCAGCTCGATCGTCACCGTCTCGCCGGGTGCCACGTTGGTCACCGCGGTGCGGAACAGGTTGCCGCAGTCCGCTTCGAGCAGAGCCGCCTGCTGCCCGTTGGCGCGAGCCTGCGCGAACGCCTTCTGCGCGGCTTCCTTGCGCTGGATCTCCGCCACGATATGGCGCTCGCCGATTTCCAGCGACATCGAGTACACCGCAGCGCCAGGCGGCAGCGGCAGCAGGTAATCGCCTTCCAGCCAGTCCTTGCCGGCATTGCGGAATTGCTGGCGGACCTGCACCTCGGCGACCAGTCCGCTCACGTGGTAATCGACGTCAGTGTCGAGGCTGGCCAGGGTCTGGCTGTGGCCAGCGCGGTCATGCAGGCGCAGCTCGCCGCTGCCGGGTGCGGTGGCGTGCGCGGCGAGGCCGAACAGCAGGCCGCCGAGCAACAGCAGGTGGCGCAGCGTGGGCAGCAATCGTGGTGATGCATGCATGGTCCTTCTCTCCTTGTGAGTGCCGGTGGCACGACTGCATTGCCGCACGGGCTGCGGTCGGGACGGCGACGTGCCGGCGGCGCGGGACGGGCGATTCATGGCGAAATGCGGGCGGCTTGGCGTGGCGGGCGACGATCAAAAAAATCCCCTCGCAAGCGAGGGGAAAGGGACCACCATGTCGGACGGAACGGGCTTACAGCGGTTGCCAATCGGGATCGGTTTCCTCCTGGCCCGCAGCCGGCGCGATTCCTTTCGCGCCGGCTCGGCGGGCGCTTTCCACGGCAAACGGGTTGTAGCGGAGTGCAGCGGCTGGGTGACGGAACATGACGACCTCCTCAGAAGATGCCGGTGAGCAGACCGAGCAACAGGGCGCCCAGCGCGAGGCTGATGCGCAGCGGTTCGAAGCTGCGCAGTTCGGCGTTCGGATCTTGCTGGCTGGATTCGGGTTTCATGGCTGACCTCGCAGTCGGGAAGGTTCGGTTCCATCAAAGCGCTGACTGCGGTGCCGGGAGCGGCGCAGGCGGGGCGATTTGCCGCTGGCTTGTGGCGAAACGCTGGCAGCGAGTCCGGACGGCTTGCGCGGACGCGTCGCGCATAGCACGCTGCAACCATCCATCAGGGAGTACGCCATGGGCCGCAGCATTGCCATCGTCGAAGACGAGCCGTTGATCCGCGCCAACTACGTCGAGGCGCTGAACCGCTTCGGTTACGACGCGCGCGGCTACGGTTCGCGCCAGGAGGCCTCCAGCGCGTTTGCGATGAAACTGCCCGAGCTGGTGATCATCGACATCGGGCTGGGCGACGAACCCGAGGGTGGCTTCGACCTGTGCCGCGAGCTGCGCGCCAAGTCGGCGACCTTGCCGTTGATCTTCCTCACCGCGCGCGATTCGGATTTCGACGTGATCTCCGGCCTGCGCCTGGGCGCCGACGACTACCTGAGCAAGGACACCAGCCTGCACCAGCTGGCCGCGCGCATCGCCGCGCTGTTCCGCCGGATCGAGTCGCTGAAGGCGCCCGCGTCCAGCGAGACGGTGATCGAGCACGGCCCGCTGAAGCTGGAATCCGAACGCATGCGGATCACCTGGAACGGCGAGGAAATTCCGCTCACCGTCACCGAGTTCTGGATGGTGCACACGCTGGTGCGTTTCCCCGGCCACGTGAAGAATCGCGACCAGCTGATGCGCGAGGCGGAGCTGGTCGTGGACGATGCCACCATCACCTCGCACATCAAGCGCATCCGCAAGAAGTTCATCGCGGTCGCGCCGGAGTTCGACGCGATCGAGACGGTGCACGGCGTGGGCTACCGGTGGAAGCCGTGACGGTGCGGGCGATCTGGCTGGTCGCGCTGCTTGCCGTGGCGGCCTCGGCGCAGGCCTCACTTCCAGACAACCTGCTGGCCCACGGCGCCCGCGACGGCAAGGCGCCGGCGTGCGCGATTGCGGTGGACACGCCGGCCGGCTGGACGCGCGATTGCTGCACCTATGCGCGGGCGATCGGGGTGAATGCGGTGCTGTACCAGGGCGAGTGGACCGGCAAGCCGCAGCGCGTGATGGTGCTCAACGTATGGCCGAGCAAGTTGTCCGACCTGGCCGCCGAACTGCAGGCGGATCGCAAGCGCTATCTCGAGCTCGACCCGGCCGGCAAGGCGTCGAGTTTCGCCGTGCGTCACCCCGACATGTCATGCGAAGCCAGTGTCTACGAAGGCAGCGATCACGTTGACGACGTGCTGGTGTTCTGCGATCCGGGCGCGGCCAGCGGCATCCGGCTGAGCTGGTCGATGAGCTTTGATGACAACGATCCGTCACGCCGCGCGCTGCTGGATGCATTCATGCGGGTGGTGGTGGCGTCGCACTATGTGCGCCATGTGGCGCCGCCAGCCCATGCCGGTTGATCCGCCACCGGAGATGGCTGCATGACCCTGCGCCAGAAGCTGCTGCTGGTGGCGCTGTGCACCCTGGCGTTGCCGATTGCGGGCTGGTTCAACGTGCGGCAGATGGAAGCCTTGCTGCGCAACGGCCAGGCGCAGGCGCTGCAGGCTTCGGCACAGGTGGTGGCACGCAGCCTGGTGGTGACGCATGCCTTGCCATCGACCGATGGCCCGAGCTGGTATGTGCAGCAGGCGCCGGGGCCGATCACCGTCGATGGCTATGGCGACGACTGGGCCCCGCTGACGCCGTGGAGCCAGCCGTTTCCGCACCGCGGCCAATTGCTGCTGGCCCAGGACGATGACGGTCTCTACCTGTACGCGCGGGTGGCCAACACGCGGCGCACCCGAGCCGATACCGAGGACGCGAACGCGCTGCTGGCCGATCACCTGATTCTCACCCTCGGCAATGCCGCCGGCCAGCGCCGCTACCTGCTGGCCAGTGCGGCGCCGGGGCCGCTCAACGCCTTGCCGCTGGATCCGGCGGTGAACGGTCTGCCGGATCAGCTTGCCGCGAGCTGGCAGGAGGATGGCAGCGGCTACCAGGTCGAGTTGCTTCTGCCGCGTGGCTCGGACTTGCGCATGCTTGGCATCAGCGCATACGACGCCAGCAGCGGGGGCGATCGGTTGGCCTCGGAAGTGCGCCCGTTGCAGCGCTATTCCGCCGCGCTTTCACGGGAACTGGCGCAGCTGGTACCGGCACGGGTTCAGGCACGCGTGCTGTCGCCATCGGGCTGGTTGCTGGCGCGCAGCGGCAAGCTCGATCGTGGTTCCGGCGCGGACGACCAGCCGGGTTGGTTCGCTTCGCTGGTGTATCGCTCGCTGCTGGCGACCCGGCTGCAAGATGCCAACCTGTGGTCACAGGATGTGCCGCGGCTCGACACGGCGGAAGTCGAACAGGCGCGCGCCGGCAAGGTGGTCAGCGAGTGGCGCCATGGCGAGGAGCGCGGCAGCGTGGTGCTGGCCGCCACCGTACCCATCGAACAGGCAGGCAAGGTCGAGGGCGTGTTGCTGCTGGAGCAGGCCAGTCGCAGCGTTCCGCTGCTGGCCAACCGCGCGTTGTTCGGCTTGCTGTTGACCAGCTTTGGCGTATTGCTGGTGGCCGGCGGCATCCTGCTGGCATTTGCCACCCGGCTCAGTTTGCGCCTGGCGCGCCTGCGCAATGCGGCCGAGCGTGCCCAGCTCAATGACGGACGTCTGGACGGCCAATTGGCATCGGGCCGCTTTCCGATGATCGACGCGCCCGACGAGATCGGCGATCTCGCGCGCAGCTTCGAGAAATTGTTCGTGGCGGTCGGCGGCTATACCGATTACCTGCGCACGTTGGCGTCCAAGCTGTCGCACGAACTCAATACGCCCTTGGCGATCGTGAAGTCGTCGCTGGACAATCTCGAGCACGCGCTGCAGGAACGTGACGCGCTTCCGGAGCAGGCCGTGCCCTACCTGGCGCGTGCCCGCGATGGCGTGGCGCGACTGGGCACGCTGGTGCGCGCGATGAGCGAGTCGAGCCGGATGGAGCGTTCGATCGAAGCGGCCGAGCCCGAAGATGTCGATCTGCGCGATGTGGTGCGTGGTTGCGCCGACGGCTATCGCCCGCTGATCGGCACGCGCAGTCTGGAATGCCGCTTGCCGGAGTCGCCGCTGCCGCTGCACGGCGCGCCTGAACTGATCGCGCAGGCGCTGGACAAGCTGCTGGACAACGCCTTGTCGTTCACGCCCGAGCATGGCTGGCTGCGCCTGGACCTGCGTGCACTCGACGGCGGCGCCGAGATCGAGCTGGCCAACCAGGGGCCGCTGCTGCCCGAGGCGATGCAGGGGCGCCTGTTCGACTCGCTGGTCAGCCTGCGCGACAAGTCCACGCCAGGCGATGCGCCCCATCTGGGACTGGGTCTGTACGTGGCGCGACTGGTCGCCGAGCGTCACGGCGGCAGCGTCAGCGCTCGCAACCTCGATGACGGCAGCGGCGTGGCGTTCCGGCTGATCCTGCACGGCATGCCGCGCCAGCGGCTGGGCGGATGACGCAGGCGACGCAAGCCGCCGGGGGCCGGACCCGGGAGCGCCCGGCGCCATTCGCGCGCCGGCCGGTAGCTCAAGAAGTGGCGGCGGCTGCCGTTACCTCTCTACATCACGACATTTCTCACATGGAGTGCCCGCCATGCATGCCCCGGATCTCAGCAGACAGCCCTACCGGCGTCCGCCAATGAGTCGCGCCACCGACCCGCAGCGCATGAACTGGCTGTGGCGACTGGTGTGCGAGGTGGCTGAGCTGGGTCCCGCGGACGTGGTCGAGGCGCTGCATGCATCGCAGGTGCCGGTCGACCAGACGCGCGCCCGCAGCTGGTTCGTCAGCGATCGCGACGACAGTTTCTTCCCGATATCGATCGCCGAAGTCGAGCGCAATCTGCGCGCGGTTCTGCTGTTGCGCCAGGCCGTGCGCGAGAACGACAAGCTGGCGGCTGCCGACCAGGCCAGCATGGGATCTGGCTCGCCCGCACTTGCCGCCGCCGGGGATACCGGTGTCGTGGACGGTGCGCTCGACGTTCCGGCCGACGCTGTCGATGAATCCGATGAGAGCCTCGCCCCTGCGGCCACAGATGCGGCCTGAGCTGCAGGTGCAGCGCGGCCCATGCGGTTGAGGCGGTTTTTCACGCGAGCCGCGGCCAGCCTCCGCCCAAACTGACCGGTTCCAACCGATCCGGGGTGCGCCCGTGTGCGGCGTTGCCGCGTGTGAACGCGATCCTGCCAGCGCTCAGTGCGCCGGCGTTGTCGGCCCGCTGACCGAAGCTGCCGCGACCGGTGCCGACGGGGCCGGCATGATGGTGGCAGCTCTTGCCGGCAGTGCACCGGTGCCTGACTTCGCCGAAGTCCCCGTGCTGGCAGCCGGCGCGGGTGCCGGGGAGGCGGCGGGTGGGGTGGTCGTGGTGGCAGCCGGTGCCGGACTCGAGCCTTCGCTCGCCGGAGCAGCCGAGCTGGCTGCCGTTGCGGGTGTCGAGGCTGCCGCTGCAACCGAGGCGGATGACGCAGGCGTCGTGGTCGAGGCATCGCCAGCCACTGTCTTGGCAGGTGGCGTTGCTGGCGCGGGCTGGGCGCGAGGCTGGATGGTTCGAACCGCAGGGGGCGGCACGTCGGTCCGCGTGTCTGCCATCCAGTAGCGATAGGCCCATACCGCCAAGGCTATCAGCACCAGCAGCAACACGAGTCGGCCGGTGCGCGAGCGTCGGGGTGCCGGGCCGCCCACGTCGGCGCCTTCGGAGGGCGTGGAATCGGAAGCTTCGGGCGCGTCCGCGGCGAGTACTTCCTGCCCCAGGTTGACGAGTTCGTCATCGCTTGCGGCCGTCGGCTCCTGTGGATCGGACACCGTGGCGTCGACGTCGTCGGAAGGTTCGACCGTGGACGTTGATTCGGTCGTTGGCGGACCGGGCAGTGGCGGCGGCACGGCACGAGGCGGCTCGGTGATGTCGTCGGCTGCGGCGTCTGCCGGCGTGATCTCGTCGGGCTGATCCGCGGCATCGGCGGGCGGTGCGGCCGCATCCGTCTCGTCGTCCGCGCCGGCAACGGGTTCCTCGGTCCAGGGTGCAGGGGTGTCGGCGGTGACGTCTGCGGGCGGCGCGAAGGGCAGGTCGCCGACCAGCTCGTCGTCTGCCGAGGTCGATGACGACGCTTCGTCAATGGCGTTGAAATCCATCTCCGGCGCGGCCGTCTCGGCCTCGCTTGGTGTCGACGACCAATCCTGCCATTCGGTGCTGCCGTGCAGCCGATACGATTCGCCTGGCAGGATGAAGTCGCCCAGGGATGATTGCGGCAGTGGCCCGCAGCTTGTTCCTGCACGCGCGATGTAGGCCAGTTGCGTATCGTCGGGCAGGACGCGCGCATCGACATGCAGGGCGTGCATGAGCTGCGCGATGCGGTCGGCGGTGTCCCGGTCCAGATGCTGGCGCACGATTCGCGGCAGTGCGGCCACGACCCGCCGCTCGAACTCCGCCGGGTCGAGCTTCAGCGCGGCGGCCACCGGCTGCCACGCGGCGGCATCGCCCGACGTTTCGGCCTGCAGGCCGCACACTACGACGCAGTACTGATCCACAAGTTGTCCCCTGTTGCCTGATCGCCGAGAGTAGACCGCCATTGGCGGTGTATCAAGCGCGCGCCGCATCGCTACTCCGCGCTTCGCCTACAATGGCCGCTCTTTGCTTCGGCCATCCGGAACTCCCACGTGATCTCCCGAGACGAATTCGACGCGCTGGTTGCCCAGGGGCATACCCGCATTCCGCTGGTGCGCGAGGTGTTTTCCGACCTCGACACGCCGTTGTCGGTGTACCTGAAACTGGCCGATGGCCCGTACACCTTCCTGTTCGAATCCGTCGAGGGCGGCGCCACCTGGGGACGCTATTCCATCATCGGCCTGCCGGCGAAACGGGTGTACCGGCTGCGCGGCCACGAGCTGGAGGTGGAGGATGCCGGCGAGGTCACCGAGCGGCGCCATCTTGACGATCCGCTGGGCGAGATCGAGAAGCTGCGCGCGCGATACGACGTGCCGCGGCTGCCCGAGCTGCCCGCCTTCAGCGGCGGTCTGGTCGGCTATTTCGGATTCGAGACGATCGGCTACATCGAACCGCGACTGGCGCAGTGGGATCGCGCCGACGAGCTGGGCACGCCGGACGTGCTGCTGATGCTGGCCGAGGAGGTCGCGGTATTCGACAACCTCAAGGGCCGGCTGTACCTGATCGTGCATGCCGATCCCGCGCAGCCGCAGGCTTACGCCGAGGCGCAGCGCCGGCTCGACGCGCTGGTCTACCGCCTGCGTCAGGGCGGCGCCTCGTATCCGCAGCTGGCCCAGTCGGTGGCGCTGGACGAGAGCGATTTCACCTCGTCCTTCACCAGGGAAGAATTCGAGGCGATGGTCGAGAAGGCCAAGGAATACATTCGTGCCGGCGACATTTTCCAGGTGGTGCCATCGCAGCGACTGAGCGTGGCGTTCCATGCGCGCCCGGTGGATGTGTATCGCGCGTTGCGTGCGCTGAACCCGTCGCCGTACATGTACTTCGTCGATCTCGGCGATACCCAGATCGTGGGTTCCTCGCCCGAGATCCTGGCGCGACTGAAGGACGGCAAGGTGCTGGTGCGTCCGCTCGCCGGCACGCGCAAGCGTGGCGCCACCGAAGCGGAAGACCTGGCGCTGGAAGCCGAGTTGCTGGCCGATCCGAAGGAGCGCGCCGAGCACGTGATGCTGATCGACCTGGGCCGCAACGACATCGGCCGGATCAGCGAGAACGGCAGCGTGGAAGTCAGCGAGTCCTTCGCGATCGAGCGCTACTCGCACGTGATGCACATCGTCTCGCAGGTGCAAGGCACGGCCAGGCCGGGCCTGAGTTACATGGACGTGCTCAAGGCCACGTTCCCGGCCGGCACGCTTTCGGGCGCACCCAAGATCCGCGCGCTGGAAATCATCCAGGAACTGGAGCCGTACAAGCGCAACATCTACGCCGGCGCGATCGGCTGGATCGGCTGGTGGGGCGACGCCGACACCGCCATCGCCATCCGCACCGCCGTGATCCAGCACGGCCGCCTGCACGTGCAGGCCGGCGCCGGCATCGTCTACGACTCCGACCCGGCCGCCGAGTGGGAAGAGACGATGAACAAGGGGCGTGCCTTGTTCCGCGCGGTGGCGCAGGCGGCGAAGGGACTGTAGGTCTCCGACGGGTCGTCCACGTCTGTAGGAGCGCACCGAAGTGCGCGAACGGCGGGCGCAGCCCGCCTCGTACAAACAGCAGAGCAATCGCGCACTTCGGTGCGCTCCTACAAGCAAGCGGAATGCGTGACGCCTGCGCACAAACGTAATTTCTTGCAGGGTTTCGCTGCGCTTTGTTACGTTATATCGTTGCGTTCCTGATTTTCGTCAAGACGCATTCACATGAACAATCCGTGGCCCGAGTGCTTGCTGGCGTCGTCGACATGACGGCGGCGATGATCGGGCGAGGGTTGATCAAGTGGTGTGCGCAGCGTCGGTCGGTGCGCCAGTTCTCCGTGATCGTCGCGGCGCTGGTGATTGCCGGTTGCGCCGTGGGTCCGGACTTCAAGCGGCCGGCCGCGCCCGATGTCAGCAACTACACCGCGCATCCGGCAACCAGCACGGCGGCCACGCCGCATATCGACGGCGGAGCATCCCAGCGTTTCACGCATGACGGTGACATTCCCGCCGACTGGTGGACGCTGTTCCATTCACCGGCGCTGGATGCGCTGATCAGGCAGTCGCTGGCGCACAACCCCGATCTGAAAGCGGCGCAAGCGGCGCTGGCGGTGGCGCGCGAAAACACCAAGGCCGGGCGCGGCGCTTACTACCCCGGTGTCTCCGCCGGCTTCTCCGCCAGCCGCGAACAGGACCCGCCCGGCGCGCTGGCGCCGGTGCCCAGCAACAACGCGTTTCTGTACAACCTGTTCACCCCGCAGGTCAGCGTGTCGTATGTGCCCGATGTGTTCGGGCTCAATCGGCGCAACGTGGAATCGCTCAAGGCGCAGCAGGACGCGGTGCGTTTCCAGATGATCGCCACCCGCATCACGCTCAGCTCCAACGTGGTGGTGGCGGCAGTGCAGCAGGCGTCGCTGCGTGCGCAGGTCGCCGCGACCCGCGAGCTGATCGCTGCCAGCAGCAAGATGGTGGAATTGCTGCGTTACCAGTCGGACAAGGGCTACGCCGGCAAGCTCGAGCTCGCCGCGCAGGAGTCGCAGCTGGCCCAGTTGCAGGCCACCCTGCCGCCACTGCTGACCCAGCTGGATCAGCAGAACAACCTGCTGGCCGTGCTGGCCGGACGGCTGCCGAGCGAGGCGCCGGCGCAAACCTTCGATCTCGCCAGTCTGCACCTGCCCGAGCAGTTGCCATTGAGCCTGCCTTCCAGGCTGGTGGCGCAGCGCCCCGACGTGCGCCAGGCCGAAGCGAACATGCATGCGGCCAGCGCACAGATCGGTGTCGCCATCGCGAACCGATTGCCGAATATTTCCTTGAGCGCGAATGCCGGCAGCACCGCGCTGGCGATCAAGCAGCTGTTCAAGGCCGGCACTGGCTTCTGGAGTCTCGGCGCGGATCTGGCCGCACCCATTTTCCAGGGTGGCAGCCTGCTGCATCAGGAGCGCGCGGCCAAGGCCGCTTACCTGCAGTCGGCCGAGGAATATCGCGGCACCGTGCTGACCGCGTTCCAGAACGTGGCCGACACGCTGGCCGCGCTGCAGCACGATGCCGAAGGCCTGCAGGCCGCGGCCAAGGCCGCCGATGCAGCCAGGCTCACCCTGGATCTGTCGCAACGCCAGTACAAGGCCGGCTACGCCAGTTACCTCACGCTGCTGAGCGCGGAGCAGGGCTACCAGCAAGCGCGCATCGCGCTGGTGCAGGCGCAGGCCAGTCGCTACGTCGACACGGCGGCCCTGTTCCAGGCACTTGGCGGTGGCTGGTGGCATGACGCCAAGGCCGACGCCGGAACCGCCTCCACCCACGCCGCTGCCAACCGGGATAGCGATGAAAAGTAGATCACCCTCCGTGCTGCCGTCGAAGCGGTGCGCTCACGCCGCCTTGCTGCCCGCCCTTGCGCTGGCGGCAGCGGTCGTCCTGGCCGGATGCTCGTCGAACGCCGATACCCAGGCCGCTGCCGCCGCTGCCGCCGACACGCCGCACAACGTGACGCTGACCTCGGCACAGCGCCAGCACATTCATCTGCTCACCGTCACCCGCAGCAGCTTTCATCGCAGCATCGAGACCCGTGGCGTGGTGGATTTCGACCATGATCGCGCGACCCAGGTGCTGGCGCCGTTCTCCGGTCCGGTGATCGAGGTGCTGGTGAGCCAGGGCGACAAGGTCAAGGCGGGGCAGCCGCTGGCGCGGGTGGATTCGCCCGACTTTGCCGCCGCCGCCGCGGCCTATCGCAAGGCGCTCGCCGCGGCGCATGCTGCCGACCAGGTGGCCGCCACCGATCGCGACCTGTTCGCGCACCAGGCGATCTCGCAGCGTGAACATGCGCAGGCACAATCCGATGCGATCGGCGCCGATGCCGATCGCGACGCCGCGTTGCAGGCGTTGCTCGCCCTGCATGTTGACCAGAAGACCATCGCGGCGATCCGCGACGGCAAACCCGTGGCGCACGGTCAGGGCGTGATCCGCGCGCCGATCGCCGGCACCGTGGTCGAGAAATCGATCGCGCCGGGGCAACTGCTGGCGGCGGACACGACGCCGTGCTTCACCATCGCCGATACCTCGAAGATGTGGGTCATGGCGCAGTTGTTCGACGACGACCTCACCGCGGTGAAGGACGGCGACGAGGCCACCGTCGATGCCGGTGCGGATGGGGTGGAGATTCGCGGCAAGGTGACCAATGTCGGCGCCGTGGTCGACCCCGACACGCGTTCGGTCGGCGCACGGGTGCTGGTCGACAATCCCGAAGGTGTCTTGAAGCGGCAAATGTATGTGCGTGTGCGCATCCGGTCGAACGAGGCTCACGAGGGATTGCTGGTACCGGTGACGGCGGTGTTGCGCGACGACGAGAATCTGCCGTTCGTCTACGTGGCCGCGGCTGACGGTGGTTATGCGCAGCGTACGGTGACGCTGGGTGAGCGCGTGGATGACCGCTTCGTCATCACCAAGGGGCTCCACGCCGGCGACAAGGCCGTGGTGGACGGCGCCATCTTCCTGCACTTCATCCAGACCCAATGAGCGCGCCAACTCCCCCCGAAGAGATGCAGCCGCGCCAGGCATCACTGATCAACCGCATCGTCGCGTTCGCCCTGCAGCAACGCATGTTGATGATCCTGCTGGCGCTGGGCCTGGCTGCGGCCGGCGTGTGGGCCTACAACACGCTGCCGATGGATGCGTACCCGAACCTGTCGCCGCCGATGGTGGACATCGTGGCGCAGTGGCCGGGGCATTCGGCCGAGGAGGTGGAACGGCTGATCACCGTGCCGATGGAGCTCGGCATGAACGCCATCCCCGGCCTGGTCACCAAACGCTCCGTGTCGCTGTATGGCCTGTCCGACGTCACCCTCACCTTCGCCGACGGTACCGACCCTTACTTTGCGCGACAGCGTGTCTACAACCGGCTGCCCGGCATCGGCTTGCCCGACGGAGTGTCGCCCTCGATCGGGCCGATGTCGCCGCCGTCCGGGTTGGTCTATCGCTACGTGCTGCAGAGTACCGATCGGTCGGCGATGGAGCTGAAGACGCTGAACGATTGGGTCGTCGCACCGCAGTATCGCTCGGTGCCCGGCGTGGCCGACGACTCGGGCTTCGGTGGCGGCACCATGCAATACCAGGTGTTGCTGGATCCCGTGAAAATCGCCGCGCTGGGCATGTCGGTGGCGCAGATCGAGGATGCGCTCGCCGCCAACAACAGCAATGCCGGCGGCGGTTTCTACTCGCAAGGCGGGCAGTTCTTCTACGTGCGGGGGCTGGGACGACTGGAAACCGTGCAGGACATCGGCGACGTGGTGCTGGCGGTGCACGACGGCACGCCGATCCTGGTCAAGAACGTGGGCAGTGTGCAGATCGGCATCGCGCCGCGGCAGGGCGAGTTCGGCTACATGAACCAGGATGACGCCGTCGAAGGCGTGGTGCTGGCGCTGACCGGTTCCAAGACCGAGAACGTGCTGCAGCGGGTCCAGGCCAAGACGAAGGAACTCAACAGCGAAATCCTGCCGCGGGATGTCAAAGTCCACGCCTACTATGACCTCACCAGCCTGATCGGCCAGACCAAGGCCGTGGTGATGCACAACCTGCTGCTGGGCATGGTGTTGGTGATCGCGGTGCTGATCTTCTTCCTGTACGACGTGCGCGCCGGCCTGATCGTGGCTGTGACGATTCCGCTGGCGCTGTTGTTTGCATTCGTGTGCCTGGACTTGAAGGGAGCCTCGGCCAACCTGCTGTCGATCGGCGCGGTGGACTTCGGCATCCTGGTCGATGGCGCGATCTTCATGGTCGAG
This sequence comes from Rhodanobacter sp. G2-10, assembly GCF_055809185.1. Taxonomy (NCBI): domain Bacteria; kingdom Pseudomonadati; phylum Pseudomonadota; class Gammaproteobacteria; order Lysobacterales; family Rhodanobacteraceae; genus Rhodanobacter; species Rhodanobacter sp. G2-10. The sequence goes on along the minus strand of NZ_CM147900.1, from coordinate 3,021,430 downwards.
AACATCTTCCGTGAGCTGGCCGCGCGGCAGGGTACCGAGTTCAACATCAGGGAAGTGATCCAGAGCGCGGCCTCGGAAGTCGACCGCCCGCTGGTCTATGCCGTGGCGGTGATCGTCGCCAGCTTCCTGCCGATCTACGTACTCACCGGACCCTCCGGCACGCTGTTCAAGCCGATGGCCGACACCATGATCTTCGCCCTGGTCGGCTCGCTGCTGGTGACCCTGACCCTGCTGCCGGTGCTGTGCGCGCTGCTCATGCGTCGCGGCGTTCGCGAACGGCGCAACGCGATCTACGAGAAGTTCAAGGACTGGTACGTGCGCGGACTGGAGCGGCTGCAGGCCCATGCCTGGCGCGTGACCGGCGCCTCGCTGGTGCTGCTGGTGGTCGCCCTGGTGATGATGCGCGGCATCGGCGCCGAGTTCATGCCGCATCTGGATGAAGGTTCGTTGTGGGTGCGCGCGACCATGCCGTACACCATCTCGTTCAAGGAGGCCTCGAAGATCTCGCCGCAGATCCGGCAAATCCTGCGCTCGTTCCCCGAGGTCACCACGGTCGGCTCCGAGCTTGGCCGTCCGGATGACGGCAGCGACTCCACCGGCTTCTTCAACGACGAGTTCTTCGTCGGCCTCAAGCCGTACTCCCAGTGGGACGGCAAATATCGCAGCAAGCAGGATCTGATCGAGGCGATCGACAAGAAGCTGCAGGTATTCCCGGGCATCCAGTTCAACTACACCCAGCCCGCCGAGGATGCGGTGGACGAGGCCGAGACCGGCCTGAAGAGTGCGCTGGCGGTCAAGATCTACGGACCCGACCTGCACGTGCTGCAGGCCAAGGGCAAGGCGATCAAGAAGGCGATGGCGAAGGTGCAGGGGATCACCGACCTGACCCTGGTGCATGAGCTGGGGCAGCCGAATCTCTCGATCAAGATCGACCGCCACAAGATCGCGCGTTACGGCCTCAACGTCGACGACATCAACAAGCTGATCGAGTCGGCCATTGGTGGTGGCGTGGCTACCCAGGTGACCCAGGGCGAGAAGCAGTTCGACCTGGTGGTGCGATTGCAGCCGCAGTACCGCGACAACCCGCAGCAGATCGGCGACATCCCGGTGGCTACTCCCGGCGGCCAGCAGATTCCGCTGAAGGAGCTGGCCGACATCAGTGTCGCCAATGGCGCGTCCTTCATCTATCGCGAAAATGGTTCGCGCTACATCGGCGTACAGTTCTCGGTGACCGGTCGCGACCTGGCCGGTGCGGTGAATGACGCGATCAAGCAGGTGGCAGAGAAGGTGAAACTGCCGCGCGGCTATCGGCTGGAATGGGGTGGCGAATACAAGGAGTACACCACCTCGCGCGCACAGATGAACGTGATCCTGCCGCTGACCTTGCTGCTGATCTTCGGCCTGCTGTTCGTGCTCTACGGCAACTTCAAGTTTCCGTTCATCACCGTGGTCGGCGTGCTGCTTTCCGCACCGTTCGGCGCGATCGTGGCGATGTGGCTCACCGGCACGCCGTTCTCGGTTTCGTCGGCGATCGGTTTCATCGTGCTGTTCGGCGTGTCGGTGCTGACCGGGGTGGTCTACATCTCCTGCGTCAACGAACTGCGCCTGGGCGGCATGGACATCGGCAAGGCCGTGCACGAAGCGGCGATCCTGCGGCTGCGCCCGATCACGATGACCGCACTGGTCGCCGCGCTGGGCCTGCTGCCGGCCGCCGTGGCCAGTGGCGTCGGTACCGATTCGCAACGCCCGTTCGCGTTGGTGATCGTGGCCGGCATGCTGTCGCGGCTGTTGATCGGCATGTTCCTGATGCCGGCGTTGTATGCGTTGGTGGCGCGGCCGGCGGATCGGTTGCAGGTGTAACGCCTGTCGACGGATGCGGGCGCTGGCGGGCAGAGCCCGCCCTACGGCCACGCTGCAGCAAGGTTTGGCGGGCCGCGTAGAAATGGCGGGCATAGCCCGCCCTACGGCGATGCTTCAGCAAGGTTTGGCGGTTCGCGTAGGGCGGGCTCTGCCCGCCGCTTCTGGTTGGCCTGCGCCCATGGATCAATCGCCGCTGCCACCCAGCTCGATCTGCTGCACGAGGTTCCACAGGATGCGTGAGTCCTGCGGGTCGAGCTCGGTCCCGCCGATGCCGCGGAAATGATTGTGGAAGGCTTGCACGGCGGCGGCGCGATCATCGAGCTGATAGCCGATCACCGCCAGCGCCATCCACGGATCGAAGCCTGCGGGCGGATCGACCAGCACGCCGTGCGGCCAGCGGCCGAAACCCGCGGCGGCCAGTTGCTGCCACGGGAACAGCGGGCCCGGGTCGTTCTTGCGCGTGGGCGCCAGATCCTGGTGACCGATGATTTGCGTGCGCGGAATTTGCAGGCGCTCGGTGAGGTTAGCGAGCAGTCGCAGCAGGCTGTCGATCTGGGCTTGCGCGAACGGGCTGTGGCCGTCGTTGTCCAGCTCGATGCCGATCGAGGCGGAGTTGAGATCGGTGATCGTGCCCCAGCGGCCGCCGCCCGCGTGCCATGCGCGCAGCTGGTCGGACACCAGCTGATAGATATGCCCGTCGTTGCCGATCAGATAGTGCGCGCTGACCGGCCCGCCACTGTTGGCGGTGCGCAGGGTATGCAGGCTTTGCTTGACCGAGTTCTCGTCGGTGAAGTGCAGCACGATCAGCACCGGGCGGCGAACGTCATGGTTGGGCGAGGGCACCCAGGTCGCCAGCGGATTGCGCGGCGCGTGGGCGCAGGCGGCGAGCAGGGCAAACAGAAGCATGATGCTCGCGCGGCGCAGCAGGGCCCGGCCCGACCACACGCGCATGCTCGCGATCATGTGGCTCATGGTTGGTATGCCTCGGCGATTTTCAGCACGGTCTGGTAAGGCTCCGGATCATTGCGGTTGCTGAGCAGGATTACCGTGAAGTGCTGCTTCGGCCAGCGCACGATCACGTTGCGGAAGCCGATGCTCTCGCCCGAATGCCACAGCGTGTCCCCGGTAATGCGCCAGCCGAAACCGTAGGACGCCTCGTAGGGTTCACCGGTCACTTTGACGTGCGGACTGAATGCCAGCTTGCGCGAGGCGTCGCTGAGCAACCGGTCGTCGTACAGCGCGGCATCCCACTTGGCCAGGTCTTCGATGGATGAATAGATGCCGCCGTCACCGCGCGTGGCGCTGGTCGAGCTCTGGTCGGTGCGCGTCCACTTGCCGTGTCCCTCGCTGTACCCGTAAGCGCGATTGGGCACTTGTGGGCCGCGCTGGTGCTCGTAAAGCAGCGTATGGCTCATGCCCAGCGGATCGAAGATGCGCTGCTTGAGGAAGGCCGGCAGGGTCATGTGCGAGGCGCGCTCGATCACCAGGCCCAGCAGCACATAGCCGGTATTGCTGTAGCGGTAACCCCTGCCGGGGGCGAAGTAATGCCTGTCGTCGGCGGACAGCCAGCGCAGCACGTCGGCGTCGCTGACCTGACCGGTGAAATCGGCGGGGATCAGGTCCTCGTAGTCGGTGAGGCCGCCGCTGTGGTCGAGCAGGTTTTCGAGGGTGACATCGGCGTCGCCCGCGGGCAGGGTGGGCAGCCACTGGCGGATCGAATCCTGCAACTGCAGCTTGCCGTCCTGGTGCAACAACAGGATGGCCGCGGCGATGAACTGCTTGGTCACCGAGGCCAGGCGATAGTCGGTCGCGGGCGAGGCCGCCACCTGCTGTTCCAGATTGGCCATGCCGTAGCCGCGGCTGACCAGCGGCTTGCCGTCCTTGAGGATAAGCAGCGACGCGCCGGGCACGTCGGTGCCCTGATAGCGCTGCATCAGCTGGTCGACTTGCGCGGTTCGCGTGTCTGCCGTGGCGCACCCGCCGAGCATGCTGACGAGGACCAGGCTGATGAGTAGTTTGTGCATGAGCTGTGTTCCTCTGAACCTGTAGAGCGCACCCTGTACGCGATGCTTTTGTCGTGTGTACCAGGCGGGCTGCGTCCGCCGTTCGCGCACAGGGTGCGCTCCTACAGGCGGCTAATGGCTAATCATTTGATCGGGACGTCGTAGATCGTGTTGGGGGTGGGTTCGGGTTGCAGCGTGTAGTGCCACCACTCCATCGGGTAATTGTGGAAGCCTTCGCGCTGCATGGCCGCGCGCAGAAGCAGGCGGTTGGCGTGCTGTGCCGGCGTGGCCGCCGGCGCGTCGGTGTGCGCCAGCGTGCCGAAATAATCGAAATGCGTACCCATGTCGAGCGGCTGGCAATGCGTGCCACGTGCGTTGCACTGCATCATCGTGAGGTCGACCGTGGCGCCGCGGCTGTGGCCGGATACCGAGGCGATGTACGTGCCCAGCAGCGTGCTCTTGTCGATCAGCGGATAGTGCGCGGCCTTGGTGCGCCGGTCGGACAGATCATGCGCCCAGCGCACGAAGTCGGCTACGGCGCGCGCCGGGCGGTAGCAGTCGAAAAGCTTCAGGCGCTGATGGTGGTGACGCAGCTCGTGCTCCACCCGCGCCAGCGCTTCCGCAACGGGTTTCAGCAGCAGGCATTTTGCCGCTGCGTAACCGTCCACCGGTGCCCCGACGAAGTTGTCGCTGCCGGCGTACTTGATGTCTTCGGCGATGTCCGGCACCAGGCTGCGGATGTCGACCAGGTTGGCGGCCGCGGCGGTGTTCGCGGGCGACAAGGCAGGGTGGACTTGTGCGTGGATGCTGCCGATGCAAACACAGAGCAGGACGGCGAACGCGATTTTCCTTCCCCCGCGTGCGGGGGAAGGGGCCCGGAGGGCGGATGGGGGCACGCCGCGCACAGAAGCCCCCCATCCGCCTTCGGCACCTTCCCCTGCGAGCGGGGGAAGGGAATGGCGTGCAAGAGCGCTTCTCATGGGCAGTCACCGACGCGTTTGAACGCGAGGTCCTCGTAGTCGTAGCTGAAGTCGGCGTCGGGATCGACCTTGGCCATGCGCATGTCGTTGCCGGAAGTTGCTGGAAAACGCAGCCAGGCTTCGGCGTCGCCGTGGTCCCAGTGGACCAGGTAGTGCTGCCCCACGCGCATCACCTGGCCGCTCAGGCTCGGCGATTTGGCTGACGAAAAGCGCACGCCGTGGTCGCGCGCGCAGACGGAGACATCGCCGAACCAGGGGTCGCGCCACACCCCAAGGTTGGCGGCCAGTTCGGCGTCGGTGGCGGGTCGGCGCGAGGAGGTGTCGGGGACGCGCGAGGTGTGGCGTACCTGCTCATCGCGTGCCAGTTCGTCGGCGTAGCTGGCCACGCTGCGTGCCTTGCCCGGTGCGGTGAAATGTTTCAGCAAGACTTCGTTCAACACGCTGCGCGCGTCCTCGGCCTCGGCGTTGATGAGAAAGACGAATCCGCTGCGACGGTCCGGCAGCAAGGTCACTGCCGAATACATGCCGGACAGGGTGCCGGTGTGCGACACCGTGAGTTCGCCGTCGACATCGGCGATGCGCCAGCCGTAGCCATAGGCGTAGAAGCGCGTGCCGTCCCATGCTCGGCGACGCGCGGAGATCGGCATCGGCGTGTACGGCGTCCATTCCTTCTGTCGCTGTGCGGGCGACAGCCATTGCAGCTGCGCAGGTGTGGGCGCCAGCCAGTTGCGCGCCCAGGCGAGCATGTCGCGCAGGCTGCAGCGCACGCCGCCGGCGGCGTCCATGGTGGTGGGATGGATGACCGGTCCGTCGGCATCGATGACCACGTTGCCGCCGTCGCGGCGCGCGTGTGGTTGCGCCACGTTGCCGACCTGGTCGCGGTTCCAGGTGCCGATCTGGCATCGGCTCATGCCCAGCGGCTCGAATATCTCGCGGCGCAGCAGTTGTGCATACGGTGCGCCGCCGGCCGCGGCAGCCACTTCACCGGCCACCACGTAGAGCAGGTTGTCGTAGGCGTAGCCGGCGCGGAAGCTGTAGGCGGGCTTGATGTATTTCAGGCCGGCGATGATGTCCTGGCGCGTGAAGTGATTGGGTTGCGGCCACAGCATCAGGTCGCCGCCGCCTTCGGGCAGGCCGCTGTGATGCACCAGCAGGTCGCCGACCTGCATGTTGCGGGTGACCCAGGGGTCATGCATCGCGAAGGCGGGCAGATACTTCTGCACCGGATCGTCCCAGCGCAGCTTGCCCTGTTGCACCAGCCGCGCCAGCACGGTGGCGGTCATCGCCTTGCTGTTGGAGGCGATCTTGAACAGCGTATCGGGATTGATCTTTTGTCCCTTGTCCGCCAGCTCGCCGACACCGCGCGCGTAGACCACCTTGCCGTCGTCGATCACGCCCACGGCGATGCCGGGCAGGTGATAGCGGGCGACGACGGCGTCGACGACCTTGTCGTAATGGGTGTTGGCGACTTCAGTGGCGGCTGCAGGTGCTGTTTGCGCTATCAGGCACGCGATACCGAGCAGTGAAACGGCGACGCGAAACATCCCCGTCTTCCCAGCGAAAGCTGGGACCCAGCGCTTTGGCGCTCCGGCAAAATCCGGGAGGCACTGGACCCCAGCTTTCGCTGGGGTAACGGGAAGGGAAGGTGGGTGGCGACCAGGATCGTCGATCCTCCGTGACCCATCCGACTGCTCAGTGCTGAGCATCGCGCTCCACCTCACGCCACACGCGGAGCAGGTTGCCGCCCCAGATCTTGGCGATGTCGGCATCGCTGAATCCGCGCTTGCGCAGGGCCGCGGTGACATTGCGCGTCTGCGAGGCATCGGCCCAGCCGGTGATGCCGCCGCCGCCGTCGAAATCCGAGGCGATGCCGACGTGGTCGATACCGGCGACCTTCACCATGTGCTGGATCTGGTCCATGTAGTCGTCCAGCGTGGCCAGCGGGAACTTCTTCTGGATCTCGGCCATGCCCGCGGCCATTTCCGGCCGGTAGTCGTCGCTGTCGCTGTCGTATTCCTTCTCGCCAGCCTGCTTCGCCACGGCCGCCTGCAGCTTTTTTTCCGCCGCTTCGCGGCCGGGGTCTTTTTTCAGGAATTCCTTGTACGCCACCGCCTGGATCACGCCGCCCTTGGCCGCGATCGCGCGCAGCAGATCGTCGGGAAGGTTGCGTGGGTGGTCGAGCACGGCGCGTGCACCCGAATGCGAGGCCAGCAGCGGAGCCTTGGAAACCTTCAGCGCGTCGCGCACGCAGTTGTCCGACGCGTGCGAAATATCCACCATGATGCCGAGCCGGTTCGCGCGCTCAACCACGCTGCGGCCGAACTCGCTCATGCCTTTGTCGCCTGGACTGTTCATCGCCGGCTCGCCGTGCTCGGTGTCGGGCAGCGAGCTGCTGCACAGGTCGTTGTTGCCGACGTGGACCAGGCCGACGTAGCGCGCGCCGCGATCGTAGGCGGCATCGAGTCGATGCAGGTCATGCGCCAGCGAGTAGCTGTTCTCGATGCCGATCATCGCCGACAGCAAACCGGCACGGTGATTGGCCATGACCTGGTCCGGCGTGGTGGCCAGGCGGATGCGGTCGGGATAGTCCATCAGCATGCGGCCGATGGCGTCATATTTCTGTTCGGCCTGGCCCACGGACTTGGCATAGCCTTCCGCGGTCAACGGGCCTTGCGGCACCCAGATCACGAAGAAGGCGGCGTTCAAGCTGCCGCGCTTCATTTTCGGCAGGTCGACCAGCAGGCGCGTTTCCTTGCCCACGTCGAATTGCGGTTTGGCCATGTAGTCGAACGGAATGTCGACATGGGTGTCGATGGTGATCGGCGGATCCTGTGCTGCCCGAGCGGACAGTGCGGTGCTGGCGGTCAAGGCAGCCAGCATGGCGACGCGGAGGATACTGTTCATAGGGTCTCCCAATGTTTGGCCGGCCGTTCGCCGGCAATCATTTCCTCGAAGTGCTGGCGCCGTCGCACCACGGTGTAGCGGCCGTTCTGCACCATCACTTCGGCGGCAAGCGGGCGCGAGTTGTAGGTGGACGCCATCGATGCACCGTACGCGCCGGTGGCCTTGATCAGCAACAGGTCGCCGGCTTCACACCGGGGCAACTCGCGGTCGCGCGCGAAGGTGTCGCCGGTTTCACACACCGGGCCGACGATATCGTAGGTCGTCATGGGCCGCCCCTGGTCGACGACCGGAACGATGTCGTGCCACGCCTCGTAAAGACTGGGTCGCAGCAGGTCGTTCATGGCCGCGTCCAGTACCAGAAACTGCCGCTCCACGCCCGCTTTGATGCGTACGACACGGGTCAGCAGGACGCCGGCTTCGGCGATCAGCCAACGGCCGGGCTCCAGCAGCAGGCGGCCCTCATAGCCGGCCAGGGTCTCGCGGATCACGCCTGCATAGTCGGTGGCGGCTGGCGGATGGTCCACGCCAGCGCGATAGCACACGCCCAGCCCGCCACCAAGATCGATGCTGCGGATCGGGTGGCCGGCCTGTTCCAGTTCGCGCCAGAACGCCGCGACGCGCCGGAAGGCGAGGCGGAACGGATCGAGGCTGAGGATCTGCGAGCCGATGTGCACGTGCAATCCGTCGAGCTGTACATGGCGCAGCGATTTGCGTGCCGCGAACCAGCGGCGCGCTTCGTCGATGCTGACGCCGAACTTGTTTTCCGACTTGCCGGTGGAAATCTTCGCGTGGGTCTGTGCATCCACGTCCGGATTGATGCGCACGGCCGCTCGTGCCATCACGCCCTGCGCCGCGGCCACCCGTTGCAGGGTGAGCAGCTCGTCGTGCGATTCGACGTTGAAGCGCTGGATGCCCACGTTCAATGCACCGGCCATCTCGTCGGCGTTCTTGCCGACCCCGGAAAACACGATCTGCGCGGCCGGGATGCCGGCGTGCAGCGCGCGCCGCAGTTCGCCGACCGAGACGATGTCGGCGCCGACGCCGGCTTGCGCCATCAGCTGCAGGATGGCGAGGTTGGCATTGGCCTTGACCGCGAAGCAGATGCCGGCGTCCAGTCCCGCGAGCGCCAGTTGCAGCGTCTGGATCCTGTGCCGCAGCGCGCCTGCCGAATAGACATGCAGGGGCGTACCCTCACGCTGCGCGAGGGTGGTCAGGTCAATGCCGTCGCATGCTCCTCCGACGATGGAGGCTTGCTGTTCTTGCATGCTGCGTCCCGAAAAAAAGCGGCGACCCGACCAGCGGGCCGCCTGGGGAGGAAAACCAGCTATCAGTAGTTGTAGGTCACGACCAGCTGCGTGTAGCGCGGCGACTGCCACACCGTCCCCTGCCCGAAATAGGGCATGGGGTTGCCGGGCGTGCTCTCGTAGCGGGAGTGCACGTTGATCGTGGTCTGGCGGTTGAGCAGGTTGTACACCGACAGTCGCGCCTTCAGGTCGACGCCTTTCACCGGCAGCGTCCAGGTCACGTTGGCGCCCACGTTCCAGTACCACGGCATGCGGCCGAATGCGCCGCGCGGACTGTAGGTGAGCTGCCGGGTCGACCAGTCGGAGCAATCGTTCGTCGGCGAGTTCGTGCACAGCCAGCCCGATCCGCCGCCGCTGTATTCGCTGGGTCCGCCGGCGCTGCGTCGGTCGTTGGGCCAGACCACGCCGAAGGCGGTGATCGGCCCGCCGGAATGGGCGAAGACGGTCGACCCGAAGCTCCACATGTCGTTGAGCTTGTAGCTGCCACGCAGCTTGATCTGATGGCGATAATCATTGAACAGGACACCGTAGCGTTCGTTCACGGCCGGATGGTCGTAGTACTGCACCAGATTGGTGTCGTTGTAGCCGGTATCGGAGTTCACCGGGCCTTCGATGTTGCCCTCGCTCTTGGACCAGATGTAGCTGGCGTTGAAGGCCCACTTGCCATCCCATGCGCGATCAAGTTGCAACTCGACCGCCTTGTAGGTGCGCCGCGGCTTCTTGTAGCCCATGATGGCGCCGCTGCCCAGGGCCTTGTAGCCATCCTTGGACGAGTCGAAGCTGACCCAGTTGTCGGTATCCGGGCACCACAAGGTCACCGTTTCGCCCGGGTTGATGATGGGCCAGTCGCCGGAATACCAGCCGCAGCCCTCGACGTGGTTGATGCGTGCGTCTTCCACGGCGCGGGTCATTTTGCGGTAGGTCACGTTCACGCCGTACGACCATGCCTGGTTGATCGCCTGCTGGAAACCGACGATGTACTCGTCCTGGAACACCTGCTTGAGGTCGCGGGACACAGCCGTGCGCACGTCGTCGGGCGCGGGGACGTTTCCGCTGGTGTTGACCGGGCCGAGTTGGGCGCCGAGATCGGGGAAGAGGTAGGTATTGCCGTTGACCGGGTCGGTCTTCTGGATCCAGCCATTGAGCGCGTAGTAGGTGTGCTCGTCGGTGGTGCCACCGCCGAAATAGTCGGTGAGCTTGTTGGTCAGCGGGATGTAGTAGCGTCCCGCATTGCCGAACAGCTTGGTGGTGCCGTCGCCCTTCACGTCCCAGCTGAAACCGAGGCGCGGCGAGATCATGTCGCCGAAGTCGGCCTTGGCGAAGGTCGCGCCCGACGCCAGCTTGTTGTGGAACTTGTCGGCGCGAATACCCAGGTTCAGGAGCAGGTTGGGCGTGACGCTCCAGTTGTCCTCCACGTAGAACGCCTGTGCCTTCGTGCTGACCGGGGCACCGGTGATGTAGTGGCGCGCGTCGATGATCGCGGTGACGCCGGCGGGAATCACCGCGTCGTTGGGCAGCACGCCGCCGGGCGTGGCGGCCTGCGCCTGGTAACTCACCCCGTCGCCCGGATAGATCCTCGAGCTGTCCGAATCCATGATTTCCTGGTCGACGCCGAAGCGCACCAGGTGATCGCCAAGCGTCCACTCGAAGTCGAGGCGCGTGGCCTTGCGCTTGTCGAAGCGGCTGCTGACGCTGCTGTTGGTGGGGTGGCAGCCCTCCTGCATGGTGGCTGGTCCGAACGCGGCCGTGTAGCTGCCCGAGCGCGTGACAATGCTGCAGTCGGCGTCCCAGGGGCTGCCGCCCGTGTCGCTGCGCTTGTTGATGCCATACATCGCCTTGGCCACGAAATTCTCGCCAAAGTGACCGGTGTAGGTGAGCGATCCGTTGTCGCCGCCGGAGCCCGAATCGCTTTCACCCAGTTTGTCACCGAACTTGGCGCTGTCCCAGTCGTAGTCGTAATTGGCGGTGGTCGAGTCGGCCTTGTCGGAGAACGCGAGCAGCTCCAGCAGGTGGTTGTCGTTGATGTGCCAGTCAAGCTTGGCACCCCAGAAGTCGTTCTTGCTGGTGGTCTTCCACGCTTCGGATGTGTCGATGTCCTGCGGTCGCGAATCGCGCCGCTCGTACATGCCGAAGAAGAACAGCTTGTCTTTCACGATGGGGCCGGAGGCCCACACGTTGGCCTTGTAGAACGGGCTCTTGTCACGGCTGGTACGGTCCCTTTCGTCGAGAGTGCCGTCGGAATGGAAGTGGTCCTTCTGCGCCGACGCCCACGCCGATGGTTCCAGCGTCACCTGGGCGCCAGCATGGAATTCGTTGCCGCCGGAACGGGTCACGGCGTTGATGACGCCGCCCGTGCTGCGGCCGAATTCCGCCGAATAACCGCCGGTCTTGACCTGGAACTCCTCGAAGAAGGCGAACGGTACCGTGGAAAAGCCCTGGCGACGATACGGATCGGTGACGTCCAGACCATTGATGTAGACGACGTTCTCGGCCACCGAAGAACCGCCGAAGGTGAGGCCACCGAAGGTGGCGCCCGAAGCCACCACACCCGGCGCCAGCAAGGCGACCGAACCGAGGCTCTGGTCCACCGGCAGCCGTGCCAGTTCCTCGCGCGTGATGTTGGTCGCCGATTCGGTGGAGTACACGTCAACGCGGTTGATCACCCGCGAACCCACGACCTGGACCGATTCGAGGTTGGTCACGTTGCCGCTGCTGCCAAGGTTGACCGTGGTGGTGCCACCCAGGGCCACGCCCACGGGAACCGGTGCACCGATGGGTTGGCCGCCGCGCGAAATCTGCAGCGTGTAATCACCCACGGCCAGCTGGCCGACTCGATAGGTGCCGTCGGCGTTGACCACGACCGAGCGAGCCTGGCCGGTCGCGGTATTGGTGATGGTGATCTGTGCACCGGGATCGGCACGTCCAGCCACGGCACCGGTGACGGCCTGGGCCAGTACGGGGCCTGTGGCCAGCGACCCCAGGCCAAGGCCCAGCGCCATGCAGAGGACGGTTCTGCGCAGTTTGCGGGTATTGCTCATTTGCCCATCTCCCCCATCGACCTCGTCGATGCCGTGATTGTGAAAAGCTGCCGGTTAGTCGTTGCTGCGTCCCTGCGCCGCCGGCAGGATCTGCCAGTCGAAGTCGTAGTCCAGTTGATCGAAATAGATGTTGCCGCCGTCCCATTCCGCCTCGCCGCGCTGCGAGTCCACGTTGTCCGAGCGGAACTGCCGTTTGGCCGGCTGGAACGGCTGGCCGTAGTCGCTGTTGAAGGCCACGCGGTACTCGTCGAGTCCGCCGAGGTAGAACCATTCCAGTGCCGCGTCATCCGAAGGCGACGGCTGCAGGCGGCCGGTGGTGACATCCATCGGCACCCAGCCGTAGGGCGCCAGGTACAGGAAACCCCAGTCATGGATGTTGCTGTAGCGGCTGCCGTCGTCGGAGAACACCATGCCCGACTGCCAGCGCGCGGGAATCCCGTTGAGCCGGAGCAAGGTCATCAACAGCAGGGTCTGCTGGCCGCAGTCCGCGTGGCCGGCGTGCAGCGCGTAGTCACTGATATTGCTGATCGTCGAGTATTCGCGGGCACCGGCCCAGGGAATCCGGTCGACGGCGGCGAACAGCTTCTGCGCGATGCGATAGGGGTTCGTCTCGTCGCCCACCACCTTGCGCGAGAACGCACGCATGGCGTCGGTGAACACGATGTGCGGCGCGCGCTCGGCCACGAACGGCGCCAGCTCCGGCGTGATCGCCGGGCGCGTGACACGCGCGGGATCGATCGCGTGGTATTGCGCGTACTGGGTCAGCTCCCAGGTAACCGAGAACACGGTTTTCCGGCCGGCGACCGCCGGCTTCTCGAAGTAGATGGTGCGCTGGGCAGCCGAGGTGGGCGCGATGAAATGCTGCGCCGGCAGGCTGGCTACGTAGCGGATGTCTTCCTGCTGGCCGGGCACGTCCTGCGGGTAGGGAATCCATGCGCGCACGATTTCTCCGGCCGGTACCGCATCGGCCGCGACGGTCAATGTCTGGGTCATGCGCAGCCGGCGCGGCAGCACGCTGCTGTGCTGTTGGGCCAGCGCAGTCTTGTAGACCGTGCGCTGGTGATCGTTCAACCTTTCCATCGGGCCTTCGACGAGCGGTGTCTGCACCGCGCGGCGCGCCAACGCCTCGCTGCTGAGTCGGAACAGGTTGCCCGACGCGCGCTTGAAATAGAGCGTCTTGCCGTCGATGAGCTGATGCTCGAACAGACCAGCCGCGTTCCACCTGGCGAACTCGGCATCGGTGAGGTCGGGAATCTGCTTGCGTACCCGCGCCTTGACGTCGTCGAGCGTGAGCGTGAAGTCGAGCAGGATGCGACGCATGCGTTCGCGCTGGAACGAAAGTTCGCGTCGTCTGTCGGCAGACAGTCCGGGTTGCCCCAGCGCGGTGCTGATTGCGGCCTCGGCCGCCTTGAAGTGGCCGGCGTCGATCTTCGCGGCGATGGTGATGCTGGCGTCCTGGCCGGCGATGGCGACGGGTGCGGTGAGGAGCAAGAGGAACAGACATGCAGCGAGACCCAGGCCTCGATGCAGGCGGCGCACTTTCGCCCTGGGCAGCAGCATGTCCATCGACAAACGTCTCCGCATTGATTCCCGCTGAGTGGCTGTGTAACACGCTTGCAAATGCTGGTCAATAATTTATGCTTCAATCAAACAATCCAAGAATCAGCTATTCCTTGCTGGCCACGACCGGCCAGCCTGCGGACGCTCCACAAGGGGACCCATGTGATCCAGACGGTCTGGCCCTATCTGGCGGTGATGTTGCTCGCGGCCGGGATTTTTCCGGCGCTGGAGCGGCGTTTCGGCTGGAAGATTTTCTCGATCATGCCGCCGATCGTGATGACCTATCTGCTGGTGACGGCGCTGGCGGCGACGGGGTTGTGGCAGGTCAACGAGCCGATCCGCACGGCGCAGTCCACGCTGATCGCGCAGCTGGTGCCGGCGCTGTTGTTCCTGCTGATGATCGATTGCGACCTGCGCGCGATCTTCGCGCTGGGGCCACGCGTGCTCGGGGTGTTCGTGTCCGTGACGGTGAGCCTGTTCATCGCCTTTCTCACCACCTTCATGATTTTCCGGCACTGGCTGCCGGGCGATTCGTGGCAGCCGCTGGCGGCCTTGTCCGGCAGTTGGGTCGGTGGCACGGCGAACATGATCGCGGTGAAACAGGCCATCGGCATGCCCGACCCGCTGTTGGCGTTTTCGCTGCTCACCGATGCGCTGTGCTACTCGATGTGGGTGGCCGTGCTCTTCGCCGTGGCCAGGCTGGCGCCGTCGTTCAATCGTTGGACCCGAGCGCAGTCCAGCGCGGAAAAGATGATCGCCGAGCCGCGTACCCAGGGCGCGACGACGCCGGAAGCCGCATTGCTCTGGCTTGGACTGGCGTTGTTCGCCGCGGCGATCGCACACTGGGGCGCCGCGTTGCTGCCCACCTCGAGCATGCTGACCGGTACGACCTGGTCGATCCTGCTGGCAACGGCGCTGGGGCTGGTCGTGGCGCACACGCCGCTAGGTCGCTATCCCGGCGCCGGGACCATTTCCGGGACGCTGCTGGTGGCGGTGGTGGCGGTGCTGGCATCGCAGAGCAGCTTCCAGGGTATTGGCGAGGCGCCGCTGTACATACTTTGTGGCCTCTGCGTGATATCGATCCACGCCTTGCTGCTGATCGGTGCGGCGCGCCTGTTCCATTTCGACCTGTATCTGTGCGGCATCGCGTCGCTGGCGCATATTGGCGGGGTGGCGGCCACCCCGATCCTGGCGGCCAGTTATTCTCGTTCGCTGGTGCCGGTCGGCATTCTGCTGGCGCTGCTCGGCTATATCGTGGGCACCGGCTTCGGCCTGCTGGTGGCGTCGATCATGTCGTCACTGGCGGTCGGGTGAGCCAGAGGGAAGGGCGTGCGTTCCATGCAAGCAAAGGTGATTGCCATGCGTAACTCGATACTTGTCGTTGCGGTGCTGGGCTGGTTTGTCGGCGGAGTGCCCATGCAGGCGCGCGCTGCCGACACCTTGCCGATCCCTGCGCACGGGGTGATCGGTGTCGAGCAGGCCCAGCTCACTCCGCAGTTCTGGATCTCGCGGCTGCAGCACGGCGATCGCGTGATCATGGATGCGGCGGCGGTTGCCGCCTACGACGCCCGCGTGGTGCGCACGGACCCGCAGGTGTACGACCTGCGCGCGCTGCCGGCCACGCTGGACGGCAAGCAGGTCGAGGGCTGGATCCGCCAGCTCTCGCGGAGACCGGCCTCGCCGCGCTACGACGTCGAAGGCAAGCCGGTGCCCGATGCCGTGCTGGACGGGTTGCTGGACAACCTGGCGCTGGACCGGATTCCCGCGCACCAGGCGGTGCGCCACGGCCTGGTGGTGCATCGCGCCGCGTTGCGCGCCTTCCCGACCACGCTGCGTGTATTCAGCGAGCGTGGCGACACCGACATCGACCGTTTCCAGGAAAGCGCCATGTTCCCCGGCACGCCGGTGGCGATACTGCACGAGAGCCGCGACGGCCAGTGGTGGTTTGTCGAGGCGCCGCGCTATCGCGCCTGGGTGCAAAAGAAATACATCGCCATCGGCAACGCGCAGCAGGTGTTCGCCTACGTCGACAAGACGCCCTGGCTGGTGGTGACCGGAGCCACCGCGCATACCGTGTTCACGCGCGAGCAGCCGGCCGTTTCGCAGTTGCAACTGGACATGGGAACGCGCGTGCCGGTGTTGCCGGACTGGCCGGACGACAAGCCGGTGAATGGGCAGGGGCCCTACGCGGCGCATGTCATCGAACTGCCGATCCGTCATGCGGACGGCTCGCTGGGCTTCAGCCACGCCCTGCTGCAGAACAACACCGATACCCGCAACGACTACCTGCCGCTGACCCAAGCCAACATCATCGGCCAGGCCTTCAAATTTCTCGGCGAACGCTACGGTTGGGGGCATGCCTATGACGGGCGCGACTGCAGCGGTTTCGTCTCCGACGTGTATCGCAGCATGGGCATCGTGATGCCGCGCAACACCAGCGCGCAGGCGGTCAGTCCGGCCGCCGACCACACCAGCTTCGACAAGTCATCGACCGCCGCCGAGCGCATGCGTGCGGTGCACAACCTCGAAGTGGGCGACCTGATCTACATCCCCGGCCACGTGATGATGGTGATCGGGCGCCTGCATGGCCAGCCTTACGTGATTCACGATGTGCTTGGCGCCAGCTTCCGTGACGCCGACGGCCACATGCGGCGCGTCAAGCTCAACAGCGTGGCGGTGACGCCGCTGTTGCCGCTGATGTTCAACGACCACCAGACATTCGTCGATCGCATGACCAGCATCGTGCGCATCCGTCCACAGGGAAACTGACCCGCATGAAAATCACCGAGATCAAGTACGCCATGCTGCGGGTGCCGCTGAAGACCCCGTTCAAGACCGCCTTGCGCGCGATCGAGCAGGTCGAGGACATCGTGATCATGGTGCACACCGACAGCGGCCAGGTCGGCTACGGCGCCGCGCCGGCCACGGCAGTCATCACCGGCGACACGCATGGCTCGATCATCGATGCGATCCGCCACTACATCGAACCGCGTCTGATCGGCGAGGATGTGGCTGACCTCAATCGCATCGTGCAGTTGATCCAGGGCGCGATGGAAAGGAACTCCAGCGCCAAGGCCGCGGTGGAGATCGCCCTGTACGACCTGTGGGGGCAGCTCTACGACGCCCCGCTGTACAAGCTGCTCGGCGGCGGCGATCCGGTGATCACCACCGACATCACCATCAGCGTGGATTACATCGACAAGATGGTGGCCGACTCGATCGCCGCGGTGGAGCGGGGTTTCGAGTCGCTGAAGATCAAGGTGGGCAAGGACATCGGTGTGGACATCGAGCGTGTCCGGGCGATCCATGCCGCGGTGGAAAATCGTGCCTTGCTGCGGCTGGATGCCAACCAGGGCTGGACCGCCAAGCAGGCCGTATACGCGCTGCAGACGCTGGAGGATGCCGGGGTCAAGCTGGAACTGGTCGAACAGCCGGTGAAGGCGCGCGACCTGGAGGGCATGCGCTACGTCACCGAGCGCGTGCACACGCCGATCATGGCCGACGAAAGCGTGTTCGGCCCGATGCAGGTGATCGACCTGATCCGCATGCGCGCGGCCGACATCATCAATATCAAGCTGATGAAGACCGGCGGCATTTCCAACGCCATCCGCATCGCCGACATCGCCGGCATGTACGGCATCGAATGCATGATCGGCTGTATGCTCGAAGGCAGCATCAGCGTGGCCGCCGCGGTGCATGTGGCCGTGGCCAAGGCCAGCGTGATCACCAAGGTCGACCTGGATGGCCCGTCGTTGTGCAGCTTCAATCCGGTGCAGGGCGGCGTGGTCTTCAACGAGTCGGAAATTACCGTGCACGACGCACCCGGGCTCGGCATTCGAAAGATCGAAGGGCTGGAACCGATTGCGGTCTGACCAAGGGCACGCCGATGGAAACGGAATCTGCGATCTACATGTCGCCACTGGTAAAAATTCGCTCCGAACGCGACAGCATGTCGGCGATCGAACGCCGCATCGCGGACTTCATCCTCGACAACACGCAGTTGCTGCGCGACTACTCCTCGCAGCAGCTGGCCAACGCCGTGGGCATCAGCCAGTCCAGCGTGGTGAAGTTCAGCCAGAAGCTGGGATTCAAGGGCTATCCCGACCTGAAATACTCGGTAGGCGAAGCGGTGGCGCGCGCCGACAACGGCAGCTCGCCGGCGCCTGCCGCCACTGCCGGCGATGACACGCCCGGCCAGCGCGCCGGCACCTTGTGGCGACGCAAGTCGCAGGCGGAGGAGGCCACGCGGCTGATCAATCCGCCGGAAACCATCGATGCCGTGGCCGCCGCCATCGACCACGCCGACAAGGTGTTCATCATCGGCCTGGGTCGCGACGACATCCACTCGCGCGCTGCGGCGCTGCGATTGTCGATGCTGGGCATCCTCACGTTGCACAACTTCGATACCGCGCACATGATCGCCAGCATCTCGGCAGCCAGTCCCGGCGACGTGCTGCTGATGTTTTCCGAGCACGGCACGCAACCGACACTGTGCGAGATCAGCCGCTACTTCCGTGAGTCCGGCGGCAAGGTGATCACGGTGACGCGGCACACTTCCAATCCGCTGCGCGCGCATGCGGACATCTCGTTGCTGGTTTCGGCGCACGATGACCGGGTGCATATCGAGCCGCTGCTCTACCACTCGGCACTTCAGCACCTGATGGATGGCGTATTCGTGCTGCTGTGCGAGCGCAATGCCGAGCGCAGCGCGCAGCTCAAGGCCAACCTCGATCGCATCCATCCGACGGTGGAATCGTGAAGCGATTGCGCGCGGATTCGTTCCGCATCCAGACCCGCTTCGATACCTGTGCCACGCACCGTACAAACATTTCATCTGCCGAGTCCGCCATGTCTGCATCCCCTACCCCTCGTGCTCACCTGCGTCCGCGTCGCTGGCTTGGCGTGATTGCCGCGGTGTTTGCCGCCCAGGCAGCCTGGGCCGCCGCCACGGGCAGCGATCCGTCGGCATCCTGGCAGGATGCGCAGCAGATGGTGCTGGTCACGGTTCCGGATTGGCAAAGCACCCAGGGGACGCTGCGCACCTACGCGCGTGACGGCGAGAGTTGGCGCGAAGTCGGTCAGGCGCATCCGGTGGTGATCGGTCACGGCGGCGCCGGCTGGGGTCTGGGTCTGCAGCCGGCACAGGCTGAAGGCCCGCACAAGAAGGAAGGCGATGGTCGCAGCCCCGCTGGCGTGTTCCGCATCGGCAGCGCGTTCGGTTACGCAGCCAGTGCGAGTACGGGCCTCGAGTATCGCGCGATGAAGGCCTCGGACTGGTGCGTCGATGTCAGTGGCTCGCCACATTACAACCGTCTGGTCGATGCCAACGCGGTCGGTGCCGCCGCCGTCGAAGGTGCTACCGAGCCGATGCGCCGCGACCTGCATTTTCATGGCGACCAGCGCTACCGGGAAGGCTTCGTGATCGAACACAACTGGCAGCAGGCACCGATGGGCGGCAGCTGCATCTTCGGTCACTTGTGGAAGACGCCGAACTCGACCACGACCGGCTGCACTGCGATGGCGCCCGCGACGATGACCTCGCTGCTGGCCTGGCTGGACGCGCGCCGTCATCCCGTGTTCGTGTTGCTGCCACAGGCGCAATACCTGCGGCTGCGCCATGACTGGAAGCTCCCCGTCGTGGATACCCATCGATGAGTTTGACCGCGCGGGTGCTGACCGGTCTGGCCCTCGGCGCCATCATCGGACTCGCCCTGGCCTGGTACGACGCCGATCTCGCGCTGCGGGTGGCCGATGTGACCCAGCCGGTCGGGCGGTTGTGGTTGAACGGCTTGCAGATGACGGTAGTTCCGCTGGTGCTGGCCCTGGTGGTGGTGGGCGTCAACACGGCCAGTGACGCGGCGGCGTCGGGGCGCGTGGCGCGCCGCTCGATCGTGGTCTTCATCGTGCTGCTGACCGGCGGCGCGCTGCTTACCGCGGCACTGGCGCCTGCGTTGCTGTCGCTGGTGCCGCACGATCCGGAGCTGGCCACGGCGTTGCACAAGGCCACGGCGGGCAGCGCGACCGCTGCCGCGCCGGTGGGCTGGGCGCAATGGTTCAGCGGCATCGTGCCGGACAACGTGATCGCCTCCGCCGCGCAAAGCGCGATGCTGCCGCTGGTGGTCTTCGCGCTGTTCTTCGGCTTCGCGTTGACGCGCATCGAAGCGGCGCGGCGCGCGCTGTTAGTGAATTTCTTCCAGGCGATTGCCGACGCGATGATCGTGGTGGTGCGCTGGGTGTTGTGGGCTGCGCCGGTAGGCGTGTTTGCGTTGATCCTGTCGGTGTGCGCACGCGCGGGGCTGAGCATGCTCAGCGCGCTGGGTGTGTACATCGGGCTTGAGATCACCATGTACATCCTGGTCGCCGTATTGATGTTGCCGGTGGCGGTGCTGTGGGGCGGCGAGAACCTGCGTCGATTCGTGGCGGCGCTGACCCCGCCGCAGGTGGTTGCGGCCAGCACGCAGTCGTCGCTGGCTTCGCTGCCGGCGATGCTGGAAAGCGCCGACCGCCGCCTCGGCTATCCGCAGCAGGTCACCGCGCTGGCGCTGCCGTTGGCGGTGACCTTGTTCCGCATCACCAGTCCGATCCAGTACGTGGCCTCGGCCTGCTTCATCGCGTGGGCGTTCGGTATCGACGTGGACGCCGCGCATCTGTTCGCAGGCGCGGCCCTGGCCGTGGTGATCAGCCTGGGCTCGGTGGGGCTGCCGGGTCAGGTCAGTTTCATGGCGACCAACCTGCCGGTGACCCAGGCGATGGGGCTGCCGGTCGGACCGCTGGGCCTGATGCTCGCGGTCGACACCATTCCCGACGTATTCGCCACCGTCGGCAACGTCACGGCTGACATGACGGCCACCAGCGTGGTGGCGCGCCAGTCGCGACGTGACAGCGCAAGAGTGCAGACATGACCGAAGCGGATGTGATCGTGATCGGTGCCGGCATGGCCGGTGCTTCGGTGGCCTATTTCCTCGCACCGCATGCGCGCGTGCTGGTGCTCGAGCGCGAGCCGTACGCGGGCATGCATTCGACCGGGCGTTCCGCGGCATTGTTCAGCGAGACCTACGGCACGGCGCAGGTGCGCGCGCTGACCCGCGCCACGCGGCCGTTCCTGGCCGCACCGCCGGAAGGCTTCGCGGCGCAACCGATCCTCGAACCGCGCGGCGCCACCATCATCGGCCGCGCCATCGATGCTGACGGCGTGCGCGCGTTGTACGAGGCCATCGTGCCGTTCAGTTCCGATATCGAGCTGCATGACGCGGCCCGTTTGCACGCAGCGGTGCCGGTATTGCGGCCCGAATTTGCACAGATCGGTCTGCACGAGCCCGGTGCTGCCGATATCGACGTGAACGAATTGCACCAGGGATTCCTGCGCGGCTTGCGGGCACGTGGCGGCGCGTTGCGCGTCGATGTGTCGATTGCGGCGATAACGCGCCACGCGGGCGGCTGGGAGATCGATGCGGGCGGTGAAACATTCCGCGCACCACTGCTGCTCAATGCGGCCGGTGCCTGGGTCGATCAGGTGGCGACATTGGCCGGGGTGGCCCCGCTCGACATCACGCCGAAGCGCCGTTCCGCGTTCGTCTTCGATCCGCCCGAAGAGCAGGCTACGGCGCGCTGGCCGTTCGTCACCGACTTCGCGGAAACCTTCTATTTCAAGCCGGACGCCGGGCTGCTGCTTGGTTCATGCGCGAACGCCGACCCGGTGCAGCCGCACGACGTGCAGCCGGAGGAATACGACATCGCGCTGGGCATCCACCGTATCGAGGAAGCCACCCGCATGACGATACGTCGACCCCGGCGCACCTGGGCCGGTCTGCGCTCTTTCGTCGCCGATGGTGGTCTGGTCGGCGGTTTCGCGCCCGATGCGCCGGGCTTCTTCTGGGTCGCCGCGCAAGGTGGCTACGGCATCCAGACCAGCGCCGCGATGGGCGAGGCCTGCGCGCATCTGGCACTGGGGCTGCCGCTGCCGACACCGCTGGTCGATGCGGGCGTGACCGCGGAGCTGCTGGCGCCACGCGGCTGACATGCGCGTGGCGCGTTGAAGCGTCGGGAACGAAAGCGCGACCGGTGCGACCGAGGATCAGTAACCTGCCGCCAGGCCGGCCGGTCGACGCGGGTCGTTGGCGCCTTCGAGCAGGCCGGTCTTCGGATTGATCAGGATCGCCTCGACCGCGCCGCCGCTGAAGCGTTTGAAGGTGTAGCCCATCGCCTCCAGCGTCTGCTGCGACTCGGGCGTGAGCAGCCCCTTGCCCGCGTAAACGACATCCGGATACCACTGGTGGTGCAGCCGGGGCGCGTTGACGGCCTGCTGCATGTTCATGCCGAAATCGACCACGTTGATGATGCTGCCCAGCGTGGACGAGATGATGGTGGCGCTGCCGGGGCTTCCGGTCAGGATGAACGGCTTGCCGTCGCGCAGCACGATGGTCGGCGTCATCGAGCTCAACGGGCGCTTGCCCGGCTCGACCTGGTTGATCACGCCCTGGACCAGACCGGCGCCATTGGCCACGCCCGGCTTGCCGGTGAAGTCGTCCATTTCGTCGTTGAGGAAGAAACCGGTGTTGCCGGCAATCTGCTTGTTGCCGAACAGAAAGTTGATGGTGTAGGTGACGGCGACGGCGTTGCCGTCCTTGTCGACCACCGAGTAGTGCGTGGTGTGATTGCCTTCGGGCGCGCCGAGGCTGCCCTTCACCTCCGACGATGGCGTCGCCTTGTCCGGAAGAATGCTGGAGCGCAGTTTGGCCGCGTGCTCGGCCGAAAGCAGCGTGTCGATCGGGTTGTGCACGAAGGCCGGATCACCCAGGTAGGTGTTGCGGTCGGCGAAGGCGCGGCGCTCGGCCTCCACCACGTAGTGCACATGATTGACCGAGCCGTAGCCCCAACGGGCCAGCGGATAGGGTTTGATGATCTGCAGGATCAGGCACAAGGTGGTGCCGCCGGAACTCGGTGGTGGCGCCGAGACGACGGTGTAGCCGCGGTACTCGCACTGGATCGGTTTGTCCCATTGCGCGGTGTAGTCGGCAAAGTCGCCCAGCGCAAGGATGCCGCCATTGGCGTCGCTTGCCTTGACCACGGCGTGGGCGATCGGTCCCTCGTAGAACGCCTTGGTGCCGCCCTTGGCGATCAGCTCCAGCGTGTGCGCCAGGTCCTTCTGCACCAGCCGCTCGCCGACCTTGAACGGCTTGCCCTTGTTGAGGAAGATCGCCGCCACGTTGGCATGTTTGGCAAAATCCTCGCTGCGCGAGGCAAGACTGTCGACGTCACCTTGCTGCAGCACGAAGCCATCGCGCGCCAGCTTGATCGCCGGTGCGATGACTTGTTGCAGCGACATCGTGCCGTAGGCTTTCAGCGCGGTGGCGAAACCCATCACCGTGCCCGGCACGCCCACCCCGAGATAGGTGTCGGTACTGCGTCCTTCGACCACGTTGCCATCGGCATCCTGGAACATGGTCGGCGTGGCCTTTGCGGGCGCCTTCTCGCGAAAATTGAGGAACAGGTTGCGGCCATCCTTGAGGTGGATGGTCATGAACCCGCCGCCGCCGATATTGCCGCAGCACGGATGCACCACGGCTTCGGCAAACCCGACCGCCACGGCCGCGTCTACCGCATTGCCGCCGCGCTTGAGGATGTCCACGCCGACCATCGTGGCCAGATGCTGCGCGCTGACCACCATCGCATGCCTGGCGGTCACCGGCCTGGCGCGTTGCAACGCTTCCCGGGTGTTGGCGGGCTCGTGGCCGGTCTCGTCAGGATTGACGTCCTGGGCCCAGGCCAGCGCGCTGGAGGCGGCCAGCATGGCCGCCAGGGCGATCCGCATCCATTTCATCGATTTGCGATGCAACAGCCGGTTCGTGACGAGCCCGGCATCGGCTCGCGTCGTATCTTGATCTGACATGGATTCAAGCTCCACAGAAGTTGGGACAAGCATAGTGGCTGCCTGCCAGGAAGCGGCAGCAAAGCAGATCCGCGCCGACCGCGACCATTCCTACAAACCCGCCGCCAGCCCAGCCGGTCGACGACGATCGTTGGCACCTTCCAGCACTCCGCTGTGCGGGTTGATCATGATGGCTTCGTCGGCACCGATGGAGTCGAGCACCTCGAAGGTGTGGCGCATCTTCTCCAGCGTCTGACGTGTCTGCGACGTCATCAGTCCTGGTTCGACGAAGATGACCTGCGGATACCATTGCTGATGCATGCGCGGCGCGTTGATCGATTGCTGCAGGTTCATGCCGAAGTCGATCACGTTGACGATGCTCAGCATGGTGGTGGAGATGATCGTGCCATCACCCGGGCTGCCGGTCAGCATGAACAGCTTGCCGTCGCGCAGCACCAGGGTGGGTGTCATCGAACTCAGCGGGCGCTTGCCCGGCTCGATCTGGTTGATCACGCCGGTGACCAGCCCGGCCTTGTTCGGCACGCCGGGTTTGGCGGTGAAGTCGTCCATCTCGTCGTTGAGGAAGAAACCAGTATCGCCGGCGATCTGCTTGATGCCGAAATAGGAATTGACGGTGTAGGTGACCGCGACGCCGTTGCCATCCTTGTCGACCACCGAATAGTGGGTGGTGTGCTGCCCTTCGGGTGAACCGAGGCTGCCCTTGATCTCGGAGGAGGGTGTGGCCTTGTCGGCCTGGATGGTCGCGCGCACCTTGTCCACATGTGCGGGCGCGAGCAGCTCGTCGATCGGGTTGTGCACGAACGCCGGGTCGCCCAGGTATGTGTTGCGGTCAGCAAACGCGCGGCGCTCCGCCTCGGCGATGTAATGCACGCTGTTGACCGAGCCGTAACCCCATTGCGCCAACGGATAAGGCTTGATGAGCTGCAGGATCAGGCACACCGTGGTGCCGCCGGAACTTGGCGGCGGCGCCGAAACCACGGTGTAGCCGCGGTACTCGCAGGTGACCGGCTTCTCCCATTGCGCGGTGTAGTCGGCGAAGTCGCGCATCGACAGGATGCCGCCGTTGGCGTCGCTGGCCTTGACCAGGGCGGCAGCGATGGGGCCCTTGTAGAACGCATCCGTACCGCCTTCGGCGATCAGCTTCAGGGTCTTCGCGAGCTGTTTCTGCACCAGCCGCTGGCCGACCACGAATGGCTTGCCGTCATTCAGGAAAATTGCCGCCACGTTGGGGTGTTTGGCGAAAGTCTCGGTGCCCTCGTTGAGGATCTCGACATCCTGCTGTTCGAGCAGGTAGCCCTCGCTGGCCAGTTTGATCGCCGGCGCCATGACCTGCTTCAGCGTCATCGTGCCGTAGGTTTTCAGCGCGGTGTTCAGCCCCATCACCGTGCCTGGTACGCCCACCCCGAGATACGTCGTCGTGCTGCGGCCTTCGACCACGTTGCCGTCGGCGTCCTGGAACAGGGTCGGCGTGGCCTTCAGCGGCGCCTTTTCGCGAAAATTGAGGAATAAGTTGTGGCCGTCCTTGAGGTGGATGTTCATGAATCCGCCGCCGCCGATATTTCCGCAGCAGGGATGGACCACGGCCTCCGCATAACCCACGGCTACCGCCGCATCCACCGCGTTGCCACCCTGCTTGAGAATCTCCACGCCAGCCATGGTGGCCAGGTGTTGCGCACTGACCACCATCGCGTGTCTGGCGACCATCGAAGCCGAACTGTCCAGCATGGCGCGGGTACTGGCCGGCGCATTGGCATACGCCGCAGGCGCGGGCGGCGGTGCGTCCGTGGCCCAGACGGCCACGCCGAACGTCGAGGCAGCCAGCGCCAACACCCACAGACAGCACGGGCGGATACTGCGGTGTGCAGATCGACGGGAAGCCGACGTTGCCAACGCGTGCGTTGCGTTTCGGTTGGACACAGGCTCACCCTCCACGGTAATGCGTTTGAGCATAGTCGCAGCCAGTCGAGCGGCACCAATGAAAAGACACTCGCCTGGCATAACCGGTGGTTGTAGTGGTATTTCCACACCGGTCGTCGCCTCGCGCTTTTCGTGGGCGGTGCACGTCTGCCTGCGTTGGCGCGAACGAAGACCGGCTTCAGTCACCCCAGAATCCCGGCGCGGGCGGCAGCAGCGAGCCGGACTGTCGGCGCACGCCATCCGGATAGTCATTCTGCAGCCAGAACGGTCCATCCAGATCGACGAAGGCTGCTTCGCGTGCGATCTCCAGCGCCGGCGCAATCCCAAGCGAGGAGCACACCATGCAGCCGACCATGATCTTGAAGCCTGCGTTGCGCGCCTCGCGGAGCAGGTGCCAGGCCTCGGTCAGTCCGCCGGTCTTGTCCAGCTTGATGTTGACGGCCTGGTAGCGACCGCGCAGTCGCGGCAGATCCTGCGTCACATGACAGGCCTCGTCGGCGCAGATCGGGATGCAGCTGGAGAAGCCCAGCAGGGCGTCGTCGGCATCGGCGGGCAGCGGTTGTTCCAGCAGGTCGACACCGGTGCGTTCCAGCGTCGCCTGCATGTCACGCAGCAGCTCGATGTTCCAGCTTTCGTTGGGATCGACGATGAGGCGGGCGCGGGGCGCCGCGTGTCGTACGGCCTCGATTCGCGCGGCCGGGTCGTCGGCATCGACCTTGATCTTGATCAAGATCGCGTCGGCGAGACGGGCCGCGGCCTGTCCCATGCGCTCGGGCGTATCGATGCCGATGGTCATCGCGGTGACCAGCGCGGATCGCCGCGGGCGCGCGAGCCCGCGCCAGACGGGCACGCCGCTGAGTTGCGATTCCAGATCCCACAGCGCCGCGTCCAGCGCGTTGCGTGCGGCACCTGCCGGTAGCTGTGCCTGCAGTTCGTCGCGTCCCATGCCAGCCGCGAGCTGCGGACGCAACTGCTCCATCTGCTCCATCACCGATGCCACGCATTCGCCATAGCGTGCGTAGGGAACAGCTTCGCCGCGCCCGGTCTTGTCGCCCTGGCCTATTTCGACGGTCACCACGTCGGCGTTGTGCTTGACGCCGCGTGATATGCGAAAAGGCGCCGCCAACGGGAAGCGGCTCTCCGTGATGGTCAGCTGGCGAAGCATGCGAGCAGGTTGTCCACGATGGCTTCGACGCCCATCGTCACTGGGTCCTCGCAGGGCAGTTCGAGCAGGTCGCTGATCTGGCGGCAGGCAGTCGCGGCAGCGGAGGCGGAAAGATTGGACGTGTTGAGCGCCACGCCAACCGCCTTGACCGTCGGATTGGTCAGCTGGGCGGCAACGAGGTTGGCTTGCAGGCAGCGTTTGAGCTCGGGCAGCGGATAGGCGGGCAGGCCGCGCATGTGCTGCCGGGTCGGTTCGTGGCACAACACCAGCGCATCGGGTTGGGAGCCATGCAGCAAGCCGAGCGAGACGCCGGCATAGGAAGGATGGAACAGCGAGCCCTGGCCCTCGATCAGATCCCAACCGCCGTCGAGGCGGGCCGGCGAAATCCATTCGGCCGCGCCGCTGATGAAGTCCGCGATCACTGCATCGATCGGCACGCCCGATCCGGCCACGAGAATGCCGGTTTGCCCGGTGGCGCGGAAGTCGGCGGTCAGGCCACGCTGGCGCATGCAGCGTTCGATGGCCAGCGAGGTATACATCTTGCCGACCGAGCAATCCGTGCCCACCGTGAGCAGTCGTCGACCGCCGCGCGGCCGACCATTGCCGACCGGAATGCCCGGCATCGGATCGCGCGCATCGAACAGCATGCGACCATGGCGTCGGGCCGCGGCCACGATCTCCGGGTTCTCGCGCAGCTTCTGGTGCAGCCCCGCCGCCACGTTGAGGCCGGCCTCGATCGCGGCGACGGCGTCGGCGACGATCTCGGGCGACATCACGCCGCCGGCATTGGCGGCACCGATCACCATGGTGTTCGCGCCCGCATTGCGGGCCTGGGCCATGCTCATCTCGGGCAAGCCGAGGGTCGGCTTGCAGTCGCGTCGACGGAACTGGCCCACGCACCAATCCGGACGCCAGTAGGCCAGTCCCCTGGCCGTCTTGATGGCCAGATCGTCGCCCGCGCTGCCCAGGTAAAGCAGGTACGGCGGCCCCCAGTGACCGGGTTGCGCGGCATTGCTTGGATCAGACATGAAATGCGTACTCCGTCGGGCACCCATTCGCCCGTCACGATTGGGCGTCGAGCATAGTGAGCGATGGGCGCGTGGCACCAATGAAAAGACCGACACCTGGCATAACTGCGGGTTGTGGCAAGTGCCTGCCTGCGCATTCCACCTGGTGCGCCGACGCCGACCGGTTGCCTCCGGGCAGGTCCTGTGCTGCACTCGGCTGCAGTCGCGTTGCGACCCAAGGGGTGAAATCTCGACATGCGTCTTCGCTACATTGAGTTGTTTCATGCCGTGCTCACTACCGGCAGCCTGACCGGCGCGGCAAACCTGCTGAACATTTCGCAGCCGGCGGCGAGCAAGGCGCTGCAGCAAGCCGAGAATCAACTGGGTTTCACCCTGTTCAACCGCGTGCGTGGACGCCTGCATCCGACCGAGCAGGCGTTGCTGCTGCGTCCGCGCGTGGAGAAAATCATCCGGGACCTGCACGACCTGCAGCGTCTCACCACCAACTTCGGTCGCCCCGAAAGCTCACCGCTGCGGGTGACCTGCACGCCAACCCTGGCCCAGGCGCTGGTGCCGGATGCAACCACGCTGTTGCGCAAGGCGTACCCCGCCGCCACCGCTGAACTCTCCACTCGGCACTCGGCGGAGATGTGCGAGTCGTTGACGCTGCGCGAGACCGACATCGGGCTCACGCTGCAGGATGCCAGCCATCCCGAATTGCGTCAGGAGCCGCTATGCCAGGGGCGTGTCATGGTCATCGCGCCACCCGGCCGCTGGACCAGCGCCGAGCTGGCGCAGCCGTTGCCCGTCACCGCGCTGGCCAACGAGCCGATGATCGGCATTGCGGTGCAGGATGCGCTGGGCAACATGCTGCAAAGCCACCTGATGCATGTCGATCCCGCGCCGCAGATCTCGGTGTGGGTACAGACCTATCAGCTGGCCTGTGCTCTCGTCGCGCAAGGCGCAGGCCTGGCCCTGGTGGATCCGTTCACCGCGACGCAGGGCAACGAGCACATCGTGCAGACGCGTCCGTTGATGCTGGAGATCGACGTGGTGCTGTACGCGGTGTACCGGCTCGACAGCCAGCTGAATCCCGTGCAGAAGCACTTCATCGACCTGGTGCGCCAATTGGCGCTGCAGATGCTGGCGCCGGGCTGATACCGCCCAATTCGCCGCGTCGCGCACGGGCGTCTGCGCCACGGCGTCTACAACCATCGGTTATGCCAGGTGCCGGTCTTTTCATTGGTGGCCGGCGCTGGCTTGTGACTATGCTCGACTCGAACTTGCAGCGCGCGGATTCGTGTCCAGTCGAAACGCGTCTGTTCACGGGACGTCACGAACGTGTTGCTGGTGCGGGGGGGCGGTGACGGCAGGAGCCTGTTCCGGGAGCGCCCGCGCGGATTCCTCGTTCCACTGCGTCAGCAAGCAATCGCCGGGGGCCAGGCGGTTTTGTTGCAATCCTAACCTTGGGGAGTTTTTCATGAACGAGCGTCTCAGCCGCATCATTCCCAACCTGCTGTCGGCATCGGTGCTGCTGGTATTGGCCGGAGCCGTCGCCGCGCAGGAAACTCAGCCGGCCCAGGGCACCGACGCAGCATCGCCGAGCGCGCAGCAGACGGGCAAGGCGCAACAGAAGCAGCAGGCCGCCAACCTGTCCCAGGTGATCGTGACCGGTACGCGGACCAGCGATCGCACGCAAGCCAGCTCGCTGGTGCCGATCGACGTGATTCCCAGTCAGGTCCTGAACGATTCCGGCGCCGTCGATCTGGGCAATGCGCTTGATCGCGCCGTGCCGTCGCTGAATTTTCCGCTGGCGTCGATGTCCGACACGTTCGCCTTCGTGCGCCCATTCCAGATGCGCGGCCTCAACAGCGACCAGGTGCTGATCCTGGTCGACGGCAAGCGCTGGCACTCGAGTGCGCTGATGCTGACGCTCGGGCAGGTCGGCCAGGGTTCGCAAGGCGTCAACATCAACACGATCCCGGTCGGCGCCATCGACCACATCGAGGTGCTGCGCGACGGCGCCTCGGCCCAGTACGGTTCGGATGCGCTTGCCGGCGTGATCAACATCATCCTGAAAAAGGGCGCGAGCGGCGGTGACGTGCAGGGCGACTACGGCAAGTACTCTGCCGGTGACGGCGCGAGTACGCGACTGCAGAGCAACCTCGGATTTGCGCTGGGCCAGAACGGATGGATGCGCCTTTCCGCGCAGGTCGGCAAGCAGGACCCCACCAATCGCGCGGGGCTGGACAACCGGCCCGGCTTTACCGAGCTGGGAAGGAAATACCAGGTCGGCATTCCCAACTCCAACAACTACAACACCTTCCTCAACTGGGGCTACGATTTCTCGCCCAGGGTGCATCTGTACGGCTACGGGCACTACGGCAGGCTGATGGCCGAGCCGATGGCGTTCTATCGCTACGGCACGAATGCGCCGGAACCGAAGAACGATCTGATGCAGTACCTGTTCCCGGATGGCGACGGCTTCAATCCGGTGGAACACGGTGTGTCGCGCGACAAGTCCTTCGTGACCGGATTGCGCGGCGAGACGGAAGGCGGCTGGAGCTGGGATGCCAGTGCCGCCTGGGGCGCCAATCGCGTTTCCTACGGCACCTTCAACACGGTCAACTTCGCGTTCTGGAATGACTTTGGTTACACCCCCACAAACATCCACGACGGTACGCTGACCGCGTCGCAAACCACGGTCGACTTTTCGATGGGCAAGTCGCTCAGCGACTACTGGCACCTGGGCTTTGGCGCGCAGTACCTGCACCAGGGCTACAAGATCGTGGCGGGTGACCTCGCCTCGTACTACGTGGGCACGTCGGGCGTGACGGGCGGTGCGCAGGGTTTTGCCGGCTGGGGTCCCGAGGACGCGAGCAACAGCACGCGGCACTCGGTTGCCGAGTATGCGCAACTGGAAGGCAACATCACCGACAAGCTGAGCACGTCGCTCGCGGTACGCCACGAGAACTATTCGGACTTCGGCACCAATCTTTCCTACGCGCTGTCCGGTCGATTCGATTTCGACCGCGGGTTCGCCTTGCGCGGCACGGTCTCCACCGGCTTCCGTGCGCCGGGCCTGGGACAACAGCATGCATCGGTGACCACGTCCGTGTCGTATCCCGCTGGCAATTCGCTCGGCCTGCCCGAGGGCATCTACCTGCGTGGCCTGGTGCCGGTGGACAACAAGACGGCCTTGCTGCTGGGCAGCGAACCGCTGAAACCCGAGACCACCCGCAGCTACACGATTGGTGCCGTATGGAACCCGTCGCGCAACTTCACCACGACGGTGGATCTGTACGATATCCAGCTGAAAAATCGCATCCTGATGTCGAGCTCGATGTCGCTGGTGACGGATTCGGTCAAGGACTATCTGGCCGCCAACGGCGTGGTCAATTCGGAATACGTCGCCCTTGCCTACTTCACCAATGCGGCGGAAATGCGCATCAAGGGCATTGGCGTGGTCACGAACTATCTCAAGGAATTCGACAACGGCGGCTCATTCCAGACCACGGTCAACTGGTCGTACCACAAGAACAAGGTGACCAAGGTCCTGCCCAACCCGGAGGTACTCAACGCGCTGGGCGACGTCGGATTCAAGCGCATCACGCGCAGCCAGGAGAAGGGCTTGCTCGCCGACCAGATGCCGCGCTCGAAATTCATCTGGACCAACACCTGGAAGACCGGCAACTGGGGTTTCACCGGCACCGCCGTGCGCTACGGCGGCGTCACCGATTACAGTTCGACCAGCTATCTCAACGACGACATCTACCCGGCCAAGTGGCTCTTCAATGTGGCGGCGAACTACTACCGCGATCGTTGGACTTTCACCCTGGGCTCCGACAACGTCTTCAACACCTATCCGCAGAAGGCGCCCGACGGCAGCAACTTCCACGGGATATTCCCCTATCCGAGCAGCTCGCCGTTTGGTGCCCAGGGTGCGTATGTCTACGGAAAAGTTGCCTATCGCTGGTGATTCCCACCCGCCTGGCCCTAGCCCGGATCCCGGCCAGCCGCCGGGATTCCGGTTTGCCGGACGACGACGTGTCACTCTCTTGCTGACCAGCTCCTGCTGCAGCGACCGGCGTGCTGGCCGCGGCCATGCTGCCGCCTTGACGCCAGCCGGTACCTGACCCGGTCCACGCATTCGGAATTGCCTTTGAACCAGCCGCCGACATCATCTTCACTCGCCGAGACTGCAGCGCTGCAAGGAACACGAACCGGCCAGCCGCCCATGCTGCGCGCGGTCGGACGCTGGCAGCTGGTCGGGTTGTCGGTCAACGACGTCATCGGCAGCGGCATCTATCTGTTGCCCGCGGCGGCCGCTGCGCTGCTGGGACCAGCGAGTCTGTGGGCCGTGCTGCTGGCTGGCGTGGCGGTGAGTCTGCTGGTGCTGTGCTACGCGCAGGCCGCCAGCTATTTCGACCAGGCTGGTGGCAGCTATCTGTACGCGCGCGAGGCGTTCGGGCGCTTCGCCGGATTCGAAGTGGGCTGGATGCTGCTGCTGACCCGCGTATCCAGCGCAGCGGCGCTGAGCAACGGCCTGGCCGATGCGGTCACGCACTTCTGGCCGGCTGCGGCTGGCGGCGGCGGGCGCTTGTTGATCGTGGTCGGTTCGCTGGTGGCGCTTACCGGAATCAACGTGATCGGCGTGCGCGCTGCGGCGCGCACCGGCGTGGCGCTGGCGATCGCCAAATTCCTGCCGCTGGCGATGTTCGTCATCATCGGTGCGTTCTTCGTCGATCTGAGCCAGGCCTCGCCGCTGGCAGTCGGTTCCATCCCGATGGAGGATCTGGCCAAGGGCGCCTTGCTGCTGCTGTTCGCCTACGCCGGTTTCGAGAACATGCCGGCGGCGGCTGCCGAATACCGCAACCCGCAGCGCGACGTGCCGTTCGCGATGCTGACCATGATCATCCTCGTCACCGCCACCTACGTCGCCGTGCAGTGGGTGGCCTTGGGTACCTTGCCCGGATTGGCTGCCTCCAGCACGCCACTGGCCGATGCTTCCGCCCGCTTCGGCGGCATGTGGCTGGCGCTGGTGTTGACCGTCGGCGCGGCGATCTCGATTCTGGGCACCAACAGCAATACCATCATGTTCGGTCCGCGCTACCTGCTGGCGCTGGCCGACGATGGCTTCGGTCCCGCGTCACTCACGCGCATCCATCCGCGCTTCCGCACACCGGCAGTGGCCATCGTCACCGTTGGCGTGCTGTCGGTGATCCTGGCGTTGTCCGGATCGTTCGTGCAGCTGGCCCTGCTCTCGGTGGTGGCGCGACTGTTCGGGTATCTCGCCACCGCGGTGGCGGTGCTGGTACTGCGCAAGCGCCATGGCCAGCGCCAGGGCGCCATGCGCCTGGCTGGCGGCCCGGCAATCCCGGTCGCCGCGACGCTGCTCTCGCTCGGGCTGCTGGCCAGCGCCGGCGTCGCCAACCTGGTCGCGGCGGCAGTGGCGCTGATTGCCGGCGCGCTGATCTACCGGTTCTGGCGACGGCCGTCATGAGATCGACCAGCGTCGCGTGCGCCATGGCCGGGCATCCACACGGTGCATACCGATCAGCGATGCGCCAGCGAGCCTGCGGCGGTGACGTGCCGCGTCGCTGTCGTGAAGCGATGTCTTCCGCCTGACCGGGAGTTCCCATGCAGCTCAATCCGCAACGCAAGGACGCCTTGTTGTTCAGCCTGTTTCTGGTGCTGTCGGCCATGTTCGCCGCCGTGACGCCGGCCAAGGCTGATACATCCGGCACGACACCCGACAACACTGCTTTGAGTGCGTGTGCCGTCGTCAGCCGGGCGCATGAAGCGGCTGGCGGCACGGTGTGCTGGCGACAGGCTATTCGGCCTCTCCGCGGTCGCGCCATCCTCCAGAAGAAGTGAGCTGCCGGTCGCGCGCACGATCGGCCATCGGCTGGCGTTCCGGCATGCAGCCGCAAATCCTGCATTCGCAACATCAAGGCATGCCTTGAGGCACGCCGCCCGGCTTTGACACCGTGCTGCCGCACAGCCGATTGCCCAGTGGATTCCCCGCGTCAGCGCCGAATTGATCGCGACATGACGAAGATCAGCGCATTCTTCCCGCCCGTCTCTGCTCCCTTGAAACCCGGTTGTCGGGCCGGGCCCGGCCCGCAGCGGTCGCGACAATCTCCGAATTACCCGTCAAAATGTATTTCGCCAGGCGCCTGCCCGAAGGTGTCGGATGCTTTCGCGGGTATCCTTGGCAGCGGATGCACGAATACACGTCACACAAACTACCGGGTGAGTACCTGATGCTCTTGATGATCGACAACTACGACAGCTTCACCTACAACCTCGTGCAGTATCTGGGCGAGCTGGGGCAGCAGGTCGAGGTGGTGCGCAACGATGCGCTGGATGTGGCCGGGATCCGTGAGTTGGCGCCTTCGCACATCATGATCTCGCCGGGGCCGGGTACGCCGGATGATTCGGGCGTATCGCTGGACGTGTTGCGCGAACTGGGCGGGGAGATTCCGGTGTTCGGCGTGTGCCTGGGCCATCAGGCGATCGGCCAGGTGTTCGGTGGCAAGGTGATCCGCGCCAAGCAGATCATGCACGGCAAGACCTCGCCGGTGCGTCATCGCGGGCAGGGCGTGTTTGCCGGTTTGCCCGAACCCTTCGAGGCCACGCGCTACCACTCGCTGGTGGTGGAGCAGTCGTCACTGCCCGCGTGCCTCGAGATCACTGCCTGGACCGAGAATCCCGACGGCACGATGGACGAGATCATGGGCCTGCGCCACAAGACCCTGGCGATCGAAGGGGTGCAGTTCCATCCGGAGTCGATCCTGACCCGGCATGGCCACGACATGTTGCGCAACTTCCTCGGGTTGCCGTTGCGGTTGGCCGCATGAAGGTCGAGGGGGCGGCCAGGCCGGGGCGTTCGGTCTCGATCACGCCGCAGGAGGCGCTGCAGCGCACGATCGAACATCGGGAGATCTTCCACGACGAGATGATCGCGCTGATGCGCCAGATCATGCGCGGCGAGGTGAGCCCGCTGATGACGGCGGCGATCATCACCGGCCTGCGCGTGAAGAAGGAGACCGTCGGCGAAATCACCGGTGCGGCGCGGGTGATGCGCGAGCTGTCGGCCAAGGTGCCGGTGAGCGGTGACGACACCCATCTGCTCGACATCGTCGGTACCGGCGGTGACGGGGCATCGAGTTTCAATATTTCCACCGCCTCGATGTTCGTGGCCGCAGCCGCCGGGGCACGCGTGGCCAAGCATGGCGGGCGCAGCGTGTCGTCGAAATCCGGCAGCGCGGACGTACTTGAGTCGCTCGGCGCCTCGATCGACCTGAATGCGGCGCAGGTGGCCCAGTGCATGGCCGAGACCGGCATCGGTTTCATGTTCGCGCCGAACCATCATCCGGCGATGAAGGTGGTGGCGCCGGTACGCCGCGAGATGGGCGTGCGCACCTTGTTCAATATCCTGGGGCCGCTGACCAACCCGGCCGGGGCGCCGAATATCCTGATGGGCGTGTTCCATCCGGACCTGGTCGGCATCCAGATCCGCGTGCTGCAGGCGCTCGGTGCGCGCAATGCGCTGGTGGTGTGGGGTCGCGACGGCATGGACGAGATCTCGCTCGGCGCGGCCACCCTGGTCGGCGAGCTGCGCGATGGCGTGGTGCGCGAGTACGAAGTGGAGCCGGAGGATTTTGGCCTGGCGATGGCATCCAGCCGCAACCTGCGGGTGGAGAACGCCGAGGAATCGCGGGCGATGTTGCTGGATGCGCTGCAGGGCCACGCCGGTGTGGCGCATGACATCGTCTGCCTGAACGCGGGTGCGGCCTTGTACGCGGCCGACCTGGTGGACGGCATCGGCACCGGCATCGAGCTGGCGCGTGCCACCATCGCGGGCGGCGCGGCCCATGCCAAAATGGAAGCCTTCGTGGCGGTTACCCGCCGATTGGCTGGAGCAAAGTAGGTGCGTCACCCGTGCAGTTCGTGGCAGGCAGGTTACACCGCGCGTCATCGCGCATTAGGATGGTTCCATACCCCATCGAGCGAGATGCCATGACCGACATCCTCAATCGCATTCTTGCCCGCAAGGCGGAAGAAGTTGCCGAGCGCCGCACCCGGGTCCCGCTGGTCGAGTTGACGGCGCGCATCGCCGAGCAGCCTGATACCCGCGGCTTCGCGGCGGCCATCGAGGCAAAGATCGACGCCGGCCTGCCGGCAGTGATCGCCGAGGTGAAGAAGGCCAGCCCGAGCAAGGGAGTGATTCGCGCCCAGTTTGACCCCGCCGCGATCGCGAAGAGCTACGAGGCCGGTGGCGCGGCCTGCTTGTCCGTGCTTACCGACAGCGACTTCTTCCAGGGCAGCGAAGCCTTTCTGCAGCAGGCGCGCAGGGCGTGTTCACTGCCGCTGTTGCGCAAGGATTTCATCGTCGATCCGTATCAGGTGCACGAGGCGCGTGCAATCGGCGCCGACGCGATCCTGCTGATCGTATCCGCCCTCGACGATGACGAGCTGCTGCCGCTGGCCCTGCTGGCGGCCGAGCTCGACATGGATGTGTTGTGCGAAGTGCACGACGAGGAGGAGATGGAGCGTGCGCTTGCGCTGCCGGTGCCGCTGATCGGCGTCAACAACCGCAATCTGCGCAACTTCGAGACGGCGCTGGAGACCTCGCTTGCGCTGCAGGACCTGATCGAGTACGACCGCGTGCTGGTCGCCGAGTCGGGCATCCGCACGCCGGAAGACGTGGCACGCCTGCGCGAGGGCGGTATCCAAGCATTCCTGGTCGGTGAGGCGTTCATGCGCGCCGAGGACCCGGGCAGCGAACTGCGACGATTGTTCGCCACCGCGTGAGCGCGCCCGAAGAAGTCGCCACGGCCACGCCGCCGATGCTCGAGGCTGCCTCGCCGCGGGTGGTGCTGTTCGATTTCGACGGCGTGCTGTTGCGCGGCGACGCGTTCTACCTGTTCGTGCGTGATTGCTACGCCCGTTCACTGTGGCGCAAGGGGCTGGCGCTGCTGAGCACTCCGCTACTGTTGCCGATGCTGCCGTTTTCGCGGCGTCTGCCTGCGTACTTGTTGGTGCGTGTGGCGCTGCTCGGCATGGGCGAGCGACGCTATCGACTGGCTGCGAGCGCCTTCGGCGCCGCCCTTGCGCGGCGGCCACGCCAGTTCAGCCGCGATGGGCTGAATCAGCTGCGTCAGCATCAGGTGAACGGTGACCGGGTGATCGTGGTGACCGGTTGCGAGGACACGCTGGTCAGCTCGATCCTGCATGAGCTGGGGCTGTCCGGCCTGGAGATCCTCGCCTCGCAATTGCGACCCGGCTGGGTCGGCATGCGGATGCGCCGGCACAACGTGGGTCGACACAAGGTCCGCTCGTTGACCGAACACGGCGTGGCAGCGTGGCAAGTCGCCTATGGCGACTCGATGCATGACGTGGCGATGCTCAAGTCAGCCGTCGAAGCGGTGCTGGTCAACGGCACGCCGACGCTTTGCAAGAAGGTCGAGAAGGCGCTGGGCCGGACCGTCCGCCGGGTGGAATGGTTCTAGCGGCGCTGCCGACGTTCCCGAATGGCAGGAGCGCACCCCGTGCGCAATGCTCTTCCGAACACCGAACACCGAACACCGAACACCGAACACCGAACACCGAACACCGCGAAAAGAACATCGCGCACAAGCTGCGCCACCGCAGCCAACCGTCAGCGGGTACCAAGTATCACGATAGTCTTGCCCGAAACGTCGATCATCCGCTGTTCTTCGAGCTGCTTGAGTACGCGGCCGACCATCTCGCGCGAGCAACCGACGATGCGGCTGACTTCCTGGCGCGAGATGCGGATCTGGGTGCCATCGGGGTGG
Organism: Rhodanobacter sp. G2-10; assembly: GCF_055809185.1. Taxonomy (NCBI): domain Bacteria; kingdom Pseudomonadati; phylum Pseudomonadota; class Gammaproteobacteria; order Lysobacterales; family Rhodanobacteraceae; genus Rhodanobacter; species Rhodanobacter sp. G2-10. The sequence goes on along the minus strand of NZ_CM147900.1, from coordinate 2,983,979 downwards.
GTCATCGCATCCGGCTCCTGGCACAGGTCGAGCAGGGTGCGCGAAATGCGGTTGGTGACATCCATGAACGCCATGCGGCTGACCTGGCGCGAGGTGCGCAGCAGACGGTTGGTGAGTTGGGCACCGATGGAAAAAAGTATCTTCGGACATTCCTCGCGCAGCGGACCTTCCATCAACTGGAACAGCCGCTCGTAGCTGACTTCGGCCATTTCGCACGGAGTCCGCGTGCGCACCATCGATTCACGCTGGGCCTGCTCCACGAACAGCCCCATTTCACCGATGAACTGGCCGCGGCTGATGTAGGCGAGGATCAGTTCGCGCCCCTGTTCGTCTTCGGTGCAGACCGCCAGCGAACCTTCGATCACGTAATACAGGGTGTTGGCCGGGTCGCCGGGACGGATGATCGCCGTTTTGCCGGGATAGCGACGGCGGTGGCATTGGCCCAGGAATCGCTCCATCGAGGCGGGGTCGGGGGCGAAGCCAAGCGGGGCCTGCGAACGCTCGAAGGCCTGTTGCAGCTGGTATTTGAGGTGTGGGGCCATGACGACTCCTGGAGGCGGCTTCGGTGGATCGGCGATGGCCGCAATCGCGCCAAGCGTGACGGCAATCACCTCATCTTGCTGGGCATTATGGCAAACCTTTGGGTTAGCCGCAGGTTCAATTTTCCGTGCGTTTGCCTCATACTTCGCGGTCTTTCGGTAGCGATGACCTTGTCGCACGCCGTTCGCAAGGGTCGTGCAGGCTCTGCCTGTACTCCATTCCAATCGCGGGGACCCTTGTCGCTAACCCGCCTCTACAGCTGACCGAAGTCCGGTCATGGAGAGCCGCCCGTGGTCAAACCACTGCCCCGTTTGCGTCTGCAGGGTTTCAACAACCTCACCAAGGCGTTGAGCTTCAACATCTACGACATCTGCTATGCGGTGTCCGAAGAACAGCGTCAGCGCTACATCGAATACATCGATGAGCAGTACGATGCCGACCGCCTGACCCAGATCCTCACCGACGTGGCGGAGATCATCGGCGCCAACATCCTCAACATCGCGCGCCAGGACTACGATCCGCAAGGTGCGTCGGTGACGATCCTGATCTCCGAGGAGCCGGTGCTGGAGAAGCTCGGCCGCGACACCATTTCCGGTGCCGTGGTGGCGCACATGGACAAGAGCCACATCACCGTCCACACCTATCCGGAGACGCATCCGCACAACGGCATCGCGACCTTCCGCGCGGACATCGACGTGGCCACCTGCGGCGTGATCTCGCCGCTGAAGGCGCTGAACTACCTGATCGACAGCTTCGAGTCGGACATCGTGGTGTGCGACTACCGCGTGCGTGGCTTCACCCGCGACGTGAAAGGCAAGAAGCACTTCATCGACCACAAGATCAACTCGGTGCAGGACTACCTGGCGCGGCACATCCGGCAGAAGTACGAGATGTTCGACGTCAACGTGTACCAGGAGAACATGTTCCACACCAAGATGCACATCAAGGACTTCGACCTGGACACCTACCTGTTCGAGTCGCACGCCGACGACCTGTCGTTCAAGGAGCGCCAGCGCATCGAATCGCTGCTGCGGCGCGAGATCGAGGAGTTGTTCCACGGACGCAACCTGATGTGACGAAAAACCCGCCAATCGGCGGGTTTTTCGTCACATCAACGGCTGGCGGGCAGAGCCCGCCCTACGGTTGCGGCGTCGTAGGGCGGGCTCTGCCCGCCTGCTCTTCGCCATCCTCACACCTGTTCCAGCCACCCCCACTTGTCGTGGGTACGGCCGTCGAACAGGCCGAAGAACAGCTCCTGCAAGCGCAAGGTGACGCGTCCGGCCTTGCCGGCGCCGACCGGCTTGCCGTCGACCGAGCGGATCGGGGTGATTTCGGCGGCGGTGCCGCACATCAGCAGTTCGTCGGCGAGGTACAGGTATTCGCGCGGGATGTCGCGCTCGACCACTTCGATGCCGTCCTCGCGAGCCAGTGTCTTCAAGGTGTCGCGGGTGATCCCGGCGAGAATCGAGGCGCTGGCCGGGGTGGTGTGCAACACGCCGTCAAAGACCAGGAACAGGTTCTCGCCCGCGCCTTCGCTGAGCAGGCCGGTCGAGGCCAGTGCGATACCTTCGCCGAAGCCAAGCCGCCGTGCCTCGCGTGCGATCAGCTGGCCGGAGAGATAGTTGCCGCCGGCCTTGGCGCCTGCCGGGATGGTGTTCGGCGCGAAGCGCTGCCAGCTCGACACGCAGGCGTCGATACCGTTCTTCAAGGCCTCCGGCCCGAGGTAGGGGCCCATCGGCCACGCGGCCACGGCCACGTCGATCGGAGTTTCCGCGGATAGCCCGAAGCCGCCCAGTCCGCGGTAGGCGACCGGGCGCAGGTACGCGGCGCCGAGGCCGTTCTTTCCGATCACTTCACGGCATGCGCCAGCCAGCTCGTCGGCGGAATAGGGCAGCGTCATGTCGTAGATCTTGGCCGACTGGTACAGCCGGTTCAGATGGTCGGTGAGGCGGAAGATCGCCGCGCCATCGGGCGTGGCGTAGCTGCGGATGCCTTCGAACACCGAGGAACCGTAGTGCAGTGCATGCGACATGACATGCGTGGTGGCTTCTGCCCAGGGCTTGATGCTGCCGTTCTGCCAGATCCAATCGGGGTATTGCTGCGCCATCTCGGTTCTCCCATGCGGACTGCCCATGATAGCGCGGAGCCTGCTCCGAGCGCTCAATTTGCGTTGCGCAGCCACAGGCAACCGGCCTGCCGCACGATGTCGAAGCGCCACTCCGATGCCGTGCCACCCGTGCCGTCTCCCGCGGTGTGCAGTACCAGTTGATCCGCCGGACGCGGTACCACTGTGCTGATGGCCGGCGAAAAAAAGTCATCCGTGTCCGTCGATGCGGACGGCGGCGGTGGTTGGGGCGTATCGATGTCCAAGAGCGGCTGCTTCATCAAGCTGGCGAGGGAGCGGATGTCGGCGATCGCCGCGCCGCGGCCGTATCCGTCCCACAGGATCAGGCCGGCCATCCGGACCATGTCGCGCCGGGCAAAGGCGTCGATCACGCTCTGGCGCAGCTCATCCACGTTGGCCGCACACAGGACCGGAGGCGGGGCGGTATTCGCTGAGGCACTGGCCGCACTGTCGGGGGGACGGACCGGCGTGGCCTGCAGCGCGGCGCAGGGCCGGTCGGTGAATACGGGTCCGCCATGAGCGCCGATGCAGCGGTGGATCTCCGACTGTGCTTGCGCCGGCACGCACCACCCGAGCAGGGCAAGCCCCAGCAGGACGAGACACGACGGGATGATCTGGCGCGGCATACCGCCAGCATAGCCGTCGCGGGTCAGGAAAGTTGTTGCAGTACCGCTTGCGTGGCGCGGGCACGATTCAACGTATAGAAGTGGAGTCCCGGCGCGCCGCCTTCGAGCAGCCGCCTGCACAGTTGAGCCACCACCTCGGCGCCGAGCGCGCGTACCGAGTCGGTGTCGTCGCCGTGGGCCTGCATGCGCTTGGCGATCCAGCGCGGGATCTCGGCGCCGCACATCTCGGAGAAGCGCTTGAGCTGGCTGTAGTTGGAGATCGGCATGATGCCCGGCACGATCGGCACGTCGACGCCCAGCTTGCGCACGTCGTCGACGAAGCGGAAATAGGCGTCCGGATTGAAGAAATACTGGGTGATCGCCCCGTTGGCGCCGGCGTCGATCTTGGCCTTGAAATGCCTGAGGTCGCGCAGCGCGTCATCGGCCTGCGGATGCGTTTCCGGGTAGGCCGCCACCTCGATGCGGAAATGGTCGCCGCAGTGCTCGCGAATGAAGCTGACCAGCTCGGCGGCGTAGCGGAAGTCACCTGCCGTGGCCATGCCCGAGGGCATGTCGCCGCGCAGCGCCACCAGGCGCTGATAACCCGCCGCGCGGTAGTCGTCCAGCAGCGCGGCCAGCTCGGCCCGGGTGCCGCCCATGCACGACAGGTGCGGCGCCACGTTGAGGCCGTGCTCCGCGTGCAGCCGGGCGACGGTGTCGCCGGTATAGCTGAGGGTGGAGCCGCCGGCGCCGAACGTGACCGAGGCGTACTCCGGCTGGTGCGCCTTCAGCGCCCGTGCGGCACGGTCCAGCTGTGCGCGTTGTTCGTCGGTCTTGGGCGGGAAAAACTCGAAACTGATCGCGGGCATCGCAGCAGTGTCCGGCAGGCGGTACGGGCGAGTATATCTTTATGTCGCGATAGAGCGATAGAGCTTGGGCCGGGAATCGGGAGTCGGGAGTCGGGAATCGCAAATCGTCAAAGGCGCGGAGTCCAGGAATTCATGGATTGCCGATGCAGCTTCGACCGTGCACATGAAAACGGGGCGCATCGCTGCGCCCCGTCCAGTTTCGGGAAGCGGATGTTGATTTCCGAATCCCCAATCCCGAATACCGGCCTCGATCAATAGCGGTAGTGATCCGGCTTGTACGGTCCTTCCACCGGCACGCCGAGGTATTTGGCCTGCTCGGGGCTGAGCGTGGTCAGCTTCACGCCGATCTTCTCCAGGTGCAGGCGGGCCACTTCCTCGTCGAGCTTCTTGGGCAGGATGTAGACCTTGTTTTCGTACTTGTCCCTGTTTGCCCACAGCTCGATCTGCGCCAGGGTCTGGTTGGCGAACGAGTTGGACATCACGAAGCTCGGGTGGCCGGTGGCGCAGCCGAGGTTGACCAGGCGGCCTTCGGCCAGCAGGAACATCGCGTGACCGTCGGGGAAGACGTACTTGTCCACCTGCGGCTTGATGTTGATCTTCTCCACGCCGGCCATCGCGTTCAGCGCGTCGACCTGGATCTCGTTGTCGAAGTGGCCGATGTTGCAGACGATGGCCTGGTCCTTCATGCCCTTCAGATGCTCCAGCGTGAGCACGTCCTTGTTGCCGGTGGTGGTGACGTAGATGTCGCCACGACCCAGGGTGGACTCGACGGTGTTGACCTCGAAGCCTTCCATCGCGGCCTGCAGCGCGTTGATCGGGTCGATCTCGGTGACCACCACGCGCGAACCATAGGCGCGCAGCGAATGGGCGCAGCCCTTGCCCACATCGCCGTAGCCGCAGACCACGGCCACCTTGCCGGCCAGCATCACGTCCATCGCGCGCTTGAGGCCGTCAGCCAGCGACTCGCGGCAGCCATACAGGTTGTCGAACTTGCTCTTGGTCACCGAATCGTTGACGTTGATGGCAGGCACCAGCAGCGACTTGGCTTCGGCCAGCTGGTACAGGCGATGCACGCCGGTCGTGGTCTCCTCGGAGACGCCCTTCCAGTCCTTGACCACGGTGTGCCAGAAACCCGGGCGCTCGGTGTGCACGCGCTTGAGCAGGTTCTTGATCACCTGCTCCTCATGCGAGGTAGCCTTCTCCTCGACCCACTTGCTGCCGTTCTCGAGCTCGTAGCCCTTGTGGATCAGCAGCGTCACGTCGCCGCCGTCATCCACCACCATCTGCGGACCGAGAAAGCCGCCCTTGCCGTCGGGGAACGACAGCGCTTCGAGCGTGCAGTCCCAGTATTCCTCCAGCGTCTCGCCCTTCCAGGCGAACACCGGCGTGCCGGTGGCGGCAATTGCGGCGGCGGCGTGATCCTGTGTGCTGAAGATGTTGCACGAAGCCCAGCGCACGTCAGCGCCGATGTCCTTCAGCGTCTCGATCAACACCGCGGTCTGGATCGTCATGTGCAGCGAGCCGGTCACGCGCACGCCCTTGAGCGGGGCGTCGGGCGCGTATTTGCGGCGGATCGACATCAGGCCCGGCATCTCGTGCTCGGCGATGTCCAGTTCCTTGCGGCCGAAGTCGGCGAGCGAAATGTCGCGAATCTTGTAGTCGTGGGTGCTTTCTTTCAGTGCAACGTTCATCGGGGATCTCCGGTTAGTGCGAGGCTTTCGTGAAGAGTCCGGTCATGGATGGCCGGTCTTTCTTCGCGACGGGACTCGCGTACAAACAACCGGGCGCCGTTGTGAGACGTGCCGCGTCGAGCCTGGCCGGTTTACCAACGACGGAGAGATCCGTGTCGTGAACGGTCGCAGCGCCCCTCGACGGGCAGTACAAGCCTCCTATTGTAGCGGCAGACGGGAACAGATGCCTCCAGCGCGCCGATTCTGTACGCTGGGGGTTCATCCCGCACCGGAGTCCACGCATGCAAGAATCCCGCGAACCCGAGCTGTTGCCGCGCGACGCCCCCCTGCGTGAAAACGTGGGCCGGCTTGGTGCGATGGTCGGCCGGATGCTGGCCGAGCAAGGCGGCGAAGCATTTTTCGAGCGGGTCGAGCAGGTACGCATCGCCGCGATCCGGCGCCGCAGCGAAGGGGACTCGGTGGAGGACCTGGCCGGGTCGCTGGCTGGCCTCGATGCCAGCGACGCCGAGGCGCTGGCGCGGGCATTCGCCACCTATTTCCAGGCGGTCAACACGGCCGAGCGGGTGCATCGCATCCGCCGTCGGCGCGACTACGAGCGCGAAAGTGACCAGGTGCAACCGGAGTCCCTGCTCGATACCTTGGAGCAACTGAAGGCGCAAGGCGTCGGCGCCGACGAATTGCTGGGCTGGCTGGATCGCGTGTGGATCGAGCCGGTGTTCACCGCGCACCCGACCGAAGCCGTGCGCCGCTCACTGCTGGAAAAGGAGCAGGCGATCGTGCGCTCCCTGGTCGACGGCTTCGACCACGAACGCACGCCGCAGGAACGCCAGGCCGACGACGAGCGCATCTACATGGCGCTGTCTGCCGGCTGGCAGACCGCCGAGGCCTCGCCGATACGGCCAACCGTGCAGGATGAACACCATCATGTCGGTTTCTACCTGGCCAATCCGATCTATCGCGTCGTGCCGGCGCTGTACCAGTCGTTGGCCGAAGCGCTGCAGACGGTCTATGGCGTGGCGGTCGACTTGCCGCGCCTGCTTGGCTTCGCCACCTGGGTGGGCGGAGACATGGACGGCAACCCGAACGTCGGTGCGGACACCATTGCGGCCAGCCTGGCCACCCAACGCGCGCAAGTCATCGAACATTACCTGGCCGACGTCACCGCCCTGGCACGCCTGCTCAGCCAGACCGACAGCCGCGTCGCGGTGTCGCCGGCGCTGCAGCAGCGGCTGGCCGACTATCGCGAACGCTTCCCACGGGCCGCCGAAAAAATTCGTCCGCGCCACGCCGACATGCCCTACCGCTGCCTGCTGACCCTGATCGGCGCTCGCCTGGAGGCCAGCCTGGATGACGATCAAACCGAAGGCTATGACTCTTCGGCCGACCTATTGGCCGACCTGAAGCTGATTGCCGAGAGTCTGATGGCGCATCGTGGCCTGCACGCCGGCACGTATGCGGTGCAGCGCGTCATGCGCCGCGTCAGCACGTTCGGTCTGCATCTGGCCAGGCTCGACGTACGCCAGGATTCGCGCGTGCATGACGATGCATTGTCGGCCCTGCTCGGCGACGAGGATTGGGTTGGCCGCTCCGCTGATCAGCGCACGCTGCGATTGCGCGATTATGCGAGCGGCAAGGCGCGCTTTGCGATCAGTCATGCTGATGTGGCGATGTCGTTGTACGACGTGTTCGCCACCATTGGCGACACGCGCCGCCGCTACGGCAGCGAGGCGGTCGGCTTGTACATCATCAGCATGGCGCGCAGCGCGGCCGACGTGCTGGCCGTGCTGGCGCTGGCGCGCTACGGCGGACTGGTGCACGACGACCACGTGCCGCTGAACATCGCGCCGCTGTTCGAGACCGTCGACGACTTGAAGAACGCCCCGGCCACGTTGCAGGCGCTGCTGGATGATCCAGTCTATCGCCGACACCTTGCGGCGCGCGGCGACCAGCAGTGGGTGATGCTGGGTTACTCGGACAGTGGCAAGGACGGCGGCACGCTGGCCTCGCGCTGGGGATTGCAGCGTGCCCAGGTCGAGCTGCTTGAGGTCGCGCGGCGATCGGGGATCCAGTTGGCGTTCTTCCACGGCCGCGGCGGTTCGGCCAGTCGTGGCGGCGCACGCATTGCGCCGGCGCTGATGTCCTCGCCGCGTGGTTCGGTCGCTGGTGTGCTGCGGGTCACCGAGCAGGGCGAAGTGATCCATCGCAAGTACGGTATCCGCGCGCTGGCGCTGCGCAATCTGGAACAGACGGTCAGCGCGGTGTTGCGCGCCTCGCTGCGACCGCGTGAGGACGATCCGCGCGAGGAGCGCTGGCGTGCGCAGATGGACGCATTGTCGGCGAGCAGTCGTGCCACCTATCGCGCCTTCGTCGACCATCCGCATTTTGTCGATTACTTCCGCAGCGCCACCCCGATCGACGTGATCGAGCGGATGACCCTGGGCTCGCGTCCGGCCAGCCGGCGCAGCATGCGCGGCGTGCAGGACTTGCGTGCGATCCCGTGGGTGTTCGCCTGGACTCAATGCCGCTCGATCCTGCCCGGCTGGTACGGTCTCGGCAGCGCGCTGGAGCAGGGCGTTCGCGAATTCGGCGAAGCGGCGATGGCCGAGATGGCCAACGACTGGCCGTTCTTCAGCAACATGCTGGACGACGTGGAAATGGTGCTGGCCAAGTGCGACCTCGATATCGCCGAGGCATTCTCGCGGCTCTCGGGTCCGCTGCATGACGAAATGTTCGGTCTGATCCGCAACGAGTTCGAGCGTACCCGGCGCGAGTTGCTGCAACTCAAAGGCCATCGCAGCCTGTTGCAGGATGCCCCCCGCCTTGCCGCCTCGATTCGGCTGCGCAATCCCTATGTCGATCCGATGAGCCTGCTCCAGGTCGACCTGCTGCAACGCTGGCGTGCCAGCGATGGCAACGACGATGATCTGTTGCAGGCCCTGGTCGCCTGCGTCAACGGCGTGGCCCAGGGGCTGCAGAACACCGGCTGAGCGCAGCGCTGTCCGTTGCCGGATGGGTTTGTTCGGAAACGGACAGCGGATACGCTCGCGTTTGTGCAGGAGGTACGCAAGTGCCCGAGTTTCCGCGCCTTTTCAGGCGGTGTCGCCTGGCGCGCAGGTTGCCGCATCTTCCGCATGGACATGGCCAACCTCGCTCTCAATATCCGCAAGCGCTGTCGACTGCGCCTGGCCGTGGCCGCCGTCGCCGGGGTTGCAGCGGCCCCATGCCAAAAACGGCTCTTGACGTGCGATGCGTGATGCGTGATGCTTGATGTTGCCCGTCATCACGATGGAGCAAGGTCACTATGCGCACCACCCTCAAGCTCGATGAAGATGTGCTGGCCGCTGCGCGTGCGCTCGCGCAGCAGCAGGGCAAGACGCTGGGTGAAGTAGTCTCGGCGTTGGCCCGTCGTGCCTTGCAGCCCGCAGCGGCGGCACCGGTGATGCGCAATGGAATCAGGCTGCTGCCGGTGCGCGAAGGCGCGCGGCCGGCGACACTGGAACTGGTCAATCGCCTGCGCGACGAGTTGCCGTGAGCCCGGCCAAGGTGCGGCGCGGCGTCGGCGACAAGCGCGGCGAATGGCCGTCCAGAGATTCGGTATACCTGCTCGATGTGAACGTGCTGATTGCCTTGCTCGATCCCACTCATGCCCAGCATCCTCGCGCCCATGCCTGGTTTGCAGACTCGGTCACGGCGTGGGCCAGTTGCGCGCTGACCCAGAACGGCTTTCTGCGCATCGTCAGTCACCCGCGCTACAGCAATCCGCTGGCCTCGCCGGGGGAGGCGGTGCCGGTGCTGACCGAGTTCTGCGCGAGGCCGGATCATCATTTCTGGTCTGACGATGTCAGCCTGCTCGATGCGGCGGCCGTCGATGCGGAGCGGCTGCTGACTACCGGCCAGGTCACGGACAGCTACTTGCTGGCGCTGGCGGTAAAGCACGGGGGGCGTCTGGCTACCTTCGACAGGCGGCTGGTGACCAACGCGGTGCATGGCGGTGAAGCCGCACGGTTTGTCATTGAGTGAAGCTCGGCACTGGAGCCAGGAGCCTTTCGTGGGAGATCCGCTTCAGCGTTCCATTGCGGCTCCCGGTTTTCTGCGAGAGCGCGCCGAAGTGCGCGAACGGCGTGCGACGTCCGCGCGGCACACGTAACAAGACGTGACGTATTTCTGTGCGCTTCTACAATGCGCGGTCTGCCTTCAGCGCAGCGATGCGTTCGGGGCGCGGCAGCTTCTTCCAGGCGATCTCCAGCCGCAGCGCGGCGCCGTGATCGGCGACCCAGACATAGCCCAGCAGGCGTTGCGGGGGGTTGGAACGGGTGAAGCGCGCGCCCTTGCCGGCGAGATGTTTCGCATAGCGCTGCTCGGGGTCGCGTGCGATGCCGGTGTAGACGCGGCCGTCGGCGCACTCGATCAGGTAGACGGCCCAGGCGTCGGCGCCGGGTGCCTTGCTCATGCGCTCAAGCCCACTCGATCAATCCCTCGCTCTCGCAGGCTTGTGTCCAGGAGGGGCGTGCCTTCAATCGCGTGGCCAGCGCGGCCAACTGCGGCCATGCGGTCGCCGGACGCGGCATGTTGCGCGACCAGCGCAGCAGCATCAACGCGTACAGATCGACCACGCTGAACTGCTCGCCCAGCATGTGCGGGCCATGCGCTGCGAGATGGGCGTCGATATGCGACCAGCATTTCTCGATGCCCACTCGCGCGGCATCCTTGATGGCGTCCGCCGCGGCGGGCAGATGGTCGCCCGGGTAGAACCATTGACGGAACAGCGGCTGCAGCGAGTTGGCCAGGTAGAACATCCACTGCAGGTAATCGCCACGTTGTGCGCTGCCAGGGACGGGCGCCAAGGCTGCGTCCGGGTGCCGTTCGGCCAGCAGCATGGTGAGCGCCGCGGCCTCGCCATGCGGCATGCCGTCGACGATCAGGGTCGGCACCACGCCGTTGGGATTGATTGCCAGGTACGCCGCGCTGCGCTGCTGGCCGGCTTCGATGTCGATGCGTTCCAGCGCGTGCGGCGCACCGATTTCCAGCAGGGCCAGATGAACCACGAGGTTGGCCGAACCGGGGGCGTAGTAGAGCGTGTACATGGCAGTGATCCGCTGGGGCTGGGTGCCAATGATACGCCCGGCGTGCGGGCGGGAAGAGGAGTGAGTAGAGAGGAGTGAGGAGTGAGGAGTGAGGAGTGAGGAGTGAGGAGTGAGAAGTGAGAAGTGAGAAGTGAGAGTAGAACTGACGCCCAGCGCGCACTGCTTTCTCTCACTCCTCACTCCTCTCCACTCACTCCTCTCCACTCACTCCTCACTCCTCTCCACTCACTCCTCACTCCTGCCCTCATCCCTGGTCGAGTTCGCTCCAGCGCGCATAGGCCGCATCCAGCTCGGACTGCAACGCGACCAGCGCCTCGTTTGCCGCGACGATCGCGGCACTGTCTTGCTGGAAGAAGGCGGGTTCGGTCATCGCTGCGGTGTGCGCGGCGATGTCTGCTTCCAGTTGTTCGATGCGCCTGGGCAACTGTTCCAGCTCGTGCTGTTCCTTGAAGCTGAGCTTGCGCCTTGCAGCAGCAGGCGCCGCCGGAGCCGGCGCCGGGGCGGGCGCTTTGGCCGTGCCGTTGGTGGTGCGGGTAGCGGGCTTCTGCCGCAGCCAGTCGCTGTAGCCGCCCACGTACTCACCGATTTGGCCTTCGCCCTCCAGCACCAGCGTGCTGGAGACCACGTTGTCGAGAAAGGCGCGGTCATGCGACACCAGCAACAAGGTGCCCTGGTAGTCGGTCAGCAGTTCCTCCAGCAACTCCAGCGTCTCGACGTCGAGGTCGTTGGTCGGCTCATCCATCACCAGCAGGTTGGAGGGCTGCGCGAACAGCTTGGCCAGCAGCAGGCGGTTGCGCTCGCCGCCGGAGAGGCGAGTGATCGGCGCACGTGCGCGCTCGGGCGAGAACAGGAAATCCTGCAGGTAGCCGATGATGTGCTTGCGCTGGCCGTTGAGTTCAATGAACTCGCGACCGTCGGCCACATTGTCCAGCGCATTGAGCTGGTCGTTGAGCTGCAGCCGGTGCTGGTCGAAGTAGGCGATCTGGATACCGGTGCCGAGCTCGGCCGTGCCGCGCAGCGGGGTCAGTTCGCCCAGCATGATCTTCAGCAAGGTGCTCTTGCCGGCGCCGTTCGGGCCGATGATGCCGATGCGGTCGCCGCGGAGAACCGTGGTGCTGAGGTCGTCGATCAGCACGCGGCCGTCGTGGGCCTGGTGCACGTGCTTGAGATCGATCACCTTCTTGCCCGACGACTGCGCGCTGGCTGCGGTCATCTTGACGTTGCCGCCCAGGTTGCGCCGTTCGGCGCGTTCCACGCGCAGCGCCTTCAGCGCGCGCACGCGGCCCTCGTTGCGGGTGCGCCGGGCCTTGATGCCCTGGCGGATCCACACCTCTTCCTGCGCCAGCTTCTTGTCGAACAGTGCATTGGCCTGGGCCTCGGCGTGCAGTCGTTCCTCGCGCCGGCGCAGGTAGTTGTCGTAGTCGCCCGGCCAGTCGGTCAGCGCGCCGCGGTCGATCTCCACGATGCGCGTGGCCAGCGCGCGCAGGAAGCTGCGGTCATGGGTGACGAACAGGATGCTGCCGGCGAACTGCTTGAGGAAGGTTTCCAGCCAGTCGATCGCCTCGATGTCGAGATGATTGGTCGGCTCGTCCAGCAGCAGCACGTCGGGCTTGCGGACCAGCGCCTGGGCCAGCAGCACGCGACGCTTCATGCCGCCGGACAGCGCGGCGAAGTCGGTACCGCCGGGAAGCTCCAGCTGGGTGATCACATCGCTGACGCGGCGATCCAGGTCCCAGCCGTGCTGCGCTTCGATCTGGTGCTGCACGTCACCCAGGGCGTCGAAGTCGCCCTCGGCGATCAGATGGTGATAGCGCGCCAGCAGCCGGCCCAGATCGCCCAGGCCCTCGGCAACCACGTCGAACACGCTGCCCTCGGTGCCATGCGGCACTTCCTGCGCCATGCGCGCCACCACGACGCCATTCTGCACGCGCACCTCGCCGTCGTCGGCCTGCAGCTCGCCGGCGATCAGCTTCATCAGGGTGGATTTGCCTTCGCCGTTGCGACCGACGATGCAGACGCGCTCGTTCGCCTCGATCGACAGATCGACATGTTCGAGCAGGAGGGGGCCGCCGATGCTGAAATCGACGCGTTGCAATTGGATCAGGGACATCCGCCCATTGTAGCGGCAGAACCGTTGAAAGCCCTCTTTCCGAGGGAGTCAGCCCGTTTGAAAGAGGAAGCAGAACTTTGCGCGCCCCTGGCATCCGGCCGGCTTAGGCTTCGTTCACCCTGGCGCTGGACATGGCGAACAAGTTTTACTAACCTGTTAGGTAATATACAAGGCGCCATGGATGGACATCTGCTTCGCTGATCGCAAGCTCGAGAAGGAATGCAATGATGCTCGCCTGTTGCTGCGTCGGCATGGCGAACGCCGTGCCAAGCTCCTGAAGGGCAGGCTCGCCGTGTTGGCCGCCGCCACTTGTCTAGCCGATATCGGGCCGCCCTACCGCGGCCCCATGCGCTGCCACGAGTTGACCGGCGATCGTGCCGGGCAACTCTCGATCGACCTCGATCACCCTTACCGGTTGATCTTCTCGCCCGACCACGAGCCGTTGCCGGCGCGTGATGAGGGCGGCCTGGATTGGAGCCGTGTCAATGGAATCCGCATCCTCGAAATCGCAGACACCCATGAATAGTCGCAACACCTACTTGCCCGATCATGCCGTCTCTCCCGGTGACGTGCTCGACGAGCATCGCGAAGCCATCGGACTGACCCAGGCCGAGTTGGCCCAGCGCATTGGCTTCTCAGCCAAGCACGTCAATCGGCTGTTGGCGGGCCTCGAGCCGGTGACGCCAGAAACCGCGCTCAAGCTGGAGGCGGTATTTGGCCTGCCTGCGCGGGTCTGGCTGGCGCTGGAGGCGCGCTACCGCGAGCACCTGGCGCGCGAGGCCGAGCATGCCGGCCTCACGGCCGAACTGTCGTGGCTGGATCAGCTGCCGTATCGCGCCCTGGCCAAACTCGGCTGGATTCCCGCGCGCCTGCGCGACGTGGAACTGGTGCGTGCGTTGCGCGCGTTTTTCTGCGTCGGTTCGCTCGACTACCTGCCGGACGTGTGGGGCAACGTGCAGGCGGCTTATCGCAAGGCGGAGGCCTTCCAGTCGCACGAGTGGGCGCTGCTGGCCTGGCTGGCGCAGGGCGAGCGGGAGGCTGAGCGCCTGGGCTGCCGGCCGTTTGACGCCGCTGGCCTGCGCGCGGCGCTGCCGGAACTGAAGGCGATGTCCCGACTGCCCGGTGTCACCTTTGTGGATCCATTGGTGCAGCGTTGCGGCGAGTTCGGCGTGGCGCTGGCCTTTGTGCCGGCGCCGGATGGCGCCCGCGTCTGTGGTGCCACCCGTTGGCTCAGCAAGGACAAGGTGCTGGTGCAACTGAGCCTGCGCTACAAGACCGACGACCAGCTCTGGTTCACCCTGTTCCACGAACTCGGCCATGTATTACTGCACGGCAAGCGCAGCCAGTTCATCGATTTCGAGAAGGCACACGACGTGAATGCGCTGGAACAGGAGGCCAACGCGTTCGCGGCAAGCCAACTGGTTGCGCCCGATGCTCTGGCGCAGCTCATGGAGGCCGGGGATTTCCGCATCGCTACCGTGCTGGCCTTTGCCGAGCGGCAGGGTGTGGCGCCCGGCATCGTCGCCGGCCAGTTGCAGCATCGCGGCGCGGTGCCGTTCCGGCATCCCTTGAGCAAACTCAAGACCAGCTTCCGCTGGACCCATGAAACCCGCGCGGCCTGACCTGGAAGAGAACGACCCATGCCTGAACTGAACTGGCTCGGCGACCGCAAGGCCAAACTGGCCGCGCGCCAGGTGCCGTACCGCCTGTTGCAACCCGTCGAACAGGTGGGCGACCCGGCGTCGGACAACCTCCTGATCCAGGGCGACAACCTGGATGCGCTGAAAAGCCTGCTGCCGCTGTACGCCGGCCGCGTGAAATGCATCTTCATCGACCCGCCGTACAACACCAAAAGCGCGTTCGAGCACTACGACGACAACCTGGAGCACAGCCAATGGTTGTCGATGATGTATCCGCGGCTGGAGCTGCTGCGCGAGCTGCTGGCGGAGGATGGGTCGATCTGGGTCAGTATCGACGACAACGAAGGTCATTACCTCAAAGTGTTGATGGATGAGATTTTCGGGCGAAACAAGTTCGTTGCGACCTGCGTTTGGCAGAAGCGTTATTCGCGCGAGAATCGAGGGTCCATTGGTGATGTGCACGACTACGTGCTTGTTTACGCATCTGAGCCTGAGAAATTCAAGCGGGTTCGGAATCGTTTGTCGCTGGACGAAAAGCAAGCAAAGATTTACCGCAATCCCGATAACCCGAGAGAGACCGATCCCGCAAAGCGATGGCGCAGTTTGCCAATGACTGCGCAGGGCTTTAGACCCAATCAGATGTATGAAATTGTTTCGCCAACTGGTAAAGCCCATCGCCCTCCGGAGGGCCGTTGCTGGTCGATGGTTGAGCCGGAATTTGAAAACCTCCGTTCAAAGGGCCGCATCTATTGGGGCAAGGACGGAAATGCACAGCCGGGCGTGATTCGCTTTCTATCCGAAGTCGAAGGACTAGTCCCGTGGACTTGGTGGCCACATGAAGATGCGGGTCATACCGATGAAGCAAAAAAGGAAGCGAACGAGCTTTTCGGTGGAGAGGAGAGCTTCGGAACGCCAAAGCCTGAGCGCTTGCTTCAGCGCATTTTGGCTATCGCCACCAACCCCGACGACCTCGTTCTCGACTCCTTCCTCGGCTCCGGCACCACTGCCGCCGTGGCGCACAAGATGGGCCGTCGATGGATCGGTATCGAGATGGGCGAGCATGCGCGAACCCACTGCCTGCCGCGCTTGACCAAGGTGGTCGAGGGCGAGCCCGGCGGCATCTCGGCGGCGGTGAACTGGCAGGGTGGCGGCGGTTTCCACTTCATGCGCCTGGGCGAGCCGGTGTTCGAGCAGGACGGACGCATTTCGCCCAGCGTGCGCTTTGCGCCGCTGGCGGCGTATCTGTGGTTTGTCGAAACCCGACGCCCCTGGCGTGGCGGTACGGCGGCGGATGGATGTCCAGCCCGGCGCATACCCTGCCTGACGCCGTGGATGGATGCGGTGGAGGAGGCCGAGCGCCAGGGGCATCCGTTGACGCCGCGGCCGACCCCTGCGCCAACGCCGCTGCTCGGCGTGCATGGCGAAACGGCGATCGTGCTGCTGTACAACGGCATCCTCGGCGACCGCCGGCCGCAAGGCGGCAACGTGCTGACGCATGCGGTGTGGGAGGACATCAGGGCGTTGTTGCCGGAGCACACCGGGGCCTGGCTGGTGTACGGCGAGGCCAGCCGGTTGCAGCCAGCGACGCGCAAGCATTTGAACATCGAGTTCAAGCAGATTCCCTACGACATCCGGGTGCGTTGATGTCAAGCGGTCACTCATTCTCCGGTAGCCCGTCATTCCTGCGAAAGCAGGAATCCAGTGTGGTGACTTTTTGCAACGGCAAGGCGCTGGATCCCTGCGTTCGCAGGGATGACGAGCCTTCGTCATCGACCTTCGAGGTGGTTCATTCATGACGCTGACGCTCAAGAAGTACCAAACCGACGCGTTGGCCGCGCTGGAAGCGTTCCTTGGCGGGGCGCGTGGACGACATGGCGCGGAGGATATGCAGTCCGCGTTCAACGAGGCACGCCGCGCGGCGCTGGGCGAGAGCGCACCGACCTTGCCGTATCACCCCTTCACCGCGGACTCGCCGGAGCTGCCGATCGCCTGCCTGCGTGTGCCCACCGGTGGCGGCAAAACGCTGATGGCGGCGCACGCGATCGAACGCGCGGCGCGGTTGTATGTGGGCACCACGGCGCCGCTGGCGCTGTGGCTGGTGCCCAGCAACGCGATCCGCACGCAAACGCTGGAGGCGCTGAAAACACCTGGCCATCCGTACCGCGAGGCCTTGCTTGGCTACTGGCCGGACGACCGGCTCAAGGTGATCGACATCGCCGACTGCGAGCAGTTGCGCGCGCAGGATTTCGGCAACCGGGCGATCGTGGTGGTCGGCACTTTGCAGACGCTGCGGGTGGAGAACACCACCGGTCGCGAGGTGTACGCGTACAAGGAGAATTTCGAGCCGCATTTTGCCAGCGCGCCGGATGCCGCGTTCTTCGAGCGGGTAAGCGACCGCGATCTGGAGGCGCAGCCGTATCTGGGGCGTGGTGACCTGGGCAAGATCAAGCGCAGCTTTGCCAACCTGCTGGCCTGGCATCGGCCCATCGTGATCATGGATGAGGCGCACAACGCGCAGTCGAGCCTGTCGCTGGAAGTGCTCCGACGCATCCGGCCGGCCTGCGTGATCGAGTGGACCGCCACGCCGGCGAAGGACCAGAACCTGCTGTACCACGTCTCCGCGCAGGAGTTGAAGGCGGCGCACATGATCAAGCTGCCGATCGTGCTGGCGCCGCATCCGAACTGGCGTGAATCGGTGCGCGACGCGGTGCTGACCCGCGACGTGCTGGCACGCGAGGCCACTGCCGAGCCGGACTATGTGCGGCCGATCGTGCTGTTCCAGGCCGACCAGCGCGGCAACGAGGCGACCGTCGACGTGCTCAAGGCGTTCCTGCTCGACACGCTGCACATCGAGGAGCGGCGTATCGCCGTCGCCACCGGCAACCAGCGCGAGCTCGATGGTGTGAACCTGTTCGACCGCGCCTGTCCGGTGGATTTCGTGATCACGGTGGAGGCGCTCAAGGAAGGCTGGGATTGCTCGTTTGCCTATGTGTTCTGCACGGTGCAGAACATCCGCTCGGCGAAAGACATGGAGCAGCTGCTGGGGCGCGTGCTGCGCATGCCATACGCACAGCGACGCACGTCCGAGAAGTTGAACCGCGCCTACGCCCACGTCTGTGGTGCCGGCACGGCGCAGGTGGCCAACCAGTTGGCGGATCGCCTGGTGACCATGGGCTTCGAGGAGATGGAGGTGGCGCAATTCGTGCAGCCGTCGCTGGATGCCGACCTGTTTGCCGAGCGGCCCGCCACGGCGGCGCCGGTGGAATCGGTGTTCGACCTGCCACTCGCGGTGGCGCATGCGGTGGCGGCGGCCTTGCCGGCACAGGTGAAGGTCGCCGAAGTGGATGGCGCAGGCCAACTCACCGTGAGCGGCCTGATCGACGCCGAGGTCATGGCCCAGGTGGTTGCCGCTGCACCGAAACGCGAACGCGAGCACCTG
Source organism: Rhodanobacter sp. G2-10 (assembly GCF_055809185.1). Taxonomy (NCBI): domain Bacteria; kingdom Pseudomonadati; phylum Pseudomonadota; class Gammaproteobacteria; order Lysobacterales; family Rhodanobacteraceae; genus Rhodanobacter; species Rhodanobacter sp. G2-10. Next base: position 2,965,876 of record NZ_CM147900.1, on the reverse strand, counting down.
GGACGCGAGCTGGAACGTCATCAGATCCGCGCCTTGATGGCCACTGCGCCCAGTGAACGCGGCGAGGCCTTTGCCCCGCTGCCGCAGTTGGCGGTGCCGTTGCAGGGTAGGTTGGCCTTGTACGAGCCGGAGCTGCTGGCCGAGTTCGCCGACTTTTCGCTGGCCGGCCTGGGCGCCGAGCTGCCAGACTTTCAGCGGCGGGAAACGGTTCGCCCCTACCTGATCGATGTGGAGCGCGGCCACATGCAGGTGCGCGAGGACGAGGCGCAATACGACCTTGCGCTCGACAGCGGGACCGAGGGCATTCGCCGCGAGGATGTGTTGCGTGTGCTGGATCGCCGCCTGCGTCGCGATGCGATCCTGCAGCCGGACATGGTCGCGTGGCTGGGACGGATGTTGGACGGGCTGGCGGCGCGCGGCTTCGAGCTGACCTATCTGGCCCGCCACCTCAATGACCTGGCCGACGCCGCGGCTGCGCAACTGGCCAAGTTGCTCAAGGGCGAGAAACGCGCGGCTTTCCAGCAGTCCCTTTTGGCGGGGACGGCGCAGGTGCGACTCGACCAGCACATCCAGTTCCACTTCGATCCGCAGATATACCCGGCGCGCTGGCTCTATCCGGCTACTGCGCGTTACCGCTTCCGCAAACACTACTATCCGCTGCCCGGCGAGTTGAAAGAGGACATCGACGCGGAAGAGACCGTCTGCGCCATCGAACTCGACCGGCTCGATGTGGTGAAACACTGGGTGCGCAACCTGGAACGCCAGCCCGACGCCTCGTTCTGGCTGCCGACCTCCAGCGACCGCTTCTACCCTGACTTCGTCGCCGAACTCGTCGATGGCCGCCTGTTCGCGCTGGAGTACAAAGGCGGGGATCGTTACAGCAATGACGACTCGAAAGAGAAGCGCGATATCGGTGCCGTGTGGGCAGCCGCCAGCAAGGGGCGCTGCGTGTTCCTGATGGCGACGGATGCCGCGACGGCCGGAGTATCGGTGGGGGCGCAATTGCGCCGGGCCATCGGTGGATAAAGACGGGCCTGATCGCGATGACCGCCTTCCGTTGCACCGCCAAGCTGCTCAAGGCGATGAGGGCCTCGCCGGTGGCCGATCCGGCGCCGGCCAGCAGTCGCCTTGGCGAATGGACGGCCAACCTGATTCGTGTCTCGGGCATCCAGCTGGTGTTGGCGGTAAGCGAGTCGACCCGCTTCGGCGTGGTGATCGATGCGGCGCCCTATAAGTTGATTCCCGAGCGCTTCGGCCAGGCCTTGTTCAAGGCGCTGCTGCATCTGGAGATCCCGGCTGATATGGCTGCGGCGGAAGCCGAGTCGATGGGCGACATGCAGCTGGCGTCGAGCAACTCGCGTTCGGTGCTGGCCACCTTGAACCAGTTCGCCTTCCAAATCGAGAGTGATCTGTCGCATGGCCAGGCCGGTTCGGCGCGCGAATTGACCGAGCGATTGAGCGAGGTCGTAGTGATCAAGCCGAAGCACATCGGCTTTCCCGCCGACCGCGTGCGCGAGGCTTTCGGCCTGCCACCGATCAATCATCGTCACCGATTGGCCGCGCATTTGCCGCCGGGAATGTTGCTGCATTGAGCGAACAAGAAAAGGCCGCCCGGGGGCGGCCTTTTCTGCACGTGCAAGGCAAATACCGCCTACTTCAGCTTCGCGTCCTTGCGCAGGGCTTCGGCACGGTCGGTCTTTTCCCACGAGAATGCGGTGAACGGGCCGCTGCGTTTCTTCACTTTCTGGCCGTTCTCGATCGTGTCCCACTCGAAGTAGCTGTTCGGTTGCGCGGCGCGGCCGAAGTGACCGTAGCTGGCCGTCTGCTGGTACATCGGGTGGATCAGGTCGAGCATCTGCAGGATACCGTACGGGCTCAGGTCGAAGTGTCTGCGGATCAGCTTCTCGATTTCATCGTCGCTGATCTTGCCGGTGCCGAAGGTGGTCACCGAGATCGAGGTGGGTTTGGCCACGCCGATCGCGTAGCTCACCTGCACCTCGCAACGGGCGGCAATGCCGGCGGCCACGATGTTCTTGGCAACATAACGAGCGGCATAGGCGGCCGAACGATCGACCTTGGACGGGTCCTTGCCGGAGAATGCGCCGCCACCATGGCGAGCCCAACCGCCGTACGTATCCACGATGATCTTGCGGCCGGTCAGGCCGCAGTCGCCCACCGGCCCGCCGATCTCGAACTTGCCGGTCGGGTTGATGTGGAACTTGGTACCCTTGTGCAGCCACCTGGCCGGCAGCACCGGCTTGAGGATGTGCTCGCGCACGGCCTCGACCAGGTCTTTCTGCTTCACGCCCGGATCGTGCTGGGTCGACAGCACCACGGCGTCGATGCCCACGGCCTTGCCGTTGTCGTAGCGCAAGGTGACCTGGCTCTTGGCATCCGGGCGCAGCCACGGCATTGGCGAATTCTTCTGCTTGCGGATTTTGGCCTGCTGCTCGACCAGGCGATGCGAGAAGTGAATCGCGGCAGGCATGAACGACTTGGTCTCGCTGGTGGCGTAGCCGAACATCAAGCCCTGGTCGCCCGCGCCCTGTTCTTCGGGCTTCTTGCGATCCACGCCGCGGTTGATGTCGGGCGACTGCTTGCCGATCAGGTTCAACACGCCGCAGGTGGCGCCGTCGAAACCGACTTCGCTGGAGTCATAGCCAATGTCCAGGATCACCTTGCGCGTGATCGCTTCCAGGTCGATCCAGGCGCTGGTGGTGATCTCGCCCGCCACGATCGCCACGCCGGTCTTGACCATCGTCTCGCAGGCCACGCGTGCCAACGGGTCCTGCACGATGATCGCGTCGAGCACGGCATCGGAAATCTGGTCGGCGACCTTGTCCGGATGGCCTTCGGAGACCGATTCGGAGGTGAACAGGTAGTTGGACATCGCTGTTTATATCCCTTTGTGCGGATAGAAAGATAAATGCAGTCGGGCATGATACACCGGCAAGTCCGGTTTTGCAGCCGATGAAGTGCCAGGCACGCAGGTTTCGTTCAGACGTCTGGATGGCCGTGCCGGATCCACGGCACTACACCAGCTCGCAGCGGTTGCGTCCGTTGCGCTTGGCGCGATACAGGGCGCGATCGGCGCGATCAAATGCCTGTTCGGGCGTGTCGCCGACGCGCAACGCGGTGACGCCGCATGAGAGGGTGATACGGATGGGCTGCTGCTGGCCGCGGAAACCGACGCCTTCGATGCAGCTGCGCAGATCCTCCGCCACGTTCCGGCCCGCCTCGATCGAAGCGCCCGCCAACACCGCCACGAATTCCTCGCCGCCATAGCGGGCCAGCAGGTCGTCGGCGCGCAACCGGGCCTTCAGCTGGTCGGCCACGATGCGCAGCGCGCGGTCGCCGGCGGCATGCCCGAAGCGGTCGTTGATCTGCTTGAAGTGGTCGATGTCGAGTACCAGCAGGCAAGCATGCGTGTCTCCCTGTGCGGCCTGTTCGCAGGTCAATGCGAGGTGCTGCTGGAATACCGCCCGATTGGCCAGGCCCGTCAGCGGATCGGTCGAGGCGAGCTTGTGCTCCTGGCGCAGGCTGGCTTCCATCGATTGCGCCGAGCGTTCCAGTTCGTGAATGCGCCGGTTCATCTGTTCGGAACGGGCCTGCCAGTCGCGTTCACGTGCCTCTTCACGCTCCCGGAATGTCTTGAGGTGGTTGGTGATCGCCCCCAGTCGTGACTGCAACTCCAGCTGCAGGGAACTGGTGTCGGGCGACTGCTGCAAGTGGCTGCCCAGCGCATCGATCTCACTGGTCAGGTGGCGATCGAGTTCCTGACGCGCGCCACTGCCGTCGAGGCGGTCGACGTTCTCGCGGTCGAGGTACTGTGCCAGCTCGTCCAGCTGTTTCGTGACGTGGGCCAGCAGACGCTCGGCGGCGGCGCGTTGTTCTCCGAGTTGTCGGTGATGGCGGTTGACCAGGCGCGCAAGCGTCCGGGCCTGGCTGGCGAGTTCGGTGTCGTCGACCGCAGCGAGCACCGCCTGACGTACGTTGCCAAGGGAGTCGGCGGAAGCATCGTCCAGCGACAAACGATCGATCAGTTGCAGCAGCACGACAGCGGTGGAAGCGGTCACCGCGGGGGCGGTGACGATCGCAGTGGTGGGCACGGCCTGCGGCGCGCCCGGCACCGCGTCGAGAGATCGCACGGCATCGGTCAGGTCGGTCAGCAACGATTCGAGCGCGCTCTCGCCGAGCGGTTCGCGCAGCCGTCGGCGCAGGTCGCCCAGGGTCTCGTCAAGTTCCGCGGTGCGTCCATCGGCGGCATAGGTGAGACGGGTGGCGAGGCGGCGCAGCAGAATGTCGACGAGCTCCCAACGCTGCTGGGCGCGTTCGAGTCGCTCGCTCGCATCCGGCGGCGCGGTTACGGACTGTCCTGCATTCATCGACATGCCATCCACTTCCCCAGTCCCGAATACTACGACCCGGAGTTCCGAAACGCACGCCAGTGCCCACCTGCGGTGGCTGCGGGAACTCAGTGCATCATCAGGGCTGCGTGTCGCCGAAGGCCTTTTCCAGACGCGCGGGCCAGTCGGGGGCGTTGATCCGCTGCAGCAGCGAGGTGTCGATGGGTTCGCGCAGGCGGCTGCCGGTGGGCAGGGCGAAGGCGTAATCCTGGCGCTCCAGCACCAGCGGCAACACCTTCAGCTTGCCGCGAAAGCGCTGGTGGATGTCCCAGCGCAGCAGCGGCGCATCGTAGACCACCGCATCCACGCGGCCGGCAGCAAGATCGCCCAGGGCGGCGTCGACGTCGTCGGCCTTGCTGAAGCCGAAGCCTTGCCGTTCCAGCCAGCTCGCGCTGGTGCTGGACGGCACGCTTGCCACCTGCATGCCACCCAGGTCGGAGCCGCTGCGGACGCGGTCGCTGAGCTGGCCCACCGTGAGCGCGCTGGTGATCGAGGCGGTGAAGAACGACACGATGATCAGCGCCGCCAGCATCCAGACCAGTCCGATGACACGCCCGCCCACCGTGCGTGGTGCGGTGTCGCCGTAGCCGACGGTGGTCATGGTCACCATCGCCCACCAGAAGCCCGAGAAGATGCCCTGCCGGCGCGTGCCGCCGAATTGCTCCGGGTTGCGCTTGTGCTCCAGCAGCCAGACCAGGAAGCCGACCACGAACAGCAGCAGCGCCAGCGTGGCGATGACCTTGAGAAAGGCCGGTGACACCAGCGCCCGCACCACCGCCAGCCAGCCCGCGGTTTGTCCCCCACGCACAGCCACACCCAGCCCCGAGCTGGTGATCGGATGCGCGAAATCCATGCGCTTCTCGCGTGCGGCGGTGGCCGTGATCGCGCCGATGCCGACATCCACCTTGCTGTCGCTGACCGCGTCCAGCAGCCCTTCCAGATCGTAAGGCCTGTACTCGTACTTCCAGCCATGATCGGCGGCAATTTCCTGCCACAGGTCGATCGCCAGACCGCTGTACTTGCCGTGATCCTCGATCACGAACGGCGGTGCCACCTTGATGCCGACGATCAACGGCTGGTTGGCGCTGTGCAGCTTGTCTGCGGGCGTCACGCTCGCGGCCGTGCCTGCGGCGATCGGGAAAACCTTGATCACCGCGGAGGAGCCTGTCGGTGCTGCCGCCGACGCCATGCCGCAAATCAGCGAGAGAATCAGCAACAGGCACAGCGGGCGCAGGTAGGGCTTCATCGGGGCTCCCAGGTGAACGAGGGGGTTCTTTTCAGCCTAACAGCATGTCGGATGGGGGAAAATCGACTGCCGCTGCCGCCAATGCAATGCCGGACAGGCGCGCGACGGCGATGCGGGTGTTTGCCGCGGTGGGTTACGCCGCGATGCGCGCGTCGCTGGACAAGGCGAGGAAATAGTCGCGGGTCAGTCGCAGCTGCTCGTTGGCGGTTTCGGCGCGATTGACCACGTGGCGGAACGCGGCATTTTCCGGGCGGTCTTTCGCATACCAGCCCAGATGCTTGCGTGCAATGCGCACACCGGCCTGCTCGCCGTAGAACGCGTACAGCTGTTCGAGGTGGCCGAGCAGGATGGCCGCCACTTCATCGGGTTCCGGTTCGGCCAGCAGCTCGCCGGTGGCGAGATAGTGCGCGATTTCGCGAAAGATCCACGGCCGACCTTGCGCGCCGCGGCCGATCATCAGTGCATCGGCCCCGGTGACGTCGAGCACGTGGCGGGCCTGCTGCGGTGTGTTGACGTCGCCATTGGCGAGTACCGGAATGCTCACCGCAGCCTTGACCGCGGCGATGGTGTCGTATTCGGCCTCGCCCTGATACTTGTCGGCGCGGGTGCGGCCGTGCACGGCAAGTGCCGCGATACCATTGTCCTCGGCGATGCGCGCGATGTTGAGTGCGTTGCGGTTCTGTCGGTCCCAGCCGGTACGGATTTTCAGCGTGACCGGTGCGTCGACCGCATCGACCACGGCCTTGACGATGCGCGCCACCAAAGGCTCATCCTGCAACAGCGCCGAGCCCGACCATACGTTGCACACCTTCTTGGCCGGGCAACCCATGTTGATGTCGATGATCTGCGCGCCATTGGCGACGTTGAAACGCGCCGCCTCGGCCAGCATCGCCGGGTCGTAACCGGCGATCTGCACGCTGACCGGTTCGGGCTCGCCATCGTGGTCCATCCGCTGCAGGGATTTGCGCGTGTGCCACAGGCGGGGATCGGCGTTGGTCATTTCCGACACGGCCAAGCCCGCGCCCAGCTGCTTGCACAGCAGCCGGAACGGCTTGTCGGTGACGCCCGCCATGGGGGCGAGCACCACCGGCGGGTCGATCAGGTAGGGGCCAATCTGCATCGGCGCATTGTAGGTGAAACCGGGAAGCCGTCGGGTGACGGCTTCCCGGGGAGCGCTTACAGCGTTCCGCGCAGGGTCAGGCCATACGTGCGTGGCGCGCCCAGGAACGCGTTGTAGGAACCGGGCTGGATGGGTGCGTCGAAACCGACCTGCTTGTAGGTCCGGTTGGTGAGGTTGCTGCCCCACAGTTCGACCTGCCAGCGCTTGCTGACCGCCCCGACGATCAGCCGGGCGTTGAGCAGGGTATAGGCCGGCTGCATCTTGGCCGGGTTGAGGTCCGAGCCGGTGTTGTACTCGGTCATGTACTTGGCGCCCGCGTTGAAGCGGCCCATCAGGTAGCTGTTGAAATTCCACTGGTAGGTGACGCCGCCGGTCAGCGCCCATCGCGGCGCGAAGCCGGCGGTGCCGCCCGGTACCAGGGCCAGTGCGGGATCAGGCAAGGGATCGTTGCCGTACTTCGCGTCGGTATAGGTGGCACCGGCCTGCAGCGACAGTCCGGTGATGCGCGTCTGCCACAGCAGGTCGGTGTCCAGGCCCTTGGTGGTCAATTCGGGCACCGAGCGCACCACGTAGCTGGTGCCCAGGAAGCTGTTGAGCTGGAAGTCGGTGTACTTCGAATGGAACAGCGCCGCGTTCAGCAACAGGTTGCCGCCCTGCCAGCTGGTCTTGGCACCCAGCTCGTAGCTGTTGACGAATTCGCCGGGGAACGAGGTGTCGGTGACCGGAACGATGCCTTGCGGGCCGTCGCTCAATCCATTGCCGGACTGCACCCGATCGAGGTTGAAGCCACCGGCCTTGTACCCGCGTGCCGCCGAGGCATAGGTCATCACGCTGTCGTTCCAGCGGTAGGCGGCCTTGGTCGTGCCCGACCATTCGTTGGCGGTGAAATTCTGCGCCGTGGTGCGGCCGTTGAACATCGGGTTGGCCCACGGCAGGCACATGTAGCCGATCACCGTGGGCACGATGGCGCTGAGGTATGGCGCCGGCACGCCGCGTCCGGCCAGTGCCGCGCCGACCTGGCCCGGATTGGCCAGCGCGGCGCCGCATGCCAGTCCGCCGTTCGGATTGCTGTAGAACGAGTCGACCGACTTGTTTTCGTGCGTGTAGCGCAAGCCGAGGGTGAGGGCCAGCTGGTCGGTCGCATGGAAGGTGATGTTGCTGAATGCGGCGGTGCTCTTCGCATCCTGCTTCCAGCGGTCGTGCGAGGCGGCGCCGGCGAACGCGGTGCCGTACGGCATGCCGGCGGCCTGCGACAGGAATGTTGCCGCACCGGCGGTATTGATGAGGCCCGGCGGGAAGGATTCGGCGATGTTGTTCAGCACGGCGATGGACAGGTATGGCTCGTAGGCCGCGCCCAGCGAAACGGCATCATGCCGTTGCAGCTTTTCGTTGTCGTGATAGAGGCCGACCATCCAGTCGACGCGGTCGGTGGTGCCGGCCAGGCGCAGCTCCTGGCTGAAGGTGTTGAAGCGCACCGAGTTGTCGTTCGCCCCGTACGGCCGGTACCAGATGTCGGCGCCACTGAAGTCGAGGTCGGCGCCGCCGACCGCATCCCAGCGACGCAGTGCCGTGATCGAGGTGAGTGTGGCATGGCCCAGCCACGGAGTGGTCCAGTTCACTTCGCCTGACACGCCCTTGTCGATGATGCGCTGGGTGGTGTCGCGATTGCTGTAGGCCAGGCGCTTGTCGATGTCCACTGCCGGAATCACGCCGTTGCCGCCCGCCAGCGCGTCGACGATGGCGCCGGTGGGTCCGCGCACGATGGTGACGCCGACGCAGCAGTCCTCGTTGCGCTGGGTGTAGTCGCCGATGAAGTTGATGTCGACGCTGTTCGTGGGCGTGAGCAACAGCTGCGCGCGCACCGAGTGGAAGTTCTGGTCGCCATCGCGGGTCAGCGTGCGCGGCCCGGTACCGGTATTGACCTTGTTGAAGCCATCGCGCTCGCGGTCCACCGCGTAGATGCGGAAGGCCGCCATGTCGCTCAGCTTGTTGTTGTACGACGCGGAGATGCCACGGGCGTTGTAGTTGCCGACGGTGAGCTCCAAGTCGCCTTCCTGCTTGAACACCGGCCGCTTGGTGATGATGTTGATCAAGCCGGCCGAGGTGTTCTTGCCGAACACGGTGCCTTGCGGACCCTTCAGCACCTCGACTTGCTCCAGCTCGCCCAGGTCGCCGAAGGCCACGCCGTTGCGCGCGCGCGGTACGCCGTCGATCACGATGCCGACCGAGGATTCCAGGCCGGGGTTGTCGCCCACGGTGCCGACGCCGCGGATGCGCGCGGTGGTCTGGGTCTCGGAGGTGGTGCTGGTAACAAACAGCGTGGGGACCAGGGTCTGCAGGTCCTTGATGTCGTGCACGCCGGTGTCCTGCAGCAGCTGCTCGGGCAGCGTCGCCATGGTGATCGGGACGTCCTGCAGAAGCTCCACGCGCTTTTGCGCGCGTACGGTGATCTGACTCAGCGTGGTGACCTTGTCCTCCGTACTCGGTCCTTCGCTGGCAGGTGTGGTCGTGTCCTGCGCGAACGCGGCAGGCAGGGTCGTGACGGCAAGTGCGGCAAGAATCGAGAACGCCAGGCGCTGGCGGCGATGGTGACGAATCTTCATGCTGGTTTCCCCGTGATGGAGCTGGTGGCGCGATCACGGCATCGCCCATGGCGTATCCCCGTGTCCGCAAAATGCTTGAGCCTCGGCCAGCCGCTGGCCTCAGGCTCGTGTCGAGACCCGGTGCGCTGGTCTGGTTCCTCCCTCCAAAACGCAAGAACTTGCGATACTGGCATCGTAGCTACTGCAAAATTTGAAAGCAACTTGATGAAAAGTGGGGGTTTTTGAGGGGCCGAGCATAGGCGGGGTGCGGCCCGACGAGCTGGCCCGCGGAGGCCTGGCTCGAAGTGAACTCGCCATCGGTGGCGCAGGCGGCCTCGGCATGGCGCGTGCCCTGCGCCAGCAACCGGTTGCCGTCGCCCTTACGTGCGCTTTCGCGGCTGCCGCGCGCGCCAGAAGAGAAAGCCGGTCACCAGGAAGAACGGCGGCAACAGGCCGGCCAGAAGCACCAGCCAGGCGCCGATCAAGCCACCCACGCTCCCCGCGTGCAGCGGATAGATCGTGTTGCTGGTGCGGGCGCCGAGGCCGTCGATGGAGGCGTCGCGTGTGGCCAGCACCTGCATGCGGCGGGGGTCGATCCAGATCTGGCTGCGTCCCACCGGGTGCCACTCGCCCGGTGAACGGGCGCGAATCACCACGCGCCCGTCGTTCGCCTTCGGCATGGCGATACGGCGCAGTTGTGCATCGGGCAGCGCGTGCTGCGCCATGTCGAGCACGGCCCGCCAGTCGATCGGCCCTGGTTGCGGCGCGACAGGCGCCGGGACGACGGCGGGCGCGTCGTTGGCCAGGGTCTGGAGTACGCGGCGCGTCGCGGCGCTGTAGATCATCAAGGTGCCGGTGAGCGTCACCAGCAACAGCAGCGGCAGACTGAGTGCGCCAAGGCTGCGGTGCCAGCTGAGCCATCGCCGCGCGGGCGGTTGCGCATGCAGGCGCAGGCTGGCGCCCAGCTTGTGCCGACCCGGCCACCAGAGCCAGATGCCGGAAACGAGCAGGCCCAGCGTGATCCAGCCGAATATGCCGAGCAGGGTTTCGCCCGTTTCGCCGGCCAGCAGGTGCGTGTGCCAGTCGCGCAGCGTCAACAGCAGATCGCTGCCGGGTGCGCGGGTCAGCAGCAGGTGGCCATCGCCGGGGTCCAGGTAGCGTCGGCTGCCATCGGCGAAGTACAACTGCCAGACCGGCAGATCCGCCGTGGGCAGGTCGGCGCTGCGCAAACCGCTGGCCGACCATTCACGCGACAGCTTTGCGAGCACGGCGGCGCGGGTGCCCGCGTCGGCCTGTGCATGGCCGGACAGTTGCGGATGCAGCCAGCGCAGCAGCGGCGTCTGGAACACCAGCACACTGCCGCTGAGCGCAATCAGCGCGTAGACCAGGCCCACGCTGAGCCCGGCCCACAGATGCAGTCGCCTGATCCAGTGGCGCGTGCCGCCGGCAGTCGTCCGCGTGGCTGTCATGGGGCCGGCTGCCGCCATCTCAGAAAACCTGTTGCCAGGTAAGCGACAGGACCCGTCCCCGCCCGGCGTACCAGGAGTCGTCGTTGCCGACAGTCTGGGACACGTAGTTGATGTACTGCTTGTTGGCCAGGTTCTGCACGCCCAGGGTCCAGTTGCCGGCGCGCGCGCTTTGCCATTTCAGGTAGGCGTCGGCGGTGCTGTAACCGTCAAATTGCGCGGTGGTCTGGCCCAGCGTGCTGAAGCTGCGACTGTAGAGGTGGCTGAACTGCAGGTAGCTCGACCAGGCGTCGTTCCAGCGCTGTGTCCATGACAGGTTGAGCCGGTTGGGTGCGATATTGGCGCCATCGAGATCCGAGTCGATGCGACCGTCACCGTTGCGGTCCGAGCGCCCGCGATTGACGGCGAACGAGGCATCCAGGCGCGTGTCGACCCGGGGCTGCCAATGGCCGCGTGCCTCCCAGCCGCTGATCGCGACGCGCTGGCGCATCACGTTGTAGACCTGGTTGGGGGCGTCGAACACCAGCACCGAACCCAGCCGCGAGCGCGAGGTGTAATAGCTCACGCGCGCGCCAGCCTGCTCGCCGGCGTATTCGAAACCGGCTTCGCGATTGTCCGACACCACCGGCTTGAGATCGAGGAAGGTGGCGACGCTTTGACCGGGCTGGTTGATCCCGCGCAGCACGCGTCCCACATCGGGCAAGGTGTAGCCCTCGGCGTAGCTGGCGAACAGATTGAACCGGTCGCCCAGGTACCACACCAGGCCGGCGTTGGGCAGGGTCTTGCTGAAACTGGTGGTGCCGCCCTGCACGGTGACGCCGTGGTATGACGCCAGCGTCTGGAAGGTGGGTACGTCCAGCGAGCCGCGTTCGCGGCGCAATCCGCCGGACAGCGAGAGCGTGTGCGCTGGCCAGTATTCCGCCTGCAGGAATGGGGCCCAGCCGGTGTAGGTGCTGTCCGGCACCCAGTGGCGACCGGTGTGGGTCAGTTCCTGGAAGGTGGTGTCGCGGTAGGCGTCGGCCCCCGCCAGCAGGGTGAGCTTTTCGTCCAGCAGACCGCGCCGTGCCCACGACAGGCGTGCGCCGTCCTTGGTCGACACGTTCTGCGACTGGTCGAACAGCAGGCCCGGGCCGTAGGCGGGATCCTGGAACGTGCCGAACGTGCCGCCGCCGAACAGCTCGCGATTCTTCTGGTGGTAGAGCTGCGCGCGCAGCTCGCCGCCGGCCAGCATCGTGTCGCGGTAGTCGACGCTGCTGGTCAGCACGCGATTGGCCGGCGCGTCGCCCGGCTGCTTGCCGCGGACCGACGTGGTCGGCAAGTCGATGTCGCGGTCGCCGGACACGGCGGTGTAATCGCCATGCCCCTGCAGGTCAAAGCGATTGACGGTTACCTGCAGACGCCGCGCGCCGCTGAAGTCGAAGCCGAGCTTGGCGAAGCCGTCCCAGCTTTGGGAATCCATCAGGTCGCCCTGGGTGCCGTTGACGCCGATCAGACGGCCCTTGGCGTCGGAGTACATGCCACGCTCGCGCCACGACACGCCCGCCACGATGTCGAACGCACCGCTGCGTGCACCGAGCAGATAGGCGCCACCGCCGCCGAACCCGTCCGCGCCGCGGGTCGGTGCACTGGCATTGAGCGTGACTTCCTGGCGCACGCCGTCCTGTTGCGGGGCGCGCTTGGTGATGATGTTGATGATGCCGCCGGCTGCGCCCAGGCCTTGCATCGAATTGGAGCCTTCGACGATCTCGATCCGCTCGATCATGGCCGGATCTATCGTGTAGGCATCGCGTGAGCCGTTGCGCAACGGGCTCGACTGCGGCACGCCGTCGATCATGTACAGCGGGTTGCGTCCGCGCAGCGTCTGGCCGCGTGAACTGAGCTTCTGCGTCGAGGGCGCGAACGATGGCAGCAGGTTGCCGATGGCGTCGGAGAGGTCCGGCGTGATCGCCAGCTGTTGGCGCAAATCCTCCGCGGTGATCACCGTGATGGTGGTCGGCAGCGCGCCCTGGCTCTGCGGCATGCGCAGGGTGCTTTCGGAAACCTCGACCCGCTCGAGGGTGACGGCCGAGATCTGGTCGGCGGCCTGGGCGGTCCCGGCAAGGACAAGGGCGAGCAACGGGACGAGTGGGCGAACGGCAAGGGACATGAGGCCTCCGGGATGGGGAGGCGCATGTTAAATGAAAATGATTCGCAATAACAATACGTGACCGCCGGCGGACGGATCAGTGTGTGGGCACGACCCGTTGCGCGGCGGCACGGTCGTGCCGATGCTTGAACAGCGGCACGAACGCGATCGCCATCACCAGCGCGTAACCGGCAAAGGCCAGCCAGATGCCCTGCCAATCCTTGCAGATGGCAACGGCTTCGTTGCAGGTGTGGGCAGTAAAGAAGTGGTCGATCACGAAACCGGCGATCAGGCTGCCCAGCACGGCACCCACGCCGTTGGTCATCAGCATGAACAGCCCTTGCGCGCTGGCGCGGATGCGCGGGTCGGCCTGGCTTTCCACGTACAGCGAGCCGGAGATGTTGAAGAAGTCGAATGCCATGCCGTAGATGATGCACGACAGCACGATCATCCACAGGCCGCCGGCCGGGTTGCCGAAGCCGAACAGGCCGAAGCGCAGCACCCAGGCCAGCATGCTCATCGTCATCACCGCCTTGATGCCGAAGCGCTTGAGGAAGAACGGGATGGTCAGGATGAAGACGGTTTCGGAGACTTGCGAGATGGAGATGATGATCGCCGGATAGCGTACGGCGAGCAGGTCCTTGTACGCGTCGATGTGGGCGAAGTCGTGCAGAAAGGTGTCGCCGTAGGCATTGGTCAGTTGCAGTGCCGCGCCCAGCAGCATGGCGAAGATGAAGAACACCGCCATGTTGCGGTCCTTGAACAGCACGAACGAGGTCAGCCCCAGCCGATCGGCCAGGCTGCGGCTGTGCGCGGCGTCGAGTCTCGGCGGGCATTTGGGCAGGGTGAACGCATACAGGCCCAGCACCAGCGAGGCGGCCGCGGCCACGCGGAACTGCATCGGCGAGGTCTCGAAATGCAGCAGGCTGACGGTCCAGGTGGCGGCGATGAAGCCGATCGTGCCCCAGACCCGGATCGGCGGGTAGTGCGTGACCACGTCGAGCCCGTCGCGCTTGAGCGCGTTGTAGGCCACCGCAATGGAGAGCGAGATGGTCGGCATGTAGAAGACCATGTTGAGCAACATGACCCAGAACATCGTGTGTGGATCGTCCACCAGCGGCACGCTGAACAGCACGATCGCGCCGGCGATCTGGAACACGCCGTACAGCCGTTCGGCATTGATCCACTTGTCGGCGATGATGCCGGCCAGCGAGGGCATGAACAGCGAGGCGATGCCCATGGTCGAGAAGATCGCGCCGAAGCTGGTGCCCGACCAATGCTGGTGCTGGAACCAGTACGCGCCGATGGTCAGCAGCCACGCCCCCCAGATGTAGAACTGCAGGAAGTTCATCACGATCAGGCGCAGCTTCAGATTCACGGGCAGGTATCCGGCAGGTTTTCCCCAAACTGCACGGACGATGTCCCGCAGCTACTGACCCCGTCGCCTGATCAGATCACGGCCTGCCTTGCTGTCGATGAGTCGGCGGGCAGAGCCCGCCCTACGTTGTCGCCTTGTAGGGCGGGCTCTGCCCGCCAACCCCTGTCGCAGCCTGCAGTCGCGATGTGATCAAGGGACGGAGCCGTTGATCGGGGCAGGTTAGAGGAAGCTGCATGGAACCGGCAAGGCGCGCTGCAGCGGTAGCTCAATCGGCAGCGCGCAAGGCGGCGGTGACACGTTCGCGCAGCACCGGCAGCAGCTCGGCTTCGAACCACAGGTTATGCATGACCCAGGGCCGGTTGCGCGGACTCGGATGTGGCAGCGGCAGCACGCCGTGTTCGAGATGCCGGCGCCAGTCGCGCACGGTATCGGTCAGCTTGGTGCCCCGCGGAACGCGGAGCAGACCGCGCTGCGCGTACTGGCCGATGGCCAGGGTCAGTTGCACCTGGTCCAGCAGCGGCAGCAGGCGCGGGTGCCAGGTGGGTGCGCATTCGGGCCGGGGCGGCAGGTCGCCGCCCTTGCCGCTGCCGGGGAAGCAGAAGCCCATCGGTACGATGGCGACGCGGCTGGCGTCGTAGAAGACGGGTTTGTCGATGCCCAGCCATTCGCGCAAACGGTCGCCGCTGACATCGTCGAACGGAATGCCGCTCTCGTGCACCTTGCGCCCCGGCGCCTGGCTGACGATCAACAGTCGCGACGTGGCCGACGCCTGCAGTACCGGACGCGGCCCCAGCGGCAAGTGCGCCTCGCAAATCCGGCACGCGCGGATCTGCGTGAGCAACTGGTTCACCTCACGTGCCCGATGGGTCGCACTCTTGTCCTTCCGATTCCCCATTTCCGACTCCCGATTCCCGGCCATCACGGCAGCAACTTGCCGGGGTTGAGAATGCCGTCGGGGTCGAGCGCGGCCTTGATATTGCGCATCAGCTTCAGCGTCGTGTCCTCCAGCGCCAGCGGCATGAACTCGCGCTTGACCAGGCCGATGCCGTGTTCGCCCGACAACGTGCCTTCCAGCGAGATCACCAACTCGAACAGTCCGGCGAGACACGCGGGCGCACGCCCGCGTTCGGCCTCATCACGCGGCAGCAGATTCACGTGCAGGTTGCCGTTGCCGGCGTGGCCGAAGCTGACGATCGGCAGCGCGTGTTTCGCCGCCAGTTGCTGGACGCCATCGACCAGCGCGGGAAGCCGGCTGACCGGCACTACCACGTCCTCGTTGATCTTGTGCACGGAGATGGCGCGTTGCGCCGGCGACAGGGCTTTGCGCGCCGCCCACAGCGTGTGGCGCTCTTCGGCGCTGGCAGCCACGCGCAGCTCCTGCAGTCCCTGGCCGCGGGCGGCGGCTGACACCGCCTCGACCGATGCCACCAGCGATTCGGGTTCGCCATCCACCTCGATCATCAGCAGCGCGCCAGCCAACGGCACGCTGTCGCCGCCATGGGTGTGCGCCAGCTGCAGCGCCACGGTGTCCATGAATTCGAGCGCACAGGGCGTGACCGGCTGCGCCATGATCCGCGCGACCGCGCGCGCCGCTGCGCCGACGTCACGATAGGTCGCGCGCAACGTGCGCAGCGCCGAGGGTTTCGGCGTCAGCTTCAGCGTGGCCTCGGTAATCAGCGCCAGCGTGCCTTCGGAGCCGATCAGCAGCCGGGTCAGGTCATAGCCGGTGGCGCCCTTGCTGGTGTACGTGCCGCAGCGGAAGCCATCGCCAGTGCCGGCCACGGCGCGCAGACCCAGGGTGTTCTCGCGTGGGCTGCCGTACTTCACCGTGCGCGGCCCGGCCGAGTTGCAGGCCAGGTTGCCGCCGATGCTGCACCACGCGGCCGAGGATGGATCGGGTGGCCAGAAGAAGCCGTGGGCGGCCAGCGCCTGCTGCAGATCGCCGTTGAGCACGCCCGGCTCGACCACGGCGAGGCGGTTGTCCGGGTCGATCCGCACGATCCGGCTCATCCGCTCGAAGCTGACCACCACGCCGCCGTGTACCGGCACCGTCGCACCCGTGGTGTTGGTGCCGCGCCCGCGTGCCACGACGGGCACGGCGTGTTCGCGACAGGCCTGCACCAAGGCCACGACCTGGGCATGCGCGGTGGGGAATGCCACGACATCGGGCAGGGCGCTGCGCCGCGAGTTGTCGTAGGAATACGCGATACGTTCGGCCTCGCCGATGGCTAGCGAGTCATCGGGAAAGGATTTGCGCAGGCGGGTGAGCAGGTCGGTGGGCACGGGCATCGTTCAAGCGTAATCCACTATGGACGCCAGGACGCTGCGCCAGATCAGCCGGCCTCGAATGCGCCACGCAACCACTGGCGCTGGATGGCGTCGGCCGGGCCGTCGTAGCTGACCACGTCGAAGCGGCAGGCCTGGCGTGCGTGGCGCGGGTGCGCAGCCAGCCAGTGCTGCGCGGCCAGAATCAGTTTGGCCTGTTTGGCCGGCGTGACCGAGGCTGCAGCGTCGCCATGGCTTGCGCTCTTGCGGTAGCGCACTTCGACGAAGACCACGGTGTCGGCGTCGCGCATCACCAGGTCCAGTTCGCCGTGACGCGTCGTGTAGTTGCGCGCCAGCAGTTTCAGCCCGGCGCGCTCGAGTTCCTCGCAGGCGCGCTGCTCATAGCCATCGCCTGCTGCGCGCATCAGTGGGAAAGGACGGGTTGGTCGCCGCTTGCGGTGGAGCTGGCCGGCGCCGGTTCGGTCTGCTCTGGCGGGGTGGTCGATGGCACCGCCTCGATCTGCAGGCTGCCACTCAACGGTTGCGCCAGGCCGTTCTGGAATTTCGCCCAGGTCAACACCCGGCGGATACGACCGAACTGATCGGCGCCGAGCTGACCGGTTGCACCCGGCATGTAGCTGCCCGGATGCTCGCGCAGCCAGTCCAGATACGGCACCAGGTTCCACGCATCCATGCCGAAGGCGAACAGGCGAGCGGCGCCGCCCTGGGCGGCCGGCAGCTGCGCCGCGATGGCGGAGCGATCGGGCAGGCCGGGCTGGGCGTCGAACAACCACGGTGCATCACAGAACTCCAGGCCGTCCAGATCGCGATTGGCCATCGCATCGTCGCTGCCGGCATAGACGTGCGAGGTGGCGAATGTCGGCAGGCTGATCTGCGCAATGCGCAGCTGCGGCATCAGCAGCCGCGCCTGCTTCGGGCGCATGCTGATGAAGATGCCGGTGTTGCCGGTGGCATTCACGCCATCCTCGGTGGCGCTCGCGTAGGCGGTCACGCTGGCGGCTGCGGCGGGCGCGTCCGACATGTGCATGCTGCGAATGTTGTCGGCGTAGCTGGTTGTGTCGGTGGGCAGCACGGTCGTGTCGATGACCTCGCCGCCGCGTGAATCGAATTCGGCCTTGAACGCATCCGCGGCACGCTGGGCGAAGTCATCGCCTGATATCACCACATAGGCGCGAAGGATTCCGCGTTCGGCCATGTGGTCGGCCACCTGGGCGCCCTCGGTTTCGGGCAGCAGGCCGAACTCGCTGGCGTTGCCGGCGGGCAGTTGCCGCCCGTCCGGATGGTTCAGCGCCAGCACCGGCACCGGCAGTTGCGCCTGACCGAATACGGCCGCTACCTCGCTGCGGGTTAACGGCCCCACCACCAGCTTGGCGCCGTCGCGCACTGCCTGCTGGTAAGCCTGCACGGCGCCGTCGGCGGTGCCCCGGCTGTCATAGACGCGAACCGAGGGTCGCGGTGCGTGATTGCTGCCGGCGTCGAAATAGGCTGTGAAAAAGCCCTGTCTTATGGGCGCGCTCGCGGCGGCATAATTGCCGTCGGAAGGCAGCAGCAGCGCCACCTTGGCCGGCACCTGGTAGCCCTCGCGCACGTTTGCACCGGAGCCGGGCAGGAGCATGCCTACGGCTTGCTGCAGCTCCGGTTGCGGCTGCGCCACGCTGACGCCGAGCTGCCGCAACGCTTCGTTGACCCACGGCAACATGTGGTCACCGGGCTTCATCGCGGCGGCGCGCTGCTTGAGCGGCGCAACTCCCAGCTCACTCAGCAGCTCGAGTGCCTGCCGACGGTTCTGGGCCTGGTCGAATCCTTGAAGCTCGTCATTCATCTGCACGCGAGTGCGCGCGGCGCCCCAGATGTCGCCGACGGCCTTCATCGCACGTGCACGAAGCTCCAGCAGGCGGGGGCGCAGCGATGGCGGCACCTGGACGTTCGGCTGGCCGGTCAGCCGCAGCGCGCCGTGCGGGTTGTTCTGGTTGAGCGCGAGTTCCGCGCGCAACAAGTCCAATCGCAGCGGTTCGTCACCGCTCAGGCGCTCGCGCTTGATCTTGTCCAGCACCGGCGCGGCTCGTGCAATCTGGCCTTCCTGGCGCCACGCCTCGGCAGCCTGCAGCCGGTAGCTGTCCGCGTGGCCCGGGGATTGCCCGGCCAGGTCCAGGTAGGCTTGCGCTGCCTGATCAAACTGGCCTTGCCGCGCCAGTGCCGCGGCACTTTGCGCGGCGGCGATCTCTGCCGGTGAACGCACCGCGCTGGTCGGCACGCAGGCATTGAGCAAGAGTGAAAACAGCAGTCCGATCGCGATGATTCGCGGCAGGCGCATGAAGCGCATGGGAAATCCCTTGTTCGTCATGTTCATCAATGCGCGATGATAGCCGATCGAACCACGGGCCCATGGAGTCACCCGATGTCATCAGTTCAGCCAGGTTGCCTGTGGGTGGTAGCCACGCCGATCGGCCATCGCGACGATTTGTCGGCGCGGGCCATCGAGAGCCTGCGCGCGGTGGCCGTGATCGCGGCCGAGGACACCCGCCATAGCCGCCCGCTGCTGGCTCATCACCAGATCGGCACGCCACTGCTTGCGCTGCACGAACACAACGAGCGCGACGCGGTGGACGCGCTCGTGCGCCGTCTGCAGTCGGGCGACGACGTGGCGCTGATTTCCGATGCCGGCACGCCGCTGATCAGCGATCCCGGCTTCCGCCTGGTGCGCGCCGCCCGCGCGGCGGGCGTCCGCTGCATCCCGGTGCCGGGCGCCTGCGCCGCGATCGCGGCCTTGTCGGTTGCCGGTCTGCCCAGCGACCGCTTCGTGTTCGAGGGCTTCCTGCCGGCGAAGGCAGCCGCCCGCCGCAGCCGTCTGCAGGAACTGGTCGACGAGTCGCGCACCCTCATCTTCTACGAGTCATCACATCGCGTCGCCGAAAGCCTGGCCGACATGCGCGACGTGTTCGGCGCGGAGCGCGAAGCCGTGCTGGCGCGCGAACTGACCAAGATGTTCGAGACCGTGCTCGGCGAGCCACTGGCGGCGCTGGCCGCACGCGTAGTCGCCGACCCCGATCAGCAACGCGGCGAGCACGTGATCCTGGTGGCCGGGTGCAGCGAGGAAGCCGACGCCAAGCTGGCCGAAGGGCGCCGCGTCTTCGCGATCCTGCGCGACGAACTGCCGCCGGCGAAGGCTGCGAAGCTGGCTGCAGCGATCAGCGGCGCGCCACGGAAGCTCCTCTATGAAGGGTAGGAGCGCACCCTGTGCGCGATGCTTTTGGCGACGTGACGGAAGAGCTCGCGCACAGGGTGCGCTCCTACAGTCCGGCGGGCAGCACGGAATCGTTCGGGTCCGGATCGCTGCTTCCGAATCCGAATCCCGGATCTCCATTCCCCATCCCCACCCCCACCCAGTACACTGGCGATGGAGTCGGCCGGACAGTCGCGTCGCACGCAAGTGCATCGAGGAAAGTCCGGGCTCCACAGGGCAGAGTGCCAGGTAACTCCTGGGCGGCGTGAGCCGACGGCCAGTGCAACAGAGAGCAGACCGCCGATGGCCCGCAAGGGCACAGGCAAGGGTGAAAGGGTGCGGTAAGAGCGCACCGCGTACGGGGCCAACGCCGTACGGCACGGTAAACCCCACTCGGAGCAAGACCAAATAGGGGAACGATAACGCGGCCCGCGTTGTTCCCGGGTAGGTTGCTGGAGCCAGGCGGCGACGCCTGGCCGAGAGGAATGACTGTCGCGTCGCAAGACGTACAGAACCCGGCTTACAGGCCGACTCCACCTCTTTGCCGATCCCTCCGCCATCTCGATCGCTACGGTCGGGGTGGTGGAGGGCTTGTGTGAACGGCAATTCATGCCGGCAACTCGAAACAGCCTCGATATTCACTGATACGGCGGGGTTTCGAGCCGATACCGTTCACGGCGCGGTTCAAAAAAACCGTTGGTTTCAAGCACCTTGCTGCCATTCCTGAGAATATGCTGCACGTTCAGTCAGGATTCTGCCTTTACTCATTGATTCACAAGCAATTTCCCTTGACAGTCTCAGGGTCCGAGATTATCGTGGGTTCCAGTGTGAAATCGTGGGTTTTCGTGGAGTCAGCTGATCGTGTTCCAGGGCGAGACCGCCATTACCGTGGACGACAAGGGCCGACTGGCCATCCCGACTGCATATCGGGAGCTGGTCGCGGGCGAGTGTGCCAATCGTCTGGTGGTCACCTATAACCCGTTCGAGCCGGGCTGCCTGTGGTTGTTCCCCTACGCGGTATGGGAGCAGGCGCGCGACCAGGTCAACGCGCTGTCCAAGGTGAAAACCGCCCATCGCGACCTGCAGATGAAGCTGGTCGGCGCGGCGGCGGTGGTCGAACCGGACAGTGCGGCGCGAATCCTGTTGCCGGCGAGCCAGCGCGCGACCACCGGCATCGAGAAAAAGGCGGTGCTGCTCGGCATGGGCGACAAGTTCGAGCTGTGGAGCGAGCAGGCACACATGGCCAAGATCCGCCAGAGCATCGGCGAGAACGAGATCACCAGCGAAATGGCAGAGCTGCGCCTGTAATCACGGGTGCGGATGTAGCGGAATCATGCGGGACGGGACGGGAGTGCGCTCGGTGCAATTGCAGCATATCCCGGTGATGCTGGGCGAGGCGGTGGAGGGTTTGTCCGTGCGGGCAGACGGGCGCTATCTGGATGGCACTTTCGGGCGCGGTGGGCATGCGCGCGAGGTGTTGTCGCGTCTGGGTCCGGCCGGCCGGCTGTTGCTGATGGATCGCGACCCCACGGCCGTCGCTGCGGCGCGCGCCGAGTTTGCCGGCGATGCGCGTGTGGCGATTCGCCATGCCAATTTTTCCAGTCTTGCCGAATGGGACGAGACCGCGGCCGGGCTCGATGGCGTGCTGCTCGACCTGGGCGTTTCCTCGCCGCAGCTGGATGAAGCCGCGCGCGGCTTCAGCTTCATGGCGGATGCGCCGCTGGACATGCGCATGGATCCGACCCAAGGCCAGAGCGCGGCGGATTTCGTGGCGCAGGCCAGTGAGCGCGAAATCGCCGATGTGCTGTGGAACTATGGCGAAGAGCGCCACAGTCGGCGCATCGCCCGCGCCATCGTGGCCGACCGCGACAGCACGCCTTTCACGCGCACCGGTCAACTGGCGGCACTGATCGAGCGCGTGGTCGGACGGCGCGAGCCGGGCAAGCACCCGGCCACGCGCAGTTTCCAGGCGCTGCGCATTTGCGTGAACGGCGAACTGGACGCGTTGCAGCAGGGGTTGAACGCCGCGCTGGAACGCCTCAAGCCCGGCGGCCGGTTGTCCGTGATCAGTTTCCACTCGCTGGAGGATCGCGCGGTGAAACTGTTCATTCGCGACCACTCCGGTCGCGTGCAGAACAGCCGGCGCGGTCCACCGGTGCCGGTCGCCCCGGCCCTGCTCGCTGCGGTCGGCAAGGCACGGTTTCCGTCCGAGGCGGAGTTGGTGGCGAACCCGCGCTCGCGTTCCGCCGTGCTGCGCGTCGCCGAAAAGCTGCCACGGGAGCTCGCCGCATGAAGGTGATCAGCGCCCTGGTCAGCATCATCCTGCTGCTCGCCGTGGTGGTCAGCGCACTGGGCGTGGTGTGGACACGTCACGAGAGCCGCGTGCTGTTCGTGCAGCTGACCGCGCTGCAGAACCAGCGCGATGATCTGAACATCGAGTACGGCAGGCTGGAGCTGGAACAGGCGACTTATGCGGAGCCGCGTCGCATCGACGACGAGGCGCGGCAGAAGCTCGGCATGATCGAGCCGCGCCCGCAAGACATCCGGTTGCTGCGCTGATGGATGCGCGCAAGCACACCAAGCACGCCAAGCCGGCCCGGCGCGCGCATCAGCGTGCGACGGGCCGGCACGTCACCGCTCCGAGTGCGCGCCGGCGCATGTATCTGGTGGCCGGTTTGCTGTGTCTGGCTGCGACGGGCCTGGTTGCGCGCGCGTTCGACTTGCAGGTGGTGCGCAAGCAGTTCTACCAGCGCCAGGGTGATGCACGCTTCCTGCGCGAGATGCCGATTCCGGTCTCGCGCGGCACCATCTTCGATCGCAACGGCGAGCCGCTGGCGGTGTCCACCCCGGTGATGTCGATCTGGGCCAATCCGTCCGAGGTGCTGGACAACGACGATCGTATTCCGGAACTGGCGCGTGCGCTGGGTGTGAATGCCGATGAATTGAAGAGCCGCCTGGCGCAGCGTTCGGAGCGTGAGTTTGTCTATCTGCGCCGGCAGATGGCGCCCGAGGCGGCCCAGGCCGTGCTGGATCTGGGTATTCCCGGCATCAACGGCCAGCGCGAGTTCAAGCGGTTCTATCCCTCTGGCGAAGTCACCGCGCACGTGCTGGGTTTCACCAATATCGATGACCACGGCCAGGAAGGGCTGGAGCTCGCCTACGACGACTGGCTTTCCGGCAAGCCGGGCGCCAAGCGGGTCATCCGCGACCGCATGGGTCATGTGGTGGAAGACGTCGAGCAGGTGCGTGCGCCCAAGCCCGGGCGCAACCTCACGCTCAGCATTGATCGCCGCATCCAGTTCCTGGCCTACAGCGAACTGAAGAGCGTGATGGAGAAGTTCAAGGCCGACTCTGCCTCGATGGTGATCATGGACGTGCGCACGGGCGAAGTGCTGGCGATGGTCAACATGCCAACTTTCAACCCCAACGCCATCGGTGCGAGCAAGCCGAGCCAGAGACGCAATCGCGCGATCACCGACGTGCTGGAGCCCGGTTCCACGATCAAGCCGATCCTGATGGCGGCGGCGCTGTCCAGTGGCAGGTTCACGCCGACCAGTCCGATCATCGATACCACCGGCGGCCACTGGTACTTCCACGGTCACGACATCCATGACACCCACAACTACGGCCTGCTGACGCCGACCGGCGTGATCACCAAGTCGAGCAACGTCGGCGCGGCGCATATCGCCACCGATCTCGACACCACCTTGATGTACGACACCTACCGCGCCTTCGGTTTCGGCAACAGTACCGATAGCGGCTTTCCCGGCGAGGCCTCCGGCTACCTGCGTATCGGGCGCGACTGGCGTCCGCTGGAAAAGGCGATCCTGGGCTACGGTTATGGTCTCAACGTGACCGTGTTGCAGCTGGCCAACGCGTACGCCACCATCGCCGACAACGGCGTCAAGCACACGCCCAGCTTCATCAAGGGCGCCGACAGTCCGTCCAGGCAGATCATCTCGGCGCAGGTGGCGCACGAACTGATCCAGATGATGGAAACGGTGACCGGTCCGGGCAGTACCGCGCCGCAGGCACGCATCGCCAACTATGCCGTTGCCGGCAAGACCGGTACCGCGCACAAAGCCAATGCCGGCGGCTACGACAAGAACAGCTACACCGCGGCCTTCGCCGGTATCGTTCCGGCGACCAATCCGCGCCTGGTCGGCGTGGTGGTGGTCGACAACCCGCAGAAGGGCAGCTACTACGGCGGCATGGTTTCCGCCCCGGTGTTCTCGCGCGTGATGGGCGGGGCGCTGCGCTTGCTCGATGTGCCGCCGGACAACATCGGGCGCTGGTATGTGGGCGGCCCGATGCAGGGCGCGGGCGGCCTGGCAGGCAGCAAGCCGCCGGACGAGGCGCCGATCGATGACGCGCCGGTCGACGAGGGCACCCCATGAGTATCGGCCACCTCGACCAGTTGCTGCTGGGCATCGCCGACGCGCAGGTCGCGGCCACGCCTGCGGCCGCGCGCATGATCGTCTCCGGGCTCAGCCTGGATTCGCGGCAGGTGCGTCGGGGCGATGCGTTTTTCGCCTTGAGCGGCAGCCAGGGTCACGGCATCGAGTTCGCCGCCAGCGCGGTCAAGCGTGGTGCCCGCGTGGTGCTGGCCGAGACGCCGGCACCGGAGCAGGTTGAACCACTGGATGTGCCCTTGCTGTGGATCGACGGCCTGCACGACCAGGTCGGCGAGATCGCCGCGCGCTTCCATGAGCGCCCCAGCGAGGCCATGCGCGTCGTCGGCGTCACCGGCACCAATGGCAAGACCTCGTGCGTGCAGTTGCTGGCGCAGGCGCTGACCCTGCTCGGTCATCGCGCCGCATCGATCGGCACGCTGGGCGCCGGGGTGCACGGTCAGCTGCACGAGGGTGAGCGCACCACGCCCGATGCGATCAGCGTGCAGGCGCTGCTGGCAAAGTTCCGCGACGCCGATGTCAGCCACGTGGCGATGGAAGTGTCGTCGCACGCACTGGCGCAGGGTCGCGTCGGCGCGGTGGACTTCGAGGTTGCCGCATTCACCAACCTCACCCGTGACCATCTCGACTACCACGGCAGCATGGAAGCCTACGGCGCGGCCAAGGCACGCCTGTTTGCCTGGCCCGGCTTGCGCGTGGCGGTCATCAACAGCGACGACGCGTTCGGTCGCGAGCTGGCGACGCGGCTGCCCGCAGGCGTGCAGCCGCTGCGTTTCAGCGCGGCCGGTGAAGCCACGGCCGAGATCGCTGCCAGCAACATCGTCACGTCGGCCGGTGGGCTGGCCTTCCAGCTCCGCACACCCTGGGGCAGCCGGCAAATCAACAGCCATCTGCTCGGTCGTTTCAACGTCGCCAACCTGCTGGCCGTGATCGGTTGCCTCGGTGCACTCGACGAGTCGTTCGAGCGCATCGTGCACGCCGTCGAACAGCTGTTGCCGGTGAACGGCCGCATGAGCCGACTCGGCGGTTTGGGTGGCCTGCCGCTGGTGGTGGTTGATTACGCCCATACACCCGATGCGCTGGAGCAGGCGCTGAGCGCACTGCGCGCGCATTGCGCCGGCAAGTTGATCTGCGTGTTCGGTTGCGGCGGCGAGCGGGATACCGGCAAGCGCCCGCTGATGGGTGCCATCGCGGCGCGGCTGGCCGACGTGGCCATCGTCACCGACGACAATCCGCGCGGCGAAGATGGCGACGCGATCGTGGCCCAGATCGTGGCGGGCATGACCGAGGCCGCTGCCATGGCCGTCGAGCGCGACCGCGCGGTGGCCATCGCCGATGCGCTGGCGCTGGCCAAAGCCGGCGACGTCGTGCTGATTGCCGGTAAGGGGCACGAGACCTATCAGGACGGTGCCGCCGGCAAGCGCCCGTTCGACGATCTGGCGGTGGCCCATGCCGCGCTGGAACGGATCAAGCGGGAGCCGCGCGCATGATGCAGCTTGGCGCCATCGCGATGTGGACCAACGGCCGTTTGCTTGGCGGCGACACCGGAATGGACCAGGCCGAGATCACCGGCGTGGCGATCGACACCCGCAAGCTCGAGCCGGGCAACCTGTTTGTCGCGCTGAAAGGCGAGCACGCCGACGGTCATGACTATCTGGACCAGGCCGCCGCCCGCGGTGCCGTCGCCGCACTGGTCACGCGCCAGGTGGACTGCGCGTTGCCGCAGCTGCTGGTGGACGATGCGGAAGTGGCATTGGGCGACTTCGCCAGTGCTGTGCGGGCGCAGCGCGATGTGCGCGTGGTCGGCATCACCGGGTCCAACGGCAAGACCACGGTGAAGACCCTGGTGGCGTCGATCCTGTCGCGCCACGGCCGTACCCACGTCAGCGCGGGCAACTACAACAATGAGCTGGGCCTGCCGCTGAGCCTGCTGGCGATGCCGCGGGACGCTGAATATGCGGTGCTGGAGATGGGCGCTGGCAAGCCGGGCGACATCGCCTACCTCGCCGCCATCGCACGGCCAGATATCGGCCTCGTCACGCTCATCGCGCCCGCGCATCTTGAGCGCATGGGCAGCATCGAAGGCGTGGCCGAAACCAAGGGCGCGCTGTACCAGGCGTTGCCGGCCGACGGCACCGCGATCATCAATGCGGATGACGGGTTCGCCAGCTTCTTTGGCGGGCTGGCCGGTAGCCGCAAGGTGCTCCGCTTCGGCCTGGATCACGCCGCCGACGTGGGTGCCGAAGTCATCGAGCAACGCGTGGATGGCTCGCGCTTCGTGCTCAGCACGCCGCAAGGCGATGCCGAAGTCAGCCTGCCGCTGCCGGGGCGCCACAACATTGCCAATGCCCTGGCCGCCGCCAGCGTCGGGCTGGCGCTGGATGTGCCGCTGGACACCATCGTCCTCGGGCTGCAGCAGACAACCGGCGTGGCCGGCCGCTTGCGCCAGGAAGTCGCGACCGGTGGCTGGATCGTGATCGATGACAGCTACAACGCCAACCCGGGTTCGATGGCCGCCGCGATCGATACCTTGCAGTTGGCCGAGGGTGAGCGCTGGCTGGTGCTGGGCGACATGGCCGAACTGGGCGATGACGCGCGCGCATTGCATGCCGGAATCGGCGAGCGTGCCCGCCAGCACGGCGTCGATCGGCTGTTCGCGGTGGGTCCGCTGGGCGCGGCCACCGTCGAGGCGTTCGGTGCGGCGGGTGAGCATTTCATGGACAAGCCGGCACTCATCGCCGCGTTACGGGCACAACTGCATCCGGGCGTCACCTGCCTGGTCAAGGGTTCGCGTTCGGCGGGCATGGAGCAGGTAGTGGCCGCGATTGTGAGGGGAGGTGCAACCGATGCTGCTTGAACTGGCCGACTGGATGGCGCGGCACTTCACCGCCCTGCATCTGTTCCAGTACATCACCTTCCGCACCATCATGGCGGCGCTTACCGCGCTGGCGCTGTCGTTGCTGTTCGGACCCTGGCTGATCAACCGGCTGGCTTCGCTCAAGGCGGGCCAGGTGGTGCGCAGCGACGGCCCGCAGACCCATCTGGTCAAGGCCGGTACACCCACCATGGGCGGGGTGATGATCCTGCTCTCGGTGACTGCCGCGACCCTGCTCTGGGCCGATCTGCACAATCGCTACATATGGGTGGTGCTGGCCGTGCTGCTGAGCTACGGCGCCATCGGCTTCTACGACGACTATCGCAAGCTGGTGCTGAAAGACAGCCGTGGGCTGGCCAGCCGCTGGAAGTATTTCTGGCAGTCGCTGTTCGGCCTCGGCGCCGCGCTGTTCCTCTATTACACCGCACCGCATGCCGCCGCAGGCGCGACCGTGGCCGAAACCGCGTTGTACGTGCCGCTGTTCAAGCACGTGGTGGTGCCGCTGGGTCTGTTCTTCGTGGTCATCACCTATTTCATGATCGTCGGCTTCTCCAACGCGGTGAACCTCACT
This sequence comes from Rhodanobacter sp. G2-10, assembly GCF_055809185.1. NCBI lineage: Bacteria > Pseudomonadati > Pseudomonadota > Gammaproteobacteria > Lysobacterales > Rhodanobacteraceae > Rhodanobacter > Rhodanobacter sp. G2-10. Next base: position 2,938,186 of record NZ_CM147900.1, on the reverse strand, counting down.
GATGGTCTGGATGGCCTGGCGATCATGCCCACCGTGCTGGTTTCCGGTGCGCTGGGCGTGTTCGCCTACCTGGCCGGCAACAAGGTGTTCTCCGAATATCTGGGGATTCCCTCGATCCCCGGCGCCGGCGAACTGGCGATTTTCACTGGTGCGCTGGCCGGCGCGGGCTTGGGCTTCCTGTGGTTCAACACCTATCCGGCGCAGGTGTTCATGGGTGATGTCGGCGCGCTGGCGATGGGCGCTGCGCTGGGCTGCGTGGCCGTGATCGTGCGTCAGGAGATCGTGCTGCTGGTGATGGGCGGTGTGTTCGTGATGGAAACCGCCTCGGTGATGATCCAGGTCGCCAGCTTCAAGCTCACCGGCAAGCGCGTGTTCCGCATGGCCCCCATCCATCACCACTTCGAGTTGAAGGGCTGGCCCGAGCCACGGGTCATCGTGCGCTTCTGGATCATCTCGGTGGTGCTGGTCCTCGTTGGTCTGGCCACGTTGAAGGTGCGTTGAGATGGACGGGATTCGGCATTCGGAATTCGGGATTCGCGAGAGCGAGCACGGGCGCTTGCCGGTGTGTCGTGGCTGCTTGCCCCAATCCCGAATCCCCAATCCCGAATCCCGCACCGGAGGTGCCCATGTTTGATTCCGGCACCCAGGCCAAACGCCGTAGCGGTCCACGCGGACGTTTCGATCCGTGGCTGTTCGCCGCGTTGATCGGGCTGGCCAGCATTGGCGTGGTGATGGTGGCGTCCAGCTCGATCGCGGTGGCGGACAGCCAGCACCTCGGCGCGTTCTACTTCCTGCGCCGGCATCTGATCTTCCTCAGCCTGGGCATGGTCGCGGCGGGCCTGGCCATGCGTACCGAGCTCAAGTTGCTGGAAAAGTTCGCGTTTCCGTTGCTGGCGCTGGCGTTCCTGATGCTGCTGGCGGTTTTCGTGCCGCATTTCGGCATGCGGATCAACGGTGCGCGGCGCTGGCTCAACCTGATGTTCACCACGTTCCAGCCGGTCGAGGCGGTGAAGCTGATCCTTGTGGTCTATGTCGCCAGCTATCTGGTGCGTCATCGCGAGAGCGTGGAAACCCGCTTCCTCGGACTGTTCAAACCGGTCTGCGTTGCCGGCGTGATCGTGCTGCTGTTGCTGGCGCAGCCGGACTTCGGCTCGGCCACGCTGGTGATCGCGGTCACCATCGCGATGGTCTGGCTTGGCGGCGCGCGGCCGATCTTCCTGTTCCTGATGGGCCTGCCGTTGATGCCGCTGCTGTACGTGGCGGCCACCGGCGAGAGCTACCGGATGAAGCGGCTCACCTCGTTCCTCGACCCGTGGAAGGACCCGTTCAACGACGGTTTCCAGTTGACCCAGTCGCTGATGGCGATCGGACGCGGCGAGTGGGACGGCGTGGGCCTGGGTTCCAGCGTGCTGAAGCTGTCCTACCTGCCGGAAGCGCACACGGACTTCATCTTCGCCGTGATCGGCGAGGAACTGGGTCTGGCCGGCGTGGTGCTGGTGATCGGCCTGTTCGCCACGGTCGTGGGGCGCGGCCTCTATCTGGGCCTGAAGGGCGTGGACGTGGGCCAGCGCTTTGCCGGCTACGTGGCGTTCGGCGCGTCCCTGATGCTCGCCATGCAGGCAATCGTGTCGGTGGGCGTCAACCTCGGCGCCTTGCCGACCAAGGGCCTGACCCTGCCGCTGATCAGCTACGGCGGCTCGTCGATGGTGTTGACCTGCGCCATGGCGGGCGTACTGCTGCGCGCCACCTTCGAGATCAACCGCGCGCTGGACGCACGGCAGATGGCAACGCGCATGCCGGCAGGCGTGGCTGCGGCCGATGCGAATGCCGCGGTGATGCCGCGCGAGGCGGAGGCAGCATGAATTACGGGAATCGGGAATCGGGAATCGGGAATCGGGACGCTCGTGCGGATCCGCGTGCCGATCTGCGGCCCGTGCTGATCATGGCCGGTGGTACCGGCGGGCACATCTTCCCGGGTCTGGCGGTGGCCGAATGTTTGCGGGCGCAGGGCATTCCGGTGGCGTGGCTGGGTGCTGTCGGCGGCATGGAAGCGCAGGTGGTGCCCGCTCAACGCATCGAGCTGCATGCGGTGAGGGTGGGCGGGTTGCGCGGCAAGGGTGTGATGACGCGCCTGCGCGCGCCGTGGATGTTGCTGCGCGCGCTGCTGGCCTCGTTGGCGGTGTTGCGCAAGGTGAACCCGCGCAGTGTGCTGTCGATGGGTGGTTACGTGGCCGGTCCCGGCGGGCTGGCGAGCTGGATGCTGCGCCGACCCCTGCTGGTGCATGAACAGAACCGCGTGGCGGGCTTCACCAATCGCCGTCTGGCCAGTTTGGCAAAGCGCGTGATGGCCGGCTTTGCCGATGCCTTGCCGCATGCGCAGTGGGTCGGCAATCCGGTGCGCGAGGCGATCGCCGCGCTGCCACCGCCGGCGCAGCGCATGGATGGTCGTCAGGGCAGGCCGCGCCTGCTGGTGCTTGGTGGCAGCCTCGGCGCGCGGGCGTTGAATCTCGCCTTGCCCCAGTCGCTGGCGCGGCTCGATCCCGACCAGCGTCCCGAGGTGCGCCATCAATGCGGCACGCGCGGGCTGGATGAGGCGCGTGCGGCCTACGCCGACGCAGGAGTCGAGGCCGAGGTGGTGGCCTTCATCGATGACATGGCAGCCAGCTACGGCTGGGCGGACCTGGCGGTCTGCCGCGCGGGCGCCCTGACCCTGGCCGAGTTGTCTGCGGCGGGACTGGGGGCGCTGCTTGTGCCTTACCCGCACGCGGTGGACGACCACCAGACCCGCAATGCGGAGGTTTTCGTGGCGGTCGGTGCGGCCGAGATCAAGCAGGAGAGCGAACTGGACACAAAGATACTGGCGCAGCAACTGGCCACGCTGCTGGGTGATCGCCCGCGCCTGCTGGGCATGGCCGAAGCCGCGCGGACGCTGGCCAAGCCCGATGCGGCGCAAGTGATCGCGCGCGCCTGCCTGGAGGTGGCCGCATGAGCCGACTCTCCGCACAGCAGGATCCGATGAGCATGTTCGGCCGGGTGCACTTCATCGGCATCGGTGGCGTCGGCATGAGCGGCATTGCCGAAGTCCTGCACAATCTGGGCTATGCCGTATCCGGCTCCGACCGGGCCGGCTCGGCCACGGTGCAGCGCTTGCAGGGGCTTGGCATCCAGGTGCACGTGGGGCATGCCGCCGAACATATCGTCGGCGTTGACGTGGTGGTCACCTCCAGTGCGATCAAGGCAGACAACCCGGAACTGGTTGCGGCCCACGCCGCGCGCATTCCGGTGATTCCGCGTGCCGAAATGCTGGGCGAATTGATGCGCTTCCGCCGCGGCGTGGCCATCGCGGGCACCCACGGCAAGACCACCACTACCAGCCTCACCGCCAGCGTGCTGGCCGGGGCCGGCTACGATCCCACCTTCGTCATCGGTGGACAGCTCAATGCCGCCGGCGCCAATGCGCGGCTCGGCACCGGCCAGTATCTGGTGGCCGAGGCGGACGAATCGGATGGGTCGTTCCTGTTGTTGTCGCCGGTGATTGCCGCGATAACCAACATCGACGCCGATCACCTGGAGAACTACCACGGCGATTTCGCCGAAGTGAAGAAGGCGTTCGCCAGCTTCCTGCACCGCTTGCCGTTCTACGGCCTGGCCGTGCTGTGCGTGGACGATCCCGAAGTGGCGACGCTGGCCACCATCACCAACCGCCGCGTGCTTCGCTACGGCATCGACAACCCGGATGCCGACGTGCGTGCGCTGAACCTCCGCCAGCAGGGTTTCGAGATGCATTTCGACCTGCAGTTGCCCGATGCGGCGGAAGCGTTCCCGGTGACGCTGAACCTGCCTGGCCGGCACAACGTGCTCAACGCACTGGCCGCAGCTGCGATCGGTTGGCAGCTTGGCGTCGAAGCGGCGGCGATTGCCGATGCATTGAAAGGATTCCAGGGTGTCGGCCGGCGCTTCCACCGGCGCGGCGACATCGCCATCGACCAGGGCAGCGTGCTGCTGGTCGACGACTACGGCCATCATCCGAGCGAGATCGCCGCAGTCTTCGACGCCGTGCGTGGTGGCTGGCCGGAGCGGCGCCTGGTGGTCGCCTTCCAACCGCATCGCTACAGCCGCACGCGCGACCTGCTGGACGACTTCGCCAACGTGCTGGCCGACGCCGACGTGCTGGTGTTGACCGACGTGTATCCGGCCGGCGAGACACCGATCGCCGGCGCCGACGGCCGGGCGCTGGCGCGTGCGGTACGGGCGCGCGGCAAGGTCGACCCGGTGCTGGTGGAGCATCCGCGTGAGTTCCGCGACAGCCTGCCCAGTCTGCTGCGCGACGGCGATCTGTTGCTGCTGCTGGGTGCCGGCGATATCGGCGCGGCGGCGCTGGAGCTGGCGCAGGCCGGCCAACTCAAGACAAAGGGGGCCGCATGATGGCCACACCGATTCCCGGCGACCGTCAGGAAGTCCCCGTGCGGGATTCCCGATTCCCGACTCCCGACCCGGAGCGCATCACCGATCCGGCCCAGTTCGGCCGTGTTGCCGTGGTGATGGGCGGCAGTTCGACCGAGCGCGAGGTGTCGCTTGATTCCGGTCGCAACGTGCTTGCCGCATTGAAGGCACGCGGTGTCGACGCGCATGCGATCGACGGTATACCGGCGCTGCTCGATGCCTTGCGCGCGGGTCACTTCGCCCGCGTATTCAATATCCTGCATGGCCAGCACGGTGGTGGCGAGGATGGCGTGCTGCAGGGGGCGCTGGAGTCGCTGCATGTGCCGTATACCGGTTCGGGCGTGCTCGGCTCGGCGTTGTCGATGGACAAGACGCGCTCCAAGCGCGTGTGGCAATCACTGGGTTTGTCGACGCCGACCTTCGCCGCCCTGCCGCGCGGCGCCGACGTGCATGCCGCGGCGCGCCGGATCGGCTTTCCGCTGATCGTGAAGCCTGCCTGCGAAGGGTCCAGCGTCGGCGTGACGCGGGTCTTTGCCGAACAGGACCTGGCCGCCGCAGTCGAGCTGGCGGCCCAGTATCCGGGCGACCTGCTGATGGAGACCCTGATCGAGGGCGACGAGCTGACCGTGGCGATCCTCGGGCGCCAGGTGTTGCCCAGTATCCATATCGTGCCCAAGGGCGCGTTCTACGACTACAACGCCAAGTACGTGGCCGAGGACACCCAGTACCTGTGCCCCGGCGCCGAAGGGGCCGCGGCCCGGGAACTGGCGACCTTGTCGCTGGCGGCGTTCGACGCACTGGGCTGCACCGGCTGGGGTCGTGTCGACGTGATGCGCGACCGCAACGGTCGCCACTGGCTGCTGGAAGTGAACACCGCGCCCGGCATGACCTCCCACTCGCTGGTACCGAAGGCCGCCGCCGCGGCTGGCATCGATTACCAGGAGCTCTGCTGGCGCGTGCTTGAAACCAGTTTTGCAACACGAGTCGCCGGCTTCGCCGAATCCCGAATCTCGAATCCCGAATCCCGCGACTCCGAAGGAGGCGCCCCATGAAAGGCCCGGTCCGTCTTGCCGCCTGGTGCCTGGCCATCGCGCTGGTCGCGCTGCCGATCGTGGGCCTGCTGCGCGGCTGGTTCGCGGCCGATCGCTGGCCGGTGACCCAGCTGACCGTGCAGGCCGAGTTCAAGCACGTGAGCGCCGCGCAGATTCGTGCGGCCGTCCTGCCGCGCCTGGACAAGGGCTTCTTTGCGCTGGATCTGGATTCGGTGCAGAAGGCCGTCGCCGCGCTGCCGTGGGTGGAATCGGTCGAGGCGCGCAAGCGCTGGCCGGATACCTTGCAGCTGCGTGTCTACGAGCGGCAGCCCTTCGCGCGCTGGAACGACAAGCAGCTGATCAGCCGGCAGGGCCTGGTGTTCGACGCGCCCGACGCTGCCGACCTCGTCGCCTTGCCCGACTTGCGCGGACCGGACGCGCGGCTGGCCGAAGTGGTGAGCTTCTATGCCGAGGCCAGCAAGGCGTTTGCCGGCAACCATCTGGCGATCAGTGGCGTGGCGCTGACCGAGCGTGGCAGCTGGAGCGTCACCACCACCACCGGTGCTCGCATCGTGATCGGCGACCGCGAGCAGGCAGGCCGCCGTCTGCATCGCTTTCTCGACGTCTATCCACAGCTGATCGCCGGCCATGCCGACGGGTTCGTTTACGCCGATCTTCGCTACACCAACGGCTTCGCCGTGCGCTGGCCCGACGCGGCCGGTGCCAACGCTGGAGGTTCCATCCGCTCATGAGCAATTCGCCATGAAAACGCGCAACGACAAACAGCTGGTGGTCGGCCTCGATATCGGCACCTCCAAGGTGGTGGCGATCGTCGGCGAGTACGAGCCGGGCGAGCCGATCACCGTGATCGGCATCGGCACCCACGTCTCGCGTGGCATGAAGCGCGGCTCGGTGGTCGACATCGAATCCACCGTGCACTCGATCCAGCGTGCGGTGGAGGAGGCCGAGTTGATGGCCGGCTGCGATATCCGTTCGGTCTATGCCTCGATCTCCGGCAGCCATCTGGAAACGCGCAACTCGCACGGCAACGCGGCCATTCGCGATCGCGAGGTCACCGCCGGCGACCTGGAGCAGGTGCTGGAGGCGGCCAGCGCCGTGGCCATCCCGGCCGACCGCAAGGTGCTCTACAAGGAGTCGCAGGAGTACCGCATCGACGGCCAGGACGGCATCCGCCACCCGATCGGCATGAGTGGCGTGCGGCTGGAAGCCAATGTGCATCTGGTCACCGGCGCGGCCGCGGCGGTGCAGAACGTGACCAAGTGCATCCAGCGCTGCGGCCTCAGCGTCGACGAACTGGTGCCTTCGGCGCTGGCCAGTGCCAAGGCCGTGCTGACCGACGACGAGCGCGAACTGGGCGTGTGCCTGGTCGACATCGGCGCCGGCACCACCGACATCGCGATCTACACCCAGGGTTCGATCCGTCATACCGCATCGTTGCCGGTGGGCGGCGACCAGGTCACCAGCGACATCGCCTATGGCGTGCATACGCCCACGGCGCATGCCGAGGAGATCAAGATCAAGTACGCCTGCGCCCAGACCGGCCTGGCGCATGCCGAGGAGACGATCCAGGTGCCCAGCGTGGGCGACCGCCCGCCGCGCCGCCTGGCACGGCAATCGCTGGCGCAGAGCGTGCAGGCGCGCTACGAGGAAATCTTCGAGATGGTGCAGGACCAGCTGCGCCGATCCGGCTACGAGAGCCTGGTCGCCGCCGGCGTGGTGCTGACCGGCGGTGCCTCCCGGATGGAAGGTGCGCTCGAACTGGCCGAGGAAATCTTCCACAAGATGGTGCGCATCGGCGTGCCGCAGCAGGTCGAGGGCCTGGGTGAGGTGGTGACCAGCCCCTTGCACGCCACCGGCGTGGGCCTGCTGCTGCATGGCTCGCGTGCCGGCGGGATGCGTGCGGGTGGTCACGGCGGCGGCAGTGTCGGCGGCGTCGTCGACAAGCTGCGCGGCTGGCTTACCCGGAATTTTTGATGAAAACACCGGCGACGCAGGAGGCGTTGCCACGGGCGGAAGGACTTGCCGCCCACCACCATCGGCTGACAGGAGTCCCACCGCATGGTTAGAACGACAACAACTCTACGGAGGACGGGAAATGTTTGAATTGATCGATAAGCTCGCACCCAATGCAGTCATCAAGGTGATCGGCGTGGGCGGTGGCGGCGGCAATGCCGTGGCGCACATGCTCAACTCCAATATCGAGGGCGTGGAATTCGTCGTCGCCAATACCGACGCGCAGGCGATGAACAGCTGCGGCTCGCGTACCCATCTGCAACTGGGTGGCAACGTGACCAAGGGCCTCGGTGCCGGTGCCAACCCCGAAGTCGGCCGGCAGGCCGCGCTGGAGGATCGTGAACGGATCGAGGCGATGCTGGAAGGCGCCGACATGGTCTTCATCACCGCCGGCATGGGCGGTGGCACCGGTACCGGCGCAGCTCCGGTGGTGGCGCAGCTGGCCAAGGAAAAGGGCATCCTCACCGTGGCGGTGGTGACCAAGCCGTTCCCGTTCGAGGGGCGCCGGCGTATGCAGGTGGCATTGAAAGGCATCGAGGATCTTCAGCAGCACGTGGATTCGCTGATCACCGTGCCCAACGAGAAACTGCTGAGCGTGCTCGGCCGCGAAGTGACCCTGCTCAACGCGTTCAAGGCAGCCAACGACGTGCTGCAGGGTGCCGTGCAAGGCATTGCCGACCTGATCACCGCCCCGGGCCTGATCAACGTCGACTTCGCCGATGTGCGCACGGTGATGTCGGAGATGGGCCTGGCCATGATGGGCTCGGGTACGGCCAACGGCGACGACCGCGCTCAGGCGGCAGCCGAGGCCGCGATCAAGAATCCGCTGCTGGAAGACGTCAACCTCAACGGCGCCTGCGGCATTCTGGTGAACGTCACCGCCGGTCCGAACCTGACCATGCGTGAATTCGACGAGATCGGCCGGATCATCCACGACTTCGCCAGTGAGGATGCCACCGTGGTGATGGGTACCTCGCTTGATCCGGACATGAAGGACGACGTGCGCGTCACCGTGGTGGCCACCGGCCTCAACCGTGCGGCAGCCTCGCGCCAGCAGCCGCCGATCCGCATGGTCGAGACGCAGCAGATGCGGCCGCGCCCGGTCGTGCTGCGCACCGGCACCGGCAACGAGGTGGTCGACTATGCGCAGCCTGAGACCCAGACCCGTGCCGAGCCTGCCACCTCGGCCAGGCAGGGCGACGCCGGGCTTGACTATCTGGACATTCCTGCGTTTCTGCGCCGACAGGCAGATTGATATCAAGATCAGGAAAGTGAAGGAGATGCGAACGCGTTGAACGATAGCCAGGAGAGTTTGTCAGTCACTTCATCGTGCCGCGCCGGCCCACCGGCGCTCGCGCGGCTGCGCTGGAGGGTGGCGAGATGACTGGCCTGGACGGCTGACATGCGCCTGGTCGCGTCCGGGTGTTCGCGTAGTCCAGTTGCAGGTGCGTGCGCCGGGATTGGCGTACGATCAATCGTTGAGTCCCTTGTCGTGGCTCAGTTTCGACGCCCCGTGCCGGATTCCCGTCCCAGTCACGGGGTGTCGATGCGCGCTGCGATTCGGCCACCATCCCGCCCGAAAATGTGCGGTGGATCGCGAGATGAAAGAAACATGAAGGTTTAATCAGACTGTACCGTACGGTTTGCTTTTATCTCAGGTTAAAACTGTGTTAGCATCCGCTCCTGATTGGCTGCTACCTCCACGGGTACCAACAACAATGATCAAGCAGCGTACGCTCAAAAACATCATCCGGGCCACCGGTGTCGGGCTGCATACCGGTGACAAGGTCTACATGACCTTGCGTCCTGCTGCGCCGAACACGGGCATCGTTTTCCGACGAACGGACCTGGACCCGCCGGTGGATATCCGGGCGCGCCAGGACAATGTCGGGGATACCCGGCTTTCGTCGACCCTGGTTGATGGCGACGTTCGCGTGTCCACCGTCGAGCACCTGCTTTCGGCGATGGCGGGGCTCGGCATCGACAACGCCTATGTAGACCTGTCCGCCCCCGAAGTGCCGATCATGGATGGCAGCGCGGGCCCGTTCGTGTTCCTGTTGCAGTCGGCAGGCATCGAAGAGCAACCCGTCGCCAAGCGCTTCATCCGCATCAAGAAGCCGGTGAAGGTGCAGCAAGGCGACAAGTGGGCCAGCTTCGAGCCGTTCGAGGGTTTCAAGGTCGGCTTTTCGATCGATTTCAACCACCCCATCATCAGCAAGCGCACCTCGCGTGCCGAGATCGACTTTTCCACGACCTCGTTCGTGAAGGAAGTCAGTCGCGCCCGCACGTTCGGTTTCATGCGTGACATCGAGATGCTGCGCGAGCAGAACCTCGCGCTGGGCGGCTCGATGGACAACGCCGTGGTGCTGGATGACTACCGCGTGCTCAACGAGGACGGCCTCCGCTACGAAGACGAGTTCGTGAAGCACAAGATCCTGGACGCCATCGGCGACCTGTACCTGCTCGGGCACAGCCTGATCGGCGCGTATCACGCACACAAGTCGGGCCATGAGCTCAACAACAAGCTGCTGCGTGCCCTGATCGCCGACGCCTCGGCGTGGGAAGAGGTCAGCTACCACGAGGATCCGGCGGTTTCGCCCATCTCCTATGCACATCCGGCCCAGGCGATCTGAGCGCCTGACGCCGTAATCCACCGCAAAAGCTCATCAAAATGGCCGGGTCGCAAGACCTGGCCATTTTTCTTGATGGGCAGCACATTCCATGCGGGTGCTGCTTCACGTCCCGGAAACCCCGGGGCTGTCAGCCAGCGCCGTGCGTGCTATAAACACACCCTCGCAACGTCAGTCGGCGTCGCGATCGGGGGAATCAGTGGTTTCGGCGAGGGACGCCAGCTCAAGGAACATGGCCCGCCATTCGGGGTCTGTGGATGATGCGGCAGCAGCCCTGAGATGGGCAGCTGCGGCTGGCGAAAGCGGTTTTGACTGATCCGGCACGGTTGCAGCCGGTGGTTGGGGAGCCACTTTCACGGTGACGGAACTGGCGCACGTGCCAATGGCGCGTGCGGAGGCAAGGATCTGTGTCTGCATCAAACGCAGGCGTGATGCCCAAGCCGGTGAAGACGCCAGAAAGACGAGGCGATCGTTGCGCAGGTTCGCGAATCTCACCTGTTCGCGCAGCGGCGATGGCAACGTCTGGCGCAAGGCGCGATCCAGCGCTTCCAGCGCGCCGGCCTTTCGGGCCAGTGTCGCGAAGGAGCCGCAATCGACGAGGGACTCCGGTCCGTTGCCGTGGCGGCGGGAAGTGGCGGGTTCCGCGCGTTGCATGGTGCCGACAATCGAATTTGGAAAGATATGCAGATCATACTCGTCTCACGTGCCAGGAAACTGCCAAAGACCCTTGACCTGGCCAATCGGAGCCAGCGCTGGAAGCTGCTGTCGATGCTTTCGCTGGCGGTGCTGGGTTGTCTTGCCCTGGGTGGTGCGCTGGCCTTGGCCATCGCCAGTCCGCGTGATCACGCCTTGGCACAGATCCAGGAATTGCAGCAGCAGATCCGGCAGCAGAACGCCCAGCTCGGCAGCGTACGCGCCGATGCGCATCGCAGTCTCGACGCGCTGGCGGTGAAACTGGGCCAGCTGCAGGCGCAGTCGACCCGTCTCAACGCGCTGGGCGAGCGGCTGGTGCAGGTCGGCAAGCTCGACGACGGTGAATTCAACTTCGACCAGGCACCGGCTGTTGGCGGTGTCGAGGACACTGCGGGCGCGGACTACGCGCTACCGGCCGCGCTTGAAAGCAGCATCGACCAGTTGACTGGCCAGTTCAACATTCAGCAGGCTCAGCTGTCGGCACTGCAGAGCTTGTTGCTCGACGCCCGCATCGAATCCAACCTGAAGCCTACCGGGATGCCGGTCCCCGGCTACATTTCCTCCTATTTCGGGGTGCGCCCGGATCCGTTCGACGGCCACTCGGCGCGCCACACCGGCATCGACATTGCCACGCCGTATGGCACACCGGTGCACGCGGTCGCCGAAGGCATGGTGACCTTCGCCGGCGTCCGTCGTGGCTACGGCAACGTGGTCGAGATCGACCACGGCAACGGCTACATGACCCGTTACGCGCACAACAGCAAGCTCGACGTGCATCCCGGTCAGCACGTCCAGGTGGGCGACGTGATCGCCCAGGCCGGTTCCACTGGGCGCTCGACCGGTTCGCACGTGCATTTCGAGGTCTGGTACAAGGGTCGCGTGGTCAATCCGCTGGCCTTCGTGCGCAATCACCGCTGATCGTTTCGCGCAAACGCGCCATCCCCTTGAATATGCCGGCGGCCACCGCCAGTTTTCCCGGGATGGCGTGGCCCGCCTGCGCGGGCTTTTGCCAGTGATGCCCAGCCCCATCGGGCGGGCCTGACCGGGCATGTAGTAATATGCCCGATTGGCTCGCGATTGTGGCGAGCGTTCTGTCCACCAATCCGGAAAATCGATGTTCAACCGTGCCATGACGAGTCTGTTCGGCAGCCGCAACGAGCGCGTGCTGCGGCAGCTTTCACGTACTGTCCAGCGGATCAACGCGCTGGAGCCCGAACTGGAAAAACTGGACGACGCGGCGCTGCGCGCCAAGACCGAAGAATTCAAGCAGCGGTATGCCGGGGGGGAGTCGCTGGACAAGCTGCTGCCGGAAGCGTTCGCGGTCGCTCGCGAAGCATCCAAGCGCACCTTGGGCATGCGCCCGTACGACGTGCAGCTGATCGGTGGCATCGTGCTGCACCAGGGCAAGATCGCCGAGATGCGCACCGGTGAAGGCAAGACCCTGGTGGCCACCTTGCCGGTCTATCTCAATGCCATTGCCGGCAAGGGCGTGCATGTCGTCACGGTCAACGACTACCTGGCGCGCCGCGATTCGGCGCAGATGGGCAAGCTCTACAACTTCCTCGGTCTGAGCGTGGGCGTGGTCTACCCGAGCATGGACCACGCCGACAAGCATGATGCCTATGCGGCGGATATCACCTACGGCACCAACAACGAATTCGGCTTCGATTACCTGCGCGACAACATGGCGCTCAGCAAGGAGCAGCGCTACCAGCGCGGCCTGCACTACGCCATCGTCGACGAGGTCGACTCGATCCTGATCGACGAGGCGCGCACGCCGCTGATCATCTCCGGCCCGGCCGAGGACTCGCCGCAGCTGTACCTCGCGGTGAACAAGATCGTGCCGCGGATGATCCGCCAGACCGAAGAGGATGGCGAGGGCGATTACTGGGTCGACGAGAAGCAGAAGCAGGTGCACCTGTCCGAGGCGGGCATGCAGCACGCCGATGAACTGCTGCGCGAAGCCGGCGTGATCGACCAGGACAGCGGCTTGTACGACTCCAAGAATCTTGCCGTGGTGCATCATCTGAACGCGGCGCTGCGTGCCAACGGCATCTACCAGCGCGACGTGGACTACATCGTGCGCGATGGCGAGGTGATCATCGTCGACGAGTTCACCGGCCGTACCCTGGCCGGCCGGCGTTGGTCCGACGGCCTGCACCAGGCGGTCGAGGCGAAGGAAGGCGTGCCGATCCAGCGCGAGAACCAGACCCTGGCCACGGTGACGTTCCAGAACCTGTTCCGCATGTACAAGAAGCTGTCCGGCATGACCGGTACAGCCGACACCGAGGCGTTCGAGTTCCAGAGCATCTATGGCCTGGAGGTGGTGGTGATACCCACCCACAAGCCGATGATCCGCAAGGACAACGCGGACATGATCTTCCTGTCGCAGACCCCGAAATACAACTCGGTGATCGAGGACATCAAGGACTGCCACAAGCGCGGCCAGCCGGTGCTGGTCGGTACCACCTCGATCGAGGTGTCCGAGTTGCTGTCCGGACTGCTGACCAAGGCCAAGGTGCCGCACGAGGTGCTCAACGCGAAGCACCACGAGCGCGAGGCGCATATCGTGGCGCAGGCCGGTGCGCCGGGTCAGGTCACCATCGCCACCAACATGGCCGGTCGCGGCACCGACATCGTGCTCGGCGGCAGCCTGGAAGCGGCGCTGGCCGAGCTGCCCGAGGATGCCAGCGAAGTCGATCGCCAGCGCGTCAAGGCAGAGTGGAAGAAGCGGCACGAGCAGGTACTGGCCGCGGGCGGCCTGCACATCATCGGCACCGAGCGGCACGAATCGCGGCGCATCGACAACCAGCTGCGCGGCCGTTCCGGTCGCCAGGGCGATCCGGGCTCCTCGCGCTTCTACCTGTCGCTGGAAGACAGCCTGCTGCGCATTTTCGGCGGCGAAGGCCTGGTGCGCTGGATGAAGCGCTTCGGCATGAAGGACGACGATGCGCTGGAAGATCGCATGATCAGCCGGCAGATCGAGAAAGCGCAGCGCAAGGTCGAGCAGCACAACTTCGATATCCGCAAGCACCTGCTGGAATTCGACGACGTGGCCAACGACCAGCGCAAGGTGATCTACCGCCAGCGCGACGAGCTGCTTGAAGGCGAGGAGGTCTCGGCGACCGTCATCGATATCCGCGATGACGTGGTGGAGACCATGGTTCGCGGCTACGTGCCGGCCGACAGCATCGACGAGCAGTGGGATCTGGCGGGACTGGATCGCGAGTTGACCAGCGAGATCGGGCTCTCTGCCGACATCAAGCAATGGGTGGAGCAGCAGCACGAAATCGATGCCGAGATGATTCTCGAGCACGTGCGCGAGCTGGTGAATGCGCTGTTCGAGGAAAAGGAGGCGCAGATCGGCGCCGAAACCATGCGCCAGCTGGAAAAACATGTGATGTTGACCGTGGTCGACAACGCCTGGAAGGATCACCTCTCCAGCATGGATTACCTGCGCCAGGGCATCTCGTTGGTGGGCTATGCGCAGCAGGATCCGAAGCAGGCGTTCAAGCGCGAGGCGTTCGGGCTCTTCTCCGAAATGCTGGCCCGGATCAAGTCCGAAGTGGTGCAGATGCTCGCCCGCATCCGGATCCGCAGCGAGGAGGAGGTTGCGGCGATGGAGGCCGAACAGCAGCGCATGGCCGAACGCCTGCAGAAGCAGATGCTGGCGACCGGTGGTGGTGCGGCACCCAGCGCCTTCGGCGACGCGGGTGAGGCATCAGCCGCGGGTGCGGCGCGGGTTGCCCAGCAACCCATGCAGCACGACGGTCCCAAGGTCGGACGCAACGAACCCTGTCCCTGCGGTTCGGGCAAGAAGTACAAGCACTGCCACGGCCAGTTGACCTGAGCGGAATGCGAGGAGTGAGGGGAGAGGAGTGAGGAGTGAGAGCAGGCCGCGAGCCTTTCTCTCTACTCCCACTTCTCACTCCTCTTCCCTCACTCTTGCCTTGATCAGTCGCCGCCGCCGGGTGGACGCTTGCGGTGCGGCTCGGCGTCGACCGTGATGTATTGCAGCTCTTCGCTGTCCAGTCGCAACGCAGTGAGTTTGCCGCCCCAGACGCAGCCGGTGTCGATGGCGTGCACGCCCAGCCCGGCGAAGCGCCCCAGCGCGGACCAATGGCCGCTGACGATGCGGAGATCGCGCCGCCGCATGCCTGGTACCGCGAACCACGGATACAGCCCCGGCTTCTGCGTGCCGGGCACACCCTTGGCATCGAAGTCGATGCGACCGTTGACATCGCAATAGCGCATGCGCGTCATGGTGTTGATGGTGGCGCGGTAGCGGTCCATGCCCTGCAGGCGATTGGACCACTGCGCTGGCCGGTTGCCGAACAGGTTGCGCAGCAGGCGTGGGTGACGCGGGCTGGACAGCTCCCGCTCGACATCCTGCGCGGCCCGCAGGGCCTGGCGCAGCGTCCACATCGGCGCCAGCCCGGCATGCACCATGGTCCAGCCGAGCTGCTCGTCGTGGTGCAGCAGCTTCTGTGAGCGCAACCATTCGAACAGGACCGGCGCGTCGCTGGCGAACAGGACCTCGCGCAGTTCGGGGTTCACCCGCGCCTGGGCATCGGGCTTGCGCTGCGCGATCGCCAGCAGGCTGAGGTCGTGGTTGCCCAGCGTGATGACGGTTGACTCGCGCAGTTCGTGGATCAGGCGCAGCGTCTCCAGCGACTGGCCGCCGCGATTGACGAGGTCGCCGCAGAACCACAACCGGTCCTGCACGGGATCGAAGCGCAGCTTTTCCAGCAGACGCTGCAGTTCCGGATAGCAGCCCTGCACGTCGCCTATCGCGTACGTACCCATGTCAGCGCAGATCCCTCAATGCAGCGTACGCGGAATGGACAGGGTGAAGGTCGGAATCGGCGCGTCGAACTCGGTGCCGTCATCGGCCAGCATCTGGTAACTGCCGCCCATGGTTCCTACCGAGGTTTCCAGCACGGCCCCGGAGGTGTACTCGAAATCGTCGCCCGGACGCATCCATGGTTGTTCGCCGACCACGCCTTCGCCGGTGACTTCCTCGACCTTGCCGTTGGCGTCGGTGATCAGCCAGCGACGGGTGAGCAGGCGCGCGGGGAGCTTGCCGGCATTGCGCAGGGTGATGGTGTAGGCGAAAACGTAGCGATTGTCACCGGGTTTGGATTGATCGGGGACGAAACGGGTTTGAACCTGCACGTCGATCGTGTAGGGGGATTCTTCAGTCATGTGCGGATTGTACGGCTTGCCGCCGCGAATGGGGCGGTGCGGGCGCGAATGCCAGGCATTCATCCGAGACTGGAATAGACCTTAGCCAGGCGCACGAAGTCGGCCGGCGCAAGCGTCTCGGCGCGTGCGCGGGGGTCGACGTCGGCCCGTCGTATCGCTTCACTGTCCAGCAACTGCTTGAGCGCGTTGGAGAGGGTCTTGCGCCGTTGCCCGAAGGCGGCCTTGACCACCGCGTAGACGTGTTCCGGTCGTGCGTCATGCAATTCATGCGGTGCCAGTGGCACCAGTCGCACCACGGCGGACTCCACCTTCGGCGGTGGCCGGAACGCTTCGGGCGGCACGTCAAACAAGGGCTCGACCCGGCACGCCAGCTGCAGCATCACGGACAGTCGCCCGTAGACCTTGCTGCCCGGCACCGCAGCCATGCGATCGACCACTTCCTTCTGCAGCATGAAGTGCATGTCCTGGATGGCTGCGGCGTGTTCGACGCAGTGGAACAGGATCGGGCTGGAGATGTAGTAGGGCAGATTGCCTGCGATGCGCAGGCGCGGCACACCGTGGCTGTGCGCCATGGCGCTGAAGTCCACCTTCAGCACATCGGCGTGGACCACGTTCAGCTCGCCCAGCCTGGCGGCACGGGCACGCAGGTCGGGAATCAGGTCGGTGTCGAGTTCGATCGCCGTGAGCTTGCCGGCCGCGGCCAGCAGCGGCAGGGTCAGCGCGCCTTCGCCCGGACCGATCTCCAGCAGAAAGTCCTCGCTGCGGGGGGCGATCGCGCTGACGATGCTGTCGATGTAATGACGATCGTGCAGAAAGTGCTGGCCGAAGCTTTTCTTGGGGCGAGCGTTCATGGGGCAGGAGTAAGTGCAGAGGAGTGAGGGGTGAGAGTAGCGAGTTGGCGGCTTTTACTCACATCTCACTCCTCTGCACTCACTTCTCGCTCTTTGACCAGGGACAAGGCGAGCTTGGCGGCGGCGATCAGGCTGGCGGGATCGGCCCGACCGGTGCCCGCGAGATCGAGCGCGGTGCCATGGTCGACCGAGGTACGGATGAATGGCAGGCCGAGGGTCAGGTTGACGGTGCGGTCGAACGCCTCGCTCTTCAGTACCGGCAGGGCCTGGTCGTGGTACATCGCCAGTACCGCATCGTAGCGGGCGCGCTGCGCGGGTACGAAGGCGGTGTCGGCGGGCAGCGGACCGAGCAGGTGCAGACCATCGGCGCGCAGGGCGTCGAGGGTGGGGATGATGGTGTCCATTTCCTCATGCCCCAGATGGCCGCCTTCGCCGGCGTGCGGGTTGAGGCCGAGGACCGCAATGCGCGGCTCGGCCAAACCGAACTTGTCACGCAGTTCCGCATGCACGATGCGCAGCACGCGGGTCAGCGCCGCGGGCGTGATGGCTGCAGGCACGGCGGACAGCGGCAGGTGGGTGGTGGCCAGTGCGACCCGCAACTCCGGGCTGGCCAGCATCATCACGACGTCGCTCTGCGCGCGGGCGGCAAAAAACTCGGTGTGCCCGCTGAACGGAATCCCTGCGTCGTTGATCGAGGACTTCTGCAGCGGCGCGGTAACCACGGCGTCGTAGCGACCGGACATGCAGCCGTCCGCGGCCGTGGCAAGCGTAGCCAGCACATGCGGCGCGTTGCGTGGATCGGGTTGGCCGGGCACCTCGGCCACCGCCAGCGGTACATGCTGCACGCGCAGCGTGCCGGACGGGCGGCTTTCCTCCCGCGTGCCATCGTCGTCGATCAGCTTGATGCTTGCGGCGCAACGTGTGGCCGCGCGTTGCAACAGCTGGCGATCGGTAATCGCTACCAGGGTCGCTGCCAGTGGCGTGGTCGCCAGCCGGATCAGCAGTTCCGGACCGATGCCCGCAGGCTCGCCCGCAGTGACCGCGAGCCGGGCCAGCGACATGGCGCTCAGCCAGCCTGGGAGGTGATGCCGTCGGCGGACGATTTGTCCGCTTCGCGCAGGTCCGGCACCAGGATATGGATGTAGGCGTTGGAACGCAGGTCGCGCAGGAAGTCGTCGTAGACCTGCTCGGCCTTGCGGTTGCCGATCGTCTGGCGCGCCTCGTTGCGCTCGATCTCCACGGTCTGGTCGCTCTGCCGCTCTCCGAGCCGCTTCAGGATGTGCCAGCCGGCCTCGGTTTGGAACGGCTGCGACACCTGACCGTCCTTCAGCTCGGCGAGCTTGCCGGCGATGGCCTGCCCCCAAGCATCGGGCTTGAACCAGCCCATGTCGCCGCCCAGGTTCGCGGTGGTGTCGTCCTTGGAGTACTCCTTGGCCAACGTGGCGAAATCCTCGTGCTTGTCGACGATCCGGTTATACAGGTCCTGAGCCTTCTTCTGTGCCTGGGCCGAGGTCAGCAGCGCACTCGGCTTGATCAGGATCTGCCGCGCATGGACTTCCGTGACCATCTTGCGGTCACCCTTGCGCTCGCCGATCAACTTGATGATGTGGAAGCCGGTGGGACCGCGCATGGCCGGGCTGACCTGGCCGGGCTTCATCTTTTCGACGATGTCGGCGAAGGCTGCCGGGATCTCGTCCATGCGACGCCAGCCGAGGTCACCGCCATCGAGGGCATCGGGTGCATCGGAGTAGCGGATGGCGGCGGCGTTGAAGTCCATGCCCCCATTGATCGCGGCCAGCGCCTGTTCGGCCTTGGCCTGACTGGCCTGGATCGCGGCGGCGTCGGCACCACTGGGGATGGTGATCTGGATATGCGCCAGATGCACTTCACCGGCCTTGTAGGTCGGGCTGCTGAGCAGGTTGTCGATTTCGGTGTCGGTTACTGACACTGAACTCTGTACAACGCTCTGGTGCAAGCGTTGTACGGTGATCTGGTCGGCCAGTTGCTGGCGGAAGGCCGCAAAACTGGAGCCTTGCTGCTGCACCGCCGCGCGCAACTGTTCGGGTGTCATCTTGTTCTGCTGCGCCACGCCCTGGATCGCGCGGTCGACATCCGCATTGGAAACGGTGATGCCCTGTTCCTGCGCCTTCTGCACCTGCAGGTGCATTAGGATGAGCCGATTGAGGAGCTGGCGCTTCAACACGTTCATCGGTGGCAGCTTATCGGCCTGACCGGCGTACTGTTGCTGGATGGCCTGCACGGATTCGTCCAGATCGCTCTGCAGGATCACGTCGTCATTCACCACGGCGACAATGCGATCCAGCATCTGGTTGGCAGGGGCTCCGGACTGGAGCAGCTGCGCATGGGCGGGGAGCGTGATCGCGAAAGCGAGCAGGAGGGGCGCAAGAAATTGCTTCATCAGTGGGAAAACCTGGGTCGCCGGAGCGATTTCGTTATTGATAGCCGAGAATATCACGGCGCAGCAGTGGGTCGATCTGGCCGCCGGTGGAACCCAGCCCCTTGAACACCACTTCAAACATGATGGCATTGTCGCGTCGATTGGTGTTGCCGCCTGGTAGTGAGGGAGTGGTGCCGTAGTAGGATTGGTTCACGTAATTCCGGTCGACCAGCCGCAGCGTGACGCAGCAACTGTCGTATTCCACGCCGAGCAGGGCATCCACGGTGCCGGTTGGCAGCTGGTAGGAGTTCTTGATGGCCGGGGCAAATGCCCAGGCACCGAACAAACGCCAGTTGCCTGACAGCGGATAGACCGCCGATGCGCTGTATTGTTCCAGTCGGCCGCGTCGGTAGTGATAGGAGAAATTGAGGATGCCGTCGACGCCGAGGCGATACTGGGCGCCCAGGGTTGCCATTTCGACGTGCCGGCTGTTGGGGCTCCACTGGTAGGAGCTGTTCAGCCGCCAGCGATCATTGAGCTGCACGTCGAGCTGGGCCACGTAGGCCGAACCGGTCCAGTCGGTGCCGAGCACTCTTTGCCGGCTGAAATAGTGAACCTGGCCGATGCTGGCCGAGACCCGTTCGACGCCACCATCGTCAAGCAGCCGTGTCGTCAATGCCGCGGTGAGGTTATTCGCATCCATTTGCCGGTCGGCGCCCGAGAACTGGTTGGTCGAGAACAGTTGCCAGTAATCGAACGACATCAGGTTGGTATCGAACAGCGGCAGATTGTCCTGGTTGCGATACGGCACGTACAGGTAGTACAGGCGCGGCTCCAGGGTCTGCGTATAGTCGCTGCCGAACAGCGAGGTGTTGCGGTCGAACACCAGCCCGGTGTCGAGGCTGACGATCGGCAGTGAACGGCTGGGCGACTTCTCGGTGTAACCGTGGCTCTGGTACCCGTCACTCAGTTCGTAGGTGGTGTAACGCCAGGCGAGCCTTGGACGCAGGAACCATGCAGAACTGCCGAAATCGGCGCTCAGGTACGGATACAGGTCCTCGCGCTGCCCTTCGACGTACCCGCGCTTGCGAAACATGACGGCACTCGTGTTCACGCCAGCCTCGAGCCAGCGGTTGAGTGGCACGTCCAGATCGAACGTGGCGTAAGGCAACTGCCGGTACGGCAAGGAGGCATCGGTGCTGAACGGATTCGTGTTTTCGTAAGTGGTGGCTCCGAGTGACGCGCTCCACCACTTGCCGCTGCCGATGATGGCTGCGCCTGAGCTGAGCAGATACACCGGATTTCTCGACAACGCGTTGCCGTAATCGTAAAGGTAGCTGTTGTCCGAAACGTGGTTGTAGGCGCCGGTGAAGCGCCATCCACTCCACAGGTTCGTAGTGTCGGCGAGGTTCACCAGATAGCGCGACTTTCCCCGCGTATCGGTCAGGCCATCGTTGGCGCCGTGATCCGTTGGCACGTATTCCACGTTGAGCTGCCCGCTCGTGCCCGGTAGCAGGTAGCGGAACTCGCCGCCCAGCATGGCGCCGCGGTCGCTGTAGTAGCGCGGGTCGAGCGTGGCGTCATAATTGGGCGCCAGGTTCAGGTAGTACGGCGTGCTGATCTCGAAGCCGGAGCGGCTGGTGTTGCCGATGGTGGGATAGAGGAAGCCGCTCTTGCGCCGGTCGTCGGTCGGAAAACTGAAGTAGGGCAGGTACAGGAAGGGCACCTTGCCGATGCGCATGGTGGCGTCGCGCGCCACGCCCACGCCCTTGGTCTTGTCGATGCTGATCGACTTGGCGCGGAATTCCCACACGTGGTGGCCCACATCGCAGGTGGAATAGGTCGCCATCGAATAACGCGTATGTTCGGCGTCCAGCATGTGGCCCTGCCTGGCGACGCCGTTGCCGCGCGACTTGAGCATCTGGTAGCGCACGTCGTCGGCGACACCCCGGCTGGCGTTGCTGTTTCCCTGCAGGTGCGAGGCGGCCAGCAGTTGGTCCGCCTCCTGATAGCGCACGTTGCCGCGCGCGTCGTAATCCGTGGTGGTGTCGTTGTAGTCGAGCGTGTCGGCCTGCAGCTTCTGGTCCGCGCGCTGCATCAGGACGTTGCCGGACAGGTGATAGACCGACTGGTCGGAACTGTCGACGTGCCTGGCGTCGACGTACGCCGGGCTGGTGTCACGCAAGCTGACGTCCTTGCCCAGGGTCGGGTCATAGAAGTCCAGCAAGGCATTCGGTCGGCACATCGCGTAATTGGCCGGTCGCGGCGGGCAATGGAACGAGCCCAACGGGCAGGTCTGCCCGGCATCGTTCACCGGGGGCTGCGCATGGCGACTGCCAGACCTGGCGCTGGCCTGGCCGCCAATCAAGGCAAGAGCGGCGGCAACCGCCAGCAGGCGGCGCGGGGGAAACTTGGATGTCACGGAAGAAATCTGCCGGCTTCAGAGGTTGGTTACGCTAGCAGAAACGCGGCGCTGGATGCGTTTGTGCCTTCAGCGGGGTTGGCCGCGTGGTCAGATCGCTTGGTCATTTCGGTGTCGCGGGAGAGGGTGCGAAGGTAGGTGGAGACGCACTTCGGTGGTCGGAGCGAGGGACCGAGGTCGAGAATATGGCTGTACGCGCTTGGTCGGGGCAATCTGGCGAATGGCCGGTCTTGTCCACGTGTCTGCCGGATTTTGCACGGCCCCTCACCTTCCCGCAGGGGGACTCCCTTCGGTCGCCACAGGGAGAGGAGGCGAACGAGCGCGCGGCGCGCGGGCCTTTACTCTATTAAAGCCTGGACGTGGGCGGTGGTGCTGCTGGTCAGGGCGGCGAGGTCGTAGCCGCCTTCCAGGGTCGACACCAGGCGTCCGCCGGCATGGCATTCGGCTACCGCGAGCAGGCGTTCGGTGATCCAGGCATAGTCCGCGTCACCGAGCCGGATGTCGGCCAGGGGGTCGTTGCGGTGAGCATCGAATCCCGCCGAGACCAGTACCAGTTGCGGCTTGAAGGCATCCAGTCGCGGCAGCAGCACGTTGTCCCACAGTTCGCGGAATTCGTGCGAGCCCGCGCCAGGCGAGAGGGTTCCGTTGACGATGTTGCCGACCCCGGATTCGTCCTCGCTGCCCGTGCCCGGATACAGCGGCGACTGGTGGCTGGATGCAAACAGCACGCGTGGCTCGTGCTCGAAGATGGCCTGGGTGCCGTTGCCGTGGTGCACGTCGAAGTCGGCGATCGCGACGCGCTTGAGGCCATGTGCGGCGAGCGCGTGCGCGGCGCCGACTGCGATGCTGTTGAACAGGCAAAACCCCATGGCCTGATCGGCGGTGGCGTGGTGGCCCGGCGGGCGCACCGCGCAGAAGGCGCGCTGGGCAGTGCCGGCGAGCACCATGTCGACGGCGGCGACCACCGCGCCGGCGGCGCGCAATGCAGCCTCGAGTGAACCCGATGACATGATCGTGTCGGCATCCAGCTGGCAGGTTTCGCCCGCTGCGGGCGCGCTGTCCAGGATGCGTTCGACGTGGGCGGTGCCATGCGCGCGCAGCAACTGCTCGCGCGTCGCCCGCGGTGCCTCGATGCGGTCGAGGGCGCGGAACTGATCCCGATCGAGCGCCTGCAGCACCGCGCGCAAGCGTGCCGGCTGCTCGGCATGCCCGGGACCAGGGTCATGCTGCAGGCAAGCCGGGTGCGTGTATAGCCGCAGCATGTCGCGACTCAGGTGGACGGCTTGGGCTTGGGGCGGCGCTCGTGCTGCCACAGCACTTCGCCGTGGCCACTGGCCCGCGCCAGCACGCGCGAAATCACGAATAGCAGGTCGGACAGGCGATTGAGGTAGCGCTGCGGCTGCGGGCGGAGTTCTTCCTCGCGCGACAGCGCGATCACCGCCCGTTCGGCGCGGCGGCATACCGTACGCGCCAGGTGGCCGCACGCAGCGGCCATGCCGCCACCCGGCAGGATGAACTCCTTCAGCGGCGGCAGTGGCTCGTTGAGCTTGTCGAGGATCTGTTCGAGCCGGTCGATGTCGCTGTCGTTGACCATCACCATGCCGGGAATGCACAGCTCGCCACCCAGGTCGAACAAGTCGTGTTGCACCTGGGTCAGCGCCTCGCGCACTTCGTCGCTGACACCGTCGGCGGCCAGCACCATGCCGATCGTGCTGTTGAGTTCGTCCACCGTGCCGTAGGCGTTGACTCGCAGCGAATCCTTGCCGACCCGCGAGCCGTCACCAAGCCCGGTGCTGCCATCGTCACCGGTGCGGGTGTAGATCTTCGAGAGCCGGTTGCCCATCGCGACGGCTCAGTGGTTCAGGCTCGGCCGGCGCGATTCACGCAGGCTGCGCAGCAGTACGCTCACGGCCACATGCAGCACGGCGCCGATGCCGACATACAGCGCAGTGGTGGCGAGGAAGGGCAGGTACCAGTCGCCCAGGTTGACGAACCAGCTGCCAAAACTGCGCGGCAGCGGCACGGAGTCGCTGAGCCAGTAGAAACTGCCGTTGGAAATCAGGTACGACACGGTCTCGCTGACCACCAGCGCTACCGCCGCCAGACCCAGGGTCGGCATGCGCAGGCCCAGCTGGTGCTTGGCCAGCCAGCTGCCGCCCAGCCACAGCGCACCGAAATATGCCGGCAGGAACCAGTATGCCGGCGACACGCAATAGTGACTCCAGAAATTGAGCCCTGCGCCAGTGATCACGAAGAAATCCACCAGCACCGCTTCGGCAACCAGCAACGGGAAAGCCCAGCGCGCCGAACCGCGCAACCAGAAGCCAGCCAGGAACAACACACCCCAGGAAGCATCCGGCAGGGCGTCAAAATGGTGCAGGCGGGTGGCTGCCATCACCAGGGCAAGCAGCGCGAAAATGCCCAGCCGTTGGGTGGGGGTCTTGGCCATGTGGAGCTCCTTGGGGGCATGCAGGATAGATCGCCAGTTTAGCTCAACCCGGGGCGACCCACCCGACGCGACCGCGTATCATGCGCGGATGAGCGCATCCCGACCCCCTGCTGGCGATATTTCCGGTGTCCTGATCATTGGCGGCGGCCTGGTCGGTGCCAGTCTGGCGATCGCGCTGGATGCCGCCGGCATCGCCGCTACCCTGGTCGAAACCGCCGCGCCACGCGCCGGTGCCCAGCCCAGCTACGACGAGCGCAACCTGGCGCTGGCCCGTGCCAGCGTCAACGGTCTGGAGTCGATTGGCGTCTGGCGTCATGCCCGCGCGACGGCCACACCGATTCGCCATATACACGTCAGCCGCGCCGGCGAATTTGGCAGTGCGCGGATGGATGCACGCAAACAGGGTGTCGATGCCTTGGGCTGGACCCTGCCCGCACGCGAGCTGGGCGCAGCGCTGTTGCGCCGGCTCGATGAGTGCACCCGCTTGACCCGCCTGGCGCCGGCCACGCTGGCAGCGATCGAACCGTTGTCGGATGGCTGGCGCGCTCGCATCCGGACCACGGAGGGCGAGCGCTGTATCGACACGGCGCTGCTGGTTGGCGCCGATGGCAGCGAATCGTTCGTGCGCGGCGCGCTGGGCATTGCGGCCGAGCGGCATGACTACCGGCAGACCTTGTTCGTCTGCACCGTCACGCCGGAGCGAGCCCATGCCAACCGCGCGTGGGAGCGCTTCGCCGATGCGGGGCCGGTGGCGTTGTTGCCGCTGGCCGAGCGGCGCTGCGGTCTGGTCCTCACGGTCGCCGCCGACGAAGCCGAGGCGGTGGCCGACCTGGATGACGACAGCTTCCTTGCACTGGCACAGCGTCGCTTCGGCTGGCGCCTGGGTCGGCTGGAGCGGCCCGGCAAGCGTCACCCTTACGCCATCCATCGGGTGGCTGCCACGCACATCACCGCGCCGCGCGCCGTGCTGGTCGGCAACGCGGCCCAGACCGTCCACCCGATCGGAGCGCAGGGCTTCAATCTCGGTCTTCGCGATGCGCTGACCCTGGCCGAACTGGTTGCCGCGGGCGCCGACCCGGGTGACACCGCGATGCTGGCCGACTATGCGACCCGGCGCGCACCGGATCGCGAGGGCACCATGGCGATGAGTCACGGCCTGGTGCAGCTGGCTTGTCTGGCGCAACCGCTGCTGGCGCCACTGCGCTCGCTGGCGCTACTTGCCTGTGACCGGCTGCCGCCGCTGCAGCACGCGTTGGCACGTCGCGGCATGGGTTTCCGCGGCGAGCCGCCGCTGGCGGTGATGGAGCGCGTGCCATGAACGCAACCCGTGGCGAAGTCTCAGCGCGTCGTCGCCCGCCGGCGCTGGATGTAGCCGTCGTTGGCGGTGGCATGGTCGGTGCGGCCACAGCTCTCGCGCTGGCGCGCGCCGGACTCGGCGTGGCCCTGCTCGAAGCGCGTTCACCGGCGGCGTGGTACGCCGATGATGAAGTCGATCTGCGCGTGGTCGGATTGGCGCCGTCGTCGCTGGCCCTGCTCGACGAACTCGGCGTGTGGCGATCGATTCATGCGGCCCGTGCCGGGCTCTACCGGCACATGCACGTGTGGGATGCGGAGAGCGGCGCGTCGATCGACTTTGATGCGACCAGCGACGGTCGCGATGCGCTGGGTTACATCGTCGAGAACAATCTGGTGCAGTGGACGCTGTGGCAGGCGTTGGAAGATGCCGGCGTGCAACGCCTCTGTCCGGCCGAGGTGACCGGGTTCGAGACGCGCGAGGATCGCATTCAATTGAATCTGGCCGACGGCGAAACCTTGTCGGCGGCACTGCTGGTGGCGGCCGATGGTGCCGGTTCGCCGCTGCGTCAGCTGGCCGGCATCCGGACCCGTGGGCGCGACTATGCGCAACGCGGCGTGGTGGCGCATGTGGGTACCGAACGGCCGCATCAAGACACCGCGTGGCAGCGTTTTCTGTGCACCGGACCGGTGGCGCTGTTGCCGCTGGCAGACGGCCGCTGCTCGCTGGTGTGGTCGCTGCCGGAGGCCGAAGCGCAGCGCGTGCTGGCGCTGGATGACCAGGCGTTTTGCAACGCACTGGGCGTGGCCACTGATTTCCGCCTGGGCCGGATCACCACCACCACGCCGCGTGCCGCGTTCCCGCTGAAGTTGCAGTTGGCCGAGCGCTACCAGGCCGAGCGCCTGGTCCTGCTCGGAGACGCGGCGCACGCGGTACACCCGTTGGCGGGGCAGGGCGTGAACCTTGGCCTGCGTGATGTCGTCGAGCTGCGCGATGTCTTGATGGCAGCGCGCCAGGCCGGCGCCGACATCGGAGCTGCCCACGTATTGCGTCGCTACGCGCGCCGTCGCCGCAGCGCCGACACGCTGGATGCGCTGGGCTTCGATGCGCTGGCGCGGATCTATGCCTGGCAGTCGCCGCCGCTGGTCGCCGCGCGTGGGCTTGGCGTGCGCCTGCTCGATCGGCTGTCGCCCTTGAAGCGACGCCTGTCGGAACACGCCGCAGGACTCTGATTCGCCGCTCCGCGCATGGCGTGGAGCTATCACATCATCCGGAGGACACTGTCATGCGTATCGCCCGACTCTGCTGTCTGTTGTTGCTCGCCGGTTCCAGTTTCACGCTCCAGGCGAAAATGGTGCACCACCCCGTCGAATGGACGCTGGGTGGCACGACCTTCCACAGCGTGCTGGTGTACGACGATGCCAGCTCGGCCAAACGGCCCGGTCTGCTGATGGTGCCGAACTGGTACGGCGTCAACCAGGCGGCGGTGAAGAAGGCCGAAATGATTGCCGGCAAGGATTACGTGATCCTGCTCACCGACATGTACGGCGCGAAGGTGCGCCCGGAGCCGGGCAATGCCGCGCAGGCGCGGGCGGCGGTGACGCCGCTGTACGGGGATCGCGCGCTGATGCGCCAGCGGATCGACGCCGCGCTGGCGCAGCTGAAGGCGCAGGCAGGCGCTGCGCCGATCGACGTGTCGAGACTGGCCGCCATCGGTTTCTGTTTCGGCGGCTCGGCGGTGCTTGACCTCGCGCGCAGTGGCGCCGATGTCGCCGCGGTGGTGTCGTTCCATGGTGGGCTTGGCACCGACGATCCTGCTCTGGCAAGGCACATCAAGGCCCGGGTGCTGGCGATGAATGGTGCCGACGACAAGGGCACCATGCCCGATGCCGGCAAGTTCATGGACGAGATGCGCCTGAGCCCGGCCGACTGGGAATTCGTGGTGATCGGCCACGCGGTGCATTGCTTCACCGAGGTCGATGAGCATTCGCCTGGCTGCCGTTATGACGCGCCGGCCTCCGCACGCAGCTACCGACTGATGCACGACTGGCTGGATCACGCGTTTGCCGGCAAGCCCTGAGCTCGATCGTCACGCCGTCTGAAACTCAATACTCCGCGTTCCGGATCGGTGCGCGGCGCGTGCCAGCTCATTCGTCGAAGTGCACCTTGCCGTCACGGAAGTGACAACTGCGATTGCGGCCTTTCGACTTGGCGGCGTAGAGCGCCTTGTCGGCGGCGTTGACCAGACTGCCCGGGTCGGACATCTCCGCTTCCCTGGAAGCAATCCCGATGCTGATCGTGACGCCGAGTTGTTTGTTCTCGATGTTTACCCTCAGCTTGGATACCGCTTTGCGCAGGCGTTCCGCAGCGTGAAGCGAGGATGCGAGATCGGCGTTGCGGCAGATGACCAGAAACTCCTCGCCACCCATGCGGCATACGGCATCTTCCTTCCGGGCTGATGCGCGTATGGTTGCCGCCACTTCGATCAGCACCTTGTCACCCACGGCGTGCCCATGGGAGTCATTGACCTCCTTGAACTTGTCGATGTCGATCATCATCATCGTCACCGGCTCGCCCGAACGTTCGGACACGCTCCAGGCCTGGGTCAGCGACTCCATGCCGGCACGCCGATTTTGCAGCCCGGTGAGCTGATCGACGAGCGCATAGCGCTGCAGTTTGCGATTGCTGATCGCCAGCGCCGCCGAAAACCGCTTGAGTTGGGCGCGATCCTGTTCCCAATGGCTCAGCAATTTCACGTATTGCTTTGCCGCGATCATCCGCAGTGGCAGCAATTGGGGCGCGTTGGACGGACTGACGCAATCGTTGATGCGGCACTCGGTGGCCTGATTGATCTCGGCCGCGCTGTTCATGCTGGCCAGCATGATCAGGTAGATCGATTGCCCCCACGAAGTCTGGCGAAGGGCACGGCAAAATGCCCAGCCATCCATGCCCGGCATGCGTGCGTCCACGATCACGATTTGCGGCATCAGTTGCAATGCCAGCGCAAGACCTTCCTCGCCATCCTTCGCCGAGTGCAGGCTTTGCTCGGGTATGGCGCCCAGGGTTTCCTCCAGCATCGACCTGACGGGTGGTGCGTTGGCGATCCACAGCACCTTCGTCGCGTCTGCAGTCACCGAGTTGGATGGAATCTCGCCCTGCGGCGGCATGCTTTCGGCAAACGGGGGTAAAGCGCTGTCCGGAACGTTCAGCAGCTTGCTCCAGTCGTGCCAGCGCGCGTGGATCTGATCGATCAAGGTGCACAGCTCGTCGGCATCCAGACCAACCTTTCCACCCAGCAGCATCAACTCGGCAATGTGCTGGTGGCGTTCATCCGGTGGGGCCAGGCTCAAGTCGGCCAGACGCTTTGCCTGATGGAACAGGTGGGCAAGCTGGTGCGGCCTGGAGCCCTCGGCAAACCCCGATGATTCGGGCGTTTCATGGAAGAACACCGGCTCGGCCAGATCGTTGGGAATGCCGCAATCGTGCAGGATCGCCGAGGTCAGCTCGTTGTGGTCCATATGCAGGCGTTCGCGCTCCCGCTCCACGGTGTGATCACCGGGTTCCTCCAGGAAACGGGCGTACTCCTCGGGATAGAGCGTGGCCAACGCCAGGTAGCCGATGCGTGCCAGCAGCCCGCAGGCGAACAGTTCATCCGGGGGCGCCGTGCGAACGCGCTTGCCAAGCTCCTGCATGGCCACGGCCATCAGCAGGGAATGGGACCAGAATCGCGAATAGTCGAATGCCTTGCATGCGCCGGCGCGATACTGGTCGACCAGCGAAAACCCCATGGCGAGCTGGCGCACGGCGGCCAGGCCAAGACGGATGATGGCATCGGGCACGCTGGCAATCGGGCGCGCCGCGAGATTTGCGGCATTGGCCATGTGCAGCAGGCGGCCGGAGGTGACGGGGTCCGTCTGGACCAGGCGGCTGATTTCCTCCAGCGTTGCATCGTCGCGACGGCTGATCTGCATGATCGCCAGCGCCACTCCCTTCGGGCTGGGCAGGCCACCGCTGAGTTGCAGTTGTTCTATGGCTTTCATGCATCGCAGCCTGGGTTGTCGATCATTTGACTTGAAGTTGGAACTACGCGCCGGCTCCAGGTCAACTCGTGTCGCGCGTGGCTGGACACAGCCGCGGTCGCCCCCCGTGACGTCCGCTGCGAAGGCGCCATCCGGAGGCATTCAAGGTGTACGCAATCATGATTATCGGCTGGGACCCACTTCCCTTTAGTGTCCAACAGTCCCACATGGGATGGCGTGGATCAATGTCTGGGAACAAGTCGATTGCAGATGCATCACCCGAAACGCATGCCTGAGTGGACGGCGGCAGGGTGCTGGTGGGCAGGTTTCCGTCAGCCGCGCAGGATTCGTCCGTAGGCATGCACTTCGTCGACCAGCAGCTTGACGTGTTCGGGATCCACCTCTGGCGTGATGCCGTGCCCCAGGTTGAAGACATGGCCGGGATGATTGCCGTAGCTGTCCATCACCGCGCGGGCCTCCCGGCGGATCACGTCGGCGCCCGCGCGCAGGATCGAGGGGTCCAGGTTCCCCTGCAACGCAACGCGATCGGCCACGGCGACGCGGGCATCGGCCAGGTTGATGGTCCAGTCCACGCCGAGGCCGGCGCAGCCAGTGTCGGCCAGTGCCGCCAGGTGTGCGCCAGCGCCCTTGGAAAACAGGATTACCGGCAGGTCACGCGATGCCGGGTCGGCGTTCAGCGCGGCCACGATCTGCGCCATGCTGCGCAACGAGAATTCGCGGAACGGCGCCGGGCCGAGCAATCCTCCCCAGGTATCGAAGATCATCAGGGCCTGCGCGCCAGCGGCGGCCTGGGCGATCAGGTAAGCAGCCACCGCCTGCGCCAGCGTGTCCAGCAGCTGGTGGGCGAGCCTGGGCTGATCCCAGCACATCGCCTTGAGCGTGGCGAAATCACGCGAACCGTGGCCTTCGACCATGTAGCACGCCAGCGTCCACGGGCTGCCGGAGAAGCCGATCAGCGGCACGCGGCCGTGCAATTCCTGGCGGATCAGTCGCACGGCATCCATGACGTAGCGCAGTTCGCCGTCCATGTCCGGCACGGCGAGTTTCACGATGTCGGCGGCGCTGCGCACGGGACGGGCGAATTGCGGGCCCTCGCCCTGCGCGAAGGACAGTCCCAGCCCCATCGCGTCGGGGATGGTGAGAATGTCCGAGAACAAGATCGCGGCATCGAGCTCGAAGCGCTCCAGCGGCTGCAGGGTCACCTCGCAGGCGTATTCGGGGTTTTGCGCCAAGCCCATGAAGTTGCCGGCGCGTTCGCGGGTGGCGCGGTACTCGGGCAGATAGCGACCGGCCTGGCGCATCACCCAGATGGGCGTGGTATCGGTCGGCTCGCGGCGCAGGGCGCGCAGAAAACGGTCGTTCTTCAAGGTGTCGGGCATGTCTGTCAACTGGTCGGGGAGGTGTCAGCGGCCGTACGGACCGTCCTGGCCCTGGGCGAACATCACGCGGAAACCACGCTTGAGCTGGGCGTCGCGGGTCTTCTCGAAGGCGGCGATCGCGGCTTCGCGCTCCAGGAATTGTTCGCGCTTCATCGTGGCGCGGCCGCCCTGCGTGCCCGATTCGCGATACAGCGTCCAGCCGCCGAGCAGATCCTGCTCCAGCGTGATCTGGACATAACGTGGTGCATCGGCACTGCCGGGCACGGTTTGCAGGTAGAGGCGCATGGCTTCCCGGGGCAAGGTGGCAAGAGCTGCTGCGAACTGGACATTCTAGAAGGCTGGCGCCCAGGTAGCGAGTGCGACCGCTATTTCTCCAGCCGATAGTTCAAGCTGGCGCGACTGAATTCGGTCGCTTGCTGGGCTTCCAGGTTCCAGCGCTTGCTCAAGCGGTAACGCAAGGTGATGACCTCGCCGGGCTCGAACAGGCCCACGCCGTAGCTGAGGTACAGCCGTGGCGAAAGGTATTTGCCGACGGTAAAGGCGGAGTTGCCGCCCAGTGCTTCGTTGCTGGAAACGCCAATATCGTCGACACCGATCTTGGAGCCGATCCGCTTGGCCAGCAAATCGCCCGCGGCCGAGCCCAGTGCCTGGGCGGCGGCGCTGACCATGCTGCCTTCGCCGCCCTTTACCTCTGACAGGGGTTTGCCGGTGATCAGGTAGGACAACGCGTCGGACTGTTCCATCACCGGATTGGAAAACACCGTGAGGATCGGGCGCTGCGCCGTGCCGGAGACGTACAGGCCCACTTCCTGCCCCTCGTCGATGGTGGCATTGGGGTTGAGCTTGCGTATGGCGCGGATGTTGAGGCCGGGGTTGTCGATCGGTGTGCTGGCGAACAGCAACTGCCCGCGCTGGATCTTGAGATCCTGGCCGTAGGCGCGGTAGGTACCGTTCACCGCGATCTGCCCTTGTCCGGTGGTGGCCCTGCCCGGCTTCTCGCTGACCGTCAGCACGCCGCTGACCCGACCATCCAGACCCATCCCGGTGACGTGGGTGTTCTCACCCAGATCGACTTTCACGCGTGCGACCAGCGGCAATTTTCTGGCCGCCTCCTGCTGTTTCTCATCCACCACCACCACGTCCGGTGAGGCGTCGGTGGCGCCCGCGCCGGGCAGTTTGTCGACATTGATCCGTGCGCGATCGAGGCTGACCGAACCACCGATATCGATGCCGGACGCATCCTGTCTCACGGTCAGGTCGGGCGAGATCACCACGCTGGCGGCAGGAATGTCGGCGGCGGTGAACTGGCTGCCGGTAATGGTCAACTGCGTCTGCGCGCCGCTGCCCAGGCCGGCGACCCCGGTTACCGCCAGCTTGCCCTTGCCTGACTGCACGCTGCCGCGGATCTGGAACTGGCGTGCGTCGGCGGTGCTGAGCGCGAGCTGGCCCTCGCGCAACTTGAGGCCGGCGGCGGGTATTTCGGCGGCAAAGTCGCGAACCTCGGCCTGGCCGGTGACGGCCGGTTGATCCAGGCTGCCACCAAACTGGAAACTGCCGTCGATGCCACCGCTGACATTGGCAACCTCGTGGCTGAACAACTCGACGAAGGCGAGACTCTTCAAGTGAAGCTCGAGCTGCCCATCCAGCGTCTGTTGTGCGCCGGTGATGCTGGCCTGACCGTCGATGCTTCCGCCATCGTCGAGCCCGGCATGCAATTCTATTTCCTGGCGGCCGGGCGCAAGGTCCGCATTCAGTCGCAACTGGTCGTAGCGCAGCAGCGGCGCGTGCGCGTCGTCGGTGTAGGTGATCGTCCCTCGCGCGGAAGTAATGGACGCATGGCCACTCAGCGCGCCGGCTGCGCTGCGACGAATCTTGCCCTCGCCTTCGATATTGCCGTCGGCGCGCAGTGGCAGGTCGGCCTCGCCGGCTGCGTTAAGCAGCAGGGCCAGCGGCAGGGCCTGCAGCCGATAGCTGGCGTCGAGGTTGCCGGGCTTGTCCTGTCGGGCGCTGACGCAAAGCAGCGGGTCGCCGGCGCTTAGGCACAGTTCGGACAGGCTCATCGCGCCGTCCCGGTAAGCGAGTTGGGTTGGTTTTTGCAGGCGCCAGCCCGGCATGCCCTGGGGTTCGAGATTGAGCGTGGAGAGCGTGCCGGTCCAATGCGAACCCTTCAGGGCACCGTGCAAATCCAGTTCGCCCGAGATCTGACTGCCGCGCGCGTCCACGCTCACGCGATGGTCGCCCCGGCTGCCCTCGGCAAGCAGATTGATGTGTTGAAACAGCAAGCCCTGCAAGTAGACATTGCCAGTTTGCAGATCCAGTTTGCCGGACGGATGACTGATGTCGGGAATGCCGACGATCAGTCGCAAGGTGTCAGCCTTCTGCTGCTGCCAGCTCAGGGCCTGGCCGTGCAGCTGGCCATTGACGCTGAGTCTCGGCGCCACGCCGCGGATCCGGAAATGGCCGTCCAGACGGCCGCCGGCGTTCGGCAGCCAGTCGCCGAGCGAGGCGAGGGCGAGCTGAAGTTCAGCGTCATTGCTGGCCCCGGGTCGGGCGATCAGCCTCACCGTGCTGCCGCCGGAGGCGATATCCAGCTGACCGTCGAGGACCTTGTTTGGTGACAGGTGCAGTTTGCCACTGCCGCTGACCGCGCGATCACGCAGTTTGCCGCCGAGCTCGTGAATCTCCAGCGTGGCATCGGGACCGCCTTTGGCTACGCTGCCCTGGCTGGCGATGTCGAAATCCAGCGCGCCGTTCCAGCCGGCAAACAACTGACCGGGGTCGAATTTGTCTGCGCTGGCCTCGCCCTGCCAGGCACGCGCGGGTTGCAGGGTCAGTGTGCCATGGGCCTGCAGCTTGCCTCGGGCCTGCGTCATGCTCAGTGCATGCAGGATGACCTGCTGCGTGGTGCCGTCGAGGTTCAACGCCAGTTGCGCCAGTTTTCCGGGCGGACCGATCCCGAGCTTGCCTTCGGCGTGGTATCTGGCAGCGCTGCCGCTTGCCTTGACTTGCCCCTCACTGGCCAGTGCCTGGCCGGTCAGGTCTGCCGGCAGCTGCAGATCGTTCCAGTGGATGTTCAGCGCCGCGCTGACCGGGGTGGCGGCAAGTTGCACGGTGCCATTCGCTTCAAGCGTGCCCTTGATCTGCGGCGAGCCAAGCTTGAGCTGCTGCAGGGTCAGGGTCTGGTAGTCGTGACCGAACTGCGCGCGCAGCGGTTGCAGCAGCAACTGGTAGTCGTTGAGATCGAGCCGGCCTTCGAGCGTGCCGCCGTAGCGGTCACCGTGTCCTTGCACGGCGATGGCGACTGTCTTCAGCGAGCCGGGCCCGAGCAGCGGCGCGGGATCGAAACGCGGCGCGTCGAGCGTGCCTGTCCATGCATAGTCGCCGCGCTGGGTGAGGTTCAGTTGCAGTTGCATCGCCGTCGGCGCGGTGAGCTTGAGATCAAGCTGCGCCTGCTTGCCGTTGCTGTTCGCATCGAGACTGCCGGCGTACTGCGTACCGTCGATTTTCCACGCGAACGCCGCAGTGGCCTGTCCGCGATAATTCTTGCCGATGGCCAGTTTGCCGTTCAGATCGGCGTGGCCATCGGGGGCCTTCAGCACCAGTTTGCGAATCTTGATGCCGCGTGAGGTCCAGCTGCCCGCGAGGTCGAGCTGGCTGGAGGCAAACAGCGGCTGGCCCGCCTGCGTCACGTTCACCTTGCCGACCTGCACGCGATCGAGGATCAGCGCGATTGGCGGCTGCAACGAGAAGCTGCCGTTGTCCTTCGTGTCCTGTTCGGTCGGCTTGGGCAGGGCGACCTCGACGCCATCGGCGCGCAGGGCCAGCACATGCACACGCCGGGCCAGCAACGGCCAGAAACGCAGGTTCAGGCGCAGCGTGGCCACCTTGGCCACCATGCCCTTGCCATCGTCGTAGCGCACGCCGGTGAGGTCCAGCGGACCGATCAGGCGTCCCTTCGCCTGTTGCACGTGCAGCGCACCATTCGTGGCAGCTTGCGCGCGGGCCAGCGCAAAGCGCATGCCGGCCTGGCTGCCCAGCAGCCACCACAGCGCCGCCGCCGCGATCAGCAGCAGCGCAGCGAGTGCGATGGCAATGCGCTTGACCCACTTCATGTATTCAGCCTGCTCCTGTTGATGTTTGCCTCATGCCCATGCCGCCTTTCCCGAATCCCGAACCTACAAATCCGGCCCGATCACGAGGTGCAACTCGATGCCGTGTTTGCGCGAGTCGTGAATCGGTGTGCCGAAGTCGACGCGGATCAGACCCACCGGGGAGCGCCAGCGCACACCGAAACCTGCGCCGATCTTCGGCCGGTAGTCCTTGCCGGTGAAGGCGTTGCCGGTGTCCACGAAGGCCGCCATGCCCCAGTTGCGGGTGAAGTAGTGCTCCACCTCGGTGCTGAACACCAACAGGTTCTGCCCGCCGATCACCCGGTCGTAGCTGTTGCGCGGGCCGATCGACTGGTAGCCATAGCCACGCACCGAACGATCGCCGCCGGCGAAGAAGCGCAGTTGTGGCGGCAGTGCGGAGAAATTGTCGGTCCAGGTCGCGCCGAAACTGCCGCGCAGGATCAGACGATTGCGCTGCTTCGCGCCAAAGGCCCGGATCCACTTCGCATCCGCGGTGACCTGGCTGAAGTTGGCATCCGACAACAAGGTGCCAGCGGTGCTGCGCGCGGCCAGGTTGAGCGACCAGCCACGATGGACGAAGCTGAGATTGTCGGCCTGCTTGCGGCTCAGCGATGCCTCGGCGAAAACCTCGGTGCTGCGCCCGCGTTCGATGCCGGGCGTGTCGTTTGGCTCGTTGCCACGCTTGCCCACGGTAAAGGTACCGGACAAGGCGTGCAGGCCGATCGAACGGGTCCAGCCACGCCATTGGCGAGTCTCGTTGCCGACCAGCTCCAGCGTGCGCGATTGCGATGTGGTGGTGTCAGAGTCGCGGAAGTTGGCGCCGAAGTTGTAGCTGCGCTGATGCGGCCCCGGCATCGGGATGACGTACAGCGTCGACAGCGTCTTCAGGCGCTGCGCCACCACCAGCTCGTTCTTCCACTTGTGCCCGCGCCGGTTCGTCCAGCGGCGCTCGACGCCGCCGCGCACGCCGAAACCCGTGTCGGTGCCGATGAATGGCCCGCCGGTGTAGATCGTGCGCTTGGCGGGCGCCAGTTGCACGGTGACGTCGACCACGCCGTCTTTCGCCTCATCGACGTCCGGCAACACGTTGACCACGGCGAAGTAGTCGGCACCATTCAGTGCCTGCTGCAAGGCCAGCAGCTGATCCTGGGAGAAGTAGTCGCCGGACTTGAACGGTACATAGCGGTCGAGGAAGCCGGGATTGAACTGGGACCCCTCGAAATCCACCTTGCCATAGCGATAGCGCGGGCCGGTGTCCCAGGCCAGCTTGATCACGGCGCTATGGGTGCCGCGATTGACCTCGACCCGATGCGTCACCAGGCGGGCGTCGAGAAAGCCGTTGGCGGTGAGCTGCGCACTCAGGGCATCGCGTGCTTCGTCGTAGGCTGCATCGTTCTGCGTCCTGCCCTTGAGTCGCTCGATGGCGCGCCGCGCACGGCGGATCGGCGGGATGTCGCTGGCGGTCTTGTCCAGCTGCAGCTCGACCGCGGTGACTTTCACCGGTTCGCCTGGCTTCACATGCAAGGTGACCTGCCAATCGTCGCCCACCTGCTTGAGGTCGCCGCTTACGCTGGCGTCGTAATAACCGTAGGGTCGCAGGGCCAATCTGGCCTGGTCCGGCGCGCGTTGGTACAGGCGCGTGGCCTGGGCTGCCGTGACATCGCGCCTGGCGTACTGCGAGAGCTCCACACGGTCGATCACGGCGGCCTTCAGCGGATCGTCGATCCCGTCCACCTGCAGCGTCATGCCCGCGTGCGCCGGCCATGCCAGGGCCAGCAGCAGCGGCAGCAACAGACTCAAGTGTCGGGGCGGGCGGCACATGCGGAGGCGGGTCGTCCTTGGCTGGTGTGAAGCGGAGTGCCAGCTTACCTAACCGAGGGTTGACGGCGAATGAAGCTTTCTCGATCCCGCGACGTTGGTGCTGGCGCGCAGGGCTGATTCGCGGGTGCGGCCGAAGCCGCTCCCGCCCGTGATTTCAGCCCGCCTTGTCGCCCGCGCGGTGCGCGATCCAGGCGCCGGCCACGGCGGACAGGTAAGGGATCGACTGGGCCGCCAGGATGATCATCCACAGCGTGCCCTCGATGTAGCGCGTGCCGAAGGCCCCGGCCATGCCCGTAATGCACAGCGCCAGCGCGATCGCCATCAGCAGCTCCTCGCGCACCGGGGCGAACGCGGCGAAGTTGCTGCCGCCCAGGCGCCGGCTCTTCGCCGTGACCACGAACGAGGTCTTCTCTCGGGTCAGACCGTGCAGGATGCCGCGTGCGATTGCGTGCGACAGGCCCATGCTGGCCAACGACGCCATCAGCGTGTCGCGCCAGCCGCACGGCACGCGGGCGCGGTACAGCACGATGCCGAAGATCGCCTTGGCGAAGAAGAAGCCGATCACCGGGATCAGGAACAACTGCATCGGCAGACTGAAGTACTGCGGGAACGCCACCATGCCCGCGGTCCAGAACAGCGCCATCAAGGTGAAGATCAGGTGCAGCGCGTCGGCGAACCAGCTGAACCAGCCGGTGAGGAAGTGGAAACGCTGGCCGGCGCTTAGCGGGCCCTTCTTCGTCATCCAGCTCCAGCGACCCTTGAGGATCTGCATCGCGCCGAAAGCCCAGCGGTAACGCTGGCTCTTGTACGCCTTGAAGTCGGCCGGGGTCAGGCCCTTGCCCATCAGCTCGTCGACATAGACCAGGTCGTAACCGGCATGCATCAGGCGCAGGCCCAGCTCGGCATCCTCGCAGATCGTCCACTCCGACCAGCCGCCGGTGCCCTCCAGCGCGCTGCGCCGGACCATAGTCATGGTGCCGTGCTGGATGATTGCGTTGCGTTCGTTGCGGTGATGCATGCCGATGCGGAAGAAGCCGTCGTATTCCCAGGCGGTCATGCGGCGGAAGGTGTTGTGTTCAAACTCGCGATGCGCCTGCGGGCATTGCACCACCGCCACCTTGGGGTCGTGGAAATGCCCGGTGAGGGTGGACAGCCAATCGTGGCGGACCACGTAGTCGGCGTCGATCACCGCCACCACGTCGGCCTCGGGCGCGGTTTCCTTCAGGCCGAAATTCAGCGCGCCGGCCTTGTAGCCAGGCCACGGTTCAAGGTGGAAGAAGCGGAAACGCTTGCCCAGCTGCTCGCAGTATTCCTGCACCGGCTGCCACACCGCCGGGTCCTTGGTGTTGTTGTCGATCACCAGCACTTCGTAATTTTCGTAGTCGAGCGCGGCCAGCGAGTCGAGCGTGACTATGACCATCTCGGGCGGCTCGTTGTAGCAGGCCAGGTGGATCGACACGAACGGCTGCCGGTCCGGGTGATCCGGGCGCAGCATCCCGGCATGGCGCATCCACTTCGGGCGCCACAGCACCTCGGTGAACTCGAAGCCGTTGATCAGCAGGATCGCCAGGATCGCGATCTGCGCGGGGAACAGCAGCGTGAGCATGGTCCAGTCGACCCAGCTCAGGTAGAAATTGAACGGTAGCGTCGCCGCCCACACGATCAGGCCGCAGGCGAGCTGGATCAGCGCGCAGAAGAAGAACCGCCCGACCAGCTTGAAGCGGCTGAAGCGGCGTGCGAACAGGATCATCGGCAACAGCGCCAGCAGGCTGGCGGCCAGCGCTTTCCACGGCCAGGCGGTGTCCTCGGTCACCGGCCCGGTGAACGGAAACTTCAGCTGCCGGTCGGCATTGAAGATGCCCCAGTACGCGCCGGTGCGACCTTCACCCGTGGCTTCCTTCCAGGGCTGATCGAACGCCTCGAACAGGTAGTAGTCGATGTTCTGTGCCTTGGCCGCGTTGAGCCAGTCACGGTCGAAGATCGCCTCGTTGGACACCGAGGGATCAGCATATTCCCGGCGGTCGCCATTCGACGGCCAGCCGATTTCGCCGACCACGACATGCTTGCCGGGGAAGCGTTGTTGCACGTTGTGATACGCGCCAAGTGCCTGGCCGACCGCATCCTTGCGCACCACGCCGTTCCAGAACGGAAACAGATGGATAGTGATGAAGTCGACGTGGTCGGCCAGCTCAGGGTATTTGAGCCAGATGTAATCCGGCTCCGCTATCGACACCGGCTGATGCACGGCGGCACGCACCCGGTCGAGGTACGCAATCATCTGTTCGGGCGTGAGATCGTTGCGGAACAACACCTCATTGCCCACGATCACCCGGTCGATCGTCTGCGGAAAACGACGTGCCATCGCAATGAGCACCTCGATTTCCCGCTCATTGTTGGCCAGGCGCCGGTCAATTTCCGCCCCCGCCATCACTTTCAGGCCTTCCTTGTGGGCCAGCCGGTAGGTCTGCGGATTGACCTGCATCGAGTAGGTGCTGATGCGGTCGGTATATTTCGCGACCAGCTTGAGATCCCGGTCGACCTGATCGTCACTGGGGAAATCCTGTTTGGTCGGATCCTGGTAGCGCTGGAACGAGGAGAACGCCAACCCCCCGATCTTCCCGTGCCAGTCATCCGGCCCGTGCGGATAGTTGCCACCCCACCACAGCGCAATATTCAGTGCCGCCGCGACCAGCGCGAGCACGATCGCGCTGAGCAGGGGAAACCGGCTGTTGTGATTGGCTGCGCTGGTGCTCAAAAAAATTCCTGACGAAGCCTGCACGACAGGCGGCTTAGCCGCAGAAGCTTACTGAATGTGCGGCTGGGGGCCAATGATGGAGCGCAGAGGCGGTCAGCGGGAGGTCATGACGGGGGGGCTGCCCAGAGATGACTGGCGTCGATGCCATGGAGGCCCAAGGTCTGAGACACCCAGCGACTCAGGGCATGCCTATGCTGCCTCCGTACCCAGGGGGCTGCCATTGGCGTGAAAGCAACCCCGCCGCCGAGAATGCGACCGTTCGGTGCGCAAAGTGGGCATTTCCAGACGGGTAGGAAACGAAAGTTCTCACGAAAGAGTGCGAGATCCCTCTGACGAGCAAACAGAAGCATTTCTACTACTTCGGCCGGAACTACTTGATTCCACGCCATCTTGCCGAACCGCCGTGTGATTGGTGAGCGTGCGCACGTTTTTGCGATCAACGCGAGCTAGGAAAATCTCCTATTGCCGTACTGCGTCGAGGTCTGAAATATAGAAAGGGAGCTGCAGAAAGCGCTGACCAGCAGGCATTTTCGCTCTGAATCAAATTATGGGGAAGTCGGGTTTTGTCACAGGGATTGTTTCGACAAGAAGTCATCGATGCGAAGCGCGGCGAGTGGCTGGGCGCAATTAATCTTGCGACCCCGCTGTCATTCACTTGGTGGTCTTTGCTGGCAGTGGCGATGGCTACTGCCATTGTACTGCTGTTAATTTTCGGCAAATACACCCGCCGCGAACAAGTCACCGGCCAGCTGTTGCCGAGCGAAGGATTGCTCACGCTATCGGCACAAACGACCGGCACCGTGACACAAAATTTGGTACACGAAGGCCAATCTGTCGCGTCCAAGCAGCCGCTGGTCGAAGTCTCCAGTGAGCTCAATACCAGCATGGGCGAAACCCATGAATTGGTTAACGCAAAACTACGAGCGCAGGCAGCGCAGGCCCGCATAGCCCTCGCGAGCGTGCAACCTCAAGCCGATGCCCAGACCAAAGACTTGCGGAATCGTGTTCGTATGTTTCGCGCGCAGCTCAGTCAAATCAAAGGTCAATTGGCGCTGCAGCGCCAACAGGCCGATACCGCTGCGAATTTGTTGCAAAAAATCCTGCCTCTGAAAGCGCGCGGCCAGATCTCCATGGTTCAGTTCGACCAGTATCAGGCGACCGCTCTATCTGAAGAAAGTCAGGTCGCCACTATTGTAAACAAGCGGCTCACTGTCCAGCAGCAGTTAAGTGGTTTGAGGGCACAACTGAAACAATTGCCGCTCACCACGGCATCCCGGGCCAGCCAATTGCGCGGACAAATCGCTCAGTTGGATGCTCAGATTGCGGAGAACGCGGCCGCGCGCGGAACATTGCTGCGAGCGCCACAGGCAGGCACCGTCACGGCATTGCTGGTAAAGCAGGGTCAGAGCGTGACCGCGGGTCAACAGCTACTCTCG
The DNA here is from genome assembly GCF_055809185.1 of Rhodanobacter sp. G2-10. NCBI lineage: Bacteria > Pseudomonadati > Pseudomonadota > Gammaproteobacteria > Lysobacterales > Rhodanobacteraceae > Rhodanobacter > Rhodanobacter sp. G2-10. Next base: position 2,897,175 of record NZ_CM147900.1, on the reverse strand, counting down.
ATCCTTCCGCAAGGTTCCAAACTTGAAGCGCAACTGTTGGTACCCAGCAGCGCGGTCGGATTCATTGATCCCGGCAATCGTGTGGTGCTTCGTTATGAGGCGTATTCGTATCAAAAATTTGGTCAACAATACGGTAAGGTCGTACAAGTTTCGCGCAGCGCGCTTACTGCTACAGAAGCCACATTACTGTTGGGGCATAGCGCGACGGTCCCACTGTACCGTGTATTGGTCGCACTCGACCACCAGACGATTGACGCGTACGGCGAAGCAAAAGCGCTGAAGCCTGGCATGGCGCTGAGCGCAGACATCTTGCTTGATCGCAGGAGTCTGTGGGAGTGGGTATTTGAGCCGCTGTACGGGTTGCGCCAGCAGCTCTCGGTCCACGCGGAGCCGCGCAGTTGAAGGGAAAGCCAGCCAACGACGGCAGAAGTCCGTTCGACGGCGTGCAATGGGGCTGGCGGCGCCGGTTGCCCATGGTGCTGCAAACCGAAGCAGCTGAATGCGGACTCGCATGCCTTGGGATGATCGCGGGCTACCATGGTCATGATGTTGATCTTCCGTCGCTGCGCCGCAGGCATTCGGGCTCGCTGAAAGGCACGAACTTAGCGCAGGTGACGGAACTGGCGGTTCAACTTGGCTTCGATACTCGCGCATTGCGATTGGAATTGGACGAGCTGACGCAGCTAAAAGCGCCCTGCATCTTGCACTGGGGCTTGAACCACTTCGTGGTGCTCAAACATGCTGGTACACGCAGTGCAACCATCCACGACCCGGCACGCGGTGCGCGAAAACTCACCAACGCGGAACTCTCAAAATATTTCACTGGAGTCGCGCTAGAGTGTACACCCAGAGCCGATTTCCGACCCATCAAAACGCGCCAATCAATCTCGCTGCGCGCACTGGCAGGCAAGGTCAAGGGTTTGCCGGGCGCGTTGACTCAGATTTTCGCACTGGCTTTGGGATTGGAAGTATTTGCTTTGGCCGGACCGTTCTATCTGCAATGGATATTAGATCAAGTATTGGTCTCATCCGACAAGAACCTGCTGACTCTGCTCGGCATTGGATTTATAGTTTTGTCAGTGCTCCAAGTACTTATTTCATCTATCCGAAGTTGGACGGTAACCTGGTTCGGAACCGTGCTGAATTTGCAGTGGACCAATAATCTGTTCAGTCATATGTTGCGGCTGCCGTTGGACTGGTACGAGAAGCGTCACGTCGGCGACATAGTCTCGCGTTTCGGTTCACTGGGCGCCATCCAATCCACGGTCACGACGCAGTTCATCGGTTCGATTCTTGATGGATTGATGTCAACGGTGACCTTGGTCGTGCTGTTCTTATATTCAGTACCATTGACCTTCCTTGTACTCGGATTGTTTGTGACATATCTGGCCCTACGCTTGGCATTTTTCAGGCCGTTCTATCGTCTTTCAGAAGAGCAAATTGTCTATTCGGCACGGCAACAGACTGAAATGTTGGAAGCGATTCGGGGTGCATTGTCGATTAAACTCGGAAACAAGCAGTCCCAGCGCGCAGCCCGCTATGCCAATACCATGGTGGAGACAACGAACCGTGGAATCGCGACCCAAAAGTTGGGTATTTTGTTCAAATCTCTCAATCAAACGTTATTTGGCGTTGGCAACGTGGTATTAGTCTGGATCGCAGCCACCTTGGTGCTGAGCGGTCGATTTACTGCGGGCATGCTCATCGCGTATACGGCCTACGCGGCGCAATTCACTTCCCGGGCGGGAAGCCTCGTGGACTATGCGATGCAACTGAGGATGCTCCGCTTGCATGTCGAGCGAGTGTCCGATATCGCGCTGGCTGGCCCGGAGGCTGCCGTTGAAACCACATGGATTGAAGAAACACTGCAACCTTTCGTCGAGGTATGCAACGTCAGCTTCCGCTACGCCGAGAGTGAACCGTGGATTCTTCGTAATTTTTCGCTTCGAGTTGAACCCGGCGCCTCCCTAGCTCTCGTTGGGCCGTCTGGCTGCGGCAAAACAACACTAGTGAAAGTCATGTTGGGCTTATTGATGCCGCAGGAAGGAAGCGTTCGTTATGGTGGCGTCGACATCCGCAAACTCGGTCTTGGCCGCTACCGCAGCCACATCGGCACAGTAATGCAGGACGATCAAATGTTCGCTGGGTCCATTGCCGACAATATCTGCTTCTTCGAGCTCGATGCAGACCAAGCGCGTGTCCAGGAGGCTGCTGTACTAGCCGGCGTCCACGAAGACATTATTCGGATGCCAATGGGCTACGAATCGCTCGTCGGGGACATGGGATCAACCCTCTCCGGTGGCCAGCAACAGCGCGTAATTCTTGCGCGTGCGCTATATCGGAAGCCAGCTTTACTTGTGCTTGATGAGGCCACCAGCCACCTCGATATCGAACGTGAGCGCCAAATCAATGACGCAATCAGCCGCATGAAAGTGACACGAGTAGTAATCGCGCATCGGCCGGAAACGATCGATAGCGCGCAGTACGTCCTGAATATATTAGATGGTGAGCTGAAAGAGCTTAGTCCGAAATCTGTGAAAATGACGGCTGACTCAGCTGTTACCAGCGGAAAGGTAGAAATGATAAAATGACGTCAACGATAAGTACTGACACGAATGCCGAATACGACTACCGTCCGTCGCATGATGGCATCGCTGTAGTCACGGTATTCCCGCCAAAGAGAGGCTAACTGTGACGGTCGAATGATAAGTAATGCGGTGCTGAGAAGCACTGAACTTTTATTAGAACGCTTGAGCATGTTGCGGAACCGTGTCGAAAAACGAGTACCGAAGAAGCGGCGGGGTTGCGTAAGTTGACAAGTTTGCCGAGTATATATCTTATGGGGTAATTTGGCGAAATTGCCAAGTGTATAAAGTAAGTGTGGCAATATAAATGTCCTGAACCGTTTTAGGCTGGCGCTGGAACAGCCACATATTTCCAGCATTTAAATTACGAGGTAACGGAGATGCGCGAACTACTAGTGACAGAACTTGAGTCCGTTTCTGGCGGTAGCTTCTGGGGCGATGTTTGGAATACAATAAAGCAAATTTTTGGAAATGATTCAAAAGGACCCACTGACCCGTGCCCACCCGGCATGAACTTCACATTTACTAGTGGAGGAAGTAGCTTCGAAGTCAGCGGCAGCGGCGTGGGTCCTGAGGGCGTAGTCAATTTCGATATAAAGCAGAACGGGTCTGATCAGAAAACGCACTATTCGTGCACCGTGCCAACGTCGGGATCTGGCCCAGCACATGGCTCCAGTTCGATTCAACAGTAACGCTGCCTAGAGCTCTTCACGGCTGGTCTTGTGTGATGTGACAAGGCCAGCCTTTCAAGTTCATTTGTTGCGTAGGTTCCGATTTCGGGAGGCCTGGGGTTTTGCAAAGGATAGTTTCAAAGTCAGCACTGGTATTGGTCGCTCTGTTCTCGATATCATATTGCAAATACTCGACATTAAACCAAAATGATTTGTCGCAAGACGAAGGCGGCAAGATCAGGATCGCGATGCTTTCTGGTGACGTTTCATTGCTACCTGCTTGCGAAAAAACATCTTGCTTGCATGGCAAAAGAGACCTGTTCATCGCCGCCGCAATGCGTATTGAGGGCAATCTCGCCGCGTCGACGGATTTGGCCACGAGGTGCCTCGCGTTGTCTAGAGCTCGGATGGTCATTCATTACACGTGCGCCCGCATCTTGAATATGGATGCAAAGGATAAAGATGGGTTATACGGCGATTGGTCGACCATTGACAAGCTGGCGGATGCTGTTGAGCCATTGTACCGCAATCATGTTTTCGGGAAAGAAGAAGATTACTCGTCCAGCTATTTGAATGTAAGGAGGAGGCGATTACGTTCGCTGAAAATCCCGCCTGAAAGTACCGTCCACATCTCGTCTGCAGCGTCAGTCCCGCTTGTCGGCCATTTGCGAAGTTCAGTGTTTGTCGATAAAGAGTCCCGGGTGTCGAAGGTCGCGCAGTACTTATACCCATCGGTTCCTGTATTGGTCAATGGTGTTCCGTTGATATTGCAGGTCGATACAGGATCCCAAACAACAACTTTGACGGCTTCCGCGGCGCGCAGGGCCGGCGTGAAGTCGGTTGAAGGTCTTCGTGAAAACACACAGTCCCTGACGGGGAAGGTTATGGTGGTCCGCCCTGGAATTGCTCGCACGCTTAAGTTCGCGAACGTGCTAATCGCAAATAAATCAGTTCAAATTGTTCCCGACAGCTCGGGGAAGTCGGCTGATTTGGGAGATGGAACCTTGGGGCTAGATGCGATTCGTAAACTCAATTCCTTCGAGATTACCAAAAACTCGCTTGTTGTTGGGAGTCATCCGCCGCCTGGCTGTAATGGAGATTTGGGGATTTCTTCAGACATTAATTCTGGTGGCGTTTTGGGACTTGTGTTGCTACATTCGACGTTCAACCATATTCCGGTTGTAGCCCTGCTCGATACAGGTAACGCGATTGCCGGAGTGATTCCCACAGCTCAACTGGGGCCGCATCATGGAATAGAAGTAAAGGATCGTCATCTTTTGAATGTCGTGGCTCTTGGAAGGTATTCCACGGTGGCGTCTGGTTATGTGGATGGTACGTTTGGGGTGTTGGGAAGCAAGTACAAAGGAAAGATGGAGATTGCCGCGAGCTTTCCAGGGACGCCGATAGATTTTGACATCGGCATGCCGGTGTTCGGGGGAGAGCCGATTTTTGTTGATCTCGACAGGATGAAAATCTGTCGGGGCTGAAATCGGATTGACTGTTTTGCCGCCCGTCTGAGCAGGCACATGTTTTTTGATGTCCGCTTGTCACGGAAGTCCGGAAAACAGGGGTCATCATTTCGCCGCCTGAGTCAATAGGCACGCACTTGCTCTTCCCCGGCGCTGCCGAAGAGGATATGCCCGTCTTGTCGTTGACCACCAGCCGTTGTGTTTCAGCCGGCGCCAAGATCGCGCCAGTCACCGTTCTGGTTAAGTCCGCGCTGACGGCCCTTGTTGCTTGCCAAACACTCGTCGGTCATCGCGGATCCCGTCCAGGTGCACGGCGTGCGTGGCACAGAATCACGGGCTCAAGGCCCACCCCTTGATGGCTCGGTCCGCGTGCGGTCTTGCGTACAACACGGGTGCCGACGGTCGCGACCTTTCAGAGTGACTGGCTCAGAGCCAAACCCCGGTTCCGGCCTGCGACCGTCAGCGTGATCAGCCGAAGGCACGTTGGAGATCGAACGTCGTGCCGTCGTGCAGCATGTGATAACAGGCGCGAGCCAGCTTGTGTGCCACGGCCTTGATGGCGACGACGCGGTGCTTGCGTGCGCGCTTGCGCTCGTACCAGCGTCGGATGGACGGGTCGTAGCGCACCGCATAGTTGGCCGCCTCCATGTACGCCCAGCACAGGTAGCGGTTGCCGCACTTGCGGTTGCCGTGTCCCTTGCGCTTGCCGTTACTCAGACGCACGCTTTCGACCATGCGGCAGTACGAGGCGTGGTCGCCGACCGAGGCGAAGCGCTCGATCGTGCCGCTCTCGAGCAGGATCGTCATGCCCAGAATGGAGCCGATGCCGGGCACGCTCTGCAGCCGTACCAGCAGATCCGGTCGCGCCAGATCCTTGCGGATCCAGCGCTCCAACGCGGTGATCTGTTCATGCAAGGTCAGCCACAACTTGAACTGGATCAGCACGCCGTAGCGCTTAGAAAGCTCTGGAAACAGGTCGATCAGCTGCGACGGCGACAGCTGTCGTAGCTGGTTGACCGACAGCTGTCTGCCGGTGCTGCGGCTGAAGCTGGACTGGATCGACAACGTCAATCGCACCGCCTGCCGTACCAGGCTGAAGCGACGACGCAGCAAGTCGCGCGTGCCGCGCTGCTCGCGCGGGTAGATATAGCCTTCCGGCAACAAGCCGAGCCGCATGAGCTGGGCCAGATGCAAGGCGTCGCTATCGTCGTCGCCGTGCTTGAGGCCGTCGTACTGGGGGATCGCCGTGGTGTTGACCAGATGCACGGCATAGCCGTGATCCATCAGGCCATCGACCAGCCAGTACCAGTTGTAGGTGGATTCCACCGCCACGCCGACCAGTTCCTCCCGGTAGGGTGCAAGGTCGCTCAGCAGACGCGCCTGAATCGCCCCGGCTTCTGTAGACACCCCGAAGCCTCAAACTGATTGTCGCTTTTCGAACTCTACCGGAGGCAGCCCGTCGTTGTGGCCGTGCTGCCTGCGGACGTTGTAGAACATCTCGATGTAGTGGAAGACATCGGATCTCGGCCTCATCGCGGGTGGTGTAGATCCGGCGCCGGATGCGTTCGCGCTTGAGCAGCTGGAAGAAGCTCTCGGCGACGGCGTTGTCATGACAGTTGCCACGCCGGCTCATGCTGCTGACCAAGCCATGGGCCTTGAGGAAGTCCTGGCAGTCGTGGCCGGTAAACTGGGTTCCCTGATCGGAGTGCACGAGCAAGCCGGCCGGTGGCTTGCGCCGCCATACCGCCATCATCAACGCCTGCAACACCAGGTCGGTGTGCATCGTCGATCCCATGGCCCAGCCCACGATCTTGCGCGAGTACAAGTCCATCACCGCCGCCAGGTACAACCAACCTTCGTGCGTGCGGATATAGGTGATGTCGGTGACCCAAGCGCGATTGGCCGCGACAGGGTTGAACTGCCGCGCCAGGTGGTTGTCGGCCACTACGGCCGACTTGCCCCCGCGCATGCCCGGGCGGCGGCGATAGCCGACCTGTGCCCGCAGACCTTCCCCGCGCATCAGCCGGGCGACCCGATGCTTGCCGCAGCGCTCACCCAGATCACGCAGGTCCCGGGTGATCTTGCGGTAGCCATAGACGCCGCCGCTCTCCAGCCAGGACTGCTTGATCAGTCCGAGTACGCGTCGATCGTCCCGAGCCCGTGTTGATAGCGGCGCACGGCGCCATGCGTAGTACCCGCTGGGGTGCACGCCCAGCACCCGGCACATGCTGCGCACCCGGAACTCCCGCTCATGGTGGCGCATAAAGGCGTACCTCACCCGGACTGCTTGGCAAAGTACGCCGCGGCTTTTTTTAGAATGTCGCGCTCCTCCGTCACCCTGCGAAGCTCCGACTTGAGGCGGCGAAGCTCCTCCGCCTCGCCCGCCGCTGTCCCCTGCACGGGACCCGACTTGCCGCACTGCTTGCGCCATCCGTAGAGACTGTGGATCGACACCCCCAGCCGGCCGGCAACATCGGCGACCGAATGGCCGCGGTCCGTCACTTGCTTGACCGCCTCAATCTTGAACTCTTCCGTGTACCGCTTGCTGCTCATAGACACTCCTGCTGCTGCCGTGGATTATGACTGCAAGGTGTCTACGAAACACGGGGCGATTCACTGGTTCGGTGTGATGAAGAAGTTGTCTTCCCAGTTTGCAATGCGCGAAAGGTTTTGCAATCCCGGATTGTTGCGAAAATTTCCTATGGACGCGGAGAGACAGGGTTTGAAATCATGAGTGGATGACGTGCGGCGAACGAGTTTCGTTGGGCACTTCAATGCCTAATCGATGCAAAGGGAATTGAAAAATTGTCACAGGGATTGTTTCGACAGGAAGTCATCGAGGTCAAGCGCGGCGAATGGTTGGACTCGATCATCGTGGCCTTACCGTTGTCGCGCTGGTTGCTCACCGCCTTGGCGTTGACGTTGGCTTCAGCCATCTTGCTGTTTCTGTTCTTCGGGCATGACACCCGCCGCGAAATGCCGCCGGACAACTGGCGCCTAGCACCGGCGCGCTCAATATCGCCGCGCCCAGTGTCGGTACGATCACCCAGTTGCATATCCACGACGGTCAACAGGTAGACGCCGGTATCGAAACTTGGATGATCCTCGCTTGCGGAGAGATAAATTACCCCTGCCCAAAATCATATACGTCAGAACTTCACTCAGCGCACTCCAGGATGAATCTGGCAGCGTACCTGCAAATAAACTTGATACAGACGCCATAATGATGGTCAGATACATATTCAGATCGTTTACCTTCTTTGCCCTCGCAATTTGCGTCCTTGGCGCTGGGGGGACAGAGTCAAATGGGCGCGTCAGGAACGAGCAGGTGAAACCCATCATGGGCGATCTCTATGGTGTAATGCATACGTTCGTAGCCTGGGATGTTGCTGGTCTCGCTGCATACAAGAAAAATCACAATGAAATGATTTCGGACCTGGCAAGGGCGGCTACGTTCCGCCTGCAAGGGAGTAAAAACCAAGCCATCTCTTCGGTGAACAAGTGTATTAGTAATCGCGTGGACCGTGGTGTCGACGCCTATCTTCACGCGGTGTGTTTATGGGTACTCGCTGGTATGGAGCGCGAAAACGGCAACCATCAACAATTTTATCTAAGGCACAAGGAGGGATGCGACTATGTGCGCTTGCATGAAGGAATTATTGCCGGAGACTTGACTGATGAGGCAACGGGGTACCCGAACACTGCCGGGAGTCTGGTCGGTGCATGTCGGGAACTTGGATATTTTTCAACAGAACTGTATTTCCCGAAGACGTCTTATCATTTGAAACAGGATTGGTCTTCTTTCGGTGTAACTGACGGTTACTTAGAGCTCTACATCGATGGCAAGAAGGTCGATTTCCTTGTGGATACGGGTGATCCCCCTCTGTCACGATAGTTGTCCGCTCTTTTGATACCTGCCCTGAGGGGGCGAGAGGAGCACAACCATGACCCGTTACAGCGCCGAGTTCAAAGAGCAGATGGTCCGCAAGATGATGCCACCGAACAACCAGAGCGTCGCCAGCATCCACCGGGAGACCGGCATCTCCAACCCGAGCCTGTACGCTTGGAAACGTCATTTCCAGGAAAAAGGATACGTCGTGCCTGCCAAGACTTCCCCGCCCGACGGTTGGGACAACAGAGCCAAATTGGCCGCCGTGATCGAGACGGCCCTGATGAACGAGGCCGAGCGTTCGACCTACTGCCGCGAGCGGGGTTTGTACGTAGAGCAGCTCGATAGGTGGAAGTCAGCCTTCGAGCAACCGGGCGGCGCCGGCACGGTCGTCAGCCCGGCGATGTTGGCCGCAGAGCGCAAGAAGACACGTGCGCTGGAAAAGGAGCTTCATCGCAAGAACAAGGCGCTGGCGGAGGCGGCCGCGTTGCTGACGTTGTCAAAAAAAGCCCAGGCCATCTGGGGCACCGACGAGGACGCTTGATTCCCGAGTCGATGAAACAGATGGCCATCGTATTGATTGATGAGGCGTTCGGCGCCGGAGCGCGTCAATGCAAGGCGTGTGAGGTGCTCGGCCTCACCAGCCGTACGCTGCGTCGATGGCGGCGTGCCGACAGCCTGCAAGACCGGCGCAAGGGGGCACCGCGCACCTGTCCACACGCGTTGACCGACGAGGAGAAGCAAACCATCGTGACGACCTGCAACCTGCCGCAATACCAGAGTTTGCCGCCGGGCCAGATCGTTCCGCGCCTTGCCGACGAGGGTATCTGGCAGGGCTCGGAGTCCAGCTTCTACCGGGTGCTTGCCGAGTACGATCAGTGCCACCGACGGGGCCGCGCCAAGGCGCCGCGCAACGTCGCCAAGCCCAAGGCGTTGGCGGCAGAGATAGCCAATCAGGTGTGGTCGTGGGACATCAGTGTGCCGCAGCAAGCGGCGTGAGAGATGAGGGTAGGTCCCTCGCCATCGGCTTGCAGGAGCAGGTGGCAAACCACCGCAAGCGGCTTGGATCAAAAGTCCCGGTCGTGAGCGTTGCGGAAAAGGCGTCCGTGAGGCGTCAGGTATGAACCCGAAAGACGAACAACCGTGAACAGCCGTTCAAGCGTCGAAAGTGATCAGATGACATCGAAACCGGGGAGTGATGTTGCTCCGGGATCAGTCTGGCAGGTGCCTGCTTATGGGCCAGGCGGTGTCCGGCGTAGAGGCTGCGTGAGTCGGGTTCAGGCTCTTGCGTTGAACTGCGGGAACCTTCGGTGGCGATGGCAAGGGAAAGGCACAAGCCCGCAAGGCGAGGCCGATAGTACCGATGCGTCACCAAGGGGCGGAGCGGTCCGTAGTAGTGATGAAGTCGCGGTAATCGCGATGGAGCGAAGGGGCCGCGTCATCCGCGCACGTTCATGGGTCAACTGCGTGAGCAGGAGGAGCCCATGGGCGTGAGCAAGCCGTTTGCGATTCCCAAGCAGTTGGTCTGGGAAGCGTACAAGCGTGTGAAAGCCAATGGCGGTTCATCCGGGGTCGATCAGGAATCGATCGAACGGTTCGAACAGCGTCTCGGCAACAACCTGTACGTGCTTTGGAACCGGCTCTGCTCCGGCAGCTATTTCCCGCCGCCGGTAAAGGGCGTGGCGATTCCGAAGAAGTCAGGCGGTATGCGGATGCTCGGCGTGCCCACCGTGGCCGACCGGGTGGCGCAGACCGTGGTCAAGATGGTCTTGGAACCGGTGCTTGAGCCCGTGTTCCATCCCGACTCGTACGGCTACCGACCCGGGCGCTCGGCGCTCGATGCGGTGGCCCGTGTACGGCGTCGGTGCTGGGATTACGACTGGGTGATCGAGTTCGACATCAAGGGATTGTTCGACAATATTGACCATGCATTGCTGATGCGGGCGGTGCGTAAGCATTGCCGGATTCCATGGGTACTGCTGTACATCGAGCGTTGGCTCACGGTACCGATGGTGATGGCGGACGGACGGCAGGTGGAACGGACGCAGGGTACCCCGCAAGGGGGTGTCGTGAGCCCACTGCTGGCCAACCTGTTCTTGCATTACGCGTTTGACCGCTGGGTGGCCGAGCATCTGCGCAGTGTGCGGTTTTGCCGCTACGCCGATGACGGGGTCATCCACTGCCAGAGCCAGGCGCAGGCAGAGTATGTCCTGCGTCGGATCGCCGCGCGGTTCAAGGCCTGTGGGTTGGAGCTGCATCCGGACAAGACACGGATCGTCTACTGCCGCGACGTCAACCGTCCAGCGGACTACCCGGTCGTGAAGTTCACGTTCCTCGGCTACACCTTCCAGCCGCGCAAGGCGGTGGACAAGTACGGCCGAATTTATGTGAACTTCTCGCCTGCGGTCAGCCGTGACGCGTTGCGCGCCATGCGGCAGACCATCCGAAGCTGGCACCTTCAGCTCATGTGCGACCGTGAGGTGGGCGATCTGTCCCGCATGTTCAATCCAATCCTTCGGGGCTGGATGAACTACTACGGGCGGTTCCGCGGTTCTGCGATGGACGTCGTGTGGAAGCACGTGAACGCCTACTTGACCCGGTGGCTGAGGCGCAAGTACAAGAAGCTGGCCCGTCATAAAACGCGGGCCATTCGTGCACTTGGCAAGTTGGCAGTCGCCTCGCCCCGTGCCTTCGTGCATTGGGAGAAGGGAATCTATCCTGCGGCTGGATGATGGGAGCCGGATGACGCGAGAGTGTCACGTCCGGTTCTGCGAGAGGCTGGGGCTGCAATGCCCCGGCCTACTCACCCCTACCTGCCTACCGCTGTACGTGGCCAGTTCTACCGGCTGTACATGGTGCTGGATATCTACAGCCGGAAAATCGTCGGCTGGGAAATCCACGGCGAAGAGCTGGCCAGCCACGCCGCCGTGCTCATCGACAAGACCTGCCGGCGCGAGCGCATCGCCAAGAATCAGCTGGTACTGCACGCCGACAACGGCGGTCCGATGAAAGGCGCCACCATGCTGGCCACCCTGCAGAAACTGGGCGTGGTGTCGTCTTTCAGTCGACCCTCCGTCAGTGACGACAACCCGTACTCCGAGGCCATGTTCCGCACCCTGAAATACATCCCGGCATGGCCAAAGCAGCCCTTCCAAAGCCTGGATGAAGCGCGCCAATGGGTGCAGACCTTCGTCACCTGGTACAACACCGAGCACCGCCACAGCGGCATCCGCTTCGTGACCCCGCAGCAGCGCCATCAAGGCCTCGACAAGACTATCCTCACCGCACGCACCAGCGTCTACGAGCAAGCCAAGGCCAAACATCCGAACCGCTGGCGCGGTCGAGCCGTGCGCAACTGGACACCTGTCGGAACCGTGCTGCTCAACCCGGATCGAGAGTCACCTACCGCAGCCGAACCTGACCGTCTGGCTGCATGATTGAGCGGACAACTTCGTTGACAAATACCGTGATGGTGAGATAACCATCAACTGCAAGGTAAACAAGAGAGTGTGTGAAGGTATGCAGAAGGTGGGCGTCGAGTACGCGGTGACTGATTTTACACACACCTACACTACGCATGATCTGGTGGCCAAGCACGTCCGTGTTGGACCTCTTTACGTGAATAACGCGTACCTCGGTACCACGGATAGCGCGCCGAGCACTATCGGTGCCGCTTACCTCAAACGTCTCGGGAGGTTCGTTTTAGGCAAGCATGAGATACGCAGGCAGAGTTCGAGGCCAGCAGGTGCTTCGCAGTGCGCGCGCCTCGAGTATCACTACGGTGTCTTGGATGCGCGGCAGCCGAACCTGTTGGTCGATGTGGCAACCGATATGGGCGACTTGAAGCTGCAGTTCGATACAGGGAGCTCCTCCGGTCCGGGAATGCCGAAGACGGCGTTATTCGTATACAGCGGGTCGCACGCGGATCGCGCTTCGATAGAGGCAAATGTGTTCAAGACACAGAATGTCGGACGGACGCAGCATGGATCGCGTATTGCCATGAGGGCCAAGTTTTTCCACTTCGCCATGGCCGGCATTGCTGGGACGGAACTGACCGGACTGGTCATGTCCGGGCGTGATTATGCGTCTGGAGAGGCGGACGGAGTTCTTGGTGGCGCGTTGGTCGACCAGTTGTCGATGTGGCTGGATTTCGACCATAGGAGAGTGTGCTTTTTCCCGCCTGCTGAGGGAAACGACAAGCGTGGGTCGGAGACTTTGTCTGATGCGGCCAAAGGGGAAAGTGGCAGTTGATGTTTGTCAGGCGCCTTCCGGCTCTCCCGGTCTCAGGATCCCGAGCCTTCTTTTCACGCGAGTCTCCGGCTCTCAATAGCCGGGAGGCAGGTAGCCGAAGCGCTTCATCTGGTCGCGGTGGGCCGCGACGACGCGCTGAATCTGTTCACGGGTCAATTGTGTGCGCCATTCATTGTGGCGGCCTTTGCGGAAGAATCGTGCGCCGGTGTCGGATGCCTCGACGAAGCCGTGTTGCTTTTCCATCGAAGCGAGAGCCTGGAAATTGCTGTGCCGGATGGCGCGCTCGACGCGCGGGCGATCGTGGCCGAGGCCGGCCAGTTTCGCCACTTTGACGAAGACCTTGGCGGGCTTTTCGATCATGTCTTCGTATCGCACCACCAGCACGCGGTCATGCTTGATGTCGGCCCAGCTCTTTGCATGCAGCGACCATGAACCGAGAATCTGGCTGACAAACAGGGCATCGTTGGCTGTTGCCACGTTTTCGTTGCCGAGCCGCTCGATGGCTGCGTCGGTGTCGATGCCGAAATGGTGCGTCATGCTGATCGCGACGTCGAGCGGATTGCGCACGACACAGATCGCGCCGGCCGTCACCTGCATATTGTGCAGCGGGTGTCCGTCGAAGTTTCCGAACATGTTGTGGGTTTTCACGAAACGCGTCCCGGCGCTGCGCCTGGCAATGGCTTCGTGTACGGCCGGGCGCAGCGCGGCGATTTCATCGATATCGAGACTGCTGCTCGGCTTGCCTGCCAGGGCGCTGAACAGATCCGGATTCGCCTCGTCTTCCGCGAAGCTCGACAGCTCGTTCAGGGGCACGGGATCGGCGCGATTGGCGACAAGATTGGCAAGGAAGGCACGTAGCCAGGTGTTGCCGGATTTGGGGTATGAAGCGAGCCAGACGATGTTGCCCATGGTGTTGCCGTCAATGAAATCAGAGCCGCATCCTAGCAGTCGCTTTGCGACGCAACCAGAAGCGGAGCAGGCTTGTCGTGAGTCGGAAGGCCGGGGCGGGTGCCGAGATTTCTCCCTGGAATGCCATGATCAAACAAGACGTTGTGCACAGAGCGGGGAGCACCTGCGGGTGGTGAGGTCCTTCCACACGGGTCACGAGGCTGGCGCACCATGCGCGAGGATGAAAGATCGCGAAGGCGCCTGGGCTGCACGTCGATCGGTGCGTCTACTGCGGCGACGCAAGCAGTCCGTCGTGATGCTCTCTGCTGCGCGGCGTATTATCCACTTCGCACAATTCGTGCATCCGCTTATCACACGCTGAGGAGAAAGTTCGCATGAGCAAATGGCTGACCAGGATGTTGATCGTTTCGCTGTCGTTCGTGGCGCTGGCCGCCTGCACCTCTGCGCCGCTCAAGCCTGCCGCGCCGGTGGACGTGCCGCCGGGCCTGACCCAGGCGCAGGTCAAGTCAAGCATCATCGATGCGTTGAACGGGCGCGGCTGGACGATCGACGAGATCAAGGATGGCTCGATTGGCACCACGCTGCATCTGCGTGATCACACCGCCACGATCCGCATCACCTTCGACCGCTCGCAGGTGCGGCTGGCTTACGTGAGCAGCACCAACCTCAACTACGCCAATCGCCGTGGCAGTCAGACGATTCATCGCAACTACAACAGCTGGATCATGTATCTGGAGCAGGACATCACCCGCAACCTGCAGAATTTCAGGGCCACTCACGGCAGCTGATTGCGCGACTGAAGCCAGGGCGCCGCGGCTCTTGTGCCGCGGTGTCCTCCTGTTCCGGAAGCCTTGAGCGACGGACGCAATTTGCGCTTCGGCGCTATCAGGGAATCCCGGTTTGCGTGCGGCCGCGGGCGTTCACGCCAGTTTCCGGCTTCAACCGCATCATCCGGCTCCCGGCAGGTGCACAGCACCCGACATAGCGGCGTGTGGGACACGTTCCGAGCCGCATGGTTCTGACTGAACCTGCTGTCGAGACAGCTCCCGCCGGCTCCGAGGTACTGCGGAAAACTCCCTGCGGCCCCGACCACCATGCCGCAATTTCCACTTGACTTTGCATCAAGTGTATTGTTGTATTGATACACATGGATGCCTCCTTGTTCAATGTGCAACCGTCTTCGCCGGAGCCGATCTACCGGCAGATCGTGGAGCAGTTGCGCCGGTTGATTGCCGGGGGGCAATTGGCCGCGGGCGATGCGTTGCCGTCCGTGCGCGAGGTGGCGGGGTTCCATGCGATCAATCCGATGACCGTGTCTCGCGCCTACAGCCTCGCCGAAGCGGATGGCCTGCTGGAACGCCAGCGCGGCAAGGGCATGGTGGTGGCCAGTGTGCGCCGCTCCAACCTGTCCGAGAGTCATCGGCTGGCTTTGCTTGAGCCGCAACTGGAAGCGCTTGCGCGACATGTGCGCGAGCTTGAATTGCCTGCCGAGCCGGTGCTGGCTCGGCTTACTCGTCTGATGGGGAGTTGAAGATGAATGCGATGCTTCGCGAGATGAAGTCCGCCGACAGCGCACCGCTGGTGGCACGGGAGCTGACTCATTGCTATGAGGGCAGCAATGTTTTGTGCGGTGTCGATCTGGCCTTGGAGCCGGGCTCGGTGCTGGGCCTGATCGGGCGCAACGGCGCCGGCAAATCCACCTTGATCCGCGCCATGCTCGGGCTGTTGGAGCCGTTGTCCGGCGAGGCGTTCGTGTTCGGTGAGCCGGCGCTGAAGCTTTCCGATGCCGCCAAGGAACGCCTTGCGTATGTGCCGCAGCAGCCCGAGGCGCTGGCCTGGCTGACCGCGCAGCAGATGCTGGATTACGTGGGTCGTTTCTATCCGCGCTGGGATCAGGATTTTGCGAGAAACACGCTGGACCGCTGGAAGATCCCGTCGAACAAGGTGATGGCGAAGCTGTCACCGGGCGAGCGCCAGCGGGTCGATCTGATCCGCGCGCTGGCCTCGAATCCCGATTTGCTGGTGTTGGATGAGCCGGCCGCCGCGCTCGATCCGGTCGCGCGTCGCGAGCTGCTGCGCGAGATCGCCCTGCGTGCCGGCGAGGCCGGCGCCACCGTGCTGTTCTCCACCCATATCGTGTCGGACCTGGAGCGTGTCGCCTCCACGGTCGCCTTTCTGCATCAGGGCAAAGTGCTGATGCATTGCAGCGTCGACGAAACCAAGGAGCGCTACGGCCGTCTCTGGCTGCCCGCCAGGTTCAGTGTCGTGGCACCGGCGCAAAGCCTGAGTCGGCGCCACCACGAGGACGGAAGCCTCAGCCTGGTGGTCGAGCGTGATGCACAAGGTCAATGGCCGGAAGCTGCCAGCCTGGAAGGTGCGCGCGTCGATGCGCTGGGGCTGGAGGACTTGTTCGTCGAGATCGCGGAATGAAAACCTGGCGGCTATTGGCGCTGCCGGGTCACGCGCTGTCGAAGACGGCGAGTCTGATCTTGCTTATCGTGGGTGTGGCCGTGTGGTCGATATCCGTCACCGTGACGGGAGTGATCGGTGCCGACGCGCAGACTTCGACCGCAGCGGTGCTGAATACCGCACACGCCTGGGCCGTGATGAACGCCTTGGCTTGGGTCGCGTTGTCCAATACCGTGCTGCTTGCCCGCGACGCACGACACTGGCGGCTGCCGCGACTTGAGCGGCGCGCCATCGCCAGTCTTGCCCTGTACGCGCTGCTTGGTGTGCTGCTGCCCGACGCGCTGCTGTGCTGGATGCATGGCGGTGCACTGTCCGTGTTGCTGCTGTTGCTGATCGGCGCGGGCCTGGGCATGGCCTACGCGCTGCTGCCGGCCTACCTCTCTGCTTTCGTGCTTTTCGCACCGTCGATTCGTGCCGGCTTGTCGACGTGGCTGCCGTTGCCTGCCGCTGGCCAGCCCGGCTTCGTCACGTGGGCCGGGCCCTTCGCCATCCTGCTGTGTGCTCTGCTCGCGTGGCGTTGGCGCGGACTGCAGCGCGGTGACCATGCGCTGGATCGACCCAACGGTCCGATGTTGCTGTTGTTTCGGCAGGCCATCTGGCGCTGGAGCGGACATGGTTCCGGTAGCGTAGGTGATTGCCGCGCGCCGGGGCGGGGCCCGCGCTGGACGCAACCGACGGTGGACTTGCGCGATTGCGGTCCTGGCCATCCCACCACGAATCTGCGCGTGGCGCTCGGCGGTTGGTGGATGCCGCAAACCCGGTCCAGCCGTGCGCGGCAGCTGGTTCTGCTGCTCGCCGGTGTGCTGGTGGGTGCCATGTTCCTGATGCTGCAATCCCTCGGCGATGCGCACGATCATGTGGCCGACATTTGGTCTGACTTGGGTGACGTTGGCAGCGTGCTGTTTTTGGGCACCTTGTTGAGCGTGATTATTGCGTTGTACACGGTTCGCACGTTGTACCAGCGCTGGAGCCGCACCGATGCCGAACTGCCCCTGTTGGCCTTGCTGCCCGGGCTGACGGGCGCAGGCTCGGCCAAGCCGGCCTTGCTGCGCGCCAGCTTGCTGCCGTCATTGTGCGGCCAGCTCGCGCTGGCGCTGCTGATGCTGTTGATCGCCAGCAAGGCTGGCTGGATCGACGAGGCCATCGTGCTGCTGATGCTGGGACCGATCGGCAGCGCGGGGTTGATGTGCAGCTTCACGCTGATGCTGTTCGGTGCCGGGCCGTTGCGTGGACGGGGTCTGGTATGGGTCGGCGGCGCCGCCTACCTGTGGATCTGCGCTACCGCCGGCGGTGCATTGTTCCAGCAGCATCCTTTGAGTTTCGGCCCCGTGGCGCTCTCGCTGCTGGCGCTGGGCTGGTCCGCGCTGTTCGTGGCGCTGCTGTGGCTGGGTCGGCGCGGCTGGGCAATGTTGCAGCAGCGGCCGCACCCGTTTCTGGTCAATCGATGATTGCCCTTCGCGCCAAGGCGATGGGCATATCCCGCCTCGCTCATCTCGAGGCCCCGAACGCTGCTTTCGGAAGCTTGTGCAGGGAGGATTCGAAGTGAATATCAAGGACGCATACCTGTTGCCATGGCGGATGACGCAGAAGGGCATCGGCTGGATCGAACTGGCGTTTTTTGTCCTGGCGCTGATCGTGGCGACTTTCCTGGCGATCTTTTCCCACGAGCCACACTTGTGGATGGATCTGGCTGCGCTCAGCGGTGTTGCACTCGCGTTGATCCTGCCGCTGTCAATGAATGCCGCGGTGCTGCTCAGTGTCGATGCGCACCAGTTGCGCCTGCCCGGTGTACAGCGAGAGGCGGTGGTGGGGGTATGGCTCAATGTATTGGTGGCGGCGCTGCTGCCGACACTCGTGCTCGGCGGTCTCTTTGGTCACACCCTTGCGATCGCGGTGATCATCGCCGTGCTGGTGGTTTCCGGCCTTCTGTACGGGTTGCTGCCGCGCATGGTCGGCATGGTTTTCTATCTCGCGTTCGTGGCGACCCTGTCCGGCGGCTTGTGGCGCCGCTGGCTGATCACCATGGGCTCTCACGATTTCGATGTGGCATGGCTGGCGTTGGCCGTCGGGGTCATGCTCGTGATGCTGTTCTGGCGCCGTCTGGTACGTGCCTCGGACCCGCAAAAACTGTCGTGGCACAGCCCGATGGTGCTGCGCCTCGGGCGCGGCCGGGGTGCGGCGGCGGGACGCGTCGGCAGCTCGCAGATCCATCGTCGGCCCGACTGGTTGCAGGCGCGTGGCGATTTGCGCCGCTGCGGCCCGGGCCACCCGGTGACAAGTTTGCGCATGGCGCTGGGCGATCCCTACATGCCACTGACTGCCATGGGCAAGCTGCGCCGTTACGGGGTGTTGGTGGGCACGGTTGCCTTGGTGGGCGCGTGGGTCGTTTTTGTGATCGTGAGCGATGGCGAATCGCTCGCGCGGATATGGAGTGGTGACGGGCTGGTCCTTCTGCTGCTCGCAGGCGGCGGGGCGATCGTGATGACCTCGCTCTTGTGCCTCACCAGTCTCACGATTCGCTGGAGCCGGACCAACGCCGAACTTCCGCTGCTTGCCTTGCAGCCGCAGCTCGGTCACGACGTCAAGGGTGACCTGCTGCGTGCCGCGTTGGGGCCACCGCTGCGCAAGTTGCTGCTGGCGGCCGCGCTCGTGCTTGTCGTGCTGCCCCGCATAGGGTTGCGCCGCGACTTGTACGCGCTGTTGCTGGTGGTTGGCGCAGCAGGTTTCGTGATTACTTTCGGCTTGCGCATCCTGAGTCATTGCCGGTTGCAGCGATGGGAGGCACGTGCAGCCGCCATCCTCGGCTTCGTGTTGTTCGTGGGCACGCTCATCGGCGGCGAGTTGTCCATCGACCTGCACGGCGATCCGTTCGTCATTAACCTGGTGTGGCTCACGTTGCTGGCCGGCTGGATTGCCGTGGCGGTGATGTTGTGTCGGTTGGGGCGCCGCGCGTGGCAAGTGTTCGCGCGGCGACCGCATCCGTTCCTGGTCAGGTGAGGAGATCAGGATGAATTGGGTCAGTCTGAAACCGTTGGCGCGAGGCTGCGCGCCTTCATGGGTGGCGCACGAATCCATCGTTTGCGCGCGAGCCAGCCTGCTGCGCAATCAATCCGGAGTGCCGCGCATGTTGGTTGGCGCTGCGCATCAGCGCGGAACGGCGTTGTCTTTAGCTGACATCGACGGGTTACTGCCTTCGAGGCGGATGCTGCCGCGAACGCATGCGGGCGATGCGCGCCTAACAGCGGCATCCGCGCAGATCGTTCAATCATCAACGCGAGCATCCATGTCATGAATTTCTTTCGAATCCTGTTGGCACCCTGGATGGCCGCGCCGCGATCATCGCGATGGCTGGCCGTATCCGTGCTGGCATTGATGGTCGCAGGGGTCGCGTTGGGTCGAACCTTGGCCCCTGCGCAACATGAGCTGGCGTTCAGCGCGGCCATGTTGGTAACAACCAATGCAGTGTTTTGGCTGTTGTTGATGCCGAACGGCTTGCTGTTGACGCTCGCGGCGCGTCAGCTGCGTCTGCCGGGAGTCAGTCGCGACGTGGCGTGGAGTCTGCCGTTGTATGGCGCGCTGTGGATCGGCGTTCCGATGCTGTTCCAGTTCCCGCAGGGGCATGTGTCGGAATTTGCCGTGATGCAGCTGTTGGCAGCCACCGGTGCCATGTTGTTCATGGTCATGCCGGCCTATCTCTGGTTGACGTTGTACCTGGTCTTCCTGATTTTTCATCGCGCGCTGAGCCATGTCATTCCGATGCCCGGGCTGTTCGATGCGCGCTTCGTGCCATGGGCTGGCACGCTGGCTGTCGCATTGGTGCTTGTGCTCGCTTGGCGCTGGCGCCGGTTGCAGCGCGGCGAGTATCCCCGGAAAGGATGGCTCGCGCCTAATTTGATCAATCTGCGGCTCGGCAGATCGGCGTCATCAAGCGATCCGCTGGCCGACGCGAGCTTGATTCGTGCGCGGCCCAACTGGTTGCTGGCGCGCCCGGATTTGCGTGGCGTCGGTCCGCGGGCGCCGGGCAAGTCGCTGCGCACCGCATTGGGTGGCGTGTACCTGCCGCAAACCATCATGGGTCGCCTTTGTCAGTGGGTTCCGGTGGTCCTGTTCGTGGCGGCGTTCGGGCTGATCTACTTTGCGCTCACGCTCGACGATCAGGGCTTTTCGCGTGCCTGGCATTACATCTTCAGTCGCGACGGTTTTCACGCGTTGAGCTGGGTGTTTGCGGTATTCAGTCTGGCCGTCGTGATGATGCCGGTTGAACTATTGACGCTGCGCTGGAGTCGACCGAACGCCGAGCTTCCGTTGCTGACGTTGTTGCCCGGGTTGAATTCGGCACAACGTGGCAAGTCCGTCCTGCTGCGCGCGGCGATTGGTCTGCCGGGCATTCGTCTGGGCTTGCTGTTGGCGGTGGGTTGGATCGGTGCGGCCAGCGTGGGCAGCGGATGGTCGGTGGGGCCGCTGATGCTGGCGATTGCGCTGGGTTGCCTCGGCTATCTGCTGGCCATGGTGCTGAGTGTTTTGGGCGGCAGCCCGTTGCCCGGTCTGGCCAAGGTCGTGCTGATGATCGGCCTGTCTGGGCTGATGGGCCTTTCCATGCTGTTGCCGCAGATATGGAACGACTGGAGCGCACGATCCGTGGCCCAGGCGGAAGGCGTGTTGGCGACGGGTTGGATCGTGATCGCGCTGATCCTGTTCTGGCTTGCCCGCCGCGGCTGGCATGGATTGCAGCAGCGGTCGCACCCGTTCCTGCCCAATTGAATTCACCTCGGGACGCGGGGGTCGCGTCTGCTTTGCTCAAACAAAAGGACCTATGGATGAAGAAGCGATTCGTACAACTGACGGTGGCAATCTCCCTCGCGCTGGCTGCAAGCGGTGCCATGGCTGCCGGGAGCGACGCCGACGTCACTCGTGCCACGCTCGACAACGGCATGCGCGTGGTGATCGTGCGCGACACGCTGGCGCCGGTGGTGGCAACCGAGATGAATTATCTGGCCGGTTCGAACGAGGTGCCGAAGGGCTTTCCCGGCACCGCGCATGCGGTCGAGCACATGATGTTCCGCGGCAGTCCCGACCTCAGCAAGGATCAACTGGCGGCGATCGCGGCGAACATGGGTGGTGCGTTCAACGCCGACACCACGCAGGGCGTGACCCAGTACTACTTCGTCGCGCCGGCGCAGGATCTGGACGTGGCGCTGCATGTACAGAGCCTGCGCATGCGCGGCGTGGACATGGATCAGGCGGCCTGGGCGAAGGAGCGTGGCGCGATCGAACAGGAAGTGTCGCGGGACATGTCCAGCCCGACCTACAAGTTCCAGACCCAGCTGATGGCGCAGATGTTCGACGGCACGCCGTATGCGCATACGGCGCTGGGTACGCGCGGTTCGTTCGACAAGACCACCGCGGCGATGCTCAAGCAGTTTCACGACAGCTGGTACGTGCCCAACAACGCGATCCTGGTGATTGCCGGCGATGTCGATCCGGTCGCCACGCTGGCCAAGGTGAAGCGCGAATTCAGCGACATCGCGCGCAAGACCTTGCCGGCGCGGCCCACGTTCGATTTCAAGCCGGTGCAGGCGAAAACCATCAAGCTGCCGACCGACAGCCCTTATGGACTGGTGGCGGTCGCCTATCGGTCGCCGGGTTTGCGCTCCAGCGATTACGCCACGTCGCTGGTGTTGAGCCAGGCGCTGGGCTCGCAGCGCGCGGCGCTGGCCGGCATGCGTTTTGACGGCACTGCGCTGTATGGCGGTTTTGCAGGAAATGCGATGCCGCATGCTGGCGTCGACTATGCATTGGCAGCGTTCCCCAAGGGCGGTGATCCGCAGCCGATTCTCGAGCGCATGCGCGGCATCCTGGCCGAGGCGGCCGCCAAGGGCGTCGATCCGGCCCTGGTCGAGGCAGCCAAGCGCAAGGCGATTGCGGCGCTGGAGTTCAAGAAGAACTCGGTGGATGGCCTGGCCAATGCCTGGTCCAGCGCCTTGTCGATGCAGGGACTGGAATCGCCCGACGCGATGAAGCAGGCGGTCGAGGCGGTGACGCCGGCCGCGGTGAACGCGCTGGCCAAGGCCACGTTCGATCCGACCCACGCAGTGACCGCGATCTTGACCCCCGAGAGTTCGGGCAAGCCGGTTGCCGGCAAGGGCTTTGGCGGCGCCGAGAGCTTTGCTTCCAGCCCGGACAAGCCGGTGACCTTGCCCGACTGGGCAGCGAAAGCGTTTGCCCAGCTTGAGCTGCCGCGGTCCAGCCTGAAGCCGGTCTCCTACACCCTGGCCAACGGCCTGCGCGTGATCGTGCAGCCCGAGACCATCAGCGACACCGTGGCCGTGTACGGCCAGATCAAGACCAACCAGGATCTGCAGGCGCCGAAGGGTGAGGAAGGTGTCGCCGACGTACTCGCCGGCCTGTTCCCGTTTGGCACCACCGACATGAACCGGCTCCAATTCCAGCAGGCGCTCGATCAGATCAGTGCCCACGTCAGCGCCGGCACCAGCTTCTCGCTGGCGGTGCCTTCGGCGCATTTTGCCGAGGGCATCAAGCTGCTGGCCGACAACGAGCTGCATCCGGCGTTGCCGGCGCGGGCGTTCGCCGTCGTGCAACACCAGACCGCCGCGGCCGTGGCCGGGCAGTTGCAGTCGCCCGCGTTCCTCACCGGGATGGGCCTGCAAAAGGCGCTGCTTCCGGCGCACGATCCCTCCTTGCGCCATGCCACGCCGCAGAACGTGATGGGGCTGAACCTGGACAAGGTGAAGCAGTACTACGCGCAAACCTTCCGTCCCGACATGACCACCATCGTCATCGTCGGCAAGGTCGATCCGACGCAGGCCAAACAGGTGGTCGAACAAGCCTTTGGCGGCTGGAAGGCCGAGGGCCCCAAGCCGGATGTGGATTACGCCGCCGTGCCGGCCAACAAGCCTGGGCAGTTCAACGTGCCCGATAGCAGCGCCAGCCAGGACAGCGTGCAGATGGAACAAATCATCGACGTCACCAGCCACGACCCGGCGCGCTATGCGTTGTACCTGGGCAACGAGGTGCTTGGTGGCGGCTTCTACGCATCGCGCCTATACCACGACCTGCGTGACAAGCGCGGGCTGGTCTACACCGTAGGCACCGGATTCGACCTGGACAAGCATCGCGGCACCTACTCGGTGTCCTTCGGCGCCGATCCGGACAAGGTCGCGGCGGCCAGCAAGATCGTGGTGCAGGACTTGAAGCAGATGCAGCAGGCGCCGGTGACCGAAACCGAGCTCAAGCGTGCCAAGGGCATCCTGCTGCGGCAGATCCCGCTGGGCGAATCCAGCTTCGGCGCGATCGGTGGCCAGTTGCTCAGTCTGTCCATCGAGGGCAAGCCGCTGGATGCGATGACGATTGCCGGCGAGCACTACCTCAAGCTCACCGCCAAGGACGTGCAGCATGCCTACGCGCAGCACATCCGCCCGGACGGATTCGTCATGGCGGTGAAGGGGCCGGCACCGAAGGGTTGAGGATGGCCCGAGTCACTTTCCGCTCGCGGGAAGTGACTCGGGCGCCGCGGGCTTGACGAAGGATGTCGGCCTCCGTGTCAGCTGCGAAGTGATGTGTGCCGATGCCCGCGTGGGAGCTTGAATTGCGTCGCCATCGGCCAGATGTCTGACAGGAGGGGGAAACCGCAGCCGAGGAGTTTGTCGACCGTGGATCTGCTTGCCAATGATTATCCTGATGTCATCCTGGCCGATCGTGCCGGACCTTGTTTGTCGCTGTACCAGCCGACGCATCGTCGGCACCCGGAGAACCTCCAGGATCCGATCCGCTTCGGCAACCTGGTCAAGCAATTAGCCCAATCCCTGCAGAAGAAGTATCCGCAACGCGATGTCGCGCCGCTGTTGGCGCCGCTGCACGCGCTGGCGAAAGACAGCAGGTTCTGGAATCAGAGCCTGGACGGACTGGCCGTGCTGGTGGCGCCGGATTTCCTGCGTGTCTACCGACTGCAACGACCGGTTGCCGAGCTCGCCGTGGTTGCCGACAGCTTCCACACCAAGCCCTTGCTGCGCATCGTGCAATCCGCCGACCGCTATCAGGTGCTGGGCTTGAATCGCCACGAGGTGCGCCTGTTCGAAGGCAATCGCGACAGCGTGGATGAGATCGAGCTGGCGCCGACGGTTCCGTCGACCCTGGCAGATGCGCTGGACCGCGATATCGAACGGGAACGCGCGATCCGTACCCACGGTCCGGTCAAGCACCAGACGATGGGGCGCCACGGCGCCAGCGACGTGAAGCAGGACGCCATCCGGGCGGACACCGAGCATTTCTTCCGCGCGGTGGACCGCGCCGTGCTCGAGCATCACTCGCGGCCCACGGGCTTGCCGTTGTTGCTGGCTGCGATGCCCGAACACCATCACCTGTTCCGTGAGATCAGCCGCAACCCGAACCTGCTTGCGGAGAGCATCGATGTCCATCCGGACGACCTGACGCTGGATGCCCTGCGTGAGCGCGTATGGGAACAGCTGCAGCCCCATTATCTGAACCGGCTTGCCGGTCTGGTCGACCGCTTTCATGCGGCGGTCCCGCGTGAACAGGCTACCGACGACCTGGCCATGGCGGCGAAGGCAGCCGTCGCTGGTCGTATCGACACTTTGTTGCTTGAAGCCGAACGTCATGTGGCCGGTCGCATGGATGCCAGCAGCGGGGCACTGTCGCTCGGAGAGCTGGATGATCCGGAGATGGACGATGTGCTCGATGATCTCGGCGAACGCGTGCTGGCCGCCGGTGGCGAGGTGGTGATGGTGCCCGTCGAACGCATGCCGACGCGCACCGGGCTTGCGGCGATCTACCGCTTCTGATGGCACGGCAGCCGGCATCGCCTTCGTCGGTCGATGCCGGCCCCGCGCTTGCGATCAGGGTGCTGGAACGGGGCGAACTGGACGCGGCCGCGGCACTGCTGGCCGACGGCATGCGTGACAATCCGTTGCACGTGAAGGTGTTCGGTGGCGGTGTGACGCGCCACCGACATCGCCTGTTGCGATTCCTGCGCCAACTGCTGCTCCACGTCCATGCGAACGGTGCGCTGCTGGGTGCATTTGCGGACCAGGAGCTGATCGGCGTGCTGGGCATGATGAAGCCAGGCCGCTGTCGTCCGTCAACACGAGAAATCCTGCGCATGGCCGGCGCGATCATCGTCAGCAATCCGCCGCTCGGCGTCTTGCGCATTCATCGTTGGCTCAAAACCTGGGCGCGCAACGATCCGCAGGAGCCGCACGCCCACGTGGGCCCGCTCGCGGTATCACCCGCGTGGCGGAGGCAGGGGGTGGCGCGGGCATTGATGAATCGGTGCTGCCGGCATCTCGACGCGCAAGGCCAAACCGCCTGGCTGGAAACGGATCTGGCGATCAACGTGGCCTTCTACGAAACGCTGGGATTTGTCGTGGTTCGACAGGAATCCGTGTTGGGCGTGCCCAACTGGTTCATGCGGCGGGAGCCCGGGATACGGACTATCGCAGCGCCTGGCCGCGACAAGGCGGGCAAAGCCCGCCCTACAACGCCGTAGGGCGGGCTCCGCCCGCCAGCTTTGTTGCGTAGGGCGGGCTCTGCCCGCCGGCCATCGATGCACCGCCGCAGCCTAGCGCAGCAGCGAGCGCAGCATCCACGCAGTCTTCTCGTGATCCATCAGGCGCCCGGTCACCATGTCGGCGGTACCTTCGTCGCCCGCGTCGTTGGCTGACTTGATGGTGTCGCGCGCGGTTGCGGCGGCGATTTCGTGGCCCTCGACCAGCTGGCTCACCATCTCCTTCCATTCCGGCACGCCGGACTCTTCCTTGATCGAGCTGAGCTTGGCGAACTGGCTGTAGGAGCCGGGGGCGAACACGTCCAGCGTGCGGATGCGTTCGGCAACTTCATCGGCCGCTGTCCACAACGCCACGTACTGGGTTTCGAACATCTGGTGCAGGCTGTTGAACTGCGGGCCGGTCACGTTCCAGTGGAAGCTGTGCGTTTTCAGATACAGCGAATAAGTGTCCGCCAACAGCTTGGACAGATGCTTGGCGACCGCTTCACGGTCCTTCCTGGCGATGCCGATTGAAATGGCCATGTGTTGCTCCTTCCGGGTGGGTGAATGCAATGGATCAACGGTAACGGGCGGGTGGGCGCGTGTGAAATGAATCCTTCGGATGCCGCCGATAGCCGGTGACTATCGGGTCGGCTGGCGCCAGCCGCTATCATGCGCAGTCCGATGAACGACAAACACTCGCCGACGCCCACCGCCGCCGCCGATCCAGGCCTGCGCAAACTGCGCCGACAACTGGATGCAGTCAGCAGCCGCGATTTCGGTCGCCTGCTGGGACGCTGGCGCACGCTGTCGCGTCGACCCGACGAAAAGAAGATGGGGGCGCTCATCGCCGATATCGAGCGCTCCGCGGCCAAACGCCGCGCACGCGCCGCGGCCAAACCGGTCATTCGGCTCGACGATGCGTTGCCGATCAGCGTGCGCGCGGACGACATCGTCAAGCTGATCCGCGAACATCAGGTGGTGGTGATTGCCGGCGAGACCGGTTCGGGCAAGACCACCCAATTGCCCAAGCTGTGCCTGGCTGCCGGCCGCGGCGAGGCCGGCATGATCGGTTGCACCCAGCCACGCCGGTTGGCCGCACGTTCGATGGCGCGGCGCGTGGCCGAGGAGCTGGGCACGCCACTCGGTGAGGTCGTGGGTTTCCAGGTGCGTTTCACTGACCAGGTCTCGGAACGCAGCCTGATCAAGTTCATGACCGACGGCATCCTGCTGGCCGAAACACAGGGCGATCCCTGGCTCAGCGCTTACGACACCTTGATCATCGACGAGGCGCACGAGCGCAGTCTGAACATCGACTTCCTGCTCGGCTATCTCAAACGGCTGGCCATCAAGCGACCGGAGCTGAAGATCATCGTGACGTCGGCGACGATCGACACGGCGCGTTTCGCCGAGCACTTCGGCGGTGCGCCGGTGGTCGAGGTGGAAGGACGGGCGTATCCGGTCGAGCTGCGCTGGCGGCCGGTCAACGACACTGTAGGAGTGCACCCTGTGCGCGAACGGCGGGCACAGCCCGCCTCGCAAGAGCAACAACAAGAGCATCGCGCACAGGGTGCGCTCCTACAAGAGCGTCGCAACCTGCAACAGGGCAGCGCCGAACACATCGCGGCCGTACTCGACGAGATCAGCCACGAGGACCCGCGTGGCGACGTGCTGGTGTTCCTGCCCGGCGAGCGCGAAATCCGCGACGCGCACCAACTGCTGTCGCGTCGGCAATATCGCGAGACCGAAATCATGCCTTTGTATGCGCGGCTCTCGGCTGGGGATCAGGATCGCGTGTTCAAACCCGGCGTGAAGCGCCGCGTGGTGCTGGCCACCAATGTGGCCGAGACCTCACTGACCGTGCCGCGCATCCGCTACGTGATCGACACCGGCACGGCGCGCGTCAAGCGCTACAGCCAGCGCAGCCAGCTCGAACGGCTGCACGTGGAGCCGATCTCGCGCGCGGCAGCCGACCAGCGCAAGGGCCGCTGCGGCCGGGTCGGGCCGGGCATCTGCTTCCGGCTGTACGACGAAACCGACTTCGCTGGTCGCGATGCATTCACCGATCCCGAATTGCTGCGCTCGTCACTGGCCAACGTGATCTTGCGCATGCTGGCGCTGAAGCTGGGCGAGGTCGACGAGTTCCCGTTCCTGGATGCACCCGACCCGCGCGTGGTCGCCGATGGCTTCCGCCGGCTCACCGAGATTTCCGCGATCGACGACCAGCGAAAACTCACCACGATCGGACGCATGCTGGCGCGCCTGCCGATCGACGTGCAGCTGGCGCGCATGCTGGTCGAGGGCGAGAAGTTGCATGCCTTGCGCGAGCTGCTCACCATCGTTTCCTTCCTCAGCATCCAGGACCCGCGCGAGCGTCCTGGCGACGCGCGCCAGCAGGCTGACACTGCGCATGCCGTGTTTGCTGATCCGAAATCGGACTTCATCGGCGTGCTGAACCTGTGGCGGGCCTACCACGACGCGCATGAGGAGTTGACCCAGTCGAAGCTGCGCGACTGGTGTTCGCGGCACTTCCTCAGCTTCATGCGCATGCGCGAGTGGAGGGAGTTGCATCGGCAGTTGTTGGTGGTGGTCGAGGAACTTGGCTGGCGACTTGGTACTGGCGGCTCTGCTCCTTCTCCCCCGCGAGGAGAAGGTCGGGATGAGGGGACACGATCGCGACGAACTCCGGGCGCCCGGGCGGCGATTTCACGCAAGAGCGCGGGCGGCCGAGATTCCGGCGAGCACCCGCCCCTCACCTCAAACCTCGTCCACCCGCAAAGAGACTCCGTCCGGTCGCGGACGGGCAAAGGAGGCGAACGCAAGGAGCGCGACGTGGACCAAGAGACAGCGGCCGATCGCCGTTTTGAGGCGATCCATCGCTCCTTGTTGGCTGGCCTGCCGACCCAGGTCGGCCGCAAGGACGAGAAGGGCGTCTACCAAGGCACGCGCGAGCGCAAATTCCATGTTTTTCCCGGGTCCGCGTTGGCCAAGGCGCCGCCGAACTGGGTGTTTTCGGCGCAGATCCTCGACGTGGGTGGGCGCGTCTGGGGGATGGCGAATGCGCGGGTGGAACCGCTGTGGATCGAGCAGCAGGCGGAGCACCTGCTGCGCACGCAATGCCGCGATCCGCACTGGTCGAAGAAGCGCGGCTGCGTGGTGGCGCATGAACAGGTCAGCCTGTTCGGCCTGGTGCTGGTGGAGAAGCGCCCGGTCACGTTTCAGCAGCAGGATCCGGCATTGGCCCACGCGATCTTTCTGCGCGAAGGGCTGGTACGTGGCGACATCGACACCAAGGCGGATTTCGTCCGCGCCAATCAGCGCGTGCTGGAGGAAGCGCTCGGCATCGAGGCCAGGCAGCGCCGTGAAGGGTTGATTCGTCACGAAGACGATCTGGTCGCGTTTTTCGAGGGCAAGCTGCCGGAGGAGATTGCCAGCGGCCGCGCACTCGATGCGTGGTACCGCAAGGCGCGCCCGGCCGAGCAGGCGGCGCTGCGCTGGTCACTGGACGAGGTGATGGGCGGCAGCGCCGGGCTGGATGCGAAGGCATTTCCAGCGTCGCTGGACATGGATGTCCGAGTGCCGCGAGCGCAGGACGCGCAGGAGCGACCATCGGCCGGGGCAACACAAAAGTACAAGTTGGAGTACCGCTTCGTGCCCGGCGACGAAGCCGATGGCGTGACCCTGCAGCTGCCGCTCGCCATGCTCAACGCCGTGCCGGCCGCGCGCTGCGAATGGCTGGTGCCGGGCCTGCTCGCCGACAAGGTGGCCGAACTGATTCGTGGCCTGCCCAAGGCGCTGCGCCGCAACTTCGTGCCCGCGCCGGACTTCGCGCGCGCTTTCGTCGAGGCTGAAGCGCCGCGCGACGAACCGCTGGCCAAGGTACTGGCGGCCTTCCTGAAGCGCGCCACCGGTGTGGCGATCGGTGCGGACGAATTCGCCGCAGTCGAACTGTCGCCGCATTTCCTGATGCGCTATCGGCTGCATGATGAGCGGGGCAAGACCCTGGCCAGCAGCCGTGATTTGCTGGCACTCCGCGGCCAATGGGAAGGCCGGGCGCGCGAGGCTTTTTCGCGCAAGACCGATATCGAGCTAACGCGTGAGGATGTGGCCAGTTGGGATTTCGAGGCAATCCCGGCGCAGGTGCGTTCGGACAGTGGCCTGGTCGCATGCCCGGCACTGGTCGATCTGGGCGAGACGGTGGCCTTGCGCGTGTTCGAGCGCGATGACGAAGCGCGCGCAGCACACCGACAAGGTGTGGTGCGACTGCTGCGCAATGCCTTGGCCAGCGAGGCGAAACAGGCGCGGCGTCGGCTGCCGATCAGCAACGCGATGGGGTTGCAGTATGCGCCGCTCGGCAGCGTGGACGGCTTGCGCGAAGACCTCGTCGAAGGCGGATTCCAGGATCTGCTGGCCAGCCATGCGCTGGATGTGCGCACTGCTGCCGCGTTCGAGGCATTGCGCTCGCAATGCTCGCGCGAGCTGTTCGGTGCCGGTGTCGAACGCCTGAAGCTGGCCGAGCCGATTGTCGAGGCCCAGGCCGAATTGAAGCCCTGGCTCGATCCACCGCTGCTGGGTTTTGCCCGTGCCAGTTACGACGACATGCATGAACAGCTTCATGCGCTGCTCACTGCCGGATTCCTGCGCGAGTTGTCACCGTCGAGATTGAGCCACTACCCACGCTACCTGAAAGCGATGCGCCTGCGCGGCGAACGGCTGCGCCAGGATCCGGCGAAAGACCAGCAGCGGATGCTGCAGGTGATGCCGTACTGGCGTGCCTACCTTCACCATCGCGCCGCGGGGGCGGCGCCGGCGGACCTTGCCGAACTGCGCTGGCTGATCGAGGAATGGCGCGTGTCGCTGTTCGCGCAGGAGCTGAAAACCGCCGAGCCGGTGTCGGCCAAGCGGCTGGCCCGGGCGCTGGCGCTATGGGACTGAAACCTCGGTGTCAGCGAACCCGCTCCACGTGCACGCTGCCATTGCAACCGGAGACGTACATCAGCCAGTTGCCCATGAACGACGGCTTGACCTTGGCTGGCGGGTTGTCCGCCGTCATGCACTGCACGGTATCCGAACCGATCTGTTGCCACACCTGACCGTTGTCCAGGGTGTATTCGTTGTTGCCGTCCCAGCCACTGAAATGCCCCTTGATGCGGGCATTGATCTTTTCACGCTTCACCTTGTCCGGGTAGAACACCGGCTTGCCGCCGGAATCCACCATCTTGACGGTGGTCTTGGTGTGTTTGCTCAGCCAGTTGTCCAGGTTCTGCAATTCCTGCGGCGAGAGCTTGTCCAGGCCAGCGGCGTGGAATTCGGCGCTGCTCATGCGCTGCTGCAGTCCGTTGGACGGCTGCTGTGTCTGTGCATAGACACCGCCCAGGGGAAGAATCAGCAGCAGCGACAACAGGTGGCGGGGACGGATCGGCATGGACGAATTCCTCTGAATGCGAGCGGCGAACATTGATTCTGCGCGTGAACTCACGACAAGCCAAGCGTGCAGCCGAAAACCGCTGCTGCGCGCGTGGCGATCCGCGTTCTCGTTACTATGGTCGCACGCAAGGAACCTTGGCGACATGTCTCCACGTCCACCCACAACCAGCCTCACGCATTGGCGCGAACGCGCCGACGCCTTGCCGCAAGAACTGGCCGAGGCGCTGCGGGCGGCGGCCACGCTGCCGCTGCCCGAAGCCGAATGTGGCGACACGCTGGACCTGCTGGGCATGCTCGGCTGCGACGCGCAGACCCAGGCGGCTGCCCTGTGGTTCGAGCTGGCGCGTGCGGATCCGGCGTTGTGGGCATCGCGCAGCGTCAGGTTGCCGGCGGAGTTGCAGCGACTCGTGGCCGGCCAGCAAGCCGCCGAGCAGGTCTGGGCGCTGCACGCGCAGCGCTCGACGGAGGGCTCGACCGAAGGCTTGCGCCGGCTGCTGCTGGCGATCGTGCGCGATTTGCGCGTGGTGTTTGTGTTGCTGGCCCGGCAGCTCGCGCGGATGCGGGCTGCGGTTGCGCTGCCGCCGGAGCAGGCCGCGGCGCTGGCGCGGCTTAGCCGCGACATCCATGCCCCGCTGGCGAACCGGCTCGGCATCTGGCAGCTGAAATGGGAGCTGGAGGATCTGGCCTTCCGCTTCCTGCAGCCGGACACCTACCGCCGGATCGCGAAGCTTCTCGACGAGCGGCGCGCCGATCGCGAGCAATTCATCCGCCAATCCCTGGATGAACTGCAGCAGGCGCTCGACGCCGCGGGCATCCGTGCCGACCTGGCCGGGCGGCCCAAGCACATCTATTCGATCTGGAAGAAGATGCAGCGCAAGTCGCTGGACTTCTCCGACCTGTACGACATTCGCGCGGTGCGCATCCTGGTCGACAGCATCACCGACTGCTACGCCGCCTTGGGCGTGGTGCATGCGCATTGGCCGCATCTGCCGAACGAGTTTGACGACTACATCGCGCGGCCCAAGCCGAACGGTTACCAGTCGCTGCATACGGCCGTGCTGGGTCCGTCCGGCAAGACCCTGGAAGTGCAGATCCGCACCCATGCCATGCACCGCGCCAACGAACTGGGCGTGGCCGCGCACTGGCGCTACAAGGAAGGCGGCGGCAGCGACGCCGAGTTCGAGGCGAAGATCGCCTGGATGCGCAAGCTGCTGGAGCCGCGCAGCGGCGACGACAGCACGCTGGCGGCGGAGTTGCAGACCGAATTGCTGGAAGATCGCGTCTATCTGCTGACACCCAAGGGCGAAGTGTTCGACCTGGCACGCGGCGCCACGGTGCTGGACTTCGCCTACCTGATCCACACCGAGGTCGGGCATCGCTGCCGCGGCGCCAAGGTCAACGGCCGCATCGTGCCGCTGACGTTTCAGCCGCAGAGCGGTGACCGGGTGGAAATTCTCACCACCAAGGTCGCCGAACCCAGCCGTGACTGGCTGTCGCCGCACCACGGCTATCTGAACACCGCGCGCGCGAAAGACAAGGTGCGCGCCTGGTTTCGCCGTATCGCGCATGACACCAATCTCACCGTTGGCCGCGGCATGCTCGAGCGCGAATTGCGCCGACTGGGCCTGCCGCAGGCCGAAATCGGCAAGCTGCCCGCGCATTTTCACCTGCAGACACAGGACGAGTTGCTGATTGCACTGGCGCTGGGTGAAGTCACCCCGGGCCAGATCGCGCGCGTGTTGCAGGAGGCCGCGCATCCGCCGGCGGCGACACCGACGCCCGCACCCGCGCCGGCGCGGCCAACCGCACTGGAGCAGGGCGCGCTGAGCATCGAGGGCATCGGCAACCTGCTCACCACGCTGGCGCGTTGCTGCCAACCGTTGCCGGGGGATGCCGTGCGCGGCTACATCACCAAGGGTCGTGGCGTGTCGGTGCACCGGGCCGATTGCGGCAGCCTGGCGCGCCTGCTGCGACGCGATCCGGACCGGGTGATCGAGGTGAGCTGGGGCCGGGCCGCGAGCCAGGCCTATGAAGTGGACATCGAGCTGCGCGGCTACGACCGCAAGGAGCTGCAGAAGGATGTCACCAACGTGATCAGCAACGCCGGCACGCACATTCTGGCCTCCGCCAGCCGACTGCATCCGGAAAGCGGCGAGGTGGACATGCGCTACACCTTGCGGGTGCGTGATTTCGAGCAGCTGTCGACCCTGCTGGGCAAGTTGTCGGCGCTGCCGAACGTGACCGATGCGCGTCGTGTCGGCATCGGCTGAATGCTGAACGACGGTGGTGGTGGTGCAAGGCGGGCCGCTGGCCCGATGTTAAGCTGCGGCTGATATTTCCAGCGTCATGGACCATGAGCACTCGCCGGGACCCGAACGACAACAGGCCACACCTACGCAGTGAACCCACCCTGGGCGATCTCGACCGCGTGGATGAACCGCTCCCGCGCGACCCGGACGGGCTGCCGCAGGTCACCGTCGAGCCGCGTCGACCCCGTCATGCGCCCGCGGCCGCCGCGCCACCGGTGCGACGCCAGCGGCGGCGTTGGCCTGGCCTCGTGCTGGGGTTGCTGATGGTCGTCCTGGCAGGTTTGTTGTGGTTGAACCAGGGCAACCTGCGCGGCATGTTGCCGCGTACCGACCTCAACACCGTGCTGACGCAGGCACAGCAAGCCTTGAAGGATGGCCGTCTGGACGGCCAGGATGGCACCAGCGCACGCGAGCTGTTCCAGCAGGTGGCGGCGCGCGAGCCGGATAATGATCGTGCTCGCGAGGGCCTGCGCCAGGTGGGCCAGGCCGAATTGTCACGTGCGGATGCCGCGCTGCAGGCTGGCCAGCTGGCCGAGGCGGCGCAGCGTGCCGCGGTGGCGCGCGAACTGCTCGGCGGCGGCAGCGATGTCGATCGACTCGACACGCTGATCAGCCGCGCCCAGGCGGCGCAGGTGCAAACCGTGGACCTGGTCGATCAAGCCCAGCAGGCCCTGGCGGCAGGCAAGCTGGAGGGGCCGCAAGGCGCCGGCGCCTTGTATCGGCGCGTGCTCCAGGCCGACCCCGGCAATGCCGTGGCGCGGCATGGGCTCGACCAGGTGGGCAACGCCCTGGCCGTGCATGCGCACGACGCGCTGGAATCGAACGATCTGGCCAAGGCCGATGCGAGCATCGAACAACTCAGCGCGCTGCAGCCGAACAACGGTGCCTTGCCGGCCCTGCGCGCCCTGCAGGCGCAGTTGCGCCAGCAGCAGGATGGCGCGCTGAAGGCCGCCCTCCAGCGCGGCCGTGAGGCCTTGCGCGCCGGCCGCATCACGGGATCCGGCGACGACACCGCTCTGGCCGGTTTCAAGGCGGCGCTGGCACTTGATCCGGACAGCAGTGAAGCCAAGGCGGGCCTTGGTGACGTGGCGCAGGCGCTGACCGTGCAGGCCAACGCAGCAATCGATGCCGGCGATACCGCGCAGGCCGGTCAGCTGCTCGATCAGGCCGCGCAACTGGCACCGAAATCGGCCGATCTCGCGGCGGCACGCGCGCGCTTGCGCAGCAAGGCGGCCACCGCGTCGAACAATTCCGGCGCGGACACTGGCGACAGTCGTGGCGATGTCGTCACGGCAGTGCTGTCGCCCACGCAGAGCGCGGCGGTGGCACAACTGGTGAAGCGTGCGCAGCAGGCTACACGCAGCGGCAACATCATGATGCCGCCCGGCGACAGCGCCTACGACCTGTATCGCAGCGCGCTGGCGATCGACGGCAACAGCGCAGCCGCGCGCCAGGGCTTGCAGGGTTTGCCCGACGAGGTCAGGCAACAGTTCAAGCAGGCGCTGGCCGCCGGCAAGCTGGGGCAGGCCGGTGACATGCTCGCCAACCTCGCCCAGCTGGCGCCGGGCGACTCTGCGCAGGGCGTGCTCGGCAACCAGTTGGCCAGTGCCTGGCTCGATCGCGCCGAGCAGCAACTGGACAACGGCGATCGCATCGGCGCCAGCCAGTCGCTGGCGCACGCGCGCAAACTGGCGCCGAATCACCCGCGCCTGAGCGACTTGAGTGCCCGCCTGCAGGGCGGGCAGTGAGCGCGGCATGACCGTGCTGGTGGTCGGAGGCAGCAGCCAGATCGGCCATTTCCTGCTGCCGCGCCTGAAATCCAGCGGCGAGCCGATCGTGGCCTTGAGCCGGATTCCGCGACCAGCGCGGGAGGGCGTGGAGTGGCTGCTCGGCTCCCTCCCTGACGCGATGCCGTCGCTGCCTGAGCTGTCGGCGATCATCAGCTTCGGCCCGTTGCAGGCGCTGGCCGAATGGCTGGGGCGGATGACCCCGGTCGGAACCCCGCGCGTGATTGCAACGAGTTCGATGAGCGCCGAATCCAAGCGCGACTCCGCCGTGCCGGCCGAACGCGAGATCGCGCGGCAGCTGTGCGCCGGCGAGACGGCACTGGCCGGGATCTGCGCGCGACGCGGCTGTGCCTGGACCGTGTTGCGTCCGACCCTGGTGTACGGCGCCGGGCTGGACCAGAGTCTCACGCCGATCGCGCGACGGGCGATGCGGACCCGGCTGTTTCCGATCCCCGCCGGTCGCGGTCTGCGCCAGCCAGTGCACGCCGATGACCTTGCGCAGGCGGTGCTGGCGGCGCTGGAATGTCCTGCCGCGGCCGGGCAGATCATTCCGATCGGCGGCGGCGAGCGGCTGCCCTATCCGGAGATGTTTGCGCGGGTGCGCAAGAGCCTGCCTTGCGCGACATGGCCCGTGCCGCTGCCAGCGTGGCTGCTGCGGCTCGGCCGGCAGTGGTATGCGCCGCTGCGCGGCCCGCTGAGTCGGCTTGACCACGATCTGGTGGCCGACAACGCCGAGCTGCAGCGCCTGCTGCATCTCCAGCCCCGCCCGTTCCAGCCCGATGCCGCGATGTGGCAGCCGCCGGCGTAGTCGGCTGGACTGGCAAATTGCTCGCATGGCTCTGCCCGCATTGCCCGCGTTTGGCCACAAAACCGCCTCCTGCGTTCATTTGCGCGCCGGGGTGCAGGCCCTATGATCGAAACACCTGATTGGCGGATTTCCCCACGTTGGCTTTCCTGACTCGTACCCGTTCCCTCGCACGCCGCAGCTGGCCGTGGCTGCGCATTCCCTTCTGGATCGCACTGGGCCTGCTGGTCGGCTTCGTGCTGCCCTACGTGCTGGTACTCAACAAGCGGGTGCAGGATCGCTTCAACGACCTCGTGTTCGCGGTGCCCACGCGAGTCTATGCGCGACCGCTGCCGCTGCAGGTCGGCGAGCCGATGTCGCCCGCGGCGCTGGAGCTCGAGCTGACCTTTGCCGGCTACAGCCATGATGCCCGCGGCGAAGTGCCGGGCAGTTGGGTGAAGAAGGGCTCGCACTACGTGATTTCCTCGCGCGGCTATGCAGGGCCGGATGGCGGCGAGTTGCCGAAGCGGATCCGGGTGAGCCTGGGCCGGGGCGATGTGTCGTCGGTGCAGGATGCGAGCAGCGGCAAGCCGATCAAGCTGACCCATCTCGATCCCGCACGCATCGCCACGCTGTATGGCGCCACCCAGGAAGAGCGCCGCTTCGTGCAGCTGGCAGACGTGCCGCCGTTGCTGGTCAAGGGTCTGCAGGCGGTCGAGGATCGCAACTTCAAGAGCAATATCGGCATCGATTTCAGCGCCATCGCGCGGGCGGCATTTGCCAACCTGCGCGCCGGACATACCGTGCAGGGCGGATCCACGCTGACCCAGCAGCTGGTGCGCAACCTGTTTCTCAGCCGCGACCAGACCTTCACGCGCAAGATCAACGAGGCGCTGATGTCCTTGTTGCTGGAGGCGCATTACAGCAAAGGGCGCATCCTCGAGGCCTACGTCAACGACGTGTTCCTCGGCCAGCAAGGCAACCAGGCGGTGCATGGCTTCGGCGCCGCGTCGGAGTTCTACTTCGGGCGCCGCCTGCAGGAGCTCAGGCCGCAGGAGATCGCGCTGCTGGTCGGCCTGGTGAAAGGGCCGAGCTATTACGACCCGCGTCGCGCGCCGAAGCGTGCGTTGGCGCGGCGCAACCTCGTGCTGCAGGAATTCTTCGACACCGGCCTGCTCACGGCCGGGCAACTCAACGCCGCCCAGGCAGCGCCGCTGGACATCATCAAGGACGGCCAGCTGCCGCACAATCGGTTCCCGGCCTTCATGGACCTGGTGCGCAAGCAGATCACTGCCGACTTCGACGAGAAGTCGTTGCGCGAGGGCAATCTGTCGATCTTCACCACGCTCGACCCGGCGGCGCAGCTGTATACCGAACAGGCCATCACCAGCACATTGAAGGGCCTGGGCAAACGGGGCGACGGCGTGCAGGCGGCGGCGGTGGTCACCGATGCGCAAACCGGCAGCGTGCTGGCCGTGGTCGGCAGTCGCACGCCGGGCGAACCGGGTTTCAATCGCGCGCTGGACATCCAGCGGCCGATCGGTTCCACGATCAAGCCGTTCGTCTACCTGGTCGCGTTGACCCAGCCGGAACGCTGGAATCTGGCCAGCCTGATGGACGACAGTCCGATC
The DNA here is from genome assembly GCF_055809185.1 of Rhodanobacter sp. G2-10. Classification (NCBI taxonomy): domain Bacteria; kingdom Pseudomonadati; phylum Pseudomonadota; class Gammaproteobacteria; order Lysobacterales; family Rhodanobacteraceae; genus Rhodanobacter; species Rhodanobacter sp. G2-10. The sequence goes on along the minus strand of NZ_CM147900.1, from coordinate 2,859,474 downwards.
AGCATGCGCCAGCCCAACGGCAAGGTGTGGACGCCGCAGAATGACGATCACCAGAGCCACGATCCGCTGATCATGGTCGATGCGCTGGCGCATTCGTGGAACCTGGCGACGATCCATCTGGGCATGCAGGTCGGACTGCCGCGGATCCAGGCATTCCTGAAATCCTTCGGCATCGGCGACATCAACCCCAGCCCCTCGCTGCTGATCGGCGCGCTTGACCTGGCGCCCTTGCAGGTGGCGCAGCTGTACCAGTACCTCGCCGCCGACGGACATGCGTTGCCCTTGCTGGCGGTGCGGGGCGTGCTCGATGGCAACGGCCGCACGATCAAGCGCTATCAGGTGCAGCCCGGCCCCGGTGAATACCAGGACGCGGTGCGGCTGACCACCTGGGCGATGCAGCAGGTGGCCGAGTATGGCACTGCCAGCGCCATCGGCAATTCCAACCTCGCCTGGCTGCATGCCGCGGGCAAGACCGGCACCAGCAACGACATGCGCGACAGCTGGTTTGCCGGTTTCACCGGCGAGCATCTGGCGGTGTTCTGGATGGGCCGCGACGACAACAAGCCGACCACCCTGTTCGGTGCCAGCGGCGGTCTGCGCGCCTGGCGCGACCTGTTCGCCAAGCTGCCGACCCGGCCGCTGTCCGCCGCACCCGGTGCGGGGCTGGAAATGGCCTGGGTCAATCCCGAGGACGGCAAGCGCACCGAACCGCAATGCCAGGGCGCGCAGCAGGTGCCGGTGGTGGCCGGCAGCCTGCCCCCCGATACCGAGGGCTGCTTCTGGCAAGGCGTGCAGAACCTGTTCGGTGGCGATTCCACGGCGCCGGCGAGCGGTACGCCCGCCGCATCTTCAACCAATCCACCGATCCGGAACTGATCATGCGATTCCCGTTCAAATGCTTGCTGTCGTCGGCCTTGCTGGTCGCCGGTTGCAGTCAGTTCTCGCCCAAGGTGCCGGAGCAAAAGGCTGCGCCATCGAGCCGGGACATGGTGGCCGCGATCCGTGCTGCCGGTGCGCAGGACAACTCGGTCATCGAGGTCAAGCCGTTGCGCGATCCGGCCGTGGCGAGCCTGGTCGATGCCGCGCAGCAGGACGAGCAGGGCGGCCACTATGCGGAGGCCGCAGGCAAACTCGACCAGGCACTCCAGATCGCGCCGGATTCGCCCGAGCTGCTGCAGGACCGCGCCGAACTCGCGGTGCGGCTGGGTGATTTCACCCGCGCCGAGCAGCTTGCCCGCAAATCATGGTCGCTCGGTCCGCAACTTGGCCCGCTGTGCGCGCGCAACTGGCAAACCATCGTGGAGACGCACCTGCGCGTTGACGATCAGGCCGGTGCAAACACCGCCCGCAAGTGGGTCAAGCAATGCCGCAAGGCGGACATTCCCCGCTATTGAGACGGGTCGCCGATCGGGCAGCCTGAGGCGATGTCGGTCGCGGACACCAGGGCATGCATGAACCTCGCTTCCCCCGCTGTGCGGGGCAAGGTGCCCGCCAGGGCGGATGGGGGCGCTCTTTCGACGGGCATCGCGCATCCCGGTCATCGACGCCGTGCGCAGCCATGGCAATGCCGATCGAGTATCGAGTAGCGCAAACCCAAATCGCGTCGCTCTGCACAGCCCCGTACCGACCCCGTCGGCATTGCCTCAGAACATGGCCGTCAGCACCAGCACGATGCCCGCGATGCTCACCGCCCAGACCAGGGTGCGCAGGTAGGGGATGCCGGCTGCATAGACCGGCACGTAGACCAGCCGCGCCCAGAAATACAACTGCGCGCCCAGCGCCGTCGTGCCATCGAGGCGTTGCATGGCAAATGCAGCCAGCACGGCAGCCGCGAACAGCGGAAAGGTTTCCAGGAAGTTGGCGCGGGCACGATCCAGCCGCCCCGCCACGCCCGTCAGTAGCTTGGCGTCGCCGTCGCGAGCACCGGCGGCCCAGCTCAGGCCACGTTGCGCCACCGAGCCGCTAGCGGCCAGTGCGATCTGCACCAGGCCCAGCACCGCACCAGCTACCAGCATGCACAGTTCGGTCGTCATCTTGCGCTTCCCTCGTGTTTGGAGCTTGCATCGTGATGCATTGCGCCAGCCTTCGCCAGCACGACGCTGGTCTCGCCTGTTTTCCGGATGCCGGTGTGGGCGATACTGCAACGATGACAGACATGGATACGCGTGACGACGATGACGTCGGCGAACTGCTGGGCGCGGAAGGGCCGTTCGCACGCGAACTGCCCAATTTTGCTCCGCGACTGGCGCAACAGGTCATGGCTCGTGCGGTGGCGCAGGCCATCGAAGGGCGTGACACGCTGGTGGCCGAGGCGGGCACCGGTACCGGCAAGACCTATGCGTACCTGGTGCCGGCCTTGCTGTCGGGCGAGCGCGTGATCATCTCCACCGGCACCAAGGCGCTGCAGGATCAGTTGTATTTCCGCGACCTGCCCAGGGTGCGCTCGGTGCTCGGCACGCGGCAGAAGACTGCACTGCTGAAAGGTCGCGCCAACTATTTGTGTCTGTACCGGCTCGACCAGACCGTGCGCGAGGGCGCCAGTTTCGAGCGCGTGCAGGCCGGGCAGCTGGCGACGATCCGCGCATGGTCGGCACGCACCCGCCGCGGCGACCGCATGGAGCTGGCCGAAGTACCGGAGGAATCGCCGCTGTGGCCGCGCGTCACTTCCACCGCGGAGAACTGTCTGGGGGTGGAGTGTCCGTTCTACGACGACTGCCACGTGTTCAAGGCGCGCCGGGAGGCGATGGAGGCGGACGTGGTGGTGGTCAACCATCACTTGTTGTTCGCCGATCTGGCATTGAAGCAGGAAGGTTTCGGGGAAATTCTGCCGGGCGCGGCGGCCTTCATCCTCGACGAGGCACACCAGATCCCCGAACTGGCCGGGCAGTTCTTCTCGCAGAGCCTGAGCGCGCGCCAGCTCACCGACATGGCGCAGGATGCGCTGACGGAATGCGGCGGCGTCACCGGGGCGATCGGTCTGTTGCTGGAACCGGTCGAAGCCCTGCAGGGCGCCTTGCGCAAGCTGCGCCTGGCGATGGATCCGCTGCCCTCACGCGGTGCGTTCGCGCTGCTGGAGGACCGTGCCAGCGTGCGTGACGCGCTGCATGAGCTGGGCGAGCTGCTGGCCACGCTCGCCGAATTGCTCTCCTCGCAGGCGGAGCGCTCGCGTGGCTTCGCCAACCTGCAAGAGCGCGCCGAGCTGTTCCGCGGAAGGCTGGAGCGCATCGTCGAGTCGCATGGCGATCAGGACGTGCGCTGGTACGAGACCTTCCCGCGCGGCTTCGCCCTGTACGCCACGCCGCTGGATCTGGCGGCGCCCATGCGTGGCCTGCGGGAACGGGCACAAGCGGCGTGGATCCACACCTCGGCGACCTTGTCGGTGGCCGGCAACTTCGACCACTTCACGCGTCAGCTCGGCCTGGATGAACCGCGTACGCTGAGCCTGGAAAGCCCGTTCGACTACGCGCACCAGGCGCTGTGCTATCTGCCCGCCGGCTTGCCCGACCCGAACGCGCGCGACTACACCGAGCAGGTGCTCGACGCGGTGCTGCCGGTGCTGCACGCCTCCAATGGCCGCGCCTTCCTGCTGTTCACCTCGCACCGCGCGCTGCGTCGCGCTGCCGCGTTGCTGCAGGACAAGGTGCCGTGGCCACTGTTCGTGCAGGGCACCGCGCCACGGCCACGGCTGCTGGAGGAGTTCCGCGCCAGTGGCCAAGGCGTGTTGCTTGGCGCCGCCAGTTTCTGGGAAGGCGTCGACGTGGTCGGCGAGGCGCTGAGCGTGGTGGTGATCGACAAACTGCCGTTCGCCGCGCCCGATGATCCGGTATTGATGGCGCGCCTCGCCGCGCTGCAGGAATCAGGCATCAACCCGTTCATGGGCTGGCAGGTACCCAGCGCGGCGATCGCGTTGAAACAAGGCGCCGGCCGATTGATCCGCGACGTGCATGATCGCGGCGTGCTGGTGCTGTGCGATCCGAGATTGACCACCAAGGGCTATGGCAAGCTGTTTCTCGCCAGCGTGCCGCCGATGCCGCGCACACGCGAGCTCGCCGACGTGCAAGCGTTCTTCGCTGGTGCAGCCACACCGTAGGGCGGGCTTCGCCCGCCGCATTTGGTCCGGGCCGGCAACAAAAGCCGGCGGGCAGAGCCCTCCCTACGGGCTGTCGCCGATGCCGCGCACACGCGAGCTCGCCGACGTGCAGGCATTCTTCGCTGGTGCAGCCACACCGTAGGGCGGGCTTCGCCCGCCGTACCCGGTCCGGGCCGGCGACAAAAGCCGGCGGGCAGAGCCCGCCCTACGTGCATCCGGCTGTCGCGCACAAGCGAGCTGGCCGATGTGCAAGCATTCTTCGCCGGTGCAGCCACACCGTAGGGCGGGCTTCGCCCGCCGTACCCGGTCCGGGCCGGCGACAAAAGCCGGCGGGCAGAGCCCGCCCTACGCGCGCATGGCTGTCGAGCTGCAGGGTTTGGCCGCGTTTCGCCATGCGTGGGCCCGGCAAAGGCTGAAATCCGCCCGTTGATGACCCGCTTCACCTGTTCCCATCAACACTCCATTCCGGGGAGTGCGGCAGCATGGGCAAGTGGACACAGACGGTCACCGCCAAGGTGCTTGGCATCGGCGTGCTGGCCTTGCTGATGACGATTCCGTTGTTGCAGGTAAGTGGCCTGGTGCTTGAGCGCCAGCAGCTGCGCGAGCAGGCCGTCGCGCAGATCGCGCAGGGCTGGGGTGGCGACCAGGTACTGGGTGGTCCGCTGTTGGTGGTGCCAACCGTGCGCCAGGTCAGTGCGGGTGAAAACCAGCCCTACCAGTTGCGCGCGGGCAGTGAGAGCATGCTGGCCGACACGCTGAAGATGGATGTGGCGATGGCGGTGCAGACGCGCAGCTACGGCATCTATAGTGCTCCGGTGTTCGTGGCGACGGTGAAGCTCGACGCACGTTTCCGCGCGCAGGATGTCGCGCAGTTTCAGCATGACAGCGCGGCCGCCTGGCGGCCTGACAAGGCCGAGTTGCGCCTGCCCGTGGGCGACCTGCGCGGCCTGCAGGAGATCACCGGCGTGAGCATCAACGGCAAACCGGCGCGTTTCGAATCATCGACCTCGCGCTTCGGGCCGTGGCCGAACGTGGTCGTGCCGATCGACCTGGGTGGCATGGCGGGCCAGCCGATCGACGTGGAAATCGCGCTGAAGCTGGCCGGGACGGAATCGCTGAAGCTGCTGCCGCTGGGACGCAGCACGGACGTGAGCATGCGCGCGCCCTGGCGCGACCCCAGCTTCGTCGGCGCGGCGTTGCCGCTGGAGCACCGCCTCGATGCCAACGGTTTCAGTGCGCGCTGGCATCTGCTGGATCTCAATCGCAGCTATGGCCAGCACTGGACCGATCTCGAGGACATGAGCTCCGCGCTGCAGGCTTCCACCTTCGGCGTGCAGTTGTACCAGCCGGTCGACGTCTACCAGCGCAACGTGCGCGCCGGGAAGTACGGTCTGCTGTTCATCGCGATGACCTTCGTGGCCTTCTTCCTGTTCGAGGTACTCAAGCGCCTGCGCGTGCATCCGCTGCAATACCTGCTGGTGGGCGCGGCGCTGGCGACGTTCTACGTGGTGCTGCTGGCGCTGTCGGAACAGATCGGCTTCGGTCCGGCGTATGCACTGGCGGCCACGGCGGTGGTGCTGATCGTCGGGGGTTACGCGATGGCGGTACTGCGCACCCGGCGCGCCGGTGCGCTGCTGGGCGGCGTGCTGGGTCTGATCTACGCGATGTTGTACGGACTCATCGCCGCCGAGCAGTACGCCTTGCTGATCGGCGCCCTGGTGCTGCTGGCGATGGTGGCATTGATGATGTACCTGACCCGGCGTATCGACTGGTACGCCTATGTTCCGATCCCGAGCGAACCGACGCCAGCGCCACCGGCTATCATGGAGCGGTCATGAACCTGCTTGCCATCGAAACCGCCACCGAAGCCTGTTCCGTCGCCCTGATCCACGGCGACGAGTTGATCGCCCGCAGCGAGATCGCGCCACGCCGCCACACCGAGCTGGTGTTGCCGATGGCCGATGCGCTGCTGGCCGAAGCCGGCATCGGGCGGCTGGCGCTGGACGCGATCGCGGTGGGCCGCGGTCCGGGCGCATTCACCGGTGTGCGGCTGGCCGTATCGCTGGCGCAGGGCATGGCCCTGGCGCTGGATCTGCCGGTAATCACCATTTCCTCGCTGGCGGCGCTGGCGCTCGAAGCGCCCGAGGAAGAGGACACCGCCATCCTCGCCGTGATCGACGCGCGCATGGGCGAGATCTATGCCGCCAGCTACCGACGCGACGACCACGGCGGCCTGGTCGCTCTGGATGACGAGCGCATCTGCACCGCCGAGTCGCTGCTGCTGCCCGAGGCGACAGCCTGGCAGGTGGTCGGCAGTGGCTGGGCCACCTACGCCGCCGTACTCAGCCAGCGACTCACCGGCACCCTCCACTCGGCCGACGGCCATTGCTATCCGCAGGCCGCGCATGTTGCCGAACTGGCGGTCCGCGAATTCAAGGCCGGCCGCGGACAAGCGCCCGAACTGGCGTTGCCGGTCTACCTGCGCGACAAGGTTGCGATGACACTGGTGGAGCAGGGGAAGGCCTGAGCGGCCTTGATGGTTTCCGGCGCGTGACTGACTTCGAGGCAACTACACCCGGCCTGCCTTGAAACTCAAGGAGCATCGCGTGTGAAGTCCTTCTGGACGGGCGGCACACGCCACGAGTTGAGCCAAGCCAGGCCCCTATGTGTGGTGGCACGTGCGTCATCCGTGGGGCTGCTCGGCTATCGGACGGTGACGCTGAATCCCTGCCTTGCGGTGCCGCTCAACGGCGCGCCATTGCGTCCAGAGTCGTTCCTGAAATGCCCCGGCATGGCCCGTTGCGGGGACAGCGCCGATTGCGGCGCAAGACCTGCGCATTGGGATTGATTCTTGCTCGACCACGCGGCGTGGTCGTCTCAAAAGGCAGTTTTCCCGCCGGCCCGCGTGCGCCTGACTGACAGCCCGGCGAAAGACTCATCCGCTGAACTAACTCCCTGCACATTCCCCGCGACGACAGGCCCTGGTTGGTCCTGGTCGCCCCTTATCTTGCGTGCAGATTTGTCTGCGATGGAGCCAGGCAATGCCTCACTCGAAGTCTGTGGCCGGCTACCGCCTGCCCATCCTGATGTATCACAACATCGCGTGCGCCCCGCGGGATCTGCGTGTCTATCGCAGCCTTTTCGTAAGCCCTGGCGCGTTCGGTCGCCAGATGGGATTGCTGCATCGCCTGGGTTACCGGGGCCTGTCGATGTCGGCCGCGATGCCGTACCTGCGCGGCGAGCAGCAAGGTCGGGTAGCGATCATCACGCTGGATGACGGTTACGCCGACAACCTCGAATCCGCCCTGCCGGTGTTGCAGAAATATGGTTTCAGTGCCACGACGTACGTGGTGAGCGGAAGCATCGGCCGTTTCAACACCTGGGATGCGGAGCGGCTCGGCATCAGAAAGCCCACCATGAGCGTCGAACAACTGGGCGCCTGGTGTGCCGGCGGCATGGAGGTCGGTGCACACACGCGGACGCATCCGCGCCTGACGCAATGTGACGATGCCCGCTTGCGTCTTGAGGTTCATGGCTGCAAGGCCGACCTGGAGGACCGTCTGGGTGTGGCGGTTACACAGTTCTGCTATCCCTACGGCGACGTCGACGACCGTGTCGCCGACGTGACCCGCGAGGCGGGTTATGCCGCGGCAACGGCCACCCGTCGCGGGCGCGCGGTGCCAGGCAGCGACCTGTGGCGGCTGCCACGGGTGCAGGTGGCACGCCATCATCTGCTGCTGCAGTTCGCCATGCGTGCCCTGACCGCGTACGAGGATCGGCGGGCATGAAGTTTCTGTTCGTGGGAACCAACCCGGAAAACAGCGGGGCCGCCACACATTTCGTCGCGCTGGCACAGGCGCTTGTCGAGGCCGGACACGAGGTCGTCGTCGTGGCATGCCGTGATGGCCTGATCAGTCACGAACTCGCCGGTTCAAGAGTGCAGCTGGTAGTGGCGACGTTTCGGAATGCGCTGGATTTGCGCGGCTATTTCAAAGTACTTGGAGCAGCCAGGCGCTTCAGGCCGGATTGGCTGGTGGGCAACTTCGGCAAGGAATATTGGCCATTGCTGGTGATCGGATGGATGCGGAAGATACCCGTTGCGCTGTTCCGCCATCGCACGACGCCAATGAGGAGGCTGTCGGCGCATCTGTTCCCGCGCCTGGCGCGGCGCTTCTTTGCTGTCTCCAACTACGCGCGTCAGGGTTACCTGGATCAAGGCATTCCGGCGCAGCTGGTTCGTGTGTTGTACAACCCGGTCAACATCGCGCAGTTCCAGCGCGATGATAAAAAGTGCAGTGCCATTCGGGATGCTTTGGGTATCGACCGCGACGCCATCGTGCTGGGCTATGTCGGCCGCATGCACGTGCGCAAGGGCACGTCTGCCTTGTTTGAAGCTGTCTCCGAGGCGATGGTGGCCGAGCCCAGGCTGCACTGCCTGTGGATCGGTGATGGCCCCGAGGGTCCCGCACTGCGCGAGCGTGCGGCGGCGCATCCACTGCATCGGCGACACCACTTCGTCGGCTGGACGCATGACGTCTACGCATACTACGGGGCCATGTCGATGCTCGCGCTCCCTTCGATCGAGCCGGAGACGTTTGGGCGGGTATCGGTGGAAGCGCAGGCTGCCGGTATCCCCGTTCTGGCAAGCAGGATCGGCGGTGTTCCCGAAACGCTGCATCCGGGCGTGACTGGTGTATTGCTGCCGCCGGGCGACGTCGCCGCGTGGCGGGATGCAATCCTCAACATGTGCGCCGCACCGCGCCGACTGCCGATGGGAGCCGCCGCGCGTCAGTTCGCCCTGGCGCACTTCAGTACGTCCGTCATCGCTGGAGAGTTCTTGAGGATTCTTCTGGATGGCTGACTGGCGGGGCAGCTGCATGCTGGGCGGATGATCACCTGCGGGCCAAGCCCGCGGGTTTCCGTCACAGATCTTGCTCCGGGGTTCTGATTGCGTCTGCTCCGCCATGGGGCTGAGCCGCCAGCGGCAGTCTCCAGGAGGCACGCTTCCGTGCTATCGCCCGTCCAAGGTCTTTTTTGAAGTGCCCCAGCAGCGCCCGCCACGGCGACAGCCGCAGCTGCGGCGCAAGTCCGGCGCCGAGGCGTTCGATCTGGTGGTAGTACCAGCCAGCCTGGGCCTGGTTGTTGAAGGCGCGCATGGTGCTGGAGCGGCTGTTGGGTCCGCGCCAGCCTTTGCCCAGGGCCAGGCGATCCTCCGGCATCGGCAGGGCGGGCAGGTCGCCGGCGAGCATGCGGTTGGGGAAGTCGGGATCGAGGCAGAACGGACGAGCGATGCCGATCATGTCGGTCTGTCCTTCGCGCAGCGCGGCTTCCATGCCGGCCAGGGTGCGGAAGCCGCCGGTGATCATCACCGGCATGTTGGCGACCGCCTTGATCGACTTGGCGTATTTCAGGAAGGTCGCCTCGCGTTCGCGCGTGCTGTCGCGGATTTCGGCCGGGTCGCGGGCCTTGAAGAACTCGATCTGCTCGTAGGTGCCGCCGGAAATTTCCAGCAGGTCGATGCCTGCCTCGCTGAGCCAGCCAACGACCTGCAGGCTCTCATCGAGGGTAAAGCCGCCTTTGACGAAATCGGAGGAGTTGAGCTTGACCGCGATCGGGTAGTCCGAGCCGACGCTGGCGCGCACCGATCGCACCACCTCCAGCAGCAGGCGTGCCCTGTTTTCCAGCGAGCCGCCCCAATGGTCGCTGCGCCGGTTGGTGCGTGGGGAGAGGAACTGCGACAGCAGGTAACCGTGTGCGGCGTGGATCTGCACGCCGTCGAAACCGGCGACTTTCAGGATCGCGGCGCTGCGTGCGAAACGGCCGATCACGTCGAGGATGTCGCTTTCGGTCATCGCGCGCGGCTTGCCGAAATTGCCGGCCGCCGCCAGCTGCACTTCGGACGGCGCCAGCGGGGTGAGGTTGACCAGACGCGGGCATTGCCGGCCCGGATGACTGACCTGCGCCCACAACTGGCTGCCCTGGGCATGCACGGTGTCTGCCCAGGCTTCGGGTTCGCGGATGCCGCAGTCGTCCTCGACCACCACGTTGCCGGCGCGCTCCAGGTAGCGGCGATCGATCATGATGTTGCCGCTCAGGTGCAGTGCGGAACCTCCGCCGGCCCAACTGGCATAGAGTCGCCGATGCGCATCGGTGGCGTGGCCGGCCGGACTGGCCAGGCCTTCGGTCATCGCCGATTTGCAGAAGCGGTTGCTCAGCACGTGGCCGCAGGGCAGGGTCAGGCTTTGCTCGATCACGCGGTGATTCCGTGGGCAGGAGACTTGCCGAATGAATGTGCGGGCATGTGGTGCCGCAATTCAAGCGGACGCTGTGACTGGAGCGATGGCTGGCGACTCGATGCAATGCTGAAAATCCGGGTGCGGATGTGGGCGGGGCGAGCCACCACGGCACGCCCTCCGCTGGGGCCGACGAGGCCAGACTGTACGCCATGCCCGAACGGCGTAGGATGGGCCCTGATGGGTCTCGCCGGAACGTTGCGGGATGGCCGGGAAGTCACGGCACTCCATTTGGAATGCCTGCCCGCAAGCAAGACTCACCTGGATGCCTCCGGCGGTCCCTGATCCGCAGCGTCGCCTGGCGCTGCACTGATCTTGATGGCCAAACGTGACGCCGTAGGGAGGCAATCATGCGCTACAGCTTGTTCGAAGACTACAGAGATCAGCTGATTCTGCTGGCCCGTATCCTGTTGATGGTGCTGTTCGTCAAGTTCGGCTTCGACAAGGTTCTGGGCTTCACTGCCACGGTCACCTACATGACATCCACCGGCATGCCGCTGCCCGGGCTGTTGGCATTGATCGCGGTGCTGATGGAATTCGGGGTCGGGATCGCGCTGGTGCTCGGCTTCTACACGCGCCCGCTGGCACTGGCCCTCGCCATCTACACGCTGGCCGCCGCGCTGATCGGCCACCGCTACTGGAACATGGAAGGCATGCAGCACTACCTGAGCATAATCAGCTTCTACAAGAACATCAGCATCGTGGGCGGCCTGTTGTTGTTGAGCGTCATCGGACCTGGAAAATATTCGCTGGACAAGCGCTGACCAACAACCGGCAAGGGCGCGTGGCGCGTAGCCACGCGCGGGTCACAGCTGCCCGATGACCAGCTGCACCATCAGGCTGCTGACCGAAACGGCGACCCACACGCCAAGCCCCAGCAGGATCGGTCGCGCGCCGCTGGAGATCATCCGACGCAGGTTCGCGGAGAGCCCGATCGCGGTCAGCGCCACGATGATCAGGAACTCGGCCAGCATGTGCAGTGCCGGTTGGATCGCCACCGGCACCAGGCCGGCGGTGCGGACAGCCGAGGCGACCAGGAACCACAGGATGAACCAGGGGAAGATCCGGGCCAGGCTGAAGCCGCCGGTGCTGCCGGTCTGTGCCTGCTTGCGCTTTTCGCGGGCGGCCACCACGAAGGCCAGCACCAGGCAGACCGGGATGATCAGGGTGGCACGGGTCAGCTTGACGATGGTGGCGTAGTCGCCTGCCGCATGGCTGTAGCTGTAACCGGCGGCGACCACCGACGAGGTGTCGTTGATTGCGGTGCCGGCCCACAGGCCGAAGCCGAGATCCGACAGGTGCATCAGGTGGCCCAGCATCGGGAACAGCAGCACGGCGACCACGTTGAACAGGAAGATGGTGGAGATGGCGAAGGCGGTGTCGTGATCGTCCGGGCGGATGATCGGGGTCACCGCCGCGATCGCCGAGCCGCCGCAGATGGCGGTGCCCACGCCGATCAGGATCTTCAACTTGTCGTGCACGCCAAGCCAGCGGCCGAGCCCCCACGCGCTGAGGAAGGCCACGCTCATCGTGATCATGGTCACCCACAGCGATTCCATGCCGGTCTTTGCCACCTGGGTCAGACTGAGCCCGAAGCCCAGCGCGATGATCGACCACTGCAGCACCTGCTTGCCGCCGAACTGGATGCCGGGCGTGAAGCGCGCATCCGGCGCGAACAGGTTGCGCACCAGGATGCCCAGCACGATGCCGAATACCGGTCCGCCGATGATCGGCGCCCAGCGCCCCAGCAACAGCGCGACCAGGCCGATCGCCACGGCCAGCAACAGGCCCGGTGCGCGGCTGCGCAGGGTGGGATGAATGGTGGCGGCGATGGAGGGGGCGTTCATGCAATGGGCCTGTCGGGCGGGGATAGTCGCGTCCAGGTTGCGGGTGCCGACATTCGGCGCACCTCTCGATTCCGGGAGCGTCGCCATTGTCGGTGTTGCCATGCATAAAGAAAACTTTGAAATTCTGATTTCATGTATAAGATCGCCTGATGATCAATATCAGTCCGCGCCAACTTGACGTGTTCGTGCAGATTGCGCTGCTGGGCAGTGTGCGTGCCGCGGCCGAGCGCCTGCACCTGACCCAGCCGGCGGCAAGCATGGCGCTGGCGGAAATGGAGCGTCAGCTCGACGCTTCGGTGTTCGATCGCGAGCGTGGCCGCCTGCATCTGAACGCGCGCGGGCGCGAACTGCTGCCGCTGGCGCAGGAGTTGCTGGAGCGCCATGCGGAATTCGGCCGTCGCGGCAGCGAAACCGGCGCCACCCTGGGCGGCGAGTTGCGTATCGGCGCCAGCAACACGGTGGGCAATTACCGGGTCGGCGAGTTGTTGGGGTCGTTCGTGCGGGCGCACCCGCAAGTGGCCATTCGCCTGCGCGTGGCCAACACCGAGGCAATCGCGGCGGCGATGCTCGACCACAGCTTGGACATCGGATGCGTCGAAGGGCCGGTGGCGCATCCGCAACTGGAAGTGCGGCCGTGGCGGGACGACTTGCTGGCGGTGTGCGCCGCGCCGGAACATCCGCTGGCCCGCAAACGTGGACTCAAGCCCGCCGATTTCGCCGGCGCCCGTTGGGTGCTGCGTGAACCGGGTTCGGCTACGCGCGCCACCAGCGAGCGTGTGCTGGCGCAGCTGCCACCGGGCGAAACCGTGCTGGAACTCGACCAGATCGAGGCGATCAAGCAGGTGGTGGTGGCGGGCCTCGGCATCGCCTGCCTGCCGGCGGTGGCGATCACCGACGCGGTGGCTGCCGGTCATTTGAAGGCATTGAATACGCCGTTCCTCGACCTGCGCCGCAAGCTGTCGCTGCTGTTGCACCGGCAGAAATACCGCGGTGCGTTGCTGGATGCGTTTCTGGAGAGTACGGGGTTTGATCGCGGGGAGTGAGGCGCCGGGCTTGGTGCGCGCGATTGCCTGCGCGGAATCTCGCGACATCGGATGTCGCGGCTCTTGTCGAGTTCAAGAGCTGGCGGGCGGAGCCCGCCCTGCGGGGCTGCCGGTATCCTACGTGTCGGCGGTGGGGTTTTCGACGATGTCGTTGAGTAGCGCTTCGGCTTGCTCGTGGGTATGGGCGCGCAGGATGCGCGCAGCGTTCTTGCGCAGGCGGGCGTGATCCAGCGAGGCGAGTCGATCGCGCACGTGCAGGATCTGGCTCGGGTGCATGCTGAACTCGTCCAGGCCAAGCATCAGAAGCAAGGCGGTGAAATGAATGTCGCCGGCGATCTCGCCGCACAGGCTCACCGGCTTTTTTGCGCGACGGCCGGCGCTGATCACGTGCGAGAGCAGGCGCAGCAGTGCCGGCTGCAGCGGGTTGTAGATGTTGTCCAGCGCGTCGTTGCCGCGGTCGGCCGCGAGCACGTACTGCGCCAGGTCGTTGGTGCCGATGGCGAGGAAGTCGCAGTATTCCAGCAGCGCGCGCACATTGATCGCCGCGGCGGGTACTTCGATCATCGCACCCAGCGGCAGTTTTTCCGGCAGGTCGATGTTCTCGCGCTTGAGTTCCTGGCGCGCCAGTTTGAACAGGGTACGTACCGCGATCAGCTCGTCCGGCTGGGTCACCATCGGTACCAGCACGCGCACCGGGCCGTAGCAGGCGGCGCGCAGGATCGCGCGGATCTGGGTGGTGAACACCGAGGGATGACGCAGCGACAGCCGCACGCCGCGCACGCCCAGCGCCGGGTTTTCCTCGCCGCGGGTGGCCAGCCCGGCGGCATCGGCCTTGTCGGCGCCCAGGTCCATGGTGCGAATCGTCACGGGCAGGCCGCCCATGCCCATCACCAGGTCGCGATAGGCGATGAACTGTTCGTCCTCCGAAGGCAGCACCCGCTTGCGCAGGAACAGGAATTCGGTGCGGTACAGACCGACGCCATCGGCACCGCGCGCACGCGCCATGGCGACATCGGCGCTGGTTTCCGCATTGGCCAGCAGCGCAATCTCGACGCCGTCCAGGGTACGCGTGGGGGCGTTGGCCAGCTTCGCCAGGCGGCGCCCCTCATTGACCGCCTCGCGCTGCCACGCGCGGTAGCGCGAGAGATCCTGCGCGGTAGGGTGCACCACCGTTTCGCCGCGCTCGGCGTCGAGCAGGATCAAGTCGTCGTCGTGGATGTTGGCCAGCGCGTCGCGGGTGCCGACCAGCATCGGCAGGCCCAGGCTGCGGGCCAGGATCGAGCTGTGCGAGTACGCGCTGCCGGAACTGGCGACCACGCCGAGCAGGCCGTTGCCGGCCAGTTGCGCCATGTCGGCCGGGGCGATGCTGTCGGCGATCAGGATCTCGCCCACGCGCGCGGCCAGCTTGCGTTCCTCCGGGCTGGTCTGCCGTTGCAGAGCGGAAATCACGCGGTTGATGACCTGCTCGACGTCTTCCTTGCGGCTGCGCAGATAGGGGTCGTCCATGGCCTCGAACACGGCAGACAGACGGTCGCGCTGCTTCTTCAGCGCCGCGCCCGGGCGGTAGCGGCCGATCTTCACCAGGTCATCCAGCCCGCGCAGCAACTCGGCATCGTCCAGCAGCAGGCTGTGCGCGTCGATGAATTCGTTGACTTCGCGCGCCAACGCGCCATGCAGCTTGCCGCGCAGTTCACGCAACTCCTGCCGCGCGGTATCCAGCGCCTGGTGCAGCAGTTTCAGCTCGCTCTCGACCTCGTCCTCCTCCAACGGACGGGTGTCGACCGCGTAACGGCTGGGCTGCACCAGGCGTGCGCGGCCCAGCGCCATGCCGTGGGCCGCGACCGTGCCGGGAAGGACTTCCCTCATGGTTGGGCCCCCCGTGAGCAGGGAATGGGGAATCGGGAATGGGGAATGGACAAGGCGGTCAACATGGGGCTGGTGCCGACACCTTGGTCATGCCGAGCTCGACTTTTCCCGATTCCCGATTTCCGATTCCCGATTCCCATCCCAATCACGCTCCCTCGTCGAACTTGCGCTCGAATAATTCAACCACGGCGGCGACGGCCGCTTCTTCGTCCGGACCGTCGGCACGCACGCTCAGCGTGGTACCGATGCCGGCGGCGAGCATCATCACGCCCATGATGCTCTGTGCATTGACCTCGCGTCCCTTGCTGACCAGCCACACGGTGGATTTGAAGCCTTGTACCAGTTGCACCAGTTTGGCCGAGGCGCGGGCATGCAAGCCGAGTTTGTTGGTGACGACGATTTCTTGCTCAAGCATGGGGAAGCGCGCGCTTGTGATCAGGCATGGTCAATGAAAATTCCTCCGCGGCCACCACTGGCGGCGACTTCGGCCAGCTCGTCCAGTGATTTTTCCGCATAGTTGAGAACGCGCAGCAGCATCGGCAGGTTCAGCCCCGAGACGCAGCGCAGATGGACGCCGAGTGCGCCCAATGACAGGCCGATGTTGCATGGCGTGGCGCCATACAGATCGGCCAGGATCAACACGCCGTCACCCTGGTCGAGTTCGCGCGCGTGATGGGCGGTAAGCGTGCGCATCACTTCCGGATCGGACTGTGGCGGAACTTCCACCGCGGTCACCCGCAGGGGCAACTTGGGCATCACGTGATGCGCGGCGGAAATCAGCGCCTTGCCGACCGCCTCGTGCGTCATCAGGAGCACGCCGACGCTCATGGCCCGGTGCCCGAGAATTCGAGGAAAGGAAGCGCCATGATGGTCATTCGAGTTCGCGATGGAAGGTGAGCACGCCTTCGCGCTGGTCACGATAGTGGGCCGCCAGTTTCTCGACCAGGTAGACCGAGCGGTGCCGGCCGCCGGTGCAACCTACCGACACGGTCAGATAGCTGCGATCGTCCTGCTCGAAGCGCGGGATCCACGCATCCAGCCAGCGCATGGTGTCGTCGAAGTATTCCTGGACCAGCGCTTCGCCATCGAGGAACTCGCGCACCGGGGCATCCTTGCCCGACAACGGGCGCAGATGCGGTTGCCAATGCGGATTGGGAAGGCAGCGCGCGTCGAACACGAAATCCGCGTCCAGCGGCAAGCCGCGGCGGAATGCGAAAGACTGGAACATCAAGGTCAGCCCTTCGGTGGCCTGGGCGTAGCCGGTAGCCACCAGGCGGCGAAGCTGGTGCACGTTGAGGTCGCTGGAATCGATCACTTTCTCGGCGATCGCCATCAACGGACGCAGCAGGCGACGCTCTTCCACGATGGCATCGGCCAGCGACACCCCGCGCAGTGCCAGCGGATGGCGGCGGCGGGTTTCCGAATAGCGCTTGATCAGTACCTCGTCGCGGCAATCCAGGAAGATCAGGTGTACTTCCACGCCGGAGGCGGCCAGCTCGGACAGCACTTGGGGAAGGTGGCTGAAATCCTCGCCGCGGTTGCGCACGTCCATGCCCACCGCGATGCGCCGGCGCCGACTGCTGTGATCCTGCAGCACCGCCTGTACCAGGTGCGGCAGCAGGCTGCCGGGCAGGTTGTCGACGCAATAGAACTCCAGGTCCTCGAGTGCGCGCAGCGCCACCGTCTTGCCGCCTCCGGACAGGCCGGTGAGCACGATCAGATGGATCGCTTCGCGCGCATTGAATGGAGTCAACGGCGGCTCGTTGTCGTTCATGCTGTTCACCACGGTGGTAGCCGGCGCAGCTGATGCGCCTGGCGGTCGATGAAGGTTTGCGCCGGATCGATACCCTTGCTTTTCAGTGCGTGGCTGCGCACCGCCGCTTCCACCAGCACCGCGATATTGCGTCCGGAGGCCACCGGGATGGTGATCATCGGCACCGATACGTCGAGGATCTGACGATGGCCGATATCGCCGGTAAGGCGGGTCAGCGCGTCGGTGTCGTCGGCATCGCTGTCGCGCAGCGGTTTGAGGTGCACCACCAGGCGCAGGTATTTGGACGCCTTGACCGACATGTGTCCGAACATCTCGCGCACGTTGAGCACGCCCAGGCCGCGGACCTCGAGCAGATCCTGCAGCAGCTCCGGACAGGTGCCGTCGATGACGTCGGGTGCGATCAGGGTGAACTCGGTGGCGTCGTCGGCAACCAGGCGATGGCCGCGGCTGATCAGCTCCAGCGCCAACTCGCTCTTGCCCGAACCCGCCTCGCCGGTGATCAGCACGCCGATCGAAAAGACTTCCAGGAACACGCCGTGCAAGGTGGTCTTGGCCGCCAGCATTCGCGCCAGGTGATATTGCAGGTAGGTCAGCAACTCGTGGCCGCGCTTGGGGCTGGTCCACAACGGCATGTCGGTTTCTTCGGCCACCTCCCGCAAATCGGCGGGCACCGACTGGTCCTTGGTCACCAGCAAGGCCACCGGCTGGTAGGCGGCGATCTTGTGCATCACTTCCCAGCGCTGGCGCGAATCCAGCCCGTCGAGGTAGTTCAGTTCCTCCGAGCCGATGATCTGGATCTTGTTCGGGTAGATGACGTTGAGATAGCCGATCAACGACGGTCGACGTGCCTGCGCCACGCCCGGCTCGAGCAGGCGTCCCTCCCCGCGCATGCCCGACACCCAGCGCAAGGCCATGCGCTCGTGGACGCTGTCGTAGAGTTGTCGCGCGCTGATCCGATCCAAGCCCAAGGCCCTTGTGTCACGTGATGAACCCGCCAGAGCTGTGCGGAGCCGGCACCATTGTGCCAGCTTGGGGCGAAGGCGTCGTGCAGGGACGGAAACGGCCCGCCTGGCTCAGGCGGGCCGCATGCGTGGAGGAGAAGGGATGATCAGCCGTACTGGCGTTCTTGGCGGGCTTCGCGTTGATGCTTGTCGGAAACCTTTTCACGGTACTTGCGCAACTGGGCAACCAGCTTGTCGAACAGCACATCGATCGAGGCGTACATGTCAGCCTCGGTGGCTTCGGCATGGAGGGTGGTGCCGACCGCGTTCAGGGTGCCGTCGGCGCGTTGTTGGAGCTTGTCCAGGGAAAGCACGATCACGAGACTTTTCAGCTTGTCATCGAGACGGGTAAGGCGGTCGAGCTTGGCGGTGGCGTGATCGCGCAAGGCCGGGGTGACTTCAATCTGCTGGCCGCTGAGTTGGAATTGCATGGGGCGCCTCCTCTGGTGGTGCAGTGCCGCATTTCGCGGCGGGTGGACGTGCCGTGGGCCGAGGCTCTTGGCACATCGTCAATCATCTTCTAGCAGGTATGGGAGCGCTTTTTCGTTAACCAAGTTCCCGAACCCGTTTCAGCGATCACTCAGCCCGCGCGTTGGCGTTCGCTGGAGGTGGGAATGCGCAGTCCCTCCCGGTATTTGGCGACCGTGCGGCGGGCGACCTGGATGCCCTTGGATTGCAGATCTTCGGCGATGGCCTGGTCAGAAAGCGGCTTGCGCGGGTCTTCGGCGTCGATCAGTTTGCGCAGCATGGCCTGGATCGCGGTGGCCGAGGCGCTGCCGCCATCCTCGGTGGACACACCGCTGGAGAAGAAGTATTTCAACTCGAAGGTGCCGCGCGGCGTGTGCAGGTACTTGCGTGTGGTGACGCGTGAGATGGTGGATTCGTGCATGCCCACCTCCTCGGCGACCTCGCGCAGCACCAGCGGGTGCATGGCCTCGGGGCCGTAGTCGAGGAAAGCACTCTGCCGCCGCACGATGGCTTCGGACACCTTGAGCAGGGTTTCGGCCCGCGATTCCAGGCTCTTGATCAACCAGCGCGCCTCCTGCAGCTGGCCGCGCATCCAGCTGGCGTCGTCGCCGCGTGCCTTGGCGATCAGGCCGCAGTAGTGCTGGTTCAGGCCCAGCCGCGGTTGCGAGTCGGGGTTCAGGCTGACCCGCCAGCGACTGCCGTCGCGTATCGCGTAGGCGTCCGGCGCCACGTATTCCACCGGCGTGGTGTCCAGCGCGGCGCCCGGGCGCGGATCAAGGCTGCGGATCAAGACCGCCGCTTCGGCGACATCGTCCGGATCGGCGTGCAGGCGGCGCGCCAGTTTGGCAATGTCGTTGCGTGCCAGCAGATCCAGCTCGCCATCGACGATGCGCAGCGCCAGGTCGCGATACGGGGTCTCGGCGTCGAATTGTTCCAGTTGCACGCACAGGCAATCACGCAGATCCAGGCTGCCCACCCCGGCGGGGTCGAAGCCCTGCAACTGGCGGCGCACGGCGTCTACTTCGTCGAGAGTCGCGTTGAAATCGGCCGGCAAGGCGGCAAGTACCGCATCCATGCTTTCGCTGAGGTAGCCGGCCGGGTTGAGCGCGTCGATCAACACCGTGGCGATCAGGTGTTCCCGCGGGGTGAACCCCGCCAGGTTGAGCTGCCACATCAGGTGTTGCTGCAGGGTTTCCGGCGCGGCGTTCTGCGGCTCGAAATCGTCGTCGCCGCGAGATCCGCTGCTACTGCTACTGCTACTGCTGCTGCCCGGGCTATTGCTCGAAAAGTCGATCGGCGACTCGGCCGGCCCGCCGCCATCGGCCCAGTCGACGGTCTCGCCATTGCTGTCGCCGTCGCTGCTGCTTGTCTTGTCCGCGACCTGGTACTCGCTCTCGGCGACTTCCTGGCTTTCCGTCTCGTCGTCCTCGAGCTCCTCGGCAAACTCCAGCAGCGGATTGCTTTCGGCGATCTGGCGCAGCTCGGCTTCCAGCTCCAGCTGCGACAATTGCAACAGGCGAATCGCCTGCTGCAGTTGCGGCGTCAGGGTCAGTTGCTGGTGGAGGCGAAACTGTAAGGCGGGTTTCATGCCAGCCAGGTCGAGTGGACGTGCATCCATCCTAGCGCGTGGCCGAGGGCGGGGCCATAGCTGCTGGCCCGAATCTTGCCGGAGCTGGTCAGAGGCGGAATTCGCGGCCCAGGTAGACCTCGCGCACTTTCTCGTCGGCGAGGATGTGGGCCGGGGTGCCGCGCGAAAGCACCTCGCCCTCGTTCAGGATGTAGGCGCGGTCGCAAATGCCCAGGGTTTCGCGCACGTTGTGGTCGGTGATCAGCACGCCGATGCCGCGTTCCTTGAGGTGTCGCACGATGCGCTGGATCTCGCCGACCGAGATCGGGTCGACCCCGGCGAAGGGTTCGTCCAGCAGCATGTAGCGCGGGTTGGCGGCCAGCGCGCGGGCAATCTCGACGCGCCGGCGTTCGCCGCCGGACAGGCTGATGCCCTTCTGCCCGGCGATGTGGGCGATCTTCAGCTCGTCCAGCAGGCTTTCGAGTTCGCCGCTGCGTTGCTGTGCGCTGAGCCCTTGGCGCAACTCCAGCACCGCCATGATGTTGTCGGCCACGCTGAGCCGACGGAACACCGAGGCTTCCTGCGGCAGGTAACCGATACCGAGGCGTGCGCGTGCATGCATCGGCAGGCCGGTGATGTCCTGCTTGTCGAGAGTGATGCGGCCGGCGTCGGCCTCGATCAGTCCCACCACCATGTAGAAGCAGGTGGTCTTGCCGGCGCCGTTGGGGCCGAGCAGACCCACCACTTCGCCCTCACGGATCGAGAAGGCGAAGTGGCGCACGACCTGGCGTGACTTGAAACTTTTCTGGAGACCTTCGGCAGAGAGCATGGATTCAGCGATTTCCCTGCGGCGTCGGGCTGCTGCCGGCGGGCGCGGGCGCGGATGCAGGCTTGGGCTTGGGCAGGAATACGCCATGCACCAGGCCATCGCCGCCGGAGTCGCCGGTGATCTGGCTGCTTGCCGTGTTGTAGGTCAGCTTGTCGCCATGAAACTCGCCGCGGCCCTGCTGCTTGACCGAGGCGTTGCCGGTGAGCACCGCAATGCCGTGGATATTGTCGTAATCGAGCTTGGCGGCATTGCCCGTCATCAGGTTGCCGTTGTCGTCCAGTTGCTGGATGTGCGCCGGATTGCCGGTGACCACGACCTGCGATATCTGGCTGTCGGCATCGAGATGGATTTTGGCGGTGTCGCCGGTGAGCAGCAGCGTGCCCTGGGATATCTTCACGCTGCCCTGCAAGGTGGTCACCGTGTTCGGTGCGTTGTAGGCATCGGTGTGCTTGGCCGCGAAGTTCATCGGCTGCTGGCGATCGGACTGCCTGGCCACGACCCACGCGGGCAGTAGCGCCAGCGAACAGGCGGCCAGCAGGCCAGCGGCCCAGCGGCGACTAGCGCTTGCGCGGCGGGAACGTGCCGTGGCTGTCATCGAGCAACTCCAGGTGATGTTCGTTGAGGTTGGCACGCATGCCGATGCCGCTCATTCTACGGTCGCCATGAGACATCTGCGCGGGGGCGGCGGTTTCCATGCGGTTCTGCCGTGGCCACGCGGTGACATCCGAGGTCTGCAGCGAGGCCTCCGGCTGGACTACGCCGTGTGCATCGGTGAAGGCCGGCCGGTGCATGCTGACCGGCCCCTGCAGCTTCAATATCGTGCCCGGTTTGTTGACCCAGCCGTACAGCGATTTCCCCTGCCAGTCGGGTACGCCAGGCTGCTTGGCCGGCATCTGGAACGTGGGGGTGTCGAGGTACAGCGAATCATCGCCTTCGCGGCGTTCGACGCGGGGCGACTGCATCTGCAGGCCCGGTTTGCCGTCAAGGCCGAACTCGGTGACCCTGGCGTCGATCAATGTGTAGCCCGAACGCGGCGGCCCCACGAAGGTGTGGACACGCGGCGCCGGGCCCAGCCACCACAGCAGCAACTGGGTGGCTCCGGCGGCCAGCGCAACGAGCACGATCGCAACCGGCAAGCGCCGGTCGCGCAGCCACAGGCGCACGCTCACTGCCAGTGCTCCCGTTCCGCGTCGCTCTTGCCTTGTGCGTGCAGGACAAGGTCGCTTACCTCACGGGCGGCGCCTTCGCCACCGCGCTGGCGCGTCCGCCAATGTGCTGCCTCGATGATCCATGGATGCGCATTGGCGACCGCCACGGCCATGCCCACCATGCGCATCGGTGCCAGGTCGGGCAGGTCGTCGCCGACGTAGGCGACCTGGTCGGCGCGCAGGTGCAGGGCATCGATCAGTTCGTTCAGGCAGGCACGCTTGTCGCCCTGGCCCTGGTAGACGTGGGTGATGTCCAGCTCTTCGGCACGCAGCGCGACCGGATGGCTGATGCGGGCGGTGATCAGCGCGACCTCCACGCCATGCGCTTGCAGGCGCTTCAGGCCGAGCCCGTCGTGCGCGTGGAAAACCTTGGTTTCGTGGCCGTCCTCGGCGTACCACAGCCGCCCGTCCGTCAGCGTGCCATCCACGTCGAATACGGCCAGGCGGATTTTCGCGGCGCGGGCGAGGATGTCGGCGGTGAGGTTGGCGAGCGACTCAGGATGCATGGTCCGGGCTTGCGTGGTGGAAAACGTCAAAAGCAGGCGTGCCTGATTTGTCTGATCAGTCGAGACCAATCAGATCAAACCACACGCGCCCGGAGCAGATCATGAATATTCAGTGCGCCGACCACGTGTTGTTCGTCGTCCACCACCAGCAGTGCGTGGATCTGGTGCTTTTCCATCAGTTGCGCGGCTTCGGCGGCCAGCCGGTCGGCACCGATCGTCTTGGGGCCACGAGTCATCAGCTCGGCCACGGTGGCACCGCGCAGGTTGACGCCTTCGTCGTCCAGCGCACGGCGCAGGTCGCCGTCGGTGAATACGCCGAGCAGGCGCTCATCGGCATCGATCACGGCGGTCATGCCCAGATGCTTGTGGGTCATTTCCACCAGGGCAGCCGTCAGGGTGGCGTCCGGCGATACCCGCGGTACATCGTCGCCGGTGTGCATCACGTCGCTGATGTGCAGCAGCAATCGGCGGCCCAGGGCGCCTGCCGGGTGCGAGCGCGCAAAATCGTCCGAGGTGAATCCGCGCGCCTCCAGCAGCGCGATCGCCAGCGCGTCGCCCAGCACCAGCCCCACCGTCGTGCTGGTGGTCGGCGCCAGACCCAGCGGGCAGGCTTCGTTCGAAATGCTGCCGTCCAGATGCACGTCGGCCTCGCGCGCCAGCGAGGAGTTGGGTTTGCCGGTGATCGCGATCAGCGGAATACCCTGGCGCTTGATCACCGGCAGGATGAACAGCAATTCGTCGGTTTCGCCCGAGTAGGACAAAGCCAGCACCACGTCCTGCGGCAGGATCATGCCGAGATCGCCATGGCTGGCTTCGCCGGGGTGCACGAAGAAGGCCGGTGTCCCCGTGGAGGCGAGGGTGGCGGCGATCTTGCGCGCCACATGGCCGGACTTGCCCATGCCGCTGACCACCACGCGGCCCTTGCAGGCGAGGATCAGCCGGCAGGCTTCGACGAAATCGGGGCCGATCCGCGATTCCAGTGCCGCTATGGCAGCCGCTTCCGTGGCAATCACGGTGTGCGCGCTGCGCGTGATGGCTTCCGGGTTCAGGTTGGTTGGCGCGGGCGGGGCAATGCGTGCGTTCATGGGGGCTCGGCTGAAGGGAGAGTCGACAATGCGGGCCGCTGGGGCACGGCTGTCGTTTCTGTGCCAGACAAATTCCATTACCATGGCATATTCGCATTTTAACGTCATATGCCAGCCACATGGTGCCGCGCCGCGCGGAAAACCATGATCTTGCCGGCCCGACCCCTCATGGAACGTCTCATGGATCCCAGCCGCATACAGGCATTGATTGAAGCAGGCATGCCCGGAGCGCGGGTTGAGGTCGAAGGCGCCGATGGCGTGCATTTCCAGGCCACCGTGGTGGCCAGCCAGTTCGCCGGCAAGTTGCCGCTGGCACGGCATCGGCTGGTGTACGCGACGCTGGGCGACCTGATGGGTGGCGCGATCCACGCGCTGGCCCTGACCACCCTGACGCCGGAGGAGGCCGGGATTCGGGATTCGTGATTCGGAATTCGCCAATGCCGAACCCCGCCACTCTCTCGCCCCTCAGGCTGTTCCGAATCCCAAATCCCGAATCTCGAATCCCGAAATTATGGCCAAAATCCTGATCAATGGCGGCGTGCCGCTCCAAGGCGAGGTGGCCATTTCCGGCGCCAAGAATGCCGTGCTGCCGATTCTTGCCGCCTGTCTGCTGGCCGATGAGCCGGTCAGCATCGGCAACGTGCCGCACCTGCATGATGTCACCACCTTCATCGAGCTGATGGGCCGGATGGGTGTGCAACTGGTGCTGGATGACCGCATGAAGATGCACGTCGACCCGCGCACCACCAGCACCTGCGTGGCGCCTTACGACCTGGTGCGCACGATGCGTGCCTCGATCCTGGTGCTGGGTCCGCTGGTGGCACGCTTCGGCCAGGCCGAGGTGTCGCTTCCCGGTGGCTGCGCGATTGGCTCGCGTCCGGTCGACCAGCATATTCGCGGGCTGCAGGCACTCGGCGCCGAGATCACCGTGG
Source organism: Rhodanobacter sp. G2-10 (assembly GCF_055809185.1). Classification (NCBI taxonomy): domain Bacteria; kingdom Pseudomonadati; phylum Pseudomonadota; class Gammaproteobacteria; order Lysobacterales; family Rhodanobacteraceae; genus Rhodanobacter; species Rhodanobacter sp. G2-10. Next base: position 2,834,965 of record NZ_CM147900.1, on the reverse strand, counting down.
AGAACGGTTACATCAAGGCGAAGGCGTCGCGGCTGAAAGGCGCGCGGGTTTCGATGGACATGGTCACCGTTACCGGTACCGAGAACATCATGATGGCCGCCACCCTGGCGCAGGGCACCACGATCATCGACAACGCCGCGCAGGAGCCCGAGGTGGTGGATCTGGCCAATTGCCTGATCGCGATGGGCGCGCAGATCGAAGGTGCCGGCAGCTCCACCATGGTGATCCACGGCGTAGAACGCCTGCACGGCGCCGAGTACAACGTGCTGCCCGACCGCATCGAAACGGGAACCTTCCTGGTCGGCGCGGCGATGACCGGCGGCAAGGTGCGTGCGCGTCATGCGCGCGCCAACACCCTCGACGCGGTGCTGGCCAAGCTGGAGGAGGCTGGCGCGCAGATTTCCACCGGCGACGACTGGATCGAGCTGGACATGGGCGGCCGACGCCCCAAGGCGGTCAATATCAGCACTGCGCCATACCCTGCCTTTCCGACCGACATGCAGGCACAGTTCACCGCGCTCAATTGCGTCGCCGAAGGCACCGGCGTGGTCACCGAAACCGTGTTCGAGAACCGCTTCATGCATGCCCACGAGTTGCAGCGCCTCGGCGCCGACATCCATCTCGAAGGCAATACCGCGATCGTGCGGGGCGTGAAGCAGATGAGCGGCGCGCCGATCATGGCGACCGATTTGCGCGCCTCGGCTTGCCTGGTGCTGGCCGGCCTGGTCGCCAGCGGCGAGACCATCGTCGACCGCGTGTATCACATCGATCGCGGCTACGAGAACATCGAGGAAAAGCTCGGCGTGCTGGGCGCAAGGATCCGGCGTTTGCCGAATTGACTTTCCGGTCCTGCAAACATGGTCTCTTGATGGCTCCCTGCGTCGAGGCAGGAGAGCCGGTGGGCAGAGCCCGCCCTACCAAGGTGCCTAGAGTGCCGGCAGGCAGAGCCCGCGCCACCAAGGCGCCGTAGGGCGGGCTCTGCCCGCCGGCTCTTGCTCAATCGGCGTGGAAGCTCACCAGCTCCATCACCAGGTCGCCGCCGTCATGCTGCGACAGCTTCAGCGGCAGCGGATAACGTTCGGGGGCGTACCAGGCGCTGAAGCCGCGGTCGGCGTCGGTCCGATCGATCCGTTCGGCCTGAAAGCTGCCCGCGGGAACGGTCACGGTTTCCTTGCCGGTCACCTGGAATTGCTGGGTTTCCACCTTCTGCCGCACGGCAACGGCGAGTGCCACCTGCTGCTTGCCGCCCTGCAGGGCCACGCCCAGCGCCAACGGCAGGGTGTTGCGCTCGACGATGCCGGGTTGGGCCGGATAGCTTTCGGTGCCCTTGCTGCCATCAACGCTGACCTGGTTGGTGTTCCAGTCCACGCGCAGATGGCGCTGTTTGTTTTTGATCCCGGTGTTCAGCTTGTAGTCGTAACTGAGTGCTTCGGGCAGGTCGCCTTTCCAGCGGAAACGCGAGGTTTCGTCCACGCTGGCGCCCAGCATCGCGGCCAGGCCGGCAGTGCCTTTGACACTCTTGCGATACGTCCACTGACCGTTCCCATCGTCGCGCAGACTGATGGTGGCAGTGCCCATCGGGCTGCCACCGCGCAGCACCTTGTAGGTGGCGGTGAACGCGGTCGGGACGGTGGCGTGTGCCGTGCCGCAAAGCAGGGCAAAGCCAAGCAGGGGAAGGAGCAGGAATCGGAGTCTCATGCGACGAGTCTGCCGATGACGGGCTGAACCGCGGATCACTCCAGCCCGTGTTCGCCCAGATTGAGCGGTTCCGACAGGGCTCGACCGTCATAACGGGGCGCGCCTGCCTGCCATTGCAGGCGCTGGTTGGCCAGCACGGCCAGCACCGCCGGCAGCAGGCGATGCTCCAGTGGCAGCAGGCGGTCCGCCAGACGCTGTTCATCATCACCGGATTCGATCGGCAGCCGTGCCTGCGCGATCACCGGGCCACCATCCAGCTCGGCGGTGACGAAGTGCACGCTGACCCCGTGTTCGCTGTCACCGGCGTCAAGCGCGCGGCGATGAGTGTGCAGCCCGCGGTATTTCGGCAGCAACGAAGGATGGATGTTGATGATGCGGCCCACCCACGGGCGCAACGCTTCACCGTCGATGATGCGCATGAAACCGGCAAGCACCAGCAGCTCCGCGCCACTGGCCGCAACGCGATCGAACAGGTCCAGGTCGAAGCTGCGGCGATCCGGGTAGCCGCGCGGATCAAGCGCCAGCGTCGGGATATTGGCCGCTTCGGCCAGGCGCAGTGCACGGGCGTCGGCCCGGTCGCTGCCAACCAGCACGAACTCGACCGGCAGCTCGCCGCGAGCCCGTGCATCGAGCAGGGCAGTGAGGTTGCTGCCACGCCCTGAAGCGAGGACGGCAACTTTGGCAGGTGTCGCCGACATGCAGCGGATCAGCCGATATGCACGCGTTCGTCACCCCGGGCGGGTACCACTTCGCCGATCACCGAGCTGGCCAGCCCGTGCTGCGCCAGCAACGCGGACGTGCCGGCCACCGCGTCGCGCGGCAGGATCACGGTGAAGCCGACGCCGCAGTTGAATGTGCGCCACATTTCCTCGCGCGCGACATTGCCCTCGCGCATCAGCCAGTCGAATACGGGCGGCAACACAATGGTCGAGGCGTCCAGCGCAATGCCCAGCCCATCGGGTACCACGCGGATGATGTTTTCCTTCAGGCCGCCGCCGGTGATGTGGGCCATGCCGTGGATGTCGGGGATTCGGGAAGTGCCGGCGGCGAGCAATGCCAGCATGGGCTTGACGTAGATCGTGGTCGGCGCCATCAGCGCGTCGGCGAGCGTGGCGCCGCCGAGATCCAGGTCGAGCGGGTTGCCGGCGCGCTCGAGAATCCTGCGTACCAGCGAATAGCCATTCGAATGCGGACCGCTGGAGGCCACGCCGAGGATCACGTCGCCCGCGACGATAGCCTCACCCGTCAGCATCTGTGATTTTTCGACCGCGCCGACGGTGAAACCGGCCAGGTCGTATTCGCCGGGCGGGTACATGTCCGGCATCTCCGCGGTTTCGCCGCCGATCAGGGCGCAGCCGGCCAGCTCGCAACCCTTGGCGATGCCGCCGACCACGGCCACGGTGGTGTCCACGTCGAGCTTGCCGGTGGCGAAGTAGTCGAGGAAGAACAGCGGTTCGGCGCCCTGCACCAGCACGTCGTTGACGCACATGCCGACCAGGTCGATGCCGATGGTGTCGTGGCGGCCCAGCGTCTGTGCCAGCTTCAGCTTGGTGCCGACGCCGTCGGTGCCGGAGACCAGCACCGGCTCCTTGTAACGACCGGACAGGTCGAACAGGCCGCCGAAGCCGCCCAGCCCGCCCATCACCTCGGGGCGGAAGGTGCGCTTGACCAAGGGCTTGATGCGTTCGACCAGCGCATTGCCGGCATCGATATCGACGCCGGCGGCGCGGTAGGTGAGGGCGTCAGACATGGCGAAAACCGGGGTGGACGAAACGCGCAATTCTAGCAGGATGCGGCGTGCGAGCCCGTCGGACTTGGGTGGTCGAGACGAAAAAGCCGCCAGAATATGGATCGCAGAGACGGATTCGCAGGCCACCCAACCCAGGTACGAAAGTCCCCTGCGTACCTTACGCGCGGCGGCGGTCATCGACCGGGCCGAATTCCCGTGGATGGACGCTGCGCGTCGGATTGGGCAGACTTCGCGGGAGTTTTCCCGAGGAAGAACCCTGTGTCCATGCGCCTGCCCCGCCTGTTCGTCGCTTTCCTGCTGCTGGGCCTTGCCGCGCTGCCTGCATTGCACGCGCAGGCCGTCAGCTCACCTTATTCGGTCACCGTTCCGGTCGCCGATACCAGCGAGGCGCAGCGCAGCCAGGCCTTTGCCACGGCGTTGGCCCAGGTGATGACGCGGGTTGCCGGTGGCCAGGACCTGCGCAGCAACCCCGGCTACTCCGCAGCCCTGGGCAGCGCCAGTTCGCTGGTGCAGAAGTTCCAGTACCAGCGTGCCGCCACCGGCCTCGTGCTCGACGTGGACTTCGCACCGGCGTCGGTGCGGCGGCTGGTTGCCCAGCTCGGCGTCAGCAGCGCCGGGATCAAGCCGCCGGTGTTGCTGCTGCTGCAGCGCGCCGACGGCAGCCTGGTCGACCAGGCCACCCTGGCGAGTCTGGCCGCCACCGCGGCCGCGCGCGGCACCAACGTGGTGTATCCGGATGCCGCGGGCGAACTGGATGCAGGCAAGGTCGCCGCCGCCGATCCGGCCACGATGGCGCTGATCAACCGGAAATACCACACCGGGCTGGTGCTCTTGGGCAAACTGCATGACGATGCCGCCGACTGGACGCTGATCTCGGGTGGCAAGGTGCAGCGCTGGAGCAGCCAGGGCGCCAGCGATGAGGCATTGCTTGCCGCTGCCGGCAACGGCTTGGTCGATCACCTCGGCCAGCAACTCAACGTGATCGGCTCGGTGGCCAGCCAGGGCAAGCTCTGGGTCAGCGGGCTGGATTCGGCCGCCGATTATGCCGGCCTGCTGGCCACGCTGAACGCCGACCCCTCGGTGCAGCAGGTCACCACGGTGGGCGCGCTGAACGACGGTGTGCTGCTCGACATCAAGGCAACGGTGCCGATGGGCGCGCTGGCCGCAAACCTCGCCGCTGGCGGCCGCTTGTTGCTGCAGGGACAGCCGCATGACGGGGCCGACGCCAACCTGCGCTGGCTGCACGGAAATTCGCCATGACCCAGGCTCGGGACGTCTCGCGCCGCTGGCAACTGCTGGCGATCACGGCGGTCATCGTCTACCTGATCTGGTTGCTTTCTCCGGTGCTGACGCCGTTCGCGATCGCGGCGATGCTCGCGTATCTCGGCGATCCGCTGGCCGATCGCCTGGAGCGGATGGGTCTGAACCGCATGTGGTCCGCCACGATCGTTTTCGTGGTGTTGCTGATCGCCCTGATTGGCGTGCTGTTGCTGCTGATTCCGTTGATTGCGCGCCAGGTCGAGAACCTCATCAGCAACCTGCCGCGTTACGGCGACTGGGCGCAGGACGTGGCGTGGCCATGGCTGCAGGCGCGCCTGCACCTGGACCCGCACATGTTCGACAGCGATCGTCTGGTGACCGCGATCAAGGAGCACATCGGTTCGATTGGCGGCGTGGCGACGGTGGTACTGGGCAAGGTGTCACGCTCGGGCGTGGGCATCGCGATGTGGCTGACCAACCTGGTGCTGATACCGGTGGTCGCGTTCTACCTGCTGCGCGACTGGGATCGACTGGTGGCGACGATCGACGGCATGCTGCCGCGTTCGGTGCAGCCGACCATTGCCCATCTGGCGCGCGAATCGGACAATATCCTCGGCGCTTTCGTGCGTGGTCAGCTGCTGGTGATGCTGGCGCTGGGCGTGTTCTACGCCGCCGGTCTCGGGCTGACCGGACTCTCGGTCGGGCTGCTGATCGGCATGGTCGCCGGCCTGCTCAGCTTCGTGCCGTACCTGGGTTTCATTATCGGTTTCGTCGCCGCCATCATCGCCGCGCTGGTCCAGTTCGGCGACTGGACGCACGTGCTGCTGGTCTGTGCCGTGTTTGCCGTGGGCCAGTTGCTGGAAGGCTATGTGCTGGTGCCCAAGCTGGTCGGCGACAAGATCGGCCTGCATCCGGTCGCGGTGATCTTCGCGGTGTTGGCCGGGGGCTATCTGTTCGGCTTTCTCGGCGTGCTGCTGGCCTTGCCCGCCGCGTCGGTGATCCTGGTCTTGTTGCGCTACCTGATCGAACGCTATCGCATGAGCGAGCTGTATACCGAGCAGGGACTGCACGATCCGGTGATTGCCGAGGGCGAGGTCGACGCGAACGAAGATGCCCACATCGATCCTGACGTCGTCGTTGTGCCCGCGTCGGAGCAGCGGTCCTCCGAATGAATCCGCAGTTGCCGTTGGCGCTGCGCTGGCCGCGTCGCCAGCGTTTCGAACACTTCCATGCTGGCGCCAATGCCGCTGCGCTTGCCGCGGTGCGGGCGCTTGCCGTCCAGCCCGGTGCGCCGTGGGTATATCTGCACGGGCCTGGCGGCAGCGGCCGCAGTCACCTGCTGCTGGCCGCCTGCCAGGCCGCGATCGCCGCCGGTCGGCGCGCGCAATACCTGCCGCTGGCCACGCTCGGCGATCACGCGGCGGCGCTGCGCGGCGTGGCCGGCAGTGAACTGCTGGCGCTGGATGATCTGGGCGCCATCGCCGGCAACCACGAGGCAGAACACGCCTTGTTTGATCTGTACAACCGCATCAAGGCCGATGGTGCCGCGCTGCTGTTTGCGGCCGATGCCACCCCGACCCAACTCGGCATCGCGCTGCCCGACCTGCGCTCGCGACTGGGCGCCTGTACCCAATTTGCGCTGAAGCCGCTCGATGACAACGAGCGCCGTGACGTACTCAGGGCAAGGGCGGCTGCGCGCGGCATCGAACTGGACGACGGCGTGCTGGATTGGCTGTTTGCGCGCTACGCACGGGATCTCGGCGCGCTGCTGGATCTGCTGGATCGACTGGATCAGGCGTCGCTGGCGGCGCAGCGGCGGATCACGATCCCGTTCCTGCGCGACGTGCTGCGATCGGACGGACGGGACGCATCATGACGTGTCGCCTGGCGCAGACCGGCGCAGCGATGCGTTCTGGCGTGTCCAAGCGGCCACGCCTTGGCTGAGGAAGTCAGGCGTCGGCCGACTCGGCGTCAAGCTGCGCCATCACGGCGTCGGTGACACGGGCGCAGCGCTCGCCCATGAACGGAAACGCCTCGACCATCGTGGTCGCCAGTCGGTCGCGCAGCGCCGCGCGCAGCAGGCGCCGCGCGCGGTGCAGGCGCGTCTTCACCGTTTCTGCCTTGATACCGAGCTGGGTGGCGGTTTCTTCCGCACTGCATTCCTCGACCTCGCGCATCATGTAGACAATCCGGAACGCGGGCGGCAACTGGTCGATGGCGTGTTCGAGCAGGTGGCGTATCTCTGCGCGCGCCGCGGAGGCCGCGGGGTCTTCGCTGCCGAATTTCGACGGAAACTGGATGATCTGGTGGGTGTCGTCGGACGCGGCGTCGACCTGCTCCAGCCCGACCATGGTGCGGCGCTTGCGCAGTCGGCCGCGGGCCTCGTTCAGCACGATCGTGGTCAGCCAGGTCAACAGGGTCGAATCGCCGCGGAACGAATCCAGCTTGTGGTAGGCACGCATATATGACTCCTGCAACACATCCTCCGCCTCCGAGTCCTCGCCGATCACGGCGCGCGCGACACGGAACAGGCGCTGGTTGCAGCGCTGCATGATGTGGCGGAACGCTTCGCGCTCGCCGTTGCGGACGAGCGCCACCAGTGCGTGGTCGTCGAGGGCGGCGTAGTCGGTGCGGGAAACACGGGCGTGGACGGGCATGATTTTCTCCTTCTACACCCGATGCGATGCATTTGCATGCTTCAAGGTTCCCGCTTCATCCAGCAAGCGTGGCGAGGATCTCCCGCCGCCGTGGCTCCTGCGCGAACTCGCCGAGCAGGCGGCGGGTCTGCATCGACACGTCGTGCAGGCGCACTCCGCGCGAGGACAGGCAGGCGTGGCTGGCCTGCACGACCACCGCCACCCCGCGCGGTTGCAGCGTCTGGGCCAGGGTGTCGGCGATCTCGGTGGTCAGGCGTTCCTGGATCTGCAGGCGTCGTCCGTAGGCCTCGACCAGGCGCGCCAGCTTGGAGATGCCGACCACCCGCTGGCGCGGCAGGTAGGCAATGTGGACGACGCCACGGATCGCTGCCATGTGGTGTTCGCAGGTGGATTGCAGCGGGATGTCGCGCAGGATCACCACGTCGTCATAGCCACCGACCTCGCCGAAGGTGCGGTTGAGCAGACCGGCCGGATCCTGTCGGTAGCCGGCAAACCATTCTTCGTAGGCGCGTACCACGCGTGCCGGCGTGGCCAGCAGGCCCTCGCGTGCGGGGTCGTCGCCGGCCCAGCGAATCAAGGTGCGTATGGCCGATTCCGCTTCGGCGCGGCTGGGTTGCCGTGGGCTTGCGCCGGCGGACGAAGCCGCGACGGGAGACGGACAGAGGGCCTGGTCGGAATCGAGCATGGGTATGTCTTCGTTGGTGATGACAACCCATGCGATGCAGCAGTTGCCGTCGCGGTTCCCGTGAGCCGGGCGGGAACCTGCGGGTTGGCCCTGCATCAGATGGGCACAGGCGGGCGTTGCTCGCCTCCCATCCACACCAAGGAAACCTCCCTCATGAACAAGCCGCTGTTTGCCTTCGCCCTCGGACTCGTCTTTGCGGTCAGCCCGGTGGTCGGCGTGAACGCCGCCACGGCCGCTCCCTCCATCAACGACGCGCAGATCGCGCACATTGCCTATACCGCTGGCGCGATTGATGTCACGGCGGCCAAGCAGGCGCTGCAGAAGTCCGGGAACTCCGAGGTGCGGGCGTTCGCCGAAGAGATGGCGCGCGACCATGCCGCGGTGAACGACCAGGCGCTGGCGCTGGTGAAGAAGCTGGGCGTGACGCCGCAGGACAACCCCACCAGCCAGTCGCTGGCCAGCAGCGCAGCGGCCGAACAGGAAAAGCTCGCCACCCTCAGCGGCAGCGATTACGACAAGGCGTATGCGGCGAACGAGGTTGCCTTCCATCAGGCGGTCAACGACGCGCTGCGCGATACGCTGATCCCCTCGGCGCAGAACGCCGAGCTGAAGTCGTTGCTGGAAACCGGCCTGAAGTTGTTCGAGTCGCACCAGATGCACGCCGAACATCTCGTGCAAAGCCTGAAGTAGGGAGCGCGTCATGTTCCGTATCGTGATCCTGCTTGCCGGGCTGCTGCTGGCATCTGCCTGGCAGATACCGGCCACGGCGACCGGCACGAGTCAGTCGCAGCGCGTGCATGTGATCGTGATGGACAAGATGGCATTCGGTCCGATGCCGACCGGCGTGCGCGCCGGCGACATCATCGAGTGGGTCAATCACGACATCTTCGAACACAGCGCCACCGCCCGCGACGGCAGCTTCGACGTCGACCTCAAGCCCGGCGCCACGGCCCACATGACGGCGACCAGCGGCAGCTTCGCGTTCTTCTGCAAGTTTCATCCCACGATGCGGGCAACCCTGGAGGTGAAGTAGCAGGACATCCGCCGCCCGCATGCTCCGGAAAGGGCCGACTCGCAGCGTCTGCGCGTCGGCCCGCAAGTTTGACTCACGAATGCAGGCGACGTTTGCCGTTGCCGAAGGAGGTCACCGATGAATCACGCAACAGCCCTTTTGATGAAGGAATTCGTCACCCATGACGTGCTTCGCTTCATCCTGTCCCGCCCCGAAGGATTCACTTTCGAGCCGGGGCAGGGAGTGGATCTGGCCATCGACGCTGACGGCTGGCGCGAGCAATCCCGCCCGTTTACGCCGACCTCGTCGAGCAAGGCGGGCGTGCTGGAATTCACGATCAAGATCTACCCCGACCATGCCGGTGTGACGCAGGCGCTGGCGGCACTGGAACCCGGCGCGGCGCTGATGATTTCCGATCCATGGGGCACGATCGGCTATCGCGGCCCCGGCGTATTCATCGCCGGCGGCGCCGGGATCACCCCGTTTCTCGCGATCATGCGTCAGCTGCGGGACAGACGTCGGCTCGCCTGCCACGGCCTGATTTTTGCGAACAAGACGGCTGCGGATGTCATCTGCGAAAAAGAGTTGCGCGCAGCCTTCGGCGAGCAGGCGTGCTTCCTGGTGGATCATGATGCAAGCGACGGATTCGAGGCGGGTCGCGTGGACGAGGACCTGCTGAAACGTCGCATCGTAGACTGGAACCAGCACTTCTATGTCTGTGGACCACCGCCGTTCAACGACGCGGTGATGCAAACCCTGCAGCGGCTTGGTGCGAAGCCGGATGCGCTGGTGTTCGAGCAATAGCGGCGCGCAAAAATCAGTGGCGCGACTGCCTGCGGGATGTGGTCGCGCGCTCAGCCCGCTGACGAATGCGCCGGATCGGCGTCCCAGGTCAGTCGCTTGTAGTTGAATCCCTGGGTCAACGACGGCTTGATGACTTCGAAGTACGGTGAAACGTCGAAGTCGCGCGGGGTGTACAGGCTGTGGTCGCGGATGTGGAAGATTTCGCGGATGCAGTCGCGGCATTCGGGCGTGGCGGCGGACTCGACCCGGATCACCGGCAGGATCGGGAACTGCACCGACTGGAATGCTTCCGCGACCAGGGTGGAGCAGATCGCACGCGTGGGGTCACCGCTGCCCAGCGCCAGCATGCGCCGGCGCCAGGGGCCTGGCACGGGCGGTGTCGGCAGCAGGTAGCGCGCCAGGTCGAATACGTTCTTGAGATCGTAACGCTGGCCAAGTCGCGCCATCGCGTAATCCACCACGCGGTGCGCGTCATCGTCGCTCAAGCCCATCGGCCGGCAGATGCGCAAGTGATAGCCACCGAGGTCCTGCAGGTCGAGCAGGTGCACACCTTGTTCGGTGTCGGCCTCGACCAGCAGATGAGGCTGGCCGGCCAGGGCGTGACCGGCGTAGTCGCCGACGTAGAGCGCCACATGCGACCAGGTCGATTGGGTCAGGTATTTGATGGCGGTGCTGATGCGCGCGCGACCCTCGACCAGCACGACGTCGGCCGGGCGCAGGATTTGCCGCAATGCCGCCAGGTTGGCCGGCAGGTGCGGGTAGGGTCCGCGTGCGGGCTGGTTCAGGTAACGCGCCAGCGCGCCACCCACTCGTCGCGCAAGGCGGTTCATCGGGTGCCTCGGGCGTGTCTGTTTCCGTACCATGCGACGCCGATGCCGGCATGCTGCATGGGAGATCGAGCGCTGCAAGGGATGGAATCGGAACGCACGTCGCGGGCCTGCGGAATGGTTGGCAGTCAGGCTGGTCGGGTGCGGCTGCGCGAGCAGCTCCGCGTCTGGCCTGGTCAACCAGTAGATGCGTCGGTGTCGCGGTGGGTTCCCGCGTCAGCTGCGTCGACCCGGCGCGGCGCCGTGCGCGAAAGAAGAAGGCGCCCGAAGGCGCCTTTCGTCCATTTCGTGGCGAACTTGCTCAGGCCTTGAGCAAAGCCGGCGTCGCCTGTTGGCCGATGGCGTCGACCATGGCTTTCGCCACGTGCAGGTTGCCGGCGACGATGTTGCCGCTTTCGGGGATGCCGTCACGGCCGGCGAAGTCGCAATAGCGGCCACCGGCCTCATGCACCAGCAGCACGCCGGCGCCCATGTCCCACGGCTTCAGGCCGATCTCGAAGTAGCCGTCGTAGCGACCGGCGGCGACGTAGGCCAAGTCCAGCGCGGCGGAGCCGGAGCGGCGGATGTCCTCGGCCTGGCCCAGCATGGCGCGGGTCATGTCGAGCTGCGCGGTGAGATGCTCGCGCTGGCGGAACGGGAAGCCGGTGGCGATCATCGCGCCGCTCAGGTTCTCGCGCTTGCCCACGCGCATGCGGCGATCGTTGAGGTAGGCACCGTCGCCCTTGCTGGCGGTGTACAGCTCGTCGCGCAACGGGTCAAACACCACCGCGTGGATCGGCACGCCCTTGTCCAGCAGGGCGATCGAGACACAGAAATGCGGAATGCCGCGCAGGTAGTTGTGGGTGCCGTCGAGCGGGTCGATCACCCAGGTCAGCGGGCCCTTGCCGGTCTGGCCGCTTTCCTCAGCGAGGATCGCGTGATCGGGGTAGGCGCGGCGCAGTTCCTTGATGATTTCCGCCTCGGCCAGCTTGTCGACTTCGGAGACGAAGTCCCACTGCTGCTTCTCGACGACATTGAGCCCGTCGATGCGGTTCATGTAGCGCAGGATCACATTGCCTGCAGAACGCGCGGCGCGCGCCGCGATCGTGACGTGTGGTCTGGCCATGGTGTCGACTTTGGAAGAGAGCGGGGTTGCGGCCGGCGATTCTAGCAGAGGCGGGCCCTCGCCGCCCCGCGTCCGTTATCCTTGGGCGCTTCCGTTGCCAAGCCGTTCCGCGCATGCCCGACTTCTCCGATCTCGCCGCCCACCTCCGTTTCGTGTTGGTGCGCACCTCCCATCCCGGCAATATCGGCAGTGCGGCGCGCGCGATCCGCACCATGGGCTTCGAGCGGCTGGAGCTGGTGACGCCGGCGCGTTTTCCCGATCGCGAAGCCAATGCCCTGGCCGCCGGTGCCGACGATGTGCTGGAAAACGCCGGCGTGCATGCCGATCTGGTCGATGGATTGGCCGGCTGCAACTTCGCGCTCGGCCTGTCGGCGCGCCGGCGCGGTGTCACGCTGGCCGAGCTCAGTCCGCGCGAGGCGGCACATCAGGCGCTGGCTGCCGTCGCGCGTGGCGAGCAGGTGGCGCTGCTGTTCGGCAACGAGCGCAGCGGTCTGGACAACGAGGAGCTGGCGCGCTGCAACGCGATGGTGCGCATTCCCAGCGTGGACGATTTCAGCTCGCTCAACCTGTCACAGGCGGTGCAGGTGATGGCCTACGAACTGCGCATGGCCCTGCTCGGCGACGAGCTGCCGCAACCCCCGTCCGAACACGATGAACCACCCGCCGACGCGATGCAGATGGAGCAGTTCTACCGTCACCTGGCGCAAACGCTGGACGACATCGAATTCCACAAGGGCCGCGAGCCGACCACGATCATGTTGCGCTTGCGCAAGCTGTTCCAGCGCGCCCGGCCCGACCAACAAGAACTGCGCGTCCTGCACGGCATCCTGGCTGATGCGCAGCGCATGGCCGGACTGGCGAAGAGGGAGAAGTGAGGAGTGAGAAGTGAGGAGTGAGAGAAAGCCACAGCCGGTTCCGCATCAGCCTTCTCTCACTCCTCACTCCTCTTTACTCACTTCTGCCTGTCAGCCAGTCTCCTCACCGCCGGCGTCGTTCGCCGAGGGCGCCGGCGTGACCAGCAACTTGTCGATGCGGGCGCCGTCGAGGTCGACCACCTCGAAGCGGATGCCGCGCCAGGCGAAGATTTCGCCGGTCTGCGGCACGTGGCCCAGGGCGGTCATCACCATGCCGGCGACGGTGCGGAAATCGTGCTCGTCCTCGCCGGGGAGTTCACTGGTGCGCAGCAGTTCGCGAAGGTCGTCGGTGGAAAGGCTGCCGTCGACCAGCCAGCTGCCGTCGGGGCGCTGCGTGATCGGGCCTTCCTCGCTGCTGCCATGGCCGATCTGGCTGGCGCCGACGACCGCCGCGAGCAGGTCGTTGACGGTGACCACGCCCTCGATGTCGCCATACTCGTCCACGACCAGCGCCAGTGGCGTTTCGGCGTCGCGAAACTCCTCCAACAGATCCAGCGCGCGCGCCGTGGCGGGCACGAACAGCGGCTTGGACAAGTGGGTGAACAGCTCCGGGCGGCCTTCGGCAAAGCTGTGCAGCATCAGCTTGACCTCGGCCACGCCGACCACGTCGCTCTCGTCGCCCCGATATACCGGGTAGCGCGAATACGGGGTTTCGCGCATCACCTCGATGTTTTCCTCGCGCGGCGCGGCCACGTCCAGCCAGGCGATGCGCATGCGCGGAGTCATCACGCTGTCGACGGTGCGGTCGCCCAGGCGCAGCACCCGATTGACCATGTTGTGCTCGTCGGCATCGAGCACGCCCTGTTCGGCGCTCTCGGCCACCAGCATGCGGATCTCCTCCTCGGTGACCACGCCGCGGCCCTGCGGGTTGAACCGCAACAGCCGCAACAGCAGGCTGCTGGACGCGTTCAACAGCCACACGAACGGCGCGGCGATCTTCGACAGCACCTGCATCGGAATCGCCACGTAGGACGACAACCGCTCCGGTGCCGCCAGCGCCACCCGCTTTGGCACCAGCTCACCGATCACCACCTGGATGAACGAGATCAGGATGAAGCCCAGCACGATGCCGACGATCCTGGCGTAGGGGACCAGCCAGCTCATCCGGTCACCCTGCAGCGCGGTGGCGATGTGCCCGCCCAGCGCGTCGCCGGCGACGGCACCGGTGATCAGCATCACCATGGTGATGCCCACTTGCACGGTGGACAGGAAATATTCCGGCGCTTCGGCTTGACGCAGCGCCAGGGCGGCCTTGCGGCTGGTCCGGGCCATTTGCTTGAGGCGGCTCTTGCGAGACACCACCAAGGCCATTTCCGACAACGCGAAGAAGCCGTTGCACAGCGAAAGCACGAGGACAAACGCGATTTCGGTCAGCATCGGCGGGGAGATGGCGGGGGTTGCATGGGCACAGTGTAAGGGCAGTGATGCCTATTCTTCATCCTGTCGTTGGTGCATGGCAGCATGGCCGTCCTGTACCATAGCCGCATTTGGTTCGCCCGGGGCGTGACACCGATGTTTTCATTGCAGACGATTTTCGGCAAAGGCGACAAGTTCTACGGCCTGCTTGAGCAGAGCGCCGCCACGGCCTGCGAAAGTGCCCAGGCCTTGCACGACCTGCTGACCAAGCCGGACCAGGGTGCGGTCATGGCCTCCTTTGCGGCCACCCGGACGCGTGAAAAGGAGTTGGCCGCGCAGATCAGCGAAGGGCTGGTGAACACCTTCGTCACCGCGCTGGACCGCGAGGACATCGAGGCGCTCAATTCCTCCCTGTACAAGATTCCCAAGACCATCGAGAAGTTTGCCGAGCGCTACGAGATCGTCGAGACACGCCTGGAGGGGGTGGACTTCACCCAGCGCGCGCAGGTGCTGCTGCATTCCAGTGAGGTGGTGGTCGAGATGGTCCACGAATTGCGCCGCGGCCTGCGCATCGACCGCGTGAAGAAGCTGCAGGATCGCCTGCAGGCGCTGGAGTCGGAAGGCGACCGCATGTTGCTGGCGCCCTACCGCACGCTCTACGTCGAAGGCAATGACGCGATGCGCGCGATGCTGGCCAAGGACCTGTTCGAGCTGATCGAGAAGGCCATCGACAAGTGCCGCGATGTCGGCAACATCGTCTACTCGATCGTGTTGAAGAATTCCTGAGGGGCTCGCCGTGATCCTGCGCATTCCGCTTCGCGCTACCGCGCTGTCGATGCCGTTGCCTGCCACTTCGGCAAACACCGGGGTCCGCGCATGACTGTCGTCATCGCGGTGGTGGTGATCGCGCTGGTGTTCACCTACATCAACGGTTTCCACGACACCGCCAATTCGATAGCCACGGTGGTGGCGACCAAGGTGCTCAGTCCGGGGCAGGCGGTGATGCTGGCTGCCGGCACCAACCTGGTCGGCGCGTTCATGGGTACCGCGGTGGCGGCCACGATTGCCTCCGGGCTGATCAACGCCGGCGTGGTCGACATGAGTTCCCAGTTGCTGATCTGCGCCCTGCTGGCGGCGATCGTGTGGAACCTGATCACTTGGTGGCTGGGCCTGCCCTCGAGTTCCAGCCATGCCTTGATCGGCTCGCTGGTGGGCGCGGCACTTGCGGCGTCGAACAACAATTTCGATTCGGTGATCTGGGTACAGGGCGGCTGGCTGGAAGGCAGCGGCGTGATCCCGAAGGTGATCATCCCGATGATGCTGTCACCGGTGGGTGGATTCATCCTCGGCTTCATCGTGATGGGCTTGCTGTACGCGCTGCTGGTCTGGTTTGCAGGCCGGCAGGGCTGGTTGCGTCGGCTCGGGCGCACGCCGTTCGTCAGCGCCTTTTTCGGCAAGGCCCAGATCGCGTCGGCCGCGGCGATGGGCGTGGCGCACGGCATGAACGATGCGCAGAAGAGCATGGGCATCATCGCGCTGGCGCTGGCCGGCGCCACTGCGGCGCATCAGTTCGATCACTTGCCGGAGGTTTTCTCGTTCCTGCGCATCGACGAAAACCCCGCCGGCGGCTTCGCCATTCCGGTATGGGTGAAGGTGGTTTCCGCCCTGACCATGGCAGCCGGTACCGCCGGTGGCGGCTGGCGCATCATCAAGACGCTGGGCCACAAGATGGTCAAGCTGCATCCGATCAACGGTTTCGCCGCCGAAACGAGTTCTGCGCTGGTCATCCTGTTCGCGTCGGTGTTCGGCATCCCGGTCTCGACCACCCACATCGTGTCGTCCTCGATCATGGGCGTGGGTTCGGCCAAGCGTTTCAACGCGATTCGCTGGTCGGTGGTGGAACGGATGGTGTGGGCCTGGATCCTGACCCTGCCGATCACGGCCTTGATGGCGTACGGCTTCGTGCTGGGCTACCGCCACCTGTTCTGACGGTTTCGCCGTCCGGGCGGCTACAGGGTGTCGTCGGCGCTGGTGACCAGTTGCTCCAGCTGGTCGCCCAGCGAGCCCAGTTCGCGGATGACGCGCTCCAGCTCGCTGGCGTCGAGAAATTCGTACAGGCGGTTTTCGCACAGGTGCAGGTAAGGCGAGCCGTCGAGGTCGGCCACGGCAAGGAACCCGGTGCGTTGCTGCCAGTTGAAGCGCAGGCAGCGCTGTGGGTCGGCGCCGGCGAGCGGGCCGATCGGGGTCGATACGCGCAGGTAGCGGCGACCGGATTCCCCCTCAAGCTCGGCCAGGTAGATGCCCTGGTGGCGATCCCCGCCAAGGCTGAGGTCGAAGCTGATCAGGTACGGATCGTTGTGATGCAGTTCGTACTGGCCGCCGATGTGGGAACGCACTGCTTCAAAGTGGCGCATGGTGCCGTTTCCGCTGAAATAAGCCGAGGTTACTCTGTCACTGATGACATTCCGAATCACCAGCCCCGGGTGCAGCGTGCATGAACAGCCGTGATGCCCGTATCTACGCCGCCATCGCGGCCATTCCGCCCGGTCGGGTGGCCAGTTACGGTGCCATCGCCGCGCGCGCGGGTCTGCCGGGCCGGGCGCGGCTGGTCGGGCGCCTGCTCGGCGAGGTGCCGGACGGCATGGAACTGCCCTGGTTTCGCGTGTTGCGTGCCAGCGGGCAGATCGCGCTGCCGCCGGGCAGTCGCGGCTTCCGCGAACAATGCCGGCGCTTGCGCGCCGAAGGTGTCGAGGTCCGCCATGGTCGCGTACCGCTGTCGCGGTTCGGTCTGGATGGCGATCTCGACCACGTGCTGTGGGGACTGCCTGACGAATAGCCGCTTGCTCAGGCAGCCGTGGCGCGCCGCCGCTTGCCCCGCGCCGCCTTGCTGGCCTTGAGTGGCTGGTCGAACTGGCGGATGAAATCGCGTACCTGCGGGTACACCGTCTCGCGCCAGCGCCGCCCGCTGAAGATGCCGTAGTGGCCCGCTCCCTCGATCACCCGGTGCACGCTGCGCTGTGCCGGAATGCTGCTGCACAGGTCATGCGCCGCCTCGGTCTGGCCGAGGCCGGAGATGTCATCCAGTTCGCCCTCGATGGTCAGCAGCGCGCTGGTCCTGATCGCGCCCGGATCGACCCGCTCACCGGCCACATCCCACAGGCCGCGCGGCAGCAGGAACTTCTGGAACACCTTCTCGATGGTGTCGAGATAGAACCGCGCCGGCATGTCCAGCACGGCGTTGTACTCGTCGTAGAACTTGCGGTGTGCCTCGGCGTCTTCCTGGTCGCCGCGCAGCAGGTCCTGGTAGAAATCCCAGTGCGAGCTCATGTGCCGGCTCGGATTCATCGCGATGAAGCCGGCGTGCTGCAGGAAGCCCGGATAGACCTCGCGCCCGCGACCCGGATAGTTCGGCGGCACGGTCTGGATCACGTTGCCCTGGAACCAGGACAGCGGCTGCCGCGTGGCCAGGTTGTCGACACTGGTGGGGCTGCGCCGCGGGTCGATCGGGCCGCCCATCATGGTCAGGCTGCGCGGAGTGGTCTCGCCACGTGCGGCCATCAGTGACACCGCCGCCAGCACCGGCACGGTGGGCTGGCACACGGAAATGACGTGCAGCGATTCGGCGCCGATATGGCGGATGAACTCCTCCACGTAGGCGACGTAATCATCCAGGCTGAAGGTGCCTTCGCTCGCCGGCACCATGCGTGCGTCGACCCAGTCGGTGATATACACCTTGTGGTCGCGCAGAAGGGTGCGCACGGTGTCACGCAGCAGAGTGGCGTGGTGGCCGGACATCGGCGCCACCACCAGCACCACGGGATCGCTCTTCATCTTGGCGATGGTGGCCGGATCATCGCTGAAGCGCTTGAAGCGCTTCAGCTGGCAGAACGGCCTGGTCATCGTCACGCGCTCGATCACCGCGATCTCCTGATCGTGGGCTTGCGCGACGTGGATACCGAACTCGGGCTTCTCGTATTCCTTGCCCAGGCGGTAGATCAGCTCGTTGCCGGCGGCCAGCCGCGGCACGCCGGGAAACTGGGCGAACGGGTTGGTGGATGCACTGAGCATGCGCGCGTTGGCCTCGGCGAAATAGCTCAACGGGCCAAGCAGCGAACGCTGCCATTCGTGGATTTGATAAAGCATCGAACGGGGGAAGCCTTGGGTCGGAAGCGTCCGATAGTAGCGGTTTTGGCCGCCTGTTGTTGCGACGCCGCAGACATAACGGCGATACCGGCCAGTCAGCCGGTGCAGCGGCAATGCAGCAGCAATTCGTCCACCCCGCGCGTCTCGCCCAGCCCGTCGCGCCAGCGCAGGGGCTTCTGGAAGCGCAGCCCCATTGGCATGAATACGCGGTTGTACCACCACATCGCCCGCTCGCGCTGGTGGGTCAGATACCACTGGCCGAGGTCGAGCAGACGCGAGGATTCTGGGTTGCATCCCGTAAACCGCGCTGTGCTCGAGCCGCAGGCCGTGCTGCTCCAGCAGGGCGAGGATCCGTGCCGGTTCGTAGCGACGGCAGTGGCCGACGAACTCGTCGAACGCGGTCCAGGCTTCCGGGTGGAGCGGCACCGACAGCAGGACGTTGGCGCCCGGCGCCGCGACGCGGGCAATTTCGGCCAGCGCGCCGCTGTCGTCAGCGACGTGCTCGAGTATGTCCAGCGCGCAGACCAGGTCGAAACTGGCGTCGCGGCAAGGCAGCGCACCGATCATGCCGTGGACGGCGCTGGCGCCGCTGGCGCGCAGACGACGCAGTGCGGCGTGGCTCAAGTCGACGAAGCAGGTGCCATCCAGCGGCAGCCGCGGACGCAGTCCGGGGGCGACTTCCAGCCGACGCGGCGCCTGTCGCGCCAGTTCTTGCAGCAGCGGCCAGGTGTTGAATCGCGCCGGGTCGACCAGGCTGGCCTGCGCCCACAGTGATTCGTAGAAGCCGCGATTGCTGCGGATCAGCTCGGCGTCGCTGGGGCTTTCGGCGGGGCGCGGTGGCGGCATCGCACGATTGAACCGCGCCGGCGCTGAGCAGAACGTGAAACTCAGCCGATCCGGCGCAATTCGGTCGCCGCCACGATGTCGTGCAGTGCGCGCCGGCGTGGGTCGAACAGCGCCACCAGGAACCACGCGGCCCATACGGCCAGCAGCGTCCACAGCGTGGTGCGCAGACCCAGCATCGGCGTCAGTGTCAGCAGCAACATCGGCGCGGCGGCCAGCAGCAGCCGCAGCACGGCCTGTTGCAGGGTGGGGCTGCCGCCGTCGCGGCTGGTCAGCTGGATATGCCAGGGCCGCATGCCCACGGTCTGCCCGCCGCGCAACCAGGAGGCGAGGAAGTACGCCGACACCACGAGCCCCTGCAATGGCCGATACCAGGCCGGGATCACCGCGTGCCCGTCGGTGCGGATCAACTGGCCATGCGTTGCCAGCTGGCACAGCAAGCCCACCACCATCACGATCGCCACCACGATCAGCAGGTCGTAGACCAGTGCCAGCAGGCGGCGCCACAGCGGGCAGGGTACGGAGGTCATCGCATCGGGCGTGGTCGGCATGGGTATCGAATCGCTTGCGTGGAGCGCGCGCGATGGTCAGCATCGTGCGCATGAAGGAAGTAGACAGCCCCGCAAGTATCGCCGAAGCCGACCGGCGCAGCATTGCCGCGTTCCTGGAACGGGTGTGGTCGGAGGATGGCCTGGCCGAGCGCACGCTGGAAGCCTACCGGCGCGATCTGGAAGCACTGGCAAGGTGGCTGGCCGCGCGCGGCAGCGATCTGCACACCGCCACGCGCGAGCAGATCTCGGCCTACCACGGCGCACAATCGGGAGCGGTCCGTTCGATGGCGCGTCGCCAGTCGGCGTTCCGGCGCTACTACGCCTTCGTCACTCGTGACGAGCCGCACTTCGTCGATCCCACCTTGTTGATCGAGCGGCCCAAGACACCGCGCAGCCTGCCCAAGGCGCTGGCCGAGCGCGAGATCGAGAGCCTGCTGCAGGCACCGGATCTCGGCACCAACCTGGGCCTGCGCGATCGCGCCATGCTGGAGCTGATGTACGCCTCCGGCCTGCGCGTGTCGGAGCTGGTGGAACTGCCGCTGGCTGCGCTGAACACCCGCCAGGGCGTGCTGCGCGTCACCGGCAAGGGTGGCAAGGATCGGCTGGTGCCGGTGGGCGAGGTGGCGCTGGAGCACATCGCCGCCTACCTCCAGGCCGCCCGTCCCGGCTTGGCCAAAGGGCGGCAGCCGGTCGCGCTGTTCCTCAGCAATCGCGGGGAGGGCATGAGCCGGCAAATGTTCTGGACCCTGGTGAAACGCTACGCACTCAAGGTCGGCATTCATCCCAAACGCATCTCGCCCCACGTATTGCGTCACTCCTTCGCCACCCACTTGCTCAACCACGGCGCCGACCTGCGCGCCCTGCAGATGCTGCTCGGCCACAGCTCGCTGAGCACCACGCAGATCTACAC
Organism: Rhodanobacter sp. G2-10; assembly: GCF_055809185.1. NCBI lineage: Bacteria > Pseudomonadati > Pseudomonadota > Gammaproteobacteria > Lysobacterales > Rhodanobacteraceae > Rhodanobacter > Rhodanobacter sp. G2-10. Next base: position 2,814,450 of record NZ_CM147900.1, on the reverse strand, counting down.
GCTGGTGGCGAAGGAAGGCCTGAAGCGGCTGCATGCGCAGCACCATCCGCGCGGCTGATCCGGGGATGGCTGCGCCGACGTTCAATAACCGGCCGGATTCCCGGCTGGCTTGCACGCCGCATTGATCACGTCAGGCCGTTGCGCCCCGCGAAGCTTGCCTTGAACATTTAGGTGTAGATACACTTATTCGCGATGAATCCCGATCCCGCCATCCTCGAAACCACGCAATGCCTGTGCCTGGCATCGCGCCGTGCGGCGCGCACGATCACCCGCGAGTTCGACCAGGCCCTGCGCGCGCAGGGCCTGCGCGCGACGCAATTCACGCTGCTTGCGGCCTTGCACCTGGCCGGCCCGAAAGCGATCGGCGACCTGGCCGAGCTGTTGTCCGCCGACCGCACCACGCTGACCCGCAATCTTGCCGTTGCCGAGCAGCATGGTCTGGTGGCCGTGCGCGCCAGCCGCGAGGACGCGCGCTCGAGGATCGCGTCCATCACGACCAAGGGTTCGCGCACGTTGCGTGCCGCAATGCCGGCGTGGCGCAGCACCCAGCAACGCCTGCTCGAGGACATCGGCGAGCCGGCCGCGGCGAGCTTGCGCCGGCTCGCGGGCGGGCCATGCAGCATGCCGCTTCCCGTCGATCTTCCAAATCACCCAGCGAAGGAGACCGTGCCGTGAAACTCTATTGGTCCGACGTGCTGTCGCCGCGCAAGGCTTGCGCGGTGGCGAAATACCTGCAGTCTCCCGTCGAGTACGTCTACCTCGACCTGGGTCGTGGCGAACACAAGGCGCTTGAGTACCTCGCACTCAACCCGAACGGCAAGGTGCCGACGCTGCTCGATGGCACGCGCACGCTGTGGGAGGCGGACGCGATCATGTGCCACCTGGCTGCGCGCTGTGATTCGGACCTGTGGCCGCAGGATGGGCGCCAGATCGACGTGATCCGCTGGCTGAGCTGGGCCACCCAGCATTTCAATCGCGCGGCCGGCGAACTGTACTTCGAGTACATCATCAAACCGCGCTTCAACATCGGTGCCGTCGATGCCAACGCCGTCGCCGGCGCCGCCAGTCAGTTCCGCCAGCATGCCGGCGTTCTCGACGCGCATCTCGCTGCGCGTCATTGGCTGGTCGACGACACGCTCACCGTGGCCGACTTTTCGGTCGCGGTCACCCTGCCGTGGGCGAGCGAGGCCCATATTCCGCTGGATGAATTTCCCGCGATTCGCCGTTGGCATGATCGATTGAATGAACTGGAAGGCTGGCGCGAGCCGTTCCCGGCCGTCGCCGTGGCAGCTTGAACAAACCTGCGCGAAACCCATCGTGCAGGCCGTTTTCCCGCAATTCCACCCACCGAGGAAACCGCCATGCAACTCACCACCTATCTGTTCTTCCGCGACCAGTCCAAATCCGCCTTCGAGCACTACGCCAAGTGTCTTGGCGGCGAGATCGTCAGCCAGGTCACCTTCGCCGACATGCCTGATTGCCCGGACATGCCGGACAACGCCAAGAGCCTGATCGCGAATATCTGCCTCAAGTCCGGCGACACCATGCTGATGGCTTCAGACTGCCCGCCGGGCTCACCATTCGAACCCATGCAAGGCTGCGCGGTGGCGGTCGACGCGGAAGATGCGCAGCAGGCCGAGCGCCTGTTCGCCGCGTTGGGTGAAGGCGGCAAGATCACCATGCCGATTGCGGAAACCTCATGGGCACAGCGCTTCGGCATGCTCACCGACCGCTTTGGCATCCACTGGATGGTCAATTGCAACAAGCCCGGATGAGTGTCGAAGAAACCGTCAAAAGACCTCCCTTCCGCGTCAGTGCATTGAGGGTTCGGGCATCACGTCCACGCTCTCCACGTAGATCAGCTCACACGCCCCCGCGCCGGTGTCATTGCGGGTCATCGAGGTGTTCCAGTGCCAGCCGCCGGGGCGGCTGGCATCGACCAGGAAGCCTTCGAGGTGGACGACCTGACCCGCGCGTAACTTTTCGAGTTGCCGTTTCACGCCGGGGTCGGCGGGGATCATGTGCATGTTGGCGCTGGAGGTTTCGATCTCGCGTTGCGGGATCGGGAATTCCTTCACTCGCCAGTAGTAGAAGCGGCCGGATTGGCTGATGTCGATTTTGGCCAGCACCGCGCTGTCGGACATCCGGCCCCAGCCCAGCGCGAGGTCCATCGGTATCAGGTCGGCGCCTTCGCCCCAGGAATAGTCCTTGCGTGAAAGCACGCGCGCGGTGATGTCGAAATGCGCGCGGGTGGTGAGCGTCGTGTCGCCTTTCTGCAACTGGGCGCCGTGACGCAAATTGACCTGCACGGGCGCCTCGGCGGCAAGCACGCCGGGTCCGTGGTGCACGGGCCGGTGCTGGCAATGCCTTAGCGCACCCAGCAGTACCAGCAACGCAGCAGCGGCGATCAGGATTTTGCGCATGTGGATTGCGGCGGTGGCGATGCGCGCAGTGTACGTGAGGCGGCGACTCGGCGTTCAGGCGAAGTCGGTTGCCAGCTTGCGGGCGTGAAACTCGGCGGCTTCGCGCGTTTCCTCACTTCCCAGGCGCTGTAGCCAGCGTAGGGCGGGCTCTGCCCGCCGGCTCTTCAATCATGTGCCGCCAGACGGGGCAAGAACGGCGGGCACAGCCCGCCCTATGTATGGACTCGCCCCTGGTGTCAACCGCTGCGTGAGCAGGAAAGCACTGGCTGCATTTATGTATGAGGCCTTGACGAAGGTGGTCGATAGACCACAGGCCGGCATCGGATGAGCTCGTGGAAAGGCCGATTACGAAGAGGCTGCAAGAGCCGGTAGGGCGGAAGGCCTGGTGCCACGATGGTCTGACCGGATGATTCGAGCTGGGCAGCAGCGGTAGCGCGCAAAGGGACAAAACGACATACGGGAAGGCGAGTTGCGCCGGGAGGGCAGCGTGCGACGCCGCATCACGGCATGCCGACCCCGAGGGTCTTGGGCGGCGGCAGTCCATGGCGCGTCAGCGCTTGCGAAGCCATGGACGGGCGCCGCCCAAGACCGGCTCCTCGGGCAGGCCGTGATGGGGCGCCCTTTCAGTGCATGGCCGCCTCCCGCGCTTCGGTGTCGCGCTGGGCAGGATCACTGCAAAAGCGCATGTCGGGGTGCTTGAGCAGCAACCACACCACACGCAGATTGTGATTGGCCAGCCGCACCGCCGCGCCCTTTCGGCCACAGCGCTGGACCCAGCGCTGGATGCGGCGACTGTAGGGGTCGGTGGCATCGGGACGGATTTGCCGGATCACCGCGTGCGCGCCTTCGATCAGGGCACTACGCAGATAAGCGTCACCACGCCGGCTCATGCGGCCCAGCCGAACGGTGTTGCCGCTGCTGTGCTGGCTGGGCGTGATACCGAAGTAGGCCGAAAACTGGCGGCCGTTGGCGAACCGGTCCGGATTGAGCGCCTTGCAGGACAGGGCGGTGGAGATGACGGGGCCGATGCCGCGCGCCTGGCACAGGTGCCGGGCCAGCGGTTCGGTGCGGCTCAAGACAGCCAGTTCGCCATCGGTGGCCGCCATCCGCTCACCCAGTGCGCGCCATTCCCCCATCAGCTCGGCGACCAGGGCACGCAGACGATCGGGGATCGGCAAGGTGGCATCTTCCAGCGTGCTGTCGACCTTGCGCACCAGCGCCAGATTACCGCGCGCCATGACCACGCCTTGTTCCAGCAACAGCCCGCGCACCTGGTTGCTGATCGCCGTCATGCGCCGCCGCCAGCCGCGCCGGGCGCGGTGCAGAGCCTGCAGGGCCAACTGCTCCTGGGTCTTGACCGGCACCGGATGCACGCTCACGTCGTGCAGGGCACGAAGAATCGACAGGGCATCGTTGGCGTCGTTCTTGTTGCCGCTGCGGTGGGCGGCGGTGTGCTGCGCCGGCAGGATCTTCACCTCGACGCCGCGCGCCTGGATCTCCCGCGCCCACGCTTGCGCACCCGGTCCCGTCTCAATGGCCACCGTCAGCGGTGGTTCGAGCGTCTGGATGAACTTGTGCAGCGCCAAGCGCGACTTCACGCGTTCAGACAGCACCACCTCACCGTGCGCGTTTTCACCCGCCACCTGAAACACATTCTTGGCCAAATCGATGGCTATCGCAGTAATCTTGTTCATGGCCTCGCCCTCGCGCGGTTGTGTTGGGAGCACTAGCTCACCACCACTGGCACCGCGATGCCTGAATGCGCGGGGGCGAGTCCATGCGATTACGGGTCGTGTGCGGCATGCGGAGCCGCTGGCTCGGTGGATGTTCGGCGACGGGCTGCTCATGTGGCGTGGCCACAGGGGATCAAGCGGTCGCTGGCGAAGCGCTCTTGCTGGGCGTGGCGGCGGGGTGTGGATCCAGCAATCCGGTCGGCAACTTCTTCAGCACGTCGGCCAACCGTTTCAGGAACGCCTCCATCGACGAGCTCTTGCGCCAGACCATGGCAATGCGCCGGCTTGGCGGCTGACCCTTGAACTCGATCAGGTGCAGCCCCGCCACCGGTGCCACCGGCGGCTTCACCGCCATCACCGGCAGCAGCGTGATGCCGACGTTGGCCGCCACCATCTGGCGCAGCGTCTCCAGGCTGGTGGCGCGGAAACCACTGTGCTCGCCGGCGCCGGACATGTGGCAGACCTCCAGCGCCTGGTCGCGCAGGCAATGACCTTCCTCCAGCAGCAGCAGATTCTGGTTGGACAGGTCGCGCAGTTTCAGCAGCCCCTGCTTGTGCGCCAGCGGGTGTTCCTCGGCGACCGCCAGCAGGAACGGCTCCTCGAACAGAAACTCGCTGTGCATGCTGTCCTCGTGCAGCGGCAGCGCGAGTATGCCCGCATCGAGTCGGCCTTCGCGCAACAGGCGCAGGACGGCCTCGGTCTTTTCCTCGACCAGCAGCAGTTCGAGCCTGGGGAAGGCGGCGCGCACCAGCGGCAGCGCATGCGGGAGCAGGTAGGGCCCCAGGGTCGGAAAGATGCCCAGCCGCACCGTGCCGGACTCCGGGTCGAGCGTGCGCCGGGCCACCGCGCGAATCTGGTCGATGCCGGCAAGCACGTCGCGCGCACGCACCACGATGTCGCGGCCCACCTCGGTCAAGAGCACCTTGCGCGGCGTGCGCTCGACCAGCGGCACGCCGAGTTCCTCCTCCAGCTTCTTGATCTGTGTCGACAGCGTCGGCTGGCTCACGAAGCATGCTTCCGCGGCACGACCGAAGTGCCTGTGCTCGGCCAGGGCAACGAGATACTGGAGGTCGCGCAGATTCATCGACGAGCCCGCCTGATCAATAGTCAGAAGCTATGGTAATGATGCCAATAATCAATTGGAACAATACACCGGCTGGTTCTATCGTGCATCACGTACTCCTTGTGATTCCCCGCGCGCTACAGCCCTCCCTCAATCCCCCGCGAGCGCGCGGATTCAACCACTGGCAAGAGGTTTTCCTCGCTGGTGGTTTTTTTTGCCCGCGGCTGACCGTGCCTTCTGGCACTGTGCCGAAAGTCATGCGGATCCTACGGTGTGATTCTTTTGGGCCACCCGGGGATCGCCGTCATGCATCGCATTATTCGCCCACTCGTGTTCACGGCGCTGGCCAGCTGTTGCGCCGCCGCCTTTGCGGCCACCTCCGATCAGGCACCACAGGGCCGCCTGCCGGGCTGGGCGGTGCCGCAGTCGTATCAGATCGCGTTCAAGGTGGATCCGGCGCAGCAGGATTTTTCGGGCACCACCACGATCAAGCTGCAGCTGAAGAAAGCGTCCGACCATGTCTGGCTGGACGGCAAGGCGCTGAAGGTATCGAAGGTGACGATCACCGACGCCGCCGGCAAGCAGCACGATGGCAAATACGTCGATGTCGATCCGAAAGCCGGCGTGGTGAGGGTGGATTTCGGCAGCACGCTGCAGCCGCAGGAGTTGCGTCTGAAGTTCGAGTACAGCGCGCCGCTCAACGCGCAGTTGCAGGGCCTGTACAAGGTCAGCGCCAAGGGTCAGCCGTATGCGATGACGCAGATGGAACCGATCAGCGCGCGTTACGCCTTTCCCAGTTTCGACGAACCCGGCTTCAAGACGCCATTTGACATCAGCCTGACCATTCCGGACGCTGAAGTGGGCGTGGCCAACACCAAGCAGGTCAGCGCAACGCCGGCCGGCAAGGGTTGGAAGACGCTCACGTTCGCGCGGACGGAGCCGCTGCCGACCTATCTGGTCGCCTTCGGCGTCGGTCCCTGGAGCATCGCCGACGCACCGGCCATTTCACCCAATGCGTATCGCTCCACGCCACTGCCGCTGCGGGGCATTGCCCCGGCCGGCCAGGCGCACCGCATGAAACACGTGCTGGGCGAAACGCCGAGCATCATCCACGCGCTGGAGAACTACTACGGTTTCGGCTATCCGTTCGACAAGCTGGACCTGCTGGCCGCGCCGGACTTCTCCGCCGGCGCGATGGAGAACGCCGGCCTGGTCACCTTCCGCGACTGGCTGCTGCTGCTCGACAAGGATTCCCCGGCGCGCAACGTGCGCGGCTCGTTCAACGTCACCGCGCATGAACTGGCGCACCAGTGGACCGGCGATACGGTGACCCTGGAATGGTGGAACGACATCTGGCTGAACGAGGCGTTCGCCACCTGGATGCAGCAGAAGATCACGATGGAGGTGCACCCCGAATACCGCGCCGACCTCGATCGGGTGCGCGGCGCGGAAGGTGCGATGAACAACGACGCGCTGGTCAGCGCACGCAGCATCCGCCAGCCGATCACCGGCAACGGCGACATCCTCACCGCGTTCGACGGCATTACCTACCAGAAGGGCGCCGGCGTGATCGCAATGTTCGAGAATTACGTTGGCGACAAGACATTCCAGAAGGGTATGCAGGCGTACATCCGCAAGCACGCCTTCGGCAATGCCACGGCCAGCGATCTGGTCGGGGCGATCGCCGCCGCGGCCGGCAAGGGTGAGGCGTTCAAGCACGCCTTCAACAGTTTCCTCAACCAGACCGGCGTGCCCTACGTGCAAACCAGCGTGACTCACGACGACGGCAAGACCGTGCTGCAGCTGAGCCAGAGTCGCTACCTGCCGCTGGGCAGCAAGGGCGACCCCAAGCGGATTTGGGGCGTGCCGGTATGCGTGCGCTATGGCACCGTCGACGGCAGCAAGGTCGGCTGCGAGATGCTCGACAAGGCCAGCGGCTCGATGGTGCTTGCCGACGCCAGCCAGCCGACCTGGATCATGCCCAACGCCAACGCCAGCGGCTACTACCGCTTCAGCCTGGGCAAAGCCCAATTGGCCGAACTTACCGCCCACGTCGGCAAGCTCTCCGATACCGAGCAACTGGCCTATGCCGATGCCATCGGCGCCAGCTTTCGCCGCGGGGACCTCGATGCCGGCGATGTGCTGGCCGCGTTCAAGCCACTCACTGTATCGAAGGTGCGGGCCGTGGCCACGGCTCCGCTGGGCGAGGTTGAATGGATCTACAAACACGAGGCCCGCACCGATGCCCAGCGCGCACGCGTGGCGGCATGGGTCAGGGACGCCTACCTGGCACGCCTCGAACAGCTCGGCTACCAGCGCAAGGCGGGTGAATCCGAGGATGATTCGCTGCTGCGCAGCACGCTCGCCGGCACGCTGGCGTTCGACTTCAAGCTGCCGGAAGTGCGCGCAGCCCTGCTCAAGCAGGGCGAGGCCGTGTTGAAGCCCGCTGCCGATGGCACCCTCGATTTCGCCGCCGCCGATCCGGACCTGCTTGGCGACGCGCTGGGCGTGGCCGTGCAGACGCAGGGCAAGCCAGCCGTCGACGCGCTGATCGCCGCCTTGCCACAGACCAGCGATGCCGCGTTGCGCAACGGCATCCTCGGTGGCCTCGCCCATGTGGACGATCAGGCGCTGGCCACGCAAGTGCGCAACTTCGCGCTGGACAAGCAGGTCAAGGTCGGCGAGATGGGCTCGCTGCTGATGGGCGGTCGCGACACGGCGGCCGGGCGCGATGCCATGTGGCAGTGGTTCACAAGCCACTACAAACAGGTGCTCGGTCGCACCGGCAGCTTCGCTGGCGGCTACCTGCCACGCCTGGCTGCCGGTGGCGGTTGTTCCACGCCCGAAGTCGCGCGGATGCAGGCATTCTTCAAGCCGCGCATGAACGACGCGGCCGGCATCTCGCGTGGCCTGGCGCAGACCAGCGAATCGATCCAGCTGTGCGCCGCGTTGAAGCAGGCACAGGACCCTGCGGCCATTCTGAAGTAAGCGTGCGGTTGGTCGTTCAGTATCAGCGGCGATCATGTGGTGCGCCAGTCGAGCGACTGGTGCGCTATTTTTTCGCAGGTGGTAGCGCGTGACGCAACCAAATCTGGCTGGCGGTCCTTTCGCCAATCCCGGCCATGTGGAAAGATGTATTCCAAGTTCCTCCGGAGACATGGCGGGATTAGGTTGCCGGATTAGGCTGCGCGACGAGAAGCAAGTTGTTGATCTGCTTGGGGTGGCGGCACGGCTTCTGAACCGCATGTCGGAATTAGGCTGCCGTATTAGACTGCAATTTGAAATCTACTTAGCGTTAGGCCACCACAGGAAATCGTCGCATGGCGAATGATGCTCAGCTTGAGGTCTACCGAGCTTTGCGTACATCGCAAGATAAGTACGCATATTTTCTGCTCGCTGCCGCCGGTGCCTCAATCGCCTTTGCGGTTACACAAACACGCGGCCACCATATCTCTTGGTTCCAAGTTCCTCTTGGGCTCGCGGTTCTTTGCTGGGGCCTAAGTTTCTTCGTTGGTTGTCGTAACATCGCATACGTAAATTCAACTCTGTATGCAAATTCTGAACTCATCCGCATACAGAATGGGGAGCACCCGGATGTCGGTCGTGACCCTCAAAGGCAACACGCTGCCAGTGCTGGCGTCCGCGCCGCAATTGAATCAAACTCAAACGTGGCAAATTCGCTTTCCAAGCGTCAGTTTTACTTTCTAATCGCCGGTGCCGCCTTGTACATTTGTTGGCACGTCACCGAAATGTGCGTGCAATGGCACGCGGCCTAACAACGCAGTCAAGCGGACCGCGTTCCGCGGCCGCTTACTTCAAGCGTTAGGCGCCCGAGGGGAATATGGAAATACCCAATGCGACGCACACCGAGATTCAAGAACTCTGCGCCGAGGGCGACGTCCTCCTTGAGATGGGCGACTTTCAAGCGGCCTACAAAAACTACATAGCTGCCCTCGAGTTGGTTCCAGAGCCGAAGGAGTCCTTCGAGGCTACTACTTGGATCATGGCCGCCTTGGGCGACCTGTATTTCCAAGCCAAAGACTATCGCCAGGTAGCTCAGGTACTGTCCGATGCCATGCATTGCACAGGTGCCGTCGGAAACCCGTTCCTGCATCTTCGCTTGGGCCAAGCTCAATTTGAGCTTGGCAACTATGATCGAGCCGCAGATGAGCTTTGCCGTGCCTACATGGGGGCTGGTGGCGAAATCTTCGCCAAAGAGGAGGCAAAATATTTCAACTTTCTCAAGACCAAGGTCGCCCCGCCTGCAGATGGCCTATGGTGAGGCCTAACAGTTCGTTCAAGGCGGACGCGCGGACGCGCGCCGCTTAACTCCAGCGTTAGGCAGCAGAACAACGTCATCGCAACGGGGGAGATCGCAAATGGGAGAGCGAGTCGGCCAAGACCTCAACCAGCAGTGGCAGGTCGGTGCGCGCCACGCGCTGTATCGCGAAGACGGGCGCTGGTTCCATCAGCTCACCAAATTTCCCGGCGCACTGTTCGATGCACACGGGTACATCCTGTTTCCAACGGAGCAGGCTTATCGCAACTGCAGCTACCTCAGCATCGGGAAGGACATTAATGTCCCCAACCCAAGCGGCATTTCAGCCATTCCAGGATATGTTCGGGTCAAGTAGGCTGCTTCCTAACCCGTCGTCCAAGCGGACGCGCGAAAAGCCGCGCGCCGCTTAACTCCAGCGTTAGGCCTCATGCCATATTTCCGTGTGCGTGTCGAAGGTAAGGACATTTCCGTCCCAATGGACGACACGATTGCAGTCGGGTTCTTCACAACTCGCGCAGTACGCGCGCAGTCGCCCGTGGAGGCAGTTGAGAAAGTACGCTCCATGCTCACCGCAGCCTGGACTACTGGGCCGTATGGAGCATGGAATAACGGAGCCGCTCCAACAATCCTTGTCGAAGAGGTCTGGCGTTCACCGTGGTACAAGAACATATTCTTCAAGAATGAAGGCCATGTCTTCTATCCAGACGGAGATGAGGAAGATGAGGCCTAACAATTCATTCAAGCCGACACCGCTTCGCGGCGCGGCTTAATTCAGGCGTTAGGGCGCTAAATGAGCATCCTCAACAAATTGCTAGGAAACAGCAGGCCTCCTCAGGGTTCTTCATCGGACGGTCCCGCAACTCTATCCGCGCATGAGGCTATCCAACAGGCGCGGGCAGGCCGGCTATCCATTCAAGAGATGCTGACCAGCTTGGCAAAAAGCTCGCTATTCGTTCCTCTCGCCGCTCCACCCCAGATGGACGGCGAGGCGATTCGGGCTTGGAAGCCGTCCACTGTCTCAAAAGCAGACGGCTCCCAATGGATTGTGGCGTTCACCGCTCCGGACATCGCATCAGAGTTCTGCAAAAATGCCCCTGCCTATTCGTATGGATTGAGCGTAGGAACCAAATGGCTGCTTCAAGCCATCCCTCCAGGGCACGGCATCGTGATCAATCTTGGTACGACGCAAGGCTTTGAGTGGAACGCGGCCGGGATCGCTGAATACAAAGCAAGGGCGTCGGAGGGCGCGCCCTAACAATGCGTTCAAGCCGAAATTGCATCGCTACGCCGTCAACATGGCAGAAAGAGCTTGCCATGTTGCCGGCTACGCGCTGCAATTCGGCTTAACTTGAGCGTTAGCTGTCTATGAAACTCATCGCCATTTTGCTGTTGATTTTCGCAGGCTCTGCCTTTGGCACTCAGCCAATGCCCGTCACGGCGCCGGCGATCCGTGCACCAGCGGACGCATGCTCCGTTACGTCTGGTGTTTGCGTTGCAACGGTCTCCTTTTTCGTGCTCCCCGACGGCAAAGTTTCAGACGTATCAATCAAGGAGTCTTCTCGCGATCGAGCTTGCGACTTGGCCGTGAAGTATGGTGTAGCCAAGTGGCGTTACGCGCCGCGCGCGTCGTCAATAAAAATCATCAAGCAGGTGCAGGGCTACACTTGTCCCGCGCACGAAGCGGCAGCTAACCATTCGTTCGAGGCGGACGGCTACGCCGCCGCTCAACTCCAGCGTTAGGCCGCAGATGGTAGAACACAGTATTCCCACCAGAGTTCTGCTCACGGAGACGCTTCGCCTTTTCCTGCGGTTTCTTTTGTTTGTTGCTGTGGTAGCCGTAGTCTGCTTCGCTCTTTATCCGTTGCTTGGCATTCCAAAGCCTTCGGTCTATGTGGTTGCGTCATTCTTCGCGTTGCTCTATTTCTCGGCGCCGCTCGCATCCTCGGCGGTTCGTTTCAAACGGGGGCTGCGGCTGTTCACACGTGCTGCCGGCAAGACATTGTTGTTCTCGTTTGTGTGGGGAGCGATCGTCGCAGGTTTGTTCATAGCAGCGTTGCAGGTCCGGCGAGGCATGGAGGCAACACTCATCAACTACATCCTGGCAATGGTCGCAGCAGGTGTCGTCTGCGCTGCAACGGCTACAATCCCAAGTGGTCGCTAAAAGTGTCTGCGGCCTAACAAGTCAATGCAGCGGACGGCGTACCGCCGCCGCTGATTTCCAGCGTTATGTTTCAAAGCAAACTTACGGCACATCGGGGGGAAGATAAGTGAAATTGTCCTACTACGGTTACTCAGTCTCGCACCATGAGACAGGCAAGAGCTACCTTTTCGACATCCATAAATTCGTGCACGGATTTGCCGAACTAGACGATGTTGCATTCAAGAGCCGCTTCACTCATGGAGATGAGCAGGTTTTTTTGATCCCGTTCATTGGGAATCTGTACCTGTTCTTAATAACAAGAAAGCACGAGATCATTAAACGAATAAAATCAAAGGATTTGTCTGTATCGGAAATATACGAGGTTCTAAGTAAAGATGAAAATCTCGGATTTGCATCATATGTATATTTTGGAAAGTATTTCATCGGTTTTGCGTCAACCGTTATGGCGCCGAAATCGAAAACATTTGCAATATTTGTAAATGACCTATTGGATGCAATCGGGCTCAAAGGGTACTTGTTCATCCTTCATCCACTCATGAAGCAATACACTAAAACGGATGCCTTAAAAATGGAATTCATAGGCCGATCCATTGTACAGGTAACCAAAGAGAACAAGTTCTACGATGATCTTCGGGGGTTATTTGGAGGGTCCTCTGAGGAATTTTCGGACGTTGATGCATTTGAAGTAGTTATTAAGCCACGAAAGAAGCAGAACATACAATCCGCGATACGAAAAGTGATCCATAATGTTGATGACGCCGGCCTAGACAAAATGTTGCTCCGAGCTCGCGATGAAATAGGCGATAACCTGATGGACGTTTATCTCGCAGGAAAGGGCCAGGTGGCAGATGATCTAGACAAAAGCGATGAGAACAAGATCTTGCAACAGATAAGGGAAAAAGCCAAGAGTAATTCTATATTGCAAGAAAAGGTGCGTGAACATGAGGACAATGACGAATTCGAGAAGAAAGAGCCTGTCCATTTTTCTAATTTGCATGATGCTACTGCCTGGTCCAGTCGCATTTCTGATCTATGAGTTAATAACTGACAAGTACTCATATATTGCATTAGGGCTCTCAGGTAGCAGGGTCGCAGTTTCCTCAGTTGTTGCAGGATTTGCGTTCACGATGCTTGGATTCCTTGCAACAGTCATAACAATTATTTTTTCATTTACACAAACAAGAACTTTTACTAAGTACCGCAGGCGGGGTTACCTTCGGTTGCTATTCATGTGCTACATCATAACGATTGTTTCATTGGTGGTAACTAGTTTTCTTGCGCTGGCTAATTTCTCGAATGAGCTCCATGCGGTACTTTTCGACTTGCAACTTGTAAGCATAACAAATAACATTTTTCAAGTTGGCATTTTGGCAATAATAATCAGCAATGTCGCACGACGTGCGGGCCATGAAACATAACAGTTCATTCAAGTCGACCACCAAACCGCTACGCGGTTCGTCGGCGGCTTAATTCAAGCGTTAGGCTTCAAGAGCTTTCCGGGTTAGTGGCAGGTCAACGCCAGCGTGTCGGTCGGGCTTCGCATCAGCTTGGTTTCTTCGTTCGGCACCGGGCTGGCTTGCGTGTGTTGCATTCGGGCGCTGGGGCAGTTCATCGCAACTTGCGCGCGTGTTAGTTTGCGCATCCATTGCGCCTGTCGCACGCGCGGTGTGTCGCAACTTCACCGTTTCGCACGCGGGTTGTTTGTCGCACGCAGGCCATCACTGATGCGCGTTCTTGCGGTGTGTTGGGTGTGGCATGATGGTTCGTCAAAGGTCGTGCTTCGGTATGGCCTAACCAGTCGTCCAAGCGGACGTGCGTACCGCACGCCGCTTAACTCCAGCGTTAGATGCTCGGGATTAATAGAAGCCATGCCCACAAACTTCGAGAAGCACTTTGTTACCCCGCTCTACGTTGTCCTAGGATTGCTTCTAGCAACAAACGTTCTCACCTTGCTCTCAGGCAGGTTGCTTTCACTGCTGACACTGGCCGTTCAATTCGTGGTTCTTGGCGCTGTTTACTTCCGGAAACCTTGGGCCTACATCGTCGTGAAGGTATGGGCGGCCATCGCTATGCTTGCCGGGCTAGCGATGTGGTTGGCCGTCCTCCTGGACGGGCCAAAATACTTTCATTCTGTGTTCCACGCGGTTTCCAATACGCTTATGCTTCTTGCTGGCTTCTACTTCTTTAAATTTGCCAAACCTGCACTCCAGCCAGTTCGCGAGCGCATCTAACATTTCGTTCGAGGCGGACGGCTCCGCCGCCGCTCAACTCCAGCGTTGAAGCTGTAGAAAAACCCATTTCGGATCTACGAAACGAGTCCGCCATCCGGCGGATTTTTGTTTGATGCTCGTGAAGAACTTCTGAATCGCCCCGTGTTTCGTAGACACCTTGCAGCCATAATCCACGGCAGCAGCAGGAGTGTCTATGAGCAGCAAGCGGTATACGGAAGAGTTCAAGATTGAGGCGGTCAAGCAAGTGACGGACCGCGGCCATTCGGTCGCCGATGTTGCCGGCCGGCTGGGGGTGTCGATCCACAGTCTCTACGCATGGCGCAAGCAGTGCGGCAAGTCGGGTCCCGTGCAGGGGACAGCGGCGGGCGAGGCGGAGGAGCTTCGCCGCCTCAAGTCGGAGCTTCGCAGGGTGACGGAGGAGCGCGACATTCTAAAAAAAGCCGCGGCGTACTTTGCCAAGCAGTCCGGGTGAGGTACGCCTTTATGCGCCACCATGAGCGGGAGTTCCGGGTGCGCAGCATGTGCCGGGTGCTGGGCGTGCACCCCAGCGGGTACTACGCATGGCGCCGTGCGCCGCTATCAACACGGGCTCGGGACGATCGACGCGTACTCGGACTGATCAAGCAGTCCTGGCTGGAGAGCGGCAGCGTCTATGGCTACCGCAAGATCACCCGGGACCTGCGTGATCTGGGTGAGCGCTGCGGCAAGCATCGGGTCGCCCGGCTGATGCGCGGGGAAGGTCTGCGGGCACAGGTCGGCTATCGCCGCCGCCCGGGCATGCGCGGGGGCAAGTCGGCCGTAGTGGCCGACAACCACTTGGCGCGGCAGTTCAACCCTGTCGCGGCCAATCGCGCTTGGGTCACCGACATCAGTGTGCCGCAGCAAGCGGCGTGAGAGATGAGGGTAGGTCCCTCGCCATCGGCTTGCAGGAGCAGGTGGCAAACCACCGCAAGCGGCTTGGATCAAAAGTCCCGGTCGTGAGCGTTGCGGAAAAGGCGTCCGTGAGGCGTCAGGTATGAACCCGAAAGACGAACAACCGTGAACAGCCGTTCAAGCGTCGAAAGTGATCAGATGACATCGAAACCGGGGAGTGATGTTGCTCCGGGATCAGTCTGGCAGGTGCCTGCTTATGGGCCAGGCGGTGTCCGGCGTAGAGGCTGCGTGAGTCGGGTTCAGGCTCTTGCGTTGAACTGCGGGAACCTTCGGTGGCGATGGCAAGGGAAAGGCACAAGCCCGCAAGGCGAGGCCGATAGTACCGATGCGTCACCAAGGGGCGGAGCGGTCCGTAGTAGTGATGAAGTCGCGGTAATCGCGATGGAGCGAAGGGGCCGCGTCATCCGCGCACGTTCATGGGTCAACTGCGTGAGCAGGAGGAGCCCATGGGCGTGAGCAAGCCGTTTGCGATTCCCAAGCAGTTGGTCTGGGAAGCGTACAAGCGTGTGAAAGCCAATGGCGGTTCATCCGGGGTCGATCAGGAATCGATCGAACGGTTCGAACAGCGTCTCGGCAACAACCTGTACGTGCTTTGGAACCGGCTCTGCTCCGGCAGCTATTTCCCGCCGCCGGTAAAGGGCGTGGCGATTCCGAAGAAGTCAGGCGGTATGCGGATGCTCGGCGTGCCCACCGTGGCCGACCGGGTGGCGCAGACCGTGGTCAAGATGGTCTTGGAACCGGTGCTTGAGCCCGTGTTCCATCCCGACTCGTACGGCTACCGACCCGGGCGCTCGGCGCTCGATGCGGTGGCCCGTGTACGGCGTCGGTGCTGGGATTACGACTGGGTGATCGAGTTCGACATCAAGGGATTGTTCGACAATATTGACCATGCATTGCTGATGCGGGCGGTGCGTAAGCATTGCCGGATTCCATGGGTACTGCTGTACATCGAGCGTTGGCTCACGGTACCGATGGTGATGGCGGACGGACGGCAGGTGGAACGGACGCAGGGTACCCCGCAAGGGGGTGTCGTGAGCCCACTGCTGGCCAACCTGTTCTTGCATTACGCGTTTGACCGCTGGGTGGCCGAGCATCTGCGCAGTGTGCGGTTTTGCCGCTACGCCGATGACGGGGTCATCCACTGCCAGAGCCAGGCGCAGGCAGAGTATGTCCTGCGTCGGATCGCCGCGCGGTTCAAGGCCTGTGGGTTGGAGCTGCATCCGGACAAGACACGGATCGTCTACTGCCGCGACGTCAACCGTCCAGCGGACTACCCGGTCGTGAAGTTCACGTTCCTCGGCTACACCTTCCAGCCGCGCAAGGCGGTGGACAAGTACGGCCGAATTTATGTGAACTTCTCGCCTGCGGTCAGCCGTGACGCGTTGCGCGCCATGCGGCAGACCATCCGAAGCTGGCACCTTCAGCTCATGTGCGACCGTGAGGTGGGCGATCTGTCCCGCATGTTCAATCCAATCCTTCGGGGCTGGATGAACTACTACGGGCGGTTCCGCGGTTCTGCGATGGACGTCGTGTGGAAGCACGTGAACGCCTACTTGACCCGGTGGCTGAGGCGCAAGTACAAGAAGCTGGCCCGTCATAAAACGCGGGCCATTCGTGCACTTGGCAAGTTGGCAGTCGCCTCGCCCCGTGCCTTCGTGCATTGGGAGAAGGGAATCTATCCTGCGGCTGGATGATGGGAGCCGGATGACGCGAGAGTGTCACGTCCGGTTCTGCGAGAGGCTGGGGCTGCAATGCCCCGGCCTACTCACCCCTATATCCGCACGCACGAAGGTTGGTTGTACCTGGCGGCGGTGATGGACTTGTACTCGCGCAAGATCGTGGGCTGGGCCATGGGATCGACGATGCACACCGACCTGGTGTTGCAGGCGTTGATGATGGCGGTATGGCGGCGCAAGCCACCGGCCGGCTTGCTCGTGCACTCCGATCAGGGAGCCCAGTTTACCGGCCACGACTGGCAGGACTTCCTCAAAGCCCATGGCTTGGTCAGCAGCATGAGCCGGCGTGGCAACTGTCATGACAACGCCGTCGCCGAGAGCTTCTTCCAGCTGCTCAAGCGCGAACGCATCCGGCGCCGGATCTACACCACCCGCGATGAGGCCAGATCCGATGTCTTCCACTACATCGAGATGTTCTACAACGTCCGCAGGCAGCACGGCCACAACGACGGGCTGCCTCCGGTAGAGTTCGAAAAGCGACAATCAGTTTGAGGCTTCGGGGTGTCTACAGAAGCCGGGGCGATTCATTGCCAACCCAGTGCTTACCTGCTCGCTTACAAGGCAGTCTGCAGCGGCGCTGCTTGCATCTCTTTCGTAGCCGCAACCGATCCGTCATTCACGCGAACAGCTCCTCCGCCGTCCAACTCCAGCGTTGAAGTGCAAGCGAACTTCTACACCACCACAAAAAAGGGAATTTCTCATGGGATTTGACAGCGTTTGGTATTGGATGGTCTTTTTTTCGCTGTTCGTCTTCTACGTTCCGGCGTGGCGCATCGTCAGCAAGGCCGGGTTTCCTGCCGTCTTGTCTTTGCTGTTGCTGGTGCCTGTCCTGAATATTGTCATGCTTTGGGTATTCGCCTTCGTGCGCTGGCCGGTCGAGCGAGACAAGGCTTGATCAATCACCCATCCGGACGGCTTCGCTGCCACGCTGCTCCAGCGTTGAAGCAGTGGAGAAATCTCTGCCGGGAAAACTCACCGCGCGGAGGTGAGGGAGCGACCTCACAAAGCGCTCGACCATCGACGCGCAGCCATTCGGGAAGCCTTCAGGCAACCGCTGAAGGCACGCGACTGCGCGCGCAGGATACTTTCCTACAGCAACCTTGTGCGTAATCAACATGAACTTTACTGATCTGGAAAAGACTGCCCTGAGACTCAATGAGCTGTATGAGCAGCTTGAAACCCGGTTGTATGGACGTGCCTGGACCACGGAGGAGCTTGCGCTCGGTTTCGTGGGGGACGTCGGCGATCTGGCGAAACTGATCCAGGCGCATGCAGGCGTCCGCAAAATTGACGACTGCAAAGCGAAGCTTGGGCATGAGTTGTCAGACTGTCTCTGGTCAATCATGGTGCTTGCGCACAAGTGTGGCATCGATTTGCAGGCTGAGTACTGCAAGAACACGGGCGAACTGATAGAACACGTGTCCAGTCAGCTGGAAACTTGACGATGCATGCGGGCGGTTAGCTGCCGCTCGGTTCCAGCGTTGGGCAGGAGTGAGGGCGTGCCATGACAATTTCCGAAGCAGACTGGATGAAATTCTAGCGAATCAGGTTGATCGCCCTGGATCGATTTTGTCATCGCGTTGTTGATGAATGTCAGGCCATATGCGCCGCCGAATCGATGACGGCGCATGAAAGATATGGCGAACTGTTCGGCCGGCTGCAGAAGCGGGACAGGGAGATGCGGCAGGCCTTCGACGAATTTCGGCGCTCGACAGTGGCCATGTGCCTGAGGTTCATGGTGTTCCATGAGCTGGTCACGGAGGAGGAGCTGTCGGAGTTCAGTTCGGAAGTTCGGGATATGGTGCGTGCGCGATAGCTTCGCCCGGCGGGGAGCTGCAGCCGGCATCCACTTGCCGCGCTTGAGGGCGGGAATGGTCAAGACTTTGGTGCGCTGCCGGGTGGCTTGGCTGGCACCGCCCCGTCGCGCAACCACCGGGCCGCCAGCAGCAGCCAGGCCAGGATCAGCACGATCACGATCCGCTGCTCCAAACCTCGCGGCATGCCATGCCACAGCGCGTCGATCCAGAGCGCTATGAAACCCGCCAGCGCGAGTGCGAAAGCCGGTGCGAATCGGGGCTGCCAGCCCGCTGCTCCGCGAAGTCGCCATGATTGCAGCATCGTTGCCACCGTCACGCAGAGAAAGGTGGTTTGTGCGGCCGTGCCGTGTAGCCAGCCTTCGAGTGTCGGCGCACGGCCGGGCAGGTTGCTGTGCGCCAGTGCGGTCACGCAGAGGCTGATGCCGGCGCACGCGAACAACCAGCGGGGCGCGGCGCTGCGCACGGCGTTCGGCAGCACGACGTAGTAGCACCAACCGAGCAGGCCCAGCGATGCGCCCAGCACGAAGTACGCCGCCTGCAACCAATGGCCGCCACGGCCGATGAGGTAGAAGCTGAGCGGTGCGTCGATCCAGTTCATGTCGGAACGCTGCCACTGCACGATCACCGCAACGGCCATGAAGGTCAGCCCCCCGACCAGGGCGATTGTGCCGATGCGACGGATGAACCGGGGAGATGACAAGCGGGCGCTCAGCGCTTGCGCGTCAGTTCGACGCCATCAACCGTCATCTTCCATTGCCCTTGAACCTGATGCGGCGGTGCGGAGACCTTGAAGGTAGTGGTGGCCGGGCCGACGCCGACAACAAAGTCGTCGCCGTCGAAATTTTTCACGGGCGCGTTGATCGACGTGCTTGTGTGGCCTTCCGCACGCTTGTAACTCACCATGCCGGACGAGGTGATCAGCAACGACATGGTCGGGGCATCCCACTCGCCCGCGTACGCGGTCTTGTCGGCGGGCAGCGGTTTGGCGCAAGCCGACAACAACAGGCAAAGGATGGCGAAGGTGATGGTGAACTTGCGCATGTCGTTGCCCGTGGGTTGGTTGAAGCGTCGCCGCAGCATCGCCGCATCGACTCATTCTCCAATGGCTTGGATTGTGCTGCCAGTAGTGCAGCTTTCCCCTGGATACGTGATGAGCGCAATGAAGCAACCGCCATCATCCGCCTGCGGCACGCGCGACACCTTTTGGATGCATGACACTGAGCGGGCAAGTGTGCGGCCATCGTGGGCGACAGTTTGGCGGGAACGGCACGGTGTACGGCTGGACAGAACCACCCCTGCTGCCTCCTGTGACAGCGGTTGGGCCGCCACTTCTTCGGGTTGCTTTACAGACAGTGATGATCTGTGCATACTGTGTATATGAAGTATGCACAGGCCGATCCCGAACTGTTCCTGTCAGTCAATGACAGTACGCCGATGTATCAGCAGATCATCAATCAGATTACTACCAAGGTGATGGCAGGTGATTGGTCCGCGGGTCAACCGTTGCCATCGATTCGGGAGCTGGCGAGTGCCAGCCGGGTCAGCGTGATCACGGTCAAGCGTGCCTATGCGGAACTTGGGCAGGCGGGGGTGATCGTGACGCGGCAGGGCATGGGCTCGTACGTCGCCGAGTCACCAGACTTGTCGACGAGCCTGTTGCGTGCCGAGTTCACTCAGCACTTCGACGCGATGCTGGCGTGCGCCCGACGACTCGGCCTGTCTCCGGATGATGTCCGGCAACTGTTAGACGAGAAGCAGGCCGACTGGTCTGCCGAATCCACCGAAGGATCCAGACCATGACCACCGCATTCGCCCTGTCCGGGGTGACCAAACGCTACGAGAATTTTGCGCTGCAGGACGTCGACCTGAGCATGCCCGAAGGACAGGTCATGGGGCTGGTGGGAGTCAATGGCGCTGGCAAGACGACCCTGCTGCGGCTGCTCGGCGGTCTGGCGCTTGCAGACGCGGGAACCGTCGAGGTGCTCGGCTACGCCATGCCCGCCCAGCAGGTTGCCGCGAAGAAGGAGCTGGGATTCGCCACTGAAGACATGCGTCTGTTCAAGAGCCAGTCCTTGCGCTGGCACATGGACTTCGTGCGCTCCATCTATCTGGGATGGGATGAGACTTACGCCATCGAGCTGCTTCGTCGTTTCGATCTGCGTGCGGAGCAGACGGTGGGCGGGTTCTCGCATGGGCAGCGCGTCAAGGCGCTGTTGATGCTCAATTTTGCCCGCCGACCAAGACTGCTGCTTCTGGACGAACCCACCACCGGGCTTGATCCGGTAGCGCGTGACGAGGTGCTGCAAGTGCTTGCAGATGTACTTCGGGACGAAGCACGCAGCGTGTTGTTCTCCTCCCACAACACGAAGGATATCGAGCAGATCGCCGACACCATCACCTTTGTTCACAAGGGAAGACTGCTTGCGTCGAAGGACAAGGAGGTGTTTCTCGATGGATGGCGCCGGATTGTTTGTCAGGGGTCGTGGACGCCGCCCGACAATGCCCTGTGGCCAGAAATCGCTTCAACGCGACAGAACGGTTCCATCCTGGAACTAAAAGTGCGCCAGTTCAGCGACGGTTTGCTCAAGCGGCTGCAGCAGCAAGGCGTGGATGTGCGTAGCGCCGAGCCGATGAGTCTGGAAGATATTTTCGTTACCACCGTGCGCGCCGGAGGTGTGGCATGACTCTCTCCCAACTCAACCTGCCGGTGATCAAGCTGTTGGTCGCCAAAGACTGGAAGCTGTTCGAGAGGCAGCTTGCGGCGTGCGTGGTTGGCGGTATTGCCGCCCTGTGCCTGATCGGCATGGCCAAGGGCTGGAGCTTCTATCTTGGCTCGCTGTTGATGATCATCGTGCTGGTGGGTGCTGCGTGCTTCTCGATCTCCACCTCGTTGCTGGTTGAACGCAAGGAACACACCCTGGAGTTCGTCATGAGTCTGCCGGTGACCCCGCTGGACTATTACCTTGCCAAGCTGCTGGGCAACTTGATCACTTTCCTCGTGCCGTTCCTGCTGATGCTGGCCGGTACCCTGCTGGTGATCCTTCTTACGCCCTTGCCCGACGGACTGGTTTCCCTGTCGCTGTTGGTCTTCGGCCACGTATTGTTGGCTTATGCGGCATCACTGAGTGTCGCCATGGCGGTTGAATCGGAGGGTTGGAACATCTTCGCCATGATCGGCAGCATGTTGTTGATCAATCCGTTCATCATGTTGCTGGGGCAACTCCCCGTGATCAGCGAACACGTCAAGACCGACACCATCGTATTCGGTCCGATCATCGCGGCGATCTTGTTGTTCCAGGTGTTGGCCAGCGTGGCCGTGCTGGTTGCCACCGGCTGGGTGCATGGCCGCAAAAGGTCTTTCTACTGACGACGCTTCGATACTGAAAAGCCGCTGCGTTCGCAGCGTCGCCAAACGCTCTCGTCATACTTCCGACCGCTCCGCGCGGAGGTCCCGCCATGCACGACACAGTACGTTTTCATTACATGGACAGCTTGCGCGCGCTGGCCATGCTGTCTGGTGTGCTCTTTCATGCCGCGCTGGCGTACAGCCCGATCATTCATCCGTATTTTCCGGTTGCCGATCGTGCCCAGTCACCCGTCGTGGACGTGTGCATTTGGTTCCTGCATTTGTTCCGCATGCCGCTGTTCTTTCTGATCGCCGGATTCTTCACTGCGATGCTGCTGCGCAAGCGTGGCATGGGAGGCATGTTTCAGAATCGGCTCAGGCGCATTGCGTTGCCGCTGATCATCTTCTGTCCGCTGGTAGTCGCTGCAATGAGCTACAGCACCATGCACGCGGCGGCGACCGTACAGAACCCGTCGCCCATGCTGGTGATGATCCAACAATTCTCCTTGACGGCGAATCCGCCGAAGCTGCCACCCAGCACCGGCCACCTCTGGTTCCTCTACTACCTGCTGCTTTTCTACGTACTTGTCTGGGCGGCGAAGAGTCTGGGTGTGGGAATGCTTGGAACTTTGGTGCGGCGTCTGGATCCGGTATGGCTACTGGCGCTGCTGCCGCTCCTGCTGGTGCCGGCGCTCGCTTCGGTCAGTGCACCCCATCCTGCTCCGGAGGGCTTGTTTCCGCGGTTCTGGGTATTCGGGTTCTATGGGCCATTCTTTGCCTGCGGCTACCTGTTGTTCGGTCACGAGGCGGTGATCGACCGGTTCCGACGCTTTGCTCCATGGTTGCTGGTGGGAAGCCTGCTGCTCTACGCGGGTTTCTGGCACCTGATGAAGCGGCACGTCCCCACCGCTGCCGACCCGTCTGCGACTGTGCTGATTGCGTCAACCGAGGCCTTCATTGGTGTCTGGATGACCTGCGTGATCCTCGTCATTGGCCGATCCCTGCTCAATCGTGGCAGCCGTCTGACGCGCTATTTTTCGGACGCATCATACTGGGTCTACATCATCCACTTGCCGGTTCTGTTCGTTATTCAGTACCGGTTGATGGACATGGACCTGTGGTGGCCGGCCAAGTTCGCGATTGCGGTCGTGGTCACCTTTGCCACATGCCTGCTCAGCTACCACGCACTCGTGCGAGGGACGGTAATCGGAAAGCTGCTTGGCGCCCCGTCGCCGGCGCCGAGCAAAGTGGCGGCGGCCTGACTGTGCAGGAAGTCGATCCGTTCCGCGTTGCCTCGGCGCGACAGCTTGCCCACGGCGCCGGTTATGTGGAACTTGTTGAAGGTGAGCCTGATGTCCGCCTCGGTCAGCGTAGTTGCCGTCAATACTCGACTGTCTGCGCTCGTCAGCCACGCGCAGCATCTTGGCGCCGACTCAATGGCTGGCGGTTTCGACGTCCGCATGGCGAGTGCGATCCGACATGTTCTGGTCGTGACTATTTGCCGCGTGCGCCCTGATGAATGCGACCACATCCTCAAGCGCTGGCGCCTTGCCGCGAAATGGCCGCGAGATCGCCAGCAGGATCGCGGCGTGTCCGATATCCGGATACATCTTCACCTCGGCCGGCTCACCTTCGCGCTTGAGCGCCGCGGCCAACGAAGTGGCGTTGCGCGGCCATACCACCTTGTCGGTGCTGCCTTGCAGAAGCAGCATCGGGGGTTCGTCGCCATCGACGAAGTGCACCGGTTGCGAGCGCAGTTGTTGCTGATGGGTGGCGCCGAACATGTCGATGAAGTCGGGGTCTTTCAGGGGCAGGAAGTCGTACGGGCCGGCCAGGCCGATGAAGCCGGCGAGTTGGCGTGGATGCATGCCGACGCCAGCGAGCCAGTGTCCGTCGGTGGCCAGCAGGGCACCGATGTGGGCACCGGCCGAGTGGCCCATCAGGAAGAGCCTGGCGGGCTTGGCGCCGTACTGGGCTGCGTGCGCGTGGGTCCACGCCACGGCGTTTGCGGCGTCATGCATGAAGCCGTCGAGGCGTACACGGGGCCACAGGCGGTAGTCGGGGATTACCACCACCACGCCGCGTCTGGCCAGCGCTTCGCCAGCCCAGTGGTACCACTGCCGCTTGCCCGATTTCCAGCTTCCACCGTAGAAGAACACCACGACCGGTGCGTCGCGGGCGTCGCGTGGTTGATAGACGTCCAGAGCCAGTTGATGGGCGCGGTCGTAGATGACGTCCCGCTGGACCACCACATCGGCCCTGCTGGCGGTGGCGTTGAGGCTGCGGAACAGCACGGCCTGGCAGCCGCTGAGCAGCCCGCTGCCGAGCAGCAGCACGACCGTGGCCAGCAGGCCGCGTGGACTTGAAAGGCGGGATGAAGGGTCCTGATTTGCTGGCATGCGGTTTCCTGATGGATTTGCGTGGGCCTTGACCCCTTTCTGCGGCGCGTTGCGTTGAATCCTGGGTGCGGCCTGCATCCATACATACGCATCGCGACCGCCAGAGGATGCAGGCAGCGTCGTGTGCCTGACGTGTTCCACTTACACTGTGCCGGCCGACGGCCTACAGGGGGAAAGCGACATGCTTCGTCGATTGTGCATTTTGCTGGGACTGGGGTTGCTGTGGGCGGCGCCGCTGTCGGCGCAGGACATACCGCCACCGCTGCGCGACTGGCAGGGCTGGGTGTTGCACGATGTGCCGCATCACGCCTGTCCGTTCCTCGCCAATCGTGCACCTGGTTCGGACAGCTATCGCTGCGCGTGGCCGGGCCGGCTCACGCTCGATGCCGACAAGGACGGCGGTCGCTTCAGCCTGGACGTGCATGTGGATGCGCCGAGCTGGGTTGCCTTGCCGGGCGACAGCCGTCACTGGCCGCAGCAAGTGAGCCTGGACAAGCAGCCGGCCACGGTGCTGGAGCATGAAGGGCAACCGATAGTGTGGCTGGCGCCGGGCGACTACCAGATTCGCGGCCTGCTGCCCTGGGTGTCGCGACCGGCGAGCTTGCGCTTGCCAGAGGCGATCGGCCTGGTGACCCTCAGCGTCGACGGCGCCGCGGTGACGCGGATCGAACGCGATGGCGCGCAGCTCACCCTCGGCGAGGCAGCCAGTGCCCAGCGTGCGGCCGATGCGCTTTCGCTGCGCGTCTACCGGCGTCTCGGCGATGGCCTGCCGGCCACGCTGGAAACGAGGCTGCAATTCAATGTCACCGGCAGTGCGCGCGAACAGGTGCTGGGGCCGGTGCTGCCCGCAGGCTTTGTCGCGACGGCGCTGGACGGCCAGTTGCCTGCACGCCTGGAGAACGACGGGCAATTGCGCGTGCAACTGCGGCCGGGTCAGTGGACGCTGACCCTGATGGCGCGCAGTGTCGCCCCGTTGGCCAAGGTCGGCGTGAGCTTGCCGCCGGCGCCGTGGCCGAAGCAGGAAATCTGGAGTTACGCCGACGACAATGCGTTGCGCGGCACGCGTGTCGAAGGCAACGCCACCGATGCCGCGCAGGCCGGCGTGCCGGCGGACTGGGCCAATCTGCCGGCCTATGTGCTGGATGATGGTCGCGGCTTGAAGGTGGAGCAGGGCAATCGCGGCAATGAAGGCAGCCGCGGCGACGCGCTGCATCTGCAGCGCGAGATGTGGCTGGATTTCGATGGCGGGCATTTCAGCGTGGCCGACCAGCTCAGCGGCGAATTGCGCCATCACCAGCGGCTCGATGCCACTGCGCCCTGGCAGTTGCAGCGCGCGGCGGAGGACGGCGATCCGCTGCTGGTGACCCGCGATGCCAAGGGGCGCGCCGGCGTCGAATTGCGTGATCAAAGCATCGACGTGTCGGCCGGCCTGCGCGTGCCGGCCCACGCCGGTGCGATACCGAGCTCCGGTTGGCAACTGCCGCTGGATGGCATCGATGCGACCGTGCACCTGCCGCATGGCTATCGCCTGCTGGGCGCGATCGGTGCGGATCGCTCGAATGATTCCTGGGCAGCCCGATGGACCTTGCTCGACCTGTTCGTGGTGGCATTGATCGCGTTGCTGGCCGGCCGTCTGCTGGGTTGGCCGTGGGCGCTGCTGGCGGCTGCTTACCTGACGCTGGCCCAGCACGAGTCGATGGCGCCGCTGTGGACGCTGGCCGCGGCCCTTGCCCTTGCGTTGGTGCTGCGTGCGTTGCCCGAGGGACGCTTGCGCCTGGTTGCCCGCGGAGGCGCCATGGCACTGTTCGCGTTGGCGACGCTGTGGGCATTGCCCTTCAGCGCGGCGCAGTTGGAGTACGCGTTGCATCCGCAGCTTGAACAAGGCCTCCGTGAGCGGGTCGTTTCGGTGGCATTTGTGCCGCCGCAGGATGCTCCCGCCATGGAGGACAAGGCGCAGACTGGAATGCCGCCACCGCCGGCGCCTCCGGCGCCGCAGCAAGCGCCTGAGCAGCCGCCTCCCAAGATCATCGGGCAGTCTGCGCCACCGCCAGTGTCCGCGGTGAGCGAGAACTCCGTCCAGGCGCCGCCACGCACCTTGGACAGCATCGTCGTCACCGGTTCGCAAATCTCGGTCAGCCAACTGGTGAGCAACGAACAGGACAATCACACCGTGATCCAGGCCGGCCCCGGCATGCCGAGCTGGAATGAGGGCAATAATTATCGACTCGGCTGGTCCGGCCCGGTGACGCCGCAACAGACCACGCGGCTGGTGATCGCACCGGCCTGGCTGGTGCGGCTGTTGCGCGTGTTGATGGTCGGTCTGCTGGCGGTGGTGCTGGCTCGTCTGGCGCTGCACCTGTGGCGACCGCGGCGTGGTGGCCGGGTGACTTCGCGTGGTGCCGGTCTGGCGGGCGCCGCGCTGCTGGCGGTCGCGTTGTTGCCGACGAGCGCGCGCGCGCAGGCCTTGCCCGATGCGCAGCTGCTGCATCAGCTGCGCAACCGACTCACCGAAGCGCCGAAATGCGCGCCGCAGTGTGCCGAGGTGGCCCAGGCACAATTGCACGTCAATGGCAGTGTGCTGGAGGTCGAACTGGAAACCCATGTCGGCGCGACCGTCGCGCTGCCATTGCCCAGGCCCGACGAGACAATGCCGCTGGTTGACGTCAGCCTCGATGGCCACGCCAACCCGCCCTTGCTGCGCAGTGATCATCAGCTGCTGCTGCGGCTCGAGCGCGGCGTTCACCGCATCAGCCTGCGCTACCGACTCGACGGCGTCGACAGCGCGGCATTGCGCTTCGCGCTGCCGCCGCAGCGCATCGACTTTGTCGGCGCAGGCTGGTCGCTGGAAGGTGTCGATGCGGGGCGGGTGCTAGGCGACAGCATCACCCTGCGCCGCGCGCAGACGGCGACCGATGGCAAGCCACTGCAGGCAGCACAGGATTTTCCGCCGTATGTGCGGCTGACCCGCAGCATCGGCCTGGGTCTGGACTGGATCGTGGTGAACCGGGTCCAGCGCATGGCACCGCGCGATGGCGGCTTCAGCATCAGCTTGCCGCTGTTGCCGGGCGAGCACCCCCAGGGCGAGGGCGTGCTGGTCAAGGACGGCAGGATCCACGTCACCTTCAAGGCCGGCGAGTCGATGGTGAGCTGGAACAGCCAGCTCGATCGCTCCGCGCAGATCACCTTGCAGGCGCCGCCCCTGGGCGAGCGCGCCGAGGTGTGGGAGGTGGGCGCCGCGCCGATATGGCATGTTGACGCCAGCGGCGTGCCGACCAGTGGCAGCCCGGATGGTCTGCGGTTTGATCCGCTGCCGGGGGAAAAACTGCAACTGGCGATCACCCGTCCCGAGGCGATCGCGGGCGACAGCCTCGCCATGGATGGGGTGGGGCTGACCATCCGCACCGGCGAGCGTGCCAGTGACCTCAACCTGAGCCTGCGTGCGCGCAGCACCCGCGGCGGCGAGCATGCGATCGACTTGCCGCCGGGCAGCGAATTGCTCGATGCCAAACGCGACGGTCAACCGATCAACCTGGCGATACGCGACGGCAAGCTGAGCCTGCCGCTGCTGCCCGGCGAGCACGACTACGCCCTGCATCTGCGCGAACCCAAGGGCGTGGCTGCGCGTGTCAACACGCCATCGCTGGATCTGAACGCACCGGTGGCCAACATCGAGCTCACCTTGCGGCTGCCACAGAACCGCTGGGTGTTGTGGACCTGGGGGCCGACCGTCGGTCCGGCGGTGCTGTACTGGTCGCAGTTGCTGGTGTTGCTGGTGGCGGCCTGGCTGCTGGCCCGGTATGCGCCCACGCCGCTGCGCCTGCGCCACTGGCTGCTGCTGGGGCTGGGCTTCTCGGCCTTCGCGTGGAGTGCATACGCGCTGGTGGTGGCGTGGCTGATCGGACTGGGCCTGCGTGCGCGCATGCGTGCACCGGAACAGATGCCGAGCCTGCGCTTCAATCTGCTGCAACTGGGCCTGGCCGGATTGACGGTGCTGGCACTGGGCGTGCTGGTGGGCGCGGTGCCGCAGGGCCTGCTTGGCCTGCCGGACATGCATGTGGCGGGCAACGGCTCGTATGCCGCCAGCCTGCACTGGTTCGCCGATCGCAGCAGCGGCGTGCTGCCCTCGGCCGGTGTGCTCAGCCTGCCGCTGTGGGTCTACAAGGTTGCCATGCTGGCATGGGCGTTGTGGCTGGCGAACGCGTTGATCGGCTGGCTGCGCTGGGCCTTCGATGCCTGGACGCACGGTGGTTACTGGCGCAAGCGTGCAGCGCAGAAGACGCCGCCAGAGTTGCCGCCGTCGGCGGCGGAGCCGGGCGCCGATGCCTGATATCCGCAACGCCCTGGCAGTAGCGACGCAGCGGCTTGGTGAACGCGCCGATGCCGAAGCGTTGTTGCTGCACGTCCTTCAGCAGTCACGCAGCTGGCTGTTCACGCATGCCGACGACGCGCTGGACATGGACGTCCAGACGGCTTACGAAGCCTTGCTCCAGCGCCGCGAGGCCGGCGAGCCGGTGGCCTACATCACCGGCAGCCGCGGCTTCTGGACGCTGGAGCTGGAAGTCACCCCCGCGACCCTGATCCCCCGCCCGGAAACCGAGCTGCTGGTGGAGCTGGCGCTGCAGCGCTTGGCGCCCGACTTCCGCGGGCACGTGGCGGACCTCGGCACCGGCAGCGGCGCGATTGCGCTGGCGCTGGCGCGCGAGCGACCGCACGCGCAGGTGGTCGCCACCGACGCCAGTGTCGCCGCGCTCGAGGTTGCCCGCCGCAATGCGCGGCGCCACGCCATCCACAACGTCAGCTTCGTGCACGGCGACTGGCTGGCACCGTTGGGGGGTCAAGACTTCGCGCTGATTGTTTCCAATCCCCCCTACATCGAAGCTGAGGACCCGCACCTGCTGCAGGGTGACCTGCGCCATGAGCCGGCCTCCGCGCTGGCCTCCGGCAACGATGGACTGGACGATATACGCCGCATCATCGACGCGGCACGCGCGCATCTCGAGCCGGGCGGCTGGCTGTTGTTCGAGCATGGCTGGAACCAGGGCGAAGCGGCGCGTGGATTGCTGCGCGATGCCGGTTACGCCGAGGTGTTTACCGCCCGGGATCTGGAGCAACGCGATCGGGTGAGCGGCGGGCGGCGTTGATCAGCACCGCCAGGGCGCCGAAAGTTTGCCGGCCAGCTGGTGTGCCTGCGTCGATCATTGAGGGATCGGCAGACCGTGCCGTGCGAGTTGCACGTCCGCTGTTTTCGGCTGGCGTGGGGACGCACGACAGGCGAAGCAACAGCAAGAGCGCCCCCATCCGCCCTGTCGGGCACCTTCCCCCGTAAACGGGGGAAGGAAGATCCCTGCAAGCTACGAGTTGCATCCCTTCCCCGGCAAGCGGGGGAAGGAAGATCCCTGCAAGCCATGAGTTGCATCCCTTCCCCCGCAAGCGGGGGAAGGTGCCCGACAGGGCGGATGGGGGCACGCCGCCACCGGCGACGTCGAGACGGCAGCCGCCTGCCCACCACCGGCTTGCGATCCTGCGAAGCCATCCTCGCCTGCCACCTCGAAGCAAGTGTTTCATGGGCTCTCCTGAAGCGAAAAGGAGAGGGGTCATGCTTACGTTGGGTATCGAGGAAGAAGTACAGGTGGTTGATGGTCGCGGCGATTTGGTGGTGCACGACCTGACACGGGACCCGGCGCAGCTCGCCGTGCCCGAGGGCGAACTGGATCGGGAGATTCATCGCTGCGTGATCGAGCTGAAAACCCGGGTCTGTCGCAGCGTGCCGGATTTGCTGGCGGCATTGGATGCGTTGCGCCGCCAGGCCCGGCGCCGGGCGGCGGCGCAGGGGCAGTCGATCATCGTGGCCGGTCTGCATCCCACGGCCAGGTGGCAG
Organism: Rhodanobacter sp. G2-10; assembly: GCF_055809185.1. Lineage (NCBI taxonomy): Bacteria > Pseudomonadati > Pseudomonadota > Gammaproteobacteria > Lysobacterales > Rhodanobacteraceae > Rhodanobacter > Rhodanobacter sp. G2-10. Next base: position 2,784,451 of record NZ_CM147900.1, on the reverse strand, counting down.
GCACAAGCGATGCACCTGGGGCCGGCATTTCCGCATTACACCGACCTGGTGCAGGAATACCAGGACGTTGCCCGAAGCGCCTTCAGCTTCGGCATGCACCTGCACCTGGGGCTGCCGGCGGGTGCGCCACGCATGGCGGTGATGAACCGGTTGCGACACGTGTTGCCCGAAGCCTTGGCGTTGTCGGCCAGCTCGCCCTTCCTGGACGGCAGCGATACCGGCTTGCAATCGTGGCGACACAGCTTGCTGGACCGCTACCCGCGCATGGGCACGCCGGATACGTGGGACAGCGACGAGGCCTACGTGGCGCATGTCCAGCGGTTGCGCGGGACGGGGTGCATCGGTCCCGAACAGTCGCTGTGGCAGGACCTGCGCCTGCACCAACGCTACGGCACGCTGGAGGTGCGCATCATGGATACGCACCCGCAGCTGCGGCGCATCGGCCTGATCGCCACGCTGCTGGCGTGGGAGGCGCAGACGATCCTGCAGGAGTTGCACGATGGCCATGCCGGCTCGATATGGTCGCGTGCCTGCATCGACGAGAACAAGTGGCGTGCGCGGCGCCATGGGCTGCGCGCGCAGTGGATCGACTGGGATCGTGACGAGGCCTGCAATACGGCGACCCGGTTCGCTCGCTGGTGGGCCCGTCTGGCGCCGCAGGCCGCGCATGCCGCCGTGCGGAGCTACTGGGAGCGCGAGCTTGCCGATGCGCTGGACGAGGGCACTTTTGCCGATCGCCTGCGCGCGCGTGCCGCCAGCGACGCCGACTGGTCTGCCACCTTGCGCTGGATGGTGGAGTCGAGCGCCGAACACGTGCCGACCTTGCCGCAGGCCGGGGGCTGGCGATGAACGCGCTGCCGTCGCTGCAACTGCGCCCGCTGGGTGCCACCGCCTTGGCGCAGTCGCTGGCGCAGGTGGGGGCGCCACATCTTCCGCTGCAGCAGTTGTCGGACCACTATGCCGTTGGCAACCAGTCGCTGCGGCGCGTCTTGCAGGGCAGGCTGGAGAGCTTGCTGGCAGGTCTCACGCCGCAGTTGCGTGTGGGCGGGGGCGGTTGGCCGCAGATTCCCGCGGACGTGCTGGCGCTGGACATGGCCTTCGTGGACAGTCCCGACCGGCCATTCGACCTGGCCTGGGTGGAGATCCAGGCATTCACCTCGATGCTGCCCACCTTCCACACCCTGCATCTCGCGCAGCGTCGCGTGCACGGACTGGCGCCGAACTGGTTGCCGCACGATCCGCTGACGCGCGGCACGAACTGGGTGGAACAACTGCGCCCGTGGGTCGCGCCGGATGCGGCCACCGTGCTGGTCGAGGATCGTCCGCGCGAACGCCCGACCTGGCCGGATCTCGACGCGGCAAGGTACTGGTGGCAGGTGGATGTGCACGACTGGCGCGACTTGCTGCCGAGGCACCGACGACTGAGTCATCCGGGCAGCGGACGCGAGTACAGCCATGCATGGAACCGGCTGATTCTGTCCGACCTGGCGCCGATCGACCGCCTGCGTGCGGAGGCGACGCTGATGGCCGCCGACCGCCTGACCTGGCACAGCCATCCAGTCTGGTACGAGCGCATCCACAAGGGTTGTCTTGCCGGGCAGACGCTGCAGGCGCACGAGGCCTGTCACTGGGTCGAGGATTGCCCGGATGGCGGGCGCGGCTGGCCCGAGCCCGGGCATTGGGTGGCCAAGGCGGCCGACGGTCATTCCGGCAATGGTCTGTTGCTGGCGCCGACGACGGCCCAGTTGATCGAGCTGCCGCGGCCGCGACGCTGGATCGTGCAGCGCCGCTTCCGTCAGCGACCGATCGGGCAGCATGCCGACACCGGCCAGCCCCTGTTCGGGGAGTTGCGTTGCATGCTGGGTCTGGGTGGAAACCGTCCGCCGTGGGTGATGGCGTGGATCCTGCGCCTGTCCACCGACGGCATCGCCACGCTTACCGGGCGGCAGACGGTTCCGGGCGAAGGCATGACGATGCTGTACTTCGAACAAGGGGATGGCTGAGGTGTCGTCAACGAAACACGCCGCGCAGGGGCGCGGCGTGTGGCGACCACGGCTGGTTGGCTGGATCAGCCGGTGCTGGCGAGGCTGGTGCTGGCCAGTTGCGGGAAGCGCGCATGGATCGCATGGCGAATGGCGGGCAGGTCGAGCCCGGCCATGGTCAGCACTTCCTCGCGGCTGCCGTGTTCCAGGTAGGCGTCCGGCAGGCCAAGCTGGAGGATCGGCAAGGTGATGCCGTGTGCAGCCAGGCATTCCGCCACGGCCGAACCGGCACCGCCGGCGATGGCGTTGTCCTCGAGCGTGACGAAGGCGTCGTGGCTATTCGCCAGCTCCACGATCAGCGCTTCGTCCAGTGGCTTCACGAAGCGCATGTTGACCAGGGTGGCGTCCAGCTCGGCAGCGATCGTGGCCGCCGGTGCCAGCATCGCGCCGAAGCTGAGCAGGGCCAGGCCGTGGCCGCGCCGACGGAGTTCGGCCTTGCCGATCGGCAGCGTTTCCAGACCGTGGTGAATCGACACACCGGGGCCGGTACCGCGCGGGTACCGGATGGCGGCGGGGCCGGCGTGCTGAAAACCGGTACTCAGCATGGCGCGGCATTCGTTCTCGTCGGCTGGCGCCATGATCACGAAGTTCGGCAGGCAGCGCAGGAAGCTCAGGTCGAAGCTGCCCGAGTGCGTCGCGCCGTCCGGGCCGACCACACCGGCGCGGTCGATCGCGAAGGTGACGTCGAGGTTCTGCAGCGCCACATCGTGGATGGCCTGGTCATAGGCGCGCTGCAGGAAGGAGGAATAGATCGCCACCACCGGCTTGGCGCCTTCGCAGGCCATGCCGGCGGCCAGCGTCACCGCGTGCTGTTCGGCAATCGCCACGTCGAAGTAGCGCTTCGGATACTCCCGCGAGAAACGCACCAGTCCCGAGCCCTCGCGCATGGCCGGCGTGATGCCGAGCAGGCGTTCGTCCGCGGCAGCCTGATCGCACAGCCAGTCGCCGAAGATGTCGGTATAGGTCGGCTTGGCCGGGCCGGATTTCTTTTTCAGGCCGGCGTTGGGATCGAACGGGCCGACCGCGTGGTATTCGATCTGCGCCTGCTCGGCCGGCGCGTAGCCCTTGCCCTTGGTCGTGATCACGTGCAGCAACTGCGGTCCGGGCAGACCCTTCACCGTGCGCAGTGCCTGCAGCAGTTGCGGGATGTTGTGGCCGTCGATCGGGCCGGTGTAGTGGAAGCCGAGCTCCTCGAACAGCGTGCTTGGCACGAACATGCCCTTGGCATGCTCCTCCCAGCGCTTGAACCAGCGCCCGAAGAAGGACTGCCTGGGAATGGCCCGCTTGGCGCGCTCGCGCCACTCGTTGAGCCGCTGGCTGGCCATGGCGCGAGCCATCATCTTGGTCAGCGCGCCGACGTTCTCGCTGATCGACATGCCGTTGTCGTTGAACACCACCAGCATGTCCGGTTCCACGTCGCCGGCGTGATTGAGCGCTTCGAAGGCCATGCCGGCGGTCATCGCGCCGTCGCCGATCACCGCCACGACCTTGCGGTGGTCGCCCTGTTGCTGCGCGGCGATCGCCATGCCCAGCGCGGCGGAGATCGAGGTGGAGGAGTGGCCGACGCCGAAGGTGTCGTACTCGCTTTCCTCGCGACGCGGGAACGGGGCCAGCCCGTCCTTCTTCTTGATCGTGGTGATGCGATCGCGGCGGCCGGTGAGGATCTTGTGCGGATAGCACTGATGGCCCACGTCCCAGACCAGGCGGTCATGCGGCGTGTCGAATTCATGGTGCAGGGCCACGGTCAGTTCCACCACGCCCAGGCCGGCACCGAAATGGCCGCCGGAGCTGGCCACTGCCTCGATCAGGTACTGGCGCAACTCGTCGGCGACCGCCGGCAGCTCCTCGTCGGGTACGCGACGCAGGTCCGCCGGTGTCTCGATCGGGGCCAGGTGGGGGTAGTGGCTGAGGTCATTCATCTGTGTATTGTTGGCCCAGCGGCGGGGCGGGGCAAGGGCGGGATTGTGAACAAGGCATGATTTGGCATGTGCACATGACGAACACGCGGCCGCGAGGAATCTTCGCAGACCGTTCAAACCGGGGAGTCAGGCCATGTCCATGCGCAAACTGTTTCGCCGATTTGCCGAATCGACCGCACGCCAAGCCGGAAAGCCCGCGGCGTTCATCATGGCGGCGACGTTGGTCGTCATCTGGGCGGCGACCGGACCACTTTTCGACTACGGAGACACCTGGCAACTGGTCATCAACACGTCGACCACGATCATCACGTTTCTGATGGTGTTCCTGATCCAGAGCAGTCAGAACCGGGATACGGGTGCGCTGCAGATCAAGCTTGACGAGCTGATTCGCACCAGCAAGGCCCACAATGCTTTGTTGAATCTCGAGGAGCTTGACGACGACCAACTGGAGCGAATCCGCAAGCACTATTGCAAACTGGCGACAAGCGCGCGGGACAGCATAGACACGATCGAACGGGACGCACAGGATCTGCACAACGACGACGACGGCAATGCCGGTCGCGAAGGGGCGGACTGAAAGAACTGCGGTCAGGCGGCGATCGAGCGGCGGTCGCGCGGCAGGCGGCTGACCAGGAATTCCATCTGGTCGGCCAGGATGTTGCGGTTGGACAGGATCAGGTGCTCGACCCAGCTCGGCCGGTAGGGCACCGCCAGCAACGGCATGTTGGCCTGTTGCGGCGTGCGGTTGCTCTTTTTCAGGTTGCACGGCAGGCAGGCGCTGACCACGTTCTCCCACTCATCCTTGCCCTGCCGCGAAATCGGCAGCACGTGGTCACGGGTGAGCTCCAGGCGGGTGAAATGCTCGCCGCAGTACATGCAGATATGGCGGTCGCGCGCAAACAGCGCGGTGTTGGTCAGCGCGGGAGACGGGTCGATCGCGTGCTGGCGGCAATGGCCGGTGCTGGCGATGATCGGATGCAGCTGCAGCGTGCTCTGCACGCCGAGCAGGCGGTTGTGGCCACCGTGCACGGTGAGGCAGGGGTCGCCCAGGGTCCATGCCACGGCATCGCGGACATACAGGCAAACTGCGTCCTGCCAGCTGATCCAGTCCAGAATGCGGCCGGCGGCGTCCAGCGACAATACGCGGGTCGCGTGGAGATTGGCGGATTTTGGCGCGTCCATCAGCATGTGGATCGTCCTTCAGCCAGGGCGTTGCAGGGCACGTTGTCAAATGCCCTTCTGTCTGCAGCATAGACCAATTTTGTGCCGGATCGCACGCGCTCTGGCGATATACGGCGGTCCGGGCAGTCGCCGCCATGCACGAGCGCTGATATGATCGGGGGTCTATGCAGACCCCACGCCGGGTTTGACAGGGGCGCTGCAGTGGTGGCCCGGCACGGCGGGGGGATACAAGGTGGATCAACGTGGCTGAAGTCATTTTCTACGAGAACCCGGTGCCGCTCAATCGTACCGAACACAAGGAACTTCGCCTGAAGGGCCTTCCGCACATGAAGTTCGCGATGAACGCGCACTCGGTGCCGCTGACCGCGGGGGAATTCGGCCTCGCCGCGCGTGACCTGATGATCGTGTTCGCCGGCACCGACGTGGCCAACGCCGGTCCGATCGCGTTGCTCGGCCTGCGTCAGAACGAAAACCTCTATGTGGATGCGCAGGGGCACTGGGCACCGAACGTGTACATTCCCGCCTTCGTGCGCCGTTATCCGTTCGTGCTGGGCGAAAAGCCGGAAGGCCAGGAGGGTGCCGATTTCACCGTGTTTCTCGACGACAAGTTCGAGGGCTTCAGCACGGAGGATGGCCAGCGCCTGTTCAATGAGGACGGCACCGATACCGAGCTGCTGACCAATGCAGTGGGCTTCCTCAGCGAGTTCCAGCAGAACATCGAACGTACCCGCAGCTTCATGCAGCATCTGGTCAAGCACGACCTGCTGGAGTCGCGCAATGTGCAGTTGCGCAAGGGCGAGGATGATTCCAGCCCGGGCATCACGCTCAATGGCCTGTACATGGTCAACGAGGAAAAGCTGCGCGCGCTGGATGAGAAGGTCACCCACGAGCTGATGCGCGAAGGCGTGCTCGGCTGGGTCTATGCGCACCTGCTGTCGCTGTCCAATATCGATCGCCTGGCCCACCGGCTGAGCGAGCGAGAGCAGGCCGAGGCCACCGCGGCAACCAGCACCAACTGAAGCACCGCATGGTGCCGTTGTCATGAGGAAGCCGCCTTCGGGCGGCTTCATCGTTTGCGTCACCTTCAACGTGCCGGCTTGACCAGCCGCAGCAAGTCCGTGGCGTAGCCGCACGATTCGTAGAGCGCCCGTGCACGTTCGTTGCCCGGGAATACCGCCAGCGTGACCAGGGCGCAGTGGTGCTCACGCGCCCAGTTCTCGGCATGCAGCATCAGCGCCTTGCCGACGCCACGCCCTTCATGCCGGGGCGCGACCGCCACGTTGTTGATATGGCAATTGGTGCGGCCGGTGAAGAAGTCCTGTGTCTTCTGCAGTTCGATGAAGCCGACCCGTTCGCCGTCGGCATTCTCCGCCACGAACAGGAAGTTGTTGGCGGGCTGGTCCTCCAGGTGGCGGTGCAGATCATCACGGATGCCTTCGATGCACTCGTGCCGCCGCCGCCACGGGGGCAGGGTGAAATCGACCAGGCGCGGGATCAGCGGGAGAATGAAATCGTCGTCGTCTTCGGCCAGACGGATCAGCAGGGTCGAGTCAGTCATGCGGCGTGGGTCAGTGGGGTTTTCGCCTGTTTTTACACCTGCCGCGTGACCGGTGGAAGCCCCGCGTCCGCGGGACATGTATATTCCGGCAGGGTCGGCCCGATGAGGCGCAGCGCATGGTTCCGGGGTCGGCCACCAGCCATCGAGCGCCAGGGAGTCCAACTTGTCCACCACGCGTCGCATCCACCTGCAGCCCGCCAACCACGCCGTGCTTGTGCAGGGCATGGCGAACATCCGCCAGGAAATGAAGCTGCCGGCCGAATTTCCGCCCGAGGTCGAGGCCGCTGCGGCGGCCGCGGCCGCGAATCCGCGCCTGCCGACGCTGGACCGTACCGACGTGCCGCTGGTCACCATCGATCCGGCCGAGTCGATGGATCTGGATCAGGCGATGTATGTCGAGACGCGTGGTGACGGTTACCGGGTGTTTTACGCGATTGCCGATGTCGCGGCCTTCGTCAGCGCGGGCGATCCCGTGGACCTGGAAGCGAATCGTCGTGGCGAGACCCTGTACGGCGCCGACTCGAAGATTCCCCTGCACCCGAAAGTGCTTTCCGAGGATGCCACCTCGTTGCTGCCCGACCAGGTGCGCCCGGCTTTGTTGTGGACGATCGAGCTCGATGATGCCGGTGATTTCGCCGACATCGACGTGCGTCGGGCTCTCGTGCGCAGCCGCGCCAAGCTTGACTATCTCGGCGTGCAGCAGTCGATCGACGACGGCAGCGCCGGACCGATGTGGGCGGTGTTGCGCCGGATCGGCGAGCTTCGGCAGCAGCGTGAGCAGGCGCGCGGTGGCATCAGCCTGCCGCTGCCGGAGCAGGAGATCAGTGTGGTCGATGGGCGCTGGACGCTGGCATTTCGCGCGCGTCTGGCGATCGAGGACTGGAACGAACAGATTTCGCTGTTGACCGGCATGGCCGCGGCTCGGCTGATGGTGCAGGCGAAGGTGGGTTTGCTGCGCACCTTGCCCGAGCCCGATCCGCAGGCGTTGCAGCGACTGCGGATCACGGCCAGGGCACTCGGCATCGACTGGCCGGCGAGCCTGGACTACCCCGGCTTCATCCGTTCGCTCGATCCCTGCAATGACCGCCATGTCGCGATGCTGACCGCATGCACCTCGGTGCTGCGCGGCGCAGGCTATGCCGCCTTCCATGGCAGCCTGCCGGCGCAACCGATGCAGTCGGCGATTGCGGCCGAATACACCCACGCCACGGCGCCCCTGCGTCGGCTGGTCGATCGCTATACCGGCGAAATCTGCGTGGCACTGTGCGCGCAGCAGCCGGTGCCGGATTGGGTGCTGGCGGCGCTGCCGAACCTGCCGGCCACGATGCAGGCATCCGGCCATCGTGCGCACCAATACGAGAAGGCCGTGCTGGACCTGGCCGAGGCCGCCGCGCTGGCCTCGCGCATCGGCGAGCAGTTCGACGGCGCCATCGTCGAAGTCGCGGCGGATGCCAGCAAGGGTGTGGTGATGCTGCGCGAGCCGGCGGTCGAGGCCGGCGTGACCAGCACGTCGACACTGCCGCTGGGCGCCGACGTCAAGGTGACCCTGGTCGAAGCCGATCCAGGCAAGCGGGTAACGCGCTTCGCGTTGGCCTGAGCGTCGGCGTCAAGATCCGGACGATCAGCTTTCCACCATGGTGCGCAAGCGCTGCAAGGCCTGGTCCCATTGCCGTTCGATTGCTTCAAGCGAGCGGCGCGCCTCGTCAAGCCGGGTTGGCTCGAATTGCCATAGCCGTTCGCGGCCCTGCCGCATGTCGCTTACCAGGCCTGCGCCGGCCAGAACATCCAGGTGCCGGGTTATCGCCTGCCGGGTGATCGCCGTGCCGGCGGTGAGCTGGGTGATCGACATGGCACCGCCGGCGCAGAGCACGCCCAGCAGGCGGAGCCGGGTGGGATCGCCCAGGGCTGCGAAAACCGGTGCAGACTTCCCCACGGTCGCGGCGGTTGCGCGAGCCTTCGAGGCGATCGTTTCAGCGCGTTTCGACATGATGCAGGATGTTCTTCATCTGCTGCTCCCAGCCACCACTGTTCATCCGGAATGCCTCGGCGCGGCGTTCGGCCGGTATCTGGTTGAAGCCGGACTCGACGACCCGCAGCAGGGTGCCACCGCTGACTTCTTCCAGCTCGAACACCACCCGCGTGGGCGGTTCGTTCGAGTAATCATGGGTGGCGTCCACCGCATACGGGTGCCAGTGGAACGAGAGCAGCCGTTCGGGTTCGATCCGTTCGAGGGTGATCTCGAACAGCAAGTGCTCGTAGCCCGGATGAGTGATGTGACCGCGGACGCATTCGCCGGCGACGAAGCGCTGGCCCTGCAATGCCACGCCGAACCATTCCCCGAAGGCCTCGGCGTCGGCAAGGGCGTGCCACACGCGCGAGCGCGGCGCCTTCAGCAGGATCTGTTTTTCGATGCGGTCGGTCGAGGCATTCATGGGCAATCTCCTTCGTCGGAAAGGGCAACCACGAGGTTGCACATTATTCCGGTCGGAAGATAAATGCAACCAAATTGTTGCATTACTCCAGAGCGCCATGCCCAAGCTGTCCCGGAGCGGCTCCGGGACAGCTTCGCCTCTTGGGTTACGGCGCCGCCGTGGCGACCGCGCCAGCGCCGGTGGCGTCCACGGTCAGCGATACGCGACGGTTGTCCACACCACGATCGTGGGTGGCGCCCTTCACGACCTGGCGGTTGCTGTCCTCGCCATAGCTGACCGCCCGCACCTGGTCTGCCGAAAGGCCGCTGCTGACCAGGAAGTCACGCACGGCGTTGGCGCGCTGCATGCCGAGTTTCTTGTTGTAGGCGCGCGAGCCGGCCGGGTCGGCGAAGCCTTCCACCGTGATGAGCACGTTGGGATGGTATTTGGCGATCGTGGCAGCGAAGTCCTGCAGCGCCGGCTTGTCCTGTTCGTTCAGCGTGGCGCTGTTGAAAGCGAAGTGCGCCACCGTGTCGATGCTCACCCGTCCCTGCATGGCGGTGATCTGCTGGTCGTACTTGGAGAACTGCGACTGCATCTGCTGCTTGATCGCATCGATCTGCTGTTGCTGATCCTGCTGCTTCTGCTGCAGCTGCTGGATTGCGGTGTTGAAGTCGGACTGCTTGACGTATTGCGAGCAGCCGGCGAGGCCGAGTGACATGAACGCTGCGGCCAACACGGCCATCCGGGTGATCCTGGTACTCATCGCAGTCTCCTTGGATTCATGCGCGTCTTCACGTGACAGCTTGGCGCGCGGGACAGGGGAGGGTTTTTGCATGCTGTCCCGAAAAACCTAACCGATCATGGTGGCAAGCACACGTGAAACGATCACACTGGGTGACCGCTGTTCAGTTTGAGTTTCATTCCAGCGCACTGTGATCGGATGATCTGGTTACGCGATCGCATCGATTCGCCTGATGGCGTGCGAGAAATTCGCGTCGAGGGTGCTTGCCCTTGCACGCTCGGTGATACGGCTGCGCTCACGCAAGGTCTTCACCGGCACGCTGCGATCGACCGCGCCGATGCGATGGAGGTATTCGGGCAGGTAGCCGGTGAGCAGCAGGCGTATGTCCCACGGCAGGCCGGCATCGATCTTGCGCGCCATGCGATAGACGATGGTGGTGCAGTTCGAGGTGAACGTGTTGTAGAAGGCTGGCTGCACCGCGAGCTGGTTGGCGGCGTGCACATAGGACAGGAACAGCGCGCGCAAGGTGGCATGCTCCAGCTGCAGTGGATACAGATAGTCGTCCTCGCCGCGGACATTGGTGCGCACGCCGATGATGTCGCTTTCATCGGCCGCGACCAGGATGGTTTCGAACTGCTTGAAGAAGCCGCCGATCGAGGAATATGCCTGCTCGCGACTCTTGCGTACCTCCATCGAGAACACCAGATGGCGGCCATCGTCGAAACCGAACGAAATCATCGCGTGCGCGATCGCCTGGCCACTCCAGTAGGACAGCACCGCATCGGCGCCGGTCAGGCGGTTCAGATCGACCTCGCGGCGTTCCCAGCGGATGTCATAGTCGCTGTCGCTGCGCCAGCGGAAGTTGCGAACGTTGTCCAGCTGCACGTGGTCGCCACGCACCGTGCCGGTCAGCAAGCGTGCAACATCGTCGCGCCACGGCTTGTCGCCGGACGGTTTGATGCGGATCCACCACAGCAACAAGCCCGCGTGAACCGCCACCAAGACCAGCAACGGCAGGACGCTGCGCGCGTCGAGGGCGAGCACCACCAGCGCCAGCACCAGCAGTATCCACGCCATGCTGCCGACCGTGCGCGCGATCCTTCCGCCCGGTAGCCGATACCACAGTGCCAGCGCCGCCCACGCTCCCGAACACACCACCAGCAGCACCATCAGCGCGAGCAGGATGGTGCGCCCGATCGTCCACAGCCAGTCCGTCATCTTGCCGTCATCGCCTTGGCCGACTTTGTGATTGCCGACTCAACCTTGCCGGTAAAGCTTCATCAACGCCACCACCCCCAGCCCCCAAACGCCGTTGAGCAGCAGGGCGCCGACGATCAGTTTGGGATCGAAGCCACCGGCCATCGGCATGCCCTTGATCGGAAACACCACGAACAGCGCGATGATGCTCGGCAGCAATGCGCCCCAGATGGCGCCCCACAGCCAGCGCTTTCCACCACGCAGATGGCGGATCATGGCCCACAGCAGGATCCCCCACAGACCACCCCAGAACGCCAGCGAGATGACCGCCGGTACGTTCCACGGCGGCACCGCCGTCATGTTCCACGCCGCGTGCGGGAAAGCACCAACCAGGTGCAGAAGTTCAAGCAGCCCCTGATGGAATACCAGGGTGGAAACAAATCCCGCCACGAACGCCAGTAACCATTTCATTGCCATCTCCAGTGAGGGGGTGACGGCGGGCTTCGGCCCGCCGTTCCCGGATTCGGTTGCGTCTTGATCGCGGCAACGCGCTTTCGTCATTGCCGGAATCTTCGTCCGTAACGGTATCGAGGTTACTCCGTGGGCCACCATGTCGGCCGCACCGGGGATGTGGCTCTGCACGGCGGGTCGATCATGCGTGGTCGGTTGGCAAGCCTGTTGCATCACCCCAGGCATGAACGACATCGCCTATGACATCTCTCATCTGCTCGAAGTCGAACTCCACCAGGCGGAAGCGCCTGCGCCGAGGGTCGTGCGGGCTGTTCCCGACGCTGTAGCCAGCCCCGCGCGATCAAGCGTGGCCGAAGCGCAGGAGGCGTTGGCCCGCGAACTGATGCAGTCTGCGGCCATCCACGACGCCCTGGTCCAGCAGTTTCTGCGCATGCGCGGGGATACGTTCCAGGAAGCCTACGGCGAGTAGCTCGTGTCGGTCCGGGCGCGTGGTCGCAGTTGAGCCAAACGTGACACGCTTCGGCACCTGACCTGACGCAGATCGTTCACGTCACCGGCTGGTCGGTCCACGCCCGCGAACGACAAAGCCCGGGCTTGCCCGGGCTTTGTCGTTTGCGGATGACCGGGGCTTCAGTCGATTGTCGGCAGGCTTGCCACGCCCGCCTCGATGCCGGCCTGGTGCACCAGGGTGCGCGGCAGGATACGGGCAAAATAGAACGCCGCCGTATCACGCTTGGCCTGCTTGAAGGCGGCCGCATGGGCGCCGGTTTCCGCGGCCAGCACGCTGCGTGCCCACAGGTAGGCCAGGGCCACATAGCCGGAGTAATACAGGTAGTCGGTCGCGGCCGCGCCAAGTTCTTCCGGGTTGGCCTGGGCGCGTTGTGCCACCGCGAGGGTCAAATCACTCCAGTTGCGGGTGGCCACGGCCAGCGGCCCGATGAATGCCTTCAGCGATTCGGTCTCGGCATGCTGCTGGCAGAAGGCGCTGATCTCTTCCAGGAAGTGCTTGAAGCCCACGCCCTGCAACTGGAGGATCTTGCGTCCGAGCAGGTCGGCGGCCTGGATGCCGGTGGTGCCTTCGTACAGCGTGATGATTCGCGCGTCGCGGACGAACTGCTCCATGCCGTTCTCGGCAATGTAGCCGTGGCCGCCGTAGATCTGCAGGGCTTCCTTGGTGCACTCCTGTGCCAGCTCGGTGACCATGCCCTTGGCGATCGGGATCAGGAACGCCACCAGCTCGCCGGCCTTCTTGCGCGCCTCCGCGTCGATGCCGCGATGTTCGATGTCGGTTTGCAGCGCGGTGTAGAGCACCAGCGCACGCGAGCCCTCCACGAAGGCGCGTTGGGTCAGCAGCATGCGCCGCACATCCGGCTGCACCAGCAGATTGTCGGCCGGTTTGTCCGGGAATTTCGGGCCGGACAGCGAGCGCGACTGCAACCGCTCGCGAGCGTAGTTGAGGCTGTTCTGCAGCGCGCGCTCGGCCAGTGCCAGTCCTTGCACGCCGACCGACAGGCGCGCCGCATTCATCATGGTGAACATCGCCATCAGGCCCTTGTGCGGCTTGCCGATCAGGTAGCCTTCGGCGCCGTCCAGGTTCATCACGCAGGTGGAGCAGGCGTGGATGCCCATCTTGTGCTCGATCGCGCCGGCGGCGATGGTGTTGCGTTCGCCCAGCGAGCCGTCGGCCTTGAGCTTGAACTTGGGCACGATGAACATGGAGATGCCGCGGCTGCCTTCGGGCGCATCGGGCAGGCGCGCCAGCACCAGGTGCACGATGTTTTCGGTGAGGTCGTGTTCGCCGGCGCTGATGAAGATCTTGGTGCCGGTGAGCTTCCAGGTCGGGTGGCCGTTGGCGTCGGCTTCCCCCGGTTCGGCGCGGGTCTTGAGCAGGCCCAGGTCGGAGCCGGCCTGCGGTTCGGTCAGGCACATGGTGCCGGTCCAGCGGCCGGCCACGATCGGCTTCATGTAGAGCTCGCGCTGCCATTCCTCGCCATGCTGTTCCAGCGCGTGGGTGGCGCCTTCGGACAGCAGCGGGTACAGACTCCAGGCCAGGTTGCCGGACTGGAAAATCTCGGTGGTGGCCGTGCCGAGCACGCCGGGCAACGCCTGGCCGCCGTAGGCCTCGGGGTTGGTGAGGCTGGTCCAGCCGCCTTCGGCAAACTGGCGGAACGCTTCCTTGAAGCCCTTCGGCGTCGTCACCTCATGGGTGGTCTTGTCGAAGTGACAACCTTCCGCATCGGCGGGGGCATTGGTGGGTGCCAGCAGTTGCTCGCTGAGTCGCCCGGCCTCCTCAAGCACGGCATCGAGCAGGTCGCGACTGTGCGCTTCGCCGCCCTGCAGCGCCGTGAGGGTGGGCTCCGCGCCGAGCACGTCGAACAGGGCAAAGCGCAGATCGTCGAGTGGGGCCTTGTAAGCAGTCATGTGGGTTCCTTGCTGAAGAGTCGTCGAGTGGCGTGGCTCAGCGCCAGGTGTTGGGGATGCCCGGTACCGGCGAGATCCAGCCGTTGCCGTCGAAATCGAAGTCGCGGGCGTGCTTTTCCTGTTCCGGTTTGGCGCGGGCCGTGCCCTTGATCTGATACGTCACCGCACCGGCGCTGCCCTTGCTGGCGGCTTGCTGCAGCAGCTGATTCATCGCGCCGGTGGGCAGCACATCGAGTGGCAGCACGTCCCCGGCCAGCTCGGGGATGTCACGTTCGAAGGTCGTGTGCAGGCGGATCGGAGCCAGTGTGCCGACCTTCAGCTGGCCCTCCAGCGCGGTGAAACCCATCTCGTCGTAGCTGTTGTTCTGGATGCGCAGGGTGACGCGCCACTGGCCGTTTGGCAGTACCGTCAGCTGCTGGATGCTCAGCGTGGGTGGAAACACGCTTTTCCGGGTCGGCCCGCAGGCAGCCAGGCCGGCGCCGAGCAGGATCAGCAGAAATCCGCGTAACAGTCGTTTCATGGGCTCACCTCAAACGATTGTTTGAATCTTAGCAGGGATTGGGGATTGGGGAATCGGGAATCGGGAGTCGGGAGTCGCTGGGGCGTTCGGCTCCACCGCCATGGCTGGGGGCGGTTTTCATTCGGCGCGGCAATCGGCATCATCGTCGTTCTTTCCGCCATGCCAGCAGATCCTTCCATGCCCCAGGTTTCACGTCGCCGCTTCGTTGCCCGCCGCTCACCGATCCATGGCAACGGCGTGTTCGCGGCCGACGCCATTGCCCGCGGCGAGCACATCATCCAGTACAAGGGGCGATTGATGAGCCACGCCGAGGCCGATGAGCTGTATGGCGATGGCGGCGAGACCGGTCACACTTTCCTGTTCACGCTCAACGACGAATACATCGTCGACGCCAACCGGCAGGGCAACACCGCGCGCTGGATCAACCACAGCTGCACGCCCAATTGCCGTGCGGTGATCGAGGAAAGCTCCAGCGGCGATCCGCGTCGCGACAAGGTGATGATCGAGGCGATCCGCAAAATCGAGCCCGGCGAAGAACTGACCTACGACTACGGCATCGTGCTCGAGGTGCCGCACACGGCGAGGCTGAGGAAATTGTGGGAATGCCGCTGCGGTTCGCCCAAGTGCAGCGGCACCATGCTCAAGTCCAAGCGCAAGACACGCTGAGCCGGATGCCCGGCCGGCGCATGGCAGGCCGCTTCACCGCTCCCGCGCCAGCGCTGGTCAAGCGGGAAAAATCGCTTTTATACTCGACCCGGTTGCCCGACATGGGGTAGGGCAAAAGGAAAGAGGGGAAGCAGCATGGAAACCAACCCATACGCCGCGCCGGCGGCCGTGGTCGACGACGTGCAGGGGCGATTCGAAGGGGATCTGGAGAGCCGCAAGGCAAGCCGCGGCAAGCGGCTGGGTGCCGCCTTGCTCGACGGCGTGATCAACGTGGTGTGGCTGGCGCCGTTCATCATGGGCGCCGTGATGGCTGACGGAGTCAAGGCGGGAACCAAGTCGGCCGGCCCGATGATCGCGCTGGTCGCGTTGGGGTGCATCCTGCTCCTGGCGCTGATCGTGATCAATTGCGTGATGATCCATCGCACCGGACAGACCATCGGCAAGCGCACGCTGGACGTCGCCATGGTCCGCAGCAATGGCGATCGCATGGGGCTGCTCCGTTACATTTTCCTGCGGGTGCTCCCGCTTGGCGTGCTCGGCGCCATCCCGCTGGTGGGCAGATTTGTCGGCCTGATCGATGTGTTGCTGATCTTCGGCGCCGAGCGCCGCTGCCTGCATGACCTCATCGCCGACACCATCGTCATCGACGTTTGATGATCGATACGATCCGCGAGATCGAGACGCCCGAAGGCATTTCGCTGCGCCTGCGCGCCGCCGGTGCGTTGCCACGCGCGCAGGCGTGGATGGTCGATGTGCTGGTGCGCCTGCTGGTGCTGTTCATTGCCGCGATTCCGCTGTCGATCTTCGGCGTGGGCGGCAATGGCCTGGTCCTGCTGCTGATGTTCGGCTTGATGTGGGCGTACTCGGTGGTGTGCGAGGTCTGGTGGCACGGGCAGACGCCCGGCAAGCGCGCGCTGGGGCTGCGCGTGGTCAATGCGGATGGCACGCCGGTGACCTGGCTGCCCTCGGTGGTGCGAAACCTGATGCGCACGGTGGATATTCTGCCCGGCGTGTACGGCGTCGGCCTGATCAGCACCCTGGTCGATCCGCATGCGCGTCGGCTTGGCGACATCGTTGCGGGCACCTTGGTGATCCACGCCACCGAACTGCCGCCCGGGCAGGAAGTGCCGACGATGGAGGCGATACCGCTGCCGGTGGCGTTGGCGATGGACGAACAGGCTGCGCTGGTGGAGTTCACCGAACGCGCCGGCCAGCTCACCGTGCAGCGGCAGGAGGAGCTGGCAAATCTGCTGACCCCGCTGACCGGTCTGCGTGACACGGCGGCCATCCGGCGTCTGGTGGCCCACGCCAACTGGCTGCTGGGGCGCGCATGAAGCAGGAACGTTTTGTCGCCCTGCACAGCCGCGAATGGGACAGCCTGCAGTCCTGGTTCAGCGCGCTGGAGCGTCAGCCCAAGCGCACGATGCGGCAGGATCAGGCGCTGGATTTTCCATCGGCGTATCGCCGCGTGTGCCACCACCTGGCATTGGCGCGTGGGCGCGGCTACAGCCACGACGTCACTGATCGCCTGCAGCGCCTGGTGCAACAGGGTCACCTGGTGCTGTATCGGCCGCCGGCACCGCGCTGGCATCGCGTGGCCAGCTTTCTGGTTGCCGGGTTTCCGCGCCTGGTGCGTTCGCAGTGGCGCTGCATGCTGGCGGCGACCGTGCTGTTCTATGTACCGGCGCTGGTCATGCTGGTGTTGATGCAAATGCGTCCCGAGCTGGCGCACACGGTATTCAACAGCGCCCAGCTGGCGCAGTTCGAGAAGATGTACGACCCCTCGAATCCGCATATCGGCCGCAGCAGCGGCACCAATCTGCAGATGTTCGGTTTCTACGTGATGAACAACGTCAGCATCGCGTTCCGCACGTTCGCGTCCGGGCTGGTGTTCGGCGTGGGCGCGCTCTACGTGCTCGGCGCCAACGGCGTGATCATCGGCGGCGTCGCCGGGCATCTCACCGCGATCGGCTATGGCGGTCCGTTCTGGCGGTTCGTGGTGGGGCACTCGCCGTTCGAATTGAGCGCGCTGGTGATCGCCGGCGGCGCCGGCCTGCAACTGGGTCTGACCTTGCTGGCCCCGGGGCGTCGTCGTCGCGGGCCGGCGCTGGTGGCTGCCGGCTGGATCGGCGCGCAACTGGCGCTGGGCGCATTCGCGATGTTGCTGGTGGCGGCCTTCATCGAGGCGTACTGGTCATCGGATGCGGCCTTGTCCGACCCGGTGAAGTTCGGCAGTGGCGCCTTGCTGTGGGTGCTGGTGCTGGGGTGGTTGTGGCGTGGCGGCAAGGCGGGTCGGCATGGAGCTTGAGCGCATCAGCGTGGTGCTGCGCCCGCGCGTGCCACGCGAGGCCCTGGATCTCGGCGCGGCCATGCTGCGTGCCAATGCGCGTGCGGTGTGGTCGGCGTGGTTCGCCTTCACACTGCCGATCTTCGTGCTCTGCAATGCGGTGGGCGTGCTGGTCGGCGTGCCCTGGTTGGGCCTGCTGCTGATGTGGTGGCTGAAGCCGCTGTTCGACCGTGTGCCGCTGTACGTGCTGTCGCATGCCGTGTTCGAACAGACGCCGGGTTGGCGCGAGACCCTGCGCGGTCAGCGCCGGTGGGGCTGGCGCAGCACCCTGGCCGCACTGAGCTGGTTGCGTATCGACAGCCATCGCGCGCTTCGCCTGCCGCTGGATCTGCTTGAAGGCGCAGCCGCGAAGCAGCGTTCGCTGCGCTGGAAGGTGCTGCGTCGACGTATCGGCGGCATCACCAGCATGCTCACCTACAGCTGCCTGCAATTCGAGCTGGTGCTGTTCCTCAGCGTGTGGCTGTTCATCCTGTTGCTGATACCGAACGAATGGCGCCCCGAGTCGCTGAGCGGATTCTTCCGCGATGACGTTCATCACGCCGCGACGTCATGGATGCTCGCGGCGGCAAGCGTGGCCTATCTGGCGATGAGCGTGATCGAGCCGCTGTATGTGGCATGCGGTTTCGCGCTGTATCTGAACCGGCGCACCCAGCTGGAGGCCTGGGACATCGACCTCACGTTCCGGCGTCTGCGCGCGCGGCTTGAAGGCCTGGGCAAGGTGCTCGGCGTGCTGCTGTTGATTGGTGGCGCGCTGGCGCTGCCTGCGCACGCGGCGGCACCGGCCACGGCGGCAAGCACTGCGTCCGCGCCGGCCGAGGTCAGCATCGAGCAGGTCTTCCACCAGCCGCCGGACAGTGGTGATGCGCGCTTCGCCGCGCAGGCGGCGCAGGTGTATCGCGACCCGCGCTTCGGCGGCGAGCATACGGTGCGTCGTTGGGTGTTCAAGTACTCATGGCATTCCGACACCAGCGAGAAGAGTGTGCCGTTTCCGCTGCTGGGGCGGTTCCTGTCGGGATTCTTCAAGATAGTGCTGTGGCTGCTGGTGATCGGTGCGCTCGCTACCTTGCTGTGGTTTGCGTGGCGCCACCGCGGACGCTGGCTGCCGGAAGCCGATGACGATGTGCCGATGGCGCCGGCCAGCCTTGAAGCCCGCGTCGCCGGCGAGCAGGCGCTGCCGGCAGACCTGGCCGGTGCCACCCGCAAACTCTGGCAAGCGCAGCGTCGGCGCGAGGCGCTGGCCTTGTTGTACCGCGGCTGCGTGGAGCAGACCGCCTTGTTGCTGCAACTGCCGCCGTCGACCGACAGCACCGAGGCGGACTGGTTGCGTCAGGCCGCGGCCATCGACGACCCGAAGCGTGCGCAACAGGTCATCGCGATCGTGCGCACCTGGCAGTTTGCTGCCTACGCCGGGCGCTATCCGGACGACGCCACCATCGAGAACCTGCTCAGCGGCTGGCCGGTGCAGAGCGGGGCGGCGCCATGAATCGCCGGCCGCTCTATATCGGCCTGGCGGTGCTGGGGGCGGTGCTGCTGCTGGTGGCGGGTTTCTTTGCCTCGTTCGAGCACAAGCAAGTCACCGAGCCCACGGTGGCCCATGGCGAGGCGCGCTATAACCGCTTCTTCGCGCTGGACCTCACCCTCAACCGCTTGCAGCTGCCGACGCGTTCGCTGACCACGCTCGACTCGTCCAAGCTGTCGCTCAAGTCCGGCGATACGCTGCTGCTTGGCGTCGATGCTGCCCGCGTCGACATGGCCGATGCGGCCCGACTCGTCGCGTGGGTGCGCAGCGGCGGCCACCTGCTGCTGTCGCCGGGTTCGACCAGCGTGGCGCGTACTCCGCTGTTCGATGCGCTCGGTCTGTTCGATGCGCGCTCGGCGCTGTTCGACTGCATCAAGCCGAAGGCGGCCACGCCCGCCGGCAAGCATGAGGTGCCGATCTGTGCGAAGAAATTCCGGCTGACGCCGGCCGCGGTGGCACGCGTCGACGCCGCCATCGGCAATGCGCAGGACGGGTACCTGTTTGCACGCACGCGGCTGGGCTCGGGCACCGTCAGCGTGCTGTCGACCTTCACTCCGCTCACGCGGACCCATCTTGAACACGCCTGGAACCAGCAATTCGCCTGGCGGCTGCTGGCGCCCAACCGCGGCAAGGGCACCATCTATCTGGTGTACGCCCTGGATGGCCCTTCATTCCTGGCCTTGCTGGCGGTCAAGGGCTGGCCGGCATTGTTGGCGCTGACGCTGCTGCTGGCGGGGTGGATGGCGATGCGCAGCGCGCGCCTGGGTCCATTGATGCCGGCACCGGTGCTGCACCGGCGCGCGTTGCTCGAACACGTGCACGCCGCCGGTGAATTCCTGTATCGCCGTGACGCTGGTCGCACCTTGCACAGCCTCGCCAGCCAGACCGTGTTGGCGCGTCTGCGCCGACGCGACCCGGCTTGCGTCATGCTCAATGGCGATGCGCTCTACGCGCGCCTGGCCGAACGCAGCACGCTCGATGTCGCGCAGATTGCCCAGGCTTTCCAGTCACCCGCGAACGCGCAGGCGTTTCGCGCCTCCATCATCACTCTGGCCCGACTCAGGAGCCGCCCATGACCACCGAAACCCTCGCCGCCCCGGCCACACCGCCGGCGCCGTTGTCGATCACCGAGCTGGGCGAGCGCACCCGCGCGCTGCGAACGCAGGTGGCGCGTGCCTTCATCGGCCAGGAGCTGGTGTTCGATCAGGTACTGCTGGCCCTGCTGGCGGCCGGCCATGTGTTGATCGAAGGTGTGCCCGGCCTGGGCAAGACCTTGCTGGTGCGCGCGCTGGCCGCCTCGGTCAGCTGCAGCTTCGGGCGGGTGCAGTTCACGCCCGACCTGATGCCGGCCGATGTCACCGGCCATGCCGTCTACGATCCCAAGACCGAACGCTTCCAGATTCGTCGCGGCCCGGTATTCGCCAACCTGCTGCTGGCCGACGAGATCAACCGGGCGCCTGCGAAAACCCAGGCGGCGCTGCTCGAATCCATGCAGGAGGGACAGGTCACCATCGAAGGTCGTCGCTTCGCGTTGCCGGAACCGTTCATGGTGGTGGCCACGCAAAATCCGATCGAGCAGGAAGGCACCTATCCGCTGCCCGAGGCGCAGCTCGACCGCTTCCTGATCAAGGTGGTGATCGGCTATCCCACGCTGGAGGACGAGAAGCGCATGGTGGCCGGCGTGGTCAACGGCAAGGTCGCGGCTGACTTGGATGTGTCGAAGGTACAGAGCGTGCTGAGCCAGGCCGAACTGCTCGCCGTGCAGCAGGGTGTTGCCGCGATCCGCATGGATGCCGCGGTGACCGACTATGCCGTGCGCATCGTGCGCACCACGCGCGAATGGCCAGGTGTGATCGCCGGAGCCGGGCCACGTGGCGGGCTGGCGCTGGCGCGTCTGGCGCGCGCGCAGGCGGCCGTGGACGGGCGCGATTTCGTCACCCCCGACGATGTGCGTGCGGTGGCCCTGCCTGCGCTGCGCCATCGTCTGCTGCTCGCGCCGGAAGCGCTGATCGAACGCCAGCATCCCGACGACGTGCTGGGTGCCTTGCTGCACAAGGTGCCGGCGCCACGCCAATGAGGCTTTGCACCCGCCCGGGTCTTGATCCCTGTAGGAGCGCACCCTGTGCGCGACGCCCTTGTCGTTGCTGTGAGGCGCGCTGCGCCCGCCGTTCGCGCACGACCGAAGGAAGTCCCTTGCGCACAGGGTGCGCTCCTGCACGCCGAAAGGGAGGGTGGTGATGCGGCCGGCACCCTTGCTATTGGGACTGTTGCTTGGCTGGACCGTACTCGGTGTGCTGGCCAGCCTCGGTGTGTTGCCACTGTCGGCATGGCTAACGGCAGGCGCGGCGATCGCGGTGTTGCTCCTGATTGATGGCTGGCGTCTGCAACGGATGCCTTCACCCGGCGTGCAGCGCGAGGTGGCACCGGTGATGCCGTTGGGTCCGGAGGCGCGCGTCGGGTTGCGCCTGCACGGCAGCGCCGGGCACACGCAAAAGCTCCGTCTGCACGATCTGCATCCGGGCGGCTGGGCCGTGCGTGGCATGCCGCGCACGCTGACCTTGCCGACCGGCAGCGATGTCGTGCTCGACTATGCGGTGACGCCCGATGCGCGCGGCCAGTTCAATTTCGACGGCTGCCAAGTGCAACTGCGCTCGCCATGGCAGTGCTGGAGTTCGCGTCGCCTGCTCGGCGAACCATCGACGGTGCGCGTCTATCCCAACTTCGCCTCGCTGGCCGAGCTGGCCGGACTCAGCGTGGAACTGGCCTCGCGCAGCGTGGGGGCACGCCTGCAGCGACGCCGTGGCGAAGGCACCGAATTCCAGGAACTGCGCGACTATCGCGTGGGCGACAGCCTGCGCAAGATCGACTGGAAGGCCACCGCGCGCGCCAGTCGCCTGATCTCGCGCGAGTATCGCGACGAGCGCAACCAGCAAGTGGTGCTGATGCTCGATTGCGGCCGGCGCATGCTGGCGCAGGACGATCACCTGGTGTACTTCGACCATGTCCTCAATGCCTCGCTGGCGCTGGCCAGCATCGCGCTGCGCCAGGGTGATGCGGTGGGCATGCTCGCCTGCACCGGCCAGGAGCAACGCTGGTTGCCGCCGCAGCAGGGCAGTGGCGGCATGGACATGCTGCTCGGCGCCGGCTACGACCTGCAGCCCCTGCCGCTGGCCACCGACTACCTTGCCGCCGCCAGCGCCTTGCAGGCGCACCAGCGCCGTCGCGCCCTGGTAGTGCTGATCACAAACGTGCGCGACGAGGACGATACCGAGCTGCGCGCGGCGGTGAGCATGTTGTCCAAACGCCACCTGGTCATGCTGGTCAGCCTGCGCGAACTGGCGCTGGACCGCGCTGCCGCGACACCCGGTGATGAACTTGAAAGCAGCATCCGCAGCGCCGCGGCGATGCACTACCTGGCCGAGCGCGAGCGCGTCCACGAATCGCTGCGCCGCGAGGGCATCAACACGCTTGATGTCAGCTGCAGCGAATTGTCCGGCGCCCTGATCGAACGCTATCTGGCGATCAAGCGGGGCAACCGCCTGTAGTCGTTCGCAGCAGACATAGGGCGGGCTCTGCCCGCCGCGGTTGCTGCACGAATCGGCAAATCGTCACCCGGAGGACGGCGGGCAGAGCCCGCCCTACGGAGTTGGTCGGGCGGGAATGGGTGGTTGAGGGGTTTTCGGTGTTCAGACTTTCACCGAACACCGAACACTGCTGCCTTCAATGCCCGCTATCGGATGATTTTGCCGGGGCAGGGGAAGCCGGTGGACTCACCTTGCGCAATTCACCAACCGTGACGGTACCAAACCATTGCGCGTCGCGGGCGGCGAAGTATTTCTTGGGGTCCAGCAATTTCGGATCATAGCGGCCGCAGCCACGGCGAGGCACTTCCACGCCACCGAGGAAAAGTGTGTAGCCGGCGCAGTTGGCTGGACCCTCGTCGTTGTTCATGGACATGGTTCGCACGTTGGCGTCGGCGCCGAGCAGCGATCCGGTCACCGAGTTTTTGGCCATCGTGAGTGCCAGCTTCATCCGCTGCTTGGCGATCTTGTCGCCGTATTCCGGAGTCAGCTGGTCCAGCGTCGCCATCGCCTGGTCGTGTTGTGCCGGACTCAGTGCGCCGCAGATGTGATCGCGCGCATTGACGTAGCTGGGAAACCCTCGTTCGGCCGCCAGCGTGATCCACGCGCAGGCGGTGGCCGGATCCTTGCTGACGCCGCGGCCGTGGAGATACATCATGCCGATGCTGAGCTGGGAGAGCTTGTCGGCGTAACGCGCGCCGAGCTTGAAGTATTTCAGCGCACCCTTGTAGTCGCCCTTGAACAGGCGCTGGATGCCGGCGAACTGGCCAAACAGATCGGGGTGACCGTCGGTCGACACCTCGCTCATCGTCTGGATGATGCGGTCGAGCTTGGGATTGGAGCGCGGCGGTGGCACCGGTGACTGCGTGCTCGCCGATGTTGTGTCTGTCGATTGCTGTGCGGGGGAAACGGCTGCATTTGCCGATGGCCAGGCATGCGCCATGGTGCCCGCGCTTGCCAGCAGCGCGCAGATCATTCCAAGCAGTATCGGTTTCATGAGCAATTCCCTCGCTATTGATATGTCATGTTTCAGGTGACGCTCCCGTCTTTCGGATGATAGGAGAGAATTTGCCTCGCGCCGTCCTTCGTTTGCATGAGGGGAGTACGGAGGAGCTCGTTCCTCCGCGGGCTGAAGTCACCGTCATGGCGGGACGCATCATATTTCTCTGCTGGCGCTCCCGACATGTGCCATTCGTTCTGCGGGCCGGGTGACCAAGCCGACGATTGATGGGTCCCCGACGAGCAGAGCGGGATTGTGGCGTCACACAATCGTTTGGCAGCGGCGGGCAGAGCCCGCCCTACGGCACGGTGTCGCCGTTGCTATGGCTTGTTGTCGGGTTTCTTCTTGTCGGAGGTCTGAATGGGCGCATTCACCTTGGTCAACGAACCCACGGATACCGTGGCGTACCATTGGGCGTCGCGCGCCGCGAAGTAGGCTTTCGAATCCCACAGACTCGGGTCGTACATGCCGCAGCCGCGGATAGGTACCGTTACGCCGCCGAGATTGAGTTTGTCGCCGCTGCAATTGCCGGGAAACGATTCCATCGACATGACTTTGATGTTGTTGGCGTTGCGGCCCATCAGGCTCCCCGTGAGCGCGTTTCTCGCGATCACCAATTGCAGCTTCATGCGCGGCTTGGCGACGGTGTCTCCGTATTCGGGCAGCAACGCGCTCAGCGTTCCCATGGCCCGGTCATGCTGGTCAGGGAGCAGCGCCCTGCATATCTGGTCGCGTGCGTGGACGTAGCTCGGGTATCCCCGTTGTGCCGCCAGCGTGATCCAGGCGCATGCCGTAGCCGGGTCCTTGTTTGCGCCGCGGCCGTGCAGATACATCATGCCGAGACTCAGCTGGGAGAGTTTGTCGGCGAAGCGCGCGCCGATCTTGAAGTACTTCATGGCGCCTTTGTAGTCGCCCTTGAACAAACGGCGCATGCCGGCGAACTGACCGAACAGGTCGGGATGCCCGTCGGTGGAGGCCTGGTCCATCGCCGCGAGGATTCTCTTGAGCTTCGGGTTTGTGCGCGGTGGCGGAACCGGTGACTGCGTGCTCGCCGATGTTGTGTCTGTCGATTGCTGTGCGGGGGCGGCAGCGGCATTTGCCGGTGGCGCGGCATAGACGGTAGTGCCGACACTGACCAGCATCGCGTAGATGGTTCCACGCAATATCGATTTCATGAGCATTCCCTCGCTGTCGTTGCGTCATGGTCCAGGTGACGTCTCGATCCTTCGGATGGTAGCAGAAAGTTTCGGACGCCTGGTCAGCGATGAACAAGGCAGGCCTGCGGCTGAGGGCGGCGGGCAGAGCCCGCCCTACGGTCCGGCGTCGCCGTTCCAGAGGAGCGGCCGTGTCGAAGGTGCCCGTCTGAAAGCCGAACACCGAACACCGAAAACAGCTCCAATCTCAATCCTCCTCTGCATGCGGTTTCCACGATTCGCTGAGTTGCTTCTGCACGTTCGGCGGTACCGGTTCGTAATGGCTGAGGTCGAGGCTGTAGCGGCCGCGGCCGCCGGTCATCGATTTCAGTTCGGTGGGATAGTCGATCAGCTCGGCCAGCGGCGCCTGCGCCTTGATCACCAGTTCGCCGCCGCGTTGGGTGTCGGTGCCCATGATGCGCGCGCGCTTGCCGGCGAGGCCGCCGGTGACGTCGCCGACATTGTGTTCGGGGATCGCCACCTCGACGTTGACAATCGGCTCCAGCACAACCGGACGGGCCTTGCCCACGGCATCCAGGAACGCCTTCTTGCCGGCGCTGACGAAGGCAACCTCCTTCGAGTCGACCGCGTGGTATTTGCCGTCGTAGACGGTCACGCGCAGATCCTGCAGCGGATAGCCAGCCACCGCGCCTTGCTCCATCGCCTGCAGCACACCTTTCTCCACGGCCGGCAGGAACTGGCCGGGGATCACGCCGCCCTTGGTGGCGTCGACGAATTCGAAGCCGGTGCCGCGCGGAAGCGGTTCGATGCGCAGGAACACCTCGCCGAACTGGCCGGCGCCGCCGGTCTGCTTCTTGTGCCGGTGATGGCCTTCGGCGTGGGCGGCAATCGTTTCACGGTAGGCGATGCGCGGCGGGTGGGTTTGCACTTCCACGCCATAACGTTCGCGCATGCGCTCCAGCATCACTTTCAGATGCAGGTCGGAAAGCCCGCGCACCACCGTCTCGTTGAGCTCCTTGTGATGCTCGACGCGAAAGCAGGGTTCTTCCTCGGCCAGCCGCGCCAGCGCCTGGGAAAGTTTCTGTTCCTGGCCCTTGTGCGTGGGTTCCAGCGCCAGCCCGTACATCGGCGCGGGAAATGCCGGCGGGGCCAGCGAGATCCGGTCCTCGTCGTGGGAGTCGTGCAGCACGGCGTCGAAGTGGATGTCCTCGACCTTGGCGATGGCGGCCAGCTCACCGGCAACCGCTTCGTCGATCTCCACATGGTTCTTGCCCTGCAGGCGAAACAGATGGCCGACCTTGAACGGCTTGCGGCCGTCATCGACCAGCAGCTGGCTGTCGCGGCGCACGGTGCCCTGCCACACGCGGAACACGCCGAGCTTGCCCACGAACGGGTCGTTGATGATCTTGAACACGTCGGCGATCACATGGGCTGCCGGATCGCTGTCGATCTGCAGCGGTGTGCCGTCGCCGCGCACGAAAGGGGGCGGGTTGCCCTCCGCCGGGTTGGGCAGCAGTCGAGTGGCGATGTCGAGCAGCTCCCTGACCCCGGCGCCGGTGCGCGCACTGACGAAGCAGATCGGGACCAGATGCCCTTCGCGCAGGCACTGCTCGAAGGCGTCATGCAACTGCTCCGGGCCGAGTACGTCCTCACCCTCGTCGAGGTAGCGCCCCATCAACGCCTCGTTGATCTCCACCACCTGGTCGAGGATCTGCTGGTGCGCCTCTGCCAGCGAGGAGAAGTCGGTGCTGCCCTCGCGATGGAAGAAGCAATCCAGCACCTTGTTGCCGCGATTGGCGGGCAGATTTACCGGCAGGCATTCGCTGCCGAATTCCTCGCGCAGCGAGTCGACCAGGGCAGCGAGGTTGGCGCCGTCGAAATCGATCTTGTTGACCACCAGCATGCGTGCAAGTCCGCGTTCGCGCGCATGCATCATCATCCGCCGCGTGCTGTGTTCGACGCCGTTGATCGCGTTGACCACGATGGCCACGGTTTCCACCGCGGCCAGTGCAGACAGCGTGGCGCCGCGGAAATCGCTGTAGCCGGCGGTATCGATCAGGTTGAGGCGGCAACCGCCGTATTCGAGTTGCGCCACGCAGCTGTCGATCGAATGCACGCGCGCTTTTTCCTGCTCGTCGGTATCGGATACCGTGTTGCCGCGTTCGACCGAGCCCGTGGCCTGGATCGCTCCTCCGGCGTGGAGCAAGGCCTCGAACAGCGTGGTCTTGCCCGCGCCGGCGTGCCCGGCGAACGCGATGTTGCGGATGCTTTCCGTGGGGGAAACAGAATCGGACACGATGCGACCCTCCTCGATGCAGGGCGTGGCCTCGTGGCATCAACGGCGCCGCATGAGGCCGCGCGTTGGCGGCTGATGTCGGGCCGTCATGGTCGTCCGGCACTCCATGGTGGGCGAGGGCGGTCATGGCGGTTGGCGCGGGGCGCCGGTCGTTCAGGAGCCTGTCGAGTCTGGCTTGGCCGGTTTGGGAATCCGCCTGTGTGGTCCGTATCCCCGCCGACTCCTGCTCCATGCAACCACCATGGACCGGCGAATCGTCAGGAACCTGTCCTCGCACAGCCGAATTCTCGTCTCGACCACCCACGCCCGACAGGCTCCTAGCCTTGTGCCAAGCGCGGGCGCGGTCAAGCTGCACTGCGGGGAACCCGGCCACCGGGACGGCGGTCTGATTCAATCAGGCCTGCAAATTTGTGCGCAGCCGGTCGCCCTTGGTTCAAGCCGCATGCGGCATCCTGCGCTCACCCTGCGTTCCCCACCGAGGTATTGTCATCGCCCCCGCGCCGCCTTCCCAACAGCTTCGGTCACCGTCGAGCCAGCCTGCATCGCCCGCGCTCGCGCGTGACGGACTCGCGCTGTTTGACCAGGCGATCCGGGTCCGCCGACCGCAGCGGTATTGGCATGAGTCGGCAGTCGCGCCGCCTCATCGCCGGTTGGCCTGGGTGGTCGTGCTGCTGTTGCATGGCCTGTTCGCGTTGCTGGCCTGGCTTGCCATGCGGCCGGCCGCTCCCCTGCCTGCGCCCGCCGCGCCCGAAGAGTTGATGCAGGTCCGCCTGATCGACAACACACCCGTGGCCCATGCGCCGCCACCGCCACTGGCACTGCCGCCCGCACCCGCCGCGCCGCCGGCACCAAAGCACCGCGAGCCACCCGCGAAAAATGCCATGGTGCTGCAGGCGCCACCCGCACCCGCGCCCCGGCTGTTCGACGAACACGGCCAGCCACTGCTGCCGGCGCACGCTTCGACCGCGCCCCCTCCCGAATACGTGCAACAGATGCCGCAAGGGGATACGCGGATCATGCGGCACGACAGCCCGATCAAGTATCGGTCCACCCGTTTCGAGAAGGACTGGGATCCTGGCGCCAATGCGGTCGACAGCGCCCTGCAGAAACTGGTGGACAAGACCACGGTGAAAAAGACGATCCGGTTGCCGGGCGGTATCCGTCTCCATTGCGCCGTGTCGCTGGCGATGCTGGCCGGTGGCTGCGGCGGCGATCCGCCGCCACCGCCGTCACGCAAGGATGGTGACGAGCGCCTCAACATGGCGCCGGCCCGGTCACTGGATGGCCACGAGCATGGGCCGAAGCCACCCAGTGTCGAGGCCTGCATCGCGATGTACCGCGCCGGCAAGCCGTTGGCCCATGGTTGCCCGGTGGATACGCCCAATCGCGCCGTCGATGCCGAGCTGCGCGAACGTGCCGCAAAGCCTGACGCTCATCCGTAGTTCTGAACGATCGCCCGTCGGTGAAGGGAATGGTGTCAGTCAAAGCAACGTTGCACGTGGAGACAAGGTGCAGCAGAGCCTGATGGCTACGAGCCATGTCGACACAGGGCGTTCGAAGCGCCAGCCGGAGCGCCCCCATCCGCCCTGTCGGGCACCTTCCCCCGCGTTGCGGAGGAAGGGATACGGCGCGTGGCTTGCGTAAACATTCCTTCCCCCGTTTACGGGGGACGGTGCCCGACAGGGCGGATGGGGGCCGCCGCGCGAGGAGGGCAAGTCCGCACAAGTGCCACTCCGGTGATCACTGACTTTCACCCGACACCCGTCATCTGCACGAACGCAGCAGGCATGAAAACGGGCAGGGCCACGCGCCCAGCCAGCCGGCACTCGACCCAACGACAGGCACCCCCGCTACACTGCCTGCATGCCTTTGCCACCCCCGGATCGCGCACCCGCTGGTCGCGCCACCAACCCCGCGCGGATCCTGCTGGACTCGCCGCTGGCGGCCGCCACACGCGGGCGCGCCAACCGCCGGCGCGCCCGCGCGCTACCTCCGGATCGCGTCCGCCGCGTGCTGGCGATGGCCGGTGCGCTGCTGGTGCATGTGATCTTTCTGCTGGGCTTCGTGCTGGGCCCCGCGATCGAACCCACGCCACCGCCGCCGCCTCCGGAACTGGCATTGCAGGTACGTCTGGTCGAACCGCCCGAGCCGCCTCCGCCGCCGCCCGTACGCGGCACCCCGCCCAGGGAGCGTGGTCCGCGGCACCAGGGCAAGCGCAGCACCCCGACGCCGTCCACCGAGCCCAGTGCGAACACCGAAGCAATCCAGGCCACCGCCCCGCGCCCGGAGCCAGCGCCCGCGCCCGCAGTGATCGCGCAGCGCCAGCCGCCGCGTGCTGCCGAGCCGAAACCGGTGGTCACGCCACCGCCACCGGTGAGCCTGCCCGCACCGGCGCCATTGCCGCTGCCCAAGCCCGTGTTGCCGGCCGGCCAGCCACCGACACTGGCCGTGCAGTTGCCGACGCCGTTGCCGCCCGCGCCACCGCGATTCCAGCCCGAGCCGGCGCGTCCACCGCAGGCCGAGGGCAATCGGCCGATCCTGTCGCCCAGCTCGCTGGCGCTGCCGAAGGTGTCGACACCAATGCCGCTCAACCTGCCGGCGATGGCCATCCATGTCGATGTGCCGAAAGCGGTGGCGCCAGTCAGCGTGACGCCGGCGCCGCAACCGCCGGCCGCGCCCGAGGTGCCGCGCGCGCAACCATTGCCGCTACCGGCACAGCCGTCACCGATCGTCATGCGGGAGACGCCAGCGCCGACGCCCGTCGAGATCGCGCCTGAATCGCTGCCGCAACCGCAGACTCCGGCGATCACCCTGGGCGCCACCGAAATCCGGATCGCACCGGCGGCCGCCGAACCCGCGCCATCGCCGGCCACGCCGGTGTCACCGGCGAAGATCGCGCTCGACCAATCAGTGCGTGCACCGGCTCCGCAGCCAGCCAGCCTGCGTCCGTCGATCAGCGCCCCGGTCGCGATCGCGGACGTCGCCACGCCAGCACCGAACCCGACCACAGCCGCCGAGCCGAAAGCTGCCAGCACGCCGGCCAGCACCGAAGCCGCCGCCCCCGTTCGGAACGACGCGGCACCCAGCACCGCCGACACCGTCAAGGACGCCAATCGCGCGCCGGACGCGATTCCGCAGGGCAGCGACAACGCCACCGTGGGTGAACCCGCCGGCATCACCCAAGCCCCGCCGAGCACCGCCTCCACCACTTCCGCCACACCGCCATCGTCAACAGCGAACGGCAAGACCGCCGGCAAGCCAGTCGAGCTGCGCGGGGTCGGCAAAGCCGGCGCCAACCAGCCCGGCGCGAGGGAGGGCGAGCAGCATGGCGCCGTCGGCGACTACGTGCAGCTGAAACCACGCGGCGACACCGAAATCATGCGCCACGGCGCGCCGAACATCGGCTACAAGGCCACCCGCTTCGAGAAGGACTGGACCCCCGAGGGCGAAAGTTCGATCGACACCGCGCTGCGCCGTGCGGTGGAAAAGACCACCGTCAAACACACTTTTCACCTGCCACGCGGCCTGCGGGTGGAGTGTGTCGTCCGGCCACTGGCACCGACCTCGCTGTTCGGCTGCCAGAACCCCGACCCACCGGCGGTACCGCTGCCCGAGAAAATCTACGACCGCCTGAACGTGGCACCGGCCGAGCCGCTGGCCCCACCCGCTCCGGCGGCCAGCACTGCTCCGGTGCAAACGCCCACCCCGATGATCAAATTCGACAACAGCGCCGAATGCGCCGCCGCCCGCGTCGCCGGTGGCCCGCTGCCGCCCGGCTGCGATGCAGAAGCTGCGCCCGCCAAGGCGCTGCATGCACCCGCGTCGTCGTCCAGTTCATGGGTGCCGGCAAGTGATCAGTTTCACTAAGGGAGGATCGGAGAGGAGATGATCGGTCGAGATGCAAATCCAGGTTCGCCCACGCGCACGCCGCACCGGCGCCGCCGGACTCCGGCGTTTGGCGGCCGCCCATGAACACGCTCAGAATCACCATGAACTTCGCTTTGTCCGGCGTTCTCGTGGCTGCGGGACTGTATGTCCTGTTCACGGAGTCCTGCGTCATGCGCGACATGCGGTTCATCGGGTGGTCGAGATATCTGTTGTCCGCGTCCCTGTTGTCGATGGCGGGATTTCCTGCGGTCGTCGCCTCGGGCTGGATTCGCGGAAGTCTTTCAAGGCCACCGCCAAGCCGTTTCACGTGGCACCCCACGTATGTCGATCCGGTCTACAAGGGGACGCTGCTCGTCCGGCACTGGTACATCGTGATGCCGGCGTTGACCTGTTTCGGGTTGGCGTTGGCATTGGCCGAGAAGGCCCCCGAGACGGCGCGGCACATCGCCGCCATCCTGCCGGCGTTCCCCTGTCAGCTGACGAACCGACGGGCTGAATTGCATTCCGTGGAACTGCAGCAAAAGGGGATGGCAGCAAGAAGTGGACAGAGGGCATTGGGCCGAGATAGTTTCCGCTGGCCCCCGATGCCGGCAGTGGCGGACGAATTGCCGTGACAGACGTGGCGCTGTGCTTCCGACGTGCGCTACCGGCGACCTGATCCTTCCTGGGCGGATGAGCTGACTTGATGCGACGACAACGGGAACCTCGTAAAGCCACCGACACAGGGTCGGGCTCAAGGCCCACGAGAGCGGCATGTGCGCTGTTCGCGTTGCTGGCCGGCGCGGTGAGTTCGCCGGCTTGGGCTTCCTATAGCGACGGCTTCGCGACCCTCATGCTCCTCTATTTCGGCGCCATGGTGGGCGCGGTGGCGGTCGTCGTTTCACTGGTCCTGTGCTGTTTCGGGGTGTTTCGGCACAAGAAGGCGTTTCGGGCGTACGTCTTGCTGATGAGTACGGGGGCCGGGTTTATCGCGCTGATAGCCTGCTTCGACAGGCGCGGGGTCGCCTTCCTGATTGCCATCCTGCTGGTGCTGGTGCTGCTGTCGATCGTGGTGGCTCCCGCCTCGATCCAGTATGGGTTTCACCGTCGCAAAATGCGCAGGGCACGGTAGCGCCGGGGACGGATTTTCTCGCGGGCACCATGACTTTCTTGCGCGCGTGCTACCCCGGGTGCCGACGTTGAATGCATCAAGTCTGCCGCGCCTGCGTCATCGGAACAGGGATTTGAGGTGGAGTATTCGGGCATGGCGCAACCGACTGCGCGATGCCTGCCCAAGCCGCCGGTGGATCGGGGACAAAGCCATGGCCATTGATCGGAAGTTTCTGTTTTGCGGGTTTGTATACGCCATTGCAGGCATGGGTCTGGGCATCTACATGGCGGCATCGAAGAACCATGCGCTGTTCATTGCCCACGCGCATATCCTGCTGGTGGGTTTCGTGGTGTCGTTTGTGTATGCGCTGGTCCACAGGTTGTGGATCGCCGGATCGAGCCGGCGGCTGGCTGGCGTGCAGTTCTACCTGCATCAGGTGGCGACCCTGGTGATGGTGGTCGGCCTTGTGCTGCTTTACGCGGGGATCGTGCCGGAGGCCACCTTGGGCCCGATGCTTGGGCTGGCGTCGGTGGGGGTGTTGCTGGCGGCGCTGCTGGTTGTCTGGATGATCCTGCGCTTGCCGCGTGAGCAGCCGGCTGAGGTCCGCCAGGGCGTTTCCGCATCCGACTGATCCGGCACCGTGGGCGCCCGCCACGCGGCGATTGCAGGCATGGCTCTCACAGCAGTCGCAGCAACTCCTTCATCAATGGCAGCCGTCGCACGCGCACCGCGCTGGCGCGAAACACGGCGTTCGCAAGCGCCGGAGCGGCGGTGGGCATGGCCAGGAAGCTGGCGCCACTGGGTGCACGCTCTCCGGGCACGGTGATGACTTCGACGTCATTGGGCAGCTGTGCCATCGTGGCCAGCGGGTAGTCCTTGTAGCCGTGTTGCTGGATCTTGCCGTTCTTGAAGGTGATCGCCGGATTGAGCGCGTTGGACAAGGCATCGAGCGTGGCGCCGACCACCTGGCCGTGCAGCCCCAGCGGGTTGATCACGCGACCCACGTCGACCGCGCAGGCCACCCGCTTGATGATCAGGGTCTCGTCTTGCATGGCCGCTTCGATGGCATGCGCGACATAGGCGCCATCGATGTGCCAGCAGGCGATGCCGAGGCCGTTGACGCTGTGCAGCCAGTTCTTCCATTCGATGCGGTCCGCCACCAGTTGCAGCACGTTGCGCAGGCGGCCGATGTCCAGCGCGCTGCCGTTGCCGAGCGGCAGCTGGCGTGGTTCGCCGAGGATGCGCAGGCGCGTTTTCAGCGGGTCCTCGCGCATCTGGTGGGCGATCTCGTCGATGAAGCTTTCCACCGCGAAGGCATTGCTCAGATGGGGCATGCCGCGAAACGGTCCACGCGGCTGGGCCGACTGCTGGGCGTACCAGTCGCTGCGAAGGTTTGGCACCAGCCCGGCGGGCAACTGGTCGGCGTGCAGTTCCGAGCCCCACAGCTGATCCTGGGCCACGCCGCGATGAGCCAGCGACGAGGCGCTGATCATGCGTTGGTGCCAACCCACGAGTTGGCGCTTGCGATCGATCACGGCACTGAACCGGTGCACGCAGCCGGAGCGGTAGTAGTCGTGGCCGAAATCCTGATCGCGCGTCCACAGCAGGCGCACGGGCGCGTCGACCGCCTTGGCCAGCATCACCGCTTCGGCGACGAAGTCGTGGTCGAGCCGGCGACCGTAGCCGCCGCCGACGCGGGGCACGCGGATGTCGATCTTGTCGGGAGCGAGCCCGGTCAGTCGTTGCACCACGGCCCAGGCCTTTTGCGGCGCCTGGGTGGGTACGACGAGGCTGGCGCGATCCTTGTCCAGCCGCACCAGGCAGTTCATCGGTTCGGCCGTGGCATGGGCCAGCCATGGCTGGAAATAGGTGGCGTCGAACCGGCGCGCGGCCTTCTTGTTGGCCGCGTCGAAATCGCCATCGTCCCGCACACGCGTGGTGGGTGCGGCGTCGCTGTCGAGGGTAGCCACCGCCTGTTGTTCCAGCGTGGCGCTGCTCTCGTCGCCGTGGTCGCCGGGTTTCCACTCGAGCTTGAGTTTGGCGCGCCCCTGCAGCGCCGCCCAGGTGTTCTTCGCCAGCACGGCCACGGTGGGCGCGATCACGGTACTGCCCCAGGGCTGGCCGGGCTCGGGTTTGAGTTGTATGACCTTGACGACGTCCTTGACGCCGAGGGTGTCGCTGGTATCGATGCGCGCGAGCGTGCCATCGGGCCACGGGCAGTGCACCACGACCGCCACCAGCGCATCACCGAGATGCTCGTCGATGGCGTAGCGTGCGTGACCGGTGACGATGTCATGGGCATCGACGTCGCCTGCGGAGTGGCCGATCAACTGGTAGCTGCTGGCCGCCTTGACCGCTGGCGCCTTGGCCGGTAGCGCGATCTGGCCGGCATCGGCGGCAAGGCTGCCGTAGGTGACGCGGCGACCGTCCGGTGCGATCACCGTGCCGGAATCGCAGCGCAACCGGTTGGCCGAGACGCCCAGCCGTCGCGCCGCCGCCTGCATCAGCAGCCAGCGCGCCAGCGCGCCGACCTGGCGCAGGTCGCGCCAGGCCGCGGGGATCGACCCGCCGGTGCCGCCGACCTGGCGGCCGTAGGTCCAGCGCGGCTGGCCGTTGTCGTTGCTGACGCCCAGGCCCAGCGCGATCACGCTGACCCGATTCCAGTCGGCGTCGAGTTCGTCGGCGATGATGCGCGGCAACGAGGTGGCGACGCCGGTGCCCGTGTCCGGGTCGCGCGCGCCGATCAGCACGTTGCCGTCCGCGTCGATGCGCACGTAGGCGCCGAGATCGTGGAAATGGTCGCCAAGCAAGGCCGGTGGCAGCGGTGCGTCGGCCGCGTCAGCGATACGGATGCCGACCACCAGCGCGCCGGCGGCGCCGGTGAGCACCTGCAGGAAGCGGCGACGGTCCAGCCGGATGGCGTCTCGCGCCTTGTCGTCGCTCACGATCTTGCCGCTCACGGTTGCCCCGCCTTGCCGGCGGCAGCCCGCTTGATGGCGTGGCGCACCCGCGTCTGGCAGCCGCAGCGGCACAGGTTGGGCAACTGGTCGATGTCGTCGTCACCGGGTTTGGGCTTGCGCCGCAGCAGGGCGACCCCGGCGATCAGCCAGCCGGGCGTGCAATAACCGCAACCGATCGCGTCCTCGTCGATGAAAGCCTGTTGCAGCGGATGCAGCGTGCCATCGTTGGCGGCCAGGCCTTCCACCGTGGTCACCGACTTGCCGGCCAGCTTTTCCATCGGAACGGTGATCGCGGAAACTGCCTTGTCGGCCACCAGCACCAGGTCCGACCCGTTCTCGCCCTGTTCGCTGCCGTACTTGGTGCCAGTCAGTCGCAGCACGTCGCGCAGATACCAGAGCAGTGGCATCTGCGGGTCGCCGTTGTGGCGGAAATGCTCGCCGTTGATCTGCAGGTCGATGCCGTCGCGTACCTTCTCGGGCACGATGTTGCTGGCCGGTTCGGCAGGCGGGACATGGGCTTGCAACATGGGGAGATCTCCACGGGTCGTCTCCCTATTGTGGCATTGCCGTGCGGCCGGAGCAGCTGCCGCGTGGGGCTGCCGTTCATCGCGGGTCGGGGCGGGCGGCCTCGGGCCGGCTCCGCCCCGCACAGTTTCAGAACTCCTGCCAGGCGGCTTCGGCACCCACTGCGACCACGGCGCGGCCCGGGGCGGGTGCACGCGGGACCACGATGACCGGGGTCCGTACCGGGGGCACCTCCGGGGTCTGCTCGGTGCATTCGTCGCCGCCCTCGACGGGCAGTTTGAAGAAGGCTACCTGCTCCATCAGTGCATTTGCCTGCTCCTGCATGGCGCGACTGGCGGCGGAGGCTTCTTCGACCAGGGCGGCGTTCTGCTGGGTGCTCTCGTCCATGTTGGTCACCGTGTGGCTGACCTCGTCGATGCCGGCGGCCTGTTCCTGGCTGGCGGCCACGATGTCGGCCACGGTGTCGGTGACTTTCTTCACCCCCTCGATGATGTCGGTCAGCATGCGCCCTGAGCGCCCGACCAGTTCGCTGCCTGCGGTGACCTTCTCGACGCTGTCATGAATCAGGGTCTTGATTTCCTTGGCCGCGCCGGCCGAGCGCTGGGCCAGGCTGCGCACTTCGCCCGCAACCACGGCGAAACCGCGACCCTGTTCGCCGGCACGGGCCGCCTCGACGGCAGCGTTGAGGGCCAGCAGATTGGTCTGGAACGCGATCTCGTCGATCAGGCCCACGATGTCGCCGATGCGACGACTGGAGGCATTGATCGCCTGCATCGCCTCGTGGGTGTCCTGCATCACCTGGCCGCCTTCTTCGGCCTTGCGGCGCGCATCGCGGGTGATCTGCTCGGCCTCGCCGGCGTTGCTGGCATTGCGCTTGACCGAGGCGGTCATCTGCTCCATCGACGCGGCGGTTTCCTCCAGCGCGGCGGCCTGGGTCTGCGTGCGTTGCGAAAGGTCGTCGTTGCCCTGCGCGATCTGTGCCGAGGCCTCGCCCACTTCCTGCGACACGTTGCGGATCGAGCCGACGATCTGGGCCAGTTGCGCGGACATCCCCTGCAGCTTGCCGCGTACCGAGCGGGGGTCGACCCTGTCGTTGTCATGGGCCTGCAGGTCGCCAGCGGCGATGCGCTCGACGATGGTGCGAAGGTATTCGGGTTCGGCACCGAGATCGCGTGCAATCGCGCGCAACACCAGCCATGCGCCGAGGATCAAGGCCAGCACGATCGCCGCGCCGGATACGGCGTTGGAGATCATCACGTAGCGCACGTCGCGTCGCGATGCGTCGAGACGTGCCTGCACGTTGTGTTCGGCGCTCTTGATATCGCTGCTCAGCACGGTGGCCAGCGTCTTCTGTGTTTCCTGCATGGCGCTGACGCGCGCGGCGGTGTCGTTGCTGGTATCGAGCATGCTGCGAGCCGCTGCCGCGGCGGCTTCCGAATACGCGACATAAGCCTTGCCGATCGCTTCAGCCGAGGCCTTGCGACCCTCCAGCGCGGCTAGTCGCTTCACGGTGGCAGCGGCTTCGGCCGCGATATCCTGCACGTCATCCAGCTTGGTCTTGTCGCCTTCGGCTACCGCGCTCTGGGTAGTCTGGGTGGTGCGCTTGACCAGCTCGTCAAGGTGGTTCACCCCTTCCAGGTAGGGATAGTCGACCCCGCCCAGCGAAGCCACCGACGAGGCCGCCTGCGAAGCCAGGGTCGCGCTCACCAGCCAGCCGGCCACGAACAGCGCCAGGGTCACGGCCGGCATCAGCAGGATTCGGGTCTTGAATTTCATGATGGGTTACTCCGACGGACCTGCGCAGCGCACGGCGCTGCGCAGGTGAGAGGGTTTACGGCAGCTTGGTCACGGTCTGGACGGAGCCGTCCACCGCGCCGGCGTCCACATAGCCGACGGCCGCAGGGTCGGCAGCGACGGCCTTGATCACGGCGGCGTCGTTGGCCAGTTCTTTCGGTGGCAGGGCGCGACCGCTGAACACCAGACGCGACCAGACCGACTTCACCTGGCTGGCCGATTTGCCGGTCGCTGCCTGGTAGAACCTTTCGCGACCGGCGTTGGCGTCTGCCAGGTCGTACAGTTTGGCGCCGCCGCCGCCGGGCAGGCTGGTGGTCTTGCCGAGATAGAGCGCAGCCACGTCGGACTTGCTCAGGCTCTTCACCGAACTCTTGGCGCTGGTGATCACCACCATGCCGGCGAACGCGGGCATGGCGGCAAAGCTCAGCAAGCCGGCGAGGATGCAGTTTCTGAAAGTGCGTTGCATGGGACTGTCCTCAAAATACGAAGTCGACGACGACGGAATAGACGTTCACCGCATGGCCGTTGTAGCCGGATGCGACGCCTTTGAAGGTGCCGCCCTTGGCGGAGGGCAGTGCGCGATCAACCTGCGCCTTGATCGCGACGTTGTTGCGCGCGTCGATCTTCATCCCCAGTGAGGTGGTGTGCTGGCTGTTGGCGGCAGCCACGCTGTCCACGCCCATGGCCAGCGGCAGCAGCGGACCCATCGCCGGGATGTTGTAGCCACCACGTTCGTTCTGCTTGCTGTAGCCGGCCCAGGTCACGTAGGGCATGACCTTGCCCAGCCGATAGCCGAATGTGCCGTACCAGCCACTGGCGTGGCCCAGCAGGCGCGAGGCGGAGCGCAGCTTGGCGTACTCGCCGGTAAGCAGGACATTGCCGGAATCGTAGTTCGCGCCCAGGCTGGAGAACGTGGTGCGCGAGTTGTCGGCCTCGAACAGGTCGACCACCTCGTCGAAGCCGGCCTGGTGCAGACCCGCGAACAACTGTGTCGTGCTGCTCACGTGGTAGCTCACCTTGCCGGTGCTCAGGCCGCCGCGCAGGCGCAGGTTGCCGATTTCATAGCTGACATAACCGCCGGCGAGCTGGTTCACCTTCAGGCGGCCGCTTTGCGAGCTGGAGTCGGCGATCGGGGTCGAGGCGTGCCCGGCCAATGCCTTCAGCGTGACGTAGCCTTCGCCCAGGTCGTGGTTCCAGCTGAGGTCGGCGCCTTCGAAATAATCCAGCGGTGCCAGGTTGTAGACCTCCAGCGGCGCACGCACCCACGGGTTCGCGTAACCGACATAGCGGTAGTCCGACACCTGGTAGGCGGGGAACCCGAGGCGACCGACGCGCAGCGACACGCTGTCGGCGAGCTTGTAGCGCAGGAACGCCCATTCCAGTAGCGGCATGAAGCGGCCCTTGGCGTCCTGCATGGCAATCGCCTGCACGGTGGCGCTCAGTGCGTTGTTGAAATTGAGGTCGAGCTGGCCACCGATACGCGAATCGACCAACGCGGAGCCGCTTTCGCGGGCGCCCTTGAGCTGGTTCGGATTGGCCAGCGTCACATCGTTGCTGTCGGTGGCGGTGTAACCGACCGTGCCGAAACCGGACAGGCGGTAGCTGAAATTGTCGTCGGCGTGGGCCACGGAAGTAGCCACGAGCGATGCTGCCAGGACGGCGGCAAGAGTCTTCACTGGGGACATGGGGTGTTTCTCTAGCGGGGGATAGGGAGGGCGGAGCAGGCCGCCGTGTCGGTAAAATCGGCACCAACTGGTCAAACTTTAACCAGCCCCTTTCGCGTACCCCGTGGCGATGCGCTTTCTCACCTTTCCCTCAACGCCGTGCGCACTTCAGCCCCTGCTGCGAAAACCCCGTCGCCACAAGCCATAAGCGGGTATGCCGGCTGCCATGATCAGCAGGCCGATGCCCGCATTGCGCGGATTCTCGAGCAGGGTGGACACCACCACCGCAACCACGGCCACGATGAACAGCAACGGCAACCAGGGATAGCCCGGCACGCGGAATCCGGGCGTGGCCCGATCATGACGGCGGTACCAGAACAGCGTGCCCACGCCCACGGCGCAGGCCAGCCAGTCGCCGAAGGTGGCGTAATCCAGCAACTGGCCGTAGCTGCCCGAAAACACCAGCACGATCGCCCAGGCGGACAACAGCAGCAGGGCGGTGTTGGGCGTGCGCCAGCGCGGGTGCAGGCGAGCCACGGCGCGAAAGAACAGGCCGTCTTCACCCATCACCTGCAGCACACGCGCGCCGGCAACGAGGGTGATGTTGCAGAAGCCCAGGGTCGAGATCGCCACGCCTACTGCGATCAGTTTGGCGCCTGTCGGACCCACCACCTGCTGCATCACGTCGGCGGCGGGGGCGGTGCTGTGGGCCAGCCCGGCGTGGCCGAGCACAGCCAGGTAAGCGACGTTGACCAGCAAGTAGGCGATGATCACCAGCGCCATGCCCAGCGCCAGCGCACGCGGCAGGCTGCGCTGTGGTTCGCGTACCTCGCCGGCGAGGTTGTTGAGGTAGGTGAATCCGGAATATGCGAAAAGCACCGGCAGCGCCGCGCTGGCAAAACCGACTCCCTGATACATCGGGTCCAGCGCCAGCACCTGACCGTGACCGGCGCCGGCGAAAAACAGCCCGCAAACCACCAGCACTGCCACTGCCAGCAACTTGAGTACGGCGAACAGGTTCTGGATCTGCGCGCCGAGCCGGATGCCGAACAGGTTGATGCCGCTGACAAACACCAAGCCACCCACGGTCAACGGCAAGGCCCAGGCGGACGACAGGCCGAACAGCGCTGCCGTGTAGTTCGCGAAAATGGTTGCCACCGCCGCCGTGGAGCCGGAGTAGATCACCAGCAGCATGGTCCAGCCGAACAGGAATCCGGCCAGTGGCCCGAATGCTTCGCGCAGGTACACATAGGTGCCGCCGGCCTGGGGGCGACGTGCGCCCAGTTCCGCATAGCAAAGCGCGCCGACCAGGGTGAGCAGCCCGGCAGCAGCCCACACCGACAACAGGGCCAGCCCCGATTCGGTGCGCTGCGCCACGATGCCCGGATTGAGAAAGATTCCGCCACCGATGATGCCGCCGACCACGACCATGGCGGCATCCCATGGACGCATGCCGCGGCGGTAGCCGGAGGAGACTGGAGGGTTGCTCATGACATGACCGCCGCGAAAGGTGCCGGCGAGCATGGCGATTGCAACGAATCAGGGCAAGTCCGACGCGGACATTTCATGCTGGCCACGTGGAAGATGGCACGGTATTCGCGGTTCGCGAGGACAGGGACCAGCGGCGACCGCGTCAATCGAGCGTGAGTTCGCCGCGCACGCCGATCACGCAGGCGCCGCCGATGGTGATGCCGCCGCTGGCTGCGTCGCGCCGCACCTCGACCAGCCCATCGCGCCCGACCTCGCGCCCCTGGCTGGCGCGGTAGTGCAAACCGTAGCAGTCGCGATCGTCGCGTGCGGCCAGCCAGGCCATGATGGCGGCGTTGGCGCTGCCGGTGACCGGGTCTTCCGGAATGCCGTCGGCAGGACAGAAGGCGCGCACGGCCATCGCCGCATGGCCGGTGCGCTCGCGCCCGAACACGCTGACGCCGACCGCATCGTGCCGCGTGCACCACGCGGCGATGGCGCCCATGTCCGGCTCGAGCGCGCGCACGATTCGGGCTTCATCCAGGTGGCACAGAACCCAGTGCGGACCATTGTCGACGCGGATGGCCTCGCCCGTGGCCACCTCCGTGCGCAAGGCGACGGCAAGCGCGGCGCGACCGGCGTCCTCGACCGCGTGCAGACGCGCCGGCGGTGCCTGCACGTGGATGATCCGCCCTGGGCCTTCGCCCACCACGCGTACAGGCAATAGGCCGGCAGCGCATTCCTGCACCAGGCTCGGCCTGGTGGCGTCGACCAGGCCGGCTTCGATCGCCGCATACGCACTGCCCACGCTGGGGTGGCCGGCGAACGGCAGCTCCTGGCGCGGGGTGAAGATGCGCACGCGGTAGTCCGCCTGCGCGCTGGTCGGCGGCAGCAGGAAAGTGGTCTCGGAGAGATTGGTCCAGCGCGCGATGCGCTGCATGGTGTCGCCATCCAGGTCCTGTGCATCGACCACGACGGCCAGTGGGTTGCCCTTGAACAGCTGGCTGGCAAAGACATCCAGTTGCAGGAAACGGCGCGAACGGGACATGGCGACTCCGGGATGGGAATCGCCAGAACATCGCATTGAAGTCACCTGCTGGCAAGCAGGCGAGCCGGCCCGCGACTGGCGCGGGCCGGTCGTTCGATCAGAAGCCGCTACGCATGAACAAGTCGAGGTTGGCCACGTTCAAGGTGCCGATGCCGGAGCCCGGGTTGTAACGCCCGTTGCCCGCATAGAACCAGTTGTTGCCGGCACTGATGCGGTTGAATGCCGACCACTTGCCATACCCGAAGATGTTCTGCAGCAGGTACAGATGCGGGTTCCACAGCCCGATGCGGTGCCCGGTGCTCTGGCGCAGCAGCGCGCTGATGCCATTGAGCTGCGGCGATACGAAGCTGGTGCCACCGGAGCTGTAGAAACCGCCCTGGTAGACCAGCAGATAACCCGTGTACGGGTCCGCGTTGAGCGAGATGTCCGGCACGTTGCGCCCGCGGAAGTGGCTGGGCAGCTTCAGGTAGGTGTACGGGCCCGTGGCTGGATCGTTGTAGGTCAGGGTCTGCCCTTTCTCGCTGCGACGCGTTCCCCCGGTGAACCACTGGTAGATCGGCTGGTGCCAGTACGCGCTGACGCCACCGCCACCGCCGACGGAGAACACGGCATCGCGGCTGGGTACGAACGGCAGCAGATAATCCCAGCCCCAGACGCTTTCCTGATCGATCGACAACACCACGTCGCCCGCCGAGTTGGTGAACTGGACCGGCAACGTGGTTCCGCCGGCGGCGGTGATGTAGGGATCCGAGGCGGGTGAATCCACGGTCAGTGGCGCATTGAATTGGCCCGGACCGTCACCGGCGCCCAGCCCGCGCACCGTGTCATATGCGCCGGAGTCG
The DNA here is from genome assembly GCF_055809185.1 of Rhodanobacter sp. G2-10. Lineage (NCBI taxonomy): Bacteria > Pseudomonadati > Pseudomonadota > Gammaproteobacteria > Lysobacterales > Rhodanobacteraceae > Rhodanobacter > Rhodanobacter sp. G2-10. Next base: position 2,742,144 of record NZ_CM147900.1, on the reverse strand, counting down.
CCGCTGGCGGCGAACATCGACTGGCCCTGCGCTGCCGCCTCCAGGAAGATCTGGTGATAGGCGCGCAGATCGCCCGCGTCGGTGGTGTCGGTATTGCTGGCGCCATCGACGTTCAGTGCCGCGAAGTTGAAGATCTCGGGCGAGCCCCAGCTGGTCGAGATGCTGTCGGCCTTGTTGTCGGAAACCGCCCGCGCGAAGGCGTCGATGAAACCCGAGCCTGCATTGGGTGCGTCGTAGACGATGATATCGGCTTGCGGCGCCAGGCCCCCGGCCTGCTGTACGTCAAGCGTCGTTTCATCGGCACCATCCGTGCCGCCACCGCCATCGACGTGCACCTGGGTGATGCGATGGGATTTGGTGTCCAGGCCGATCGCGGCCCAGTAATCCTCCGCATCCGCCGGATCGAAGTCGGCCAGCGTGACGATGGCCACGGTCGAGCCCTTGCCGGTGATGCCGCGTTCGTACAGCGGATTGATGTTGTAGAACCCGGCGACGTCACCGACCGTGTACTGGCCCGGGATCCCGGTGGAGACGACATGGGTGCCGCCGGTCGAACGGGCCTGGGCGGAAAGGGTGGTCGCCGGGTTGGTGAGATGCAGGTTGGCAAGCGGCAGCTTCGAGGTGTGGTGCGGAACGTAATGCCACTGGCTGTTGAGGCCGCTGGCGACAACCACGTTGTTGCCCAGCCCAACCGGCATCACCAGCGGGCGCGCCGGGCGATGGAAGCGTCGGCCGGTCTTCTTCGACACGTAGTTGTGCACGGGCGTGTCGAACAGCTTGCTGAACTGGCCCAGGGTGCCGTTGACGCTGATCACCATGTGGTTGGCCATCACGTCGCCACGCAGGCCGTGCTGGGCCAGATACTTCTGTACCTGGGCGATCTGCGCGTCGGTGGCGCCATAGCGCTGCGCGAACTCGTCCGTGCTCAGGAACTTCTGGAAATTCGCGCTGCCCGGCGTGGCGGTCTGGCGTACGTAGTTTTTCAGCTCCGCCTCGTGGCGCAGGCGCAGCACCAGGCTCACGGTCACGTTCTGGTCGGTGGGTGCCAGGCCCTGATCGGCAAACGCCTGCAGGCCGCCAGCGGTAGCCGACGTGGCAACGCCGGCAAGCATGGCTGCCAGTGTGAGGGCGAGGGTCTTCCTGTGTAGATTGACGCGCATCGGTGTTTCTCCCTGAGTGGGCCGGGTTGCCACGGAAGCCGATCTGCATTCGTCAGGAACGAAACAGCCACCCGCTTCCGAGTTCAACCGCAAGCGATTCATAGAAATACGTGCATCTTCCCCAGCGACGTCGTCAGTTCCCCCTGACGACCGGCGTTGCGCCGCTGTGCCGACAGTAGCGCGGAAATTCGCGCATGCAAAGCACGAACACCTGATCCCATGCCTCGCCGCACCGATGATGCACCGCGTCGTCGTCGCATGACTTGGTCGCCTGCGGCGGGTGCGGCACAATGACGGGTTTCCCCGAGCCGCCCACCGCGCGATCCAGCCAGTCGACCCCAGAGCCCATGACCACCATCAAGCAGGAACACCTGATCCAGTCCGTCGCCGATGCGCTGCAGTACATCAGCTATTACCACCCGGTCGACTACATCAAGAGCCTCGCCGCCGCGTACGAGCGCGAGGAATCACCGGCGGCGAAAGACGCCATGGCGCAGATCCTGATCAACTCGCGCATGGCCGCCGAAGGGCATCGCCCGCTGTGCCAGGACACCGGCATCGTCACGGTGTTCCTGAAGGTCGGCATGAACGTGCGCTGGGACGACGCCAGCATGTCGCTGGAAGACATGGCCAACGAAGGCGTGCGCCGCGCCTACCTGGACCCGGACAACAAGCTGCGCGCCAGCGTGCTGGCCGATCCCGCCGGCAAGCGGATCAACACGAAAGACAACACGCCGTCGGTGGTCAACATGTCGATCGTGCCGGGCGACACGGTCGAGGTGATCGTGGCGGCCAAGGGTGGCGGCTCCGAGGCGAAGTCGAAGTTTGTCATGCTCAATCCGTCCGACTCGATCGTCGACTGGGTGCTGAAGACGGTGCCGACCATGGGCGCTGGCTGGTGCCCGCCGGGCATGCTCGGCATCGGCATCGGCGGCACGGCGGAAAAGGCGATGCTGATGGCGAAGGAAGCGCTGATGGAGTCGATCGACATCCAGGAGCTGATCGCTCGCGGCCCGGCGAACCGCGCCGAAGAGTTGCGCATCGAGCTGTTCGAGAAGGTCAACGCGTTGGGCATAGGAGCCCAGGGCCTGGGCGGCCTCACCACCGTGCTCGACGTCAAGGTCAAGGACTTCCCGACCCACGCGGCGAACCTGCCGGTGGCCATGATCCCGAACTGCGCCGCCACGCGCCACGCGCACTTCGTGCTGGATGGCTCCGGTCCGGTGATGCTCGATCCGCCGTCGCTGGAGGACTGGCCCAAGCTTACCTACGACACCTCCAAGGGCCGCCGGGTGAACCTCGACAGCGTGACCCGCGAGGACGTGGCGAGCTGGAAGCCGGGCGAGACCCTGCTGCTCAATGGCAAGCTGCTCACCGGTCGCGATGCAGCGCACAAGCGCATGGTCGAAATGCTCGACAAGGGCGAGCCATTGCCGGTCGATTTCAAGGGGCGCTTCATCTACTACGTCGGTCCGGTGGATCCGGTCCGCGAGGAAGTGGTCGGTCCCGCCGGTCCCACCACGGCGACGCGCATGGACAAGTTCACCGAGCAGGTGCTGGCGCAGACCGGTCTGCTCGGCATGGTCGGCAAGGCCGAGCGCGGTGCGGCCGCGATCGAGGCGATCAAGAAGCACCAGTCGGTGTATCTGATGGCAGTGGGCGGCGCGGCTTACCTTGTGTCCAAGGCGATCAAGGCCTCGCGGGTGGTCGGCTTTGCCGACTTGGGCATGGAGGCGATCTACGAATTCACCGTGGAGGACATGCCGGTGACAGTGGCGGTGGATTCCGGTGGTACTTCGGTGCACCAGACCGGGCCGCGCGAGTGGCAGGGACGGATCGGAAAGATCCCCGTCTTCATGAAATGAAAGCAGTGCGCGCAGCGCACACCATCGCCTCCTCCCCCTCCCAGAGGAGGATTGAGGAGGGGTAGCTCAGGGTCACCGAAAAGCCCCAAAAGCGCCGCTCAAAAGCCCGCAGCGCAACGCAAGCTCCGCGTCATCCTTGCAAGCCCAAAGCACCCCTCCCCAACTCTCCCGTGCAAGCAGGGGAGGGAGCAAACGCAGCGCACGTCATCGCCTCCTCTCCTGCCATGACAGTAGGCAGGACTCGACATTCAGACGTCCAAACGGCCAAAGGATATCCGTCAAAAAACCATTTGCATTTGTTTTGCCGCAGCGCAACACTGGTCGAATACTCATCTCCTGATTGCGAAGCCACGTGACCTCATCAACCTCGACGCCATTGCCCGCGGACGCCCCCTGGATCGTGATGAAGTTTGGTGGCACCAGTGTCGCCACCTTGCCGCGCTGGCAGAACATTCGTGAGCTGGTGGCAGGTCGCCGCGCCGAAGGTGCCCGCGTGCTGGTGGTGGTTTCCGCCTTGTCGGGCATCACCGACGCGCTGCGGCAGCTGTGCCGGCACACCGAGCTGGCGGAGCGCAATGACGCGGCCAAGGCGATTGTGCAGTGCCATTGCGAGCTGCTCGAACACATGCAGCTTGCCTTGCCCGATACGCTCAATGATCGGCTCAGTGACCTGATCCAGCTGGCGAAGGAGGGCGCGGCAGGTCGTGGCGAGTTGCCCTGGAAGGCCGAGGTGCAGGCACATGGGGAGCTGATGTCCAGCGCGCTTGGCGCGGCCTTTCTCACCCACAGTGGCTTGCCCACGCAGTGGCTGGACGCACGCGAATGCCTCAACGCCGTGGCGCTGCCGAACCAGAACGAGCGCACGCGCCTGCTGTCATCCATGGTGGAGACAAAACCGGATCCGGCATTGAACGCGCGCCTGGCGTCGCTGGGTGAGGTGTTCATTACCCAGGGCTTCATCGCCCGTGATGGCGAGGGGCGCACGGTGCTGCTGGGCCGCGGTGGCTCCGACACCTCGGCGGCCTACTTCGGTGCGCTGCTGAAGGCGGCGCGGGTGGAGATCTGGACCGACGTGGCTGGCATGTTCACCGCCAATCCGCGCCAGGTACCCGGTGCGCGCCTGTTGCAGCGGCTGGATTACGAGGAGGCCCAGGAAATCGCTTCCACCGGCGCCAAGGTGCTGCATCCGCGCTGCCTGTCGCCATTGCGCGAGCCGCGTGTGCCGCTGTTGATCAAGGACACCAACCGGCCCGAGCTCGACGGCACCGTGATCGGCCCCGAGATCCGCGCGCATGCGCCCAGCGTCAAGGCGATCAGCGCGCGCAAGGGCATCACCCTGGTATCGATGGAGTCGGTGGGCATGTGGCAGCAGGTCGGTTTCCTCGCCGACGTGTTCGCGCATTTCAAGACGCACGGCTTGTCGGTGGACCTGATCGGCTCGGCCGAGACCAACGTCACCGTGTCGCTGGACCCCACCGAAAACCTGCTCGATTCGGACGCGATCGCCGCGCTGGCCAGCGACCTGGCCAAGGTGTGCCGGGTCAAGGTGATCGCGCCGTGTGCCGCGATCACCCTGGTCGGTCGCGGCATGCGTTCGCTGCTGCATACGCTTTCCGGCGTGCTGGCCGAGTTCGGTCAGTTGCGCGTGCACATGATTTCGCAATCGTCGAACAACCTGAACCTCACCTTCGTGGTGGACGAGGAAGTCGTCGACAGTTTGCTGCCGCACCTGCACGACCTGCTGATCGGTGCCGGGTCCCTGCGCACGGACGACAGCGCACTGTTCGGCCCCAGCTGGCAGGCCTTGTATGGCAGCGGCGAGACGCTGGACACGGCGGCCGCCTGGTGGCGCGACGCGGAACGCGAGCGCCTGCTGCGGATCGGCGCCGAGGCGACTCCGCGCTATGTCTATCACCTGCCCACGGTGCGCCATCAGGCACGTGAGCTGAAATCGCTGGCGGCGGTCGATCGCCTGCATTACGCGGTGAAGGCGAATACCCATCCGGCGATACTGGCTGCGCTGGCCGAGGAGGGTTTTGGTTTCGAATGTGTCTCGCCGGGTGAGCTGAAAGCGGTGCTGGCGCATGTGCCGGAGTCGGCACCGCTGCTGTTCACGCCGAATTTCGCGCCGCGCGAGGACTACGCCTGGGCGCTGACCACTCGCGCCACGGTCTCACTCGACTCGATGTATCCATTGGAGCACTGGGGCGAGCTGTTTCGTGGCAGCGAGATCGTGTTGCGGGTGGACTTGGGTCGCGGTCTCGGTCATCACGAGAAGGTGCGCACGGGTGGAACCGGCAGCAAGTTCGGCCTGCCGGTGGACCAGCTCGATGATTTCCTGCAACTGGCCGACGCGCACGGCGTGACGGTGCGCGGCCTGCATGCGCACCTGGGTTCGGGCATCCTCGACGACACCCACTGGGGCGACGTCTACGCCCAGCTGGCCAGCCTGGCCGAGCGCATCGGCAGCGTCAGCTTCATCGATATCGGCGGTGGTCTCGGCGTGCCGTCGCATCCCGGCGAGGCGCGGCTCGATATCCCGGCGCTCGACAGCGTGTTGCGCGAGGTCAAGGCCGCCTATCCGCATTACCAATTGTGGATGGAGCCTGGTCGTTACCTCGTCGCCGATGCCGGCGTGCTGTTGGCCAAGGTGACCCAGCAGAAGGGCAAGGGCAGCCTGCGCTACCTCGGTATCGATACCGGCATGAACAGCCTGATCCGCCCCATGCTGTATGACGCCTGGCACGAGATCGTCAACCTGACCCGACTGCACGAACCCGCCACCGCGCTGTACCAGGTGGTGGGCCCGATCTGCGAAAGCGGTGACGTGCTCGGCAGCGACCGCCGCCTGCCCGAGGCGCAGGAGGGCGACGTGGTGCTGATCGCCCAGGCCGGTGCCTACGGCAAGGTGATGTCCAGCCCGTACAACCTGCGCGACGAGGCGGAGGAAATCATCATTGATGCGTGAAGCTTCTGCCTCCTCTCCCCTGCGAGCAGAGGATTGAGGAGAGGGGCCATGCCACGACCATGCAACAACAACGGAGCCTTTCAAGGATGAAACGCCAAGACGGCGATCGTGCGCGTGGACTGCGCAGACCCGGACCGACGCGGAATGCAGGCTCTGGTAGCACCTGCGCAACCGCCAGCTGGCGGGCCACAAATTCCGTCGCCGGCATGAAGTCGACCACTACATCGTTGACTTCGTGTGTATCGACGCCAAGCTGGTCGTCGAACCGGATGGCGGCCAGCACACGGAACAACGAGCATGCGACGACCAACGCACACGCTATCTGGAAGCCAGGGGTTGCCGCGTGCTGCGTTTCTGGAACAATGAGGCATTGACCAGGATTGAAAGCGTGCTTGAGGTGATTCTGGCTTCCCCCGCAGGCCCGGCCCCTCACCCCAACCCTCTCCCCGCGGGGGAGAGGGAGCACATCCCGGAGAGTTGAAGAGTGACGATCATCCAACCGCGCCTCACCCAGGTGTTCCGCTTCACCCGCGCGACCTACGCCGATGGCGTGGCCGAGCTGGCCTATGCGTTCGACGATGGCGAGGAGCTGGTCGAGACGATCCGCTTTCCGCGGGCACCGGCGGTGCCGGCCGAGCGCCGCGCCGCTTTCGAGGCGGCGCTGAAGTTGCTGCACCTGATCGCCGGCGTCAGTTATTACAAGGCCGGCGTGCCACCGAGGATCGAGCTGGCCGATGGCGCGCTGGACGACGCCACCGCCGACCTGCTGGAGGCGTTGTACCTGCACGGACTGGCCGAGTTTGCCTACCGCAACAAGCTGGATCTGCGCGACCGCATCAAATTTCCGCGTATGTCTCCCTCTCCCCGGGGGGCAGAGGGTCGGGGTGAGGAGGCGGATCTACCGGAAGCTCTCGCGCTCAACCTCCCCAAGCGCACCCTGGTTCCGATCGGCGGTGGCAAGGATTCGCTGGTGGCCGTCGAAGCGATCAAGGCCATCGGCGGCGAGGCGACGGCGGTATGGGTCGGCAATTCCGGGCTGATCGCCGCTTGCGCCGAACGCACCGGCCTGCCCACACTGAACATCCAGCGTGAACTCGCGCCGGGCCTGTTCGAGCTGAACCGGCAAGGGGCGTGGAACGGCCACATTCCCGTCACCGCCGTGAACTCGGCGATCCTCGCCTTGGCGGCGATCCTGTACGGCTACGATTCGATCACGTTCGCCAACGAACGCTCCGCGTCGGCGGCCACGCTGGAATACGAAGGCCAGCAGGTGAACCACCAGTGGAGCAAGGGTTTCGCGTTCGAGAAGCTGCTCGGTGACTGGCTCCACACGCACGTCGCCAGAGATCTGGACTATTGCTCGCTGCTGCGGCCGTACTCGGAGCTGGCGATCACCCGCGCCTTCGCCAGATTGACGCCGTACTTCGACGCGTTCTCCAGCTGCAACCGCAACTTCAAATTGCTCGGTCCCAAGCCGGTCGACCGCTGGTGCGGGCAATGCCCCAAGTGCCACTTCGTGTTCCTGGCACTGGCCCCGTTCCTGCCCAAGCCGCGACTGCTGTCGATCTTCGGCCGCAACCTGCTGGATGACGAGAACCAGGCCGGCGGGTTCGACGCGCTGCTGGAGTATCAGGATCACAAGCCGTTCGAGTGCGTGGGCGAAGGTGCCGAGGCGCGCGCGGCAATGTACGCCTTGAGCCAGCGCCCCGAGTGGCAGGAAGACGCGCTGGTCGCGCGCTTCCGCACTGAAATCCTGCCGCAGCTGGACGCTTTGCAGCTCGCGCTGGAGCCGTGGCTGGAACCCTCGCCGGAACATCGCGTGCCGGAGCGATTGCGCTCCGCGTTGGAGTCGATCGGCTGATGCGCCTCGCCGACCTGTCGGGCCAGCGCGTAGCCGTCTGGGGTTTTGGCCGCGAAGGGCGTGCGGTCATCAAGGCGCTGCGCGGGGTTCTGCCAAGACAGTTCTTGACCCTCCTGTGCCATGTGTCCGAAGTCGACGCCGCGCACGACTTCGATCCGGCGCTGCACCTGGTGGCAGGCGAACCGGACGCCGCCGCCCTGCGCCAGTTCGACGTGGTGGTGAAGTCACCGGGCATTTCCGCCTACAAGCCGGCGTTGCTGGCAGCACGGGAAGGCGGCACCACGTTCACCTCCGGCACGGCGCTGTGGTTCGGCGAGAATCCGGACGCACGGGTGATCGCGGTCACCGGCACCAAGGGCAAGAGCACCACCAGCGCCTTGACTGCGCATCTGGCACGGGCGCTGGGTGTGCGCACGGCGCTGGCCGGCAATATCGGCTTGCCGCTGCTGGAACTGCGCGGACAACAGGCGGACTTGTGGGTGATCGAACTTTCCAGCTTCCAGACGGGCGAAGCCGGTCCGCTGGATCTGGGCGTGGTCACCAGCCTGTACGAGGAACACCTGGACTGGCATGGTTCCCGCGAGCGTTACGTCGCGGACAAGTTGAAACTGGCCGATGTCTCGCGCCAGTTGCTGGTGAACGCGTTGCAGCCTGTCTTGCTGGAGCACACGAAGGGCCACCCGCAGCGACTGACCTTTGGCCGCGCGGAAGGCTGGCACGTCGGCGCAGATTTTATCTGTCGTGCCGGCCAGCAGGTGTTCCCCATCGCGCAACTGGCGGCGCCGGGTCTGCACAATGCACTGAACGCCTGTGCCGCACTGGCCGCGCTGGAAGCGATCGGCATGGATGCGCTGGCCGCCGCGCCGGCGCTGGCCAGCTTCCGCCCGCTGCCACATCGCCTGCAGCCACTGGGCGAACGTGACGGCTGGCATTGGATCAACGATTCGATCAGCACCACGCCGCTGGCGACGCTGGCCGCGTTGGAAAGCCTGCATGGCCGCGCAGTGACCGTACTGGTCGGCGGACATGATCGCGGGCTGGACTGGACTCCCTTCGTCGACGTCGTGTGCAAGACCCCACCGAACGCGATCGTCTGCATGGGCAGCAATGGCGGACGCATTGCCGACGCGCTGCGCGCCGGTGGCCTCGCCTGTCCGCTGACAAGGCAGGACGACCTGGCCAGCGCCGTAGCCGAAGCGAAATCAAGCACACCGCAAGGCGGGGTGATTCTGCTGTCGCCGGGGGCGCCCAGCTTTGACCAGTTCAAGGATTATGCAGAGCGCGGCAGGCGGTTCAGTGCGCTCGCGGGTTTTGATGGGGCGGGGATCGTGGGCATCGATGGATTGGGGATCACTGGCCAGTGATCGAGCCGATGCGACCGGCCGAGGTCGCGCGTGCTGCTTGTAGGTCGTCACTTGACCGCGATGCTCTTGCTACGCTCGATGGGGAATTCTCGCGATTGTGATGTGACGCGAAGAGATTTCGTCCGCCGGCGGCGGCCGCGCCACCTGTCGGTGCGAAAGGAGCCGAAATCCCTGTCGACTCCCGCTACATGGCCTGTTGCCCCACCGCACCGCCGCACACGGATCCCGGATAGAGCACGGTTCATCGTGGTCGGACTCGACAGATGTGCCAAGGGAGAGCAAGAACAGAAGCACAGACACGGGTGGAGGCGAACGCTGGCGGCGTGGGTTCGTTTTGCCGGAGGCTTTCCCATGTCGTGGATTGTGCGGGAACCACGGTTTGCATTCACTCGGTGTTCGAGCTGGCCAAGTCCGCCGCTTTCTACGTTCCATGCCGTGGCTCGGTCGCGATTCGAGCGGTGATGCTTCTCACAGAACTCCGCTCGCCGTCCCCGCGGCGAAGCCCATGCGTTCCATCAAGGCTGCGAATCGCGGCCGTGATCGCAGGTTGTTCCAGCGCGCATCGACCTTCAGGAAGGTCATGCGCACGTCGCGTTGGTCGCAGGCGAGTTCGAGCAGATCAAGCGCTTCATCGTGGTCCCCCAAGGCGTTGCTGATTGCGGCACGGCTGGAGCACGGTACATAGGTTGTACCGGACAGCGTCTCCAGTTCTTCGCGCAAGCGCTCGGCAGCGGCGCGGTTGCCGATCCCGATCAACGCCTGCGCCAGCACGGCCAGCACCTGACTGCTTCGCCCGGACAGCGTCGCAGCTTGTTCAAGAATTTCGATCGCCGCAAGCGGGTCGCCACTTGCATTTGCCATCGCCGCGCGTGCCAGCAGCGCAACCCAGAATTCCGGTGCGATTTCGAGGGCTTCCGCAATCCGCAAGCGCGCCTTGTCCGGGTACCCGGCGGCAGCAAGGAAGCCCCCCTCGAGGGCGTTGACCAGGGGCGACAGCGGATCCAGCTCACGCGCTTGGCGGGCCTGTATCAGCGCCTCGTCGAATCGTCCAAGATTGTTGAGCAGGTGCGCGTACGCGAAGTGGCCGTCCGGCACGCGCGGATCGAGGCTGATGGCGTGCTTGCACGCGAGCTCGGCGCCACGCCAGTCCCAATCGCACCAGAACAAGTTGAAGCCGTGCGCTGCGTGCGCCTCAGGCAGGTCGGGATCAAGTGCAAGCGCATGCTGGACGGCTGCCTTGGCCAGCGGAAACGCTTGTTGCGGGTCCATGTCGCCAGTGATGGTCAGCGCGCGCCAGGCAAATGCCTGCCCACTCCAGGCGCGTGCGTGACGTGGATCGATGTCCAGCACTTTCCGGAATACGCCGATCGCGCGTTTGGCCCTGGCCATGCTCGGCGCATCAATCAGGTCGCGGCCTGCCAGATAGAGGCGTTCGGCCGCCGCTGGAGATTCCGTGATATCGCCAGGGTGGTGCCGCTCGCCAGCTGATTCCTGGATCAATTCGGCGACGAAACGATAACCACGCCCCGGAACCGTGACAATGTAGCTGTGCTCCCCCGCGCCGACACCGAAGGCCCTGCGCAGTGTCGAGATAGCCTGTGTCAGGGTGTTTTCCTCGACCACCCTTCCTGTCCATACGGCAGCCAGCAGTTCATTCTTGTCGACCACGCGGCCCCGCTGTTCGATCAGATACACCAGAACTTCCAGTGCCTTGGACGGAAGCGGGATCGCCTCCCGGTCCGGGCCTGCCAGCTCCCGCGACACGGCATCCAGCCGAAAGCCGGAAAACCGGTATTGACGCCGCTTGGCTTCCCCAATCGTGCGCATCAGAAAATTTCACAAGGTTTCAGGAAATCTAGCAGGATTCCTTGACGCAAGTAAGCGATTGTGCAGCCGTCGCCGGTGCGTATCCCGACGGCGGGACTCATTGATTGGGCACATCCTCCATTCGCAAGGAGATTCATCATGAACAACAAGACAGCGCTTGCCGTAGCCGTCCTCACACTCTCGACGGCCGCCAGTGCCGCCCAGCCAGGCGCGGATCACAAAAATGGTGTGGTCTGGGGCTGGGGTGCCGGGCGCATCGTCGGCACATATCAGTCAAACGCCCAAGTCAGGCCATGCGGGACCTTCCTTCCGTACGTGCCGGTACTGAACACGATTTCCTTCCAGGCCGGCGGCACGCTCATCGAAAACGCTCGCTTCCCACCGGCAGGCGTTCCCAACGTGTTCGGCATACCTGGTCTCTTTACGCGCACGATCGGTCTGGGAAGCTGGTCGTACAACCCGCCGACGCATACCTACTCGATGAGCCTGCGCTATGACTTTTTCGAAAATGGTGCGTTCTACGGGACTGGTGTCGTGCAGCGCGATATCCAACTCAATGCTGATGCCAGTGCGGGTTCCGGGTCCGTGCATGCCACGACCTATGCCGCAGACGGCAGCGTTATTGTTGATCTGTGCGGAGAGGCGACTTCCACGCGCCTGTGAATATCCGGATCGGCAGCGGGGTCAGCCTGGCTTGTCGCTGACAAGTGAGCCTGACTCCGCGTGGGAAGGTCTTGCTGGCCTTGGATGTGGTGTCCTGGGGCTGTCTACATGGCCCCACGCGCCGCACTTGGGGCATACCGCATGCGCCGCATGAGCGCCTTGAATCGAGGTCTCGTTCGCAGGTTGTTCCAACGCGCATCGAACATGATGAAGGTCATGCGCACATCGCGCTGCTCGAAGGCGAGTTCGAGCAGATCGAGGGCTTCAGCGTGGTCGCCCAATGTGTTGCTGATGGCGGCGCGACTGGTGCCCGGAACATAGGTTGTCTGCGAAAGCGCGCGCAGTTCTTCACGCAACATCTCTGCGCCGGCGCGGTTGCCGGTTGCGACCAGAGTCGAAGCAAGCACGGCCACCACGTTGCTGCTGCGCCCGGAGAGTTTTGCTGCGTGTTCGACAATGGCAACGGCGGCGGCCGGGGCGCCACGCTCCATCATCATCCCCGCGCGCACCAAAGACCCGAGCCAGAAGCCGGGTGCGATTTCGAGTGCCTGTGCAATACGCGCTTCGGCTTCCTCCGTTCGCCCAGCGATGGCAAGAAAGGCACCTTCCAGCGTGTTGATCAACGGCGCAAGGGGATTCAGTTCGCGTGCGGTGCGCGCATGCGCCAGCGCCTCGTCGAATCGTCCCATGTTGTTCAGTAGCTGCGCGTACCCTGAATGGCCGTCCGCCGCGCGCTGGTCCAGGCTGATGGCATGCCTGAAGGCAAGCTCGGCACCACGCCAATCCCAGTCGGCCCAGCACAAGTTGCATCCACGGGCGGCGTGCGCTTCGGGCAGATCGGGATCGAGCGCGAGCGCGTGTTGAACCGCCGCTTTTGCCAGTGGGAAGGCCTGTTTTGGATCCATGTCCGCGGTCATCGTCAGCTCGCGCCATGCAATCGCCTGCCCGCTCCATGCGCGTGCATGGCGCGGATTGATCTCGAGCGCTTGCCTGAACATGTCGATGGCCCGCTCGCAGCGGGACAAGTTGGGTGCGGCGACCAGGTCCCGACCTGCCAGGTAAAGACGGTCCGCGGCCCCGGGTGAGGCAACACCATCTGCAGGCTGCCGCTGTTCTGGGAACGGAGCAGCGCTGGTGGGAGCGACGAAACGGTAGCCGCGGCCCGGCACCGTGACGATGAAACAATGTTCGTCGGCGGCACCGAGGCAGAAGGCCTTGCGAAGCGCGGAGATGGCCTGGGCGAGATTGTTCTGCTCGACTATCCGGCGGGGCCATACGGCGGTCAGCAGCTCGTCCTTGGCGACCATGCGGGGGCTACGCTCAACCAGATACACCAAGACGTCCAAGGCCTTCGATGTGAGCGGCAGGGCTGCACCATCCGGGCCAAACAGCACCCGCGAAACGGGATCCAGCCGAAAGCCGGAAAACTTGTACTGATGCCGATCAGTCCCCGCTGGCATGTGCATCAGAACGCTTGAGAACGATTCACGAAATTTAGCAGGATTGGCGAACACACGCCGGCGATCGTGACACCGCCGTGGGTATGCGTTCCGACCACGACAGGGTTCGGTAGACCTGCGCCGATCTGTCCGGAGAACCATCATGACGATCAAGTCCTTCGTCGGCGCTTTTGCAGATTGCCCTCTCAAATCGACCGGAGGCCTGATTCTGTCCGAAAGCGGGCGCATGCTCCCTTACCGTCTTGGCAAAAACACCTCGATAGGAAACACAGCGTCGAATACTCGCCGCCAGCGCGCCTTGTGTCGGTCCTGCTTTGTCGCACGCCAGTGCGCGGATGTGTCCGCAATATTCGGCGGCGCGTGTTTTCAGCTGTCGCGCGCATGGCGCGCACGCGGCTCGTTGATGCGCTTTGGGCCATCGAGGCTGATGCGCTCGCGTAGCCAGCCGGCGAAGTCGGCTTCGGACAGGATGCCTTCGGCGAGGGCGAGATACTGGAGATACAGTTCGAGGTCGTCGGCGTTGAGGGTGCCGTCATTGAGCATCACGAAAGTTTCGCAGGCGACGGTCGCCGTGCGCTTGTTGCCATCAACGAACGGGTGGTTGCGCGCCAGGCCGAAGGCGAGGCTGGCTGCAAGATCGGCGAGATCAGGCGGTGGATCGCCGTCGGCATGAAGTTGCTGCGGGCGTGCGAGTGCGGAATCCAGCAGGTTCTCGTCGCGCACGCCGCTGCCGCCGCCGTGTTCAGCCAGCTGGCGTTCGTGGATGGCGATGACGAGCGGCCTTTCGATCCAGATGATCATGGCCGCAACCTACTGCGCCAGCTTGTGCAGCAAGGTGCGCCGCTTGCGCATGACTTCCTCGGCCACTTCCATCTGTTTGGCCAGGGTAGGGTCGTAGGTGGTGAGGCGGATGCCGTCGGGCGTCTCCAGTGCGAACAGTTCGTCGCCTTTTTCCAGACGCAGGCGGGCCAACAGATCGCGCGGCAGAATGACGCCGGCCGAGTTGCCGATGGTGGTGATCTTCAGTTTCATGGCTGCTCCGAAGCACGTTATAACGTATGTTATACAACGGTGGTGATCTGAATACAACGCGTGTGGCAAGACAGGCGGGAAGGAGCGTCGGCCGTCATGATGCGGCCTTTGATTTCAGTCGTTTCCGGCCGGCTTCGGGGTTCGCCTGGTGCCGCGCCCGGGGTGGATCGTGCTGCAATCTTCACGTCGCGAAGAGCGGGACTGGCCGACAATGGCACTTTGTCATTTGAGGAGAGACCATGATGAACAGCAAGATGACGGTCCTGGCCCTTGCCTGTGCGCTGGCACTGGCCGCGTGCAGCGACAATTCATCAGCGCCTGCCGGGCCAGGCGCTGCGCCGTCGGCCACGGCGTCCATGCCGATGCAAACACCTGCTCCGGCGGCCTCGACCGCCGCTGCGGCTCCCGCTGCCCCCGCGGCCGCTGCAGCGACGAACGGCAAGCCGACGGCAGTGGTGACCGATTGCGCCACGGAGATCGAAGGCAACGATGCGATGCAGTTCAATGTCTCGTCCATCGTCGTTCCCGCGTCGTGCACGGACTTCAAGATCACCCTCAAACACACCGGCAAATTGCCGGTCACGGCGATGGGTCACGATGTCGTGATCACCAAGGCTTCGGACTTGAAGGCGGTGGATGCCGATGGCATGGCGGCGGGTGCACCCAACGGTTACGTCAAGCCGGATGATCCGCGCGTCATTGCCCACACCAGCCTGATCGGTGGCGGCGAAACCACGTCGGTCAGCTTCGCGGTGAGCAAGATCCAGGGTGACGGCCCGTACGAGTTCTTCTGCAGCTTCCCGGGCCACGCTGCCCTGATGAAGGGTTCGATCAGCGTCCAGTAACCGGGTTCGACGTGGGTGCGGCTGCGACTGCGCCATCTGTCCTGGACCATTGTCGACGAGGCAAATCGCCCACGGATGGATTGGCAGATACAAAAAGGCCGTGATCTCTTCCGGGATCACGGCCTTTTCGCGCTTCGGGTGCGGAACCCCGGTTACCAGATCTTGACCCGGTCCTTCGGTGCCAGATACATCTTTTCACCCGGCTTCACCTTGAACGCGGGATACCACTGATCGAGATTGCGCACGGTTTCGGCGCGGAACTGCGGCGGTGCGTGCACGTCGGTATTGACGCGCTGGCGCAACGCAGCGTCGCGCATCTTGCTGCGCCAGGTCTGGGCGAAGGCGAGGAAGAAACGCTGGTCGCCGGTGAGGCCGTCGATCACGGGCGCGGGCTTGCCGCCGAGCGACTTGTGGTAGGCGATGTAAGCGGCGGTCAGGCCGGAAACGTCGGCAATGTTCTCGCCCAGGGTCTGTTCGCCGTTGACGTGCAGGCCGGGCAGGGCTTCGTACTGGTCAAACTGTTTCACCAGCTTGTCCGTGGCGGCCTTGAAGTGGGCGGTGTCGGCCGCTGTCCACCAGGTATGCATGCGCCCGCTGGCATCGAATTGCGAACCGAGGTTGTCGAAGCTGTGGCTGATCTCGTGGCCGATCACCGCGCCGATCGCGCCGTAGTTGTGCGCGGGGTCGGCGTTCGGCTCGAAGAATGGCGGTTGCAGGATCGCCGCCGGGAAATTGAGCGCGTTCTCCAGCGGAAGGTTCAGCGCATTGACGGTCTGAGGCGTCATCCACCATTCGCTGCGGTCGACCGGTTTGCCGAGCTTGGCCTGCTTGAACGCGGTGTCGAATTTTTCCACCGCGATGGCATTGGCCAGCGGGTTGTCGGGGCTGATCGACAAGCCTTCGTAACTGCGCCAGTGCTCGGGATAGCCCACACTCACCTGCAGGGTGTCGATTTTCTCGCGGGTCTTGGCGCGCGTGGCGGGGGTCATCCAGTCCAGTGAATCGACGCGCGAGCGGAACGCCGCGACGAGATTGCTCACCAGATCTTCCACCTGGCGCTTGGACGAGGCCGGGAAATAATGCTCCACGTAAATCTGCCCCACCGCATCGCCCAGCGCGGTGCTGGTGGCGGCCACGGCGCGCTTCCAACGTGCCTGTTGCTGCGGCACACCTTGCAGCACATGGCCGTGGAACTCGAACGACAGGTCAGCATAGGCCTTGGGCAGCAAGGCTGCGTAGTGATCCAGCGTATGGAAGCGCAGCAGCGCCTTCCACGCAGCCAGAGGCTGGTCCGCGACCAGTTTCGACAAGCCGGTGACGGCATGCGGTTGCCACGCATCGATCACCGGCTGCTGATCCAGGCCGGCTGCCTTGAAGTAGGTGTTCCAGTCCAGGCCAGGGGCTTTGCTGGAGAAGTCCGCCACGCTCCACAGGTTGTTGGCCTTGTGCGGGTCCTGGCTGTCGACCAGGCTTTCCTGCGCCTGCGCGATCTTCGTTTCCAGGTCGAAAACCTGGCTTGCCACGGCGTCGGCATCCGCGGTGCCGGCCTGCTTGAGCAGCGCGGCAATGTACGTCTTGTACTTGTCTCGCGCGCTGGCCATGGCTTTGTCGCCGGACAGGTAGTAATCACGACTGGGCATGCTCAGGCCGCCCTGCAACAGGTAGGCGATGTTGTGCGATGGGTCGGTCAGGCCTTGCGCCACGAACAACCCGAACAGGTTGACGGTATGGAAATCGGTGGCGTTGATCGGATCCACATCCTGACGCAGGCGGCTGCCCAGCACGCGGGCAAGATCCTGCCGCGAGGCGATCGCGTCGATGGCGTCCAGCTGTGGCTTGAGCGGCGCGAGGCCATGCTTCTCGATCGCGTCAGTGTTCATGTAGGCCGCGTAAAAGTCGGCGATCTTGCGCTGGTTGCTGCCGGCCGGCGGGTTTCCCTCGGCGGCGCCCTTGATCAGCTCGGCGGTCTGCTGCTCGGCCTGCTTGAACACGGTGAAGAAGGTGCCGATGCTGGAGCGATCGGCCGGGATCGTGGCGGTCTTCAGCCAGTCGCCATTGGCGTAGCGAAAGAAGTTGTCGCCGGGCTTCACCCCGTGGTCGATTCCCTTGAGGTCAATGCCGATGCCGGCGGCTGTCGGCGTGGCAGCGAAACCGGTGGTGCTGCACAGGACGGCGGCGGCGAGTATCCAGCGAAGTCGTTGCATGGGCGTGTCCAGGCGAAAAGGTGCCCATCATTTTAGTGCAGCGCCCGGTATCGGAAACGTGACTGATGGGATACGTCCTGTCAGCGAATTCCAGGCCGCGTGGGATGCGGCGCGCACGAGCGTGTCCGCCGACGCCTTGGCTGGCGGAGTCGCGCGCAAGGGTCAGCCCACTGACTGCACCGGGGAAATGGCTGCATCCAGCGTGGCCAGCACATCGGCTTCCGCCACGTCACTCACGATTTCGGCGCGACCAATGCCGCGCCACAGGATGAGCCGCAACTGGCCGGCGGTGTTCTTCTTGTCCAGCCGCATCAGCTCCAGCAGCTTCTGCGCATCCATGTTGGTCGGGATGGCCAGCGGCAGCCCCAGTTTGTGCAGCAGTTGAGCCAATCGGCCGGTGTCGGCGGGTTCGCTCATGCCCAGGCGCTCGGACAACTGCGCGGCCAGCAGCATGCCGATCGACACGGCTTCGCCGTGCAGGAGGGTAGTGTAGTGGCCTGCCGTTTCCAGCGCGTGGCCGAAAGTGTGGCCGAAATTGAGCAGGGCGCGTTCGCCCTGTTCGGTTTCGTCGCGGGCCACCACGCCGGCCTTGTATTGCACCTTGCGCGCGATCGCTTCGAGCACGGCAGCGATATCGCGCGCGGCGAGCGCGTCCGCATTTTGTTCCAGCCAGGCGAAGAACGCTTCGTCGCCGATTGCCGCGCCCTTGACCACCTCGGCCAGTCCGGCGCGGTACTCGCGCTCGGGCAGGGTGGCCAGGGTGTCGATGTCGGCGATGACCGCACGCGGCTGGTGGAATGCTCCCGCGAGATTCTTGCCCACGGGCAGGTTGACGCCGGTCTTGCCGCCGACCGAGGAGTCGACCATGGCCAGCAAGGTGGTCGGCATCTGGATGAAATCAATGCCGCGCATCCAGCACGCTGCGCTGAAACCGGCCAGATCGCCCACCACGCCGCCACCCAGGGCGATCACGCAGGCATCGCGGGTGGCGCCAAGCTGGCCCAGCGCGTCGAGTGCGCGGCCGACATTGGCAAAGCTCTTGTGTGCTTCGCCGTCTTCGAGCAGGAATGACGACCAGTGCAAGCCTTCCAGTCCGGCCTCGATCCGTGGCAGGTAAAGCGGTGCCACGGTGGTGTTGCTGACCACCAGCGCATGCCGGCCGCGCAGCAGCGGACGCCAGCGCGATGGGTCGCCCAGCAGGCCGGAGCCGATCCACACCGGATAGCTGCGCAGGCCGAGTGCGACATTGAGACTATGCAAGGTGGGCTTGTTCATGCGGGGTGGGATGACGGTGGAATGGGGGCGCGTTGCCAGTGTTGGTCGAGCAGGGTGATGCAGCGTTCGCCGGCAGCAATCACACTCCCATGGTGGCCGGGTACGGCGAGGTCGGCAAGTTCGAGGTAGATGGGGTCGCGGGCGGCAGCCATCGCCTCCAGTCGCCCGCGGCGATCGGGCACGGCAAGCAGGGGGCGCGCCTTGTCGCGTTCCAGCCGTTCCAGCTGTTGCTCGACGCTGGCCTGCAGCCACACCACGTAGCCGCGCTGACGCAGCCACTGGCGGTTGGTTTCACTCAGCACCGCGCCCGCGCCGGTGGCCAGCAGCACCCCGTTGCGCTGGCTCAACGTATCCAGCAGCGCACTTTCGCGCAGGCGGAAGCCGGCTTCGCCCTCGATCTCGAATACCGTGTTGGCGTCCACGCCGCAGTGCTTCTCGACCTCCTGGTCGAGATCGAGCAGCGACAGTCCATAATGGTCGGCGAGCCGTCGCCCGATCGAGGTCTTGCCGGCGCCGGTCGGGCCGATGATGAACAAATTGCACGATGGGTTCATGGCTGAATGCTAGCAGGCGTGAATGAGCGAACTCCGAAGGAGCTGCAGTGAGCGAAAAGGTACTGCTGGCCGGGTGTGGCGATCTGGGTGCGCGCGTGGCGCAGCGGCTGCGTCGGCAGGGCGCCGAGGTGTGCGCCTTGCGTCGGCAGCCGCCTGCGCGTGGCGAAGATGGCATCGCGTGGCTGCGTGGTGACTTGACCCAGCCGCAAACGTTGCGCCACTTGCCTGCTGGAATTACCCAGCTGGTGTACCTCCCGACACCCGATCGGCGCGACGCCGCGGCCTATCGCGCCACCTTCGTTGACGGCTTGCAGAACCTGCTCGACGTGTTGGGCGAGACCACGCTGCGCCGGGTGTTGTTCGTCTCCTCAAGCGCGGTCTATGGCGACCACGCCGGCGGCTGGGTGGATGAGGACACGGCGGTAGCGCCGCCGGGGTTCAATGGCACGGTGCTGATGGAGGCCGAACAATGCCTGGCAACGCGGCCGGTGCGCTCGGTCGTGTTGCGACTGGCCGGCTTGTACGGGCCCGGCCGCCTGCATCTGCTCGATCGTCTGCGTGCGGGAACCGCCCGGGCGCCGCGCGAAACACCGCATTGGTCCAATCGCATCCATGTCGATGACGCCGCGGCGGCCATCGCGCACCTGCTGCACCTGACCGAGCCACAATCCTGTTACCTCGGCGTGGACAGCACGCCGCTGCCACTGGACGTGTTGTATGACCACCTGGCGCGCCTGGTCGGCGCGCCGCCGCCGCCCGACGGACCGCCGCCGGCCGGCATCGGCAGCAAGCGGCTCAGCAACGCACGACTGCTGGCCAGCGGTTTCGTGCCGCGCTGGCCGGACTCGCGCGATGGCTACGCGGCATTGATCAACGGCTGAACCTCGGAACTACGAGATCCATCCACGAAGGAGAACATCATGGCAACACGCATTCCGCATCACCAGGTCAGCACCGGCAACGACATCCCCGGCTGCCACATCGTGCGTTCGTTCGGCATCGTGCGCGGCATCACCGTGCGCTCGCGCAGCGTGGTCGGCAACATCGGTGCCGCCCTGCAGACCATCGTCGGCGGCAACATCTCGATCTACACGCAACTGTGCGAGAAGGCGCGCGAGGAGGCCTTCGAGCTGATGCTGCAGCACGCCGCCGCGATGGGCGCCAACGGCGTGGTGGCGATGCGCTACGACGCCAACGACGTGGCCCAGGGAGTGACGGAAGTGTTGGCTTATGGCACCGCGGTGCAGGTGCAGCCTGTGTGAATGGATGACGCACTGCGGCTTGTCCTGCGACACGGGCGCGGGGCAGACTGGGGCTTCGGGACAGGGAGCGCCGCGTGCCGTTTCGCATGCCAAGACAGGAGATTCACATCATGTCAGTAGCCAAAGTCATCGAGCTCAATGCGTCATCGAAAAAAGGCATCGAGGACGCCGTACAGCACGGCCTGCACAAAGCCGCTGAATCGGTGAAGAAGATCAAGGGTGCCTGGATCAACGAGATCAAGGTAGTTACTGCCGACGACGGCAGCGTCACCGAGTGGCGGGTCAATATGAAGGTTAATTTCGTGGTGGATTGAGGGGGAGCTGGGTGTTCGGTTTTCAGTTATCAGTTATCAGTTAGGCGCCGCTGAACACCGAACACCGAACACCGAACACCGAACACCGAACACCGAACACCGAACACCGAACACCGAAACACCCCAGCCTCACCCGTGCGTCAGCCCCGTCACATGCCGCTCATCGTCATACTCCACCACCGTGTCCGCCAGCGCGGGCAGGGTGGCCAGGGCGTGGCGGCTGAGCCGTTCGAAGTGCATCAGGAACCGGTTCATCGTGGCTGCGTCCATCGCCAGGGGTGCGTGCCGTGCCACCAGTTCCTCTTCCTGCTCGCCACGCCAGCGGCGCACGATTTCCCAGCTGGGAGCTTGCAGCACGATCAAGGCGTCGAATTTGCGCCAGAGCGGCTGGTAACTGCGTAGCTGCTTGTTGACCCACCGCCGCCACTCGGCATCCGGGTCCTCTTCGCGTTCGAGCAGGTTGATCGGCTTGGTCAGTGACGACAGCAGCTGCGGCCGGATGCCCAGCGCCCAGCCCTCGACGATCACCAGCTTCGGTCGTTTGGAAATACGCGGCCAGCGTGACGGTGGCAGGCGGGTGTCGCGCCCCTTGTTGAAGCGCGGGTGGGTCACCGCCAGCCGGTCCGATGCCTGGGGCATGGCGGCCAGCACGGACAACAGCAACTCGATCTCGTGCGTACCGGGCACGCCACGGGTGCGCAGCAGGGGGTGCACGTCACGCGCCAGCGCCTCGCGCTCGCTGCGGGCGTAGTAGAAATCGTCCAGCGAAAGCACCTCGGTGGCCCAGCTGCGGGCCCTGGCCTGGGCTTTCATGACCCGTGCCAAGGTGCTCTTGCCGCTCCCCTGCAGACCCGAGAGGCCCAGGATGTACGGGCGTCGGGAGCGGGCGATGCGCCCGGCGTACTGGTCGAGCAGATGTCCGGCCAGTGCTTCGTTCTGCCGCTCGCCGGGCGTCATCATCGATCGCGATTCCGGGTTCCGGGGGGAACGACGGCCACCGGCAGCCCGCGCTGGTGCTGGTCCGGGCCGCGATCGGTCTTGCAGCTCTCTTCACAAGGCATGCGAAACAATCGCGCCGTCAGCGGCGTTGAAGTGGTACGGGCTGTAGAGGTCATTGCACTATCATCGGTCAGGTTCAATCGCTCCATGATGGCGCGAACAGGCCACATTGCAAAAGGGAAGTTTCACACATCATGCTCAAACCCGAAATCCTGGATACTTTTCTGCACCTGCTGGATGAGGCCAAGGCCAGTGGCGACCGCGAACCGACGGCGATGAATCTGGCCACGGTTGATGCCAGTGGCCGGGTCTCGTCGCGCATCGTATTGCTCAAGGGGGCCGATGAACGCGGCTTCCGTTTCCATACCAATTACGAGAGCGACAAGGGCAGCCAACTGGAAGCGCACCCGCAGGTGGCGCTGTGCTTTCACTGGAAGCTGCTGCGCGAGGGCGTGCAGGTGCGCGTGGAAGGTGTCGCGCGCAAATTGCAGGAGGAGGAGTCCGACGCCTATTTTGCCAGTCGCAATCGCGGCAGCCAGATTGGTGCGTGGGCTTCGCTGCAATCGCAAACCCTGCCCGACCGGGACACCTTCGAGCAGCGCGTGGCGCGCTATGAAAAGGAGTTCGAAGGGCGCGAAGTGGCGCGGCCTCCGCACTGGGGCGGCTTCCTGGTCGAGCCGGACATGCTGGAGTTCTGGTACGGCGCCGAGTTCCGGCTACATGAACGCGTGCGCTGGAGTCGCCACGGCCAGACCTGGACCAGCCGACTGCTGTATCCATGAGCGGCGCATTGCCTTCGATGCATGTCGCGCAGACCGGTTTCACGCTGAACACCGGCGGTCGCGGATTCCGTGAAATCACCCGCGACGTCGCAGCCCTGGTGGCGCAGAGCCAGGTGGGTAGCGGCCTGGCCAACATCTTCACCGCGCATACCAGTTGCTCGCTGCTGCTCGGCGAGAATGCCGACCCCACCGTGCGCGACGATCTGGAGCGCTGGTTTGCCCGCATCGTGCCCGATGGCGACCCGATCTTCCGCCACGATGCGGAAGGCCCTGACGACATGCCGGCGCACGTCCGCTCGATCCTCACAGGGGTCAGCCTCAACGTGCCGGTGCATGACGGCAAGCTGTTGCTCGGCACCTGGCAAGGCATTTACCTGTGGGAGCATCGCCTGCATCCGCACCAGCGCAAGGTCAGCGTGACCGTGCTGGGACATTGAGCGTGTGGGCCGACAAATCATGAGCGACCCCTTCCCGCAGCGCATCGTCTGTCTCACCGAAGAGCCTACCGAAGTGCTCTACGCGCTGGGCGAGGAGCACCGCATCGTCGGCATCTCCGGCTTCACCGTGCGTCCGGCGCGGGCGCGCAAGGAAAAGCGCAAGGTTTCCGCATTCACCAGCGCGAAGATCGGCGAGATCATGAAGCTCGAGCCCGACCTGGCGATCGGCTTCTCCGACATCCAGGCCGAGATCGCGCGCGAGCTGATCAAATGCGGCGTGGAAGTGTGGATCAGCAACCATCGCAGCGTGGACGGCATCATCGCCTACATCCGTCGCCTCGGTGCGATGGTCGGCGCACATGAAAAAGCCGAAGCCTACGCGCAGCGGGCCGAACAGCACATCGCGGACATCCGTGCCGCCGCGGCGCAACTGGATCGGCGTCCAAGAGTGTATTTCGAAGAATGGGATGACCCGATCATCACCGGTATCCGCTGGGTAGCCGAACTCATCGGCATCGCCGGCGGCGACGACTGCTTCCCCGAACTTGCGCGCGAGCCACTGGCCAAACAGCGCATCCTCGCCAACGGCGACGAGGTCGTGCGTCGTGCCCCCGACATCATCCTCGGTTCCTGGTGCGGCAAACGCTTTCGTCCGGAAAAGGTGGCCGCGCGACCGGGTTGGAACAAGATCCCGGCGGTACGTGACGGGCAGCTGTTCGAGATCAAGTCACCGATCATTTTGCAGCCGGGGCCGGCGGCATTGTTTGACGGGTTGGAGGCGATCCATCGGATCATCGTGGCGTGGGCGCGGCGTTGAGCGGCGACCGTTCTCCCTCATTGAGCTGGTGACGCCATGCCTTTCAAAATGACAACGTTACTTCTGCTTGCAGCTTGCTCTGGTTGCATTGGTGGGGCTTCCACCTCGGTCGTTCTGCCCGCGGAGCAGGTTCAGGTGCTCTTGAAGCAATGTTCCCGGTCGGACCCCGAGAACGTGACAAGCCTGTGGGTCGTACCGGCTCGCGTGGCTCGTGACATCGATCGCAATATTGATGGCGTGTCCGCGCTCCGTTCCCCATCGGGCAAGACGATCGTCGAGCCACACAAGTATTTCCGTCAGTACGGTGGCGTGGTTGCGGGTGGCAGGAAGCTTGTCTACATCAACGCCTTTTCCTTGCCCGGCTTCATTGATCCGGACGAACTGTCATGGCGGACCAAGGCGATCGTGGTTTGTGATGGCGGGAGCACGGCGTGGGGTGCGATGTATGATCCGGCCACGCAGCACTTTTCCAAGCTCACCATCAATTCCCAGCTTGGTGGTGCATAGTATTCCGTTGAAGGCGGAAGCCTGCGCCGCCGATCAATTCCAGTGTCAAACTTCATGACCATCGACATCGACAAACTGACCGAAGCCGAACTCATAGACCTCAATCACCGGGTGGTCGAGAGACTGCGTTTCATGCAGCAAGCTCGAGCTCACGCAACGATGCTTCGCTTCAGCATTGGTGATCGCGTCACTTTCGAGCCTGACATGCGTGG
This sequence comes from Rhodanobacter sp. G2-10, assembly GCF_055809185.1. Taxonomy (NCBI): domain Bacteria; kingdom Pseudomonadati; phylum Pseudomonadota; class Gammaproteobacteria; order Lysobacterales; family Rhodanobacteraceae; genus Rhodanobacter; species Rhodanobacter sp. G2-10. The sequence continues at coordinate 2,717,736 of NZ_CM147900.1, read as the reverse complement.
ACCGGTGGGTGGCGTCATCATCCGCTACAACAAGAAGTCGGTCTCGGTGCTTGCCGACGATGGTCAACGCTGGACGGTCGCGCCCGGCTTTCTCCGCCCGGCATCCACCACGGACGTCAAGGATTCCTCGTCCAGCAACGTTGCCGCCTTGCCTCACACGCCGCACGGTGAGGTCTAGCTGTTCGTCCAGGCGAACGGTGTACTGCCATCCTTCAAGTCATGCGTTGCACGTCACGGTGGGAGTCCTCGGCGCAAGCCGAGTCGCCATGAATACAGAGGACAATCATGCAAGATAGCCGCGTCGCCTTGGTCACCGGAGCCAATCAGGGAATTGGTCTGCAGATCGCGAAGAGCCTTGCAGAGCAAGGTTTTACCGTACTCGTTGGCTCACGCAGCCTTGAGAGTGGCGAGCAGGCGGCCAAGGGTATTGACGGTGATGGACGTGCAATTCAGCTCGATGTAACCGATCGGGCGTCGATAGAAGGTGCTGCCGATCGCATTCGCTCTGAACTTGGACGCCTGGACGTACTGGTAAACAATGCCGGTATCGCTCATGCAGGGGCGAGGGAGCGACCGCTTGCGGAAATCGTTCAGTCGGGCCGCGCAAGCGTGGCTTCGCTCGATGAAGTACGTGCCGTGTTCGAAACCAACGTATTTGGCGTAATCGCGGTAACCCAAGCGATGCTGCCGCTGCTGCTCGAAGCGCCTGCCGGACGCATCGTCAACGTGTCGAGCGGCAGGGCATCGCTGACCCTGGCTTCGGACCCAAGTGAATCACGCAGGCGACAGATGTTTGGCGTCACCTACGCCGCGTCGAAAGCTGCTCTTAACGCGGTGACTGTCGCGTTCGCGTTGGACCTCGAGTCGTCAGGTATCAAGGTGAACGCGGCGGCGCCGGGCTTCACGGTGACTGCCATGAACAACTTCGAAGGCAGGCGTACGGTCGAGGAGGCGGCCCGCGAGCCTGTTCGGCTGGCGCTCCTCGGCCAGGACGGCCCGACGGGCACCTTCTCCGACGAGGACGGGCCGATTCCGTGGTAGGGCAGCCAGGCACGGTGCATGACCGTTCGCTCCAGTCGCCACAGAGTCACTCGCCCGACTCGCGCTCCCGCACCGCCTCCATCGTGAGCGTCGCCAACCGGCGCATTCGCCCGCTCCCGGCGTCGGCCAGCAGCTCCTTCAGCCGCGCTCCGGCGTCATCCTGATCCAGCGTATGTCGCTCGGCCAGTGACGCTGCCAGCGCTCGCCCCATGGAATCGAAGATCAACGCATAGGCGAACGCGTGCAGCACGCCGCCGCCGAGCGTGCCCAAGCCGGGGAATGCCTTCATCGCATTGCCCGCCACCGCCAGGACGATCGAGCTGCCGCTGCGCAGGGTGAGCTTGGCCTGACGCACGAAGTCTTCTATCTGCACCTCGCTGACCTTGATGCCATACAACTCGGCCAGAGCGCGGGTGAGGCCGGTGGCGAGCACGCCCTGGATCACCAGGTCGCTGCCGGGTGCCACCGCGGCCATGGCGCCGACGATGGCGCGGCGGGCGTATTTGCGCACGATGCGTTCGGCTTCCTCGGCACGAGTCTGCGCTTCCAGCGTGCCGGTACGCTGGTGCAGGGCGGCGAGTACGGCGTTTTCGCGCAGATCTTCCAGCCCTTCGGCGCCGGGGGCGGTGAGTCTGGACAGCGCCTGCAGCAGGGGAGCGATGTCAGGTTGGCGCTGGCGTTCGACGGATTCCGTGCTGCCGTCGGCGAGCTGGCGCTGGTAGCGCTCGCTGCCGCCGGCGCTGATCGCGATGACTGCGCTGGCGATGCCGCGTGCCTGCTTGCGCAGCTTGGCCAGCAACTGGTCGCGTTCGCTGTCGCTCCACTGGTCGGCCTTGTTCAATACCAGCAGCAGCGGCTTGCCGAAATCGGCGAGCCAGCGCAGTTCGTCGACCTGGCTGCGGGTGAGGTCGCCGGCGCACAGGTAGACCACGGCATGGGCGCGCAGGGATTCTTCGCGTGCGGCGGTTTCGCGCGCTTCGCCGCCGCTTTCGCGGCTGCCGGGCACGTCGGCGAGCACCATGCTGCGACCGTCGGGCAGGGTGCTGTCGTAATGGCCGACTGCGCGGGTGGTGCCGCCGCGCGCATCACTGGCGAGCTGCGCCTGCGGCACCATGGCGCGGATCAGGCTCGACTTGCCGGTGGAGATTTCGCCAAAGACCGCGACATGGATGCGTGCGTCGAGCCGGCGCCGGTCGAGTTCGCCCAGCTCGGCGGCAAGCGCGCCGGTGTCTGCGCCGTGCTCGCGCAATTGGCCGATGCGTTGCTCCAGGTTGCTCCGGTCCGGCGCGGGCAAAGGTCGTCGTTTGCGCCGCGGTCGCAGCAGCCACCACAGCACGCTGAGGCCGGCGGCGGCGAAGACCGCCAGTACCAGACCGAACGTCCACTGCAAGGCAACGGGCAGGGCCAGGAATCGCTGAGTCAGGGCGAGGAACCGCTCCGCGGCGGCGAACAACAACCACAGCAGCGCGGCCATCGCCAGTGCGGCGAACAGTAATCGCAGGCGTCGGGACATGGCTGCATTCTAGCCGGTGGTGAAACGGGTCGAACGGAGCCTGCGGATTTGGCCTGTTGCGGTGGCAGAGGCGGCCCGGTGAAGCCGTTGCGGGAGGCGGGATCGCGTTGATGAGGGGCGGTGATCTTGTCCGTCATCCATGAATGCAGTGTCGAGGATGCGTGCGCCATCACGTCTTGCATCGAGGCGACGCTCGCTGCGGCGGGTGCAATTTGGCATCATGCGGGGGTTGGCAGGAATCAGGGGATTCCGGTCTAGCGGGTGCCGCGGATGACCCGCTACCGCATGGGCGCGACCCGTGCCCGAGCTGGCATGGACGGACGCGGAGGGGGAAGTGCTCGGCGCGTTGAAGAAAGGCGGGATCGCGTTTCTTCAACATTTCAAGGGGAACATCGCTTGCTTGCCACGTTCGTGCTGAATGCAGTTCTGGCGATTGCTGCGCCGGCGTCGAGCGTCGCGACGGCAAGTGCGGCCGAGCCGGTTGCAGCAACCCTGCCGGGCCAGGCGGGCATTCCTGCCACGCCGCAATTTCGGCGCTACGGTGTGGCTGATGGCGTGCCCAGCGGCTCGATTTACGCGGTGGCGCAGGATCGGCGTGGCCTGATGTGGTTCGGCACCGATGGTGGCCTGCTGCGTTTTGATGGCATTGAATTCAAGTTGTTCCGGCATGTCCCGGGCGATCCGGCGTCCTTGCCGAGCAACCAGATCTACACGCTGTTCGTTGATCGTGACAATCGCCTCTGGGCAGGCGGTGTCTCTGACGGCTTGATGGTCTACGACCAGGTCAGCGGTCAGTTCCGGCACTGGGAGCACGATCCGAAGGATCCACACAGTCTCAGCAACAACGAGGTGTGGAGCATCACGCAGACCCCGGATGGACAGATTCTGGGTGGCCACCCAGGGCGGCCTGGACCGCATGCGTGCCGATGGCAGCGGTTTCGATGCGCTTCCGCTGGATCTCGGCGCGAAATCTGCGAAGTCCTTCGGTCCGACTCGTGCCCTGCTGGCCGGGCGCGACGGTCGCCTCTGGATCGGCACCGAAGGCGGGCTATACGTGCGCTCGCCCGATGGCACGGTGCGGCGCGTGCCGATCGATCCGTCGTTTCATGGCGACAGCGGCGCGGTGTGGCGCATTGAGGGCAGTGCCGACGAAGTGCGCGTGGCGGTGAATGGCGGACTGCTGATCGTGGGGGCCGACGGGGTGGCAAGACCGTTGGCCAACCAGCAACTGGCCGACACGCGCATCCTCGGCAGCGTGCGCGACAACCAAGGGCGCTTGTGGATGGGCAGCCTGGATGGTGTCTGGCTGGGCACCGGCCACGGCACGCTGCAACACATCGTGGGTGAGCCGCTGCTGCCCGGCGGGCTGCCCAGCGATCGACTGTGGCAGGTATTCCGAGACCGCGAAGGCGGACTCTGGTTCACTTTCGACCAGTCCAGCATTGCCTATCTGCCACCGAGCTGGAATGGCTTTGCGCGGTTCACCCATGTGCCGGACCAGCCGGGTAGCCTGTCCAACACGGCGGCGTTGTCGGTCCTGCCTGCCCGGGACGGTCAGCTTTGGGTGGGTGGATACAACGGCTGGGTCGACAAGCTCGACACGGCGACCGGACGGGTCACCCATGTCCTGCATGGACTGCATGGCAACCTCACCTCCATGGCCGAGGATGCGCGCGGTCGACTGTGGATGACCGGCCCGGGCCGGATCTATCGCTACGACCATGGCAAGCTGCTCAGCCTGGATGCCAGCCGGACGCACGTGAAGCGACCGGTGGCGCTCGTTGCCGGCGCGGACGGGCGCATCTATGTCAGTGCGTGGGGGGATGGACCGCGCGTGATCGACCCCGACAGCCTGGCATCGACATCGCTGTTGCCGCCGGATGCGCCCGATGGCACCCGCTTCCATGACCAGCTCCGCGCGCACGACGGAGCGATCTGGTACGCCAGCATGGCCGGCCTGATGCGCAACGACGGGCCCGACGGGAAGCTGGCTTTCGTGCCGGGCGTGCCGCGGCAGGAGATATACACGTTCGCGTTCGGTCCCGACGGGTTCTGGATTGCCACCGAGCAGGCGCTGGAGCATTACCGCTATGCCAACGGCCGCGCGACGCGCGAGCAGAGTGTCGACATCAGCAGCATGGGGCTGATTGCCGACCTGCGTACGATGCTCGTGGATCACCACCATCATCTGTGGTTGTTCAGCAGTCCCGGCTTGCGCCGCTTCGATCCCAAACTGCAGCGCTTCACCCAGTTCGGCACGGCGCAGGGCTTGTCGGATGCGGAGTTCAGCAACGGCTCCGCCGTGATGACTGCGGACGGCACGATGCTGGCTGCCAGCAGCGGTGGCGTGATGGCATTCCAGCCAGATCAACTGGCCCGACTCGAGCAGCTGGGACCGCCGCCGCTGGTGTCGATCACCCGTATCACCGTGCGACGGGAAGGCAAGGTCATCAAGTTGCCACTGGACAAGCCGGTACAACTGGGCTGGCGCGACAGCGACCTGCGGGTGGAGGCGCGCGTGGCTTCCTATGTGGATCCGGCCGCCAATCGCTACTACTACCACATGCTCGGCTTCGACAGTGGCTGGGTCGGTGCAGGCAGCCTCGGTCAGCGCGAATTCGTGGGGCTGGGTGCCGGCAGCTACACCTTGCAGGTGCATGGTCATGGTGCGGACGGTCAATGGGGCAAGGCGCCGCCCTTGTCGGTGCACGTGCAGGCGCCGCCGTGGGCGCGCTGGTGGGCGTGGCTGTTTTACGTGCTGGTAGTCGCCGCACTGGCCGGTGCGCTGCTGCAAGGCTGGCGCCGGCGACTGGCGCAGCGCCATCAGGTACAACTGGCCGACCAGCAGCGGCAGATGGCCGAAGCGGCCAGCGCGGCAAAGACCCAGTTCCTGGCGACGCTCAGCCACGAGATCCGCACGCCGATGACCGGCGTGATGGGCATGGCCGAATTGCTGCTGAGCACCCCGCTCAATCCCTTGCAGCACGACTACACGCGCGCGATGCAGCGCTCCGGCGGCATGCTGCTCAAGCTGCTCAACGACGCGCTCGACCTGGCGCGGATCGAGGCCGGCCGGTTGGAGCTGGAACCGGCGCCGTTCAATCCGCGCCAGTTGCTGGAAGATGTGGCGCAACTGGAACAAGGCCTGGCGCATGCCAAGGGCATCCGCTTCGTGCTCGAGCTCGCCGACGATTTGCCGGCCGAGGTGGTCGGCGACGCCGTGCGGATCAAGCAGGTGCTGTTGAACCTGGCCAACAACGCCTTGAAGTTCACCGAGCGCGGACACGTCACCTTGCGCGCCACCGCCACCACGAACGGCTTGCTGTTCAGCGTCAGCGACAGCGGGCCGGGCATTCCCGAAGCCAGCCAGGCCCGCCTGTTCCAGCGCTTCGAGCAGGCGGACGGGCCGCAGCGGCGCGCCGGCAGCGGTCTGGGCCTGGCGATCTGTCGCGAGCTGGTCGACATGATGGGCGGCAGCATCGAGCTGGAGTCACGCGTCGGCCATGGCAGCACCTTCCGCGTGCGTCTGCCGCTGGTTCCGCCCGAGAGTGTTGAAGCTTTGCCGCTGACCGGCGAGGGCGGCAGCTACCGGCTGCTGCTGGTGGAGGACGACACCATCGTGGCGGCGGTGATCCGCGGATTGCTGGAGCGCGAGGGCCACGCCCTGGTGCACGTGGTCAACGGACTGGCGGCGCTGGCCGAGCTGGCGCACACGCGCTTCGATGCCGTGCTGCTGGATCTCGATCTGCCGGGCGTGGACGGTTTCCAGATCGCGCGCCTGATCCGCCAGCGCGAACCCGCCGACGAACACCTGCCGATCATCGCGGTCACCGCCAGATCAGGTGGCCGTGACGAAGCACGCGCCCGCGAGGCCGGCATGGACGGCTTCCTGCGCAAGCCGGTGACCGGCGAACAACTGGTCGCCGCATTGGCTCGCGTGGTGGGCATGCCGGCGCCTGGGAAACCGGTTTGACGACGCCGCGGCACAGGGCAGCTAGCGTCCTCCATCAGTCAGTCGCGCAGCGCGTTGCAGTATCCGCAACCCCGGTTTCGTGCGCCGCGGCATCAGGTTTGGCATGATGCCGATTGCGGAAACGGGGATCCGGATGTTTGCATCACTAGTACTTGGCGCTGTTCTGGCGACTGCCTCATCGAGCGCGACGCCGAATCCGTCCGCAACGCCAACAGCGGCGATGGCCAGCGCGCGTACGGCGGTCACGTCATTGCCGACTCCGCAGTTCCGTCGATTCGGCATCGCCAACGGACTGCCGGGTGGGCAGGTCTACGCGGTGACGCAGGATCGCAACGGCTTGATGTGGTTCGGCTCCGCCGGCGGCCTGATTCGCTACGACGGGGTCAATTTCAAGGTGTACCGGCACATCGGCGACGATCACAAATCGCTGCCGTTCAACGCGATCTACACCGTGTTTGCCGACAAGCAGAACCGGATCTGGGCCGGCGGAATCGCCGGTGGTCTGGAAGTCTACGACCAGGCAACCAACCGCTTCCGGCAGTGGGAACGTGATGGCACCGATCCGGCCAGTCTGTCCAGCAATGAAGTCTGGGACATCGCGCAAACCCCCGATGGCACGCTGTGGGTGGCAACCCAGGCGGGCCTTGATCGCATGCGCGCGGATGAGACCGGATTCGATCACGTGCCGCTGGTGGTCGAGGGTGCGCCTGCCGCAGCGTTCGGACCGATACGGGCCCTGCTGGCCGAAGCCGACGGGCGTCTATGGATAGGCGCCGAAAGCGGCCTGTACCTGCGCCTGCCCGACGGCCACGTGCAGCGGGTGCCGGTGGATCCGGCCTACCACGGCGATCTGCACAAGATCTGGTCCATCGAGGGTGGTGACGGCGAAGTGCGTGTCGCGCTGGATGATGCCTTGCTGGTGATCGGCGCCGACGGCATCGCACGGCCGTTGCTGCAGCAGGCGTCATCTCGCGTGCTGAGCAGCGCGCGCGATCACGAGGGGCGGCTGTGGATTGGCAAGGCCGACGAACTTGTACTCGATACCGGCGCCGGGCAGCGCCAGGCGATTCATGGTCACCCGTTGCTGCCCGGCGGGCTGCCGGGCAGCAAGATATGGCAGACGCTGATTGATCGCGAGGGCGGGCTGTGGATTACGTTCGAGGAATCCAGCATTGCCTACCTGCCACCAGGTTGGGATGGATTCACGCGCTTCACGCACATCCCGGATGACCCCGGCAGCTTGTCCAAGATCACGGCGGCAACGCTGTTGTACGGTCACGATCATCGTTTGTGGGTAGGCGGTGACGACGGCTGGCTCGACAAGCTGGATGTGCGCACGGGACAGGTCGAGCATGTGCTGAAGAACATCCACGCGCAGATCGTGGCGCTGGCGGAGGATCGTCGCCAACGCCTGTGGATTGCCGTGCCCGGTGGTCTGAAGCTGTTCGAAAACGGAAAGCTCCGCTCGATCAACATCAGCCACGCGCAAGTGACGCGTCCAGTGCTTCTCACGTCCGGCGATGATGGCCGGGTGTATCTGGCTTCATGGGGCGAGGGGGTATTCGTCATCGATCCGGACAGCCTGGCGATCACGCCCGTCCCGATGACGACCCACGAGCAGGGCACGGGACGCTTGCTGCCGTCCCAACTTACCTGGCATGCCGGCACGTTGTGGTATGCGAGCACGGACGGGTTGATGCGCCTTGATCCGACGTCCCGCACGCTTGTGGACGTACCCGGCACCCCCGCGACGGAAATACGCGCGTTCGATTTCGATGCCACCGGATTGTGGTTGCTGACGGACCAGTCGATCGGGCATTACGTGATCGTGGACGGCCAGGCGCGGCGCGACGATGTCGTGGATACCCGGGTGGTGCAGTCGGCGGCGGACCTGACTGCCCTGCGGGTTGATCAACAAGGCGGGCTGTGGCTGTTCGCCAACCCGGGCTTGTGGAACTTCGACCCGGCCACTCGAAAGTTCACATCGTTTGGTCCTGCACAAGGACTGCCCAATGCCGAATTCGGTTCGGGCGACACGAAAGTCACCACTGATGGCGTGATCGTGGCGTCCGACACCGGCGGCGTGGTGGCGTTTCAACCGCAACATCTGATGCGCGAGGAAAGGTCGACGCACGCGAGCCGGCCCCCGTTGACGCTGACCAATGTGAGCGTGCGGCGAGACGGCAATTACCACGAACTGGCTGTCGACCACGACAGCGTCCAGCTGGGATGGCGTGATCGAGACCTGCGCGTGGACGCGCGCCTGGCGTCGTACATCAACCCGGACACGAATTGCTATCGCTACCGATTACTGGGCTTCGACAGCGACTGGGTCGGGGTCGGCAATCGCGGCGAGCGCGAATTTGCCGGACTCACGGCGGGTGACTACACGCTGGAAGTCAGCGCCACTGGCGGTAATGACCAGTGGAGCAGACTGACCGCACCCTTGCATATTCATGTGCAGGCGCCGCCGTGGGCGCGCTGGTGGGCATGGCTGTTTTACGTGCTGGTAGTCGCCGCACTGGCCGGCGCGCTGCTGCAAGGCTGGCGCCGGCGACTGGCGCAGCGCCATCAGGTGCAACTGGCCGACCAGCAGCGGCAGATGGCCGAAGCGGCCAGCGCGGCAAAGACCCAGTTCCTGGCGACGCTCAGCCACGAGATCCGCACGCCGATGACCGGCGTGATGGGCATGGCCGAATTGCTGCTGAGCACCCCGCTCAATCCCTTGCAGCACGACTACACGCGCGCGATGCAGCGCTCCGGCGGCATGCTGCTCAAGCTGCTCAACGACGCGCTCGACCTGGCGCGGATCGAGGCCGGCCGGTTGGAGCTGGAACCGGCGCCGTTCAATCCGCGCCAGTTGCTGGAAGATGTGGCGCAACTGGAACAAGGCCTGGCGCATGCCAAGGGCATCCGCTTCGTGCTCGAGCTCGCCGACGATTTGCCGGCCGAGGTGGTCGGCGACGCCGTGCGGATCAAGCAGGTGCTGTTGAACCTGGCCAACAATGCCTTGAAGTTCACCGAGCGCGGACACGTCACCTTGCGCGCCACCGCCACCGCGGACGGCTTGCTGTTCAGCGTCAGCGACAGCGGGCCGGGCATTCCCGAAGCCAGCCAGGCCCGCCTGTTCCAGCGCTTCGAGCAGGCGGACGGGCCGCAGCGGCGCGCCGGCAGCGGCCTGGGCCTGGCGATCTGTCGCGAGCTGGTCGACATGATGGACGGCAGCATCGAGCTGGAGTCACGCGTCGGCCATGGCAGCACCTTCCGCGTGCGTCTGCCGCTGGTTCCGCCCGAGAGTGTTGAAGCTTTGCCGCTGACCGGCGAGGGCGGCAGCTACCGGCTGCTGCTGGTGGAGGACGACACCATCGTGGCGGCAGTGATCCGCGGATTGCTGGAGCGCGAGGGCCACGCCCTGGTGCACGTGGTCAACGGACTGGCGGCGCTGGCCGAGCTGGCGCACACGCGCTTCGATGCCGTACTGCTGGATCTCGATCTGCCGGGCGTGGACGGTTTCCAGATCGCGCGCCTGATCCGCCAGCGCGAACCCGCCGACGAACACCTGCCGATCATCGCGGTCACCGCCAGATCAGGTGGCCGTGACGAAGCACGCGCCCGCGAGGCCGGCATGGACGGTTTCCTGCGCAAGCCGGTGACCGGCGAACAACTGGTCGCGGCCCTGGCACGAACCATCGGCGCCCAAATGGCAACGCCGCAGCCCTGACCACAACGCAAGCGATGCCCTCCAAAAACCGAACACCGAACACCCGCCCCACAACCCTACATATCGTACTTCCGCACCTCGAATCCCAACCGCTGATATTCCCGCCAACGCTCGCGTGAACCCTCACGCGCCGCCGGGTCGGCGGCCACGACTTCCAGCACGCGCTGGCAGGAGCGCCCCGGGCACGCGTCGCGCAGGTTGATCAGCAGCGGTCGGTCCGGCGTATCCACATCGGGCGGCACGATCAGCACCGCCGTCTGCGCGTCGTCATCGTCGCCGGCCAGCTGGTGCGGAATCATGGCGTCATCGTCGAACGCCCACAGCAGCTCGTCGACGGCGTGCGCCTGCTCGTGGTCGCGCGTCAGGATCAAGGTCGGCTGCTGCGCCGCGTACGCCTTCTTCACCAGCTCGCACACCAGCAGCAAGGGCTGCTCGCGGAAGCGTGGTTTGTCGATGAGGTAGAAGTCGGCGCGCATCAGGCAGGAGTGGGTTGAAAGAAGTGAGTGGTGAGAGGCAACGTGAGGTGAAGGCGGGGGATAACGGAAAATGCGGTGTGGAGATCGGAGTTGAAGAGCGAAGGCTCATGCAACGCGAGGAAGCGTGTGGCTTCTCTCTCACTCCTCACTTCTCTTCCCTCACTTATCGCTTCGGTCAAGCAACCACTGCGCCAGCAATGTCACCGGGCGACCGGTGGCCAGGCCTTTGCGTCCGTCTTCCCAGGCAGTGCCGGCGATGTCCAGATGGGCCCAGCGCTGGCCGTCGGTGAAGCGCGACAGGAAGCAGCCGGCGGTGATCGCGCCGGCGGTCTTGCCGCCGATGTTGGCAACGTCGGCGAAACCGGATTCGAGCTGGGCCTGGTAGTCATCCCAAAGTGGCAGGCGCCAGGCGCGGTCGAGTGTTTCCTCGCCGGCGGCGAGCAATTCGGCGGCGAGGTCGTCGTGCTTGCTCATCAGGCCGCTGGCGTGTTTGCCCAGGGCCACCACGCAGGCGCCGGTCAGCGTGGCTGCGTCGATGATGGTGTGTGGCTGGTAGGTGCGCGCAGTCCAGGTCAGCGCGTCGCACAGGATCAGGCGTCCCTCGGCATCGGTGTTGAGCACTTCGATGGTCAGGCCGGAGAGGCTGGTCAGCACGTCGCTGGGACGATAGGCGTCGCCATCGGGCATGTTCTCCACGCTCGGCACCACGCACACCAGGTTGAGCTTGACGCCCATCTTCACCGCGGCCACGAAGGCACCCAGCACACCGGCCGCGCCACCCATGTCGAATTTCATGTCTTCCATGCCCGGGCCGGGCTTGAGGCTGATGCCGCCCGCGTCGAAGGTGACGCCCTTGCCGACGAAGGCGTAGGGTTTGTCGCCTTCCTTGCCGCCCTTGTATTCCAGCGCGATGAGGCGCGGCTTGTTGGCCGAGCCGCGCGCCACCGCAAGCAGCGAACCGAAGCCCAGCTTGGCCATCTCGACCTCGTCGAGCACGTTGCAGCTGACCTTGTCGTGGTTGGCGGCGAAAGCACTGGCCTGCTCGGCGATATACACCGGGTTGCAGATGTTCGGCGGCAGGTTGGCCAGCTCACGCGCGAAACGCACGCCTTCGGCGATGCCGGCGGCCTGGTCCAGCGACGCCTCCTCGTCGGCGCTGCCGGCGAAGGTGATCGCGGCCAACTCCGGTGGCTTGGCCTTGTCGCGCGGCTTGAACGTGGCGGTGTAGCGATAGGCGGCGAAGTCGCTGGCCAGCGCGGCCACGCGCATGCGCCAGTTGGCATCGCGACCGGGCACATCCAGCTCGGTCAGATACGAGACTGCCTCGGTGACGGGCAGGCGGCCGAGCGCGCGGGTCGCTTCGTGGTTCGCCTTCTGGAAGCGCGCGCCATCGAACGATTTCTGCGCGCCCAGTCCGACCACCAGCACGCGCCTGGCACTGATGCCGGCGGGAGCGAACAGCACGCAGCTGCTGCCAGATTTGCCGGTGATGTCGCCGCTCTCGATCTGGCGCTTGATCAATCCGTCCGTGGCGTTGTCCACCCGTTCGGCGGCGCTGCTCAGCGTGCCGTTTTCGTACACGCCAACGACGATGCACGCGTTGTCGACGGATTCGGGTGTGGAGGTGCCAAGGCTGAACTGAAGTGTCATGGGATATGTTCCTGTTTGAGCCCGGTCATGGCCGGACAGGCTAGACTTGCGGTTTTCCGCCTTGCGGAGTCTGTCGGACTTTGGTCGGCAAGTCTGCGAATCCTTACACAGCCGCATTCTCGCCTCGACCAACAAAGCCCGACAGCCTCCAGGGGCGAACCGCGCAAGCAGACAAGTCTATCGCATGCTGAGCATTCTCGACCGCTATTTCCTGCGTGAGCTGGCGCAGACCGTGGCCGCCACCGTGGTGGTATTGCTGGTGATCGTCGCCGGCAGTGCCTTCGCCAAGGTGCTGCAGCAGGTCGCCAACGGCAGCTTTCCCGCCAGCGTGATGTTCCAGGTGCTGGGCCTGCGTACGCTCGACGGACTGACCAACCTGATGCCGCTGGCCAGCTTCATCGGCGTGCTGATGGGCCTGGGTCGGATGTACCGCGAGAGCGAGATGCATGTACTGGCATCGTCGGGCATGGGGCCGGCGGGCCTGCTGCGGCCGATGGCGTTGTTGGGCGCGGTGCTGGTCGGGCTCACCATGCTGGTGTCGCTGTGGCTGGGGCCGTGGGCCGTGCGTACCAGCGATGCGCTGGTGACCGCGGCGAACCGCTCGGTGATTGCCGCCGGCCTGGATGCGGGGCGCTTCACCAGTCTTCCCGGCAAGGGCGGCATCATCTTTGTGGACAGTCTGAGTCGCGATGGCACGCAGCTCGGACGAACCTTCGTCGCGGCGCAGCGCGTCAACAAGGAAGGGGCCGTGCACCTGAAGGTGGTGAGCGCAGCCAGTGGCCAGCTGTACCAGGGCAGCGACGGCGTCGGCCGCTTCATCGCCTTCAAGAATGGCTGGCAATACGACATTCCGGTGGGTGCCGACGACTGGCGCCAGATGCAGTACCAGAGCAACGACACCTCGCTCTCCAGCGTGCAGGCCGACGACGACGAGGATCCCTCGCACTCCAAGAGCACCTGGGCCTTGTCCCAGTCATCCAACCCCGATGACCGCGCCGAACTGGCCTGGCGAACCAACGCGCCGCCGTTGACCCTCGTGTTGTTGATGCTCGCCCTGCCACTGTCGCGACAGAGCCCGCGCGAACCGAAGTACGGCCGCCTGTTGCTGGCCGTGCTGGGCTTCTATCTCTACTACCTGCTGCTGGCACTGGGGCGGGCGCAGATCGGCAAGGGCCACTGGCACAACCAGTTGCCGCTGTGGGGCTTGCACGTGATCGTGCTGGGCCTGGCCTGCTGGATGCTGTGGAAGCAGTACTCGCCGCGCCGATTGCCCGCATCGACGGCGGGCAAAGCGTGATGGGCGTGTTCAACATCAAGCGCGTGGACCGGCTGGTGGCGATCAGCGTGCTCGGCTCGCTGCTGACGGTGTGGCTGGTGCTGACCGGTTTCGATGCCGTGACCCAGTTTCTGCGTCAGCTTGGCAACGTGGGCAAGCACGGTTACACGGCCACCGACGCCGCCGTCTACGTGCTGGTGACGTTCCCGCGCCGTGCCTACGAAATGTTCGGCAACGCCGCCTTGATCGGCGGCCTGCTCGGGCTGGGCGGGTTGGCTGGCAGCGGCGAGCTCACCGCGCTGCGCGCCGCCGGCCTGTCCCGCCTGCGGATTGCGGGCTCGGCGGCGGGCGTGGTCGCGGTATTGATCGTCGGTGTGGTGATCATGGGCGAGACCGTGGCACCCTGGGGCGACCAGCAGGCGCAGGCGATGCAATTGCGCATGCGCTCGGGCGCCATCGGCATGGGCACCAATAGCGGGCTGTGGGCACGCGACGGCAACGACATCATCAATGCGCGTGGCACCACGCTGAAGCAGAGTGACGGCGTAGGCAAGGTGCAGCTGGCTGACGTGCGCGTATTCACGTTTACGCCTGACGGCAGGATCAGCCAGTTCCAGTGGGCCAAGACGGCCGAACACGACGGCTCGCAGTGGGTACTGCATGACGTGCGCAAGACCGTGCTCGACGAGCAGGGTACGCACTCCACCACGATGGCCAGCGAACCCTGGCATTCGACCCTGAACCCGCAGGTCTTGGCGCAGTCGGTGATCCAGCCGCAATACCTGTCGATGCGCGACCTGCGCCGCAACATGGACTATCTGGAAAGCAACGGCGAGAGCCCGGGCAGCTATGCGGTGGCCTTCTGGGGTCGCGCACTGTATCCGCTCAACGTGCTGGTGCTGGTGCTGTGCGCCATGCCCTTCGCCTTCGGCACCTTGCGTTCCGGCGGGTTGGGCAAGCGGCTTTTCATCGGCATGCTGCTGGCCATCGGCTGGTATTTCATGCAGCAGGCCATGGTGAACTTCGGCACCGTCTACGGCATGCCACCGCTACTGGCGAACCTGTTGCCGGCGATGTTGCTGGCGTGTGTGGCGTGGCTGTATTTCAGGCGGCGGGTGTGAGGGGTCGGGAATCGGGAATGGGGAATCGGGAATTGCAAAAGCAAACTCGGCATGCCGAACAACGCCTGCCTTTCTGATTCCCGATTCTTCATTCCCGATTCCCCCTCAGGAGAACAAAACGATGAATGTGATCGACTTGCGCAGCGACACCGTGACACGCCCGACCAGCGCCATGCGCGAGGCGATGCTCGCCGCCGAGGTCGGCGACGATGTCTACGGTGAAGATCCCACCGTCAACGCCTTGCAACAGCGCCTGGCCGACGAGCTGGGTTTCGACGCGGGTTTGTTCGTGCCCAGCGGCACGCAGTCCAATCTGCTGGCCTTGCTCGCGCATTGTGAGCGCGGCGATGAATACCTGGTCGGCATGGAAGCGCATACCTACAAGTTCGAAGGTGGCGGCGCGGCGGTGCTGGGTTCGATCCAGCCGCAACCCATCGTGCAGGCGGATGACGGTTCACTGCCGCTGGAGCGGATCGAGGCGGCGATCAAGCCGGTTGACCCGCATTTCGCACGCACGCGGTTGCTGGCGCTGGAGAACACCTGGCACGGGCGGACATTGCCGCTGGATTATCTGGGCGAGGCGCATGACTTTGCGCGATCGCGAGGCTTGGCACTGCACCTGGATGGCGCGCGGCTGTTCAACGCCGCGATCGCCTGCGAGGTGCCGGCGCGCGAGATCGCCCGCCACTTCGATAGCGTCTCGATCTGCCTGTCCAAGGGTCTGGGCGCACCGGTCGGCTCGGTGCTGGTTGGCTCGCACGCACTCATCGACAAGGCGCGGCGCTGGCGCAAGGTCTGCGGCGGCGGCTGGCGTCAGGCGGGCATGCTGGCCGCGGCAGGCCTGTACGCGCTGGATCATCATGTGGCGCGCCTGGTCGAGGATCATCGCCGCGCGGCGCACCTGGCGGAGCGCCTGGGCGAGATCGGCGGCATCAAGCTGCTTGGCCAGCACACCAACATGGTCTTCATCGACGTGCCGGCCGCGCGACTGCGCGAACTGGATACCCACCTTCAGGCAGTTGGCATCCGCATCAGCATCGGCTACCTGCCCACGCTGCGTCTGGTGACGCATCTGGACATCGATGACGATGGCATCGAGCGCACGGTGGCGGCCTTTCGCCAGTTTTTCGCGCGTGCAAACTGACGGCCTTGCCCCGCATGCCGAGGCGGTATTGCTTGACAGGCAGGGCGGTGCAGGCCGACAGCCGCGCGCCGTGGTTTTGTTAGCATGATGGCGATGAACCAGCCTTCCGCATCCGACCTGCTGCAAAGCGTTTTCGGCTACCCCGGCTTCCGTGGCCAGCAACAGGCGATCGTCGAGCATCTGTGCGATGGCGGCGACGCGCTGGTGCTGATGCCGACCGGTGGCGGCAAGTCGCTTTGCTACCAGATTCCCGCCTTGCTGCGGCAGGGCACGGCGATCGTGGTGTCGCCGCTGATCGCGCTGATGCAGGACCAGGTGGATGCCTTGCGCGAGGCGGGCGTGGCTGCGGCGTATCTCAATTCCAGCCTCGCCGGAGACGCGCAGCGCGAGGTCGAGCGGCAGTTGCTGGCGGGCGGGTTGAATCTGCTCTACGTGGCGCCGGAACGATTGCTGACTTCGCGGTTCCTCGATCAGCTTGAACGCATCGAAGTGGCGCTGTTCGCGATCGACGAGGCGCATTGCGTGTCGCAATGGGGGCACGATTTCCGCCCCGAGTATCGCGAGCTGGCGATTCTGCACCAGCGCTTTCCGCAGGTGCCGCGCATTGCGCTCACCGCCACCGCGGACCCGCGCACGCGGGAGGAAATCGTCGAGCGCCTGTCGCTGCAGAACGCGCGGCAGTTCGTCTCCAGTTTCGACCGACCCAATATCGGCTACCGCGTGGGCCTGCGCCACAACGCCAAGCGCCAGCTCGGCGAGTTCCTGCTCGGTCACGAGGGCGAGTCCGGCATCGTGTATTGCCTCAGCCGGCGCAAGGTGGACAGCATCGCCGAATGGTTGGCCGAGTCAGGCATCGAGGCATTGCCGTACCACGCCGGGCTGGATGCGGCGACGCGGGCGAAGAACCAGCAGCGCTTCCTGCGCGAGGACGGCGTGGTGATGGTCGCCACGGTCGCCTTCGGCATGGGCATCGACAAGCCCGACGTGCGTTTCGTGGCGCACCTGGACCTGCCGCGCAGCATCGAGGGCTACTACCAGGAGACCGGCCGCGCCGGTCGCGACGGCCTGCCGGCCGAGGCATGGATGATCTACGGCTTGTCCGACGTGGTCACCATGAGCCAGATGATCGCGCAGTCCGAATCGGCGGATGAGCGCAAACGGGTCGAGCGGCAGAAGCTCGAATCGTTGCTGGCCTATGCCGAAGCCACCACCTGCCGGCGCCAGCTTCTGCTGGGCACCTTCGGCGAAACCTATCCCGGGCCCTGCGGCCACTGCGACAACTGCATCGCGCCGCCGAAAACCTGGGATGCGACGGTACCCGCGCAGAAGGCCTTGTCGGCGGTGTACCGCACCGGCCAGCGCTTCGGCGCCGGCCACGTCATCGACGTGCTGCGCGGGGAGGAGACCGAACGCGTGCTCAGCCTCGACCACCATCGCCTGAGCACCTTCGGCATCGGCACCGAGCTGGACGACAAGCAGTGGCGCTCGGTGTTTCGCCAGTTGCTGGCAGCCGGCCTGCTCGAAGCCGATGCGGAAGGCTACGGCACCTTGCGCCTGAGTGCGGCCAGTCGGGCCGTGCTCACTG
The DNA here is from genome assembly GCF_055809185.1 of Rhodanobacter sp. G2-10. Lineage (NCBI taxonomy): Bacteria > Pseudomonadati > Pseudomonadota > Gammaproteobacteria > Lysobacterales > Rhodanobacteraceae > Rhodanobacter > Rhodanobacter sp. G2-10. The sequence continues at coordinate 2,700,236 of NZ_CM147900.1, read as the reverse complement.
GCGGGCAGAGCGTGAGACTGCGCGAGGATGCCCGCCCCGAGCGCGCCCGTCGTCGCCGTCGCGACAGCAAACAGATCACCGGCTCCGGCAGCCTCGGCATCGAGGCCTACGAGCAGCCGATGTGGGACGAGTTGCGCGCGCTGCGCACGCAACTGGCCAGGCAGCAGGGCGTGCCGCCCTATGTGGTGTTCCACGACGCCACCCTGCTGGCGATGCTGCGCGCGCTGCCCGCCAATGAGGACGAGCTGGCCGGGATCAGCGGCGTGGGCGAAGCCAAGCTGAAACGCTACGGCCAGGATTTCCTCGCCGTGATCAACGCACCAGCCTGACTTCGCTCGAACGGCACTCCGCGCAGGGCGGGCTCTGCCCGCCGCCCCGTTTCGTCGAGTTCAAATGGTCCGTCGTTCATGGCCTCGGTCGAACGGCACTGCGCGTAGGGCGGGCTCCGCCCGCCGCCCCATTTCGTCGAGTTGAAATGGTCCGTCGTTCATGGCCTCGGTCGAGCGGCACTCCGCGTAGGGCGGGCTCCGCCCGCCGCCCCCGTTTCGTCGAGTTCAAATCGTTCGTCGTTCACTGCCTGGATCGAGCGGCACTCCGCGTAGGGCGGGCTCTGCCCGCCGCCCCCGCGCCGTTGAGTTGAAATCTCCCGTCGTTCATTGCATACGTATTCAGTCGGACACGACCAGCCGGCTCGGTGCAGACTCGGGCTGTTCTGCATGCCATGACGTGGGGAGACGCGATGAGCTCGGTGAACGCGACAGACGGGTTGGGCCAGCACGCAACGATGCGGGTCGTACTGATATCGGCGGCAGCCGCGTTGGGCGGCTTCCTGTTCGGCTTCGACACGGCGGTGATCAATGGCGCGGTCGACGCGATTCGCAGCCATTTCGAGCTGGATGCCGGTCAGATCGGCATCACGGTCTCCTGCGCGCTGCTCGGTTCGGCCTTCGGCGCCGGATTCGCCGGCATGTTGGCCAATCGCTTCGGCCGCGTGCGCACCATGCAGGTAGCCGCGGCGTTCCTGGTCGCTGCCGCGCTGGGCTCGGGTCTGGCCTCGGCCGTGTGGGACCTGGTCGTGTGGCGTCTGATCGGCGGCATCGGTGTCGGGGTCGCTTCGGTGATCGCGCCCACCTACATCGCCGAGGTGGCGCCGGCGCGTATTCGCGGCCGACTCGGCTCGATGCAGCAACTGGCGATCGTGCTGGGCATCTTCGCAGCCCTGCTCAGCGATGCCTGGCTGGCCGATGCCGCCGGGGGCGCCGCCAGCATGCTCTGGTTGGGCATGCCGGCCTGGCGCTGGATGTTCCTGGCGGCAACGCTCCCAGCCTTGATCTATGGCCTGCTGGTGCTGGCTGTGCCCGAATCGCCGCGCCATCTGGTGGCGAAAGGGCGACTGGCCGAGGCACGGACAGTCCTGCTGAAAGTGCTGAACATGCACAGCGAAGCCGCGCTGGACAAGAAGCTGGGGGACATCGAGGCCAGCTTGCGCTCGGAGCACAAGCCGCGCCTGCGCGACCTGCTCAGCAAGGCAACGGGTCTGCTGCCGGTGGTATGGATCGGCATTTTCCTGTCGATACTGCAGCAATTCGTCGGCATCAACGTAATTTTCTACTACTCCGCCACGCTGTGGCATTCGGTCGGCTTCAGCGAGGCCGACTCGTTCACCATCACCGTGGTCACCTCGATCGTCAACGTGTTGGTGACCCTGGTGGCGATCGCGCTGGTCGACAAGATCGGACGCAAGCCGTTGCTGGTGATCGGCTCGGCCGGCATGGCGATCACCCTGGGCACGATGGCCTGGTGCTTTTCGCAGGCTACCGGCGCTGGGGCGGATCTCAGTCTGCCCGGTTCGGTGGGCATGGTGGCGCTGGTCGCGGCGAATGCCTACGTGGTGTTCTTCGGCGTAAGCTGGGGTCCGGTGGTGTGGGTGCTGCTGGGTGAAATGTTCCCGAACCGGATCCGCGCGTTGGCGTTGGCGGTTGCCGCGTCGGCCCAATGGCTGGCCAACTTCGCCATCACCAGCACCTTCCCGGCACTGGCGGAGATCGGCCTGACCTTCGCCTACGGCCTGTACGCGGGTTTTGCCTTGCTGTCATTGTTCTTCGTGCTGTATGCGGTACGCGAGACCAAGGGCGTCGAGCTGGAGGACATGCAGGCATGAGGACCATGGAGCACTCCTTTTCCGTTGGCGCGACTGCGCAGGTGCCGTCAACATTCTGCCGCAGCGTGGAAGCACGCCGCGCCATCTACGACGCGCGACGCGCAAAGCGGTTAGGATTCGGAAACGGCGGCGGCCATGGCATGGCCGCAAGCGCAGCGTTTGAGGGGCAACTGGCGGATCGGGTCGCGGATGAAGGGCAAGGCCACATCGATCGACATTGCACACCTGGCCGGGGTCTCCCAGGCCACGGTGTCGCGTGCGCTCGCCGGTAGTCCGCTGGTCAATGAGGAAACCCGGCGGCGCATCCAGGCTGCCGCCGAGCAACTCAATTACAAACTCGACAAGAACGCGTCCAACCTGCGCCGGATGCACACCGGCACGCTGGCGCTGCTGTTTTTCGAAGACCCCACCGCCGACGAATCGCACATCAATCCGTTCTTCCTGTCGATGCTCGGTTCGATCACCCGTGCCTGCGCGCTGCAAGGCTACGACCTGCTGATCTCGTTCCAGCAGCTGTCCGATGACTGGCATGCCGATTTCGCCGACAGCAAGAAGGCCGACGGCTTGATCCTGCTCGGTTATGGCGATTACCTCGCCTATCGCGACAAGCTGGAAAAACTGGTCGAGCAGGGCACCCGTTTCGTGCGCTGGGGCGCGGTCCTGCCCGATCAGCCCGGCCTGTCCTTCGGCAGCGACAACGAGCGTGGCGGCAGGGAAGTGGCCGAGCACCTGCTCGAGCGCGGCTGTCGCCGGATCGCCTTCCTCGGCGATGCCTCCAGCCACTATCCGGAATTTTTCGGCCGCTATCGCGGCTACGTCGATGCGCTCACCGCCGCCGGCATCGAGGTCGATCCCGCCCTGCAGGAAAATGCCGAAAGCACCCAGCATTCCGGCTACGAGGCGATGCGCAACCTGATCATGCAGGAAGTCGGTTTCGATGCCGTCTTCGCCGCCAGCGACCTGATCGCGATCGGCGCCATGCGTGCGCTGAGCGACCACGGCCTGCGCGTACCGCAGGATGTCGCCCTGGTCGGCTTCGACGACATTGCCACGGCGAGTTTCGTGAACCCGCCGCTGACCACGGTGCTTCAGGACACCGGCCAGGCCGGTGCAGTGCTGGTCGACAGCCTGCTCGGGCTGATTCGGGGCGAGGCCGTGGAGAGCGAGGTGTTGCCGGTGAAACTGATGGTGCGGAAATCGAGTCTGCGGTGAACGGCGCAAGACGGGGTCTGCGCAGAGGTGGTTGCTCCAGCTCAGTGGCTATCCGTTTGCGGGTGCGAACCCTTGTCGCGACATCATCACAAGGTGGGTGGTCAACCCGCCGTCGGTCGTGGCGTTGCGGGTCCGCAGTCAAGTCGGGGTGGTATCGGCCGATAACCTGTTTGGGCTGATTCGGGGCGATTCGGTGGGCAGTGAGGTGTTGCCGGTGAAGTTGGCGGTGAGAAAGCCGAATTTGCGGTGGGGGCGCAAGTCCAGGGGAATCGGTGCGCGTGTGGAAATGCTCACGGCGCAGGGAAACGACGGAGGCTGACGCGCATGCCACCTGAGCGCTCTGTGACCAAAGATGCTGCATCCATCCCTGCCAGGTCCTGGATGGAACAGATTTCCGACCTGATCCTCACCACGGACCGGCGGCGGCGGATCCGGCTCACGCAGTGGGTGGTCGTCGCCGCGGTCTATGCCGGCAGCGTGCCGGTGGTGGGGTTCGGTCTCCGGTACGGATCTGCCAGCGTCTTCTCCTATTACTGCTGGGTCCTGTTCCTGACAATCTTCCTCATCTGCGTTTACGTGGCGCTGCGCAGCGGGTGGAGCGAACGACTCGTCGACCCCTCCCTGACCACGATACAGATGATGCTGGGGCTGGCAGGCGTTGAGTGGGCTTATGTGCTTTGCGGCCCCACGCGCAGCATGACCTTGTACCCGATGCTGTTGATCTTTGCCTTTGGCGCGTTCTCGCTGAGCTGGCGCCGGATCATGTGGCTCACGCTGCTGACTCTGGCGAGCCTTATCGTCACGGTGACGATACTGACCTTGTCCCGGCCCGCCAGTCTGGATCCGGCGGTCCGCGCCAGCGAGCTGTATATCGACGGGACCAACGTTCTGATGATGTCGATCGTGCTGCCAGCGGTCTCCGTCATCGCGGCGCAATTGTCGATCTTCCGGCGCAAACTCCGCTCGCAACATGCCGCTCTGAGCGAGGCACTGGAGGAAGTGCGGCGATTGGCGACGCACGATGACCTGACGGGGTTGGTCAATCGTCGCTACGCGGAGGATCGACTGGCGCACGAGCTGCACCGATTCCAGCGCTATGGCAATGCTTTCAGCGTCGCCATCATCGACCTCGACTTCTTCAAACGGATCAACGATACCCAGGGTCATCCGTTTGGTGACAGCGTGCTGCAGGCCTTCGCCAGGGAAGCGAGAGCCACGCTACGCGATTCGGACTTGATCGCGCGCTGGGGCGGAGAGGAGTTCCTGGTACTTCTGCCGGATACGCACGGCCCGCAGGCCGTGGTGATGATTCAGCGCCTGCTTTCGCAAATGCACAAGTTGCCCCATGGCAGTGCCCCGCCGTTGACGTTTTCCGCCGGGATAGCCGAGGTATCCCCGGATGAAACGGTGATCGAAGTCGTCGCTCGCGCAGACGAAGCCATGTACGAGGCGAAGCAATCCGGGCGCAACACGGTGCGGTTGCGTGAACCTGCAGTCCAGGAGCTTGGGTCGTAGAAGCCTTTGGACTGCGACAACGCACTCATCCAAAGCCTGCGCCTTTGGTCGGGCTTGCATGGAATGACCATGCAAGCCCTCCGACAGTCACACCCTGTGGCGACAGCCTCATCTCGCTCTCCAAAGATTGTGCGGCCCAAGCTCCCGGGAGCCTGGTCAGGCAGGCTCTGGGTCGGCGACGCGCCAGTTGTTACCGTGTCGTCTCCACGACGACCGCGGAATTCCACGGAGACGCTCCATGCAGACATTGGCCGACCTGATTCGCAGCGTGCCCGACTTTCCCCGCACCGGGGTCATGTTCCGCGACGTGAGCCCATTGCTGGCCAGTGCCAGCGGCTTTGCGCGTTGCATCGACGCACTGGCCGAACCCTGGCTGGGGCAGGGCGTGCAGGTGGTTGGCGGGATCGAGGCGCGCGGGTTCATTTTCGGCGCTGCACTCGCGTTGCGGTTGCAGGCGGGGTTCGTGCCCTTGCGCAAGCCGGGAAAGTTGCCGCCGCCGGTGCACTCGGTGGATTACGCGCTGGAATACGGCACCGATCGACTGGAGCTCCAGCACGAGGTGCTCCGGCCGGGCGAGCGGGTGCTGCTTCTCGACGATGTGCTGGCTACCGGAGGGACCCTGGTGGCGGGTGCGGAGCTGATCGAGCGTACGGGGGCCAAACTGATCGGGGCAGGCGTGGTGGTCGAGCTGACAGGCCTGAACGGGCGTTCACGCTGGGCAGAACGGGCGCCACTGCACAGTTTGCTGTGCTACTGAGCCCATCGACGTGCCGTTTCGTCGCAGTCGACGTGGGCGGGTTCGGGCCCTGTGCGAGAATACCGCACCGCGGCGCCGCCTTGGCGCACGCTCCGTACGCCACCGAGGTTACTGATGCTCAAGAGAATTTTGCTGCTGGGTTTGCTGGGCTCGGCGAGCCAGGCATTTGCCGCGACGGCGGCGGCGCCGGTGGTGGGCCCCACGATCACACCGGCGACGGTGCAGATGGTGCAGCAGGCGATCCGCAAGCTGTCGTCGAAGGTCGAGGTGGATTCGATCCAGCAAGCGCAGCTGCCCGGCTTCTATCAGGTGATCGCCTCGGGCCAGATGGTCTACATCAGCACCGACGGCAAGTATCTGATGCACGGTGATGTGGTGGATCTTGCGCAGCGCAGGAACCTCAGCGACGACGCCTGGGCGAAGTTCCGCAAGACGGCGCTGGCCAGGGTGCCGGCGTCACAGCGCATCATCTTCGCGCCGGCCAACCCCAAATACACCGTGACCGTGTTCACCGACGTCAACTGCGGGTTTTGCCGCGCCCTGCACGAGCATGTCGCCGCGTTCAACAAGGCCGGCATTGCAGTGGAATACCTGGCATGGCCACGCGAAGGGGTAACCACCACCTCGGGCAGCCTCACGCCGACCTACAAGGAGATGGTTTCGGTGTGGTGCGCCAAGGATCCCAAGGCCGCCCTGACGGCGGCAACCAAGGGCCACGCCCCGCCTGCGGCCACCTGCGCCAATCCGGTCAAGGACCAGTTCGAGCTGGGCTTGAAGCTCGGGGTCAGCGGTACGCCCACGATCTACGGCCCGGATGGCAACTCGCTGGGCGGCTATGTCACCCCGGAGCAATTGCTGAAATCGCTGCAGACGGGCGGTTGAGCTGATCGCAGGCTCGCGCGGCACCGGTTTATGCCGTATTGCAGCATCGGTTAGAATGGGCGTTTTCCCTGCACAGCGCCGTTACCCCGCATGATCGTTTTCGACGGGCAGAGCGCCCTCTCGCTGTTTCGCCTCGACCGCCTCAATGCCCGCCTCGATGCCCTGCATCGTGGCGTGCGGGTACAGGCCTCCTGGTACGTCTATATTCTCGACGTCGAGCATGCGCCCGAGGGCACGCTGCGCGAGCGGCTGCTGGCCGTGCTGGAAGCGAAGGATGCCCAGCCGCAGCCCGCCACGCTGTGGGTGGTGCCGCGACTGGGCACGATCTCGCCGTGGTCGAGCAAGGCGACCGACATCCTGCATGGCGCGGGCTTCGAGGTTCGTCGGGTCGAGCGCGGGCTGGCCTGGCAGATCACCGGCCTGCCGCCGGCCGATGCGCCGGATTACGCGGCGATCATGGCCGTTCTGCACGACGCGATGACGCAATCGGTGCTCAGCCGCATCGAGGACGCGCAGGGGCTGTTTCTCGCCGGCACGCCTGGTGATCTGGTGCACGTGGCGCTGGGGTCCGATCCGCAGGCGGCGCTGGCGGAGGCGAATCAGCGACTGGGCCTGGCCCTGGCCGACGACGAAATCGAATACCTGGTCGAGCGTTATGCCGAGCTGGGTCGCGATCCCAGCGACGCTGAACTTTTCATGTTCGCCCAGGCCAACTCCGAGCACTGCCGGCACAAGGTGTTCAACGCCAGCTGGACCGTGGATGGCGTGGAACAGGAAAAGACCCTGTTCGGCATGATCAAGCACACCCACCAGCAATCGCCGGCGCACACCTTGTCCGCCTACAGCGACAACGCGGCGGTGATCGAAGGCAGCCAGGGCCGGCGACTGCTTGCCGATCCGGATGACCGCGTGTGGCGCAGCCACGACGAGCGCATCGACTTCGCGATCAAGGTGGAGACGCACAACCACCCCACCGCGATCGCGCCCTGGCCCGGTGCGGCCACCGGCGCCGGCGGCGAAATCCGCGACGAGGGTGCCACCGGTCGTGGCGGCAAGCCGAAAGCCGGCCTCACCGGCTTCTCGGTGTCGGACCTGCGCATTCCCGGTCACCCGCAACCGTGGGAAGTGGAGCGCCCGCTGCCGCCGCGCATGGCCACCGCGTTCGAGATCATGCGCGACGGCCCGCTGGGCGCCGCCGCGTTCAACAACGAATTCGGCCGGCCCTGCCTGGGCGGTTATTTCCGCACCTACGAGAACGAGTTGCCCGGCCAGGTCGGCCTTCGCCGCGGTTACGACAAGCCGATCATGCTGGCTGGTGGCCTGGCCAACTTGCGCTCCGGCCATGTGTTGAAGCAGGCCGTGCAACCGGGCCACCTGGTGATCGTGCTGGGCGGCCCAGCGATGCTGATCGGGCTCGGCGGCGGTGCGGCCTCGTCGGTAGCCGGCGGCGCGTCGAGCGCGGAGCTGGATTTTGCCTCGGTGCAACGCGACAACGCCGAGATGGAACGGCGCTGCCAGGAAGTCATCGATGCCTGCTGCGCACGCGGCGAGCGCAATCCGATCGTCAGCGTGCACGACGTCGGCGCGGGCGGCCTCTCCAACGCGATCCCGGAGTTGCTCAACGACGCGGGCGTGGGCGGCGTGATCGACTTGTCGAAGATCCCCTGCGACGACCCCTCGCTGTCGCCGATGCAGGTGTGGAGCAACGAATCGCAGGAACGCTACGTGCTCGCGATTGCGCAGGCGGATCTACCCGACTTCGAAGCCATGTGCCAGCGCGAGCGCTGCCCCTATGCCGTCGTCGGCGAAGCCACCGCCGAGCGTCGCCTGCTGGTGACCCGCTCTGCAGTGGCTTCTGCCGAATCCCCAATCCCGGCTCTCAACAGCCTAACGGCTGGTCATCCCGATTCCCGTGAAACCGTGATCGACCTGCCCATGGACGTGCTGTTCGGCAAGCCGCCACGGATGCACCGCGATGCGCAGCGCGTCAAGCCGCGCATCGACCTGGTGCCCGATCTCACCGGCATCGACATGGACGAGGCGCTGCTGCGCGTGCTGCGATTGCCCACCGTCGGCAGCAAGAGTTTCCTGATCACGATCGGTGACCGCACCGTTGGCGGCCTCAACCATCGCGACCCGATGGTGGGCCCGTGGCAGGTGCCGGTGGCCGATTGCGCCGTGACCCTGGTCGATTTCGACGGCTATGCCGGCGAGGCGATGGCGATGGCCGAGCGTGCACCGGTGGCCCTGCTGAGCAGCGCCGATGCCGCGCGCCTGGCCGTGGGCGAGGCGATCACCAACCTGGCTGCCGCACCGATTGCGAGCCTGGGGGAAATCCGTTTGTCCGCGAACTGGATGGCTGCGGTCAACCATCCGGGCGAAGACGCGGCGCTGTTCGACGCGGTGCATGCGGTCGGCATGGAGCTGTGCCCGGAGCTGGATATCTCGATCCCGGTGGGCAAGGACTCGCTGTCCATGCAGACCGTGTGGATGGACGGTGAGCAGGAGCAGCGCACGGTGTCGCCGGTGTCGCTGGTGATCACCGGCTTTGCGCGGGTCGGCGACGTGCGCCGCACGCTCACGCCGCAGCTCAGGCTGGATCGCGGCGACTCCGATCTGTGGCTGATCGACCTCGGCGCGGGTCGTGACCGGCTCGGCGGCTCGGTGTTGACCCAGGCGTTCAACCGCAATGGTGGCGTGCCGCCGGATCTGGATGACCCGAAGCGTCTGAAGGCCTTGTTCGAGCTGATCCAGGAGGCGAATGCCAACGGTCTGCTGCTGGCTTATCACGACCGCTCCGACGGGGGTGTCATCACCACCTTGCTGGAGATGGCCTTTGCCGGTCATTGTGGCCTGGAGATCCGGCTCGATGGCTGGGCCGAGGCGACCCTGCGCGCACTGTTCAACGAGGAACTGGGCGCGGTGGTGCAAGTGGCCGAAGCCAATCGCGAGGCGTTCGAGACCTTGCTCGTGAAATACGGACTGGCGGTGGTGAGCCACCGCATCGGTCGACCGAAACAGAAGCTCGGTATCAAGCTGTTCCTGGGCGACGAGACGCTGTTCAAATGGAACTGGTGCACGCTGTACAAGGCGTGGCACGAAACCAGCTTTGCCATGCAGAACCTGCGCGACAATCCGCTCAGTGCCGAAGCCGAACTCGAATGGCGGATGGATGACACCGACCCCGGCATTTCGCCCAAGCTGAGCTTCGATCCGGCCGAGGACGTGGCTGCACCGCTGATCGCCAGCGGCGAGCGCCCGCGTATCGCGATCCTGCGCGAGCAGGGCGTCAATGGCCAGGTGGAGATGGCCGCCGCGTTCACCCGCGCCGGCTTCGATGCGGTCGACGTGCACATGTCCGACCTGGCCAGTGGTCGCGCGACCCTGGCGGACTTCCGTGGCCTCGCGGCGTGCGGCGGTTTTTCCTACGGCGACGTGCTCGGTGCAGGTCGTGGCTGGGCCACCTCGATCCTCTACAACGACATGCTGCGCGAGCAGTTCACGGCCTTCTTCGCCGACGAGAACAAGTTCGCGCTGGGTGTGTGCAACGGCTGCCAGATGCTCTCGCAGCTGAAGGAGATCATCCCGGGCGCACAGCATTGGCCGAAGTTCCTGCGCAACGCTTCCGAGCAGTACGAGTCGCGCGTCGCCACCCTGGAAATCCTCGATTCGCCGAGTATTTTCTTCAAGGGCATGGATGGTTCGCGGATTCCGGTAGCGGTGGCGCACGGCGAGGGCCGCGTCAGTTTTCCGCAAGCCTGCAGCCCGTCGAAATCCCATGGCGCGGTGCGTTTCGTCGACAACCGCGGCAAGCCGACCGAGAAGTTCCCGCTCAACACCAACGGTTCACCCGGAGGCCTGGCCGGCTTCACCGCCGCCGACGGCCGGGTGACGATCATGATGCCGCATCCCGAGCGCGTGTTCCGCAGCGTGCAGCTGAGCTGGTGCCCGGACTCGTGGGGTGAGGATTCGCCGTGGATGCGCATGTTCCGCAACGCCCGGGTGTGGTGCGGCTGATCCGCTCTGCATGGCCGGGGCGCTGAGCCATGACTCGGCGCCAACCGGCGTGGGCGACCGCGTTGTACATCCTGCTCTGGGTGCTGCTGCTGGCGCTGTTGCCATGGTGGCTGGGCCTGCCCTTGCTGTTTGCGCTGGTAGCCGCGGCCTTGCTGCTGCAGCACCGGCTGGCGCCAGGTCATCTCGGCTTGATCCGCCACGCGCTGCGCTGCGGGCTGGCCGGATGGCTTTTGGCCTTGCTGCTCACCCTGGGTGGTGGCGTCCCCGGCTGGGGCGCGCTGCTGCTCGGGGCGCTCGCGGGCTACACTTTGCTGGCGGGACTGGACACCTGGCTCAAGCGTGACCAGCCACGCAGCACGGCTCCCGCGGAAACGACTGACTGGCCTGAACTCGCGCACGCCCAGACTGGACCACCCGCGGAAATCATCGAGCTCAAGACACCGGCATGGCAGCCGGTGGATCGCGAACTGCGTGATCCGCAAGGTGGCCTGGTGGATTGCCGCGCTGAAGTTTGCCAGTTCGACAACGGCGAGCGTGTCGATGCATCGCCTGCATCGGCCGGGTTTGCCCAGGTCTGCTTCAGCCCCGAAGGGCGCTGGTTTGCCGCATGCACGGCGGATCAGCGCGTACTCACATTGTGGGACCGCCAACGCGATCGTCGACATCGGCTGCGCGGCCGGCTACTGAGTGGCTGGCATCACGAGCAGCCCTGGCTGAGTCGTCGCGACGACGACATGCCGCTGTCCCTGCACGCCGTGCTTGGTCGTGACGACGACGATTGAGCCGCGTTGACCTCGCGATTCATCCGGTAGCACAAAGCCTCAAACCGCTCGTGCGGCGCGACCCCTGTTTCCCTTCCCCCGCTTGGTGGGGGAAGGTGCCGAAGGCGGAAGGGGGCGCTCTTGATCCTGGTCGAGCCCGGCAAGAGCACCCCCATCAGCCCTCCGGGCAGCTTCCCCCGCGCCGCGGGGGAAGCGGTGCACCGTTTGGCATGGCGGCAAAATCCGACGACTCCGCATCCGGAGCATGTTTCCCTTCCCCCGCCAGGCGGGGGAAGGTGCCGAAGGCGGAAAGGGGCGCTCTTGATCCTGGTCGAGCCCGGCAAGAGCGCCCCCATCAGCCCTCCGGGCAGCTTCCCCCGCGCCGCGGGGGAAGCGGTGCACCGTTTGGCATGGCGGCAAAATCCGACGACTCCGCATCCGGAGCAAGTTTCCCTTCCCCCGCCAGGCGGGGGAAGGTGCCGAAGGCGGAAGGGGGCGCTCTTGATCCTGGTCGAGCCCAGCAAGAGCACCCCCATCAGCCCTCCGGGCAGCTTCCCCCGCGCCGCGGGGGAAGCGGTGCACCGTTTGGCATGGCGGCAAAATCCGACGACTCCGCATCCGGAGCAAGTTTCCCTTCCCCTGCCTGGCCGGGGGAAGGTGCCGAAGGCGGAAGGGGGCGCTCTTGATCCTGGTCGAGCCCGGCGAGAGCACCCCCATCAGCCCTCCGGGCAGCTTCCCCCGCGCCGCGGGGGAAGCGGTGCACCGTTTGGCATGGCGGCAAAACCCGACGACTCCGCATCCGGAGCATGTTTCCCTTCCCCTGCCTGGCCGGGGGAAGGTGCCGAAGGCGGAAGGGGGCGCTCTTGATCCTGGTCGAGCCCGGCAAGAGCGCCCCCATCAGCCCTCCGGGCAGCTTCCCACGCGCCGCGGGGGAAGCGACACAACGTTTGGCATGGCGGCGAAGCCGGATTCGACGCCTTCTTGCCCGCCCGGCAGTTTTCCCGCCAAGCGCCAACGCGCATACTTGTGCGATGGATAACGCCGACTTCCAGCACTCACTCTCCTCGCCGGCACTGAGCGTGATCATGGTGGCTGCCGACAGCGGGCCGGAGCTGCGTGAAAGCGTGCACCTCATTCTCGCGAGCAGCCTGTCGCTGGAATTGATCCTGGTGGACAACGCCTCACTGGACGGTGTGCCCCCGGCGATCGAACGCGCGCGTGAGCATGACGAGCGATTGAAAGTGACCTACAACCATCGCAATCTCGGCTTTGGTCCCGCTGTGAATGTCGGGGCGAAACACGCGAAGGGTCGTTCGCTGTTGATCCTCAACCCCGATTGCCTGCCCGACGAGAGTGACCTGCAGCGTCTGCTGGCCTTGCAGGCGGCCAGCCCCAAGGCCGGCTTGATCGGTGCGGTAGTCTGCGATGCGGATGGTCGCCCCGATCCGGCATCCTGGCGACGTGATCCGCTGTTGCAGCGATCACTCAACACCTTGCTGGGGCGACCCGGCGAGAAGGTACAGGTGGAGCAGGAAATCCCCGCCGAAGCGATCCAGGTCGAAGCGATCTCCGGTGCCTTGATGTTGATGACGCGCGAGATGTTCGATCGCCTCGGCGGCTTCGACGAAAAGTACTTCCTGCATTGCGAGGATCTCGACCTGTGCCGTCGCGTGCGCGACATCGGCTATCAGGTGCTGCTGGCGGGTGACGTGCGCGTGGCGCACGGCAAGGGCAGTTCAAGCCGGCACCGACCCGTCTTCGTCAGCCGACACAAGCACCGCGGCATGTGGCGATGGTTCCGCCTGCATGATCCAGCTGCACGCAAGCCGCTGATCGCAGCAATGGTGTGGCTGGGTATCTGGACGCATTTTCTGATGCAGATCCCGAGCCAGTCGTGGCGGCTGTGGGTGAAGAGGGGAAGTGGAGAATCCCGCGAGGATGCTTCCCTGCGGTAGCGGGAAACGCGAAGTAGGTCGCGTACCCTTGCTGCGCTATCGTGGCGCATCGACTTGTTAGTGATCGGTCGGCATTCATTTGGTATTGCAGGTCGCCAAAATCTGCTTTCCCGTTTCCCGTTTCCCGTTGTCCAAGAGACCCCATGCCCTCAGCTCGCGCGACCACCATTCTTGCAACGCTGGGCCTGGTCGTGATGACGGCTGTCTGGGGTTCGACCTTCGTGTTGATCAAGGACGTGGTCAGCCGGATGCCGGTAGCGGATTTTCTCGCCGTGCGTTTCGCCGTGGCGGCACTGGCGATGCTGGCACTGTTTCCGCGCCAGACGTGGCGCCTCGGTCGCGCACAGATCCTGCGCGGGCTCCTGCTGGGTGCGATCTACGGTATCGGTCAGTTGTTGCAGACCTGGGGCCTGGCGCTGATTTCGCCCAGCGTCAGCGGCTTTGCCACCGGCATGTATGTGGTGTTCACGCCAATCCTTGCGCTGGTGCTGTTGCGCCAACAGGTGGCCGGCATTGTGTGGTTGGCCGTCGCGCTGGCGACGGTGGGTCTCGCGTTGCTCACACTCAACGGCATCGAAGTCGGCTTGGGCGTGTGGCTGACCCTCGCCTCGGCGGCGTTCTATGCACTGCACATCGTGCTGCTCGGCCAGTGGTCGCGCCAGGGCGAAGCGTTCGGCCTCTCCGCCGTGCAGATGGTGGCGATCGCGCTGGTCTGCCTGCTCGCCACCGCGCCGCATGGCCCCGTGCTGCCGCCCGATCTCGGCGCCTGGATTGCGATCTTGTACATGGCGCTGATTGCCGGCGCTGGCGCGATGCTGATGCAGACCTGGGCGCAATCGCATTTGCCTGCGGCGCGCGCCGCGATCGTGATGACCACCGAGCCGGTGTTCGCTGCGGCCTTCGCGGTCTTGCTTGGTGTGGATGTGTTGAGTTGGCGCATGCTGGTGGGCGGCGGGTTGATTCTGGCCGCGATGTATCTGGTCGAATTGTTGCCGCGGCGCAAGGGTGACTCTGAGGTGCCACCGGCTGAGGCGGTGCACCACGAGGTGTGATCGCGCGGCTGGACTTGTTCGATCCTGCCGCTTCGACGGATCGGGAATCGTTCCAGCAACGCGTGTTCGGCTTTGCCCGTCAGTTCTTTGAATCAAGAGCGATTCGTCCTCCTGCGGAGGGCGAATCGCTCTTGATTCAATCACGACGCACGAAACAGGCAGTTGAGCAGGCCTGACCCGATCAGCTCGAGTTTTCGGCTAGGCATGGCAATACCTTCCGCAGCGTGAGCCGCTTGACGCCAACCCCCCACTCTCGTCACATTGCCCCCATGAATCTCCTGCTGCTCCGCAACGCGCTGGTCTACGCCCCCGAACCGCAAGGTCACCAGCACCTGCTGTTGGGCGGCGGTCGCATCCTGTGGATGGGCGCCGAACTGGCCGACCTGCCAGCGGCGTTGTCGGTGGAAACGATCGACCTGGAGGGGCGTCGACTCGTGCCCGGCCTGATCGACGCACATGTGCACGTCACCGGTGGTGGCGGCGAAGCGGGTTTCCGCACTCGCGTGCCACCGCAGGGCGTGTCGCGTTTCACTCGTGCCGGCATCACCACCGTGGTCGGCCTGCTCGGTACCGACGACGTGGCACGTGGGCCGCAGGACCTGCTGGCTACCGTATACGGACTGCGCGAAGAGGGCCTGAGTGCGTTCGCCTTCAGCGGCGGCTATCACGTGCCGCCGCGCACGTTGACCGGCAGCGTGCGTGGGGACCTGGTCTTCATCGAGGCCCTGATCGGGCTGGGCGAGGTGGCGATCAGCGACCACCGGTCCAGTCAGCCCACCCTGGACGAATTGCTGCGACTCGCAGCGGATGCGCATGTGGCGGGACTGATGACCGGCAAGGCCGGTATCGTGCATCTGCATCTGGGCGATGGGCCGCGCGGACTTGAACTGGTGCGCCGGGCGCTGGCGCAGAGCGAGCTGCCGCCGCGGGTGTTTCATCCGACCCACGTGAACCGGCGCAAGGCGCTGTTCGACGAAGCGCTGGCGTTAGCGGCGCAAGGCTGCACGGTGGACCTCACCGCGTTCCCGGTGGAGGAGGACGAGGATGCATGGAGCGCGGCGGATGGCTTGTTGCGCTATCTGGACAGCGACGCGCCAGCAGAACACATCACGGTCAGCTCCGACGCCGGCGGCTGCCTGCCGGTGTTCAATGCGGACGGACATGTCTGCCGGATGGGCGTGGGCGAATCGGGCGCGTTGCTGGAAACATTGAACGAGGTGCTCCGCCGCGGCGTGCCGCTGGAGCGCGCGCTGCCCGCCTTCACCAGCAATCCTGCGCGGCTGCTGCGGTTGTCGCGCAAGGGCCGGATCGAGGTAGGCGCCGATGCTGATCTGCTGGTGCTTGATGCCGATGGCACGGTGCACGACGTGCTGGCTGGTGGGGTGGTGCATCTACGTGATGGCCGGATCCAGCACCGCGGCATGTTCGAATCGGCGGACTGATACGCGTTGAGCGGGGCGGCGACACGGCTGCAGCGACCGGTGCGATACAATGGAGGTTTGAGAACATCCCCATGATGGGTTTTCAAGGTACCCATGGGGTCGTTTGTGCCAATCCGGTTGGCCGAATCAGAACAAGGCAAAGAGCGCATGTGTCCAAGCAGGGTCCAAGAGGGTGAGCAGCGCGGCTGGATCGTTCCGATCGGCGGCGCCGAACACAAGGAACATGATGCACGCATCCTGGAGCGCTTTGTCGCCCTGTGCGGTGGCAGCGCGGCGGATATCGTGGTCATCCCCACAGCCAGCCAGTTGCCCGATACCGGTACGCGCTACGAGCAGATATTTTCCGGGCTGGGTGCAGGCCGCGTCACCGCGCTGGATTTC
The DNA here is from genome assembly GCF_055809185.1 of Rhodanobacter sp. G2-10. Lineage (NCBI taxonomy): Bacteria > Pseudomonadati > Pseudomonadota > Gammaproteobacteria > Lysobacterales > Rhodanobacteraceae > Rhodanobacter > Rhodanobacter sp. G2-10. Next base: position 2,684,101 of record NZ_CM147900.1, on the reverse strand, counting down.
GACACGCGGCGCGACGCCACCGAAGCGAACCGGCTGGAGCGTATCGAACAGGCCAGCGGCATCTTTTTCACCGGCGGCAACCAGCTGCGCATCGCGACCCTGATCGGCGGCACCCCGATCGCCAAGCTGATCCGCTCGCGCAATTCGCAAGGCGTACACGTGGGCGGCACCAGTGCCGGCGCCAGCATTCTCAGCGAGCACATGATCGCGTTCGGCAAGGAGGGCTCGTCGCCCACCGCCGGCAGCGTGCGGTTGGCGCCTGGCCTGGGCCTGACCAACCGCTTCGTGATCGACCAGCATTTTCGCCAGCGCGACCGGCTCGGCCGCCTGCTGGCGGCGCTGGCGTACAACCCGTTTGCCGTCGGCATCGGCCTGGACGAAGACACCGCCGCGTTCATCCGACCGGACAATACGCTGGAAGTCGAGGGCAGCGGCGCAGTCACCGTGGTCGATGCCAGCGAACTGCAGTTTTCCTCGATGGATCAGGCCAGCGAGGATGAGCCGATCTGCCTGCTCGGGCTGAAAATCCATATCCTGATCGCCGGCGCCACCTTCAACCTGCACACGCGGCGTGCCTCCTCGGGCACACTGGCAGTGAACAAGAACGCCCATTGATGCCACGGCGCCGGTCGGGCGCCTGACAGATTCGCGAGGAGTTGCAAGGCTGGCCCGGGCATGTCACACCCGGTCCGGGTTTTCGAATATCGACACACATCCAGATGACGAGCCTGCGGGTTCGGGGAGATCAAGTCATGCGCATACTCGAGCGTTCCGTTTTCGTCGGCCCGTCGCTGTATGCGCACTTCCCGGTCATTCGCCTTGAACTCGATCTCGGTGAACTGGAGCAATGGCCGACCGGCAAGCTGGGTGCCGCGTTTGTCGATGGCCTGATCGAGGCCCTCCCCGGATTGGCCGAGCATGGTTGTTCGTACCGCGAGCCGGGCGGATTCATCCGCCGCATGCGCGAAGGCGAGGGCACCTGGCTGGGGCACGTGCTGGAGCACGTGGCGATCGAATTGCAGAACATCGCCGGTGAAGACGTCACCTTTGGCAAGACCCGCGGCACCGACAAGCCCGGCGTGTATTCGGTGGTCTACGAATACGTGCAGAAGGACGAGGGCGTCGCCGCCGGCGAGCTTGCGCTGCGCCTGTTGTGCTCGCTGCTGCCGGAACAGCTGGAAGCGCGCAAGAACGTGCCGGAAGGCTGGGAATGGCCGGCTGCCCGCGACGAGTTCATCCGCTATGCCCAGCGCGGTGCGCTGGGCCCGTCCACCGCGTCGCTGGTGCGCGCGGCCGAGGAGCGCGGCATCCCGTGGTTGCGCCTCAACCAGCAATCGCTGGTGCAGCTCGGCCATGGCAAGTACCAGCAGCGCATCCAGGCCACCGTCACCGGCAAGACCTCGCACATCGCGGTGGAGCTGGCCGGCGACAAGGAGGAAACCAACAAGATCCTGGCCTCGCTCGGCCTGCCCGTGCCGAGGCAGGAACTGGTGCAGAGCGAGGAGGGCGCACTGCGCGCGGCGCGCCGCCTCGGCGTGCCGGTGGTGACCAAGCCGTACAACGGCAACCATGGCCGCGGCATCTCGATCCACCTGACGACGGAGGATGAGATCGTCGCCGGTTTCAAGGCGGCGCGCGAACATTCGCGCTCGGTGATCGTGGAGAACTTCCTGAGTGGCGATGACCATCGCCTGCTTGTGGTGAACAACGAACTTGTCGCCGCGACTCGGCGCACGCCAGGTCACGTGGTCGGCGACGGCAAGCACACCATCGCGGAACTGGTCGACATCGTGAACACCGACCCGCGCCGAGGCGTCGGTCATGAAAAAGTGCTGACCCGACTGGAGCTGGATGCGCAGGCGCAGATGATGCTGGAGCGTGTCGGCTACACCGCCGATTCCGTGCCCAAGGCTGACGAGACGGTGTACCTGCGCTCCACCGCCAACCTGTCCACCGGTGGTACCGCTACCGACGTCACCGACATCATCCATCCCGACAACCGCGACATGGCGGTGCGCGCCGTGCGCGCGATCGGACTGGACGTGGGCGGCGTGGATTTCCTCAGCACCAATATTGCCGAGAGCTACAAGAAGATCGGCGGCGGCATCTGCGAGATCAACGCCGCGCCAGGCTTCCGCATGCACGTCAGCCCCAGCGAGGGCACGCCACGCGACGCCGCCGGGCCGGTGATCGACATGCTCTTTCCGCCGGGTGTTCCGTCACGCGTGCCGATTGCCGCGATCACCGGCACCAACGGCAAGACCACGACCGCGCGCATGCTTTCGCACATCACCAAGATGGCGGGCTACACACCCGGCCTGACCACCACCGACGGTGTCTACATCGACGGCCAGCGCACCGTCGAGGGCGACATGACCGGGCCGGTCTCGGCGCGGATGGTGCTGGCCGATCCGCACATCGACATCGCCGTGCTGGAAACGGCGCGCGGCGGTCTGCTGCGCGCGGGCATGGGCGTGCGTAGCGTCGACGTCGGCGCCGTGCTCAACGTGCAGTCCGATCACCTGGGCCTGAAAGGCATCGACACGCTGGAGCAGCTGGCCGAGGTCAAGCGTATCGTGGTCGAGGTGGCGAAGGATTGCGCGGTGCTCAATGCGGACGATCCCAACGTGCTGAAGATGTCCGGCTACACGGACGCCAAGGTGATCTGCTACGTCACCATGAATCCTTCCCACGCGCTGGTGCGCGAGCACGTGCGCGCCGGTGGCCGCGCCTGCGCGCTGGAAGCGGGCGTCAACGGCTCGATGATCACGCTGTACGACAAGGGCAGCCACATCCCGCTGCTGTGGACCCATCTGATTCCCGCCACGCTGGAAGGTCGCGCGCTGCACAACGTGCAGAATGCGATGGTCGCGGCCGCGATGGCGTTCTCGCTCGGCATCAAGCTCGACGCGATCCGCCAGGGACTGCGTACCTTCGACAGCACCTTCTTCCAGGTGCCCGGTCGCATGAACGTATACGACGAGCATCCGTTCAAGGTGCTGTTCGACTACGGCCACAACGCGCATGCCGTGTCGGTGATGGCCGACCTGGCCACGCGACTGGATGTCGTCGGCCGTCGCATCGTGGTGCTGGCCGGCCCCGGTGATCGGCGCGACGAGGATCTGGTCGCCATCGCCAACGCGGTGGCGGGCCGTTTCGACCATTACATCTGCCGGCGCGACGATTCGCTGCGTGGCCGCGACGGCGACGAGGTGCCGCGGATATTGTCCAAGGGGCTGCTGGCTGCCGGCGTGCCGGAGCAAAGCATTTCGATCATCCCCGATGAGCAGCAGGCCGTCGATGCCGCGCTGAAGATGGGTGAGGCAGGCGATCTGCTGTTGGTGTTTGCCGACGCGCTGGTGCGCTCGTGGAAGCAGGTCATCAAGTTCCGCGCCGAAGGTGCACCCGCGCCGCGCGAGGAACGCCCCGCCGCGCCGACGCAGGTGCCGACGCCGGAAGCGGCGTTCGACGAAGCCAGCTTTGCCTCTCTCGGCGAACTGGTGCGTGACGAACGCGGCGTGCGCTTCTCGCGCGAAAGTGATGATTGAGCGCTTGTGAACGAATGTCCACACGTTGCCATCGTGGCGGGGCATCCGTGCCAGCGTGCTGGCTTCCCCGTGGAACGGGGTGCATGGACCACGATTCGCCGGAACTTTGCGGCATAGGCCGGCGGGCAGAGCCCGCCCTACGCTCAGGATGCCGCCCCGTAGGGCGGGCTCTGCCCGCCGGCTCTTCGTCACCGATGCGAAACACGCCCAAGAAGCAAAGCAGCACACCAAAACGAAAAATCATGCCGCCGGCAATCATCGAGCTGCCACGGATCGTGTGAAAAGCCATGCGACCGAATCCATTCATCCCCGTCTTGCCCGCCGCGCAAGTGGTAACCAACGCCAGACCCCGCCCGCCTGAAGGCGGCGGAAATCTTCACAGGTCCTGAGCACCATGCCCGACTTCATTCCGTTCGACGATTCGCGCCGGCTTACCGGTTTCAACCTGTATTTCCGCGATGTCGGCGCCGTGCTTGAAACGCAGGGTCCGCGGCCTGACGAGTCGGCCCTGCAGGCATGGGACGCGGACGTGCGACGCGCGTGCAAAACGCTGGGCTGGCCGATCGGTGAGCGCGTCGTTCGGCGTCATCGCACGGGCGCGTCACTGGCGCTGGCGGCGCCGCTGGACCAGCTGTTCAGTGCCACCGAAGTCAACGAGTGGGCGTGGACCCGCGCGCACGAGAGCGTTCACGGACCGCTTGTCGCGCACTTCCACGCGCCCGGTCATCCCGCGACCTGGGATGAAGACGCGGCGATGCACACCTTGCGCGCGTTTGCCGAGGCCGAGCGACATCCCGCGATGCTGGCATTGGTCGACGCCGCGCGGCAGCGTGGCCTGCCGGTGCTGGTGGACGACGAGCAGCTCTCGATCGGCGCCGGCGATGGTGCGGCAAGCTGGCCGATCGGCGCCTTGCCGTCGCCCGATACGCTGGACTGGGGGACGCTGCACGCCGTCCCGGTGGCCCTGGTCACCGGCTCCAACGGCAAGACCACCACGGTGCGATTGCTGGCGGCGATGGCGCGTGCGCATGGCTGGCATGCGGGTCACAGCTGCACCGACGGCGTGTTCGTCGATGATCGGCTGATCGACGGCGGCGACTACTCCGGCCCCGCCGGCGCGCGCGCCGTGCTGCGCGAACCGGGTGTGCAGGCGGCAATCCTGGAAACCGCGCGCGGCGGTCTGCTGCGCCGCGGCCTGGCGGTCGAGCAGGCGCAGGTGGCCGTGGTCACCAATATCAGCGACGACCATTTCGGTGAATACGGCATCCACGACCTGGCCGGGCTCGCCGCGGTCAAGCTCACCGTGGCCAGGGCCATAGACGATACCGGCTTGCTGGTGCTTAACGCCGACGATGAGACGCTGGTGGCGCAGTCGGCGCAGCTGGCATGCCCGATTGGCTGGTTTTCGAGGGACGACACCGTGCCGCGCTTGCGCGCCACGCGCGACCGGGGCGGTGCCACCTGCGCCGTGCGCGACGGCAAACTGCGGCTGACATGGCGTGGTGTGCAACACGACCTGGGCGCGGTGGATGCCATGCCGCTGAGCTTCGCCGGGCGCGCCACCTACAACATCGCCAACATCGCCGCGGCTGCGCTCGCGGCGGCTGCGCTGGGCATTCCTGTCGACACCATCGCTGCCACGCTGGGGCAGTTCGGCAACCAGCGCGCCGACAATCCCGGCCGCCTGCAACATTGGCAGTTCGATTCGCTGCAGGTTTACGTCGACTACGCGCACAACCCGGAGGGTCTTCACGGGCTGCTCGACATCGCCACCGCGCAACATGCTGGCGGCCGTCTCGGGCTGGTGCTGGGCCAGGCCGGCAATCGCGAGGATGCGGCGATCCGCGAACTGGCCAGCACTGCCGCCGGATTCCAGCCCGACCGCGTTTTGCTCAAGGATATCGAGGGCTACATGCGCGGCCGTGTTGCAGGCGAGGTCGCCGCCATCCTGCGCGCGCAGCTGCAACACGATGGTGTCAACGAAGACGCCATCATCGATTGCCTGGATGAAGTGGCGGCGGTACGCGACCTGCTGGCCTGGTCACAACCCGGTGATGTGCTTGTTCTGCCCAGCCACGGCGTCGCTGCGCGTCGCCAGATCCGCAGCCTGCTCGACACGCTGGAGGCGCAGCGCTGGCAGCCCGGCACGCCGTTGCCAGCCGGTTGAAACAAGCCGGCTGGTTCAGCGCGATTCGCGTGGCTGGAGCGCGATGCGCACCAGATACACGATGATGGCCACGTTGCCGACCAGCATGGCCAGCTTGATCCAGCCGAAGTGGTACAGCGATTCGTACAGTTCCAGCGGAATCAGCGAGCCGGTCGCGATCACGGTGAACCATTCTGCCCAGTGCTTGCCCAGCCACAGGCCGATGCCCTCGATGCCGAACAGCACGGCGTAGCCCAGGGTCACCATGCCGACCGCCACGAACTTGCTGGGTCCGAACGCCACCAGCATGTCCACCAGTTTCCAGCGCAATCCATTGCTGCCGGTCAGGTCCAGGTGCTCCAGCCAGTGCACCAGATGCTCGAAGTTCTCCTGCCGGTCCAGGTGGAATGCAGCCAGCGCCAGCAGCAGCAGGCACAGCGTCTTGGCGATCTCGTAGAAGGCAATGATGCGCAGGCCGGGATGGGTCTGACGGGGGTGAGCTGGAGGGATGACGACGCTGGAATCAGGGTTTGGCATGGGTGGGGCTGGGCGGGCAATCTGTCTATTGTCGCCGATCAGCGCTTCATGAGCAGTGTGGGATGACGGGACGTTGCGCGTGGACCTCTCGCGGCCTGGCCTGGGACTGGAACCAAGGCAACGCGACGTCGAGTGCTTCCGCGTCGAGACGTGACACTACCCAAGAGGAGATTGCGGATGATTTCGACCACGCCGGGCCGATCGGTCCGCGAGGCCGGGACGGCAGCTCACGTTCTTGCCGTCGCCTGGCCACATGCACATGGCCGGTGACCCCATCCTTCACTGGCGAGAATCCATTGAGCAGCATGACGGCGCTGACTTGGCCGCGGTGACCGGACATCTGGGGGGGCAGCATGTCGAGCGCTCTTCAAAAGCCGTTCACAGGCGCGTCCGCAACCGCAAGATGCGAGGGGACAACTGACGTGATCGGGCTGCAGGAGCCGAGTCAGGCTTTGCGGGGATGCTACTCGGCTGCCTCGGGCGCCCCGAGACTCTTGCTGTAGAAGCCGGACGGATCGAAGCAGCATACCCGGCGCTTGCCCGACGCAAGCATGTCGCAGGCGCTGTCTATCCGGCTTTGTCGGGTTTTCGCCTGCTTGGCCGATTCAATCCAGTGGATCCAGTCCACGCGTGCCAGCGTGGTTGTCTCGTTCCATCCGGTGCCGGCGTTGGGGGAGGCGCGTAGTGCGTCGCGCAGATCATCGGGCAGCTCGGGCTCCGGCTCCTGTTTCACCGGCGCAACCACCACGTCGACCAGGTCGCCGACCCGGATGCCGGACGCGTCGCGTAGCTCCTCACTCACCCGGAGCCAGTGGCTCAATTGGCCATCCGGCTCCAGCGTGGCTTGAAACGAATGGCCATTGAGCGTGCCGTCCACCGTCGTTCTGCCACGTCGGGGAAGCAGGTCGCTGGCCGCCTTTGGCAAGACGAGGAAGGCCCAGTGGTCGTCCTTGGCCGACGTGGCCGGGCGAAGCAGGGTTGCCGCGAAGCGGGCCTTGCCGCATGTCTTGTTCATTGAAAAAATCCCTCCGCTTTCTGCAGTCTTCCCGCTTGCACGATCGCCCCGGGTCGAAACATCGAGGCGATTGCCGTGAGGACACGCGTGGCGGGCTCAGGCCGTCTGGACCATCTTCCAACCGTTCCCCGACGGATCGCGGAAGCCGGCGTCCACGTTGCCGTAGCGTTCGGTCGGCTCCTGGGTGAATTCCACACCATTGGCGCGCAACCGCTCGTACAAGGCGCGGCAATCATCGACATGCAACACCAGCGGAGGCATCGCGCCCTTGGCCACCAATTCGCGCAGGGTTCGTGCCGTCGCCTCGTCATGCATCGGGGCCTGCGGCGTGAACAGTCCCAGCTGGAAGGATGGTTGATCCGGGTGCTGCACCGTGAGCCAGCGGAACGGACCGTTTTGCACATCGGTGTGCACGACAAAGCCCAGCTTGTCGACATAGAAACCGAGCGCCTCATCCTGGTCCCGCACGTACAGCCCTGCCACACCGATCGCATTGCTCATGACACCTCCTCTGGTTGAGCTGTCATCTTGACCTTCACTTCGCGGTGTCGCTTCTCCGAAACTGCGGCATCGAGGTGGGGGCGGCGACCGGCGCTGGCGTAGCATGCCGGGATCCGGGCCAGATCATGTGTCGCGGCGCGCTCATGCCGCCGCGACTCACTCGGGCTCCGGCCGGTCACGTCACGGAACGTGCGGCCGAATGTCCCCAGACTCTGCCAGCCCGTCATGAATGCAATCTCGGTGACGGACAGGTCGGTCTCGCGCAGCAGCGCCGTCGCCCGCTCGAGGCGGCGACTGAGCAAATAGCGATGGGGCGGAATGCCGAAAGCGTCCTTGAACGAGCGCGCGAAGTGGGCCGCCGAGACACGACTGATTTGCGCCAGTCGTTGTACCGGCCACGCCTCGTGCGGAAAGGCGTCCATGCGATCCTTGGCACGCAGCAGACGTCGCAGCAGGGATGGCGTGATCCTGCCCGGCGCTCTTGGCTTGGTGCCTTCCGGTAATGTTTCCATGGCTTTTGGACGCTGACGAGTTGGTGAGAACCGTAGCGAGTAACGCTTGGCGTGCTGACCGGATCCACGTGCGGTTCTGCGGTTGCTGGATTCTGTCATCGAGCCGGACAACGGGTCACCGGGATCTGTTACTTGGGCCGACTGCGCGGTGGATGGATAGCCTTGTCGAACTGCTTGCGCCAGGCGGGTCGCTTGCCGCGGTAAGCGAGGAACAGTTCGCCGGAGCGTCCGTCGCCGGCGTCGCGTGAAAAGAGAAAACTCTCGCCGTCGGGCAGGAACATCGGACCGATCTCGGTGCCGGTGGCGTTGACCGCGGATCCGAGGCGCTCACGTGCCTGCCAGCCGCCGGCCCCGCGTGTGACGCGGAAGAATCCCTGATCGGTGGCCAGAAGAGCCCACTTCCCGTCAGGCGAGGGCAGGAATTCATATTCGGCGCCCGTGCTGTTGATCGCTGGTCCGGCATTCTCCACCTGCCAGTGTCCATCCTTCTCCCGACGTGCGCGCCAGATGTCGTCCTTGCCGATCCCGCCGGCGCGGCGGGATCCGAAATAGAGCCAACCGTCCGATGCCGGCCGCGGGAACCATTCGGCGGCATCGGAGTTGACTGGCACCGGCAGCTGCTGCGGCGTCGCCCATTGGCCGATGTCGTCACGATGAGCCACCCAGATGTCCAGGGCGTCGCTGCTCAAGGCACCCGTGGCTCGAGTGGAAATGAAGAACATCGAACGTCCGTCCGGTGTGAACCAGGGATCGGCCTCCAGACCCGCCGCAGCCAGCGGTGCCGGCTCGGCCTCGGACCATCCGTGCGCAGTGCGACGGCTCAGCAGCAAGCGCCAGCCCGAGAAACTTCGGTCGCTGCGAACGAACCACAGATCCCCGGTAAGCGGATCCAGCGCCGGATGCGATTCCCATCGATCGCTGCTCACACCAGCGGCATCCCAGGGTTCCACCGTGTAATCCAGGGAGTTGTCGACATGCTTCATCGATGTGGCTCTGCCCGGAAATGAGGCCAAGACTGCGGCCAGCGTCGCGACCACGATGGCGATGAGAACACGATGCAGCACCAAGGTGGACTGCAAGCGTGGTCTTCCAAAGAAGATTCCTCGTCCGGAATGAAAGTCGGAAGTGATCTTGTCCATTTTCGACGGCTCGGCCGGTGTCTCCCCGAAAATGGTATCAGCGCAGAACAACGTTTGCCCGGTCGAGCGATGCTGCGTCGTGGGAACGGGAAGCGGCCGGGCTGGATCAGGGTGGCAAGCCGGAAAGCCGGTAGCGTTCACCCCTCAGCAACAGCGCCCGCCGCCTCCCTTGTAACGTGCTTCCTGCCTTTCGAGAAAAAACGCTTCATAGCTCGGCACCTTTCGTTCGGGATGGTGCTGGCGCAGGTGTTTCACGTAGGTGTCGTAGTCGGGAATGCCGCAGCAAAGTCGCGCGGTCTGCACCGCCCACTTGCGGATTGATCGAAAGCGGATATTCATTACGCCCCTCAACCGATGACGCGGACAAGCGCCACGTAAGGCTCTTCGTGCGCGGTTGAATGATTGGTGCGCCATGCCTTGATCAACGCACGCAGGCAGAACAGCAGCATCGCCACGACCAGCGCCATGAACAGGCCGGTGAGGGCCATGTCCACATAGTTGTTGGTGACGATACGCTGCATTTCGGCCGCATTCTTCGCCGGCGCCAGCAAGGCCCCCTCCTGGATACCTTGTGCAAATTTTTGGGCGGCGGCGGTGAAGCTGATCGGGCCGAGCAGTTTCTGGTAACCGGCGGTCATGGTGCAGATGATCAGCCACAGCGCCGGAATGCCCGGCACCCATACGTAGCGTTCGCGCTTGAGTTTCACCACCACCACGGTGGCAAGCATCAGGGCGATCGCCGCCAGCATCTGGTTGGCGATGCCGAACAGCGGCCACAAGGTGTTGATGCCGCCCAATGGGTCGACCGCGCCCTGGTACAGAAAGTAACCCCACAGGAACACGCAGATCGCGGTGGCCAGCAGGTTGCCGGTCCACGATTCGGTTTCCTGCAACGGCCTGTGAATCAGGCCCGCAATCTCCTGGATCATGAAGCGGCCCACGCGGGTGCCGGCGTCCACCGTAGTCAGGATGAACAGCGCTTCGAACAGGATTGCGTAGTGGTACCAGAACGCCATCATGCCGCCGCCGGGCAGGATATGGTGCAGCAGCTGGGCCATGCCCACCGCCAGCGTCGGGGCACCGCCGGCACGACTGAGAATGCTGTTTTCGCCGATGTTGCGGGCCGTCTCGACCAGCTCGGCCGGGGTCACCACGAAGCCCCACTGGCTGATCGTGGTGGCGGCATCCTGCACCGTGCCGCCGATGATCGCGCTGGGCGAATTCATCGCAAAATACACGCCCGGGTGCAGGTAGGTGGCGGCGATCAGCGCCATGATTGCCACGAACGCCTCCATCAGCATGCCGCCGTAACCGACCATGCGCGCCTGGCCCTCGTTGGCGAGCAGCTTGGGCGTGGTGCCGGAGGCAATGATCGAATGCCAGCCGGAGACCGCGCCGCAGGCGATGGTGATGAACAGGAACGGGAACAGGTTGCCGGCGAACACGGGCCCCGTGCCGTCAATGAATTTCGTCACGGCCGGCATTTGCAGGGTCGGCGCGGCGATGAAGATCGCCAGCGCCAGCAGCGCGATGGTGCCGATCTTGAGAAAGGTGGACAGGTAGTCGCGCGGTGCCAGCAGCAGCCACACCGGCAGCACCGAGGCGCAGAAGCCATAGGCGATCAGCAGCCAGGCCAGCGCTCTGGCGTCGAAGTCGAACAGCGGCGCGAGCGTGCCGGAATCGGCCACGTACTTTCCAAACCAGATCGACGCCAACAGTAGAACCAGTCCGATCACCGAGACTTCGAGAATCCGTCCCGGACGGAACCAGCGCATGTAACCTCCCATCAGGAAGGCAATCGGAATCGTGCAGGCCACGGTGAAGGTGCCCCAGGGGCTGTGCGTGAGCGCCTTGACCACCACCAGCGCCAGCACCGCCAGCACGATCATCATCAGTACCAGCACCCCGATCATCGCCACGATGCCGGGGACCGGCCCCAGTTCCTCGCGCAGCATGTGGCCCAGCGAGCGCGCGTCGCGACGGAGGGACAGGCCGAGTATCATGAAATCCTGCACCGCGCCGGCAAACACCACGCCGAACAGGATCCACAGCGTGCCCGGCAGATACCCCATCTGCGCGGCCAGCACCGGACCGACCAGCGGGCCGGCACCGGCAATGGCGGCAAAATGGTGGCCGAACACCACCCACTTGTCGGTCGGCACGTAGTCCAGTCCGTCGTTGCGCAACACCGACGGCGGAGCGCGGGTGGGATCGAGCCTGAGTACCGAATGTTCGACGAACTTGCCGTAGAAGCGGTAGCCGATCGAGAAGACCGCAAGGGACGCGGCGACCAGCCAGATCGCGTTGATCGACTCGCCGCGACGCAGCGCCACCACGCCGAGACAGATCGCGCCGACGATGGCGATGGCGGCCCAGAGAATTTTGCTGGCGGGACTGGACTTGAGCATGGCGGTGGCTTGCATGGGCACGTCTCCTGGCAGTTCGCCAAGATTCCGCCCGGACGCCGCTACGGTCAATGCCGGCGCGTACTTGTTCGCGTGGCGACGGGTCGAGCAAGTCGCGTGGGCCAACGGGCGTACACTGACTCGTCCGACTGCCACCCAGGGAGCTTGTCATGGTTACCCGGATCACTTGCGTTGCTCTCGGTGTCGCCGTCGCCATCATGTCATTGCCCGTGCATGCCACCGGTTCCGGTCAGTTCAAGGACCTGCTCAACAAGGTCAGGCAATCGACGCACAAGACCGATTCGTCACAACTCGACAGCAACCTGCCGACCAGTGACATCGCCGCCGGCCTCAAGGAGGCGCTGGCCCAGGGCACCACCAACGCGATCAACAGCCTCGGCCGCAACGGTGGCTTCTGGAACAACCCCAAGGTACGGATTCCATTGCCGGGCAAGCTGGAACAGGCCGGCAAGCTGGCGCGCCAGCTGGGGCAGGGGGCGAAGGTGGACGCGTTCGAGTTGAGCATGAATCGGGCCGCCGAAAAGGCGGTGCCGCAGGTGGCGCAGATCTTCGGCGATGCGATCCGCAAGATGACACTCAACGACGCCCGCGGCATTCTCACCGGCGGCGACCACGCGGCCACCGACTATTTTCGCCGCGTCGCCGGCGATGCGTTGACCACGCGCATCCATCCGATCGTGGCCAGGGCCACCAGCAGCGTCGGGGTCACGCAGAAGTACAAATCGTTCACCTCCGGCAGCAACGCGGGCGCGCTGGGTGACATGCTGGGCAAGTTCGGCGGCAGCAAGTCCGACCACGGCAGCAGTTCGCTGGATCTGGATGATTACGTGACGAAGCAGACGATCAATGGCTTGTTCACCGAAATCGGCGCGCAGGAACAATCCATTCGCAGCAACCCCGGCGCCCGCACCACGGACTTGCTGAAGAAGGTGTTCGGCGGCAAGTGAGGGCAGGTACATAGGTTTTGTTCACGCGCTGGTGGTCAGCATGTGGGGCGTGAACCACTGGCAACGGCGAGGTGCGCATGATTCGTGAAATCCTGAAGATGGGCGACGCCCGCCTGCTGCGCATCGCGCCGTAGGTACCGTCCTCGATGTTCGGCAGCGCCGAGCTGGATACGCTGATCGCCGACATGTTCGAAACCATGCACGATGCCGATGGCGTGGGGCTGGCCGCTCCGCAGATCGGCGTCGACCTGCAACTGGTGATTTTCGGTTTCGAGCACTCGGATCGTTATCCCGACGCGCCCGAAGTACCGCAGACGATTCTGCTCAACCCGGTGATCACGCCGCTCTCGCATGACATGGAGGAGGGCTGGGAGGGCTGCCTGTCGGTACCCGGCCTGCGTGGGGCGGTGAGCCGGTATTCGCTGATCCGCTACGAGGGTGTCGATCCGCACGGTGCGCGGATCGAGCGCACCGCCGAGGGCTTCCATGCCCGTGTGGTCCAGCATGAGTGCGATCATCTGATCGGCCGGCTGTATCCGACGCGGATCACCGATTTCAGCAAGTTCGGTTACACCGAGGTGCTTTTTCCGGGCGAGCAACTGGGGGACGATTGATGCGAGCCATCTGGAACGACGCGGTGCTTGCCGAAAGTGACGATACGGTCATGCTCGAAGGCAATCACTACTTCCCCGCCGATGCCTTGCGGCGCGAGCATTTTCGCGACAGCGACCACCACAGCAGCTGCCCATGGAAGGGCATGGCGAGCTACTACGACGTGGTCGTGGGTGCCGAAGTCAACCCGAACGCCGCCTGGTATTACCCGCAGCCCAAGGACGCGGCGAAACAGATCGGCGGTCGCGTGGCGTTCTGGAAGGGTGTGCAGGTGGTAGCGTGATCACGTGGTCGCCGCGGTCGATGCCGATGCGCAGCATGCGCTGCGCATCGGCCAAACAGCTGCATGACCACATGTCGCAGGACAGCATCGGAGTTGTTGCAGGATGGCGTTGGTCGGCAATACCTGGGCGCATTCAAACAACTAATGAACCCGCAGTGGCGTACGCTGCAGGGCGCGATCCTCGTCGCCGGAGATGTCCAATGAAGAAAGAAGATGAAACGCACATGCAGATGGTGTCTGCGGAAATCAGTTCCGAGTCACTGACCGGCATGGTGATCTTCCGGCCGCATTGCGCGACGCGGAGCGGCCGCAGCGTAGCGGGTGGCCCCAAGAGCGGAAACTGGTATGCCTTGCGCCCGGCGGAAGTGCGCAGCTTCGCCCGCGCCTTGCTGGATGCGGCGGACGAGCTGGACCTGAAGACAAAGGCGCTGCAGGCGGCGAAGAACGTGGCGGCCGTGGGCTGACGGCGCCCGATTGGCGGCGCCTTGGGTCGGACATCATCGACGCGATCGCGCGGGGCTCGAGGGCGTTGTCGTGGGGCCTTCACCGGCGGCGTCAGAGACTGCATTGTCGCTTGGCAGGCGCGATGCGCAGCTTGGATAGGGTGCCGCTTCTCCAGGAATCCTGGCGCACAGGAAAACCGGCATGAGCTGTTTGAGCCGGCCCAGCCAGTGTTGTTTGTCGAAGGTGACGCGGGTTGCTTGTGCCGGCCCGCGCTCGGCCCACTGGATCGTGTAATAGTCCTGCGTTCCCTTGATCGCGATGATCAGGGCCGCTTCGCTGTGTGGAGTGCCGCCGTCATTGACGGTACCGCATGCCACGAAAGCCAAGGCGGCGGGGTATCCGTCGATGGGCGGATTTCCAAGATCGCCGACGCTGATGGTGTCGGGACAGGCGTTCTTGAATCCGTCTGCAATCCTGTTGAGCAACATTGCTGGAGGCGGCCCGGGATTGGCGGCCACGCCCTTGTAGCCTGTGATGGTGATCATCCGGGTCCATCGCTCGGCAGTTTCTCCCTGCGGCACGGCTTCGCGGATGTAGGCGTGGGCGCTGGTTTGCTCATTGACCACGTGGAAGTCGAGCGGCATCTTGAAGGCCACCAACTGGGTGAAGATCGGCGAAATGGCCAGCAGGCTGGTCGCCTTTTCCGGGCTCGACGTGGTGTGCGGCACCTTCGCGGCGGCCACTTGAATACTGGTGCCGGCGAGAAGCGCCAGCAGGATGGAGCGTATGATCATGGCCAGTCCCTTGTGTGCGTGTCGTGCGTCGCGGTCGCCCCTGCGCGGCATGTGCCGGCAAGTGCATGTCCGCACTCGGGGAATAGCATAGTCAGCCGGCGCGGCGACGCTGTAGGGAAAGGGCGTCGATTGCCGTCAGCGCCTTCTTTTCATGACATCGGCGCGAGCGATCGTCGTTCGGAGCTTGTGAATTGGCGCACGCAAGTGACTTTCTTCCATCACGCGCCCGGCCATTGAGTGCCCGACGCGCGTCAGGTCATCCGTGACCGGGCCTCGCGTTTGAATGGATACCCAGCTCTCAGCGGTGGAGGTTGATCGCGTCGCGCAGGGCCATGGCGGCAGTGCGTGCGGCTGCGGCGAAATGCTCGTCGTGACCGGCATAGATGATGCCGCGCGACGAGTTGATCATCAGGCCGTCGCCCTGCGCGGTGCAGCCTGCGCGCGTCACCGCGTTGATGTCGCCGCCTTGCGCGCCAATGCCCGGCACCAGCAAGGGCATGTCGCCCACCAACGCGCGCACGTGGCGGATTTCCTCCGGCCAGGTGGCGCCAGTGACCAGGGCGCAGTTGCCGTTGGCGTTCCAGTCGCGCGCGATGGTTTCGGCCACGCGCAGGTAGAGCGGGGTGCCGCCGCAATCCAGCGCCTGGAAATCGGCACCGCCGGGATTGGATGTGCGGCAGAGCAGGATCACGCCCTTGTCGGCGCGATCGAGAAACGGCTGGATCGAATCGCGGCCCATGTAGGGGTTGAGCGTCACCGCGTCGGCGCCGAAACGGTCGAACGCCTCGCTGACGTAGTGCTGCGCGGTGGAACCGATGTCGCCGCGCTTGGCGTCGAGGATCACCGGCACGCCGGGATGGTTGGCGTGGATATGAGCGATCAACCGTTCCAGCGCGTCCTCGGCCCGCAGGGCCGCGAAGTGGGCGATTTGCGGCTTGAACGCGCAAACCAGGTCGGCCGTCGCGTCAACGATGCTGCGGCAGAACTCGAACACCGAGTCTGCCTGGTCACGCAGGTGCACGGGGAATTTCGCCGGCTCCGGATCGAGACCCACGCAGACCAGCGAGTCGTGATCTTTCCAGGCTTGCTGCAGCGACTGCATGAAGTGCATCGGGATCTCCTGGTTGAGAAGTGAGGGAAGAGGAGTGAGGAGTGAGAGGAAGCCGGTTCGCCCATCCCTCTCTCTAAATACGCACTCATCCTGCACTCATCCCACTCACTCCTGTTTATCGAGAAGCGAGGCGCAAAGTTGAGCTTGCGAGCCATTGCCTTCTCTCACTTCTCACTCCTCTCCACTCACTTCTGCCTTCAAGCCAGCTTCTTGTACTTCACCCGATGCGGCCGTGCAGCTTCGTCGCCGAGGCGGCGCTTCTTGTCGGCTTCGTACTCGTTGTAGTTGCCAGGGAAGAATTCGACGTGCGAATCGCCTTCGAACGCGATGATGTGCGTGGCGATGCGGTCGAGGAACCAGCGGTCATGCGAGATCACGATCGCGGAACCCGGGAATTCCAGCAAGGCGTCTTCCAGCGCGCGCAGGGTTTCCACGTCCAGGTCGTTGGACGGCTCATCGAGCAGCAGCACGTTGCCGCCCTGCAGCAGGGTCTTGGCCATGTGCAGGCGACCGCGCTCACCGCCGGACAGGCTGCCGACGATCTTCTGCTGGTCGGTGCCCTTGAAGTTGAAGCGGCCGATGTAGGCGCGCGACTGGATCTCGAAGTTGCCGATGGTGAGGATGTCCGAACCGCCGGACACTTCCTGCCACACGTTGTTCTTCGGATCGAGCGCGTCGCGTGACTGGTCGACGTAGGCCAGCTTGGTGGTGTGGCCCAGCTTGACCTCGCCCGAGTCCGGCGTCTCCTTGCCCATGATCATCTTCATCATGGTCGACTTGCCCGCACCGTTCGGGCCGATCACGCCGATGATGGCACCCGGTGGCACCTTGAACGACAGGTCCTCGATCAGCATGCGGTCGCCGAACGACTTGGTCACGTTCTTGAACTCGATTACTTCCTGGCCCAGGCGCTCGCCCGGCGGAATGAAGATCTCGTTGGTCTCGTTGCGGCGCTGGTAATCGACCGAGTTCAGCTCCTCGAAGCGGGCCAGGCGGGCCTTGCCCTTGGACTGGCGGCCCTTGGCGGCCGAACGCACCCACTCCAGCTCCTTGGCGATTGCCTTCTGGCGCGACTTCTCCTGATTGGCTTCCTGCTTCAGGCGCCCGTCCTTCTGCTCCAGCCATTCGGTGTAGTTGCCCTTCCACGGAATACCGCGGCCGCGATCGAGTTCGAGAATCCACTCGGCGGCGTTGTCGAGGAAGTAGCGATCATGGGTGACCGCCACCACGGTGCCGGGATAGTCGTGCAGGAATTTCTCCAGCCAGTCCACCGATTCGGCATCCAGATGGTTGGTCGGTTCGTCCAGCAGCAGCATGTCCGGCTTGGACAGCAGCAGGCGGCACAACGCCACGCGGCGCTTCTCGCCTCCGGAGAGCGGGCCGACGACCGCATCCCATGGCGGCAGGCGCAGTGCATCGGCGGCCACTTCGAGCTGGCGCTCCAGCGCGTGTGCGTCGTTCGCGGCCAGCAGGTTTTCCAGCTGTTCCTGTTCCTTGGCCAGCTTGTCGAAATCGGCGTCTTCCTCGGCGTAGGCCGCGTAGACCTCTTCCAACCGCTTTTGCGCATCGAGGATTTCGGAAACACCTTCCTCGACCACTTCGCGCACGGTCTTTTCCGGGTTCAGGTCCGGCTCCTGCGCCAGGTAACCGATCTTGGTGCCGGGCTGGGCGCGGGCTTCACCCTGGAAATCGGTGTCCACGCCGGCCATGATCCGCAGCACGGTGGACTTGCCCGCGCCGTTGACGCCGAGCAGGCCGATCTTGGCGCCGGGGAAGAAGCTGAGCGAGATGTCCTTGATGATCTGCCGCTTCGGCGGGACGATCTTGCTGACCCCGTTCATGGTGTAGATGTACTGCGAGCTCATGCAACCTCCGAAAGCGTGCGCCGCGCCGGCCGTATGGCGGGTGCGGAAAGGGAATGCGTCAAACCGGGCATTATAAGACACGAGGCGACTTGAGGGGTCAGAGTGCCTTTTCGTCTGGACGAAAAGGCACTCTGACCCCGGTTCCGGACCCCGGCCCCGGCGGCTCGCTGGCCGCAACCGCGCGGCAGCGCTACACTTTCCGGCTAAACCTGCTCCCCATCTGCCGAGGCCCGAATGTTTCCGAAGAACTGCACGATCGCCGGTTATGACGATGAACTGGCCAAGGCCATCGCGGACGAGGGTCGGCGCCAGGAGGATCACGTCGAGCTGATCGCCTCGGAGAACTACGCCAGCCCACGGGTGATGGAGGCGCAGGGCTCCAAGCTCACCAACAAGTACGCGGAAGGCTATCCCGGCAAGCGCTACTACGGCGGCTGTGAGTACGTCGACGTGGCCGAGAAGCTGGCCATCGAGCGCCTCAAGCAACTGTACGACTGTGACTACGCCAACGTGCAGCCGCATTCCGGTTCGCAGGCCAATCAGGCGGTTTATCTGGCGCTGCTGCAGCCGGGAGACACCATCCTGGGCATGAGCCTGGCGCATGGCGGTCACCTCACTCATGGTGCCAAGCCGAACGTCAGCGGCAAGCTGTTCAATGCCGTGCAGTACGGCGTCGACGAGCAAGGCCTGATCGACTATGACGAAGTGCAGCGACTGGCGACCGAGCATCGGCCCAAGATGCTGGTGGGCGGGTTCAGCGCCTATTCGCAGGTGGTCGACTGGGCGCGCATGCGCCAGATCGCCGATTCGGTCGGCGCGATCTTCTTCGTCGACATGGCCCACGTCGCCGGCCTGGTCGCCGCTGGTGTCTACCCGAGCCCGCTGCCGCATGCCCACGTGGTCACCTCGACCACCCACAAGACCCTGCGTGGTCCGCGCGGCGGCCTGATCGTGGCGAAGGGCGCCGGCGAGGAAATCGAGAAGAAGCTGCAGTCGATCGTGTTTCCCGGCATCCAGGGCGGCCCGCTGATGCACGTGATCGCGGCCAAGGCCGTGGCATTCAAGGAAGCGCTGGAGCCCGATTTCAAGGCCTACCAGACCCAGGTGGTGAAGAACGCCAAGGCGATGGCGAAAACCTTCATCGAGCGCGGTTACAAGATCGTCTCCGGCGGCACCGAGAACCACCTGATGCTGGTCGACATGATCGGCAAGGAAGTCACCGGCAAGGCGGCGGAAGAGGCGCTGGGCAAGGCGCACATCACGGTCAACAAGAACGCCGTGCCAAACGACCCGCGCAAGCCGTTCGTCACCTCCGGCCTGCGCATCGGCACCCCCGCCGTCACCACGCGTGGCTACAAGGAAGCGGACGTCACCGAGCTGACCGGCTGGATTTGCGACGTGCTGGACGCACCCGATGACGAAGCCGTCATCGCCCGCGTGCGCGACGCGGTGACGGCGCAGTGCAAGAAGTTTCCGGTGTACGGTTGAGAGCGAGAAGTGAGTGAAGAGGAGTGAGAAGTGAGAGAAAGCCCAGGTTGATGCTTCCCTCTCGTTTCTCACTTCTCTACTCTCACTCCTGACTTTATGCATTGCCCCTTCTGCCAGCACGAAGACACCCGCGTGATTGACTCGCGCCTGACCGAGGACGGTTCGAGCGTGCGGCGTCGGCGCGAGTGCCCGCAGTGCGGTGAGCGCTTCAACACCTACGAGACCGCCGAGTTGAAGCTGCCGGCGGTGGTGAAGAGTGGCGAGCGGCGCGAGGTGTTCGACGAGCGCAAGCTGCGGGTGAGCTTCGAGCGCGCCTTGCAGAAGAGGCCGGTGGCCACCCACGACGTGGATAGTTCGGTCCGCGTCATCGTCAACGACCTGCGCAAGAGTGGCGAGCGTGAGGTGGCGTCGCGCCAGGTGGGTGAGCTGGTGATGCGCGAGCTCAAGAAACTCGATCAGGTCGCCTACGTGCGCTTCGCCTCGGTCTACCGCAAGTTCGAGGACGTCCAGGCGTTTCGCGAGGAGATCGAGAAGCTCGAGCGCGATCTGCCCGAACTGGACGGATTGCAGTTGCCTTTGCTCGACGAGAGCAAACGTGGCAGCAAATGATGTGTGCTCGCAGGCGCCAGTCCCCGTAGGGCGGGCTCTGCCCGCCATCGCGCGTCCGCGCAACGCCGAAACATGCGATGACCGAACACACGCGCTTCGTTCGATGCGACGCGGGCTTGATCTCGTGCACCTTGAAAGGCGGCGGGCGGAGCCCGCCCTACGCGACATCGGACCCGCTGTTGACGCGGGGCATCGGTGGCTGCCCATCCGCATGAAACCAGCGGCACCGGCCTTGGTAGGGCGGGCTCTGCCCGCCATCGCGCGTCCACGCAACGCCGAAACATGCGACGACGGATCACACTCGCTTCGTTCAATGCGTCGCGGGCTTGATCTCGTGCACCTTGAAAGGCGGCGGGCGGAGCCCTCCCTACGCGACATCGGACCCGCTGTTGACGCGGGGCATCGGTGGCTGCCCATCCGCATGAAACCAGCGGCACCGGCCCTCGTAGGGCGGGCTCTGCCCGCCATCGCTTGTGAGCGAGCCAGGATTTTTGCCCGGTTCTCCCATGCCGGCGACAACGCCACATCCAGGTTTTCCGTCGAGTCGGAGGGTGATGCATGAGCGATCCTGCGTTCAGCGCCATCGATCACGTGCACATGGCGCAAGCCTTGCGGCTGGCCGAGCGCGGCCTGTTCACGACCCAGCCCAATCCGCGCGTCGGTTGCGTCATCGCCCATGGCGATGAAGTCGTCGGCACGGGTTTCCATCAGCGTGCCGGTGCACCGCATGCGGAAGTGTTTGCCTTGCGCGCGGCGGGCGATCGCGCGCGCGGCGCCACCGCCTACGTGACGCTGGAGCCATGCGCACACCAGGGTCGTACGCCGCCGTGCGCCGATGCGCTGGTTGCCGCTGGCGTGCGGCGCGTGGTGATTGCCAGCGAAGACCCGTTCCCGCAAGTCAACGGTCGAGGTATCGACAAGTTGCGCGCAGCGGGTATCGCGGTTCAGACCGGGTTGATGCGCGAGGCGGCACGCGAACTGAACATCGGCTTCTTCAGCCGCATCGAGCGTGGCCGTCCATTCGTGCGGGTGAAGCTGGCGATGAGCCTGGACGGGCGCACCGCGCTGGCCAATGGCGAGTCGAAGTGGATCACCGGTGAGGCAGCACGCGTCGATGTACAGCGCTGGCGCGCGCGCAGCTCGGCGATCCTCGGCGGCAGTGGCACGGTACTGGCGGATAATCCGCGATTCACCGTGCGCTTGCCCCGGGGCGAGGCGTTCAGTCCGCCGTTGCGTGTGTTGCTGGATCGTCAGCTGCGTACGCCTTCGGGCAGTCATGTACTCGACGGCTCGGTGCCCACCTTGCTGCTGCATGGCGCCGCGGCATCCTGTGCCGACGACCGCTTCGCGCCGGTCGAACAGATGGTCGTGGCGTCCCCGGGCGACAAGATCGACCTGTCCGCGGTGCTTGAGTTGCTGGCGGCACGTCAATGCAACGAGGTACATGTGGAGGCGGGGCCGACCTTGTGCGGCGCGCTGTTCGCCGCCGGCGTGGTCGACGAACTGCTGCTCTACGTCGCGCCGTTGCTGCTGGGCGACAGCGGTCGGGCGTTGCTGCATTTGCCCAACATTGCCGAAATGGCGCAGCGTTGGCGGCTTCAGGTGCTGGAACAGCGTCAGGTCGGCGCGGATTGGCGCCTGCGTCTGCGGCCGGCCTGAGCGCCCCCGCTTCGTGCCAGCGTGGTGCGGTGTTCCGGCCTGGCAGTGCTAGAATCCGCTGGTCGGCCGTTGGTCGGCAACCAATACAGCGTCTTCAGGGCGGGGCGAAATTCCCCACCGGCGGTAGGCCCTTCGGGGCGAGCCCGCGAGCGCTTCCGGCCACACCGGAAGGTCAGCAGATCCGGTCAGACTCCGGAGCCGACGGTTGGATGCGGGCAACCGCTTCCTCACAGTCCGGATAAAGAGAAGACGGCACGGCTTGCGATCTCCGGATGGCACGTCAGGCCTCATGCCTTGAGGCGTTTTTCGCAGCTTCATCCGACGCGGGAAACGTTTCATGAAATTCAAAGTCACTCTTTGCCGCACCAGCTTCCCGGAAAGCCCGAGCTTCCGGCCTGCGCTCCTGCCGGAGCCGTGCTGATGTTTACCGGCATCATCCAGGCCGTGGGGCGCATCGCGCGACTGGAACCGCGTGGCGGCGATGTGCGCCTGCATGTCGGCACCGCCGACCTCGACTTGGCAGACGTGCAGCTGGGCGACTCGATTGCCGTCTCCGGCGTGTGCCTTACTGCGATCACGCTGGATAGGCACGGCTTCAGCGCGGATGTCTCCAATGAAACCCTCTCGCTGACCTCGCTGGGACAGCTCAAGCCCGGCGACCCGGTAAACCTGGAAAAGGCATTGCGATTGGCCGATCGCCTCGGTGGCCATCTGGTGTCAGGCCATGTCGACGGGTTGGGCAAGGTGGTCTCGATTAGCCCGGATGGTCGCTCACAGCGCTGGACATTCGAGGTGCCGGCAGCGATTTCGCGCTACATCGCGGCGAAGGGTTCGGTGTGCATCGACGGAACCAGTCTTACCGTGAATGAGGTCAGCGGTCACCGCTTCGGCGTCAACCTGATCCCGCACACGGTCGAGCACACCGCGTTCCACGCACGACGCGTCGGTGACGCGGTGAATATCGAAGTCGACGTGATCGCTCGTTATGTCGAGCGGCTGCTGTCCAGTGGTGAAGCGCCAAAGCTGGACGAGGCCTTCCTCAAACAGCACGGTTTCGCCTGAAGGCGAGAAGTGAGTGGAGAGAAGTGAGGAGTGAGAGAGATCTGGCTCGCTCCTGCTTTCTCTCACTGCTCACTTCTCTTCCCTCACTCCGCCATATCCTGAATCATCAAGACGCCCCGAGACCTATCCATGCCCTTCAACACCATCCCCGAACTCCTCGAAGACATCCGCGCCGGCCGCATGGTGGTGATCCTCGATGACGAAGACCGCGAGAATGAGGGCGACCTCATCATGGCTGCGCAGATGGTGCGGCCGGAGGACATCAATTTCATGGTGCGCGAGGCACGCGGCCTGGTCTGCGTCACCTTGACCGAACAGCGCACGCGCCAGCTTGGGCTGCGCCCGATGGTCAGCGACAACACGTCTTCGTACCACACCAATTTCACCGTTTCGATCGAGGCCGCCGAAGGCGTCACCACCGGCATTTCGGCGCACGACCGCGCGCGCACCATCCAGGTCGCGGTGAAGAGCGATGCCAAGCCACAGGATCTCGCCCAGCCCGGCCATATCTTTCCGCTCACCGCGCAGCCCGGTGGCGTGCTGACCCGCGCCGGCCATACCGAGGCCGGATGCGACCTGGCGGGTCTGGCCGGACTTGAGCCGTCGGCCGTGCTGATCGAGATCCTGCACGAGGATGGCTCGATGGCGCGCCGTCCCGAGCTGGAAATCTTCGCGGCGAAACATGGCCTGAAGATCGGTTCCATCGCGGATCTGATCCGTTACCGGCTGGAAACCGAGAAGACCGTGCAGCGCGTGCATGAGGAAGCGGTGGAGACCGAGTTCGGCACATTCCAGCTGGTGGCTTATCGCGACGTGATCCGCCGCGGCCTGCACTTCGCACTGGTGCGCGGGCAGGTGGATGACGGCGCGCCGGTGCTTTCGCGCGTGCATGTGCGCAACACCCTCTCCGACGTGCTGCACCTCAAGCGCGACGACCTCGGCCTCACCGTGACCGCGGCGCTGCGCCAGATCGCCGACGAGGACCGCGGCGTGCTGCTGGTGTTGTCCGGCGAAGACACGCCCGAGGCGCTGCTCGCGCGGTTGCACGGTGAGCCGGCTACGCAAGCCCCGGAGGAGGCGCAGCAGCAGGAGTGGCGGCAACTGGGGCTGGGCGCGCAGATCCTGGGTGATCTTGGCGTGCGCCAGCTGCGCGTGCTGGGTACGCCGCGCAAGCTGGTGGGCCTGGGCGGTTTCGGACTGGAAGTGGTCGAGTACGTCTGACCGGATCAGCTGTCGGCCGGCACCGGCTCGCGCACGCGCAGGGTGAACGCTCCAGCCAGCAGCAAGCTGGCGCCGCCCAGCGCCAGCGCGTAGATCGGCTGGTCATCGAAGCACAGCCGCAACAGCAGGCCAAGCACGCTGGCGGCCATCAATTGCGGGATCACGATGAAGAAATTGAAGATGCCCATGTACACGCCCATCTTGTGTGCCGGCAGGTTGTCCGACAGCATCGCGTAGGGCAGCGACAGGATCGAGGCCCACGCCACACCGACACCCACCATCGACAGCAACAGCCAGTCCGGGTCGCGGATGAGCAGGAACGAGAGCAGTCCTGCGCCACCCAGCCACAGGTTGACCAGATGGCTCCAGCGCAGACCGATGCGGCGCACCAGCAGAGGGATCACCAGGGCGGCCAGCGCGGCGAAGCCGTTGTAGGCACCCATCAACACGCCGACCCAGTTGGCGCCGGTGTTGTAGGCGACCGAGTGCGGATCACTGCTGCCGAATTGCACGGCGGTCACCGCGGGCGTGGTGAAGATCCACATCGCGAACAGCGCAAACCAGGAGAAGAACTGCACGATGGCGAGCCGACGCATGGCATCGGGCATGGCGTAGAGATCGCCCATGACCTGACGCAACATGCCCTGGCTGCGGCTGAAGGCCAGCCACGCGAACAATGCGCCGAACGCCAGCAGGCCGCCGGCCAGCACGTAGAGTTCCTTCTCCAGCGAAAAGTGCCGGATCGCCAGCAGCACCAGCAGGCCGGCGACGAGCAGCAGCAGGCCCGGCCGCCAGGCGCGCGAGGTCTCGACCGGTAGCGGCTCGGCGGTGTCGTCGAAGGCGCGCAGTTGCTCGGGCGGATACTCGCGCGTGGAGATGACCGTCCACAGGACGGTGCCCATCAGCAGCGCGCCACCCGCGTAGAACGCGTACTTGACCGTGTCCGGAATCATGCCGTCGGGCGCCACGTTGCTCACGCCGATCTTGGTCAACAACCATGGCATCAACGAGGCCACCACCGCGCCCACGCCGATGAATACGCTCTGCATCGAGAAGCCGCGTGGTCGCTGGTGTTCAGGCAACTGGTCGCCGACGAAAGCGCGGAATGGCTCCATCGACACGTTGAACGACGCATCCATGATCCACAGCAGGCCCGCAGCGACCCACAGCGCGGGCGAGTTCGGCATCGCCAGCAGGGCCAGCGTGGCGAGCACGGCGCCGGCCAGGAAATAGGGGCGACGACGGCCGAGCCGGTTCCAGGTGCGGTCCGAATAGTGGCCGATGATCGGCTGCACGATCAGCCCGGTGAGCGGCGCGGCCACCCACAGGATCGGGATGTCGTTCACCTCGGCGCCCAGGGTCTGGAAGATCCGGCTCACGTTCGCATTCTGCAGCGCGAAGCCGAACTGGATGCCCAGAAAACCGAAACACATGTTCCAGATCTGCCAGAACGACAGTTCGGGCTTTTTGCTCATGGTGTGCCGGTTCCGTTCGCCAGCGGCGCGATCTGCAAGGCGTCGATGTCAGCCTGGTTCAATGGCCCGTCGATGCCGCCGGCACCGCCGGTGTAGTGCGCGAAGTTCTGCAGGTAGCTCATGTTGAAACCGTCTTGCAGCGCGAACGTGCAGCGGGCGTTTGCCTCGGTGTTGAAATCGGCGTAGGTGGACTGTTGCGTGGCCACGCTGTGCGGCATCACCAGCGGCACGCGCCGCGTGTCGCCGCCGTCGCAGTGGATGGCCAGCCATTTCACCGAGGCGGTTACGCCGGTACTTATCGGGCCGTTGGCGTTTCGATAGTCCACCCACACGCGATAGTTGCCGGTGGCGGGCGCTACCCACTGGCGCGGCCAATGCCCGCTGATCTTGTCGACCTGACCGGCGCAGGTGGCGGGGCTGGGCAGTGATTCCAGGTCGTGCGCATCGACACGAGTGGCGCGCACACAGATGAGCCCGGCGGTTCGCGGCAAGCTGCCGCTGCCATCGATGCTGCTGGCGCGCTTCCCGTTGACGTAGAGCTGGAGCTTGCCGTCACCCTTGACCGTCCAGTGTGTGCCGTCGGCTTCCAGTGTCGGCGCGGCTGGCGCAATCGGCGAATACAGGGGGGCGTCGGTACGCAAAGGTGGCGCGTCCACCTGGATCGACTTAAGCATCACCGTGGTGTGCGTGCCCTGCGTGCGAACGTGACCGGCAACCAGCAGGTTGCCGTCGCGCTGCCTGGGTAATTGCAGGGTGATCTGGCGATCGGGCAGGTTCAGGCTGATCGCGTTGCGCTCGCCGAACAGGGTGGGTATCAGCGAGGAAGGCAGTTTCGGCTGCACGCGGCCGTCCTCGCGGAGGCCGAACACGCCCTCGGTGACCACATCGAGGTAGGCCGCCACCGACCACAGCTGGCGCGGCGAATTGACCACCGGGCCGCTGAGGGTGCCATCGTCGACGTGCTGGCCCTGGGTCAGCAGCTCGTAGTTCTCCAAGTTGGAACCGTACAGCGCGGCGCCGCGCATCACCGAGCGGATTTCGTGGGCGATGCGTGCAGGGTCGTTCACCTTGCGCGCGGCACGCAGCGCGTAGGCGCTGACGAACGGCCAGATCGCGCGGTTGTGGTAGATCGGCTGGTCGATCCGTTCGGGCCACATCACGGGGCTGCCGGCAGGCCACGTGGGATAGTTCTCCAGCGTCTGGCGGGCACGCTCACCGTCTGCCACGCCACTGGTGACCGCCAGCGAGATGCCGAGCAGGTCGTAGCTGTCGATCGGGGTGCCGTCACCACCGATATAGCTCATGTACATGCCGCGTTCCGCGCGCCAGAAATGGCTGTTGATCGCCTGCTTCAGTGCCACCGCCTGGATGCGGTAATTGTTTTCGGCGGTGGCTTCGTGGTGCATCCCGGCCAGCTTTGCGGCCAGTTGCAGTGCCTCGTAGTGCAGCACGTTGGTGGACAGCGCAAACGACTGGCCGATGAAGCGAACATTGTCGGCGGTCCAGTCCGGGTAGCTCTGTTCGCGCCAGTCCATGAACGAGGTTTCGCCGCGATACAGGCCGAACCTGGCGTCGAACACGTATTGCCGATCCTGCACCAGGGTATCGCGCAAGGCGGTCCATACCTGGTCGGCAAACGCCTGGTCATCCAGCAGATGCCGGGCACCCAGGAACCAGACCACGCGGTCGGTGCTGATCGGCCAGCTGCCGCCCGAACCGGTGTCCTGCATCACGTACGAACCCTGCGGCGCGCTCGGCACGCGCACCCCGGACAGCTTGAATTCCAGACCGTTGCGGGCACGCGCCGCATCGAACCGCCACAGGCCCAGGTCGACCGAATAGGAAAGGTCACGCGTCCATACATACGGCCACTTCAGTCCGGTCTCGAAGCAGTGGCAGGGGATCGGCTGGCCGTGATCGAACGCGCCGTCGCGGATCGCGGTGACCGAGTCCAGTCGCAAATCGTCCTGCGCCATGGCGTACAGACCATCGAACAGCGTGCTGGCGGTATCAGCCTTGAGCGGCTGTGAGGAAATCACCCGCTGGCCGAATGGCCACGCCAGCGTGTAGTTGTCCTGCGCGTCGCGACGGATGCTCACATGCACCCCGTGCCAGTCCAGACCGTCCGTCCAGACGGGTGCGGTCGCGGGGGTTGCGGCCATGGTGGCTGCCAGCAGCAGGCTCAGCATGGGGCGGCAACCGGGATCGGGGCGTGGGTCATGTGAGTCATGCGATGGATTCTCCAGCAGCTGTTATGTCATGGCGATGCGCGGCTTGCATGTTGCGACTGCAGCATCGGCACGCCGTCATCCGCCCGGCCATCCCGCATGGTAGGCAGCGACAGCCGCTCGCGGCCAGTCGATGCATACGTATTCATGCCGGGGCTGGCGCTGGTTGCGTACGGATCCTCGGTCACCCCGCATGGCGGGTTCTTGTCAGCGAGTCGGCGCTGACTGCATAGTGATTGTCGTCGCGACGACACTTGGATCAATGCATGCGGGTACGGCTGGAAGATGTAGCGCGCCGCGCGGGCGTATCGCCCAAGACCGTGTCGCGCGTGCTCAACGACGAGGCCAACGTCAGTGACGCCACGCGCCAGCGCGTGTCCGCGGCGATGGAGGCGATGGACTATCGGCCGCTGTCTTCGGCGCGCAGCCTGGCCGGCAATCGCTCCTTCCTGGTGGCGATGCTGTACGACAACAACGACAACCCGGCCTCGACCTACCTGGCCGAGATCCAGGACGGCGTGCTCGAGGCCTGCGACACTCATCGCTACAACATGATGGTGCGTCCGCTGCGCATGCGTGGCGACGATTTCAACCGTCGGCTGGATGCCTTGATCTCGGACCACCATCCCGATGGCGTGGTGCTCACGCCACCGATCACCGACTACAAGCCGCTGCTCCGGCAACTGCGCGAGCGCAATGTCGCCTGTGCTTGCGTGTCGCCGGTGCACCCGGGCAAGGCCATCGGGGTGGCGATGGACGAGGTGCAGGCGGCGGCGGCCCTGGTTCAGCACCTGCTCGAGCTCGGCCATCGACGCATTGCCCATGTGGTGGGCATCCGCGATCACGGGGCGAGTCGGTGGCGGTTGGCGGGTTATCGCGCGGCGATGGCGGCGGCCGGACTGGCCGAGGATCCGGCGCTGGTGGTGCAGGGTGCCTTCAATTTCGGCTCCGGGGTCGCGGCGGCGCGAAAGTTGTTTGCGCTCAAGGATCGCCCCACCGCGGTGTTCGCCGCCAACGACGACATGGCGACCGGAGTCATGTGGGCCGCCAACGAATACGGCTTGAAGGTGCCGCAGGATCTGTCCGTCTGCGGCTTCGACGACATTCCGCTGGCCAGCCAGCTGTGGCCCGCGCTGACCACCGTGCGTCAGCCCAGCCGCGAGATGGGACGCATCGCCGCCACCCAGCTGCTGGAGTTGCTGCGTGGTCGTGGTCCAGGCGCGATGGTGCAGATTCCGTTCGCGCTGCAACTGCGCGAGTCCACCGGCGCGGTGCCGGCCAAACCCCGCAAGCGTTGATCGGGCAGGCCGCGGCTGCGGCCGAAGGAGATTTTTCAGGGTCAGTTGACAGCGCTGTCATTTTCGGAGAATACTCGGCCCCACTGTCCACCGGCGTGATCGAAACGGGCAGTCATCGAGGGGATGCCGTGTACCCAGTTGCTGCCCGTTGCCATCGTGTGATTTGCCTGGCTGGCCTGGTCGCCGCGCTGGCAGTCGTGCCGTTGCCGGCGATGACGGCCTCGGCCGCGGTGCATCCGGATCGCTGGCCGACGGTGCGCCGGGCGCTTCCGGTGGACCCGGCCATCGAGGCACAGATCAAGCGCCTGCTTGCCGGCATGTCGGTCGAGGACAAGGTCGGGCAACTGATCCAGGCAGACATCTCCACCATCACGCCGGACGACCTGAAGACTTATCGTCTGGGTTCGGTGCTGGCGGGCGGCAACAGCGGTCCGGATGGCAATGACTTTGCCAGTGCGGCGCAGTGGAAAGCCCTCGTGGCGCAGTTCCACGCCGCCGCGCTGCAGCCGGTGACCGGTCACAGCGCGATCCCGCTGCTGTTCGGCATCGATGCCGTGCACGGCAACAACAACGTGATCGGGGCCACGCTGTTCCCGCAGAACTCGGCACTGGGTGCCACCCGCGACCCTGCGCTGATCCGCGAGATCGGTCGCGCCACGGCGCAGGAAGTGCGCGCCACCGGTATCGACTGGACCTTCGCGCCCACCGTCGCGGTGCCGCAGGACGACCGCTGGGGACGCACGTACGAGGGCTACGCGCAGGATCCCGCGCTGATCGCGACATACGCGCGTGCCATGGTCGAGGGCCTGCAGGGCCGGCCCGGCGGCGAGGACTTTCTGGGCAACGACCGGGTGGTTGCCACCGCCAAGCATTTCCTCGGCGACGGCGGCACCTTCGAGGGGCGCGACCAGGGCGACGCGCGCGTCAGCGAGCAGCAACTTCGCGACGTGCATGGCGTGGGCTACGTGGCGGCGATCGGCGAGGGCGTGCAGACCGTGATGGCGTCGTTCTCCAGCTGGAACGGGGTGAAGATGCACGGCAACCACGCCCTGCTGACAGATGTGTTGAAGCAGCGCATGGGTTTCGACGGATTCGTGGTCGGCGACTGGAACGCGCACGGCCAGCTGGACGGCTGCAGCAACGAAAGCTGCGCCAGGGCGATCAACGCCGGCGTCGACATGTTGATGGCGCCGGACAGCTGGCGCGGCCTGTATGCGAACACGCTGGCCCAGGTGAAATCCGGTCGGATCTCACGCGCGCGTCTGGATGATGCGGTGATCCGCATCCTGCGCGTGAAGCTGCGCGCGGGTCTGTTCGACCCTGGCCACGACACCACCGGTGGCCTGCCGTTGTCGACGCTGGGCTCGCCTGCGCATCGGGCGCTGGCACGTCGCGCCGTGCGCGAGTCGCTGGTGTTGCTGAAGAACCGTGGGGACGTGCTGCCGATCGATCCGCGCAAGCGCATCCTGGTGGTAGGCGAGGGCGCCGACAATCTGTCGCAGCAATCCGGTGGCTGGACGATCAGCTGGCAAGGGTCGGGGGTGGGTCCGGCGCAGTTGCCGGGCGCGCAGTCGATCTGGTCGGGGATCGAACAGCAGGTCAGGGCGGCTGGTGGCAGCGCGGTGTTGTCGCGTGACGGCAGTTACGCACGGAAACCCGACGTCGCGATTGTCGTGTTCGGCGAGCAGCCCTATGCCGAGTTTCAGGGCGATCTGAAAAACTTCGCCTACCGCCCGGGCAACGACCACGATCTCGATCTGCTGCGCAAGTTCAAGCAGGCCGGCGTACCGGTGGTGGCGGTCTTTCTCGCCGGCCGGCCGCTTTGGGTGAATCGGGAGATCAATGCGTCCGATGCATTCGTGATGGCGTGGCTGCCGGGTTCCGAAGGTGGCGGCGTGGCCGACGTGCTGCTGCGCAAGGCAGATGGCAGCATCGATGCGGATTTCCGCGGCAAGCTGTCTTTTGCGTGGCCGCGCACCGCGATGCAGGTTGCGCAAGCGTCAGGTCAGAAGCCGCAATATCCGTACGGCTTCGGGCTGACGTATGCCGATCACGATCGCGCGGGAGATCTTCCCGAAGTCTCCGGACTCAGCGGCACGCAGGATGCAACCGATGTGTTCTTGAATCACGGCAAGCCGGGCGCAGCCATGCAACTCGTCGTGGCCGACCCGGCAGGGCCGGCACGCGTGGTCGACAGCGTGCCGATGGCCAGCGTGCAGGACGGCGTGCGGATCACCGGGGTCGACTACAAGGCGCAGGAAGACGCGCGCCGTATCCGCTGGAGCGGTGCCGGTGGCACGCTGGCGTTGCGCTCCACGCAACCGATCGATCTTGATCGCGAAACCAACGGCGACCTGATGCTGGTGATGACCATGCGCGCGGATGCCGTGCCGGCCAGCGGCGCGGTGTCGCTGGGCATGGATTGCGCGGTTGCGTGCAAGGCTCGGGTGCCATTTCGCGCTGCGCTGGCGAAGCTGCCCCGTGGCCAGTGGCACACCGTCGGCATCGCGTTGAAATGCATGCGCCAGGCCGGCGCCACGATGGGCGCGCTGCGTGCGCCATTTCTGATCGAAAGTCGCGAACCGCTGCAGCTGTCGCTGTCGCAGGTGCGCCTGGACACCCGCGCGGACACGGTACTGCCGTGCCCGGCGGGTTGAACGACGGCGATGGAGCGCCGGCAACTCGCGGGCAAACGCGCCGCAACGCAGGCGGCCAGAGCGATCCGGTGTGGTTTGGGGGCCGTGCCGGTGGGGATTTCACCCCAGGTTGTCCCGCTCGACGGGTGGCATCCACGCAGTCCATACGTTTCAACGATCGCAAGCACGGGGAGTAAGAACATGAACATGTCCAGCCACAAGGCCTGGCTCACGCGGGGCGCGGCGCTTGCCATGCTGCTGTTGCTGAGCGCGCCGGCCATCGCCCAGGACACGTCGGCTACCACGCCAACGTCGACCACGTCCGGCACGCAGAAGTCGAAAAAGGATGCCACCAACCTGAAACCGGTCATGGTCACCGTGGAGCTTCGCGCGCAGAACCTGCAGAAATATGCAGGTACGGCACAGTCGCTGAGTTCCGAAGATCTGCGCGGCATGTCCATCAACAGCGTCAAGAGCCTGCAGGTGGATGTCCCGGGTCTGAGCATCGCCAATCAGGAAGGCAATGTGGAGATCTTCATCCGCGGCGTCGGTTCGGCGAACAGCACCGAGCTGGGCGACCCGGCGGTGGCGCCGCATCTCAATGGTGACTACATTCCGCGCCCGCGCGGCCTGGGCTTGATGTTCTACGACCTGGACCGGGTCGAAGTGAACAAGGGCCCGCAAGGTACCCTGCGCGGTCGCAACGCGTTGGGCGGCACGCTCAACATCGTCACCAAGAAGCCGGAACTGGGCGTCCTGGGTGGCTATGTCCAGGGCGAAATAGGCAACTCGAACTCGCCCGGCGCCGAGGCGGCGCTGAACATTCCCGTCGGCGAAAAGTCGGCGCTGCGCTTTTCCGGCTACGCCTTGCGCAAGGACAGCAACGAGTTCACCAATGCCGGCGAGGACAAGCGCCTGACGCCAGCCGGCCTGCAGAAGGAAGGTGACGTGCGCGCATCTTTCCTGAGCAAGCCGACCGACCGGCTGTCGATCTTCCTGATGGCCGACTACGGGCACGAGGGCGGCACCGGCTATCCCGGGGCGAACATCTATTCGGCCACCCAGGCCGGCTATTTTCCCGACGATCTTGACTTGCGCAAGGTTGTCTACCGCGGCCCGCAAGGCACGCTGAACAACCACATCTGGGGCGTGCAGACCCAGATCGACTACAAGTTCGATCCCTTCAACCTGGAATACAGCGGCAGCTATCGCAGCGTTCGCTTTGCGCAGACCAATGCTTCGTCCGACGGCGTGCTGTGGCCCGGTCGCGACGTCAGCCCGCAGGGCGAGGATTACGACGTGTGGTCCGACAACTACTGGCAGACCCGCTCCAAGGCCACCACCCACCAGCTGCTGCTGACCTCGCCGGAGGATTCGACGCTGGTATGGACGCTGGGAGGCTTCTACTTCAAGGAGGACCAGCAGGTCGGCTACATGGCGCTAGTGGACAAGGGCTATTGCTGCTACTCGGGCACCGAGTTCACCATGCCCAAGGTGCCGGGTCGCTCGCATGCTTTCTTCGGTGACATCACGTTTCCGGTCAGCGATCGCCTGCGCCTGAAATTCGGCGCCCGCCACACTGAGGAGAGCAAGCAGCGCATCGGCATCGGCGGCAATTGGGCATTGACCATCGGCGGCGACGGCTACGGCTGCTGCTTCGCCACCCGCCTGGGTACCGAGGGCTTCGAGCCATCCCTGCTGGATCGTCCGAGCTTCGATGTCGCCAACCTGACCACGAACGCGCAGAAGGCGCAGTTCCTGATCGATGGCGTGCTCGAGCCGGGCGCGCGCGACACCTTGCTGCAGCAGCTTTCCGGCGTGGTCGACGGCAGCCATTCGAATGGTTTGTGCGTCGATCGTCCGGATACCAACAACGGCGGCGCCGTAACCTGCCCGCCCAATGGCGAGAACTCCTTTCTCAACCTGACCATTCCCGGTCCGCAGCGCGGCAGTTCGAAGTTCAAGTACAACGACTTCCGCACCGGCTTCGAGTTCGACGTCAGCGACACCAGCCTGCTCTATGGCACGGTCAGCACCGGCCACAAATCCGGCGGCTTCAACGACAGCTTCGATCCGAACGTGATTCCCAGCACCTACAAGCCCGAGAAGCTGGTGGCATGGGAACTGGGCTCGAAGAACCAGTTCGACCTGGCCGGCCACCCGGGTACCTTCAACGCGTCCGGCTTCTACTACAACTACACCAACCAGGTGTTCCAGGACCTCACTACAATCGCCGTGGACCAGTTCGGCCAGGCCACCGGCTTCTCGCTGGTCAACCGCAACGTGGCCAAGTCCAAGCTCTACGGCGCGGAGTTGCAGAGCACGCTGCGCTTCGATCACGGCTTCATGCTCGATCTGAACGCCTTGCTGCTGCACACCGAGATCACCAGCGGCATCGTGGCTGACACGCGCAGCCAGAACTTCGCCGGCAATGCAGGTGGCATCACTTCGCTGATCAGCCTCAAGGGCAATGAGCTGCCACTGGCCTCCAGATTCTGGGGCGCCGCGCGACTTCAGCAATACATCGACATGAGTCGCGGCACGTTCGATTGGCAGGCGCTGGTGAGCTATCGCTCGTCCTACTATCTCACTCAGTACAATCTGGATCCGGTGGTTTTCGTGAAGGACAACCTGGGCACGGTCGATCGCGTGGTGGGTGCGGCCGAGGCAGGCTTTCCAGACCGGCAGAAGGGCTTTTTCACCGTCAATCTGGGTTTCGGCTTCTCGCCCGACGGCAGCATCTGGCGCTTCGAGGGCTATGTGTCGAACCTGTTCGACAAGCAGGCCTCGCAGAAGGCGCTGGTCGGCTCAGGCATCAACGTGCGCTTCCTCAACGACGCGCGCTCCTACGGCATCCGCGCCCGCGCCGAGTTCTGACTCGACTGCATGCCGGTACGCCGCTCGCGCGTACCGGCTTTCCCCGTGCTTCCCTCCACCGTCGGCAGCCAGTCGGCGGTGTTTTTTTTGCAGCGCCCAAGACGGCTCGACCACCACCAGGGCCGCAGGCGGAATGCTGATCTTGAATTTGTCTACAGACCGCGAAAGGGTGATCCCTGGGCGCCCGATTCGTCCTTCGACAGCGGCGGGAAGGGCCGAGGGTCGATGTATGGTTGCACCGGAGAGTGGCGTCTGAAGCTGTCCAGCATCTGGAAGGCTTGGCCCTCCGCGCGAGCTTTCTGTACTGCCGTCAGCGGGTGCGGAAGAAAGAAATCCAGGCCAAGACCTGATCGCCAGTCGCCTCTGAGCTCGATAACCCGGGAAACCGCATAGCCGAGCTCCGGATTGCCCTGTTTCGAATACATCAGATAGGCCGCCAGCTTGGAGAGCGCGAAGCTGGAGCCATTCATGCCCGCCGTCATCAGCTTTCCACCGGCTTCCGGATCTCCCCGCATCAGTTGTCGCGACGCGAGCTCGACGGCAGCGACCTGGTCACCATGGGCGGCGGCTTGTTCAAGGGTGAAGTCCGAGGCGCTGGAATACGCAGCCACCTGCTGGCTGTTGGGATAGCCGTTGCGATCCAGCCAGCGCTGTTCCTCCACGCTTTCGGCCACAAACGCATCGTTCTCCAGCGGCAGCCCGTCTCGTGTCCTGGGGACGCGGAAGAACGGATCCATGGGAGCGCGAGGCCGGGGCTTCCCGCCCGTGATCGGCAAGAAGAACGCCGGGCCGCTGTTTCGGCCTGCGCTGTGATCGGCCGCCAGAGCCATGGTTGACGCAGTTGCCGGCGCCTCCGCATGTCGAGCGCGTGCATCCGGCTGATGAGTGTCGCCGGCCGGGTAATACTTCAGCAGAGCAATTCCGAAGACGCAGGCGGCAACCACGACCAGGCCAGTGCGCAGTTTCATGTCGACAGAATCCCTTCACTCCCCAAGTGCTTGTCTTCTAGTGCGTTTGCGTGGCGTCGTCAACTCCCAAATCCAGCCCGCCTGAACGTGGCGCCGGTGTGGATACACCGGACGCCACGTGACTGTCCAGGCCCAACTATTGCGCCAGGATGGCGCCGTAATGACCGTTCACCGTCACCGTGACCTGGCCGTTCTGCACGGTGTAGTGCTGGCCGGAGAGCAGGTCGGTGACGCTGCTGCCGTTGGTCATGCTCAACTGATACACCGGCACGCTCGCGCTGTGGCTGGTGCTGTCGTTGTTCAGCACCACCGCGATGCGGTTGCCGGCATCGAAGCGGCCGTAGGCGTAGAGCTTGCTGGTGTCGTTGGTGAGCAAGGTCATGAACGAGCCGGTACGCAGTGCCGGATACGCCCGCCGGATCGCGGTGAGCTTGCCGGCAAGCGCTACCGCACTGTTGGTGCTGTTGCCGGTGTTCCAGTCGAAGGTGCGGCGGTTGTCCGGATCGGCGCCGCCCTGAATGCCGTATTCGTCGCCGTAGTAGATCGTCGGCGTGCCGACGTAGGTCATCTGGAAGATCAAGGCGAGGTAGGTCTTCCAGATGTCGCCGCCGGCACGGTTGCCGAAACGGGTGATGTCGTGGCTGCTGAGGAAGTTGGACATCGTCTGCTGCACGCCGATGGGATAGTTGGCGCGCGTGCCGCGCAGCCAGTTGTCGAACTGGCTGACGCTGAGCGACGCGCTGCCGCCGCCGTAGTCCTTGCCCGTGATCCACTCCGAGACCGGCTGGGTGAAGCCGTCGTAGTTCATCGCGTTGTCCCACTGGTCGCCGCCGGCGGTCCACGGGGCGGCATTGCCCCAGAACTCACCCAGGATGTCGGCATTGCTGTTGACCGACTTCACCGCACTGCGCAACTCGGCCATGATCTGGTGGTTGGTCGTGTCGCTGCCGCTGCCGCCTCCTGCGTCAAGGTACTGCGCCGCGTCCAGGCGCCAGCCGTCGATCGAGTAGGGTGCCTTGAGGTACTTTTTCACTACCGAGGTGCTGGCGCCGTAGATCGCGTTGCGCACGGCGGAGCCGCTGGCACCGTAGTTCAGCTTGGGCATGCTGGCGATGCCGAAGAAGCCGGAGTAGCTGTTCGGCCAGCTCTGGAACGTGTACCAGCTGTACCAGGTGCTGGACTTCGATTCGTAGGCACCATTGGTCGAAGTCCACCAGTTGTAGCGGTCGAACCATTGGCTGGTGTCACCGGTGTGGTTGAACACGCCGTCGAGGAGCACGTAGCCCTTCGGGCCGTTGCTGGTGGCATGGATGTCGGCAATCAGGGTCTGCAGCGTGGTGTTGCTGCCGAACGCGGGGTCGACGGTGTTGTAGTCCTCGGTGTCGTACTTGTGGTTGGTCGGCGACAGGAAAATCGGGTTGAGATAGATGATGTTGGCGCCAACCGTGTTCTTGATGTAGCCGAGCTTCTGGTCGATGCCGCTCAGGTCGCCGCCGAAGAACACGGCGCTGTTGCAACCGCTCACGTTGGAGACCACGCTGCTGCCCCACGCATGCTTCTCGGTGGCGCAGCCGGCGTATGTGTACTGGCCGTTGCTCACGTCGTTGGCGGTGCTGCCGTTGTAGAAGCGGTCGGGAAAGATCTGGTACATCACGCCGTTCTTCATCCAGTCCGGCGTCTTGAAACCGGGAAGAATGAAGAAGTCGCCGCTGGACGGCTCGGCGGAGGTGGTGCCGGCGGCATTCAGCCACGCCGTCGCGCTGCCGTCGTTGATCTGGAATCGGTAGTACTTCTTCGAGGCGCTGGCTGGCACCGTGCCTTTCCAGTAGTCGAAAGTGCCGGTGGCGTCGTTCGCCGACCAGTTCATCGTGACCCAGTGAAAGGCACCGTCGGCGCTGTCGTAGTACTTGATGTTGGCGCTGGTGATGTCGCCCTTGAACGTGCGCAGGGTCAGTGTCACCGACTGGCTGGCCGTCGGCTCGGCGTGGTTGTCGAACAACGGCCCCTGGTCGTGGAACAGGCCGTTCCATTCCACGTTGTTGTCGTTGCTGGCCGCCTGGGCGGCGGGTACGGCGCTGACCAGCAGGCTGGCGCAAATGGCCATCCAGAGTGCGGCGCGCACCTTGTGTCGTGGTGTGATCCGGGTGGATTGCGGACGGGAAAGCGGTATGGCTTCGTACATCGTTCTTCTCCTCCAGTGGTGAACCCACGCCGATGGCATGGGCTTGTCAGGAACGCAGCCTCCCCCGCACACGGCCATTCAGCCGTGCGTTTGAGTGCTGGTTCCCCCCGAGGGACGTGACGCGAAAACCTACAGCTGCGCTTGTCCCCATATCAGCGCGAATTTGTGCGCCTGGTCCGCGGCCACCTTGAGGTAGGTGACCGGACCGAACCGATCCTTGCCCGTGGCCCAGCCTTCTCCGCCACTGTTCTCGAGCAAATCCAGGCTGTCGAACGAGCGCAGCGTGCTGTTGCTGCGGACTCGTTCGGCAGCGTGGCCATGGATCTTCAGCAAGTAGAACTGCAGCGCCGGCTTGAAGCTGCCGGCGGGAACACCCAGCTCGAGTTGCACCGAGCCTTGCTTGCGCTGCACGCTCAGCCGTTGGCTGAACCAGGCGCCGTGCTCGTAGGCGTAGGTGGTGCCGTCGTCGTCGTAATAGTCGAACGTGCTGCGCCGGTCGCCGGGGAAGACGTCGACCGTGACTTCGGTCAGCGGCTTTTCGCCGACGTAATCCATGGGTGGCTGGGTGGGGATGATGGCGCCTGCGCGCACGAACAGCGGGATGTCAGCCCAACCCTTGCTGTCGATCGGCAACGTGATCGCCTGGCCGCCGCGATAGATCTTGCCGTTGAACCAGTCCGTCCATGTCCCCGCGGGCAGGTAGATGGTCTTTTCGGTCTGACCCTGCTGCACGACCGGCGAGACCAGCAGGTAGTCGCCGAACATCCAGCTGTCGACATCGTTGCGCAGCTTCGGGTCATGCGGCCAACCGAAGATCAAGGGTCGCACCAGACCGACTCCGCTGACGCGGCGCTGGTGTTCGTAGCTGTAGATGTAGGGAATCAGGTGGTAGCGCAGACGGATTGCCGCGGTGGCGGCTTTTTCGGCGACGGGGCCGTAGACCCACGGCTGGCGCTTTTCGTCGAACGTGCCGTGCACGCGGAAGATCGGGGTGAAGGCGCCGAACTCGATCCAGCGCGCGTAGTTCTCGTCCGAAGGATGGCCCTTGAAGCCGCCGCCATCCATGCCCCATTGCATCGCGCCGACGTTGATCGCGCTGAGCATGCGCGCGCGCTGGCCGGCCA
Source organism: Rhodanobacter sp. G2-10 (assembly GCF_055809185.1). Lineage (NCBI taxonomy): Bacteria > Pseudomonadati > Pseudomonadota > Gammaproteobacteria > Lysobacterales > Rhodanobacteraceae > Rhodanobacter > Rhodanobacter sp. G2-10. The sequence goes on along the minus strand of NZ_CM147900.1, from coordinate 2,645,394 downwards.
TGCTGGCGAAGCCGGTGTCGATGTCACCCGACCACAGGCCGTAGGAGTAGCGCTGCGAGCCGAGCCAGAAATTGCGATTGACCGACCACACGCGCTTGTCGGAAACGCGTCGCTGCGCGTCGTACAGCGCGCGCTGCATGTTCATGAACTCGGTGTCGCTGCCGGTGGTGTCGGCTTCGTCGTTCCACCAGCCGACGATGCCCTTGTCGAAGCCGTATTTCACCGCCAGGTCGCCGAACCAGGTGCGTGCGGCGGGGATATCAAAGTCGATGTTCTTCACCGGCTTGTGCGAGAAGTAGTCGTCGCTGACCTTTTCGCCGGGCACCCAGAACTGGTGTTCGGTGGCGTAGCGGCCTTCCACCGTATCGACATGCAGGCGCGGTTTCATGATGCCGGTGAGCTGCATGCCCTGCGTCTGCAGCTGGCTTGCCAGTTTGCCGGTGGGGCCATCGGGGAACTTCACCGGGTTCCAGCGGAACTCGCCGTAGTTGTCCTCACCCCAGGCCTTCCAGTCGAAGTCGAGGGTGAAGTTGTCGATCGGGATGTGTTTGGCGCGGTAGGTGTGGACGATCTGCAGCAGTTCCTTCTGGTCGATGCCCCACTGGCTGTTGGTAAAGCCCATGGCCCATTTCGGGAACAGTGGCGTGTGGCCGCTGAGGTCGGCGATCGCGCCGAAAATCGCCTTGGGCGCGCCCACGATCACATAGAGGTCCATCGGCTTCGGCACAGGTGCGGCGATGTTGATGCTCGCCGGCGCAAGCGTGAACTGACCGCCGTCGATATCTGCCAGTACGGCGTAGCCGGCGGTGCTCCAGGCCAGCGGTGCGCCAGCCCAGCCTTGCTCGCCGGCCTTTGCCTCCAGCTTGCCCTGGCGCAGCATGCCGGCGCTGACGTCGGTTTCGAAGGCGTCGTAGCCGCTGACGCCGTACATCGCATCGTCCGCCGCGTGGTCGAGGGTGAGCTTGCCGCCAGCCAGTGCGGAGAGGTTGGTGGCGTGCAGCAGTACGTGGCCATCGGCAGCGGCGATGGACAGACTATGGGTGGCGCGGTCGTAGCGTACCCGCACTTGCAGCGAGGCCAGGGTGAGTGTCGTCGCCGCTTTGTTGGTGACTGGCGGGGTTGGCTTTGGCGCGGGGTCGAGCACCATCGTCCGTGCGGGCGACTTGCCGTCGACCAAGGCGCTCAAATGCACGACGTTGGCGGCGCGCAGGGTGACCCGCACGGTGCCGGCGTCGGTGGGGATGTCGAGGTGTGTGCTGACCGCCGGTTGGGCCACCGACGCATTGGCGGAGGCCGCAGCGAGCAGCAGCGTCACGGCGAACACACGGGCGAGCGGGGCGGGCGGTCGGATCATGGGCGGATTCCGTGGTGGGTTCGATGCGCTAGCGCACGCGGCTCGGTTGAACGTGGGTGAGCGTAAGGGCGCTGGATTCCCGCCTTTGCGTGTGTGGCGGCTCCTTCCTGATTGACGCGGCGTGGACGACGGGCTTCGTGGTTCATTGCGTCGTGGCCCCGGTTGGCTGCAGCACGGCCGAGCCGTAGGCGGGGAGACGCAGCTTGCCCTGCGTCAGTTCGGTATCGGGCGCCGTGTGCTCGCGCACGACAGCGAAACGTTGCAGCTCGTGAGTGCCCAGCGCGATGGTCTGGGCGTGATCCGACAGGTTGTGCACGACCAGCACATCCGCGTTGGCGTCGGACAACTCCCACGCGATCAGCTGCGGATTGCCGAGGTCGCGCGTGACGAGCGCACCGTCGCGCAGCGCGCTGATGTGGCGCCGCCAGCCGATCAGTTCGCGATAGCGTGCAAGCAACGAGTGCGGGTCGGCCTGTTGCGCCTGCACCGTGATGTCTGGGCCATCGCCTGCAGTGAAGTCCTTCCAGCGCGTTTCGTCGGTACCCAGGGGGTCGCGATACCAGCGCATCGGTTCGCGCAGGTCGGGGTCGGGCTTCTCGCCGCGCATGCCGAGCTCTTCGCCGTAGTAGATGAAGGGCTCGCCGGGCAGGGTCAGCAGCATCGCGGCGGCGATGCGCATCTGCCGCGGGTTGTCGTGCAGCTGGCTCATCACGCGTTCCTGGTCATGGTTGGACAGGAACGGGATGTCCACACCGTGCTTCCCGGTGACGGCGTGGTAGGCGCGCGAGGTGCGATCGAGCAGCCCGGCCAACTTGCCGACCTGCCCGCTGCGGGCACTCTCGATCAGCTGGGTCGCGAGCGGAAAATTGAACACTCCGCTCAGCGGCTTGAACCAGGGTGCCAGCTCCGCTTCGGTGTCGCGCGTCACCTCGCCGACCAGGTACGCGTCGGGGTCGACCGTGTCCACGCCCTGGCGGAACTCGGTCCACCAAGCCAGATTCTTCGCCAGGATCTTCGGGTCGTCGCGCTGGCTCTCGAAGTCGTAGTAGACATGCTGGGCCGCATCGAGGCGGAAACCGTCGACGCCGCGCTTCAACCAGAACCGGCCGATCTTGATCATCTCCTTGCGCACCGCCGGGTTGTCGAAATTCAGGTCCGGCATGTCGGCGACGAAGATGCCCAGGTAGTGCTGTTTGCCCAGCGCGTGCCAGGCCGGCGATCCGGTGGCGCTGATCGCCGCCAGGTTGGTGTGTTTGTCCGACCACTGATACCAATCGTGATACGGGCTCGCCGGATCGCGTGCAGCCTTGAACCACGGATGCTCGCTGCTGCTGTGGTTGATCACCAGGTCCATGATGACCTTGATGCCGCGCTGGTGCGCGGCGGCCAGCAGGCGATCGAAATCGGCCAGCGTGCCGTATTGCGGGTTGATGCCGTAATAATCGGTGACGTCGTAGCCGTGGTAGCTGGGCGAGGGGTTGATCGGCATCAGCCAGATGCCGCTGACGCCCAGCGACTTGAGGTAATCGAGCTTGGCAGTGACACCGTTGAGGTCGCCGATTCCGTCACCGTTGGTGTCGTACCAGCTGCGCACGAAGATCTCGTACCACACGCCCGAAGCGGCTTGCGGCGCGTGGCCGGGGGCCGCTGGCGCCTTCGCCTGCAACGGGCTTGCCGTGACCAGCAAGGCGACCAGGGCAAACAAGGTGTAGCGCAGGCGTATGGGCATGGGGGCTCCGTTATGCAATCAGCAAGGCTGGCGGGCAGTGCCCGCCCTACGGTGGGGGTCGTACATGCGCGTAGGGCGGGCTCTGCCCGCCGGCTCCCACGTGCCGACCACATGGTCTTGGGTGCTCAAGGTCCACCGGCATGGCAATGGTTGGCAACAAAGCGGGCATGGTCGGGCATGCTCGCTGCCGCGCGGCCGATCAGCGTGCGCATGTCCGCGAGGAAACCGTCCAGCTGCGCCTCGCTCAGGGTGTCGGCCAACGGATGATGTGACTGCGGTTCGATGTGCTGGCCGATCATCGCCTGCAGCCAGGCGATTTCGGTGAACAGCTCCTCGTGCTCGCGGAAAATCTGCCCGTGACCGCGGAACAGGGCGATCTTGCGCTCCAGCCCCGGCGGGATGTCCATGGCCGCGCACTGTCGCCAGAAAGCGGAGTCGTCGCGTTCGGTGGCCTTGTAATGCAGGATCAGGAAATCACGAATACTCTCGTATTCGAAGCGGGTCTGTCGGTTGTATTCGTCGACCAGCACGGGATCGCAATCCCGATCCGGAAACATCGCCAGCAGCCGACTGATGCCGGACTGGATCAGGTGGATGCTGGTCGACTCCAGTGGCTCCATGAAGCCCGCGGCCAGGCCCAGTGCCACGCAGTTGCGCTGCCATGCCTTGCAGCGCATGCCGGTGGTGAAGCGCAGCGGCCGCGGATCGCCGAGCGCCTCGCCATCGAGATTGGCCAGCAGCATCGCGCTGGCCTCGTCATCGCTGAGATGCTGGCTGGAATAAACATGCCCGTTGCCAGTGCGATGCTGCAACGGTACCCGCCATTGCCAACCCGCCGTGCGCGCCGTGGCACGGGTGTACGGCCATAGCGGTTCGCTGCGTTCGCAGGCCACGGCCATGGCGCGATCGCACGGCAGCCAGTGTTGCCAGTTTTCGTAACCGGTCTTGAGCGCGCCCTCGATCAGCAGACCACGAAAGCCCGAGCAATCGACGAAGAGGTCGCCCGCGATCGTCTCGCCACTCTCCAGTTGCACGGATTCGATGAAGCCATCGTGTTCACGCAGCTGCACGCTGACGACCTTGCCCTCGGTGCGTTGCACGACGGCCGGATCGCAGCGCTTGCGAAGATATTGGCCGTAGAGCCCGGCATCGAAGTGGTACGCGTACTTGATGCCGCCGAGCGGACTGCTGCCTACCTTGTCCATGCGCGCGAAGCGGTGCTGATTTGCCGCCTGCGTGTTCAGCGAGTACGCCCACAAGTCGCTGTCTGGGTGGCGCTGGCGCTCCCGCAACCAGTAATGATGGAAGCCGATCAGCCCCAACGGCAGGCCGATGTCGCTGAACGCATGCAGGTAGGAGTCGCCCAGGCGCCCGAAGTTGTTCAACTGCACGCCCAGCTTGAAAGTGCCCTGGGTGGCCTTCAGCATGTCGTCCTCGTCGATGCCGAGGAAGGCATTGATGTGGCGGATCTGCGGAATGGTGGCCTCGCCCACGCCGACGATGCCGATCTGGTCCGATTCGATCAGCCGGATCTGCACCGCAGTGCCAAGCGCCTTGGCCAGTAGCGCGGCGGTCATCCAGCCGGCCGTACCGCCGCCGACGATGACTACCTTCTGGATGGGTTGTGCATTCATGCCGTTGCCATGCGCCAGGTTTGTGACCACGGTTCAGTAGCTCAGGTGTCGTGTCCCTGTCAAAAAAAGAGCCCCGTTGATCTTGCGCAACGGGGCTCACAGGGGAGCAGGTTCAATTGCACTTACTGGAACTTGTAGGAGACCCCTAGCTCGTACATGCGACCGTAGCGTTCCCAGGTCAGTACCTGGCGCGGGTCGTTGTTCTGGAACGTGGTGAAGATCTTGTTGGACAGGTTGGAGCCCTGCGCGATGAGGGTCAGCCCCTTCAGCGAGCCGGAATCAAACGTGTAGCTCACCTGGGCATCGTACGTGCTGCCGCCCTGGATGGTCTGCTCGATGCGGCTGGCGCTGATACCCGACACACGGCCAAGGAAGCTCGAACGGTAGCTGTCGCTGACGCGCGCCTCGAAACCCTTGTGCTGGTAGTACAGGGTGCCGTTGGCGACCCACTTGGACAGGCCCGGCACGGTAATCGGGTCGGAGTTGCCCGGGAATACCAGCGAGCTCTTGGTGCGGTTGCCGGTGAGGATCACGCCGAAGCCGTCCAGCGGCTGGGCGATCAGGTTGAACGGCAGGTTCAAGGTGACCTGGGCACCCTTCACGTAACCGCGGCCTTCGTTGGTGGGACCGGACACGATGCCCTGCGTCGTACCCAGCTGGGCCAGCTGCGCCGGGGTCAGGCCGAACGGCAGGAACGAGCTGAAATCGTACAGATACGCCGAATTCGGGTTGATGTAGTCCTTCAGCTTGATGAAGTAGCCGGACAGCGCGACATAGCCGCCACCACCGCGGCACAGGTCGGAATTCTTCTGGTCGGTGGAGCTGCACTGATAGCTGTTGCCACCCGAGAAATAGTGCTCGTAGCTGACGTTGTAGTTGTCGGCCATGGTCGGCTCGAGCTTGGCATTGCCACCGGAAGCGCTGAAGTAGGACTGGTTCGGGTCGGTTTCCTGCAGATGCGTGATGTTGCCGCTCACCCCAAGGCTGGCATTCATCTGATCCATGCGCGGGCGGGCCATGGTGCGGGCCGCGCTGACGCGCAGGTCGTCATTGGCGCTGAAACCGAAGATCAGGTTGGCGCTGGGCAGGTAGCGGTTGAAGCTGGTGCTGCCCACCACCGGGATCAGCGTGATCGCGTTGCCGGTGACTGCACTACCCGGCGCCACGCGCTCGCCGGTGGCACGCTGCGAGGTGTGCGAGGCCTGCACGCCGAAGTTGCCGCGCAGGCTGACGTCGCCCAGGTAGGTGTCGACATTGAATTGCACGTAGGGAGTGAACGTCTTCTCGCGCACCTCCCAGTCTGGCGGCATCGACAGCGAGGAGCCGAACGTCGGCACGCTGTCCAGCGTGCCCTTGCTGATCAGGTCGAGCGGGTTGTAGCAGAGCTGCGAGGCGATACCCATCCACGACAGCGGGTTGCAGGTGTTGCCGGTGAACGGCGCGGTGGTGACGGCGCTGCCGCCGCTGATGGTGCCGCCGCCCAGGGTCAGGAAGCTCTGGTCGATGTGGTAGGTCTTGTTGCGCGTGCTGTGGGTGACGCCGAACTCCACATTGGCGATCGGACCGTCGGCGAAACTGCGCTTGGCCGCGAGGCGCAGGTTGGCGAGGTAGTCCACCGTGTGCGGCGCGTTGATGAAACCGGCCTGCACCACGTCGTTGCCGCCGCCCCAGCCCTGCGGGTCGGTCAGCATCACGCCCTGCGTGTAGTCCAGCGACGAACCGAGATAGAGCAGACCATTGTTACGCTCGTCGAAGTTGACCGTATCGAGCGCACCATTGGCCGCGCCGAAGCCGGTGCCGGAGTAGCTCTCCAGATTGATGTCATCGCGGGTGGCGCGCGAATAGTTCACGTCCGCGTCGATCGACCAGTCCTCGTTGATGGTGAACTGGTTGTCCCAGTTGAAGTTGTAGACCCGCGCCTTGGTGCGGTTGTAATCGTTGCGGATCACCGGTTTGACGTTGGTGTAAGTGCCGCTCTGAATGAAGCCGTTCTGCACTACACCGCCCGGCTGCAGCTGAGCTGAACTGTAGAACAGCGGAAACTCCATACCCTTGGCCTGCTGGGTTTCCTTGAAGTCGTCGTAGGTGACGTCTACGGTTCCGGTGTAGTGCTCGTTCGGCCGCCATTGCACGGTGGCGAGCAGGCCGTTGCGCTTCATGGTGTCAGTGATGCCGTAGTTCTTCGAGCCGCCGATCACCTTGTTGCCGTTGGCATCGTCAGCGTAGCCCCACGGCCCCTGGTGCTGGATCTGCGACGGGCTGTTCTCGACGTCCACGCCGAGGGTGACGCCAAGCGTATTGTTGGCGAACTGGTGAACCCACACGCCGTTGAGGTTGTAGCCCTTGTTGCTCACGCCCGGGCCGTCCGCCAGCTGCGACATGTCGTTCCAGATGTAGCGTGCGTTGATGGCCGCCTCGGGGCCGCTCTTGTCCAGCGGCCGGATGGTGTGCATGTCGACCGTGCCGGTGAGGCCTTGGCCGATCAGGTCCGCGGATGGCGACAAGTGAACCACCACGTTGTCGAACCAGCTCGACGGATACTGGTCAAACTGCACGTCGCGGTTGTTCGAGGTGGATACCTGCTGGCCGCCGTTGATCAACGCGGTGGAGAAATCCGGGCCGAGGCCGTGGATGGAGAGCACCTGCGGGCGACCGCTCACGGTCTGTACCGCCAGGCCCGGCAGGCGACCCAGCGCGTCGGCAATGCTCACGCCGGGCAGCTTGCCGACCTGCTCGGCCGATACCGCCTCGACGATCGTGCTGGCGTTGCGCTTGAGCGCCGTGGAATTCTCGATACTGCTGGCGAAGCCGGTGACCTCAACGGTCTGCAACTGGGTTGCGTTCCGCTTGGTCGTCTTGCGGTCGCGCTTTTCCTTGCTGGTGGCAGCATCCGCCGCAGTGCCGTCCTGTGTCGCCGAAGTGTCTTGCTGACTGGCGGCCTGGGTGGATAGCGGCGTTGCCGCGTAAGCCGTGGTGAACGCGCAGAAGCCGACCGATGCCAATGCCAGCGCAAGCATGTTGTGTTTGAGTATCACCGTTGTCCCCTCCCAGGGTTGTGCCGAAATCTTGTGATGGTTGTGTTGGTTGGCAGAAGCATCCGGTCGGCGACGTCGTGCTACTGGCGTGCGGCCGATTCGGTGAAGCCGATGTTAGGACGGTGATACGCCGTCAAACCGTTCCTGCATACGTATTCATTCTGTTGCGGTGCGTCGCAAACGCGGCGTCGCCGATTCCCCGGGGCCTCCGAAGCTTGCACTGGAATACGGCCATGACGGTATTGCAGATTACGCCCGGAGCGCTTTATTCCAGTGCTTTTTACCGATACGACAGGGTTCGGTATGGACGGCCATATGGCATGGCAAGCGTGGATGTTGCAGGGCGATATGCGCCATCCATGAATACGTATGCACGATCGCGGCACCCGCGCATGCAGCCATTAAGCTGCCTGCCAGGCCCGGCAGTGCGCGTCACGTGGCGTGTGCGGAAATCCGGGCGGCAACTGCATGGACATGCGTAATGAGTGATGCCTCCTGGTGGCGCGGTGCCGTCATCTACCAGATCTATCCGCGCAGTTTCCTCGACACCGACGGCGATGGGGTGGGCGACCTGCCGGGCATTGTCGAGCGGCTGGACTATGTCGCCGACCTGGGCGTCGACGCGATCTGGATCGCGCCGTTCTTCAAATCGCCGATGGCGGATTTCGGCTACGACATTGCCGACTACCGCGATGTCGATCCGCTGTTCGGCACGCTGGACGACTTCGACCGCCTGCTGGCGAAGGCGCACCGGCTGGGCCTGAAGGTGATGATCGACCAAGTGCTCAGCCACACCTCGGTCGAGCACGCCTGGTTTCGCGAAAGCCGGCAGAGTCGCGACAACCCGAAAGCCGACTGGTACGTGTGGGCGGACCCGCGGCCAGACGGCACGGCGCCGAACAACTGGCTGTCGCTGTTTGGCGGCAGCGCATGGCAGTGGGAGCCACGGCGCGGCCAGTATTACCTGCACAACTTCCTGGCCTCGCAGCCGGATCTCAATTTTCATCACCCCGAGGTACGGGCGGCGGCGCTGGACAGCATGCGGTTCTGGCTGGATCGGGGCGTGGATGGCGTTCGCCTGGATGCGATCAACTTCTGCTTCCACGATCGCCACCTGCGTGACAATCCGGCCAAGCCGAAGGAAAAGCGCGTCGGTCGCGGCTTCAGCCCGGACAATCCGTACGCGTTCCAGTATCACCACTACAACAACACCCAGCCCGAGAACCTGGCCTTCCTGGGCGAACTGCGCGCGTTGATGGACTGCTATCCGGATGTCGCCGCGCTAGGCGAGATCTCCTCGGAGGATTCGCTGGCGACGATGGCCGAGTACACCCGCCATGGTCGGCTGCACATGGGCTACAGCTTCGAACTGTTGACCGATGATTTCAGCGCGGCGCACATCCGCGACACGGTGCGCCAGCTGGAAGCGCAGATGACCGAGGGCTGGCCGTGCTGGGCCATTTCCAACCATGACGTGGAGCGCGTGCTGAGCCGCTGGGGCAACGGCGACGCGTCGGCGCAACTGGCCAACCTGTTCACCGCGATGGTCTGTTCCTTGCGCGGCTCGGTGTGCGTCTACCAGGGCGAGGAGCTGGGCCTGACCGAGGCGGACGTACCCTATGAGTCATTGCGCGATCCTTACGGCATCGCGTTCTGGCCGCAGTTCAAGGGCCGCGATGGTTGCCGCACGCCGATGCCGTGGAACGATGCCGACGTGCAGGCGGGTTTCAGTCACGGCATGCCGTGGTTGCCGGTGCCGGAGGAGCACCGCGCACGCGCGGTAGCGCAGCAACAGGCCGATCCGCACTCGGTATTGAACGGCTTTCGCGCCTTCATGCGCTGGCGCCAGACGCAGCCGGCGCTGCGCTGGGGCGAGATCGAGTTCATCGAAACGGCCGAACCGGTGTTGGCATTCGTGCGCCGGTTCGAAGGGCAGGCATTGCTGGTGATGTTCAATCTTGCTGGTGTCGACGTCGATTGTGAGCTGTCCCCGGACTGGCTTGGCGCCAGCGCTGTCGAGGGTCATGGTTTGGCGCAGGGACGGCTGGGCAATGGTCGCCTGCATCTGCCGGGCCATGGTGCGTGGTTTGCCCGCGTCGGTTGAAGCCACATCAGACGAAGGTGTGTCTGGTGTGGTTTCTTGTTTGAGCGTTGTCGCGTTGGGTGGCTTCAGTCGCGATGTTTCTGATGCGGGTTGTCAGCGAGGTTGTCGCGAATTGTAGGAGCGCACCTTGTGCGCGATTGCTCTTATTCGATTTCGATCGTGCGCAATGGCTCGACGCCGTACCAAGAGCATTCGCGCACAGGGTGCGCTCCTACAGACGTGCTATTTGCGCTCGGCCGCCGTGGCTTCGCGCGCGGCGCGGAACTCGGAATCCTTGCTCCAGCCGGGCCATTGGTCCGAATTGGCGAGCTGGCTGCCCACCGTGTAGAGCAGTTGCAGGTCGCGAGCCATGCCGGTGAATGGCCAGCTTGCCTTCCATTCGTCGGAAGGCTGGTGGTAGTGCTTGGCGGTGTACTCCGCTTCCGCGGCCTTGCCGGCCTTCACGCCGCCGTCGATCCAGTCGTTGCCTGAGCCGAACGAGATGGCCGGCACGCCGCGCTTGGCGAAGGAGAAGTGATCGGAGCGGAAGAAATAGCCTGCCTCCGGTTTCGGGTCTGGCGTGTAGACCATGTTGAACTGCTTGGCGTCGGCGACCAGGTCATCCAGCAGGCCGAGCTTGGCGTTGCCCGAGATGGTGAAGTTGCGGGTCGGCCCGTACGGATCGAGTGCGTCCATGTTGATGACGCCAGCGGTCGGGGCCAGCGGATACAGCGGATGGGTGGCGTAGTACTCCGAGCCCAGCAGACCTTTTTCCTCGGCGGTGACATTGAGGAACACCACCGAACGCTCCGGCTGCGGCGCGTGCGCGAAGGCCCGGCCCATCTCGATCAACGCCGCGGTGCCGGTGGCGTTGTCGACCGCGCCGTTGTAGATGCGGTCGCCGGTCTTGTCCGGCAGGCCGATGCCCAGATGATCCCAGTGCGCGCTGTAGATCACGGTCTGGTCCGGGTGCTTGCTGCCGATCACGCGGCCGACGATGTTGTGCGAGGTGATCACGCTCTTGTCGACCTTGAAGTTGGCCGACAGGCTTTCGCCCTTGAGCGCCACCGGCTTGAACGCGCGCGTCTGCGCCTGCTTCTTCAGCGTGTCGAAGTCCAGCCCGGCGTGCTTGAACATCTGCACCGCCAGATCGCGCTGGATCCAGCCCTCGAGTTGCGGATGCACCTTGCCAGGGTCATCCCGCACGATATCGAACATGGTGTTGGTGTTGGAGTTCTTCACCGTGGCCCAGCCGTACGAGGCCGGGGCGGTTTCATGGATCACCAGCAGGCCCAGCGCGCCCTGGCGGGCGGCTTCCTCGTACTTGTAAGTCCAGCGACCGTAATAGGTCATCGCCTTGCCGCCGAAGTCGCCCTTGCCGGTCTCGAAGTCGGGGTCGTTGACCAGGACCACGGCGATCTTGCCGTGCAGGTCGACACCCTTGAAGTCGTCCCAGTTGCGCTCGGGTGCCTTGACGCCGTAACCGACGAAAACCAGCGGGGCATCGCTGATATCCACCGAAGTGGAGCCGTCCATCGGCGCGCGAATGGCGATCTGCTGGCCCTGGGTCAACGGCTCGCTCTTGCTGCCCAGCTTCAGGCTCAGCGAAGGCTGGCCGATGATCTCGGTGCGCAGCAAGGGCACGGCCTGTGTCCACGATCGTTTGCCATCCTTGAGGTCGCCGCCTGGCTGCAGGCCCGCGGCCTTCATCTGCGCCACCACGTAGTCGATGGTTTTCGCTTCGGCCGGGGTGGCCGGGCCACGACCCTCGAAGGCGTCGGAGGACAGCGTCTTGACCACGTCAGAGAGTCGCTGCGTGCTGAAAGTAGGCGTGTCGGCCGCTTGTGCGCCGGCACAGGCGGAGATGATGAGCGCGGACAAGAGCAATCGCTTCACGGGCAGTCACCAGGTGGGGGAAGGGCCCTTGATACTAGCAGCCCGTCGAACCCGGGTCGGCCAATCGGCGAATGCGCGTCCGAATCGCCCCGGGTTTGCTTTCACCCCACCGGCGCATCGTCCGGAGCCACCCGGCCCGACGGCCGGGTGGCATGTCGCCAGGTGGTCCGTGCGCGTCTGGCGACGGACCCGTCGCGGGAGAGTCAATCCGTGCCGATGACCTTGCCGGTGTTTGCGTCAATGCGCAGTTTGACCTTGTTGCCGGCAGCATTGTCCGCCTTGGCTTTCCACACGCCGTCGTCAAAATCGACATCGTGCACGTGCGTGTAACCCTGGGTTTCCAGCGCGGCTTCCACGTCATGCTTGCTCAGCGTCGACACCTGTTCATCCGGGTACACCTTGCCGGTACTGGCATCGATGCGCACGTCCACGTGATCGCCATTGGCGCTCTTGGCCTCGGCGTGCCACATGCCATCCTTGAACTTCAGATCGTGAACCTTGGTGTAGCCCTGCTCGGTGAGCTTGCTGTGCACCTGCGGTTCGGTGAGTGCCTGTTGCGCCATCGCGGCAGAGTTTGTGCCCAGCGAAAGTACGCCGACGGCCAGGGCAAAGACCAGGGTGGGAATGGTGCTTTTCATGAAGGCGACCTCGTTGCTTGCGGAAAGCAAGAGTCTCGGGTGGCCCATGAAAACATGGAGTGAATGTGGGCGTGAACACAGCCCAACGGTTCAGCAAGAAAACCTGTTCCGGCATCTGCCGGAATCGCACGACCGCTGCCGGGGAACTCCCGAGCAGCGGTCGTGCGGGTGGATCAGACCGCGGCGTCCTTCAGCTTCTTCAGCGGGCGCACCTTCACCTTCACGGTGGCGGGCTTGGCCGCAAAGACCTGCTCCAGGCCGGTGAACGGGTTCTTGCCCTTGCGCTTCGGCTTGGCGGGAACCTTCACCGCATTGATCTTGAACAGGCCGGGCAAGGTGAACTGGCCAGCGCCCTTCTTGTTGACCGAGGCAAGCACGGTGGACTCGAGGCCGGCGAGCACAGCCTTGACCGACTTCGCTTCGACGTTGGTCTGCGCGGCGATATGCGCGATCAGCGCGGACTTGGACAAGGGCTCCTTCAGCGGCTTGACCGGAGCGGCGACCTTGGCGGGCTTGGCAGCCTTGGCGGGAGCCTTCTTGGCGGGTGCTTTCTTGGCAGTGGTTTTGGTAGCCATGGATTTCGTCTCGTTAGTAAGAAACTCCGGCTTTGAAGGGCTCGGAGGCCTCGCGGCCTGCACAATGTAGCGAAATTTTGAGCGTTTTACGCAATTCACCTGAAATAAAGTGCTTTGGACGCAGCTGTCGTTCACCCGATCGGGTCGAATCAGGGGTCATTTTCCCGATTGCCGTTGATTGGATAGCTGTTCACCGGCCCGCGCACCGGCTGCCACAGCATGCGGTCCAGACGCAGCTCGCGCGGGTCACGGAACTGGTTGATGCCGATGGTCATGCCGATGTGGCCATCACGCGGCTGCGCCCGATACGTGCCGAACACCCGGTCCCACCACGACAGGTTGAAACCGAAGTTGGAGTTGGTCTCCGCCGGATGCCAGGAGTGATGCACGCGATGCATGTCCGGTGTGACCAGCACCCAGCGAAGCCCTAGATCCAGCCGTCGCGGCAGGCCGACATTGCCGTGGTTGAACATCGAAGTGACATTCAGCACCACTTCGAAGGCCAGCACCGCGACTGCCGGTGTTCCCAGCGCAACGATGACGCCCAGCTTGATCACCAGCGACAACAGGATCTCCAGCGGATGGAAGCGCGCGCCGGTGGTCAGGTCGAATTCGAGATCGGTGTGATGCATGCGGTGCAGCCTCCACAACAGCGGCACCGCATGAAACATCACGTGTTGCAGATAGATCGCCAGGTCCAGCAACAGCATCGACGCCACGATGGCCAACCAGCCCGACATGCCCAGCGCGTGGAACAGTCCCCAGCCATGAGCTTCGGTGTACAGCGCCACGCCGACGGCGGCGGCAGGGAACAGCAGCCGCACCAGCAAGCTGTCGAGCACCACGATGCCAAGGTTGGCTGGCCAGCGCTTCCAACGTCCGATGGCTTGCTCGCGTCTCGGCGCCAGCACTTCCCACAGCGCCATCACCGCGAAGATCCCGGCGAAGGCACCGAGACGGACCGCGGGTTCATGGGCTAAAAGGAATGAGGTCACGATCGACGGTCCGATATGCTGCGGCACGTGCACGATGCTCGCACGAATTTGCCTGGCCAGCATGATGCTGGTGCGCGACCCTGGGCGCGGATGGTCATGGTGATATCTGACTCGTGAGCCGGTTGTGGGCCTGATCTGCCGTGGTCGCCGGATGATGCGGGAATATCCGCAGGACTGAGGCCGCCGCGACGCAGTCCGCAAGGTGGCGCGAACCTCGTCGTGACGGGCTGCGCCGAACGCGTGCACGATCCAATTCGGCGTCCGGTTCGTATCGGAGACACTGCGGTGGCCCGCGCAGTCAAGAAAGGTGTGTAACCGAAGCGCCAGTCCAAGCGAATCAATCGGCACGGGTTCCTCCACTGGTCACGCTTGCATCATCGCTTGCCCGGCTATGCTCGGCGCCAATGACGCCCAAGGTTTTCAAGGTTGATGAAAAGCAAGCTCACCTCAATTCGCTGGCTGGTCGTCATTGCGCTGCTCGGTGCGGTGGTGGCGTTCTTTGCCCTGGGTCTGCAGCACCAGCTGAGCCTGGAGACGCTGAAGGCGCGCCAGCACGATCTGGATGCATTTCGGCAGGCCCACCCGGTCGGGCTTGCTGCCGGGTTCTTTGTGGTCTACGTGGCAGTCACGGCGCTTTCGTTGCCAGCGGCGACCTTGTTGACCCTGGCGGCGGGTGCGGTGTTCGGCCTGCTCGAAGGAACCTTGCTGGTGTCGTTCGCCTCCAGCGTCGGCGCGACGGTGGCCATGCTGGCCAGCCGCTTCGTGTTGCGCGATACGGTGCAGGAGCGTTTCGGCAAGCGCCTGACCACGATCAACGAGGGCATGCGGCGTGAAGGCGCGTTTTACCTGTTCACGCTGCGACTGGTGCCGGTGATCCCGTTCTTCGTGGTCAACCTGGTGATGGGCCTGACCACGCTCCCCGCGCGCACGTTCTACTGGGTCAGCCAGCTCGGCATGCTGGCTGCCACCGTGGTGTTCGTGAACGCCGGCACCCAGCTGGCCGGCCTGCATTCGCTGTCGGGCATTTTGTCGCCGCGGATCATCGGCTCGTTCGTGTTGCTGGGCGTGTTTCCGCTGCTGGCGCGCTGGATCGTGGCGCGGGTGAAGGCGCGGCGGGTGTACGCCCGCTGGCCCAAGCCGAAGAAGTTCGATCGCAACCTGGTGGTGATCGGTGCGGGTTCGGCCGGCCTGGTCAGCGCGTATATTGCCGCCACGGTGCGCGCCAAGGTCACCCTGATCGAAAGGCACGAGATGGGCGGCGATTGCCTCAACACCGGCTGCGTGCCATCGAAGGCGCTGATACACGCCGCGAAGCTGGCTGCGCAGGCGCGTGTCGCAGGCCAGGTCGGGGTGACGACGGCCGCGGTGCAGGTGGATTTTCGTGCGGTGATGGAGCGCGTGCAGCAGGCGATCGCCACGGTGGCACCGCATGATTCGGTCGAGCGCTATCGCGAGCTCGGCGTCGATGTGCAGCGTGGTCAGGCGCGGATCGTTTCGCCATGGATCGTGGAAGTGGACGGCCAGCCGATCACCACCCGGTCGATCGTGATCGCCTCCGGCGCCGAGCCGTTCGTGCCGCCGATCAGCGGCATCGAAGACAGCGGCTACCTCACCTCCGACACGCTGTGGCAACTGCGCGAACTGCCACCGCGGCTGCTGGTGATGGGCGGCGGGCCGATCGGTTGCGAACTGGCGCAGGCCTTCGCGCGACTCGGCTCGCGCGTGACCCAGGTCGAGGCGATGGATCGGTTGCTGCTGCGCGAGGATGACGAGGTGTCGGACTTCGTGCAGGCACGGCTCGAGGCCGACGGCGTGGATGTACGCACGGGACACAAGGCGGTGGCGGTCGAGCGTGATGGCAAGGACCAGGTGCTGGTCTGCGAAGCAGGTGGCGAGCGCGTGCGCCTTCCCTACGACCAGTTGCTGATAGCCGTCGGACGCAAGCCACGCACGACGGGGTTCGGCCTGGAAGCACTGGGCATTCCGGCCGAGCGCACGGTGGAGACCGATGCCTGGCTCGCCACGCCGTACCCGAACATCTACGCCTGCGGCGATGTCGCCGGCCCGTATCAGTTCACCCATACCGCCGCGCATCAGGCGTGGTACGCCGCGGTCAACGCGTTGTTCGGCCAGTTCAAACGATTCCGTGTCGACTACTCGGTGATTCCCGCGGTGACCTTCGTCGATCCGGAGGTGGCACGCGTCGGCCTCAACGAGCGCGAGGCGCGGCAGCAAGGTGTCGCGTACGAGGTCACCCGCTACGAACTGGACGATCTTGATCGCGCGATCGCTGAGAACCATGCGCGTGGCTTCGTCAAGGTCCTGACCGTGCCCGGCAAGGACCGCATCCTGGGCGCCACCATCGTCGGCCAGCATGCCGGCGAGACGTTGGCCGAATTCGTGCTGGCGATGCGCCATGGGCTGGGCCTGAACAAGATTCTCGGCACTATTCATGCGTATCCCACCTGGGCCGAGGCGAACAAGTACGCTGCGGGCAACTGGAAGAAGGCGCATGCTCCCGAACGCGTGCTGGGTTGGCTGGCGCGCTATCACAGGTGGCGTCGCCAATGAATTTTTCGATGAAGGTTTTCGCGCTGTCGTTGATCCTCGCGTCCGCCGCATGGGCTGCGTCCGCCGCCGTCACCTTGCGTTTTTCCGATACGGCGCCCGGTGCCGGCTTGCCGTCGGGGTGGAAAGCCTATGCGATGTCGCGGCATCACCCCGCCGCTCGCATGGCGGTCGTTCGCGATGGCAACGACGTGGTGTTCAACATCGATGCCAACCACGCTGCGGGCGCCATCGCCCACCACCTGGACGTTTCCGCAAACACGACCCTGAGCTGGCGCTGGAAGGTCGATCACAGCGTCGCCAAAGCCAACTTGTCGAAGAAATCGGGCGATGATTTCGCCGCCCGTGTTTATGTGTTCTTCGACGTGCCGCGGTCACGACTGTCCTGGCTGCAACGCATGAAGCTGAATCTGGCTCGCCGGACGCTCGGCCATGAAATGCCAACCGCTGCCTTGTGTTACGTATGGGACAACCGCCATCCGGTCGGCACCATGGCACCCAATGCCTACACCGACCTGGTTCGCATCATCGTCCTGCAGAGTGGCAATGCACATGCGGGTACCTGGCAGCTCCAGCAGCGCGACCTGGCTGCGGATTTTCGCGCCGCTTTCGGTCGCCCCGCACCGCGTGTCACCGGCATCGCGCTGGCCTCCGACACCGACAATACCCGCGGACACGTGAAGGCATGGTTCGGCGACCTGACCCTTGCCTCGGATTCGACGCCGTCGGTGACATCGGGGGCAGGGCGATGAAAGGCAGGCACACGCCAAGTTCGAACGCAATCCTGATCAGGAGCACTCGCCAGTGAACGCTGTTCTTTCCACCAGCCTGCCCTCGTTTGCGCGTACCTTGCGCGAAGCCGGTCTGAGTCTTCCGCGCACACCGCTGGAAATTCTGCAGGTCAACGTGGGCAAGCTGTGCGACCTGGCCTGTCAGCATTGCCATGTCGAGGCCGGACCCAAGCGTACCGAAATCATGCAGGCGGCCACGGTCGACCGCCTGCTCGACTTGCTGGCCGATGCGCCAGCCATTCACACGGTGGACCTGACCGGTGGCGCGCCGGAGTTGAATCCGCATTTCCGCACCCTGGTGCACGGGTCGCGTGCGCTGGGCAAGACCGTGATCGACCGCTGCAACCTCACCGTGCTGTTCCGGCCGGGGCAGGAGGACACCGCCGAGTTCCTCGCCGCGCAGGGCGTCAAGGTCGTTGCCTCGCTGCCGTGCTACAGCAAGGCCAATGTGGAGAAGCAGCGCGGTCAGCATGTGTTCGACCCCAGTTTGCGCGCCTTGCGCCAGCTCAACGCGCTCGGCTACGGCCGGCCGGGCAGCGGGCTGGAACTGGACCTGGTCTACAACCCGATCGGCGCCACCTTGCCGCCGTCGCAGGCGTCGCTGGAGGCGACCTACAGGGACCAGCTGGCCGAGCATTTCGGCATCGTGTTCAACCGCCTGTTCACCATCACCAACATGCCGATCAAGCGCTTCCTGCATCTGCTGGAACGCGAGGGCCGCCATGACAGTTACATGCACACCCTGCTCGATGCGTTCAATCCACGCGCGGCGCTGGGCGTGATGTGCCGCAACCTGCTGTCGGTGGACTGGCGCGGGCAGTTGTACGACTGCGACTTCAACCAGGCGCTGGAGCTGCCGCAGGGCGGGCGCGAACGCAGCATCTGGGATATCCAGTCACTGACCGACGTTGAACGCGATCCGATCGTGTTTGGCGATCATTGTTACGGCTGCACCGCGGGCGCGGGCAGCTCCTGTGGCGGCTCACTGACGTTGTAGGAGCGCACCCTGTGCGCGAATGGCGGGCGCAGCCCGCCTGCCACAACCTACAGCAAAAGCATCGCGCACAGGGTGCGCTCCTACACCAACACATTTGAAGCGAAGCATCGACAATGACCGAAACCAACCGACCCGAAGCCGACGACTCGCAGGTGCGCGACAGTGTTCGCGACTATTACGGTGAAACGCTGAAAAGCAGCGCTGACTTGCGTACCACGGCCTGTTGCAGCGTCGACGCGATGCCGCAGGATGTGCGCACGATTCTGGCGCAGTTGCACCCGGAGGTGCTCGCGCGCTTCTACGGCTGCGGCTCACCGCTGCCGCCGGCGCTGGATGGCATGACCGTGCTCGACCTCGGCTGCGGCAGCGGCCGGGACGCCTATCTGTTGTCGAGCATGGTTGGTGAGCGTGGCCGCGTGATCGGCGTGGACATGACTGCGCAGCAACTGGAGGTAGCGGAGCGCCACCGCGCATTTCATGCCAAGGCGTTCGGACACGCACGCTCAAATGTCGAGTTTCACCTGGGCGACCTGGCCGACCTGGCGACGCTCGGCATCGCCGACAACTCGGTCGATGTGGTGGTATCCAACTGCGTGCTGAACCTGGTGCCGGACAAGCGCCGTGCGTTTGCCGAAACCTTCCGCGTGCTCAAGCCCGGCGGTGAGCTGTACTTTTCCGACGTGTTCAGCGACCGCCGCCTGCCACGCGAGTTGCTGGCCGACCCGGTCCTGCTGGGCGAATGCCTGGCGGGTGCACTCTACGTGGAGGACTTCCGCCGGCTGCTCGCCGAACTGGGCGTGGCCGATGCGCGCGTCTGCGCACGCAGCCCGATCGCGATCACCGATGCGGCCATCGAGCAACGCATCGGTTTCGCCCACTTCGAGTCGATTACCTGGCGCGCTTTCAAGCTGCCGCTGGAGGATCGCTGCGAGGACTATGGGCAGGTCGCCAC
This sequence comes from Rhodanobacter sp. G2-10, assembly GCF_055809185.1. Lineage (NCBI taxonomy): Bacteria > Pseudomonadati > Pseudomonadota > Gammaproteobacteria > Lysobacterales > Rhodanobacteraceae > Rhodanobacter > Rhodanobacter sp. G2-10. The sequence continues at coordinate 2,626,147 of NZ_CM147900.1, read as the reverse complement.
TTACCAGGGCAGTCTACCCGGGCACCTGCATGGTTTCGATCTGGATGATCACCATCGGTTCGAGCGCGATCGCCCGATGCTGGTTTGCGGCAATACCGCTGACATGCTGTCGGGTACTCGCTACGCGGCGCATTTCCGCATCGATGGCGACAAGCATCGGCATCACGGCTTGTTCGATTGTGCGCCTGCCAGCGTGGCCGGCAGCGCAACCAGCTGCGTCGCACCAGGCTGCTGCTGAGTCCGCCGATGTCCGATATGGATCATCCCCTTGGCACCTCGCTTTCCGTGGTCGTGCCGCTGGCACCGGGTGAAAGCGAATGGCAACCGCTGCTGGTGCAACTCGCGGCGTTGCCAGCCGGCAGTGAGGTGATCGTGGTGTCTGCCGATGACGTGTCGCGGTTGCCGCCCCCGGCATGGCCGGCGCGGTTGCGTTACCGCGCCTGCCGCAGCGAGCCTGGCCGTGCGCGCCAGCAGAACCTGGGCGCGCAGCTGGCCAGCGGCGACTGGTTGTGGTTCGTGCATGCCGACTCGCGCCTGCGCGCGGACACCTTGGGTTCGTTGCAGGACTTCATTGTGCAAGGCAGCGCGGCGCTGGGCTGGTTCTCGCTGGCATTCCGCCATGACGGGCCACGCTGGACCGCGTTGAACGCGGTTGGCGCGAACTGGCGTGCGCGCTGGCTGGGGCTGCCGTTCGGCGATCAGGGTTTGCTGCTGCCGCGCGCGAGCTTCGACGCGCTGCACGGGTTCGATGAGCAGGCCAGTTATGGCGAGGATCACCTGCTGGTCTGGGCTGCGCGCCAAGCCGGTTTGCCGTTGCGGCACATTCCTGCGGTGCTGGAGACCAGCGCACGCAAATATGCGCGGCACGGTTGGCTACGCACCACGCTGCGCCATTGGCGACTGACTGCCGCGCAGGCCTGGCCGGCGTGGCGCGCCGCGCGCAGGAGCCGGGCATGACGGCGGCGCTGGCCATCTTCGTCAAGACGCCCGGTTTGTCGCCGGTGAAAACGCGGCTTGCCGCCGGCATCGGCGTGCCCGCGGCGCAGCGCTTCCACCAACTGGCCGCAGCGGCTACCGCGGACGTCGCGCGTGCTTGCGGGTCCTGGCTGACGCCGTACTGGGCGATTGCCGAAGCCGATCCGGCCGCCGTGGCTGCGTGGCCGGGCTTTGCGTCATTGCATCAAGGGCAGGGTGGTCTTGGTGAGCGTCTGCACTCGGTGTATGCCCGGCTCCAGGCCCGACATGGTGCTGTGCTGCTGATCGGTGCTGATGCCCCGCAATTGACTGTCGCGTTGCTGCAGCGCGCGCTCAGCTTGCTGGACGACCCCCGCACTCCGTTCCTGATCGGCGATGCCAGCGATGGTGGCTTCTGGCTGTTCGGTGGTCGCGCGGCGATTCCCGCCCGGGTGTGGTCGGCCGTGCGCTATTCGCAGGCGCAGACCACATCGGAACTGCGGCAGCAACTGGCACCCCACGGCGTCGCTGCCAACGTGGGGCTCCTGACCGATGTCGACAATGTCGAGGATCTGCCGGCACTGCATGACGCCCTCGGCGCCCTCGATGCGCCGTGGCCGGGGCAGCTGGTCTTGCGGCAATGGCTCGATGGCGTGCTCATGCCCGTTGGTTCGGCGAGGTGTGACGCATGAGCATTGCCCTGTTGATCACCGTCTTGCTGCTGGCGGCAAGCAATGGCGCCAACGACAACTTCAAGGGCGTGGCCGCCCTGTACGGCAGCCGCACGGTGAGTTATCGGGTGGCGCTTGGCTGGGCCAGCGTCACGACGCTGGCCGGCTCACTGGCTTCGGTATGGCTTGCGCAGGCCTTGCTCACGACCTTCACCGGTGCCGGTCTGGTGACCGCGGATATCGCCGCTCAGACGAGCTTTGCGCTGGCGGTGGCGCTCGGCGCGGCGCTGACCATTGCGCTCGCCACCTGGCGCGGACTGCCGGTGTCGACGACACACGCCTTGCTGGGTGCGATGGCCGGAGCCGGACTGATTGCGGTGGGCTCGGGCCTGCATTTCGCTTCGCTGGGGCGCGTGTTTCTGCTGCCGTTGCTGGCCAGCCCGATCATTGCGATCGTCCCGGCGTTCCTGCTCGCGCCGCTGCTGCGCCGCTGGGTCGCCGGTCATCAGGAGCGGCGCACCGAGTGTCTGTGCGTCGAGCGTGACGCGCTGGTCACAGCGGAAGGGTTCGTGTCGCGTCAAAGCCTTGCGCTGCGTAGCGGGTCCCTGGTCGAGTGTGCCGAGCGGAACGCGCAGACCGTGGCGCAGGTTCGCGGATTCAGCCTGGTCGACGCGATGCACTTCCTGCTGGCCGGCGCGGTCGGATTTGCGCGCGGCCTCAACGACACACCGAAAATAGCCGCACTGCTGCTGCCGGCCGCCCTGCTGGACGGCCATGTTGCCGTCGCGGCGGTGGCCGCGGCCATGTTGATCGGTGGTCTGGTGGGCGCGCGGCAGGTGGCGCGAACCATGAGCGACAAGATCACCCGGCTGGACATGGGCGCGGGACTGGCCGCCAGCCTGACCACCGCCTTGCTGGTGGGTACCGCCAGCTTCAACGGCCTGCCGGTATCGACCACCCACGTTTCGGTCGGCGCGCTGGCCGGTGCCGGTGCCAGCGGCGGGCAGGGCGGGGTGGATCGTCAGGTGATGAAAGGCATCGTATGGTCGTGGGTGATCACCTTGCCGATCGGTGCGGTATTCGGCGCGCTGCTTTACGCCGGCATGTCATAGCTCATCGGGTTGCGCGTGCGCACGCGGCACGGGCGGGTGGGGCGTGGTCGCTACGCCTTGCGTTTGCGTCGCGGCTTGGCCTGTGCGGCGGCAATCAAGTTCTGCAAGTAGGCGATGCCTTCCTCCTCCGGGAAAAAGGCGACCACGTCGGCCACGCTCAGCTCATGCCGTTTGCGCAGCGCCAGGAACTCCTCGCGGGCCATCGCCAGGCGTTGCGTGGCGGCGGCCTTCTTGCTCAGCGGTTTGGCGGGCTGCTGCCGTTCGACCTTGCGCTCGAGTCGGGCCAGTTCTTCCTGGAACTGGCGGAAGTCGTATTTCGGGGAAGTCATCTTCGATCGCTTGGGTTGGGCCTGACCCCGTCATTTTCGCATGTTCCCCGCCGCATGCACCGATGCCTGATTCAACCGGTCCGAGCCATCCGCGGCACAACGGCAGGTGCCGGATTGTGACGCGCGGCGGCATATGCCCTGGAAAAGCGTGCCGCACAACTGTCGTTCTCGGTCACTTCGGCTGCCGGCGTACCGGCGCGCTTTACCCGCTCATGCGGCTGGCGCGAACCTGCGCTCACAGCCTCCACGATCGGCGTCTCCGACCGTGAGCGCGCCAGCGCCTCATGCAGGCGGTCTTCGATCGTGGGCCCGGTCAGCGCCTTGCGGCATGCGGCATGGCGCAGCAGGAACTGAATCGCCAGCTCCTCCGGCGAGCAGGTGACATTGGTGCTATCGATGACTTCTTCCATGGCGGCTTCTCGATGTCAGAACCGAAGCGGTTCACCGAGAGTGCAGCAGCATTCGTGCCAACTGCGTCACAAAAACGAACAGACCCGCTTCGTTAGGCGGGCCTGTTCGGTTGTTCTGATGGTGGCCGGGGACGGAATCGAACCGCCGACACGGGGATTTTCAATCCCCTGCTCTACCAACTGAGCTACCCGGCCGGAAACTGGCTGCCACTGGCGACTGCGCGAGCCGCAGATGTTGCGTGGAGCCGCGCATTAGACCGAATGCGCGAGGATTCGTCAAGACTGGTCGCTGGGTGGAGTGAAGCCGGCGGCTTGCGCGACGTCGCCGCCGAACAGGAAATTCTCCATCTGTTCGGCGAGATATTTGCGCGATTTCGGATCGAGCGGGTTGAGGCGGTACTCGTTGATCAGGGTGGTCTGGTGGGCCAGCCATTGTTGCCAGGCTTGCCTGGAGATTTCCGCGTAGATGCGCTGGCCGAGCGGGCCGGGCCAGGGCGCGAAGTCGAGACCTTCGGCGTCAATGTCGAGCTTGCTGCAATGGATGGTGCGACTCATGGTTTCATTCCTGTGCGACCCGCGTGGACGGATCTCGGCAGAGTATGCGGCAGGTGTCCGGTCAGGTTCGCTGATCTGCAGCAGGAGGCATGCGTGCGACGAGCGGGCACGGCGCCTTGGCGGCGCGTCACCGGATTATCGACGATGTCGCGCTGTTGGTCGACGAGTCGGTGGTTGGGGTCGCGTCGCGCACGACGCCCAGGCGCGTTGGCGCGCCCGGGCTTGCCCGCGCTGACCGCGGGCAACGTCGACGAAGCCGGTTTACGCCGCCGCCTGGGTCTCGTTGGCCGAGGCGTAGACCTGGTCGGCCCATTGGGTGGCGCTCAGGTACACCGCCGCCATGCGCTGGATGCGCTGGGGTGTGGCGGATTCGCTGGTCATCTTGCCGGCCTCCCAGGTGAGGATCTGCTTCAGCAGGGAGCCGAACGGGCCGCTGTGGTCGGTGAGGGCATCGCTGACCTCGGGGACCAGTCGCAGATGGCTCAGCAGGAAGTCCATCGGGGCGCACATCAAGGTGTCAAGCAGCGAGAACAGACCGACCGTGAACGCCGTCTCGGGACCGCCGTTGGGCATGCCGGTGGCCAGCTTTTCGCACATGTGGGCGCGGATCAGGGCGGCACGCAGCAGTTCGGGCGGCTGGTCGTCCATGCTGCACATGGACATGGTCTCGATCCAGTTGCGCATGCGGGTCACGCCGAAGAAGATCGCGGCCTGCTGCACGGATTTGAGCTGGCGCGGCAGGGCGAAGTAGGCGGAGTTCACGCAGCTGAGCAGTTTGTAGCTGAGTACCGCATCGTCGCGAATGATGTTGCCCAGCTCGACCGGGCCGGGGTTGTCCTGCTGCAGCGCGCCCATCAGGCGCAGCATGCTCATGCGGTTGCCGGTCAGTACCGGCACGGCGACCGGTTGCGGCATCAGCAGGAAGCGACCCTGGACGGCCTGGATCGGCAGTTCGATGCAGCGTTCGTGGGTTTCGTGCTCGTTGACCTGGCCGAGAATCACGCGCAGGCCGCGGGCATGCAGGGACTCGACCCGTTCTTTCAGGGTTTCGGGGCTGAGCGCAGTGGCATCGAGTCGCACCAGTTGCACCATCTGCAACAGCATCTGCATCGAGCGGTCTGCCTCCAGATCGAGGTCGCCTGCTTCAAGCAGCAACTGGCAACCGCGTTCGGCCATCTGCTGCAGCTGCCTCATCAGGCGTTCGTCGTCGGCTACCGAAGGCGGCACCACCACTCCGAGGCGGGGCTGATGCAACAGCACGTCGGAATCCTCCGGCAGCAGTTCCGGCGGCAGGTTCAGGAACGCGCGGTTGCCGCGAACCAGTCGGGTCAACGAGCCGTCGGTGATCGTGGAGAGCACGCTGCGCAGCAGATTCTCGTCGTCGCCGGGTTCGCGGTGGAAGACGATCTCATAGGCGAACAGGTTGCGTTCGCGATCGAGCATCGGCGTACGCAACACCGGCAATGGGGTGCTTGCCTGATTGTGCTGTGCCCCGGCAACGGCGGGTTGGGGCGAGGCGGCGATGGAGGAGGCTTGGAAGTTGCTCATGATCGGTCATCGCGGTCGGCGCGAGGCAAGCCAGCGGCTGCCTCGCTGTCAGTGGGAGAATCGCCTGCGGGGACAGGTGGCGTGGGCGTGAGGGTTCATGTCGAGAATCATGCCGCGGCACGCACTTGCGAACGCAGGCTGCCATGCAGCTCGCCGGAGCGGCCGTAGAGTTCGTTCTCCCCGGGATGGCCGGTGAGCACGGCGAGCGCCTGACGTACCTGGGTCAGACGCTGGCTGACGAAGCTGCCGTTGCGCTGGTTCAGCGCGTGGCACTCGCGCAGCGACTGCACCACCCGCTGCCACTCGGATTCGAGCATGGCGTGCCGGGCGGGCTGTTCGCGGTGCAGCAACCGGCGCTCGGTATCGAGCTGTTCCAGTTGCTGCATGAATGCCTGCTTCTGTGTGCCTGCCTGGTCCAGTGCCTCGGCGTCGGCGCTGTCCAGCGCGCGGCGTTCGGCATCCAGCACCGTGAGCAGTTGGTCGGCGGCGCGCTGCATGTCGTCCAGAACGGACGCAAGCGCATCGTTCAGTTCGTGCTGCAGCGGCTTGTTCATGCCTTGTCCGTGCCGCCGAGCTGCTGGTCCATGGCGAGCATCTTGTCGGCGATGCGGCTGGCATCCACCTTGTAGCTGCCATCGGCCAATGCCTGACGGATCTGTTCCACGCGTTTGGCGTCGACCGGGGCTGTTTCGTTCTGGCGCGCGGCCTCCTGCAGCGCCCGCGCCGAATCGGTCAGCTTGAGCTGATCGCCGTTGCGAGGCGCCGCCACGGAAGCATCTGCCGGTGCAGCCGTGCCCGCCGAGGCGCTGTTGCCCGGGTTGTTGGTGGTCTGCGGAAACTTCGGCAAGCCGTTGTTTGTAATTGTCGTATTCATGGATCCATTCCTGATGGAGTGTGCCCTGTAACTGGATAATCGGCCGCTTTTGCGGAAACTTTAGGGTCGATTCGCCAGGTCGACGAAAAAATGACGGTCATGGCGGATTTCATGGCAAGGCCACCACCACGCCGGGTGCGCTGACCCTGGCGTCCACGACCCGGCCCGAGCTGGCATTGCGTACGCGCAGGCGGGCGCCGTTGTCGCCGCTGCCCAACGCCACGCCGTCAGCGCGGACCTCGATGCCGTCCAGCCTGGCCAGCACTTGCACATGGTCGCCGGCACGCACCATGCGTCTGCCGCCGAGTGTAGCGGGAGTGAGCACGCTGCCGCGCGCCACCGCACGTGACAGCGAGCGGCCGGCGATCTGCTGGAAATTCTCGATGTAGCCATAGCCGAGCCGGGTGACGTCGCGCTCCTCGCTGCGTACGTCCGCGGCACCGATGCCGTCGCCGCGCAGCAGGGCGTGGGTACTCACCAGCACGTTGCGGAAAAGCTTCAGCCGCACCGGGACGCGTACGGTCCAGCCGCCAGCTTGCGGACATTGCACCGGTACGGTCATGCGCGACCTGGCCTGGGCCTGATCGGAAATGATGGCGCGCAGGGGCTGGTCGCATGGCGCCAGCTGCAGCCGCAGGTCCAGCGGCTCGGTGCTGACTTCGATCCGGCTGCCGGGCTGCGCAAAGTGGCTGCGTATCCCCTGTTCGGCCGCGGCGCGCAAGCTCTCCAGGGATTGTGTGTCGGCCGCGCGCACGGGGCCATGCATGCCAAGCCACAGCATCAGGGCCACCCCGGGGGACGCGATGAAAGCGCGAAGACTCATGCGTCGACCAGCAGCGCGCCGAGCTGTGCCAGCAGGGCGTCTCGTCCGGCTTCGAGTTTCTGTGCGACCTCGTTGGCCTGCTCGAGCTGGCCCTCGTTGAGCAGGGCGACGAAGCGGTTGCCCTGCTCGCTCAGTGCCGTGCCGGCCTGGCTGAATGCAGCGGCGTCACCCGAACCATGGCGTGCCAGGGCAAGGCGGTCGACGCTGCGGGTGAGGGTATGCGTGTCGAACCAGCGACGATCCAGTGCGCTGGGCTCGAGCAGGGCCAGTTCCATCGCCTGACGCAGGTTCAGTGCTGCCTCGCGCACGGTCAGGCTGAGGCTGGCCGGATCGTTGCCGCTTTCGCCTTCGAGCCAGTCGAGACCCAGGCGGTGTGCCAGCAGGGCGGCGCGGTGAAGCGATTCGGATTGCCGGCGTGCTTCGGTGCTGCGCCGTTGCAGTGCACCCAGTGCGGCTTGCGTCGCGGTGGCGCGCGCGTGCTGCGTGTCGTGACCTTGTTGCAGGGTGCGGATACGTTCGCTGGCGGTGCGCAGCGTGGCGCTGCCCTTCTCCAGCAGATTGCTGGACTGGCTTACCCCGGCTTGCGCGCGCTCGAGTTGCTGCAAGCCGTGGCTGACATCACCATCCAGCTGCAATGAGAAGTCGCCGATCGAGCCGGTGACGGACTCGATCTCGGTCGTGGTCAGTGCCGTCTTTTCGGCCAGTTGCTTCACCTCGTCGGCGACCACCGCAAAGCCGCGCCCGGCGTCGCCGGCACGTGCAGCCTCGATCGCGGCGTTCAAGGCCACGAGGTTGGTCTGGTGGGCAATTTCCTGCACCGTGCCGGTGAGCTTGCGGATCTGGGCGACCTGTTCGGCCAGTTTGCTCTGGTTTCGGTTCATCACGGTCAGCGCCGTGCGCAACAGCCGCAGCTGGCCATCCAGTTCCTTGACGCCGTCCGTGCCGGCGCTGCCAGCCTGGCTGGCCTGGTCCAGGTCGACACCCACTTGCTGCAATGCCGTCGAGATCCCGGCGCTTCCATCCGTCAATCGATCGACGCTGCTGCGGCTGTCGGTGGCGGCCTTGTCGAGGGCGGTCTGCTCGCGCGACAGTTGTTGTACGGCGCCGAGCACGAGGCTTTGCTGCTCCATGGTCTGCAGCGCCACCGAGGAGGGCGCGCGGCTGGCGACGCGAGCCAGCAGCGGCGCCAGCGCTTGCGCTGCGCGAGGATACTTGCGCCGCAACACGGCGACCTGGGCATCGTTGCCCTTGGCCGCGGCCTCCGCCAGTGCGGCGATATGCTGATTCCAGATCAAACTCATGAGGCGGGCATCATCTTCTAGGTGGACGGATACGGTGGCTGCATCGGCGAAAATCTTCAGGACTTGAGCAAGCAAGTCACGTGCCATGGGGGAGCGGCCGCTTTGCGCGGGGCATGTCGCGAGGGGTGGCGGGCGGAGCCCGCCCTACGGGGTGCGGTCGCACGATTGCGCTACGGCTAAAGCGTGGGGCCATCCGGTCGATAGCCATGCAGACACCGTCGCGCTGGCGACGACGCACCTTGAGGAGGCCGCATGAGCGGCACATTGCTGGAAAAGGTAGAGCGACATACACGGTTGGCCGGGCACAACCGCGTGGCGATGCTGCTGTTCCGGCTGGGCGACGAGCAGTTGTTCGGCATCAACGTGTTCAAGGTGCGTGAGGTATTGCGGCGTCCCCCGATGGAGCGCATGCAGGGCGTGCACGAGTTGATGGCGGGCAGTTGCGACTATCGCGGCCAGACCATTCCGGTGATCGATCTTGCGGCCGCACTGGGCTACGCGCCGCTGCGTGATGTGGCCTCGGCGCACTTGATGGTGACCGAGTTCAGCCGCTCGGTGCAGGGCTTTCTGGTCGCCGACTTGCAGCGGATGGTGCATTGCCAGGGCGAGGCGATGTCCACGCCGGCTTCTTCGCTGGGCTTCGGCGCGCGGGTCAATGCGGTCACGCGTATCGATGGCGTGCTGCTGGCAGTGATCGATGTCGAGCACGTGCTGGCGAGCATAGATTCGGCATCGCCCGAGCTCTCGGGCCAACTGCAACGCGAAGCCTCCACCCGTTCGTTGGCCAATCGCCGGGTGATGGTGGTGGATGACTCGGGCATTGCGCGGCGGCGCGTGGTCAAGATGTTCAAGCAGATGGAGATGGAGTGCGTGGTGGCCGGCGACGGGCGCGAGGCGCTGGAGCGGTTGCTTGAGCTGGCGGAGGGTGATCCGGCCAACGCCATCGAGCTGGTGGTGTCGGATATCGAGATGCCGCGACTGGATGGCTATGCGTTGACCCGCGCCATCCGCGAGACGCCGGCGCTGCGCCGGCTGAAGGTGGTGCTGCACAGTTCGCTCAGTGGTCTGTTCAACGAGGCGATGATCAAGGAGGTCAAGGCAGACCGCTTTGTCGCCAAGTTCCAGCCCGATCTGCTGGCGCAGGCGGTGATGGAGTTGTTGCCCGAGGAATTCACGCCGGCCCCGGCGGCGTCCGCCAGCTGACACACCGGCAACGCGACGCGCAGGCGTCAACAAACCGTCTTTCCGCGCCGGTGGATGCCTGACGCGTAACGCTCCTGTCTGGAAAATCCAGCAGCGGCAACGACTTGCAGTGCGTGGCATGCAACTTGCCTTTCGCTCCGTGCAGCAACTGCACGCGGAGCAACGCAATGATTCCAGCCACCGACAATCTATTTGGCATCCACACCAAGGCGCTCGACGTATGGCAGCGCCGTACCGAGGTGCTGGCCAACAACCTGGCCAATGCCGACACCCCCGGCTATCTGGCGCGCGATGTCGATTTTCGCAAGGCGCTGGCCGCGGCCAGCGGGCAGGTCAACGGCGTTGCGCTGGAGACCGACAACCCCGGCCAGATCAGCGCCGGCGGCCGCTCCGCCGAAACATTGGCCTACCGCGTGCCGACCCAGCCGAGCATGGATGGCAACACCGTCGATGCCCAGGTCGAGCAGGCCGCCTTTGCCGCCAACGGCGTGCATTACCAGGCCAGCCTGTCCTTCATCACCGCGCAAATCCGCATGTTGCGGACTGCCATCAGCGGGAGTTGAGGGCGATGTCACTCTTTTCCGTTTTCAATGTGGCCGGCTCCGGCATGGCCGCGCAGTCGACGCGCCTGAACACCGTGGCCAGCAACCTGGCCAACGCCGACAGCGTCTCCAGCACGGCCGAAGGCGCGTACCGCTCGCGCGAGCCGCTGTTCGCCGCGGTGAAGAATCAGCTCGATGCCGGCAAGAACGATGTCGGCGAAGGCGTGCAGGTGCTCGGCGTCACCGAGAGCCAGGCCGCGATTCCCAGCCGCTACGAGCCGGGCAATCCGTTGGCCAATGCCGATGGCTATGTCTTCGCCAGCAACGTCAACCCGGTCGACGAGCTGGTCAACATGATTTCCGCCTCGCGCTCCTACCAGAACAACGTCGAGGTGATGAACTCGACGCGCCAGCTGATGCAGAAAACGCTGGACCTCGGCAAGTGAGGCCTGAAGCGATGAACAAGCAACACGCACCCATGAGGAACGCGGCATGAGCGACATGGCAATCGGCGGTCCCGCCACCTCCAGCGCGGCCCAGGCGGCCAGCCTGGGCAAGGAAAAAACCCTGAAACAGTCGGACTTTCTGAGTCTGCTGGTGCAGCAGATGCGCAACCAGGATCCGACCAAGCCGGCCGACTCCTCGCAGATGGTCAGCCAGTTGGCGCAGATCAGCCAGGTGTCGGCGACACAGGCGCTGCAGACCTCGTTCGATGCGCTGAGCCAGTCGATGCAGGGCAATCAGCTGTTGCAGGCCAGCAGCATGGTCGGGCGCAGCGTGGTCGTGCCTTCGGCTGCCGGCACCTTGCAGGACGCAGGTCTGGATGGCGCGGTGAACGTGCCCGAAGGCAGCGGCCAGGTGCTGGTGCAGGTCACCGACGGCGATGGCAACGTGCTGCGCACGCTCAATCTGGGTACGCCCGGACAAGGACTGGCGCCGTTCCATTGGGACGGCAAGGGCGAAGACGGTGTCGCGTTGCCCAAGGGCACCTATGGACTGAAGGCACAGATCGGCAATACCGCGGTGACTACCTACGTGACCGGCAAGGTCAACGGCGTGGGCATGACCGGCGCCGATGGCGCCTATCTGGATGTGGACGGTTTTGGTGGGGTCCTGCTGAGTCAGGTCGCGCAGATCAATTGACGGGCCCGTCGGGCTCCAACACACAGGAATCAAGCAGATGGCTTTCAATATCGCACTGAGCGGTCTCAACGCGGCCTCCAAGGACCTCGAGGTCACCGCCAACAACATCGCCAACACCGGCACCACCGGTTTCAAGGGCTCGCGCGCCGAGTTCGCCGAGCTGTTCAACGCCGCCGGTCCCAACCTCAGCTCCAGCCAGACCGGCAGCGGCGTGCGCCTGACCAACGTGGCCCAGCAGTTCAGCGCCGGCAGCGTGGAAACCACCAACAACAGCCTGGATTTCGCGATCAGTGGCGATGGCTTCTTCACCCTGAAAGACGGCAAGGGTTTCTCCTACACCCGCGCCGGAGCTTTTCACAAGGATCCGAACGGCTTTGTCATCAATGCCGCCCATCAGCGCCTGCAGGTGTATCCGCCGACCCCGAACGGCTTTGACAACAGCACCATGGTCGACCTGCAAATGCTCACCTCGCAGAATGCGGCCAAGGCCAGCAGTGTCGTGCAGATGGCGCTGAACCTGCCGTCGGACGCCACGCCCCCTGCGACGGCGTTCAATCCGCTCAGCGACCCGGACAGCTTCAACCAGTCCACCCCGTTCACCGTCTATGACTCGCTCGGCGCCACCCACAACGGCACCGTGTATTTCGTCAAGGACGCGGCAGCCAACACCTGGGGCGCGAACCTTTACATCGACGGCGCATCGGTGGGTGCGGCGCAGCCGCTCACGTTCAACAGCAGCGGTGCGCTGGTGGCTCCGGCCAACGGCAAGCTGAGCTTCCCCGGCGTGGTGGTCAGCCCCGGTTCCGACCCGATGCAGTTGACCCTGGACTTGGGCAAGGCAACCCAGTTCGGCAATACCTACGGCGTGACCGCGATCAACCAGGACGGTTACCCGACCGGCACCCTGGCGAATATCGACGTGTCCAGCGAGGGCATCGTCCAGGCCAAGTATTCCAACGGCCAGACCACGTCGCTGGGACAGCTGGCGATGGCGAAATTCTCCAACGAGCAGGGCCTGCGCCAGCTCGACAACACCAACTGGGCCGCCTCCTACGACTCCGGTACGCCGGTGATGGGCGCAGCCGGCAACGGCACCTTCGGTGCGATCCAGGCCGGCGCGCTGGAAGCCTCCAACACCGCCGACCTCACCGCGCAGCTGGTCAACATGATCAAGGCGCAGCGCAACTACCAGGCCAATGCGCAGGTGATCTCGACCGACAACCAGCTGACCCAGACCATCATCAACATTCGCAATTGAGAAGTGAGCCGCCAGCAGTGAGGAGTGAGAGAACGCGATTTTCTCTCGTTTCTCACTCCTCTCCACTCACTCCTTGAGGATTTTTTCGTGGACAGATCGCTTTACGTAGCCATGACCGGCGCCACGCAGATGATGCGCGAGCAGTCCGAGGTGGCACACAACCTGGCCAACGCCGACACGGTCGGCTTCAAGGCCCAGCTTTCGGCGTTCCAGCCGCTGACGGTGCAGGGGCCGGGCCTGCCCACGCGCGTCAATGGCGTGGCGCATGGCCTGGGCGTGGACATGCGCCAGGGCGGCCAGATCGAAACCGGTCGCGAGCTGGATGTGGCGGTGCAGGGCAGCGGCTGGATCGCGGTGCAGGGCGCCGACGGCAGTGAGGGCTATACGCGCGCCGGCGAACTGCGACTGACCTCCGACGGCTTGCTCACCGACGCCCGCGGCAACCTGGTACTGGGCGAGGGTGGCCCGATCAGCGTGCCGCAAAGCAGCCAGATGAACATCGGTGCCGACGGCACGGTGTCGGTGGTGCCGATGGGGCAGTCGCCGGAAACCATCGCGGCGGTCGGCCGCATCAAGCTGGTGAATCCGCCAACCGACGAGCTGTCGCTGGGCACCGACGGGTTGATGCATCTGAATGACGGCGGCACGGCCAGCGCGGATTCCACGGTCGCCCTCAAATCCGGCGTGCTGGAGTCCAGCAACGTCAATCCTTCGCAGACCCTGGTGCAGATGATCCAGCTGTCGCGGCAGTACGAACTGCAGATCCGCGCGATCCACAGCGCGGACGAGAACGCGCAGTCGGCCTCGCGCCTGCTGCAGATGACCTGATCCAGCACACGCGCACGCCTTTTCACAGAGACATCCAGACGTCCAGACGGAGTCCATCGACATGTTTTCATCCTTGTGGGTAGCCAAGACCGGCCTCGATGCGCAGCAAACGCGCATGGACGTCATCTCCAACAATCTCGCCAACGCCAACACCACCGGCTACAAGAGCGCACGCGCCTCGTTCCAGGACCTGGTCTACCAGAACCTGCGCCAGCCGGGCGGCCAGACCACCGAGCAGACCCAGGCGCCTTCGGGCCTGATGCTGGGCACTGGCGTGCGCGTGGTGGGCAGCGAGAAGCTGTTCACGCAGGGCAATATCGAGCAGACCGGCAACTCGCTGGACGTGGCCGTGCAGGGTCGTGGTTTCCTGCAGGTGACCATGCCCGATGGCACCATCGCCTACACCCGCGACGGTTCCCTGCACATGGACCAGAACGGCCAGATCGTCACGGCCAACGGCTACGCGCTGGACCCCGCGATCAGCGTGCCGGCCAATGCGCAGAGCATCACCATCGGCAGCGACGGCACGGTCAGCGTGAGCTTGCCCGGGCAGGCGGCCACGCAACAGGTCGGCACCGTGCAGTTGGCCGACTTCATCAACCCTGCCGGCCTGCAGCCCAATGGCGACAACCTCTATCTGGAAACCGCATCCAGCGGCTCGCCGCAGATCGGTCAGCCCGGTCTCAATGGCCTGGGCACGCTGGCGCAAGGTGCGCTGGAAAGCTCCAACGTCAACGTCGTCGAGCAGATGGTCAACATGATCGAGACCCAGCGCACCTACGAGATGAATTCGAAGGCGGTATCCGCTGCCGACTCGATGCTGCAGTTCCTCACCAACAAGACCTGAGACGTGCCGTGATGAAGAATCGTTTTCGCATTCCGCTGGTTCTGTGCGCGCTCGCCGTGATGGCCGGCTGCGCCAGCGCACCGCACGCGCGCGACGATGCCCAGTGGGCACCGACGCCGCCACCGATGCAGGCCGCCGCACCGGTGCAGGCCGACGGTTCCATCTACCACGACGCGCAGAATATGGAACTGTTTGCCGATCCGCGCGCCCATCGCGTGGGCGACATCCTCACCGTGGCTCTGGTCGAGAGCACCCAGGCCAGCAAGAAGGCCAGCACCACCACCAGCAAGACCGACAAGGCCGATATCGGCGCGCCGAACTTGCTTGGCAAGGTGATCACCGCCGGCGGTCGAAGCGCCTCATTCGGACTGGACGGCGAGCGGAAGTTCGACGGCAGCGGCTCCAGCAGCCAGAGCAACCAGCTTACCGGTCAGATCACGGTGACGGTGGCGCAGCGCCTCAGCAACGGCAATCTGATGGTGCGCGGCGAAAAGTGGCTGACCATCAACCAGGGGCAGGAACTGGTGCGCATCTCCGGCATCGTGCGCCCGCAGGACATCGGCCAGGACAACGTGGTGCCGTCGACGCGTGTCGCCGACGCACGTATCAGCTACACCGGCCGCGGCAGCCTGGCTGACGCGAACTCGCGCGGTTGGTTGTCGCGCTTCTTCAATTCCAAATGGATGCCCTTTTGATGAAAGCCATGCAAGCCAATTCACGTGGCGCTGCTTGCTACACGGCGCGCCTGCCGCAGGGTGGCGGGCAGAGCCCGCCCTACGGGCACCGCGTAGGGCGGGCTCTGCCCGCCAGCACAGCCACGCACAACGCGAAAATCTTGCTGGTCACGGCGCTGTTGCTCTTGTTCGGGCTGGCCTCTCCCGCCCACGCCGACAAGATCCGCGACCTGGTGCAGGTGCAGGGCGTACGCAGCAACCAGCTGATCGGCTACGGCCTGGTGGTGGGCCTGGATGGCTCGGGTGACCAGACCACGCAGGCACCCTTCACCACGCAAAGCCTGGAAAACATGCTGCAGCAGTTCGGCATCACCGTGCCGCCCAATGCGCGACCGCAGTTGAAGAATGCGGCGGCGGTGATGGTGACGGCGGACCTGCCGGCATTTGCCAAGCCCGGCCAGACCATCGATGTCACGGTGGCCTCGATCGGCAACGCCAAGAGCATTCGCGGTGGCCAGCTGTTGATGGCGCCGTTGCGCGGTGCCGACGGCAACGTCTACGCGGTGGCGCAGGGCAGCGTGGTGATCGGCGGCATCAGCGCGCAGGGCAAGAGCGGCTCCAGCGTGCAGGTGAACATCTCCGCCAGCGGACGGATTCCCAATGGCGCCTCGGTGGAGCGCGTGGTGCCGTCGTCGTTTGCCGCCGGTGGCGACCTGATGCTGAACCTCAATACCGCGGACTTCACCACGGCTACCCGCATCGCTGCGGCGATCAACAAGGCTTACGGCGCAGGGACCGCACAGCCCGTGGATGGCGGCACCGTTTCGGTGCGCGGTCCGCAGGACCCGGCGCAGAAAGTGGCGTGGCTGGGCGATATCCAGAGCCTCGATGTGCAGCCGGGCGATGCGCCCGCGCGGATCGTGGTCAATTCGCGCACCGGAACGGTGGTGATCGGTTCGGACGTGCGGGTCACCGCCGCTGCGGTGGCGCATGGCGCGATCCAGGTGACGATCTCCGAGCAGCCGCAGGTCAGCCAGCCGGCGCCCTTCAGCCAGGGCCAGACCGCGATCGTGCCCAACAGCAGCGTGCAGGTCAGCGAGGAAGGCGCGCACATGTTCAAGTTCGGCCCGGGCGTGAGCCTGGATGCGATCGTGCGTGCGGTGAACCAGGTCGGCGCAACGCCCAGCGACCTGATCTCGATCCTGCAGGCGTTGAAGCAGGCTGGCGCGCTTCATGCAGACCTTGTAGTGATTTGAACAACGCGACGGAATCATGACGCCTCTCAACAGCACATCACCCGCGCTGGATACCTGGACCGAACTGTCCGGATTCCAGCAATTGCGTGCGCAGGCGCGCAGCGATGGTGGCAAGAGCGCGCTGCCGGCGGTGGCGAAGCAGTTCGAGGCGATCTTCACCCAGATGATGCTGAAGTCCATGCGTGACGCGAATGCCAGCATGGGCAGCGACATTGCCGGAAGCGAGCAGGTCAACTCGTATCGCGACATGTTCGACCAGCAGTTGTCGCTGAGCCTGGCCAACGGCAAGAACGGCCTGGGCATTGCGAAGATGCTGGTACGCCAGCTGGGCGGCAAACACGCGCAGGAGCAGGCGGCGCAGGTACCGGCGCAGGACTTCCGCGTCCCCGCCGCCAGCGTCGTCAATGCCAACGTGCGCGCACTGTTGCAGCTGGGTTCGGAGCCGTCGTCGCGCGAGCAGGATGATGGTCTGCTGGCGGGCAACCTCGGCGGCATGCCGTCGACCGCGGCGCCCGGTTCCTCCTGGCAGCACACGCTCGATCGGATGGCCCGCGGCGCGATGGATGTGGCCAGCACCGCGTCCAAGCTGCTGCCCGGCGGTGATCCGGTCAGTTTCGTGCGTGCACTGGCGCCGCACGCCGAAGTCGCGGCGAAGAAGCTCGGCGTATCAGTGCGTGCATTGTTGGCGCAGGCGGCATTGGAAACGGGTTGGGGCAAGCACTTGCCCAGCCATGGCGACGGCAGCAGCAGCTTCAACCTGTTCGGCATCAAGGCCGGCAGCAGCTGGAACGGCGACAAGGTCAACGTATCCACGCTGGAGTATGAACACGGCATGGCGGTACGCAAGCGGGACGCGTTCCGCGCCTACGATTCCCCGTCCGACTCGTTCGCCGACTACGCGCGGCTGATTTCCGAAAGCCCGCGCTACGCGCAGGCGCTGGGCCAGGGCGAGAACATCGCCGCCTTTGCCCGTGGGCTGGTGCATGGTGGCTATGCCACCGACCCGGCCTACGTGGCCAAGATCACCGCGATCGCCAACAGCGCGCAGATGCGCGAGGCGCTCGCCGGCCTGCCCGTCGACGGAGGTGCAGAGTGAGCTTCCTGGTTTTCGCCGACGAACGTGCGATGCAGAGTGGTGCCGCGCTGTTGCCTGGCTCTTCTCTCACTCCTCACTCCTCTCCACTCACTCCTCCCCCGCCCCGGGGTCAAGAAACCGTCACGCCGGTCGATACCGTCACCACACACCGCGCAAACGCGACGGTGAACTCGTTGCCGAGGATGTTCCACCATGGCTGACATGCTTTCGACCGGCGTGTCCGGGCTGCTTGCCTCGCAGATCGGACTGAGCACCGTGGGCCACAACGTGGCCAACGTGAATACCGATGGCTACAGCCGCCAGTTGGTGTCGTTCGGTGCGCGCCTGCCCGAGGGACAGGCCGGATTCTATGTCGGCACCGGCGTCAACACCGTCGCCGTGCAGCGGGCGTACAGCCAATTCCTGAACAGTTCGCTGTGGTCGGCCGCATCGGGCCAAGGGCGGGCCAGCACGATGTCCAGCCTTACCAGTCAGCTCAACAACCAACTCGCAGGCAGTTCCAACCTGCAGACTTCACTGGACAGCTTCTACGGCGCGGTGCAGGACGTGGCCAATGCGCCGTCGGATACCGCATCGCGCGAAGTGCTGCTGGCACGCGCCGGCGGACTGGCCACGACCTTTCGCGCGCTGTCAGGCCAGTTCAGCCAGCTTTCCGGCCAGGTCCAGCAGCAGATCGGCGACACGGTCGATGCGATCAACAGCGACAGCCAGTCGATCGCCAAGTTGAACAAGCTGATCCGGTCGCACTCGTCCACCGACAGCTCGCCGCCTGCCGATCTGCTTGACCAGCGCGACGCGCTGGTCAAGAAACTGGCTGGCGAAGTCGGCGTGACCGTGGTGCCGCAGAACGACCACACCATCAGCATCTTCGTGGGCAACGGGCAGGCGCTGGTCACCGGTGCCGAGGCCCATCCACTGGGTACGGCAAAAAACGTGTACGACGCTACCCGGGTGGAGGTCGTGGGTGCCGGCTCGGGCAGCGTGATCAGTGGCCGCATCGGCGGTGGTGCCCTGGGCGCGCTGCTGGATTTCCGCAGCAACGTGCTCGACCCGGCGCAGACGCAGCTGGGGCGCTCGGCGCAGGCGCTGGCCGGCGCGTTCAATGCACAGCACGAGCAGGGCGTCGACCTGCACGGCGACGTGGGTGGCCCGTTTTTCAATGTGGCCGGACCGGTGGTGCAGGGTGCCTCGACCAATACCGGTAGCGGCACGCTGGATGCCAGCATCGGCGACCTCGGCGCGTTGACCGGCAAGGACTATCTGCTGAGTTATGACGGCAGCAACTGGAGCATGCGCGACACCCATGGCGCGGCGGTGGCTCTCAGCGGCAGTGGTACCGCGGCTGATCCGTTCACGGCCGCCGGGCTGAGCCTGGTGGTGGGCGGCAGCGCCAGTGCAGGCGACAGTTTCCGCGTGCAGCCCAGTCGCGCCGCCGCAGGCAGTTTCACGGTCGCGATCGACGACCCCGACAAGGTGGCCGCCGCCGCGCCGTTCGCGGTCAGCGCGGGCAGTGGCAACGCCGGCACGGCCTCGCCCAGCGTCAGCATCAGCGATGGCAGCAATGCCAACCTGATGAATCCAAGCTCGATCGTGTTCACTTCACCCACCAGCTACAGCGTCGACGGCGGGGCCGCGCAAACCTTCACGCCCGGTCAGCCGATCGTGCACAACGGCTGGAGCATGCAGCTGAGCGGTGCGCCCCAGGCCGGCGACAGCTTCAGCCTAAAGGCCAACAGCAATGCGCAGGGTGACAACAGCAATGCGCTGATGCTGGGCAAGGTTGCCAATCTTGGCGTGCTCGACGGTGGCGTCACCAGCACCGGTCGCGCCTACAGCCAGCTGGTCAGCCAGGTCGGCAGCGCCGGCGCGCTGGCCAAGGACGACCTGACCACGCAAGCCGCGGTCTACAGCCAGGCGATGAGTTCCCAGCAAAGCGTCTCCGGCGTGAACCTGGACGAGGAGGCGGCCAACCTGGTGCGTTACCAGCAGGCCTACCAGGCCTCGGCGCAGGTCATCAGCACTGCCAACAGCATATTCAGCGCCTTGCTCGGCGCGGTGCGGAGTTAAGTCATGCGAGTTTCCACCAGCTGGATGCAGCAGCAGTCCGTCGGCAACATGATGAACCGGCAGGGCGACCTGTCCGACCTCAACACACAGCTCAGCACGGGCAAGCGGATCAACCAGCCGTCCGACGATCCGGTCGGCGCGGCGCGTGCGCTGGACATGTCGCACCTGATCGCCGATTCCGCGCAATACCAGCGCAATATCACCTCAGCCAACTCACGGCTGGGCCTGGAAGACCAGACCCTGTCCAACACCAGCAATGTGCTGGGGCGCGTGCGCACCTTGTTGCTGCAGGCGGCCAATGGCAGTCAGACCGACGAAACCCGTGGCGACATCGCTTCGGAGATGGTGCAGTTGCGCGAGCAACTGCTGGGCCAGGCGAACAGCACCGACGGCCAGGGCGAATACATTTTTGCGGGCAATCGCACCGGCACCCAGCCGTTCGTGTCGCAGGGCAGCGTCAGCTATTTCGGTGACTCAGGCCAGCGCATGGTGGCGGCCGGCCCCGGTTTGCAGGTGGCCACCGGCGATCCCGGCAGCGCCGTGTTCGTGAATGTTCCGACCGGCAACGGCACGTTCGCCGTGAGCGCCAGCGCCGGCAATTCCGGCAAGGCCGTGGCCGGCGCCAGCAGCGTCACCGATCCCTCGGCGAATCCGTCGGCATGGGATGGCGGCAGCTACAGCATCGTGTTCACTGCCGCCAATGCCTATGAAGTGCGCGATGGTGGCGGCGCCATCCTGGAAAGTGGCAGCTACGACCCGGACAAGGGTGGCAGCATCACCTTCCGCGGCGCACAGGTCGCCTTCAACGGTGCGCCGGACGCGGGCGACACGTTTGCATTGGGCGCTTCCGGCAAGCAGGACATCTTCACCACGCTGGACAACATCATCGGCACGCTGCGCACGCCCAACGGCGGTGGAGCGCAGATGCAGAACGACATCAACACCGAGTTCGCGAATCTCGACCAGGCGATCGACACGATCACCCGAACGCGGGGCAAGGTCGGCGCGCGCATGAATGCGCTCGACCAGCAAGGCGCACTCAATGATGACCTCACCCTGCAATACAAGACGTCGCTGTCGAACGTGCAGGATCTGAACTACTACGACGCCATCAGCCAGCTCGGTGCGCAGACCACGGCACTGCAGGCGGCGCAGCAGACGTTCACGAAAGTGCAGGGTTCAAAATTGTTCGATTATTTACGTTGACAAGGCTCAAGTTTTGGTGTGACGGGTCGAAACAGTCCACAAGGCGGATGCATTCAATGGTGAATCCCCGCCGGATTGTCTGAGCCGACCATTGTCGGCATACCAACTCGATTCGGAGAATTCCCATGGTCATGAGTGTCAACACCAACATCAGCTCGCTGAATGCCCAGAAGAACCTGGCTGCCACGCAGAGCAAGCTCGCCACTGCCATCGAGCGCCTGTCCTCGGGCATGCGCATCAACAGCGCGAAAGACGACGCCGCCGGCCTCGCCATTTCCACCCGCTTCACCACCCAGATCAACGGCCTGAACCAGGCGGTCAGCAATGCCAACGACGGCATCTCGCTGGCGCAGACCACCGAGTCGGCGCTGAACGAGGTGACCAACAACATGCAGCGTATCCGTACGCTGGCCGTGCAGTCCGCCAACGCCACCAACTCCGACAGCGATCGCGCTGCGCTCGATGCCGAAGTTCAGCAGCGTCTGGCCGAGATCACCCGTATCTCGCAGCAGACCACCTTCAACGGCCGCCACGTGCTGGACGGCAGCTTCGGCAGCGCCGCGTTCCAGATCGGCGCCAATGTCGGCGAGACGATTTCGGTGAACCTGAGCCAGGGTGCTGGTGCTTCCCAGATCGGCCAGATGGCTTCTTCGGCCTCGGGTGATGTCAGCAGCTTGTTCCAGTCCGGCGGTAGCGCGGCAACTGCGGCTTCCTACACCTCTGGCACGATCACCGCCGGCGACTACAGTTCCAGTAACAAGACTTTCACCGTCGACGGCAACAGCGTCACCCTGTCAGCGGACTACACCTCCAGTGGCACGAGTGCCATGGCGACCGATATCGGCACGGCATTGGGCGCCAGCTACAACGTCACCGAGGCTGCCGGCAAGATCACCATCGCCAAGGCTGCTGCCGGTGCTGGTGCAGCGCCGACCATCGGTGGTACGGATGCAGCACTGCTTACCGCAGGCGGTACGGCCACGGCGGGTGCGGATTCGGTTGCGGGTACTCCGTCTAACCTGGTCCTGAGCAGCGGCGATCTGACCATCGGTGGCACCGACATGGCGGGCAGCTACAAGGATGCCCAGAGCCTGGTCGACGCCATCAACGGCAAGGGTATCGCCGGGGTTTCCGCCTACTACGACAGCACCAGCAAGAATGTGCACCTGAACTCGCAGACGGATCTGACCGTGGCCGGCACCAAGTCCGGTTCCGGCGCGGGCAACCTGAACTTCAGCGGTGCCGGTTCGGCCATCACGGCGGGTGGCGACCTTGCCTCCAGCAACGTGAAGACCGTCAATGGTGCCAACGACACCATCAGCCGCATCGATGCAGCGTTGGGCACCATCAGCTCCATGCGCAGCGACCTGGGCGCGGTGCAGAACCGCTTCACCTCGACCATCGCCAACCTGCAGACCATCTCGCAGAACCTGTCTGCCTCGCGCAGCCAGATCCAGGACGCGGATTTCGCTCAGGAAACGGCGAACATGTCCAGCGCCAACATCCTGCAACAGGCCGGTGTCTCGGTGCTGGCGCAGGCCAACGCCTCCACGCAGAGCGTGCTGAAGCTCCTGCAGTAACTGCTTGACCCCGAGGTGGCCGCGGAAAATCGCGGCCACCCCCCCATTTCAAGGAACCGCGCTCATGCCAATCACTGTCGGCTCAACTGCACCCACCACGGGTTTGCTGACATCCATGGGCGTGGGTTCCGGACTCGATGTGGCAACGCTGGTGGACAAGCTGGTGGCCGCCAAGAAGGCGCCGCAGCAGAACCAGATCACCAACCAGGCCGCATCGGCCAATACCCAGCTCTCCGCCCTGGGCCAGGTCAGCGCGGCCTTGTCGGCCTTGCAGTCGGCCATGGCCTCGATAACCGACGGCAGTGCCTTCAGTGCGCGCCAGGTCACCTCGGGCGATGCGGATGTGTTGGGCGCCAGCGCAAACGGCAGCCCGGTCAGCGGCAGCTATACGATCGACGTCAGCCGGCTGGCCACCTC
Organism: Rhodanobacter sp. G2-10; assembly: GCF_055809185.1. Lineage (NCBI taxonomy): Bacteria > Pseudomonadati > Pseudomonadota > Gammaproteobacteria > Lysobacterales > Rhodanobacteraceae > Rhodanobacter > Rhodanobacter sp. G2-10. The sequence goes on along the minus strand of NZ_CM147900.1, from coordinate 2,603,453 downwards.
GCTCAAGGCTTCCTCCCATGCGTTTGCCGACAGCAGCGCCAAGGTCGGCACCGGCACGCTCACCATCGCGGTGGATGGCCAGTCGATGGCTCTGGAGCTCGACGACAGCAACAACTCGCTGGCCCAGGTGCGCGACGCCATCAACAAGGCCAGCGACAACCCGGGCGTCAGCGCCACCATCGTCAACGGCACCGATGGTGCCCACCTGGTGCTGAGCGGTACTCGTACCGGCGCTGCCAACGGTTTCGTCGTGAGCAGCACGGGCGGTGACGGCGGCCTCGCTGCGTTGAATTACGACGCCGCTGCCGGCAGCGGCAACGCGTTGAACGTGATCACGTCGGCGCAGGATGCGCAGTACACGATCGATGGCCTGGCCGGCAACAGCGCCGGCAACAGTGTCAGCAACGCCATCGACGGGCTCACCCTCAACCTCAACAAGATCGGCGAAAGCACGGTCACGGTCGCCAATGACGGCAGCAAGGCGACCAGCGCGTTGACCAACCTGGTCAACACCTACAACAGTTTCGTGGGGATCTACCAGAACCTTACCAAGTACGACGCCACCAGCGGCACGGCAGGCGCCATGATCGGCGACGCCACCCTCAATGGCATCAACAGCACGCTTTCACGGCTGGTTGGCGGCACGGCCAACGGCAGCAGCCTGTCCTCGTTGGGCATTTCGCTGCAGGTCGACGGCACGCTCAAGCTGGACAACGACAAGCTCAAGACGGCGCTGGCCGATGGCGGCAAGCAGGCGGCCAGTCTTTTCGGCGGGCCCGATGGCTTTGCCAGCAAATTGAATACTCAGCTCGACCAGTGGGTTGGCAGCAACGGCGTGCTGGCCAGTCGCACCGACAGCATCAGCCAGCAACTGACGGATCTGAAGGCCCAGCAATCCACGCTGGACACCCGGATGCAGGACCTCACCGCGCGCTACCAGGCCCAGTTCACCGCGCTGGACACGCTGATGAGCAAGCTCAACAGCACCAGCAGCTACCTGCAGCAGCAGTTCGACGCGCTGACCAACAGCAACAAGAAATAGTCCGCAAGACTCCGGACGGGAGACGATCATGGGTTTCGGTTACGGCGCAGGCGCCTATCAGCAAGTTCGTTCACACGGTGGCGTGGAGTCGGCCAGTCCGCATGGCCTGATCACCTTGCTCATGGATGGCGCGCTCGAGCGCCTGGTGAAGGCGCGAGCACACATGGTGCGCGGTGAAGTGGCTGCCAAGGGCGAGACCATCAGCAAGTGCATAGAGATCATCGGCGGGCTGCGTGACGGACTGGATCCGAAAGTGGAGCCGGCGATGGTCGAGCGCCTGGACTCGCTTTACGAGTACATGAGCCGGCGCCTGCTGCAGGCCAATATGCAGGATGACGCCACCATCATCGACGAAGTCAGCAAGCTGCTGCAGCAAGTGCGCGACAGCTGGGTGCAGATCGCGCCGGCCGCGGCCAGCCGTGCCGTGGGAGCGTGAGCATCGACATGTCCATTTGTGTCGACGACCCGCCGTTGACCCAAGCGCTGGCCATCACCCGCGCGATGCTGGCGGCAGCCAAGGTCGCCGATTGGGACGAGTTGCAGCAGCTGGAACAGGTCCGCGAGCCGCTGGTACGCCGCGAGCATCCCACCGACGTGATCAGCCGCGCCCAGATCGAACAGATCCTGGCCTACGATCGCCAGTTGCAGGCCTTGCTTGGCAACGCCCGCAATGAAGTGGCCCGTTCGTGGCAGGGCGAGCACGCCCGTTTCCAGGCCATCGCCGCCTACGCCCGACCCTGAAACCCCGGTCGCTGCCATACGGCTCCATGCGGGAGCAGGGCAAGCCGGCACCTGATGTGCCATGCAGGGCCTCATATCGAAGTACGATGGCGTGCATCGGCCGACTGAGGGGAGCGCTGCGATGGGTAACGCCAGATGGGATGAATTCGAGCAGCGGGTGAGCGTGGAGGAACTGCTCCACCTGACGGTCGAACCGATATCGTGGCCGATGCCGCGGGCGCGGACGATGGCCCTGACCGAGAAGAACAGCAATGCCCTGGCCGCGATCGCCGCACTCGAGGAGCGCCGCGTGGAAGCGGCCGAGGACGACAATCCGCTGGTGCAGGAAATTCGCCGGATGGATGCCAAACTCACCGCCCTGGTGGATATCCTCAATCAACTCCTGACTCCGACCGAGAGTCTGCCGGGGCTGCGTCTGGTTCGCTTCAACGCGCGTGGCGCGGTGATACCGACGGAGCTGGTGCCGGCCAGTGAGGCGATGCTTTTGAGCCTGCGTTTCGATCATTGCCGCAGTTTGTCGCTGGAGCTTCCGGCTCGGATCGAGCGTCAACTGGAGGATGGTCGAACCTTCGTGGCGTTCCTCACGCCGAACGATGCCCAAAGTGACGCAATTGAGCGACTAGTTTTTCGCCATCACCGACGTAAAGTGGCAGAGTCGCGCCAGTTGCCCGAGTGAGTCGGCCAACTTCCATGTGCGCGGGCGTGACATGGATCAAGCATGCGCGTGACGCAGTTCGCAAAATTGGATGCACATGTGTAGGGATTCCCCTGCATGGCACGGCATGCCAACCGCGCGGCAGCGCGCGGGTTCCCTGCAAGTTTCCGCGCACGTAAATTCTCCATCCGTTTGGCATCAGTCATTTACGCGGCACAACTAGAACTCGTTGAGGAACTTTCACGACGTAAAACTTCTGACAGGTGACATTTCACCGACACCAGAGCGCCAAAATTTGGCCTCCTTATTGCACTTGGTTCATCAGGCCAGCGACGGATCGTCGGCACGGATGAAACAGCGGCCTCACCGGACGTGGGGACCGAGCCAAAAGTTGCGGTACGGAGAATGAGATGCAGAAGTTTGACTTCCTGGTGATCGAATCGGACGAGGCACGTGTCAACGCGGTGATGTCGGCGCTCCAGTTCCTGGGCTACCACCCGCAGCACGGCGCAAGTTGCGATGACACCAGTGAATCCACCCATGCCTGGCGTGGGCTTTACGTGGGTCATGTCGAGAACGATGCCGAGGCGGAGCGCCAGCTTTCCATGCTCGGTGCCAGCGCCGCGCATATCCCCCTGCTGCTGGCCGAGGACTCTTCCTGGCGTCAGCGCTTGAGTGCCCCGAAATCGCCGTTCGCCGAGCGCGTGGCCCCGCTGAGCTTCCCGCTCAGTTACGAAAAGCTGACCGAAGCCATGCGCAACGTCTATGCGCGGCTGCTGGGTGATCAGGGCGGCGCTCTGCGCTTTGTCGGCAATTCCGCGCCCATGGTTCGCGTCAACGGCTTGATCCGCCAGGTGGCGCCGTTCGATTCGAGCGTGCTGGTGTTGGGTGAGTCCGGTACCGGCAAGGAAATGGTTGCCCGCGCCATTCATGAAAACTCGCCGCGTCGCGACAAGCCGTTCGTGGCGATCAACTGCGGCGCGATCCCCGCCGAACTGCTCGAAAGCGAACTGTTCGGCCACGAGAAGGGGGCCTTCACTGGCGCGATCAGTGCGCGCAAGGGCCGTTTCGAGATGGCCGAGGGCGGCACCCTGTTCCTGGACGAGATCGGCGACATGAGCTTGCCGATGCAGGTGAAGCTGCTGCGCGTGCTGCAGGAGCGCGCCTACGAGCGTGTCGGCGGCAACAAGACCCAGCGTTGCGACGTGCGCATCATCGCCGCTACCCATCGCAACCTGGAGCAGTCGATCGCCGAGGACCGTTTCCGCGAAGACCTGTATTACCGCCTCAGCGTGTTCCCGCTGGAGCTGCCCTCGCTGCGCGAGCGGCTGGAAGATCTGCCGACCCTGATCTCCGAATTCAACCTGCGCCTGGCGCGCCGCGGACTGGGCGCGGTGCGCTTCAGCACCAGCGCGATGCAGTCACTGCGCGCGCATGCCTGGCCCGGCAACGTGCGCGAGCTGTCCAATCTGGTCGAGCGGATGGCGATCCTGTTCCCGCACGGCGAGGTCCGCAGCAGCGACCTGCCGGCAAAGTATCGCGGTCACGCAGTCTCCGACGACGTCAACGGTGCGGCCTTGCTGGCGATGATGGCCGAAGAGCCGCCGATGACCGAGGCCGTCGCGCAACACGCGGTTCAGTCCGAGCGCCTGTTGCCGGAAGATGGCCTGGACCTGAAGGATCACCTGGCCGACATCGAGGTCGGGTTGATCCGTCAGGCGCTTGACGCCACCGGCGGCGTGGTGGCCCATGCCGCACGCCTGCTGCACATGCAGCGCACCACCCTGGTGGAGAAGCTGCGCAAGTACGGCTTGCAGAACAGCATGGCGGCTTAGAAGGCCGGGATTGGGGATTCGGTACTTGCTACGAGGTACCCCAAAGGCCGTCGCCAACCATGCCCGACCCCAACAAGTCCCAGGCACCGAACACCGAACACCAAAAAGTTCTGGCACGCGTAATGCATCCACCCTCAAGCAAACCCGTCACGTGCCGGGATTCCGTCACCAAGGAAGCACCGAGATGAGCTCCATCGACGTCAACAACCTGCTGTCACAGATGCGCCAGATGAGCGCCCAGGTCCGCCCCCTGGATGCCGCGCCAAAGGCTGCGCCGATCGGTGCGCCACAGGCCGGAGGACAGGCAGACTTTTCCTCCTTGCTCAAGCAGTCGATTTCAGCCGTGGGACGCAGCCAGATGGAAGCGGGCCGCATGGCCGCGAGTTTCGAGCGTGGTGATCCGGGTGCGGATCTCGGCCGCACGATGATCGCGGTGCAGAAGGCCGATCTCTCGCTGCGCACCATGGTGGAAGTACGCAACAAGATGGTCGATGCGTACAAGGACATCATGAACATGCCGGTCTGACGTTTCGCGCATAGACCCCATTCCGCCTTCATCACAAGAGCAACACCATGGCAGACAACGCCATCGCGGCCACCGACAACACGGAAGGTGCGCGACCGGACCCCTTCAAGCAGATAGCCCGCAGCCCGGCCACGCGCCAGATCCTGCTGCTGGTCGGCATTGCCGCCGCGGTGGCGTTCGGCGTGGCGGTGGTGTTGTGGTCGCGCGGGCCGAACTATGGCCTGTTGTATGCCGGGCTGGATCAGAAGGATGCCGCCGCTGTGGCGCAGGAGCTGCAAGGCTCCAACACGCCGTTCCAGTTGAGCAGTGATGGCTCCTCGATCATGGCGCCCGCCGCCGACCTGGCCGCCTTGCGCCTCAAGCTGGCTGCCAAGGGCCTGCCCCAGGGCAGCGCGGGCAGCAGCGTGCTGCCGGGCAACGATTCTCCCTTTGGCATGAGCGACCTGGCCGAACGGACTCGCTACCAGCAATTGCTGGAGTCGGACCTCAGTTCCACCATCAGCGGTTTGCAGTCGATCCGCGCCGCCCGCGTGCATCTGGCGATGCCCAAGCCCTCGGCCTTCATTCGTGACAACCGCGAAGCCAGCGCCTCGGTGCTGGTCACGCTGTACCAGGGGCGGCAACTGGATGCTGGCCAGGTCGCCGCGATCGTGCACCTGGTCGCTTCCAGCGTGCCGGGGCTCGACGCCCGCCAGGTTTCCGTCATCGATCAGCAGGGGCAATTGCTGACCACCGACCCGAGCAGCCCCGCTGCGGTGGGGGACGACCGCATGCGGATGGCCACGCGCATCGAAAACACCTATGCACAACGCATCGAGGAATTGCTGACGCCGTTGGTCGGCCCGGGCCGCGTGCGTGCGCAGGTCTACGCCGATCTCGACTTCAGCAAGTCGGAAAAGGCCACCGAAACATTCGGACACGATCATCCGGCGCTGCGCAGCGAGCAGACTAGCAGCGAACGGCGTGGCGGCGGCGCGGCAGCGGGCGGCGTGCCCGGCGCCCTCAGCAATCAGCCCCCCACCATGGTGGCGCAGCCGACGGCGGCCAATCCCGATGCCGGCAAGGCCAATGGCAAGCCGAGTCCCACCAGCAACACCGCTACCACCGCGGATGCCGGTGGTGACGTGTCGAGCAGCGCCACCCGCAACTACGAGCTCGATCGCACCATCAGTCATGTGAGCGACCCGGCCGGGCGCCTGGCGCGCCTGACCGTCGCCGTGGTGCTGGACAACAAGCTGGTGGACAAGGGGCCGGCCACTGCCGGCAGCTCCAGCACGCCAGCGAATGCCACGAGCGTGCCGTTCACTGCGGAGGAACTGCAGCGCCTGACCGAGTTGACCAAGAACGCGGTTGGCTTCGATGCCGCGCGAGGTGACAGCGTCACCGTGGTGAATCAGCCCTTCCATCGTCCGGCGGCGCTCGACGCTCCGCCCGAGCGCCCGCTGTGGGAGCAGCCGGGTGTGATGGACCTGATCAAGCAGGGCATTGGCGTGCTGATCGCCTTGCTGGTGGCCTTTGGCCTGTTGCGGCCACTGTTGAAGGGCGTCACCCGCAGCGAGGCCACGGCGAAAGCCTTGCCGGCGCCCATGCCGAAGATATCGGTGAAGGTGGATGACGACGCATCGGCCGACGCGCCGGCAAAACTTTCCCACGCCGCTCCCACACTCGAATACGAACAGCGCATCGGGCAGGCGCGCCAGATGGTCGGCGAAAACTCCAAACAGGTAGCGCAGGTCGTGAAGAACTGGGTGAACGCAGATGGCAACTAATCGAGCCGAAGCACCGGTCAGCGGTGCCCAGCGTGCGGCAATCCTCCTGCTCACCCTGGGTGAGCAGGATGCGGCCGAGGTACTCAAGCATCTCAGCGCGCGCGACGTGCAGACGATAGGCACCGCCATGGCAGCCCTTTCCAGCGTGTCGCGCGAGCATGTCCAGCAAGTGCTGGACAAGCTCGACGAAGACATGGGCCGGCAGACGTCGCTGGGCGTCGGTACCGAGGAATACATCCGCAAGATCCTGGTCAATGCGCTGGGTGAGAGCAAGGCAGGTGGGCTGATCGACCGCATTCTGCTGGGCCGCAGCAGCAAGGGCCTGGAATCGCTGAAGTGGATGGAAAGCCGCGCGATCGCCGAGATGGTCAGCAACGAGCACCCACAGATCATCGCCCTGGTGCTGGCGCACCTCGATCCGGACCAGGCTGCCGAAGTGATCGGCTACCTGCCGCCGCGCGTGCGTTCGGACGCGGTGATGCGCATTGCCACGCTTGACGGCGTGCAGCCGCATGCATTGAACGAACTGGATGAAGTCATGGAGCGGCAGTTCTCGGGCAGTTCCAACAAGTTGAAATCCGCCAATGTGGGCGGCATCAAGGCCGCCGCCGACATTCTCAATGCGATGGAAGGCAGCCGCGAGAGCGAGTTGATTGCCGCGATCCGCAGTCAGGACGAGTCGCTGGGCGAGAAGATCGAGGAGCTGATGTTCGTGTTCGAGGACCTCGTCGGTCTGGACGATCGCGGCATGCAGACCCTGCTGCGCGAAGTGCCGTCGGCCACCCTGATCACGGCCTTGAAGGGCGCCGAACCGGATATCCGCGAGAAGATCTTCGCCAACATGTCCAAGCGTGCGGCCGACATGATGCGCGACGACCTGGAGGTGAAGGGTCCGGTGCGCTTGAGTGAGGTCGACGCCGCCCAGAAGGAAGTGCTTGGTATCGCCCGCAAGCTGTCCGACGCGGGCCAGCTCAGCCTGGCCGGCGGCGGGGATGAATACGTCTGATGACCAGCGTGTTCCACAGCATGGACGACGACTTCCAGCGTTGGGAGATGCCCGACGTAGGCATCCATGACGGCAGGTCGGATGCTGCCAACGCCATGGCGCAGCCCACCGTGCACGAACTGGAGGCGTTGGAGCAGCAGGCTCGCGACGAAGGCTATGCCGCCGGCATGGCCCAGGGCTTGGCCGAAAGCCGGGCAAAGGCAGAGCAGCAACTGGGCGAGCGCATGGCCGAGCTGGACGCGCTCTACCGGGCTGCGGCGCAACCGCTGCAGTTGCTGGATGACCAGGCGGCCGACGAATTGGCGCAGCTGGCGCTGGTGGTGGCGCGACGGGTGGTCATGCACGAGCTGAAAGCCACGCCCGCGTTGATTGCCAACGTGGTGCGCAAGGCCGCCGACGCGCTGCCCATGGCCACGCGCGAGCTGCGCGTGCATCTGCATCCTGATGACCTGGCCCTGGTGCAGGAGCTGGGCAGCGCCGATCGGCACTGGCTGCTGCTTGCCGATGCCAGCCTGGAACGCGGTGGCTGCCGCCTGGAGAGCGAACGGTCACGCCTGGATGCGCGCGTGGAAACTCGCCTGGCCGCCGTGATCGATGCCGTGCTTGGCGACGAATCCGCCCGCGACGGGGAGGATGCATGAATCCCGAATTGACCGATCAGGCGCGCAACGCCCGCTGGCGCGACCAGTTTGCGGCCAGTCGCACGCGTGCCGGGCAGGCTCATGTCCTGTCGGTGGAAGGCAGCCTGCGTCGGGTCGTGGGCCTCACGCTGGAGGCGGAAGGTTGCGAAGCGGCGCTCGGCGCGCGCTGCCTGGTGGATACCGCCGACGGCGCCACCCTCGATACGGAAGTGGTCGGCTTTGCCGATGAACGCCTGCTGCTGATGCCGGTGGGCGACATGCATGGCGTCCTGCCCAACGCACGCGTGCGACCGTGTGCGCGGACGGGCGGTCTGCCGGTGGGCACGGCCCTGCTTGGTCGCGTGATCGGCGCCGACGGGACGCCGCTGGATGGCCTGGGTCCGCTGGATTCGAACGAACACGCCGCACTAAAGTGCGCACCGATCAACCCGATGGCACGCAAGCCGATCGATGCGCCGCTCGACGTCGGCGTGCGCGCCATCAATGCCTTGCTCACCGTCGGTCGCGGCCAGCGATTGGGACTGTTCGCCGGTTCCGGCGTGGGCAAGTCGACCTTGCTCGGCATGATGACGCGCTACACCAACGCGGACGTGGTCGTGGTCGGCCTGATCGGCGAGCGTGGCCGCGAGGTGAAGGAGTTCGTCGAGCAGACCCTGGGCGAGGAGGGTCGTCGTCGCGCCGTGATCGTGGCCGCGCCGGCCGACGCGCCGCCGCTCAAGCGACTGCGCGGCGCGCAGTACGCCACCGCCATTGCCGAATGGTTTCGCGACCGCGGCCAGCGCGTGTTGTTGCTGATGGATTCGCTGACCCGTTACGCCCAGGCACAGCGCGAGATTGCGCTGGCCATTGGCGAGCCACCGGCGACCAAGGGCTATCCGCCGTCGGTGTTCGCGATGATGCCGGCACTGGTCGAGCGTGCCGGCAATGATGCCGAGGGTCGTGGTTCGATCACCGCCTTCTACACCGTGCTGACCGAAGGCGACGATTACCGCCATGACCCGATTGCCGACGCCTCGCGCGCCATCCTGGACGGCCACATCGTGCTGTCGCGTGATCTGGCCGAGGCCGGACACTACCCCGCCATCGACATCGAGGCTTCGATCAGCCGCGTGATGCCCGCCGTGGCGATGCGCGAACACATGCGCTCTGCACAGCGCTTCCGCCAGATCTACTCCGCCTACCGCCAGCAGCGCGATCTGATCGCGGTGGGTGCCTACCAGAAAGGTTCCGACCCGCAAGTGGACCTGGCCATCGAAATGTGGCCGCAACTGCGCGCCTTCCTGCAGCAGGAAGTGGATGAACCGATGACCCTCGACCAGGCGATTGCCAGCCTGGCCGAACTTGCCGAACAGGTGAACGCATGAATTCGCGAGCCAGCCGACTGCAACCTGCCGTGGATCAGGCCAAACAGCGCAGCGAGGACGCCCTGGCCCAATTCGCATCGCAGCAGCAGGTGCTGACCAAGGCCGAGCACCAGCTGAGCGAGCTGCGTCGCTACCGCGAGGAATATGCCAGCACCGGTGATGCACTGCCCAGCGTGAGCGCCATGCTCAACCGGCAGAGCTTCATCCAGCGTATCGACCAGGCGATCGCGCAGCAGACCACCGAGATCGCGCGCCACCAGCGGCAGCTCGAAAAGGCGCGCGAGCAATGGAAACACAACCATGCGCGCGAATGCGCGCTGGACAGCGTTGTTGCCCAGCATCTCGAAACCGAACGCCGCGCGGAAGAGCGCCACGAGCAGTCCGAGATCGACGAACGCTTCCAGCACCGGCGGTCCTCATGACGGACGTCGCCGGAGATCCCATGAACAGGCACACCTGTCCCCGCGTGCACCAGAGCTGCAGCGCACGCTCGTTCCTTGCAGGAGTTTTCATGCCATGACCGCCCACGCCGTCGGCACACCCTCTGCCGTCCCCGTATCGCCGAAAGGTGCGCCCAACACGCCTGCGCAGGGAGCGGCTGCGGGGTTCGAGCAGCAACTGCATGCCGCGCGTCAACGCGGTGGATCGGCGTCGCGGGAACAGGGCGCCGCCACCCAGCCGCATCCGCAGCGAGACGCGGACCCTCGTCCTGATCGTCGGAGCGATATGTCGCCGACGAGGCCAGACTCACGTCCTTCGGACAGCAGTGCAGGCCGATCGGACAAGGGTCGGGTCGGCGCTTCCGGCGCGACTGCGGCGGCATCGACGGAAACCTCCAAACCCGCCGTTGCGGCCGACGCGCAGGTGCCACCGGCCTCGAGTACGTCAGCACCATCAGTGGTGGAGGCCATCACGGATACTGCGCCGGGAGAAGCCGAGCCTGTGGCCAAGGATGGCGACGGCAACGAACAGGGCGCGGCCGCACTGGTTGGCGCGATGCTGGCCCTGATCGGTCCGGCGGCGGGCAAGGTTCTGGCGCCTGCTGCTGCCGCTTCACCGGCGCATTCGGGCGATCCCGTCGCTGCCGCGGCCGGAGCCCCCATGCTGCTGCAGGTCGGTGATGCCGCCGCGATGGCGGTGACCACCAGCATCGCCAGCACCGCCATGCCGGCCCAGCTGCTCGCTGCCGACGGCCTGTCGCTCAGCCCGAAAAGTGTGCGCGACCCGGTCCGCACCGACGCGGCGTCGGCGCTGATCTTGTCGGCGCCGCCAGCGGCCGCGCATACGGCGCCGGTCAGCGTACCGGTCGCGGCTCCGGCCGGCAGTCATGCTTTCGCGCAGGAGCTGGGCCAGCAGATGAGCTGGTTCGTCGGCCAGGACGTCAAGCACGCGCGCATCCGGCTGCACCCCGAGGAGCTCGGTTCGCTCGACTTGAAGATCAGCGTGAACCACGGACGGGTCGACGTCGTGTTTCATGCACAACATCCCGGTGCAGTCACCGCCGTGCAGCAAAGTCTCCCGCAGCTGGACCAGATGCTGGCGCAGCACGGGCTCTCGCTGGGCAATACCGAAGTAGGGCAGCATGATCGCGGCGAACATGCCGGCAACGGTAGTCATGGCGACGGTGTGGCCGAGATCGACGAGGTCCAGGGCCCGGGTTTGACCACGCCAGTGAGCCGGCTGGGCCTGCTCGATGCGTTTGCGTGACAAGGACCGTCTGGCGCGCCGGAACGACCTGATCCGCAGCGAATCATCGCGCTGAACGCCGTCGCTTTCCCCGCGACGCGGGGGAAGCTGCCCGAAGGGCTGATGGGGGCGCTCTTGTCATGCCCGGAATACATCACAGCGCCCACTTCCGCCTTCGGCATCTTCCCGCCGCTCCGATCCGCGGATCGGCGTCGGCATGACGACACTTCCGCCGACCTGGTGCTGATGGCGTCGCGTCGCCGTACCGGCGCGCGTCAAGAAAGCGCCACCGGGTCGGGCGCAGATCTTTGACGGATACGCAACGCATTGAAATAACGAAATATATTTTGATGGCACGCGGATTGCTTTATTCGCTTGTGCCATCGCTGGCGCTTCCATTTCATTCAACCCAACAAGAGGTTTCCATGGACAACGACGAGCAGCCTGAAGTGGCAGAGGAATTGCCGGCAAAGCGCCGCTTTCCCATGAAGATGGTTGTCGTTCTGATCGTGTTGGCAGTCCTGGGTGGCGGCGGCTACTTCTGGATGTCGGGCCATGCAGGCGCAGCCAAGGCGGACAAGGCGAAGGTGACCGAGGCCAGCAAGCCGGAGATCTATCTCCCGCTGGAGCCGGCCTTCGTGGTGACGTTTCGTGACGGCGATGCGCTGCGCTACCTGCAGGTGGGCATCACCTTGATGGCGCACGATCAAAAGGCGATCGACGTGGCCAAGGAGGCCAATCCGGTCGTGCGTGACGGCTTGGTGTCATTGTTCAGCGATCAGAAATTTGACGTCATCAGCGAGGCGGCCGGTCGCGAGAAGTTGCAGGCAGATGCGCTTGCCAGCGTGCGCGAGATCGTGAAGAAGCGACTCGGCCGGCCCGGCATAGACGCCTTGTACTTCACCAGTTTCGTGATTCAGTAACCGGGGTCCGCGCGCATGAGCGATCTGCTTTCCCAGGATGAAATCGACGCGTTGATGGATGGCGTCACCGGTGGCGCGGTTGCCACCGGCAATGACGAACCGTTGCCGAGCGATGCCGTCGTCCCGTTCGACTTTACCCAGCAGGACCGCATCGTCCGCGGTCGTCTTCCGACCCTGGAGATGGTCAACGACCGCTTCGCCCGATTCTTCCGCACCGCACTGTTCGGCGTGCTGCGCAAGACCTGCGAAGTGTCCGTGCTGGGCGTGAAGATGGTGAAATTTGCCGAGTACGTGCATGGGCTATCGCTGCCGAGCAACCTGAACCTGGTTCGGATCAAGCCGTTGCGCGGCACTGCGCTGGTGGTATTCGAGCCGCGCCTGGTGTTCACCGTCATCGACAATTTCTTCGGCGGCGACGGGCGCTTTCACGCGCGCATCGAGGGCCGCGATTTCACGGCGACCGAGAATCGGGTGATCCAGATCATGCTGACTGAGCTGTTCGGCGCGATGCATGAAGCATGGGCGCCGGTGCTCGGGCTGGACTTCGAGTACCTCAGTTCCGAGATCAACCCCCAGTTCGCCAACATCGTGAGCCCGACCGAAACCGTGGTGGTGTCGCGCTTCCACGTGGAGCTCGATGGCGGCGGCGGGGAAGTGAACCTGACCATGCCCTACGCGATGGTCGAGCCGATCCGCACGCTGCTCGACGCCGGCGTGCAGAGCGACCGGATGGATCGCGACGACCGTTTTGCCGAGATGCTGCAAGAGGAAGTGCTTGACGCCGAGGTGGACCTCAGTTCGCTGCTGCTGGAAACACGCCTCAGCCTTGGCGAGTTCCTGCACTTGCGACCCGGCGACGTGATTCCGGTGCAGTTGCCCGAGATGGCGCTCGTCTACGCCGAGGATGTTCCGGTGTTCCGCGGGCGCTATGGCCGCTCCAATGGCCGCAACGCCATACGTTTCCATGCCCAGACGGGTCGCCGCGAAAGAGCTGCGATCAAAGATCAAATCAAACAGAAGAGCCCAGCATGAACGAGACCACAGACACAGCAGTTGCCGACGCCGGCGAGCGCGTCCAGTTCGATGCCTTGCAAGGCGCGGCGACGGATGGCGGCGACGTCAACCTCGACATGATCCTGGATGTGCCGGTAACCCTGGCGATGGAAGTCGGGCGTACCCGCATCAGCATCCGCAACCTGCTGCAGCTCAACCAGGGTTCGGTGGTGGAGCTGGATCGCGCCGCGGGCGAGCCCCTGGATGTATTCGTCAACGGCACCCTGGTCGCGCATGGCGAGGTGGTGGTGATCAACGAGAAGTTCGGCATCCGCCTGACCGACGTGATCAGCCCTGCCGAGCGGGTGCGAAAGCTGCGCTGATGAGCACCATGGGCCTTATCCTCGCTGCCGCGCCAGCGGCCGCACCCGAGTTCAACGCGGCGGGCGAGCTGGCGCGAGTCATTCTCAGCCTGGTCGGCATCATCGCGATGATCCTCGTGGCCGGCTGGATGACCCGGCGCATGCAGCGCCGCGGGCCAGGCGGCGGCAGTCGCCGGATTCGTTGCGTGGAGTCGTTCGCGGTGGGCACGCGCGAGCGTTTGCTGCTGCTCGATGCCGATGGCAAGCGCATGTTGATCGGGATGGGCCCTGGCGGCATGCGCACCTTGCATGTCTACGAAGGCGCGGCACCCGACGATGCGGAGAATCCGCAGACCACGGGCACGGCCAAGCCGGTATTCGCGGACATGCTGGCACGCCTGAGGGCGCGCACATGAAGCACTGGCGCTGGATACTCGCGGCCCTGTTGCTGGTGCTGCCGGCGACCACGCTGGCGGTGACGCCGGGCATTCCGCTGGTGAACGTGCAGCCCGCCGCGGGTGGCGGTCAAAGCTGGACGCTGTCGCTGCAGATGCTGGCGTTGATGACGGCCTTGACCCTGCTGCCGGCCATCGCGCTGATGATGACCTCGTTCACCCGTATCATCATCGTGCTCGGCTTCCTGCGCCAGGCCTTGGGCACGCAATCGACGCCGCCGAACCAGGTGCTGCTCGGCCTGGCCTTGTTCCTGACCCTTTTCGTGATGTCGCCGGTGCTGACGCGCTCGTACCAGGACGGCGTGAAGCCGTACATGGACGGCCAGATCACCGCCGAGCAGGCGTTGCCCGCCGCGTCCGGACCGTTCAAGCAGTTCATGCTCGACCAGACGCGGGAGGCGGATCTGCAGTTGTTCACCCGGTTGGCGAAGGAGAAACCTTATGCCAGCAAGGCGGACGTGCCGTTCAAGGTGGCGATGCCGGCGTTCCTCACCAGTGAGCTGAAGACGGCCTTCCAGATGGGCTTTCTGCTGTTCATCCCGTTCCTGATCATCGATCTGGTGGTGGCCAGCGTGCTGATGTCGATGGGCATGATGATGGTGTCGCCGATGATCATCTCGCTGCCATTCAAGATCATGTTGTTCGTGCTGGTCGATGGGTGGACGTTGTTGCTGGGAACGTTGGCGGGGAGTTTTTACACGTGAATGCGCTCGCGCAAACCACCCGGGCCCTCCATTTTGCGGATGTGCAGGCAAAGAGACTTTGTGGGCCGGCGCTTGCAGCAGCGGGCCACCCTCATCTGCACTTATGGCGTTCGCTGCGCGAACGCAATGCCAGCGCACGTCACCACTCCACCGTCATCCCAGCTTTCGCTGGGACGACGAGCCGGAGAGCGGCAATTCGGCGTCCCCCGCTGCAGCTCCGCGCGTGCGGAGCTTTTCTCTCATCCCTCTTCGCTGCAGCCCACCGTCCCGCCGTCATCCCAGCGAAAGCTGGGATCCAGCGCCTTCGGAGCGCTGTGGAGTCGCTGGGTCCCAGCTTTCGCTGGGACGACGAGCCGGAGAGCGGCAATTCGGCGTCCCCCGCTGCAGCCCGCGCGTGCGGAGCTTTTCTCTCATCCCTCTTCGCTGCAGCTCACCGTCTCACCGTCATCCCAGCGAAAGCTGGGATCCAGTGCCTCGAAGTGCCGTGGAGTCGCTGGGTCCGAGCGTTCGCTGGGGCGACGAGCCGGAAAACGGCAATTCGACGTTTCCCGCACCAGCTTTCCCGCGCGCAGTGCTTTTCTCTCACTCCTCACTCCTCTTCACTCACTCCTCTTCACTCACTCCTCTCCCTTCACTCCTAGCCCGCCATGACCCCTGAATCCATCATGGAAATCGGCCAGCACGCGCTGTATGTCGCGATGATGGTCGCCGCGCCGCTGCTGCTCACTGCCCTGGCGGTGGGCCTGCTGGTAGGTGTGATCCAGGCGGCGACGCAGATCAACGAGATGACGCTCAGCTTTATTCCCAAGCTGATCGCGATGGCGCTGGTGGCGTTGGTCGCCGGCCCGTGGATGCTTCGGCTGCTGGTGCAGTTCACGACACAGCTGATCGAAGGTTTGCCCGGCGCAATCAAATGACAGCGGTGGACCTGGCCTTGCTGCCAGCATGGCTTGGCAGCTTCTTCTGGGCGCTGGGGCGGGTCAGTGGCTTGTTCCTGATCGCGCCGGTGTTCAGCGCCACCGTGATTTCCGCGCGTATCCGCATCGGTCTGGTGGTGGTGGTGACGCTGGTGCTGACTCCGCTGGCACCGGTCACGATCGATCCGATGAGTGGGGCCGGCATCGCCACGATGGCTGGCCAGGTACTGGTGGGTGCGGCGGTGGGGTTTGTGCTGAAGCTGGTGTTCGAGGCGGTGTCCTTCGGCGGCGAACTGGTGGCGCAGAGCATGAGCCTGGGTTTTGCCGAGGTGGTCAATCCGCAGGCGGGCGGCAGTTCCACCGTGCTCAGCCAGTTCTACCTGCTGTTGGTGACCCTGCTGTTTCTGGTGATGAATGGCCACCTGCAACTGATCTCGCTGCTGGCCGACAGCTTCCACAGCCTTCCGCCCGGTACGCCGGCGATCAGCGCGAATGCGTTGCACGCGGTGGTGGCCTTTGGCACCGAACTGTTTGCGGGCGCGGTGCGTGTGGCGCTTCCGGCGATGACCTCCCTGCTGGTGGTGAACATCGGCTTTGCCGCGATCAGTCGGGCGGCGCCGTCGATGAATCTGTTCGCGGTGGGTTTTCCCATCACCGTTTCGCTGGGCTTCATTGCCTTGTGGCTGGCGCTGCGCAGCCTGCCTGGCGCCTTCGAGGCGTTGCAGGGCCATGCGTGGTCGCTGATGCGCGAACTTTTCGGGAGCTGAGATCATGAGCAGGCTCTGCGATGTCTGACGACAGCGACCAGGAAAAAACCGAAGAACCTACCGAAAAACGACTGCGCGAATCTCGCGAAAAGGGCGAGGTTCCGCGATCGCGTGACCTGTCGGGCGCGATCGTGGTGCTGGCCGGTGTGGCTGCGCTGATGAACAGCGGCGAGAGTGGCTTGCGCCACGCGAAGCGCATCTTCGAGTTGGGTCTGGGTTATTCGCGCGAATCGCTGTTCTCCGACGCCTTGCCGGGGCGCTCGCTGCACGCGGCGATGCATGAGGCGCTGCTGCTGTTTGCGCCGGTGGCCATTGCCACGATGGTGGGCACCCTGGTCGCGCCGCTGCTGCTGGGCGGGATCAACTTCAGCGCGAAGGCGCTGGAGCCGAAGTTCGAGCGGCTCGATCCGATCAAGGGGCTGGGCAAGATCTTTGCGCTGCGTGGGCTGGTCGAGCTGGGCAAGGCGCTGCTGAAGCTGTTGTTCATCGGCACCGCGCTGGGGCTGCTGCTGATGCACTGGCAGGGCGCGCTGCAAGCCACCGGCCGCGGCTCGGTGACGGCCGGCATTGCGCAGTCGATCGGCCTGCTCGGCCAGGCCGCGTTGTGGTTCGGTTCGATGCTGGCGCTGATCGGCGCCATCGACGCGCTGTACCAGAAGTACGACCACGCGAAGAACCTGCGCATGACCAAGCAGGAAATCAATGACGAGATGAAGGAGAGCGAGGGCAACCCCGAGATGAAGGGGCGCATTCGCCAGGTGCAACAGGCGCAGTCGCGTCAACGCATGATGGAGGAATTGCCCAAGGCCGATGTGGTGGTGGTCAACCCCACCCACTTTGCCGTGGCGCTGCGCTACGACGACGGGCGGATGGGTGCCCCGCGCGTGATCGCCAAGGGCGCGGACGTTCTGGCGCAACAAATCCGACTCGTGGCGGGAACCCATCACATTCCCCTGGTCGAGGCGCCGCCGTTGGCACGCGCCTTGTATGCAACGACTGAGGTGGGTCGGGAAATCCCGGCGTCGCTGTTTGTCGCGGTGGCCCAGGTGCTTGCCTACGTCTACCAGCTGAAGCAAGCAACGGCGCAGGGTGAGAGCCCGCCCGACGCACCAAACCCCGAGGTCGATCCGGACCTGATGGGCCCATATCGCGATGCATGACGAGTCAAAACCATGACGGGTGCAGATGTACTAGGCAACTTCAAACACCTCGCGCGACGGGGTGTTGGCGCTCCAGTGATGATGCTGGCGATGCTTGGCATGCTGATGCTGCCGATGCCGCCCTTCATCCTGGACATCCTGTTCAGTTTCAACATCGCGCTGTCGCTGGTGATCCTGCTGGCCGTGGTCTACGTGATGCGCCCGCTGGAGTTCGCCGCGTTCCCCACCGTGGTGCTGATGGCCACCTTGCTGCGCCTGGCGCTCAACATCGCCTCCACCCGAGTGGTGCTGCTGCACGGGCATGACGGCCCCGGTGCCGCCGGCAAGGTGATCGAAGCCTTCGGCGAATTCGTCATCGGCGGCAACTTCGCGGTCGGCCTGGTCGTGTTCGCGATCATCGTGGTGATCAACTTCGTGGTGATCACCAAGGGCGCCACCCGCGTGTCCGAGGTGACCGCGCGATTCACCCTCGATGCGATGCCCGGCAAGCAGATGGCAATCGACGCCGATCTCAACGCCGGCCTGCTGACCCAGGAACAGGCGCGCGAGCGGCGCCAGGAAGTGCGCGAGGAGGCGGACTTCTACGGCTCGATGGATGGTGCCTCCAAGTTCGTGCGCGGTGACGCCACCGCCGGCATCCTGATTCTCTTCATCAACATCATCGGCGGATTCTTCGTCGGCGTGATGCAACACAACCTTTCCGCCGCCGAATCGGCCAAGACCTATACGCTGCTGACCATCGGTGACGGTCTGGTGGCGCAGGTGCCTGCGCTGATGCTGTCGGTGGCGGCGGCGATCATCGTCACGCGCGTGTCCAAGTCGCAGGACATGGGTCGGCAGGTGCTTGGCCAGGTCTTCGGCCAGCCCCGTGCGCTGGCCGTGGCCGCCGTGGTGCTGGGCGTGATGGGCATCATCCCCGGCATGCCGAACGTGGCGTTCCTGCTGCTGAGCGCCGCCTGCGGTGCCGTCGCCTGGTTGCTGCACAAGCGCGAGCGCGAAACCCGCGCCCGTCTGGCCGAAGCGGTGGAAGAAGCGCCGGCGGCCAGCACGCCTGCCGAGCGGCTGGAGCTGGGCTGGGAGGATGTGGCCAGCGTCGACCCGCTCGGTCTGGAAGTGGGCTACCGCCTGATACCCCTGGTGGATGTGCACCAGGGAGGCGAGTTGATGGGCCGGATCAAGTCGGTACGCCGCAAGCTGTCGCAGGAACTCGGCTTCCTGGTGCCGGCGGTGCATATCCGCGACAACCTGGACCTGGGGCCCAACACGTATCGGATCACCCTGATGGGCGTGCCGATGGGCGAGGCCGAGGTGCACAACGATCGCCTGATGGCGATCAACCCGGGCCAGGTGCACGGCACCCTGCAGGGCATTGCCACGCAGGACCCGGCGTTCGGCCTGGAAGCGGTATGGATCGAGAGCGGGCAGCGCGAGCTGGCGCAGAGCTACGGCTATACCGTGGTCGACCCCGGCACGGTGATCGCCACCCACCTGTCGCACATCCTGCAGGGCCACGCGCACGAGCTGCTCAGCCACCAGGACGTGCAGCAGCTGCTTGATCGCCTCGCCGCCACCGCGCCGAAGCTGGTCGAGGACCTGGTGCCCAAGCGCCTGTCGCTGGGCGTGGTGGTCAAGGTGCTGCAGAACCTGCTGGCCGAACGCGTGCCGATCCGCAACATGCGCAGCATCGTCGAATCCTTGGCGGAGCACGCGGCGCAGAGTCAGGATCCCGGCGTTTTGAGCGCCGCCGTGCGCGTGACGCTGGGTCGCCAGATCGTGCAGGAAATCACCGGGCTGGGCACCGAGGTGCCGGTCATCACGCTGGCGCCGGAGCTCGAACAGATCCTGCTGGGTTCCCTTGCCGGCAGCGGCGGGGTGGCCGGAGCCGCGGTGGAACCGGGCCTTGCCGACCGTCTGCAGCAGAGTGTGGCGGACGCCGCGCGTCGCCAGGAAATGAGCGGCGAACCCGCCGTATTGCTGGTCGCGCCGCAGCTTCGGCCGTGGTTGGCGAGGTTTACGCGCCATGTGGCACAAAACCTGCACGTACTGGCTTACAACGAGGTGCCGGACAACCGCAGCGTGCGTTTGGTCCAGGCATTGGGGCGATGAAAAGCAGGGAATCGGGAATGGGAAATAGAGACTCGCAAATGCCAAGTTCGCAGCGACCCACCGGGAGTCTTGCTTTGACCGATTCCCGATTCCCCGTTCCCCATTCCCGTTCGCGGAGCAAGCAATGAAAATCAAACGTTTCGTGGCCGCCGACATGCGCCAGGCCATGCGCGACGTACGCGAAGAGCAGGGCCCGGACGCCGTGATCCTGTCGACGCGCCGCATTGACGACGGCATCGAGATCATCGCCGCGCTCGATTATGACGAGGCGCTGATGCGCGAGGCCTCGCGTCAGGGCACGCCCAAGGCGGAAGCACCTGCGCCGCGCGCGGAAAGCCCGGCCTCTTCGGCGCGCCCGCCATCGATGCCGCCTCCGCTCGCGCCACGGCCAGTGCCTGAAACGCCGGCGCCGGTTGCGGCCAAACCCGCGCCCCAGGCATCGCCGCGTCGTGTGGCGGCTCCCGCCGCGGCAACGCCGCGTACGGCGACAGCTGCCGCGCCGGAGCCCGCGCCGCTCGCGACGGAGCGCCCGGTGCTGCTGCCGATGATGGAGCGCGCCGCGCACGACACCGCGCAGCTGCGCAGCGAGCTGGGCAGCATGCGCGAACTGCTGGAAATGCAGCTCTCGAGCCTGGCCTGGAACGACATGGAGCGGCGCCAGCCGTTGCGTGCGCGGGTGTTGCGCGAGATGACCCGCATCGGCATCGAGTCGGACGTGGCCCGCATTCTGGTCGACGAACTCCCCGAACAGATCAATCCCGAGCAGGCGCGTTACCTGCCGCTGGGCATGCTCAGCCGCCGCCTGGCCGTGAGTGGCCGCGGCCTGGTCTGCGACGAACCCGGCGTCACGGCCCTGGTCGGGCCCACCGGCGTGGGCAAGACCACCACCATCGCCAAACTTGCCGCCCGCGCGGTGCTGCGTCGCGGCGCCGACGAAGTGGCCCTGGTCAGTACCGATCATTACCGCATCGGCGCCGCCGCCCAGCTCGAACACTATGGCCGCCTGCTCGGCGTGCGCGTCTATCCCGCCTACGACGGGGAGAGTCTGCGCAAGGTGCTGGAGATCCTGCGTGGTCGCCACACCGTGCTGATCGACACCGCCGGTGTCGCCGGCAACGATCCGCGGCTCAACCAGCAACTGGACATCCTCGCCGACGCCAACGAGTTGCGCGCGACCCTGGTGCTGGCGGCCAACACCCATGCGCAGTCGCTGGACGACGCGGTACGCGCCTACCTGCCGCTGAAGCCGCACTCCTGCATTCTGACCAAGCTGGATGAGGCGCCGAACCTGGGTGGCGCGCTGTCGGTGCTGATCCGGCACAACCTGCCGCTGGACTACACCACCGACGGCCAGCGTGTGCCCGAGGACATCGCTGCCGCCGACGCGCGCGCGCTGGTTTGCCGCACCGCCCAATCACTGAAGAGCAACGCCCCCGATGATGGCCTGATGGCCGAGAAATTCGGTTTCGCGGTGGCGAACGCATGAACGGAGTACTTGCAATGGATCAGGCCTCCGGGCTGCAACAGATGCTGGCCAAGGCCGCGGCGCAACCTGCGGCCCAGCCGACGGCACCCACGGTCGTCCCGGTCAGCCACCAGGCCAGCAGTCTCCTTGGTGCGGGCAAGCAGCAACGCACACCGTGTCGCGCGATTGCCGTGGCTGGCGGCAAGGGCGGCGTCGGCAAGAGCACCGTGGCGGTGAACCTGGCGATGGCCTTGTCGATCGCCGACCACGAAGTCGTGTTGCTGGATGCCGACATGGGCCTGGCCAATGTCGACGTCATGCTCGGCCTCACGCCATCTCGTCATATCGGGCACCTGCTCGATGGCGAGTGCACGCTGGAGGAACTGCTGCTGCCGGCCGCGCGCGGCCTGCAAGTGGTGCCGGCCGGTTCCGGCACGCGCCGCCTGGCGCAATTGAACAACGGCGAGCACGCCGCAATCATCCGCGCGTTCGACGAGCTGGCCCGTCCCCCCGAATACCTGGTGGTGGATACCGCCGCCGGGCTTGCCGACAACGTGACCATGTTCGCTGCCGCCGCCTCCGAGGTGATCCTGGTGGTTTGCGACGAGCCGGCTTCGCTGACCGATGCCTACGGACTGACCAAGGTGCTCAGTCGCGACTACGGCGTGCGCCGGGTCCGCATGGTCGCCAACATGGTGCGCAACGAAGGTGATGCGCGCGTGCTGCATCAAAAGCTGGCGCGAGTCAGTGACCGGTTTCTCGATGTGGTGATCGATTTCAGTGGATGGATACCGCATGACGAGCGTCTGCGCCAGGCCATTCGCAGGCAATGTGCCGTCGTCGACGTGTGGCCATCGAGCCATTCGTCGCAGGCATTCAAGAAATTGGCTGACCTGGTCGATAAATGGGCGGAGCCTGACCGCGCCGCGCTCGACCGGATCGCCTTCTTTGGCGGTCGGACCGTACCGGCTGGTGAGGTGCCGTGATGAGTGTGGCTTCGGAATATCTGCAAGTTTCCCGCGAAAGTGCCGATGACCTGGTAAAGCGGCATGCGCCACTGGTGCGGCGGATCGCCTATCACTTGATGGGCCGGTTGCCAGCCAGTGTCGACGTGGGTGACCTGATTCAATCGGGAATGATCGGTTTGTTGGAAGCAGCGCGAAATTTTGCACAGGACCGGGGCGCCAGCTTCGAGACCTTTGCGGGGATCCGCATTCGCGGCGCGATGCTGGATGAGTTGCGTCGTACCGACTGGGCGCCGCGTTCGGTTCATCGCAAGACCCGTGAAGTGGCCGAGACCATTCGTCAGATCGAGACTGAAACCGGTGCGGAGGCGGACGAAAAAGAGGTTATCCGGCGTCTGGGGATCAGCGCCGAGGAGTATCACCAGGTGCTGGCCGATGCCGCTTGCGTGCGCCTGCTGAGCCTGACCGCGTCGGACGACAGCGAAGAGGGCGGCGTGATGGACGTGGCCGACGAGGGCAGCCTCGGGCCGGAGGACAGCATCGAGCGCGACGGCATGCGCGAGGCGTTGGCCGAAGCGATCACCGGGCTGCCCGAGCGCGAGCAGCTGGTGATGTCCCTGTACTACGAGCAGGAGTTGAACCTGAAGGAAATCGGAGCAGTGCTGGGGGTGAGCGAATCGCGCGTCTGCCAGATCCATGGGCAAGCCGTCGTCCGGCTGCGCTCGAGACTCACCGGGTGGCGCGCCTGACCAGGCTCGGCATTCGATCAATTCAAGGGCCGCCGAACGGCCCGTAGCGCACGTGGAGAGAGCGTTGGACAAGAACATGAAAATCCTGGTGGTGGACGACTTTTCCACCATGCGGCGAATCGTACGAAACCTGCTGGTGGAGCTCGGCTTCAGCGGCGCCCTGATCCAGGAGGCGGATGATGGCGAGAGCGCGATCGCGCTACTCCGCAGCACGCCGTTTGATCTTGTCGTGACGGACTGGAACATGCCCAACATGACCGGCATCGACTTGTTGCGTGCCATACGGGCCGAAGAGTCCCTGAGGGGCATGCCGGTGCTGATGGTGACCGCCGAGAACAATCGCGACCAGATCATCGCTGCCGCCCAGGCCGGCGTGAACGGCTATATCGTCAAGCCGTTCAGTGCTGCCACGCTGCAGGAGAAGCTCACCAAGATCTTCGAGCGCATCGCCGCCAGTGGAGCCGCCGCATGAGCGCCCTGCACGCCATCGCGGCCAGCGACGCCTTGCCCAGCGAGCTGCGCGAGTTGCTCAACAGTCCCGAAGGCCCGGCCTTCGAGCAGGCCCTCGACGCCATCGTGCGCCAGCGCGAACAGAACATGTTTCGCGCGTTGGGCCAGCTTGCGCGCGACCTTCACGACGCGGTGCGCCGACTGGGTAGCGACCTGGCCCAAGATGGCTTTCGCGGCAATGTCGCCGACGCCCGCCAGTACCTGCAGGATGCGCTGGAGATGAGCTCTGCAGCAGCCCATCGGACGATCGATTTCGCCGAACGCATGCGGCCGCAGGCCGAGGCGCTGGCCGTCGACGCTGCCGAGGTACTCAAGTGGACGCAGGGCAGTGATCCGGCCGGCGTGCTGGCGCGTGAGTCGGTGATGTTTGCCGACAGCTGCCGCGAAGGCCTGGCCGACCTGGTCGTGGCGCAATCGTGGCAGGACCTGACCGGCCAACGCATCAAGAAGGTCGACAGCTTCATCGGCACGGTCGAATCGACGCTGCTCGAACTGGTTCGCCTGACCGGTGCACTGGCGGGTACCGACATGCCGGAAAGCGTCGCCAAAATATCCAGCCAGGAAGAAGCCGACCGCCTGCTCAGCGAATTCGGGTTTTGAAGAGAGCCTGCTTATGGTCCCCAAGCATCCCGCGTTGTCATCGAGAGGCCGGCAGGTGCTAGTGCGTGGCGCAGCGCCTGATTGGCCGTCAGGTCAAGCCGCGTGCTGGCGCGTGGCGGCCTCTCGAGGACAACCCCGACACTTGTCAGTGCCGGGGCCGGGCCTGTTTGCCCCCGTGCGGGCGTCATCACTCAGTCGTGGACGGACGTCCACTCCCGCGTTTTTCCTTGGCCTGCGCGCAAACAGCTCCCGGCGCGGGGCGCTTGGGGACCACAAGCAGGCTCTGGCGTCATGAACGCGGAATTCGACCTCGAGTTGCGCCAGGATTTCCTGGTCGAGGCCGGCGAGTTGCTGGAGCGGCTCGGCGAGCAGCTGGTTGCGCTGGAAGCCTCGCCGCGCGACAGCGAGCTGCTCAACGCCGTATTCCGCGCATTCCACACGGTCAAGGGCGGTGCCGGCTTTCTGGCGCTGGAGCCGATGGTGTTGCTGTGCCATCACGCCGAGGATCTGCTGAACGAGGCACGCAACGGCAAGGTGTCGCTCAACGCCAACCATATGGATGCCTTGCTGCAGGGACTCGACCTGCTCAACGACATGATGGCCGGGGTCAGTGCCGATACGCCGCTGTCGACGCCTCCACCGGCTCTGCTGCAGGCGCTGTTGCCACGTGTCGCCGCGCCGGTGGTGGCGCCGCCGGCAGCATCGCCCGCTGCCGAAGGTGCACCGATCAACGACGACGAGTTCGAGGCCTTGCTCGACAGCATGTACGGAAACGCCGTGCCCGGCACGGTCGAGCCGGCGCCGGTGCCGGTGGCGTCAGCGCCAGCCGCCACCATCGACGATGACGAATTCGAGGCGCTGCTCGATACCTTGCACGGCAAGCCAGCCGCGGCTGACGCCAAGCCTTCGCCGCCAGCGCCGCCGGTGGCGGAAGCCAAACCGGCGGCACGCCACGCGGTGACCGCCGAGAGCTCGGTGCGGGTGGATACCGCCAGGCTCGATCTGCTGGTCAACTACGCGGGTGAGCTGGTGCTGGTACGCAATCGCCTGCTCAGTCTGGCGGCGCGTCTCGGTGACGAGTCACTGGCGACGGCCGCGGGCGAGCTCGACCGCGTGACCGATGATCTGCAGGGTGCCGTCATGGGCATGCGCATGCAGCCGGTGGGACGATTGTTCCAGCGCTTTCCGCGCATCGTGCGCGACCTGGCTCGTCAACTGGGCAAGGACGTGGAGCTGGTGCTGGAAGGCGAGGGCACCGATCTCGATCGTGGCCTGGTCGAGGCCCTTGCCGATCCACTCATCCACCTGTTGCGCAATGCACTCGATCATGGCGTGGAGATGCCGGCCGACCGCGAGCATGCCGGCAAGCCGCGCAAGGGCCGCATCTGTCTGTCCGCGAGCCAGCGCGGTGAGCGCATCGTGATTTCGGTGAGCGACGATGGCGGCGGCATGGATCCGGAAATCCTGCGCCGCAAGGCGCTCGAGAAAGGCGTGATCGACCGGGCACAGGCCGAGCGTCTGAGTGAAGCAGAGTGCTACGAATTGATCTTCCGTCCCGGCTTCAGCACGGCGGCGGCGGTGTCGGACATCTCCGGCCGCGGTGTCGGCATGGACGTGGTGAAAACCCGCGTGGCCGAGTTGGGCGGCACCTTGCGCGTGCAATCGAAGCTGGGCCAGGGCAGCGAACTGGAGTTGACCGTGCCGCTGACGCTGGCGGTATTGCGTGTGCTGATGGTGCGCGTCGACAACCGCCTGCTGGCGCTGCCGCTGGGCAACGTGGAAGAAGTGTTCGAACTGACCCCTGGCCAGGATCGCATGCTCGACGGACGGTTGGTGGCCGATCATCGCGGTCGTGCCTTGCCGCTTGCCGATCTGTCGTTGTGGGTTGGCGTCGAGACCGGCTTTGCGCGACACGTGGTGGTACTGCACATCGGCCACCAACGCGTGGGCTGCATGGTGCATGAGGTGCTCGGTCGGGAGGATGTCATCGTCAAACCGCTGGGCTCGCTGTTTTCCGACGTGTCCGGCATTGCCGGCGCCACCGTGACCGGCGATGGCCGACTGGCCCTGGTGATGGATCTGGCTGGCCTGGTCGCAGGTACCGACCAGCTGTTTGCTTCGCTGCAACTGGAAGGCTGACCGGCATGGACAGAATCAGCACCATCGGTACGATCCTGGGATTCGTGGTGATCATCCTCGGCACCGTGCTGAAGGGATCGACGGTGGAAGCACTGTGGAACCCGGCCGCGTTCGTCATCGTGTTCTTCGGCACGCTGGCGGCGCTGCTGGTGCAGAACCAGGGCAAGGTGATCAAGCACGCGCTGTCGATGATGAAGCTGATCTATCGACCGCCGCAGCATCAGCCGCACGACCTGATCAGCCGCATCGTGGGCTGGAGCGAAATCACCCGCCGTCAGGGTCTGCTGGGGCTGGAGCCGCAGATCGACCAGGAACGCGACCCGTTCATCAACAAGGGTCTGCAGATGCTGGTCGACGGTGGCGAGCCGGACACCATCCGCAGTGTGCTGGAGGTGGACCTCGATACCCGCGAGGCGGTAGACCTGGCTGGTGCCAAGGTCTACGAGAACGCCGGCATCTACTCGCCTACGCTGGGCATCATCGGCGCGGTGATGGGGTTGATGGCGGTGATGCAGAACCTGTCCGACCCGAGCAAGCTCGGTCACGGCATTGCCGCGGCGTTCGTGGCCACCATCTATGGCGTGGCGTTGGCCAACATGTTCATGCTGCCGATGTCGGCGCGGTTGAAGGCGCTGGTCGGCAAGCAGTCGCGGATGCGCGAGATCCTGATCGAAGGGCTGGTGTCGATTGCCCAGGGTGACAACCCGCGCCAGATCGAGGCGCGCTTGCAGGGTTACATCGAATGAGGAAGCACAAACACGAGGAACATCTCAACCATGAGGCGTGGGCGATTCCCTACGCCGATCTGATGACCTTGTTGCTCGCGTTTTTCGTGGTGATGTATGCCGTTTCGGTGGTCAACGAAGGCAAGTACCGGGTGATGTCCCAGTCGCTGATTCAGGCCTTCAATGGCTCCAGCAGCGCGATCGCGCCGTCGCCTGGCAAAGCGAGTACGCCTGGTGTCGTCTCGCTGGATCGGGCCGCGGCGACCAGCCATGTCGCGTTGCCGATCGTGCTGCATTCACCGCCGGCGTCAGCGGATCAGGGCCGTCCGGGACTCGCGCCGCAGAACCTCGACACCATCGAGAATCAGGTGCGTCACGCGCTGCAGCCGCTGATCGACCGCAATCTGGTGGTCGTGCGACACAAGAAGGACTGGCTGGAGATCGAAATCCGCACCGATATCCTGTTCCCAAGCGGCGTGGCGCAGCTTTCTTCCTCGGCTGACGCGGTACTGCAGAACCTGGCAACCATCCTGGCCCGATTCCCGAACCCGTTGCGGGTGGAGGGGTTCACCGACAACGTGCCGATCAGCACGCCGCAATATCCATCGAACTGGGAGTTGTCGGCGGCGCGTGCCGCCAGCGTGGCGCGATTGTTCGCGGACGGCGGCGTGGCACCGGATCGGCTGGGCATCATTGGCTGGGGCGAAGTACGACCATTGGCCGACAATGCGACCGCAGCCGGCCGCAACCAGAACCGGCGCGTGCTGGTGGTCGTAATGAACGCGGCGAATGCCAACCCGCGGCAGCAAAGCGATATGGGCCATCTGCGTGACATGGCCGGTCCGTCAGGCCCGGCGCTGAGCGCCGATGGCGTCACCGCAGCGGCGCGTGCGCCCGCGGTGCGGGCAGCGGCCGATGATCACGCCGGCCTGCCGACCACTCCGTCGATGATTGCAACGGAAGCGACGTCTCGCGGTCAGGCCGCGCAGCCCGCCGACGAATCATCGCGCCCCGTGACGCGACGCGTCAGTCCGGATCGGTGATCCGATGTCTTCAGCCCTTGATCGTGAAAATTTGCCATGAACGCTCCTGCTTCCACTGCAACACCTGCGCAGGCCGACCAGCAATGGCTGTCATTCCAGATCGGTCCGCAGGTGTACGCGGCGCCCCTGGTGGCGGTGAACGAGGTGATCCGCGATGGCGACATCACACCGGTACCTGGCGCCGCCGCCGACATCCTGGGCGTGCGCCATTTGCGTGGGCGGATCGTTCCGGTGCTGGACGGTTGCCGGCGGATGGGCGTGACCCCACCGAAGCTGGATCCGGCCAGTGTCCGCATCATCATGCTGGCACATGCCGGCCAGCTGATCGGGTTGCGGGTAGACGCGGTGGGCGAGCTGTTGTGTACTGAGGGCATCGAGATCGAGCCGCCGCCGCCGGGTCGTGCCAGGCGCAGCGATGATCCGGTGACCGGCGTCCTGTCCTGGCAGGGCGGATTCGTGGCATTGCTTGACGTACGCAAGCTGTGTCGACTCAGCGGAGAAGGTGCGCATGTGGCTTGAGATCGGGGTTGCGGTCCTGCTCCTGCTGGCACTGGCCCAGTCGGCCCTGCTGTTTCATTTGTGGCGTGAGTCTTCCCGGCTCAGGCAACGCGTCGAGCTGTTGTCGCATGGCGCCTCGCACGCATTCACCGATGTGCCGACCTCGATGCTGGTCACGGCGCTGGGGCGGCTGGAACAGCAGCTACGCCAGATCGTGCAGGAGCCGCCACCGACCCGCCAGTCCTACGAGCTGGCCCAGCAACTGGCGCGGGAAGGCGCCGACCTGGAGCAGCTGGTCAGTCGTTGTGGCTTGTCGCGCGACGAGGCCCGGCTGGTCATGCAGATGCACCCGGCCAATTCCTGATCCCACCCTGCTATTCCTCGGCGGCGTCGTAGATCGTCGCCAGCACCGAGGCGGCCGAGGCGTAGAGCTGTACCGGAATGTCGTCGCGCAGGCGCAGCGCGGCCAGCAGCGCGGCAATCTGGGCGTCATGATGCAGTGGCACGCCGAGTTCCCTGGCACGCGCCAGCAACAGCTCCAGTGACTGGGGCGGCATCGGTTGCGCCTCATCGTCGCCACTGGACAGACGCAGGCTGACCCGACGTACTGGCGGCTGGGTACTCATGCCGTCGCCTTCAGCAGCAACGCGCCGCTGCTGCCATGGGATTGCGGTACGCCGACCTGGCAGCTCAGCTGGTCGAGCAGCACGCCGCAGGCCGCCAATCGCTGTCGCAGGGGAGTGAACTGCCGCTCCAGCTTCTGTGCCGTTTCGCTCCGTTCGGCCCACATGCGCACCGACAGTCGCGGTTCGCGCAA
This sequence comes from Rhodanobacter sp. G2-10, assembly GCF_055809185.1. NCBI lineage: Bacteria > Pseudomonadati > Pseudomonadota > Gammaproteobacteria > Lysobacterales > Rhodanobacteraceae > Rhodanobacter > Rhodanobacter sp. G2-10. The sequence continues at coordinate 2,574,290 of NZ_CM147900.1, read as the reverse complement.
TTGCAGTTCACCCTGGATCGGACCCAGCGCCGGAAGATCCAGGGCAAAACCCAGGTTCCAGCTCTGACCACCATCGACGGTGTCGACGCTGTGTTCCAGTCTGATCTGCAATACGTCGTGTCCATCCTTGCCCAGCAGCGGGATCTCGACGACCCAGGCCGCGGCGGGGTTGGCACTGGCATCGAGCTGGGCCACCTCGATGCGCGCCAGTGCCGCCTTGACGTCCCCGTGCAGGCGTTGCAACAGCGTTGCCACATCGGTGTCCGCGGAAAGCGGAGGCAACGGCAGGCGCGCCTGCGCCTGCAGATTCCGCTGCAGAAGAGGCGGGTCGATGTCGGCACGGCCCGACGGCGGCGGCGCCGCCTGGCGCTTGTCGAGCAAGCCGGCCAGACGCAGCAGGGCACCCTTCCAGTCGTCGGTGGTCAACGCGGGTTGTTGCCCGTGCGGGCCCAGCAGGCGGGACTCGAAGAACAGCCCGCTGCGTCGGATCGCTTCGCGCAGTCCGTCGCCCTTGGTGATCTCCGCCGGCGTGCGCAATGCCTGCTCCAGAACCGCCAGAGCGGTTCGTATGTCGGGCGGCAATTGGCGCAGCGCTGGCCGCTGGGCCAGCGCCGTCAGCGTGGCGAGCAATGGCGTATAGCCATTCTGCTGCGGCAGCCGTTCGCGCAACATGCGCTGGAAGGTGGGATCGGCGGTATGCGCGAGGACCTCCAGCTGCGGCTGCGCGCCCAGGCTGAGCACGCGAACCTGGAAGTGGGACGGCAGCTGGCCATGTGCCACATCCGCCTCGACGGTGAGGGCTCCCACCTGCAGCACCAGCAGCCCCGTCGGGCTTACCCCCAGCGGCCGCGCCGACAGCACGGCGCCAATACGCCAACTCTGGGCCGTGGTGCCGGAAGCGGCACCAGCCCAGGTAAGCGCAGCGATGCTGATGGGTGGAATGTTCAAACGTGGGCTTCCTGCGCCGGGCGCGGGTAGGGAAAGGGGGCGGTCGTAGTGGACATCGGCCGCTCTGGAGAATACTTGAGCGAATATTTCGAAAGAATTTTCGAACGAGGCGACTCCACCAGCGTACTTGAGAAACCCGCCTTGCGTCTGCCGCCTGGAGGCGCTTTGACCGGCGGGTCGTTTGCAGCTCATGGTTTGAAGCCCATGGGCACCACACGAAGCCATGCCGCCATGTGGCATCGCGGCACTCGCTGTCGACTTGACCAGCGCGGGCCTAAAGCGATCCGCCGATCGGCCGATAGAACCGACGTCAGCGCGTATCGCGCAATCGGAGTCGAGGCATGACCGGCAAGCGAACGACCAAGCGGACCAAGGCGGACAAGGCGCAGATGGAGACATCCGCCGCTGCAGCAGGCACGGATGATGCCGCGGCCGTGGTGGAACTTCCGGCGGACTGCCGGCTGGCCGCGCAGGCCGTCTTGAAGGCGCGGTTGGAGGAAGTCTTGCACAGGGGCGAAATCGTGCTCGACGTGGAAGGGCTCGAGCGCGTCGATACCGCGGCCCTGCAATTGCTGGTGCTGTTCCGGCGTGAGCTGGAGAGCCAGGGTGGAGCGCTCCGCTGGCGTGGTGCGAACGCAGTCTTGAGTGAAGCGGCCGGCCTGCTCGGGCTGGAGCAGTTATTGAACCTGCCAGCGGCAACGCTGGCCTGATTACTGAGGTGGCAGCATGGCAAAGATTCTTGCAGTAGACGACTCGGCTTCGATGCGCGGCATGGTGGCGTTCACCCTGCGTGGAGCGGGCCACGAAGTGACCGAGGCGGAGAATGGGCAACTGGCGCTCGACGCCGCGCGCGGCAGCGCGTTCGAACTAGTGCTGGCCGACGTCAACATGCCGGTGATGGACGGCATTGCCATGGTGCGCGAAATGCGCGCCATGGATGCGTACAAGGGCGTGCCGATCCTGATGCTCACCACCGAGTCGCACACCGAAAAGAAGATGGAAGGCAAGGCCGCCGGCGCCACCGGCTGGCTGGTCAAGCCGTTCGATCCGGAACAGCTGCTGTCGACGGTCAAGCGCGTGCTGGGCTGAGCAACGGTCCCTTGCTGCCGGCATCGCGGGACATTCGTGCCAGCCAACGGCCGCGGGTGAAGCCGCGGCGTCGGCTCATCGGGACTCTTCCGGCGTTCGCGGCATACCGTTTCTGAAGCAGCCGGCGAGGCTCTGGCCGCGACGGCGGAATCTGTCACACCCCTGAAGGAAAATCCATGAGTGCGGTCGATCTGACTCAATTCCACAAGACGTTCTTCGAAGAAAGCCTGGAAGGGCTGGACGCGATGGAGGCTGCCTTGCTGGCACTGGATTCCGGTTCGACCGACAGCGAACTGGTGCACACGATTTTCCGTGCTGCGCACTCCATCAAGGGCGGCGCGGCCACGTTCGGCTTCACCGACGTGGCAGCGTTCACGCATGTCGCCGAGTCGCTGCTGGAAGAGGTGCGCAGCGAGCGACGCGGCGTGGACGAGCAGTTGATCGACCTGATGCTGCGGTCGGTCGATTGCCTGCGTGCGATGCTTGCGCGATCCCGCAGTGGCCAGACGGTGGCCGACGCGGAGACCGAGGCCTTGCGCGCCGAACTGGTTTGCCTGGTCAGCGGCGAGTCGGCTGCGCCGGCGGCGACTGCTGCAGCGGCGGCGGCGCCGGGGGCGGGCTGGAACATCCGTTTCGTCGCGCTGCCGCACCTGCTGCAGACCGGCAACGACCCGCTGCGTCTGTTCCGCGAACTGCAACAACTTGGGCGGCTGGAAGTGTTGCGCGCCTTTGTGGTCGATGCCGCACCGGCCACGCTGGCCGAGCTCGACCCGGGTCAGTGTTTTCTCGGGTGGGAGCTGCGCCTGCACGGCGACGTGGCGCGCGCCGATGTCGATGCCGTCTTCGATTGGCTCGACGGCGACTGCGAACTGACCATCGAGCCAGTCGCCGACGCAGCGCCGATGGCGCCCGCATCGCCGCCCGCGGTCGCACCGGCGGCGGCCGCTGCTGCGCCGGCACCGCGACCGGGGCAGTCGCCGCGTCCGGTACGCGAGACCGCGACGGCTTCCAGCGACAGTGGTTCGATCCGCGTCGGCGTGGACAAGGTCGATGCCTTGATCAACATGATGGGTGAGCTGGTCATCACCCAGTCGATGCTCAGCAACATCGGCGAGCATTTCGACCTCTCGCAGCTGGAGCGTTTGCGCGAGGGCCTGGTGCTGCTGGAACGCAACACGCGGGAACTGCAGGAAAGCGTGATGCGCATACGCATGCTGCCGATCGCCTCCGTATTCAACCGCTTCCCGCGGCTGGTGCGCGACCTCGAACACAAGCTCGGCAAACAGGTCAAGCTGGAACTGCACGGTGAGCACACCGAGCTCGACAAGTCGGTATTGGAAAAAATCGGCGACCCGCTGGTGCACCTGGTGCGCAATGCGATCGATCATGGCCTGGAATCGCCCGAGAAGCGTCGCGCCGCGGGCAAGCCGGAAACTGGTACGCTCCGGCTCGACGCCCATCACGAGGGTGGCAATATCGTGGTGCAGATCAGCGACGACGGCGCCGGTCTCAATCGCGCGGCCATTATCGGCAAGGCCGAGCAGCGTGGCCTGATCAGTCCCGGTCAGAAACTCGACGACGCCGAGGTGGCTGAGCTGATCTTCCAGCCGGGCTTCTCCACCGCCGACCAGGCCACCGACCTTTCCGGTCGTGGCGTCGGCATGGACGTGGTGCGCCGCAACGTGCGCGATCTCGGTGGCAGCGTCAGCGTGCGCAGCGAGACCGGCAAGGGCAGCGTGTTCACCATCGCATTGCCGTTGACCCTCGCCATCATCGATGGCCTGGTCACCGCGGTCGGGCACGAGCGCTATATCGTGCCGCTGATCTCCATCGTCGAATCGTTGCGACTGCGCCCGGACATGGTGCGCAAGATCGCCGGCGGTGGCGAGGTATTCCACTTCCGTGACGCCTACCTTCCGATCATGCGCCTGCACCGTACGTTCGGCTGTGGCGAGGCCGTCACGGATATCGAGCGTGGCATCGTGGTGGTGGTCGAAGAAGAGAATCGTCGCGTGGGCCTGCTGGTGGATGACCTGCTCGGCCAGCAACAGGCGGTGGTGAAGTCGCTGGAGGCCCACTACCAGCGCGTCGAGGGCATTTCCGGCGCGACCATCCTGAGCGATGGTTCGGTGGCGCTGATTGTCGACGTCAGCGGCGTGGTGCGGTTGAGCCAGCAGAGCAAGGCCAAGGCAGCCTGAGCGACGGCAAAGCCCGATCCTGCCGCAACGGGCAAAGCCTCGCGCCCGAGCCGAGATGCGTAGCGGCAACCCCAGGTTTCCTCCCGGCTTCAGGAGCAGTCATCCGCGAACGCGGGTCGTCGGCGCGTCTCTGCGGCGGTCGTGCGCGTGGTGGCTGATGCCCAAGGCCCGATCAGCGTTGGTCCCGGGGATTCCCTCGCACCGCTCAAGTTTCGCGTCCTCACGCCGAAACAGACAGGGAAATCGGTCTCGGCAAAGCTCCTTCACGAGGTAACCCTTCCATGTATCAGAACGACCAGGGCACGGCACCAACCGTGCAGCAGCTGACTTTCAACCTGGCGGGCGAAGAGTATGGCGTCGACATCCTGTCAGTGCGCGAAATCCGTGGCTGGTCGCGTGTCACCCGCATACCGCAGACGCCAGCGCACCTGCTTGGCGTCTTGAACCTCCGTGGCGCGATCGTGCCGATCATGGATTTGCGCCTGCGTTTCGGCCTGGAGCGCGAGGATTACGGCGAAAACACGGTGGTGATCATCGTAGCCGTTGCCGAACGCTTGTTCGGCATCGTGGTGGACGCGGTGTCTGACGTGGTCGATATCGATCCGGGCGCGATCAAGCCGGTGCCAGACATGGGTGCCGTGGTGGATACGCGCTACCTGAAGGGGCTCGCTACCCACGTCGAACGCATGGTGATGTTGCTGGACGTGGAGAAGCTGATGCGTCCGGAAGATGTTGAAACGCTGGATGTTGCGCTTGCGCAAGTCCAGGAAGTCGAAGTTGCCGCATGAATCGGGGGAAATCCATGAAGATCAAGAACGTCCTGGCGCGCTTCGCCAAACTGTCCAGCCTCAGCGTCAAGGCGCGCCTGATCGGCGTACTCGGCCTGCTCGGCGCCATGCTGATCATTGGTGCGGTCGTTGGCCTTGAGGCCATGAAGATGCAAAACGACGCCACGCGCCAGATCTACGAGGAGGGCATGGTCCCGGCCAATCTGGTCTCCAGCATCGCGCAGCGCTCGCTGATGTCGTACATCGCCCTGGGTGAGGCCGTCTCGTTGCTCGACCGGCCTGACCAGATGAAGCAGAAGGTCGACGACTTCCACAAGGCGCAGGCCGACATCATCGCGTTGCGCAAGAAGCTGGCTGCGATCCCGATGGATGACGCGGTCGCAAAACTCTACAAGGGGTGGACGGCAAGCGACCCCGACATGGAGTCGGGCAGCAACGACTTGCTGCAGGCACTGGCCGCCAAGGACGAAAGCTCCCCCGACATGCTCGACATGCAGCTGCGTCCCTTGATGCTGGATCGGCAAGGCCGCCTGGCCAAGGTCCTGGAGCAGCAACGTGCCGACGCACAGCAGAAGTTTCTGCAACAAGCGAAGCACTACGAGAGCGTCCGCAGGATGACCCTGGCAGCGCTCGCTGGTGGCCTGCTTCTGGCACTGATCATGGCGGTCCTGTTGATCCGCTCGATCACCGGCCGGCTGGCGCGTGCCGTGTCCTATGCCCATGCCATCGCCGAAGGGCGACTGGGTCACAACATCCGCGTCGGCCGCATGGACGAGCTGGGCCGGTTGATTGATGCGTTTCGCACGATGGACGACAGGCTCAGTGAAATCGTCGGCGAGGTACGCCAGGGCTCCGACGCGGTGAGTACCGCGGCGCAGCAGATCACCCGTGGCAACGACGATCTCAGCCAGCGCACGCAGGAGCAGGCCTCCAGCCTGGAGGAAACAGCCTCGTCGATGGAGGAAATGACCTCCACCGTGAAGCAGAACGCGGAAAATGCGAGTCACGCCAACCAGTTGGCCCGCGGGGCCCGCGAGCAGGCCGAAGTCGGCGGCGAAGTGGCGGGCAGGGCGATTGCCGCCATGGCCGAGATCGACGCCTCCAGCCGCAAGATCGGCGACATCGTCGGCCTGATCCAGGACATCGCCTTCCAGACCAACCTGCTGGCGCTCAATGCCGCCGTGGAAGCGGCGCGTGCCGGCGAGCAGGGTCGCGGGTTTGCGGTGGTGGCTACCGAGGTGCGCAGCCTGGCGCAGCGCAGCGCCGGTGCGGCCAAGGAGATCAAGGGTCTGATCGCCGACAGCGACGAGAAGGTGCGCACCGGTTCGGAGCTGGTCAACCAGTCGGGCAAGGCGCTGGCCGAGATCGTCGACAGCGTGAAAAAGGTCACCGACATCGTGGCGGAGATTGCCGCCGCCAGCCAGGAACAGTCCGCCGGCATCGACCAGGTCAACAATGCCGTGATGCAAATGGACGAGATGACCCAGCAGAATGCCGCCCTGGTGGAGCAGGCCTCGGCCGCCGCCCGCGCGATGCAGGAGCAGGCCGGCGAACTGAACAGCCAGGTGAGCTTCTTCCGCGTGGCCAATGGTGGCGCTGCCGAGGCAGAGTCCTCGGCGCATCGCGTCCGCAATGTCAGCGTCGAGACTGAGGCCGTGTTTGCGGCCGTGCGCAACAGCGCTCCGCAGAAAGCAAAAGCGGTGGTCGAAGCGCAGCCCGTGGAGGCTGGCGCCTGGACGGAGTTCTAGCGTGAACACCGCTGCAGCCGCGCATGATGAACTGGCAACTGCCGAAAGTGGCGCGCCCTCCGTGCTGGGGGACGCCGAGTTCGAATTCTTGCGCAAGTTCGTCTACGAGCACTGTGGCATCTCGCTGGGTGAGCACAAGCGCCAGCTGGTCCAGGGGCGCCTGTTCCGTCGTCTGCGCGCCCTGGGTCTCCCGGGCTTCGCCAGCTATTGCGACCTGTTGCGCAACGATCCGCAGAGTGAACTTGGTGAACTGGCCAGCGCCATCAGCACCAATGTCACCTCGTTTTTTCGCGAAGTGCATCACTACGACCTGCTCGAGAACGACCTGTTGCCGCGCTGGCTGCAGGAAAAGCGCCGTTGCAACGACCGTTTGCGAATATGGTCGGCGGGTTGCTCCACCGGCGAGGAGCCCTACGCGCTGGCGATGGTGCTGGCCGAGGCGATCGACAAGCATGGCGCCAGCGGCGCCAACGCGAAGATTCTCGCAACGGATCTGTCACCGCAGGCGCTGGAGACGGCCCGAAAAGGCGTCTATCCGCTGGAGCGACTGGCCGGGATCAGCGACGATCGTCGTCGTCGCTGGATGTTGCGTGGTTCGGGCCAATACGAAGGGCTTGCCAGCGTGCATCCACGGCTGCGCGAACTGGTCTCGATCCAGCCGCTGAACTTGTTGCATGCGTGGCCGATGAAGGGACCATTCGACGCGATCTTCTGTCGCAACGTGGTGATCTACTTCGACCAGCGGACCAAGCAGCGGCTGTTCCAGCGCTACGCACAGTTGCTGCCGGTGGGGGGCTATCTGTTTCTCGGACACAGCGAATCGCTGCACGGCATCAATGACGATTTCGAGCTGATGGGCCGGACTGTCTACCGGAAGAAGCGCTGATGACTGTACTGGTTGCCGATCGCCGCGTGACGCCGGCCATTTCGCCGGCTCCGCCCGGCTTCGAGCATCTGCGTCGGTTCTGGGATCCGGTGCATGCCTGCATGACGGTGAAGGTATTGCCTGGCGAGTACTACGTCAGCGATCAGGAGGAGATGGTCAGCACCGTGCTCGGATCATGCGTGTCGGTCTGCATCCACGACGCGCGCCTGCGTTTCGGTGGCATGAACCATTTCATGCTGCCCGAACCGGTCGGTGAGCGCGACAGTTGGTCCTCCACCGTGGGGCGTGCGGCGCGTTACGGCAGCGATGCGATGGAGCAGCTGATCAACGCGATCATCAAGGTAGGCGGCAGGCGTGCGGACATGCGTCTGAAGGTGTTTGGCGGTGGGCGCGTATTGGCCCAGATGAGCGATGTGGGCAAGCGCAACATCGAATTCGTGAAGCGCTACATCGCGACCGAGGAGCTTACCCTGCTGGCCTCCGACCTCGGGGGCGAGTATCCGCGCCAGGTGCAGTTCTTTCCGCACAGTGGCCGTGCGCGCGTACGCCTGCTGCAGCGCAGTGACGACCGCAAGCTGGTGGCCGACGAACGCGGTTACCTCAAGCGTTTGGCAAATGATCCGATAACAGGTGAGGTCGAGCTCTTTTAGCACCGCTTCGCGGACAGGGCTTCGATACGGTGGCACTCCGGTACACACGGGTTTTGCGACCACACGGCAAGGTGAGATGGGAAAACAATGGAAAGAGTGCGCGTTCTTGTAGTCGACGATTCCGCATTGGTGCGCAAGCTGATGTCGACCATGCTTGCCTCCGATCCGGGCATCGACGTGGTGGGAACCGCGGCCGATCCTTTGATTGCGCGCGAGAAGATCAAGCAGCTCAATCCCGACGTGCTGACGCTCGACGTCGAGATGCCGCGCATGGACGGCATCACCTTCCTGGAGAACCTGATGCGGTTGCGGCCGATGCCGGTGGTGATGGTGTCGTCGCTGACGGTGGAAGGCGCCGAGGTGACCCTGCGTGCGCTGGAAATGGGCGCGGTGGATTTCTTCGGCAAGCCTGACCAGGACCTGGCCAGCCGGTTCAACGAAAGCGCGCAGGAGATCTGCGAGAAGGTCAAGCTGGCGGCACGCACCAAACCCCGGGCACGCACCACGGTACGCAAACTGGACGTACCCCCGCGGCTATCCGCCGATGCGGTATTGCCGCGGGCGCAAACGGCGGGCACGCGCGGCGGCAGCCCGATCATCGCCATCGGCGCGTCCACGGGAGGTACCGAGGCAGTGCGCGTGGTGCTGGAGTCGATGCCGCCGGATGCGCCGCCGATTCTGGTGACCCAGCACATTCCCGCGGCTTTCAGTGGTCCGTTCGCCCAGCGCATGGATCGCTGTTCCGCGATGCGGGTATGCGAGGCGCGCGATGGCCAGCCGATCCAGACCGGTCACGCCTACATCGCTCCCGGTGGCCAGCATCTGCTGGTGATGTGGGATGGCGCGAAGCATGTCTGTCGACTGCACGACGGTCCGGCGGTCAACCGGCACAAACCCAGCGTGGACGTGCTGTTCCGTTCGATGGCCGCCAGCGCTGGCGCGGCGACGATCGCGGCCCTGCTGACCGGCATGGGCGATGACGGCGCCCGCGGCCTGCTCGAGCTGCGCCAGGCCGGCGCGGCCACGCTGGTGCAGGACGAGAGCAGCTCGGTGGTCTGGGGCATGCCCGGATCTGCATGGAAACTTGGTGCGGCCAGCGAAATGCAGCCGCTCGACCACATTGCATCGCGCCTGCTCGCACTGGCGCGTCAACCCCAAGCCGTCGCCGCGCGCGGCTGACACCAGGTATCACATCATGGCCCTCCTATCCTCATCCTTCTTCACTGCGCGACCGGTCATCGGCGGCGTCGCCAGCGCACTGGCCCTGCTGCTGTCGCTGCTGTGGCAGCCGCCCTGGCTGGCGCCCGTGTTGGTGATCGTGCTGACCATCGTGTGGATCATCGAGACCCGGCCGCGCCGCGAAGCGATCGCGCCACCCGCCGCAGCCAGCAATTCCGTACCGGTGCGCGAGGCGCTGGAGGACGTGCGCGGCGCCCTGGTCGACGAGCTCGGGCATGCCACCCGCGAACTTCATCAGGGCCTGGACCTGCTGCGCGATGCCGTGCTGGAGCTGGGTGGCGGTTTTGATGGCCTCTCCAACAAGACGGCCCTGCAGCAGTCATTGCTCAAGCAGATCATCGACGTGCAGGACGGCGGCGTTTCGGTGCAGGACTTCGCCACGCGCACCAGCGACCTGCTGGAGCACTTCGTGGGCATGATCGTGCAGATGTCGCGCGAGAGCCTGCGCATCGTCTACCGCATCGACGGCATGGCGAAAGAGATGGACGCCGTGTTCGGCCTGCTGAAGAATGTCAACACCATTGCCGAGGAAACCAACCTGCTGGCGCTGAACGCCGCCATCGAGGCAGCCCGTGCCGGCGAATCCGGTCGCGGCTTCGCCGTGGTGGCCGGCGAAATCCGCAATCTGGCCAGCAATTCCAACCAGTTCAACGAGCAGATCGGCAGCCATGTCGAGCGCGCCCGCACCGCGATGGGTCAATTGCGCGGCCTGGTCGGCGCGATGGCTTCGCAGGATCTCAACGTGGCGTTGTCGGCCAAGGGCGGTATCGACGCGATGATGGCGCACGTCACCGAGAGCGATGCGCGCACCAGCGCGGTCGCCGACCAGGTGGTGGAAATCAATCGCGGGCTCGGCAGCGACGTATCCACCACGATCCGCTCGCTGCAGTTCGAGGACATCCTGAGCCAGCTCATCACGCAAACCCGCACGCGGCTCATGGAGCTGCAGGAAGTCACTGCCGAATGCACCCGCGACATCGAGGAATTGGCCTGCGCGCCGCTGGAGGCCGATGCCTTGGAGGATCGTGCCCAGCGTGTACGCAGTCGGCTGGCCATCCAGCGCGAGAAGGCGCGGCTGCGCTCACGCGGCCCGGCCCTGCAGAGCTCGATGGATGCGGGCGAAATCGAACTCTTCTGAAGGACAAAAGCCATGATCGTTCATCACGACAGCGAACACGATTGCCTGACCCTGCAACTGGGTGAGCGATTCGATTTCAGCATCCACCGCGACTTCCACGAAGCCTGCCTGGGCAATGGCAAGGTATCGCGCAGCTATCTCATCGATCTGGGCGAGGTCACGCACATGGACAGCTCCGCGCTGGGCATGCTGCTGTTGCTGCGTGAACACGCCGGTGCAGAGCGCGCCGATATCCGCATCGTCAATGCGGGCAGCGAATTGCGCGGCACGCTTCGCGTGGCTGGGTTCGACAAGCTGTTCGTGTTGCATTGAGCCAGTCGCGGGTTGCCTTCACAGTACGGAAAGACCGGCGGGCGGAGCCCGCCCTACGGTTGCGGGCTTCGATCATCTTCCCGGCGCCGTAGGGCGGGCTTTGCCCGCCGGCCCTTGCCGCAGCGGTGCCCACATTCCCCCAAGCTCTCTTTGCCGGCTTCGGAAAAGCGCCCAGCAAAAAGGCTCCTTGCGGAGCCTTTTTGCTGGGCGCTTGTCGATCGGGTTACCAGGAGCGTACGCCGACGATGCTGGCAGTGAAGCTGGCCATGCCGGGCTGATAGTGGAACAGGCGACCGAGGTCGAACTTCACCGTCTGGCCGGGGGTGATGTTTGAAGTGCCGGCCGGCCATGCCTTCTTGGTCTGGATGACGTTGCCGGCGTCGTCCTTGATGTCGATGCGGACTTGCGCCGCCGAGGCGGTCGCGCAATTGTTCATCAGCTGGCCTTCCAGCGTAAGCCGAGTACGCAGGCCGCTTGCCACCGCCGGCTTGAAATCGGTGATGGCGAAATCCTTGATGCTGCATTCCGCGTGGACAGCGAGCGGCGCCAGCAACAGGACGGAGGAAATGAGCAGTTTTTTCATGGGTGGATGCCGTCCCCGCGTGGTTTCAGAATGGGTACGTATCTCATCGACCGGGCGGCCGGAAACTTTAGCGGATCATCGAAAAACGCCCGGAACCGTTGCTATCGGAGGCAGGTCAAGCGTGGCAACCGGCGGGCGCTCAGCGGTTTCAGCCGACCATTTTCGCGAGCATCGCCTGGCCGTGGTCCGGGTCAGTTCGCGACGAATCGGCGCTCGCGCTACAACCAGCGTGCGCGCTTGAGCCCGATGTAGATGCCGCCGACGATGGTCGCCATCAAGACGATCATCGCGGGGTAGGCCCAGGGGCGGCTGAGTTCGGGCATGTGCGTGAAATTCATGCCGTACCAGCTGGTGAGCAGGGTAGGCGCGGCCAGCATGGCGGCCCAACCGGCCAGCTTCTTCATCACTTCGTTCTGGCGCAGGCTGACCAGCGAGAGGTTGACGTTGATGGCGGCGGTGAGCATTTCGCGCATCGCGCTGATGGCTTCGTTGACACGGAAGGCGTGGTCGTAGACGTCGCGGAAATACGCGCGCAGCTCGTCGGGGATCAGGTTTGGATGCAAACGGATCAGCTGCTGCACGATGTCCTGCAGCGGTGCCACGGCGAGCCGCAACGTCATCAGGTCGCGCTGCATGTCGTAGAGCCGACGCACGGTGCTGCTCTTGAACGTCTCGCCGAAAATGTCCTGTTCGAGTTGCTGAACCTCTTCGCGGAAGTCACGCACGATCGGCAGCAAGTTGTCGACGATGAAATCGAGTACGCCGTAGAGGCCGTAGCTGGGGCCATGCGCCAGCAGCTCCGGGGCCTGCTCGCAGGTGCGCCGCGCGGGCGCGTAGGAGAGCGAGGCGCCGTGGCGGATGGTGACCAGGTACCGCGGGCCGAGAAAGATGTGGGTTTCGCCGAATTCCAGCTCGCCATTGATCAGCTGGGCCGTCTGTACCACCAGGAACAGCGAGTCGCCGTAGCTCTCGATCTTGGTGCGCTGGTGCGCATTGTGCGCGTCCTCGATGGCCAGGTCGTGCAGGCCGAATTCCTCCTGCAGTTTTTCCAGCAGCGGCTCGTCCGGTTCGTGAAGGCCGACCCAGACAAAAGTGTCGGGATCCTCCAATACGTCGCTGATCCCGTCGAGGGTAATCTCGCCCACCCGCTTGCCGTCACGGTGATAGGCGATGCAGTTGACCACCATGGGCTCGTCGCTGGTGGGCGGGTCGGCGGGTGGTGGAATCAGGTTCATGCCCGCATGATGCCGTGCCGCGGGAGAAGGGGCAACGCATTCACGCTGGCGAAAGCGGATATGACGAGTTTCGGGAGTCGCGCCGTGTGCGCAACGCGGAATCAGTGATTGCGGCGCAGGCTCCACGCCAATGCCAGCCAGCAAGGCAGTGCGAACAGCAGCCACGGCTGGTTTTGCTGCACAGTACCGGGCAGCAGGTGCAACGCCACGGCGGCGACCGCGGCGAGCAGTTGCACGGCGATCACCCCGTCGATGAAGCGTGACGCGGCGAATCCGCGGCGTGATCGCCACAGCGTGGGCAGCAGCAGGAAGGCCAGCGGATTGAACAGCAGCAAATTCGCGTTGGCCCAGGCCGCGTGATGGCTGGTCAAGGTCCACAGGCCCAGCAGGAACAGGCCGACCAGTCCGGCCGCTACCAGATAAATCGTGCCGAGCACGGCATAACCGGTGGGCCAGCCGCGCCGGCACAGCACGATCAGCACGCCCAGGGCCAGGCCAGCCGCGCCCAGTGGCAGGCGCAGGTCCGGCGGCGATGCGGGCGGCACGTCGAGCCGGTTGGGGGAGAGCAGCTTCTCGCTCTGGACGAGTGCCTGCGGCGCCATGCCCGGTGCCGCAATGCGGACTTCGCGCACCTGCTCCTGCAGCACGCGGGGCAGGAAACTCTCCTGCCAGGCATTGAGTGGCCGATCGGCGTAGGGGCCCAGTCCCAGGTCGAGCAGCACCATCAACCAGGGCTGCGCGCTCATCAGGCGGTCGGTTTGCTGGCGGAACGTCATGCCACCCGGTCGCGCGGTGAGTTGCTGCTTCAGCGCGCCACCCAGGGCCTTGTCGAGTGCGTCGCGCACCCGGGTGGCACAGTTGTCGTCGAAATAATCGTAGTTGTAGCCGGCGTTCGCCGGGCGAAGGTTCCACAGCAGGTCGTCGCGCAAGTCGGCGGCCTGGTCGGCGCTGAGCGCCAGCCGCTGGCGCGTCACCGATCGGCCCACGCCCACGTAGTAGGACACTTCCTCGTCGGTCGGCTCGGCGTCCATCATGTAGTGCATGTGGCCGCGGGCGAAATTCAGCAGGAAGTTCTTCTCGGCGAAATCGAAGACGCCGTAGTTGAAGTTGACGGCTTCGCCAGACACGCGGTCGCGCAGCTCGATCGCGTCATGGCCGAATCGCTCCCAATATGTTTCGCCAGGACCATAGGTGACCAGCGAAACCTCAAGGTCCGCTCCGGGCGCGTCAGCCACTCCGGCACGGGCAGGTACGGGCGAAGCAAGGAGCGCAGCCACCAGCAGTGCGAGCATGCACAAGAAGGGTTTCATGCGTCCTGCACATCGGATTGCCGTGCCACGCGGAACTGCTGCACGCGCCGGTCATCCGCTTCGGTGACGTGGAACAGGTAGTCGCCGATCATGGTCTCCTCACCCACTTCCGGCAGATGGCCGAACTCGGAGGTGACCATGCCGCCCACGGTGTCGTACTCCTCGTCGGAGAACACCGCGCCGGTGTTCTCGTTGAAATCCTCGATCGGTGTCAGCGCGCTGACCAGCCAGTCGCCGCCGGGTTGCTGGTGCATCAGTTCGGGCTCGTCGTCGTCATCATGCTCGTCGTCGATCTCGCCGACGATTTCCTCGAGCACGTCCTCGATCGTGACCAGGCCGGCCACGCCACCGTATTCGTTGACCACCAGCGCCATGTGGTTGCGCGACAGCCGGAATTCCTCCAGCAGCACATTCAGCCGCATCGACTCGGGGATAAGTACCGCCGGGCGCAGGATCGAACGGATGTCGAAATGCTCGGCCGCACCGAAATACTTGAGCAGGTCCTTGGCCAGCAGGATGCCGAGGATCTCGTCCTTGTCCTCGCCATGCACGGGGAAACGTGAATGGCCGGATTCGACCACCACGGACAGCAGGTCGGAAAGCGTTGCGTCGATGGGGAGCATCACGATCTGGGCGCGCGGCACCATCACGTCGTCGACGTCGAGTTCGGTGACCTTGATCGCACCCTCGACCATGGTGAGCGTGTCGGCGGACAGCAAGCCGTTGGTCTGTGCTGCGCGCAGCTCATCAAGCAACTCGTTGCGGTTGCGCGGCTCGCCGGAAAACAGGTGGCCCAGTCGATCCCACCAGGTACGGTGGACCGGGCCGCTGGTACTGCCAGGGTCGTCGTTCATCACTCTTTGCGATTCAGCCGGAAAACAGGCGGAAAGCCGATTCTAGCGGAAAAATAGCCGTGCTTCAGGGCAGCCGTTCAGGTGCCGTGGCTGATCTGCAGCCGTCTCAGGCGTAGGGATTGGCGATGCCCAGGTCGGCGAGAATGCGTGTTTCCAGCGCTTCCATCGCCTCGGCTTCGCGATCTTCGATGTGATCGTGCCCCAGCAGGTGGAGCACGCCGTGGATGGTCAGGTGGGCCCAGTGGTCACGCGCAGCCTTGCCCTGCTCGGCAGCCTCGCGCCGAACCACCGGGGCGCAGATGGCCAGGTCGCCGATCAGCGGCAGCATCACCCCCGGCGGCAGTTCGGCCGGGAAGGAGAGCACGTTGGTGGCGTAATCCTTGCCGCGATAGTCGCGGTTCAGCGCGCGTCCTTCATCGGTGCCGACGATGCGGAGCGACAGCTCGGCCGGCTTGCGCCGTTTCGCGCCCCGCAGCGCCGCCTCGACCCAGCGGCGAAAGCTGGTGGACGCGGGCAGGCCGGCGCGCGGCACGGCATACCCGACATGTACGGTGACGGATTGCCCGCTCATTGCCTGTCTTCGTCCGACTGCTCGAACGATTCGTAGGCACGCACGATTTTCGCCACCAGCGGATGACGCACCACGTCGCGCGAGCTGAAGAAGGTGAAGCTGATGCCGTTGACGCCGCGCAACACCTCGATCGCCTGGCGCAGGCCCGAGCGGGTCTGGCGCGGCAGGTCGACCTGGGTGACGTCGCCGGTGATTACCGCCACGGTACCGAAGCCGATGCGGGTGAGGAACATCTTCATCTGCTCGACCGTGGTGTTCTGCGCTTCGTCGAGGATCACGTAGGAGTCGTTGAGCGTGCGTCCGCGCATGTAGGCCAGCGGGGCGATCTCGATCACGTTGCGCTCGATCAGCTTGGCAACCTTCTCGAAGCCGAGCATTTCGTAAAGTGCGTCATACAGCGGGCGCAGGTAGGGGTCGACCTTCTGGCTGAGATCGCCGGGCAGGAAGCCCAGCTTTTCGCCGGCCTCGACGGCCGGGCGCACCAGGATCAAGCGCTGCACCCGGTTCGCCTCCAGCGCTTCCACCGCACTGGCCACGGCGAGATAGGTCTTGCCGGTACCGGCCGGGCCCACGCCGAAGTTGATGTCGTGGGTGGCGATGGCATGCAGGTAGCGCGCCTGATTCGGTCCGCGGCCCTTGATCACGCCGCGTTTGACCTTGATCACGACTTCCTGCGTGCCTTCGGTGTCGGCAACGAGCTCATCAATGCCGGATTCCGCCAGGTGCAGGTTGACCTTGGGGCCAGTCAACGCTTCGTCTGCGGTACTGGCGTAGAGCGCGCGGAGTACCTTTTCGGTGGCCTTGGCCGGGGCATCGTCACCGATCACCTGGAAGATGCTGCCGCGGTGGTTGATCTCCACGCCCAGCCGCAACTCCACCTGGCGCAGGTGTTCGTCGAACGGTCCGCACAGGTTGGCCAGCCGCGCGTTGTCTTCCGGGTCGAGCGCGAAATCGCGCTGGTTGATGCCGTTGGTCATGGGGCCTCTGGATTGCGGTGGTTTGCCGGTGCATGCCTGCAGAAACAGAGATCTCAGGCCGCCACGTCGTCGGCGACTTTCACCCGCCCACGCAACGAGTTGGCCATGGCCTCGGTGATTTCCACGTCGATGAACTGGCCGATCAGGCGGGGATTGCCCGGGAAGTTCACGAAGCGCATGTTCTCGGTACGGCCGGTGAGCTCGCTGGGGTCGCGGGTGCTGGGCTTTTCCACCAGCACGCGTTGCACGCTGCCGATCATGGCCTGGCTGATCTTGCGGGCGTTGGCGTTGATGGCCGCCTGCAGGCGCATCAGCCGCTCGTGCTTTTCCGTCGCCGGGGTGTCGTCGGCCAGGTTTGCCGCCGGGGTGCCGGGGCGGGCGGAAAAGATGAAGGAGAAGCTCTGGTCGAAGCCGATATCCTCGATCAGCTTCATGGTCTTGCCGAAGTCTTCCTCGGTTTCGCCCGGGAAGCCGACGATGAAATCGGACGAGATGCAGATGTCCGGGCGCACCGCGCGCAGCTTGCGGATCTTCTGCTTGAATTCGAGCGCCGTGTAACCGCGCTTCATCGCGCTGAGGATGCGGTCCGAACCGGCCTGCACAGGCAGGTGCAGGTAATTGGCCAACTGCGGCACGTTGGCGTAGGCCTCGATCAGCGAGTCGGAAAATTCCAGCGGATGCGAGGTGGTGAAGCGGATGCGGCCAATCCCGTCGATCTGCGCGATGGCGTGGATCAACACGGCCAGGTCGGCCAGGCCGCCGTCGTGCATGGGGCCGCGATACGCGTTGACGTTCTGGCCGAGCAGGTTCACTTCGCGCACGCCCTGCGCGGCAAGCTGGGCCACTTCCACCAGCACGTCGTCGAACGGACGACTGATCTCCTCGCCACGGGTGTACGGCACCACACAGTAGCTGCAGTATTTCGAACAGCCTTCCATGATCGAGACAAAGGCGGTCGGACCTTCCGCACGCGGCTCGGGCAGGCAGTCGAACTTCTCGATCTCGGGGAAGCTGATGTCGACCTGGGGCAGGCCGCTGCTGCGCTGCTTTTCGATCAGCTCGGGCAAACGATGCAGGGTCTGCGGGCCGAACACGAGGTCGACATAGGGCGCGCGCTTGACGATGGCCTCGCCCTCCTGCGACGCCACGCACCCACCCACCCCGATCAACACCGGCTTGCCGTCGCGCTTGTGCTGTTTCCATCGGCCGAGCTGGCTGAATACCTTTTCCTGCGCCTTCTCGCGGATCGAGCAGGTGTTGATCAGGATCACGTCCGCCTCGGACTCGTCCTGGGTCAGTTCCATGCCGTGCGACTCGCGCAGCACGTCGGCCATCTTGGCCGAGTCGTACTCGTTCATCTGGCAGCCGTGGGTCTTGATGAAGAGTTTGCCGCTCATCGGATGGACACCGTGGTTCGTGGATCAGAAGCGGAAATCCGCTGAACCGCGCAGTTTACCCTTGTGGCGGTGCACCTGCCAGATCAAGCACTTGGGTGCACGGTGGCCGGTGCCGGCGCGAATCTCGGCTTCGCGACGACGGAGGGTTGAACCAGAGCGGCGCGCAGTGCCCGCCCTGCAGGACCATGGAATGAGAACTACGCACTTGGCGTCGGCGGCGCATGGCGGCACACTGCGCCCATGTCCGGTGCCGCCAGCTACGGGGGAAGCGTCGATCGGTCGGCCCGTTGCTTCCCGTTACGTTCGATCCTTGCCGGGGTCGCGCTGCTGGCTGCCTGTCTGTATGGCGACGCGGCGCTGGCCGGTACGCTCTACCAGTGCACCGGCAACAGTGGCGAAACGGTGTACAGCAGCAGCCGTGCCGGCTACCGCGGTTGCCATCCGATCCGCAGCTATGCGGAACCCAGGGTGCAAAAGCCGCGGCGCCAGGCGCCACCACGTGCGCGCACCTCATTGAGTGGCGTGACCGGCGCCGTCACCACCACCGGACGCAGCCTGTTTGCCGACGGTGCGCGGGCGGTGTCGATCGATGGTGTTCGCGGGAGTGTCGTCACCACCGGGCAGGCCGTGGGTGGCGCCCGGGTGCAGCGCGAGTCGCTCGCGTCCGTGAGCGGCTCGGCGGCGACCACCGCCAAGCTGCCGTTGGCTGCGGCTGCGGCGGGTACGCCGGGTCAGTGGCGCTATCGCGAATCGCAAGCCGACACGACATTGGCTGCACCGGCAGTGGCGAGCGCCTCCGACAATCGGGTACTGCGCGGAGCGGTCTATCGCGTCGTGCGCAGCGACGGCAGCGTGGAATACACCAACGTCCGGCCGGCCGGCGGCAAGGGGCGGGCGGTGACCATGCTGTTCAGCTACATCTCGACCTGCGTCGCCTGCAATCTGCACTCGACGATCCGCTGGAACAGCGTGGCGTTGAATCTCGATGCCTATGCCGACACGATTCGCGCCGCCAGCATCGAGTACGGCGTCGACGAGGCCTTCCTGCGCGCCATCATTCACGCCGAGAGCGCGTTCAATCCGCGGGCGCTCTCGATCAAGGGTGCGCAGGGGCTGATGCAGTTGATGCCGGGCACGGCCAGCGACATGGGCGTGCTGGATGCGTTCAATTCCGACCAGAACATCCGTGGTGGCGCCCGCTACCTGAGCCTGCTGCTGCATGATTTTCACGGCAACGAGCGTCTGGCTGCAGCCGCCTACAACGCCGGCCCGGGGGCGGTGCAGCGCTACCAGGGCGTGCCGCCCTACGCCGAAACCCGGGTTTACGTGGAGCGGGTGGAGACCCTGCGCAAACGTTACGGTGAGGCGATCCATCCACCTCTGGCGTCACGCGGATCTGGTTGAGCGCGGGTTCCGTGTTGTTCGGCACATGGCGGCCGTGTTTCCGCGGCAGCGACCGTGGCTACTGCTCCAGCGTGGCGTTGCCGCGCATCGCCGGCCGCTGCGCCAGGGTTATTTCGACCTGAAACGGGCTGCCGTTGCGCAGTCCGGAGACCTTCACCTGACTGCCGGGCTTCAGCGCAGCCTCGCGCCGACGCAGGTCGGCCGGGTCCAGGATATCGTGCTGGCCAATGCGCAGCAGGATATCGCGTGGCCTGAGTCCAGCCTGCGCCGCAGGTCCGCCCGGATAGACCGCAGTGACCTGGACGCCACGTGCCGCTGCTGGCAAGCCGCTGTTGGCGGCTACCGGCACAAACGCGTAGTCGGCACCGATCCAGCCGCGCACCACATGGCCACTGGTGATCAGCTGGTCCAGCACCTTGGTCGCGGTCGCCACCGGAATGGCGAAACCGATACCTTCGGCATTGGCGGCCTGGCCCTTGCCGATCAACAACGTATTGATACCGACCAGTTGGCCCTGGGTATTGACCAGCGCGCCACCGGAATTACCCAGGTTGATGGCGGCGTCGGTCTGGATGAAGTCCTCCGCGCTGGAGCTGTTCAGCTGGCGTCCGATGGCGCTGACGATGCCCATGGTGACGGTCTGATTGAGTCCGAACGGATTGCCGATCGCCAACACCACGTCGCCGGGGCGCAACTGTTTCGGGTCGGCCATGTGAATCACCGGCAGGTTGCTGGCGTCGATTTTCAGCACGGCCAGGTCGGTTTCCTGGTCGGAGCCGACCAGGCTGGCCTTGGCGATGCGGCCGTCGTACAACAGCACCTGGATGTCCTGCGCGTTGGCGATCACGTGGTTGTTGGTCAGCACATAGTCCTGCCCGCGGGCGCTGACGATCACGCCGGAACCCAGGGTCTGCTCACGGTGTTGATAGGTGGTGGGCTGGCCGCCAAACAACTGCTGCAGCACGGGGTTGTCGTACATGCGCAGGGCTTGTTCGGTGACGATCTTGTTGGCGTAGATATTCACCACTGACGGTGCTGCCGCGGCTACCGCGTCGGCATACGAGGTCGGGCCGGAGCTGACATGGCTTATGCTGGTTGCCGGAGCTTGCGCGGGAGCCAGTCCGAATCTCATGCGCAACCGCTCGCCGCTGCCCGGCCAGAGCAGGCCGACGACGAAAGCCAGCGCCAGGCCCAAAATGACGAAGCGAGCGATGAAAAGCAGTGTGCCGGCGGCATGTTTCATGTCGAGATGGGGTCTTCCGGCAAGCAGAGTCAAAAGGTGTCGGGCGGACCCGTCGCGTATCCGGTTTATTGTACGAGGCCGCCCCTGACGCTACACTAACGCGATTTTTCGGGGCCCCAAACCCCACCCTGGGATGACACTTGCATGTATCGGAGAGCCTGATGGCGAACGAAGTCGTCGATCACGGCCGCCGCCGTTTCCTGACAGCAACCACTGCGGTGGTTGGTGGTATCGGAATCGTCTCGGCAGCTGTGCCTTTCATCAAGTCATGGGAACCCAGCGCGCGGGCCAAGGCCGCTGGCGCTCCGGTTACCCAGTCGCTGAAAAAGGTCGAGAAGGGCCAGCAGCTGATTGTGGCCTGGCGCAGCTTGCCGATCTTCATCGTCAACCGCACGCCGAAGCAGCTGGCGCAATTGCCGAAGGTGGATTCCCTGCTGGTCGATCCCAAGTCGGAAGTCGACCAGCAGCCCAAGTACGCGCAGAACGAAACGCGTTCGATCAAGCCCGAGTGGCTGGTGATGATCGGCATTTGCACGCATCTGGGCTGCGTGCCGGATTTCTATGGCGAGATCAAGCCGGAGCCGTTTGATCCGAACTGGAAAGGCGGCTACTACTGCCCCTGCCATCATTCGCATTACGACATTGCCGGCCGCGTCTACAAGAACATGCCGGCGCCGAAGAACATGCAGATCCCGCCGTATCACTTTGTGGACGACACGACCGTGCAGATTGGCGTGGATCCGAAGGAGGCTGGCTGATGGCCAACGTATTCAGCAACATCGGCGCATGGGTCAACGAGCGTGCGCCGGGCATGATGCCGATGTATCGGGCGCACATGACCGAGTACTACGCGCCGAAGAACTTCAACCTCTGGTATTACTTCGGCTCGCTGGCGATCCTGGTGCTGGTCAACCAGATCGTCACCGGCATCTTCCTCACCATGAACTACAACCCGAGCGCGGCGGGAGCCTTCGACTCGGTGCAGTACATCATGCGTGACGTGGAGTGGGGCTGGCTGATCCGCTACATGCACTCGACCGGCGCCTCCTTGTTCTTCGTGGTGGTGTTCCTGCACATGTTCCGCGGCATCATGTACGGCTCGTACAAGAAGCCGCGCGAGCTGGTGTGGCTGCTCGGCATGCTGATCTTCCTGGTGCTGATGGCCGAGGCCTTCATGGGCTATGTGCTGCCGTGGGGCAACATGTCGTTCTGGGGCGCCAAGGTGATCATCTCCCTGTTCGGCACCATCCCCTACATCGGCAGCTCGCTGGTGGACTGGATCATGGGCGACTTCCTGCCTGGCGATGCCACGCTGAACCGCTTCTTCGCCCTGCACGTGATCGCGTTGCCGCTGGTCTTGCTGCTGCTGGTGGTGCTGCACATCGCAGCACTGCACGAGGTAGGCTCGAACAACCCCGATGGCGTGGAAATCAAGAAGGGTCCCAAGGGCAACCGCTGGGATGCGTTGAAGCCCGCTGACGGCATTCCGTTCCACCCGTACTACACGGTGAAGGACCTGGTTGGCGTGGGCTTTTTCCTGCTGATCGCGGCGTTCATCATCTTCTTCGCGCCAACCCTGGGTGGCTGGTTCCTGGAACATGACAACGCCATTCCGGCCAACAACCTGCTGACGCCCGCCGAGATCAAGCCGGTGTGGTATTTCACGCCGTTCTACGCGATCGTGCGAATGATCCCGTCCTTCCTTGGCAGCGCGGTGTGGGGTGTGATCGCGATGTTCAGCGCGATTGCCGTGCTGTTCGCGATGCCGTGGCTGGACCGCGGCGAGGTCAAATCGATCCGCTATCGCGGCACTGGCTACAAGGTGGCGCTGGGCATCTTCGTGCTTTCCTTCCTTGGTCTTGGTTCAGTGGGCGCGGGAATTACCGCCGAGGTCATTCCGGCATGGTTCGGCAACGTCGACATGACGTTCTGGGAGAACCTGTTCGGCCGGCTCATGACGCTGCTGTACTTCGGTTTCTTTGCCTTCCTCTGGGCTTATACCTATTTCGGCTGGGAGAAGACCAAGCCGGTTCCGGATCGGGTGACCACGCATGACTAAGCCGCAGACCACGATGAAGTATCTCCTTTCGGGCATCGCACTGGCGTTCGGCCTGCTGGTCGGCAATCTGCCGGCGCATGCCGAAGGTGGCAAGGTCCCGCTGATGAAGTCCGGCGCCGATGTGCGCGACCAGGCTTCGCTGCAACGTGGCGCAAGGTTGTTCTTCAACTATTGCGTCGGTTGCCACTCGTTGAAGTACATGCGCTACTCGCGCATGGCCGACGATCTTGGCCTGACCGAGAACGAGGTCATGCAGAACCTCAACTTCACCGGTGGCAAATTTCAGGATCCGGTGATTTCGCACATGCCTGCGGATCTGGCCAAGACCTGGTTCGGCAAGGACCCGCCCGACCTCTCGCTGGAAGTGGATGCGAAGGGTGCCGACTGGGTCTATACCTATCTCAACTCCTTCTACCTCGATCCGCACAGTCCGATCGGCTGGAACAACACGGCCTTGCCGAATGCCGCGATGCCGTTCCCGTTGTGGGAACTGCAAGGGATGCAGACCGCCGTGATGAATCCGGCGGAGGACGGCGGCAGCGCCACGGTCCAGAAGCTGGTGTTGTCGCAGCCGGGCAAGATGACCCCGGCGCAGTACCAGCAGGCAACGCGTGACCTGACCAGCTTCCTGCAGTACGTCTCCGAACCGGCAGCCCTGCAGCGACATCATTACGGCATATGGGTCATTCTCTTCCTGGCCTTGCTGACCTTCCTGTTTGCCCTGCTCAAGAAGGAATACTGGAAGGACGTCCACTGAGCCCGATGGCACTCACGGACGCGGCGACCCACGGGTCGCCGCGTCCGTATCAACGATGGGGAATCACGCATGGTTCAAAGCCCCCGCTTGCGTAACGCATTGACGCTGTACACGACGGCAGGTGACATCCAGTGTCATCGCGCACGGCTGGTTCTGGCCGCCAAGGGGGTCAGTTACGAGCGCGTGCTGGTGGATCCGGCCAAGCCGCCACAGGATCTGATCGACCTGAATCGCTACGCCAGCACGCCGACCCTGATTGATCGGGACCTGACCCTGTTCGACACGGCGGTGGTGTGCGAATACATCGATGAACGCTATCCGCATCCGCCGCTGATGCCGATCGATCCGCAATCGCGCGCGCGGCTGCGGGTGGCGGCGGTGAGGGTGGAAAAGGACTGGGTCAGCGAGGTTGACACGATACGCGCAGGTGGTCGGGCGGCGGATGGTGCCCGCAAGCGGCTGCGCGAGCAATTGCTGTCGAGCGTACCGCTGTTCAAGGCGTCGAAGTTCTTCCTCAACCCCGAGATGAGCCTGGTCGATTGCCTGGTGGCACCGGTGATCTGGCGACTGCCCTGGTTGCAGGTGGATCTGGGTCGCGAAGGCAAGCCGATCATCGACTACGGCGAGCGCCTGTTCCATAGTCAGGGTTTTTCGCGCAGTATGACTGACGAGGAAAAGGCGATGCGGCAGGTCCATGAACAAGCGTGACGACGTCCCGATGAGCTCCAATCGCCCGTACCTGCTGCGGGCGATCTACGACTGGATCAGCGACAACCAGTTGACGCCCTATATCCTGGTGGACGCTGGCGCGCCTGGCGTGCGGGTTCCGCCGCAGGTCATCCAGAATGGGCAGGTCGTCCTCAATCTGGCCACCCGTGCCGTGGTCAATCTCGATCTCGGCAATGACTGGATCAGCTTCCAGGCGAGGTTTTCCGGCGTCAGTCAGGCCATTCAGATCCCGGTGCAGGCGGTGCTTGCGCTGTACGCCCAGGAGAACGGGCAGGGCATGATGTTCCCGGCCGACGGTGAAGGGAGCGACAGTCCGCCGCCGTCCGATTCGCCACCGGACGAGCCTTCCGCCGGCGACAGCGAAGGTTCCGACAAGCCCAAGCGCGGTGCGCCGCATTTGCGCGTGGTGAAGTAATCACCTGTTGTTGCCGCGACGGTTGGGCGTCGTCAGTGCAGCCGATTCCCTTGCCGTGGGCGCAAGGCAACGACTTTGCCCGGACCAGTCGCGGCGCCGTTGTCTCCCGGTGGCAGCGCTTCGATGCTGGGCAAGCTCACGCTGGTGAGCGAGCTTCCGATCATCCACAGCCGGCCCGGGGCCCGGTCATGCCCCTCGATGCTCACCTCGAAGCCGTAGCAACGCTCGACCCGACGCAGGCCGTTGACGCGGCGCAGGCGCAGGGCATGCAAACCAACAGTTTCGTCGAGCAACTGCAAATTGTGCAGCTGGCATTGTCGTCGCGCCTCGCGCACCGCGCGCTCACGCGCCACGCTGAGCTTCAGCCAAAGCCCGACCGTGGCGCCAAGCACCAGCAAAAGCAGAAGGTTGGACAAGTCGGACATGTCCCCAGTGTGTGGGCGGGGGTGTCCCGGCGCAAGGCGCCGCTCGCGCTATACGCTCCGTCCGCTTGCGGCAGCTGCGCGAGTTGGTGGCGGCTCAGTGCAGTTGCAGGCGCAAGGACAGGTCGATGGCGCGTACATGCTTGGTCAGTGCGCCAACCGAGATGAAGTCGACGCCGGTACTGGCAAATTCGCCGATCGTCTGCAGATCGACATTGCCGGATACCTCCAGCGGGACCCGTCCGCCCGTGCGCTTCACTGCTTCGCGCATGTCGGCCAGTTCGAAATTGTCCAGCATGATCCGGTCGGCGCCGGCACGCAGCGCCTGCTCGAGTTCGTCGAGGTTTTCCACCTCCACCTCCAGCGGCAGCTCGGGGTGAAGCTCCCGCGCTGCGGCTACCGCGGCGGCAATGCCGCCCGCCGCGATGATGTGGTTTTCCTTGATCAGGATCGCGTCGTAAAGGCCCATGCGCTGGTTGTGACCGCCGCCACAACGTACGGCATATTTCTGCGCCACGCGCAGGCCGGGCACGGTCTTGCGTGTGTCCAGCACACGCACGCCACTGCCGGCCACTGCGGCGACGTAGTCGGCGGTGATGGTGGCGGTGGCCGAGAGCAGTTGCAGAAAATTCAACGCCGACCGCTCCGCACTGACCAGCGAGCGTGCTTGCCCGGAGAGGCTGCAGATCAGGCTGCCGGGAGCGACGCGATCGCCATCCCGAACCCGCCAGTCGATCCGCACGGAAGGATCGAACCGCCGGAAGCACGCATCGAACCACGCGCTGCCAGCGATCACCGCGGCATCGCGACAGGTCAGCCGGGCCTGCGCTTGTGCCTCGACCGGCAACAAGCCACCGGTGGCATCGCCGCTTCCCAGGTCTTCCTCCAACGCACGCTCGACATCGGCGGCAACCTGTTCTGCATCAGGTTGCCCGAACAAATCTGCTTGCGTCATGTGGCGTCCGTCGAGGGTTCGGGGGCGTCCTCGGTCTGGCTCAGCTTGCCCACGATCGCGGTCATGGCACGGTCGAACAAGGCGTTGGCTGCCAGCACGCGGGCGTGACCGTCGCTGAACAGCGCGGCCAGTTCACGCGGTGCGTAATCCGCCACCTTCAGGCCGCGCCGATTGACGAACAGGTAGCGACCACTCATCGGGCTGATCCAGGACAACTTGGCCCGGGCAGGAGGTTCGTCCTCGAGCGTGAACTCGAGCCAGTTCCCGGGCTGCAGTGCCTGCACCTGATGCCATTCGGGACTGTCCGGCGGCACTTCGACCAGTTCCTCGGCATCAAGGATGTCTTCGGGTTCGGCCTGCTGATCGATCACAGGCTGGATATTGTCGGGAATTGCCAGCATCGCCGTGTCTTCTTCGCCCATGGCGGCAGCGTCCGGCGCGCCCTGTTGGGGTGCTTCGCCAAGTTGCTGACGGTAGTAGGCGCGCAACTGCCCCAGCAGCTTTTCGACGTCCTGCTCCTGGAAAGCGACATTGGCCAAACCCAGCCGCAGGGCGCGCTCGATGCCCGGGAGCATCGAACGCAGGGTCTGTCGGCTGGTGGTGTCGTTGGCCGGATGGGTGCTGGCGATGAACTCGTCGATGAAACGCAGCCCGCTCTTGAACTCGGGCGAGTCGTCACCCTGGCGCAACAACGTCAGCACCAGGTGGTTGGCCCAGGCGCGGGCGAGCACGCCATGCACCAGCGGCGGCAATTTCTGCGTGCCAATGCGGTCCAGGATCTCGCGCGCCGCACGGCGGCGGGCCTGATCGAGCTTCTCGCGACCGCGGGTGGATTCGGCCACGCGCTGCTCGGCCAACTCGGAGCGACGCTTGTTGACCTCCTGGAATTGCTGCAGGTCGGTCAGCAGGCGCTCGAAGATGCTCATGTCGTCGTCGAAGTCGTGCAGCAACTGGTCGACGATCGACTTCACTTTTTCATGCAGGCGATGGTCACGGTCCGATTCCTCGGACCAGCCCTTCGCCTGTTCCGCCAGGCAGTCCAGCAAGCGCCGTGCAGGATGCTGACGGTGTGCGAACAGCTTGCGGTCGAGGATGGCGGCCTTCAGGTAGGGGATCTGCAGCCGTGCCAGCATCACCTGCATCGCAGCCGGCAGGTTGCGGTCTTCCAGGATGAACTCGAACAGCATGCCGACGAGGTCGATGGTGTCCTCGTCCATGCTGGCAACATGGCTGGGACGTTCGCCGCGCAGGGCGCCGATCTGGGTAAGCAGTTGCGCCTTGAGCTGCATGACTTCGCGGCTCAGCGCGGCGGCATCGCCCACGTCGTCGTAGGACAGCGGACCGGCGCTGACGATCTGGCTTTGCAGCACGCTGAGCGCACCAAGCAGTTCGTTGGCTGATGGCAGCGGGCCGCTTGCTGTGGCGTGTGCGCCAGCTTCACGGCCGATGCCGCCGCCAGCGTGACCGCGGCGCGCACTGAACAGCGCATGCAGGGTATGCAGCAGATCGTCGGGAATCTCTCCGTTCTCGTCGCCAACGGTTGATCCATCGGGACCGGAGCCTGCCGCACCCGATGCGCGAGCCGGCATTTTCTGGCCACCGCGCGCAACCTGATGCCGCAATTGCGGCAGGACGCCGGCGCGAACCAGTTCGTTGTTGATTTCCTGGTAGAGCTCTTCCAGCAACGACAGCACGTAGCGATCAAACAGTTTGTAGATGATCAGCTTGACCCGCATGTCGGCGGTGAGCTCCTGCAGCGCCTGGCGGAACGCCTGGGACAGGATGGCGGGGGCCACCGGGTTGTTGGTTTCGTCGATCTTGTGGCCGCCACAGATCACGGACAGCCGCTGGTTGACCGCGAACAGATCCCGCGCCAGGCGCGCTTCGTTCTTGCTGATCATGCTGGTGATGGCCAGCGATTCCTCCAGCTCGCTTTCCGCCACCAGGCTCAATTCCGCCGAACCTATCGAAGGCTGCTCGGTTGGCCCGGTCTTGGAATTCGAAGGGTGTGCCAGATTGCTCAGATTGCGGGCGATGGTGCCGAGAAAATTCCGTTCGATGCCGGGGCGCTGTTTGCGGACCTCCCGCATGCCATCGAAATAATGCATCTGGGCCGCGTTGTTTTCGGCCTTTTCCGCCAGGTCAAAAAGCGCGTCATCAACTTGCTCGAAGGCATTGCCGACCCACTGCAGGAGTCTCTTGCCGGCGATGCGGCGGACCGCACTGAGCAACTCGCCAACACGCTCGCTGGACGGATCCATGCGCTGGCTCAAGTTGACAACTTTGGTAGGCTCGCTGGCTTCGTTCATCGCCACATCCCCGTCATAGGTGCTCCGCGCGCGCTTAGCCGGGCCAAGAAAAATGGCGCAGGAACCGACGATAAGCCAAATTGCGGTCTTGCGCCATGCCCGTCAATCCCGTGATCCAACATCGGAGTCCGGAATGTGACGTGGTCAAGGTTTCATCAGCCCGTTCCCCGCGCCTCGCTTTCCGCAGGGGTCCGATTGAGGCGTGGTGACAGGGTCTTGCCACCTGGATCGAAGCGGGTCTCTCGATGACATCCTGCTGGTCGCGCGTCGCCAGCATTCAGGCCATCGGAAACTCCGACAACTGCAAGGTGCCGATACCTTCTTCGGGCAGCATGACCGGAATGCCGTCCTCGATCCGGTAAATCACCTTGTCGTCGGTGGTGATGAGGGCGTCGGCGAGGTGCTCGCGCACCGGCACGCCGGCGACCGTCTCGACCTTGCCGGCGGCGATGGCCTGGTTCAGTGCATCCAACTGCGAACGCAGCAGCGGCCGTATCGGCATCTTGCTGACCGGGCAGCACAGGATTTCGAGAAGACGCTTGTCCATGGTCGCCTGGGTTCGGGTGTGTCTGGTCGGGAAAGCCCGTACAATAGCCGTTTTTGGGCGTTCCGGCCATGACAACAGCATCCAAGCCGCCGCGCGTGGGCGTGGTGATGGGTTCGCGTTCGGATTGGGAAACCATGCAGCACGCGGCCGAGGTACTGACCGAGTTGGGCGTGGCGCACGAGGTGCGCGTGGTCTCCGCGCATCGCACGCCGGACCTTCTTTTCAGCTATGCCGAGCAGGCGCCGGAACGGGGCATCCAGGTGATCATCGCCGGTGCCGGTGGTGCCGCTCATCTGCCCGGCATGCTGGCTGCCAAGACGCGGCTGCCGGTGTTCGGCGTGCCGGTCCAGTCGAAGGCACTCAACGGGATGGATTCGTTGTTGTCGATTGCCCAGATGCCGGCGGGCATTCCGGTGGGCACGCTGGCGATCGGACGGGCCGGCGCGGTGAATGCCGGTTTGCTGGCCGTCGCGGTGCTGGCCCTGCATGACCCGGATTTGTCTCGCGCGCTGGACGATTGGCGGTCGCGTCAGACCAAGGCCGTGCTCGAACAACCGGATCCTCGCGCATGAGTGGGCAGCATCAACCCGTGGTGGGCATTCTCGGTGGTGGGCAACTGGCCCGCATGCTGGCGCTGGCTGCTGCGCCGCTCGGCGCCAAGTCACTGGTGGTGGATGGTTCGGCTGATGCCTGCGCCGGCCAGGTCGCTCCGCTGGTGGTGGCCGACTGGACCGATTACGCGGCGCTGGAGGCCTTTGCTGCGCAAGTCGACGTGGTCACCTTCGATTTCGAGAACGTGCCAGCTGAAACTGCGCGCTGGCTGACCGAGCGCGTGGCAGTCTGCCCCGTACCGCGGGCGCTGGCGGTGGCGCAGGATCGGCTGGCCGAAAAGACCCTGTTCCGCGAATGCGGCCTGTCGACACCGGACTTCATGACGGTGGATACCCGTGAAGAACTGGACCAGGCGCTGGCGGCGGTCGGCGCGCCGGCGATCCTGAAGACGCGCCGGTTCGGCTATGACGGCAAGGGCCAGTTCCGCCTGCACAAGCTGGCCGATGCCGATGCGGCGTGGGCGGCACTTGGCGCGCAGGCGTCGCAGCACGGCCTGATCCTGGAGGCCTTCGTGCCATTCGAACGCGAGCTGTCGGTGATCGCCGTGCGTGGGCGTGATGGTGATTTCCGTACCTGGCCGCTGACCCGCAACTGGCATGTCGACGGGGTGCTGTCGATGAGCCTCGCACCCGCGCCACACCTGGGCGAACTGCAGCAGCGCGCCACCGAGCTGGCGCGCACGCTGGCCGAGCGGCTGGATTATGTCGGCGTGTTTGCGTTGGAGCTGTTCGTCAAGGATGGCGAGTTGCTGGGCAACGAGATGGCGCCGCGGGTGCACAACTCCGGTCACTGGACCATCGAGGGCGCCCACACCAGCCAGTTCGAGAATCATGTGCGTGCCGTGCTTGGCCTGCCGCTGGGTGATACCGGGGCGCGCGGGTTGTCGGCGATGCTCAATTGGGTGGGAGACCTGCCCGAGCGGGACGCCGCACTCAAGATTCCCGGCGCGCATTGGCACGACTACGGCAAGCAGGCGCGCCCGGGTCGCAAGGTGGGTCACGCCACGGTGTGTGCGGCCGACGCCGGAACACTGGCTGAGCGGCTGGACGCCCTGGCTGGTGCGCTGGGTCGTCAGGCGCAGGTACAACCCACCGTCGACGCATTGCGCAGCTGACCGTCAGGAGCTGCGTGTTACCGCTGGTCTGGTTTGTTCCAGGCGGTTTTTTCGTGGTGTCGCCGCCATCCCTTGACGCGCGTTGCCACCGATCTCCCGTTCCCGAAGAGGTCGCGGAGCCTTCGCGACTGGTGCGGAGATCGACAAATTCCAAGGATCCCCCGATGTACCTTTCATTCGCGCAAGCGAAGAACAACACCCTGTCTGGCCTTACGGTCGCCTTCGCGCTGGTGCCGGAGGCGATCGCCTTCGCGGTGATTGCCCACGTCAACCCGCTGACCGGCCTGTATGCCGCTTTCATGATGTGCCTGATCACGGCGGTGCTCGGTGGCCGGCCCGGGATGATTTCCGGGGCGACCGGTGCCATCGCGGTGGTGATCGTGGCGCTGGTGGTGCAGCACGGCGTGCAGTACCTGTTTGCCGCCGTGGTGCTGATGGGCTTGCTGCAACTGCTGTTCGGTGCGCTGCGCCTGGGCAAGTTCATCCGCATGGTGCCGCACCCGGTGATGCTGGGTTTCGTCAACGGTCTGGCGATCGTGATCTTCCTGGCCCAGATGCCGCATTTCCAGCAGCACGGTCACTGGGTGGCCGGCCGGGTCCTGTGGGTGATGCTGGGCCTGGTGGCGCTGGCGATGACGATCATCTACCTGCTGCCACGCGTGACCAGGGCGGTCCCTTCGGCGCTGGTGGCTATCGTGGCGGTCGCCTTGCTGACCAATGCCGCCGGCATCGATACGCGCACGGTGGGCGACCTGGCTTCGATCAAGGGTGGTCTGCCCAGCTTCCATCTTCCCGACGTGCCATGGGATCTCGACACCCTGCGCATCGTGTTTCCCTATGCCCTGATCATGGCGATGGTCGGGTTGATCGAGTCGCTGCTGACGTTGAACCTGATCGACGAGATGACCGACACGCGCGGCAAACCGAACCGTGAGTGCCTGGCGCAGGGCACGGCAAACATGGTCACCGGGCTGTTTGGTGGCATGGGTGGTTGCGCCATGATCGGGCAGAGCATGATCAATGTCGGCGCCGGCGCCACCCATCGCCTGTCCGGGATCGTCGCCGGGCTGGGTCTGCTGAGCTTCATCCTGTTCGGTTCGGCGCTGATCGAGCGGATTCCGCTGGCGGCGCTGATCGGGGTGATGTTCGTGGTAGCCGCGAAGACCTTTGCCTGGGGTAGCGTGCGCGTGCTGCGCAAAGTGCCGCGCGCCGATGCGGCGGTGATCGTGGCAGTCACCGTGGTGACCATCTTCACCGACCTGGCCGTGGTGGTGGTGCTCGGCGTGGTGATCTCCGCGCTGGTGTTTGCATGGCAGCATGCCAGCCAGATCGAGGTGCGCACGCGCATCGACGCCGCCGGAGCCAAGGTCTACGAATTGAAGGGCAGCCTGTTCTTCGCCTCGACCCGGGGCTTTCAGGGCTTGTTCACGCCGAAAGACGACCCGTCGCGGGTGATCGTGGAATTCGGTCAGGCCAGGGTGATGGACCACTCGGCGATCGAGGCGATCGACGCGCTGGCCGAGCGCTACCAGAAACTTGGCAAGAGCCTGCATCTGCGCCATCTGAGTCCCGACTGCGCCGAGCTGTTGCTCAAGGCCGGCGGCATGGTCGAATCCAATGCCGTGGAAGATCCGCACTACCACCTGGCCGACGATCGCCTCGGCTGATCCGGTGGGCCGGCCATGAAAAAAGCGGAGCCGTCACCGGCTCCGCTTGTTGATCAGGCTGCGGGGCTCAGGCGAGGTTCTTCGCCGCGAATTCCCAGTTCACCAGATGCCAGAACGCCTCCAGATACTTCGGGCGGGCGTTGCGGTAGTCGATGTAGTAGGCGTGCTCCCACACATCGGCGGTGAACAGCGGCTTGTCGCTGCCGGTGATCGGGGTAGCCGCGTTCGAGGTGTTGACGATGCCGAGCGAGCCATCCGGACGCTGCACCAGCCAGGTCCAGCCGGAGCCGAAGTTGCCGGCGGCGGACTTGCTGAACTCCTCCTTGAACTTGGCGAACGAGCCGAACGCCTTGTTGATGGCGTCGGCCAGCTTGCCGCTGGGCTCACCACCGCCCTTGGGGCTCATCGAGTTCCAGTAGAACGTGTGGTTCCAGGTTTGCGCGGCGTTGTTGAACATGCCGCCGGAGGACTTCTTGATGATGTCCTCGAGTTTCGCATCGGCGAACTCGGTGCCCTCGATCATCTTGTTGAGGTTGGTCACGTAGGCTTGATGATGCTTGCCGTAGTGGAACTCCAGCGTCTCGGCGGAGATGTGGGGTTCCAGGGCATTTTTTTCGTAAGGAAGCGGCGGAAGTTCGATGGCCATGGTTGGCTCCTTGGCGGTTGCTGAGGGAGAGAATGTCGGCGCTGCAGCCAGCGCGTGACGGGCGGCTGATACAATACCGGACTGCCTGCATTGTAAAGATGAAACCGCAACCATGGATATCAACGACCGAATCAAGGCGATGCTGGCCGCGCATCCCATCGTGCTTTTCATGAAGGGTACGCCGCAGTTTCCGATGTGCGGCTTTTCCAGTCGAGCCGCCAGGGCACTCGCCGAGGCCGGTGCGCAGTTCCATGCCGTCAACGTGCTGGCCGATCCGCAGATTCGCGCTGCCCTGCCGCACTTCGCCAACTGGCCGACATTCCCGCAGTTGTACATCCATGGCGAACTGATCGGTGGTTGCGACATCATCGAGGATTTGATGGCGGCCGGCGAACTGGGCCGCATGGCCAGTGATGTCGCGGGGATGGCGTCGTGACCGGTTTGTCCGTGGAGCATCTGCCCACCGCCTGGCAGCCGACAGCCGACTCCCTTGCCGGTCGCGTGGTGCTGGTCACTGGCGCCTATGGCGGCCTTGGCAGTGCCGTGGCGCGTGCGGTCATGCGTGCCGGCGCGACCGTGGTCATCACCGGCAAGCGCAAGCGCCAGTTGGAAAAACTCTACGACGCGTTGCGCGAGGATGGCCTGGCCGAACCGGTGATCCATCCGCTGGACATGGAGGTGGCCACGCCGAAGGAATACGCCGCGCTGGCGGGAGGGCTGGAGCGCGATTTCGGTCGTCTCGACGGCATCGTGCACTGCGCCGCCAGTTTTGCCGGCCTGACCCCGATCGCCATGCACAAGCCGGATGACTGGCTGCGCGCCATGCATGTCAATGTCAACGCACCGTTTGCCCTGACCCAGGCCTGCCTGCCCTTGCTAACCCAGGCCAGCGACAGCGCCGTGGTGTTCGTGCTGGACAACCCCGAACTGCTGCAGCGTGCGCATTGGGGCGGCTACGGCGTGTCAAAGGCGGCGCTGGAGCGGCTGGTGGCGATCCTGCACGAGGAAACCGACGAAAGTCCGCTGCGGGTACACGCCCTGTTGCCCGCGCCGATGCGCACCTCGTTGCGGCAACTTGCCTATTTCGGCGAGGACATCATGCAGCAACCGACACCCGATGCCAGCGCGGACGCGGTGGTCTACCTGCTCGGTCCGGAAGCGCTGGCCGCACGCGGTGCGGTGCTGGACCTGCGCGCGGAATGAACGGCGGTCACGAGCATCGAGCAGCGGAGCGGAAATGGAATCGCAAATGACCACGCTGTCAGCGGGAATCATGTTGTTCCTGATCATGGATCCGCTCGGCAATATCCCGTTTTTCCTGAGTCTGCTCAAGGGCGTACCGCCGCGCCGCCGACGCGTCATCATGGTGCGCGAGCTGCTGATTGCCCTGGGGGTGTTGCTGGTCTTCCTGTTTGGTGGTCAGCAGTTCCTGCACGTGATGCAGTTGAAACCGGACTCGATCAGCATCGCCGGCGGCATCGTGCTGTTCCTGATCGGCATTCGCATGGTGTTTCCGCCGGCCGATGGTGGCGGTATCTTCGGCAAACCGGGGCAGGGCGAGCCATTCATCGTGCCGATGGCGATCCCCGGCGTGGCCGGCCCCTCGGCGATGGCAGCCCTGCTGTTGCTGACCAATACCCAGCCCGGTCGCACCGCCGACTGGGTGATGGCGCTGCTGCTGGCGTGGCTGGCCACGTCCGTCATCCTGCTCAGTGCCACCTACCTGTTCCGCTGGCTGGGCGAAAGCGTCCTGACCGCGCTGGAGCGCGTGATGGGCATGCTGTTGATCGCCCTGTCGGTGCAGATGTTCATGGCCGGTGTGGCGTCGTTCCTGCATTCGGTGCCGTGAAGCCACGGGAACGGGATGATCTGGCGTTCGGGACGCGTCGCCGCGGCACGCCGTCCATCGCGTCGGCGACAGGTTGATTCAGGGCAGGGGCGGATGCTCACGCGGGACACGAACCCGTGTTCCGGCTGACATCTGGCACCCGTCCGCGGGCCATCGCGGATGACGTGCCAATGTCGTAAAAGTGTCATACAATGTCGTTAAACTCCTCTTAACAATTAGTTGGCAGATGGGAAGTATTCCTGCGCGCCAACAAGTTCGTCACCGACCTGTTGCGGGAAGGTGCGGATGCAGGATCAGGGGCTACCAAGTGGAATCGCTGCAATGCCTGGGTCGTCCGGGCTGCAGCTGATTTGATTCCGTGACGTAAATACTTTCGTTGTGAACCCGAGGGTCGAACAAGATATGAACAGCCGAATTCGCGCCAAAGTCCTGCCGTTTGCGATTGCCGCCTTGCTTGCGGGCGCACCGGCCATGGCCCAGAACGTGACCTCGTCCGCCGTGACGGGGCGAGTCCTCGACGCCAGTGGCCAGCCAGTCGCCGGAGCCTCCGTGCAGATCGTGCACGAGCCATCGGGCACCACCAAGACGGCCACGACCGATGCCGATGGCCGCTACTCCGCGCAGGGTTTGCGCGTGGGCGGTCCGTTCGACATCACGGTGTCCAAGACCGGCATGGGCCAGGCGGAGAAGACCAACGTCTATCTGCAGCTTGGTCAGGTTTCAGCGGTCAACCTGCAGATGAGCACGTCCGGTATTCAGGCCAAGGATCTCAGTGCGGTCACTGTCACCGCCTCGGCGCTCAGCCAGATCTTCTCGGCGGACAACAAGGGCCTGTCGATGAACGTCTCGCAGCGCCAGCTCGAGACGACCCCCCAGGGCAACCGTTCCATCGATGACATCGCCCGGCTGGATCCCCGCATCAACGTCACCGATCAGGGCGACGGCTCGATCTCGATGGCCGGCTTGCCGAACCGCTACAACAACATCAGCGTCGACGGCATCTCCCAGGGCGACCCCTATGGCCTGAACGCCAACGGCCTGCCGTACCAGGGTTCGCCGATCTCGGTCGACACGATTGGTGAGTACAACATCTCCACCGCCAACTTCGACGTCACCTCCGACACGGTCGGTGCCGACATCAACGCGGTCACCAAGTCGGGTACCAACGAGTTCCATGGCTCGGTGTACTACGCCTATCGCAATGCCAACAAGATGGTCGGCAACGCCGGCTGGCTGGACAAGGGTGACCCTGGTTACGACTACACCGGTTATCAGCGCGACTGGACCGGCGGCGTCACGGTTGGCGGTCCGATCATCAAGGACAAGCTGTTCTTCTTCTTCTCCGCCGAACAAGAGAAGACCACGGGCATTGGCGCCGACTCGTCCAATGGCCTGGATCCGTCGCTGACCGGCCCGTCCACCTCCAACAAGATCTCGCCCAGCGACCTGCAGCAGGTCATCGACACCGCCAAGGCACTCGGCCTGCAGCCGGGCACCTTCGGTGCCGGCGCGGTCGGCCTGACCGACAAGCGCTACCTCGGCAAGATCGACTGGAACATCAACAACAACCATCGTGCCAGCCTGACCTACCAGTACACCAAGGAAAACCAGCCCATCGTGCAGGGCAACAGCTCCAACCAGGTGGGCTTGAGCAGCTACTGGTACAGCAAGGACAGCCTGACCAAGAACGCCGCGCTGCAGTTCTATGACGATTGGAGCGAGAACTTCTCGACCGAGGCCAAGATCAGCTACCAGACGTTCGAACAGCTTGCCGGCAATGCAATCAACCAGCCGCAGGTCAAGGTGTATCTGGATGCTTCCGGGCGTGGCCCGTCCGTGAACCTGGGCGAGGATCAGTATCGCCACGAGAACGCCATCAACACGAAGAAGTGGTCGGCATTCATCGCCGGCACCTATTTCCTGGGCGATCACACGATCAAGGGCGGTATCGACTTCCAGCGTGACCAGATCTACAACCTGTTCGGCCGCACCGAGCACGGCAATTACACGTTCTACGGACTGGCCAATTTCGCCAACGCCGACTACGACTCGTATTTCCTGTATCAGCCGGCGCCGGGCTACACGCTCAACGACGTGGCGGCGCAGTGGGTGTACAGCCAGTACAGCCCGTTCATCCAGGATACCTGGCAGGTCAACAGCAACCTGTCGCTGACCTATGGTCTGCGCATGAACATTCCGCAGTCGAACCACAAGCCGTTCTACAACGCGGAGTTCGAGCAGGCGTTCGGCTATCCGAACAACAACAGCCTGGGCAGCAAGAACAAGGTGGTCGAGCCGCGCTTTGCGTTCAACTATGCCTTCAACACCGAACGCATGATGCAGCTGCGCGGTGGTATCGGCCTGTTCCAGACCTTCCCGCCGACGGTGTGGATGACCAACCCGTACCAGAACAACGGACTCACGGTGGCCAGCTACTCGTCGTTCGATCCAGCCAATGCGGCATTCAGCCCCGATCCGTATCACCAGAACATTCCTACCGGCACGCAGGTGCAGCCGGCGGGCGTCGTCGATACGATCTCCTCCGACTTCAAACTGCCCAGCGTGTGGAAAACCACGCTGGCGTTTGATGCCGAGCTGCCCTGGTGGGGCGTCGTCGGGTCGGTGGAGTTGCAGCACATCCAGGCCAAAGACGCCATTTTCTACCAGGCGATCAACATCGGCGCGCCGACCGGCACGTTGCCAGACGGACGCTTCCAGTATTGGAAGACGCCCGGCGAGCGTGGCAGCAGCAAGGATGCCGCCGCAAACCGCAACCCGGCGTTTGACCAGCAGTCCACCCTGCTGACCAATACCAACAAGGGCAAATCCGACAGCCTGACGCTGGCACTGTCCAAGCCGTTCTCGCAGAACTGGTTCGGCGACGTCAGCCTCACCTTCAGCCATGCCACCGACGTCAATCCGGGCAACAGCTCGCAGGCGTTCTCCGGCTACAAGTACATCGTGCGCACCAACGTGAACGACGAAGTAGTGGCCACTGCCGACCGCAATATTCCCAAGGCGCTCAAGGCGTCGTTGACCTGGCAGCATGCGTTCTTCGGCGACTACAAGACCAGCGTGTCTGCGTTCTACAACGGCCACAGCGGCCTGCCGTACAGCTGGATCTTCTCCGGCGACGTGAATGGCGACGGCATCACCTATCAGGATCCGGTCTACATCCCGACGGTGAACGACGCGAAAGTCAGTTATGGCAGCGCATCGCCCGAGCTGATCCAGCAGTTCCAGGACTATATTGCCGGCAACAAGTACCTCAGCCGGCATCGTGGCCAGATCGCCGGGCGCAATGCCGATCACTACGGCTGGGTGAACCAGCTCGACATGAGCTTCTCGCAGGAAGTCCCGGGCATCTTCAAGGGCAACAAGGGCGTGGTGCGCCTGGATGTCTACAACTTCCTGAACCTGCTCAACAATGACTGGGGTCAGACCGTCAATGGCCAGTTCAATACCCGCACCCTCGCCGGTTACAATGGCGTGAATGCGCAGGGACAGTACATCTACTACCTGCCCACCGACCAGAACGGCAATTACCAGCCGCAGCAACTGACGGTGTATGACGCCGGTTCCAACCCGACTCGTGTGGTGTCGCGCTGGTCGGCCATGCTGACCTTGCGTTACACGTTCTGAGCTTCCCGCTGGTCGTGATCAGAAGCCGGCGCCTTCGGGCGCCGGTTTTTTTTCAGGGTGTGCCTTGACCTGACTGTTGCCACGCGTGAAGCTAGCCGACTCGCCACGGCACTGCATGACGCAGCGACGCCGTCAGCGATGGAGAGCTGGACGAATGAAACAAACTGAAACTACCGCGGTCGCCAAAGCGGCTACCGTCAGTGCCCGCGTATCCCCGATTGGTGGCCTGGATATTCTTTCACGCAACGAAGTGGCGAAGCTGCGCGACGCCAGCGGCTCTGGCCTGCATGCCTTGCTGCGCCGCTGCGCGCTGGCAGTGCTGACCTCGGGCAATATCAGCGACGACCCCCGCGCGATCCTCGAACAGTACCCGGACTTCGACATCCAGGTATTGCAGCAGGATCGCGGGATCAAGATCGAGCTGTCGAACGCGCCGGCGCAGGCCTTCGTCGACGGTCAGATCATTCGCGGCATCAACGAGCTGCTGGTTGCGGTGGTGCGCGACATTGTCTACGTATCGACCCAACTGGAGCAGCCCGGTCATGAACTCGAGGGTTCGG
This sequence comes from Rhodanobacter sp. G2-10, assembly GCF_055809185.1. Classification (NCBI taxonomy): domain Bacteria; kingdom Pseudomonadati; phylum Pseudomonadota; class Gammaproteobacteria; order Lysobacterales; family Rhodanobacteraceae; genus Rhodanobacter; species Rhodanobacter sp. G2-10. The sequence continues at coordinate 2,535,437 of NZ_CM147900.1, read as the reverse complement.
AGGGGCTGACCCAGAGCGTGTTCGAAATCCTGCGCAACGCGCGCATCCTGCACCCCAACATCGACCCCAGTCTGGTGGTGTGCTGGGGCGGCCACTCGATTTCGCGCGAGGAATACGACTACACCAAGGCGGTGGGCTACCAGCTGGGGTTGCGCGGCCTTGATATCTGTACGGGCTGCGGCCCCGGCGCGATGAAGGGTCCGATGAAAGGCGCCACCATCGGCCACTCCAAGCAGCGCCACCTGCCCAATCGCTATATCGGCATCACCGAGCCGGGCATCATTGCTGCCGAATCACCGAACCCGATCGTCAACCACCTGGTGATCATGCCGGATATCGAGAAGCGGCTAGAGGCTTTCGTGCGCATGGGACATGGCATCATCGTGTTCCCCGGTGGCGTGGGTACGGCCGAGGAGATCCTTTACCTGCTCGGCATCCTGCTGCACCCGGACAATGCAGGCATTCCCTTCCCCCTGGTATTCACCGGACCGCGGGAATCCGCTGCCTATTTCGAGCAGATCGACCGCTTCCTGCGGCTGAGTCTGGGCGAGGAGGTCGCAAGTCACTACCAGATTATCGTGGACGATCCGGCACGGGTCGCACGCACGATGGTCAAGGGTCTGGACAAGGTACGCCAGAACCGGCTCGACACCAAGGATGCGTTCTTCTTCAACTGGGCACTGCAGATACCCCTGGAATTCCAGCAGCCATTCCGGCCCACCCACGAGGCGATGAGTGCGCTGCAGATCCATCATGATCGGCCGGTGCATGAATTGGCGGCGGATCTGCGCCGCGCATTTTCCGGAATCGTTGCCGGCAACGTGAAGGAGGAGGGCGTTCGCGCCATCGAGCAACACGGGCCTTTTGCGATCGACGGCGATACGGACATCATGCGTGCTCTGGACAAGCTGCTGCAGGCCTTCGTGCAGCAGCACCGCATGAAGCTGCCCGGGGGCGCGGCCTACGTACCGTGCTATCGCGTGGTGACCCATTGATCGAGACTGCATTCTTTGCAGTTGCACCTTGACAGTTCGCTGTCGCGTCGACAAACTACGCAGCTCACGCCCGAATAGCTCAGCTGGTTAGAGCACTTGACTGTTAATCAGGGGGTCGCTGGTTCGAGTCCAGCTTCGGGCGCCAGACAGAACAAAAGGCCGGCAGGAAACTGCCGGCCTTTTGTATTTTCCGCACGCGTGAAAAAGGGCGCCGGAGCGCCCTCGGGTCATGTTGCGAAACACGCCGCGTTCAGCGCACCTTGAACAGCACCGGCATCCAGTTGCCCCCTGCATAGGACTCCTTGCGGCGGCGATGCATGCGCTCGATGGTTTCCACGCGCCGTGCTTCGGCCCATTCGACCCGATTCAGCATCAAACCCTGGGTGCTCTCGCCGCGGCGTGTCGCCTCATTGTCGCGCCAATGACGGAAGTCGTTGTAGGCCTCTATCTCGTGGTGCAGCTCACGCACGCAAAGCTCGATCATGATGGCGTCGTCGAGGAAGCCCAGCACAGGAACATTGTCCGGGAGAATGTCGTCCGGGCTCGAGAAGTAGGCGAGCGCCGCGAGCACGTTGTCCCGGTCGGCCTCGGGCAGGCCGAAGCCGGCGTCTTCGACCATGGCAACCATGGTGTGCAACTGCTTCAAGCGGCTCGTGATGAAATCGGGCAAATCCTTGCCCTCGGTCTGATTCAGCAATTCACGTGTGGCGCCGACGATGCTCACCGCGTCGAGCGTGTCCACCTTTTTCTCCGCATTCTTGATGCTGTCCACAAACAACTTCAGATCCGAGTCGCTGAGGGTGATGCAGATATCCAGGCTCATGGGGGAAACTCGCAGGTGGCTGGGGAAAGATGCAAAGCGTATGCCTGCAAGCACGCGGCAGTCAATTGGCACGACCCCGGGGCTCGAGCGCGCTGCGCCGTCCAGCTGCGGCTGCGACCATGTCGTCGAACCGCACGACCCGGGCGCATGATTCTTCCCCGGGGAATTCAGGATGTCGGGGACGCCGGGAAGTGGTCAGGATGATTTCGATCGTTGTGTGATCGGATCAATCTTCTGCCTTGCTGCCGGCTTCGACCAGTTCCTTGAGGAGTTGAAAGATCTCCCGGTAGGCCTTGGGCGGCTTGTTCGGTGCATCCTTCTCGATGCGAGCCTGCCGCACAAGTGAGCGCAGGCGCTGTCGATCCACCTGTGGGTGCTCGGCAATCAGTTCGGACAATGCGTCTTCATCCCCGGCAACGAGGCGGTCACGCATCGATTCGAGCCTATGCATCGCCGCAGTGTCCTGGCGCTGTTTCTCGCGGTTTTCGCCCAGCTCGGCCTTCACGGCGGCGAAGTCTTCGTCATCGTGGCGGCGCATGACCTTGGCCAGAAAGGCGAGCTGGCGCTTTCTTGCGCCGTGTGCGCTCATGCGACGGGTGATGTCGATCTCGCGACGCACGTCGTCGGGCAACGGGAGTTTCGCCAGCCGGCTTGGTGCCAGCTCGACCAGTTGGCCGGCGAGGGTCAGCACCGCGAGTGCTTCGCGTCGCTGCTGGGTACGGCTGGGGCCGTAGTCCTCGTCGTCGAGTTCGTTCTGGTTGCGGCTGCGGCTGGGGCTCACGATGGATTCCGGAATGGTGGTGGGTCAGGTTTGCGGATGGTCAACGGAGGACGCGTCGTCGGGTTGTTCCAGCGCGAAACGGGCGATGGGCACGCCGTCCAGCCGGATGGTTTCGCAGAACATCGCGAGCGGGCGTACCCACAGACCGTATCCACCGTAGAGCGCCTGGTAGACCACCAGTGGTTCCATGGTCTCGCTGTGTCGCGCCGTACCCAGCACGCGGTAACGTTGGCCCTTGTAGTGACGGTAGACGCCGGTGACGGGTTGCATGCGATCAATGGCTGGCGTCGCCTTTCAATATGGCTGGGGCGACCCCATCTGCCTCTGGTTATGCGTCGACCGTCTATTCTACCCGCCCCATGCCGAGGAAAGCCCCACGTGAGTGAAGTTGCCATCAGCGAGGATCGCAGCACGTCTGAACTCGACCGACTTGCCGACCTGGCCGAGAATGTGATTCGTCGCGCCCGTGCCGCCGGTGCCAGCCAGGCCGAGGTCGCCGCCAGCATCGACACCGGCCTCAGCGTGAACGTGCGCCTGGGCGAGGTCGAGACGGTCGAACACACCCGCGACCGCGGTTTCGGGCTCACGGTGTATTTCGGTCAGCGCAAGGGCTCGGCCAGCACGGCCGACCTCAATCCCGATTCGATCCAGGCCACGCTCGACCAGGCGTGCGCGATTGCCCGCTACACCGAGGCCGATCCGGCCGCTGGCCTGGCCGATGCGGCGCGGATGGCCACGGCATTCCCGGACCTCGACCTGTGGCATCCGTGGGAGATCGACACGGCGCGCGCGATCGAGCTGGGCATCGAAATCGAGGACGCCGGACGCGCTCATCCCGGTATCCGCAACTCCGAGGGTGCCAACGTGCAGGCAGGGCAGGGTTTGTCGGTGTACGCCAACTCCCATGGTTTCGTGGGGCGCGAGCGCGGCACCCGCCATGCGCTGTCGCTGGCGCTGATCGCCGGTGACGAAGACGGCATGCAGCGCGACTACTGGTACGACAGCGTGCGTGATGCCGCCCACTTCATGAGCGCCAAGGCGCTGGGCGACAAGGCCGCCCAACGCACCTTGGCGCGGATGGGCGCGCGCGGCCTGTCGACGCGGCAATGCCCGGTGTTGTTCGCACCGGAGCTGGCGCGCAGTCTGATCGGCCATCTGCTCGCCGCTGCCAGCGGTGGCTCGCTGTATCGGCGCGCCAGCTTCCTGCTCGATCAGGTGGGCAAGCCGGTGATGCCGGCATGGCTGAACATCCGCGAGCGACCGCATCTGGTCGGCGGGCAGGGTTCGGCGAATTTCGACGCCGAGGGCGTGGCCACGCGCGACAGTTCCCTGGTCGAAAATGGAGTGCTGGCGCGCTACATGCTCGGCAGCTATTCGGCACGTAAGCTCGGGCTGGAATCCACCGGCAACGCCGGCGGCGTGCACAACCTGATCGTGGAAGCCGGGGCGCAGGACGCCGAGCGTTCCGACTTTGCCGGCATGCTGCAGCGCCTGGGCACCGGCCTGCTGTTGACCGAGGTGATGGGTCAGGGAGTTTCCATCGTCACCGGCGACTATTCGCGTGGGGCGTCAGGCTTCTGGGTGGAGAACGGTCAGATCGCCTATCCGGTGGAAGGCATCACCATAGCCGCCAACCTGCGCGGCATGTTCAACGGGATCGTCGCCGTGGGCACGGACGTCGATGAGCGTTCGCACGTGCTGACGGGCTCGATCCTGCTCGACCGGATGACGGTGGCCGGCGAGTAGCGCATCGCGATGACGAGCCCGCCATGCCGCGGGTTTGCAAGGTGTTGGTGCTCACTGCCGCAGGGGCGGGCTTTGCCCGCCGCCCTGTGACCCAGTGCACCGCCGCTGAGACGGCGGGCAGAGCCCGCCCTTCGGCGCCTTGTCAGTCCGTGCCGAAAGTCCACTCGGCAGCGCGCCCGATGCTTGCTAGCATCAACCCACCGGCGAACCGTTGCCGCACGTTCCCACTTCGTAGGAGATGCGCATGAGTGTTCCACCCGAATCCGTGAATCCACCCCCGCCAAGCGAGCCCGTGGCCGGTATCCCGCCCGCCGAGGAACGGCAGTGGGCGATGTTTGCCCATCTCTCGGCGCTGCTCGGTGCCATCCTTACCGGCGCCTTGGGCGGCGGCTGGGGCTGTTTCATCGGCCCGCTGGTGATCTGGCTGATCAAGAAGGACACCATGCCGTTCGTCAATGACCAGGGCAAGGAGGCGTTGAACTTCAACATCACGGTGGCCATCGCGTTCGTGGTGTTGATGCTGTTGACCGTGATGACACTCGGTATCGGCCTGATCATCACGATCCCGTTATGGATCATCATCGGCATCGGCTGGCTGGTGTTCACCATCATCGCGGCCATCAAGGCGAACGAGGGCGTGCTCTACCGCTACCCATTCACTTTGCGACTGATCAAGTAACTGCGTTATCAGGATGACAACAGGAAGGCAGCCCAGCGGCTGCCTTCCTGTTTCAGTTGCGGCGGCTGGCCGAGTAGTGCGCCAGTTCGCGCAGCAGGCTGGCGCGCTCGCCCCACGGCGCGATGGCAGCCAATGCGATTTCGGTCAGTTCGTTGAGGCGGGTGCGCGAGGCGTCCAGCCCGATGATCGATGGAAATGTCGGCTTGGCGGCGGCGGCGTCCTTGCCCGCAGTCTTGCCGATCACCGCCGATTCGCCTTCCACGTCGAGGATGTCGTCGCGCACCTGGAAAGCCAGGCCGACGGCGCTGGCGTAGGCATCCAGTGCCGCGAGTGCATGGTTGTCTGCGCCCGCGGTGAGGGCACCCAGTTGCACCGAGGCGCGGATGAGCGCGCCGGTCTTGCAGGCGTGCATGTGTTCGAGTTCGGCGAGGCTGAGGGACCGCCCCACGGCGGCCAGGTCCAGTGCCTGGCCCCCGGCCATGCCTTCGGCGCCGCAGGCGCGGCCCAGCGCCTGCAGCATGGCAATGCGTACTGCCGGTTCGATGGCATCGACGTGATGCTCGGCCAGCAGCTCGAAGGCGAGTGCCTGCAGGGCGTCGCCCGCGAGGATCGCCATCGCTTCGCCGAACACGACGTGACAAGTCGGGCGGCCGCGCCGCAGGGCGTCGTCGTCCATGGCGGGCAGATCATCGTGGACCAGCGAGTAGGCGTGGATCAGCTCCACCGCACACGCGGCCGCATCCAGCGACGGACCGGTTTCGCCCAGTACCGCCGCCGCCGCATACACCAGCATCGGACGCAGCCGTTTGCCGCCGCCGAGTACCGCATAACGCATGGCACGGTGCAGTTCGGCAGGGGAATGATCGGCCGCTGGCAGATGGCGATCCAGCGCCTGCTCGGCGCGCCGGATCAGTGACTGCAGCGCGGGGCCGAGCTCGGTGGGCTCAGGTTTCGGGTTCAAACGGTTCGGCGTCGTCGGGGGCTTCGGGATCAAGCAGCAGGCGTACGCGAAGTTCGGCCTGTTGCAGCGATTGCTGGCAGTGGCGGAACAGCCCGATGCCGCGCTCGAACGAGGCGAGCGATTCGTCCAGGCTCAGCTCACCGCCCTCCATCTTCGCGACCAGTTGCTCCAGCTCATCGAGGGAGTGTTCGAAGTCGGCGGCGGGAGCGGATTCGGCGGGTGCGGGAGCGGTCTTGGCCATGGGCCGCCAAGCTAGCGCAGCAGGCGTGAGGAATCAATCCGGAAAGCTGATTCATCAAGCGATCCGATTCACCAATGATGTGCGAGCCCGCGACTCCCGCCGGGCAGGGTCGCCTCCTTTCCCGCTGGCCAGAGGGCATTGAGGAGTGCGAGCCTGTCGAAGCAGATCAGCGTCCCGGTCGCCAGCATGGGCGCGTGGCGGCATGCTCGAAGATGCGGGTTCCGTGCGCACTGGCCCAGCGATCGGCTACCGCAACCAGCTCATCGTCGGCGTAAAGCAGCGGGCAGGCGTTGCGTTGCCATGGCGGCAATCGTGCCTGTTGGAACAGGTCGCGCAGTTCGCGCGTGTGTGCGTCGCCGGCGGGTTTGAGGCGCTCGCCGCCGCGGCGCAGCCGAACTTGCAGCGGCGCAGCGAGACGGGTTTCGCTGAGCTCCAGCGCCAGCTCGCCGCCGTCGGGCAGGGATAGCGGCTCGCCGCGCCACGCGCGCTGCCAGTCGGAGGAAATCGGGTCTTGCGCGGGCAGGGCCCATAACCGCCCCCTCCAGATATGCAGCTCGGTGCCAGCCCAGCGGACGCAAGGGAGTTGGCCTGTCCGCGCGCCGCACTGGCGTTCGATCTGCCGGCGCTGCGCGGCGCTGGGCGCGCTCAGCCCGCGAGCGTGCAGCCAGTGGTCCAGCAACGGCTCGCGCAGCGCCGGCAAGAGTGCCAGCCAGCCCCGGGCATCCAGGCTGCCGCTGGCGGGGTCGTGGAGCGTGTCGAAGGCGCCCAGCCACTGGCTGCGCAGCGCCTCGGCCGCGGCGCGACTGAGCGCAGCGCTATGCAGGATCGAGTCGGCTGCCTGCGGCCAGTGCCTGGCAAGGCGTGGCAGGATCTCATGCCGCAGGTGGTTGCGTGCCAGCCGGGTATCGTCGTTGGACGGATCGTCGATGCACGGAAGCTGGTGGCTGTCCACGTAGGCGCGCAATTGCGTGCGAGGCAGTGTCAGCAGGGGTCGCCACAAGTGGCCGCGACCGAACCGGCGCAGAGCGTGCATGCCGCCCAGGCCGTCCGGCCCAGCGCCACGCAACAGCTTCAGCAGGACCGTCTCGACCTGGTCGTCGCGATGATGGGCGAAAAGCAGATACTCGCCCTCGCCAAGCCGGTCCGCGAGGGCGGCGTGCCGCGCATCGCGTGCGGCCGCCTCCAGCCCCTTGCCGCTGTCGTGTGCCACTGCCACGTGCAGCACTTCGCAGGCCACGTCGAGCGAGCCGCAGAACTGGCGGCAATGTTCGGCCCAGCCAGCGCTGTCGACCTGCAGGCCATGGTCGACATGCAGCGCACGCAGACCACGCCCTCGCGCGTCCGGCGATTGTGCCAGTGCATGCAGCAGGGCGGTGGAGTCGGCGCCGCCGCTGAAGGCCACCGCCAGCGGTGCTGCGGGCAGCCCTGCCAGCGCGGCGGACAGGTGTCGGTGCAGCGGGTCGCTCACTTCCGGCCGCTGCGGGGGCGCACGTACAGGTGCTTGCCATTGCCGATCTGGCGTTCGTCCGTCTCGAACAGACCGATGCCGTTGATCAGGCCACTGAGCTTGGCGTAGCCGTAGTTGCGGGAATCGAAATCGGGCGACTGCTTGTTGATGATGCTGCCGACGACGCCGAGACTCGCCCAGCCCGAGTCATCCGAGGCCGCCTCGATTGCGTTGCGCAGCAGGTTCATCAGTTGGCTGTCGCCGCGCAGTTCCTTCACACTGCGGCGCTTCACGCCACCGCTGGGTTCGGCCTCGGTGGCTTGCACCAGCACTTCGGTATAGATGAACTTGTCGCAGGCGGTGCGGAACGGCTCGGGCGTTTTCCTCTCGCCGAAACCGTAGACGGTCTGGCCCGATTCCCGGATGCGCGAGGCGAGTCGGGTGAAATCACTGTCGCTGGAGACGATGCAGAAGCCGTCGAAGCGCTCGGAGTAGAGCAGATCCATCGCGTCGATGATCATCGCCGAGTCGGTGGCATTCTTGCCCACCGTGTAGCGGAACTGCTGGATCGGCTGGATCGAGTGCCGCAGCAGCACATCCTTCCAGCCGTTGAGATCGGGCTTGGTCCAGTCACCGTAGATACGCTTGACGTGCGCCGTGCCGTACTTGGCCACCTCGGCCATCAGGCCTTCGACAATCGCCGGACGGGCGTTGTCGGCGTCGATCAGGACGGCAAGTTTGTCGTGGGCCATGACGGGTTCCGGCAGCAGGGGGCAGTGCTGATGGTAACGCCACGGGATGATTGACTGCAGGAGCGCATCGCGCACCGGGTGAATATGCCGCGCGCGCTCATGGTCGTGGCACGCCGTGGGGCGGGCTCTGCCCGTCGGCGTTGCCACGAGGTGATGCAAGAGCGGCGGGCGGAGCCCGCCCTACGCGAGCAGAAAAGGCATCGCGCGCGGGGCGCGTCTATTCCTGGAAGGCGCCGTAGCTGCGCAGGCGCTTGTAGCGCCGTTCGAGCAGGTCGGGCACGGGTACCGCCTCGAGTTCGTCCAGTTGTTTGAGAAGCACGGCTTTCAGGCGGATCGCCATCGAGCGCGGGTTGCGATGGGCGCCGCCCAGCGGCTCGCGGATGACCTTGTCGACGAGGCCCAGTTCAAGCAGGCGTGGCGCGGTCATGCCAAGCGCCTCCGCCGCGTCCTTCGCCTTGTCGCCACTTTTCCACAAGATCGAGGCGCAACCCTCGGGTGTGATCACCGAATAGGTGGAGTACTGCAGCATGTTGGTGAGGTCGCCCACGCCGATCGCCAGTGCGCCGCCGGAGCCACCTTCGCCGATCACGGTACAGATGATCGGCACCTTCAGTTCGGCCATCTCCAGCAGGTTGCGGGCGATCGCCTCGCTCTGGCCGCGCTCCTCGGCGCCGACACCGGGATAGGCTCCGGGGGTGTCGATCAAGGTCAGCACGGGAAGGTTGAAGCGCTCGGCCATCTGCATCAGGCGCAGCGCCTTGCGGTAACCCTCCGGTCGCGGCATGCCGAAATTGCGGCGCACCTTGGCCTTGGTGTCGCGGCCCTTCTGGTGGCCGATGATCATCACCGCCCGCCCGTTGATACGACCCAGTCCACCCACGATGGCGGCATCCTCGGCGTACATGCGGTCGCCAGCCAGTTCGTGGAACTCCTCGCAGATCACGCCGATGTAGTCCAGCGTGTACGGACGTGCGGGGTGCCGTGACAGCTGGGTGGTCTGCCATGAATTCAGGTTGCGGAAAATGTCGGCGGTCTTGACCTTCACTTTCTGCCGAAGGCGGGCCACCTCCTCGTCAATATTGAACGCCTGATCGTCGCTGGCATGGCGAAGCTCTTCGATCTTCGCGTCCAGTTCGGCGATGGGTTGTTCGAAATCAAGGAAGTTGGGATTCATCTGCTGCATTTTGAGGCACCGAAGCGTTCCAGTATACCGTTCCGCCAACAAAGGCGAGAACGGCGCCGTATGGCTGTGACCCGGTCCTCACAAGCCTGCAGCAGGCGGCGCCATTGCGCTATCGTGGGCCTGTCAGGCATCCACCCCAGCGGAACTCCCTCATGTCAGGCAAATCAGTCATCGACAACGCCAAGCTCGATCGCATCGTGGCCGAAGCACGCCGCAACGCCGAGCAGCGTGAACGGGGTTATCGCGAACGGGCACTGAAGATGTATCCGTGGGTATGCGGCCGCTGCGCGCGCGAGTTCACCCGCGCCAACCTGCAGGAGCTGACCGTGCATCACCGCAACCACGATCACGACTTCAACCCGCCCGATGGCAGCAACTGGGAGCTGCTGTGCGTGTATTGCCACGACAACGAACACGCGCGGCATATCGACCACGTGCGCGGCGGCGTGATGGCAGTCGAGGAAGCGCCGCCGGCGACCGGCAATCCGTTCGCCGACCTGAAGACGATGATGGAGCGCGGCAGGAAATGAACGCGTCATCGCAACCGCTCGCGTAGGGCGGGCTCTGCCCGCCGCTCCTGCATCACATCGTCGCGAAATCGGCGGGCGGAGCCCGCCCTGCGATGTGCCGCGACGCGCAGGCGCGCACAGGGTGCGCGCCTACGCGTCAGGTTGCTTGACGATGCGCAACCGCACCGCCTGCACGCCAGGTAGCGCCCGTACCACGCGCAACAGATCGGGGATGGCGTCCACGCGCCAGTCCTCACCCAGCTCGAGGTCGGCCTGGGCGCTCTGGTTGCGATAGCCGTGCAGGGTGACGCTGGCGCGGCCGCCACGGTAGCCGGCCAAGGCCTGTTGCAGCTGGCCGACAAAATCCGGGCCGATACCGTTCAATTTCAACTGCAGCAGTCGAGCATGCTTGCGGCAAGCGTCGCTCAGCGAGCAGGCGCTGCGTGCGCGCACCTGAAAACCGCCGCCGGAAAACTCGTCGATGCGCAGGCCGCCCTCGACAACCAGAATCTCGCCGCGGGTCAGCAGCGGCGCCACCTGCTGGTACAACTCGCCGAAGAAACTCACTTCGATGCTGCCGCCACCGTCCTCCAGGCGCACGAACGCGTCGCTGTCGCCGCGTTTGCGCACGGCGCCGACCATGCCGGCCACGGTCCACGGCGTGTCCGGGCCGCGGCGGAAGCGGTTGTTGTCACCGTCGTCGTTCTTGCGCGGTCTTGGCGGTTGGTAACGGTCGACAATCTCGCCGAGCGGGCAGGTTGACAACTGTGCCAACTCCTCCTTCCAGGGATCGGTGGGATGGCCTGAGAGATAGTGACCCAAGGTGTCGCGCTCGCCCTGCAGCCGCTGCTCCAGCGGCCACTCCGGGGCCGTAGGCAGATCGATCTTGAGCACGGGCGTGGCGCTGCCCACCGCGGCGCCGAACATGTCGTTCTGGCCAGATTGGCGGTCGCGCAGGTGTTGTTCCGCAGCCTTGATTGCATCGGGCAGTTGCAGCATCAGGCTGGCGCGGTTGGCTGCCAGGGTATCCAGCGCGCCGGAGAGGATCAGCGCCTCCAGCACCCGCCGGTTGAGCTTGTTCGGATCGACCCGGCGGCAGAAGTCGGCCAGATCGGTGTAGGCGCCGTTGCCCCGCTCGGCGACGATGGCCTCGCAGGCGCCGTGCCCGACCCCCTTGATCGCGCCCAGCCCGTACTGGATGACCTTGGGCTCGATCGCCACGAACATGTAGTCGGAAGCATTGACGTCCGGCGGTTGCACCACGATGTCCAGTGCGCGCGCCTCGTTGAGAAAGGTCACCACCTTGTCGGTGTTGTCCATGTCCGCGGAAATCGTGGCGGCCATGAATTCGGCGGGGTAATGGGCCTTCAGCCACGCGGTCTGGTAGGAAACCAGCGCATAGGCGGCCGCATGCGACTTGTTGAAGCCGTAGCCGGCGAACTTCTCCATGAGGTCGAAGATCGAATCAGCCGTCTCGCCTGACAGGCCGTCCCTGGCGGCACCCACGCGGAAGATGGCGCGGTGCTTGACCATCTCCTCGACTTTCTTCTTGCCCATGGCACGGCGCAACAGGTCGGCGCCGCCGAGCGTGTAGCCGCCGACGATCTGCGCCATCTGCATCACCTGCTCCTGATAAACCATGATGCCGTAGGTCTCTTTCAGGATCGGCTCGACGCGCGGATCGGGATATTCCACTTCCTCACGGCCGTGCTTGCGCGCGATGAAGCTGGGAATCAGGTCCATCGGGCCGGGCCGGTACAACGCCACCAGCGCGATGATGTCCTCGAAGCGATCGGGTTTGGCATCCTTCAGCATGCGCTGCATGCCGGAGGACTCGAGCTGGAACACCGCCACGGTCCGGGCTTTCTTCAGCAGCTCGTAGGGTTTGGGGTCATCCAGTGGAATCTGCGAGATGTCCAGCGGTGCCTCACCCAGGCAATCCGCTGTTGCCGCAGGCTGCTCACCATTTTCTTCCCCTGCGTGCATGGAAAGATGCCCGGCGGGCAGGTGGGGTCGCTCTTTCGCGCGGCGCTGATTGATCGCCTTGACCGCCCAGTCGATGATCGTCAGCGTGCGCAGACCGAGGAAGTCGAACTTCACCAGGCCGACGGCCTCCACATCATCTTTGTCGTACTGGGTCACCACGCCGCCGCCGCCGGCTTCGCAGTAAAGCGGGGCGAAGTCGGTGAGCGGGGTGGGTGCGATCACCACGCCGCCGGCATGCTTGCCGGCATTGCGGGTGAGGTTTTCCAGCTTCAGTGCAAGATCGATCAGCGCGCGTGCGTCCTCGTCCTGCTGGTAGGCATCGCAGAATTCCTTGACGACGCGATCGGTTTCCTTCTTCGATTTTTCCGAGAGACCCAGTGCGTCGGACAGGGTCAGGTCGAGCGGGCGCGGCGGCACCATCTTGGCCAGTCGATCGACCTGGCCGTAGGGCATGCTGAGCACGCGACCGGAATCACGCAGTACGGCCTTGGCCGCCATCGAGCCGTAGGTGATGATCTGGCTGACCTTGTCGCGGCCGTATTTGCGCGCGACGTAGTCGATCACCTCGTCGCGCCGATCCATGCAGAAATCGATGTCGAAGTCAGGCATCGACACGCGTTCGGGGTTGAGGAACCGCTCGAACAGAAGGTCGAACTGCAGCGGGTCGAGATCGGTGATCTTCAGCGCCCACGCCACCAGCGAGCCGGCGCCGGAACCGCGGCCGGGACCGACCGGAATACCGTGCTGCTTGGCCCAGTTGATGAAGTCCGCCACGATCAGGAAGTAGCCGGGGAAGCCCATCTCGATGATGACGTCCAGCTCGCGTTCCAGCCGTGCCTCGTAGTCGGCCAGCGTGTGGTTGGCGGCCAGTGGCGCCGCGCTCAGACGATCGCGCAAGCCCTGGCGCGACAACTCGCGGATATGGCTGTTGAGGTCGTGGCCGTCGGGTACCGGAAAATCCGGGAGGTAATACGTGCCGAACTCCAGCTCCAGGGTGCAGCGTTTGGCCAGCTCGACGGTGTTTTCCAGCGCCTCGGGGAGATCCGCGAACAGCGCGGCCATCTCCTCGGGTGTTTTCAGGTACTGCTGGTTGCTGTAGTCACGCGGACGTTTGGGATCGGCCAGCACCCGGCCCTGGTTGATGCACACGCGCGCCTCGTGGGCATCGAAATCGTCCTGCTTGAGGAAGCGGGTGTCGTTGCTGGCCACCACCGGCAGGTCGAGTTCGGCGGCCAGCAGCAAGGCGGCGCTGTTCCAGTTCTCCTCACCGTCGCGACCGCAGCGGGTGAGTTCCAGGTAGAGCCGGTCGGGGAACAGGCGCGCCAGCGGCCGCAGACTTGCCAACGCGGCGTTGCTGCCCTGGTTGAGCGCGATGCGCGCCACCTCGCTGTCGCGCCCGAGCAGGGCGATCAGGCCGCTGCATGCCTCTCCTTGCAGCCAGCTGGCGTCGACCAGTGCGCGCCCCCCGTGCTGGCCTTCCTGCCACGCGCGCGAGACCAGACGCGACAGGTTCAGATAACCGTCACGGTTCTGGCACAGCAGGGTCATTCGCCACGGTCGCGGGTCGTCGGGCGCGGCCACTTGCAGGTCGCAGCCGCCAATCGGTTTGATACCGGCGGCGTTGCAGGCCTTGTAGAACTTGACCAGCGCGAACATGTTGCATTCGTCGGTCAGCGCCACGGCCGGTATGCCGTCGCGCACGCAGGCGGCGACCAGCGCCTTGATGCGGATGGTCGAATCGACCAGCGAATATTCGCTGTGCAGATGCAGGTGGGTAAAGCTGACGGTCATGCCGATCTACGCAAGGTATCCTCGCAGGCTACCCGGCGCTGCGTGCAGCGGCAAGATTGACTTGTACGGCGTTTGCGCGAAGGGCGCTGGACCTTGGTACGAACGTGCATTCAGCGTGTCGGGACGGTTGTCGTGGCAACTGAGGGTTCGCGCAGCAACGCGTTGATTTCACCGACCAGGGTGTCCAGCATGTCTGCGTCATAGCCCACATGAACGTGCGCGATGGTTCCGTCGCGATGCAACATCACCATCACCGGTATGCCGCTGACGCCGTAGGGTTTGCCGATGGCGCCATCACGATCCCAGGTGACGAGCAGTTCCGGCAGGCTCTTGTGCAAGGCCCTTGACGCGCGGACGAAGGTCTTGCGCTCCTCACGATGATTGATGGCAACGACCTGCAGCGCCATGCCACGCTCGGTAGCCAGCGCCTGCATCCTTGCCAGCACCGGCATTTCCTTCATGCAGTAGCCGCACCAGGTGGCCCAGAAGCTGATCACCACGACCTTGCCTTGCAGCGAGGAGATAGTCACATCTTGTCCACGCAGCGTGGTGCCCAGCGTGTCCGGCGGCGTATCGCCTGGCTGCAGCCCCGATGTGCCGCCGGCATTGGCCACGGCGCTGCAGCTCAACAGCAGACCAAGCAGTGCTATCGCGATTCTGCGCATGTCGTCTGTTCCCCCAAGACTGTTGCCAGCATAGCAACGAGTAGCCATCCTGCGCGGTGATGAGGCCCGGCGCGTGAGCCCGGAACACTCAGAATAGCCTCGCCTGATCCAGCAGGACGCGCACTGGCGCGAAGCTGCGTCGGTGTTGCGCGCATGGCCCGAGCTCACGCAGCGAAGCGAGGTGCGCAGGGGTCGGGTAGCCCTTGTGTATGGCGAAGCCGTAGCCCGGATGCAGGCCATCGAGCTGCACCATCAGGCGGTCGCGGGTGACCTTGGCCAGGATCGACGCCGCACCGATCGCCGGTTCCAGCGCATCGCCGCCGACGATGGCTCGACCCGGGCAGGGCAGGTCCTTCGGCAGTTTGTTGCCGTCGATCAGCGCTTCGATGGCGGCAGGTGCGAGGGCACCGACGGCGCGGCTCATGCCGGCCATGGTGGCCTGGAAAATATTCAGCCGATCGATCTCGTCAGGCTCGATCAGCACGATGCAGTACGCCAGTGCACGCTCGATGATTTGCGGGTAGAGCGCCTCGCGGCGCTGGTGGCTGAGCTTCTTCGAATCATTCAGCCCGGTGATCGGTCGCGCCGGATCCAGGATGACGGCAGCCACCGCCAGGGGACCGGCCAGCGGACCACGGCCAGCCTCGTCGACCCCGGCCACAAGCGCCCCGCACCCATCGCGTTCCACGGTTCTTGCGTTCGCTTCGACTTCCCTCCGGGGGGAGGGCTGAGGCGATGGGCTGGTGCCGGGAGAAGACTCAGCCATGGGGCGGCGCTGGCTCCTCGATAAGCTCCGCAATGGCCGCCGCCGCGCGGCCGCCGGCTTGCCCCTCCAGTCCGCTGCGCAAGGCAAGGTGCAGATGCTCGAAGGCGGCGACGATCGCCCCGCGTCGCTCGCTGTCCCTGAACAAGTCGAGCGTGGCGGCAGCCAGGTTTTCGGCGGTGCAGTTGTCCTGCATCAATTCGGGTACGAGCAGTTCGCCACCCAGGCCACTGGCTCGGGCCAGGATATTCGGCAGCGAGTAGATGTCGGTCTTCACCATCTTCAGCGCATGGGCGATGCGGTAGCTGGTCGGCGTGACCCGATAGCCCACTACCATCGGTCGCTTGGCCAGCATGGCCTCCAACGTGGCGGTGCCTGACGCCAGCAGCACCACGTCGGCGGCCAGCATCGCTTCGTGCGCCTGGCCGTCCAGCAGCAGCGGTGTCGACTCGGCGGCTGGCATCGTGGCGAGCAACTCCTGAAGGCGTGCGTGCACCCGAGGATTGGCTGCCGGAATGACGATGCGCAGCCCGGGCAGGGCAGCGGCGACTTGACTGGCTGCCTCAAGGAAAATCCTTCCAAGCCGCTTCACCTCGGACAGGCGGCTCCCCGGCAGCACGGCCAGGACAGGTGCCTGCTGCGGCAGCTGAAGCGTTTCCCGCGCACCGCTGCGATCGGCGACGAGCGCAAAGCGGTCGGCCAGCGGATGTCCGACGAAACGCGCATCGACGCGATGCTTGGCATAGATCGCCGGCTCCATCGGGAACAGGCAAAGCACGCGGTGGGCGCTGCGCCCGATTTTCTCGGCGCGCTTTTCGCGCCAGGCCCAGACCGAGGGACTCACATAGTGCACGGTACGCAAGCCCGCCTGCTTCAGGCGCTGCTCCACGCCCAGGTTGAAGTCCGGCGCGTCGATACCGACCACCACGTCCGGCCGGATCTCCAGCAATCGCGCGACGAGCGAGCGGCGCAGGCGCAACAATCGCGGCAGATGGCTGATGACTTCGCTGAAACCGAACAGCGACAACTCGCGGATGTCATACCAGGATTCGAAGCCTTCGCGCTGCATGCGCGAACCGCCTATGCCGACGAAGCGTGCTTGCGGATAGCGCTGCCGCAGCGCGCTGATCAGGTCGGCGCCGAGCTGGTCGCCGGAGTCCTCGCCAGCCAGGATGGCGATGGTTGGGGAGCCGGGAATCGGGAATCGGGAATCGGAGATTGCGGGGGCCTCTTTGCGTACTGGTTCGGTCGAAGTCATGGTGTCAGCGGAAAAGCAGGCGCGAAACGCCTGCGGATGATGGAGTGCGACTGGACGCTTCGCTCTGCAGCCATTCCCGATTCTCCATTCCCGATTCCCGGCCTAGCGCGCCAGCGAACGTCCGCTGTGATCGAGGAAATCCAGCATGGCGCGCACGTCATCGCTCTGGGTGGCCTGTTCGGCGAGCTTTTCGCGCGCCTCGGGCAGCGACAGGCCGGCCATGTACAAGGTGCGATAGGCGCGCTTGATCGCGGCGATGCGCGTGCTGTCGAAACCGCGGCGCTTCAGGCCCTCGCTGTTGATGCCGCGCGGCCGGCCCTGCTGCTCGTTCGCCATCATCACGAACGGCGGCACGTCGTGGCCGACCAGGCAGCCCATGCCGATGAAGGCATGCGCGCCGACCTTGCAGAACTGGTGCACGCCGGAATAGCCGGAGAGAATGGTCCAGTCGCCGATTTCCACGTGTCCGGCCAGCGCCGAATAGTTGGAGAACACGACGTGGTCGCCGATCTGGCAGTCATGGGCGATGTGCACGTAAGCCAGCACCCAGTTGTCGTTGCCGAGGCGGGTGGCGCCGCCGCCGTCGCCGGTGCCGCGGTTGATGGTGACGAATTCGCGGATCAGGTTGCGGTCTCCGATCACCAGTTCGGTGCGTTCGCCGGCAAACTTCTTGTCCTGCGGATCG
Organism: Rhodanobacter sp. G2-10; assembly: GCF_055809185.1. Taxonomy (NCBI): domain Bacteria; kingdom Pseudomonadati; phylum Pseudomonadota; class Gammaproteobacteria; order Lysobacterales; family Rhodanobacteraceae; genus Rhodanobacter; species Rhodanobacter sp. G2-10. Next base: position 2,518,172 of record NZ_CM147900.1, on the reverse strand, counting down.
CCGCCGAGCGAGGCGAACTGCGCGATGCGGTTGTCGCAGCCGATTCGGGTCGGGCCTTCGATCACCACATGCGGGCCGATCACCGTGCGCTCGCCGATTTCCACCTCGGCGCCTATGACGCTGTAAGCGCCGACGGTGACGTTGGCGCCGATGACGGCGGATGGATCGATCTGGGCGGTAGGATGAATCGGGCCGGGTGGGCTCACTTTTCGGACCTCGCAGCGCACATCAGTTCGCAGCTGGCTATCTCCTTGCCATCGACCACGGTGCGCGCAAGGAACAAGCCCATGCCACGCATTTGCCGCTTCAGGCTCACTTCCAGGCGCAACTGGTCGCCAGGTACCACCGGCGCGCTGAAGCGCGCGTTGTCGACCTTGGCCAGGTAGAAAAGCGGGCTGCCGTTGTCGCCCTTGAGGCGGCGACTGATCTGGGTCAGCAGGCCAGCGGCCTGGGCCATGGCTTCGATGATCAAGACACCGGGCATCACCGGATGTCCGGGGAAATGTCCCTCGAAAAAGGGTTCGTTGATGGTCACGTTCTTCAGTGCCACCACGCTCACTTCCGGCACGATCTCGACCACGCGATCCACCAGCAGGAACGGATAGCGATGTGGCAGCAGCTGCTTGATCTGCCCGATGGTGATCGGCATGGTCACGGCGCCGACTTGTTCATTCATGGTTGCTGTCCTTCTCCAGCGCCGACCATCGGCGCACATACTCGTCCAGTCGCTTGAAGCGTGCTGCGTTCTTTCGCCACAGTCGATTGTCCTGCAACGGGGTGCCCGAGGAGTACTCGCCCGCTTCGCGGATCGAATGCGTCACCAGGCTTTTTGCCGTAATGGTAACCCGGTCAGCCAGTTCCAGATGACCGAGTACGCCGGCATTGCCGCCGATCATGCAGTAGCGGCCGATTTTCGCGCTTCCAGCCACCGCCGCACAGCCTGCCATCGCCGTGTGCGCACCGACATGCACGTTGTGGGCGATCTGGATCTGGTTGTCCAGGCGCACGTCTTCCTCCAGCACGGTGTCATCCAGCGCGCCGCGGTCGATGGTGGTGTTGGCGCCGATCTCGCAGTCGTCGCCGATGCGCACGCCGCCGAGCTGCGGCAACTTGATCCAGGCGCCGTGGCCGGGAGCATCTCGGTCGAATGCCAGGCCGAATCCATCGGAGCCGATCACCGCGCCCGGATGGATCAGCACGCGCTTGCCCAAGGCTACCCGCGTGACCAGGGTCACCCGCGCCACCAGTCGCGACTGGGCGCCTACCGTGCAGCGTTCACCGATGATGCAGTGCGGCCCCAGAACGACGCCATCCTCGATCACGGCCCCCGCTTCGATCACGCAGCCGGGGCCGATGCTGGCGCTGGCGCTCACCCGCGCATCAGGCGCCACCACGGCACTGGGGTGCACGCCCACGGGCGCCGCGGGCAACTGTTCGAACAGGGAGGCAATCCGCGCGTAGGCGACGTAGGGATCTTTCGCGACCAGCGCGCTGGTCGGGCAATCGGCAAGGTTTTCCTCGCGCAGTACCACGGCGCCGGCACGGGTCGAGAGCAGCTGGGCGGTGTACTTGCCGTTGGACAGGAAGCTCAGCTCGCTGCTGCCTGCGCCAGCCAGCGTGCCGACGCCAGTCACCACACGGGCAGGATCGCCATGCATCCCCAGCCCGAATCGCTCGGCCAGTTCGGCTACCGAATAATGGATTGCATTCATGCCTGCTCCGGACTATGCGGGTCATTGTAGGGCGTGATCCTGCCCGGCGCAGCGCGCCCCCACGGGAGCGGGCAGGCGTGGCAGCGCCACGCCCGCCCGTCGCGCCCGCTGCATCAGGGCGCGCGGACAGTGCTCAGAACTGGCTGCCGAAGGTGAACTGGATCCGCTCCTCGTAGTGACTGTCTGCGGCCTGCGAGCGGAACGGCACCGCCAGGCTGATGATCAGCGGGCCGATCGGCGCCTGCCAATGCACCGACACGCCGGCGGACGCGCGCAGGGTGCTGGCGTCGAAGCTCTGGTAGTTCTTGTACGCATTGCCGACGTCGGTGAACAGCGACACGCGGGCGGTGTTGACGTCCTTCAGGAAGGGCAACGGCAGGTACAGCTCGGCGGTGCCGAGCACCTTGAATGCGCCGCCGATGGGCTGCGCGTAGTAGCCCAGCGAGCATTGGCCGTTGGCTGCCGGCACGCTGCCATCGATGCAGACGCGTGGCCCCAGCGTGTTGTCCTGGAAACCGCGCACGTCGCGCACGCCGCCGGAGAAGAAGTTGGCGAAGAACGGGAAGTCCTGGCGCATGTCCTGCATCACGTAGCCGGGCCGCGCGGCTTCGGTGGCTGCTTTGAGCGCGGCGAATTGGGTGTCGTCGATGCCGTTGCTGCCATAGGTCTTGCCGTAGCCGACCTGGCCATCGAGATACAGCACGAAGCCCTTGCCGACCGGCCAGTAGTGGTTGGCCTCGGCAGTCAGCTTCCAGTACTGCACGGTCGAGCCGGGCAACGCGATTTCAGTCGAGGCGGACAACAGACCACCGCGCGTCGGCGCCCAGTAACCGTTGCGGGTATCGTGGTTCCAGCCCAGAGTGCCGGTCCAGGAATGGATCGTCTTGTTGCCGATCTGGTTCTGGTAGTCGATAAGCTGCTGCGGGCTGTAGTTCGGGATCAGGTTGACCTTGTTGCTGCTGATGCCCAGGCCGACGCGCACGCCATCGGTTTCGCTGATCGGAATGCCCAGGTAGGTGGAGAAGCCCTTGGCGCTGGTGCTGTAGTTGGCGAAATCCTGGTTGCCGTAGTCGGTCTTCGAATAGTTGACGCTGTAGCCGATACCGATGCCGTTGTCGGTCAGGTACGGGTTGAAATAGTTGGCCCCGAAGCTGGTCTGGTAGGTGCTGCGCGAACCGCTCACGGAGAAGCTGTCGCCGCTGCCGAACAGGTTGTTCTGGCTCAGCGAGGCGTTCAGGATGAGGCCGGCGTACTGCGAGTAGCCCACGCCGAACTGAACGCTGCCGGCAGACTGCTCCTCGACCTTGACGGTGACATCCACCTTGTCCTCGGTGCCGGGCACCTTCTTCTTGTCGATGTCGACAGTCTTGAAGTAGCCCAGTCGCTGCAGGCGGATCTTGGAACGGTCGATCGCGGCCTGCGAGTACATCGAACCCTCGAGCTGACGCATTTCACGACGCAGCACGTTGTCTTCGGTCTTGGTGTTGCCCTGGAAGATCACGCGGCGCACGTACACGCGCTGGCCCGGCTCGATGTACATGGTCAGGTCGACCGTGTGCTTTTCCTTGTCGAGTTTCGGGATCGGCGTGACCTTGGCATAGGCATAGCCGATATTGGCGAGCACGGCCTTGATCGCCTTGCTGCTGTTTTCGATGGCGCCGCGGTTGAAGATGTCGCCATCCTTGACGAATACCAGTCGACGCATCGTCGCCTCGGGCAAGACCAGATCGCCGAGCAGGTGGACGTCGCTGACCTTGTAGATGTCGCCTTCCTTGATGCTGGCATCGATGTACATGTTGCGCTTGTCCGGCGAAATGGTCACCTGGGTGGAGTCCACGCCGAAATCCGCGTAGCCGCGGTTCATGTAATACGACTGCAGCTTTTCCAGGTCGCCGGAAAGCTTCTCGCGGGAATACTGGTCGTTCTTGGAGTACCAGGACAGCCAGTTCGGCGTGCCCGATTCGAAATCGCTGCGGATCTGCTTGTCGGTGAAGGCGTGGTTGCCGAGGATGTTGATCTCCCGGACCTTGGCCGCCTTGCCCTCGCGGATCTCGATGTCGATGGCGACGCGGTTGCGATCAAGCCGGGTGACGTGCGGGTCGACCGACACGTTGTACTTGCCGCGGTTGTAGTACTGCCGGATCAGTTCCTGCTGCACGCTGTCGATCGCCAGCCGATCGAAGGTTTCACCTTCGGCGATGCCGGTCTGCTTGAGTCCCTTCTTCAGGTCGTCGGTCTTGATGTCCTTGTTGCCACGAATGGTCAACTTGGCGATCGACGGCCGTTCGGTCACTTTGATCACCAGGATGTTGCCGTCGCGATCGAGTTCCACATCGCTGAAGAACTTGGTCTGGTACAGCGCCTTGATCGCGCGTTGTGCCTCGGCATTGGTGAGCCGGTCTCCCTTGTTCACCGGCAGGTAGTTGAATACCGTGCCTGCGGAAATGCGGCTGAGACCGTCGATGCGGATGTCCGAGACCACGAAGGGCTCGAATGCAAACGCATTGGCGGTGAGGGAGGCAAGCAGGATCAGCGCGGCGATACGCTTCATCGTCGATTCCGTTGGGTTATTTCGATGGAGCAGCCTGCGCGGCCGCTCCGATCAACGCATGCGACAGGGGCGAGCCCTGTCGCGAAAAAAAGACCGCGTCCCGCGAATACACCGCCGGCCAGGCCAGCGCGATCGAGTGCGACTGGTGCTGGCTGACAGGTCGTCGCCGGGTCGAGGTCGAGGGCGGTCCGCGTCACGACAGCAAGGTACGTTGAATGTCGTTGTAAAGCGTCCACCCGACCAGACTGAACAGCAGCATCAGTCCGATGTACTGGCCTACGACCATGACCTGCTCGCTGACCGGGCTGCCCTTGACCAGTTCGATCAGATAATACAGCAGGTGCCCGCCATCCAGAACCGGGATCGGCAGCAGGTTCAGGATTGCCAGGCTGAGCGAGACCATCGCCAGAAACTGTAGGAACCAGGCCAGTCCCATGCTCGCTGACGCGTTGGCGTACTGCGCGATACCGATCACGCTGGAGATGTTCTTGGTCGAGGCGTGGCCGTCGAGCATGCTGCCGATCATGCTGAAGGTCTGCCGGGTATTGCGCCAAGTGGTGGCGAGCGCGGCTGAAAGCGCCCTGATCGGGCCGTACTGGACGGTGGCGGGTTCCGGCCGGGGCGGAGAAACGCCAAGCATCCATTTTGCCGGCTGGCCAGCCAGCGATTCCCACTTGGCGGTGACGTCGATGTTCAGCGGTCGGCCATCGCGCTGCACGGCGATAGTCAGTCGGGGCGACTTTGCGGCGGCGCTCTGCACGAGCTGGCCGAGGCTGTCGAAATCCGTCACCGGCTGCCCATTCACGCTGACGATCCGGTCGCCGCCCTGGATGCCGGCCAGCGCGGCCGGCTGGCCCGCCTTCACCGTGCCGGCAATCGCCGGCGGTGGCGCCAGGGTGAGGCCGAGCTGCTTGAAGTACTGGTCGATCGGTTTGCCGGCAGGCAACCGGTCCAGCGGCAGCGTCAACTGGCGCACCTGACCATCGGGCTGGCGTACGGTCATCGGCAGCGGGGTCAGTGCCAGCAGGGCGTTGCCGATGGTCTCCATCGAGTCGCTCCAGGTGGAGACGTCGCGTCCGTTCACGCTGAGGATGCGATCGCCCGGCTGGACTCCGGCTTCGGCGGCGATGCTTTGCGGCGCGGCCGTCACGATGGGTGCGAAATCGCTGCGTCCGAGCATGAACATCAGCCACAGCGCCGCGATCGTGAAGATCACGTTGAAACCCGGTCCGGCCGCCACGATGGCGATGCGTTTCCATACCGACTTGCCGGTGAACTCCTGGTCACGCAAGGCTGGATCGACTTCGCCTTCGCGCGCGTCGAGCATCTTCACGTAGCCGCCCAGCGGAATTGCGGCGATCCAGTATTCGGTGCCATCGCGGCCCACGCGCTTCCAGATGGCCTTGCCGAAACCGACCGAGAAGCGCAGCACCTTCACCCCACAGCGGCGCGCGACCCAGTAGTGGCCAAATTCATGGAAGGTCACCAGTACGCCAAGCGTCACCAGCAACCAGAACACCGAGCCGAAAAAGGAAGTCATCAAGTACCGGGGCGGAAAGTCATCTGGGCAAGAATATCAGCAAGCACTGCGCAACACGCGCCGGGCTGCTTCGCGGGCCATCTGATCGCGCTGCAGCAAGGTCTGGATATCGACCACAGCTTGCGCCGGCAGTTCCGCAAGCACGCTGTCGACCACGTCCGCAATCGACAGGAACGGCAGCGCGCCGGCCAGGAATGCCTCCACGGCGACCTCGTTGGCGGCGTTCAGCACGGCCGGGGCGTCGCCGCCGGCACGGAGCGCCTGATAGGCCAGTGCCAGGCAGCGGAAGGTGGCCAGGTCCGGGGCTTCGAACTGCAGCGGCGCGCAGGCGGCCAGGTCCAGTGACGCCACGCCGGATTCGATCCGTTCAGGCCAGGCCAGCGCATGGGCGATCGCCGTGCGCATGTCCGGGTTGCCCAACTGGGCCAGAACGGAACCGTCGACATATTCGACCATCGAATGGATCATGCTTTGCGCGTGGACCACCACGTCGATGGCGTCGGCTGGCGCACCGAACAGATGGTGCGCCTCGATCACTTCGAGTCCCTTGTTCATCAAGGTGGCCGAGTCGACCGAGATCTTGCGGCCCATCACCCAGTTTGGATGCTTGCAGGCCTGGTCCGGGGTGATCTCGGCCAGCTCGGCACGCGAACGACCGCGAAACGGTCCACCCGAGGCGGTGAGTATCAGGCGGCGGACACCGCTCCTGTCCAGCTCCGGGCGGCCACCCGGCAGGCACTGGAAGATGGCGTTGTGTTCGGAATCCACCGGGATCAACGTGCTGCCGCCGTCGGCCACGGCCTGCAACAGCAGGGGGCCGGCCATCACGATGGATTCCTTGTTCGCCAGCAGCAGGCGCTTGCCGCTGCTGGCGGCGGCCAGGGTGGATTCCAGCCCGGCGGCGCCGACGATCGCGGCGACCACGGTGTCACACAGGCTGCCGGCCGCGGCGGCGGTCAGGGCCGCCGGGCCGCTGGCCACTTCGCAACGCACGCCGGCGGCTGCCAGTCTGCGCGAGAGTTCCGCTTCCAGCGCTGCGTCGGCAATCACTGCCAGGTCCGGCCGGTGTTGGGCGCACAGGGCGACCAGCGCTTCGACCTGGCGGTGTGCGGTGAGCACCGTGGCGCGGAAGCGCTCCGGGTGGCGCGCTATCACGTCAAGCGTGTTGCCACCGATCGAACCAGTGGCGCCGAGGACGGCAACCTTGTGCATCATGAGCAGGCTCTAGAGATCCAGCAGCAGCAGGCCGGCGGCGAAGATCGGCAGCGCGGCAAACACGCTGTCCAGTCGGTCCATCAGGCCACCGTGACCGGGAAAGATGCTGCCCGAATCCTTCACCTGGGCATGCCGCTTCATCAAACTCTCGATCAGGTCGCCGACAATCGAGACGGCCACCGTGATCGCCGCCAATAAGGCCAGGCCAAGCAAGGCGGCGCCACGGACGCCGAGCAGCCAGCCACCCAGCTCGGCCACCAGCACCCCGGCCACCATGGCGCCGTACGCGCCGGCCCAGGTCTTTCCCGGGCTGATCTGCGGCGCCAGCTTGCGCTTGCCGAACGTGCGGCCGCTGGTGTACGCACCGATGTCAGAGGCCCACACGATCACCAGCGCCAGCAAGGTCCACCAATGGCCGTGCGGCACCCGGGCATGGATGCTGGTCAGTGCGACCCAGGTCGGGAAGATCACGAACGCGCCGGCGATCAGCTTCAGCGCGAGGTTTTCGCGAGTCGGTGCGGCGGCAAACGCGAAATGACGCAGCCACAGGCACGCCACGATCCACCACGCGACGCCACCAGCCAGCAGCCATGGCGTCCAGGCCGTGTCCTGGGCAAGCCAAAGCAGTACAAACGCAGTGGCGGCCATGACCAGCAGCACGATGCGACCGGCGAGGTTCTTGAGTCCGCTCAATTGCGCCCATTCCCACCATGCGGCGAGAAAGGCCAGGGCGACGATCGCTCCGAAAATGCCGGTGTCCGGCAGCAGGATGATCAGGATCGCCAGCGGCGCGAGCACCAGGGCGGTGAGAATGCGCTGAAGCAGCATGGGAATCCTCTAGGTGGCGACCTGCTCGCTGGTGCGGCCGTAGCGGCGCTCCCGGCGAGCATAGTCATCGATGGCCTCGCGCAGGCAAGCCTGGTCGAAATCGGGCCACAAGGTGTCGGTAAAGTACAGCTCGGCGTAGGCGACCTGCCACAGCAGGAAATTGCTGATGCGGCGTTCGCCTCCGGTGCGGATGAACAGGTCCAGCGGTGGCAGTTCGGCCAGGCTCATCCATTGGCCCAGTCGCGCCTCACTGATCTCGTCGGCCTTCAGCTCGCCGCGGCCCACGGCCGCGGCAGCCTGGCGGCAGGCCTGCACGATGTCCCAGCGGCCGCCGTAGCTCACCGCCACGTTCACGTGCAGGGTGTCATTGCCCGCGGTATGCGCCATCGCTGCCCGCATGCGCTCGCGCAGCGGCGCGTCGAAGGCGGCCAGGTCACCGATGAAGCGCAGGCGCACGCCGTGACCGTGCAATTCGTCCACTTCCTTGTCCAGTGCGCGCAGGAACAATCCCATCAGCGCCCCGACCTCGTCCTCCGGTCGTTGCCAGTTCTCGCTGGAGAACGCGAACAGGGTGAGGACCTGCACGCCCTCGCGCAGGCAGGCCTCGACCGTTTCCCGCACCGCCTTGCGGCCGGCGTTGTGGCCGAAACTGCGTGGGCGATGCCGCGCTCTTGCCCAACGTCCGTTGCCGTCCATCACGATGGCGATGTGACGCGGTACCCGGGCGCTGTCGATGCTGTTCGTCATCGGCTGCGTGTTCCACGAGCCGGCACCGCATTCCGCCCGATCACGCCGGGGAACGACAACAGGGCCGGGGTCACGTGCGGATTCGCCACGACAGGCTGCGCGGGTGCGTGGACGTCAATGGCTCCCGGCCGATCCATCATCAAAGGGCCATCAGCTCCTCTTCCTTGGCCTTCACGACGGCATCGACATCCTTGACGGCGCCATCGGTCAGCTTCTGGATTTCGTCGTCGAAGCGGCGATCGTCATCCTCGGTGATCAGCTTTTCCTTGAGCAGATCCTTTACTTGCTGCAAGGCGTCGCGGCGCACATTGCGAATCGCGATCTTGGCGTTCTCGCCTTCGTGGCCGACCAGCTTGGCCAGCTCCTTGCGGCGCTCTTCGGTGAGTGCCGGCATGTTGAGGCGGATCACCGTGCCGGCGGTGGTCGGCGTGATGCCGATGTCGGAGGCCATCAAGGCCTTCTCGATCGGCGCCACCATGGTTTTCTCCCATGGCGTGATGAGGATGGTGCGCGCGTCCGCCAGCGATACCGAGGCGACCTGCGACAGCGCGGTGTCGGTGCCGTAGTAGGACACCTTGATGTGGTCCACCAAGGTGGTGCTGGCACGGCCGGTGCGGATCCGCGTGAGGTCGTGCTTGAGCGATTCGATGCTCTTGCCCATGCGGGTCCGGGCATCGTTCTTGATGTCGTTGAGCATGTATTTATTCCCGGTGGATCTGGCAACGTTCAAGTATAGCAGTGGCAGTCGCTTCGCCTGCCGGCAGAGCCGGCTTCGGCAGGCGAGGATCAGTGGACCAGGGTGCCGACCGACTCGCCGCGCATGATGCGCATCAGGTTGCCCGGCACGGTCATGTTGTAGATGCGCAGCGGCATGCCGTGGTCACGGCACAGCGCGATGGCGGCGGTATCCATCACCTGCAGGTTGCGCTGGATCACGTCGCTGTAGGTCAGCTCCTCGTAGCGCGTCGCGTTGGCGTCGCGTGCCGGATCGGCGGTGTACACGCCGTCGACCTTGGTCGCCTTCAGCACCAGGTCGGCACCGATCTCCACGGCGCGCAGGGCAGCGGCCGAGTCGGTGGTGAAGAACGGATTGCCGGTGCCGGCGGCCAGCAGCACGATGCGCCCCTTTTCGATGTGGCGGATCGCGCGGCGGCGGATGTAGTCCTCGGCGACGTCGTGGATCTGGATCGCGCTCATCACGCGCGCGTAGCCGCCGCGCTTCTCGATCGCGTCGGCCATCGCCAGTGCGTTCATGACCGTGGCCAGCATGCCCATGTGGTCGCCGGTGACGCGGTCCATGCCTGCGGCAGCCAGGCCGGCGCCGCGAAAGATGTTGCCACCGCCGATCACGATGCCGATCTGCACGCCGGTGCGCTGCACCTCGATGATCTCGTCGGCCAGCCGGCCGATCACCTTCGGATCGATGCCGTAGTCGGCATCGCCCATCAGCGCCTCACCGGAGAGCTTGAGCAGGATGCGGTGGTACGTGGGCTGGTCGCTCATGAGGTCTCCGGATTATGTGGGGCAAACCGGCGCATTGTAGCCCAGCGCGGCGCTCTTGAACGAAGAGTCGGCCGGAACAGCCGGGAAATGCATGTCCGCGAAGCCTGGCCCCCACGGCCTGCAAAACAACAAGGGCCACGGTTTCCCGTGGCCCTTCGTATGCAGTACCTGGATCTTGCTTGAAGGCCGGCCATCGATGGCCGGTACTTCGGATTACCGCAGGCCTGCCTGCTTCATCACTTCGGCGGCGAAATCCTCTTCGGCCTTCTCGATGCCTTCGCCAACCGCGAGACGGACAACCGAGGTCACGTCGGCGCTTTCCTTCTTCAGCGCGTCGGCCACGGTCATGTTGGTGTCCAGCACATAGGCCTGGCCCAGCAGGGTCACTTCGGAGACGATCTTGTGGATCTTGCCGGTGATGATTTTCTCGAGGATCTCGGCCGGCTTGGCCTTGTCCTTGTCGGACATCACGCTCAGCGCGATTTCCTTTTCCTTGGCGATGAACTCGGCCGGCACGTCCTCGGCACGGATGTGCGCGGGGTTCATGGCGGCCACGTGCATCGCGATGCCCTTGGCCAGGTCTTCGGAACCGCCGGTGAGCGCCACCAGCACGCCGATGCGGCCGCCGTGGATGTAGCTGCCGATCACGCCGTCACTCTCCACGCGAGCCATGCGGCGCACGTCGATCTTCTCGCCGACCGTGACGACCAGCGACTTGGCGGCCTCTTCGACGGTGCCTCCGCCCGGGAACGATGCAGCCTTCAGGGCCTCGACATCGGCGGCGCCGGACTTCAGGGCCACGTCGGCGACGGCGTCGCTGAACTTCAGGAAGCTGGCGTCCTTCCCGACGAAATCGGTTTCGCAGTTGATCTCGACCAGGACGGCCTTGCCGTGGTCCTGGGCGGCCACGACCCGGCCTTCGGCGGCGATGCGGCTGGCTTTCTTGTCGGCCTTGGCCAGGCCGGACTTGCGCAGCCACTCCATCGCGGCGTCGATGTCGCCCGTGTTCTCGACCAGGGCCTTCTTGCATTCCATCATGCCGGCGCCGGACCGCTCGCGCAGCTCCTTCACCATTTGGGCGGAAATGTTGCTCATCGGTAATTCTCCAATGCTTTGGAATGCGCGACAGCGACTGAACGCTGTCGCGCGTTGAACTTGAAGCAGGGCCTGGCGGCGGGGTCAGTGACCGCCGCCGCGGCGCTTACTTGGCGGCGGGAGCGCCGTCGCGCGAACCACGGCCGCCGTCACGGCGCGGGGCAGCCTTGCGTGGTGCGGCTTCGCGGCGCGGACGGTCGACCTTGGCCACCGGGTTGCCTTCCTCGTCAAGCTCGACGAAGTCGTTGCCGTCACCCTGGGCGGCGGCAGGCGCGGCGGCCTTGCCTTCGAGGATGGCGTCGGCGGCGGCGCGGGCGTACAGCTGGATCGCACGGATCGCGTCGTCGTTGCCCGGAATGGCGTAGTCGACCAGGTCCGGGTTGTAGTTGGTGTCGACCACGGCGACCACCGGAATGCCGAGCTTCTTGGCTTCCTGCACGGCGATGTCTTCGTGGCCGATGTCGATCACGAACAGCGCGTCGGGCAGACGATTCATGTCCTTGATGCCACCCAGCGAGGCCTGCAGCTTGTCGCGCTCGCGGCGACGGGCCAGCACTTCGTGCTTGACCAGCTTGTCGAAGCTGCCATCGGTCTCGGCCGCTTCCAGCTCCTTCAGGCGTGACACGGACTGCTTCACGGTGCGGAAGTTGGTCAGCATGCCGCCGAGCCAGCGCGAAGTGACGAACGGCATGCCGGCGCGCGCTGCCTCTTCGGCCAACGGCTCACGGGCCGAACGCTTGGTGCCGACGAACAGGATGGTGCCGCGCTTCTGCGCCATGCCCGACAGGAAATTCATCGCGTCGGTGAGCAGCGGCAGGCTCTTTTCGAGGTTGATGATGTGGATCTTGCCGCGGGCGCCGAAGATGTACGGTGCCATCTTGGGGTTCCAGTAACGGGTCTGGTGACCGAAATGGACGCCGGCTTCCAGCATCTGACGCATGGTGACTTGTGCCATGGGTGTAACTCCGATTGTCGGCTCCCTTGGAGGGAACCTGGGGGTTGGGACCTCCACGCATCCCCGGCTTCGACCGCGACTGGCCCGATTCAAGTGGTGGGCAAGGCGCAGCACCCCGAAGGCGGTGCCGATACGTGTGTGGCGTTGGTTTGGGGTGTTGTACCGCTCGGCGCTACAATCCCCGTTCGCTTTGCGCTGGCAGATCGTCGAAACGGCGACGTCAGATCAGCAAAACTCCGAAATTGTAGCCGGTTCGCCGGCAGCGCGGCAAGTCACTGGATTCCAGGGAATTGCGCCGCCATATGAGTGGAATCCATGGCCATTACCCTGAAATCCCCCCAAGACCTCGACGGCATGCGTGTCGCCGGCAAGCTCGCGGCCGAAGTGCTGGCCATGCTCAAGGAGTACGTCAAGCCCGGCGTCACCACCGAGGAGCTTGATCGCCGCGCCTACGAGCACATCGTCAATGTGCAGAAGGCGATCCCCGCCAACGTGGGTTACCACGGCTTTCCCAAGACCCTGTGCACCTCGGTCAACCATGTGATCTGCCATGGCATACCCAATGAAGGCAAGGTGCTCAAGGACGGCGATATCGTCAATATCGACGTGACCGTGATCAAGGATGGCTGGCACGGCGACACCAGCCGCATGTACGTCGCCGGCACCCCGTCGGTACTGGCCAAACGGCTGGTCGATACCACGTTCGAGGCGATGATGTGCGGCATCCGCGCGGTGCGCCCGGGTGCCACCCTGGGCGATGTCGGTCATGCCGTCCAGCAGCATGCCGAAGCGGCGGGATTTTCAGTGGTTCGCGAGTACTGCGGGCACGGCATAGGCAAGATCTACCACGACGAGCCGCAGGTGCTGCACTATGGCAAGCCCGGCACCGGCATCGAGCTGAAGAAGGGCATGACCTTCACGGTCGAGCCGATGGTCAACGCCGGCAAGCCGCAGACCCGCCAGTTGCCTGACGGCTGGACCGTGGTGACCAAGGATCACTCGCTCTCGGCACAATGGGAGCACACCTTGGCGGTGACCGATGACGGTTTCGAGATCCTCACGCCCTGGCCCGATGCCTGATTGATCCGGGACGCGGGCAGCAGCCCGCTGCCGGGCTGCGCTGTCGCCATCGTTGGTGTCTTCAGGCTGCTGCGATTCCCGATTCCCGATTCCCGATTCCCGATTCCCGGCCTAACGCATCACCCGCGCGCGAGTTACTACCGATACAGGCCTCTGACGTCATGTCGCCAGCAACCGCCACGCTTGTCCTGCCACCCTTGCCGCGTCTGCCGGTGGCCGTGCCCCGTTCCGGCGTATCGAAGGACGCGCGCCGCGCACTGCGTCAGCTGCTTGGCGACGTCGACCGGTCACTGGCCACCGCGTTCCGCGACGGCGCTGATGCCGGCGAACTCGCGCGGCGGCGTGGCGCTTCGGTGTCAGCGGTGGTCGCCCACGTCTGGATGGCGTGTCTGGGCGAGGTCACCGATACCGCGCTGTTCGCGGTAGGCGGTTTCGGACGAGGCCTGCTGTTTCCCTGTTCCGACGTGGATCTGCTGGCGCTGGCGACGGCACCGGAGCCGGCGCGTCTGCGTGCGCTGGAGCAGTTTTTCGCCACCTTGTGGGACATCGGCCTGAAAGTCGGCAACGCGGTGCGCGAGCCGGAACAGTGCCGGGAATTGGCCGCGCACGATGCCAGCGTGTTCACCAGTCTGCTGGATGCGCGGCGGCTGGCCGGCGACCCGGCATTCGATGCCAAGCTGCGCGCCATCGTCGATGATCCGGCGCTGTGGCCGCCGCGTGAGTATCTCGCCGCACGCCTGGCCGAGCGCAATGCGCGGCACGCCCGTTTTGACGACACCGCCTACAACCTGGAGCCGAATCTCAAAGACGGTCCCGGTGGGCTGCGCACGCTGGATTCGTTGCGCTGGATGGGCCGGCGGCTGGCGCAGGCGGGCGATCTTTCCGAAATGGTCGCCGAGGGTCTGCTGGACCCGGCCGAACAGACCCAGTTGGAGCAGGCCGAGTCGACCTTGCGCCGCTACCGCTATGCCCTGCATCTGGAAGCCGGCCGAGCCGAGGAGCGCTTGCTGTTCGACTATCAGCAAGGCCTGGCGAAGCGATTGGGCTTCGAGGACGAACACGCCAAGAATCTTGGCGTCGAGCAATTCATGCAGGGCTACTACCGGGCGGCCAGCCAGGTCGAGCGACTCGGCGTGCAGGTGGCCGAACGCTTCGAGGAAATGCTGGAGTCGCCCGGCGAAGAACAGCCGGTAGGCACCGACTTCGTGCGTTACGGCACGCGCCTGGCCGCGCGCGATCCGGAGTTGTTCATGCAGCGACCTGCGGCCCTGGTCGAGATATTCATTGCCCGGCTCGACCAGACGGGCGTGGCCGGTTTCAGCGCCAACACCATGCGGCGCATCCACCAGGCCACGGATGCCCACGGCGGCTTGCTGGCCCAGGATGACGAGGTGCTGGCAGCGTTCCTGCGTCTGCTCCGGCGCGGCGCCCCGGCGGTGGAAGCGTTGTGGCGGATGAACCGGCACGGTCTGTTGGCCGCGATCCTGCCCGCGTTCGGGAAAGTGTTCGGGCGCATGCAGTACGACCTGTTCCACGTCTACACGGTCGACGAACATACCCTGCGCGTCCTGCGTAACATGGCGCGTTTCGCCGACCCGGCGGCCCGTGCCGAGTTTCCGCTGGGTTGCGAGATCTGGGGCAAGTTGCCGAAGCCGGAAATCCTGTTGCTGGCGGCCTTGTTCCACGACATCGCCAAGGGCCGCGGCGGCGACCATTCGGTGCTTGGCGAGCAGGATGCACGTGAATTCTGCGCGCGCCTCGGGCTGCCTGCGGGTGACATCGAGCGGGTGGCCTGGCTGGTGCGTCACCATCTGCTGATGAGCACCACCGCCCAGCGCCAGGACATCACCGACGCCGAAGTGGTGCACCGCTTTTCCGAGCTGGTGGGCGAACGGGAACGGCTCAGCCAACTGTATCTGCTGACCATCGCCGACATCATCGGCACCAGTCCGCGGTTGTGGAACGGCTGGAAGGACCGCCTGCTCTCCGATCTCTACACGGCGACTCGCTATGCCCTGCGTAGCGATGTGGAACTGCCGCTCGATGCGGGCGTGCGGATGCGCGAGTGTCAGGAGCATGCGCTGGCCCTGCTGCGGGATGATGATTTTTCCGAAGCGGAGGTGGAGCGTGTCTGGAGCGAATTTCCCCAGCTCAGCTTCCTGCGTCACCGTCCCGAGCAGATCGCCTGGCAGACGACGGAGATCCTGCGTGCGCAGGGCAAGCTGCCGTTGGTGGCGGTGCAGCCGCTGTCGGTGCGCGGCAGCACCGAACTGTTCGTCTATGCGCCGGATCGTGACGGCCTGTTTGCCACCGTCACGGCGGTGCTGGACCGCCTGCGTTTCTGGGTGATGGAGTCGCGCATCCTCAGTTCGCCGACGGGCATGGCGCTGGATACCTTCCAGTTGCTGGAGGCCGACAGTCAGAAGCCGGCCAGCGCGGCGCGCGCCGAAGAACTGCAGCAGCGCCTGCAGCGTGCCCTGGCATTGTCGGACGGGGTGCAGCCCAGCAAGCGCAATTTGTCGCGTCACCAGAAGCACTTCCAGATGACGCCGAAGATCAGCTTTCATGCCGCTGGCGAACGCACCCAGATGGCGCTGGTGGGCACCGACTGGCCCGGCTTGCTGGCAGCCGTGGCGCAGGTGATGGTGAGCGAGGACGTGCGTGTGCACGACGCGCGCATTGCCACGTTCGGCGAACGTGTCGAGGACTTCTTCCAGCTCACCGACCGGCACAATGCACCGCTCGATGCGGCGCGACAGGAACGATTGCTGCAAGCCTTGCTTGCGCGCGTGGGTCCCGAGCGGGAGTGATACCGGCGCATCGCGTTATCATGCCGACCGCTGCGCTGCGCAGCGGCCACCTATTTTCGTCATGACCTACCTGTTGATCAAGTCGCTGCACCTGCTGTTCGTGATTGCCTGGATGGCCACCGTGTTCTATCTGCCGCGCATCCTGGTGAACCTGGCGGAGGCTTCGGGCGAGCCCGCGGTGCAGGCGCGACTGCAGTTGATGGGGCGTCGCCTGTACAAGTTCGGCCACAACATGTTCGGCATCGCCTTCGTCTTCGGGTTGGCCTTGTGGCAGGGTTGGCGCGTATTTCCCACGGCGCTGCCACACGTCACCGCCGGTACCCACTGGATCGACGCCAAGCTCACCCTGGTGGCATTGCTTTTCGTGTATTTCGTGTGGGCCGGCCGTATGCTCAAGCGCAGCATCAATGGCGGTGCACTGCCCGCCGCGCGCACTCTGCGCTGGTTCAACGAGTTGCCGGTGCTGCTGTTGTTCGGCGTGATCTACCTGGTGATCGCCAAGCCGTTCTGAACACGTGGCGTCCGTTGTCAGGCACTCTCCGACATCCCTGATGCGAGCAAAGCGGATGTCGTTTCGTTGCTCCCCGTTTCGCGGCAATGGCGAAGTGGCAGCGCAGACTGTTGATAATTCGCGCGTCTCGCGTTCGTGGCGTCATGGTTGGTGACAGCTTCATGGAATGCCTTTCCGAGGTCAGCCCCGGTTCGTGCTTCCGAGCAGCTTCTATCCAGTCCTGCGGCGCACTGGCGTTGACACCGCCGGCGCGCCGGGCTAGCTTTTCGCTATCCGCGACCGACCAAGGTGGCCCGCAGGCAACTGCCGGCCGAGAGTGCGACATGGACACTACGACTTTCTGAAGCTGGCTCTTCGCGCCGAGGCATCCGGGGGCGCGTGGCGCCCTTTTTTATTGGATTCGACTTTTCCGTCCATGGCACGGGCAGGGGACATCGGATCTCCCCGACAGACTTTCCAGCAATGTACGCCGCAGCGGCGTGCCGGTAATCGAACATGATCCAGATCACTCTCCCCGACGGCAGCAAGAAGCCTTTTGAACATCCTGTTACGGTGCAGGACGTGGCCGCCTCGATCGGCGCCGGCCTGGCCAAGGCCACCCTGGCCGGCAAGGTCGATGGCCAACTGGTGGACGCCAGTTTCCCGATTGAACGGGATGCCAGCCTGCAGATCGTCACCGAAAAAAGCCCCGAGGCGCTGGAAATCCTGCGCCACTCCACAGCGCACCTGATGGGTCAGGCGGTGCAGCGGTTGTTTCCCGGCGCGCAGGTCACGATCGGGCCGGTGATCGAAAACGGCTTTTACTACGACTTTGCCTACGAGCGTCCGTTCACGCCCGAAGACCTGCCCAAAATCGAAGCCGAAATGCACAAGATCGTCGACGAAAAGCTGCCGGTGACGCGCAGCGTGAAGTCGCGCGACGAGGCGGTGGCGTTCTTCCGGGGCCTCGGCGAACACTACAAGGCCGAGATCATCGAGGGCATTCCGGCCGATCAGGATCTTTCCCTGTATTCACAGGGCGAGTTCACCGACCTGTGCCGCGGCCCGCACGTGCCGAACACCAGCAAGCTGCATTCGTTCAAGCTGATGAAGGTGGCTGGCGCCTACTGGCGCGGCGATTCTAACAACGCGATGCTCAGCCGCATCTATGGCACCGCGTGGCTCAACGACAAGGACCTGAAGGCGTACCTGTTTCAGCTGGAAGAGGCGGAAAAGCGCGACCACCGCAAGATCGGCAAGCAGTTGGACCTGTTCCACCAGCAGGAAGAGAGCCCCGGCATGGTGTTCTGGCACCCCAACGGCTGGGCGATCTGGCAGCAGGTCGAGCAATACATGCGCAATGTGTACCGCACCAGCGGTTACCAGGAAGTACGTTGCCCGATGGTGCTGGACGTGTCGCTGTGGAAGAAGTCCGGGCACTGGGACAACTACAAGGAGAACATGTTCTTCACCGAGTCGGAGAAGCACACCTTCGCGTTGCGCCCGATGAACTGCCCCGGCCACGTGCAGATCTTCAACGAAGGCCTGCGCAGCTACCGTGACCTGCCATTGCGCTACGGCGAATTCGGTGGCTGCCACCGCAACGAACCCTCGGGTGCGCTGCACGGCATCATGCGCGTGCGTGCGTTCACGCAGGACGACGGCCACATTTTCTGCACGCCTGAACAGATCGAATCGGAGGTCACCGCCTTCCATCAGCAGGCCATGCAGGTTTACGCCGACTTCGGCTTCGAAAACATTGACGTGGCCCTGGCCTTGCGCCCGGAGCAGCGTATCGGTGACGACGGCGTGTGGGATCGCGCCGAAGCTGCGCTGCGTGGAGCATTGGCTGCGGCTGGCGTGACGTGGACCGAACTGCCGGGCGAAGGGGCTTTCTACGGTCCCAAGATCGAGTACCACATGAAGGACTCCATCGGCCGCGATTGGCAGGTCGGCACCATGCAGGTGGATTTCATGATGCCCGAACGGCTTGGCGCCGAATATGTGGACGAGCAGTCGCACAAGCAGCATCCGGTGATGCTGCACCGGGCCATCGTGGGCTCGATGGAGCGTTTCATCGGCATCCTGATCGAACACCATGCCGGGCTGTTGCCACCCTGGCTGGCGCCGGTGCAGGCGGTGGTCCTCAACATCACCGACGCGCAGGCCGATTACGTCGCGCAGGTGACGCAAACCCTTGTCGACAAAGGTTTCCGGGTACAATCGGATTTGCGCAACGAGAAAGTCGGCTATAAAATCCGCGAACATACGATGCAGAAAGTGCCGTACCTGCTCGTGGTCGGTGACCGCGAGAAAGAGACAGGCAATGTTTCTGTGCGTACCCGTTCCGGCGAGGATCTGGGCAGCATGGCGCTGGCCGATTTCGTCGAACGACTCGGGGCCGAAACGCGACGCTAGGGCGTCGAGCGGCCTTTTTCATTACTTCTTCTGGAGGATCGTGGTATCGCAACCACCGACAACAAGGGCAATCGTCGCAATCAGGAAATCCGTGTGCCGCGGGTACGTGTCATTGGCGCGGATTCCGAGCAGCTTGGCATTCTGAGCCGTGACGAGGCGCTGGCACTGGCACAGGACGCCGGCATGGACCTGGTCGAAATCCAACCGAACGGCGACCCACCGGTCTGCCGGATCATGGATTACGGCAAGTACAAGTTCGAGGCCCAGAAGAAGGCCCAGGCCGCCAAGAAGAAGCAGAAGCAGGTCGAGATCAAGGAAGTGAAATTCCGCCCGGTCACCGACATCGGTGACTACCAGATCAAACTGCGCAAGATGCTCGCCTTTCTGGAAGAGGGCGACAAGGTCAAGGTCACCATCCGCTTCCGCGGTCGCGAAATGTCGCACCAGGATCTGGGCCAGAACCTGGCCCGCAAGATCCAGGAAGATGTGGGCGACAACGGTCAGGTCGAGTCGTATCCGCGGCTTGAGGGTCGCCAGATGGTCATGATGATCGGACCGAAGAAGAAATAGGCCGGCGCCTGCGGCGTCGCGTTTGGTAGGAGCGCACCCTGTGCGCGATGGCTCTGGAAATGGTTCGGCGTTCCGAAACAAGGGCAATCGCGCACAGGGTGCGCTCCTACTGGTATCGGGGTGGGGAACTCCGTATAATCGCCGGTTCGACCCGCCGGATGGGTCGTGCACCGATCGTGGCAGGACGGAAAGCGTGGTCCCCCGGGCCACCGCCAGATCAGTCAGAAACCGGAGCGGTCCAGACCGGATCAGCTCCATACAAGGAACTACCCATGCCCAAGATCAAGACAAACCGGGCGGCTGCGAAGCGTTTTCGCAAGACCGCGTCGGGCAAAATCAAGTGCGGCCATGCCTTCCGGTCACATATCCTGACCAAGAAGTCGACCAAGTTGAAGCGCAGCCTGCGTGCCAAGAACCACCTGAAGGCGTGTGACGTCCCGGGTGTTGCTCGCATGTTGCCCTATTGAAGACGAGGAGATAAACCATGGCTCGTGTAAAGCGTGGCGTTACCGCCCGTCGTCGTCACAAGAAAATCATCGGTCGCGCGAAGGGTTACTACAATGCCCGCCGCAAGGTCTTCCGCGTTGCCAACCAGGCCGTCATCAAGGCTGGCCAGTACGCGTACATCGGCCGCAAACAGCGCAAGCGCCAGTTCCGTGCCCTGTGGATCGTCCGCATCAATGCGGCGGCCCGCATGTTCGGCCTGTCCTACAGCCGCCTGATCAATGGCCTGTCCAAGGCCGGTATCACGGTGGACCGCAAGGTGCTGGCCGATATCGCCGTGCACGACATCAAGGCTTTTGGCGTGATTGCCGAGAAAGCGAAGGCCAGTCTGGCGGCGTAGTTTGTGCGCTCATCCTTGATCGCGTAGATCAAGAGCGGTCATCCATGGCCGCACTCTTCAAAAGAGCGAACGTTCGCGGGGAGGGGGCCAAAGCCTCTTCCCCGTTTTCGTTTCTGTGGGTCCTCAGTGGGAATCGCATCGATGGACGATCTGGACAGCCGCGCCGCGCAGGCGCTGGCCGATATCGACAAGGCCGACACGCTGGAGGCGCTCGACGCGCTGCGCGTGGGCCTGTTGGGCAAGAGCGGCATCGTTACCGCTGCGCTGAAAACGCTGGGCGCGCTGGCGCCGGACGAGCGCAAGGCGCGCGGTGCCGAGGTGAACCTGGTCAAGCAGCGTCTCGCCGATGCGCTCGCTGCGCGCAAGACGGTACTGGAGCAGGGCGAACTGGATCGTCGGCTGGCCTCCGAGACGATCGACATCTCGCTGCCCGGTCGGGACGGTGAACGTGGCGGCATCCATCCGATCACGCGGGCACTGGAGCGCATCGCCGCCATTTTTTCGCGGCTGGGTTACCAGCGCGTCGACGGCCCGGAAATCGAGGATGACTGGCACAACTTCGAGGCACTGAACTTTCCGCCGCACCACCCGGCGCGCGCGATGCATGACACCTTCTACTTCGGTGACGGGCGCCTGCTGCGCACGCATACCTCGCCGGTGCAGATCCGCGCGATGGCCGGTCGCCAGCCGCCGATCCGGATCATCGCGCCGGGCAAGGTCTACCGCAGCGATTCGGACCAGACCCATTCGCCGATGTTCCACCAGATCGAGGGGCTGCTCGTGGACGAGACTTCCAGCTTCGCCGATCTCAAGGGCACGCTGGGCGAATTCGTGCGCGCCTTCTTCGAGCGCGATTTCGAGATGCGCCTGCGCCCCAGCCACTTCCCTTTCACCGAGCCCTCGGCCGAAGTGGACATCCGCTGGGTGGCCGAGGACGGCAGCTCGCGCTGGCTCGAAGTGCTGGGTTGCGGCATGGTGCATCCGAACGTGCTGAAGAATTGCGGCATCGATCCGGAGCGCTATACCGGTTTTGCGTTCGGCCTGGGCGTGGAGCGCTTTGCGATGCTGCGCTATGGCGTCTCCGACCTGCGCGCATTCTTCGAGAACGACCTGCGCTTCCTGAAACAATTTGCCTGAGAAGCGCGGGATTCGGGATTGGGGGTTCGGGATTCGCAAGAGCCTCGATTCCTCGCTTTTCCGAATCCCCAATCCCAATTCCGAATCCCGGACTTCAATCCATGAAATTCTCCGAAAACTGGCTGCGTGAACTGGTCGAGATCAAGGCGGACCGCGCCGCGCTGGCGCATGCCCTGACCATGGCCGGGCTGGAAGTCGAAGAGCTCACGCCGCTGGGCGATGACCTGAACGGTGTGGTGGTGGCCGAGATCGTCGCTGCCGAGAAACATCCGCAAGCCGATCGCCTGCAGGTGTGCGCGGTTGACGCGGGGCAGGGCACGCCGCTGCAGATCGTTTGCGGTGCAC
This sequence comes from Rhodanobacter sp. G2-10, assembly GCF_055809185.1. Classification (NCBI taxonomy): domain Bacteria; kingdom Pseudomonadati; phylum Pseudomonadota; class Gammaproteobacteria; order Lysobacterales; family Rhodanobacteraceae; genus Rhodanobacter; species Rhodanobacter sp. G2-10. The sequence goes on along the minus strand of NZ_CM147900.1, from coordinate 2,496,332 downwards.
CGAGCGCGCGCGTCGGCATCAAGGTTCCGTTGGCGACGGTCGGGGCCACGTTGCCCGGTGGTATCGCCATCAAGGCGGCAAGGCTGCGCGGCGTGGAATCGTCGGGCATGCTGTGCTCGGCGAAGGAATTGGGTATCGACAACGATGCGTCGGGCCTGCTCGAGTTGCCGCTGGACGCACCGGTGGGCCAGTCGCTGGCCGAATATCTGGGTCTGCCCGATGCCAGCATCGAACTGAACCTCACGCCGAACCGGCCGGATTGCCTGGGCATGCTGGGTCTGGCGCATGACGTGGCGGCCTTGTTCGGCAGCGCGGTGAAAGTATCGACACAAGCGGCTGCGCCGGTGACCAGCGAGGCCCGTCGCGGCATTCGCCTGGACGCAGGCAAGGATGCACCACGCTATCTCGGCCGCATCATCGAAGGCATCGATGCGACAGCGCGCACGCCGCTATGGCTGGCTGAACGCCTGCGTCGCGCCGGCCTGCATCCGATCAGCGCCGTGGTCGATGTCACCAATTACGTGATGCTGGAACTGGGTCAGCCGCTTCACGCGTTCGACAACGACGCGCTCGAGGGCGACATCGTGGTGCGTCACGCGCAAGCGGGCGAGACGCTGAAGACCCTCGACGGTGCCGAGGCCAAGCTCGACCCGGGCTTCGTGCTGATTGCCGATGAAAAGAAGGGCCTGGCCGTGGCCGGCGTCATGGGTGGTTACGACTCGCGGGTCACCGACGCCAGCAGCAGCATTTTCCTGGAGTCCGCGCATTTCGCGCCGGCAGCGATCATGGGGCGTGCACGCAAGCTTGGCTTGCACACGGATGCTTCGCATCGCTTCGAGCGCGGCGTGGACCCGGAGCTGCCACGACGCGCGTTGGAGCGTGCCACCGAACTGCTGCTGGCGATTGTCGGGGGGCAAGCGGGGCCGGTGCTGGTCGCGGAGAACCTGGCCGACCTGCGGGCACCGACTGCGGTGACGCTGCGCCGTGCCCGGCTCAGGCGCGTGCTGGGCGTCGAGGTGGCTGATGCCGAGGTCGCACGCATCTTCACTGCGCTGGGCATGCAGGTGGTGGTGACGCCCGATGGCTGGCAAGTCACTGCGCCGAGCAGTCGCTTCGACATCGTGCGGGAGGAGGACCTGATCGAGGAGGTCGCCCGCATCTTCGGCTACGACAACATCCCCACGGCCACGCCGACCGGCGCATTGACGCTGGCGATCGAGCCGGAGGCGCGGATCGGTGAACTGGCCTTGCGCGAACAGCTCGCGGCCCGCGGCTATTACGAAGCAGTGAACCTGTCGTTCGTGGCGGCGGATCTTTTGACCCGTTGGGGCTTCCGTGAACGACTGGTGCCGCTGGCCAATCCGTTGTCGGCCGACCTGGCCGTGATGCGGCCATCGTTGCTGCCGGGCCTGATCGAATCCCTGCGCCACAACCGCGCGCGCCAGCAGGATCGCGTACGTCTGTTCGAGCTCGCTCGCGTGTTCAGGCAAGACGCGTCCCTGTCCGAAACATCGGCCATGCCTGACCGCGCTCCTCGATCCGCCGGTGATCCGCCGGTGGAAACACCCAGCCTCGCCATCGTGGCCTGCGGCAACGCGCGCGCGGAACAATGGGGCGAGCCGGCGCGGGCGCTGGACTTCCATGATCTCAAAGGCGATCTCGATGCCTTGATCAGCTGGGGTGGCGAGCCTCAGCGATGGACCATGCACAGCGACGGCCTGCCGAGCTGGCTGCATCCGGGACGTGGCGCACGGGTAGCACGAGATGGCGAAACCGTCGGCTATCTCGGTGCGCTGCATCCGCAGCTCGCCAAGGACCTGGGCCTGGGTGCCGATGTCCATGTGCTCGAAGTGGCGCTCGAGCCCATGCTGGCCCGTCGCCTGCCGCAAGCGACTGCAATTCCCCGCTTCCCCGCCGTACGTCGCGATATCGCCATGGATCTGCCGGAAACCGTCAGCTGGTCACAGATCGAGAAAGCGGTTCGCAGCACGCTGGCGGGGCGGCTGAAAGAGCTGCGCCTGTTTGATCGTTACAGCGGCAAAGGTGTCGAAGCGGGCCGAAAGAGTCTCGCTATGGGCTTGATTTTACAGGACGCTTCGCGCACGCTTACGGATGACGACGCGGATCGCTGGGTGCGCGAAGCGGTGAATGCGTTGGAGCAGATATGTCAGGGGAAACTGCGAGGATGAGATGGCGCTGACCAAGGCGGAAATGGCCGAGCGGCTTTTCCTTGATGTGGGTCTCAACAAGCGTGAGGCGAAGGAATTCGTGGACGCCTACTTCGAGGTCGTCCGCGGTGCACTGGAAAATGGCGAGCAGGTGAAGTTGTCCGGTTTCGGCAATTTCGACCTGCGTATGAAAAACCAGCGGCCGGGACGCAACCCCAAGACCGGCGAGGAGATCCCGATCTCCGCGCGGCGGGTGGTAACGTTCCGACCGGGGCAGAAACTCAAGGTGAGAGTCGAGGGCTATGCTGGATCAAGGGAATAACACCGAACTGCCAGCCATTCCGGCCAAGCGCTACTTCACCATTGGTGAAGTGGGCGAGTTGTGCGGTGTGAAGCCCCATGTGCTGCGTTACTGGGAGCAGGAGTTTCCGGCACTCAACCCGGTCAAGCGTCGCGGCAATCGTCGCTATTACCAACGCCACGATGTGCTGATGATCCGCCAGATCCGCTCGTTGCTGTACGACGAAGGGTTCACCATCACCGGCGCCCGTGCGCGCCTGGAAGGTCCGCAGGCACGCCTGGAATCAAGCATGTCGCACCAGATCGTCCGCCAGGTACGACTTGAACTGGAAGAAGTGCTGGCGCTGCTGCGTCGCTGAATGCTTCCGAAGGTGATACACAGCTGCTAGAATTGCCAGCTTGCCGCAAGTCGGGGCGTAGCGCAGCCTGGTAGCGCATCTGCCTGGGGGGCAGAGGGTCGTCGGTTCGAATCCGGCCGCCCCGACCAGTTGGCATGGACATGAAAAAAGCGCCCATCGGGGCGCTTTTTTCATGTCGGGATTCGGGATTCGGGATTTGGACGAGCCAGAGCTCTGGCATCGCGGTCGCTTTTGCAATTTCCAAATCCCAAATCCCAAATCCCGTCAATCAATACAACACCCGGCTCCGCAACGTCCCCGGAATTGCCGCCAGCTTGGCCTTGAGTTGGTGCGCCTGCGTCTCGTCGGCGCTCACGTCGATCACGACGTAGCCGACCTCGCTGTCGGTCTGCAGGAACTGCGCGTCGATGTTGAGGTTGCCGGCCGAGAACAATTCGTTGATGCGCGACAGTGTGCCGGGCACGTTCCTGTGAATGTGCAGCAGGCGCATGCTGTCGGGATGCTCGGGCAGAGTGACCTCGGGGAAGTTCACGGCCGACAGGGTGGAACCGTTGTCGCTGTAGCGCACCAGCTTGCTGGCCACCTCGATGCCGATATTGTCCTGCGCCTCGAGCGTGCTGCCGCCGATGTGCGGGGTCAGGATCACGTTGTCCATGCCGACCAGTGGCGAGATGAACGGGTCGCCGTTGCCCTTCGGCTCGACCGGGAACACATCCACCGCCGCACCGGCCAGTCGGCCCTCGCGCAAGGCCTCGGCCAGCGCGTCGATGTCGACCACGCTGCCGCGCGAAGCGTTGATCAGCATCGCGCCGGCACGCATCCTGGCCAGTTGTTCGGCCTTGATCATCATCTGTGTCGCCGGGGTCTCCGGCACATGCAGAGTGACCACGTCCGAGCGCTCCAGCAGCTCGTCCAGACTGGAGACCGCACGCGCATTGCCGAGTGACAGCTTGGTCTCGATGTCGTGGAAGATCACGCGCATGCCGAGACCTTCGGCCAGCACGCCGACCTGGGTGCCGATGTGACCGTAGCCGACGATGCCGAGTACCTTGTCGCGTGTCTCGTAGCTGCCGCTGGCTGACTTGGCCCAGCCGCTTCGATGGCATTGCGCGTTCTTCTGCGGAATGCCGCGCAGGAGCATGATCGCTTCGGCGATCACCAACTCCGCCACGCTGCGGGTATTCGAATAGGGTGCGTTGAACACCGGCACGCCCAGCCGACGTGCCGCGCGCAGATCCACCTGGTTGGTCCCGATGCAGAAGCAGCCCACGGCGATCAGGCGCTTGGCATGGGCCAGCACCTCATCCGTGAGCTGGGTGCGTGAGCGCAGGCCGACGATATGCGCATCGGCGATGCGTGCCTTCAACTCGTCTTCCGGAAGCGATTTGGCGTGCAGTTCGACCTGGCTGTAGCCGGCGCGGTGGAATGTCTCGACCGCGCTGGCGCTGATCCCCTCCAGCAGCAATACCTTGATGTCCTGACGGGGAAAGGAAGTCTGCATCGCACCGGCCCATGTGTGGAGGAGGCCCTACTATGCCAGAGCTTGCGACAAATTGCGGCACTGCAGCACTGGACGTGGATGGATGCGGCTGGCAGGCTGTGCCCTTCACTCCGGAGCCGCGCATGTCCGAACCCCGTCTCGCCGAACTGGCCCGCCAATGGCCCGACCTGCGCTTGCTCACCGACCCAGGTGATCTGGAGCATTACGGTCGCGACTGGACGCGCCGCTGGTCCCCCGCGCCGCTGGCCATCGCCTTGCCGTCCAGCGTGGACGAAGTGCAGGCCATCGTGCGCTGGGCGAACGAGCAGCGCGTGGCAATCGTGCCGTCCGGTGGCCGCACCGGCCTGTCCGGCGGCGCGGTAGCGGCGAACGGCGAGCTGGTGGTGAGTCTGGAGCGCATGAACCGGGTTGTGGAATTCAACGAAGTGGACCGCACCCTCACCGTGCAGCCGGGCATGATCCTGCAACAGGTGCAGGAGGCGGCGTGCGGGCGCGGGCTGGTCTATCCGGTCGATTTCGCTGCGCGTGGCTCGTGCTCGATCGGCGGCAACATTGCCACCAACGCCGGCGGCATCCGGGTGATCCGGTACGGCAATACGCGGGAGTGGATCGCCGGCCTCAAAGTGGTTGCCGGCAACGGCGAGTTGCTCGAGCTCAACCGGGGCCTGATCAAGAACTCCAGCGGCTACGATTTCCGCCAGCTCGTGATCGGTTCGGAAGGCACCCTGGGCATCGTGGTCGAGGCCACGCTTAAGCTGACCGATCCGCCGCCCCCGTCGCAGGTGATGTTGCTAGCGCTGCCCAACATGGATGCGCTGATGGAGGTGTTCGCACTGTTCCGTGCGCGACTGTCCTTGCAGGCATTCGAGTTCTTCACCGACCGCGCGCTGCAACACGTGCTGGCGCATGGTGCGCAGCGCGCCATCGACGGCGATCACCCGTACTACGTGGTCACCGAATTCGACGCGGCCGACGAGCAGCAGCAGGAACTGGCGTTGACGGCGTTCGAGCATGCGTTGGAGCAGGGCTGGGTCAGCGACGGTGTCATCGCACAGAGCGAGGCGCAGGCAGCGGCCTTGTGGCGACTTCGCGAAGGCATCACCGAGAGTCTGGCACCGCGACGGCCGTACAAGAACGATGTGTCGGTACGGATCAGTGCGGTGCCCGGCTTCCTGTGCGAGATGCAGGCCTTGCTGGCGCACGAATATCCCGGCGTCGAGGTGGTCTGGTTCGGCCACATCGGCGACGGCAACCTGCACATCAATGTGCTGCGCCCGGAGGGCCTCGACGAAGAGGCGTTCATCGCGCAGTGCGAGCAGGTGACCCGATTGCTGGCCGCCACCTTGCACTGCCACGGCGGCAGCATTTCGGCCGAGCATGGCATTGGCCTGGTCAAGCGCGCCTATCTCGAAAGTACGCGAAGCAAGTCGGAGATTGCCTTGATGCGGGGTGTGCGCAAGGTGTTCGATCCGAACGGCATCCTCAACCCCGGCAAGCTGTTCGCTGGCGAGTGAGGGTCGGCAAACCGCGCCCGTGCTAGGCTTGTGGGCTTGTCCGTCGGATTCGAGGAACTTTCATGTCGTCGTCGCCGTTGCGTGCGCTGTATCCCGAGATCGAGCCTTACGACCGCGGTTTCCTGCAGGTATCGTCACTGCACACGCTGTACTACGAGCAGAGCGGCAATCCGGAAGGCAAACCGGTGGTGTTCGTGCACGGAGGTCCCGGTGGCGGCACCAGCCCGAAATGCCGGCGTTTCTTCGATCCAGCGGTCTATCGCATCGTGCTGTTCGACCAGCGCGGCTGTGGCCAGTCCACGCCGCACGCGGAGCTGACCGACAACACCACCTGGGACCTGGTCGCCGACATCGAGCGGGTGCGCGAGCATCTGGGCATCGAGCGCTGGCAGGTTTTCGGCGGCTCGTGGGGTTCCACGCTGGCGCTGGCCTATGCGCAGACCCATCCGGACAAGGTGACCGAGCTGGTGCTGCGCGGCATCTTCATGCTGCGTCGCCGGGAGCTGGAGTGGTTCTACCAGGAAGGTTGCGACATGCTCTATCCGGACGCGTGGGAGACTTATGTCAACGCGATTCCCGAGGCCGAGCGCGGCGACTTGATGAGTGCCTATCATCGCCGTCTGACCAGTCCCGACGCGAAAACACGCACGGACGCCGCGCGTGCATGGTCGGTGTGGGAAGGCGCCACCAGCTTCCTCCATCAGGACAAGTCGCACATCGAATCCAGTGGCGAAGACGAATTCGCGCTGGCCTTCGCACGCATCGAATGCCATTACTTCGTCCATGGCGGATTCTTCGAGCACGACGACCAACTGCTGCGAAACGTCGATCGCATCCGCCATATACCGGCGGTCATCGTGCAGGGCCGCTACGACGTGGTTTGCCCGCTGCGCAGTGCATGGGATCTTCATCGCGCGTGGCCCGAGGCCGACCTTCACATCGTGCAGGATGCCGGTCATTCCGCCTTCGAACCGGGCATCTTGCATCAGTTGCTGGAGGCAACGGATCGTTTCGGCGCCTGACGATACGTCTGGATCACAAGAGCCGCGCCCAATCGGGCGCGGCTCTTGTGTTTCATCCGCCCGGCAGTTTCCACGCTGACGGACCGAGTGTGTTCACCAGTGCGATCGGTGGATCAGGGGAACGAACAGATCCACCACGAATCCATCGTGGTCGGATACGCCGATGGCGCGGGTCCAGTCGGTGGCACTGGCGGCGTCGTCCTGGGTCTGTACCGGCGCATCGAGGTCGGCACGGCCGAATTGCATGCGCACGAAGCGCAACCGTGCCGGCAGGTTGAGCAAGGCGTGGTCGAGCACCTGGAAGGTCGGCACGGTGCGTCCCGGATTGCCGCTTCCAGCCTTGGTATAACCCTGGATCTCGCCGAAATCCTGCGTGTAGAGGAAGGAATACCGGTCGTTGGCCGGCACCGAGGTCACCGCATTCCACAAGGCCGGGCGCACGATGTTGCCGCCGAGCTTGAGCAGGTTCTGGCTGTCATCGTAGCGACCGGCGATGAGGTTCACCACGTCGGTCCAGCCGTCCGTGAACTGATAGGCATTGAAGTCGCCCACCACCATCAGCGGCATTCTCGGGTCGGCCTTCTGCAATGCCTCCACCTGGGTGGCCACCGACTTGGCCTGCAGGAATCGCTTCTCGCGATCGCGCACGGCTGCTGCGGTGTCGTCGTCGACGTTCTGGCGTGCTTTCATGTGCACGGCGATCACGTGGAACTGCATCCGTCCGGCGCGCGCGGTGAGCAGCAATGGCGGGTGGTCGTGGAGGTAGGCGGTATGCCCGCTGTCGTCCCAGGTGTCCTCGGCAGCGAGCTGCTGTACCGAGAGAACCTGCACGCGATCAGGACGAACCAGAAAGCCCACGTTGATCCCACTGGGGTCGTGGCCGGGCAGCAGGTAGGCGTTGTAGGTTACGCCGTAGTCGTCGTGGAGCTGGCGAGCCAGGCCCTGCAGGAGTGGCAAGGTTTCAACTTCTTCCACGGACAGCACGTCAGGTAGCCCCAGCACGCTGCCCACGTAGCTGGACAGGCGCCGGGTCTTCAGCGCCACCTCGTCCGGCGTGGGTTCATGGCTGCCGCCGCTGCAGGTGTACACAGTGTCGAATACGCTGTCGCAGAAGCGTTCCATGTTGAACGCGCCGATGCGCAGCGCCAGCAACGGGGTGGGCGAAACCGGGCGCGGTATCGGAGCGGCGTAGGTCAACTTGAAGTGGGTCGGGATGAAGGTGTATGCGCCGAAGTCATAGGAGATCACGCCTTCCGCGCGGAACGTACTGCCGCCGTTGAACGGGGTGTCGAGGGGTACGGCGCCGAAGTCGGCAGTGTTCATCTTGAACACCTCCGGATTGCCGCTCCAGTTGGGCAAGTCCACGCCGGCCGGCACCGCTACGCCGAACACCACGCCGGGTTGGCGTAGCGAGCGCTGGCCATTGGCCGTGATGCTCACCTCGGCATACGGTTCGCTGCTGAAGCGCTTGTTGCCCGTGTTGATCATGCCGTGATTGATCCGCACCCGCATGCTCATGAAGCACTGGAAGTTGGTGGCGCCGCAGGAAAGCTGGTTCGGATCCGATGAAGGCGTGTTTCGGTTGAACATGATCGCGCGCGGCAAGGGCGCATGCTGATCGACCACGGTGACCGTAGGATTCTTGAGCTCGGTGAGGCCGTAGAAGTCATCCACCACGGCCGCCACGTCCACCGCGTTGCCCACGCTTACGGTGGGGGCGCTGCCGGTGAAGACATACACGCCGTTGGAGGTGAGCGGGCTGGCATCGGCCCTCGCGTCGGGCGTCTGCATGGTGAAGCCCTGGGGACCCACGACGGTGACCACGTTGTCGTGGGTGAGCACTGGCTTCCCAAGCAGGGCGGGGCTCTGCCCGCTGCCGTTGATCTGCCAGATTTCCGCGGCAATCGGGATGTCATAGAGGATCGTGCCGGTCGCACTGGCATGACCCAGGGCCACGCCGTCGCCGGGGTCGCTCAGCTTTGCGGTGAAGGTCTTGTTGTCGCTGGGCGAGGTGCGGCCGTGCACCAGCACATTGAACGTGACCTGGGTCGCCCCGGCGGCGACGGTCAGGGTCGTATCCACCGGTTCGTAGTCGACTCCGGCTTGCGCACTGCCATCCTCCGTCGCCACATGCACGCTCACGCCATCGGCGGGTGCGGGCTGGCTCATGCTGATGGTGAATGGCATTGCCACGTCGCCAGCGCCGCGTACGCTGAAGCTGCTGTCGGCGATCGACAGCGAGGGGCCCAGCGTGATGCAAGGGCTGCTGCTGTTGTGTGGAGCGGTAGGACTGACCTGGACGAAGTCGGCACTGTTGTCGCCGGTGTCCTGGGGCAGGCCGGCGGCACTCTGCCGCCGTTGGTAGCCCTGATCAGTATTGCTGCTGCCCAGCGAGGCCAGTGGTGTGCCGGCCTTGTAGGCCGAGCCGCTGCTCAGACCGACCTGGTCGACGATGCTGCCGCTCGTGTCGAGCACAGCCAGACCGCCGGTATCGGTGATGCCGGTGGCGTAGGTGAGGTCGCCCGGTACGCTGCCGGAGTAGCCGCTGCTGGCGCTGTTGGTCAGCAGCAGGTAGCAACCGGGAGGCAGCTGGGTGCCGGTGGGGAAGGTCAGTCGCGTGCCGGTCGTGCCGCTGGCGTTGGAGGCATTGAGCTTGTAGCCGGACAGGTCGAGTGCTGCCGGTCCGGCGTTGAACAACTGCACGAATTCGTCATTGCCGCCGGCCGGGCCGCGGACGCGAAACTGGTCGATACTGAGGTCCGCAGCCTGCGCCGCGAACGTCGAAACCAGGCCAGCCAGCAACAGCCAGAGGCCGCGTTGCGCGTGCTTTCCGAACATGATGTTTCCCCGTGGCGTCCGGAGGGCCGGAACGGGACGAGTTTAGTAACGCACGGTGACGATTTCGTGAAGTCTGTAGGGTGGTCGCCGAGGCGCAGCCTGCGCCCGGATACAGGGGCGGCTACCCGGATGGCAGCTGCTTGGTGCCGAAGATCTTGTCGCCGGCGTCGCCCAGGCCAGGCAGGATGTAACCCTGTTCGTTGAGTCGCCGGTCGATCGATGCCGTGTAGATCTCGATGTCGGGATGGGCGGCGGTGATGCGCTCCAGGCCTTCCGGTGCGGCGACCAGGAACAGGCCCTTGATGCGTTTGCAACCGGCCGCCTTGAGCATGTCGACGGTGGCGACCAGCGTGCCGGCGGTGGCCAGCATCGGGTCGACGATCAAGGCGATGCGTTCGTCCATGCGGCCGCTCAGCTTCTCGTAATAGGCCACCGGTTTCAGGGTCTTCTCGTCACGCTGCACACCGACCACGCTGACCTTGGCCGCAGGGATCAGGTCGAGGACGCCCGGCAACATGCCCAGACCGGCGCGCAGGATCGGCACGATGGTGATCTTCCGGCCCTTGATCCGTTGCACTCGCAGCGGGCCTGCCCATCCCTCGATCTCTTCCTCGATGGTTTCCAGATCCTTGGTAGCCTCGTAGGTGAGCAGGGCGGCGACCTCGGCGGCCAGCTCGCGGAACTCCTTGGTGCTGATGCCCGCGTGGCGCATCAGGCCGAGCTTGTGCTGAATCAGGGGATGGCGAACTTCGACGATCTTCATCAGTGACTGTCTTCGCGTGGCGGCGCGTGGCGCGACAGTCCGAAGCTTAGCGAAGCGGCCCTGCCCACGCACCCTCGCGGGTAGGCGTGAGCAAGGCCGGGCTGTGGTGACGTGGCCTATTTCGCTGCGGCTGCGGCACCGCCTTTCAGGCAACCGCTCATGAAGGTCTTCCGTTCGGCGCCCTTGAGTGCCTTGGCCTTGGCGTCCGCATTGCAGGCTTTCATCTTGTCCTGCTGCGCCTGCCGGGCTGACGGAGCGGCGGCATGGCCCTTCAGGCAGGAACTCATGAAGGCCTTGCGTTCAGCACCCTTCTTGCCGGTCGCCTGCTTGTTGCAGTCGATCATGCGATTTTGTTGAGCGGTATGCGGTTTGCTGGCCGGAGCCGCGCGGCTGGCTTGCGGGGCGGCCGCGAAGGCGGCGCCGGCGAAGGCAAAGGCGGCACTGACGGCAAGCAGGCGTAGAGATATCGACATCGTGGAATCCTCCCTCGGTTGGCCGGCGGTTGCCGGCTTGAGGAGTCTATGCCCGGCATCGGCTTCCGGGCAGTAGGTGAATTCCGATGATCGTGAAGTATTCAGCTGCGGCGGGCGGAGGGCCTCGCCGCAGCTGCGCCAGGGCATCCCTGGTGGCCGGACTCAGGCGGCTTCGGCCTTCGCCTTGCGCGGGCCTTCCAGCAGCGCCTTGCGCACGTGGGCGACGACCAGGTCGACCTCGGCACTGGTGACCTTGAAATGCGGGGTGAAACGCAGCGAGTTGGTGCCGCCGTGGATCACGCCGATGCCGTGCTCACGCATGAATTCCTCGGTGGAGTCCGCGCCGTAGCACTTGTACTCCGGTGCCAGCTCGCAGGAGAACAGCAAGCCGGTACCCTGCACCTTGGTGATCAGGCCACCGAGTTCGTTCTTCAGCGCGTTGAGCTTGTCGACGAACTCCTTGCCGCGCTCGCGGATATTGGTGCGCACTTCTTCGTTCAGCTCGCCCAGGGTTGCCAGGGCCACGTCCAGCGCGCGCGGGTTGGCGGTCATGGTGTTGCCATAGATGCCCTTGCGGTAGAGCTTGGCCGTGGCGTCGGTGACGGCCAGCACGGACAGCGGATACTGACCGGCGTTGAGTGCCTTGGAGAAGGTCTCCATGTCCGGGGCCGGCAGTGTTTCGAAGCCGGGGTAGTCGGTGATCGACAACACGCCATGCGCGCGCAGGCCGGCCTGGATCGAATCGACCAGCAGCAAGGTGCCATGCGCCTCGGTCAACGAACGCGCAGCCTTGTAGAACTCCACGGTGACCGCGCGGCCCGGATCGCCTTCGCCCATCACCGGCTCCAGGAACATCGCCTCGATGAACCAGCCATGCTTGTCCGCGTCGGCAAAGGCGGCCTCCAGTTGCGCCACGTCGTAGGGCGCCACGGTGATCACGCTGTTTTCGTGGCGGTAGCTGGCCAGGTGCTGCTGGTATACCTTGCGCGTGGAGTCGGAATACAACGCCGGCTTGTCGGTGCGGCCGTGGAAGGCGCCCTTGACGACCAGGCGCTTGATCGTGCGGCCAGCGTAGCGGCCATCGGTGTCGGTCATGGCCTTGGCATTGACATCCGCGATGCGGCAGGCCAGCGAGACGGACTCGGAACCGGAATTGAGGCACATGTAACGGGCGTACGGGCTGCCGCCACGCCGGCGACCGAGTTCCTTGTCCATGGCCGCGCTGAAGTGCAGCTGCGCCACGCTTGGCGACATCACGTTGGCCATCACCTGGGGGCGGGCCAGCGCGTCCAGAATGGACTGGTCGTTGTGACCGAAGCCGAGCATGCCGTAGCCGCCGCTGTCATGCACCACGGCACCCTTCAGGGTGACGATCCACGGGCCGCGTGCGGCTGCCGCCAGGTACGGGTTGATCGCATCGTCCGGATAGAAATTGACGAAGCCCGCCTGCGCCTGGGCAAGTTGTTCGGCCTCGTCCAGCTTCAGGAAGTCGGCCATGTCGGCACGCAGCTCCTGGTGCCGCGCCACGGCTTCGGCAACCGCCTGTCCCAGCAGCGGATCGCTTTCCGCCATGCGTTCGATGCTGGCGTCGTCCAGACCCGTGGTGCGCGGCTTGCCGCCGAAGTCGCGCAATTCGCGCAATTGGTTGATGATGCCCATGTTGAATCCTCCTCAATCTCCGCCGGACGGCATGCAAGGCCGGGTGGCGGGTGGCGGGTGATGAAAGCGTGGCGGGAAGCGCAGGATGAAAAGCGTTTCCTCAATGTTTTCAGCTCGTTCAGGCAGCTGCTGGAGTGCGATATGCGCCGGTCTTATCCGTCACAGGATACCTTGACGCGGCGGCCGCCGTAACCCCGTGCCCATCGCCGGATGACGCCTGTCACCTTCGACGGCTGACGCCGGCGACTGCCATCGCAGGCATGTTTTGCAGAGGATGAACGGCACTGGAGGAGTCTCATGCCACATGCCCGTCATCCCATTGCCCGCCTCGATGGCGCCGTCAAGCGCTATGGCCCGCTCACTGCGCTCGACGGGGTCGATCTGCAGCTGAAATCCGGCGAACTGCTGGCCTTGCTCGGCCCCAACGGGGCGGGCAAGACCACCGCGATCGGTCTTTTGCTGGGGCTGATCCGCGCCGATCTCGGCACGGTCGACCTGTTCGGCATGGACCCGCAGCGGATCGAGGCACGCCGCCGCATCGGCGTGATGTTGCAGAACGCCGAGCTGCCGCCGACCTTGCGGGTAGGCGAATTGCTGCGACTCACGGCCAGCTACTACCCGGCGCCGCGCACGCCGGCCGAAAGCGCAGAACTGGCCGGAATCACCGACCTGCTGCAGCGGCCCTACGCGAAGTTGTCCGGGGGCCAGCAGCGGCGTGTGCAGTTTGCGCTGGCGTTGTGCGGCAGGCCGGAGCTGCTGTTTCTTGACGAGCCGACCGTGGGCATGGATATCGAGGCGCGCCAGAACCTGTGGACGGCGATCCGTCAATTGCTGGCCGAGGGTTGTTCGGTGTTGCTCACCACGCATTATCTGGAAGAGGCCGAGGCGCTGGCCGACCGCGTCAGTGTGATGGCGCATGGCCGCATGATCCACGAGGGTACGGTCGACCAGTTGCGCGCACGGGTGGCGTTGAAGCGCATTCGTTGTCGCAGCGCGCTGTCGGTCGACACCGTGCGTGATTGGCCGGAGGTGAGCGAGGCGCGTCTGCAAAGCGAGCACCTGCACATCGCGGCTGCCGATGCCGAGGCCGTGGTGCGGCGCCTGCTCCATGCCGATGCGAGCTTGTGCGAACTCGAAGTGCAGCGTGCCGGTCTGGCCGAAGCTTTCAGCGAACTGACCCGCAATGCCGACTCGCCCGCGACGACCGACCGACGCGAGGCCGCCTGAGATGGAAACCCGCATGACTGCCCGGACATCCACCTTGCCCCAAGGCATGCCCCGCGCCCGTGTCATCGGCGCCTATCTGGAGGAGGCGCGCAGCGAATGCCTGCGCTACATGCGTAGCCCCGCCTTCATGTTGCCGATCATGTTGTTTCCGGCGATGTTCTACCTGCTGTTCGGCGTGCTGATGGCCAAGGCCAATGGTGCGGACGCCGCGCGTTACCTGCTGGCCAGCTATGGCGTATTCGGCGTGATGAGTCCGGGCCTGTTCGGCTTCGGCATTTCGCTGGCGCTGGAACGCGACGGCGGCTTGCTCACTTACAAGCGAGCTCTGCCGATGCCGCCGGGTGCCTACCTGCTGGGCAAGATGGTGATGGCGATGGCCGCCGCCGGCGTGGTCATCCTGCTGCTGCTGGCGATGGCAGTGACGGTCGGCCATGTGACGCTGAGTCTGCAGCAGGCGGGTGCCTTGCTGCTCACCGGCGTGCTCGGCGTGCTGCCGTTCTGTGCGTTGGGCATGTTCGTCGGCACATTGATCAAGGGGCAGGGCGCGCCCGGCATGCTGCAAATCATCTATTTGCCGATGGCGTTCATGTCCGGGCTGTGGTTTCCGCTGCCGATGTTGCCGAAGTTCCTGCAGCAGATCGCGCCGGTCTGGCCAAGCTACCACCTCGACATGCTGGCGCTCGCTGCGGTGGGCGTGAAGCAGGGGTCGCTGCCGGGACATGTGCTGGTGCTGACCGGATCCACTGCAGGCTTCCTGCTGCTGGCGGCGCGACGTCTGCGCCGGTACGGTTGAAGTACGATGTTGGCTGAGCCTGTTTCCGTGTGGATTGTGAAGCGATGATTCCGGAATCTATCGCCCGATGGTTCGTTCCCGCGCCGGATTCCGCCGTCGCCGACGATGTTCGCCGGGGAAAATCACCCTGGGCCGACAGCGTGCACCTGATGTGGTCGTTCTGGATCTTCATCACGCCGTTGTTCGACCGTGGCTTGAGCGGCTACACCAGCACCTGGTTGCTGTTTACCCTGGGCACCTATCCGGTATTCCTGTTGCTGTTCGCCAAAATTCAGTTGGCATCGCGCAAATCACGCCACTTCTATGCCTGGGGCATGGCGGCGCTGTGTTTTGGCGTGATGCGCTGGTATCCCAGCGGCTTGAGTTACTTCGTGTATGCCTGCGTGATGCTGGGCCACTGTGATCTGCGCCACTATCGCCGCTACGTGGCGCAGATCGTGGCGCTCAACCTGATTTACGTCGCGCTGGGCTGGTGGATGGGCTATCCAAGGGCACTGCTGGTGATCATGCCGGTCACAGTCCTTGTCATCTGCACGATAGTTGCGGTGGAGCAACTCAACGAACAAAAAGACGCCGCGCTCAGCCTTTCGCACGATGAAGTGCGTCGGCTGGCCGCCACCGCCGAGCGCGAGAGAATCGGGCGCGACCTGCATGACCTGCTCGGTCACACGCTGTCGCTGATCACGCTGAAGCTGGAATTGTCGCGCAAATTGTTCGATCGCGATGTGGACGCGGCGAGGCGTGAAGTGGAGGAGGTCGAAAAGGTTGCTCGGCACGCGCTGGCCGAGGTACGCAGCGCGGTTACCGGCATCCGCAATACGGATCTGGCCGAAGAGCTGGCGTCGGCGCAGTTGCTGCTGGAGTCCTCCCGGGTGCATCTTGATTACGACCATCCACCCACCGATTTGCCGCAGGATACGGAGCGGGTGTTTTCCCTGATCCTGCGCGAAGCGGTCACCAATATCGCGCGTCATGCCGAAGCCAGTTCCGCCACGATCCATTTCGTGCGCGAACACGCGGGCGTGCGCATGCTGGTCAGCGACAACGGCCGTGGTGGAATCGATGGTGACGGCAACGGTTTGCGCGGCATGCGCGAACGCGTGCGGGCGCTGGGCGGCACGCTGGAGATCGATTCGCCGCGTCGCGGCGGTACCCGCTTGCTGGTGAAGGCATCGGTGCCCGTGTTGCGGTTGGTGGCATCATCTACCGCGGGCGGGCCGACCACGACTGCGGCAAACGGACACTCTGTCGCCTGATCTTTCCTCTCTTCGGTGCAATCCATGACGATTCGACAACGGCCGCAACCGTGCAGTCAGCTGCGGGGCGCATCCACATGATCCGCGTCCTGCTGGCCGAGGATCAGGCGATGGTGCGCGGCGCGCTCTCCGCGCTGCTCGCGCTGGAATCCGACATCGAGGTGCTCGGCTCGGCACCCGATGGCGAAGCGGCATGGCGCGAGATCCAGCGCCTGAAACCCGACGTGCTGGTCACCGACATCGAAATGCCTGGGTTGACCGGACTGGAGCTGGCCCAGCGCATCCAGCGCCAGGAATTGCCGATCAAGGTGGTGATCGTCACCACGTTTGCTCGCCCGGGCTTCCTGCGGCGTGCGCTCGATGCCGGCGTGTCCGGCTATCTGCTCAAGGACGCGCCGGCCGAAAACCTTGCCGAGGCGCTGCGCACCGTACACCGCGGTGGTCGGTCGATCGACCCGCAGCTGGCGCTGGAGGCCTGGTCGGAAGCCGACCCGTTGAACGATCGCGAACGTCAGGTGTTGCGTCTGGCCGGCGAAGGCCAGTCCGCGAGCGACATCGCCACGCAATTGGGTTTGTCGCATGGCACCGTGCGAAATTATCTTTCGGAAGCCATCGGCAAGCTTGGCGTGGCCAACCGCATCGAGGCGTACCGGTTGGCGCGGCAGAAAGGCTGGCTGTGACGCCGCTGTGGGCAGGTTCTGTCAGGGCTGATTGTGCGGGCTCCTGATACCCGCCGGGCGGGGCAGGAGTTCGTCAATCCGTGGCGCGGGCAACCCATCCATCACGATGGGCGATGCGCAGCGCCACCCATGCCATGGCCCCGGCTCGCGTCAGCATGAAACCCAGAAATGCCAGCCACAGCCCGTGATTTCCCCAGCCGCGCAGGCCCAGCGCCAGCAGCACGAAAACCACGCCGGCGAACAGCATGGTGTCGCGCATTTCCCGGGCGCGGGTAGCACCCACGAAAAGACCATCCAGCAGGTAGCTCCACACCCCGATCAAGGGCAGCAGGGCCAGATAGGGGAGGTATTGATACGCGATCGCGCGCACGCCAGCCATGTCTGTCTGCAGATCGATGAAGCCGTGGCCGGCGATGCCGAAGAACACGGCGAAAAACAGGCTTCCGATCAACGACCAGCCGCCAGCAACGACAAGTGCGCGACGCAAGGCGGGACGGTTGCCGGCACCGATCGCGGCTCCGCTGAGCGCCTCCACCGCATTGGCCAGGCCATCCAATGCAAAGACAGCCAGCACCAGGCCGTTGAGCAGCAGCGCATTGGCGGCGACCACGCCGGAGCCCATGCGCGCGCCCAGAATGGTGACCGCAAAGAACACGCCTTGCAGCACCAGGCTGCGAATCAGGATGTCGCGATTGACCGACAACAGGGGACGCCAGGCGCTCCATGAGCGCAACGTTCCGCGCTGCAGGTTGCCGGGATGTCGGCGAAGTTGTCGCGGCACGGCAGCGAGTCCCGCCAGCACGCCGAGCCATTCGCCGCAGACCGATGCTGCGGCAATACCGGCCACGTCCCAGTGAAAGCCCAGCACGAAGAGCAGGTTCAGCGCGATGTTGACCAGGTTGGTAACGACCGTTACACGCAGAGCCATCCGGGCGTTGTGCATGCCCAAAAACCAGCCCACCAGGGCGGCGTTGATCAGCGCCGCAGGGAGGCCCAGCAAGCGGATATGCAGATAGGTGCGGGTCAGCGCATCGAGCGCCGACGATGGCTTCATCAGCTGGAGTACGGATCCAAGCAGCGGCAGCGAGAGCAGCAACACCGCCGTCGCGAGCCCCAGCGCAAGCAGCATGGCCTGCACCAGCAGGCGCCGCAGCGCGTCGCCATCGGCGCGGCCGCTGGCTTGCGCGGCAAAACCTATGGTGCCCATGCGCAGAAAGCCGAACACCCAGATCGGCAGCGCGTATACGGCACTGCCGACGGCTACCGCGGCGAGTTGTCCGGGATGCGACAGATGTCCGGCCACCGTGCTGTCGACCAGCGACACCAGTGGCACGGTCAGGTTCGACACGATCATCGGTGCGGCAAGCATCCAGACCTTGCGATGGGTCGGGCGATGTAGCCAATCGTGGCGCAGTGGGTGCATGCGGTTGCCGGTTCGGACTCTCCGCATTCTCCCATCCGCGACAAGCCATGCCCATCCGGCGGTCGCGGATGCCAGTCAGGACGTGCTGCGCGATAATGCACTGTTGCCCGCCGTCCGCGGGCGCCAGCAGAGCCATGTGTGAAGAAGTCCGATTTCGATTTCGAGTTGCCCCACGAACTGATTGCCCAGGTGCCGCTGCCGGAGCGCTCGGCCAGCCGCATGCTGGTACTGGATGTGGCGGCGCAATCGAGGCAGGACCGCATGTTCCGCGAGCTGCCGGAGATCCTGCGTCCCGGTGATCTGCTGGTGTTCAACGACACCCGGGTATTGCCGGCGCGACTGTATGGACGCAAGGAAAGCGGTGGCGCCGTGGAGATCCTGATCGAGCGGGTCACCGGTGCGCACGAGGCCACGGTGCAGCTGGGCGTCAGCAAGAAGCCGAAGGAAGGCGGTCGGATCGAACTGGCTGACGGCAGCCACGCGGTGGTGCTGGGACGCGACGAAAGCTTCTTCCGGTTGCGTTTCGAGGCGCCGGAACCGTTGGAGAAGCTGCTGCTGAAACTGGGCGAGATGCCGCTTCCTCCCTATATCGAGCGGCAGGCCGATGCCAACGACATGGAGCGATACCAGACGGTGTTTGCGCGCGAACCCGGTGCCGTGGCGGCGCCGACCGCCGGGTTGCATTTCGATGAGGCCATCCTGGCTCAGCTGCGCGAGCGCGGCGTCGACTTCGGTTACGTGACCTTGCATGTCGGCGCCGGCACGTTCCAGCCGGTACGCGCGGACGATCTGGAAAACCACCACATGCACAAGGAATGGCTGAATGTCGGTGCGCATCTGATCGGGCAGATCCGTCGTACCCGCGCCAACGGCGGTCGGGTGATCGCGGTCGGTACCACCGTGGTGCGCGCGCTGGAAAGCGCCAGCAAGGATGGTGTGCTGCATCCCTTTTCCGGCGAGACGCAGATCTTCATCTTTCCCGGCTACAAGTTCAGCAGCATCGACGGCCTGCTCACCAACTTCCATCTGCCGCAGTCCACCCTGGTCATGCTGGTGTCGGCGTTGGCCGGGCGCGAGTTCATTCTGGACAGCTACCGCCATGCGGTTGAACAGCGCTATCGCTTCTTTTCGTATGGCGATGCGATGTTGATCTTGCCGCACGGGATGGGGTCAGAGTCACTTTTCGCAGGCGAAAAGTGACTCTGACCCCTCGCGGAACCGATAATGCCCGGATGACTTCCCTCCGATTCGACCTCCACGCCACCGACGGCGCGGCCCGCCGTGGCCAGCTCACTTTTGCGCGCGGCACGATCCAGACGCCGGCCTTCATGCCCGTGGGTACCTACGGTTCCGTCAAGGCGATGACACCGCGGGATGTCGTCGCGACGGGCGCCGAGATCATCCTGGGCAATACGTTTCACCTGTTTCTGCGGCCCGGGCTGGAGATCGTCGAGAAGTTCGGCGGACTGCACAAGTTCATCGGCTGGGACAAGCCGATTCTCACCGACTCGGGCGGCTTCCAGGTGTTCTCGCTGGCGCACAAGCGCAAGATTTCCGAGCAAGGCGTGACGTTTGCGTCGCCGGTGGATGGTTCGAAGGTCTTCCTGTCGCCGGAAGTGTCGATGCGGATCCAGAAGGCGCTGGATTCGGACATCGCGATGATTTTCGACGAGTGCACGCCCTATCCGGCGACCGAGAAGGTGGCCGGCGAATCCATGGAACTGAGCCTGCGCTGGGCCGAGCGCTCGCGCCGCGCCTTCGACGACCTTGACAACCCCAACGCGCTGTTCGGCATCGTGCAGGGCGGCGTGCATGAAAACCTGCGCCGGCGTTCCGCTGCCGGCCTGGTCGGGATCGGGTTCGACGGCTATGCGGTAGGTGGCCTGGCCGTGGGCGAGCCGGAGGCCGAGCGCAACCACGCGCTGGACTTCACCGTGCCGCTGTTGCCGGTGAATTGCCCGCGCTACCTGATGGGCGTGGGCCGGCCCGAGGACATCGTCGAAGCGGTGCGCCGCGGAATCGACATGTTCGATTGCGTCATGCCGACCCGTAACGCGCGCAACGGTTTCCTGTTCACGGCCGAAGGCACGCTGCGTATCCGCAATGCGAAATACGCCGGCGATACGGCGGTGATCGAGGAGGGTTGCGACTGCTATTCGTGCACGCACGGCTTCAGTCGTGCCTACCTGCGGCATCTCGATCGCTGCAACGAGATCCTGGGCAGCCAGCTCGCCACCATGCACAACCTGCGCTACTACCAGCGTTTGATGGCCGGCCTGCGCGAGGCGATCGCGGGCCGCACGCTGGACGCCTTCGTGGCGGAGTTCTACGCCAGGCGGCAGGCTGCGGCGATGATGTCGAGGTAATCCGGTACGGTAGGGCGGGCTCTGCCCGCCGCTGTTCCCGGGGCGCCATTGTAAAGACGGCGGGTGGAGCCTGCCCTGCGGCGCCGGGGTGACCCGACGTGCGGCGAGCCGGTCACGCCGGGCTTGCAATGTTCCCGGTCTGCCCTCAACAAGGCACCCATGCTTGTGGTTACGTGCCAAGAGGCGCCGTGCACGCGTTGAGGGTGCATGGCATAATCGAGAATCTTTTATCGGGCGTTCAGCTGAAATCGCTGATGGCGCCACAACTTGCGAGACAGAATGATGAGTTTTCCGCTTTCCCCCGTGATCGCCCAGGCCGCTGCACCGCAGGGTGGCGGCATGTCCATGATCATCATGATGGTGGTCCTGTTCGGCCTGATGTATTTCATGATGATCCGGCCGCAGATGAAGCGGCAGAAGGAGCATCGCGCGCTGGTGGCTGCCCTGGCCAAGGGCGACGAAGTGGTCACCAATGGCGGCATTGCCGGCCGTGTGGAAGAGGTGGGCGAGACCTTCATCACGGTGGAAATCGCGGCCAACGTGAAGATCAAGGTGCAGAAGGGTGCGGTTCAACAGGTGCTGCCCAAGGGCTCGCTGAAGTCCGCGTGATGGTGTCGGGACATGCCTGCCGGCCCGGTGCTGGCGCAGGCATGACCCGTTTTCCTCGATTGTTGCTACCGCCGCGGCCAGGTTGCCGCGGCTTTGACGGGCTCAACGCATGAGTGATTTTCCCCGCTGGAAGTACGCGCTGGTTGCGCTGGTGATGCTGTTCGGCGTGATTTACGCGCTACCGAATGCCTTCATCCCCGTACCTGCTGTCCAGGTCTCCGCCAACCGCGGCGCTCCGCCGATCGACCAGACCTTGCGCCAGAGCGTGGAGGCAACGCTGCAGCAGAAGCACATCCCGTTCGGCCATGTGCAGGTGGAGGGCGACAACCTGCTGGCGACGTTCTCCAATACCGACGTGCAGAAGAGCGGTTCGGATGCGATCAAGGAGCTGCTGGGCGACAAGTACACCGTGGCCTTCAAGTTGCAGTCCACCGTGCCGGCCTGGCTGGGTGCGATCGGAGCCCGTTCCATGCCGCTGGGCCTGGATTTGCAGGGCGGCGTGCACTTCCTCATGAAGGTCGACGAGAACGACGTCATCGACAAGCAGGAGAGCAGCTACGCGGACGATATCCGCAGCCTGCTGCGCGACAAGAAGATCCGTTACGAGTCGGTGGCGCGCAGCTCGGTGCGCGGCCAGGGCATCACGGTGGTGCTGCGCTCGGCCGAAGACCGCTCCAAGGCATCGGACAGCATTGCCAACGAATACAACGACCTGCTCGTTTCCAACGGACCCAGCACCGGCGACCGCTATGTACTGAAGGCGGTGATCAAGCCCGACAAGCTGCGCGAGATCTCGCGCGGCGCGATCACCCAGAACCTGCAGACGTTGCGCAACCGCATCAACGCGTTGGGCGTTTCCGAGCCGCTGATCCAGCAGCAGGGCGAAAACCACATCGTCGTCGACCTGGCGGGCGTGCAGGATCCGGCCGAGGCAAAGAAGTTGATCGGCACGGTCGCGACGCTGGAGTATCGGCCGGGCATCGGCCATCCGGGCGATCCGCAGGCGGTGGAAGCCGCCAGGACCGGGAATATCCCGCCGGACGCCAACCTCTACTACATGCGTGATGACCACCGCCCGGTGCTGGTCAGCAAGAAGGTCATCGTGACCGGCAAGGATCTGGTTGACGCTTCCTCGGGCATCGATCAGCAAAGCGGCACGCCCAAGGTCGACGTAACCCTGAATGCCGCCGGCGCACGCAAGATGAGCGATTTCACCAATGCCAACGTCGGCAAGCCGATGGCGGTGGTCTACGTCGAGCGCGTGACCGAGACCACGATGGTCGACGGCAAGGAAGTGCGCACCCCCAAGGTCACCGAATCGGTGATCAACGACGCCAACATCGCCAGCCCGTTCGGCAAGCAGTTCCAGACCACCGGCCTGGGCAGCCCGAAAGAGGCTTCCGACCTTGCGCTGCTGCTCAAGGGCGGTGCGTTCGCGGCTCCGGTGGACATCATCGAGGAAGGCGTGATCGGTTCCAGCCTGGGTGCCGACAACATCGACAAGGGCTTCAAGTCGGTGATGCTGGGCCTGGCCCTGGTGCTGCTGGCCGCCGCGATCTACTACAAGCTGTTCGGCCTGGTCGCCGATATCGCGTTGTTCTTCAACCTGGTGATCCTGATTGCGGTGATGTCGCTGATCGGGGTGACCCTGACCATGCCCGGCATTGCCGGTATCGTGCTGACACTGGGCATGGCTATTGACGCCAACGTGCTGATTTGTGAGCGCGTGCGAGAGGAGTTGCGCAATGGCTCCACCCCGCACGCCTCGATCCGCGCCGGTTACGAGAAGGCCTGGTCGACCATTCTGGACGCCAACGTCACCCACTTGATCGCCTCGCTGGCATTGACCACGATGGGTACCGGTGCGATCAAGGGTTTCGGCGTCACGCTGATGATCGGCATCCTGACCTCGCTGTTCACCTCGGTAACGCTGACCCACGCGTTCACGGCGGCGATCCACGGCAACCGCAAGCTCAAGACGCTGTCGGTCTAAGGAACCCTCATGGAAATTTTCAATCACGACAGCAACATCAACTTCCTTGGGATGCGCAAGTACAGCATCGCCATTGCGCTCCTGCTGATGATCGGTTCGATCGTGCTAATCGCGACCAAGGGGCTCAACTACGGGATGGACTTCACCGGCGGCGTCTCCATGACGGTCGACTACGACCAGCCGGTGGAGATCGCCGACGTGCGCGGTGCGCTGGCCAAGAGCGGCTTCGCCGATGCCGTTGTGCAGAGTCTGGGTGGCACGCGCGTGGTCTCGATCCGCTTCCAGGCCAAGGACGACAAGGAGGCGATTCTGGCCAACGGTACGGTCAATCTCGATCGGGTCTCCGCCGACGTGATGAAGGAGCTGCAGGCCGCCAGGCCGGATGCGAAGCTGAAGAGTCGCGACTTCGTCAGTGCCGAAGTCGGTGCGGAGCTCAAGACCGACGGCACCTGGGCCGCGCTGTTCGTGATCCTGGGCATCATGGCCTACCTGTGGATCCGCTTCGAGCGTCGCTTCGCGATTGCCGCCGTGGCGACGGAAATCCATGACGTGTTGGTCACGCTGGGCATCATCGCGCTGGTGCAGCGCGAGTTCGACATGACCGTGCTGGCCTCGGTGCTGGCGGTGATCGGCTACTCGATCAACGACAAGGTGGTGGTGTTCGACCGCATCCGCGAACTGTTCCGCCTGGCACGCAAGGCCGAGCCGGAGGAGATTCTCAACCGCTCGATCAACAACACCTTGTCGCGAACCATCATCACCTCGCTGTTCACGGGTATCACCATGGGCGCGATGTGGCTCATCGGCGGCCCGGCGGTGCACGGCTTCGCCATCACCATGCTGATCGGCATTCTGGTCGGCACCTTGTCCTCGATCTTCGTGGCCAGCCCGATCCTGCTGTGGCTGGGCGTGTCGAAGAAGGACCTGATGCCGGTGACCAAGGACAACCCGGAACTGGCACGCCGTCCCTAGATCTGGCTCGGTTGTCTTCGACGAAAGGCCCGGCATCGCCGGGCCTTTGCTTTTTCGGGGCGCCGACAGGCCATGCGTAGTCGGGTCGAATATCACGCTACATATTTTCCGCGAGTGGTCGATAAGAGGGAATCGATCCACGTAATGGAACTACCATGCTTGTTGTCGTCGGTACCCTGGTTGTCCTTGTCAGCGTCCTGGGTGGTTACCTGCTGTCGCATGGACAGCTGTTGGCGTTGTGGCAACCTTACGAGCTGCTGATCATCGGTGGCGGCGCGGCGGGAGCCTTCCTGACGGCCAACCCGATGAAGATCGTGAAGGCAGCATTTCGCGACATGATGGGGCTGCTCAAGGGTCCCAAGTACCGTCGCCAGGACTACGTCGACCTGCTGTCCCTGCTCTACGACATCTTCAGCCTGATGCGCAAGAATGGACTGCTCAGCCTGGAATCCCATATCGAGGATCCAGCCAGCAGCGAGGTGTTTGCCGCCTATCCGCGCCTTCTCGCGGAGCATCACCTGATCGAGTTCATCACCGACTGCCTGCGCCTGGTCGTGGGGGGCAGCATGAATCCGATGGAGCTCGAACAGCTGCTGGAAGTCGAGATCGAAACCCATCATCACGAAGCCGAAGCACCCGCGATGGCGGTGATGAAATCCGCCGACGCGCTGCCAGGGTTTGGCATCGTGGCGGCCGTGCTCGGCATCGTGACCACCATGTCGCAGCTCAGTGGCGATACCTCCAAGATCGGCGAACACATCGCCGGCGCACTGGTGGGTACCTTCCTGGGCATCCTGCTTTGCTATGGATTCGCGGGGCCGCTGGCATCGGCGATGGAAAGCAAGGTGCAGGAGGACGGCAAGGCCTTCGAATGCGTGAAGGTCGCGATGATGGCCAACTTGCGAGGCTACAACCCGATGGTGTCGGTGGAGTTTGCGCGCAAGTCACTGTCCGGCCAGGCGCGCCCGAGCTTCGTCGATCTTGAAGGCCACCTCAAAGGCGCACGTGCCGGGGCAGCCTGATGAGTGAAGACTCCGTACAGCCCATCATCATCCGCAAGGCAAGGCGCCAGAAGCACGGCCATCACGGCGGTGCGTGGAAGGTGGCTTATGCGGATTTCGTCACGGCGATGATGGCTTTCTTCCTGGTGATGTGGATCATCGGCATAGGCACCCGCGAACAAAAGGCGGCGATTTCGGAGTATTTCAAGAACCCCAGCATGACCCCGGGCGCGGCAACCATGGCGCCACCGGGCAAGGCCGGTCCGGGCGGCGCCAGCGACAGCATGATCCAGTTGGGCGGCGCGATGGATCTGCCCCGCGGGCCGGGCGCGGACAAGCATGGCGCGCCGGCGGTCAAGAAAGATGTCAAGGACGCGCTCAAGCAAGCGCGCGAGGCGGACAAGGCACGCTTGCAACAGTTGATGAAACAATTGAATGCGGCAATCCAGAACAGTCAGGCGCTGGCGCCGTTCAAGGATCAGTTGCTGCTGGATATCACGCCGGAAGGTTTGCGCATCCAGATCGTCGACAAGCAGAATCGGCCGATGTTCGACATCGGCAGTGCCAGGCTCAAGCCCTATACGGTGGAGATCCTGCACGAGCTGGGCGAGTCGATCGACGGCGTGCCCAACAAGATCAGCATCTCCGGCCATACCGACGATGCGCCGTATACCAGCGAGCACAACTACAGTAACTGGGAATTGTCGGCCGATCGCGGCAATGCCGCGCGACGTGCACTGATCGCGGGCGGGCTGGAGGCCGACAAGATCTCGCGCGTCGTGGGTCTGGCCGCTTCGGTGCCCTTCGACAAGCAGAACCCGGCCGATCCGATCAACCGCCGCATCAGCATCATCGTGATGACCTCCCAGGCCGAGAATGCGGCGCGCTCCCAGGAAATGGCAGAGGGCAAGGACACGGTTCCGGCGACACCGCCAAAACCCTTGCCCGCCACAAACCCGCCGGCCCCGCTGATCGTGCAGCCCCGCCCCACGACCGCGCAGGCGCGGTTGCCGGCTGCGCCTGCGGTGATTCGTCCAGCCACTGCCTCGGACGTGCAGGCAAACCTGGTTCAGGTATCTTCGAAACCTGCGTCGCCGTGAACCTCAGCGCGGGTGCCGCCGCCAGCGGCGGCTGTGATATCGGCGTCGAGGCGGGCAAGCCGGGCGGGAGTGCCGACATCCGTCCACCGACCTGCGTGGCGGGTGCCGGTGACGGCCTGGTTGGCGATCGCAGGCCCGAGCACCTCGCGCAGCTTGAATGAAGGCGGCTGGATCGGGGCGCCGCTGGTTTCAACAGCCGCGCCCTTCCACCCCTGCGGCAATTCGCGGCGAAACACGCCGATACCGCTGAAAGTCAGCTTCGGCTCGCCCGACAGCTGCAGCACGCCCTGCGCGTCCAGCGCAAAATCGCCTTCCGGGTGATGCGCCGGATTGTCCACCATCAGCAGATGCGCCAGCCCGACCGGTTCGGCCGGCAACATGCCGAGGTCGGCGTCGCACCAGATGTCGCCGCTGATCGCGAGAAACGGTTCCGGTCCCAGCAGCGGCAGCGCGTTGAGCATGCCGCCGCCGGTTTCCAGCGGCGTTGGCCCTTCATAGGCGTAGCGGATGCGCAGGCCCCAGCGCGAGCCGTCGCCAAGCGTGTCCGGGAACTGTTCGGCCAGGTGCGAGGTGTTGATCACCACGTAGTGCACGCCGGCTGCGGCGAGCCGCTCCAGATGCCATGCGATCAGTGGCTTGCCGCCCACCGGCAGCAAGGGCTTGGGCGTCTGGTCGGTCAGCGGGCGCATGCGCTCGCCCAGACCAGCGGCAAAGATCAGGGCGTGCCTCATGCAACGGCCACGCGCAGGTCGCGCTCGCCGACGCAGCGTTCGAGCAGCGTCGTGAAATCGGCCAGTTCCGGATATCGTCCGGCCACCTCGATCACGTAGTCGTACACCCGCGGCAGGTCTGCCAGATAACCCTGTTTGCCGTCGCGATAATGCAGTCGGCAAAAGATACCCAGCACCTTGATGTGCCGCTGCAAGCCGATCAGGTCGAACCAGCGGCGGAAGCGCTCCTGGTCGATGTCGGCACCGATCAGCTGCGCCGCGTGCAGCCGTCGCCGGTAGTTTTCGGCCCAGGCCTCCACCCGCTCGCGCTCCCACCGGATGTAGCAGTCGCGCAGCAGCGAGGCGAGGTCATACGTGATGGGGCCGAACAGGGCGCCCTGAAAGTCGATGATCCCCGGATTGTTGCTGTCGACCACGAGCAGGTTGCGGCTGTGGAAATCGCGATGCACGAAACAGCGCGGTTGTTCCACCGCGCTGGCCAGCAGGAGGGTGAAAGCGGCTTCCAGCACGTCCCATTCCCCGCATTCGGGCGTGAAGCCGAGATGTCTCGTGAGAAACCACTCCGGCATGATTTCCAGCTCGCGCTGCAGGAACGCACGGTCGTACGACGGCATGCCTGCCACATCGACATCACGCTGCATGCGCAACAGAGCGTCCATCGCATCGCCGTAGAGCGCGTCCACGCTGGCATCGTTCAACGCCGGCAGATAAAGGCGGTCGCCCAGATCCTCGATCAGCAGAAAGCCCTGGTGCAGATCGTGCGCATGAACGGCGGGCACGTGCAGGCCGGCGGCGGCCAGGCGTGCGCCGATCTGCAGCCAGGGTGCGGGATCTTCCTGCGCCGGCGGCGAATCCATCAGGATGCAGCTGCGTTCGCCGCGCCATGTGCGCCAGTAGCTGCGGAAGCTGGCATCGACGGAGGCTGGTACCAGGGTGGCGGCCGGGTCGCCAAGCGTAGTGCGAAGCCAGCAAAGGCGGGCGCTGGGGCGGTCTTGAAGGCTGTCCATGAAGTCGGTCGCTGACGAAACGTCGACAGCTTATCAGGCCATGACGACGCGTCCCGCGATCAGGACAAATTGTAGGCACGCTCTTCGTGCAGCGCCAGATCCAGGCCGATCTGCTCCTGCTCGTCGCTGACGCGCAAGCCGATCGTCCAGTCGACCAGCTTCAGGATCAGCCAGCTCAGCAGGGCGCTCCACAGGATGGTGAAGCCGACGCCCTTGGTCTGGATCCACAGTTGTCCGCCCATACTGCTCACATGGCCAAAGCCACCCAGCGAGGCCGAGGCAAACGGTCCGGTCAACAGGGCGCCGACAATGCCTGCGACGGCGTGCACGCCAAACACGTCCAGCGTGTCGTCGTAGCGTAGCCAGTGCTTGAGTCGGGTGGCGGTGAAGAAACACACTGCGCCGGCGATCAGGCCCAGTATCAGTGCGCCACCCGGTCCGATCGTGCCGGCGGCCGGGGTGACCGCGACCAGGCCGGCGACGGCGCCGGAGACGATGCCGAGCACGCTGGCGCGTCGATGGATCAGCCATTCCACGCTGATCCAGCCAATCGCCGCGGCGGCGGTGGCGATCTGGGTGGCCAGCATGGCCATGCCGGCACTGCCGTTGGCGGCCAGCGCCGACCCGGCATTGAAGCCGAACCAGCCCAGCCACAGCAGGCTGCCGCCCATCACCGTGAAGCCGAGGTTGTGCGGGGGCATGTGCAGGTGCGGCCAGCCGCGTCGCTTGCCGAGCACCAGGCAGGCGACCAGGCCGGCGATGCCGGCGTTGATGTGCACCACGGTGCCGCCCGCGAAGTCGATCACGCCCATGTCGCCCAGCAGCGAGCCCGGTCCGCTCCACACCATGTGTGCCATCGGCAGGTACACGAAGGTCATCCACAGCGCGCTGAACCACAACATCGCGCTGAACTTCATGCGTTCGGCGAAGGCGCCGATGATCAGTACCGGGGTGATGATCGCGAAGGTGAGCTGGAACATCACGTACACACTTTGCGGCACCGTCTGCACCATCGAGTCCGGGCTCATGCCGGCGAGCATGGCGTGATGGAAGCCGCCGAGGATCGAATGCCAGTTGAAATGACCGGCGACCATGCCGCTTGTGTCGAAAGCCAGGGTGTAGCCGTAGATCACCCACAGCACGGTGACCATGGCGGTGATCGCGAAGCACTGCATCATCACCGAAAGCAGATTCTTGGCCCGCACCATGCCGCCATAAAACAGCGCGGCGCCGGGTAGCGTCATCATCAACACCAGCATGCTGGCCACCAGCATCCAGGCCGTATCGCCACTGTCGAGTGCGGTCGATCCTTGCGCGTGAGCGGACCCTGCAAATGCCAGCAATCCAGCGCACGCCGCAAGACGAACCGGCGCGCGGCCTCTGCCGATTCCCGATTCCCCACTCCCCATTCCCGGCTCAAAGCGCATCGACGTCGACCTCCTGCGTGCGGATACGAATGACCTGTTCCAGCTCGGTCACGAAGATCTTGCCGTCGCCGATCTTGCCGGTGCGGGCGGCGCTGCCGATCGCCTCGATGGCGTGATCGAGACGCTCGTCGCTGACCGCCAGCTCGATCTTCAGCTTGGGCAGGAAGTCGACCACGTACTCGGCGCCGCGATACAGCTCGGTGTGACCGTGCTGCCGCCCGAAGCCCTTGACCTCGGTCACGGTCATCCCCTCGACGCCGACCTCGCTCAGGGCTGCGCGCACGTCGTCAAGGGTGAACGGCTTGATGATCGCCGTGATCCACTTCATGGCATGCCTCCGCGCTTGAGTCTTGATCCTGCTCAGCAGGATGCGTGCCAGCCCGCGGCGGTGGGGCAAGAGCCCGGTTTGTGCGTCATTCGCGTGTCGACATGCACGAAACACGCGCAATCGGGGCGCCGGGTTGCCCGATTCTGGTGCGCGCGTCGGCATTGACCCCGGCGGCTCGAATCAGTACCATTTTAGTCCCGATTCAATCCGTTCGAGCCCGAACGCCCATGCTCCGCGTCAGCCGACTCACCGATTACGCAACCGTGGTGATGACCTGCATCGCCGCGCATCCGACCGATGTGCTCAGCACGGCGCAGATTGCCGACGAGACGCATCTGGAACTGCCCACGGTGAGCAAGCTGCTGAAGGCCCTGGGCCACGCCGAACTGGTCGAGTCTTTTCGCGGGGTCAACGGTGGCTACCGGCTGGCCCGTCCGGCCAGCACGATTTCGCTGGCCGAGATCGTCGAGGCCCTGGAAGGTCCGATCGGCATGACCGAATGCAGCGTGGCCGACGGCCAGTGCGACCGCGAGGCGCAGTGTGGCGTGCGCGGCAGCTGGCAGCGCATCAACAGCGTGCTGGACCAGACGCTGCGGGCCGTCAGCCTGGCCGACATGCTCAAGCCGTTGCCCGCGAAGCGAAAAATTGCCGTGACCGTGAAAACCGGCGAGGCCATCACCGAATGAACAGCATGATCAACGAAAGCAGCAGCGCCACCACCTTGCGCGACAACGCCGACGTGGCCGAGGTACTCGGCCGCACGTATTCGGCCGGCTTCATCACCCAGATCGAGATGACCGGCTTGCCGCCGGGGCTGGACGAGGGCACGGTCCGCGCCATTTCCGCGATCAAGCACGAGCCCGAGTGGATGACCCAGTGGCGACTGGACGCCTTCCGCCACTGGCAGACCATGCCCAAGCCTGACTGGGCCAAGCTCAAGATCGACCCGATCGATTACCAGGCGATCAGTTACTACGCCGCGCCCAAGGTGCAACCGAAGTCGCTGGACGAGGTAGACCCCGCGCTGCTGGAAACCTACGAGAAACTCGGCATCCCCCTGCACGAACGGGCCGCGCTGGCCGGCGTGGCGGTGGATGCAGTGTTCGATTCGGTTTCCGTCGGCACCACCTTCCGCAAGCAACTGGCCGACGCGGGCGTGCTGTTCTGCTCGATGAGCGAGGCGATCCGCGAGTATCCGGACATCGTGCGCAAGTATCTCGGCAGCGTGGTGCCCACCGGCGACAATTTCTTCGCGGCGCTGAACTCGGCGGTGTTTTCCGACGGCAGCTTCGTGTTCATTCCCAAGGGCGTGCGCTGCCCGATGGAGCTGTCCACCTACTTCCGCATCAATGCGCAGAACACTGGCCAGTTCGAGCGCACTCTGATCGTGGCCGAGGAGGGCAGCCATGTGTCCTACCTCGAAGGCTGCACCGCGCCGAAGCGCGACGAGAACCAGCTGCATGCGGCGGTGGTCGAGCTGGTGGCGCTGGAGAAGGCGCAGATCAAGTATTCGACGGTGCAGAACTGGTATCCCGGCGACGAGAACGGTTTGGGCGGCATCTACAACTTCGTGACCAAGCGCGGCGACTGCCGTGGCGACGACTCGAAGATCAGCTGGACCCAGGTGGAAACCGGCTCGGCGATCACCTGGAAATACCCCAGCGTGATCCTGCGCGGGGACCGCTCGGTCGGCGAGTTCTACTCGGTGGCGCTGACACACCATCACCAGCAGGCCGACACCGGCACCAAGATGATCCACCTGGGCAAGCAGACCAAGTCCAAGATCGTTTCCAAGGGCATCAGCGCCGGGCGCAGCTCCAACAGCTACCGCGGCCTGGTGAAGATGGAGAAGGGCGCCGAGGGCGCGCGCAACTACACCCAGTGCGACAGCCTGCTGATCGGCAAGAAGTGCGGCGCGCACACTTTCCCGTACATGGAAGTGAAGAACCCCACCGCGATCGTCGAACACGAAGCCACCACCTCGAAGATCTCCGACGACCAGATGTTCTACTGCCGCGCCCGCGGCATCGGCGAAGAAGATGCCGTGTCGATGATCGTTGACGGCTTCTGCAAGCAGGTGTTCCGCGAGCTGCCGATGGAGTTCGCGGTGGAGGCGAAGAAATTGCTTGAAGTCAGTCTTGAGGGTGCTGTTGGCTGACTGACGTCGGGATTCGGGATTCGGGATTCGGGATTGGCAAGAGCCCTCCCGGGTGCCTGACCCGAATCCCGAATCCCGAATATCAAATCCCGGATCTTGAAATGCTGAAAATCGAAAACCTGCACGCCCGTGTCGAGGGCAAGGAAATCCTCAAGGGGCTCAGCCTCACCGTGAATGCGGGTGAAGTGCACGCGATCATGGGTCCGAATGGCGCCGGCAAGTCGACCCTGGGCAACGTGCTGTCCGGACGCGAAGGGTATGAGGTGACCGACGGCACGGTCAGCTACAACGGCATGGATCTGCTCACGATGGCGCCGGAAGCGCGCGCCGCGACCGGCGTGTTCCTGGCGTTCCAGTACCCGGTGGAAATTCCCGGCGTCAACAACACCTATTTCCTGCGCGCGGCATTGAACGCGCAGCGCAAGACCCGCGGCGAGAAGGAGCTCGATTCGATGCAGTTCCTGAAGCTGGTGCGTGAAAAGCTGAAAGTGATGCAAATCTCCGACGAGCTGCTGCATCGCGCGGTCAACGAGGGCTTCTCCGGCGGCGAGAAGAAGCGCAACGAGATTTTCCAGATGGCGGTGCTGGAGCCGAAGCTGGCGATCCTCGACGAGACCGATTCCGGGCTGGACATCGATGCGCTGAAACAGGTGGCGCAGGGCGTCAATACGCTGCGCTCGCCCGATCGAGCCTTCCTGATGATCACCCACTACCAGCGCCTGCTCGACTACGTGGTGCCGGATTTCGTGCATGTCCTGGCGGACGGCCGCATTGTCGAGAGCGGTGACAAGTCGCTGGCGTTGAAGCTGGAGGAACACGGTTACGCCGGTCTGGCCGATCGTCACCCCGCGGGAGCGGTGGCATGAGCCAGCCCGCTTCATTGCCGCTGGTGGATTCGCTGCTGCATGCGCCGCTGCCGCGCAGCGGGATCGCCTGGCTGGACGATGCGCGGCAGGAAAACCTCGAGGCATTCGTCGCCACCGGCTTGCCCGATGCGCGGGTGGAAGCGTGGAAATACACCGCGCTGCGCGCGCTGGGCCAACGTCGATTTGTCGCTGCCGATCCGGCGGCGTCGGACGTCGCCGTGGACGCGAACCGCATGGCGCTGCCGGGGGTGGACGGACCCCGGCTGGTTTTCGTCAACGGCGTGTTTCGTGCCGAGCTGTCGGAACTGGGCAAGCTGCCCGAAGGGTTGACCCTGCAGCCGTTGTCGCAGGCGCTCACGGGTGACTCGGAGCCGCTGCGCTTCGCCCTGTCCCGGCACTACCGCGAACCCGGCGATGCATTTGCCCGCATCAACGCCGCGCAGGCACGTGACGGCGTGGTGTTGCGGATTGCGGCCAAGGCGAAGATCGTCTTGCCAGTCCACCTTGTGTTCATGGCCGCGGCCACCGATGCCGATCTGGCGTGGCATGTCCGCAACGTGATCGAGCTGGGTGACGGTGCCGAACTGGAACTGGTGGAACACCATCTGGCCAACGGTGAGCCGACGCATCTTGGCACCCTGGTC
Source organism: Rhodanobacter sp. G2-10 (assembly GCF_055809185.1). Classification (NCBI taxonomy): domain Bacteria; kingdom Pseudomonadati; phylum Pseudomonadota; class Gammaproteobacteria; order Lysobacterales; family Rhodanobacteraceae; genus Rhodanobacter; species Rhodanobacter sp. G2-10. The sequence goes on along the minus strand of NZ_CM147900.1, from coordinate 2,463,154 downwards.
AGCGACATCGCGCTGCGTGAGGGCGCGCGGCTGCAGCACACCGTGCTGCAGAACGCGGCGATCGGCACCAACCTGATCCGGCGCAGCAGCCTGCATCTGCAGGCCCGGGCCGAGGCCACCCTGCATGTGTTCGAACTGGGCGGTGCGCTGGTGCGCCATGACCTCAGGGCCGAGCTGGTCGGCGACGGGGCGCAGCTGCATACCCGCGGCGTGTTCATGCCGCACGGTCGCCAGCACATCGACACCCAGCTGGCGATCCGCCATCAGGCACTGAATACCACCTCCGATTCCAATTGGCGTGGCGTTGCCAATGATCGCGCACGAGGCGTGTTCCGTGGCGCCATCGTGGTGGCGCCGGGCGCCGATGGCACCGACGCCAATCTCAGCAACAAGAACCTGTTGCTGTCGCGCAGCGCCGAGATCGATACCAAGCCGGAGCTGGAAATCTATGCCGACGAAGTAAAGGCCGCCCATGGCGCCACCGTCGGCCAGCTCGACGAGCGATCGCTGTTCTACCTGCGTTCGCGCGGCATCCCGCTGGCCGAAGCGCGTGCCCTGCTCACGGCCGCCTTCTGTCGCGCGGTGCTGGGCGACCTGCCCAACGAACCGCTGCGTGAGCATCTGTCCACCCTGCTGGTCGAACAATTGCCCAATACATGAACCACCTGGCCAGCGAGCACGTTGACGTCCGGAAAACCCTCACCCCAGCCGGGAGAGAGCTGGGGTGAGGGGGGCTGTCGAAGCGACCGCGCCGTAGGGCGGGCACTGCCCGCCGGCTCTTGCCGAGGGACGAAGAAGTGGCAAGCCGGTGCCCAACCCGGCCCACGCAAAAGCTGCATCACACCAACAAGACCACGCCCCCATGACCGAAGCCACCAGCACCCCCACCGTCTTCGACGTCCAGCGCATCCGCGCGGACTTCCCGCTGCTCGCCCGCAGCGTGCACGGCAAGCCGCTGGTGTATCTGGACAACGCCAACACCAGCCAGAAGCCGCTGACGGTGATCGAGGCGATGAACACCCACTACCGCGAGCACAACGCGAACGTGTCGCGGGCGGTGCACCAGCTGGGCGAGGAAGCCACGGCGGCATACGAAGGAACGCGCGACAAGCTGGCGCGCTTCATCAATGCGCCTTCCCGCAACGAGCTGATCCTCACCTCGGGCACCACCCAGGCCACCAACCTGGTGGCCTACAGCTACGTGCTGCCGCGGCTGAAGCCCGGCGATGCGATCCTGACCTCGGTGATGGAGCACCACGCGAATATCGTGCCGTGGCAACTGGTGGCCGCGCGCAAGGCGGGCGTGGTGAAGGCGGCGCCGATCAACGAACGCGGCGAGCTGGTCGTCGAGCAATACCTCGACATGCTGACGCCGGAAGTGAAGCTGGCCTGCGTCACCCAGGTTTCCAATGTGCTTGGCACGGTCAATCCGGTACGCGAGATTGCCAGGGAATGTCGCAAGCGCGGCATTCCGCTGCTGGTCGATGGCTCGCAGGCCGTGCCACACCGGCCGGTGGACGTGCAGGCGCTGGGTTGCGATTTCTATGCGTTTACCGGCCACAAGATGCTGGCGGCGACCGGCACCGGCGCGCTGTGGGCGAAGGCTGAGCACCTGGAGGCGATGCCGCCATTCTTCGGCGGCGGCGAGATGATCCGCGAGGTTCGGTTCAGCGGCACCACGTTTGCCGCGCCCCCGCACAAGTTCGAGGCGGGTACGCCGAACATCGCCGGCTTCGTCGGCATGGCCGCGGCGATCGACTACTACCAGTCGGTGGGCTTCGAGGCGATCCATGCGTGGGAGCAGAAGTTGCTGGCCTACGCCACCGAACGCCTGCGCGAAATTCCGGGCCTGCGCATCTTTGGCGAGGCGCCCGAGAAGGAGCCGGTGATCTCGTTCCTGATTGAAGGTGCGCAAGCCACCGACCTGGCCACCCTGCTCGACCTCGAAGGCGTGGCCGTGCGCTCCGGCCACCATTGTGCGCATCCGTTGATGCAGTTCTACGGCGTGCCCGCCACGTTGCGTGCCTCGTTGGCGTTCTACAACACGCGCGAGGAAATCGACGCCTTCATCACGGCGTTGCTCAAGGTGCGACAGCTGCTGCGCTGATCTGCCGCCGGCCTGCTGCAGGGTTCCTGCCACCGTGGCAGGGCATTATGCTGGCCGTAGTCCCCATCGATCATCCCCATGCTTGCCACGTTCCCTTCGTTCATCCGCGTACCGCTGGCGATGCTGGCGCTCACGCTCAATATCCTGCTGCATATCATCTTCGTGTTCCTGTTCACCTTGTTCAAGCTGGTGCTGCCGATCCCGCTGATCCGGCGTGCCTGCTCGCGCGCGTTGGTGTGGATCGCGGAGAGCTGGATCGGCGTCAACAACGTCTTGTTCGGACTGTTCACCCGTATCCGCTGGCAACTTGAAGGGCTGGACGGTTTGCGGCGTGATGGCAGCTACCTGGTGCTGTGCAACCACCAGAGCTGGGTGGACATCCCGGTACTGCAAAAGATCTTCAATCGACGGATTCCCTTCCTGCGCTTCTTCCTGAAGCAGGAACTGATCTGGGTGCCGCTGCTGGGGCCGGCGTGGTGGGCGCTGGATTTTCCGTTCATGAAGCGCTATTCGCGGCAAACCCTGCTGCGCCATCCGGAATTGCAGGGCAAGGACCGCGAGGCCACCCGGCGGGCCTGCGAGAAATTTCGTCACATGCCGGTGTCGGTGATGAATTTTGCCGAGGGCACGCGCTTCACCCAGGCCAAGCACGATGAGCAGAAGTCGCCGTTCCGTCACCTGTTGCGGCCCAAGGCCGGTGGCGTGGCCTTCGTGCTGGACGCCATGGGCGACGCGCTGCACGCCATACTCGATGTCACCATCGTCTATCCCGCTGGGGCGTGCACGATGATGGACCTGATCGCCGGGCGCGTGCGCGAGGTTCGGGTGCACGTGCGCGAACGCCCGATCGGTCCCGATCTGATCGGCAGTTACGATGACGACCCGGCTTTCCGCGGGCGAGTGAAGGCGTGGATGAAGGACCTGTGGGCGGACAAGGACGCCGAGGCCGCCCGCATGCACCTCGATCCGGTGGGCTCGCCTGAAGGAGGGTGACATGCGCATTCTGATCGTGGGTGCCGGTGCCACGGGTGGTTACTTCGGCGGCCGCCTGTTGCAGCACGGACGCGACGTGACCTTCCTCGTGCGCGACCGGCGTGAGCAACAGCTGCAGCGGCACGGTCTGGTGATCCGCAGCGCCACCGGCGATACGGATCTGCCCAATCCACCCGTCGTGGCTTCAGCTGCGCTGCGCGAGCCGTTCGATCTGGTTGTGCTGAGCTGCAAGGCGTATGGCCTGGAACAGGCGATGACCGATATCGCCCCGGCGATAGGGCCGGACACCGCCATCCTGCCCTTGCTCAACGGCATGCGGCATCTCGATCTGCTCGACGGCAAGTTCGGCAAGCAGCACGTGCTTGGCGGCCAGTGCGCGATCTCCGCCACCCTCGATGCGCAAGGCGCCGTGCATCACCTGAACCGGATGCACAGCCTCACCTTCGGCGAGCGTGACGGTAGCGCGTCGGCACGCATGCAGCGGATCACCGAGGCCCTTGCAGACGCGGGCTTCCACTCGCGCCCCAGCAACACGGTGATGCAGGAGATGTGGGACAAATGGATCTTCCTGGCCTCCCTGGCCGGCATCACCTGCCTGATGCGCGGTCCGGTCGGGCTGATCGTGGCCAGTCCTGGCGGGGCTGCGGCCGCACTGGCCCTGTTCGAAGAGTGCCGTTCGGTGGCGGAGCGTTTCGGACATGCTCCAGATGAACGCGTTCTGGAGCGTGCCCGCGGCATGTTGACCGAACCGGGTTCCGAACTGGCTGCCTCCATGCTGCGCGACCTGCAGGGTGGCCATCCGATCGAAGCCGACCAGATCATCGGCGACATGCTGATTCGCGCCCGGCAGCATGACCTGCCAGCCGCGATGCTTGCGCTGGTCTGCACCCATCTCAAGGTTTACGAAGCCAGCCGACTGGCCAGCCAGCCTGCCTGAGTCGCATCAAGCCGCACGCCGTCTGCTGCAGATCATGGTGGCTGGGCGGTGGCCGGCATTATCATGCGACCGATGACCAACACGACTACCCTCTTTTCGTTTCGTTCGGCTGCGACCGCCGATGTCCCTGCCATCGTCGCCCTGGTCGAATCGGCCTATCGTGGCGAATCCGGCCTGCGCGGCTGGACCACGGAATCGCACTTGCTCGATGGCCAGCGCACGGATGCAGCAGACGTGGGGGCATTGATCGCGCGGCAGCACAGCCGCGTGCTGCTCGCCGAGCGTGACGGTCAGCTCAAGGCGAGCTGCCATGTCGAACGACAGGGCGTTGTCGCGTATTTCGGCATGTTCGCGGTGGACCCGGGCGAGCAGGGCAGTGGCCTGGGCAAGCGGATGCTGGCCGAAGCCGAGCGCATGGCGCGCGACGAATGGCATTGCCCCGCGATGCGCATGAGCGTGATCGTGCAGCGCGACGAGCTGATCGCCTGGTACGAGCGTCGTGGTTACCGGCGCACCGGTGAGTATCAGCCGTTTCCCTACGGCGACGAGCGTTTCGGCATACCGCGTCGCGACGATCTGCACTTCGAGGTATTGCTCAAGGATCTCACGGAGTTGAGCGCATGAATGACTGGATCAGGGTAGGTACCCGCAGCGAATTCCTGCCGGGCGAATTCAAGGTGGTGTGGGATGGCGACACGCCCATCGCGGTGTACAACATCGACGGCGCCCTGTACGCCGTCGAGGACACCTGCACGCACGATGGCGGTGATCTTGCCGGTGGCGAGGTATTCGGCTTCGAGGTGGAGTGCCCGCGGCATGGAGCACGTTTCGACTTGCGCACCGGTGCGGTGACCAGGCCGCCGGCGTACGAGCCGATCGCCAGCTTTCCGGTACGCGAGGAGGATGGGGCGATCTGGACCCGGGACGATCGGTGAGAATGGCGCGCCTGGGCCGATAGTGGCGTCCGGGAACCAGCCGTCAGCATGCCGGGACGGCCGCCTTCCCGGCTGCTGCGGTCGTCGTCCGACCATGTTGCCTCATCGGCTTTGCATGCAGCGAGCTGTCTGGGCGGGTGTGGCCGGAGCGCCGCGGACCCGCCCCGCGTTTGATACCACGACGGCCAGTGCCGAACGCTTGCTGCCGGGTTCACAGAACACCAGCGTCAGGTTGCTGCCGCCGGCACTTCCGTCGGGCTGGAACCGCACGTCGTGGCGTCCGCGGCTGCTGGTAATGTGCAGGCCGGCGTAGGCAGCACGTGTGTATGACGGCCCACCATCGGGTTGGTGGTCGCCATCGATGTCGTGGCCGATCAGCCAGCCGTGCTCCCATCGGGTGCCACCACTGCACTGCCTGCCGTCCGGGGTCGGGCAGAACAAGGTGCGCTTGCCGCTGGTGGCGGCGCGGCTGCGCGCGTGCTGCAGCGCGGTCATGAAGTCGCTCTGCGCCACCTGCAGCCGGTTGCGACCGAGCACGTGCCGCAGCGACGGCAGCGCAACGCCGGCAAGGGTGCCGATGATGGCGAGGATCATGATCTGCTCGATCAGGCTGATGCCACGTTGGGCGCGAGGTACTCCGGATCTCGGTGACGGGATCATCATTCCGCTTCCTGCGATATGCCGAGATCCCATGCTAGGGGGGCGACGTGACCGTCCCAGCAGCCTGGTGCAGGCATTCCTGTCGGCTTCTGCTGACGCGGCTTGTCAGCAGGCCTGATTTAAAATGGCATGCCTCGCCCACATCTGTAGCCGATGACTGACCGCTTCCAGCTCGCCGCCCCCTACCAGCCCGCCGGTGATCAGCCGCAGGCGATCGAACGCCTGGCCGAGGGGTTCGAGGCCGGACTGGCGGCGCAAACCCTGCTTGGCGTCACCGGCTCGGGCAAGACCTACACCATTGCCAACGTGATCGAGCGCGTGCAGCGGCCGACCATCGTGATGGCGCCGAACAAGACGCTTGCTGCGCAGCTTTACGGCGAATTCAGGGAATTCTTTCCGCACAATGCGGTGGAGTATTTCGTCAGCTATTACGACTACTACCAGCCGGAAGCCTACGTGGTGGCGTCGGACACCTTCATCGAGAAGGATTCGTCGATCAACGACCACATCGAGCAGATGCGACTGTCGGCCACCAAGGCGTTGCTGTCACGACGCGATGCGATCATCGTGGCATCGGTCTCGGCGATCTATGGTCTGGGCAATCCCGAGGATTACCTGTCGCTGCGTCTGATCCTCGCCAAGGGCGAGCGCATCGACCAGCGCAAGCTGATCCACCAGCTGACCGAGCTGCAATACACGCGCAACGAGATGGAGCTTCGCCGTGGCACCTACCGCGTGCGTGGCGAGATCATCGACGTGTTTCCCGCCGAGTCCGAGACCGAGGCCTTGCGCATCGAGCTGTTCGATGGCGAAGTGGAAAACATGGTGCTGTTTGATCCCCTGACCGGCGAGACCATCCGCAAGGTGCCGCGTTACACGGTCTATCCGCGTACCCACTACGCCAGCACGCGCGCCAGCGTGCTCAACGCGATCGAGACGATCAAGGTCGAGCTGAAGGATCGGCTGGAGTATCTGTACAAGGAGAACAAGCTGGTCGAGGCGCAGCGGCTGGAGCAACGTACCCGCTTCGATCTGGAGATGATGGCCGAGGTCGGTTATTGCCAGGGCATCGAAAACTACTCGCGTCACCTGACCCGGCGCGAACCCGGTGAACCGCCCCCCACGCTGTTCGATTACCTGCCCGCCGACGGCCTGCTGGTGGTGGACGAATCGCACGTCACCGTGCCGCAGCTGGGCGCGATGTTCAAGGGCGACCGCTCGCGCAAGGAGACCCTGGTCGAGTTCGGCTTCCGGCTGCCGTCGGCGATGGACAACCGACCGCTGCGTTTCGAGGAATGGGAAGCCCGGGTGCCGCGTGCCATCTACGTATCGGCCACGCCGCGTGATTATGAGCTGCAGAAATCCGGCGATGCGGTCACCGAGCTGGTGGTACGCCCGACCGGCCTGGTCGATCCGGAAGTCGAGGTGCGTCCGGTGCGCACCCAGGTCGACGACCTGCTCAGCGAGGCGCACAAGCGCGTGGCGATGGGCGACCGCGTGCTCGTCACCACACTCACCAAACGCATGGCCGAGAACCTCACCGAATACCTCGCCGAGCATGACGTCAAGGTGCGCTACCTGCATTCGGACGTCGATACCGTCGAGCGCAGCGAGATCATCCGCGACCTGCGCCTGGGTGAGTTCGACGTGCTGGTCGGCATCAACCTGCTGCGTGAAGGCCTGGACATGCCCGAGGTGTCGCTGGTGGCCATTCTCGATGCCGACAAGGAGGGCTTCCTGCGCTCCACCGGCTCGCTGATCCAGACCATCGGCCGCGCCGCCCGCAACGTCCGGGGCAAGGCGATCCTGTATGCCGATGCGGTGACTCGCTCGATGCAGGCAGCCATGGATGAGACCGCACGGCGTCGCGAAAAGCAGGTGGCCTACAACGAGGCTCACGGGATCACCCCAAAGACCGTGGTGCGACGCATTGCCGACATCATGGAAGGTGCGCGCAGCGAGTCGGGCAATCGACGCGGCAAGTCACAGTCGCGCAGCCGCGCGGTGGCCGAGCAGGGGGCGGACTACGCAGGTCTCGACGCACAGCAGGCGGCAAGCATGCTGAAGAAGCTGGAAGCACAGATGTACAAGCACGCGCAGAATCTGGAATTCGAGGCAGCGGCCCGCCTGCGCGACCAGATCCATCAGCTGCGCGAACAGACCCTGCGTTGATATTGTCCAGGCATATTGTCGCCAGCCGCGCGCTACCGTATACTGCGCGGCTCGCGCGGCATGGCCGATGCGACGGGCGGTTAGCTCAGCGGTAGAGCACTACCTTGACATGGTAGGGGTCACAAGTTCGATCCTTGTACCGCCCACCACATTCCAGGACCCACTCGATCGAGTGGCGCAGAAAAGGGGAGCCCGTCCGGGCTCCCCTTTTCGCTGTGTGGCTCGGCCCGCGGACGGCGTTCCGGTCGGAGTCGCCGCTGCTGCGATATTCAGGCGTAAGCGCGGCCGCGTTCGCGCTGTGGCGGGTAATAGGCGAACACATGGCTGTTGCTGCCGTAGAAATCCATGTTGTCGATATGCTCGCCGCCGAGACGTTCGGCCAGCCGGTCGGAGGCTTCGTTGCCGATGCGCACCAGGCTGATTACGCGTTGGGCATGCAGCTGTTTCCAGGCGAAATCGAGCACCGCGCTGCCTGCTTCGGTGGCGTAACCCTGGTGGCGGTAGTCCGGCTTGAGCATCCAGCCCAGTTCCAGGTCCGGCCAGCCGTCGGGGTACATCAGGCCGGCGCGGCCGATGAACTTGCCGCTGTCCTTGAGCTCGAGCGCCCACATGCCGCAGCCGCGCAGTTGCCAGTGGCCAAGCAGCATGGCCAGCGAGCGCCAGGCATTGGTGCGGTCCAGCGGTTGGCCGTCGCCGACCCAGCGCGTACTCTCCGGATCGGCCAGCATCGCGGCGTAGTCGTCGAAGTGTTGCTCGGTGAGCGCGGTCAGGCGCAGTCGCGCCGTTTCAATGGTAGGTATTTCAAACATCACGATTGACTATCAGGCAGACCATCACGTCCGGATCGGAGTGGTTGCCAGCAGTTCGGCGAGGGCCCGGGTACTGCTGGCCAGACTCTCCTGCCAGGACAACCCGGTTATTGTCTCACCTGTGGCCGAATCGACAAAATCCTCGGCCTGGCCGGGTGGCAGCAGGTGGCGATAGTCCACCGTGATCTCGCTGCCTGGCGGCAGTTCGGTCAACGCGAACACAAAACCCAGGTGCCACAGTGCGTTGGGCGTGAAACTGTGGTTGAGATAGCACTCGTCAGGCCAGTCCGGCGACAGCGTGTAGCGGTCCTCGAACCAGCGTGCCGCCGCGTGCCATTGGCTGCGCAGCTCCGCCGAGGCGTCGATCTCGGCCTGGTGAAACGTCTGGTCGATGCCGTCGGGCGCCGTGATGATGCGTCCGGCAGCCACCGTCTCGTCGATGAACAGCCCCTTGCCGGCCCCGGCGATCGTGGATGCGGCAATGTGATAGCGCGGAAGGATCATGACGAGGTGGCGGCAGCTGCGGCGCGCGAGTGTAACGCAGGCGACGCGTCCGCGGCGCCACCTGCGAGGAACGTCAGAACGCCGGAAACGGGCTATCCGGCATCTGCGGACTTGCGTTGACGGGGCCCGGTCTTGGCGGCCGCATTCGTTGCGGCCGTTTGGTCGGAAAGAAGAATCGCACTGCGGTTGCGTTCGATCGTGGCCTTGCCGATGCCCTTGACGTGCTTCAGGTCGTCGGCCTTCTTGAACGGGCCGTGCGCTTCGCGCCAGGCCACGATGGCCTGGGCCCGCGAGGCGCCGATGCCGTCGAGCGACTTGGCGATGGTCTTGGCGTCGGCCTGGTTGATGTTGACCGGGGTGGCCGCGAACAGCAGGCCGGGTGCGGCCAAGGTCAGCGCAAGGGCGAGCGTGGCGAGTTTGTGGAACATGGCTTTCCTCCATGAATGACAAATGGTTGAGGTGTTGCGGCGGGTCGACGCCGCGTCACCACGATGCGCGGCGCCGGTGGCGCGCACAGTCGGGCTTGCAGCCCCGTCACCGTGCGGATTGCGCGCGTGCGGTTGTGGGTGTGGACCGTGCGCGGTGTCGGTGCCGCCGGAGCGCGCTGCTACAATGTCCCATTGTTCGCAAGCCGGAGTGCCGTCCATGGATACCAACCGCCTGTCCCGTTTCGTCAGTGATTTGTGGGATGCCGAGATCGTGCCGCAACTTGTGGAATACATTCGCATTCCCAACAAGTCGCCGATGTTCGACAAGGACTGGGCCAGTCACGGGCACATGGATGCCGCGGTGAAGCTGATGGAAACCTGGGCGAATTCCAAGCTGAGCCAGCTGCCCGGTGCCACGCTGGAGGTGGTGCGGCTGGAAGGGCGCACGCCGCTGATCTTCATCGACGTGCCGGGGCAGGGCGACGATACGGTGATGCTCTACGGCCACCTCGACAAGCAGCCGGAAATGACCGGCTGGGCCGACGATCTCGGCCCGTGGAAGCCGGTAATCAAGGGCGACAAGCTCTACGGTCGCGGCGGTGCCGATGATGGTTACGCGATCTTCGGTTCGCTGGCCGCGCTGCTGGCGCTGCAGGAGCAGGGCATCCCGCATGCGCGCTGCGTGATCATGATCGAGGCTTGCGAGGAGTCGGGCAGCTACGACCTGCCGCACTATGTGGATCACCTGGCGCCGCGCATCGGCAGCCCGTCGCTGGTGGTGTGCCTGGATTCGGGCTGTGGCAATTATGACCAGCTGTGGCTGACCACGTCGCTGCGTGGCATGACCGGCGGCAACCTCAGCGTGCAGGTGCTCGAAGAAGGCGTGCATTCCGGCGATGCCTCCGGCGTGGTGCCATCCAGCTTCCGCATCCTGCGCGACCTGCTGTCGCGACTGGAGGATCCGGCAACCGGCAAGATCAAGCCGAAGGAGCTCTACGTCGAGATTCCGGCCGAGCGGGTCGAGCAGGCGAAGGCTTCGGCGGATGTGCTGGGCACCGACATCTACAGCAAATTCCCGTGGGTCGACGGCATGCAGCCGGTCACCGACGACCTCACCGAACTGGTGCTCAACCGCACCTGGCGCCCGCAACTGGCGGTGACCGGTATCGGCGGCATCCCGCCGCTGGAAAGCGCCGGCAACGTGCTGCGCCCGCACACGGCAGTGAAGCTCAGTCTGCGCGTGCCGCCCACGCTCAGTGGCGCCAAGGCCGGCGCCTTCGTCAAGGAATTGCTGGAAACCGATCCGCCGTATGGCGCCAAGGTCAGCTTCACGCTGGAGAAGGACGGCAGCGGCTGGAATGCGCCGGCGCTGTCGCCGTGGCTGGCCGAGGCGGTCAGCGAAGCTTCGGAGCATTACTTCGGCGCACCGGCCACCTACATGGGCGAGGGTGGCAGCATCCCGTTCATGGGCATGCTGGGCGAGAAATTCCCGAAAGCCCAATTCCTGATCACCGGCGTGCTCGGCCCGCATTCCAACGCGCACGGTCCGAACGAGTTCCTGCACATTCCCACCGGCAAGAAGGTCTCGATGGTGGTGGCCGAGGTGGTGGCACGCCATCACCAGCAGGGCGGCAAGGCCTGATCCAGGTCTTCAGCGCATGGAAACCGACACCGGCTGGCTGACGGAAAACTGGACGCAAATCCAGCGCCGCGTCGAGGCGGCCTGCCTCGAAGCCGGTCGCGATCCATCCGAAGTCACCATTTTGCCAGTCAGCAAGACGTTCGGCCCGGAGATCATCCGGGCCGGCGTGGCGTTGGGCATGCGCCGCTTCGGCGAGAACAAGGCGCAGGAGATCCGTGACAAGGCCGAGCCGCTGGCCGATTGCGGCATCGACTGGGTGATGATCGGCCACCTGCAGACCAACAAGGCCAAAGACGTCGCCCGCCTGGCCAGTGAGGTGCAGTCACTGGACAGGCCGGCCTTGGCCGAGGCCCTGGATCGCCGGCTGCAACTCGAAGGTCGGGCCATCGACGTGCTGGTGCAGGTAAAGACCTCGTCCGAGCCGAGCAAATACGGACTGCCGCCTGAACAGCTGCCCGGTTTTCTGGATGCTCTGCGCGGCTATGACACTTTGCGCGTGCGCGGCCTGATGACCCTGGCGATCCAGTCCCGCGATCCGGTCGAGATCCGTGCCTGTTTCCGGTTGTTGCGTGAGCTGCGTGATCAAGCGGAATCGCAAGGCCATGATTTACCGAAACTTTCCATGGGCATGAGTGGGGACTTCCCGCTCGCCATCGCCGAAGGTGCGACCGAAGTGCGGATCGGCACGGCGATTTTCGGCAAGCGGCCCTATCCCGATTCGTATTACTGGCCTGAATCCCCAACGAAGTCGTAACCGTCGCAAAATCAATGACTTGGATGAAGTGTGTCCGGTGTCCCGGTTTTCTGAAACGACAGAGTTCAATTAACGCCGATCCAACATCTGGACTATTCCCCTTTGCTAACTTCACGGGCTAGTCACGTCGTCAGCATCTGCAGGCGGCAAATCCTGTGAATCTCTGGGGATTTTCCCTGCATGCCCATCCATCGCCTGACCGTGTTCGCCGTGCTCGCCTCGGTGCTGCTTATTTCCGGTCCCCTGCACGCCACCGATACGCCGACCGCCAGCCAATCGTTGATCAGCGCTCCCGTGGCGGCCAAGGTGGCTTCACCGCTATTGCATCAGCTGCCGGCGTTCAGCCCCGCATCTCGCCTCGGGCAATCGGTACTTCCCGACGACACGCAGGCGCTGCTGGCCAGTGCCGCGACGCCGGATTCGAAAGCGACCACAGGATCGGACGCCAACCCGGATACTGCGGCCAGCATCGCCAAACAGAACATCACGGACCTGCGCAAGGCACTGCTTGCGGCCGCGATGAGCCTGCGCGACATCCGTTACGTGCGCGGTGGCCGTGATCCTTCCACCGGATTCGATTGCAGCGGCTTCGTGCGCTACGTGTTCGCGCACGCGATCGGCCTGCAGCTGCCGAGCACCTCGGCGACGCAGTTCATGGCGGGCGTCAAGGTCAAGCGCGCCGACATCAAACCCGGCGACCTGGTGTTTTTCCACACACGCGGCCGCCGCATCTCGCATGTGGGAATCTACATTTCCAATGGACGTTTCATCCACTCGCCGACCACCGGCAAGTCGGTGGAGATCTCCAGCCTGGACGATGGCTACTGGGCCAAGCGCTTCGTTGGCGCCAAGCGACCTGAAGCGATGGAACTTGCTGCCAGCAAGGGTTGAGCTTGATCCCGTCGAGTCCAGCAAGAGCCGCCTTCGGGCGGCTTTTTCGCCATCAGGGCGCCCGTGTCATCCTGGCGCACGGTGAACGATTCCCCGTGGCCCGGGTCAACGCAGGGCGCATGGTTTGGCGGGCGCATTCGCCGCATGGCCATAACTGACCATCACCGTTACGCTTGTCCGATTTCATGGAAGCTGCTCGATGCCTTTTGATCTGCCACCTGTTACGCGCAACCTGCTGATCGCCAATGTCGTGGTGTTCCTGCTTCAGTTGGCCATGCACGACCCAGGCAGCCTGGCGCTGACCCAGCATTTTGCGCTGTGGCCGATCGGCCCGGATGTCAGCGGGATTGCGCCTGACGGAAATCTGGTTACCGGTGGCTTTCGCGTTTGGCAATTGGTGACTTATGCGTTCCTGCACGGCGGTTTCGCGCACATTGCGTTCAACATGTTCGCCTTGTTCATGTTCGGCGGCGCGATCGAGCGCACGTTCGGCGCGCGCAATTTCGTCATTTACTATTTCGTCTGCGCGATCGTGGCCGCGCTCGCTCAGCTGATCGTGGTGCACTACTTCACCCACGGCTTCTATCCGACGCTGGGTGCCTCGGGTGCAATCTTCGGTCTGCTGCTGGCATTCGGCATGCTGTATCCGCACGAGAAGATGATGCTGATCTTCCTGCCGGTGCCGATTCCGGCGTGGATCTTCGTGATCGGTTATGCCGCGGTGGAACTCGTGCTGGGCGTTACCGGCACCCAGGCCGGCGTGGCCCATTTTGCCCATCTCGGCGGCATGGTCGGTGGCATCGTCTTGATCCAATACTGGCGCGGCAAGTTTCCGATCAAGCCGAAACGGCGGTTGATGCGCTGAGAGCGCCAGCATCACTTCGGGCGGGTGCGGCCACGCCGGTTTTTCACGTTTCGTCCGTAACCTGCGCAAGAGCGGCGGGCAAAGCCCGCCCTACGTGCTCGCTCTCGTAGGGCGGGCTCTGCCCGCCGCTCTTCCTGCACCAGCGAGACAAAACGCACAAGTCCGGCGGGCCCGCCCTACGGGGATGGGCTCAGCGCAGTGACAGGAAGTCCGCGCTGACGACGAAGCGCACGGCATCCAGGCGGACGCGCGATGAGGGGAGGGCGGCGAGCAGGGCGCTGCGTTCGTCAGTGACGGCGGTGATTTCGGCGTCGCTGATCGAGGGGTTCACGGCGCGCAGCGCCAACAGGCGCGAGAGTTCGGCATCGAGGGTTTCGGTGGCCAACGTCAGGGCCGAATCGATGCTGGCCTGGCTGTGGGTGCTGGCCAGTGCTTCGGTGCGGGCGAGCATCGGCGGCACCAGCTTGCCGAGGAACTTGCGGTAGCGCGCCACCTCGATGTTGCGGTCGCCGGCCTTGCGCAGCGCGGTCTCGCTTGGCGTGAAATCGACACGCTCGGAAAGCCTGGTGTCGACGGTGACGACGATCGGCATCGGCGGCAGGAAGCGTTCGGCGTCGAGCCGGCGGTCGGCGACGCATTCCAGCACGTATACCGCCTGCAGCAGGGCGGTGCGCGCCGGCAGCGCATCATCCACCATGAACGCAGCGTTGCCCAGTTCGCCGGACAAGGCCAGATCCAAGGCGCCAGCGACCAGCGGATGGTCGAGCCGGAGCAGCGGCAATTCCTCGCGCGCCAGGGCCACCTCGCGCGCGAACGTTACGGACTGCGGACCCTCGGCGAAGCCGGGCAGGGCATCGGTGGACAGGTATTGCGGATCGAGCAGCAGAACCTGGCCGCCGAGGTCCTCGACGTGGATGCCGAAGGCTTCGAGCAGGCGCTGGATGAAGGCGTCGCGGGCGGGATCGTTGTCGTCGCGCGCGAACGCCTGTGGCAGCTCGTCGGCGTGCAGGTCGCGGCTGGCCGCCAGTTCCAGCAGATGGTCGCGGCCACCACGGATCAATTCGGCCATCTGTTTGTGACTGGCCCGCGTTTCGGCCAGCAGGGCGTCCAGTTCCTGGTCGCGGTTGTCATCGCCGCGGGCGTGTTCGTCGGCCAGTTGGGCCAGCGGTTCACCGTAGCGACGCAGCAATTCGCGACCGTCCGCGGGGCTCATCTGGAACGCATTCACGCCCTGGTCGTACCAGCGTGCCAACACGTGTTGGGCGCTGTCGGTGACGGCCAGGATGTGGATGTGGATATCGTGCTTCTGGCCGATCCGGTCGAGTCGTCCGATACGCTGCTCCAGCAGGTCGGGGTCGAGCGGAAGATCCCACAGGATCAGCCGGTGGGCGAACTGGAAGTTGCGTCCTTCCGAGCCGATTTCCGAACACAGCAACAGCCGCGCGCCGTCCGGCTGGGCAAAGTACGCGGCGTTGCGGTCGCGCTGCACGATGCCCAGACCCTCGTGGAAACGTGCCACGCCAACGCCACTCCGGGTGCGCAGCACCTCTTCCAGCGCCAGCACCTTGGCCTGGCTGCGGCAGATCAGCAGGAACTTGTCCTGCGGATGCTTCTCGAGCAGATCGACCAGGGCGTCCACGCGCGGGTCGGCGCTGTAATCCACTTCGACCAGGGTCGCGGGTTGCTGGGTGTCGCCATGGAATTCGGCCAGCAGCGCCTGGCGCGTGCTTTCGTCCACATCATCGGCGTCGATCAGGTGCCATTCGGGCAGGCGCTTCGGAAAGCCGCCCACGCCGGCGCGGTTGTTGCGGAACATCGCGCGGCCGGTGCCGTGGCGGTCGATCAGCGCGGCGAGCAGCTCGCGCGCGTTGGCCGGTTTGGTTGAATCCGCCAGCTGCGCGGTGAGGGTCTCGTCGCCGTCGAACGCCTCGGCGAGGATGGCGCGCTGGCTGTCGTCCAGCGCCTCGCCGTCGAGCAGGCGGTCGGCGATCTTCGACAATGCCTGCCAGGTTTCTGCCTCGGCCAGATAGCCGTCCAGATCGTGATAGCGCTGCGGGTCGAGCAGGCGCAGGCGGGCGAAGTGACCGCTGCGGCCTAGCTGTTCCGGCGTGGCGGTGAGCAGGATCACGCCGGGGATCGCCTGGGCCAGTTGCTCGACCATGCGATAGCGCGGACTAGCCTCTTGCGGTGACCATGCCAGGTGATGCGCCTCGTCGACCACCAGCAGGTCCCACGGAGCGTCGAGCAGTTGCTGCGCGTGTTTCGGCGAATTTTCCAGGAAGCCGAAATCGGCGATCACCAGTTGCTCGTCTTCGAAGGGATTGACCGCCGCGTCATCGCCAGCCTGTTCGAGCGCCTCGCAGCGTTCCGCGTCGTAGATCGCAAAGCTGAGGTTGAAGCGGCGCAGCAGTTCGACGAACCATTGGTAGACCAGGGTGTCGGGCAGCAACAGCAGCACGCGCGAGGCGCGGCCGGTAGCCAGTTGGCGCGCGATGATCATGCCCGCCTCAATTGTTTTGCCCAGGCCGACTTCGTCGGCCAGCAGCACGCGTGGCGGCCGTCGCGCCGAGGCGATGCCGGCCACGCGCAGCTGGTGCGGTACCAGCCCGATCCGCGCGGCGGCCAAGCCCCACATCGGCGATCGGCGCGCTTCGGCGCGGCGGCGAAGCCCTTCCAGGCGCAGCTCGAACTGCGCCACCGAATCGGTGCGGCCACCGATCAGGCGGTCGTCGGCCTGGCTCACGCTTTGCTCGTCGTCGAGCTGGCCTTCCTCCAGTTCGCGACCTTCACCGCGGTAAATCAGCAGTTCGTCGCGGATTTCCACGCGTTCGACCAGGAAGGCGATGCCCTTGCCGGCGACGCGCTGTCCCGCGCGGAACTCGGCGCGCAGCAGCGGCGCCGAATCGATCGCGTACGGCCTGAGCACGCCGGCCTTGGCAAACAGCACCTGCACGCCGCGCCCTTCGACACGGAGCACGGTGCCGAGACCCAGTTCGGGCTCGGCGGAGGAGATCCAGCGTTGACCAGGAACAAACATTGCACAGCCAGTGACGTCGGGGACCGACAATTATCCGCTGTGGGGGGCGTCGATGGAACCGTTGTCTGGAGATTGCCGATTCAGGTTTCGGCCCACTGCCGCAGCAGGTTGTGATACACGCCGGTCAGTTGCAGCACGGCAGCGATATCGGCGCCGGTGCGGGAAAGCGTCTGGATCGAGGTATCCAGCTCGAACAGCAGGCGGCGCCGGCCATCGTCGCGGATCAGGCTTTGCACCCAGAAGAAGGATGCCAGCCGTGCGCCGCGGGTGACCGGGGCCACGCGATGCAGGCTGCTGGAAGGGTAGATGATCAAATCGCCGGCGGGCAGCTTCACCTCATGCTCGCCATAGGTGTCGCTGATGATCAGTTCGCCGCCGTCGTAGTCCTGTGGCTCGTTGAGGAACAGCGAGCAGGAGATGTCGCTGCGCAGCTGCACACCGTCGTCCGGCAAGGCCATCACCGCGCCATCGACGTGGAAGCCATACTGTCCGCCATCGGCGTAACGGTTGAAGCGCGGTGGTAGCATGCGTTGCGGCAGGGTTGCCGCGTGGTACAGCGGATGTCGTGCCAGCGCGGCCTGCACATGTTGGCCGAGTTGCCGCCGCAACGGCGAACCATCGGGCAGTTGCTGGTTGCGCTTGACCTGCGCCCCCTGCGTACCCACGGTTTCGCGGCCATCGGTCCAGTCCGCTGTCTCCAGCGCCGCGCGCATCTGCGCGACTTGTTCGGCATTCAGGACGTCAGGGATGTGAAGCAGCATGACTTTATTTTCGGGATTGGGGATTCGGGATTCGGGATTCGGGATGTGCAGGAGCCGCGCGTGCGGCGCGCGCCCCCTGCACGGTTTCGTCGGTCAGAAGCTGAAATTCGCGGTCAGCATCGCCGAGCGTGGTGCACCCGGGATGTAACGATAGCCGCTCTTGTTGATCGAGGCGACGTAGTTCTTGTCGAACAGGTTGTACACGTTCAATTGCAGCTCGACGTGCTTGTTCACCGGATAGCTGGCCATCGCGTCGACCACCCAGTACGAGTCGGTGTAGGTCGGCGTGCCGATTGCGCCATCGGTGCCGCGATGCAGTTTGCCCGCGTAGCGCGCACCACCGCCAATGGTGAGGTTGAAGGGCAGGCGGTAGGTGGTCCACGCGGTGAAGGCACTTTTCGGCGTATAGGCCAGCGCGCTGGATCCATCGGAGGTGACGGCACTGCCCTTGGTCACCTTGGTATCCATCACGGTGTAACCCGCGCTGACGGCCCAGTTGCGGCTGAGTCTGCCGACGGCGTTGATTTCCACGCCCTGCACACGCTTCTTGCCGACCTGATAATAGTTCGCCGGATCGGTCGGATCCTGCTCCAGCTGGTTGTTCACCGTGGTGCGATACAAGGCGCCGGTGAGCAGCAGCTTGTCGTCGAGCAGGTTCCACTTGGTACCGAATTCCACGGTGCGCGATTGCTGTGGATCGAGGTCCGGGTTGTCCAGGCTTCTGCTTGAACTGCTGAAAGTCAGCGTATTGCCGCCAGGCGGGTCCTGCGCCATGGCAAAGTTGGCGTAGATGCTGCCGTTGGCGCTGGGCTTGAACAAGATGCCGAGTTTGTAATTGGGCAAGTTGTCGGAGACGCGGGTGTTGATGTACGGCACGATGCTGCCGTCGGGCAACGTGCCGCAGGATGGCCCGCGGCGCCCGCCGCAGGCGGCGGTGCTGCTGTAGTCGGTGCGGTAGTGATCGAGCCGCGCGCCGGCATTGAGCTGCCAATGCTTGCCGAACTTCAGCGTGTCGAAGACGTAGGCTGCCACGGTGTTGGTCTTGCCGTTGGTGTAGGCGCCGGTGGGGCCATACACAAGACCGCTGACGTCGGCATCGGGACGATAGAGGTTGGCGGCCGGCCAGCTGCTGCCGTCGCCTGCCGCCATGCCGAGCGTCGTGGCCTTTTCCTGGGTCAGCTCGATGCCCGTGCTGAGGTTGTGGGTGACGGCGCCGGTCTCGAACTTTGCGGTCAGATTGGTCTGGTTGGTGACGATACGGTTCGCCTGGTGCTTGAAGTTCGGCAGGTTGCGCGTCACCGTCCAGGAGGTCGGATCGGTCGGGTCCGGGGTGAGCAGATTGGCTGCCGTCGCCGTGAACGAGGTCAACAGGTAATCCTGTCGCGTACGGCCCCAGCGCAGCGTGTCGTGCAACGCCAGGTTGTCGGAAAAATCGTGCTGGATGATGGCGGTGAACATGTCCGCCTGGACATCGTCATGGTCTTGCCGGGTGCCGTAGAAATTGTGCGGGTCCACTTTCGGAGCGTCGCCGACGAAGGGCCGAATCGGATCGGGGCTGCTGTAACCAGGCAGGCCGATCGTGGGGACGCCGCCGTCAGGGGTGTTGTCCTGCTTCACGTGCAGCAGGTCGAGGTAGACGCGCGTCGGCGTGCCCAGTCCGAAGGCCAGCGACGGTGCCACACCCCAGCGGTTGTTCTGCACGTGGTCGCGCCCGGCCAGACCGCTGTCTTGGCCCATCACGTTGAGCCGGAACGCGGTATTCTCGCCGATCGCCTGGTTCCAGTCGGCGGTGGCGCGCTTGTGCTGGCCGCTGCCGTAGGCGATCGAGCCGGATACGCCGTTGTCCAGCAAAGGCTGCTTGCTGACCATGTTGATCGCACCGGTGGGCGCGGTGCGGCCGTATTCGGTGCCGTCCGGGCCCTTGGTGATCTCGATCTGCTCGACGTTGAACACGTCGCGCGAGATCGAACCGAGGTCGCGCACGCCATCGACGAAGATGCTGCCGGAGCTGTCGAAACCACGCATGAAGATCGCGTCACCGGTGCTGGTGGAGCCGTTCTCGCCAGCGTAGAAGGTGCCCACACCGGGGCTGTTGCGCAGGGCCTCGGTCAAGGTGGTGGCGCCCTGCTGCTGGATCAGGTCGCGCCCGATGATGCTTACCGTCTGGGTGGTATCCAGCAGCGGCTGGGTGAATTTCGGCGAGGACAGCTGGTCGATGCGGTAGTCGGGGCCGGCGTAGCCGTCGACCTGGACGCGGGGCAAGCTTTTCGCTTGCGCGATCATGGCCTCGGTCGACGGCGAAGGTTCTGGCGCGTCCGCGCCGTGGACGGGCGAGGCCAGGGCGAGACTGCCGAGCAAGGCCGTGGTCAGCAAGCCGGGAACTAGTGATGGCGTGGCACGGCGGACGGGATGCTTCCGGCTCTTGATCGGACTCATGAAGGTTCCTCTGGATGAATGACTGGATGGGATTCGCTGGCACGCTTGCGCGGCGTCGACTCCCGCTGGCAGCAAGCCAGCGCGAATCGCGTGCGTCCGGCGGCAACGACCACGGCGGCGCACACGATATTGCCAATGAGAATGATTTGCAATAACTATGACGCAGGTCATGGCACCGGCCGGCGCTTCAGTCGCACGCGGAAAAGCAAACGGCCCTGCGCTTTCGCGCAGGGCCGTTTGCTTGCGTCGCCTCACTGATGCCGCATCGGACTCATCCCGACAGGAAGATCCGGGCGGCGTGCGGCATGGGTGTTACCAGATCTTCACCTGCTTGTCGGCTGGCCGGACCATGGCGTCGCCGGCTTTGCATTGAAACGCCTGGGCGAACGCCGGCATGTTGGACGGCGCACCGATGGCGCGGAACTTCATCGGCGAATGCGGATCGGCGTTCAAGTAGACCATCTGCGCCTTGTCGCGGATGCTGCCACGCCACACGCGTGCCCAGTTGAGGAAGAAACGCTGGTCCTCGGTATAGCCGTCGATCTTTTCCTTGGCTTCCGCCGGATGATTCTTCAGTGCAGTCTGCAGCGCGTCATAGGCGATGTTCAGGCCACCCAGATCGGCGATGTTCTCGCCCAGGGTCAGCTTGCCGTTGACGTGCAGGTCGGGGTGATCGGGCAGCGGAGCGTAGTTGTCGAACTGATCGACCAGTCGTTGTGCGCGTTCGTCGAACTGCTTCTTGTCCTCCGGCGTCCACCAGTTGTTCAGATTGCCGCTGCCGTCGAACTGGCTGCCCTGGTCGTCGAAGCCATGGCTGGCTTCGTGGCCGATCACCGCGCCGATGCCGCCGTAGTTGATGGCGTCGTCGCCATGCGCATAGAAGAACGGCGGCTGCAGGATCGCGGCCGGGAAGTTGATGGTGTTGTCGGTGGGGTTGTAATAGGCGTTGACCGTCTGCGGCGTCATGAACCACTCCTTGCGGTCCGTCGGCTGGCCGATCTTGGCGATGTCGTAGTCGTAGTCGAACTTTTGAGCCGCCTCCATGTTGGCGAAGTAGTTGTCCGGACTGATTTTCAGGCCGTCCCAGCTGCGCCACTTGTCGGGGTAGCCGATCTTGGGCAGGAACTTGTTCCACTTGTCGATCGCCTTGGCCTTGGTTTCGGCGCTCATCCAGTCCAGGTTCTCGATGCGGTGCTTCAGGGCGTCGCGCACGTTGGTGACCAGCTGCTCGGCGCGCTGCTTCGCGTCCGGCGGGAAATACTTGGCCACGTACAGCTGGCCCAGCGCCTGGCCCATCGCATCGTTGACCGAGCTCAGTGAACGTTTCCACTGCGGCTTCTGCTCGGGCTGGCCGCGCAGGGTCTTGTCGTAGAAATCGAAACGCGCATCGACGAACGGCTCGGACAGCGCGTCGGCGGCGCCGGAGATCGTGTGAGCCGCCAGGTAGGCCTTCCATTCGGCCAGCGGCGCGCTGGCCAGCAGCTTGTCCATCTCGGCGAAGAACTTGGGCTGCGACAGCGAGAAACCCTTGTCGATGGTGACGCCTTGCGCCTGGAAGAACTTGTTCCAGTCAAAATGCGGGGTGACCTTGTTGGCCTCGGCCACGGTCACGAAGTGGTACTGGTTTTCAGGCTTGCGCATCTCCACGCGGGGAATGGAATGCTTGGCCAACTCGGTTTCGAACTTCATCGCCAGGTCGGCCTTCTTCGCCGCTTCCTTGGCCGGGGTGCCGGTCAGTTCGAACAACTTGGCCAGGTATTTCACGTACTCGGCGCGGACGTCCTTGTATTTGGCGTCGGTGTAGTAGTCGGGTGTGGGCAAGCCCAGACCGCCCTGCACCGCATAGGCGATCTGCATCTTGGCGTTCTTGTAGTCGGCGCGAGCGCCAAAGCGGAACACGGCGCTGTCACCCCTGGTGAAGGACTGGTTCAGCCATGCCGGGATGTCCTTGTTCGACTTCAGCGCGTCGATCTTCGCCAGGTAGGGCTTGAGCGGCTCGAAACCGGCCTTGTTGCGGGCGTCCATGTTCATGCTGGAGCGGTACAGCCAGCCGATTTTCTGCTCGATCGAGCCGGGCGCCGCACTGTCGGCGTTCTTGTCCGCGGCGTCGACCAGTTCGTGCTGATCTTTCAGACTCTTTTCGCGCAGCAGGTTGAACGAACCCCACACGGTCTGGTCGGCCGGGATCGGGTTGGCGGCGATCCACTTGGCGTTGACGAACTGGTTGAAGTCCTGGCACGCCTGCTGGGACGTGCCCAGCTCGCTGACATCGAACACGCTGGGTGCCGGTGCCGGTGCCGCGGCCGTGCTCGAGGCGCTGGCCGTGCTGGCGCTGCTGGCGGGGGCAGCCGGGGTGTTGGCGGACTCCTGCTTGCCGCAGGCGGTCAGCGCCAACGCCACGCTGGCAGCGAGTACCAGCGGTTTCAAATAGGTTTTTGTCATGGCTCGAGTCTCCGGTGTGGGTTTGCCCGCAGGCGCTGCGTTGGATCCGTGCGGCCGCAGCAAGGCTCAAGGCTGCGGCAGCGCCGATCCACGCTAGGCCAAACGTCATGGGTCAGACAGTGTCAAAGGTCAGGGGCGGGGGTGCCGCGCGTGGACGCCATCGGCAGTGAAGCACGGGTGATGTTCTGCGGGTGCGAAGGGGGTTGCCTGGTCGCCCGGCGGCGCAAGAAAAGAGGCTCCGCATCTGCATGCGGAGCCTCGGGGCTTTCAGGTGAAAGCAGGTTGCGGGCTTACCAGATGTTTACCTGCTTGTCGGTTGGCCGCACCATCGGGTCGCCTGCCTTGCACTGGAACGCCTTGGCGAACGCCGGCATGTTCGACGGCGCGCCCATCGCGCGCAGCGAAGCCGGAGCGTGCGGATCGGTGTTCAGGCGCAACAAGGCCTGCTTCTCGCGGATGCTGCCGCGCCACACGCGCGCCCAGTTGAGGAAGAAGCGCTGGTCTTCGGTGTAGCCGTCGATCTTCTTGCCGGCTTCTTCGGGGTGCTGTTTCAGGGCTACCTGCAGCGCGTCATAGGCCACGTTGAGGCCACCCAGATCGGCGATGTTCTCGCCCAGGGTCAGCTGGCCGTTGACGTGCGCATCCGGCTTGTCCTTGATCGGCGTGTAATCGTTGAACTGCTGTACCAGCTTGGCGGTGCGTGCGTCGAACTTGGCACGATCGTCCTTGGTCCACCAGTTGACGTTGTTGCCGGCCCCATCGAACTGGCTGCCCTGGTCGTCGAAGCCGTGGCTGGCTTCGTGGCCGATCACCGCGCCGATACCGCCGTAGTTGATCGCGTCATCCGCCTTGGCATCGAAGAACGGCGGCTGCAGGATCGCGGCCGGGAAGTTGATCGTGTTGTCGGTGGGGTTGTAATACGCGTTGACCGTCTGCGGCGTCATGCCCCATTCCTTGCGGTCGGTGGGCGTGCCGATCTTGGCGATGTCGTAGTCGTAATTGAACTTCGAAGCCGCCTCGAGGTTGGCGTAGTAGTTGTCCGGAGTGATCTTCAGACCATCCCAGCTGCGCCACTTGTCGGGGTAGCCGATCTTGGGCAGGAAGGTGTCCCACTTGGCGATCGCCTTGGCCTTGGTCTCGGCGCTCATCCAGTCGAGGTTCTCGATGCGTGCCTTCAGCGCATTGCGCACGTTGGTGACCAGTTCCTCGGCGCGCTGCTTGGCTTCCGGGGTGAACTCCTGCTCCACGTAGAGTTCGCCCAGCGCCATGCCCATCGAGCCGTTGACCGCGCTCAGCACCTGCTTCCAGCGCGGCTTCTGCTCCGGCTGGCCGGACAGGGTCTTGCCGTAGAAGTCGAACTTGTTGTCGCGGAAGTTCTTGCTCAGCGCATTGGAGGCGTCATCGATGGTGTGGAAGCGCAGGTACGCCTGCCACTGGCTGACCGGCGCCTTGGCCAGCAGCTTGTCGAACTCGGCGAAGAACTTCGGTTGCGACAGCGAGAAGCCCTTGTCGATGGTCACGCCCTGGGCCTTGAAGAACTTCTCCCAGCTGAAATGCGGCGTGACCTTGTCGGCGTCCTTGATGCTGACGAAGTGGTACTGGTTTTCCGGCGTGCGCAGCTCGACCGGGGCCAGCGAGGCAGCGGCCAGCTTGGTTTCGAAGGCCATGACCTGATCGGCCTGCTGCTTCGCGTCGGCGGCAGGGACGCCGGTCAGCTCCAGCGTCTTGGCGATGTAGTCAAGGTAGGCCTTGCGCAGGTCCGCGTGCTTCGGGTCGGTGTAGTAATCCTTGGTCGGCAGGCCCAGGCCGGACTGGAAGGTGTAGCCGATCTGCGTTTCCGCGTGCTTGAAATCGGCGCCGGAGCCGAACTGGAACACCTGCATGTCGCCGCTGGCGAAGCTCTTGTTCAGATAGTCCCCCACGTCCTGGCTGTTCTTCAGCTTGGAGATCTCGGCCAGCTTGGGCTTGATCGGATCGAAGCCGGCCTTGTCGATGGCCGCTTCGTCCATGCCGGACTTGTACAGGAAGCCGATCTTCTGCTTGATGGAGCCATCAGCTGCCTGGTCGGCGTTTTTGGCCGCATTCTCGACGATGGTGTGCTGGGTCTTGAGGCTGTTCTCGGCGAGCTCGTCGAAGGCGCCCCAGCGGGTGCGATCGGCGGGGATCGGATTGGCGTCGACCCACTTGGCATTGACGAACTGGTTGAAGTCCTGGCACGCCTCGGTCGGCGCGCCCAGTTCGCTGACGTCGAAGATGCTCTTGCGGTTGTCTACCGCGGCGGTGGTGCTGGCGGTGGCAGGCGCGCTGCTGCTGGCGCTGGGTGCATTGTTCGCCGCGTCGGGCTTGCCGCAGGCCGTCAGCGCAAGGGCTACGCTGATCGCCAGTGCGATCGGCTTCAGATACTGCTTGGTCATGGATGTCCTTCTGGATGAGTGGGGTTGCCCGTCGGGCAGGTTGAAAAGCGGGATGGCCGCGCGCGTATGCTCCCCCGGTGGCGCGGACATGGCCGGTTACGCTAGGTCAATCGTCATGGGTCAGATAGTGTCAAAGGTCAGGGTAGCCAGGTGCTGGTTCCTGCGCGGATGCCGGGGGCGACCGGTTCCTCGGGAGGCTCACTCGTTGGCGTCGGTGCCGACGTGCCGCGCGATGGTCGATGGCGAGGCGGGCAGGAAGTCGGGTGCCACAGCGCCGCCGGAAATGATGAATGCCATGGCCTGGTCCATGGTCCAGTCGGTCGGGGTCAACTCATCGACCGGCACCAGCTCCAGATAGCCGCCGGTGGGATTGGGTGTGGTGGGGATATACACCGCCGCCATCTCGCGGCCGGTGCCTTCCTCGATCATTACCCGGGTGACGAAGCCGACCACCTTCATGCCACGGCGTGGAAAGTCGATCAGCACCACGCGTTGCAGGCCGCCGGGCTTGTTCTGCAGTGCGGCCATCAGCTTCTTGGTGCCACCATAAATGGTCTGCACCCACGGGATGCGGGCCAGCAGTGCGTCGAAGCCGTTGAGGAAGCGCTGGCCGATCACGCGAGTTGCCACAAACCCCAGCACGTACAGCGACACCAGCGTGATCAGCAGCGCAACGACGAAGGTCAGCCATTGCGCATTCAGCGCATCCGCCGTTCGCGGCGCGACCAGCGACAGGGCGCCGAGCAAGGCGGCAACCAGCGGTGCGCCGATTCCCGCCAGCACCCCCAGCACGAATTTGAACACCAGCCAGGTCACCCATAGCGGGATGAAGGTCAGCAGGCCGGTCAGCAGGTAGCGTTTGAGGCGCAGCGGTGGCATCGATCTATCCCTTGGTGCGGGTTTCACATTGTAAGTGGTGACGCCATGCCTGCAGTGATTCCGTGAACGGAATCGGCACGCGTCTGGCGGGGCATGAGACGTGCCCAAGATGGGCCGCCTTGGCAGTGATCGTCGGATTGGGCTAGCTTGCATGTTTTCACGGGGGGATTTCCATGAAGCGACTGCTTGGCGTGCTGCTGTTCGCGTTGCTTGTTGTGAGTGCGGTCCATGCGCAGGCGGTTGCGACGTCATCGCCACCTCCAGCGCCGGCGCAGACGACCCGGATGACTGAATCCGCTGCCCCGTTCAACGTCAACGCCGCCACCGAAGCCTACATGGCCGAGCTGACGCCGGCGCAGCGGGCCAACTCCGATGCGTATTTCGAAGGCGGTTACTGGCTGATCCTGTGGGATTTGCTGGTGGCGCTGGGCGTGGCCTGGTTGCTGCTGGGCACGAGGTTGTCCGCGCGCATGCGCAACCTCGCCGAGCGTGCGACCCGCCTGCGCTGGTTGCAGACAGCGATCTATGCCGTGCAGTACATCGTGCTGGTGACCCTGCTGACCCTGCCCTGGAACATCTACGAAGGCTACTTCCGCGAGCACCAGTACGGCCTGTCCAACATGACCTTCGGCAGCTGGCTGGGCGAACAGGCGACGGGATTGATGGTGGAATTGATCCTGGCCACGGCGGCGCTGGTGATCATTTATGCGGTTATTCGCAAGGCCACGCGCACGTGGTGGCTGTGGGGTGCCGGCGTGGCGATCGTGTTCGCGATGTTCACGGCCACCATCGCGCCCGTGTACATCGCACCGCTGTTCAATACTTACAAGTCACTGCCGGACACTCCGCTCAAGGCGGAGATCCTGTCGATGGCTCGCGCCAACGGCATTCCCGCGACCGATGTCTACTGGTTCGACGCCTCGCGCCAGAGCAAACGCATCAGTGCCAACGTCAGCGGCATGTTCGGCACTACCCGCATCAGCCTCAACGACAACCTGCTCAAGCGCGGGTCGCCGGAGGAGGTCAAGGCCGTGCTCGGTCACGAGATGGGGCACTACGTGCTCAACCACGTCTACAAGGGCATCGTCTTCTTCGGCGTCATCATCGTGATCGGCTTCGCTTTCGTGCGCTGGGGCTTCGGCTGGGCGGAACGGCGCTGGGGTGAGCGCTGGGGGCTGCGCGGGGTCGGTGATGTGGCCGGCTTGCCGCTGATCGTCGCCTTGTTCGCGATTTTCATGTTCGTGATGACGCCGGTGAACAACACCATCACCCGCAGCATGGAGGCCGAGGCCGATGCGTTCGGCCTGAATGCCGCGCGCCAGCCCGACGGCTTTGCCCAGGCGGCGGTGCAGCTTTCCGAATACCGCAAGATGCATCCCGGCCCGATCGAGGAATTTCTGTTCTTCGACCATCCCAGCGGGTGGCAGCGCATCCATCGCGCGATGGTATGGAAGGCCGAACACTTGAAAGATGCCGACGTGCGTCGCGGCGACGCGTTCGCGCCGCCGGGCGCGCACTGAGGCAGCCCATGCAACCAATGCGCGTAGCGGCAAGCTGCGCGCGTTGTCATTACCGTTCGGCGGGCTGCTTGCTCAGCATTTCACCCGTCCGCCGGCAAGCTGCGTGCAAGGTTGGTACACCGGTGGTGACGGCGGTGTCCAACGGCTGCCTGGGTCGCGATCGTGGCGGTACGGCCCGCGCCAGTACGGCGGAGGTATTCCGCCCCAGTAGGTGGGCGCGTACTCGGGCACCGGCTGGGACAATTCATCGCGGTACTGCTCGTTCTGCTGGCGCAGCGCGTCGTTTTCCGCTTCCAGTCGGTTGCGGTCGGCGATCTGGTCCTGCATGGCTTGCTGTTGCGCTTGGTACTCGCGTTGCTGCGCGGCGAGGGCCTCCTCATGCTGACGTTGGGCCTTTTCTTCCTGCGCTTGTCGATACGCCGCCAGGCGCGCCTCGTAGAGCGCGTCGAGGTGGCGGGCGTCGGCATACTGTTTGGCCAGCTTGTCCTGGCCCAGGCGCAGGTAGCGATCGATCACCTCGCTGTCGTCGGCCTTGTGCAGCAATTCACCGTTGCCGGCGGGGCAGGGGTGATCCGTGTAGGCAACGGTGCCGCCCGGCTGCGGGCATTTGTAGATGTTCTGCGCAGAGGCAGCCGGTGCGAGCAGCCACAGCGCGATGGCAACACCCGGAAGAAGCAATCCGTAAGTCGAGGCTTTCATGGCAGCATTCACTCTGCATCAGCGTGGCTTAACATCGCGTGGATGAAAGCTTGCGCGTCGCGCAGGCCGGTGTCCAGCCGTTGGCGGCGCGTTCACTCCTTGCCGGGGATTTGCAACCCGCGTGCCACTGCCGGTCGCGCCAACGCGCGCTCCAGCCATGCGGGGACGTGTTTCAGGTGATCGTATTCCACCAGCTCGCGTGCCTCGTAGAAGGTAATCAGGTTGTCTACCCAGCCGAGCGTGGCGATGTCGGCAATGCTGTAGTCATCGCCCATGATCCAGTGGCGGCCGGCGAGGCGATCGTCGAGCACGTGAAGCAGCCGTTTCGATTCGTTGACGTAGCGTTCGAGCGGGCGCTTGTCGGTGAGCTCCTTGCCGGCGAACTTGTTGAAGTAGCCAAGCTGTCCGAACATCGGGCCGATCGAGGCCATCTGGAAGAACACCCACTGGATGCACTCCCAGCGCTGCGCTGGCTCGGTCGGGATGAAGCGGCCGCTCTTGTCGGCCAGGTACAGCAGGATCGCGCCCGACTCGAACAAGGCCATCGGCTCACCACCCGGACCGGTCGGATCGATGATCGCGGGAATCTTGCCGTTGGGGTTGAGCGACAGGAACTCCGGTGTATGGCTTTCGTCGGCCGTGATGTCGACCAGGTGCGGCTCATACGGCAAGCCGGTTTCCTCCAGCATGATCGATACCTTCACGCCGTTCGGCGTGTTCAGCGAATACAGCTGGATGCGGTCGGGATGTTGCGCGGGCCAGCGCGTGGTGATGGGGAATCGCGACAGGTTTGGCAAACTCGTTCTCTCCGTCATTGAACATGCGTGGTGCATGGAGCGCATGGACCAGCAAGGGGGAATGCGAGCTTATCGGAACAGCCGTGAAGTGTTTTCAATTCGTCGCATGCATGCGCTTGATGCGTACCGTGCTGCCGCCCTTGAAGGTGACGACGAAGGTCGCGCCGTCATGCTTTTGCGACTGCACCGGAATCGGGGCCGCGGTTCTGGCAGCTTGCAGTGCATGCCGGTTTTCGGCGGCCAGCAGTCCCACCGGAATCAGGGTCAGTGGCGGGCTGATCGCCTGGAAGTTGTTGAAGCGGCTGCCGCACAGTCGGCAGCTCATCCCCGCGCCCAGCCACGGCAGTTGCTTGAGCCAGATGAAGTATTTGTTCTCGTGCTTGATCCAGATCCGGTTTTCGCTGTTGGCGACCGTTCCGGTCGCACCACCGGCGTTCCACACGCGCACGACGTGGGCCTCGCTGCAATCGGCGCGGGCGCACTCCTGCAACACCAGGTACTCATCGTCCGCAAGCTGGATCGGCTGGATGCTGAGGATGTCGTCCTTGACCAGCGCCTGCGCCGGGAACACCACGAATGGCATGCGTGAGTCGACCTTGAAATCGCCGGAAATCAGGTAGCCGCGGTGCGTCCTGCTGTAGGGGGCGGTGACCGTGACTTCGGGCAGGTTGGTTTGTGGCAGCGTCGGATCAGTCTGTGCCAGCGCTGGACAAACCAGCAGGCACAGGCACCATCCGATGACGACAGGAACGATCCATGGCTTGTTCATGGCGTCTCCTCTTGATCCATCGCGTCGGTGCAGGGCTTCTTCGCCGCAGGATACGCCGACCAAGATTTTGTTTCAGGAGGATGCCGCGGGTGCTTCCAACGCAGGCTGCGCGCCGGCATGGCGCCAGGCACGCAGGCCGATGACTGCCAGCACGACGAAGCCTGCATAAAGCACGGACGTGATCAGCAGGTGCTTGTAGATGTATTCGCCGACATAGATCACGTCGACCGCAATCCACAGCCACCACGCCGCGATGTGGCGGCGGCCCTGCCACCATTGCGCGACCAGGCTGAAGGCGGTCAGCGCCGCGTCCAGCCAGGGCAGCGCGGCATCGGTCCAGCGATGCATGGAGTAGCCGAGCAGCAGCGCCGCCAGCGCGCCGATCGCCACGTGGCCGATCGCCTGCATGCGCGGCAGCGGCGCAACCTGGACGCGGCCATCGTCACCCATATGCTGCAGCCAGCGACGCCAGCCGTAGATGATCAGGCCGGCGAAGGCCAACTGCAGCAAGGCATCGGAATACAACTTCGCGTCGATGAAGATCCCGCTGTAGACAAGCACCGACACCAACCCGACCGGCCAGCACCATGGTCGCCGTTTGGCCGTGAGCCATACGGCCCAGGCGCTGATCAGGGCGCCGATGAGTTCGATCCAGGCCATCAGAAGGCGTAGCTCAGTGACAGGCGGGCCAGTCGTGGTGCGCCGGGGAACAGGTAGCTGTCGCCACCGGTGGTGCCCGTGTCGCGCCAGTAGAAGCGGTTGAACACATTGTCCACCGACAGCCGCCAGGTCAGCGCATGATTGTTCCACGTCGTGGCATAGCGCAGCCCGGCATCGAACACGTGGTAGGCCGGCACGCGAACCGCGCCATCCGGCGTGGCGACGTTGGAAGAGGCGTAGCGCCAGCCGCCGAGCAGGCTCAGCTTTGGCGCGAACGGCAGCCGGTAGTCGGCATGCAAGGCGCTGCGGAAGCGTGGCACGTTGACGACTTGATGGCCTTCGTACGACGGCGTGCCTGTGTTCTCGGCGCGCGCCTGGATGACGTTGGCACTGGCGACGATCCGCAGGTTGTCGCCGAGTTTGCCGTGTGCGCCAAGCTCGAGACCGCTGTGCACTTCTTGTCCGCGTTGAATGAAGGTGAAGCCTTCGGGCGTGCTGTCCGGTTGGGCGAACTGGTAGGGCTGGTGGATGCGATAGACCGCACCGGTGAGATCCAGCGCATCGCTGACCTGGACCTTGAGTCCGGCCTCTACCTGACGCGAGAGCCGCGGACCCAGCAGAGTGCCGCCGTTGCTGGTCCAGTAGGGCGCTTCGATGCCCAGCGAAAGCCCTTCGCTGTAACTCAGGTAGACGGTGGTCGGCGCATTCGGCTGCCACAGCACGGCAGCCTGTGGCAGCGCCTTGCTCAGTCGGGTATCGCGCTCCGGCGCACCGGTGTCGTCGTAGCTGCGTTCGTGCAGGTGCACCAGGCGCTCGCCGGCGATCAGCTGCCAGTGGTCGCCGAGGTGGACGCGATCGAGTGCGAACAGCGGATGCTGCCAACTGGTCAGTCGACGCACGGAGATGCCGGGCTGGTTGGGCGACGGCGCGAAATAGGGCGGATCGACCTGGTCGATATTGCCGGTGCCAACGTAGTCGTACACGTAGGCACGGCGGTCGATGGTGCGGCGGAATGCGCTGGCGCCGATGCTCAGCTCATGGCTCAGCGCACCGGTGTACAGGTGGCCTTCGAGGACGGCGCGCGCCTCGTCGCTGACCCGGGTGTCGTCGGGGCTGCGGAAATCGTAGATGTCGTAGTCGCCATTCGGCGCAAAGAACCAGCCGGGCGTGGTGCCGTCGGCGCAGTCGCTGGAGTAGAAGCAGCCATAGGCGAAGGCCACGTTGTCGTCGATCACGCTGCGGCTGTGGCCACCGGCCAGGCGCAGGCGCCAGTCGTCGCTCAGCGTGTAGTCGAAGCGCAGGCTGCTGTTGGACGAGTCGATGCCAACCGGCTGTTGCCACGGTTCGAAGCCGAGCATGCGCGAAGCATCTGCATGTTCCGGAATGGTGGTGCCGCCGAGCAGCTGGTAGCCGGATACCGAACGCTGGCCGCTGGTCTGGTAGTCGCTGTCCAGCTCCAGCGTGGCCTTGTCGCTGACTTTCCAGTCGGCTGCCAGAGACAGCATGCTGCGCCGGCCATCGGCGTGGCGCACATAGGAGTGGATGTCCTCGTGTGCCGCATTCACGCGCAGTCCGAATGTCGGCGTGAGCCAGCCACCGATGTCCAGCGCGCCGTAGCGCGAGCCGTGCGAATCGGTGCCCAGGGTCACGGTGCGTACATCGGCCGGCCGCTTGCTGACGTAGTTGACCACGCCGCCCGGCGCCATCACGCCGGCCTCGATCCCGGCCAGACCTTTGAGGATTTCCACGCGCTGGCGATCTTCCAGCGGAATCTTCTGCTCGCCGGTGATGTTCAGATTGTTGCCGCGGAAACCGGTGGCCGGGTCCAGCGGATAGCCGCGGATCGAGATGTCCTGGTAGTAGCCGACCGGCGCGTAGTTGTCGCCCAGTGAGGCGTCCTCGCGCGCCAGTTCGCTCAGCGTGCGGACCTGGCGATCGTCCAGCTGTTCACGTGTGACCACCGTGACCGAGGCCGGGGTGTCGTGCAGCGAAGCATTGCCGTAGCTGTCGATCCCGCTGTTGCGCTTTTCCGGGGCGCGGGCCTCCACATGCACGGGGCTGAGGTCGGTGGCCTGCGGTGCACCGGTCGATTCGGCCAGCGCGGTGGCGTCGGGTTTCGCGTCAGCGGCATGGGCGGCATGGGTCAGGCCGAACGTGGCCAGCAGGGCAAGTACAAGGGGGGAGCGTGTCATCGTCGTCGCCTTCGGGGTTGCAGACGAAGCGACGGCAAGCCGACACGCCCGCCCGGACGCATCGACTTTGCAAGCTCCCTACGCCGGTACAAACCGGATCAGGTTCCAAGGGACTCTCTCAGCCCGGCTTCGCCAGGCACCCCCGCTTCAAGAGCGCGTATTGAAACACGAATGGGCACAGTTTGCCGAGACCGTCTCGCATGCCACAAAACTTCCGACACGCAGGGCAGGCTCCGCCCGCCGCTCGCGCTCCGCGTTCTACCACACCACAACGCAAAAGGCCGATGGCAAGTGCCCGCGATTACGCGCCGCTGGAAAGCCCGCGAATAGACTGCAGCAGCACCTGCCCGGCGGGCGTGCCGAACCACGCGGCGTGGCCACACAGGAACGCGTCGTAGGCAACATCGGCGCTCGCCGTCGAGTGCGTGATGGCGTGGAAGTACTCCACTTCGGACAGCGCGAAATCCACATGGACCAGCGGCAGCAGATCGGCCAGCAAACAAATGTCATCATCATCCAGTGGCCGGATCTCGCGATAGCCTTCGATCAGCGCTCGGGCGATGTCGGGATGAATCGCCTGCAAGCCGGTGTCCAGTCGCAGCCAGGCGATGGCATTGCGCTCGATGGCGGTGGCCAGATCGAACAGCGCGCAGTTCGCGGCAGCCAGGCCGAAGTCGAGGACTGCGGTGATGCTTGCGTCGTCGCCGGCGTCACTCCAGCACAGGTTCGAGACATGCCAGTCGCCATGGGTCCACATGCGTGGCTCACGAATCAGCCGCGGCTGGAGCCTGGCATGCCACGGAGCGAACAATGCGGCGAGATCCTCCTGCCAATCGCGGCGTCGGAGATAGTCCGCCAGGCCGGGTCGTTGCGACAGGTCCGCACGCAACGCCGCCACCGGATCGGCGGCGGCAATCAGCTCGCTGCGTGCCACGAGGATGTGGGTTCGGCGCTGCGCGGCGTCGTAGTCCGTGCCTGCCTGGTGCAGCCTGGCGAGCATGCGTCCGGCGCTGAGCGCGTGCCTCCGATTGGCCAGCGGCTCCCAGGAAATCGTCTCGCGATAGAGGTCGATGCCGGCGGCGCGCTGGTGTATTTCGTAGGTCCAGTCGCCCATTGATACGGCGCTTTCGCCTTCCAGATCGAGCATCACTTCCGGGACGGGCATGCCCTGGCCGCGCAGGTGTGCCATGAAGCGATGCTCTTCGGTCAGCGTGGCGACGGTGCGCACGCGCTGGTGATGCCGCTTAACGAAATACGCGCCCGCGGTGGTCTCGACCAGACAGGCCGCCGATAGCGGTCGCGGACTGTGCCATGCGATGCGCAGTGGCGAACCCGGTTGCGGATAGCGCTGCAACAGCGACTCGAGTTCCGACGAGGTCAAAGCTGGCCAGTCCGGCGCGATTTCGTCGCCGGCCAGTCCGTGCACGAGATGATCGGAATTCATGGAGAGGTGCAGGCAACCTTGCCGATAAGTCGGGCTGGATTATGGCCGATGGGCACCGCCGCTGCTTTCCGCCCGCGCCGCTATCGCGTTTAATGGGCGGCTCATTCCGAGGTCTGCCGTGATTCCATGAGTGCATTGCTGTTGCTTTTCGTGTGCCTGTTCCTGGGCGTGCTGGTGGCCCGCTTTGCCAGGCCGCCGGCCGGCATCGTGCAAGGCATCAACTGGTGGGTGCTGAACGTGGCCCTGGCGGCGTTGGTGCTGGAGTTGATTCCGAAGCTCAAGGTCGATGCGCAGCTATGGTTTCCGGTGGCGGCGATGTGGCTCACCTTTGGCGGCGCATGGCTGCTGTTCGGCCTGCTCGGCCCGCGCCTGGGCTGGTCGCGGCAACGAACCGGCGCGCTCATTCTGGTGTGCGGTCTGGGCAACACCGCCTACATGGGGTACCCGCTGATCCAGGCCTTGCATGGCAAGGCCGGATTGGCGGTGGCGGTGGTGGCCGACCAGCTAGGCGCATTTCCGGTGCTGGCTTCGGCCGGCATCGTGGTGGCGTCGATCTACTCGGGACGTACGCCGCATCCGCGTCTGATGCTTCGTCGGGTCCTGTCCTTCCCGCCGTTCCTGGCGCTGCTGCTGGGCATCGTGGTCGGTCGGCTTGGTGGCTGGCCGGACTGGATGAATGGCGTCCTTGCGCCGATCGGAGCCACGCTGACTCCCCTGGCGCTGTTCTCGGTCGGACTGCAGTTCAAGTTCCACCCGGGCCAACGCCAACTCGGCGCGACAAGCCTGGGCTTGGGGTGGAAACTGCTGCTGGCCCCGTTGCTGTGCTGGCTGATGGGTGCGGCGGCCGGGGTGGATGGCCTGGTGCTCACGGTGGGAGTGCTGCAGGCGGCGATGGCGCCGATGGTGTCGGCGGCCATTCTGGCCGATGAGTACGATCTCGAACCGGCCTTGGCCAACACGGTGCTGGGCGCCGGGATTGTGCTGTCGCTGCTCACGGTGCCGCTGGGCAACCTCTTGCTGGGAGGCGCAACGCCGTGACGACGCTTGCTTCCGGAGGGCGCTGCACCGAGACTTGGCAAGGGATTCCAGAGAGCAGGGGCTCGTGTCATGTCTGGCTTTGAGCTGATCCGCAAATTCTTCGGAGGGGAGCATGGCGAGCGCCGTGCGGTACCGCGCAGCGGCGTGCCCAGCAATGCACACATTCTGGTGGTGGATGACTCGCCCACGATCCGGGCCGTGCTTGGCAAGATGCTGAGTCAGGACAGCCACATCGTGCTCAAGGCAGGTGATGGCGAGACGGCCATCAAGATGGCTCGTGCCGAGCTGCCTGACCTGATTTTTCTGGACATCGTGATGCCGGGCATGAACGGCTTCGCCGTGCTGCGCGCTTTGCGCCGCGAACCGCTTACCCACGATATTCCCATTGTGATGATCAGCGGCAACCTGCAGGCGACCGAACAGTTTTACGTGCAGCGCTTCGGCGCCGACGATTTCATGAAGAAACCATTCGGTCGCGGCGAAGTGTTCGCGCGCTTGCAGCACCTGACCCAGTCCGGTCGATTGGTGGTGCGTCCTCGCACGACGGCGCCGGTGTTGCCAGACGAGCCCGCGCTCACTTCGGACGAGCACGCCGCGATTCCGGACATCGCCATGCCGGATCCGGAAGACATGGTGCCGCCGCGAGGCGAAGCGTCCTGACCCGTCTGGTGGAGTGCTGGCCGCGATGACGCTGCCCGATTCCGGATCCGCCGAACTGCGTGCCGACGTCTGGTTGTGGGCGGCGCGGTTTTTCAAGACGCGCGGCCTGGCCCGACAGGCGATCGAGGCGGGTCGGGTCGAGGTCAATGATGCCGGTTGCAAACCTGCCAAGGCCCTGCACGTGGGAGACCAGTTGCGTATCGGGCGCGGCCAGGAGCGTCTGGAAGTCGCCGTGCTGGCCCTTGCATCACGACGCGGGCCGGCCAGCGAAGCCCAGCAGCTCTATCGCGAAACGGAGGCCAGTCGGATCGCGCGCGAAGCCTTGCGCGAACAGCGTCGCCTGAGCGGAGCGGCGTTTGACCATCCGCCGAAGCGCCCGGACAAACAGGCTCGACGGCAATTGCGGAAGATCAAGGACTTGCGCTGAAAACCTCGCGTTGAGCAGTACGTCGCAAAACGTCGGATGCATCTGCGCGAGTATGCGTGCATTCCCACGAGGCGCGCCTGTCGCGCACCTCCCGCGACCCGGAGAACTGCATGGACGGACTGGTACGCAAGAGCGGCATCGGTTTCATCAAGCGACTGCTGGGCGGGCAAGCCGTCGAGGCCCAGCATGCGCAGACCACCCACGGCGCACGCATGCTGGTGGTGGATGACTCGCCCACGATCTGCGCCGTGCTGGGCAAGATGCTGGGCCAGGATGGCTACCACGTGCTGAAGGCGACGGACGGTACCGCTGCCATTGAACTGGCACGCAGCGAGACGCCGGCCTTGATTTTTCTCGACGTGGTGATGCCCGGCATGAACGGTTTCAGCGTGTTGCGTGCGCTGCGCCACGATCCGCTGACGCGCGAGATCCCGATCATCATGATCAGCGGCAACCAGCAAGCCACCGAGCAGTTCTACCTGCAGCGTTACGGCGCCGATGATTTCATGAAAAAGCCGTTCGACCGCGATGACGTGTACGAGCGCATTGGGCACCTGGTGGCTGCCGGGCGACTGGCGGCACGTGACGCCTCGGCAGCAGGGGCGCTTTCACTGCCGGTGTTGCAAGCCGAAGTGCTCGACAGCATCCCCGACATCGCGATGCCCGATGCGGGTGAGTCGGGCCATGGCGAGACGCCGGTGGTGGCACTGGAACACGTGGCCTGAATCCCGCGCGGCGTCCAATGCGCCGCAAGAATGGTTTTCCGCGGTCGCGGCTCAAGCCTCATCTTCGGATCGGTAGATCGCCAACTCGGGGTTGCGCCGGAACGTGAAGATCAGGCTGGTTTCGATGTGTGCCACCTCGGGCCGGGTCGTGAAGGCGTCCAGGGCGAAATCGCGCAGGTGATCGCTGTTGGCCACTGCCACGTGCAGCAGATAGTCGTTGGCGCCGGCCACGTGGTAGAACGCCAGCACCTCGCGCAGGGTCAGCAGGTAGGCATGAAATGCATTCAGGTCGTCGCGGGAATGGCGTGCCAGGCGCACGCTGATCATTGCCTGCAGACCGATTCCCACGGCGGCCGGCGCGATCTCCGCGTGATAGCCGCTGATCGCACCACTCTCGCGTAACCGACGCACCCTTTCCAACGCCGTCGAGGCTGCCACGCCGATGCGTTCGGCCAGCGTCTTGTTGGGCAGTCGAGCGTTCTTTCGCAGCTCGCGCAGTATGGCGAAGTCGATTCGATCAAGGCGCATTGCAGAGGCTTCCTCGAAATATAATTCGGTGATGAATTTTCGATGCGGCCAATGATTCTAGACTGGGACTAATTTGTCGAATGGAGTGGGTCCTGATGTCACGTCTCGAAACCCTCGGTGTGCATGCCGGTCGCGAAGATTTCGGCGAGCTTGGCGTGCATGCACCACCGCTGGACCTGTCCACCACCTATCCGGTGCGCGATCTCGCCGAAGGCACCGCCAGCTTCGACGCGCTGGTGGGCGGCGCGGCCACGGCCGCCAATCCGATCTACGCGCGGCTGCACAATCCCACGGTGGCGCGCTTCGAAAACGCGCTGGCCCAACTGGAGGGCACCACCGACGCAGTGGCGTTCGGTTCCGGCATGGCGGCGATGTCGGCATGCCTGCTTGCTGCAGGGCAGCGCGGCAAGCATGTACTGGCGGTGCGTCCGCTGTACGGCACCAACGATCATCTGCTGAAATCCGGCCTGCTCGGTATCACCACGCGCTGGGTCGAACCGAAGGATGTGGCCGGCGCGGTCAACGCCGACACGGCGCTGGTCATCATCGAGACGCCGGCGAATCCCACGCTGGACCTGATCGACATCGCCGCCGTCGTGAAGGCCGCCGGGTCGGTGCCGGTGCTGGTCGATTCCACCTTTGCCACGCCCGTGCTGCAGCAGCCTGCGGCGCTCGGCGCCACGCTGGTCTTGCACAGCGCCACCAAGTTCCTCGGAGGCCACGGCGACGTGATCGCCGGCGTGGTTGCCTGCGATGCGGAGTGGGGCGCGGCGCTGCGCCAGGTGCGCGCGGCAACCGGCGGTCTGTTGCATCCGCTGGGCGCCTACCTGTTGCATCGCGGCTTGCAGACACTGTCGCTGCGCGTGCTGAAGGCGCAGGACAATGCGCGCAAGTTGTCGAAGTTGCTGGCCGCGCATCCGGCGGTGACCAAGGTCTGTTATCCCGGCCTCGGTACCGTGGCGAATGCGCATCTGGTGGACACCCAGATGTCGGGACCGGGCAGCCTGATGGCATTCGAAGTGCGCGGCGGTCATGCGGCGGCGGCCCAGGTCATGGCGGCAGTGCGACTGGCCACGCCGGCGGTGAGCCTGGGTTCGGTCGACACCCTGATCCAGCATCCGGCCGGACTGACCCATCGCGTCGTCGACGCGGCGACCCAGGCGCAACACGGCATCACGCCGGGCCTGCTGCGCCTGTCGGTCGGCATCGAGCATCTGGACGACCTCTGGAACGACCTGGCGCAGGCGCTGCGCGGCATATCGGCGGCCGAGGCGGCCTGAGCCGCCGCTTGCCATGCAGGCCACCTTGGTGATGCCGAGGGCTGAAGGCATCTGACTCATGGTTTGCGTAAGTCCCTTCCCCCGTTTACGGGGGAAGGTGCCCGACAGGGCGGATGGGGGCGCTTTGATTGGCGGTTCGCACGCGGCGCATCGACACGGCTCGTCGCCACGGCAGGGTTGATCAAGGATCGAACGCAGGCGCGGCCACGTCTGCATACGGCTTGCGGGGCTGGAGATCGACGAGTTCAGCGCGGCCTCAAAAGTCGATGACGTTGCCCACCACGATCTGCAATCCGTTTGACACACCCGGCCCCTGACGCAGGGGTCGGGACACCGTGAAATACAGAACGCGATCGTAGGCGCCGCGCAGGTTGCCGATGCGGAATCCGGCGCCGGCCGAGGCATACCACGGGCTCCAGTCGGGCGAGGTGCTGCCTTCGACGCGGGCGGCATCGACAAAGACCACGTAGCCGAGCTGGAAGGTGTTGAACAACACCGTCGAGGAGACCAGTCGGTCGGCCACCGTCAGCCGCAGCCGGCGCGATCCGGTGGCATAGAAATTGGGGTAGCCACGCAGGGCCTGGAAGCCACCGACATAGAGCCGGTTTTCGGGATCCGGGTGGTTCAGCAAGGCATAGTCGGCATGCGCGACCAGGGTTTGCCGCGGCGACACCTGGGCATATGCGGTTGCCGACATGCGCAGGTCCAGGTTGCGCCATTGTCCGCTGCGTTGCCGACCCGCCAGCGACGCGTTTGACAGGATCAGGACTGCCGGAGCCGGTTGCCAGCCCTTGCTTGCTTCCAGCGACAGCGCGGGGCCACTTTGGGTGCTGCCCAACGCGGTGCTGTCCAGCAGCAGGTTGCCGGACAGGTCCCAGCCCAGGTTGTAGTCCTCGACCCGCGCCACGGACTGGATGTTGGTGAAACTGGCGTAGCGGTCCTGGTGCAGGTTGAAGCTTGGACCGACCCCGGCCAGCGTGCGCTGATCGGCGAATGGCGGCGGCAACTGATTCGGCTTGATCAGCCGCGGCGCCGCGTAACGGTAGCTGGCACGCCGCGCCGCAAGACCCAGCCGCAACACGGTGTCGCCTGATGCATATATGCGGTGCTGCCATTGTGCCTTGTACGAGTTTTCGCGTGCCGGCAACTGCCAGACCTGATCGCCACGTTCGTAGAAGTTGAGATCGAGCTTCTGGTTCAGCGCGTCGAAACTGCTTGACCATGGCGTGGTGTCGAGCCGGAACGGCCGCGCCACCGACAGCATGGCGCGGCGTCCGTCAGACAAACGCGCGTATTGCGCCCCCAGCGTCCATGACGTGCCGGCCAGCGCAGGTGAGGAATACGCCACATAGTCCTCGCTGCGCTCCAGCGTCTTCTGGTGCCCGATGCCGATGCTGCGGCCGCTGCCGAGCACATCGGTATCCTGGATATTGAAGCGGAACTGGTTGGCATTGCCTGCATGGGAGAAACGTGCGTCAAGGCGCAGTGTCCAGGCGTCCCTGACCCTCACCTGCGTGGTGACCGTGCCGTCGCTGCACGCTACCGGAACGATGTCCGCAGAGCGCAGGTAGACCTGCTGACGCAAGCGCCGCGTGGCCTGGTAGACGCGCTTGGCCGAAACCGGCTCACCCGGTGCAACCAGCAACAATTGCCGTATCACCCAGGCGCGCGTGGGGATGTGCAGGTGGTTGGCCGTGCGTGCGTACCACACGTTCTGGCCGGGTTGGTCCGGGTCGTAGACGTTGGTGACCCGGACGTCGATCGCGCCGAAACGCAGGCCGGCTCGCTCGATGGCCAGCCACTGCGCCTGACCCGCCCAGCGGGACCGGGATTCGGAGTCGGGCTCCGGGCACGCTGCGCTGGCGCCGGTACTCATGGCGAGCAGGCCCACGAACGCTGCACACGATCTGAGCATGACGTACTCCAATCCATCCGCAGGAGATGGTTTCGAGTCAGGCAGGGTCATGCTAACCCGGCGTGGGTGCGGTGAAGTGTCTATCGTGTTAAGTAGTCGGTGGGAGTGTCGTGGGTGGGTGCCGTGATTTTGCGGACAGCTTCGATCCATGACGTCTTTTCAGCCTTGGAGCCGAGCCTGTGACCGACCCCAGCCATGCCCTGATCCAGTCCGATCCTGCGGTGCTTGGCGTGTTGTTCGCCGTCCTGGCGCTGGTGTTCTGGACCAGCAACAAGCCGCAACGGGGCTGGCAGGCGTTCTATCGTTTCGTGCCGGCCTTGCTGCTGTGCTATTTCATCCCCGGCCTGCTCAATACGCTGGGCGTGATCGACGGCCACGATTCGAACCTGTATCCGGTGGCGCGCGACTACCTGCTGCCCGCGGCGCTGATTTTGCTGACCCTTTCCAGCGACCTGGGCGGGATCGTGCGACTGGGACCCAAGGCCATCGTGATGTTTCTGGTCGGCACCGCCAGTGTCGTGATCGGCGGGCCGATCGCCTTCTTGCTGATGAACGCGATCGACCCGGCGTTGATGCATGCGGGCAGCGGTTCGGATGCGGTATGGCGCGGCATGACCACGGTGGCCGGAAGCTGGATCGGCGGCGGCGCCAATCAGGCGGCGATGAAGGAGGTGTTCGAGGTCGGGCCCGACAACTTCGCCCGTTTCATCGCGGTGGACGTGATCGTGGCCAACCTGTGGCTGGCGGTGCTGCTTTGGATGGCCGGCCGCGCGCGCCAGATCGATGCCTGGACCGGTGCCGACACCAGCGCCCTGGACGATTTGCGCAAGCGTATCGAAGGCTTTCAAGCCGAGCACCGGCGCGTCCCCAGCCTGACCGACCTGATGGTGATTGCCGCCATCGGTTTCGGTCTCACCGGGCTGTCGCATGCGTTGGCCGGCACGATCGCGCCGTGGCTGGCGATGCATGCGCCGGGACTGGCGCGCTTCAGCCTGACGTCGCATTTTTTCTGGGTGGTGGTGCTGGCCACCAGTTTCGGATTGCTGCTCTCTTTCAGCCGCGCGCGCAAGCTCGAAGGTGCAGGGGCATCCACCGTAGGGTCGGTGTGTCTTTATGTGCTGGTCGCAACCATCGGCATGCACATGGACATTCGCACGGTATTTTCCGACCCGCATCTGTTCGCGCTGGGCGCGATCTGGATCGCCTTTCATGGCCTCGCCATGCTCGGCGTGGCCTGGCTGATCCGCGCGCCGGTGTTCTACATGGCGGTCGGCTCGCAGGCCAACATCGGCGGCGCGGCCTCGGCGCCGGTGGTGGCATCGGCATTTCATCCGGCACTGGCCTCGGTCGGCGTGCTGCTGGCCGTTTTCGGCTATTCGCTGGGCACCTATGCGGCCTGGGCTTGCGGTCAGTTGCTGCGCCTGGTGGCGGGCGGCTGAATTGCTCTGGCACGCGGCCGGTGTCGTGTCAGCGGGTCGGGAGCGCGCGCGAGCTCATCGAGCTCGTGGCCAGAGTCACCCTGCGCACTGTGTGGTCAGGTGATGTCCTTGAGTCGATACAGCGCCTGCAACGCCTCGCGCGGCGTCAGGCTGTCCGGGTCAAGTTCGGACACAGCCTTTTCGACGGCGGAGGGCGCCTGCGCGGTGAACAGGCCCAACTGCGGTGAACTGGTTCCGGATTCGCCCGTGTTCGCAAGAGGGTTGTTGTGCATGCCCTTCTCCAGCCGGAGCAGGGTCTTGCGCGCGTCGGCGATGACCGCCTTGGGCAGGCCGGCGAGGGCGGCCACCTGCAGTCCGAAACTGCGATTGGCCGGGCCGTCTTTCACGGCATGCATGAATACCAGTTGCTCGCCCCGCTGCTGGTCGTGAATCTCGACCGCGTCCAGATGCACGTTGGCGATCGACGGGAACTCGCCGGCCAGTTCGGTCAGTTCGAAATAATGGGTGGCGAACAGCGTGTACGCGCGGCAATGGCGCGCCAGGTGCAC
Source organism: Rhodanobacter sp. G2-10 (assembly GCF_055809185.1). Lineage (NCBI taxonomy): Bacteria > Pseudomonadati > Pseudomonadota > Gammaproteobacteria > Lysobacterales > Rhodanobacteraceae > Rhodanobacter > Rhodanobacter sp. G2-10. Next base: position 2,420,847 of record NZ_CM147900.1, on the reverse strand, counting down.
CGCGGCGGCGCGGGCCAGTGACAGTCCATCGTAGGTGCTGGTGCCGCGACCGACCTCGTCCATCAGCACCAGGCTGTCGGCCGTGGCGTTGTGCAGGATATTGGCGGTTTCGCTCATTTCCACCATGAAGGTGGACTGTCCGCGCGATAAATCATCGCCGGCGCCGATACGGGTGAAGATGCGGTCGATCGGACCGATCACGGCGCGACTGGCGGGCACGTAACTGCCGATGTGGGCGAGCAGCACGATCAGCGCGTTCTGGCGCATGTAGGTGCTCTTGCCGCCCATGTTCGGACCGGTGATTACCAGCATGCGACGGTGGTCGTCGAGTTGCAGATCGTTCGGCTCGAACGGCTCGTCGCGGACTTTCTCCACCACCGGGTGCCGACCCCGTTCGACCGCTATGCCGGGATCGTCGCTGAGTTCGGGGGCGCTCCAGTCCAGCGCCTCGGCGCGCTCGGCCAGGGTGGCGAGCACATCCAGCGCAGCAATGGCGCTGGCTGCCGCCTTCAGTGGTTCGAGCCTTTCGGTGAGCGTGTCGAGCAAGGCCTCGTACAAGGCGCGTTCGCGCATCAGCGAACGTTCCTTCGCCGACAGCACCTTGTCCTCGAAGTTTTTCAGCTCCTCGGTGATGTAGCGCTCGGCATTCTTGGTGGTCTGGCGGCGCGTGTAATGGGTGGGCGCCTTGTCCGATTGTGCCTTGCTGATCTCGATGTAGTAGCCGTGGACGCGGTTGTAGCCGACCTTGAGCGTGCTGATGCCGCTGGCCGCTTTCTCGCGTTCCTCCAGCTCGACCAGGTACTGGTCGGCGTGGGTGGACAGGCGGCGCAGCTCGTCCAGCTCCGCATCGTAGCCGTCGGCGATCACGCCGCCGTCGCGTTGCAGCACTGGCGGCTGGTCGACCACGGCGCGAGTCAGCAGCGATGCGGTGTCTGCATGGTCGCCAATGCTTTCGACCAGGGTGTGCAGCAGCGGGCTGTCCAGCCTGGCGATGCTTTCGCGCAACTTCGGTGCGGCCCCCAAGCCATCGCGCAGGGTGGACAAGTCACGCGGACGCGCCGAGCGCAGGGCCACGCGGGCGAGGATGCGTTCCAGATCGCCGATGCCGCGCAGCAACTCGCGCAGACTGTCGTGACTGCGGCTGTCGATCAGCATGCCGATCGCCTGATGCCGTCGGCGCAGCACCGGGCGCGAACGCAGCGGGCGGGTCAGCCAGCGGCGCAGCAGTCGCGCACCCATCGGCGTCACCGTCTCGTCCAGCACGCCGAGCAGGGTGTGCTCGGTGCGCCCGCTGGGGTGCGTATCCAGTTCCAGGTTGCGGCGGGTGGCGGCATCCAGCGCAATCGTCTCGCTGGCGCTTTCCACCGCCATGCCGGTGAGATGCGGCAGCGCGCTTTTCTGGGTTTCCTCGACGTAGCCGAGCAGGCAGCCCGCGGCGGCGATGGCCAGCGGCATGCCTTCCACGCCGAAGCCACCAAGGTCCCGGGTACCGAAGAAGCGGTTGAGCTCGCGTTTTGCCGCATCGGCGTCGAAGTGCCAGGGTGGCCGCTTGCGCAGGCCGGGCAGGGCGCTGACCAGTTTCGGCCAGGCCACGTCCTCGCCGATCAGGGTTTCTGCAGGCTGCAGTCGCGCCAGTTCGGCAGCCAGCGCCTCGGCGCTGGGTACTTCGCTGAGCAGGAAACGGCCGCTGGACAAGTCCACCCATGCCAGGCCGTAGCTCGCGTTCGGACCGGCGGCAATGGACAGCAACAGGTTGTCGCGTCGGTCTTCCAGCAGCGCGGCGTCGGTCACCGTGCCGGGTGTGATGATGCGTACCACCTTGCGCTCGACGATACCCTTGGCCAGCGCCGGATCGCCGATCTGTTCGCAGATCGCCACCGACTCGCCCAGCCGTACCAGTCGCGCCAGGTAATTCTCAGCCGCGTGATACGGCACGCCCGCCATCGGAATCGGTGCGCCAGCCGATTGCCCGCGCTGGGTCAACGTGATGTCGAGCAGACGCGCGGCCTTGCGCGCGTCGTCGTAGAACAACTCGTAGAAATCGCCCATGCGGAAGAACAGCAACACGTCCGGGTGCTCGGCTTTCGCCGAGAGGTACTGGCGCATGAACGGGGTGTGCTTGGTGAGATCGTCTTGGCTCATGCAATGCAAGTCTTGGCGTGGTCGCGTGGAACGGGTAGAACAGTGGATTTGCGCTTGGCGCAAACGCATTCAAGTCCGGGAGTCTCGCATGGAGTTGTCATCCGTTCCTACCGACGCCGAACTGCTGGCACTCGCCAGCGAGGTGGCCGATGAGGTGCAGCGCTGTCGATTGACGCTGGTCACGGCCGAATCCTGCACCGGTGGCTGGATCGCCAAGACCTTGACCGACCTGCCGGGCAGCTCGGCGTGGTTCGATGCCGGCGTGGTGACCTACAGCTATGAGGCAAAAGAGGCGCTGCTGGGGGTCAATCCGCGCACGTTGGAGCTGACCGGCGCGGTGAGCGAGGAGACCGTGCTGGAGATGGTCGCCGGTGCCCTGGCTCGGTTTGGCGCCGGTGTGGCGGTAGCGGTGACCGGTATTGCCGGCCCCACCGGTGGCACGTCGGACAAACCGGTCGGCACGGTATGGATCGGCTGGAAGTGCCGCGGCGGCTACGCGCATGCCCGCATGTTCCGGTTTCCGGGCGATCGCGAGGCCGTGCGTCGGCAAACCGTGGCGGCGGCGCTCGAAGGTTTGCGGAAAACCCTGACGGCATGAGGCGTCGCAGGCCGCCAGACCGGCTTGACGTATGTGGGATACTGCGATTTCCCGCCGCCGGCCATTCGCGATCGCGCCGGCCCGCCCGGCCGCTGATCGCAGCCGGTGAGATTCGACCCGGGCATCATGCCTGCCATTCACAGCCCAACCGGAATACACACGATGGATGACAACAAGCGCAAGGCGCTCACCTCCGCCCTCGGCCAGATCGAAAAGCAGTTCGGCAAGGGTGCCGTGATGCGCATGGGCGACCGCGTCAACGAAGCGATCGAAACCATCTCCACCGGTTCGCTGGGGCTCGATATCGCCCTCGGCGTCGGCGGCCTGCCGCGTGGCCGAGTGGTCGAGATCTACGGCCCGGAATCCTCCGGCAAGACCACCATGACCCTGCAGGCCATCGCCAGCTGCCAGCGCGCCGGCGGCACCGCGGCCTTCATCGACGCCGAGCACGCGCTTGACCCGACCTATGCCGAGAAGCTGGGCGTCAAGGTGGACGACCTGCTGGTGTCGCAGCCCGATACCGGCGAGCAGGCGCTGGAAATCGCCGACATGCTGGTGCGCTCCGGCGCGGTGGACATGGTGGTGGTCGATTCGGTTGCCGCGCTGACTCCGAAGGCGGAAATCGAAGGCGAGATGGGTGATTCCCACGTCGGCCTGCACGCCCGCCTGATGAGCCAGGCGCTGCGCAAGCTCACCGCCAACATCAAGAAATCCGGCTGCCTGGTGATCTTCATCAACCAGATCCGCATGAAGATCGGCGTGATGTTCGGCAGCCCCGAGACCACCACCGGCGGCAATGCGCTGAAGTTCTACGCCTCGGTGCGCCTGGATATCCGTCGCATCGGCGCGGTGAAGAAGGGCGAGGAGATCATCGGCTCGGAGACCCGCGTGAAAGTGGTCAAGAACAAGGTGGCGCCGCCGTTCCGCAAGTGCGAGTTCGAGATCCTCTACGGCGAGGGCACCTCGCGCGAAGGTGAGATCATCGAGCTGGGCGTGGCCGAGAATCTGATCGACAAATCCGGTGCCTGGTACAGCTACAAGGGCGACCGCATCGGCCAGGGCAAGGAGAATGTGCGCCAGTTCCTGCGCGACAACCCCGCCATCGCCAACGAGGTGGACGCGGAACTGCGTGCCCGCCTGCTGGTGCCGGTCGGCAAGCCTGCCGCCGCGGGCCCGGAAGAGGCCCTCGAGGAAGCGTGATCCGTGGCGGTTGATGCCACTGGCTGCAATGCATGGCCCGGTCTGTCCGGGCCATGTGCGTTTGCATGGCCATGAAACGCCGGCCCGGCCGGGATCGATCCGGCACCGGCGCATCCGGTGACAAGGCCGCCCGACCCAGGCGCAGCGCCTACGACAAGGCACTGGGTCTGCTCGCGCGCCGGGAACATTCGCGCAAGGAGCTCCAGGCCAAACTGCGCCAGGGTGGCTACGACGGCGAAGAAACCGCCGCCGCGATTGATCGGCTCGGTGAGCAGCACTACCAGGACGATGATCGCTTCGCCGAAGTGCTGCTGCGCAGCCGAATCGCCCAGGGTTATGGTCCGCTGCGCCTGCGCATCGAGCTGAAAAGTCACGGCGTTCCCGACACGCGCATTCGCGAATTGCTGGAAGAGGCCGATGCCGATTGGGACGCGCTGGCCGCGGCCCAGTTGCGGCGCCGCTACGGCGCAGCGGGCAGCGCGGACCACGCCGAACGCGCCCGTCGCGCGCAGTTCCTCTTGCGTCGCGGCTTTCCGGCCGCCACAGTACGGAGTGTCACCCACGCCGAAGTGGACGAGGCCGCCGACGATATTTCCTGAAATCCATCATCCGAAGATGCTGGGTGGATGGATCGACTGGCCCGTTTGCCGCGTGGATTCCTTACGCCAGCCACCGCGATACGCATGAAAACCTCAGAAATCCGCTCTGCCTTCCTCGAATTCTTCCGCGCGCGGGGCCACACCGTGGTGCCGTCCAGTTCGCTGGTGCCGTCCAACGATCCGACCCTGATGTTCACCAACTCGGGCATGGTCCAGTTCAAGAACGTATTCCTGGGCAGCGAGAAGCCCGGGTACGTCCGCGCGGTCGACGTGCAGCGCTGCCTGCGTGCCGGTGGCAAGCACAACGACCTGGACGCGGTGGGTTACACCGCGCGGCACCACACGTTCTTCGAGATGCTGGGCAACTGGTCGTTCGGCGACTACTTCAAGCGCGAGGCCATCGCCTGGGCCTGGGAAATGCTGACCCAGGTGTTCAAGCTGCCGCCAGACCGGCTTACCGTCACCGTCTACCACACCGACGACGAGGCCTGGGCGATCTGGCACGACGAGATCGGCGTACCGGCCGAGCGCATCATCCGCATCGGTGACAACAAGGGCGGTCCATTCGCTTCGGACAACTTCTGGCAGATGGCCGACACCGGCCCGTGCGGTCCCAGTTCGGAAATCTTCTACGACCACGGCCCGCACATCGCCGGCGGTCCGCCGGGCTCGCCGGAGGAGGATGGCGATCGATTCATCGAGATCTGGAACCTGGTGTTCATGCAGTTCGACCGGGCGCCGGACGGCACGCTTAGCCCGCTGCCGGCACCGTGCGTGGACACCGGCATGGGTCTGGAACGGCTGGCGGCGATTCTGCAGAACGTCCATTCAAACTACGAGATCGACCTGTTCGCCCGCCTGATCCGCGTTGCCGCTGAACTGACCGGCACGAAGGACCTCGGCAACAAGTCGTTGCGCGTGATCGCCGACCACATCCGCGCCTGTGCGTTCCTGATTGTCGATGGTGTGTTGCCATCCAACGAAGGCCGCGGCTACGTGCTGCGCCGGATCATCCGCCGCGCCCTGCGCCATGGCTGGATGCTGGGTGTGCGCGGCGACTTTTTCTGGAAGATGGTCGCCCCGCTGGTGGCCGAGATGGGCGAGGCCTATCCCGAACTGGGCGCCAAGCAGGCCTTTGTCGAGGATGCGCTGCGCACCGAAGAGCAGCGTTTCGGCGAAACGCTGGAACACGGCATGCGCTTGTTCGACGACATTGCCGACAAGATCGGCACCGGCAAGGGCGGCAAAACCATTCCGGGCGACGAGGCGTTTCGCCTCTATGACACCTACGGCTTTCCGGTCGACCTCACTGCCGACATCGCGCGCGAACGCGGGCTCGAGGTGGACATGGCCGGCTTCGAGCAGGCCATGAACGAACAGCGCGAGCGCGCCCGCGCTGCCGGCCGGTTCGAGGCGAAAGGGCAAATCCCCGCCGATCTGGTCAGCCAGCTTGCGCCTACCACATTCCTGGGCCACGACGCCTTGCATGGCAGCGGCAGCAAGGTGCTCGGCATCGTGCAGAAGGGCCGGCAACTGGAACAACTGGCCGATGGCGAGCAAGGCATCCTGATCCTGGACCGCACGCCGTTCTACGCCGAATCCGGTGGCCAGGTAGGCGACACCGGCACGCTGTCGAACGCCGCCGGTCGCTTCGATGTAGGCGATACCTCGAAGTTGGGTGGCGCGTTCTTCGGCCATGTCGGTACCTGGCGCGGCAAGCAGCCCCTGCGCAGCGGCGACCTGCTTGATGCCGAGGTGGATGGCGCGCGTCGCCAGTCCATCGTGCTCAATCATTCGGCCACGCATCTGCTGCATGCGGCGTTGCGCCAGGTGCTGGGCGAGCATGTCACGCAGAAGGGTTCGCTGGTGGCGCCCGAACGCCTGCGCTTCGACTTCTCGCACAACAAGCCGGTCAGCCGCGAGGAACTGGATCGGGTCGAGGCGATGGTGAATGCCCAGGTGCGTCGCAACGCGGCCGCCGAGGTAAGCAACATGGGTTACGACGAGGCGATCGAATCGGGCGCCATGGCCCTGTTCGGCGAAAAATACGGTGACGAGGTGCGCGTGCTGAAGATGGGCGACTTCTCCACCGAGCTCTGCGGCGGCACCCATGTCGGCCGCACCGGTGACATCGGCTTGTTCAAGATCGTCAGCGAGTCCGGCGTGGCCTCCGGTGTGCGCCGCATCGAGGCGGTCACTGGTGAGGGCGCGCTGAGCTGGGTAGCCGACGAGGAGCGCCGTCTCGACGAGTTGTCGCACCTGCTGTCGAGCAGTGGCGAAGAAGTCGTGACCAAACTGCGCCAATTGCTGGATCGCCAGAAAAAGCTGGAGCGCGAGCTGGAGTCACTGCGCGCCAAGGCCGCTGGCTCCGCCACCGCCGATCTGGCCGGTTCGGCCACCGACGTGGCTGGCATCAAGGTCGTTGCCGCCCGCCTGGAGGGGCTTGATGCCAAGTCGTTGCGTGACAGCGTTGACCAGCTCAAGCAGCAGCTCGGCGATTGCGTGGTGCTGCTCGCGGGCGCGGCCGATGGTCGCGTGTCGCTGATTGCCGGTGTGCACGGCAAGGCGCTGGAGAAGGTCAAGGCTGGCGATGTCGTCGCCCATGTGGCGGCCCGGATCGGCGGCAAGGGTGGTGGCCGCCCGGACATGGCTCAGGGCGGTGGATCCGACACCCCGGAGTTGCCGGCCATCCTGGCCGAGCTGCCCGGTTGGGTTGCCAGTCGATGACTCGCAACCCAACCAGCTCCCCGATTTGTCGGTTGGCCGCATTGCGTCGATGATTCCTGACCGGTTAGTATCCGCAGAGGTCGACTTTGCCAAAAAGGTGAAGCCGCCAGTCAGGACCCTCAGGAGGTGTTTTGGCTGTGAGCCGGGAAGGCGGTAGGGCCTTCGACGGATCAAAACGTCGAGTTGTGGATGGACGGACGCTCAGGGGTGAGGCAGCGTCGATCCACTAGCCTGTGACCAGCAGCTTATTTATGGAGTAGTAAACATGTTGATTCTGACCCGCCGGGTCGGTGAGACCCTGATGATCGGCGACGAGGTGACCGTCACCGTTCTTGGCGTAAAAGGCAATCAGGTACGCATCGGCATCAACGCACCGAAAACCGTGGCCGTCCATCGCGAGGAAATCTACCAGCGAATCAAGGGCGAAAACGACGGTGACGTTGCGCCTGAAGGCACTGGCGAGCACTGATCGCACCATTCAGGACTTTACCTGGACCGCGCCGGTCAGTATCCTTGCCGGCTCCGCAGCAATGCGGAAAAACCCCGGAGAGATGCCCGAGTGGCCGAAGGGGCTCCCCTGCTAAGGGAGTATCGGGCTAAACACCTGATCGAGGGTTCGAATCCCTCTCTCTCCGCCAGATACGCAAAGCGCCCCGCAAGGGGCGTTTTGCGTATCTGGCGGAGAGAGAGGTGTGGACGAACCCTCTGGTTCGACAATTTTGTCTGGAACAAAATTGGACAGCCGAAGGCTGGCCCCGCAGCGCGCAGCGCGTAGGGGTGAATCCCATGGATGGGATTCACAATCCCTCGCAGACTCCATGCCGACCCGCACCCCATCGAAGCCGGCGTTTTGCGTATCTGGCGGAGAGAGAGGTGTGGACGAACCCTTCGGTTCGACAAAATTGTCTGGAACAATTTTGGACAGCCGCAGGCTGGCCCCGCAGCGCGCAGCGCGTAGGGGTGAATCCCATGGATGGGATTCACAATCCCCTGACTCCACGCCACCGGCTCGTTCATTGATGCCCGTTGCCCCGCAAGGGGCGTTTTGCGTATCTGGCGGAGAGAGGTGGTGGACGAACCCTCCGTTCGACAAATTCGTCTGGAACGAATTTGGACAGCCGAAGGCTGGCCCCGAAGCGCGCAGCGCGCAAGGGTGAATCCCATGGATGGGATTCACAATCCCGGACTCCACGCCGCGCTGTCGCCGATTGATAGCACGTGGCCCCGCAAGGAGCGTTTTGCGTATCTGGCGGAGAGAGATGTGTGGACGACCCTCCCGGTTACTCGGCACGTCCTGTGCCTCGCCCTTCGGGCCATCGGCTACGCCGATGTTCGCTCCGGCATCCTGCGTCCGCGAGCGACAATTTCGTCTGGAACGTCAAGGATAGCCGCAGGCCGGCCCTGGAGCACGCAACGCGTAAGGGAGAACTCCCCATCAACGCGATGCTGAACGAAGCAAGCCCCCGTCGGGGCGTTTTCGCGTGTCTCGCGGAGAGATGTGGTAAGCGCACCCTTGCGGCTACTCGGCATATCCCACATGAGTGAAAAGAGACTGATTACAGCGCATTGGCGAGCGACTGCTTATGCCGACCGACCAATTCCGACCCATTTCCGCCGGTCGCGAGTGGCTGCTTTGTGGCAGCCATTTGAGGAGTCGACCGGCTGTTATCGGCCCGAGCAATCTTGGGCTCCGCTTTGACTGCTCCTCGCCGATCTAAACCTGGCGCGTACACGTTCACTGAAGCAAAGGGCGGGTTTCACCCACAACTGACTGGTGGCGGTAGCCAAGTACCTCGTACCCAACGACGGTGATGGCTGGCACGCAGGTGACGACAACCAGACAGATCGCCATCTCGACACCGAGGACGGCCGCGACAACGGCACCGGCCAACGTCACCGCACTCGCGGCGAGAAGCCACACGTGGAGAGGGTCCGGGCGACGCACGAGGTAATGGTAAAGGCCATACACGAGGCCGATGAATACGCCTACCGGAACCGCCACGGTGAGCAGGGCGCCAAGCGCACCAGTGGCCGTCTTTCCTTCTACGAAAAGCGCAGCCACACGCAAGCCGGCGCCGACTGCGATGATCGAGGTGACGATGAACATCTGTGCGTAGGCCCAGGCGAAAGCGCGGGATCGATGCTCGTGCAGGGCTCGCCCCGAGGGAAGCAGGTAATAGACCCACCACAGACCAAACGTCAGTCCCACGCCGGCAACGCAAACAAGCACTGCGTCCAGCGTCCAGCCTTGCCGCCCGATCACGGCGCTCATCGCGTCGACCGTGCCGACGACTGACTCGCCCAAGGCAATGACCGCAAAAAGACTGTAGCGCTCGGCGATGTGATGAGCGTGCCACGGCGTGCCGCCGTCCTTGCGCTCGGCCAGCCACGGTGCTGCAAATTCGATCGACCAGAGTACGCAGAAAATTACCACGCCCAGGACTAGACTCGTGTTGAGGAAAGCCCACGCGACCCAACCGATCTGGGCGATCGAGATGGTGATGGCATAGGTCAGACAAGCACGCCGCCGGCGCGGGTCTTGCCACGCAGCGCGCGACCACTGAAAGACCATCGCGGCGCGCATCACCACATAGCCGAGCACCGTTCCGGAGGCGTCAAGATGCACCCCATGCCCGATCGACTTGAACATCGGCGGCAGGCCGATGGCCAAAATTAATACGCCGGTCATCTGCACCATGGTGGCCACGCGAAACACCCAATCGTCGGTGTCATAGGCCGAGGCAAACCACGAAAAATTGACCCAGGCCCAGCAGATAATCGAGGCGGCGAAGCCGAAGCCGAGGAATGCGGCTCCGTAGTGAGCCGCACCAAATGCCTCCGCGAACTGGAAGGCCGCCACGCCAAAGCTCGTTGCGAAGGTCAGGTCGAACAGCAGTTCGAGTGGGGTAGCCACCCGATGCTGTTCATGCGGGTCGCGTCCGACCATGCGCCGAACGTGGTGGTGGACAGATTCTGCGCTGGACGACGATGTGCTCATGGGGAATACCGCGGCTCATTGATATCGTCATTGTGTCGCTGTGAGTCGTTCGAATGAAGATGTCCCTCATTCCTATGAGCGAAAACCCTGATTTGTCCTGCCGGAATTGTCGACGCCGAGGTTTCCTGCAGATGCAAGTCCGCGGAATTGATGGCTGTCTGGATCGGGGCTCCGCGGTCGTTGCGCGCCGAGCCTCTTGAATGTTGCGCTTCAACGCCGCCCACGCGATGGCGAACCACGGTGCGTGCATGCCCATAATTGACTCGCGTCAAGAACTCGCTCGCTTGGCAAGAATCCGCTGACCGTGTGAGCGTCAATTTCGTCAGTGCAGGGTGATGCTCAACGGCTTTCGAACGGCCCCGTTGCGGCAAGCATCCGAAGTAGCCGACCGGCCGTTCTTGGCCGACAACAGCCACTTGCGTCGAAATTCGATCATCCTCTCGTTGGGCCATCCCACGGCAGCGAGTTCGCACGACCATCACCATCAATCCGCCCACAAAACCACATCTGATTTCAACCAACTCCCAATCCCCGCAACTCCACTCCATCTCGATCCACCCGCAGCACCGACCCGTGCTCATACCAATCCCCCAGCACGATCCGCTCCGCAGGCTCCCCGTCCAGCTCGAACCGATGCACGGCCGGCCGATGCGTATGCCCATGAATCAACCGGCTCACGCCGGCCTTGCGCATCGCATCCGCCACCGCACTGGCATTCACATCCATGATGCTCTCCATCGTGCTGCCGGTATGCGCCTTGCTGTCTGCGCGTGCTTTTGCCGCAAACGCGCGACGGGCCTCAAGCGGCATCGACAGGATCTGCGCCTGCCACTCGGGCGTGCGCACTTGCCGTCGCACCGCCTGATAGGCGACGTCGTCGGTGCACAGCACGTCGCCGTGCATCAGCAGGGTGGGGCGGCCTCCAATCTCGTGCACGACGCCGTCGTCGAGTACGGTGAAGCCGGCACGTTCAGCGAATTGCCGGCCCAACATGAAGTCGCGGTTGCCGACCATGAAGTACACCGGTACGCCGGCATCGCGGAGGGCACGGGTGGCGGTGGCAATGCGTCGCGGCAGTTCGGCATCGTCGTCGTCGCCAATCCAGGCTTCGACCAGGTCGCCGAGGATGTACAACGCGTCTGCCTGGCGCACTTCGTCGCTGGCCAGGTAGCGCTCGAACAGATCGGTGATGTGTGGTCGGGCGGCATCCAGATGCAGGTCGGCGATGAACAGCGTGGCCATCCTGCGCTCAACCCTTGGCCGGATGCTTGACGGGCTTGGCTGCAGCGGGTTTGGCAGATTTCGCCTTGGCTGGTGCGGCGGCGCTACTGCCCGACGCTGGCGTGCCTTCACTGACGATGCGCGCGCTTTCGATCACCACCAGCGGCTTGGGCACGTCGCCGGCAAATGGACCAAGTGCACGCGTGGGCAGCGCGGCGATCTTGTCCAGCACATCCATGCCCTTGGTGACCTTGCCGAACACCGCGAAACCCCAGGTAAGACCGCTCTGGTTGCCGACGAAATCCAGCCGGCGATTGTCGACCAGGTTGAAGAAGAACTGCGCCGTGCCGGAATTGGGATCAACGCCGCGCGCGACGGCGATGGTGCCGCGCAGGTTCGAAAGGCCGTTGTCGGCCTCGCTGGGGATTGCCGGTCGGGTCCGCTTGGGCTGCAGCTCGCGCGTGTACAGGCCGCCTTGCACCAGATAGCCGGGGATCACCCGGTGCAACACGGTGCCATCGTAGAAACCATCGCGCACGTATTGCAGGAAATTCGCCACGCTCTTGGGCGCCTTGTCCGGGTACAGTTCCAGCGTGATGTCACCCTCGGAGGTGTGCAGCAGCACCTGGGGTTCAGCCGCGGCAGGCGTCGCGTCGGCGGTGGCGGGCTTGGCGTTTTGCGCCGGCAGGCCGGGCGGCAGGATCAGCAAGGCGGCGACGAGCAGAGATTTCAACATGGGCATGAGGCTGTCCGGATATGCGCACATGATACGCGGCAACGCGTGGAGGGGTTTTTCATGGCCGTGGCCGTCACTTGCTGGAGATGTCCAGTTTCACGCCGAGGTCAGCCATGGGTGACTGCTCCTGCTGCAGGTCGGCGGCGGTGAGCGGGCGCTGCTCGAACCAGCCGACAGGAATTTTCAGGCGCAGCGACTTGCTGCTGGCGGAAAGCTGCATTTGCGGCAGCGACTCGGCGCGCCGGGCACGCCGGAACAGCACGGCCAGGCGCAGCAGGGCGGTGATCTGCCGGGCCAGCGCGCGATAGCGCAACGGCAAGGCGCTGATGATGGACTTGTCCGGCTTCCGTCGATGCATCTCGACCACGGCAGCTAGCAGCTCCTGTTCCTGGCGCGAGAAGCCGGCCAGGTCGGCGTGGCGCAGGATGTAGGCGCCATGACGGTGGTGCTGGCTGTGTGCGATGGCGAGGCCGATTTCATGCACGCGTGCGGCCCAGGACAGCCATTCCCGTGCATCGGCATCAAGTTTCCAGCTGCGCGCCACCTGGTCGAACAGCATCAGCGCAGTCGATTCGACGCGTCGTGCCTGCGCGCGATCGACGCCGTAGCGCGTGGCCAGAGCGTCGATGCTAGCCGTGCGCGGATCGCTGCCACCGGCACGCCCGAGCAGATCCCACAGCAGGCCTTCGCGCATCGAGCTTTCGCATACGCGCAGCCGCTCGATGCCGAGCGCGGCAAATGCCGCCTCCATGATCACCACGCCGCCGGCGAGCACCGGCGCACGCTCGGCCGCCAGGCCCGGCAGTTTCAGCGTGCCGATCTGGCCGTGGTCGATCAACGCATCGCGCAACGAGGCGAGTGCTGCCGGCGTGATGCCGTCATCGCAGAATTTCATGGCTTGCACCACCGCGCCGATCGACTTGGTGGTGCCGGACGAACCGTAAGCATCCTGCCAGCCGGACTCGCGGTAATCCTCGGCGAATTGCTGCAACAGCACGCCGATCTCGCTGGTGGCACGCTGCCAGCGCTTGGTGGTGAGCTTGCCGCCGGGGAAGAACCGCAGCGTCGAGGCGATGCAGCCGGCTTGCACGCTCTCGGTGTGCAGCGGCGCCAGGCCACGGCCGATGATGAATTCGGTGCTGCCACCGCCGACGTCGATCACCAGCCGAGGCTCGCGCGACGCGGGCAAGTCGTGCGCCGCGCCGAGGAAGATCAGGCGACCTTCCTCGCGGCCGGATACCACTTCGACCGGATGGCCGAGGGCGGCTTCGGCGGCACTCAGGAAGGTCTGCGGCGAGGCCAGCCGGCGCACGGTGTTGGTGGCCACGGCGCGTACCCGCATCGACGGCAGCCCGGCGATGCGCTGGCCGAAGCGAGCCAGGCAGGCCAGCGCGCGGCTGCGACGCTCGGCGTCGAGACTGCCGTCGGGACGCAGGCCGGCGGCCATGCGCACGGTGTCGCGCAGGCGGTCGATCACGCGGGGTTCGCCGTGCTCCATCCGCGCGACCACCATGTGGAAGCTGTTGGAACCCATGTCCACGGCCGCCATCAGCTCGCCATCGCGGATCGGGGTCGGTTCAGTCGGGCTCACGCCGGGGCTCCCGCAGCGGCAAAGCGTCGATTCTCGCACGCATGGGCGCGCTGCGTGCGCGCGCTGAAGCTCACTGGCAGATCCTTGCCAGCAGGCCCTGTTGCGCGCTGTAGGGCGGGTTGTTTCCAGGCTCGGCGCGCACGTAGCGGCCATCGCTGCCGAGCAGCCAGGCCTGGGTGTTGTCGGCCAGGCCGTTGGCCAGCGTTTCCTCGAAGACGCGCGCGGCCAGCTCGGGGTCGAGGATGGGGAATGCCACCTCGATCCGCCGCATCAGATTGCGTTCCATCCAGTCGGCGCTGGCGCAGTAGATTTCAGGTTCGCCGTTGTTGGCGAACCAGTACACGCGGCTGTGTTCGAGGAAGCGTCCCACGATGGAACGGACCCGGATGCGCTCGGAAATACCGGGCAAGCCGGGGCGCAGGGTGCAGGCGCCGCGCACGATCAGGTCGATCTCCACACCCGCTTGCGAGGCGCGATAGAGCGCCTCGATCACGCGCGCGTCGTTGAGTGCGTTGAGCTTGGCCACCAGGCGCGCGGGACGACCTGCCAGCGCGTGGGCAGTCTCGCGTTCGATGCGCGCCAGGATGCCCGGGTACAGCGTGAACGGTGAATGCAGCAGTCGTTTCAGTTCGATGATGGGGCCCAACCCCGACAGCTGCTGGAACACCTTGTGCAGGTCTTCCCCGATTTCCGGGTTCGCCGTCATCAGGCCGATGTCGGTGTAGACGCGGCTGTTGGCCTGGTGGTAGTTGCCGGTGGACAGGTGCGCATAGCGGCGAAGCGTGTTGCCCTCCCGGCGCACGATCAACATCATCTTGGCGTGGGTCTTGTAGCCGACCACGCCATAGACCACCTGTACGCCCGCCTCCTGCAGGCGTGTGGCCAGGCGGATGTTGGCCTCTTCGTCGAAGCGCGCGCGCAGCTCGATCACCACGGTGACATCCTTGCCCTGGCGCGCTGCCTCCACCAGCAGGTCGACCAGCGGGGTGTCCTCGCCGGCGCGGTACAGGGTCTGCTTGATCGCCAGCACCTGCGGGTCGGCCGTGGCCTGGCGCAGCAGGTCGATCACCGCCGCAAAGCTCTGGTAGGGATGGTGCAACAGCACATCGCGTCGGCTGATCAGCTCGAACTTGCTGTGGGTGGCGTCCAGCGCGGGCGGCAGTTGCGGGGTGAAGCGCGGAAACTTCAGTTCGGGACGATCCAGCCAGTCATAGATCGAGCCGGCGCGAATGATGTTGACCGGGCCGTCGCAACGGTAGACGTCGGCATCGTCGAGCTGGAAATTCTCCACCAGCATGGCGGTGATCGCCTGCGGGCAGTCGTTGGCGATCTCCAGTCGCACCGGGCGTGCGTAGCCACGACCGACCAGCTCCTCGCTGAGGGCGAGCGCGAGGTTTTCCACCTCGGCCTCCTCGACGATAAGCTCGCTGTTGCGGGTGACCCGGAACTGGTACGAGCCGACCACCTTGAGACCGGGGAACATCAGGTCGACGAAGGCCTGCAGCAGTTCGGCCAGGAACACGAAGTGATCGCCCGGTCCGCTGACCTCGTTGGGTACGCGGATGATGCGCGGGAGCGAGCGCGGCGCACGGACCAGGGCCATGTGGCCCTCGTGGCCGAAGGCGTCGCGCCCCTGCAGCACCACCGCGATGTTCAGCGTCTTGTTGAGGATGCGCGGAAACGGATGCGCCGGGTCGAGGCCCAGTGGCGACAGCACGGGCAGCACCTCATGCTCGAAATAGCCCTGCAACCAGCGGTGCTGGCGCGGCGTCCATTGCTTGCGGGTGAGGATATGGACCTTTTCCTGCTCAAGCTGTGGCCGAATCTGCTCCTGCCAGGCGGCGTAGACCTCCGCAACCAGATCCAGCACGCGGCTGCGGATCTGTGCCAGCAATTCGCCCGAGGGGACGCCGTCCGGACCGGGCGCGGCCGAGCCGTAAGCATGGTGGTGCTTGAGCATCGCCACCCGTACCTCGAAGAACTCGTCGAGGTTGTTGGCGACGATGCTCAGGTAGCGCACACGCTCCAGCAAGGGCACGGCCGTATCACGCCCCATCGCCAGCACGCGGAAGTTGAACTCCAGCGCCGCCAGCTCGCGGCTGAAATACAGCTGCGGAGCATCGAGGTCGACATCGCGTGGCATGCGGGCAGAGGGTCTGGACATACCCCATTCTGGCGCATGGCGCGCGCCAAATACATGGTGCGGCGCGGTGGCGCATCCTTTCGCTCGTCATTCCAGCGCAAGCTGGAATCCAGTGTCTTCCAGGAGTTGCGGCGACACCCGATCCGGCTCGTCAGAATGACGGCTTGTTCAGATCTTCGCTAACCGTGTGCCTGCCAGGCATTTGCCGGCGTCGCGTCAAGTCCGAAGCACAGGCGCCCACGGCAAGCTTCACCCGGCTGCAGCTGTTGACCGTCGGGGTTGTCCTTGGTCTGGATCCTGCGCTTGCGCAGCTCCAGCAACAGCGGCGTGAGTTCGGTGATGCGGGCCTGGATGCGGGCGCGTGCGTAGTAGTCCAGGTCGTCGCGCTTGAGCAGGCGCTTGAGCTGTTCCATCGCGTCGAACGGCCGCCCGGAGTAGTAACTGGCATCGGCGTAGGCTTCGCCGGCGCGCACGCTGTCGCCGGCGGCGTCGCTGGCGCGCGCGTAGGCGCTGTAGATTTCCGGTTCGCTGGCATCGTTGAGCATCGGCCGCAGCAGGCTCGCGGCGAGGCCGGCCTGGGTCTTGTCGGCACCGGCCGTCAGCGCCTTGGCGTAGGCGAGCGCCACCGCCCGATCGCGCGGTGATTGCGCGTTGAGCTCCTGATAGATCGCCAGCGCGGAGGCGCGCTGGCCGGCTTGCAGCTCGGCGTCGGCCAGCGCCAGCTTCAGGATCTGGTTGTCCGGCGCGCTGCGCAACAACGGCTGCAACTGGCCGATCGCAAGCGCGCCACGTCCGCTGCGAGTGAGCGCAAGTGCGTAGCCGTAGCGGTTGGCCGGCGTGTCGAACTCGCGGCGGTTCTGCAGGTTGGAGCTGTAGTAGGTCGCCTCGCGCGTGGCGTCCCCGGCCAGCACACGCACCCGTTCGCGCATCAAGGCATAGGTGTCGTCGCCGGCGCCGGGTTTCGCCGGCGCGTTGAGGACGGCCGGATTCTTGACGAAGGCGATCGGCGCGGTGGTCATGGCCCATTGCCTGCTATCCAGAGTGGCCGCAGGGCGCTGCTTCTGGCCCGCAATCAGCGTACCGGCACGCGCCTTCGCGTCGCTGATGCGCATGGTCGTCACCGGGTGGGTCTGCAGCAGGGCCGGCACATCCCGGCCGCCGGCACCGGTGCTGAGCACATCCTGCATGCGCTGGAAGAAGTCGGCCATGGCGTTGGGATCGAAGCCCGCCCGCGCCAGGGTCTGGATGCCGACACGGTCGGCCTCGATCTCGTCCTTGCGCGTGAAGTTGATCGACTTCTGCGCTATCAGGCCCTGGCCACCGGCGAGCACAGCCATCGGCGCATCGCCGCTGTGGCTGGTGGCGCCGGCCGCGATGGCGCCGAGCAATACCAGCGCCATCAGCGGGGCGTCCTTTTTGGAATCCTCGAAGGCACGCTGCAAATGTTTTTGCGTGATATGGCCGATTTCGTGCGCGATCACGCTGGCCAGTTCGCTTTCGTTGCGCGTGATCGTGAACAGGCCGGAGTTGATCGCGATATAACCGCCGGGGGCAGCGAACGCATTGATCTCCGGATCCTTGGCGATAAAGAAGGTGAAGTGATCCTTGGGCTGGTCGGAGCTGGCCGCCAGTCGATGGCCCAGGTCGTTGATGTAATCGTCGAGCAGGGGGTCGTCGACCACCATGTCGAGCGCACGCATCTGGCGCAGCATGGAGGCGCCGTAGTCCTGCGCCTCCTGCGGCGAAATCAGCGCTTCGGCCGAGCTGCCCAGGTCGGGCAGGCGTACGTCATCCTGGGCCCCGGCCGTGCAGGCGAGGCTGGCGGTGATCAGCGCCGTCAACAGGCGCGCGCTAAGACGTCGTGGTGTCATGGCCATCGGTACGCGACAATAGCATTGTGACCGCGGGCAAGGGTGTCGGTTCCTCGGCTTGCGTTGTGTCCGGACGGTCCCCATTTAATCAACTGGATTTTCGCTATTTCGGAGTTTTCGTGATGCCCAAGATCGAGGTCTATTCCACGGCGGTTTGTCCTTACTGCGTGGCCGCCAAGAACCTGCTCAAGTCGCGTGGACTGGAGTGGACCGAGGTGCGCGTGGACACCGATCCGGCGCAGCGTGAGACGATGCTGGCGCGCAGCGGTGGCGCCCGTACCGTGCCGCAGATCTTCGTCAACGACCAACACGTCGGTGGTTTCGACGAGTTGGCGGCGGCCGATCGCAGCGGCAAGCTGAAGCAGATGCTGGAGTCCGCCGCATGAGCGACAAGTTGGCCGAGTTCAGCGCGTTCCGCCAGCGCATGAACGAGCGCATCCTGGCCGAGGACAACCAGGTCGTGCGCCGCTTCTTTGCGCTGGATACGCAGACCTACAAGGCCGGCGCGCTCGACGTGAAAACCAAGGAGATGCTTGGCCTGGTCGCGTCGATGGTGCTGCGCTGCGACGATTGCATCAGTTATCACGTGGCCCAGTGCAAGCAGGCCGGGGTGCAGCGTGACGAGTTCTTCGAGATATTCAGCGTGGGGCTGGTGGTCGGGGGATCGATCGTGATCCCGCACTTGCGCCGTGCGGTGGATTTCCTCGACCAGCTCGAAGCCGGCGAGCCCAGCACGCCGGAATGCGCCGATCACGCCTGACAGCCTGTAGGGCGGGCTCCGCCCGCCGGCTTTTCCTGGATGCCACGGCGGGCAGAGCCCGCCCTACGCAAATCCGCCGCGTTCCCGACTCCCGGTCATGCGAGTTTCCGCGATGGTCCGTGCGAGGATTTGCAACGCCTCATTCGCGCTGCAGGCTGTCCGGCAAGGGCAGCTTGAGCGATAATGGGCGGTCTTGACGTGCGCCTTTTCATGCGCGCATGCGATCAGTCCCCAAGGAGTCCCCCATGAACAAAACCATCGCCGTGATCCCGGGCGACGGCATCGGCCCGGAGATCATGACTGCCACGCTGCGCGTGCTCGACGCGCTGGACTGTGGCCTGAAGTACGAAATGATCGACGCCGGCATGGTCGCCCTGGAAAAGCACGGCGACCTGCTGCCCAAGGCCACGCTGGACAAGATCGCCGAGCACAAGGTGGCCCTGAAAGGCCCGCTGACCACGCCGATCGGCGGAGGCTTCACTTCGGTCAACGTCACGCTGCGGCGGCACTTCGACCTCTACGCGAATGTGCGCCCCGCGGTCAGCTTCCCGGGCACCAAGTCGCGTTACGAGAACATCGACATCATCACCGTGCGCGAAAACACCGAAGGTGCGTATCGCGCCGAGGGACAGACCCTGTCCGAAGACGGCGAGATCGCCGAATCGGTGGCGCGCAACACGCGCAAGGGCAGCAGCCGGATCGTGCGCTACGCCTTCGAGTTGGCGGTGAAGAAGGGCCGCAAGAAGGTCACCGCGGTGCACAAGGCGAACATCCTCAAGACCAGCTCGGGCCTGTTCCTCAACGTGGCGCGCGAGATCGCCAAGGAGTATCCGCAGATCGAGTTCAACGAGATGATCGTGGACAACACCTGCATGCAGCTGGTGATGCGCCCCGAGCAGTTCGACGTGATCGTCACCACCAACCTGTTCGGCGACATCCTTTCCGACCTGTGCGCCGGCCTCGTCGGCGGCCTCGGCCTGGCGCCGGGGGACAACATCGGCGAGCACGCGGCGATCTTCGAGGCGGTGCACGGCTCGGCGCCGGACATCGCCGGCAAGGGCATAGCCAATCCGTGCGCGCTGCTGCTGGCCGCCGCCGACATGCTCGACTACCTGGACATGGTGGCCAAGGGCGACCAGCTGCGCCATGCGATCCGCGCCACCATGACCGACGACCGCGACAGCGTGACGCCCGACCTTGGCGGCAAAGGCAGCACCAGCAGCTTCGCCGACGCCATCGTGAGGCGCATCAAGGGCTGAGCCCCGATGGTGCCGGGATCAAGACAGCCGCGGCTTGTCACCGCGGCTTTTTGTTGGTGCATCCGTTAGCCAGTTGCATGAAGCGTCAATGCATGATCGGCCAGGGCGCCAGGAAGATAATCCACAGCAATGCCAGGATGCCGACGTACTTGCCGGCCTTGTAAACCCCCTTGTGCCGCCGCTTGAACTCCTTCTTCCAGTGGTGCATCGCGCCCTTGCGCTGGCTGAGCGCATACAGCCGGTTGATGAAACCGGTCTTCTCGGTGTCTTCGTTCGGCGAGGCGGTGATCTTGCCCATGAACGCGCCGACGCGATGATTGATCGCGCTCATCCAGCGCGTGCGCAAGGGCCGCTCGACGTCGGCGAACAGGATCACCCGGGTCTGGTCGGTCTTGTTTTCGACCCAATGCACGAAGGTCTCGTCGAACACCACGTCCTTGCCGTCGCCCCAGGCGTGTTCTTCGCCGTCGACGAAGATGCGGCAGTCGCGCGAGTTCGGCGTGATCAGGCCCAGGTGATAGCGCAGCGAGCCCGCGAACGGATCGCGATGGGGATTGAGCTTGCTGTTGGGTGCCAGGGTGGCGAACATCGCCGCCTTGATCCCGGGGATGGCATTGAGCAACTCGACCGTCTTCGGGCACAGCGCCTGCGCCGACGCCAGCGGCTCGCCGTACCACTTCAGGTAGAAGCGCTTCCAGCCCTGCTTGATGAAACTGTTGAAACTGGCGTCGTCGTTCTTCGTGGTGCCACGGATATGCCCCCGGTCAGTCAGGTGCAACGCCTCGTCGCGGATCGTTTCCCAGTTCGCCTGCAGCAAATCCAGCTCGGGAAAGCCGCGCCGGTCGAGGATCGGCTTGGCCGGCACCGCCGAGAACGCATACATCAACAGGTTGTAGGGCGCGAACACCGCCGAGTGGTCCACCAATTGCCGGTCGAAGCGCAGCCGCACACGCCCGCGCAGATGTACCAGCAGCACGCACAGTGCGAAGAAGACGAACAGGGCGAGCAGAATCAGGCGCGGCGTGAAGATCATGGCGGCGGTACGGCATGGGGTGATCAGGGGGCCATTGTAGCGGGATGCCGGAGGCGGGCTGGGTTGAGAGCAGTGTTCGGTGTTCGGTGTTCAGTTTTCAGTGACGAGCCTTCAAGATGCCGAGCACCGAACACCGAACACCGAACACCGAAAGCCGAAAGCCGAAAACCAGCCCCTACATCATCTCCGCCGCAAAGTCCGCCAACCTCGACCGCTCGCCGCGCCGCAAGGTGATGTGCGCCGAATGTTCCCAGTCCTTGAATCGATCCACCGCATAGGTAAGCCCGGAGGTCGTTTCGGTGAGGTAGGGCGTGTCGATCTGCTCGACATTGCCCAGGCAGATGATCTTGGTGCCGGGGCCGGCGCGGGTGATCAGGGTTTTCATCTGTTTAGGAGTGAGGTTCTGGGCCTCGTCGATGATCAGGTAGCGTGACAGGAAGGTGCGCCCGCGCATGAAGTTGAGCGAGCGGATCTTGATGCGCGAGGCGAGCAGGTCGTTGGTGGCCTGGCGGCCCCAGCTGCCGCCGTCTTCGGGGTTGGCCAGTACTTCCAGGTTGTCGGTCAGGGCGCCCATCCATGGCGTCATCTTTTCCTCCTCGGTGCCGGGCAGGAAGCCGATGTCCTCACCCACCGACACGGTGGCGCGGGTCATGATGATCTCGCGATAACGCTGCTGGTCCATGACCTGGGCCAGTCCGGCAGCCAGCGCGAGCAGGGTCTTGCCGGTACCGGCATTGCCGAGCAGGGTGACGAAGTCGATCTCCGGATCCATCAGGGCGTTCAGCGCGAAATTCTGCTCGCGGTTGCGCGCGCCGATGCCCCATACGTGGTGATTGGCGTGGGAGTGGTCGTCCAGCAGCACCAGCGTGGCGTGCTCGTCATCGAGTTTTAGTACGCGCAGTTCGATCTCGTTGTCGCCCGGCAGATACAGGCACTCATTCGGGTGCCATTCTTCATCGTCGCGGCGATCGAGTTCGTAGTAGGTGCGGCCGTGGTCGGTCCACGAGCGGACTTCCGGATGCCGATCCCAGAAGTCGGCGGGCAGTTCGGCCGAGCCGGTGTAGAGCAGGGAGAAATCGTCCAGCGCGCGGTCGTTTTCGTAGTCTTCGGCGACCAGCCCGTTGATGCGCGCCTTGATCCGCAGGTTGATGTCCTTGGTGACCAGGATCACGTCGCGATCGGCGTTCTGGTCACGCAGCTCGATCACCGCGGCGAGAATCTGGTTGTCGGCCTTGGCGTGGCCGTTGCTGCTGGTGCGGTGCTGAAAGTACAGCCGTCCCACGGAGCCGCCGCGCTTGAGCTTGATGCCCTGCGGGTTGGCCAGTTCCAGGCCTTCGCCGAGATCATGCTGCTTGCCTGTCTCGATCAGCTCGTTGAGGAAGCGGCTGACCTGGCGGCCGTTGCGCGAGACTTCCGAAGCACCTTTCTTCTTCTCGTCGAGTTCCTCCAGCACGGTCATCGGGATAAAGACGTCGTGCTCTTCGAAGCGGAACAGCGAGGTCGGGTCATGCAGCAGGACGTTGGTATCGAGAGCGTAGATGCGCTTGCTTCCGGTCATGCGGAAGTGTCCTCACTGGTGGGTGGATTAAACGAGCGGTCGAGGGTCATGCAAGATCAGCTGGTGGGAATCGCGTCCAGCACGGCCTGGGCGTGGCCGGGGACTTTGACTCCACGCCATTCGCTTGCCAGTTTGCCGTCGGGGTCGATCAGGAATGTGCTGCGCACGATGCCCATGTGGCGCTTGCCGTAGAGCACTTTTTCGTGGATCACGTCGAACGCGCGGCACCAGGTTTCATCCGGGTCGGACACCAGCGGGAAGGGGAGTTCCTGCTTGCTGGCGAAGTTCGCATGCGATTTTTGCGAGTCGCGCGAGACACCCACGATCTGCGCGTTGCGCTTGCGAAAACGCGGGTAGAGGTCGCGAAAATCCTTCGCTTCGTTGGTGCAACCGGGGGTCGAGTCTTTCGGATAGAAATAGACCACGACCCATTGGCCTTTGAGACTGTTCAGTTTCAGCTCGCTGCCATCGCCGGTGACGCCTTTCAGCGCCGGCAGCTTTTTGCCGATATCGGGCATGACGACTCCTGCACGGCGATGTGAAGCCGTGACGTGAAGGGGGAAATGATGGCTGGATTTGCGGGGGCGCTTGCCGTGACCTCGGCCAGGTCGTCTGCTGCGGCGGACTTGACGGTGGTGAATCGACGCGCTGGCTGCAATGCAACGGCCCTCCGGCTGGCTTGTGACCACAGACTAGCGCGGTTGAGTTGCTCCGGGACAGCCCTTGTCAGCGGGGCGATATCGCGCGATGCTCGGCGGATTGTCAGCAGTCCGTCGGCTCAGAATTTCACCGGATCCATGATCGCGTCGAGATTCAGGCCATCGCAAAGCTCGAGGAAGTCATCGCGCAACGCGGCAATGTGGATGTCCGCCGGAATGCCGATGGTGAACTGGGCCTGGAACATCTCCGCGCCGGTCTGCATGGCGTGGTAGCGGGTGGAGTTGAGCTGCTCCACGCTGATGTCGCGCTGGCTGAAGAATTCCACGATTCTGGCCACGATGCCGGGGCGGTCGGCGGCCACCACTTCCACCAGATAGGGCAGCAGGTGCGCGCTGTTTTCGCGTGGGCCGGTGCGGTAGTGCACCAGGTGCAGGCTCTCGTCGCGACCCAGCTTGGCCAGCGCCGTTTCCAGCTTGGCCAGCGCGTCCCAGGCGCCACTGGCCAGCAGCATCAACGAGACTTCCGTGCCGATCGTCGAGACGCGCGATTCGGAAAGATTGCAGCCGGCATCGGCAATGCGTCGGGCCAGCGCCAGCAACGGAGACTTGCCCGCCGGCGTGAGCGCCTGGATCAGCAGATGGTTGTCGTTGCCCGCACGGCTGACCGCGGGGGGAGCAGCGGAGGAAGGTTTCAAGAAAGTCCACCTGTGGGTGTCGTTCTGCGCGTTGCGAAAGCGCCAGACTACTCCGATCAAGCTTACTTGCCCGTCTTGCGAGGCGGCAAGTAACATGTGTGGCTTGCCTTGGCAGCAGGATCGGGTCGTGAACATTCGTGGAAGCATCTGTGCACTGGTCACGCCGTTCGCGGCTGACGGTGCGCTCGACCTGGAGGCCTTCGGGCGTCTGCTCGACTACCAGATCGATGGCGGCACCCAGGCGCTGGTGGTGGCCGGCTCGACCGGTGAAGCACACATGCTTGAGCATGACGAGTTCGATCGTCTGCTGGCGTTTGCCATCGAGCACGTCGCCGGCAGGGTTCCGGTGGTCGCCGGCACCGGCGAGGCGGGCACCGCCAAGACCGTGGCGATGACCCGTCGCGCACAGGCGCTAGGCGCCGACGCGGCGCTGGTGGTGACGCCTTTCTACGTGCGACCCACGCAAGAGGGTCTGTATCGGCATTTCATGGCGGTGGCTGACGGGGCCGGCTTGCCGGTGCTGCTGTACAACGTTCCGGGCCGTACCGGCTGCGACCTGTTGCCCGACACCGTGGCCAGATTGCGCGAGCACCCCGCGATCATCGGCATCAAGGAGGCGCGCGGCGATCAGGAGCGGATTTCGGCGCTGGCGGAACTTGTGCGCGAGGATTTCGTCTATCTGTCCGGCGATGACGGTAGCGCCAGCCAGGCAATGCTGGCGGGCGCGGCCGGCACGGTGTCGGTGGTGGCCAACCTGGTGCCGCAGGCCTTTCGTGCGCTGTGCGACGCAGCGACCGGTGGTGACAAGGCCGGGGCGCAACGTTGTCATGCAGCGCTGGAGCCCCTGTTGCGGGCGCTGGATTGCGCGCCGAACCCGATTTCGGTCAAGGCGGGCCTGCCGCCACTGGGCCTGGGTCTGGCCTTGCCCCGTCTGCCCCTGGTGGAACTGAACGAGGGCGCGGAACGCACCCGATTGCACCAGGCGCTGTCCAGTCTGGCATGCTTGGCGACTGCGGCTGGTTGAAGTCGGCCTCACTCATACTCACGGAATTTGACTCAATGAAGAAAACCTCCCTCCTCGTGGCCTTGCCGGCACTGGCCCTCTCCGGCCTGCTGCTCTCCGGCTGCGGCATGTTTCGTTCGCACAAGGCGTGGGAAAAGGCCCGGCAGGAGGCACCACTGGAGATCCCGCCGAGTCTCGACCGCCCGTCTACCAGCGATGCGCTGGTGATTCCACCGCCCGGTGCCAACCAACCGACGGCCAATGGCGCAACGGCCGCGGTGGCGGGCGTTCCCGGTCAGGCTGGACAGGTGTCGGACGGTTTCGTGCACTCCGGCGGCGTCGACAGTGTCTACCAGCAGGTGGGCCAGACACTGGCCGATGGCAGCCTGGGGCAGGTCGTCAGCCATGATGACGCCACGCATACCTACGTGATCAGCGTTGCCGGCACTGCGGTCAAGCACAAGAAGCGGGGCTTTTTCAGCCGCCTGTTCGGGCGCGACAAGAATGATGCCGCTGGCACCAGCGACGGTGGCACGCATCAGGTGCAGATCAGCATCGGCAACAGCGGTACGGACGCGAGCGAGATCCGCGCCCAGAGCGATTCGCTGGCCGTCGTGGCCGGCGTGATCGACGTCCTGAAATCGAAGCTGGGCAAATAAGCAGCAGTCGCCCGGCACGGCGCGTGCCACAGATGAAAAAGCCGCCTCGAAGGCGGCTTTTTCGTATCGGGGATTGCCGGTGATCAGCGTTCCAGCAGATCCAGCTTGCCTGGCTTGCCTTCCCAGTCTTTCGCGTCGGCCGGAGCATCCTTGCGCTCGGTGATCACCGGCCAATCCTTGGCCAACTCGGCATTCAGCGCCACCAGCGCTTCCTGACCGGCCGGCACGTCGTCTTCCGGATAGATCGCGTTGATCGGGCACTCCGGCTCGCACAAGGTGCAGTCGATGCACTCGTCCGGATCGATCACCAGGAAATTGGGACCTTCATGAAACGCGTCGACCGGACACACCTCGACACAGTCGGTGTACTTGCACTTGATGCAATTGTCGATGACAACAAAAGTCATGGAGCAAAGCTCGTCTGAATGACACGGTGAGCGAGTGTCGCAGAACGCGGGCTCTTGTGAGAAGTGCGGCCAGCGATGGCCGCCTGTGATCTCTGTTCGAACCGTGGACTGCACGTGGCAGTCCGCTACCCGGAGTGCGGCGATCAGGGATGATCGCACAAATAATGGTACTCCCTACGAGACTCGAACTCGTGTTCCCGCCGTGAGAGGGCGGTGTCCTAGGCCACTAGACGAAGGGAGCGTTGTGCTGCGAGGCGCGCTAGTATAGCGGAATTGTTTCGTGCGGCAACTTCCGGTTGGCAGCCCCTGGCGTCGAATTCGGAGTGCGCCACACGGATGTGCTTGTTGCCGTCATGCCGGAGGATCGGCGATGCTCGGCATCGTGAATCAAGGCTACTACGGGGCGACGCCGCCCCGCCAAGGATCTCAACCGCTTGAATCTTCAACCAGGCACCGATTTTGCACCCGCGCTGCGGATCATTCCGCGCGATCAGCACATCATTTCGCGGAAGAACATCTCCAAGGCGGCGTTGCGTGTGCTGTACCGGCTCCACGACGCCGGTTATGACGCCTATCTCGTCGGCGGCGCCGTGCGTGACCTGTTGCTGGGCGTGCAGCCCAAGGATTTCGATGTCGCCACCAACGCGACCCCGGATGAAGTGAAAAAGCTGTTCCGCAACTGCCGCCTGATCGGCCGCCGATTCCGGCTCGCGCATGTGGTGTTCGGACCGGAGATCATCGAGGTGGCGACCTTCCGTGGCACTGGCGAGGAAGGTGGCGACGGCGACCGCCATATCGTCGACGGACGCATCGTGCGCGACAACATCTGGGGCACGATCGAGGAGGACGCGATTCGCCGCGACTTCCGCGTCAACGCCATGTACTACGACATCAGCGACTTCTCGGTGCGTGATTATGTCGGCGGCATGCAGGATCTCGAAGACCGCGTGCTGCGGCTGATCGGCGATCCCGAGGTGCGCTATCACGAAGACCCGGTGCGCATGCTGCGCGCCGCGCGCCTGGCGGCCAAGCTCGGCATGCATATCGATGCCGCCGCGATGGCGCCGTTCGAATCACTGGGCCCGCTGCTGGCCGATGCCGCGCCGGCGCGCCTGTTCGATGAATCGTTGAAGATGTTCCTGAGCGGCAATGGCCTCAAGAGTTTCCGCATGCTGGAACATTGCGGCTTGCTGAAGTTCCTGTTTCCGGCGACCGCGCGGGCGCTCAAGCGCGGCGATGCCGCCCTGCGTTCGCTGGTCGAGCAGGGGCTGGCCAATACCGATGCGCGGATCAGCGAAGGCAAGTCGGTCACTCCGGCTTTTCTGTTCGCCGTGCTGTTGTGGGGTGAAGTGCGCGGCCAGGCGATCCAGGCCATCGAGGCGGGCCAGGATGGCAACGAGGCCTGGGCTCGTGCTGCCACCAAAGTGGTCGGGGAGCAATGTCAGCGCGTGGCGATCCCGCGGCGGTTCACCTTCACCATGGAGGAGATCTGGTCGCTGCAGCCGCGTTTCGAGCAGGTCCAGCGCAAGCGCGTGTTCCGCCTGATGGCGCACCCGCGCTTTCGCGCAGCGTTCGATTTCCTGTTGCTGCGTGCCGAGGAGTCCGCGACTACGCGCGAACTGGGTCAATGGTGGGCGCATGCACAACGATTGCCGCACGAGGTCCTCGCCGCGGCATTGCCGGCAACGGCGGGCTCGGCCGCGGCTGAAGCCATGCCGGCACCGGCGGTGCGCAAGCCGCCGCGCCCGCGGCGGCGGCGCCGCAAGCGCAGCGACACGTCGAGTTCCGAGTGAGCCTGGCCTACGTCGCACTGGGCAGCAATCTCGGCGATCCGCGGCAACAGGTACTCGATGCCATGGCGGCGCTGGGCGACTTGCCCGGAACTCGCGTGCTGCAGCGTTCGGCGCTGTACCGCACGGCGCCATGGGGCGTGCTGGACCAGCCGCCGTTCATCAATGCCGTGGTCGAACTGGAGACCGATTTGTCGGCGCAGGCGTTGTTGCAGCGCTTGCTGCTGATCGAGCAGCAGGCCGGCCGGGTCCGCGCCGAACGCAACGGGCCGCGCACGCTGGATCTGGATCTGCTGCATGTCGACGACGCGCAATGCCACAGCGACGCCTTGACCTTGCCGCACCCGCGCCTGGCCGAGCGGGCCTTCGTGCTGCTGCCGCTGCACGATGTGGCGCCGACCTTGCAACTGCCCGGTCTGGGCAACGTGGCGGAATTGCTGGCCCGGGTCGATCTTGCCGGTTGCGAGCGATTGCTTGGGCCATAATTGGCGACTGTCCCCCCCTGATCAGGAACTGCCGTGTACGTGCAAAACGCCAATGTGCCCGACCGCAAGCGAGTGACCGTGCCGGGGCTGCGCGCGATGAAGTCACAGGGGAAGCGCATCGTCATGCTCACGGCCTATGACGCCAGTTTTGCGTGGCAACTGGAAGCAGCCGGGATCGACGTGGCGCTGGTCGGGGACTCGCTCGGCATGGTGGTGCAGGGGCATGCCAGCACCTTGCCGGTGACGCTGGAGCACATGGTCTATCACACCGCTGCGGTGGCCCGCGGTTTGTCCGCGACCCTGCTGGTGGCCGACCTGCCGTTCATGGCCGATCGCGACGTGGCGCACGTGCTCGAGGCCGGCGCCAGGTTGGTCGGTGAAGCGGGTGCGGCGATGGTGAAGATCGAGGGCGCGTCGGCCCACGTCCTGGAGGGGATTTCGGCGTTGACCTCTCGTTCCATTCCGGTCTGTGCCCACCTGGGACTGACCCCGCAATCGGTGCATCGCTTCGGTGGTTTCCGTATCCAGGGTCGCGAGCAGGACGCCGCGGACCGCGTGCTGGAAGAGGCATTGGCCGTGCAGGCTGCGGGCGCCGAGCTGCTGGTGATCGAGGGGGTGCCGGTCGAGTTGGGCCGCCGCGTGACCGAGGCGTTGATGATCCCGGTGATCGGCATCGGCGCAGGTCCGCATTGCGACGGCCAGGTGCTGGTGATTCATGACATGCTCGGCGTCACGCCCGGCAAGCGGCCGAAGTTCAGCAAGGATTTTCTGGCCGGCCACGACTCGGTGGCGGCGGCGATCACGGCGTATGCCGAGGATGTGCGCAATGGCGTGTTCCCGGCGCCAGAGCACTGTTTCAACTGAGCCACTTCGACTGAGCCACGGGTCCCGGCGCCATGCAAACCGTACAAGATGCTCCCGCCCTGCGTGCCGCCATTCGCGGTTGGCGTGACAAGGGCCAGATCGTCGGCTTCGTGCCGACCATGGGCAACCTGCACGCGGGCCATCAGTCGCTGATCCGGCTGGCGCGGGCGCGCGCGGATCGGGTCGTCGCCAGCGTGTTCGTCAATCCCACGCAGTTCGGGCCGAACGAGGATTTCGAACGCTATCCGCGCACCCTGGTGCAGGATCAGGCGGCGCTGGCGGACGAGTACTGCGACCTGCTGTTTGCCCCCGATGTGACCACGATTTATCCGTACGGCGCCTCGCACAGCGTGAGCCTGCGGGTGCCGCAGATCACCGAGGTGCTGGAGGGCGCGCATCGGGCCGGTCATTTCGACGGTGTGGCGACCGTGGTGTGCAAGCTGTTCAACCTGGTGCAGCCCGATCTGGTCGTGTTTGGCCAGAAGGATTTCCAGCAACTCAAGGTGATCGAGCGGATGGTGCGCGACCTGTCGTTGCCGGTGAAGGTGATTGCGGCGCCGACCATGCGTGCGGAGGATGGCCTGGCGCTCAGTTCGCGCAACCAGTACCTGTCCGCCGCCGAGCGTGCACGCGCGCCGGTGATCCACGACACCTTGACCACCATGGCTGAACTGCTGCGCAAGGGTCATCCGTGGCAGGCATTGGAGCAGGTCGCCGACGCGCGGCTGCGGCGGGCCGGTTTCAGCCCCGACTATGCCGTGATCCGACGTGCCGAAGACCTGGCCGAGCCGGCAGAAGGGCAGCGCGATGGCCTGATTGCCTTGATCGCCGCTCGTCTGGGCACCACCCGCCTGATCGACAACTTGCTCATCGACTGAAACGTCCCCATGTTTCTGCACGTCGGCCGCTGATGTTGCAGTGCAGCGCCATCGGCTCGATAATCAACGACTTTGCAGCGTCCTGCGGGAATCTTTTTCATGCACCTGAACATGCTCAAGGCCAAGATCCACCGTGCCACGGTGACCCACGCCGAACTTCATTACGAAGGCTCGATCGCGATCGACGGCTTGCTGCTGGATGCGTCCGGGATCCGCGAGTACGAACAGATCCACGCGTGGAACGTCAACAATGGCAAGCGCTTCGTCACCTATGCGCTGCGTGCCGAGGAAGGCTCGGGCATCATCTCGGTGAACGGCAGTGCGGCTCACAGCGCCACGCCGGGTGACATCGTGATCATCGCGGCGTTCGCGCAGCTGAACGAGGCGGAGCTGGAGAAATTCAAGCCGACCTGCGTGTACATCGCCGCCGGTGCAGGCAACCACATCAGTCACACCAATCGCTCGATTCCCAAGCAGATGGCTGCTGCCTGAAGCCGGCGTGATTCAAGGTGCCTGCACCACGGTGCCTTGGTGAAACACGATCTTCCATTCGCCTGATTCGCGCCGCCAGATCGTGCTTCGTCGGGTGAGTCGCTGGCTCTGGCGCAGCGTGTAGGTGAGCAGGTAGAGCGCACTGGCGAGCTCGCGGCAATGGAAGTCTGTCGATTCCCACTCCGATTCGTCCACACTCTGGTGCTGGCGTGCGTCGAGCACGTTCAGCACGTACTGGCGGCTGTAGCGTTGGCCGGAGGCGCCGATTTCCCAGAAATCCGCCGTGGTCATGCGCTCGTGGTCAGCACGGGACTGGCCGAATTCGCGTTGATGGAAAATCGGCTCGCGCCGGCGCAGTTCCTCCAGTACGCCGGCCAGGTGTGGCGCGGTGGTCCGGTCGGGTTCTTGTTCGCTGCTCATGCTGGGGCCTTGTTATCTGCTTGGCGCTGCAGCGCCCACGCCACATGTTCGCGCACCACCGCCGACGCATCGTCGGCGCGCTGGTTCAGTGCCACGCAGATCGCCTCGCTGGGCGGCGCGTTGCCCAGCGCCACCGCGATGTTGCGCAGCCAGCCCTCGTAGCCGGTGCGGCGGATCGCCATGCCCTCGGTGCGCTTGAGAAATTCCTGCTCGGTCCAGGCGAACAGTTCGATCAGCTTGGCGCCATCCAGGCTGTGCCGCGGCGCGAAGTCCGCTTCGGTGGCGACCTGGGCGAATTTGTTCCAGGGGCACACCAGCTGGCAGTCGTCGCAACCGAAAATGCGGTTGCCCATCGGTGCGCGTAGCTCTTCGGGGATGCTGCCCTTGAGCTCGATCGTGAGATACGAGATGCAGCGCTTGGCATCGAGCTGGTGCGGCCCGAGGATCGCCTGGGTCGGGCAGACTTCGATGCAACGCGTGCAAGTGCCGCAATGCGCCGTGGCAGGCGGGTCCACCGGTAGCGGCAGATCCGTGTAGAGCTCACCCAGGAAAAAGTACGAACCCGCGCTGCGATTGATCAGCACGGTGTGCTTGCCGATCCAGCCCAGCCCGGCGTTGCGCGCCAGCGCCTTTTCGAGCACCGGGGCTGAATCCACGTAGGCGCGGTAGCCGAAATCGCCAACCACGCCGTGTATGCGTTCGGCCAGTTTCTGCAGGCGGTTGCGCATCAGCTTGTGGTAGTCCCGACCCAACGCATAGCGCGACACATAGCCGGCCTCGCCATCGCCCAGCACGTCCCACGCATTGGCGGTGCCGGGCGGGATGTAATCCATGCGTACCGAAATGACCCGTTGCGTGCCGGCCTCGAGCTCGGCCGGACGGGTACGCTTGGTGCCATGACGCGCCATGTATTCCATCTCGCCGTGATAGCCCGCATCGAGCCAGCGCTCGAGGTGCTGCTCGTCCTCGGCCAGGTCGGTGCCACTGATGCCGGCATCGGCAAAACCCAGTTCGATCGCCCATTGCTTGATGTTGCGGGCGAGCGCGGTGTAGTCAGGAGTAGTTGGGTTGGGCATGGACATCTGTCCATTGTAAGCGTGGCTCTATAATCCGCGGCATGCCCGAGTACCAGCACCGCCGCGATCTGCACACCGTCGAACGCATGCGCGAGATCGATCGGGCGGCGCTGGCGACGCTGGACATCTCCGGGATCGAGTTGATGCGTCGCGCCTCCGGCGCCGCATTGACGAGTTTGCGTCGGTACTGGCCGCAAGTGCGCAGGATCTGTGTGCACTGCGGACCAGGCAACAACGGCGGCGACGGCTTCCTGCTGGCCGTGCTGGCGCGCGACGCCGGGATGCATGTCGATGTGGTGGGCTTGACCGAGGCCTCGCACGGTGATGCCGCGAAGGCGCGCGCCGAATGGGAGCAGGGCGGCGGTCGGATCGATGTTTGGGATGAGCACGACGAGTTGCCCGAGGCGGAACTGCATGTGGACGCCATGTACGGCATCGGCCTCAATCGCGAGCCCGGCCCGGCTGCCGCGAGCCTGATCGAATGCCTCAACGCCAGCGGCGTGCCGGTACTGGCACTGGATGTGCCATCCGGACTGAATGCGGACACCGGGCAATCCCCCGGTGCCGCCGTTCGCGCGGATCTGACCGTGAGCTTCATCGCCAACAAGCGTGGCCTGCACACGGGCCGCGCCGCCGATCTTGTCGGCGCGCTGGAACTGGCCATGCTCGGCGTGCCTGCCAGCGTGTATGCGAAGGTGCCGCCGGACGCGAGGCTGCTGACTGCCGAAGCACTGCCGCCGCGCGCTCATTACGGCAACAAGGGCAACTACGGCCATGTGCTGGTGATCGGTGGCGGGCAGGGCATGGCGGGCGCGGTTCACCTCGCCGGTGCGGCGGCACTTCGCGCTGGCGCCGGCAAGGTGAGCGTGGCGACGCGTGCCGAACACGTGTCTGCACTGAACGCGGCGCGGCCCGAACTGATGGCGCGCGGCGTCGATGGACCGCAGGTGCTGCAGTCGATGCTCGAGCATGCCGACGTGCTGGCACTCGGCCCGGGACTGGGCCAGTCGGCATGGGGGCATGCGCTGTGGTTCACGGCGCTGGAACATGACGGTCCGCTGGTGCTGGATGCCGACGGGTTGAATCTGCTGGCGAAAGAGCCGCGACAGTTCCAGGCGCCGACGGTGTTGACCCCGCATCCCGGCGAGGCGGCGCGCCTGCTCGGGATCGACGTGGCCGAGGTCGAACGCGACCGCTTCGCGGCTGCGCGAGAGTTGGCCAGCCGATACGCCGCCGTCACGGTCCTGAAAGGTGCGGGTAGCCTGATTGCCCATCCGGATGGACGTCTGGACGTCTGTCCGTGGGGCAACCCCGGGATGGCCTCGGGCGGCATGGGC
This sequence comes from Rhodanobacter sp. G2-10, assembly GCF_055809185.1. NCBI lineage: Bacteria > Pseudomonadati > Pseudomonadota > Gammaproteobacteria > Lysobacterales > Rhodanobacteraceae > Rhodanobacter > Rhodanobacter sp. G2-10. The sequence continues at coordinate 2,387,646 of NZ_CM147900.1, read as the reverse complement.
GATCTGCTCACCGGCATCATTGCCGCCTTGCTGGCGCAAGGCTGCAGCGCGTGGCAGGCGGCCTGCATCGGTGCGGGTCTGCACGCGCGTGCCGGCGATCGCGCGGCTCAGGCGGGCGAGCGCGGGCTGCTGGCCAGCGACTTGCTGGCTCCCCTGCGTATGCTTGGCAATGGCTTGCCTGTAGACGAGCGTGAAGCATGACAACGACAGTCGACACCGAACCGCTCTGGCCACTGCCCGATGAAGCGGCGACCGCAGCGCTGGCGCGGCGCATGGCCGGATTGCTGGATGAAGGGCTGGTGCTCTACCTGCACGGTCCGCTGGGCGCGGGCAAGACCAGTTTTGCGCGTGCTTTGCTGACCACCCTGGGCGTGGGCGAACGGGTAAAAAGTCCGACCTACAGCTTGATGGAAGGCTATACGGCAAGGGATCGACCGGCCTGGCATCTGGATCTCTATCGGATCGCCGACCCCGGCGAACTCGAATGGCTGGGCCTCGACGCACTGACCGATCCCGAGGCGTTGGTGCTGGTGGAGTGGCCCGAGCGCGGAGCCGGCGCCTTGCCAGCCGCGGACCTCGAGCTGTGCCTGGACTACGCCGGCGAGGGCCGCCAGGCGAGACTGCGGGCTTTCACCGCGCGCGGTGACCGGCTGCTCCAGCGAATGCGCTGACCACGGCCAAGTACTTGCTCCAGCTTGGAATTTTCCTGATCCGACCGATCCGGCAAGGATCTGTTCGGAATGCGTAACTTGCGGTTGATTGCTTGATATCGCCTGATGAATGGCTTGCAGGTGGCGGATATTAAAAGGAAAAGCTTCTTGCATTCGCTTCGCGACTGCGCTTCAATGCGGCTCATGAGGGGCTACCTGAACAACCTGGCCGGTCTTTTCGTCGCTGCGATCCTGGCGAGCGCCCCGCTGGCCGGTGCGCGGGCCGCCGAGGTCAAGGACGCGCGTGTATGGGCAGGCCCGCAGTACACCAGGGTGGTGCTCGACGCGAACGGGCCGCTGCATTACAAGATCGACCAGAAGGATGGCCAGATCGTGGTCGACCTGAGCGACAGCAAGGCCGCGGTCGATTTTTCCGCACCGGCGGCGCAGGGGTTGTACCGCGGGCTGAGCCATGCGCGCAGCGGCAACAACCTGCTGCTCACCGCCAATGTCGACCCGTCCAGCCGGCTCAAGAGTTTCGTGCTCAAGCCGGCCGGCGGTGAAAACTACCGATTGGTGCTGGATCTCTACCCCGGCGAGGCCAAGGGCGCCGACAGCGCGGCAGGGACAGCGTCACCTGTGACCTTGTCCTTCAGCAATCCCACGCACAGTCGCCGGGTGGCCGCCGAGCAAGCCGCGGCCATGCTCAACGGACAACGCGCCGTCGTCGTGGCGATCGATGCCGGCCACGGCGGCAAGGATCAGGGCGCGCATGGTCCGCGCGGTACGCTGGAGAAGAACGTGACCCTGGCCGTGGCGCGTGATCTGGCCAAGGAAATCAATCGCCAGCCGGGCATGAAGGCGGTGTTGACCCGTGACAGCGACGTCTTCATCCCGCTCAAGCAACGCTACGAGATTGCGCGCGAGCACAACGCGGACCTGTTCGTTTCGATCCACGCCGACTCCTTCACCAGCGATGACGCGAGGGGATCATCGGTGTGGGTGCTGTCGCCGCGCGGCAAGACCAGCATGGCGGCACGCTGGCTTGCCGATGGCCAGAACCGTGCCGACCTGATCGGCGGCATCAGCCTGGACGACAAGGACGACAGCCTGGCCAAGGTCCTGCTGGACCTCCAGCAGGGCTGGGCCATCCAGGCCAGCGACGAGGTGGCCAACAACGTGCTCAAGGCACTGGCCAAGCTGGGCCCCACGCATCGCGGTCATGTCGAGCATGCCAACTTCGTGGTACTGCGCTCGCCTGACGTGCCCTCGATCCTGGTCGAGACGGCCTTCATCAGCAATCCGGTGGAAGAGCGCAAGTTGCGCGATCCGGCCCACCAGAAGCTGCTTGCCAACGCGGTGATGTCTGGCGTGAAGGGCTATTTCGAATCGACGCCGCCACCGGGCACCTGGTTTGCGGCGCAGGCGGCCAAACGCAACGGCACGCGCCTGGCCTCGGTCGCCAGCCCGACCAGTGGCAAGTCGATCGGCACGTTGCCCGCACACTCGGACCGGCACCGGGTGGGACGCGGTGAGAGCCTGAGCAGCATCGCGCGGCAATACGGCGTCAGCGTGGGCGCGCTGAAGAGCGCCAACCAGATGAACACGAATACCGTGCGTGCCGGTGCGGTGTTGACGATTCCCGCGGGCTGATAGCGAACCACGGCCTGCGGGCTGTTAAAGTTCGCGGATGCCTGTCATCCGCCCGCTTCCCCCCGAACTCATCAACCAGATCGCCGCGGGCGAGGTCATTGAGCGACCGTCGTCCGTGGTCAAGGAACTGGTCGAAAACAGCCTCGACGCCGGTGCCACCCGGATCGAGGTGGACGTGGAGGCCGGTGGTGCGCGACTGATCCGCGTGCGTGATGACGGTGGCGGCATTCATGCCGACGAATTGCCGCTGGCCGTGGCCTCGCACGCGACCAGCAAGATCGGCAGCTTCGACGACCTGGAGCACGTCGCCAGCATGGGTTTTCGCGGCGAGGCATTGGCGTCGGTGTCGTCGGTCTCGCGCTTCACGCTGACCTCGCGAGTGCGCGGCCAGGACGCGGCGTTCCGGGTCGAGGTCGATGGCGGCAAGTTGCAGGCTGCGCGCCCTGCGCAGCATCCGCCAGGCACCAGCGTCGAGGTGCGCGACCTGTTCCACAACGTGCCGGCACGACGAAAATTCATGCGTGCCGAGCGCACCGAGTTTGCCCATATCGACGACTTGCTCAAGTCGTTGGCGCTGGCACGCAGTGCGGTGGAGTTTCGCCTCAGTCACAACGGCAAGCCGGTGCGCATCTGGAAGGCCGCGCGCGACGAACAGGCCGCGTTGCAGCGGGTCGCCGAAGTGCTCGGCGCGGAATTCCCGCAGCAAAGTCTGCGGATCGATCATGCGGCTGCCGGACTGCATCTGTCCGGCTGGGTCGGGTTGCCGACCGCGTCGCGATCGCAGGCTGATTCCCAGTATTTCTACGTCAATGGTCGGCTGGTGCGCGACCGCATCGTGGCGCACGCGGTGCGGCAGGCCTATGCCGACGTGCTGTTTCATGGTCGCCACGCCGCTTTCGTGCTGTACCTGGAACTGGACCCGGCCGGCGTCGACGTGAACGTGCATCCGGCCAAGCATGAGGTGCGCTTCCGCGAGCAGCGGCTGGTGCATGACTTCCTGTTCCGCACCCTGCACGAGGCGCTGGCTCGGACGCGCGCCGGGCAGGTGGCTTCGCAGGCGCGGGAATCCGATGGCGGCCTGCGCATGGCCACCGCCGCATCAACGCCTGCGACCATGCAACCGGCGTGGCCGGCGCGTGCCGACCAGAGCCGGTTGTCGCTGGGCGTGCGCGACCAGCCCTTGGCCGATTACGCGGCATTGCTTGGCGAGCCGTCATCGACCGCGGTCATCGCCGAGATGGAGCCGGGCGAAGCGCCGCCGCTGGGTTTTGCCATCGCCCAGCTCAAGAGCATTTACGTGCTCGCCGAGAATGCGCACGGTCTGATCCTGGTCGACATGCACGCGGCGCACGAGCGGATTACCTACGAGAAGTTGAAAACCGGCCGATCCGGCAGCAACCTGCGCTCACAGATGCTGCTGGTGCCGCTGTCGATCGCGGTGAGCGCGAAGGAAGCCGCGGCGGCGGAAGAATATGCCGAGCCATTGGCGGGCTGGGGCCTGGAGCTGTCACGCAGTGGTCCGGCCAGTGTCGTGGTGCGCCGCATTCCCGCCCTGCTTGAAGGTGCCGATGTGGCGCAGCTGAGCCGTGACGTGTTGTCCGAGTTGGCTCAGCACGGCAGTTCGCGGCGACTGCAGGAACTGGAGAACGAGCTGCTTTCGACCATGGCCTGCCATGGTTCGGTGCGCGCCGGTCGCCGCCTGACCATCCCGGAAATGAACGCGCTGCTGCGCGAGATGGAAGCCACTGAACGCTCCGGACAATGCAATCATGGCCGCCCCACCTGGGTGCAGCTGGGCATGGGCGAGCTGGACAAGCTGTTCATGCGCGGTCGCTGAAGGTGTCGGGACAAATTCGAATCTGGGGAAAATTGATGATACGCAGCAGTCTGATCGTTGCCGCCGCCATACTGGGAGTCGCTACCGTGCACGCCACCGACGTTGATCACTACAAACAGGACATCGAGCAGTGGCACGCCGGTCGGGTCGAACGGCTGACCGCGCCGGATGGCTGGTTGAGTCTGATCGGCCTGGAATGGCTCAAGCCCGGCGACAACCGCATCGGCAGCGCTGCCGACAACGACATCGTGCTGAAGGCCGGACCCGCGCACCTGGGTGTGATCACGCTGGCCGCGGATGGCCGCATGCAACTCACCCTTGCGCCGGACAGTGGCGCGCTCATCGACGGCAAGCCCATCGCGCAGGCCGTGCTGGTCGACGATGCGCATGCCGGCGATGCCGCCCCCACCACGGTGAGCTTCGGTACGGCGAGCTTCTACGCCATCGACCGCAGCGGCCGCAAAGGGCTGCGCGTGAAGGACACCAACGCACCGACCCGCAAGCACTTCGCGGGCATCGACTCATTCCCGATCGACCCGTCGTGGCGGATCGAGGCGACCTGGGTACCCGCCAAGCCCGGCGAAACGCTGGAGATGGGGACGGCCATCGGCACGGTCGACAAGTTCCCGGTGCCGGGCAAGCTGGAGTTCACGCGGGACGGCAAGGCATTCGCGTTGCTGCCGGTGATCGAGGAGCCGGGCGATGCGCAGTACTTCGTGGTGTTCGCCGACCGTACCAGCGGCAAGGAAACCTACGGTGCGGCTCGCTTCGTCTATGTCGATCCGCCCAAGGACGGCAAGGTCGTGCTGGATTTCAACAAGGCCTACAACCCGCCGTGTGCCTTCACGCCATTCGCGACGTGCCCGCTGGCGCCGCCGGAAAACCGGCTGGACTTGCGCGTGACGGCTGGCGAGAAGAAATACGCCGGCGGGCATTGAGCCAGCTGACTTCACGCAGGGCGGACTCCGCCCGCCGGCTGTTCCCCGGGACGCCGATGGCGGGCATAGCCCGCCCTACGGTATCGGCGCAATGCCTGAGTCATCCCTCATCACGCCTTGAACCCCCACGTAGGGCGGGCTCCGCCCGCCGGCTGTTCCGCGGGACGCCGATGGCGGGCATAGCCCGCCCTACGGCATCGGCGCAATGCTTGATTCATCCCTCATCATGCCTTGAACCCCCACGTGGGGCGGGCTCCGCCCGCCGGCCGTTCCGCGAGACGCCGATGGCGGGCATAGCCCGCCCTACGGCATCGGCGCAATGCCTGAGTCATCCATCATCATGCCTTGAACCCCCACGTCGGGCGGGCTCCGCCCGCCGGCTGTTCCGCGGGACGCCGATGGCGGGCATAGCCCGCCCTACGGCATCGGCGCAATGCTTGAGTCATCCATCATCACGCCTTGAACCCCACGTAGGGCGGGCTCCGCCCGCCGGCTTTGGCGGGGCATGATAATGGCGGGCAAAGCCCGCCCTACCGACCCTTGAATTCGGCCTTGCGCTTTTCCAGGAAGGCGCTGGTGCCTTCGCGCATGTCGTCAGTGGAAAACGCCAGTGCGAAGCCCTGCGTTTCGAACTCCAGGCCCTGGTCCAGTGCGGTTTCACCGCCTTGCAGCACTGCATCGAGAATGCCCGCGGCTGCCAACGGCGCCGCGGCGGCGAGCTGATCGGCCAATGCGCTGACTGCCTCGTCCAACCCCTCGGCGGCGACCAGACGAGTCACCACGCCCAGCTCAAAGGCGCGCTGGGCGTTTATCACCGCGCCGGTCAGGCACAGCTCCAGCGCCGCGCCGCGGCCGGCCAGCCGCAGCAGGCGCTGGGTGCCGCCGAAGCCGGGAATCAGGCCGAGGTTGATTTCCGGTTGTCCGAATTTCGCCTTCTCGCTGGCCACGCGCAGGTGGCAGGCCATGGCCAGTTCCATGCCACCACCGAGCGCGAAGCCCTGGATACGGGCGATCACCGGTTTGCCCAGACGCTCGATCGAACTCATCAGGCGCTGGCCGGCGCGCGAGAAGGCCTGTGCCTGGGTCGGCGTGTAGGCGTTCATCTCGGCGATATCGGCACCGGCCACGAACGCCTTTTCGCCTGCGCCGGTCAACACCACCACCCGCACGGCATCGTCCTGGGCGGCCTGCGCAAAGGCCAGCGTCAACTCATTGAGCGTGTCACGGTTCAGCGCATTGAGTTTGTCGGGGCGATTGACCACGATGGTGCGTACCGCGCCGCGGTTGCTGGTTTCCAGGTTGCGAAAGGCCATGATCGGCTCCATGGGGAACGAGTTGTCGATGGTAGCAGCGGGAACCTTTGCGGGCGGCGGGTTTCTCAGACCCGTATGCATGGCGGCATGCGATGCAGGGTTCATGCATGGCACGCGCGGCTCATCTTCATCAGAGAGAGCATGGATTGATGGCGACAAGTGCAACACGGCTTATTGGTTTTCTGCTCGTTGGTGCGTTGCTGGGCGGCGCGCTGCGAGCGCAGGAGTCCGCCCCGGCCGCGAGCACGACGACCCAGCCGGACAAAGCCGAGCTTTCCTATGCGATCGGGTACCAGATCGGCAGCCGCTTTGCCGAAGGCACGCCGGATGTCGACTTGCCCACGCTGCAGCGGGCGATTGCCGACGCCTACGCCAAACGCAAGCCGGCGGTGCCGATCCAGCAGATGCAGGCACAACTGCAGCAGCTGCAGGAGCAGATGCACCGCGACGCGCTGGCCCAGTTCAAGCGCATCGCTGCGGCCAACGCACGCAAGAGCGCGGCATTCATGGCGCAGAACCGCAAGAAGCCCGGCGTGGTGCAATTGCCGTCGGGTGTCCAGTATTCCGTGCTGAGCAAGGGTGCCGGCACGGTACACCCCACGGTCACCAGCACCGTGGTGTTGAACTATCGCGGCATGCTGGTCGATGGCACCGAGTTCGACAGCACCCTGGCGCACGGTGCGCCGGTGAGTTTTCCGGTGGACAAGATGATCCCCGGCTGGCGCGACGTGATTCCGCGCATGCATGTGGGCGATCGCTGGAAAGTGGTTATCCCGCCGCAACTCGCGTACGGCGAGGAGGGCATGTTGCCCCGCATCGGCCCGAACGAGGCACTGCGATTCGAGATCGAATTGCTGGCCATCAAGCCTGATCATGACCAGCGCTGAGGGGCGCCGGTGCTACCATGAGTCGGCATGTCGAACGCCCCGGATACTTCGCCCCCCGCCCCGCTGACCCCCTGTACCGGCGTCTGCCGATTGGACGGGCGCGGCTTTTGCGAGGGTTGCCAGCGCAACGGCGAGGAAATCGCTCGCTGGCGGACGATGAGCGATTTCGAGCGGCTGCATGTGATGCAGGTGATCCTGCCGCGGCGCCGGCAGCCGTGATCGATGAGAAGCTCGACGACGTGGTCGGCGCGTTGTTGCCGCTGACGACGCCACCGACCGGTTCGGGTTGGAACCATGCGGACATGTCGCGACTGCTCGGTACCCCCGAACGCCGACCTGCAGCCGTACTGGTGGGCTTTCGCGAAGGCGTGCAGCCGCGGTTGGTGCTCACGGTGCGCAACGACAACCTGCATGCGCACGCCGGCCAGGTGGCCTTCCCCGGTGGCGGTACCGAGCCCGGCGATGATGACGCCCTGACCACGGCATTGCGCGAAAGCGAGGAGGAGATCGGGCTGGATCGCAAGCTGGTGAGGCCGCTGGGTTATCTGGATCGGTTCGAGACCATCAGCGGCTTCTGCATCACGCCGGTGGTGGCGGCGATCGACGCCAGTGCGCGCCTGTACCCGGCACCCGACGAAGTCTCCGAGGTGTTCGAGGTACCGTTGTCGTTCCTGCTGGAGCCGGCAAACCTGCGGCGCTACACCATGGAGTGGCGCGGCCATCGCCGGCCGATGGTGGAGTTCGTCCATGGTGGCCATCGCATCTGGGGTGCTACCGCCGCCATGCTCTACAACCTGCTCGAGAGGATGGGCCGAACATGACGCTGAAGACCAGCTTGATCGACGTCGCCGAACTGGCAGCATTGCCGTCGGAAACGGTGGTGATCGTTGATTGCCGCTTCGATCTGGGCGATCCCGACAAGGCCGAGCAGGATTATCGGCAGGGTCACATTCCCGGCGCGGTCTACGCCAGCCTGGATCGCGACTTGTCGGACCTGTCGCGGATCAGCGAAGGCCTCGGACGGCATCCGCTGCCGCTGCAGGCCGCGTTCGAGGCCTTGCTGTCGCGCTGGGGGTGGCAAGCCGGCATGCAGATCGTCAGCTACGACGCTGCCGGCGGTGCGCTGGCTGCGGCGCGGCTGTGGTGGTTGTTGCGCCTGGCCGGAGTTCGCACTGCCGCGGTCTTGAACGGCGGCTACCCGGCATGGTTGGCAGCAGACTTGCCGACCGAGTCGGGCGTCGCGGCGTCCCGACCGGCGAGCAGCGTGTCATTGCAATACGACGCAAGCCAGGTCCTGATCGACCACGCGGCTGTCGCCGACGGCGCGGCGGGGCAATTGCTGGACGCCCGCGCCGCGCCGCGTTATCGCGGCGATGTCGAGCCGCTGGATCGTGTGGGTGGACACGTGCCTGGCGCGTTGAACCGGCCGTTCGCCGACAACCTGGGCAGCGATGGCCGCTTCAAGCCGGCGGCGCAGTTGCGCGACGAATTCAATGCGGTGCTTCATGGCACGGCATCCGACCAGGTGATCCACATGTGCGGCTCCGGTGTCACCGCCTGCCACAACCTGCTGGCGATGGAATATGCCGGCCTGCATGGATCACGGCTGTACGCACCGTCGTGGAGCGGTTGGGTCAGCGACCCGGCCCGTCCGGTGGCCAAGGGCTGATCTGCAGGAATGCACTCCTGCAGACATGCGGGTCTCAGCCTTTGCTCTTCAAACGTGCAACCAGCTGTTGCAGCACGGCCTGTGTCTCGGGGTGGAAGAACGCTTCGATGAAGTCGTCCAGCGGAAGTGCGTCCATATCGGCGTAGGCGTTGGCAAGATCCGCGCGGGCCAGTTCGCGGGTGGTCAACATGGCGTGCGAAGGCAGCGCCAGCAGTTCTCCCAGCCAATGCAGGGCGCGCTTGGTGACCTGGTCGACGCCGGTGAGTTCGTCGACGAAGCCACAGGCGAGCGCGTCGGCGGATTCGATCATCGCGCCGGAGACCAGCAGCCGCTCGGCGCGGTAGGTGCCCACCACGCGGCGCAGCGCCAGCTGGATCGCTTCGGGGACGATCAAGCCCACCTGGACTTCATTGAGGCCGATCCGAAACGGACCTTCGGCCATCACCCGGTAATCGCAGAACAGCGCCAGCACGGCGCCGCCAGCCGGGCTGTGGCCGGTGATCGCCGCCACCAGCGGAATCGGTGCACGCGCCATGCTGCCGCACAGGGCGAAAAATTCCTGCCAGTATTCACGCACGCCCTGGCGGTCGAGTTGGAGTAGGGCAGGCACATCCACGCCCGCGGAGAAAAGCCCCTGCGCGCCGGACAACACGATGCCGCGCACGCCTTCACGGACGCTGTCGTCGATCGCCTTGTGCAGCGCCTGCAGCAATTCCAGGTTCAGCGCGTTCACCGGCGGTCGGGCCAGCTGGATTTCGCGGATGGCGCTGTCGTGGGTGGTCAGTTTGAGCATGGTGTACTCCGTTTGAATTACTGCGGCTGTTCGTCGGCAGTCCAGCTGTAGCGCACGGCATAGTTCAACGTGGCCTTGCCGTGGGCGGGCACCTCGACGCGGAATTCGAGGGTGTCGGTGGTCTGGGTGGTCGGCTTGCTGCTGGAGGAAACCAGCTTCCACTCGCGCCAGCGGTTCGGATGTTCGCGTACCGTCACCGTGCGCGCCTGGTCGCCGGCATTGCTGAGGTCGATGCGGAAGGCCTCGTCCAGCGTGCGGCCCTGCTTGTCGACATGGAAACTGGTGCGCGAGCGCTCGGCACGCAGGTCGAACGGCGTGCCCAGCGTGATCGTGGCGTCACTGCCCTTGGGGGTATCGTTGATGCGGCCTTCGCCGACGAATTGCGGAACACCGTGGCGATCAGCCGTGAGCACGCGCAGGTAGCCGGCGGGCAGGCTGTCGAACGCCTTCAATTTCAGCGTGCTGATGATGGCGCCGCCAGACTGGTCGAAATCACGATTGAGATTGGGCTGCCGCGGCTGGTACGCGTTGCCGTTTTCCAGCAGGGTAGTGCGCACGCAGTCCAGCGCGCGCGTGGCGTACAGCGGCACCTGGCTGACGCTGCCGTCGGGCAGGTTGACCGGGTCGGGCAGGGTGAAGCTGCGATAGTCGCCGACGCTGTCTTGTTGCGGCATGGCTTCGGCTTTGGCGTTGAAGCCTCGCGCCATCGCCATCATCGGGCGCGGGCCGGAAGGCTTGGACATGTTCGGCTCGCCGGCGATCAGGGTCAGCTCGGCGTCGTTCCAGTTGCGCCCGCTGCGATTGGCAATGCTGGCGCGTGCTTCGAACTGCATGCGGCAAGTGGCGCCCGGCTGCAGCGTGGCCACGTAGGCGGCGCGCCAGCCGAGACCGGAGGTGGGATAGCTGAGCGAGGCCTTGGCCGGGCCACTGCGGCTGGCATCCACGAGCAGATCCAGGCTTGAACCGGTCGGGAACGAGCCGTCGCCCGAACGCACCGCCGCGTAGTCTTGAACCAGCGTGGTCCCGGCTACGCCTTTGACCAGCAACCCGTTGCCCGCACGCAGCAGGGTGCCATCCGCGAGTGATTCGCCATTGCTGCCCAACACGTTGATCTTGTGCCCGACCAGCCCGGTCAACGCACCCGACGCGCCTTCGGCAAGCAGCAGGCGTTGCGACAAGACCTTGGCATTCCCATCGGGAAAGCCAAGGGCGATCGCTTCGGGATCGATGTGGAGGGGAAGATCGCCGAGGGTCACGTCATGCGTGCCGGCAGCGAGTTGCAAGGTCCGCTGCTCGCGCACCACGGCATAGCCGTCGTCGACGCTGCCCTCGCCACTGCTGGCATACAGCGCGCTGCTGTCGCTGCGATACACCGTCAGTGCGGTGGGGCTGGCTGCATGGGCCGGCGCAAGCCCGGCCAAGGCGAGAGTGCATGCAACGGAAAGGGTCAGTGCGCTGCGCGGTGATGTGGTCATCGAGCAAACTCCATCATGGAAACCAGGCCCCATCATAATGATGGCAGGTGAATGGTTTGCGTGGGTGGGATCTTCCGCGCAACGCCTCGGCACCATCAAGGAGTGGCATCGTGAGCTGCAGCCCGGATCGAAGCGGGCAGCGCCGCCGACTTGCCGGTGGCGGGGTTCATCCACACCATCACCACATGACCGTCGCTGTACAGGCAACTGGCGGCATCGGCATCGACGATGCGGTGGGCAAGCGTCAGCGAGCTGTTGCCCAGTCGCGTGCAGCGCAGCTCGATGTGCAGCGTGGCCGGCCAGGCGATCGGGCGACGATATTGCAGTTCGCTGGCCGCCAGGACCGGCATGGCATCCTCGCTGAACCAGTCGCGCACGTGCCGCAGCCACTGCAGGCGTGCTTCTTCCAGGTAGGTCAGGTAGTTGGAGTTGTTGACGTGGTTGAACGCATCGAGGTCACGCCAGCGCACGCCGAGGGTGGCGACGAACAGTGGCGTGTCGGTGTTGACGGCGGCGCTGGATTCAGCGGATTTCATGGGCGTTTTTTCCTTCCGCGCATCGGCTTGTACTTGTCGGCCGAGGCGATGTGTTTGGTGGCGGCTTTGACCCGCTTGGGAGCACCCGGTTTTTTTGACTTGACCGGCTTCAGATGGGGCGCGAGAAAGTGTCCCGTGTGCGAGGCGGCTGTGGCCGCGACCGTCTCCGGCGTGCCGGCGACGAGGATGCGGCCGCCGCCGTCACCACCTTCAGGACCAAGGTCGACGACCCAGTCGGCGGTCTTGATCACATCGAGGTTGTGTTCGATCACCACCACCGTATTGCCCTGGTCGACCAGCTGGTGCAGCACGTCGAGCAGCTGTTCGATATCGTGGAAGTGCAAGCCGGTGGTGGGTTCGTCGAGGATGTACAGGGTGCGGCCGGTATCGCGCTTGGACAGTTCCTTGGACAGCTTCACGCGTTGCGCCTCGCCGCCGGACAGCGTGGTCGCGCTCTGGCCGAGCTTGATGTAGTCCAGCCCCACCGCCCGCAGCGTGTCGAGCTTGCGCGCGATGGTCGGTACGTTCTCGAACAACTTCAGCGCATCCTCCACCGTCATGTCGAGCACGTCGGCGATGGTGTGGCCCTTGTACAGCACTTCCAGCGTCTCGCGGTTGTAGCGCTTGCCGTGGCACACGTCGCAGGGCACGTAGACGTCGGGCAGGAAGTGCATTTCCACCTTGATCATGCCGTCGCCTTCGCAGGCCTCGCAGCGGCCGCCGCGCACGTTGAAGCTGAAGCGACCCGGCGTGTAGCCGCGGGCGCGTGCTTCAGGCACCTGCGCAAACATCTCGCGCAACGGCGTGAACAGCCCCGTGTAGGTGGCGGGGTTGGAGCGCGGGGTGCGGCCGATCGGCGACTGGTTGATGTCGACGACCTTGTCGAACAGGTCCATGTTCTCGACCGACTTGTACGGTGCCGCCTGCGTGCCGGCTCCGTTCAATTCGGCGGCAGCGAGGTGGAACAGCGTGTCGTTGATCAGGGTGGACTTGCCCGAGCCGGACACGCCGGTGATGCAGGTGAACAAGCCGGCCGGCACCGACAGGTCGATGTTCTTGAGGTTGTTGCCGCTGGCTCCCCTGAGGTGCAGCCACGACTCCTCGTTGATCGGCTGGCGGCGTTCCTTCGGTACTTCGATCGCGCGTGCGCCGGAGAGGAACTGCCCGGTGACCGAGCGCGGCGAATCGAGCATGTCCTGCACGCTGCCCTGCGCCACGATCTCGCCGCCGTGCACGCCGGCGCCGGGGCCGATGTCGAGCACATGGTCGGCCATGCGGATCGCGTCCTCGTCGTGCTCGACCACGATCACCGTGTTGCCGAGATCACGCAGACGAGTGAGCGTACCGAGCAGGCGCGCGTTGTCGCGCTGGTGCAGGCCGATCGAGGGTTCGTCCAGCACGTACATCACGCCGACCAGGCCGGCGCCGATCTGCGAGGCCAGGCGGATGCGCTGCGCTTCGCCGCCCGACAAAGAGTCGGCCTGGCGATCCAGGGTGAGGTAGTTCAGGCCGACATCGTTGAGGAAGGTCAGGCGCTCACGGATCTCCTTGACGATCTTCGCCGCAATTTCGCCACGCCAGCCGACCAGCTTGAGGTCGGCGAAGAACGCCAGCGCGTCGTCGATCGAGCGATGGGTCAGTGACGGCAGCGCGTGGTCCGCGACGAACACGTTGCGCGCCGAGCGATTCAGTCGCTGGCCCTCGCAAGCGGGGCAGGGCTGGTCGCTGATGTACTTGGCCAGTTCCTCGCGCACGGCAGAGGATTCGGTTTCCTTGTAGCGCCGTTCGAGGTTCGGCAGGATGCCTTCGAACGCATGCTCGCGGGTCACCTTGCCGCCGCGTTCGGTGAGGTAGCGGAACGCGATCCTTTCCTTGCCGCTGCCGTAAAGCACGGCCTTCCGTACTTCGGCGGAAAGCTCCTGCCACGGCGTGTCCACGTCAAAGCCGTAGTGCGCCGCCAACGAAAGGATCAGTTGGAAGTAGTGCGCATTGCGCCGGTCCCAGCCGCGCACCGCGCCGCTGGCCAGGGAGAGTTCGGGATGACGTACCACCCGTTCCGCATCGAACACCTGGGTCACGCCCAGGCCGTCACAGCCCGGGCACGCGCCGATCGGCGAGTTGAACGAGAACAGGCGCGGCTCCAGCTCCGGCAGCGAGTAGTCGCACACCGGGCAGGAAAAGCGCGAGGACAGCAGTTGTTCGGGCACGGCCGGATCATCCATGTTGGCCACGATCACCAGACCGTCGCCAAGGCGCAACGCCGTCTCGAATGACTCGGCCAGGCGCTGCTTGATGTCCTCGCGCGGACGGAATCGGTCGATGACGGCTTCGATGGTGTGCTTCTGGCGCAGGGTCAGCGGCGGCACCGCATCCAGGTCGTGGACTGTGCCATCGACGCGTGCGCGCACGAAACCCTGCGCGCGCAGTTGTTCGAACACTTGCACGTGTTCGCCCTTGCGCTCGCGGATCACCGGCGCCAGCAACATGTAGCGCTTCTCCGCATCCAGCGCCAGCGTGGCGTCCACCATCTGGCTCACCGTCTGCGCTTCCAGCGGCGTGCCGTGGTCCGGGCAACGCGGGGTGCCCACGCGGGCGTACAGCAGGCGCAGGTAGTCGTACACCTCGGTGATCGTGCCCACGGTGGAGCGCGGATTGTGCGAGGTGGATTTCTGCTCGATCGAGATCGCCGGCGACAGGCCTTCGATATGGTCGACGTCGGGCTTTTCCATCATCGACAGGAACTGGCGTGCGTACGCGGAAAGAGATTCCACGTAGCGCCGCTGGCCTTCGGCATAGATCGTGTCGAAGGCCAGCGAGGATTTGCCCGAACCGGACAGGCCGGTGATCACGATCAGCTGGTCGCGTGGCAGGTCGAGGTCGATGTTCTTGAGGTTGTGCGTGCGTGCGCCGCGGATGCGAATGGTGTCCATGGACGCCGTATATGGGGGGGATCGATTACTATACCAAGTAGTTCTGCTGGTTCAGCGAATCGTGGGTACTGGTGTGACCTGGTGAAGCCTTCACCGCCACCCGGGCAGACCTCCAACTATCGACAGGAGAAGAAAGTCATGCGCAAGCGGATCGGAATCGTGGTTGGCGCGGCCTTCGCCCTGGCCGCCAGCTGTCAGGTCGCGGCGGCACCGCCCAGCAAGCAGCAGGTGCGCCAATTGTTCGAAGTCATGCATCTGGACCAGATGTTCGGCCAGATGAACTCGCAGATGGCCGGCATCATGGGCCAGGCGGCGCCCTGCGTGCCTGCGTCGTACTGGCAGAACTTCATCGACGCCAGTGGTACCGAGCAATTGATGGACAAGATGGTGCCTGTGTACCAGAAGCACTTCACCGCCGAGGACGTGGCCGGCCTGCTGAAGTTCTACAAATCGCCGCTGGGCCAGAAGGTCATCAGCCAGATGCCGGTGACCATGGCCGAGGGCATGAAGATCGGCCAGCAGTGGGGGCGTGAGCGCGGCGAGGCGATGATCAAGGAGCTGCAACAGAAGGGCACGCTGGACGCCAATGGCCGCTGCCTGGCCAGTCCTGCGACGGCGGGGTCGGCGGCGGCGCCGCCCACCGGTCACTGAGCCGTCCCGCCGCCCCTGCCGCGATGCCTTCGCGGGCCCGGTTCGGGCTGGATGGTCAGTATTTGACCAGCCCGGACTTCGCTCGCTATAATCCGCGATTCGCCGGGCCTGAATGGGCGCGGACGATACCCAAGAGAATAACGACAGAAGGGCATTCCCATGAGTTATGCAGTCATCAAGACCGGTGGCAAGCAGTACCGTGTGCAGCAGGGAGACGTGCTGCGCGTGGAGCTGTTGACCGCCGATGAAGGCGCCACGGTGAGCTTCGACCAGGTGTTGCTGGTCGGCACGGGCGAGTCGATCACGGTCGGTGCGCCGGTCGTGGAAGGCGCCACCGTCAGTGCCACCGTGCGCAAGCATGGTCGCGCCGACAAGATCCGCATCATCAAGTTCCGCCGCCGCAAGCACTACAAGCGTCAGCAGGGCCATCGGCAGCATTTCACCGAAATCGAGATCACGGGCATCAACGCCTGAGCAACTGGAGCATTGAGTCATGGCACATAAAAAAGGCGTAGGTTCCAGCCGCAACGGTCGCGATTCGAACCCGAAATACCTCGGCGTCAAGGTCTACGGTGGCCAGGCCATCGAAGCCGGCAACATCATCGTGCGTCAGCGCGGCACCCAGTTCCATCCGGGTACCGGCGTGGGCCTGGGTCGCGACCACACGCTGTTCGCGCTGGTCGATGGCAAGGTCCATTTCGCCGTGCGCGGCGACAAGAACCGTCGATTCGTCGACGTCGTGCAGGCGTAAGCCTTTCGCGATGCGGCAGCGAAGGCCCCGCTTCGGCGGGGTTTTTCGTTTTTGCGCGGGATTCGGGATGACCAGACATTCGTCTGTTGAAAGCGGGGATTCGGGATTCGCAAGAGCCCCGACACTCTGCGTCCCGTACCATATCCACGATTGCCCGCTCTTTCCAATCCCGAATCCCGACTCCCCAATCCCGGCCCTCAAATGAAATTCGTCGACGAAGCAATCATCAAAGTCCAGGCCGGCGATGGCGGCAATGGCTGCATCAGCTTCCGGCGCGAGAAGTTCATCCCGTTCGGCGGTCCCGACGGCGGCGACGGCGGATCCGGCGGCTCGGTCTGGCTGGTCGCCGACGAAGGCCTCAATACCCTGGTCGATTTCCGCCATCAGCGCAGCTTCAAGGCGCAGCGCGGCCAGAACGGCATGGGTAGCCAGATGTATGGCAAGGGCGGCGACGACAACACGATTCGGGTGCCGGTCGGCACCATGATCACCAATGTCGACACCGACGAGGTGATCGGCGACCTGACCAGCCACGGCCAGCGCATGCTGGTGGCACAGGGCGGCAAGGGCGGGCTGGGCAATATCCATTTCAAGAGTTCGGTAAACCGCGCGCCGCGCAAGGCCACGCCGGGCACGCCGGGCGACGTGCGCGAGCTCAAGCTTGAATTGCGCCTGCTGGCCGATGTCGGGCTGCTTGGCTTCCCCAATGCCGGCAAGTCCACCTTCATTCGCGCCGTATCGGCGGCAACGCCGCGCGTGGCCGATTACCCGTTCACCACCCTGCATCCAAACCTCGGGGTGGTAAGCCTTGGCGTGGACCAGAGCTTCGTGATCGCCGACATTCCCGGCCTGATCGAGGGTGCCGCCGAGGGCGCCGGGCTGGGCATCCAGTTCCTGCGCCACGTCGCGCGCACCAGCCTGCTGCTGCACCTGGTCGACATCGCGCCGATCGATGGTTCCGACGTGGCCGAGCAGGTGCGTGCGATCGAGCTGGAACTGGAAAAATTCAACCCGGAACTGCTGGAACGCCCACGCTGGCTGCTGCTGAACAAGGCCGACATGCTGGCGCAGGACGAGCGCGACGAGGTAGCGCGCAAGGTCATTGCCGAGCTGGGCTGGACCCAGCCTTGGTTCCTGATTTCGGCCATCGCCCGCGACAACACGCTGGAGGTCTGCCAGCAGGTGCAGCAATTCTTCGAGACCGCGCGTCAGGTCAGCGAGGAGCGCACCGAAATGTTGCCGGGCGACGTGCGCCGGCGCGGGGAAGATCCGCAGGATTGATGCGACGCACGGGTCACGGTGCGAGCAAGCGCCGCACACTGTCGAGTTGGTGCCTGGCCAGACGCTGACGCGCTGCGGCATCCATGTCATCCATGTGCTGCAGGGACCATCGATCCATGGCCTGCAAGACCGCAAACACCAGTTCGCCCTGCAGCGACGCTGGCAGGTCGCTGCGCACCGCGCCACAGTCCCGACCGGTCGCCAGCACTTGCTCCAACCATTGCGCGGCACGGCCCAGCGCCTGTTGCAGCGCCGGGCTCTGCGCGACTGGCGCATCGGGCAGGTAGAAGAGCTTGCCCGCGTCGGTGTACCACGGCTGCCGGGCGGATACCGCCAGCAACCGGGCCATCAGCTCGGCGATGCGGTCCCAATAAGCGGCCCCCGCGAGCGCAGCCGGCGCTGGGACGTCCAGATCGCGGACCAGGGCCTCGGTGGCTGCCGTCACCACGTGCTCGAACAGCGCCTGCTTCGATGAAAAGTAGTGATAGAACGAACTCTTGCTCATCGCGCAGGTGTGGATGATCGCGTTCAGCGATGCGCGTTCGTAGCCCGCCCGCGCGAACTCGTTGGCGGCCGTGACCAGCAAGTGCTGGTAGCGCTCGGGCTTCATCGAAACGGCTGCGGAAGGAGACATGGGGCACAGCGTAGCTTGACTGGACCGGCCGGTCCAATCTGGTTAGGATGCACCGATTGGACCGACCGGTCCAGTGGGAGAACGCCATGCTCACATCCGTTTCCGTGGAACAGCAATTGGATCAGGTGCAGGACGACCCATTGCGCGTATTGATCGTGGGTGCCGGCGTCGCCGGCCTCACCCTGGCGCAACTGCTGCGCGCGCAGGGGCTGAATCCGGTACTCGTGGAACGCGAGAGCGCCGCTGCCGATGAGGGCTACATGCTCGGTTTGTTGCCGCTGGTCGATTCGGCGATCTCGCACATCGGCGTGCAGCGCGCGTATCGCCAGCGCAGCATGTCCCTGCATCGCTACCAGGTGCGCGGGCGCCACGGGCAGGTGCTGCGCGAATACGAGCTGGGGGAGTTGTTCAACAATTTCGGTGACTACCGCGGCATCGCGCGCGGTGCATTGCTGCAGGCGTTGGCCGAGGGTGGCGCGCCGGTGAGTTACGCCGCGACGCTCAAGGCCGCGACGGCAACCGATGACGCTGTAGCCGCCATCCTGCAGGACGGGAGTGCAAAGCCCGAGCACGAGATCGACGCCGAGTTCGACCTCGTGGTGGCAGCCGACGGCATCCACTCGTCGACGCGCGGATTGATTCTGCGACCGGACCAGGTCACGACCTACGACTCCGGCTGGGGTGGCTGGGTGACATGGATGGATGGCGATCCGGCGCAGGCCGATCTGTACGAGGAAATCTGGGGTGCCGGATTCTTCGTCGGTGCCTATCCGGTGAAGGACCGCGTCGGCGTATTCATCGGCGGCGATCAGCGCGACACCCGGCACGGAGCGCAGCATTTCGTCGAACGCATTCGCGCCGATCTGTCGGCGCCGGGCGCACGCATGACTCGCGCCATAGACGCACTGGCGGCCAACGTCGAGCCGTATTACTGGCATCTCGCCGATTGCCGCAGCGCAGTCTGGTCGGTAGGTCGCACGGTCCTGCTCGGCGATGCGGCGGCCGGTTTTCTGCCGACCGCCGGGGTGGGCGCGGCGATGGCGATGGAGTCGGCCGGCGTGCTGGCCGCGCGACTGACTGGCGCCAGCCGAACGGCCGTGCCGCAAGTTCTGCGCGACTACGAACGTACCCAGCGGCCACGGGTCGAGGCGGCGCAGGACAATTCGCGGACGCTGGCCAAGCTGATGTTCCACCGCAGCCGTGCACTCGCGGCCGTGCGCGATGCCATCACCCCGCACATCACGCTGAAGCGTGCGCTCGGCCCGATCCGCAGCTTGCTGGAAAACGCTCCGCAGGATTGAACCGCATTACATCCGGAACACGCCGTAACGCTGTGGCTCGATCGGGGCGTTCATCGACGCCGAGATGGCCAGCCCCAGCACGCGGCGGGTATCGACCGGATCGATGATGCCGTCGTCCCACAGCCGGGCACTGGCGTAATAGGGGTGGCCCTGGCGTTCGTACTGCTCGCGCAACGGCGCCTTGAAGGCTTCTTCCTCATCGGCGGACCACTCACCGCCGCGCGCCTCGATGCCGTCGCGCTTGACCGTGGCCAGCACGCTGGCCGCCTGCTCACCGCCCATCACGCTGATGCGCGCATTCGGCCACATCCACAGGAAGCGGGCGCCGTAGGCGCGGCCGCACATCGCGTAGTTGCCGGCGCCGAAACTGCCGCCGATCACCACGGTGAATTTCGGCACGTGCGAGCACGCCACCGCGGTCACCATTTTGGCGCCGTCCTTGGCGATGCCGGCCTGTTCGTACTTCTTGCCGACCATGAAGCCGGTGATGTTCTGCAGGAATACCAGCGGCACGTTGCGCTGGTTGCACAGCTCGATGAAGTGCGCGCCCTTGAGCGCGCTCTCGGCGAACAGGATGCCGTTGTTGGCGACGATGCCGACCGGGTAGCCGTGGATGTGGGCGAAGCCGCAGACCAGGGTCTTGCCGTAGCGCGCCTTGAACTCGTGGAATTCGGAGCCGTCGACGATGCGCGCGATCACCTCGCGGATGTCGAACGGGCGACGCGTATCGGCAGGGATCACCCCGTACAATTCCTCGGCCGGATACTTCGGCTCCACCGGCGTACGCAGCGCCAGCGGCATCTGCCTGGTGCGATTGAGATGCCCGACGATGTCGCGCGCGATCGACAGCGCGTGCGCATCGTTCTCGGCGAAGTGATCGGCCACGCCGGAGATCGAGGTATGGACATCCGCGCCACCGAGCGTTTCCGCATCCACCACCTCGCCGGTAGCCGCCTTCACCAGGGGCGGCCCGCCCAGGAAGATCGTACCCTGTTCGCGCACGATGATGGTCTCGTCACTCATCGCCGGTACATAGGCGCCGCCGGCGGTGCACGAACCCATCACCACCGCGATCTGCGGAATGTTCAGCGCCGACATCCGCGCCTGGTTGTAGAAGATCCGGCCGAAGTGCTCCTTGTCCGGGAACACCTCGTCCTGCAGCGGCAGGAAGGCGCCGCCGGAGTCGACCAGGTAAACGCAGGGTAGGCGATTTTCCAATGCCACTTCCTGCGCTCGCAGATGCTTTTTCACCGTCATCGGGAAATACGTGCCGCCCTTGACCGTGGCGTCGTTCGCGACCACCACCACCTCGGTGCCGTTGACCCGGCCAATGCCCGTGATCAGTCCCGCGGCAGGCGCGGCATCGTCGTACATGCCATGTGCCGCCAGCGGCGAGAGTTCCAGGAAGGGTGAGCCCGGATCGAGCAGGGCGCGGATGCGCTCGCGCGGCGGCAGTTTGCCGCGAGCCACGTGCTTCTCGCGAGCCTTGGCTCCGCCGCCTTCCGCCGTGCGTGCCAGTTCGCGCTGCAAGTCTTCGACCACGCTGCGCAATTGCGTGCTGCTGGCCTGGAACTCGGGAGAACGGGGATCGATCTGCGATGTAATGACACTCATGGATGCGGGCTCACGGAGAAATGAAAGGCTCCCAGGGACGCTCCATGATAGCCGGCGATCGCCAACCACCGAAATTGCCTTCTGGTCCATCAAGCGACCCACAAAAAAAACGGCCGCGCGAGGCGGCCGTTTTTCATGCACAGTGCGGAAAGATCAATGACCCTTCGCAGCGTCCTTGGCCTTGTCAGCAGCGTCCTTCGCGTTGCTGGCAGCGCTCTTGGCAGCGTCAGCGGCCTTGTCGGCTGCATCGGCAGCATTGCCTGCGGCATCCTTGGCCATCGACATCGAGTCCTTGGCGGCGTCGGATTCGGCCGGAGCCATTGCCGAAGCTGCACTGGCAGCGCTGGCGGCCTGGTTTGCCGCGTTGCTGGCCGCGTCAGCCGCGTTGCCAGCCTGGCTCGCAGCCTGCTCGGTAGCGGTGTTCGGAGCAGCCGCAGCTGCCTGCTGGGCCTGATCCGCAGCCTGCTGAGCGGTGTCAGCGGACTTTTGGGCGTCTTGCGCGGAATCCTGCGCGCCATTGCTGCATGCCGCCAACAGCGCGACGAGCGCGGCGGCGAGTAGGGTACGCGTAAACTTCATGGTGGATCTCCTTTGCCGTGGAATGCCGTTTGGCCGTGTATTAATAACGCGTTCGCGGGAATTGCGCCACATCTTTGTGGTGTCGAATGGGGAGTAATTGAAAACCGATTTACGCAAACGTCAGGTGAAGGCTTCGAGGTGCTCCTGATTCGTCGCGTGGTTTGACTCCGGATGCTTCGACTCATCGAGCACGACCCGGCCGCCCGTTGAACCGATCCGGTCGTCCTCAGTCGATGCATTCCAGGGCGATCGCCGTCGCTTCGCCGCCACCGATGCACAAGGTGGCCACGCCACGACGCAGGCCGCGGGTTTTCATGGCGTTGATCAGGGTGACCACCAGGCGTGTGCCGCTGCAGCCGATGGGGTGGCCCAGCGCGCAGGCGCCGCCGTTGACGTTGAGCTTGTCGTGCGCAATGCCCAGTTCCTTCATTGGGGTCATCGCGACTACCGCGAAGGCCTCGTTGACCTCCCACAGGTCGACGTCCTCGACCTTCCAGCCGGCCTTGTCCAGCACTTTCTGGATCGCGCCCACCGGCGCCGTGGTGAACCACTCCGGCTCCTGCGAGTGGGTGGCATGCGCCACGATGCGTGCCAGCGGCTTCAGGCCACGCTTGGCGGCATCGTCGGCCGACAGCATCACCACGGCCGCCGCGCCGTCGGAGATGCTTGAGGAACTGGCGGCGGTGACCGTGCCGTTTTCCTTGCGGAAGGCCGGACGCAGGTTCGGGATCTTGGCGACATCGGAGCGGCCCGGCTGTTCGTCGGTGTCGACCTGCACGTCACCCTTGCGGCCGCTGACCGTCACCGGCACGATTTCATCGGCAAACGCGCCATTGGCCTGGGCGGCCTTGGCCCGGTTCACCGACTCGATCGCGAAGGCGTCCTGGTCTTCGCGGCTGAAGTGGTACTTGTCGGCACACGATTCGGCGAACACACCCATCGACTTGCCGTCGTAAGGATTGGTCAGGCCGTCCCAGGCCATGTGGTCGACCAGTTGGCCGTCGCCGTAGCGGATACCGGTGCGGGCGTTGACCATGTGCGGCGCGTTGGTCATCGACTCCATGCCGCCGGCCACCACCACACTGGCCGAGCCGGCCTTGATCAGGTCGTGTCCCAGCATGATCGACTTCATGCCCGAGCCGCACACCTTGTTGATCGTGGTGCAGCCGGTGCCGGTGGGCAGGTCGGCGGCCAATGCGGCCTGGCGGGCCGGTGCCTGGCCGAGGTTCGCCGGCAGCACGCAGCCCATGATCACCTCGCTGACGTCGGCAGGAGCCACGCCGGACTGCGACAGCGCGGCACGCATGGCGATGGCACCCAGGGTCGGGCTGGGGACGCCGGTGAACTGACCAAGGAACGAGCCGATGGGCGTGCGCTTGGAACCGACGATGACGACACTGGAATCCGACATGGTGACACTCCGCTGGGTAACTGGAAGGCGCGAACGCCAGGAAACTATCTCCCGATTATCGCAGTCCGGCAGGAACGGCAGCAAATCGGGAGGGCGCGTGCAGGAACCGGCGCTGTCGCACGTTTCATTGGCTTTTCGTTGTGCCAAGATGCGCAAGGGAGCGCGGCAATCCGGATCGGGGGGAATGCCTGCGCAGATAGTCAATTCGGGAGGGATGCAGGATGAACGGGATCGAAGCTGGGTGGCGCCGTACCAACGTGGCCCTGGTGGCGGCGCTGGCCTTGGCGTTGAGCGCGTGTGGCGGTGGCGGCAATGGCCTGATCAAGCCGCCGCCGGTGAACCCCTCCGGACCTCCTGCACCGCCACCGGCGCCACCCCCGGCACCACCACCTGCGCCGCCGCCGGCGGATCAGCCGCCGCTGGATGCCCAACTGGCGCTGACCAATACGTATGTGGCGCACGATCAAGGCTTCATTGGCAGCGGTATCACCATCGGCGTCGTCGACAGCGGCATCATGCGCAACAATCCGGCCGTGGCCGGGCGGGTCAAGCAGGAACTGATCTACGTCGACTCGACCGTGAACAATACGAAGATCGATGACGTGGTCGGGCACGGCACGTGGGTCTCCCAGATCGCGGCCGGCAAGGCATTCGACAAATTCCCGGGTGGCATTGCGCCCGGAGCAAGCCTCGTGTCAGCCCGTATCATCAGCGACAAGGAGCCGCAGGATGACGGTTCGGGCCAGGGCAACAAGGTCACCGCCGACGATGCCTCGTTCTTTGCCAACACGCTCAACCCGGCCTTGATCAGCGCCGGCGTGCAGGTGATGAACAATTCCTGGGGCGGCATTTACTGGGACACCACCGACGCCACGATCAACAAGGCATTTGCCGACGCCTACCGTCCCTTCGTGGTGCAGCACGGCGGCCTGGTGGTATTTGCCGCAGGCAACGATTCCAGGAGTGATCCCAGCGATATTGCAGCCTTGCCCAACCTGGACCCGCAGCTCGAACAAGGCTGGCTGGTCGCGGTGGCGGTGGACAGCAACCATCCGGGTCAGCTGGCCAGCTACTCGAATGCCTGCGGCAAGGCGATGAGCTACTGCCTGGCCGCACCGGGCGACGTGATCGTGCTGGACAAGGACACCACCAGCGCCACCACCTCCCCGGACTACTACATCGTCAAGGGCACCTCGTTTGCCGCGCCCACGGTATCGGGTGCCGCCGCCGTGGTATGGCAGGCCTTCCCGTATTTCACCAATGATCTGGTGCGCCAGACCCTGCTGGGTACGGCCGACGACCTCGGTGATCCGGGTCCGGACGCCGTGTTCGGCTACGGCGAGCTGAACGTCGGCAAGGCGGTGAATGGTCCGGGCAAGTTCGATTGGGGCGATGTCACGGTGAGCTTCAGCGGGCAGTCGACCTGGAGCAACCCGATTTCCGGTGCCGGTGGCCTGATCAAGCAGGGCACGGGTACGCTGAACCTCACGCAGCCCTCTACCTATACCGGCACGACCCGGATCGAAGGTGGCGTGTTGACGGCCAAGGCATTGGCCGGCACGGTCAACATCGATGCGCAAGGTACCTTGAGCGGCACGCCGACGATCGGCGGCGGCGTCAACAATGCCGGTGTGCTCGGTGTGGCGGGTGGCGACGTCAACGTGGCCGGCAACTACACCCAGAGTGGCAACGGCCGGCTGGCGCTGTCGCTGGGCTCGGCGCTGCGCGTGAGCGGTACGGCCAGCATCACCGGCGGCGATCTGTACGTGACCGGCATGGAAAGCGGCTACGTGGTCAATTCGCATACCGATGTGCTCACTGCCGACGGCGGCTTGAGCGGCAAGTTCAGCGCGCTCAACAAGAGTTCGAACGTCACCTTGCTCACCGCCACGTTGAACTACGACACCAACAGCGCCTGGCTGGACGTGTCGCAGGTCAAGGTCACCGCGGTGCAGGGCATGAGCTACACGCCGGCCTCCTTCGGTGCCGCGCAGCGGGTGCAGAAGGCGTTCGACCAGATCAACGTCCAACTGGGCCCGGCCGCACCGTCCGGAATCGCGCCGGCATCGGCCAGCTTCATCCAGGGCGCGGGCAGCCTGCAGCACTCGTCCAGCATCGACACCATGCAGAACTCGCTGCAGAGCCTCTCGGGCCAGCTGCATGCCGCCAGCGCAGCGATGACGCTGCAGGCCATCGACGCGGGAACGCGGGCCTTGTCCAGTCACTTCGATGACCTGGTCGATCACCCGCAAGCCGGTGGGTGGACGCAGAACCTCGGCTATCACGGTGACCTGTCGCGCAGCGGCTACAGCAATGTCGGCGTCGACCTCAGTGGCTGGCTGGTCGGCCAGGACTTCCGCGTCGCCGGCAACGGCGTGGCGGGTTACGCAATCAGCCAGAGCCAGGGCCTCGGGCGGCTGGCAGACAGCGCCGACCAGGGCCGTAGCCACGCGCTGGAAGGCATGCTGTACGGCGGCGTGATCCGTGGTTCGTGGTACACGATGGGTCGCTTCGGCGTGGGCGCGTACCGGGAAAACATGCGCCGACAGGTGCAGCTGGGCGACCAGTTTGCCGGCGTGGCGAGCAATGTGAACGGCCGTTACGGCGTGGCCTATGGCGAAAGCGGCTATCGCCTGTCGCTGGGCCGCACCCAGGTGACGCCCTACATCAACCTGCAGTACGCCCAATTGCAACGGGATGGCTTCAACGAATGGGGCGCGTACGGTTTCGGCCTGAAATCCTCGGCGCAGACCACGGCCTTGTGGAAGGCCGGCGCAGGATTCCGTGCCACCCGTTCCTGGGCATTGGCCAACGGTGGCAGCCTGAGCCTGCAAGGACGCATGCTGTGGCAGCGTTCGTTCGGTGTGCGTGGGGAGCTGTTTGACGCCAGCTTCAGTGGCATCAACCAGTTTGCTCCGGTCAGCGGCATCGGCCTGTCGCGCTACGGTGGCGTGGCCGGCACCACGCTGGACTGGACGATGAACCCGCGCGCAAGCCTGCAGCTGGGATACGACCGATCCTTCGGTCAGCGTCAGCAAGCGCAGATGGGTAGCTTGAGTTTCAACTGGGCGTTCTGACGGCGTCGCCCGATCGTGGACGACGCCGTAGGGCGGGCCATGCCCGCCGCTCCGACCCGCGTCGCAAACGGCGGGCGGAGCCCGCCCTACACAAGCGGCTTGCGTGGTGCACGGCACCGTAGGGCGGGCTGTGCCCGCCGCCCGGTCCGCGTCGCAAATGGCGGGCGGAGCCCGCCCTACAAAAGCGCACAGATGGATCACCGCGTAGGGCGGGCTATGCCCGCCGCCTTCGACTCGCGTCGCCATTGGCCTCGTGTGCGAGCGTCAAGCCTTGCCGTGGAACAGCTCGCGGCCGATCAGCATGCGCCGGATCTCATTGGTGCCGGCGCCGATCTCGTACAGCTTGGCGTCGCGCAACAGGCGTCCGGCCGGGAACTCGTTGATATAGCCGTTGCCGCCCAGGCTCTGGATTGCTTCCAGCGCCACCTGCACCGCGTTGACCGAGGCATTGAGCAGGCAGGCGGCCGGGTCGATGCGTGACTTCACGCCGGCATCGAACTGTTGCGCCACCATGTAGGCGAAGCCGCGCGAGGATTGCAGCCGCGTGTACATGTCGGCGATCTTCGCCTGCATCACGCCGAAGGTGCCGATCGGCGCGTTGAACTGCTTGCGCTCGCGCACGTAGGGCAGGGCGATGTCCAGCGCCGCTTGCATCAATCCGAGCGGGCCGCCGGAAAGCACCAGTCGCTCGGTGTCCAGGCCGCTCATCAGCACGCGCACGCCTTCGTTGACCTCACCGACGATGTTCTCCTCGGGAATCTCGCAATCCTCGAACACCAGCTCGCAGGTGTTGGATCCGCGCATGCCGAGCTTGTCGAGCTTCTGCGCCGTCTGGAAACCCTTCATGCCTTTCTCGACGATGAAGGCGGTCATGCAGCGGCTGCCGGCGGTACGCGGCGCGGTGCGCATGTAGACCAGCAGCACGTCGGCGTCGGGTCCGTTGGTGATCCACATCTTGTTGCCGTTGGCGACCCACACATCGCCCTTCTTCTCGGCCTTGCAGGTCATCGAACCGACCACGTCCGAGCCGGCGCCGGGTTCGCTCATCGCCAGCGCGCCCACGTATTCGCCCGAGCACATCTTCGGGATGTACTTGCGCCGCTGCGCCTCGTTGCCGTTATGGAAGATGTTCTGCACGGCGAGATTGGAATGGGCGCCGTAGGACAGACCGACCGAGCCCGAGGCGCGCGAGATCTCCTCCATCGCCACCATGTGGGCCAGGAAACCCAGGCCGCTGCCGCCGTACTCCTCCGGAATCGTCACCCCGAGCAGGCCCATCTCGCCGAATTTTTTCCACAGGTCGGCGGGAAACAGGTTGTCGCGGTCGATCCTGTCGGCGCGCGGCGCGATCTCCTTTTCCGCGAAACCGTGCACGGACTCGCGCAGCAGGTCGATATCTTCTCCAAGCGGAAACGGTCGCATCGCTTACTCCATGGGTGCAGGCTGGGGTGTCCAAGGCCATGATTTTAGCGCACGCAGCACCTCAACGCCGGACCGTGGGGCGGACCGTGCGCGCGCCGGGAGGGCCGATCCGCGCAACGCCTGTTACAGCTGCGATTCGATCGGCAGCCAGCTCATCGCGCGAGTGACGGTGCGCAACCACCAGCCCGCGTCGGGTTCATGCGTGAGTACCCTCGGCGGTTGCGTGCTGCCATCCAGCCATTGGGTCGAGCCGTCCGGGCCAAGTTGCACCAGATAGCTCAACGTGGGCGAAGCCAGACGCAGGTATTCCTGGCGCAAATCGTGCGCCAGTCCGGCGTCGTCGAACAGCACGCCCATCTCGGTGTTGAGATTGGCCGAGCGCGGGTCGAGGTTGAACGAGCCGACGAAGCCGCGCTCGCCGTCGATCACGAAGGCCTTGGTATGCAGGCTGGCGCCGCTGCTGCCGAACAGACTCTGGCCCAGCTTCGGGCCGTTGCGGCGGATCTCGAACAGATGCACGCCACCTTCGAGAAGTTTCCGCCGGTAACGCTCGTAGCCACTGTGTACCGCAGGTACATCATTTGCAGCCAGCGAATTGGTGACCACGCCGACCCGTGCGCCTGCCCGCGACAGACCCACCAGTGTCGCGGTGCCGTGCGTGCCGGGTACGAAGTAGGGCGAGATCAGCAACACCTCGCTGTGCCCGCCAGCCAGATGCGCGCTCAGACGCTGCACCAGCCAGTGGCTGCGGTCGCTGGAGCGTGCCTTCAGCGGCGGATCGGAGGCGACCACGATGTTGGCGCTCCAGTGCACGGACAGTTCGTGATTCACCAGTCGCTGGGCGGACGGCGAGTCGGCGACACGCTGCAGATATGCCTTTGCGCCCGGCAGTGCGGCCTCGCTGGTGAGCTGCGCCACCAGGGTCTGCAGGGCCTGCGGTGTCTGCGGGTTCAGTGCCCCGATCGGCACCGCCGCGCTGGAGTTCCAGAAGTCGTCGAAGATGGCGCTGGCGTCGGCGACTGCCGGGCCGGCGAGGAGCATGTCCAGGTCGCGGAAGTTCACGTGGCTTTCGGCGTCGAAATATTCATCGCCGATGTTGCGGCCGCCGACCACGGCGAGCCGGCCGTCCACGATCCACGCCTTGTTGTGCATGCGATGGTTGACGCTGAAGAAGCGCTGCACCATCTCCAGCGATCGCCAGATGCCACTGCGGTTGCGGAACGGGTTGTACAGGCGCACCTCGATATTCGGATGCGCATCCAGCGCCAGCATCGCGGGGTCCAGCGCCTTGGTGTTGATGTCATCGAGCAGGATGCGCACGCGCACGCCGCGCTCGGCGGCGGCATAAGCCTCGCGTGCCAGCAGGTGGCCGACCAGGTCGTCGTGCCACATGTAGTACTGCAGATCCAGGCTGCGCCCGGCCAGGCGTGCCGATGCCGCACGCACCGCGAAGGCGTCCAGTCCCTCCGGCAGCAAGGTCGCCGCGGTCTGGCCGGGATGACTGGCGAGGTAGGGCGCGAGTTCGCGGTCGAGCCGAGTCTGCGCCGGTTGCACGGGCAAGGCCGTGCTGGGTGCGCCGGTGGCGCGCGGGGTCAGGTGGTCGGCGAGCAGCAGCCCGCTCAATACCAGCAGCACCAGGGCCAGCAAACCCCAACCCAGCCAGATCATCATCCTGCGCATCCTTGACACCTCCTGCGCACGATTATTCCGTTTATGACGCTATATGTGCAAAGGCCTGCCGCGATCAACGGCAGGCCTTTGGCGATCACGCGTACCAACATCAGGCACGGCGCGGTGGAGCGTGCTTACTGTCCGCGCATGCGGCCCTGGAAGCGGGTGCCGTTGTTGCCCATGTGCGGCAGTTTGATCTTGCCGATCGCGGCAATGCGCTCCTCGGCCATGCGGTCGGCGGCCAGGTAGGTCGGGATGTTCTCGGTCTTGCTGATCTCGAAGATCCGGCCCAGGTTGTAGTAGATCGTGCGCATCATGCGCATCGCGCGCTCGCGGTTGTAGCCGTCGATCTCCAGCGACACGTTCATCACGCCGCCCGCGTTGACCGCATAGTCCGGCGCGTAAAGCACGCCGCGACGGGTCAGCTCATCGCCGATCTCGTCGGTGGCCAGCTGGTTGTTGGCCGGGCCGCAGATGATCTTGGCCTTGATCCGGTCGATGGTCTGTTCGTTGACCGTGCCGCCCAGGGCGCACGGGCTGTACACGTCCGCGTCCACGTCGTAGATCTCGTCCAGGCCCACGGCTTCGCAGCCCAGCTCGTCCACGCAGCGCTGCACCACGTCCTTGTTGATGTCGGTGACGAACACCTTGGCACCCTGCTCGCGCAGCAGTTTGATGAACTCGCCGCCGACATGGCCCGCGCCCTGCACGGCGTAGCTGTACTTGCCCACGTCCTCGTTGCCGTGCTTGAACTGCAGCGTGGCCATCAGGCCCTGCAGCGTGCCGTAGGCGGTGAACGGCGAGGGGTCGCCCGAACCGCCATGGACCTGGTGCACGCCGGTGACGTACTCGGTCTCGCGAAATACATACTCCATGTCGTTGACGTCGATGCCGACGTCCTCGGCGGTGATGTAGCGACCGTTGAGCGAGTTGATGAAGCGACCGAAGGCGCGGAACAGCGCCTCGGACTTGTCCTTGCTCGGATCGCCGATGATCACCGCCTTGCCGCCGCCCAGGTTCAGGCCGGCCACCGCGTTCTTGTAGGTCATGCCGCGCGACAAGCGCAGCACGTCGTTCACCGCTTCGGCCTCGGTCTTGTACGGCCACATGCGCAGGCCGCCGAGCGCGGGGCCCAGCACCGTGTTGTGGATCGCGACGATGGCTTTCAGCCCCGCATCCTTGTTGTGGCAGAACACGACTTCTTCGTGACCGGTCTTGTCGATGGTTTCAAAGATCATTGCAGCGGTGACTCCATGGATTGACGTTGCCCGAAGGCATCGCCCGATGAGCAGCGGGATTGATGTTGACCCGCCAGACGTGAATAAACATTCGAAACTGATCGCCCCGGCCGTAGCCAGGGCGATCGATCAAAACGCGAAGTTTAGTACGTCGCATCGCTGCGCGATGATGCGGTGCGTCAAGTCACCACCGTATGGCGGCGCGCAAGCCTGCCCGTTCGCGGTGGCTGGCGCCGTCGGCGATCAGCCGCTGACCCACACACCGGCACGCCAGTGCCAGCCATCGCCGCGGCGCACCCAGTGCGGGTGCTCGTAGCGGTAGCCGGCGCGCACCGGCTCCCAGTGGCCGCGCACGGCCACATAGCGGCGACCGTTCCAGCGCCAGTAGCCGTGTGCCCAGATATAGCCCGGGCGCGGGCGAACCCGTTCCACCACCCATACCGGTGGCGCTTGCGGGGCCACCAGTTCCACCGCCCCTCCATATACAGGTCGCTCGACCACGACCGGTCGCCGGTGTACCGGTGCCACCACGCAACCGCTGGCGAGTGCCACTGCCATCACCAGCGGAACCAGTGCAATACGACGCAATGCCATCATCAGTTCAGTCCTTACGGTGCAGGTTGGAAGGTGGTGTGCTCAGCGTGCCCAGTAACCGGCGTGGAAGCGCCAGTCGCGGCCGTGACGGACCCAGCGTGCCGGGCGGTAGTGGTAGCCGGGGCGCACGTGTACCCAGTAGCCACCCACCCACACGTGACGATGGGCGGGGGCATTCCAGCGCCAGTAGCCTGGTGCCCAGATGTAGCCGCGACGCGGTGCCGGGACACGCTCGACGCGAACAGGCGGCGGCGGAACACCGATGCGGACGCCTACCGCGACCTGCGTGTGTGCGGCGGCGGGTGGCGCCCAGCTTGCTCCGGCAAAGGCCAGGCCGAATCCGGCCAGCAAGGCCAGCTTGAGTGGGGTGCGGGTCATCGCGTTCTCCGTCGGCGCCGCGTTGTGCGGCTGTCACGACGAAAAACGACGGAAAGCGCGCGTCGTTGACGGCGCGCGCCGGTCTCGTTCAGCTGGCGATTAGGCCGTCGGGCCTACATCCGGCAGTTCGGCGCATGCCCGCTGGCGCGCGCCTGCTGGTACACCGGCAGCAGTTGCTGGGCCTGCCGGCCCAGGGTCTGCGCCCGGCCGCCCGGGGACGGATGGGTGGACAGGAACGCCGGCGGCTTGCTGCCGCCTTGCGCATCCATCTTCTGCCACAGCGTCACCGCCGCGCGGGGGTCGAACCCGGCCTTGGCCATGTAGCGCTGGCCCAGCGTGTCGGCCTCGCTTTCCTGGGTGCGCGAGAACGGCAGCAGAACACCCAACTGAGCGCCAGCACCGAGCAAAGCGCCCACCTGGTCCGGATTCACGCCGCGGCTGCCCGCATACGCCGAACCCGCCGCCACCGCCGCCTGCGCAGCCAGGTTGTCCGACACCCGTTCAGCCCCATGGCGCGCGACCACGTGAGCCAGTTCGTGCCCCAGCACCACCGCCAGTTGATCCTGGTTGCTGGCCAGCTTGAACATGCCCTGGTTCACGCCAATCCGGCCGCCGGGCAGGGCGAACGCGTTGGCGCTGTCGTCGCCGACGATCTGCACCTCCCATTGCTGGGTGTTCCATGGCGGCGGCAGCACCGCAATCAGCGCGTTCGCCACGCACGTCGCGTAGGCGCGCTCGCGCGGCGCGTTCACGAATTTGCCCTGCTTGCGCATGTCGTTGAAGGCAGACAGGCCCATCTGGCTCATCTGGCTGTCCGAGACCATCATCAATTGCGAGCGCCCGGTGGGCGAGGTGACACAGCCGGCCAACGCGGTGGCGGCAACGGCGACAAGCAGGTAGCGGTGTTTCATCGGTGATCCCTCAAAGTCATCATGACAAGTGCTCGCAGATGCCATCAGCAGACCATGCGCGCAGTCAACGCGATGTTCATTTCCCGGTCCGATGACTACGCAGCCTTGCCGGAGCACACTGGCATGCAGCACGTGGCTGGCATGGTGCCACAGGCGGTCGCACGCGACTTTTCCGCGTGTTTACGGCGGTTCCACTAGAATCGACGGGTTAAGCAACGATGCCGGAGTAGTCATGAGTTCCCCTGCCCACCACGTTCCCGCCAGCACCGCGCCCGCCGAAACGGCCCCGCTGCGCTTCGTCACCGCCGCCAGCCTGTTCGATGGCCACGACGCGGCCATCAACATCATGCGGCGCATCATCCAGAGCCAGGGGGCGGAGGTCATCCACCTCGGCCACAATCGCTCGGTCGAGGACGTGGTGCGCGCCGCGCTGCAGGAGGACGCCGACGCCATCGCCATGTCGTCCTACCAGGGCGGCCATGTCGAGTACTTCAAGTACATGGTCGACATGCTCAAGGAGAAGGGCGCCAGCCATATCCGCGTGTTCGGCGGCGGCGGCGGCACCATCACGCCCGAGGAGATCAAGGAGCTGGAAGCCTACGGCGTGGAGCGCATCTACCACCCCAACGACGGCATGCACCTGGGTCTGGTGCACATGATCGAGGATGTCATGAGCCGCACGCGTGCGGCTCGGGATTCGAGATTGGGGATACGGGATTCGAAAAAGCTGGAAAACGTCAGCGTCGAGGATGAAATCAGCATCGGCGCGATGCTCAGTGCCATTGAAGAAGGGCATTTTTCCGAAGACGAACTCGCCAAACTCCGGAAGCAGTGGGCACGCGGTTCTGCCGAAACTCCCACAAGGGGACTTCCCTCCGGTCGCCAAATCCCGAATCCCAAATCCCGGACACCCGTACTCGGCCTCACCGGCACCGGCGGCGCAGGCAAGTCGTCCGTGGTCGACGAACTGCTGCTGCGCTTCCTGCAGGCATTCCCCGAGATGCGCATCGCCGTACTGGCCGTCGACCCCACCCGCCGTCGCAGCGGCGGCGCACTGCTGGGCGATCGCATCCGCATGAATTCGCTGCGCAGCCATCGCGTCTACATGCGGTCCATGGCCACCCGCCGCCAGCACGCTGCCACCAGCGTGGTACTGCACGACTGCATCGACTTCCTGAAAAGCCAGCCCTACGACCTGGTGATCGTGGAAACCGCCGGCATCGGCCAGAGCGATTCGGAGATCGTCGACCTGGTCGACTTCCCCGCCTACGTGATGACCAGCGACTACGGCGCCGCCAGCCAGCTGGAGAAGATCGACATGATCGACTTCGCCGAGCTGATCGTGCTCAACAAGTTCGACAAGCGCGGCGCCGAGGACGCCCTGCGCGACGTGCGCAAGCAGTGGAAGCGCAACCGCACCGCGTTCAGTGTCAAGGACGAGGACGTCCCCGCGTACCCCACCATCGCCAGCCAGTTCAACGACCCGGGCATCACCTGGATGTTTGTCAACCTGTGCCGTCTGATGCGCGAAAAACTGAACCTCGGCGAGGAACCCGACCACAACACCGCCCCTGTAGGAGCGCACCCTGTGCGCGATCACGTCGCGACAGACGCCGAGGAGAAAAGTATCGCCCACAAGGTGGGCTCCTACACAAGCAAATGCGACTGGAAGCCCGACCTCGACACCACGCTGAAGGAACCGCGCGCCACCGTGCTGATCCCCGGCGCCCGCGTACGCTATCTGGCCGAAATCGCCGAGCAGGGCCGCGCCATCAACAAGGCCATCGAAAGCCAGGCCGAGTACGCCAGCAAGGCGCAGCACTATTACGAGGCACTCAAGGAACTGGGCGACGACAAGCTGCCCAAGCCACTGGAGTTGTATCGCAACGCCGAACTGCACGATGCCGTCATCCCAGCGAAAGCTGGGATCCAGTCAAGTACACCGCGCGAAGCGCACGACACCCGCTCTGAGTCACTGGACCCCAGCGTTCGCTCGGGTGACGAGGAAAAGGGTCAAGCCTCCTCGCGCGGGGTCGACCGCTCCATGCTCCTCCTGCGTCAGCGCTACAACTCCGCGCTCAAGGAACTAACCCACGAAGCCATCGAGCAACTGCGCCACTGGCCGGCCCTGTTCGAATCCGTCACCGCCGACGTCAACCAATACAAGGTGCGCGACAAGGTCATCCGCGTCGACAACTACCGCGAATCCCTGAGCCACCAGAAAATCCCCAAGGTCGCCCCGCCCAAGTCAAAAGATTGGGGTGAACTGCTCACCTTCCTCGGCAAGGAAAACCTGCCCGGCCACTACCCCTACACCGGCGGCGTATACCCGTACCGCCGCAGCGGCGAAGACCCCACCCGCATGTTCGCCGGCGAAGGCACGCCCGAGCGCACCAACCGCCGCTTCCACTACCTCAGCCAGGGCGGCGCCGCCACGCGCCTGTCCACCGCGTTCGACTCGGTCACCCTGTACGGCGAAGACCCGGCCCCGCGCCCGGACATCTTCGGCAAGATCGGCAACTCCGGCGTCAACATCGCCACCCTGGACGACATGAAGAAGCTGTACTCCGGCTTCGACCTGTCCGCGCCGACCACCTCGGTGTCGATGACCATCAACGGCCCCGCGCCGATGATCCTGGCGATGTTCATGAACACCGCCATCGACCAGAACGTGGAGAAATACCTGCGCGAAGACAACGCCCGCTGGGCGGCGGCGCAAAAGAAGATCGACAAGCTCTACGAGGGCAAGCAGCGCCCGCAGTACCACGGCGAGTTGCCCAAGGGCAACGAAGGCCTGGGGCTGGGCCTGCTCGGTGTCTGCGGCGATGAACTGGTCGATGCCGAAACCTACGCGAAGATCAAGACCGACACCCTGACCAGGGTGCGCGGCACCGTGCAGGCCGACATTCTGAAGGAGGACCAGGCGCAGAACACCTGCATCTTCAGCACCGAATTCGCGCTGCGCATGATGGGCGACATCCAGCAGTACTTCGTCGACCACAAGGTGCGCAACTTCTACTCGGTGTCGATCAGCGGATACCACATCGCCGAAGCCGGGGCCAACCCGATCAGCCAGCTCGCCTTCACCCTCAGCAACGGCTTCACCATCGTCGAGTATTACCTGGCCCGCGGCATGAAGGTGGACGACTTCGCGCCCAACTTGAGCTTCTTCTTCTCCAACGGCATGGACCCGGAATACACCGTGATCGGCCGCGTCGCCCGCCGCATCTGGGCCCGCGCCATGCGCGAGCGCTACGGCGCCAGCAGCCGCAGCCAGATGATGAAGTACCACATCCAGACGTCCGGCCGCTCACTGCACGCGCAGGAGATCCAGTTCAACGACATCCGTACCACGCTGCAGGCGATGTATGCCCTGTTCGACAACTGCAACTCGCTGCACACCAACGCCTACGACGAGGCGATCACCACGCCCACCGAGGACAGCGTGCGCCGCGCGGTGGCGATCCAGATGATCATCAACAAGGAGCTGGGGCTGAACTTCAACGAGAACCCGTGGCAGGGGAGTTATGTGGTCGACACGCTGACCGACCTGGTCGAGGAGGCGGTGTACAAGGAGTTCGAGGCGATCAGCGAGCGGGGCGGGGTGCTTGGCGCGATGGATACGATGTACCAGCGCGGGAAGATCCAGGAAGAGTCGATGTATTACGAGCACAAGAAGCATGATGGGTCGTTGCCGTTGATTGGCGTGAACACCTTTTTGCCGAGGGAGCATGCGGGGGAGATTGCGACGGAGATCGAGTTGATTCGGTCGACGGAGGAGGAGAAGGGGGTGCAGATTGCTAATGTGCGGAGCTATGGGGAGGCTCGGAACTCGCTGGCTGCGGATAGCTTGAAGGTGCTACAAATGACGGCGCGGGAGAGGCGGAATGTGTTTGAGCAGTTGATTGAGGCGGTCAAGTACAACTCGTTGGGGCAGATTTCGCATGCGTTGTATGAGGTGGGGGGGGAGTATCGGAGGAATATGTGAGGAGGGCAAAACCTTACCTTTAGTAAGGAACAATCTGGGCCGATCCTACGATTTTCACCATATACGCCGTTCGCTTATCCGAAAGATAATCACATCAAGGAATCAGTAGAAAATCATGGCTACGATGAAAATCGAATCGCTTGGCATTGGAAAACTGCTTGATAGCCTCAGATCATCGGCATGGCTCGTTCCGTCATTTCAACGCGATTTCGTGTGGTCTGAGGGAGACGTTGTCAATCTTGTGACGTCGATAATTGACGCCCGCCCTATTGGAATGGCTACTCTATGGGAGCAGCCGGACGAGACTGCACTCGATCTGGATGCAGTAAATATTCCTGATCGTACAAATGCCGATGGTACGCCAGGATTTGCCAGATTCTCTGATCCCAGTAACCGGCCGAATAAGGTTTTCGCGATACTTGATGGTCGGCAGAGGTGCACTGCCATCGCGATGGCCTTTGGCGGTTTCCGGGCGAAAGACTCGCGACGCAAGTTCTCTGGTAGGTTCTACCTAAACGTGGCCGCGGAAGATCCGCTTCAACGCATTGTCTATTTGAAAGATCCTGAGGTCCGGAGCCGCCAGCTTGACACGGAAGCAAACTGCATAGCTCAAGGTCTCTTCCCGTTGGCAAGCTATGTTCCGGATGAGCCACTCTTCCAGCAGTGGATGAGATATCTTCAGGCGATATATAAGCCAGAGTTCTACCCAAGCGGTGTGTTGCCTGCTGAAGGCGAAATAGCGAGACGAGATGAAATTTTAAAATCAGCGTTTAGCGGAATCAACGAAACCCTTTTGGCAGTCTATATTGTTCCTCAGACTTATAGTCTTGGAGAAATATGTGAGATATTCGAAACTTTGAATACCACCGGAACCAAAGTTTCAACCGTCGACTTGATTCATAGCTGGCTTTACACGGACACGTCGCGCGATGGCCTTCAGCCGCTTTCCTTGAGGGACTGGATAGATGAGTTAGGTCAGCTTAGGGGTGCAGTCGGTTGGTCGGACCGCGCCAATCGTCCCGAGCTCATAGCCCAGGTAGTTACTGCGTGTTACATCGCGAGAGGCGAGGAAAAGCCTCACCCCCGTAAGGTCGGAAGGCGAAATATTGCAACTGTAAACTCTGTGAAGGCCGGTGACCTGCTAGCTACGCCTTCGGAGCATTGGATCGAAATTTCAAATAACACCGACCGAGTCGCTGAGTTTCTTGATGGATTTCAACGCTGCGTAGCTAATGGGAATTTTCCATATTGGCAATCCCCTTATCCAGTCACGGCCGCAATATACGTTGCGGTTAGGTGGTTTATGTTGGTCGACGCTGGATATAGACAGCAATGGTCGCTCGCAGAGCTTGAGGCTATATTCCGCGCCTTCTACTGGAGGAACGCGTTGCTTGGCAGGTACGATCAAGGCTTCCTTAGTCAGCTAGGCACCGATCTTCGCGAATTGATGAGTCAGCTCTTGCAGCGCAAGGAATTCGATTCTTCGAATAGATGGGCTATCGAGTCTGATAATTGGTTATCAACTTATATGACAGGAATTATGCCTACACGTGAACAGCTCATTGAAGCGCTTACAGATGGGCGGCCCAGCGGTGCTCGCTTGCGCGCTCTGACTCTGCCTCTTCTGACGAGTGTGCGCCGAGACCTCCTAGATCCAAATATTGACCTGACGTATCCGAGTGAGTCGGCGCTGGAGTTGCACCACATCTATCCCAAGCAGTGGTGCAAAGACAATAGACACGGTGACCTCGCAGCTGTTCTGGATCCTTCACTGGCAGGAAAGGACTATGTAAATTCTATATCGAATTTGATGCCACTTTGCCGTGATTCTAATCAAAGATGGAAGGCACGACTTCCAGGGCGTGCACTTACGGACGCTGATATCAGCTACCAGAACGCAGGTCCGAGATTGGATGAGCTTTTTATTGATCGGGCCTGTTACGACGCCCTTACGGCATCCCAGCCAAGCCCGGGTCTTTTTTGGGAGAAAAGAGCCGCTTTAATTGCGGACAGGCTCATTTCCTTGTGCAATATATCGATTAGGTAAGTCAAGCAATGCCGGTTCCTACCACCTTGGCAGGTTTTATGGCTGCTGCTTACGGGCGGGGGTGCGAAGCTTCGCTATCCGATCTCGCATTGCTTTTGGGGCTCCCGCTGGAGGCGCATCCATTTGATACATCCGCTGCGATCCAAAAGAGACTCGATGAGTTCGGCCTATTGCTAGTGCCCGCGTTGCCTTTCGGTAGTTTCGAATCACCTCGTCTTGTGTGTTGTGACTCAGTTGATGTTGACGAAGAGAAGGTGAAATTCGAGCTATCTGAGGGTGAAAGCGCGACGGTCGAATTTAAATCGTCGTTGCTTTTCGATCATCAGCGCGCACAAACGGGTCACTTTCAGAAGCGGGCAGATCTTCGCTCAGAGGCTGTCCTGGACAGTACCTTAAAGACCGTCGCAGGTTTCATGAATGCGGATGGTGGCGTTGTTTACATTGGCGTTGACGATGCGTCAAAGTGTATTGGTATAGCGTACGACTTTGAATTTCTTGGCGCAAAAGCTGATATTGATGGGTGGGAGTTATTTTTCCGGGATAAAGTGAAGGCTAACTTTCTTGATGGAACCACCGCAAACAACTTTGTCCGGAATCGATACTTTCAGTTAAACGGTGTGACGATTGTCAGAGTTCAAGTGTCTGCAACGAGGAGCGTTGCGTATTTGAAAAGGTCTGGCCGAGGCGCGTTCGAGGTATTCGTTCGTCAAGGAAACCGGACAGTGAGTCTGTCTATGCCAGAATTCGAGGCGTTTGTCAGCGCACGCGTTGCCGGAGCCGCGCGGTAACAAAAGGCAACAAAGACGGGGAGCCGGAGAGCTAACCGGGTCAGAGCGTGAGGTTTGCCCACGAATTCATGTCACAAAAGGGGTCAGAGACATTATTGTCCACAAAAAAAAGATGACAAAGGGGTCAGAGATATTATTTTGTAGAAGATAAATGTCGCTGACGCTTTGTTTCTGTCTAACCATTAACGTCATGTGCAAGGAGCTGGGCGTGAATCCTGATATCTTCATTACAGATTTCGAACGAACAGAAAACACTGATCGAATCCATGCGGTTCTCGGCAGGGCCCTGATACTGGCGACGCGATTTGATTCAATGTGTGAGAAGGCTGCGGTATTCTTACAATTGAGGGAGGGTTTAGTTGTAAGCGGCTTGATTGGGGAAGCGGAATACGCCGAGTTCGCTTTGAAGGTCGCCGAGAAAGACGAGCGTCTTGTTGATAACATTAATTCTCTCCCACTTTCGAAAAAGGTACTAGTTATACTTCATGATGCGAGAAAGGCGCGAAATTTGGTCGCTCATGATCTCGCTAGAAATTTGACAGGTTGCTTAGACACTAAAGTTGATGAAGCCGAGTTGTTTCGGACGGTGTCTGATCTCGTTATTGATATCGCGTATGGTGATTTGGCGATTTGTCTCGCACTTACCGATCTTGATCATGGGCCGGCGCCTATAGACGCATTCGTAATTCCGTACAAAGACAAGATCGTGAACTGGGTAGTTGGGATATAACGCAAAAGAAAACAGGAAAAAGGTGTCCAGGAGCACAGGAGCATGCAGGAGCATGGGGTCACAGGAGCACAGGAGCACAGGAGCATGCAGGAGCACAGGAGCACAGGAGCACAGGAGCACAGGAGCACCGAATAAAGGGGACGTGGCCAATCGAGCCCGGGGTCAGGTCTAGCATCGTAGCATCTGCCGGAGTAGGCTCAATCGCATGGCCCGACCTGTTCGCCTTGAATTCGGTGGTGCGCTTTATCACGTGACGGCGCGTGGAGATCGCCGTGAGGCAATTTATGAGGATGACGTAGACCGCGAGCACTTTCTGGAGGTGCTTGGTGAGGTGGTTGGGCAGTTCAACTGGTGTTGCCATGCGTACTGCCTGATGAGCAATCACTACCACCTGGTGATCGCGACGCGGGACGGGAATTTGTCGAAAGGTATGCGCCAGCTCCATGGCGTGTTCACGCAATGGAGCAACCGTCGCCACCACCGCACGGGTCACCTGTTCCAGGGACGCTATAAGGCAATCCTGGTCGATGCCGACAGTTATCTGCTGGAATTGACGCGTTACGTTGTGTTGAATCCGGTGCGCGCGTACATGGTGGACTCACCCGCCAAGTGGCCGTGGAGCAGCTATCGAGCGGTCACCGGTGAGGCCTGTGCACCGGTGTGGCTGGAGACCGACGGCCTCCTTGCGCAGTTTGGAACGCGCCGCGCGCGAGCCGTAGCGGCGTACGAGAAGTTTGTGCATGAGGGGATAGAAGGCGAGTCGATCTGGAAGCATTTGAATCGCCAGGTATTCCTCGGGGACGATGCCTTTGTCTCCGGCGCGCACCAGAAGGCCGAACAGCGACCGGACGACGTCAACATTCCTCGCGCTCAGCGGCGGCCGCCGGCGCCACCATTGAAGGCGATTGCGAAAGCCTACCCGGATCGCGACAGCGCCATGCGGGCGGCGTGGGCGACCGGTGAGTACAGCTACACACAGATTGCGGCCTACTTCGGCGTTCACTTCACCACGGTCGGACGCATCGTCCGCCGGGCTGGTTAGAAGCTCGACTGCAATTATGCTGGACCTACCCCTTTGACGGTGACTGTGCTGTGGGTGCGCCCGTCAGCGGTAGGCATGAGCTTGATTGTCCTCGCCTCTTTTGCGCACTTTATGCTGCGCCCCCGTTTCGCGGGCAAGGGCCAAACATGTGTTACAAAGCTGGGCCTGTCCTTTGCTTGAGCGCCCATGTCTCGTCTGGTTGATCAGATCAAGCAAGCTGTCGCGGCCTTTGTCGGCTGCAAGACCAGCCCTGCGCTGATCGGGGGCTTGGCGCTGGCCGCGCACCAAGTGGTTCGTGCCACGCGCAACGTCGACTTTCTCGCCGACGCAGATGACGCGGAGCGGTTGCACGAAATTCTGCTGGCGCTCGGCTATCGTTGCGTTCACCGCAGCGAGGATGCCGCCAACTATCTCCGTGATGACGAAGGGCTGGATCTGCTCTACGCCCATCGACCCATCGCGCGACGATTGCTGAGCGAAGCCATCGAGCGTGAAACCGTCATGGGGACATTGCGCGTGATCAGTGCGGAAGGCCTGATCGGGTTCAAGCTGCAGGCGCTGGTCAACAATCCTTCCCGCCTGCGAGACATCGAGGATATCCAGGCGCTGTTGCGTGCGCAGCGCGACCGGCTCAACATGGCCGAAGTGCGAGAATATTTCGTGATGTTTGATCGTGCGGAGATGCTGGATGGGATACTCGACGAAATCGCTGCCGAAGATCGCTGAGGGTATGCGAGAGCCGCTTGCTGGGGGGCGTGTTCTCGACATTGTCCAGTTGGGGAAGGGTGATTTGTCGGACTGGGTAGAGTTGATGGAGGCGGTAGAGGCGTTGTGCCCGGTGTGGCCAATTGTTGAGCGAGAGATGGCGCTGACTGGCAAGACCAAGCTCTAACGAAACAAGGGCTAATTGGCCACGTCCCCTTTTTTCACCTTTTCGACCCCGGTTTTGGATCGCGCCGGCGGTCACCAGCGGCCGTCTTGGCGGCCGGAGGTCGCTTCCCTCAGGCAGCCGCTTTGCGATTGCGCGGGCCTGCCTCAGTCAGTCTTTTTCCGGCACCAGCATCGTTGGTGCAATGCCGAACATGCGACGGCAGGTGCGGCTGAGATGGGCTGAATCGGCAAAGCCGGCCTGCTGCGCCGCCTCCGTCCACGAACCGCCTGTCATGCCCCGGGCAACGGCGAAGCCGACACGTGCCCACAGCAGGTAGGCGCGAAAGGAAATGCCCGTCTGGGCGACAAAAAGATGGCGAAAGCGGCTTGGGGACAGGTGAGCCATGGTGGCCGCCTGGGCCAGCGTGAGCGCCTCGCCAGGGTGCCCGCGTATGCGGTCGATCACGACAGCGATGCGCCGGTCGACGGTTTCCTGCGCTACCGGTACCCGGGCGAGGTGTTCGACGAGGCGTTGCGCCGCGTCGATCAGTGCGCGTTCCGTACCTCGCGCGTCGAACACGTCAAGGAGCGCGGCAGCCGGTGATGCGAGAGCGTCATTGCGCAAGAGGCTGATGTCTTGCTGGCCGTGGCGTTCGATCAGCGTCCGGCCGGCTGCGGTTTCCGGTTCAACGAAGACAATCGCGACAGTGTGACCGCAACCGTCGAAAACGTGCCAGCGATCGGGCATGACCAGCGCCGCTGAGGTCTTTCGCCAGACATCTCCTGCGTCGCCGCGGATCCGGAAGGTTCCTGTCGCCGTGAGCGTGATCTGGATCGCGTGGTGGCAGTGCGCCTGCGCCTGGCCGGTGTTGCGACCGATCCAGACACTGCCGCCTTTCCACATGGCCACGCGGCCAATCCCGATGACGCTTCGGTGAGGTGCGGGGTCGACGAAATCAGGGGCTGCTGACATGGCAGTTTCAGCGGTGACCAAGTGGGTGAAGATTAGCCGTTTGATTCAAGCGCGCGCCAGTGAGGACCGCGAAAATGGCTCCACGGATCGACGTCCGTAACCTCATCCACCAGGAGATATCCAATGAATACATTCAACACCATGGCTTGCGAATGCACGACCTGCGCGGGCGTGACCTGTACCTGCGGCTGCCAGGCTGCACCGGTTGCCTGCGCTTGCGGCTGCGCGGACGGTCGTCCCTGCCGCTGCGATGATGCGGCGTGATATCCAATCCGGCGGCGTGCGATGTGCACGCCGCCGGTGGGATGCAGTCATGAATCATGACCTAATCATTTTCGACCTGGATGGCACGCTGGCGGATTCGTTTCCGTTCTTCGTCAGCGTGCATAACCTTCTGGCGGACCGGCACGGTTTCCGCCGCCTGGAAGCGGACGAGATCGAGGCCTTGCGAGGCCATTCCCCACGCGAATTGATGCACCATGCGCGACTTCCGCGATGGAAGCTGCCCTTTGTCGCCCGGAGTTTCATGAAGCTGATGCGTGATGCTGACGTGCAGCTGTTCGATGGTGTTGGCGAAGCCCTGCAGGCGTTGCATGCAAGCGGTGTACTGCTCGCGCTGGTCTCGTCCAATGCCGAGGACAATTGCCGGCGGATACTGGGAGCAGTGCATTGGCGGCGCTTCGCGCACACCGAGTGCGGCGTGTCGATTTTTGGCAAGGCCAAGCGGATCGCGCGTGTGCTCGACGCTACCGGCACGTCGCCGTGGCGTGCGCTGTATGTTGGTGACCAGATCACGGATGCCGAGGCGGCGCACGCGGCCGGTGTGGACTTCGGCGCCGTTGCCTGGGGGTACGCCACGGCGCGGTCCCTCAGGCGCGGACATCCCACGCACGTGTTCAGCGACGTGGGCGAACTGGTGATGCTCGCCCGCGCGGCCGGAAGGTCGAGGCCTGCGAAGGTGCAGTGACGGCACGCTTGCATGTCAGCGGCGTGCGGGTTGAAGCCGGATGACTCAGGCATCGAAAGTGTTGCGCGCAACCCGCAAGGAGTTTCGCCATGACCAGGCGCTTTTGTGCAGCCCGAATCCCTCGGCGTTCCACGGAAAGCCCATGGTGTGCCCGATGCATCGCAAGTGGGATCGCGAAACAGGGGTCGCGAAACAGAGGTCAGTGTGCACTTTCGGTGAGAAGATCCGCTCGCAAGGGAAACCGGGACGGAGGAAGTTAGATCCCCGCGCCATCGGCTTCGGCGTGACTCGGGCAATAAAGGAAACGTGGCCAATTAATCCTCATCCTTTGCGCGGAAATTGTCCCTGACGCCCTTTCCGAAATTAATCCCATAAGCCAATTATGTTGCTTTGGGTATTAGGAGAGCCACACTTGGGGCACTGAATGCGAGATTCCGCGGCTGTCGTCCGTACTAGCCCCAGCAGCCTCCTGGTCTGTGGCGGCGAGTAGGTTTGTGCCGGAGAACACTCGGTGTCGCAACGTGGGCACTGGCAGTGGCTATTGCCTAGCGCGAGCAATGACGAGCGCTCGCGGCGAGCCCCCGCTGTACCCGAGAACAAAAGTTCGCAATGAGTGCACACCAATATTTCTTGTGGACCAGATCCGAGCATGCCTGAGCCGATATGCAATTGATCCGACTCATAGCCACATTGAGTACAGGAGACCATTTTTATGATGCCCATATTGCATCTCTCCGAATCAGGGGTGGCCAGAAACAGGGGTAGAAACAGGGGCCAGAATGCACTTTCCGCGTACCACTCTTGAGTTTTTTGCGCGGGCGTCCGATTTTCGCCGGCCCTGCGCGACGTGACAGCTGCGGCGAGACAGGGGTCAGTGTGCACTTTCGGCGAGAAGATGCTCTCGTAAAGTCGAATTTGACCCCTGGTTCGGACCCCTGTTTCGATTGGAAGAGGCTGTTTCTGGACGCCGGGCCGTGTATCCGAGAGAATCGGTGATCACTAGTCAAGAAGGTGGCTCGATGACGCAGAACGGCACAAGGA
Source organism: Rhodanobacter sp. G2-10 (assembly GCF_055809185.1). Taxonomy (NCBI): domain Bacteria; kingdom Pseudomonadati; phylum Pseudomonadota; class Gammaproteobacteria; order Lysobacterales; family Rhodanobacteraceae; genus Rhodanobacter; species Rhodanobacter sp. G2-10. Next base: position 2,343,006 of record NZ_CM147900.1, on the reverse strand, counting down.
TCTGGATGTTCGCGCGCGTGCAGGCTGTGCTTTCGGTGCTGTTGATTGTTCTGGCTCGATGGTATCAGTCCATGCATCCACCGCACGGCTCCTCCGTTGGTAGCAGTTTCGCCATCATTGGTTTGCAGATGGCCGATTCGGTCGTATTGTCGTTCCTTGCTGGACTCGTGACCTGGGCAATCCTCGGGCGCACGCTCCGGTACGCACCCGCCGCCTTTTTTGGTCTGCGCTACACACTGCTCGCATTGCTTGGCATGCTTTTGATTTGGGGGCTGGCACTGTCGCTCACGCACTTCGGGGAGCCATTCTCGGACCTGATGTTATTCGTGAACATTTTCGTCTACGGCGCACCGATCATGATGGTCCTCGCCGGGGCGGTGGCGGCTCGCGGCGGGCGACGAAGCGCATCCTCGGTCGCGACACCTCGCGCTGGTTTGTAATCGTGATTCGAGGCTAATCGGGTAAGAGCCCCTTTCAGGCTGAGTCGCACTGGGCTAATCCGGCGGGAGCGTAGCCTGGAGCGACGGGGTGGATGGTTGGCAGGCTTGGGTGGTGTTTGATTTGAGGCAAGGGTGGCAGGGACAGGTTTTGACGAGGGGACGTGATGCAGGGATTGGTTCCATTGCTGCTTGTTGCCGTTGCGTTCGCGCTCGGCATGTTGCCAATTTTTCTCGTTGTCGTGTGGGTATGGTGGCAGCGCCGATGTGATCTGAGGCGGTCCCCGCTGACCGAGGAGCTGCTGAATCTTCCCGGCGAACAGGCGCAGCGCGAAGCCTATCGCTTGATGGAGGTCGGCGGCGAACGGCTTCTTCTCGCCGTCGTTGTCGGTCCGATGATGCTCGCGATGTGGGCGCTTCAACGGGTTGACAGGCAATTCTTCCGCTTTGGAATTGCGGAAGCGACTTCGCTGGTCATCGTTTTTGCGGTAGCGGGCTGGAGCGCATGGTCGGCGGCGAGGATTCTGCGCAGGCGACGCAAGTATCTCGATGGCCTTGCAGCGGAACGCGCAACCGCTCAAGCGCTTGCTTCGCTCACGTCGCGTGGCTGCGCGATCTATCACGACTTTCCCGCTGGCAAGTTCAACCTTGATCACATCGTGGTGGGGCCTAGCGCCGTTTTCATGATCGAGACCAAGTCGAGGCGAAAACCCGCAGCGCCCGGAAAGAAGAGTGCGGCTGTCAGATTCGATGGCGAAGTGCTGGAGTTTCCGGACTTCCGTGACGTGAAGATGCTTGACCAGACGCGCGCTCAGACTCGTTGGCTGAGCGACTACCTGTATCGCAAGACCGGAGAGCGGGTGCCTGTTGAACCTGTCCTGGCTCTCCCGGGCTGGTACGTGACATGTTCCGTGCCGTCACCAACGGTGCGCGTCATCAACCCCAAGATGTGTAAGTTCATGGGCGATGCCAACGGCAAGCCGATGCCCACGCCGCAGCGCCGCAGGATCATGACCGCCATCGAGGAACGCTACGAAAAAGGGTGACGTTCACTTGTAGTCGATTGAATGGTTGCGCGGTAGGCCGCCATGTTTCGATCAAACAAAGGGGACGTGGCCAATTAGCAAAAGTGGCATGCAGAAGCGTGGTCGGGTTCATTTACAGTCGTTTGAATCTGCGAGCCCCCCTATTTGAGAATCGCTTCCCTCAGTAGCGTCAGGTAACGTCGTCGATCGGGGTCATCGAGAAAGCAGGGCGGGCGGTTGTTGCCGCGCTGAACCACGTGTTGCCGAATGCCGGGCAAGTCGCGTCGTGGTTGTCCGGCCATGGCCGGAGGATCGGCCTGGCCAGGCCGCACCGATAACATTACTTGTCAGCATGAGTTGTCGGTGATGAGCTCTTGCGTCTGTTCGACCAGTACATGGCCCACGAAGCGCCCACTGAAAGCACGATCAGGTCAAGCACTACCGCAAAGATTCCGAAAACCGTCCGCCCTGCCAATGCATTGGTGGCAGCGTCCATCGGGACGGAACCACCTAGCGGCGCCGCGGAAATCTCGAATTGCCTGATGCCCGGTCCGAATGCAACCCAGTTCAGCGCCAGAATGAACCCGGCAGCGACGATTGCAACGCTGCAGCGGATCGATATTGTCGCTATTGCATCAAACCCCAATCCCCACAACACGCAGCCGATCCCGAATGCGGCAAAGATCGCCGTCACGGTCGCGACCCATGGCCAATCCCCGGCAGTAAAGCGGTGCGTGCCTGGAACCAGCCCACAGGCTGCGAAAACCAGCAGCGCAGCCCCGAGCACGAACAAGATGCCAAACGGAATAGCTGCCATTCGCAGCATGATTCAATTCTCCTGACGTGTCTGGGCGAAGAATGCGTGGCGTTGCGGTGTTGCGGGTGAGTATCCCGCCATCGTGCAGCAGCGGATAGGTGGGTCGTTGCTGCAGCGTGTTGAACCCACCAGCGTGTCGGGCGACGGTATGGCAAAAGGGTGCCGGGAATGAATGGCACTCACTCAAGCGCAAAGCCCCGCAGTTCCGTCATTTCTGCCAAGGCAGGAATTCAGTGCCGGCGGTCTTCGTCGTGCCAGCGAGGCTCCTGCATGCGCATGACCGATCATCCATGCTTCAGCTGCTGCAGATAGGCCCGGATACGCCGTGCATTGGTGCCCACATCGCTTTTGCCCACACGCGACACGGAACGCACGTCGATGCGGCTGCCGTCGGCGGCGGGGGCCACACGGATCACCACGTCGTCCTTGAAACCGAACCATGGCGTGGTGTCGGTGGCTTCGATGCGACCCGTGGATGGATCGCTCGCCACGATCTGCCAGCCCATGGCATGTGCTGTCTGCAACGCTCGGTTGAAGGCCTGGGGCGGCGCTTCCGTGGTGATGTACGGGAGGATATCCGGGTACGCCTGCGCCTGCTGCGTTGCCACGGGCGGCCCGCCGTAGGTCGCCGGGTTGGGGGCGTTGGCGCGCAGAGGAAGGATTGCCACGAACGCTGGCGGGTGCGTGGTGTCCGTGCTGATGTCATGGATTGGCGGCACGGTTTTCGCCAGGCGCAGATTGTTCCATGGCACGAATGCCACACCCGCGCCGAGCACCAGCGCGATGCCGAGCATGCGGCCATGGCCTCGGCGCAATCGCGGCAGCAGCAACATGACCAAGGCGCTTGCGGCAGCGGCGAGCCCGATGTACGTGGCCCAGCGCATCAGGCTGAAGCCGGTGCCGAAGTCCCACAGGGCCAGGCGGGTGCCTGGCCCGGCGACCAACAGCAGCAAGGCAGCAACGATCGCCAGGGTGATTGCAAGATGTGGAGGCTTCATGGCGTGCTCTCTGGTTGGCGCGGAATGTCCGGTGCGAAACGCGGCGGCCGCTGGGTATGCAGGAGCAGCGTACCGGTCCCTGGGTCGCTGCGCACCGTTACCGAGAAAACAGGGGGAAGCCACAGCGCGCCGGCACCGACGAGGACGGGCAGCGTGAAAGGCTGCAGGACCTGCTTGCATCTGACCCGCGGCGCCGATGGCGCGCACCGGGCGAAGAAAATCACCGGGGGAGAATGACGTTTCCCGAGATTTGCCGGGCCTGCGGGAGCGACTGATCTTGAAGGATCCGACGCAGCTTGCGGCAGCGCCCAATGGCTCAGCGGCATGTCTGGCGTGTGCGCACTTCCGTCGCCATGCGCGTAGCATCGGGGCCGCTTTTCGCCGGGCCGTTGTTGTCGGATGGATTCGGCTGAAAGCGGTGAGTCTTCGACGCCAGATATCAAGATGGGGAGAAGTCCATGAGCATCGCGCCAACAGGCAGCATTCCGATTCAAAGCGTTCTGGACCTGATCAAGTTCAGCGTGGTCGTGGTGGCCATTCTGGTGACCGGGTTTTCGCTGGTGGGGGCGATTGCCCTTTGGCGGGCCGGGCAGGACGGCACGAAAGAGTTTTTCCAGATGTTCGAGCGGTTGCAGATGCTGCATCTGCTGACGGTGATGTTCGTCATCGGCTCGGCGACCGTGCTTGGTTTGCTCGGCATACTCGATTCCAACGGAATCACCGGTATTCTCAGCGGCGTCGCCGGCTATGTGCTTGGTGGTCTGAATCGCTCGCCTGCGGCTGGCGTGGTCAAGAGGTCCTTCCGGCCATCTTCCCAGTCGGGCGTTCAGCGGGGCCGGGCCTAGCCTGGGTCAGGTCTGGGCGCAGGAAGACAACGGCATCAAATGCAACGGCAGGACTCTCATTCCGTCGGTCACGATCCCCAACAAGAAATGCGCTGACTGCGGCCAGCCTTGGGCTCACGCAAGCTTCAGACGCCAGGGAATGTACTCGCCTGTTCAACCATTTTCGTTGCTGTTTGGCCGAAGTGGACCCGACCCCGTTCCGCGAGGCCTTGTGCCAGGTGGTCGAGCAACTGGCGCACTTTGGGCGACAGGTGGCGGTTGTGCGGGTAGACCGCCCAGATGCCTTCCTCGGGCTGCTGGTACTGCGTCAACAGGGCGATCAGCTGCCCCGAGTCCAGGTGCGGCTGCACGTAGTAGTCCGGCAGCTGCACGATACCCACGCCTTTCAGGGCCGCGTCGAGCAAGGCCCAGCCGCTGCCGCAACTGATGTTGCCCTTGATCCTGAGGCTTCGGGCCTTGTGGTTTTCCTGGAAGCGCCAATGGTCCTGGCTGCCTCGCAGGCAGTTGTGATTTTCCAGCTCGGACAGGGAATGCGGGGTGCCGCGGTTTGCCAGGTACCGGGGTGACGCACACACGTACTGGGTTCGTGAGGCGAGCCGCCGGGCCATCAAGGTGGAGCTCTCCAGCGTGCCCATGCGCACGGCCAGGTCGTAACCCTCGGCCACCAGGTCCAGCGTGCGGTTGGTCAGGTTCAACTGCACGTCGAGCTCCGGATACTGCAGCACGAGATCATTGACCAGTGGCGCGATGGCTTTTTCGCCATAAATCACCGGTGCGGTGATCCGCAACTTGCCGCGCGGGGCCGATTGAAAATTGGTGACCGTGCGTTCGGCTTCCGCCAGTGCGTCGAGCACCTGGCGGCAATGCTGGAAATAGATCTGCCCGGTTTCCGTCACCGAGACCTTGCGGGTGGTTCGGTGGAACAGCTTGGTGCCCAGCCGGGCCTCCAGCGCGCTGACCTGCCGGCTGACCTGGGCGGTGGAAATCCCCAGCCGCTTCGCCGCCTGCGTGAAACTCTCCGTCTCGGCGACGGCCACGAATTCGGTGACACCTTCCCATCCAAACATGGTCAGCCCTGGTGCTCGACATGCCGTCGGAACGCGCAGGTCAGCGCGCTCGTATTGTTACTACAGGGTAAAAGTGCTTTGTCCAATGATGTGATTATAGGTTTGTGTGTAATCAATACAATAGTGTCACGGCGCCACTCAATCACGGCGCGAACGGACGCCAATGCCCTGCCACCGGCTTTCTGGAGCCCACGACATGACCGATTTCATGCGGTCGATCACTGGCTCCCATGGCCTGAGCTCCACGTGTCAGCGTCACGATCCGGCTTCACCGTGAGCGCCACGCCGTCCTTCCGCGCCGCGCACCACGCACCTCACGACGCGGCCCCTCCAGGTTTCTCGAATCGCGCAACCCACCGAGGATAAACATGTCCCAGATCATCAAATCCCGGGCCGCCATTGCATGGGGTCCCAACCAGGCACTGTCCATCGAGGAAGTGGATGTGATGCCGCCGCAAGCCGGCGAGGTGCGGATCCGCATCATCGCCACGGGCGTCTGCCATACCGATGCGTTCACCTTGTCCGGCGCTGATCCGGAAGGCATTTTCCCGGTCATCCTCGGCCACGAGGGTGGCGGCATCGTGGAGTCGGTCGGTGCAGGCGTCACCAGCGTCAAAGTGGGCGACCACGTGATCCCGCTGTACACGCCGGAATGTGGCGAGTGCAAATTCTGCAGGTCTGGCAAGACCAACCTGTGCCAGAAGATTCGCGAGACGCAGGGCAAGGGACTGATGCCGGACGGCACCACCCGTTTCTTCAAGGATGGCAAGCCGATATTCCACTACATGGGCTGTTCGACGTTCTCCGAGTACACGGTGCTGCCGGAAATCGCGCTGGCCAAGGTCAACCAGGAGGCGCCGCTGGAAGAGGTCTGCCTGCTGGGTTGTGGCGTGACCACCGGCATGGGCGCGGTGATGAACACCGCCAAGGTCGAGGAGGGTGCCAGCGTCGCCATCTTCGGGCTGGGTGGCATCGGCTTGTCGGCGATCATCGGCGCCACCATGGCCAAGGCCGGCCGCATCATCGCGATCGACATCAACGAGTGCAAGTTCGAGCTGGCGCGCAAGCTGGGTGCCACCGATTGCATCAACCCGAAGGACTACGACAAGCCGATCCAGGAGATGATCGTCGCGTTGACCGACGGCGGCGTGGATTACTCGTTCGAGTGCATCGGCAACGTCAACGTGATGCGCTCCGCGCTCGAGTGCTGCCACAAGGGCTGGGGTGAGTCGGTGATCATCGGCGTGGCCGGTGCCGGCCAGGAGATCTCGACCCGCCCGTTCCAATTGGTGACCGGTCGCGTCTGGCGTGGTTCGGCGTTCGGCGGCGTCAAGGGCCGCTCGGAGCTGCCCGGCATCGTCGACCGCTACATGCAGGGTGAATTCAATCTCGACGACTTCATCACCCACACCATGGGGCTGGACCAGATCAACGAAGCCTTCGAGCTGATGCATGCGGGCAAGAGCATCCGCAGCGTGATCCATTTCAACAAATAAGGCGGCGCGGCCACTCCAAACGGGTGGCCGCCCTGATGACGAGGACCATCCGATGACGATAGAGAATGTGAGTTGCAACCGCATGTTCGGTGGCTGGAACAAGCAATACCGGCACGCTTCGAGCAGCCTCGATTGCGATATGCGCTTTGCCATCTATTTGCCGCCGCAGGCGTCCAACGGGCACAAGGTGCCGGTGCTGTACTGGCTCTCGGGCCTGACCTGCACCGACGAGAACTTCATGCACAAGGCTGGTGCCCAACGCATCGCCGCCGAGCTCGGCATCGCGATCGTGGCCCCGGACACCAGCCCCCGCGGCGACGCGGTGGCGGATGCCGACGGTTACGACCTGGGCCAGGGCGCCGGCTTCTACGTGAATGCCACGCAACGTCCGTGGAGCGAGCACTACCGGATGTACGACTACGTGCTGGATGAGTTGCCGCAACTGATCGAGTCCACCTTCCCGGTCAACAAGGAGCGCTCGATCTCCGGTCACTCCATGGGTGGCCACGGCGCGCTGGTGCTGGCGCTGCGCAATCCGGAGCGGTTCAAATCGGTGTCGGCCTTCAGCCCGATCAGCAACCCGGTCAATAGTCCGTGGGGCAAGAAGGCGCTGTCTGCTTATCTGGGAAAAAACACCGACAGCTGGGCGGACTACGACGCCAGCCTGCTGATGCGCCGTGCCAGCCAGTTCGTGCCGGCTCTGGTCGATCAGGGTGAGGCCGACGAGTTCCTGGCCGAACAGCTCAAGCCCGAGGCGCTGCTGGCCGCCGCCAGGACCAGCGGGTATCCGCTGGTGCTCAACCGCCATGAAGGCTATGACCACAGCTACTTCTTCATCGCCAGCTTCATCGAGGAGCACCTGCGCTTTCATGCCAGGCACCTGAGGAAGGACTGAACAAGTCCTGCCAGTACGTCATTCCCGCGAAGGCGGGAATCCAGCGTCCTTGATTTTCATTGGCTTGGAGTCGCTGGATCCCAGCTTTCGCTGGGATGACGAGCGAGAGCCGACTGGTTCGGTGATTCCGGAAGGTCTTAACAAGTCCTGCCACTACGTCATTCCCGCGAAAGCGGGAATCCAGCGTCCTTGATTTTCACGGGCCTGGAGTCGCTGGATCCCGGCTTGCGCCGGGATGACGAGCGAGAGCCGACTGGTTCGGTGGTTCCCTGAGAGGAAGGTCTTACAAGTCCTGCCACTACGTCATTCCCGCGAAGGCGGGAATCCAGCGTCCTCGATTTTCACGGGCCTGGAGTCGCTGGATCCCGGCTTGCGCCGGGTTGACGAGCGAGAGCCGACTGGCTCGGGGGTTCCCTGAGAGGAAGGTCTGAACAAGTCCTGCCACTACGTCATTCCCGCGAAAGCGGGAATCCAGCGTCCTCGATTTTCACGTGCCTGGCGTCGCTCGATCCCGGCATGCGCCGGGATGACGAGCGAGAGCCGACTGGTTCGGGGGTTCCCTGAGAGGAAGGTCTGAACAAGTCCTGTCAGTACGTCATTCCCGCGAAAGCGGGAATCCAGCGTCCTCGATTTTCACGTGCCTGGCGTCGCTGGATCCCGGCTTGCGCCGGGATGACGAGCGAGAGCCGACCGGCTCGGGGGTTCCCTGAATCGCTGGTGCCATTCCGGCGAGGCGCTACCGGAGTGAGTCGAGGTTGCCGCGCGGAGCGGGCGGGGCGGCGACAAAGAGACTGCAGTTTTCGCGCTGGTTTTCCGGAGATCGTTTAACTTCACTTTTACCGGCGTCTGGTACTTGGTATATCTGCTGTCGAAGACTTGTTACAGGACCCGGGGGATTGATGGCGCGCGGATGGTTGGTGATTCTTGGATTTGTCGTCAGCGCTGCTTTGCGTGCGGGTGCCCCTGAAGGTTCGGTAGACCATGTCATCGACGGCGAGATGTCTGCTTCCGGAATGCCCGGACTGGCCTACGCGATCGTCACGGACGGCCAAATCACATCCGTAGGGGAGCGCGGAGTGGTCAGGATGGGAGGCGACAGGAAAGTCACGCCGGATACGACCTTCCTGACCGGATCCATCTCCAAGAGTTTTACGGCGCTCGCCGTGATGCAGCTGGTCGAAGCAGGCAAGGTCGATCTGGATGCCACGATCTCGCATTATCTTGACGATTTCGCGGGGCACCCTGCCGGCGCCATCACGATCAGGCAGCTGCTAAGTCACACCAGCGGCTTCTCCACACTGCAAGGCAACACCTCACCCGCGGTCACCACCCGGGGCAAGGACGCGCTGACGCGCCGGGTTGAGCAACTGGCAGCGGTGACGCCGGCCTACAAACCTGGCGAAAGGTGGGAGTACTCCAATACGAACTACCAGATTCTTGGCCGCCTGATCGAAGTCGTGAGCGGGCAGGAATACCAGGCCTACGTGGCAAGCCACATCCTGCAGCCGGTCGGCATGCAGCACAGCTTCGTCGCCGACGGCGAGATCCATCGCTCGATGGCGATCGGTCACCGGCCATGGTTTGGCACCGAACGACCGCTGCCCGTCCACCGGACCGATCGCACCACGGCTCCGCAAGGGGGCATTGTTGCCAGTGCCGGGGATCTTGCGCGTTATCTGCGCATGATGATGAATGGCAAGGACGATGTGCTGAGTGCAGCCGGCAAGGCGCTGATGATGCGTCCCGCCAGCAAGGCGTCGCCGTTTTACGGCTTTGGCTGGTTTGTGGATTCCGGCAGCGGGAAGGTCTGGCACGGTGGAACGAGCCCCGGTTTCGAAACGCGCGCGACGATGCTGCCGGCCGAGAAGAAAGCCGTGGTCGTACTGGTCAACGCGGGAAGCGGACTGGGTTTTGCACAAACCGCTCCGCTGCTTGATGGCATTACCGCCAGAGCGCTTGGGTTGCCGTACGAGAACGAAGGGTCCGGATGGGCACTGAAGGCCTGGTTCATCGGTGTGGTGGTTCTGCCTGTCATCTACGCGCTGAGCATGGTTTGGGCATGGCGCTTCCGCGTCAGGCTTCGCGCCAAGTCCAGATCGGGCTTGTTCGGCATCTTCAGCCTGTGGTTCCCGTTGCTCACCACGCTTGGCGCGGCATGGGTCTTTCTCAGTCTGGCGCCAACATTGAATGGGGCTCCCCTCAGCACGATCATCCTGTTTCAGCCCGATTTTGGTTGGGCGCTGATCGCAAGCGCGGTGGCTGGATTGCTCTGGGCGGTGTTCCGGCTTGGGGTGGCTTATACCGGAAAGCCTGCGGCGGACCGGGTCGAATGATTTTCGGCACGCATCGTTCACATGGCCCGGGCAAGGCATGAGCTGGAGGAAGCACATGCGTAACCATGTGCATTCCAGTCGGTCACAACCCAGGCCCCAACACACGCAACCGATTCCCCATGACGCGAATATCGCCGTGACCGTCACGATCCACGGCACGTCTGCGACCGTGAAAACCCGTGCACTCGGAACGACGCCGCCAGCGGCGAGAATCCGCGATTCCGCACCGAGCAGGAACGAGAGTCCAAACGGGATGGCTGCCATTCGCAACACCATTCAATCATCCTCACGAAGTTGGCGATGATCCGGGCCAGGAGCCTGGAAGCCGGTGATGGCGGGCATCGATCGCTGCAACGCGATTTCCCCGGATGCATGGGGCAATAATTTGGGCAAGTAGCAGCGTCACGTGGCAATTTCCGACGCCTTGTTTCCGCAACTGAACGACGCCAGTCCCCTTGTCTACCTGACACCTGCTGCTCTCGTCTTCCTGCACGCGTGTCCCTCTCGAATCCTGTGGCGCGCCGTGCGCGAGGTGGCTCGCGTGAGTCCGTCGGGCGGCATGGCCCGACCCGACGGCAAAGGAGCGGATCGGCCGCTCACCCCGGGTTGCTCCGCAGTACTTTCGGCACGCTCCTCGGGATGTGGTTGCGTCTAATTTTGGCGCGCCTCGAGCATCCGATTCGTTCAAGGGGAAGGAGCGACATGCCAACCATGAACCGCCGTGCATTCCTGAAACTGTCCGCGGCATTGGGCGCGGCCCTCGCTGTCGGCTGCGTGCCGGTACGGCCGTCGTCGAGCGGCTGGCGGGAGCGTCGTGATCTCTATCCGCAGGGTGTCGCGTCGGGCGATCCCGACGACCAGAGCGTGCTGCTGTGGACGCGACGTCCGTATGCTGACGGGCGTGGGAACGGCGTCTTGCTGGTTGAAGTGGCGGACGATGCAGCGTTTACGCGCGTCGTCGCCACGACTACGGTGCGGGTGCTGGCCGAGTCGGACTGGACTTGTCGCGTGCTGGTCGCGGGCCTGCAACCGGCGCGCGAATACTGGTATCGCTTCACTGACGAGGCGGGCAACGGCAGTCGGATCGGGCGCACGTTGACGGCGCCATCGCATGATGATCCGCGGCCCGCGCGATTCGCGTTTGTCAGCTGCCAGGATGTCTGCGAAGGCGCGCTCAACGCCTACCGGAGAATGATCTGGGAGGACGAACGCGCCGCGCAGGAAGACCGCCTCGGCTTCGTGCTCCACCTGGGCGACTTCGTCTATGAGGTGGTGCAGTATCCGGATCAGGTCAGGGACGGTCATCGCTACGACCGCATCATCACATTTCCGGTGCGCTTTCCGCATGGAAAGACGGTCGCCGGGAACCGCTTCTGGGTTCCCGCATCGCTGGACGACTACCGCGTGCTCTATCACGCCTACCTGCAGGATCCTGACTTGCAGGATGCGCGCGCACGCTGGCCGTTCGTCGCGATCTGGGACAACCATGAATTTTCCTGGCGCGGCTGGCAGTCCATCCAGGAATTCGACGAGGGCCTGGTTCCCGCGCAGACGCTCAAGGTGGCGGCGAACCAGGCCTGGTTCGAATACCAGCCGGCCCGCGTATCGCCGCCGGGCCGAAGCCTGGAAGCATTCGACGCGCCCGACGTGGTCGATACGCCGGTGACGGATTTTGATGACCATGGCCTGGGACTGGAAGCCAACAACCTCGCCGCCATCGACAGCCTGATCGCCTATCGTGCGCTGCGTTGGGGCCGGCATATCGACCTGATCATCACCGACCAGCACAGCTTTCGCTCGCGCGACCCCGCTTCGCACGACGGAGTGCGTGCGCTGTTCAAAGGCGACGCGCTGGGTTGGGTTCCCGAGGAACTGGCAATGCAGCTCGACGGTGGCCGCGAATTCGCCAACGGCCACCCGCCGGCGAAGTTGTCGTTCGGCGACAACAGCGTGGCCAATTATCGCGCGGGCGAACCCGCGCAGACGATGCTGGGAGCAACGCAGAAGGCCTGGTTCCTCGAGCGTTTGAAGGGCGCGACGGCTACCTGGAAGATCTGGGGCAATTCGCTGGGCACCCCCGACTGGCGCGTCGACCCGCAAAATCTCCCGGCGGCGCTGGGTCAGTGGCCGGGCGCGGGGTTTGCGGTCATGGCCACCAGCGACTGGGGCGGCGCGTATCACGAACGCGCCGAGATATTCGATGTCGTGCGCGACGCCGGCATCACCGGTTTTGCGATCGTCTCCGGCGACCGGCACAGCTTTTGGGCGGGCTACGCAGCGAAAGCCTTGCCGCCCGCGCCGTTCGAGCCCGTAGGCGTCACCTTCGTCGGTGGCTCGATCTCCTCTCCGGGCATGGCCGAAGCCAACGAGCACAACCTGAAAATGGACAATCCATTGCGGCCGCTGTACGTCGCCAACCCCGGTGGGGGGCCCGCGCAGCCCACGGTCAACCTGCTGCTCCATCATGGCGTGCGCTCGGCGCTCGAATACGCACGCAGCGGCGACCTGGCGAAGGCGCACGCAGCACGCAACCCGGAATTGGCGCCGCATCTTTCCTTCGTCGACATGGGTGGGCACGGCTATGCGACGGTTCGCGTCGACGGCGAAGCGATGCTGACGGAGTTCGTGTGCATACCGCGTCCGATTGCGCGCAGTCCGCGCGAAGACGGCGGACCACTGCGCTATCGCGTACGGCACGAAGTGCCGTTGTGGCGCCCCGGTGAAAAACCCCGCATGCGACAGACGATCGTGGAAGGCGATCCGGGATTGGCGGTGTGAAGCATTCCCGCGTCATGGCCGAACATGGGAGAGCGGCTCAGGCACACAACGCTGCTTGCGGACCCGCGAAGCGCTGCGGCTCCCACGTTCTCGCGAACGCAGGAACCCACCGCCCTGGGCTTTCTCCAAGGTTTTCAGGATCCTTCCCTTGGGGAAGATGATGGTTCAAACCACTACCAGCCTTGCCAAAGCCTCGCCAGCACCATGGAGGTGGCCGGGGTCGTTACCCCTCGCGCTTGCGCCATGCGCAGGTGCGCAACACGGCGAGCAGGCCGAGCCCGAGTCCAAGCATGGACAGGGCACCGGGCTCCGGCACCGAATGAGGCTGGCCCGGAATGAACGTGTCGGCCGTGACGTTGACGGCATAGCCGTTGGTTACCCCGTGGTCCTCCAGCAGGATCTGCAGGAAATGCGTGCCTGCGCCAAGATCACCCAGGGCGTAGGAATATTCTCCCAGATAGAACGAGCCGGGTGCACGGGCTCCGCCGATATAAGTGCCATCGAGCCAGACGAACAGACCGTTGTCGACACCGAATTGCGCCACCACGTTGGTCGCGCCCAGAGTGTCGAACCGATAGATCACCGCGACTTCGGTGCCAACCGCCCAGCCGTTGGGAATGGAGGACTCGTAGCTCCAGTTCGCATTCAGATTGAGCGGATCGGCGAGCCAGTTGCCGAGTGCGGCATTGGCAGCCGTAAGGTCCGGCGCGGTGGCGAAGGTGACCGTCGAATCGTTGGAAGTCGGAAAGTACCCCGTCGAGGTGTTCCCGCCGTTGGTATCGTTCAGCGCGTTTCCAATGCTGTCGTTGTAGTAGCCGGGATCGCTGGTCTGCACCAACACCACGGTCCCATTCGCCACTCCAGCCACCGCAAACAAGGCGGCGACGGAGAAGATTTGCAGAGTCTTCATCTGGATTCCCCAAGTAACGGCCAATCCGGCATGGATTTCTGGCCACCGGAACTCAAGCAATTATCAGGCCAGTGCCGGCATGGGTTTCAAAACAATGCGTTGGAGGTATGGGCGGCATGGTTCTTGCCGAAACTGTAAAGTTTTCCGACAAAATGGAGGGCGCGCCCAGCGCCGGGTGGAACGAGCCGGTGAGTGCAGCGCGCCCCCGGGCAGCTCGACCGGGTGTCTGGTATCGAAACGCAACGCGTGGTGCTGTTCGGTATGAGAGCCTGGGGGCGCGGGGGCTGGTGAGACGATGGCGTCTGGCCGGCCTTGTTGAAAATCTGAAGCCTGTGGTTCCATCTGTCGGCCGAGGCGTGAAAGCTCTTCCCGCCCGGGTCGGGCTCGAAGGAGGTGCCATCCAGCGTCCTCGTGTGCGGGAGTCAACCGCAAGCGCGCCGGACGGTTTGCCCGGGTCTTCCCTCAGGCTGGGCGTGTTGCCGTCGCGGGCAAATGACACCCCCGAGGTTCCTGCCCGGCTTTTCAGGAACACTTTTTCTACACATCCAATAAGGTGCATTGTGCGCACGTCGTACACATCGACGTGGCGATCTCAGCCATACCGGACAAATCCTGCAGGGGGATTCCATGAAGAAGTATCTGCAATTGCTCGCCTTTGGCTGGCTCACCTGCCTGGTGATGCCCGCGGTAGCCACTGACACTCACGCCGCGCTGCTGAAGAGCGTGCACGGTGATGTACAAATCACACGGCACGACAAGACATTCCCCGCGGTCAGCGGCGGCACGTTGGAGGTTTCGGACCGGATCGTCACGGCGCCAGGTGCGCAAGCGGCCATCGTGTTCCGGGATGGCACGCTGCTCACCCTGGGTTCGGGCGCCGATATCCGCGTGCGCGACTACGTGTTTGAACCCAAGAGCGACAAGTTTGCCTTTTCGCTTTATCTGGCCAAGGGGTCAGCGATCTACGAGTCCGGCAAGATCGGCAAACTGGCGCCGCAATCCGTGAAGGTCGAGACACCGAAAGCGACCGTAGGCGTGCGCGGCACGCGCTTTCTCATCGAAGCCAACTGATACGGCGAAGATGATTCGAGCATGAGCGATCCAGGCATGAGCAGTTGGCGCATGAGCACGCGGTGGTTTGCGCTCGTGCTGCTGGTGATGGGAGGGGTCCTGTCCGGTTGCGCGACCACCCGGGTCACGTTGCTGCCCGATCATGGCGGCCACGTCGGTGCGGTCACGGTGTCCAATGCGCACGGTACGCAACGCATCGACCAGGCATTCAGTACCGTGTCGGTAGGGTCGTCCGCAGCACCGGGGACGCCGCGCGCGGAGGACCGTCAGGCATTCGAGAAGGCGCATCAGGCATTGCTGGCCGCGCAGCCGACGCCGCCGCGGGTGTTCAGGCTGAACTTTCTGTTCGACAGCCTGGAACTGACCCCTGCCTCCAGGGAATTGCTGCCCAAGGTCATGCAGGTGGTGCTGGAGCGCAGTCCCACCGAGGTCACCGTGTTCGGTTACGCCGACTCGGCAGGAACCGCGGCCTACAACCTGGAACTGTCGGCGCAGCGCGCCCGGTCGGTGGCGCGTCTGTTGAAGCGGATCAATCCCCGACTGCCGATCGAGATCAGGTATTTCGGCGACAAGGATCCGCTCGTGCCTTCGCCGCCAGGCGTGCCCGAACCTAGAAACCGGCGGGCCGAAATTGTCATTCTTTGAGCGGTCGGCGATGAGTTTGGGGGCCTCGTCCGCTCGGCTGCCGCGGCGCCAGGCTTTCTGCCTGTTCCTGGCGGGCATGGCAATCGCGTTGCTCATCGGATTGGCTGGCTTGTTCGAGGTGGGGCCTTCGGCGAGGTTGAACAGGGTCCTGCTGGACGGCTTGTTGGTGCATACCGCATCGCATGCACCAGCGGCCGGCACGGTGGTGGTGGATATTGATGACGTCAGCCTGTCGGCCCTCGGCCAGTGGCCCTGGCCGCGCTATCGCATCGCGGAACTGGTCAAGCGCATCGCCGCTGCGCGTCCTGCGGCAATCGCGATGGATGTGGTGTTTCCCGAGCCCGACCGTACCTCGCTCGCCGACGTGCAGAAGACATTCCGGCGCGACTTCGGCCTGGATGTCTCGATCAGTGGCGTGCCCGCCGGATTGCTCGACAACGATGGCTACCTCGGCCACGAAATGGCCCTTGCCGATGTCGTTGGCGCGCGCTACTTCTACTTCGACCACGTCACCCGAACAAGCGCTCCGGTACGCCCGGGAGTGGGCTTCGAAGGTCGTCTCGACCTGTTGCAGATCGCGCAGGCGCCCGGGGTTCTCGAAAGCGTCGATCCGATTGCCTCGCAAACCCGGGTCAGCGGATTCCTGAACAGCCGGGCGGACGATGATGGTGTCCTGCGACGGCTGCCGTTGATGATCCAGTACGACGGCGTGATGCATGCCAGCCTGGCCCTTGCCGCGACCATGCGCGCGCTCGGTGTCGGATCTGCCTCGGTCAAGTCCGGTCCGAACGGACTGTCCCTGCAGGTGGGGTCCCACCGCATTCCCATTGACCGTGCGGGCTATGCGGTACTGCGCTTCAGTGGACTTTCGCAGCACTATGCTGGCGTGCCCGCCGTCGACGTCCTGGACGGACACGTGCGTGACGCGGACTTGCGCGGCAAGATCGTGTTCATCGGCTCGTCGGCGGTCGGCCTGCGCGACGTGGATCGCACGGCCGTCGATCCCACATTCTCCGGCTTGAAGGTCCAGTCGGTGATGGCACAGGATATTTTGGACAACAACGCCGTGCGATTGCCCGCATGGGGTGGCACAGCGGCATTGCTGCTTGGCCTGCTTGTTGCCCTGGTGTGTTGTGTGCTGTTTGTCAGCGGTCGCGGCCTTCTCGCTCTGGTGATTTTCTGCGTGTCGTCCGGCGCGGTGCTGCTGGCGGTTGCTACCGCGGTCTTCGTGCGCAGCGGGATATTCGTCCCGGTGGCGGTTCCGCTGCTTGTTGCAGCGACCCTGCTGGTGCTCTCCTTCATCGTGCGCTTCGCGCTCAACCACCGCCGTGCGCAACGACTGCGCAAGCAGTTGGAGAACGCCCGCCAGATCACCATCGAGTCGATGGCGGCGGTGGCTGAAACCCGCGACTCAGACACTGGCGCGCACATCAAGCGCACCCAGCACTACGTGCGAGCCATCGCCAGGCAGTTGCAGCGCACGGGCAAGCATCCCGCGACGCTGACCAGGGAATACATTGACCTGCTGTTTCTGTCCGCACCGCTGCATGACATCGGCAAGGTCGGGGTGCCGGACAACATCCTGCTCAAGCCCGGACCGCTGACCGCCGACGAACTGAAGATCATGCGGCAGCACGCGAAGTTCGGGCGGGAGATCATCCTAAGCACGGCGAAACACATCGAAGGGGAGAACTTCCTGGCGATCGCCGGCGACATCGCCGCCACGCACCACGAAAAATGGGACGGTACGGGTTACCCGGACGGGCTCAGCGGCGAAGACATTCCGTTGTCGGGCCGCATCATGGCGGTCGCCGACATTTATGATGCCTTGATCAACCGTCGTTGTTACAAGGACCCGTTCCCCCACGATCGGGCGAAGGCGATGATGGAGGAGCTGCGTGGCACCACGTTCGATCCCGCAGTGCTGGATGCGTTCTTCGCGATCGAAATGGAAGTCGTGGAGATTGCCACGCGCTTCAGCGACACCCAATAGCGCCCGGGCCGATCACCGAGTTCGCCTTTACCGGCTCTGCCTGGATCCGCGCAAGATTGACGATCGGTGACTCACGTCCCTGAAGTGCTTGCAGGCTCGCCGCAATCAGGGCCGCGCGGACAATCCGCGTTCGCGGGGCTCGCAAGAAGGTTCCTCATCGGTTTATTCTCGCGTCTCCTGGGGTTCATCGCGTCAAGACACCGGAAATTCGTCGCGGCATGCATTGGCGTGGCGCGGCTACCGGTCGGGGGAGGGGAACTTGATCTTTTATGTGACGGCCTTGGTGCTCGTTGTCGGCACGATCTGGCTGTTCAATCAGCTGACACGCCTGCGCAACCAGGTTCGCAATGCGTGGAGCGACGTCGATGTGCAGCTGCAGCGCCGCCATGACCTCGTGCCCATGTTGGTTGAAGCGGTCAAGGGTTACGCCACTCATGAGCGACAGTTGCTGGAGAGGATCGCAGTGGAACGGGGTGCTGCGTTGCGCGCCCTCGGCCCCGCGCAGCGGATAACGCCGGAGATCGCCCTCGGGGGGTGTTTGGATCGGCTGATCGCGCTGCGGGAGGCCTATCCTGCGCTCAAGGCCAGTGGAAACTTCACGCAGCTATCGACCCAGTTGGTGGAGGTCGAAGACAACCTGCAACATGCGCGACGCTTCTACAATGGTTCGGTTCGTGACTACAACACAGCCAAGGAAACTTTCCCTGCGGTATTGATCGCGCGCGCGTTCGCGTTCAAGGCAGCGGAATTCTTTGCCGCCGGCGCCGATGCCGCTGCCCCCGTCGCGGTGAAGGTCGGGGAGCCTGCGTGAGTGGCGGCGGGTGGTCGCTGAAGCTTGCGGGCATTTCCGTGCGGGACGGGTGCGTACGCCAGTTGTTGCTCCTGCTGCTTGCGCTGCTTGCGACTGGCGCCAGCGCGCAACAGGCGCGCCCATACAGTGGCAACCCGGTCATCATGGATCGCACCGCGTCGATCACAGTCAACGATGATCGCTCGATCACGGTCAGCGAGACTACCCGCGTCGATCAAGTCGTGCCGCTGCCGTTCCATCGCGACATCGCGCTCGGCAACCGCGATTGGTCGGCGACTGATGTCGTCGTGCTCAGTGCCAGCGCGGACGGCAATCCCGTTCCGGCACAAGTTGGTGATTACGCTGGCGGTGTGCGCATTACGCTGGGGACCGCAGGTGCCCGAGGCATGCGCGAGTACAAACTGATGTGTCGCATTGACCATGCGGTGGTCCATTACGCCAACGAGGATCGCCTGGATTGGCCCGTGGTGTCACGGAGCAACCCTTTCGCGCTGGATGAAGCGGAAGTGCATATCGTGCTGCCGGAAGACGCGCCGCCGCAGCGGACCCGCGCGTGGTTTCGTCATGGCCGCGATGACCTCCACATGTATTCCGACCAGGACAGCGTGCACGACAACAAGGTGCTGCTCTACTGGCCTCACGGACTTGGCGCCGAGCAAACGCTTTCGGTGGCGGTTTCGTATGTGCCGGGCGGGGTCGTCCCGGAGTCGGCGGTTGTGGCGCCCGGACCTGCCGCGCCGCCGGGATGGATGTTTGATGGTCGCGTATGGCTGGCACTGCTGGTGGTGTATTACCTGCTGGTCAGATTTGTCTTCGCGCGTCCTGATCGCAAGGCGTTGATCCCGGAGTACGGTCCGCCACACGGTTATTCCGCGGCGGCATTACGCATGCTGTGGAACAAGGGCTATGACAGCAAATGCCTTGCGACCGGCATACTTGGGGTTGCCGCCAAGGGCGGGCTGCGACTCGGGCAGCAGGCGGACGGCACCTACGTGGCGACCCGTGACGGTCCCGACGATATTCCCGCCCTGACGATCGACGAGCGGGCGTTGCGTTCCTCGCTGTTCACGCTGGCGCCTTCGATGGCATTCACCGCCGCAAATGCCGACGGCCTCGATCTGGTCGAAACCCGTTTCCGCGCCGTGTTGGGATTTCGCGGCATGCACGAGCCCGAGGACAATCAGGATTGGCTGCTCTTTCCGGGCTGGTTGATCACCCTGGCCGGGGTGGCCCTGTTGTTCTTCGCCGGCCGCGATCCGCTGCTGCCAGCCGCGGAACTGGTTGCCACCATGGCGATCGTCACCATGGTTGTGGCCGTGTTGATCAGAATGGTTCCAGCGGGCTTGCTGCGCGCCATTCGCGTTCAAGCGGTCGCTGCCGCGTTGATCTGCATCGCGGCATGGATCGTCGGCGGTGGCGGCGCCAACGCGTGGTGGGTCACGATACTGCTGGCGGCGCAGATGGTCGCCGGTTGGTGGGTGCTGCAGCTGCCGTCCGGCGAGTCCGAGCTGGTACGCAAGATACGGGGCTTCCGCTGGTACCTTGGCACGGCAGAACAGCAGGACATGGATGCACGCTACCGGCCATCGCTGCATCCTGATCTGCACGAGAGCTTTCTTCCCTACGCGATGGCGCTTGATGTCGAGGTGGCCTGGAACCGACGTTTCGCGGAGACGCTGCAGCAAAACGACGGGCAGGGCTTCGTGGAGAGCCTCAACCAGGACCGCCCGGGTCACACCAAAGCGGCGCTTGACCTTCTGGCGTTTGCCAGGGCCTTGGCCGAGTCCCGCGTGCCGACAGCCTGAGGGAAGCGCGGCCGACGTCCAAGGTGTGCTCGCCGGGTCTGGTGCCGATCGTCGCGTAGGTCAGCGCTTGCCGCACGCGCCGACCTCCGGGGATTGAATGTCGGGTCGCCGACTTGAATCGTCGACTGGTCGAGAGGCTCGCAGATGTCGAGATCAGCCGCGCCGGGCGGCCTCGATTGCGGCAATGTCGATCCTGGTCATTCCCATCATGGCATCGAACGCGCGCTTGGCCACGGCGGGATCAGGATCCGTGACCGCGGCAGTCAGCGCCCGGGGGGTGATCTGCCACGACAGACCCCATCGATCCTTGCACCAGCCGCAGTTGCTGGCCTCGCCGCCGTTGTCGATGATCGCGTTCCACAATCGGTCGGTTTCGGCCTGATCGTCGGTCGCCACTTGAAATGAAAACGCCTCGCTCGGGGTAAATGCAGGGCCTCCGTTCAACCCCAGGCATGGAATGCCCATGACCGTGAACTCGACCGTCAGTACGTCGCCCTGCTTGCCGGCGGGGTAGTCCCCCGGAGCACGATGGACGGCGCCCACGCGGCTATCCGGAAACGTGGCTGCGTAGAACGTGGCTGCCTCCAGCGCGGTGCCGTCATACCAGAGGCAAATGGTGTTCTTGCTGATCATGGGGGTTCTCCTGGACATGGGTTGCGTGTGCTTCCTGTTCCTCGACGCATGGAGGGCGCGCAGATCGACACACGGACATCGGCCAATTCATGCCACGCCGGATGGGCCAGGGGCCGAACTCCCAGGGCTCCAGCGCGGCGTGAAGCTTGTCGATGGCCGTTTCCGGAAACTGTCGCCATTCTTTACAAAATTTGCCGTTCCGCCGCGTCCTGTGCAGGTCAAGTTTCGCAAGAACAGTCATTTGAATCATTGGCATATTTGATGCTCAACGAAGTTGACAGGGGTAACCGACGGACCTGCGACTACGCGCAGGGAGTCCACGAAGTGAGGGTAAGACAGATGAATACCCAAAGACCCGGGATCGTGCGCACCGGATTTGTTACCGCGGCAGCGTTGGTCCTGTTTGTACTCGTTCCGATGGCCAGCGCCAACGTCGTCCGCATCAACTTCCACGGAGCTGCCGGCAACGGTTACGCCGACTTGACACTCGCCCCGGCCGCAGGAGCCGACGTGGTCAATCCCGCACATCCCCCCTTGACGATCTCAACGGCAAGCGGCAGCTTCAATGGAGCAGGCATCACCGGCGTGCAGGCTCTCAACCACGCACCGCTACCGGCCGGCGAAGTGCTGCCGGACAGCTACAGTCTGTTTTCCATTCCGGGCTACGGCGACCACGACGGTGTTTCCTACGACAATTTGTTCTACCCGAACGGCTCGCCTCTGATCTGTTATGTGAACGGGGATCTCGTCTATCCGTTTTCCGGAGGATTCCTGGACCTGATGGGCGTGATGTTCACGCTGGACAATGGCAACTACCTGGACTTGTGGAGTTTCGGGGTGACAGCTCCCGAATTCTTCGGACCATCCTGGCCGGGCGGGTTGGCCTATGGAATGAAGGTCATCACGCCGACTGCCGACGGATACGAAGTCTTGCCATTCGCACCGTTCGCCACGGCCTCGGTACCGGAACCGGACTTGCTGTGGATGTTTGGCGCTGCGCTGGTGGCACTGTTTGGATGGCGCCGCTGGGCGGAGTCACGCAGGGTCCGATAAGCCGGGTATGCAGCGGGCCACTGAAGCGAGCAGCGCGGACAACACCTCTCACCGCGCTGCTCGACTGGCGAGCTTGCCATGCGGGAGTCCCGCCACTCGTCGCTTCCCGCTTCAGCCCCAAGCCAACTCACTTGCTGCACACAAACGATTGGTCAGTCTTCACAGGGTGTGACCCGTTTTTGCCTGGTGGAGAGATCGATGTCCGAAGATATTGCCAAGACCGACGCCGACTACGTACAGGACACGCTGGCTCAGTTGAAGGAGATGCAGCATTACTCCAAGAACAATATTGAAGCGCTATCCAGCGCGTGGATGTTGTTCGAGGGCAGATTGTCCGGCCTCAAGCGCACCGAGCAGATCGGTGATCTGATGGACCGCCAGGGACAGCTTCACGACGCGCTGGAAGCCATGATCACGGATCTTGAGGAAGTGTGGGAGAAGTTGCAGCCCGAGCCACCGCAGGAGTGAGCCAGCCCGCGGTCCGGCGCGACCGGGTGGCTCCAGGGTTCTTGCTGGCATGGTAGCGGGGCCGGATTGGCCGGGAGTTTGCGGGTCGTGAACGCCGCGATGAAGTTTGCGGCCCACACCCGGCGCCGGCTGAGTCCTGTTGATCCCCTTGACCCCCACAAGCAAAGACGCCAGGACTTGCCTGGCGTCTTGTCTGTCGTGAAAGCTCCGGCTGGGGAGTGTCGGCGTCATCCATGACGCGTGCCCCGGATGAGGCAAGGCTGACGAGGGTGGCGCTGCAGAGTTGTGCATCCGGCGACTGATGCGAACTCCATGAACTACGCCTTTCCCTCTCAGCCAGTGTCCATTTCGACTACAACATCGATAGGTGCATGACGCAACGACGGAATCGCTTCACGACTGCCGGGCGGCTTTGCGTTGCCGCATCACACCCAGCCCGATCAGCCCGAGGCCCAGCAGAAAGATGCCGGCAGGCTTCGGCTCCGGGACGGTCACGGGATCCAGGCCCTCGATGACGTCGTTGCCGCAATACATGGTCCAATGGAAGCCGAAGCTGTTGGGATCAAGGTTCAGGCCCGTCGTATCAAAACTGAAACTCAGAAAGTCGCTGCCGACAGTCCACGACCCGGTGTTGTTCGTCGCAGTCGCCCGGGACTTGTTCACCGCCACTTCCTGCCCATTGCGGTAGATGCAGCGGCCGGCGCAATTCATGAAGTCGTCGGAGAGCAGCGCGTCGGGGTTGTGGTTGCCAGCGCTACCAGCGCCAAGCGCGTAGACGGTGCCGGTGCCACCCGTGTTGCTGAGCGGGTTGTCCAGCGAAAACGCGTATGTCCAGTGATTGCCGTTGGCGGCATTGTCGCTGTCGTAAGGGCTTGAGCCCTTCGGCGTCCAGCCGGTTGAGAGGAACAGATCGCCGTAGCCTATCCCCGTACCATTCTTGGTCCACTGCGCATCTATGCCGGCGTGCCCGGCGAATTTGGTATGTATGATGACGGTGAGCTGGTTGCCGGACCGACTTCCTTCCATGCTGTCGATATTGAAGGTGGTCACTCCGGGGCTGCTGATCACGTCCCCGCGACCGTGCCCGTTGCCACCGTGGTAGGTATCGTTCAGCACCGTGGCCGAGGCGCTGGAAAAAACGACCGTCAGGCCGAGCGCCGCGATCCATATCGGTAATCTAGATTTCATGATGTCCCCCTGTGGACTGACAAACCCCCGGAGATGGGCCTTGGCTTGGTAGTGACTGGTCTCCCAATCGGCCTGGCGTTCCCTCTCGGGGCGTACGTTTCGATGGCCGCAAATTACTCGATGCCGGTTCGCGGTCAGTCAAAAACCAGCAAAATGCGTGCCGCGTCATGATGTGTTTAAAATCAGTGACTTGGGGAGACGCCGGTTCTTCCATCAGCCAATTTTGTAAATTATCTCGACAATTATGGCCGCGACAGGCAGTGCCACCATGTCGTGGCTGGAGTTCATCGTGCGACCATGACTTGATCCGTCATGCTTGCTTCCACCCGGGACGCGATATGGAAACCATCCACGTGGTACAGCCGTTCGACCGTGCGAAGGACGGCTTGAAACCAGGCGCCGTCCTGCAGTTCAAAACGGCTGACGAGGCGGCGCGCCGGGCAGGGTTGCTGGCTGACAAGCATGTCGGCGTCATTGCCTACAGCATGGATGTGGACGAAGACAGCGGAGACTACGGCACGCCGCGAGTGTTGTTCGAGTCGGGGGAAGTACCCGAACTCGGATAGCCCTGAAAAGTGGTTGGGGTTCACGGGATTCCGTCCCGACCCCACGCAGGCCTGAGGGAGCCAGGGCGGCTATCATCGCGGCATGTCCAAGCTGCTCATGAATCTGCGTAATGTCCCCGATGACGAGGCCGACGATGTGCGCGCGATGCTCGACGCGCACAGGATCGCGTTCTACGAAACCAGGCCCAGCATCTGGGGTGTCTCGGCCGGCGGAATCTGGATCACTGAAGACTCCGATTTTGCGGATGCCAGGCGTGCGATGGACAAGTACCAGCAGCAGCGCGCCACACGTGCCCGTGCCGAATACGCCGCTGCCAGGCGCGCCGGCACCGCAGACACGTTCATCACGCTGCTTCGTGCAGATCCCGCGCGCGTCGTGCTGAGTGTGTTGGGCATACTTTTCGCGCTGGCCCTGGTGACGCTTCCGTTTTTCCTGCTGCGCGGGTAGGGCTGCCGGTCGGGAAAAGTGAATGGGTGCTCCTGGCTTCCCACCAGCACGGCGCATGCAGTTTGCAGCGAGTGTCGAGCGTTCCGGTCTAGTGTTGCCTGGCCTGTTGTTGCTTGCGGCGTCCCTTCCTGAGTAGGCCGCCGAGCACGAGCAGGCTCAAGCCGGGAAAGAAGTTGGCCAGCTTGCTGACGAAGCCGCGGCTGGCTGGCATGATGATTTCGAGTGGCGCCTTGGTCAGTGCGCGATCAAGGATCGCGTCCACGACTTCCTGCGTGCTCAGCGAGCGCCCGCCGGAAAAGGTCAGGGCGGCCTGTTCGTAATCGACCTGCAGCTCCAGCATTGGCGTCTGTACGGCGTCGGGACAGACCACGGTCAACTTGACTCCGCTGTCGCGCAGTTCCTGCGCCACTGCGAGCGTGTAGCTGCGCACCGCGAACTTCGAGGCGCTGTACAGCGACAGTCCGGGGATCGCGGCGATGCCGGCCAGCGAAGCCACGTTGACGATATGGCCGTGGCCTTGCGCCTTCATCAGCCGCGCTGCGGCGCGGGTGCCATGAATCGTGCCCTTGGTGTTGATGTCGATGTGGAAGTCCACGTCGGCCGCGGTGGATTCATGGCAGTAGCCTGGCTTGAGTACGCCGGCCACGTTCACCAGAACGTCGAGCTGGCCCCAGCGCTGCTGCAGTTGATCGAACAAGCCATCCCACGCTGCCGCATCGCGTACATCCAGCGCCGTGATCCACAGCTGTTCGGGAGTGGCTGCAAATGGCTGCAGCGATTCCATCGGTGCCGGGTTGACGTCCGTGGCGCAGACGCGCTCGCCACGCTGAAGCAAGGCCGTGGCCAGTTGCGCGCCGATGCCGGAGGCTGCGCCGGTAACAAGGTAGGTCTTCAACGCTTCAGTTTCCGTACAGAGCAGGATAATGACGGTTACGCGCGCCTCGGCAGCTGCAACGTACCGTACTGCAGATCGCCCACGCTGACGGTGGGATGCGTGCGCGGGAACAGCCAGTGTCCCTGTGCTTCGGAGCTGGGCGCCATGTTCGGGTAGCCGTCGAAGCGTGGCGACGGCCCGGCGATTTCCTTTTCCTGGATCATCGAGATGTACTGGTCCACGCCGTATTCCAGCGTATTGCCGTTGAGGATCACCTCGGCGCCGGTGTAGCGCGCGAACTCCGCCACCCCGGGCACGCGTGAATGCAGTGGTGCGTACGCGTCCAGCGATACGCCGTTCTCGCTGGTGACATGCACGCCGCCGTCGGTGGAGGCCACGATCGAGTGGTTGCCTTCGGTATGTCCCTTGGTGCGCACCAGTGCCACGCCTTCGCCAAGGAACACGTCGTGATCGAGCAGCACCACCTTGTTCGGCGGCACGTGCTTGACGCCGTCCGGACAGTACCACTGGTTCTGCCAGGGAATAAGCGACTGCGCGCTCTCCCATTCCTCGCGCATCACCAGCAGTTTCGCGTTGGGGAAGATAGCCGGCTGCTCGTCATTGCCGAGCCAGCGCGTCACCCGCTGTGTGTGCAGGTGGTCGTAGGTGAGGTAGTCGATGTCCTCGGGCCCGAGGCCGATGCTGGCGAGGCAGTTCAGCACGGTGTTGGTCTTCTTGAAGATCAGACGTTCGACCATGCTCTCGAACGGGCCGCTTTTCTTGCCCAGCCGGGTGAAGAATGGGGTCTCTTTCTGGTGCTCCCAGTCCGAAGGCGATGCCAGCAACGTCTTGACGCCCTCGGTCGACTGGAACTGGATCACGAACAATCGATTGACCAGATGCAGGTACGGCGAGAACGAACTGAATGCATTGAGGTAGGCGAACCTGGTCGGGTATGGCACCCGCACCAGCTCGAATGAGCGGTAGAACAACACCTTCGATTGCGCCAGCAGGTCGCGACGGAAATCCCCGGCCGCCTCGCGCACATTGTCGATGCGCTCCAACGGTCGCGCCGCGTTGCGCGTGCCGTCGAAGTACTTGCTCTCACGAATGATGCTCATCGAACCACCCCGTGCATGTTGATGATCGGCCCACGCTTCTACGTCACACGCCGATTGCCGCTGTGGTCGACAGGATAGTCCAGCGCAGCGCGATCCCACTCGCCAGCCTCGGCCGCAGCCTCGTAGGTGCTTTGCAGGAAGGCCAGCAGTGCGTCGTCGGGCACATCGGCCCTGCGCACGGCCTCGTAAGGCAGAACGAATTCGCCCAAGCCCTGGTGATAATAGGCCGCCGCCGGCTTGACCGGATACTCGGCGAAGCCGTCCGGCGCCGGATAGGCGTAAGCGTAGAACGCTGCTTCGCCGAGACCAGACCCCGCCCAGAACCCGGCGCTGGAGAGTTCGTGGGAATAGGCCTCTCGCATGACCCAGTCGGCGCAGTTCGGCGCGCCGCCCGGATGAGGTGGTGCGTTGCGGCCAGAAAAGCGCGTCACGGCCAGATCGAACGAGCCCCAGAACAGGTGAACCGGGCTGACTTTGCCGAGAAAGCGTGCGCGAAACACGGTCAACACGCGGTCCACCTGCACCAGCGCCTGCCAGAAGCGATGCATGGCCTCGGCATCGTAGCTTGTGTCCGACGTGTTGCTTTCAAACGGAATGGCGACTTCGACCTCGACCGGACGCGTGAAAATATCGACCCGGATGCCCAGTTCGCGCAGGCTGTCCATCAGCTGGCGGTAAAATGCGGCCACAGTCATGGGGCGCAGCCCGAAATGGCGTTCGTCCCCATCGGAGGTGCGCACAGCGAGCGCGTGATTGGCGAAATCAAAGTCGATCGCAAAGCTTCGGCCTTGGTATGGAATGGGCGACGTCGTCAGCCCACGTGGAGTCACGTACAGTGCGTTGCCCCAGGAATGATTGATCCAGGGGCCAAGTTCCAGGCGTATCTTGCCCACGATCTGCGACCACATGTGCACGGTGTCAGCGGTGCCCTGCCAATCCGCGAGGGCAGGCAGTTCGGGCCACCGGTTCGGGCTCGCGATATCGATCATGCCAGTACTCCTCTTTTGCGTTATGGGCTGCATACTGCGGCCATGCACTGCGTCACCGTCCGTTCTCTTTCACCAACGTAGGCTGCAAGGTTCAGACTTTCGCATGAAAGAGGGTCGTGCCAAACAACACGATCGACAACGAGCCGGCCGGGCCTGAAACAACCCATCGGCGCCGATCACGCCGGCATTCAAACCTGGCAATCCCAAGGAGACTGTTTGATGAAACTGACCATCGTCCTGACCAGCACCCGCCCCGGCCGGGTCGGCAAGACCGTCGCGGATTGGTTCCACGCCCATGCCCAGGCCAACCCGGCCGGTTTCGAAATCGGGTTTGTGGATCTTGCAGAGGTCGACCTGCCGCTGCTGGATGAACCCAATCATCCCGCCATGCAGAAATACGAGCACGCGCACACCAAGCGCTGGTCGAAGATCGTTGGCGAGTCGGATGCGTTCATCTTCGTGCTGCCGGAGTACAACTACACGGCGCCGCCGTCTTTCATCAACGCGATTGATTACCTGTACAAGGAATGGAACTACAAGCCGGCCGGCTTCGTGAGCTATGGCGGCATCTCGGGCGGCATTCGTTCGACCGAGACCGCCAAGCACATCCTGACCACCGTCGAGATGGTGCCGATCAAGCAGCAGGTGATGATTCCGATGGTGGCCAATCACCTGGTGGATGGCACGTTCACGCCGACCGAGGTTCATGAGCGGAGCGCCAGCACCCTGCTGGACACCATGGCCCTTTGGGCCAAGGCGCTGAAGAGCATGCGCTGAATCCGGGATGGGTCTGGAGGGTCGCGCCTCAACGGGCCAGCCCTCCACGGGTGACAGGCACAAGTGACCGGAGTCTGAGAATCACGCACATTTTCGGGGCCTGCGCGCACGCTGGCGCGCCCTCCACCATCACATTGCGCATGGCCGCCATGAAGAAAGCACTGGTTTTCGGCTCCACCGGCTTCATCGGCTCGCAACTGCTGCCGATGCTGCTCGCGAGTACCGATTACGACCGCGTCACGATCGTCGTCCGGCGCGATCCGGGCGTGGCACACGCAAAGCTGGTCACGCTCGTCGGCGATCTCGACACGCTGCCCTCATTGGCCGAGCGGATTGACGTGGACGACGTCTTCATCGCTCTCGGCACGACCAAGGCCAAGGAGCCCGATGAGGCCGCCTACTACCGCATCGACCACGACTACCCCGTGCAGGCTGCCGCGCTGGCACAGTCACGCGGTGCGTCGGGCGTGTTTCTGGTCTCGGCTGTCGGTGCGGATCCGGGCTCGTCGGTGTTCTACCTCCGTACCAAGGGTGAGGCCGAGCGCGATGTCACCGCACTGGGCATCGCGCGCACGCACATCTTCCGGCCTTCCCAGTTGCTGGGGCAGCGAGAGGAGAATCGACCGCTCGAGCGCTTCATCATCGCGGTGTGGCCGGCGATCGACTGGATGCTGGTGGGCGGCGCGCGCAAGTACCGCGGCATTGCGGGCGTGGACGTTGCGCGAGCGATGTTGGGCGCCGCCAGCGACGGCGCGAAGGGCGTGCATATCCATGAATGGGCCGACCTGCAGGCGCTGGCCTCGCGCTGAGTCGAAACATGCGATGCCGCCCTGCCGGGCAAACGAACCAGGGAAATGTCAGCGACAGTTTCCGAACGGTGCCGTCTACGAGTTCGGTGGGGTGGCGCCTGAAAATTTCACCGCGTTGGCGCCACTGATCGGCCCGGCAACTCTGGCTTGTTCGCTGATGTAGAGCTTGACCGGTCGTTTGAAGGTCAACGGGCCGTTCACGCTGGCGCCCGCGCCGATCACGATTCGCGGCACGTGGTTGTCGCCGAAGTTGAAGTGGAAACCGAAGATGCTGTTTCCCTTGCCGTTGTCGCTGGTCTTTCCCACGTCGATGCCGCCATCGACCACGGCGTTGCCCGCAATGTGTATATCCCCATTCGTCGTGGTGATGCCATGGCCGACGTGGGCGCCATTGATCTGGATGCGACCGTTGACGTTGGTCAGGGCACCGTTCACGGCCGAGCCTGCCGCAAGGTTGAGCGCGCCATTGACCGTCGTTGCGTCGCCCGAAACCGTGGCGTTCTCTCCGAGCGTGATGTCGCCGTTGACGGTAGTGGCCGAGCCCGCTTGCGCGCCGCTGGCGAGCTGGATGGACCCGTTGACTGTGGTTGCCTTGTCGGCCCTGGCGTTGGTCTGCAGATGTACCGAGCCGTTCACCGTCCTTGCGTCGGAGACGTGGGTGCCCGCAGCAACCTCCACGGAGCCGTTGACGCCGTTCACGCAGGCGGCGAGGGCGAGTGGCAATACCAGCAGGGTGAAGACGTATGTGGCCAGACGTGCGCGTCGCATGGCAGCCTCGTGCGCGTGACGGAGAAAGGACCCGGGAAAATGATCCTGCAGCAGCGCCGGTCGTTTGCCAATAGGCCTTTTGCCAGGGTCCCTCGAAACCATGGCGCGTTCCCCGGCAGTACAGAGGGCCCGCTGGGCATCCGCTCCGGCCGCTGTACGGGATCAAGCCTCGGCGGGTTTGCGCGCAGCCACGTTGACCAGCGTTTCCTCGCGTTGGCCCGGTGGCGGCGGACGCTTCAAGTGCCAGCGTTCGAGCAGGCCGAAATCGCGGGCGCGACTCCACCACAAATAGGGCAGCGATACCTGCTCCTGGTCGAAACGGAAGCCCTGCTCGCGCAGCATCTGCAGGTAACCGTCGGCGCTTTTCTGCACATGCATCGGATGACGGAAGAACCAGCGGATCACCCAGGTGTCGATGTATGCCTTGGTCGATTCGGCGAACAGCAACCAACCGCCCGGCTTCAGCACGCGCCAGAATT
Source organism: Rhodanobacter sp. G2-10 (assembly GCF_055809185.1). Classification (NCBI taxonomy): domain Bacteria; kingdom Pseudomonadati; phylum Pseudomonadota; class Gammaproteobacteria; order Lysobacterales; family Rhodanobacteraceae; genus Rhodanobacter; species Rhodanobacter sp. G2-10. The sequence continues at coordinate 2,312,907 of NZ_CM147900.1, read as the reverse complement.
CGGCCAGCGCGCGTTCCTGTTCAACCAGGTGATGGAAGGTCTGGTGGCAGAAGACGATGTCCACGCTGGCGTCCGGCAAGCGGATGCTCGCGCAGTCGCTGGCCATCAGTTCGAGCCCCAGCTGTTGGCGCTCGGCCTCCGCGCGCGACAGCTCCAGGCTGTGCGGATCGGCATCCAGCCCGATCATTCGCTGCGGTTCAAAGGCCTCGCGCAACAGCTTGAACGATTTGCCCTGGCCGCAACCGACATCCAGCAGCACGCCGCCGCGTGGAGCTTGTTCGCCGCACAGGCGCTTGAGATCGTTGATGGCCACGCGCAGCACATGGTGCTGCCACACGAAGGTGCTGAGGAAGCGGAATCCGATACGGGTCTCTTCGACGTAGGTCGGACTGGCGCAAGTCATGGTGGGCTGATCGGGCGGCATGTGCGGACTCATGGAGGACAAAAATGGAGGGTGCACTTTATCCATAAATCCGACTCCGTTCCGAATGGCGTCGACTCAAGTTCGTCTTCCTCGCGAAAGCGAGGGGCCAGAGGCCTTTGGTGGTCTGGCGAAGACCGAAGGCACTGGATTCCTGCATTCGCAGGAATGACGACATGGCGGGACTCCGTGCTTGAGTCAGGGCCATTCGCCTTCGCTGCCGCTTTTGTCCTTTCGACCAAGTCGCCGCCGTGCGTGTTCGATGTCGGCGAGATGCTCTGCTATGGCGTGGAACCTCCGTCAGTGCCGCCAAAGCTGCGATCCGTCGCCTCAGCTGCAGTCGAGACGGTCGCCAGCGGGAGTCGGGGTACACTTTTGCGTTGCAATCAATCTCGCGGCATCACGCCGGCAACCCACACTGGAACAAGGTGGACGTCATGCACACATCCCGATCTTCCGGCGTTGATCCTGACGGTCTGCGCGAATACTCGGTGGTCTTCACCGATCGCGCGCTCAATCACATGTCGCAGCGCTTTCAACAGGTCATGCGCGATCTGTCGACGCATCTGAAAGCGGTCTACCACGCCGATGCTGTCGCGCTCGTTCCCGGCGGCGGTACCACCGGCATGGAGTCCGTGGCGCGTCAGTTCGCGCACGGCAAAGACGTGTTGATCATCCGCAATGGCTGGTTCAGTTATCGCTGGAGCCAGATCCTCGACACCGGCGGGATACCCGCATGCACGATCGTGCTCAAGGCTCGCCCGACCAGCGCCGCGCATCAGGCTCCGTTCGTGCCGCCGCCCATTGATGAAGTCATGGCCAGCATTGCCGAACACAAACCTGCGCTGGTATTCGCCGCGCACGTCGAGACGTCCTCCGGCATCCTGCTGCCTGATGACTATCTGCAGAGCGTGGCTACGGCTGTTCACGCGCATGGCGGTCTGTTCGTGCTCGACTGCATCGCCAGTGGCGCGCTCTGGGTGAACATGCGACAGATAGGCGTGGATGTGCTGCTTTCGGCTCCGCAAAAATCCTGGAGCTCGATGCCGTGCGCGGCCCTGGTGATGTTGTCGGCGAACGCGGAGGCGTGCCTCAAGACGACGCAAAGCTCCAGTTTCACGCTGGATCTGGCCAAATGGCGCGCCGTCATGCTGGCCTACGAAAAGGGCGGTCACGCCTACCACTCCACCATGCCCACGGACGCGCTGGCGCGCCTGCGCGATGCGATGGCTGAAACCATCGAATTGGGTCTGGACAACGCCCGCCAGGCACAAATCGAACTTGGCCGAAAGGTACGCGCCTTGCTGGCCAGGCGTGGCCTGCCCAGCGTCGCGGCGGAGGGTTTCCAGGCTCCCGGTGTCGTGGTGAGCTACACCGACGACGACGCCATCCACGGTGGCAGTGCGTTTGCGGCGCATGGCATGCAGATTGCCGCCGGCACTCCGCTGGCTTGCGACGAGCCCGACGACTTCAAGACTTTCCGGCTGGGCCTGTTCGGCATCGACAAGCTCAAGGATGTGAACGGCACGGTGCAGGCGCTGGACGACGTACTCGCGCAAATCCAGGGGTGAAGGCAGCGGGTCCAACCGCCAATCAAAACGGGCTCGCGTCCTGACGGCTCCGTGCGGTCATGGCGATGCCGGATAGCCATGTTGCCTGAGGATGCGCAGCACCTTGTCGACCGGCAGGGCATCGACCTTGTGTCCATCGCGCCCGGTCATGTCGTCGGCCTGGAACAGGGAGTTGATGATCGCCTCTTCGGTTGCCTCGATCGCGGCCATGAACAGTGGCGACATGGCGTCATTGTCCAGCGCAGTGACCTGGCGCGTGGGTTCCCTCGCGTCGTACGCGACGCGGTTTGCCTCGTAGGTCGAGAACGCGACCACATAATCGCCGCTCCCGTTCGACGCGATGCCGCCGGTTCGTGCCAGGCCAAGCATTCCCCGCTTGGCAAGACGCTGGAGGTTGCGCGAACCCAGTGGCGCGTCGGTGGCCACCACGATCATGCACGAACCGTCGGGCGACTCGTTCAATTTGTCGCTGAGGTAGTACTTGTGCAACGCCTTGCCGATCGACACGCCATTGACGCGCAGCACGCCACCGAAATTGGTCTGCACCAGCACGCCAACCGTGTAGCCGCCGAGGTTCGCCGGCAATTTCCGCGAGGACGTGCCAATGCCGCCCTTGAAGCCGAAAGCGACGGTGCCGGTGCCGGCACCGACATTGCCTTGCTGCACCTTGCCACCGGCGGCTGACGCGATGGCGTCCAGCACGTCCTGCCGGGCCACATGGCGACCGCGGATATCGTTCAGGTAACCATCATTGGTTTCTCCGACCACCGGATTGACGGAATGCACGTCGCCATTGGCAGGGAACGAGAACGTGTAGTCGATCAAGGCCTCGGCCGCTGCCGGGACGCTCAGGGTGTTGGTCAGCACGATCGGCGTCTCGATATTGCCGAGCTCCGCAATCTGGGTAGTGCCGATGAGTTTGCCGAAGCCATTGCCGACGTATACCGCGGCGGGAACCTTGTGTTGGAAGACATTTCCCGCGTAGGGCAGGATCGCCGTCACGCCGGTGCGGATGTTGTCTCCCTTCACCAGTGTTTTCTGGCCGACCTCGACGCCCGGCACGTCGGTGATGGCGTTCAGGGTGCCGGGCTGCAGCACGCCGATCACGACGCCGTACTCGCGCAGGTTCTTGTGCTGGGCCATGGCTGGTGCGGACACCAGGCAGAGCAGCCCCACGAGAATGCTGGCGTTGCGCATGCGACGGACCTCCACATCGGCGGAAAGCGGAGTCTACCGTGTCGTGCGGCGGCTGGTGACTTGGGGGCGGTCACACCATCGCCTCGAGCTCCCCGATCGCGCGTTCAAACCGGTCCAGCGCTCGTCGATAAGGATCTGGCGTGGCGAGATCAACGCCTGCCGCGGCGATGAGTTTGTACGCGTCGTTCGAATTGCCCGCCCGCAGCATGTCGAGGTAACGCTCGCGCGCCGGCGTGCCTTCGCGATGAATGGCATCGAGCATGGCGGTGGCGGCCGTCAGGCAGGTGGCGTACTGATAAACGTAGAAGTCCATGTAAAAGTGGACCACGCGCGTCCACATGACGTTGCTGTGCGGATGCATCTGGATCTTGGGGCCGTAGTATTCCGCGAGGAGCTTGCCGTATGTCTCGCTCATCTGCGGTCCCGAGGGCGGCGCACCCTGTTCGGCGGCCGTGTTGATGGCCAGCTCGAAGTCGGCGAACAGCGACTGGATGAAAAGCGTGCCGCGATACTGTTCGCAGAAGCGGTCGAGGTAGAAAACCTTTTCCTCCCGCGTGTCGGCGTGGGCGGCGAGGTACTCCAGCAACAGCAATTCGTTGAGTTTGGAGGGGATCTCGGCCACGAACGTGGGGAAGTCGAACAGTGGATGCGGCTGCGCGCGCGCCAGCCAACTGTGCATGGCATGGCCCCACTCGTGTGCGTAGGTCGACAGGCTGTCGAAGTTTTCGCGGTAATTGAGCAGCACATAGGGGTGGGTGTAAGCCTGCCCGATCACGAAACCGCCGTCGCGCTTGCCTTTCCGCGGCAAGGTGTCGGCCCATCGCTTCATCGTGTTGGCGGCGAATTCACCCGCGTAATCGGGCCCCAGCGGCGCCACTGCGCGCATGGTGGTTTCGCGCGCTTGCGCGAGTGTCCACTTCCGGTTCAGGGATACAGCGGGGGCGTTGATGTCCCAGATGGCCAGGCGATCCACGCCCAGCAGCCGGCGCTTGGTCTCGAGGTAGCGGTGGTGTAGCGGCATGCGTGCCTTGACCTCGCGCAGCAGCGTGTCATAGACGGCCCTGGGTGTATTGGTGGCATCCAGACTGGCGGCCAGCGAACTCGGATACCCGCGTGCCTTCGAAAGGAAGGCGTTACCGGCTACCTCGGCGCCAAGCACGTCGCCGAGCGTGCGTTCATAACCGTGCAGCGTCGTGGCGAACAAGTCGTACGCGCGGGCGCGGTCGGCGGGCCCGGCAGTATTCATGGCTGTCGTGTAACCTTCCAGGTCGAGCCGGAGCTTGCCGGACGGAAGCTCGATTTTCGGAAACACGATGTCGGATGAGAGCAGAGTCTGGCGTGTTCGCTGGGGCGCAGCGAGGACGGCCTGGGACGAAGCCAGCAACGCTTCCCCCTGGGCATCGAGGGTGTGAGGGGCCTTACGGAAAGTCGACGTCAGCGGGTAGCGGTAGATGTCCAGCCGGCTGTCCTGGGCAAGCATCGCCAGGACGCGACTCTCGCCCAGCTCCAGCAGGGCCCGGTTGCGCCAGGCCATGGCCTGGTTAAGTTGAGCCGCCAACGCATTGGCACGCGCGGCGCGTTGGGCATTGGCTGCAACGCGCAAGTCTTCGCTCGACTTGAGCATGGCATACACCTGCAGACGCAGGGTGCGCAACGAGACGGCATCATGATGGTTCAGCGTGGCGAACAGTGTTGCGGCGCTGTCCAGCCCATTCGCGGGTGGCGCCAGCGACGGGACCAATCCCTTCAGCACTTCGGCTTCTGCGTCCCACGCTGAGGCGCTTGGGAAAAGATCGGCCAGATCCCAGGTGGTCGGTACTTCGCCGGCTGAGGCCTTGGCACCTGCGCCTTTTGCGACCTGCGCGATGCCTCCCAGGCCGGCGCCGAGCGGCAGCAGGAGCAGGGCGGTGTTGAAGCGGCGGCGGGAAAGGGAGATACATGGAGACGTCATGGAGTTCCTTGATTCGGTCGATTCATGCGGACGCCATCCCTCTTCCGCATGGGGTGCTTGCATGAATCCTGAGATACGGTGCACGGTGCTGGCTTGGACGTTATTGCTGGGCGTACTTTCCGGGAGAAATTCCGAGAACACGCTGGAAGTGACGTGTGAAATGGCTCTGGTCGCAATAGCCCATCTCCAGTGCTACCTCGGCGATCGGCCGCCCCGCGAGCAGGGCGGCGCGTGACTCAAAAACACGTCGCTGGTTGCGATAGGCAATGGGGCTCAGCCCAACGTCACCGCGAAAAAGATGGGCCACGCGATAGACGCTCAAACCGCAGGCCGTCGCCAATTCCTCGAGTCCGAAGTCTTCCCGGAAATGTTCGTCGATGAAATCGCGAGCGCGCGAGATCGCGTGGCGAATTGACGGGAGCTCGGTGTCCGGGGAATTCTCCGTGTTGTTCGCAGCGAGTGCGTGGACCAGCGCCATCATCACCGCCTCCTGTTCGAGTCTGCTCTCCGGCGCGGCCCAGAGCGCCCTGTGCGCACCAAGGAGCGCACGTCCGAGCGCCTTGTCAGCCGATCTGGGACCGGCAAACGCAAGGCGTGATACACGCATGCCGTCTTGCAGGAAGATCGAAACGACATGCTCGGGAAGATAGAAAACGCGGGAGGAAAGCACTTCCGCTCCGACGCACCGATTGGCATGCGCTTCGCCTGGATGAAGCTGCAACACGTCGCCCGTCTCGATGAGATGGTCCGTATCGTTGACGCGGAGGATTTGCGTGCCTCTCACCAAGGTGCCCACGACGTACTCGGGATGCGCGTGCAAAGGAAACGCGCGATGCAGATACGACGCATGCACGAGCTCGACCCCGGGGAGATGGCTTGGTCGGCGAAAGAGGGTTTGGTCGCGATGTGCTCGTGTCGTCATGGATTCTGTGCCAGCGAATGGCTCTTCAGATTGCGTAGTCGCCGGTGGGCGCTTTCGTCGCAGGCGTCAGTAGTGGATCCAGGCAGGTTGGTACGCTGGCTCGCCACCCGTGTCGGTTTCGGCCAGCAACAGGTAGGTCGCATGGCCCAACCTTGGTGCGGGCCTGATCAAGGCATTTTAAACAATGAATGTGCGGATGGTTGGTGCTCGCGATCGCGCGCCGCCGGATCTCTGCATGCGGCCAGCATGCAATTCGTACGCGGGTTCATCTCGCCAATCACGGGTGCTGGCGGTAGAACTGCGTGAGAAGTCGATACACCTCCGGCAAGTGCTGGCGCAGTGCTGCCGGCGCTTCGAAAAACTGCTCACTGGCCACCGCGAAGAACTCGGCCGGGCTCTCCAGCGCATACGGGTCGATGGGCAGCTCGGCCCCCGAGCGCTTCTCCTCCTGCAGCCGGTCCCATGCGCTCGAGAAGATCTCCCACCATGCGTGACGGTCCATGCGTCGGTGCAGTGGCGGAAAGCCGTTGGCGTCGCCGTTGAGCATGTCGAGCTTGTGGGCCATTTCGTGAATGACCACGTTGTGGCCGGGCTGCTGCCCGATCTTTAGCACATCCGCCCACGACAGGATTACCGGCCCGCGTCCCCACGCTTCACCGGCCAGCACGGCGTTGGTCTGGTGGACTACGCCCGCGGCATCCACGTGCTCGCGCCGCGGAATGAACGCGGCCGGGTACACGATCACGCTGTGCCAACCGTCGTACCAGTCGAAGCCCAGCTTCAGGATCGGTACGCAGGCGTGGGTTGCCAGCAAGACGCGGTCGGCTTCATCCAGATGCAAGCCCTGCACCGGTTCCAGCGATTTGCGGTCCAGGAACAGCGTAGCCAGCACGCGCAGCGTGGCCTGGTCCGAAGCACCCAGCCGGCGCGCCGGGGCACAGTGCTCGAGCGCGGCTCGCCAGGGCGCTTCGGCGATCGGGCGCCGGGCGATGAGGCGCCGCACGCGCCAGTTTCTGATTTTGTCGAACATGGCCGGATCCCGGAAGGAGTCGCATGATCCGAAGATGGGGGCGCGTTCCCCGGATGCCACAGCCCGGCGACGGCCGTCGCCCGGCGTTAGACTGCAGCAGAACTTTCTGGCCCAGGCGGAGACGACATGAAACGCGTAACGGGGATCGGCGGCATTTTCTTCAAATCGAATGATCCTGAAGCGCTTGGTGCCTGGTACCGGGATCACCTTGGCTTGGACTTGACCGATTGGGGTGGCGCCGTTTTCAACTGGGGCGGCCCCGGCAGCGAAAAAGGCATGACGCTCTGGAGCGCTTTCAAGCAGGACACGCCCTATCTGGAGCCTGGAACGGCCAGCTTCATGGTCAACTTTCGGGTCGCCGACCTGCATGCGCTGCTTGCTGCGCTGAAAAGCGAAGGCTGTAATGTCATGGACAAGACCGACGAATCGGAGCAAGGCAAGTTCGGTTGGGTGATCGACCCCGAAGGCAACAAGGTCGAGCTGTGGGAACCGCCCGCCACAGAGTGACTGGCGGCCTGTGGCCGTGCGCGTTTTCGTGGCAGCGGCAAGGTTTCGCCGCGCTTTGGGTACACTGCACCGGTATTTTTCCCGTCCCGCGACTCACCATCCCGCCTGCTTCGCGGGCGACATCATTCCCATCCTTGCAATGCTCCACCTCATCAGCGGCGTGACTGACAGCATCTTCCCGACCATCTTTGCCCCGTCGTACCACGAGCGACGCCCGGTCTCCGGGGCCGATCTGCCGTGCGGCCGCGGGGTGCGCTGATGGCCGGGTATCCATTCGGTCGCGTGCGCGACTTTGGCCGGAGCTCCGTCGTCGAGGTCGGCGCGGTGAGGGAGCTGCCACTCACGCCATGAGCAGCATGTTCCATTCGCTCAAGAGCTATAACTACCGGCTGTGGGCGGGTGGTGCACTGGTGTCCAACGTGGGCACCTGGATGCAACGCGTCGGGCAGGACTGGCTGGTGCTTACCGTGCTCACCGATCACAGCGCGACGGCGGTCGGTACGGTGATGGCGCTGCAGTTCGGGCCGCCCCTGTTGCTGCTGCCGCTGAGCGGACTTGCCGCCGATCACCTGGACCGCCGCAAGCTGCTGATCGTCACCCAGGGCCTTGCCGGGCTGCTGGCGCTGGGCCTGGGTCTGGTCACGGTTACCGGCGTGGTGCAGCTGTGGCAGGTGTACGGCTTTGCGTTGGCGCTGGGCTGCGTCACCGCATTCGACGCGCCGGCCCGCCAGGCGTTCGTGTCGGATCTGGTCTATGACGAGGATCTGGCCAATGCCGTGGCGCTGAACTCGGCTTCCTTCAATGCCGCGCGCATGTTCGGTCCGGCGGTGGCGGGCGTGTTGATTGCGGCGGTTGGCGAAGGCTGGTTGTTCCTGATCAATGCGGGTTCCTACGCGGCGGTGCTGGTGTCGCTGTGGTTTCTTCGAATTCACGAACTGCACGTCGAGGCGCGACCGGCAAGCACGCGCGGCAGCTTGCTGGCGGGGTTTCGTTATGTGGGACAGCGGCCCGACCTGATCGCGGTGCTGGTGATGCTGTTCCTGCTCGGCACGTTCGGCTTCAATTTCGCGATCTTCATCTCGACCATGTCGGTGACCGTGTTCCACGGCGACGCCAGTCAATACGGCTTGCTGACCTCGGCGATGGCGGCGGGCACCATGTGTGGCGCCTTGCTGTCGGCGCGCCGGGCGTTTCCCGGCATGGTCCTGATGGCTTCGTCATCGGCTGCCTTCGGCATCACCCTGGCCGTGGCGGCCGCAATGCCCGGCGCCTACCTGTTCGCGGCCGTGCTGTTTTTCGTCGGCCTGGCGGCGCTCACCTTCATGACGGCCAGCAACTCCATGATGCAGCTCACCACCGAGCGCGCCATGCGCGGCCGGGTGCTGGCGCTGCGTATCGCCGTGGTCATGGGCGGTACGCCGATCGGCGCGCCGCTGGTCGGTTGGGTGGTTGATCGTTTTGGTGCGCGCTGGGCGTTGGGCGTCGGCGCGCTGGCGGGCCTCGCGGCAGCCGGCGTCGCGGTGGCGTATCTGGTCAGGCATCGCCATCTGCGTCTGTCTCGGGCTGATGGACGGCTGCGCCTGGCCATCCACCCCGAGCCGGCGGACGTGATAGCCGCTCGCGTGGCAGCCGGCGAGCGGGTGACCTGAGCCGAAGGCGGCCGCGTCGCCAGGTTCCTTTCCTGCATGCGCTTCCCGTTGCCGGTTCAGGCTTTCCCCAGCGGCAACAATATCGCGCTGCGCCCGTCGGACCCGTGCTCGATCGTCACCGTCGCCTTGTGATAATCCGCCGGCTTGGCGAAGAGGATGTTGGGCACCCAGGTTTGCGGGTTGCGGTCGTAGAGCGGGAACAGGCTGGACTGGATCTGCACCATGATCCGGTGACCGGGCTTGAACTCGTAGTTCACGGTCGGCAGGCGGAACTTGTATTCCTGCACCAGGTTTGCCGGAATCGGTGACGGATCGGCGAAGCTGCTGCGATAGCGCCCGCGGAAGATGTCGAGCGAGACCGGCAGCTCGTAGCCGCCCATGGCGGGATCGGCGGGGTCGGTGCCGGGATAGACGTCAATCAACTTGACCACGAAGTCGCCATCGGTGCCGGTGGTCCGGGCGAAGAGGTCGGCGATCGGCGCGCCCTGGACCGTTACGGTTTGGGTCAGTACCGGCGTGGTGTAGGACAGCACGTCGGGCCGGTCCGTCACGAAGCGCTGGTCGTGGACCAGCCATGCGCGCCAGCGGTCGTTCTTCGCCGGAATCGGACGCGGCAGGTACGGCACCGGCTTGGCCGGATCGGACACGTAGCTGTCGCTGCCGCCGTTCGGCTGCTGGAAACCCAGCCCCATGTTTGCCTGCAGGTAGAGCGGGGTGAGTTGCTGGTCGCTTGCCGCCTCCCAGTCGGTGAAGCTGTCCCAGCGCTTTTCCACTGCGTTGTAGATCATCGCTTCGGGGAGTGGCTTGGCCAGCGGCGTGTCGCGCAGGTAATGGTTGAACCAGGGAATCATCACCTGCCGGCGGAACTGGGCGGTGGTGTTGCCAGGCCACTTGAGTGGCCCGATGTGCCAGCCATCGCGGTTGATCTGGCTGTGCCACCAGGGGCCGATCACGAGGTGGTTGTTGCTGCGGTGCCCGGCCTTCTCGAGCGCTTCCCAGGCGTGGACGGCGCCGTAGATATCCTCCTGATCCCACAAGCCCTGCAGCCACGTCGTGGGCACGCTGGAATGATGCGCGGCGAGCATCTTGTCCAGGGCCTGGAGCTGCCAGAAGGCGTCGTAGGCCGGATGGGCAGCAAAACGGTTCCACCAGGGAAGCTGCCTGAAACCGTTGGCGTCCGCGTAGTCGCCCGCCGAACCGGCCTGGAGGAAGTTGGTGTAGTCGTCGTAATTCGCGCGCGGAATGCCTTCTCCCGAACCCTTCACCGTGGTCTGGCCGCTGAAGTAATCGAGGTTCACCTGGCGCAGGGCGCCGTAGTGGTACCAGTCGTCACCCATCCAGCCGTCTATCATCGGGCTCTCCGGCGCTGCAGCCTTCAGTGCGCGATGCGGGTGGAGCAGGGCCATCGCGACGGTCCAGCCGTCATAGGAGGAGCCGATCATGCCGACCTTGCCGTTCGATGCCTTGATGTTCTTCACCAGCCAGTCGATGGTGTCCCAGGCATCGGTGGTGTCGTCGGTCCTGGTCGGGTTGAGCGGCCCCATCGGCGGCCGCGTCATGACGTACTTGCCTTCGGAGCCGTATTTGCCGCGCACGTCCTGCCACACCAGGATGGTGCTGCCGTCGGCCCAGTCCTTGTCGCCCGACCACACGGCGTCGGCCATGTGCAGGCTGTTGTTCGGGATGAAGCCGTCAGCCTTGTACGGCGTGCGTTCCAGCAGCATCGGCAGATCGTGCGCGCCCTTCGGGATCATGATCACGGTGTGCAGCTTCACGCCATCGCGCATCGGGATCATGACTTCGCGCTTGACGTAGTCGAAGTTGCCCTGCGGCTGTTTCCAGTTGGCCGGAATGTCTGACCCGGTCTGCACCATGTCCGGTGTGACCTTCGCCGAAGCCTGACCGGTTGCGGGTGCAGCAAATGCGGCGGCCGACCAGAGCAGGGCAAGCGGGACGAATAGCAGGCGCAAAGCGGCAGTTTTCATGTGGGTAGGGTCCTCATGATGGCGAAGGTGTCGGGGCTGCGCGGGTCACGTATCGGCTGCGCAGCGCGATCCAATCATCCAGCTTGACCATCTGGAAGTCGACTCCTGCAGCGCTGCTCGGGAAAGCTGCCCTCATCCGCCCTGCCGCGCACCTTCCCCGTGAACGATGGAAGGGCACTCTGCGGCAGCCCATTCACGACGGCGTCCGTGAACTGTCCCTTCCCCCGCAAAGCGCGGGAAGGTGCCCGACTGGGCGGATCGGGCGCCTTTACTATGCGGGCAAGCAAGTTTCAGACATGTCTGCCCTCAGCGGACATGCGCTCGGTCCACTGTTTGAGCAGATCCCGAAAGAGTCAGGGACGTCCCGTCGGCAGCTTCAGGCCCGCAGCAATGCGGGAATGTCGACATCCAGATCCAGCGCGTCTTCGATGCCGACAATGGCGTCGGACTGATCGTCAAGATCGAGCTGGACGGGCTCGATGTCCTCGTTGGAGGACAGGTTACGGAAAGCCTTCACGGTCGGAGTCAGGGTGCTGTTGTGGCCCTGGGCCAGAACCACGGCGAGACGATCGGATTGCAGTCGCACCAAGGTGCCGGTGGGGTAGATCCCGATCATTCTGACGAAGGTGTGGAATATTTCGCGATCGAAATGGCCGTCCTGCCATTCGGCCATGCGCCGAATGGCTTCGACGGGCTCCCAGCCTTTCTTGTAGGGACGGTTGGAGGTGATCGCATCGTACACGTCGCAGATGGCGCCCATGCGCGCCGCACGGCTGATGTTCGCTTCGGAAAGCTTGTCGGGATAGCCGCTTCCATCGATCTTTTCGTGGTGGTGAAGGCAGACGTCGAGTGTGACCGCATGGGTGCCGGGAACACTGCGCAGGATGTCCCAGCCGATCTGCGGATGCAGTCGGATGGAAGACATCTCCAGCGGATCCAGACGCCCGGGCTTGTTCAGCACCTTGTCGGCGATGCCTACCTTGCCGATGTCGTGCAGCAGCCCGGCCATGCCCAGCTCCCGCAGGTCCCCACCTTCGACGCCGAGTCGGCGGCCCAGTGCCATCATCAGCGCGGCAACCGCGACCGAATGCAGATAGGTGTAGTCGTCCTTCTTCTTCAGTCGCACCACGCTGAGCATGGCCGCCGGGTTGCGCATGATTGCGTCGTTCACCTCCTCGACGATGTCGGTGGCGGCATCCATGCTCAATGCCCTGCCCATGCGCGCATCGTGAAACAACGCCTTCGCCACGCCCTTGGCGCGATCGCGCACAGCCTCGGCTCGAACCACTTCGTTGCCGAAGGCCGTGCGCGGCGGTACGAGTCCCGTTTCCGCAACGGGCGTCGCGGCGGCCTCGTCCGGGTTGGGCGCTGACGTGTCCGACACCATCGGAACGACATCCGCACCCTTGTCGGTATCGATCCAGACCTCCTTGTCACCCAGCGCCCGCAAGGTGCGGAGAGTCTTTGCGTCGGACACCAGAAACGACCCTTTCCAGAACGGATGGTCGATCCACTTGCCGCAAATTTTGTGGACGTACATGCCCCGTGTGACCTGGGTGATCGGGACTTTTTTCAGCGGCGAGTTCATGCGTTTGTGCGTCCGAGGCTCGTCAATCTGCAGCACCTTCCATTCGATCGGCCGACCACAAGTGCGCTGATGCGCACCGCCAGACGCGTCCGTCATCCACTTGATGAACGTGGTTTCTCCACGAAGCGGGGGTACCTCGTACGCCTATCGGCGCTGCTCGCCGAAACTTTAGTCGTGGCTATTTTTGTCACGGCAAGGACTCGTGTGGACTTGCGTTCGGCAAGCGGATGTCCCGCAGTCATCACGCGGCGCCGCGGGCGGCGTCGGCTCCGTGATGCGCCGATCGCCGATGGCAACCTGCGATGTCACCCTTGTCCTTGACAACTATTTTCGAGCGCCTTGCTCGGGCACTCTTGCATGCAGACGTCAGGCCACGCGCCGGTGGGACATTCCATCCGCCTGGCAAGCCTCGCAGCCATTTGACCACCTCGCGCACGCACGTTGTTGGGCAACAGGTTTTTCGTGAGGGCCCTGGAATCCACCGCGCGTGACTGTCGTCCTTCGACTTCCCAAGACATAGAGAGTGCCGATGACTCAAGGCCACAACTTGACCGCCACCGACACCGATGCCGCACGCATCAACCAACACATCAGTTCGTTCCGCATGGCCCGCCTGGCTGCCCTTGTGGCATTTTTCCCCGCCACGTCGGCTTGGGCTGCCACCGCGCCAGCCACGAAGCCCGACGATCGCATCAATGCGCTGTTCGCCCCGGTGGCGCAGGCCATTTCCGATGTGGTGTTCTATCCGATTCCACTGGGCAACGGCGCCACCATGCCGGCGATGGTGCTGTGGCTGATCGTGGCGGCGACTTTTTTCACCGTGTATTTCCGCTTCATCAATTTGCGCGGTTTCAAGCAGGGGCTGCGGTTGATCCGCGGGGATTATGCCCATCGTCACGACAAGGGTGAGGTCACCCACTTCCAGGCGCTGGCGACGGCGTTGTCGGGTACGGTGGGTCTGGGCAACATCGCCGGCGTCGCCATTGCGATCAGCATCGGCGGGCCCGGCGCCACGTTCTGGATGATCGTTGCCGGCCTGCTGGGCATGAGTTCGAAATTCGTGGAGTGCACGCTGGGCGTCAAGTACCGCCGGCACAACGCCGATGGCAGCGTGTCCGGGGGCCCGATGCATTACCTGACCCGCGGCATTGCCGAGCAGTACCCGCGCCTCAAGGGGTTCGGCAAGCTGCTGGCGATCGTCTTTGCGGTCTGCTGTATCGGTGGCTCGCTGGGTGGTGGCAACATGTTCCAGGCCAACCAGACCTTTCAGCAGTTCGTCGCCATGAGCGGCGGCCAGGCCAGCGTGCTTGCCGACAAGGGGTGGTTGTTCGGCCTGGTGATGGCCGTGATGGTAGGGCTGGTGATCATCGGCGGGATCAAGTCGATCGCGCGGGTCACCTGCAAGCTGGTGCCGTTCATGGCGATCCTCTATGTGGCCTGCAGCCTGTGGATCATCTTTTCCGACATCGGTTTCGCTGGCCAGGCTTTCCAGGCCATTGTCTCCGGGGCTTTCACGCCCGAGGCCGGGTATGGCGGCTTCGTCGGCGTGTTGATCCAGGGCTTCCGCCGCGCCGCGTTCTCCAACGAAGCCGGCATCGGTTCGGCGGCGATCGCCCATTCGGCGGTGCGCACCGCCGAACCGGTCACCGAAGGCCTGGTCGCGCTGTGGGAACCGTTCATCGATACCGTCGTGGTCTGCACCATGACCGCGGTTGTCATCGTCATCACCGGCATGTATCAGCAGGAAGGCGTCGGCGACGGCGTCGCACTGACGTCGATGGCTTACGCCTCGGTGCTGCCGTGGTTCCCGTATCTGTTGACGGCCGCCGTGTTCATGTTCGCATTCTCGACCATGCTGGCGTGGTCCTACTATGGCGAGAAATCCGCCTGTTACCTGTTTGGTGAATCCAGGCGCGTCGCGATCGGGTACAAGCTGTTGTTCTGCGTGTTCGTCGTGGTCGGCGCAGCCAGCAACATGGCGGCGGTGGTCGAGTTCTCCGATTCGATGATCTTCGTGATGGCGCTGCCCAACGTGATCGGCCTGTACCTGCTGGCGCCGGTGGTCAAGCGCGAGCTGGACAGCTACCTGGCGCGCGTCCGCAGCGGCGAAATCCGCAACTACCGGAAACGGCCGATGGCGGAACCCGCGGGCTGATGGCCAATTGCCGGCATAGGGCTGGATCGAGTGGCTCCGTGTTCACCGGGCGTCCTTGTCCGGCGGATGTCCTGCTGGCCGATGCCCACGTTGACCCGGGCAGCGCAATCCCGTCGCGAGATTGCGTCCCAGGCCCGCGACGAATCGGAATCGACGACGTGTCCCGTCCCTCAGGTCGCCTCGGCGCGAATCAGCCACAGTTCGCCGCGTCGCGCCGGGGGGTGGCGACCAAACAGGACGAACATCGGCGCGAGCAATCGCACGTCCCAGCCAAGTCGGCGTATGCGGCGGAAAGGGCTGCAAACCACCTGCTCGGCGCGGATGGTGAAGCCTGCCTCATGCAGTGCTTTTTCAAGTACCCACGGACTCAGTGGCGTAATGTGGCCCTGCTCGCGATAGTCGACATCGCGGAACCACTGGAACTGGCCGCTGCGCAGAAACAGCGCCTGCGACACCGGATTGGCAATATTCGGGGTGGAAAGCACCAGTTGTCCGCCGGTGGGCAGCAAGGCCCGGATCTGGCGCAGTACCTCTCGCGGATTTTCCAGGTGTTCGATGATTTCCAGGGCCATCACAGCGTCAAAGCCCCGTGGCCATTGTGCAGCGAACGCGCCATTGAGATCAGCCGCCACGAAAGGCACGTGCGCGGGTTTGAAACTCTCGGCGAAAAGGTCGCTGGCGGTGACGTCGAAACCCAGGTCAGCCAGTCGCAACGACATCGCGCCGCTGCCGGCGCCGAATTCCAGTACACGCGCGTGACTGGCGACGGCGTTGCCCAGCAGCCGCGCAGCCGCCTCGTGCAACCCGGGCGCGGCGTAGATCGGCAGTCCCTTGTATTCGCGCATGGGCCGCCCGTCAAAGCCGGTACGAAAGCTCTCGGCGCGGCTGTTGACCTGATCGTTGTCCGGCGGAAGCGTGGCTGGCATCGGGTGATGCTCGGGGAGAGCGCCAGGTGCGCGTGGCGCGAGTGTACCAGTCCCGTCCCGGACAACACCCACTGGCAGCCTGTGTGCTAGAAGGTCGGTTCTTTGCCACTTGCCCGGCCGTGCGCCACGGTGCATCTCAAGCTTTCCCGGGTTTGCGCGATACAGTGATGACTTCCGAGTGAGACGGCACCCGAGCATGGATATTCGCTACGAGCCGGTGACCGGGCCGGTCAGTTCGCTGCAACTTGGTGATCTCATCGGTGCGTTCAGCTATGCGCTGGATCTAACCGAAGGCCAGCCGCCGGGCCATTGCGTGCGCTGCGCATGGATCGGCGTCCATGTCGGGCGGCGCCTGGGCATGGATGCTGACGCCTTGTGGGCGCTGTACTACACCCTCCTGCTCAAGGACCTGGGTTGCAGCAGCAATGCCGCACGCATTTGCGAGTTGTACCTGGCGGACGATCGCCGGTTCAAGCACGATTTCAAGCGTGTCGGCGCGAACGCGTCGAGTCTGATGCGCTTCGTGGTCAGTCACACCGGACCGGGTGATCGTTGGCACAAGCGGTTGTCGGCGCTGTTGTTCATCATGCGCAATGGCTCGCAGGTGTCCCGCGAGTTGATCCAGACCCGCTGCACGCGAGGGGCCGACATCGCGCGTCAGCTGCGCTTTCCCGAAAGCGTCGCCGGCGCGGTGCATGGGCTGGACGAGCACTTCGACGGCAGTGGTCAACCGGAAGGGCGCGGCGGCGACGCGATTCCACTGGGTTCGCGGATCGCGCTGCTGGCGCAAGTGGTGGACGTGTTTCATTTCAGCAGCGGTCGCGAGGCGGCGCTGGCCGAGGTACGCAGCCGGTCCGGCAGCTGGTTCGATCCCGTGGTGGTCGAGGCGTTCGAGGCCGTCGCGGCCGAACCGGCGTTCTGGCAGACCCTGGCGGGTGAGGACATCGATGCAGCGGTTCGAACGCTGGAACCGGCCGGGGCCGCGTTTGCGGTGGACGAGGATTATCTCGATGCGATCGCGCTGGCGTTCGGCAGCGTCGTGGATGCCAAGAGCCCGTTCACCGCTGGCCACAGCGGCCGCGTCGCGGATGTCTCCGATCGTGTCGCCGAGCACCTGGGGGTTCCGGCAGCGCGTCGACGCTGGCTTCGGCGAGCCGCACTGCTGCATGACGTGGGCAAGCTTGGCGTGAGCAACACGATCCTGGACAAGCCGGGCAGACTCGATGCCGAGGAATGGGAGTCGATCAGGAAGCACGCGTCGTACAGCGAGGACATCCTTGCCCGCGTTCCACCTTTCGCCGAGTTGGCACGGATCGCCGGGGCGCACCACGAGCGTCTTGACGGCGGCGGCTACCCACGCGGCCTGACGGGCACGCAGATCGCGCTGGAAACCCGCATCATCACGGTCGCCGACATCTTCGACGCGATCACCTCCGAACGCCCCTATCACGCGGCTACCCCGGTGGAGAAGACACTGGACATCATGCGCGGCATGGTAGGCGCGTCGCTGGACCGGAGCTGCTTCGAGGCACTGGAGTCGGTGGCGCGCGCGTGACGCGGACGGGCGCGCGGCATGCGGCTGTACTGACTGTCGAGGCATTCCGTCAGCAGCTTAAGGTGGCGCATTTTCATGCAACGCTTGATGCGGATCGTGCTTTGACGCAATGACGCACCGCCTCGGCGCGGCTCCACGCTGCGCCGGCACGTGGCCGAATGTCCTGCCGCGGCGTGATTCTCGCGATGCGCCGATTCAGAGTCGTTCGAGCGGGCTCACATCTGATCGGGCGTCAAGGAAAATGACTCGATCCTTCCCACCTTGCGCAGGGCTTGCTGCACCGCCGGCCGCGCAACGACCGCGTTCCAACGTTTGCTCAGCTTGGCGCCAAGCGGGGTGTGACGTATTTCGGCGTAATGCTGCATCTCGACCAGGGCACTGCTTCGCCACGACTCATTCTTGAGGCGTTGGATGAGTAGTGTGGCGGCGCCATCGCGATCGTTGTCGACCAGCAGTGCCTGCTGCCACAAGCCGATCGCGTCTGCCTGATGCTTGCGCATGTAGGCCAGGTATTTGTCGATGGCGGGCTGGTCGTGTTGTTGTACCGCGACCTTCAGCTTTACCAGCTGCAGGTTCATCCGGCCGTATGGGCTCATTTCGCCCAGTTCGGAGACCATGTCGAGCGCGCGGACGGGTTGCATGAGATTCGCGTAGTAGTCGCCCAGATTGATGATCTGACTGACGTTCATGCCGCCCCGTTCTGGTCTCCGGGCGGCGACGGCCCATTGTTCGGCCGCGTCGTCCCAGCGACCGAGTCGCATGAGCGCACGGGCGCGCTGGGCAAGGATCCAGACATATCGGTCGTCGAAGTCCGAATAGATGGATTTGCCCTTGCCGGCGCGGGCTGCCGCCACCACGGCATCGGTGACGGCCAGTACCTGCTCGTATTGCCGGGTATCGAGAAGCAGGGCCTGCAGCGTGGTGAGCGGGCGTAGCCGGTCGGGGTGGGCGGCAACCGAAGCATGCGCGGCGGCAAGTTCTGCGGCGACCGCCCGATCCACACTGAACGTCTGCAGGTTGTGCAGCGTCACGGGATCGAAGCGCTTGTCGACAAGCATGGACAGGATGACCCGGGCCGAGTTGATGCGCGACGCCGTGGTGACAGCCTGCGCGGTGTTGCCTTCCTTCTGCAGCAAACCGGCGAGATCGCGCCAGAGCATGCTGGGTTGGCCGTCGCGATCCGTCCATCTGGCATCGAACAGCGCCTGCAACATGGCTTGCCTGACATGGGTATGCGCTGTGTCCGCCGCGAGTTCGTTGTTGATGACGTAGATGGGCTGGTCGGAGATCGTGCGGAGCACGTCGGGCCAATGCCGTCCGAGGACGGTAATGGAGAATGCGCTGTCTGCGTAATCCCCGATGGCATAGGCCGTTCCCGCTCGATCCAGCCAAGCTTCGCTGTCAGCGCGCGGGAGTGCGGTGGCCCGTACCAGCATGCCGTGCGCCTCGGCCTGGCGGTCGGTGTCCCGCATCGCCAGTGCGCCGATCGTGAACAAGGTCTTGTAGCGCAATTCGTCCGAAAGTTGCGCGAAACGGCTGTCATATGCGGCTTGGTACAAGAGCGGCGTTGCGCTTTCCGGGTTGTCTTGGGCAGCTTCGCGCAGGCCGGCCATCACGGTCTGGATGAGCGCCTTTGGCGCTGCGGATGACTCGCTGGATTTCTTCGCTGCCGCTGCGGCGTCGAAAGCGTGTGCTGTACACGTTGCGGCGAGCAACGCCACGATCATCAAGATGGAGCGCATGATTTCCCCTGTCGGAAGCTGGATGCGCGCAATGGAAACCGCGGCTCGCTTCCCAACCGGGAATCTACAACATGGATGCGGGTCCCTGCAGCATGGGTGGAGCATGAGGCGGCAGCGAGGGCAAGGTGTCCGGGAGGCGCTCGTTGCGGGTACGGGCTTGATCGGTGACCGACGAGGTGGAAATTTACCTGGTGCCGCCAGCGCCTTGCGGATCCGGCACGGGCCGGAGAGCGTGCATGGTCGCGCCGCTTCGAGCGACTGACGAGTGCGTTACACGCGTCCTGTCACGGGTATCAGCGCTCCCGTGATTGCCGAGGACTGCTCGGACAACAGAAACAGGATCACGTTGGCGAGCTGCTGCGGCGTGACCCAGCGGGCGAAGTCGGCGGTGGGCATGTCGGCGCGGTTGGGCGGCGTATCAAGGATGCTGGGCAGCAGCGCGTTCACGGTGATGTCGCGCTCCTTGAGTTCCTCGGCCAGGGTTTCGGTGAGGCGCATCACGCCAGACTTGGAGGCGGTATAGGCGCCGATGCCGGCGCCGGCCTTCAACGCGGAAGCCGCGCCGATATTGACGATGCGGCCACCGGCCTCGAGGTGTTCCAGCGCGGCCTGACTGGCGGCCACCGCGGTGCGCAGGTTGATGCGGTACAGCAGATCCCAGGTGTCCAGATCACCGTCGGCCACGGTTTCGTAGCGGAAGGTACCGGCGATATTTACCAGCGCGTCGAGTCCGCCCATCGATGTCGCCGCCGCAGTCAGCGCCTCCTTCGCGGCATGCGGATCGGCAAGATCCACACCGCCCAGGCATGTGGCATCGCCAAGCCCGCCAGCCGGCGGATCGGTGCGATCGATGGCGACCACACGGGCACCTGCGCCGAGCGCGGCATGAACGGTGGCGCTACCCAGCGCGCCGAAACCACCGGTGACTGCGATGCGTCGATTTTCCAGTTGCATGGTGTTCTCCCGTACGGTCAATGGGGAAGGATAGCCCGCGCACCTTGTGCCGCAAAGGGAGATGGGCAGGCAAGCTCGGATTGACGATGGCGGTGACGCACGCAAGCTGCTGTTCTGATCCTGCTGCAGCAAGGCAAAATCACGCTTTCACAACCCGCTCCGGGCTACGTTTCAGGGATTGCGGCAAGCACCGCGTTCCTTGGAGTAGTGTCATGCAAAAGAATCTCGTTCATTTCATTCCCGCGTTGCTGCTTGCATGCGCGACGCCCATCGCTGCGCAGGCGGCTGACGGTACCAGCGCGGCGTCGAAGCAGGTGGCGACTGCCACCTCGCATGCCGGCATGGCGCTCGGTGCGGGTGATGTGAACATGGTGCATACGCATCTGCATCACGTCATCAACTGTCTGGTCGGGCCCATGGGCGAGGCATTCGACAGCTCGGCCGGGAACCCCTGCAAGGGCATGGGCAATGGCGCGATTGTCGACGCCAAGGGCGAAGCGGCGATCGAGGGTACGTTGCGCACGGCGTATCGCGAGGCGGAAGAAGGCCTGCAAGCGAAGACGCTCGACCGTGCCCACGCCGATGCGCAGAAGGTGCTGAGCACGCTGCAAGAGGTCAAGTAGGCAGCTTGTCGCTTGTCGACGGGCCCGCTCCGGGCGTGCGTCCCGGCCCGGGCAGCACGGCTTTGTCCGAGTAGATCGGGCGGCTGAACCGATCATTCTCTGACGGCGGCGGATTCCGGTAGGATTCGGAGCTTGGGGGGGAATCGGAGCAGGGCCTTGGGGATGCACGGGATGCGCTCGGCGTGGCGTACGTGGGCTACGCAGGACGGTTGGTTGAGGGCGGCCGTGATCGGCACTCTGCTGATACTGATGCCTGCCGTCGGGTTCGCGGCGGAGTACGCGATCGGGCCGGTTCCTGCGTGGGTGGTCCCCACCCGGCCCGGCGTGTCCGGCGCGAACCAGGCCAGTCAGGGCAGCGATGGCGTGGCCTATCTGTTGACGGACAAGCAGATCCTGGCGGGCGATCAGTATGTGACGTATCACCGGCTGGTCAGCACCGCGCTCAATGCCGATGGCGTGGACTCGGTGGCAAACATCGAGATTCCATTCGATCCCTCCTATCAGAAGCTGGTGCTGCACTCGATCCGCATCGTGCGCGATGGCCGGGTCATTCCCAAGTTGGCCACGGCCAAGATCCGCGTGCTGCAACGCGAGACCGAGCTGGAGACGCGGATCTACGACGGTACCAAGACGGTCAACGTGTTCCTCGACGACGTGCGCGTGGGCGACACGATCGACTACGCGTACAGCAGGTTCGGTCGCAATCCCGTGTTCCATGGACGCGATTTTGGCGGATTGGGACTGCAGTTCGGGGTGCCGGTGGCGCGCGTTCACGTGCGACTGCTGGTGCCGCTGGATCGGCACCTGACGATCGCCCTGCGCAACATGACGATGCAGGGGACCGTCAGCGAACACGACGGGCTGCGTGAGCATGTGTGGGACCTGGTCGACCCGCCGGTGCTTCACGTGGACAAGGGCGCGCCTGACTGGTACTCGCCATACGCCGAAGTGAACTGGAGCGAGTTTCCCGACTGGTCGGCGGTGGCGCGCTGGGCACAGCCGCTGTACCGGGTGCCGGCGACGCTGGACCGGTCGCTGCAGACGCAGGTCGATCGCATCGCGAAGGCCGAGAAGACGCCCGCCGGGCGGATGCTGGCGGCGTTGCGCCTGGTCCAGGGCGAGGTTCGCTACCTCGGCGTGGAGATTGGCGAGAATTCGCATGCGCCAAACCCGCCCAGCGTGGTGTTCGCGCGTCGCTTCGGTGATTGCAAGGACAAGACCCTGCTCACCCTGACCCTGCTGCAGCACCTGGGCATCGAGGCGCATGCGGCGCTGGTCAACACGCGCCTGCAGCGTGGTCTTGCCGACGTGCTGCCCAGTCCTGGGGCATTCGATCATGTGCTGGTCCAGGCACATGTTGACGGCAAGACGTGGTGGATCGACCCCACGCGCCGTACCCAGAACGCCGATCTTGCCCATCTGTATCAGCCGGATTACGGCCCGGCGCTGGTCGTGGATGCTGCGACGCAGGGACTTGTCGCGATGGCGCGGGCCAGGCCCGACGCATCGAGCCAGAAACTGCGCGTGATGTTCGATGCCAGCGATGGCTTCGACAAGCCGGTGCGCTACACGGTGGAAACCACGACCAGCGGCGCCGCTGCCGAATCGATCCGTGGGTACTTGTCCTCGACCAATCTGGCGGATGTACAGAAGAACTACCTGAATTTCTACGCCAGCGACTATCCGCACCTCACGGTGGCTGCGCCGATTCAGGTCCACGACGATGAGGCGGCCAATCGCGTCACCACCCTGGAGACGTACACCATCCCCGACATGGCCTCGCCATCGGCGGATGGCGCGGGTCACGTCGCGGCAGTCCATCTGTCCGACATCGTGCAGGCACTGCGTGATCCGGCCGTGACCGTCCGCAAGTCTCCGTTGCAGCTGGCCTATCCGTATGATGTGAGCCAGCGCACCGAGGTGCGCATGCCGGAGGACTGGTCGGTCAAGCCACACTCGACGACGATCGATGATCCGGCCTTCCACTTCGTGCAAACGGTGGCGAGGAATGGACGGCAGCTGATCATCACCGACCACTTCCAGACGCTGACGGACGAAGTGCCCGCGAAGGACATGGCACGCTATCTGGGCAATCTGGCGCGCGCGCGGAATCTGGCCGGGTATCAGTTCTCGTGGGGCAACCCCCTGGCAAACAGCTCCGGCAGCCAGGCGTCGGGAATGGATCGAATGAACTGGCCGGTCGCTTTGCTGGCGCTGGGCATGCTCGGATTCTTTGCCTGGTTGGCCAGGGTCACCTACACGTACGATCCGGTGCCCGCGAAAGATCCCGACACCAGCTTGGTCGGGATCGGCGGCTGGTTGTTGGTACTGACGTTGATGCTGGCGATAAGGCCGCTGGCGTTTGGCGCCGGTCTGGTTCGCATGGTCGACGCCTTGTCGATCGACAGATGGTCGTTGCTGACAACCTACGGGAGCAGCAGCTACAACGCCTTGTGGGCGCCTCTGCTGCTGTTCGAACTGGCTGCCAATCTGGCACAGGTCGTGTTTTCCCTGTTGTTGCTTGTCCTGCTTTTCAAACGCCGCAGCAGTTTCCCGCGAATGGCGATCGTACTGCTGGTGGCTGCCATCCTGCTGCAGGTGAGCGATCTGGTGCTCATGAAAGCGATACCGGGCCTGACGGTATCTTCGGACGACATTTCGAGGGTGGTGGGGGGTGCCCTCGGGGTCATGCTCTGGGCGGCCTATCTGTCGAACTCGCAGCGCGTCAAGGCAACCTTTGTGAGGCGATATCGCGCAAGTGTTCCGCCGCTGCCCGAGCCAGCCAGGGCGGCTGGCGTTGGCCGGTTGGCGATGGTCGAGGAGGCCAGCCGAACCGATTGAACCCGGACATCCGGCGGTGACCCAAGCCCGCGTTGGAGCTTGCTGCCGCGGACGGACTTGAATCGATGGCAGAGCGCGCGTTTCGCGCGCTTGCGACCGATGCTCGCGGGCCAAGGAAGGAACTGATATCCGGAATTGACTGCGCCGGACCTGTAAAACCGGCGTCGTGGTGCTAGTTTTGTCGACCTGTTCCTGTCGGAGTTCATCATGTCATCTGCTTCCCCCGCTCACTTTCGGCAAATGACAGGACATGTTGCGGCCTGTCTTGCCCTTGCTGCATCGCTGGCGTTTGTCAGCGGCCCGGCATCTGCGCAGCAGCAACGCAGCAACCAGGTGCCAGCGCCGCAGGACACGCCGTACCCGGGCACCATCACGCTCCAGGTCGATGCCAGCAATACCGCCCAGGGCATCTTCCGGGTGCACGAATCGATTCCGGTGGCGGCAGGCCCGTTGACCCTGTTGTATCCGCAATGGATTCCCGGCAGCCATTCGCCGGTGGGTCCGGTCGACATGCTGGCCGGGCTCAAGCTGAGCGCGGATGGCAAGCCGATCAAGTGGACGCGCGACAAGTACAACGTTTACGCGTTCCACCTTGACGTGCCTGCGGGCGTCACAAAACTTGAAGCGGACTTCCAGTATCTGTCCCCGCGCACGGGCGGGTTCGAGGTCACCGACCGCATGATGGACATGATGTGGAGCAGCATGTCGCTGTATCCCGCGGGTTACTACTCGCGCGGCATCACCTTCGCGCCAAGTGTGAAGCTGGCGAAGGGCTGGCAGCTGGGCACCGCACTGGAGACGGCGTCGCACTCGGGCGATACGACCACCTTCAAGCCGGTCCCGTACAACACGCTGGTCGATTCGCCGATTTACGCGGGCCGCTACTTCAAGCGCGTCGATCTCAATCCGGGCGCCAAGGTACCGGTGCACCTGGACATCGTCGCCGACGCGCCAAAGTACCTGGAGATGACGCCCGAGCAGCTGAAGGTGCATCGCGCCCTGGTGACCCAGGCGCTGAAGTTGTTCGACTCGCAGCACTACGATCACTACGACTTCCTGTTCTCGCTGTCGGACGTGCTGGCGGGCAACGGTACCGAACACCATCAGTCCAGCGAGGACGGGATGGACGCGGATTACTTCACCGCGTGGGCCGACAATGCGCCCAACCGCGATCTGCTGGCGCACGAGTACACCCATTCCTGGAACGGCAAGTTCCGCCGCCCGGCGGACCTGTGGACGCCGAATTTCAACGTGCCGATGGGTGACTCGTTGTTGTGGGTCTACGAGGGGCAGACCCAGTACTGGGGCTTCGTGTTGACCGCGCGTGCGGGCATGTGGACCCCGCAGCAGTTCCGCGATGCGCTGGCGATGGTGGCGGCCAATTACGACCGCAACCGACCGGGCTTCGGCTGGCGCACGCTGGAGGACACCACCAACGATCCCACCGCGGCGCGGCGCTCGGGCCTGCCGTATCGCAGCTGGCAGATGAGCGAGGAGTATTACAGCGGCGGCCAGATGATGTGGCTGGCGGTGGACGCCAGGATTCGAGCGCTCACCCACGATCGCAAATCGCTGGACGATTTCGCGCGCGCGTTCTTCGGCATGGATGACGGTAGCTTCGTCACCAGGACCTACACCTTCGACGATGTCGTGGCGGCGCTGAACGGCGTGGTGAAGAACGACTGGGCCGAGTTCCTGCGCGCCCGTGTCGATACGCTCGACCCGCCATTGCAAGGCGGCCTGGCCGCATCCGGCTGGAAGCTGGTCTACACCGACAAGGAAAGCACCTACGAGAAGCAATACAACAGCCGGCGGGAATCCCCGCGGCATCTGTTCAACTTCACCTGGTCGATCGGGCTGACCATGGGCAAGGACGGACAGATCAACGACGTTCGCTGGAACGGCCCCGCATTCAAGGCTGGTGTCAGCACCGGCGCCACCCTGGTTTCGGTCAACGGCCAGGCCTATACGCAGGACGTGCTGAAAGACGCGATCGCGGCGGCGAAAAACGACAAGGCGCCGATCAAGCTGATGCTGAAATACCAGGGCGAGTTCAAGACCGTGCCGGTGGACTACCACGACGGCCTGCAGTATCCGCATCTGGTGCGGATCGACGGTACGCCCGACTATCTGAGCCAGATCATCGCGGCACGAAAGTAGGAGTGACGCAGAGCCGCGCGGTGTCGCTGACGTTGCCTGGTTTCCGGTTGGGGTTGGCGCCAACGGCGGGGCATGGGTTCCATCGATGGTGTGGAGGAGATGTGTCATGAATTTGCGTGCTGGTTTGTCGGTGTTTGCATGCGTGCTGAGCCTCGGGCTGGCCGCGCCGGCGTGGGGCGCGAGCGCCCCGCTGCGGGTGATGACGTTCAATGTGCGGGTACCGGTGGATACCGGCATGAACGCGTGGGCGAACCGGCGCGACCTGATGGTGCAAGTCATCAAGGCCGAGCATCCGGACGTGCTCGGCACGCAGGAGCTGACCCAGGAGCAGGGCGAATATCTCGCGGCGCACCTTCCCGGTTACGCCTGGTTCGGACAAGGGCGCGATGGCGGTACCAGGGGTGAGCACATGGGCGTGTTCTATCGCACGGACCGCCTGAAGGTGCTGCGTTCCGGTGACTTCTGGTTGTCCGATACGCCAGACATCCCCGGCAGCAAGACCTGGGGCCAACCGTACCCGCGCATGGTGACCTGGGCGCGGTTCCGGCTACGCGACGGCGGCGGCACGTTCGACTACTTCAACACGCACTTTCCGTACCTTGAGCAGGATGTCCACGCTCGCATGTTGAGTGCGCAGGAGATCATGCGACGGATCACGGCGCTGCCGTCATCGGATCGGGTGATCCTGGCCGGGGATTTCAATTGCAGTCCCGACACCCCCGTCCACGCGAAGTTGACCACGACGCTGCATGACGCCTGGGTCACGGCAGCCGCGCGCTCCGGCCCGGCCAAGACGTTTCACAACTTCACCGGCACGCCTGACCGGCGCATCGACTGGATCCTCACGCGTGGTTTCAAGGCGCGCGATGTGCGTACCGTCACCACCCACGAAAGTGCGCGTTACCCGTCCGACCATTTTCCGGTAGTGGCAGATCTGATCAAGGAGTAGCTGGCCTGCCAGTTGTCGTCGCACCTCGGCTGCAGGCGGTCCTTCACGTAGGGCGGGCTCTGCCCGCCGGCTTTTGTGCAAGTCGCGGCGGGCAGAGCCCGCCCTACGGGTTCGTTGCGGTGGTTCGGGTTTGCCGCGATTTGGTTATCCAAATGGAGGCTCTGCGGCGTGAGCCGGCGCGCGCCATCGCGGGTGACGTGCATGTCGCCGTCGCGCCACAGCTGCACGCGGTCGCGCCACGCACCACGTAGGGCGGGCTCTGCCCGCCAGCTTTTGTGCAAGTCGCGGCGGGCAGAGCCCGCCCTACGGGTTCGTTGCGGTGGTTCGGGTTTGCCGCGATTTGGTTATCCGAATGGAGTCTCTGCGGCGTGAACCGGCGCGCGCCATCGCGGGTGACGTGCATGTCGCCGTCGAGCCACAGCTGCACGCGGTCACACCACGCACCACGTAGGGCGGGCACTGCCCGCCGGCTTCTCGGCTTCTGCGCAAGTCGCGGCGGGCGGAGCCCGCCCTACGGGTTCGTTGCGGTGATTCGGGTTTGTCGCGATTTGGTTATCCGAATGGAGGCTCTGCGGGGTGAGTCGGCGCGCGCCATCGCGGGTGACGTGCATGTCGCCGTCGAGCCACAGCTGCACGCGGTCACGCCACGCACCACGTAGGGCGGGCTCTGCCCGCCGGCTTCTCGGCCTTTGCGCAAGTCGCGGCGGGCAGAGCCCGCCCTACGGGTTGGTTGCGGTGATTCGGGTTTGTCGTGATTTGCTTAGCCGAACGGCTGCTCGATCGACGGGCTCTGCGGCGTGAACCAGCGCGCGCCGTCGGGGGTGATGTGCATGTCGTCTTCGAGCCGCACGCCGAATTCACCGGGAATGTAGATGCCGGGCTCGTCACTGAAGGTCATGTTCGGTTCGAGTCGACGCGTATTGCCTTGTACCAGGTAGTACCACTCGTGCATGTCCATGCCGATGCCATGGCCGACGCGGTGGCTGAAGTATTTGTAGCCGGGACCGTAACCGGCATCCACGATCACCTGGCGCGCAGCGGCATCCACGGACTCCATCGTGGCGCCCGGATGCGCCGCCTTCAATGCGGCCTGCTGGGCGCGGCGCACGATGTCGAATACGCGCTTCATCTTGTCGGTGGCCTTGCCCAGCACGAAGGTGCGGGTGAGGTCGCTCTGGTAGCCGCCGACCTTGCAGCCGTCATCGAGCATGATCACTGTGCCTTCGCTGATGTGCTGCGGTACGGGTGAGCCGTGCGGCGAGGCGGTGAACGCGCCGACGTTGATACTGACCTCGCCCTGCAGGCCTTGCTGTGCATAGGCCGCATCGACCAGATCGGAAATCTGCTGCTGGGTCATGCCCGGTTGCAGCGCCTTCCACACGGCGTGATAGACGGCCAGGGTGGCGTCGTTGGCCAGTTGCATCAAGGCCAGTTCCGCCGGGCTCTTGATCGAGCGGCAACCGGCGATGACCGGCGTGGCGCTGACCAGGGTGACATGGGGTGCCGCCTGGGCAATGCCGAATTGCTTGGCCGAGCGCAGTTGCTCCTCGATGCCCAGCGTGCCTGTGCTGGCGTGCCATTCGGCGAGGACGCCGGCAATCAGCTTGTAGGGATCTTCGTTTTCCTGCCAGGTACGCACGTCTTTCTTGCCGACGCTGATCTGCTCGAGCGTGCGCTCGCGCTCGAACGCCGGGGTGATGAAGACCGGATCGCCGGACCTGGGCAACAACATGCCCGTGGTGCGCTCGCTGACCCACCAGCGAATGCCGGTGAAATATTCCAGTGAGGTGCCGCCGCCCATGAAGATGGCGTCCATCCCGTGATCCGCCATCAGCCGTTGCGCCTTGCGCAGTCGGGCTTCTCGCTCGGTATCGGTGATCGGCACGGCAAGTGGCGCGACTGGCTTCAAGGCCGTGATCGAGGGTGGCAACGGGGTGGCGCAGCCCTCCGCTCTCGCTGCGCCCGTCGCCAGCCATGGCAAGGCTGCCGCCCCCAACGAGGTGGCTTTGAGGAATCGACGGCGTTCAGGTTTCATGTCTTCATCAATGTGCATCGGCCACTCCGTGCATGCAGGAAATTCATTCTTGCACCAGAGAGCGCACCGCGATACATGCGGAAGTTCCGCATCCGTCGATGTCCTGTCAGGCCCGCAGACCTACGCGCCGGACTTTTTGTCCTTCTGCTTGCGTGCCTTGGCCCGGGCCTGGGCACTACCGGCCTTGCGTTGTCGAGGATGATCGCGTGCTGCAGCGTCTTCCTGTTCGTGCTTGGCGTTTTCGGTGCCGCGCTTGGCCATTTGCCGGTCGTCGGTTTTCATGAGGTTCTCGCCTGTGATGGGTTGGCACACCATGCGGGGCATCGGGTTAAGAGGGCATCATCGTTGCGTCGAGGGAGGAGCGTTGCGCGGTGAAACTTCGACGTCAGGCACTCATCAAGTTCTAGAATGGGCTGTTGCCTGATCTTCATTCGATGGACGATCTGAACGTCCTCTCCGTCAGCCCCAGTCTCCGGAAAATTCCATGCGTTCGCTTGTCTGCTTCTGTCTGTTGCTCGCTTTGCCTGCTCTCGCTTCGCCACCGGCGTTGGCCAAGGACAAGCAGAGCGTCGGCCAGCAACGCGAGGATGTGCTGTTCTGGACCCAGGCCCAGCACACCGCACGCTTCTCGCGGATGTACGAAATCTTCCCGGCGGATCGCGTGGCGCACGGTACCCATGTGCATGCCCTGGTGCAGGGCGCAGCACTTGTTCCGCGTTGGGCTGACGGCTCCACCACGCTGGTCAGCTACATGAAGCAGCACCACCTGGCTGGCGTGATGGTGCTTCAGCACGGGCGTATCCGCCTGGAGCGCTATGCGGCCGGTTTCGGGCCGGACAAGCGCTGGACATCCTTTTCCGTGGCCAAATCGGTCACGTCCACCTTGCTGGGCATCGCCTTGCAACGCGGAGACATTCACAGCCTCGACGACACGCTGGATACCTACATCCCGCAATTGCGCCACAGTGCGTATGCCAAGGTGACCGTGCAGCAGTTGCTGACCATGACCTCCGGCGTGCGCTGGAACGAGGATTATGCGGACCCGCACTCCGACGTGGCGCAGATGTACCGCAGTGCTTGCGAGAACGGTCAGCCGCACGTGATCTCGTACCTGGCGAAGCTGCCGCGCGAGTGGCCTGCGGGCAGCCATTGGAACTACAACACGGCTGAAACCGATCTGCTCGGCATCCTGGTCCAGCGTGCCACCCAGGAATCGCTGGCGAGTTTCCTGTCGCAGACGATCTGGAAGCCCTATGGCATGGCTGCGGACGCCTACTGGCTGAAGGACGAATGCGACGGCAGCGATACCGGTGGCAGCGGTCTGTCCGCCACGCTCGCCGACTACGCCCGCATCGGCCAATTCATGCTTGATGGTGGGCGCATCGACGGCACGCCGATGATCGCCGACGCCTGGATGCATGGCGCCCTGCGTCGGCAGCAGGAGGTGAACAGTCCCGGCCATGGCTACGGTTATCTGTGGTGGACCGATGCGGATGGGAGTTACGCCGCAATCGGCATCTACGGCCAGATGGTCTACGTCGATCCGGCGCGGCAACTGGTGATCGTGCAACTGGGTGCCTGGCCACAGGCAACATCGAAGGCGCTGGTGGCGTCACGGCGGGCGTTCGTGGCAGCCGTCAAGCGGGCCGCTGACGCGACACCTTGAGTGCGTCGCGCACCGCGCCGGTCAGTGGCGTGTGGCCAGCACACCATCCAGTGCCAGTTGCGTCTTGAACCCGGCTTTCTCCAGCCGCTTCGCCACCTCGCGTGGTACGTCGCGACCGCTGGTCAGCTTGTTCGGGCTGCCGGTGTAGTGGAACAGGCGCCCGCCGGAACGCAGCACGCGAGCAAGCTGGTCATAAAACACCTGCGAATACAGCTCGCCGGCGATGCCGAAGCGCGGCGGATCGTGCAGCAGCGCGTCCATCGACGCGTCGCCGATGCGGGTGATCGCCTGTGACACGTCGGCATGTTCCAGCTGCAAGCGGCCACCACTGCTGATTGCATCAGGATCCGGCGACCACGGATTGAGCGTGCGCAACCACAGCACGTCGACGTTCTTCTCGAACGAATGGATACGCGCCGCGCCAGCCTCCAGGCAACAGGCGGCGAAGTAGCCCAGGCCACCGCAGGTATCGAGCACCTGCTTGCCGCGAGCCCCGACCAGCGCCACCTTGCGGCGCGCATCCTCGATGGGCGATTCCTTCGACGTCGGCAGCATCTTGATGCCGTCGATCTCGAACGTCGGCGCACCCCATTCGGTCGGCACCAGCTTGATCAGCGAACCGGAAAAGCGCGCGGCGGGAACAAATTCGTCGCCATCCCAACAGTAGATCGTGCGGTCCTTCAGCTTGGGCGGATACGGGTAGCTCTGCGCGCGCCGGCTCCAGGCCCCGGGTTGCAGCGAAACGTCTTCCGTGGAGAGCCCGAGATCAAGCGAGCCGGTCCATGCCGTGCTGCCCGTATCGCGCGCGGCCGCCAGGGCTTCAGCAACCTGGCGCGTGAGCAGGGGGCCGGAATAATGCGACACGATGGGAACTCCCTGGGTGGTGTTGGTCGTTGGGATGGCATCTGCCTGACGCGCTCGGCGCCCACGTGCTCGTCGAAAGTGTACAGGGCGACGCAAGCGTGCAGGCCTTGAGCAGGAGCGAGTCCTGCGCGGGGAACGCAAGGTGCATGAGCCAACCGTTTCTTGCGCTCGACGGGCGTAGACTGGCAGCTAGCATTTCGTGAGTTTCCCCTTCGGAGGTATTCATTCCCATGTCAACGATTACAGGTTGGGTCGCCACGGCCCCCAAACAGCCGCTCCAGTGGCAGACCATCGATGCCGGCGCGCTCGGCGCGGAAGAGGTCGAGGTCCGCGTCGACTATTGTGGCGTCTGCCATTCCGATCTGTCGGTACTGCACAACGACTGGGGGAACGCGCGCTATCCGTTTATTCCCGGCCACGAAGTGATCGGCACGATCACGGCACTCGGGCCACAGGCCAAGGGCTTGCAGGTCGGGCAGCGCGTCGGCATCGGCTGGACCAACGGCAGCTGCATGCATTGCCAATCGTGTCTTTCCGGCGACCAGCACCTGTGCAGGGAATCGGTGGCAACCATCCTGGGTCACAACGGCGGCTTCGCGGACAAGCTGCGCGCGCATTGGGCGTGGGCGATTCCGCTGCCGGAGACGATCGACCTGGCCAGCGCCGGTCCGTTGCTGTGTGGCGGCATCACGGTATTCAAACCGTTCCTCGCCTACGACATCCCGCCGACGGCACGGGTCGGTGTGGTCGGCATCGGTGGACTGGGCCATATGGCGATCAAGTTTGCCGCCGCCTGGGGTTGTGAAGTCACCGCATTCACTTCCACGCCGGCCAAGGCGGAGGAGGCGCGCAGCTTCGGGGCGCATCACGTGGTGGGCAGCCGTGATCCGGAGGCGCTGAAGTCGATTGCCGGGTCGCTCGACCTGTTGCTGGTCACGGTCAACGTGCCGATGGATTGGAACGCCTTGCTCGGCACCCTGGCCAAGCGCGGTCGCATGCATGTCGTCGGCGTGGTTACCGAGCCGATTCCGGTGCCGGCATTCGCCCTGATTTCCGGCCAGCGCGATGTATCCGGTTCGCCGACCGGCGCGCCGGTGGATCTGGCGCGGATGCTGGATTTTGCCGCGCGCCACGACATCCGCCCGCAAGTGGAGCATTTCCCGATGAGCCAGGCCAATGAAGCGCTGGCCCACCTCGAAGCCGGCAAGGCTCGCTACCGCATCGTGCTGGATGCGCAGGGCGGCAAGTAAACGTTGCCCAGGGCTTTTGCTGATGCAGGTCATCACGTCCGCGGGTGCAGCGCCGTAGCATGAAGTGGGCGCACCCGCGCACGGCATGGCGCAATCCGGGAGGCTTGCAGCAGCATGGGCATGTTCAGATCAGAATGGTTTTCCGCTCAAGGCGATACGGTTTCGCTTGCGGGCATGCATCGTGTCGTTTCCATGCCAGCCACGCCCGCACCTGCCTCCCTGACGGGAACACAACCTCCGGTGCGGGTGATCTACGCCAGCGAAACGGGCGTGGCCGAGCACCTTGCGCACGACACCTTGCGTTCCTTGCAACACGCCGGAGTAGCTTGCACGCTGCTGCCGTTCGATGAGCTCGACCTCGAGATGCTGAAGACTATCGGCCACGCCTTGTTCGTGGTCAGCACCTGCTACGACGGTGATCCTCCGGACATGGCCGAGGAGTTCTGCCGCCAGTGCATGGGCCAGCCGGTGCCGTTGCCGCACCTTCGCTATGGCCTGTTGTCGCTGGGTGACAGCTATTACGACGAATTCTGCGGTTTCGGGCGGCAGCTGCACCGATGGCTGCAGGCCGGCGGTGCGCAAACCTTGTTCGAGCCGGTCGAGATGGATAACGAGGATGAGGATGCAGCGCGGCGCTGGCACGAGAATGTCGACGTCGTGATCCGGCTTCGTCGTGGCGGCGCCAAGGCATGAGTGCGCCGACACGTTTCTCGTGGTGTGAACGCATCAGCCCGGCGCTGCCATTTGCAGTGATGGCAGCGCTCGCCATCATCGGTGGCGGAGCGCTCGCTGCCGCGATGGCGCACGCGCCGAGTCGAAAGTTGTTGTGGACGGTGGCCTACCTGGTGCTGGTCGTCGGCGTGACTCAGGCAGCGCTGGGCGTGGGGCAGGCGCTGCTGGCGACCAGCGAGACGGCGAGGTCGATGCGGGCGGTCGAATGGGTGATGTTCAACCTCGGCAGCACCGGCGTGGTCGGCGGGACGTTGTGGTCGTGCGGCCTGCTGGTCCAGGCCGGGACCTTGCTGTTTGCAGTGGCGCTGGCGATGTTCGCCTACGCGACTCGTCGTGCACAGGCAGGCTGGCCGATTCATGCCTATCGCGCACTGCTGGTGTTCATCGGCGGGAGTGCCGTCGTCGGCCTCGTCCTGGCTGCGCTGCGTGGCTCATCCTGAGCACCGGCAGCCTGTGGGGTCGCGACCGGCATGGTGCGCGATTTGCGTAACGTTGAAGAGCCGGCGGGCAGAGGCCGCCCTACGGCGCGGCGGGAGCGTGGCGCGTAGGGCGGGCTTTGCCCGCCGGCTTTTCGCCACTCCTGCGACCAATTCTCGCACCGGCTCACCCAAGCTGGACGAGAGCTGAAGCGCGCACCGTGATGTGTTGACCCTCGGTGCCTGCGGCGTATAGTAGTTGTTGTTATGACTACTAACAAACACGACACGACCACTTCGCATGCGCTGCAACAACTCGGCTTCACCGAATACGAGGCGCGTGCCTACACCGCTCTGGTGACTGGCGGTGAGCTCAACGGCTATGCGCTGGCCAAGGCCAGCGGCATTCCGCGAGCGAACATTTATGCGGTGGCGGACAAGCTGGTGCTGCGCGGCGCCGTCCAGCGGGTCGAGCGTCCGACGGGCGCGGCGTATGTCGCCGTTGCCCCGGAAGCCTTGCTGCAGCGCATGGAAGGCGAGCGGCGCAAGAGCATGGACGAGGCACGGCAGGCGCTGGCCCGGCTGTCACGGGAAAACCATCCCCCGCTGGTTCTCAACCTGCGCGATGCCGAAGTGCTCGAGCGCGCGGCACAGCTGATCGATGCCAGCACCAAGAGCCTGCGCATCGCACTGCAACCCTCGGAAGCGGCGCAACTGGCTTCACACCTGCGTGAAGCGCGCGAGCGCGGGGTTGCGATTACCACGTTGTGCATGGATCGGTGCGAGACCGAGTGCGGTGGGTGTGTGGGCAATATCCACCGCGGCCATCCCACGCCTTCGGGCGACTCGCGCTGGCTGCTGATCGTGAGCGACAACCTTGCCGCCGTGCTCGGTTACTTCGCGCCCGCCAGCGTCACAGCCGTATTCACTGAACAACCCCTGGTGGTGGAACTGGCCACCGCCTACATCCAGCAAAGCACCACGTTGGCGATCCTGGCCGGTGCGCTGGCCGGACGCTTCGAAGACTTGCTGCCGACCAAGACTCGGCACGCGCTGGATAGCTTGTACCCGGCCAGAGATTTTCTCGCGCATATGCGCGACTTGAGCAATGCCACGCCCTGAACGACGTGACGCGTTTCCACGTAATGGAGGTTTGATCATGAACATGCGTAAAAATGTATTGGTGGCTGTGCTGGCCCTGGGCGGCATTGCGTTTGCCGGAACTTCGATGGCGGCCGGTGAAGCGCCGGCGGCAACATCTGCGGCGCAGTCGCAGATGAATGCGTCGACGATGAACTGGTTTGGTGGTGAGGCCTACAATGGCGCGCCGGCGCTTGAGGTCACGGCAGCCCTGGTCAAGGCCGGTGGCGGCGCCAGCAACTTCAAGTTCT
The DNA here is from genome assembly GCF_055809185.1 of Rhodanobacter sp. G2-10. Lineage (NCBI taxonomy): Bacteria > Pseudomonadati > Pseudomonadota > Gammaproteobacteria > Lysobacterales > Rhodanobacteraceae > Rhodanobacter > Rhodanobacter sp. G2-10. The sequence goes on along the minus strand of NZ_CM147900.1, from coordinate 2,277,827 downwards.
CCACCGCGCTGGTGTCGATGCTGGGCGAGAAGACGGTCAACGCCGAAGTCGCCAAGCTGACCAAGCAGTACGGTCATGAGAACGTCACGAACTTCATCAATGGCATGACGTTTGCCGTCAAGGACGGACTCAAGCGCGCCACCGCGGCCGGCGTCAGGCTGCCGGCCGCACCGGCCGACCTCAAGGGCGTCAAACTCGCCGAGACCCTGGTGAGCGCGGGCACGACCTCCGACGGTACCTGGTGGTCGGGCTTCCTGTTCGACAAGGCACTGTCGCATGACATCCACGTCCAGGTGATGCAGGACATCGACGCCAAGTATGGTCATGGCGCCGATGAAAACACCCACAAGATCCTCAACCAGGCGATGTACGACGTCGCCCAGGCGTTGAAGGTGAAGAACGTGAAGCTGGCATCGTTGCACTGATACCGGGCACATGCCGGCTCGCAGTCTCGAGCCGGCACGACGAGGCGAGGGCGCAGGCTCTCGCCTCGTCGTATGTGCGAGATGCGGATTTGGCGAAAGCATGATCGGCATGGCGCTAACGCGGGGTGTACATGCGCGCGACTAGGCTGAGTGACGGACTGCGCGCATCATGGTCGTTGAGTCCTGGAACGTGCTGGCGGCATCGGCCTTCGCATCGGGAGAATTCGAGATGGCATCGGAAACGGGATTGCAACGATTTGTCGCCGCGCGGGATTTCCTGCTGGCGCATCGCAACGACCGGGATGGTGCATGCCGCGACTTTCGCTGGCCCGAGCTGAACGAGTTCAACTGGGCGCTGGATTATTTCGATGAGCTTGCCCGCGGTGAGCACGCGGAGCACACGGCCCTGTGGCTGGTGGACGAGGATGGCAGCGAGGTGCGCCTGAGTTTCGCGGACTTGTCGGCACGCTCCAACCAGGCGGCCAACTTCCTGCGCGAGTTGGGCGTCAAGCGTGGCGATCGCATCCTGCTGATGCTCGGCAACGTGGCGCCGCTGTGGGAGGCGACGCTGGCGGCCATGAAGCTTGGCGCAGTGGTGGTGCCGACCACGATGCTGGCCGGCAGCGATGACCTGCGCGATCGCATGCAGCGCGGCGAGGTGAAGTACGTGATTGCCGCGGCCGACCAATGCGACGGTTTCGAGGCAGTCGGCCTCGACTTCACCCGCATTGCCGTGGGCGCGGCGCCTCGTGGCTGGCATGAGTATGCACAGGCCTATCGGCTGTCGAGCGATTTCACGCCCGACGGCATCACGCATGCCGAAGACCCGATGCTGCTGTATTTCACCTCGGGCACCACGTCGCGGCCCAAGCTGGTGATGCATTCGCAGCAGAGCTATCCGGTGGGGCATCTGTCGACGATGTACTGGATCGGGATCAAGCCGGGTGACATCCACCTCAATGTCAGCCAGCCTGGTTGGGCCAAACACGCGTGGAGTTGCCTGTTCGCACCGTGGAATGCGGCGGCCACCATCTTCCTCTACAACAGCGCGCGCTTCGATGCCGTCGGCCTGCTTGGCGCGCTGGAAAAATATGCGGTGACGACGATGTGCGCGCCGCCGACCGTGTGGCGGATGCTCATCCAGCAGGACCTGGCCCGCTTCAAGATGAGCCTGCGCGAGTTGTGCAGTGCGGGCGAACCGCTCAACAGCGAAGTCATCGGGCAGGTGCGCAAGGCGTGGGGACTGACCATTCGCGATGGCTACGGCCAGACCGAAACGACGGCGATCGCCTGCAATCCGCCCGGGCAGGAGGTGGTCCCGGGTTCGATGGGGCGGCCGTCGCCCGGTTTCCGGATCGAGCTGCTGGATGCCGACGGCAAGCCGGCCGACGAGGGCGAAATCGCCCTGGCGATGGAGCCGCGACCGCTGGGGCTGATGATCGGCTATGCAGACGACGCCAGCCGCTCGCGGCATATCGGTACGGACGGCTATTACCGTACCGGCGACGTGGCCGCGCGCGACGCCGATGGCAACATCACCTACATCGGCCGCGCCGATGACGTGTTCAAGTGCTCCGACTATCGGATCAGCCCGTTCGAGCTGGAAAGCGTGCTGATCGAACACCCGGCGGTGGCCGAGGCGGCGATCGTGCCCAGCCCCGATCCCGTGCGCCTGTCGGTGCCCAAGGCCTTCGTCAGCCTGGTCGTCGGGCGCGAGCCGAGTATGGAACTGGCCGGCGATATCCTCCAGTTCGTGCGCGGGCGTCTGGCGCCGTACAAGCGCATCCGACGGCTGGAGTTCGTGGACCTGCCCAAGACCATCTCGGGCAAGATCCGCCGCGTCGATCTGCGCAAGGCCGAGCTTGCGCGTGACATCGATCAACGTTTGCCGGGCGAGTATTTCGACCGGGATTTTAGTCATTGAGACGGGTTGCTTGCTTGCTCGTCGTCGCGAAAATGCACTACCGACCCCCTGCAACCCTTGAATTGCTGCACTCGTGCATCAATTTTTGCAAGGCCGACCACTGTATGTACGCAAGAGGTTCGATTCCATCCAGATGAGCAAAATCAGACCATTTCGCGAACAATCCGTGCCGCCATGGAAGCGCGCCGTACTGAAGGTGGGCAGCAGCCTGCTGGCCTCCGTGAACGGTGGTCTGGGGACGCGTTATGCGCTCGGCCTGGCGCAATTCATCACGGCCTGCCACGCATCCGGCCGCGAAATCGTCCTGGTGTCCTCTGGCGCGGTGGCGGCAGGGCGGATGCTGCTCAAGGAACATTCCGACGACGACACCAGCAGCGCTGCGCGGCAGGCCATGGCCGCACTGGGCCAAACGCACACCGTGGCGCTGTGGCAGCGCCTGCTCGATCGCCCGCTGGCCCAGGTTCTGTTGACCCATGACGACCTGCGCAATCGCCGCCGCTATCTCAATGCGCGTTCGACCTTGCGCGAGTTGCTGAAGCACGGCGTGTTGCCGGTGGTCAACGAAAACGACACGGTGGCCATCGACGAGCTTACCCTCGGCGACAATGACAACCTGGCGGCCATCGTGGCTGCACTGGTCGATGCCGACCTTCTGCTGATAGCGACCGACATCGATGGCCTCTACACCTCCGATCCTCGTTACAGCGAGGACGCGCAGCCGATCGACGAAGTCAGTGAATTGACGCCCGAAATCATGGCGATGGCCGGGGCCGCCGGCACTTCGCATGGCACAGGTGGCATGCGCACCAAGCTGGAGGCCGCAGAGAAGGCCGCCGCCGCGGGGATCGAGACGATCCTCTTCAATGGTTGCGACAACCAGGTGGTCAGCCTGCTTTCACGCGATCTGCTGCGCGGGACACGTCTGCGCACGGGGTCATCACGCCTGAAGGAACGAAAGTACTGGTTGCGCCATGCGCCAGCGGCCAACGGCTTCATTCGCGTTGATGACAGTACAAGTGCTCTCATCAGTTCCGGTGGTGCGTCGCTTCTGCCACGCGGAATCACCGCCGTCGACGGTGAATTCCACCGCGGCGACGTGGTGGAAGTGGTAGGTGGCAATGATGACGACACCTATCCGGTCGGTCGCGGCATCACGCAATACGGCGCGGCGGAAATCAATCGCATCATCGGTTGTCATTCCCATGAAATCGCCGAACGCCTGGGTTATACCTACGGTGAGCCGGTGATGCATCGCGACGACCTGGTTACCCACGATCCTCGCAACGAGGAGCTGGTGTCACGCCATTCCGGAGCTGCCCCGTGACACGGAGCGCCGCGCCGCAGGCTCTGCAACAACAGGGTATCAGTCGGGCGACAGGCGCTGCCTGATCTTGTCCGCCACGCGCAAGGCGTTGGCGATGATGGTCAGGGTGGGATTCACCGCGCCGATCGAGGGAAAGAAGCTGGCGTCGGTGAGGTAGAGGTTGTCCAGCTCGTGCGCCTTGCAGTCCAGGTCGAGCACTGAACACGTCGGGTCGGTGCCGAAGCGCGCCGTACCGGCCTGGTGCGCCGTGCCGCCGATCGGAATGTTCTTGCCAAGATACAGCTTGCGTTCGAGCAGTACCGGATGGGCATTCTGTCTGCTCAGCATCTGCTCGAGCTTCTTCTTGAGGCGATGGTGCGCCTCCATGTTGTTTTCAGTGAGTTCGAGGATCACCTTGTCGCCGTCGTAGCGGATGCGGTTTTCCGGGCGCGGCAGGTCTTCGCTGGATAGCCAGAAATCCATCGAGTGTCGCGCCATCGTTTCGAACGGCATCTTCGGTAGCCACTCCAGCCACTCGGGCAAGGCTTCGCCGCGGATCTGCGCCCCATGCGATTTCGCGCACATCTGCATCAGGCCCAGCGGATATTCCCAATCATCGCTGCCGAAGTACCAGTCGCTTACGGCCAGGGTCTTCTGGAATACGGTGTTGTTCGGCTCCTTCAGCAGGGCCATCAGGATCGACTGGTTGTGACGCATGTAATTCCGTCCGACCTGATCCGAACCGTTGGCCAGACCGTTCGGATGCTTGTCGTTGGCCGAGCGCAACAGCAGCAGTGCCGACGAGAGCGCGCCGCAGGCGACGACCACGATGTCGGCGCCGTAGCGTTCCTGCTCGCCATTGCGGGTGACGTTGACCGTCGAAACCGTCCTGCCGGAGGCATCGGTTTCCAGCGTGGAAACATACGCGCCGGTGAGCAAGGTGAGATTGGGGTGTGCCTTCAGCGCCGGGTCGACGCACATCACCTGGGCATCCGCCTTGCCGTTGAGCGGGGAAGGGTAGCCATCGAAGTAGGGCGTACGGATGCACGGGCTGTCGGGTGCGGTCTTGCCGTCCTTCTCGTCGAGCAGGATGCCCATCGGCAGGTGGAACGGATGCAGCCCGTCGCTCTGCAGGCTGTCGTGCAGGGCCTGTACACGAGGCTCATGTGCCACGGGGGGATACGGGTAAGGGCTGTTGGACCACGGTTCGTTGGGGTCCTCGCCGCGTTTGCCATGCACGTGGAACAATGCTTCGGCTTCGCCGTAGTATGGCTCGAAATCGTCGTACTTCAGCGGCCACGCCGGCGAGATGCCGTCTTGGTGCCGGAGCTCGCCGAAGTCTCGCTCGCGCAGTCGGAACAGCGCGGCACCGTACACCTTGGAGTTGCCACCGACGTAGTAGTGCAAGCCCGGGTGAAATGTCTCGCCGTCCTTGCCGTACCAGGTTTCCGGTGCCTGGTATTTGCCTTCGACGAAGACCTTCTGCGAGTCCCAGTTGTCCACCGAACGCGGCAGATAGTCACCACGCTCCAGCAGCAGGATCTTCTTGCCGGTGGGCGCGAGCTTGTGTGCCAGCGAGGCGCCACCGGGGCCGCTGCCGATGACAATGATGTCGTAGTGATTGTCGGACATGCCCGCTCAGCCGCCGGTGGCGAAGCCGGGGTACAAGGTCATGCCGCCATCCACGAACAAGGTCGTGCCGAGCACGTAATCGGATTGGTCCGAGGCCAGCCACACGGCTGCGCGCGCGATGTCTTCGGGCTCGCCGATGCGGCCATAGGGCACCAGCGTCATCAGCGCCTTGTAGGCATCGGCTGTGTTCCACGCGCTGGTGTTGATGGGTGTGCGTATCGCGCCGGGCGCAATCGCGTTGACACGTATCTTCAATGGCGCCACTTCCTGGGCCAGGCTTTCCATCAGCTGCTTGATGCCGCCCTTGGATGAGGCGTAATTGGCATGCCCGGCCCAGGGAATCTCCTGATGCACCGAACTCATGCAGATGATCTTGCCGGCGGCGCAGGACACTTCCGGCACCACGCCGCGACGGCTGAACTCGCGCACCGCCTCGCGGGCGCACAGGAATTGCCCCGTGAGATTGACGCCGATCACCTTGTTCCACTCCGCCAGGGTCATTTCCCTGAAGGCGGAATCACGCTGCAAGCCGGCATTGGCCACCAGGATGTCGACCGTGCCGAACGTCCCGATCATCTGCTTGAACATCGCCGCGACCTGATCTTCGTCGGACACGTCGGCCTTGATCTTGGTGGCTTTGACGCCAAAACCCTCAATCTTGTGGACCACCGCCTGCGCTGCATCGTCGTCGACGACGTAATTGACCACCACGTCGGCACCGGCTTCGCCCAATGCCAACGCCACGCCACGTCCGATGCCGGAGTTGGCGCCGGTGACGATCGCCTTCTGACCTTTCAACAGTTTCGGGACGGCAAGTTTCGGAGCGGTGGATTCGGGATCGGTTTGCGACACGAAGACATCCTCATGCAGTGGGCTTCACAAGGCCGTCAGCATGCTCGTCGTGCCGTCATGCGCATGTGACAAAGCGGCCGGCCGCTGGCGCAAGTTCTCGCGATTCTGGGTCGGTGCCTGCCCCCATCGTGGCTCGCGTCGCTGTGCTTTCCGTGGAGTGTGTCGAGTCCGTTGACCGGAAGGCGACAGTCCATTCACCGAGGTACTCGCATGCTTGATTCTTGTGGCATCACCGGGTCGGTCATTTGTTCAGTCTTGTCGTCAGCTTTCTCATCCGCCTCGTGCTGGTGGCGTTGTTCCTGCCGTTCAGTGCGATGGACAAGCTGCTCAACACCGATGCAGCGGTGGATCAGGCCCAGGGCAGCGTGCACTCGCGTGCGTTGTCCTGGGTGTTGATCGGCGTGGCCTTGTTCGTCGAGGTGGTGATGTCGCTGGCGATACTCACCGGCGTTCTCGACCGTCTGGCCGCGGTGATTCTCGCCGGCTATTGCATGGTCACCGCGCTGCTCTGGAAGCAGTTCTGGAAGGCCGACGACTTTCGCCTCAACGGCCCGAGCAAGGGCCGCGAGGTGTTCTGGGACTTCCTGAAGAACTTCGCCGTGGCCGGCGGCTTTCTGGTGCTGGCGACGGGGGGCACCGCCTACGGTGTCACCCATCTGATGCTGCATCCGCTTTCTTCCTCGCATCCCTATAGTTCGGTGCCGCTGGATCTGCACGCGCCGAACGTGTACGCCACCAATCCGCCTGCAGGAGTGTTGCGATGAGCGAACAGACAAAGCCGAGCGTGCCGTACTGGCACATCTGGACCGACAAGGACGGGGTCAGCCATCAGCAGCAATGTGCACTCACCGAGTTCGAACTGGGTTCGATGGGCGGCGGTGCCGATCCCCAGTGGAAGGGCAACAAGACGACCGGCAAGATGACCACCATGGTCACCGTGCAACCCGTCGGTTGGGTCGGCGAATGGCACGAGAACCCGAAGCCGCAGTGGATCATCCCGTTGTCCGGCCGCTGGTCGGTCGAGTCGATGGATGGCACGAAAGTCGAGTTGGGGCCGGGCGATCTTTCCTTCGGTGGCGACCAGCATTGCAAGGAAAAGGACGGCCGCAAAGGCCACCGATCGGCCACGGTGGGCGACGCGCCGACGGTCTTGATGGTGGTGCAGTTCGAGGGGATTCCCACGCCGAAGTCACCCTGCGTCTTCGAATGAGGCCATTGTCATGAGCGACACCGATGCTTTTGTCACCTTCGATCCCGTCTTCAATCAGTACGTGTTGCCGAATGCGCCGCTGGAGGAGCTTGCCGGGGGCTTCCGCTGGGTGGAGGGGTTGGTGTGGATGGGTGACGCGGACTGCCTGCTGTTCGAGGACCTGCCGCGCAACCGCACCATGCGTTACATCGAGAATGCTGGTGTCTCGGTCTACCGGGAGCCATCGCACTACGCGAACGGCCAATGTCGCGACCGCCAGGGGCGGCTGATCTCCTGCTCGCATCGCGATCGCTGCCTCTATCGCACCGAATTGGACGGCAAGGTCACCAAGCTGGTCGACAAGCACGCCGGCAAACGCCTCAACGCGCCCAACGACGTCACCGTGAAGTCCGACGGCACGATCTGGTTCTCCGATCCGCTGTATGGCATCCAGCGCGATTACGAGGGCGGCATCCAGGAATCCGAGCAGTCGCCCGCGCTTTACCGGTTCGATCCCGACAGCGGCAAGATCACCATCGCCGCGGGGGATTTCGACGGCCCCAACGGGCTGGCCTTTTCGCCCGACGAAAAGCGCCTGTACGTCTGCGAAACCGGCGACATGACCACCGAAAACCCCAAGCAGTACATCCGCGCGTTCGACGTGGACGCCAAGGGCAAACTGCACGGTGGCGAGATCTTCCACAAGGTCGATCCGGGCTTTGCCGATGGCATCGCCATGGACGAGGACGGCAACATCTGGTCCAGCGCGGCAGATGGCGTGCATTGCATCGACCCCAAGGGGCGCCTGCTGGGCAAGATCCTGGTGCCGTACCTGGTGTCCAACCTCACGTTCGGAGGCTACTGGAAGAACCGTCTCTTCATCGGCGGTTCGCACACCCTGTATGCGATCTTCCTCAATCGACGAGGTGCGGGATGGCCGTGACTTCACGCACTGCCGGCATTCACGTGGCGGGTCTGCTGCATCTGCGCCTGTGCAGCGCGCAGGCGAAGTCGCTGGCGACGTTCTATGAGACGGCGCTGGGGTTTCGTCGGCTCGCGGTGGAGCATCTTTCCGGCGCGCGGGCACAAGAGCGTTTCGGGATCACGGGGCGCGCGCTGCGCATCACGCTGGAACTAGGCGCGCAGCGAATCAAGCTGTTGCAGTTTGTCGACCAGCCCGGCCGCGACTATCCCGCCGACAGCAGCGCCTCGGATCAAGCCTTCCAGCACTTCGCGATCGTGGTCACCGACATGGCCGAGGCGATGGCGCAGTTGTCACGGGTATCCGGCTGGACTCCGATCACGCGCGATGGCCCGCAACAGCTGCCCGCATCGTCCGGTGGCGTCACCGCGTTCAAGTTTCGCGATCCCGAAGGCCACCCACTGGAGCTCCTGGCCTTTCCGTCCGACAACATGCCGGCACGCTGGGCGGCCCAGCAGGGTGCCGGCCCGTTCCTTGGCATCGACCACTCCGCGATCAGCGTGGCAGACGGCAAACGGAGCGCGGCCTTCTACGAGTCACTCGGGCTCACGCAGTCCCAGCGCTCCGTGAACGACGATCCGGCACAAGCCAGGCTCGATGGTCTCGAGCATCCGCAGGTGGAAGTGATTGCGATGGAGCCGGCCCGGGCGACACCGCACGTGGAGTTGCTGTGCTACGGCGATGCGGAAAAGGATGGCCAGCTCGCTCTGCGTGCGAATGACGTGGCGGCAACTTGCCTGGTGTTCGAGCCCGACCAGCATTGCATCCGACCCGAAGCGTCCTTTGCGCCCGTACTGGATCTGATGGACCCGGATGGGCATCGACTCGCCGTCGTCTGGCCGGAGCGCTGACGGGAACCTCGCGTTTGGGGATCACCCATGCCCCGCATACTTCATCAACGATTTCAGGGGCGCCTGCCGATGTGTTTCTCCGCCACCGCCAGCTTTGCGAGCAGTGCCGTCATTGGCGTCATCGGAATTGGCACCCTGGCGCGCACCAGGCATCGCAACGAGTGGCTGTTCGCCTCGATTCCCTTGCTGTTTGCCTTGCACCAGTTCGCCGAGGGTGCGGTCTGGCTCGGTCTGACCGGGGATGGCGTGCTGGGAGCGGTCAAACCCTGGGGTTTCGCCTACATGTTGTATGCGCAGGGGCTGCTGACCCTGTTGATCCCGCTCAGCGTGTGGTTGATCGAGCCGGATCGCACGCGCCGCCGGATGGTGCTTCCGTTCCTGCTGCTTGGCGCGGCCATGACGCTATACATGCTGTGGGCGCTGGTGACATTTCCCACGGCAATCTACGTGGAAGAGCACAGCGTGGTGTACCGGAACGCCGCCAGCAGCCACTTGTGGATCGCCGTGCTTTACGTCATCGCCACCTGCGGCGCGCTGTTCTTTTCGGGTTATCGCTACATCGTGGCGTTGGGCGCGGTGAACCTGGCTGGCGTCCTGTTGACCATCTGGTTCAAGCAATATGCCTTCACCTCGGTCTGGTGCGCCTACGCTGCTGTCGTCAGCGCGCTGGTCTACGTTCATTTCAGCCGTCGTCGCCGGGCCGAGCGGCGCGGGAAGGTACTCAAGCACTGAGTGTGTCAGTGCCATCCGACTGCGGTGGCATCTTGCTCACGGGGACCCGGGGATCGCCATGCGTATCGCCAGGCTCGCCATGATCCAGATCGTGCCGGCCACCATGATGGTCAGCAGCAGCACCGAGAACAGGATCAGTTGCAGGTCGTCACGCTTCTTCTTGAAGCCGATTTGCAGAAAAAAGCGGAAGTGCACCAGCATCTGCACCAGTGCAAACGCGCCGATGATGATCAACAACGTGGTGCGCGAAATGCCGCCGGGCGTCCACTGCACCAGCGCAAAGGGCACGAGCGTGAGCAGCAGGGCCAGGCCGGCACCCCAGACGTAGGAGTGAAAGTGCTGCCGTTCTTCACGTTTGAGTTCGGCACGATCTTCGGCCGTGTGTGTTGGCTCGCTCATGTCAGCCCCGCCAGGTAAACCACCGAGAAGATGGCGATCCAGATAATGTCCAGAAAGTGCCAGAACAGCGCCAGCCGCATGATGCCCAGCTTGGTTTTCGTATCCAGCCCGTAACGCGCGATCTGGCCCAGCAGGCAGATCAACCAGAGGCAGCCGGCCGCGACATGCACGCCGTGCAGTGGCACGAGGTCGAAGAACGCCGAAAGGAAGCCGCTGCGGCTGGGTACGCCGCCCTTGGCGAACATGCTGCTGAAATCATGCAGCTCGAAACCCAGGAAGGCCACCCCCAGCACCAGGGTGACCAGCATCCAGCCGACCAGCCGGGTCTTGCCGTGCTTGTATTTCAGCGCCAGCGAGGCCATGCCGAAAGTGAAGCTGCTGGCCAGCAGCAGCATGGTCTCGCTGAACACGCTTTTGATGTCGTACAGGTCGCGTGGCCCCGGACCTCCGGCGGTGGCGTGCAATGAAGTCACGTAGGTGGCGAACACCATGCCGAACAGGATGGCATCGCTCATCAGGAATGCCCAGAACCCGAACATCACGGTTCCGGCTGCCTCGTCGTCCTTGCCGTGCGCAGGCCCCAGGTTGAGGCCCGGATGCTTGATCACTTGCTCGCTCATGGGACCACTCCGTCAGCTTCCTGTCGGGCCAGCCCGACGTTGGTCGGCTTGCATTCGTCGGCGCGGGACACGGCCGTGGCCTGGGTGACGGCATCGACCCACCGATGGTGTTCCTGCCGCACCTGCTGCGCGGAGACGATGCGGGTCGTCTCGCGCGCGAAGCTGCGAATGATCATGCTGGCTATCGCGGCGAGGAAGGATGCGATCACCAACCACCAGATATGCCAGACCAGACCGAACGCGAGCGCGAAGCCGATGGCGGCGATCGCCGGGCCCATCGCGCTGTTCCTCGGCAGCTCGATGTCGACGTAGGTATCCGGCCGCTGGTATGCACGCCCCTGCTCCTTGGCCGCAGTGAATGCATCACGACCTTCCACGTGCGGGATCACCGCGAAGTTGTACTCCGGCGGCGGTGCAGAATTTGCCCATTCCAGGGTGCGACCTGCCCAGGGATCGCCGACGAACACGCGATTGTCGTTGCGGTCCCGGATCGACACCCACAATTGCCACAGCAAGGCCAGCAGAGCGACCAGAATCAGCAGTGCGCCCACGAAAGCCACCCATTCCAGCGGCACATAACGCGCTTCGGTATAGGCTACGGTGCGGCGTGGCAGGCCCATGATGCCCAGCGCGTACAGCGGGAAGAACGCACCGACGAAGCCGAAGATCCAGCACAGCGCCGAGATCAGGCCCCAGCGTTCGTTGAGGCGGAAACCGAACGCCTTGGGAAACCAGAAGTGGTAGGCGGAAAGCATGCCGAACAGCACGCCCGGCACGGCCACATTGTGGAAGTGTGCCACCAGAAATACCGTGTTGTGGACCTGGTAGTCGATGGTGGGGTTGGCCAGCAGGATGCCGCTCATGCCGCCCAGCACGAACAACACAATGAAGCCCAGCGCGTAGACCATTGGCACCGTGAGACGCACGCGACCGCGAAACATGGTCCACATCCAGTCGTAGATTTTCACGCCGGTCGGAATTCCGATCAGCATGGAGGCAATGCCGAACACGGCGTTGATGTTCGCGTTCTGGCCCATGGTGAAAAAATGGTGCAGCCAGACCGTGAACGACAGGATCGCGATGGTCATGGTGGCCATCACCAGCGACCGGTAACCGAACAGCGCCTTGCCGGAAAACGTGGAGATCGTTTCGGAGTACACGCCGAACGCCGGCAGGATCAGGATGTAGACCTCGGGGTGGCCAAACAACCAGAACAGGTTGGCGAAATTCATCATGTTGCCGCCAAGGTCGTTCGTGAAATAGTGGAAGCCGAGGTAGCGATCCAGCGCCAGTTGCGCCGTGGCCACGGTCAGTGGCGGCATCGCGAAAATCATGATGATGGCGGTGCACAACGCGGTCCACGTGAACAGCGGCATCCGCATCAGCTTCATGCCCGGTGCCCGCTCCTTGTAGATCGTCACCGCAAAGTTGATGCCGGTGAGGGTCGAGCCTAGCCCTGCAAGACCGAGCGACCAGATCCAGTAATCCGGCCCAACACCGGGGCTGAAATTGGCCTCCGTGTAAGGCGGATAGCCGAACCAGCCGCCGGTGGAAAACTTGCCGATCACCAGCGAGACCATCACCAGCGCGGCGCCAGCGGCGGTCAGGCCGAGACTGATCGAGTTCAGCACGGGGAAGGATACGTCGCGTGCGCCGATCTGCATCGGCATCACGTAGTTGATGACGCCGGTGAGGAACGGCATCGCCATGAAGAAGATCATGATCGTGCCGTGGGTGCTGAACAGTTCAGCGAAATGCTCGGGCGAGAGAAATCCGCCACCCAGTCCGAACGCCTGTTGCGCCCGCATCAACACCGCCTCGATCAGCGCGCGTGCCAGCATCACCAGGGCGATCACGATGTACATGATGCCGATCCTCTTGTGGTCCGGGCTGGTCAGCCAGTTCGACCACAGCGGACGCCACAGCTTGTACCTGGTCAGCAGCACGACAAGCACGACCGCTCCGATCACCACCAGGGAGGCGGCGCCGGTAGCGATGATTCCGTTGATGACGTTGCCCCTGGTCGGATGCTGCAGCATGTCCCAGAACGGCAGCGACGACCACTGCAGCCGCCCCAGCGGGTGGTCGAAGATGGCGGCGATGTTCATCGTGTTTGTTCCGTTGCGGCATCGGCGGCGTCATGGGTCTGCGTCGCTGCGTGTTTGTGATCGAAGGCGGACTCCGGAAGCGTCGACGTTCCTTCCATGGTGGCTTTGACCACGGCCGGGAAAAGCGATTTGCTGGCGCCCGTGAAATACACGTTGCCATCCATCGAGCGCGCGCCGGGCAGGGCGGCAATCAAGTCTGCCCGGGAACTGCGCCGCGCGAGAATCGTCAGGTTCTTTGCGTCCAGCGGCAAGCCGGTCGTGCGCGCCTTGTTGATCCACGCCTTGAAGTCGGCTGGCGACATCGCCACCGCCGAGAACTTCTGCAGATGGAAGCCGTTGCCGTTGTACATGGTGTTTTCGCCCAGGGATTTGCCGGGCTTGCTTGCCTCCAGGTTGAGCTGCGACACCATGCCGCCCATGGCATAGATCTGGCTGCCCAGCGAGGGAATGAAGAACGACTGCATCACCGTGGCCGAGGTCATGTGCAAGGACACCGGTCGTCCCACCGGCAGCGCCAGCGTGCCCACGCTTGCGATGCCCTGGTCGGGATAGATGAACAGCCACTTCCAGTCGTAACCGATGACCTGCACCCGCAGCGGCGCCTGATGGGATGCGATCGGCTTGTACGGATCGAGCTTGTGCGTGTCGCGCCAGACGAAAGTTGCCAGCACGATCACGATGACGACGGGACCACTCCACGACATGATTTCGAGGAACCTGGAATACTCCCACTTCGGCGTGTACCCGGGTTTCTTATTGCCATAGCGGTAGCGCCAGACAAAGAGCGGCAGCAGCAGGAAGATCGGCCCAGCCACCAGCACGGCCATCACGCCGACCACCCAATAGAAGTGCCAACGCTGCTGGTGCGCGATGGGTCCTTGCGGGTCGAGAAACGTGAGATGGCTGTCCCCCGCGCAGGCGGCCAGAAGCAGCACGCCACAGCAAAGCGCAGCCATTCGCAGCACATGAAGCACCAAGCCCCGGCGTGCGCCGAGCTTGTGCGATGTTGGGAACAAACAGGAGAGTCCAACCGTCCGCGCGCTGGTTCGCTCGCCACCAATGCGCGCGCTTGAGCAATCGTCCGTGCGATTCACGATATCATTTTCCTCATTCTCAGGCCGAACCGAGGCTCGCGTGTGCGTCGATGCGCACGCGTCTGCCCGATGGCCGCCGTGTTTCCACAAGCCGGTTTCAGCTCAACCAGCCACCGCGGAATCCAAGCCGTTTCAGGCCCTTCACGAACACACTGGAGCTTCTGCACAACTCCCAGATCAGTCCGGTGCGTGCGTTCTCGATCATCATGACCACGAGCCCCTGATCAATGCCGAAGCAAGCCGGCGCCACCCAGCCGGTTCGCGTGTCACCGGGCAGGGAAGGATTGATCGCGCCTACGAATTGGCCGTGATTCAGCGCGTCAGGATAAGTATTCAGCATGGCGCGGATGCCGTTCATGGCCGGCTCGGGAGCGTGCGCGACGCAGGTGCTGGCTGCCCACGGCACCAGCGTGCCGTCGTCCGGTCCCGCGGTCACGCCGCGAGCTGCATAGCCGTCGAACTGGATCGTGTCGCCGTTGCGCAAGGTCAGCTTGCCGTGCGGGCCCGCGCACGCCGACAACCCCCAGATGTGTTCGCCATAACCTACATGGTTGCGCGGATTGAGCCGCGCATACTCCCGTTGCACGTCAATCGCGCGACGAGTGTTCTCGAAGTAGTCGATATCCGCGTGGCGGTTCACGTGACCGTCCTGCAAGCCGCGCAAGTCGAGCCACGCTTGCGGAAAGAGATGTATGAATAGCGGCGTGGCGTGTATCCATTCCAGGCCGGCGTTATAGTGCCAGGCGTAACCTTCGGCGTCCTTCTCGAACGCCTCACGCGGCAACGGGTGCGATGTCGACGCCACTCCGATAACGTAGAGAAGCAGCGCTTCGGTATAGCCTTCCCAGTCAGCCTTCCTGAAGCCGTCGCCGGGTTTCCATGATTGGTTGATCTCGCCGTTCGCGTCCAGCGTCCAGCTCCAGTCGGCGCGTTCCAGCAGCTCGCTGGCCAGGGAACGAATCTCCTGTTCTGACTTGTTCTTGCGGTCAAAATAGGTGCTCGCGACATTCATGCCGGCGAACAGCATCGCTGTGTCGATGGTGGACAGCTCGCTTGCCTGCGCCCGTTCGCCGCTTTTCATGTCGAGGAAGTGGTAGTAGAAGCCTTTGTGCCCGGTGGCGCAGGCGTCGCTGCCCTGGCGACTCTCGGCGAAAAATCGCAATGTCCTCAAGGTAACCTCTGCCGCCTGCTTGCGACTCATCCAGTTGCGTGCCGCAGCCACCGGATAGCAGGACAGGGCGAATCCTGTGGCGGCGGTGCTGGCCGGGGCGCCCGGCTTGCTGCTGTCCGCAATCAGTCCATTGTCCGGGTTGGCGTTCTCGGTGAAATAGCGGAAAGCGTCGGACTGCAGTTTGTCCAGCAGGTTCTGGTCGCTGGCGCTGAACGCGTGCGGCGGATCCGTATCAGCGCGAGCTTTCGTCGCCGATTTCTCTTCCGTCTCGAACTGCAATTCGATGGCGGTGACCGACTGCGGTTGCACGGTGACTTCCAAGCCGGCCGTCTTGCCGGAAACCTGGAGCTTGAGGCTTTCAGGCTCCATCCGCGACGCTGCGACCATCGCCGCGACTTCGTCAGCGTCGGGATAGCGCGGCTCGCCCTGGATCTTCCATACGGCCTTGGCATTGGCATGGTCCGCGTCAATGCGAAACAGCCGCGCACTGGCTACCCCTGGCAGTTTGAAGAGTTCCAGGTTTATTGTTTCGGCCTTGACCGGATGCAGCGGCAACGCCAGGTTGACGATGATCACCGTTGCGCGGCCGTCGCCCCTGACGACCCACACCTGCACCGTGTCGTGCTCGCCCTTGACCGGCAGCTTTTCCTCGCCGAGCCGATGCAACAGCTCGTAGGTACGGTAGACGGGTTTGGGAATGCCGTGGATGGTCATCATTCCGAAGCCACCCTGGAACGGTTTGGACGGGAAATAGTTTTCCTCGAAGATGTCCGAGAAGGTCCAATAGCTGTACGCGTCCACCAGGGTGCCCATGTTCAACATCGCCTGCATCACGTAGGCAGCGGCGTATGGCTCATCGTGCAGTTCGTCGCGGGGATTCGATGACGTGCACCACTCGGTGTAGTAGAGCGGCCTCTTGCCGACCTGCTTGCGCACCTTCTTCGCGCGTTCGCGCAGGATGCCGATCTTGCTGTCCGAAAGCGTCTGCCTGGTGTCGTCTCCGGGGCTGCCACGTGCGTCGGTGGGATAGGTGTGCGTGCTGACGAAGTCCGGTGGCACCCCGGCCTTCGAGCAGAAGTCCAGGAACTCGTCGATCCAGGCGTTCTGCGCCGTCACTGGCCCGCCCACGGTGATGTCGGGGTGTACATGCTTGAGCGCCTTGTGCGTGACCTCGAACAGGTGGAAATAGTCTTCCCGGCTGCCGGTCCAGAAGCTCTCCATGTTCGGTTCGTTCCATACCTCGATGGGCCATGTGGCCACTTCGTTGGCGCCGTAGCGATCGATCCAGTGGCTGACCGCCTTGGAGACCAGCGTGGCCCATTGGCCGTAGTCGGCTGGGGGCGTGACGTTTGCCTTGTAATGAAAGGTAGTCTGGTCGCCGGAGGCCAACGGCGTCGGCATGAAGCTCAGCTCCACGATGGGACGCATGTCGATCGATCGCAGGAAATCGTAGATCTGATCGGCGTTGTGGAACGAATAGATGAGTTCATCGTCCTGGTCGATGACGGTATTCATGTCGTCGTCGAGCAAACCGTGGAAGCGGACATGGCGAAAGCCGAGTTCCTCCCGGCACTGCCTGAGTTGGGCCTGCCAGTCCGCGCGGAGGGCGAGGGTGGCATGACCGCTGCCGACACAGTGCTCCCAGAAGTGCGGCAAGGCTTCGGGCTTGGCGGAAAAATCGCAGGTGAAACGTGTGGTCATGGTGGAGTCGCTCGACGGAGTGGACACGATCGCAAGCGAGCCAGACACGGGATGGGCCGGGATGACCCGGGCGCAAGATGTCTGGCGGGCGGCAGATCAAAAACGGTAAACCTGCCAACGTGACGATTCAGCGATGGCGACACGATCAGACGTCGGACACCGGGTCGCATGAATATCCGTCTGCAGCTTCTTGCGGAACTCGGCGCATGCCATCGGACACCACGCTTCACCATCCGCGCACGGGAGATGTACCTCATTTTCATGGGCGGACGCGCAGCCTTGCGAAGTCGCTGTACGCAGCGCCCTCTTCGAGTCACCTCAATCCCGGGACCACCATGAGCCAGACAGTTGCCGACTACATCCTCCAACGCCTCAGTGATTGGGGCATCCGCCGCATCTTCGGTTTTCCCGGTGATGGCATCAACGGCATCATGGGCGCGATGGGACGCGCCGACGACCGCTTCGACTACGTGCGCGTAAGGCATGAGGAGATGGCCGCGTTCATGGCCGGTGGGCATGCCAAGTTCACCGGCGAAGTGGGCGTGTGCATGGCTACCTCCGGTCCGGGCGCCATCCATCTGTTGAACGGCCTGTACGACGCGAAGATGGACCACATGCCGGTGGTCGCCATCGTCGGGCAGCAGGCACGCAGCGCCCTGGGGAGCGACTACCAGCAGGAGGTGGACCTGCAGACCCTGTTCGGCGATGTCTGCGGATACGTGGAAACCCTGATGGTGCCGGCGCAGGCCCGCGTGGTGGTGGATCGTGCCATCCGCATCGCTGCCGCCGAACGCTGCGTGACCTGCATCATCGTGCCCAACGACTTGCAGGAACTTGACGCCGTGTCCAGTCCCCCGCGCAAGCATGGCGAGGTGTACTCGGGCGTCGGGTACGCCAATCCCCGCCCGGTTCCGACGGATGAAGACTTGCAGAAGGCGGCTGACGTGCTCAACGCCGGCCGCAAGGTGGCGATCCTCATCGGTGCCGGGGCCTTGCAGGCGGGTGATGAGGTGATTGCCGTGGCCAACCGGCTGGACGCGGGCGTGGCCAAGGCGCTGTTGGGCAAGGCCGCGTTGCCGGATGACTTGCCGTTCGTCACCGGCTCGATCGGCTTGTTGGGAACCAAGCCCAGCTGGCAGATGATGAGCGATTGCGACACCTTGCTGATGGTCGGCACCACCTTCCCGTATGCCGAGTTCCTGCCCGAGGACGGGCAGGCGCGGGCGGTGCAGATCGACATTGATCCGCGCAACGTGTCGATGCGCTATCCGACCGAAGTGAACCTGATCGGTGACAGCGCAGCCGTGCTCAAGCGCCTGCTGCCGCTGCTCAAGCCCAAAGACAATCCCGATTGGCGCGAACGGATCGAGGTGAACGTGCGCAAGTGGTGGCGCGCGCTGGAAGCCAAGGCAATGGAGCCGGCGAACCCGATCAATCCGCAGCGCATCTTCTGGGAGTTGTCGCCACGACTGCCCGACGACGTGATCCTTTGCGGCGATTGCGGCTCGCACACCAACTGGTACGCGCGCGACGTGAAGATGCGCAAGGGCATGATGGGTTCGCTGTCGGGCAAGCTGGCGACCATGGGCAGCGGCGTTCCCTATGCAATCGCGGCCAAATTCGCTCATCCCGACCGGCCGGTGCTGGCGATCGTGGGCGATGGCGCCATGCAGATGAACGGCAACGCGGAGCTGATCACGGTCAAGCAATACTGGAAGCAATGGAGCAACCCCACCTTCGTGGTCATGGTGCTGGTCAACCATGACCTGAACCAGGTGACATGGGAACAGCGCGTGCTGGCCGGTGATCCCAAGTACGAGGCATCCCAGTACGTGGAAGACTTTTCCTATTCGCGCTATGCCGAAGACATGCTCGGCTTCAAGGGCATCCGGGTGGACAAACCGGAAGATCTCGGCAAGGCATGGAAGGACGCGTTCGCAGCGGACCGCCCCGTTCTGCTGGAAATCATGTCCGATCCGGACGTGCCCCCGCTGCCGCCGCACATCACGCTCGCCCAGGCCAAGGCATTTACCGAGACTCTGATGAAGGGTGACCCGAACGAAGTGGGCATCATCCGGCAGAGCGTGCGCGACCTGATGGCGGGCCTGCTGCCTGGCGAGAAGGATTGACCGGAGGGGTCCCGTGACAGCCGCGCGCAAACAGACGGGAACGGCCCCGGTGAAACCGGGGCACAAGGCCGGCGCCGCACTTTCGTCGTTGCCCCGGATCGATGCGGTCGAGGCGGTAGCCTACAGTGTTCCCACGGACTCCCCGGAAGCCGATGGCACGTTGGAATGGGATGCGACCACGATCGTGATTGCCACCATTCGCAGCGGCGACCACGCCGGCATCGGCTACACCTATGCACACCGCGGCACCGCGCTGGTGATAGTCGACGCGCTGCGCGATGCGCTGCTCGGCGGTTGTCCGCTCGATATCCCCGGCCTGTGGACGTCCATGTACCGCAGCATCCGCAACATCGGCAGGCCCGGGATGGGGATGATGGCCATGGCGGCCGCAGATCACGCGCTTTGGGATCTCAAGGGCAAGCTGCTTGGCCGTTCCGTGATCGACCTGCTTGGTCATGCGCGCCCCGCCGTGCCCGTGTATGGCAGCGGGGGCTTCACGTCCTACCCGGTGAAGCAACTGCAGGAGCAGCTCTCCGGCTGGGTGGAGCAGGGCATCCCGCAAGTGAAGATGAAGGTCGGAACCAATCCCGCGGTCGACCCGGCAAGGGTGCGTGCGGCACGCAAGGCTATCGGCAAGGATGCCCGGCTCATGGTGGATGCCAATGGCGCCTACACCCGCAAGCAGGCACTCGCGCTCGCGCGGGAATTCGCGACCGAGGACGTGTGTTGGTTCGAAGAGCCGCGCCCGTCGCGGGATCTCGATGCCTTGCGCCTGATCCGTGACCGCGCACCCGCCGGCATGGACATCGCCGCGGGTGAATACGGCTGGGGTGACCATCATTTTCGCGCCATGCTGAGTGCTGGCGCGGTCGATGTCCTGCAGATCGACAGCACCCGCTGTGGTGGCTTCACCGGTTTCATGCAGTGCGCCGCCGTGGCGCGGGGTTTCGAGATCCCGGTATCCGCGCACTGCGCGCCGCATCTGCATGCGCATGTGTGCAGCGCCGTGCCGCTGCTGGAACACGTCGAGTATTTTCACGACCACGTGCGCATCGAGTCGATGTTTTTCGACGGGCTGCCGCAACTTCGCGACGGAACCCTGCGCGTGGATCGCTCGCGGCCTGGCCTCGGACTGGAGCTGAAGCAACGCGATGTGGAGCGCTTCCGCGTCCAGACGTGACACTACCCAAGAGGAGACTGCGGATGAATTCGACCACGCCAGGGCCGATCGGCCAGCATCAATGGGCCATTGCCGAGGGGTATATCCCACCGGGGAGCACGGACGGAGGCGATGCCCGACTGGTCAGCCACGAAGCGGCCTGCATCCTCAATGCCGGCGACAAGGAGGCGCATGTCGTGCTGTACATCTATTTCAAGGACCGGGAGCCGGCCGGCCCCTACCGCGTGACGGTACCGCCCCGCCGCACGCTGCACTTGGGTTTCAACGACCTCGAAGAACCCGAGCCGATACCGCGTGACACGCCCTATGCCAGCGTCATCGAATCCGACGTGCCGATCGTGGTGCAGCATACGAGGCTGGATACGCGCCAGGCTGCCCTTGGCGTGATGACAACGGTCGCATACGCGGGCGGCGGTTCCGGTTGAGACGGTCTCGCAAGCCAGATGCGCACGGCCTCAAGCCGACGCAGGTCGCGGCGGCGGCGTTGAGGACGCACATCAGGACGGGCCTCTCGGGAATCATCGGATGATCACTGCGCGAATAGCCCTCAGGCTGGACACGAAGGCCGCCTTGCGGCGGCCTTCCTTCCAGCGAGGAGACTCGCTGGGCTATCGGACGTAGTATGCGTTCATCTTGTCGGTGAACTGCTGATCCGCGAAGTCCGGCCAGTGGTCCTTGTCGAAGCCTGGCGCGTTCTTGAGATACTCCTTGTCCATCTTCAGCAGCAGCTGTTTGTTCTCGCCATCGACGACCAGCGCCTGCCATGGCACGGCGAACAGCTTTTCGCCCATGCCCAGAATGCCGCCGAACGAGAGGACGGCATAGGCAACCTTTCCGGTCGTGGTGTCGATCATGATGTCCTTGAGATCACCGAGCGACTCATCCTTGTGATTCTTGACGGCATCGCCGTTCAGGGTCGATGCGGAAAGAAAACGTGGGGCCTGGGTCATGGGAATGTCCTGTGGTTGGAAGGCGGCGCATGGGCCGCGGGTACGACTACTGTCGCAGCGGGCACGTCTTCTTGCGGTCAACGATTTGTCCACCGCGGGTCACGAGCGCTCGCCAGACAGCGGTCACCGCTCGGTGGACACGGGCATCATCGCGGGGTCGCCATTCGAGCGAAACGGAATCGCCCCTGGCGTCTCGCCCGGCAGGGCCGGGTGGGTGCGTCCCAGTGTGATGTTCTTGGCGGCTCGCACGTGTCGGTTGGCGTAGGTCCAGATCTCGCCGGTTTCGGTAATCAACACCGTCCAGTAAAGATCGGATTCCGGACCGTAGTCCAGCAAGATGTGGGCGAAACCCTCGCCCTTGGGTGTCGTCATGGGGATGGGTGGGTCCAGCTGCAGCATGCTCATGGGCTTGTCTTTGGCAGTTCTTCCGGGCAATGGGGTGACCTTCGTGGCCGGACAGGGGAGCGGCGGATGGCTCTCCTGTTCCGCGCGTTTCGCTACGGCGTGGTGCGACGCGGATAGCGGTGCAGGTGATAAACACGATGTACCTGGCCTGCACCCAGCCACCCACCCAGCGAGGCGGCGACCAGCGCGAGCAAGGCACTGATGAAGGCTATCCAGAGCGTCATCGCCGCATAGTGGGCTGCCTTGTCGGCGGCGAGCTTCGAGTCGCGCGTGGCCGATTGGATCTCCGGCGCCAGTTGTGAGAGCGAACTGGCTGCATCGGCCTGACTGGTGCCGCTCTCCGCTGCAAGGAGCGCGCTGGCGGTGTCTTGATGGCCGGCGATGAGCGCGGCGGTAATCGGCGCGGCCAGGGTGCGATCACGGCGGACGTCCGGGGAGATCAGCCGGGCGATGTTTGCGTCCAACACGGTCACTGTGGCGGGAACGGTCGGAGTGGTCGCCGTTGTAGTGCTTCCAGCCTCGGAGGCATGCAGGTTCGCGATGGCTCCGTGCGAGGTCACGGCCTGGGAAAGACCAAAGGCGATCCAGATGGCTGTGGCCACCATCGACATTCCCCATACGGCCACTCCGTGGACCGCACCGATCGTGTCGTCATTGCGACCATCGAACCAGCTCGCGAACATTCCACCGAGGAACAAGGCTGCCACCCAGGTGAGAATCATCCAGATCGCCGTGCCGATGCCGATGCCTTTCGCGCTGTCCGCAGCGTCCCACGCGTTGAAACTGGAGAATCCGAGCGCAAGGCCTGCAACGTAGAGCAGGGCGGCGATACCGGTGGCTACGAACCACCCGGCAAAAATTGCCTTGAAGCTCAGGGAAGGCGTGTCGATGACATCGCCTGGGGTCAGTACAGCATCGACGACGGGCATGGCTCTCTCCTGAATGGATGATGCGGCAAGGACGGCGCGGGGGGAGTCATGCGCAGCCGCGGAGCAACGCGATGATGATCAAGATGGGAATCGGCACGCCGAGAAGCCACATCAAGACATAGCCGATGCCGCCCTTCTGGTTGCCGGCACCGCTGCCGAGCTTGCGATCGTTGATGCCCATGGGGTTGCTCCGCAAGAGTGAAAGTGATGGGGTGGCGAGAGAAAGATTGATCGCATCCTTGTCTATGGGTCGTGATGCGAGGCTTCAGCGTCGCAGCGCATGAATGACGTCTGCATGCAATCGATTGCGTGACGTTCAAGTCGCGGCGTCCATCAATCCGTCCAGGCCCTGGTTCACGTCGCCGATACCAGCCCACGGATCGGAACGCAGCCGCGCCAACCGTTTCGGTGTGGTCACGATGTCATAGTCATGTCCACTCTTGAGCTTGCCCAGCTCGGTCCAGCGCAGCGGAACGGCCACCGGCGCGCCCGCGCGGGCACGCAGGGAGTACGACGCCACGCTCGTTGCGCCGCGCGCATTGCGCAGATAGTCGACATAGATGAGCCGATTGCGACGTGCCTTGCTGGCAGTGGCAATGAACTCCAGAGTATGCGATTTCGCCAGCGTGCTGGCGAAAGCCTGCGCGAAGTCCTTGGCCTGCGGCCACGGACAGCCGGGTTTGAGCGGAACCACGACATGCAAGCCCTTGCCACCCGTGGTGCGCACGAAAGATTCCAGCCCGAGATCGCGCAGCCGGTCCCGAATCAGCCGCGCGGCCGCGATCATGCGCGACCAGGCGACGTCCGGTCCGGGATCGAGGTCGAACACGAGGCGGTCGGCGAGATCAGGGTCCGTCGTCGTGGCGCCCCAGGGGTGAAATTCGAGTGAACCAAACTGCACCAGCTCGATGACGGATTGAGCATCGCGCGGGAATATGTATACCGCCGAGCCACCGGACTCCTCCTTCAAACGTACTTCGCCTACGTGTTCCAGTCCCTGGATTACGTGCTTCTGGAAAAAGCAGGATTTCGCCGTTCCCTCCGGGCATCGGATGACCGACGTGGGTCGATCCATCACGCCCGGCAGGAACCATTTCATGACCTTCGTGTAGTAATCGGCCACATCCTGCTTGGTATACCCATCCTCGGGGAATACGACCCGCTCGGGGTGAGTGATCTTGATCTTTGCACGTGATGTTGTTGCGGCCGGCTTGCGACCTGAAGAGCGATGCTTGTTCGGTTTGCCCGCCGGAGTACGGTCGGCATCGCTCAGGTCCAGTACGGTTTTGTCATGGCGCATGGTTTTCAGGCTCGGCTGGCGAAGAAGATTATTGTTTCCGATGCCGCGATAGAACACTTCGACTACCGACGAGGGTTTGACCCAGCGTGCCCCGCGCAGCAAAGGGTCGATGCCGCTGAGCTTCATTGGCGGTTTGTCGAGACCACGTCCCGCAAGTTGCGCGCCAAGTTCCTGCAGCTGGGCCTCGGTGAAGCCCGTGCCGACGCGCCCTGCGTAGATCCATGCGGATGCCACCTTCGGGTCGGGACGCGCCAGCAAGAGTGAGCCGAAGCCATTTAGGCTACCCTTTGGCGCGGTGTAGCCCACCACCGCGAACTCGTCGCTTTCCAGCCGCTTCACCTTCAGCCAGTCGTCACCGCGACCGGCGCGATATGGTGAGTCGACACGCTTGCAGATGATGCCCTCCAGCTTCTGCTCGCTGGCCATGCGAAATGCGGCGTCGCCGTTGCCGATGGTGTGCGTGCTGAACGCCAGAGCCGTCGGTGCGTGCGCCAGCAGGTCCTGCAGCAGGCGCTTGCGGTCGAGCAAACTGCATCGGCTCAGGTCGCTGCCCTCCAGGTAGGGCATGTCAAACAGCATGTAGACCAACGGCCGCTGTGCTTCGCCGGAGAGGGTCTTTTGCAGGCCGTTGAAGTCGCTGTGGCCATTGTCGTCCAGCGCGATCAGTTCGCCGTCAAGACGTGCCGATTGCAGACCGAGCTCCGCCAGAGAGCGCGCGATATCGGGCAGGCGATCATTCCAGGCCAGCGCGTTGCGTGACCAAAGCCGCACTTCGCCACCGGCGATCGCCGCCAGGATCCGGTAGCCGTCCCACTTCACTTCATGCAACCAGCGGTCGCCTTGCGGCGGCGCATCCCGCAGGCGTGCAAGCTCGGGCTTGAAGAAGTCGGAACTGGCGGCTGAAGTGCGGGCGCCATCCAACGCCTGCGCCGCCCTGGCCAGCCGGGCACGGGGCACTCGTCCAGGCTTGGGCGGCTTCTTGGTGCGTGCCGTGGACTTTCTGGCGGCAGCTTTCAATGCGGGAGTCCGGGCCGCGTCTTTCGTGCTCCGCTTCATCCGGACATCCAGCAAATCGTCCGCTTCGACATCGCCGGCATAGGCATCCCTGGCCTTGATGAGGAACCACGCAGGCTGGCGTTCCTTGCGACCACTGCGAACAAGGTGCCAGCCGCCCTTGAGGCGGGAGCCAAACAGTTGGAAACGCAGGTGACCCTTGAGCAACTGAGTGTCGGCATCACCCTCTGTGCTCCAGACACCTGTATCGAACTGGTCCACATGGCCCTTGCCGTAGCCATGCTCGATATCACCCTCGAAATCGGCATAGGACACCGGATGGTCTTCCACTTCGACTGCCAACCGCTTCACCTTGGGATCGTAACTTGGACCCTTGGGAACAGCCCAGCTTCTCAGCACATCACCTACCTGCAGACGGAAGTCGAAGTGACGACGACTGGCGTGATGGAGCTGCACCACGAAGATCGCGCGCTTTCCCGGTCCCGACGTGGTGGTTGCAGTCGGTTCGCGGGTTTTGCTGAAGTCCCGCTTGCGTTCGTACTCACGCAGTGTGCTCATGTCGGATCGTCGCTCAGGCCGTCCGGAGGCCATCGGAAGTCAGCTGGTGGGACCGCCCATCACCGGCAAAACGGCTCCGGAGATATAGCTGGCGCAAGAAGGCGCTGCCAGGAATACATAGGCCGGCGCGACTTCTTCGGGCTGGGCCGGTCTTTCCATGACGCTGGATTTGCCGAACTTCCGAATCTGCTCGCGCGTCTGGTCGGCAGGGTTGAGCGGGGTCCACACGGGCCCCGGCGCGACGGCGTTGACCCTGATACCGCGTTTGACCATGTTCAGCGCGAGCGCCTTGGTGAAGGCGTGGATGCCGCCCTTCGTCATCGAATAATCCAGCAACTTGTCGTTGCCGAACAGGCCGGTCTCCGAGCCCGTATTGATGATCGAGCATCCGCTGCCAAGGTGCGGCGAGGCTGCGCGGGCCATATGGAAATATCCATAAAGATTGGTGCGCAAGGTTTCGTCGAAATGCGCGTCGGTGATGTCCTCGATGGACTCCACGTGTTCCTGGAATGCCGCGTTGTTGACGAGCACCGACAGTTTGCCAAAGGCCTTTACCGTCTGTTCCACCGCTTGCCGGCAGAACGCGGGATCGCGGACGTCGCCGCGGATCAGCAGGCAACGCCGGCCTTCGCCCTCCACGTGATCACGCGTCTCCTGCGCATCCACATCTTCGCTCAGGTATACGATCGCAACGTCGGCTCCTTCGCGCGCGAACAACACCGCGACTGCGCGGCCGATACCGGAGTCGCCGCCTGTGATCAACGCGCTCATCCCGGCGAGCTTGCCGCTGCCGACATAGCTGGGGGCCAGAAACTGTGGGCGAGGATCAAGGTCGCTTTCGATGCCGGGTTTGCGATGATGCTGCGCTGGCAAGGGGTTGGACGGCCTGACCTCATCCGATGTCGGTTTGCCGGATGACTTCTTGCCCTGACGTTCCCTTTTTTTGGTCAAGCGTTCGGCGGCGGCCTGAATCGCACGCTGGCGTTCCTGTGTGGCTCCCGCTGACGTGCTGGAAGAAGTCGATTTGGTGGCGGATTTTGCTTTCCTGGATGTGGCCATGCGTGGACTCCGATTCGTGCCGTGGCACCCTACGACCGGCTGCGTCGGTTGAAAGTGAAGTCTCCGACGAATTCTTTGACAACGTCTCCACATCGCTCGGTCGATAGTCCGCGAACTTGACAAGCGCTCCGGGAGCAAGGCCATGCCAGAAAAGAAAACGCGCGCCGCTGCCGCCAAAGACAAGAAGCAGGGCAAATCGGCGTCTACCCAGGCTGGTGAGTACGTCCAAGAGGAGATCGAGCACGTGCGGGAAGGCAAGCACGGTGCGCGATCGACCAAACAGGCCATCGCGATTGGCTTGTCCAAGGCCAGGCGCGATGGCGTCGACGTGAAGCCCGGCAAGACGGCGAGCAAGTCGACGAAAAAGAAGGCCGCACAGGACAAGAAGGCCTCGCATGATCGCCACAAGCCGTCGTCCACGCGGTCCAAGGCAACCAAAAAGGCGCTGAACAAGGAAGGGCACACCGCCGCGTCCAAATCGTCCCTGTCGAAACATGCGAAGAAGTCGGCAAGTGAGCGAACTGCGGCTTCACGTTCGGCGGCCGCCAAAAAGGCCGCGCAAACCAAGGGCGCCGCAGGGCGCTCGGCGGCAGCGAAGAAGGCCGCGCGTACCAGGGCACGCAACCAGTCCTGATAGCCATCACGAGGCACCGGAGATCGCACCCATGGCTCGTCCCATCTGGACTGGAACCCTTTCTTTCGGGCTGCTCAACGTACCGGTGTCGTTGATGTCCGGGCAGCGCAGCGTCGACCTGCACTTTCGCATGCTCGACAGCCGCAGCAACACGCCGGTCCGCTACGAGCGTGTGAACGCGGAGACCGGCGAAGAGGTGCCCTGGAAGGAAATCGTCAAGGCGTTCGAATATGCCAAGGGCAGCTACGTCGTGCTGGAGCCGGACGACATAAAAGCCGCTTCTTCCGAAGGGCGCGAGGCGGTAGAGGTGGAGGCGTTCGTCGATGCCGATGCGATAGGACCCGAATACTTCGAGAAGCCGTACATCCTGGTGCCGGGAAAGAAGGCGGAGAAGGGTTACGTACTATTGCGTGAAACGCTCAAGCGCACCGGCAAGATAGGCATTGCGCGAGTCGTCATACGCACTCGCGAGTACTTGTCGGCAGTGATGCCGCACGACGATGCGCTCATGCTGCTGTTGTTGCGCTACCCGCAGGAGCTGATCGACGCCGACGATTACAAGATTCCGCAAGGCACCGCATCGCAATTCCGCATCTCGGCAAAGGAAATCGAGATGGCGGAACAGCTGATCAAATCCATGAGCAGCGAATGGAAGCCGGGCGACTATCGCGACGAGTTCCGCGAGCGCCTGCGCAAGGTGATCGAGAAGCGCATGAAGTCCCAGGGCGTGGTGTCGCCGGCAGCTGAGGATGATACCGAGATTCCCGAGAACGCAAGCACCAACGTGGTGGACTTCATGGCACTGCTGAAACAAAGCCTGGACAGCAACAAGCGTACTCCAGCCAAGAAGGCCGCGGCGAAGTCCTCGACCGCAAAGAAGTCGAAAACCTCCAAGTCATCGGCTTCCTCTGGCACGAAAAAGAGTTCCGCCGGGAAAGCCTCAAAAGCAAAGGCTGCGCGCAAGACGGGTTGACCGCCAGCGGTGTCACGCGAAGCGGACCGCCAGATCAGCTGGCGTCGTGGCGATGCAGGACTTCTTTCACCACGCAATCCGGGTGCCGCAGGCGCAATTGGACTGAGCGGGAGGAGAGGTGCACCGAATGGATATGTTTGAGATGAGTTTGCCTTGGTGGATGTTTATCCTGCGCGGTGTTGTCGCGTATATCGGCCTGCTGGTGCTGTTGCGCTGCACGGGAAAGCATAGTCTGGGTGAGCTGTCGCCATTCGACATGCTGGTGCTCGTTTTCGTGGGCAGCATGATGCGCACGGCGATCCTGGGCGACGATCACTCGCTGATTGGCCCGTTCATTGCGGTTGCATCAATTTTCGGCCTGGACAAGATTCTGGCGGTCTTGTCCGCGCGTTCGCGGCGATTCAACCGGCTTCTCGAAGGGGTGCCATCGTTGCTGGCCAGCGGAGGCAGGGCCATGCCGGATGCATTGCGCCAGCATTCGATACCCCAGGAAGCGTTCGAGCGCGCATTGCGCACGCATGGCGTGCGTAATGTCGACGAGGTGGAGGAGGCCCGATTGGAACCAAACGGCACCATAACCATCATCAAGCGGTCGTCCAAACCCTAGGTGTCGCGGCTCGCGATTGCCTTGGCAGGGCACGAGGCGTCGACGTACACACTCGAGAGGGTCGGCGCCTCTCAAAAGTAGAGTTGAGCCCGTACTTCGAATACTTGCGGATCCACTGGTGCAAGGTAAGCATTGACCGGACTGTGGTCCGCGCGGGCGCGAACGTAATCAGCCTGCAATTTCAGATGCTCTCCCAGATACCAGTTTGCGCCGAGGGTCCAGTCATGCTGGCGACCGCCGCGGACAACGCCGTCCTGCAGGGAGAGTTCGCTGTAGCGAATCGCGAGTTCCACGGCACCGTAGCGATGCGCCGGCCTGGTGTTGACGAAGTAGCTGTCCTTGTAAACGCGCGACTCGCCGGTAAGCATCCAGGAGCCGAACAGGTAGTAGCCGCTTCCTCCGAAATCTGGAAGGTTATTCGTGCGATGGACGCGCACCTGCAGATATTCGCCTTGCGTGTAGAACGGACCATGCATCACGCCAATTTCCAGGCCCGCGCGGTCGACGGAATGGCTATCAGGCATCTTGCCGGTGTCGACGAGAGTGGTTTGAGTCAAGCCGGCTTCGGGCGGGCTGCTGAATTGGGCAACGCGATTTTCCGGAAGCTCCCGCGAGGCAGATATGCCCAGGTGCACCGTATCTGTCTGCGTCTTGACAGGCGCATAAACCACGCGACCGGAATAGCCGTGCCCGTCATGTTGGCCATCCAGATCGCCTCCGGAGTAGTACGCAGCGGACAACAACCAGTGCGGTATCTTGTCGTAACTCCAATCGACCCCGAGTCGGCGATCTTCATAGATCGCCGCCACCGGCAACGAGGGTTCCAGGAAAGTCGCGGCAGTGGCGCTTTCGGTCGACTCCCAACCGACCTGGGTCTTGAACTGACCGACGCGGAAGTCGCCCGCCTTCGGCGAGCTGTACTTGAGGTAGTTATCTGTCCAGCTTGCCGACCAGTCGTAGCCCAGATCCACCTCGAACCCGTTGGGCGCCTTGATGTATGCGTCGAGCTCCTTGCGTCGCCAGGCATGCGCGTCCTCGAACAGCGGTGTGCCTGTCGCGGGATCAAGAACATCTCCAGAGAAGTCGTTGAGGTCGTATTGGTAAAGTCCGTTGAGGCCGTATTCATATCCGGCGCTCGTGGTGGTCTTGGTGGGCCAGTCGCCGAGCAGATCCGCGGCGCATGCTTGTGACACGCAACCCCATGCGATCAGTCCCAAAACGATCCCATGCCACTTCATTGCCAAGCCCTCCCGATAGCCGTTTGCCCCGTGTGATCACTCGCTGCCTTTCTTTCGAAGGTTCGTGCGCATCTTCGCCACGTCTGCCGCGGATACCGTACTGGCGTGATTGCCCCACGCGTTGCGGATGTAACTGACGACCGCAGCGACTTGCGCATCGTCGAGCTTTTCGTTGAATGCGGGCATCCTGAGTCCGGTGGGTTTGGTCTCCGTCGCGGCAATTCCCGCACCGCCGAGCACCACTCGTATCATCGTTTCCGGTTTGGCGGCCTGCACCGCGGAACTTCCTTTCAACTCCGGAAACACCTGCGGCTGGCCCTGTCCACCATCCATGTGACAGCCGGCGCAGTCATCGACATAAACGGCAGCCCCGAGAGATCGCGTGTTGTTGTCCAGATCGCTCGAGTCTGCTTTCGACTCCGGCGCGGGCATGTCCTTCAGAAAGCTGGCGATGGCATTCAAGTCCGCGTCTGACAGGTACTGCGTCGAATGGGCAATGACTTCGGCCATTGCGCCCGCCGCTGCCGTCTTGTCGTTGGAACCGGTCTTGAGGTATTCGACGATCTCCGGTGCCGTCCAGCCGCCCAGCCCGTCACGCAAGCCACCCGCCAGACTTGGCGCGAAAGACCCTACCAGCAGGCCGCCATGGAGCGGTTTGCCGGTGGGTGCGCCGGCGAAGTTCGGGTCGGTGTGGCAGGCGCCACAATGTCCGACGCCCTCGACCAGATAGGCGCCGCGGTTCCACTGGTCCGATTTGTGCGGGTCGCGAGCGAACGTGCCCTCGTTGAAATACATCTTGTTCCATACCCCCATGACGCTTCGATCGGACATCGGCCACGGCAACTCTGGTTTGCGGTCGACCTGACGCACCGGTTTGAGCGTGTCCAGATAGGCCTTGATGGCGCGCACATCGTCCGGGGTGACCCGCGTGTACCAGAGGTAGGGCATGGCGGGGTACAGGTGATCTTTCTGGCGATCGAGCCC
Source organism: Rhodanobacter sp. G2-10 (assembly GCF_055809185.1). Classification (NCBI taxonomy): domain Bacteria; kingdom Pseudomonadati; phylum Pseudomonadota; class Gammaproteobacteria; order Lysobacterales; family Rhodanobacteraceae; genus Rhodanobacter; species Rhodanobacter sp. G2-10. The sequence goes on along the minus strand of NZ_CM147900.1, from coordinate 2,246,884 downwards.
CCGGTGCATCGCGCGATAGAAGTCCGTCTCGCTCCATTTGCCGATGCCGGTGTCGTTGTCCGGGGTGATGTTGGTGGAGTAGATGATGCCGAACGGTGTCAGTACAGGCCGCCCGCCGGCGAACGGCTCGCCACCATCGGCCGTGTGGCAGTACGCACAGTCACCGGCGCGCACCAGGTAGCGACCGCGCTGCACCGTTGAAAACCCCGGGGCGTCGTGTGCTGGCAGGATCGTGCCGGCCCAGTCCGCACGCGTGACAGCGTTGTCGTGGTGGCACGCGGAGAGTGTGATTCCTGTCGTCGCGACTATCGCGGCCGCAAACCATCGAGTTACGGATTTCATGCGCATGCCTTCCATAACGGCGGACCCTGGCCTCAGGCCTGTACCAGGGGCCCCGGATTCTTGATGTACAGGTTCTTGATGGCGTCGGCGGCCCAGAAGGCCAGCGCGCCTACCGTGCCGGTGGGGTTGTAGCCGGCGTTCTGCGGAAACACGCTGGAGCCCACCACGAATACGTTGGGCACATCCCACGACTGCAGGTAGCGGTTGACCACGCTGGTTTTCGGATCGTCGCCCATGGCCGTGCCGCCGGTGTTGTGGGTGGTCTGGTACGGGATGATCGAGTAGTGACCCTTGCGTGGTTTTGCGTGGTACGAGCGTGGTTTCATCGCCTTGGCGATCAAGGTGGCCTTGTCGGTGAGGAAGTCCGACATGTCGTGTTCGTTCTTGTGGAAGTCGAACGTCATGCGCAACAGCGGGTTGCCGTAGCTGTCGCGATAGGTCGGATCAAGGTCCAGATAGGAGTCGCGATAGCTCATCACGCTGCCATGCGTGGCGATGCTGGCGGCCTTCAGATAGTTTTCCTGCATGCCCTTCTTCCAGCCGGCGCCCCACTTCGGGGTGTCCTCGGGAAGATAATGCTGCAGGATCGGGCGGCCGCCGGTGCTCCACAGCGCGATATAGCCACCGCCGACGAAACCCAGCGGACCGTGATCGAAGTTGTCGCCATTGAATTCGTCGATAGCCTGGCCAAGCGCACCGGCTCCCATGAACGGATTGAGGGTCTCGTTGGTGAATACGTCCACCGCCGAGGTGATCTGATATGCATAGTTGCGCCCGACCACACCGGTGTTGGCGATCGGGTCGTAGGGTTGTCCGATCTTTGACAGCAGGAGCATGTGCACATTGTGCTGGGCGAATGCACAGCTGATCACGAGCCGGGCCGGTTGCACGAATTCACGGCCTTGCGCGTCGACGTACGTGACGCCGGTGGCACGCTTGCCAGTCGAGTCCAGGTTGATGCGAGTTACTTCGCATTGGGTACGGTAGGAGAAGTTGCTCTTCTTCAGCAGCACCGGCAGGATCGTCGTCTGTGGGCTGGCCTTGGAATAGTTGCCACAGCCGAACCATTCGCAGTACCCGCAATAGGTACACGCCCCCATCTGCACGCCGTAGATGTTTTTGTACGGTTGCGAGGTGTTTGAAGCGGGACAGGGGAATGGCTTGAAACCGTTCTCTTTGGCGGCCTTGTCGAACAGCACGGTGGCAGCGCTGCGCTTGAGTGGCGGATTGGGGTACCCGCGCTGGCGCGGTCCCTCGAACGGGTTGCCGCCGGGCTGGATTTCCCCCTTGATGTTGCCGGCGTGCCCCGATACGCCATTGAGATAATCGAAGCGATCGTAGTGCGGCTCCAGGTCGTCGTAGGTGACGCCCCAATCCTGGATCGTCATGTTCTCCGGAATGAAGTCCTTGCCGTAGCGCTGTTCGTAGTGGCTGCGAATCTTGAAATCGCTGGGCAGGAATCTCCAATGCTGCCCGTTCCAGTGCACCGCCGCACCGCCGACACCCGCTGCGGGCAGGAACGAGCCGAGATGTCGCATCGGCAACGCGGTCTGGTCCATTGAATTGCGGAACGTCAGCGTTTCGCGCTCGGGCTCCTCGAACAAGCCGTTGCGCACGGCGTAACGCAGTTCATCCTGGATCGTTGTCGTTGAGAAATCCGGCACCGTGTCGCGAAATCCGCCGCGTTCCAGGGCCAGCACTTGCAGTCCTGCATCGGTGAGCTCCTGCGCGAGGATGGACGCGGTCAGGCCGAATCCGATCAGTACCACTTCCACTTCCGGCAGCTTGGTCGCCATCGTTCAACCCCCGTCGCGCTCAAGGTCACCGCGGCCCTTCAAGCCGACTACAGGCAGCGTGTAGGCCTTTCCGTACTGCTCGATCTGCGCGACATAGTTGTAGCGCGGCCCGGGAAAGCCGATGAGCTTCCAGCCAGCAAAATCGCGGTTGCCTCCATACATCGGGTCGGCCAGATACCCCTCCTGGGTGTTCTTCCACAACATCGTGAAGAACTCCTTCGACGGGGCGTCGGGCAGTTCGATATCTCCGCTCTCCAGACCATGCAACACCTCGTCTCGCGTTGCGGACGGCAGCTCATCGAAGCGCTTGCGGTATTTGTTCCGGCAATACGCCTCTATGTCACGGATCGCCGTGCGATACAGCTGCGCGGGACTGAGCTTGGATTGATAGCCCTGCTGCTTGGTGCCCTCCTTCCACGGACCGCGCATGTACCAGGTCTGGGCCATGCCGTACGGTCCACTCAACTGACGGTCGATGAAGGTGGTGACGCCGGCTCCCTTCGCGCCGGGGTGCTGGGCATCATCGGGGATCAACTGCTCCATCGCGGCGTCCAGGAAGCGCTTTTCGTCACTGCTGAGAAATTGCGGTCCGGGCCGATTGGCGGCGACGAGGTCCGCGTGAGGGGAGGGTTTGGTGCAGCCAAATAGTGCAGTTGCAGGAACCGCCAAGCCCACGGCCTGGAGGAAATGCCGACGCGAGGTAAGGGTGTCCATGTTCGCTCTTCTTTTTGCGATCGATTGGGTCACGACACGAGATCGAGCGGGAACCTAAACCTGAAATAGTCAACGAGTAGTGAAACCATTCGAAGTCATTCGGCGTCCGGACCAACACGAAGTCGTCCTATGGAGCGCCGTGTGTCCCCTGCACGCCGGATAGGCGTTTCACCACGCGGGCTGCGCGTAGATGCGACCCCTCCCGGGCACGTTTCATGGTGATGGGTGGCCGTGCGCAATCGCCGCGACGATGAACTCTGCTCGGTCGGCATTCTTGAAATCGATGGGTTGGATGCAAGGTCGTACACGAAACAAACATCTTCGCTTCACGACAGCGCGTGCACGTTCTCACGGAGGAAATGAAATCCTGGATGACAGAGCACGTCCGCTTTCACCGCGTCGGTTCTCCATGGGCGACTCATGGAACTGTCATTCGGGACGGAATGCCCAAAGCATCGGCGCACTTCGTCGGATTTCAATCATCAGTTGTCGCGAACACGGGAACGCCCATGAAAGACCGGTCGGAAGTCGTCGTCATTACTGGAGCATCTGCCGGTGTGGGTCGAGCCACGGCGAAGCGCTTTGCACGTGACGGAGCAAGCATTGCGTTGATTGCCCGCGGCAGCAAGGCGCTCGATGGAGCGGCGGAGGAGTTGCGCGAGACGGGTTGCAATGTGCTGGCAATTGCCGTGGATGTTTCGGATGCAGAGCAAGTCGAGGCAGCCGTCGAGCGCATCGAGCAGGAGCTGGGCCCGATCGACATCTGGATCAACGCGGCCATGGCAACGATCTTTGCGCCGGTCAGCGAGATCAGCGCCGCCGAATTCCGGCGTGCTACCGAGGTGACATACCTGGGCACCGTGCACTGCACGATGTCGGCACTCAAGCGCATGCGGTCGCGCGATCGCGGAAAAATCGTGCAGGTGGGCTCGGCGCTGGCGTATCGCGCCATTCCACTGCAGTCGGCGTATTGCGGCGCCAAGTTCGCGATTCGTGGTTTCACCGATGCGCTTCGGGTGGAGCTGATGCACGAGAAAAGCAAGGTCACTGTAACGATGGTGCAGCTGTCGGCGTTCAACACGCCACAGTTCCAATGGGGGCGCACCCGATTGCCACGCCGACCGCAGCCGGTACCGCCCATCTTCCAACCTGAGGTTGCGGCCGACGGCATCCATTACGCAGCACATCATCGGCGACGTGAGCTATGGGTCGGATTCCCCGCCGTGAAGGCGATCCTCGGCAATGGGCTGGTGCCGTGGCTGGCTGATCGAAAGCTCGCGAAGGCGGGCTACTCCGGGCAGATGGACGATCAACCCGTACCAGCAGATCGGCCAGATAACCTGTTCGAGGCTGTGGACCGGGATCTCGGCACCCACGGGCGTTTCGACGATCGCTCGCGCAGCTTCAGTCCGCAGTTGTGGGCGACTACGCATCGATGCGCCGTCGCGGCGGCGCTGATGGCGGCCGCATGGGTCATGACGCGGGCGATGCGGCCCGATCGGGGAAGCCGGCGTGACGGGCGGGGTAGCGACGAATGAACCTGATTGGCGCGGCGCGGGCCGCCGGACGGCCTCCTGCGCGGAGGAAAGATGGATGATGCAACCTCGACGCAGTGATACCACGACGCTATTCCTGCTGGGTGGGTTGGCTGTTGCTGCGGCTGCGCTGGGCCGGCGCAGGCCGACGGGTGTCTCGCGTCGGCCGTTGCCGAGGAATCCGAAGCAGCCGAAGAAGGTTCCGGTCGCCCGTCAGGAGCAGGTGCATATCACCTCGGCGCGCCGCTTCAACCACAGCTCGTCGCTGCTGGCGCTCTCGGTCCTCGCAGACAGCGGGATCGAGCACTACCGCGGATCGTTCGAGAACCCGGCGATGTACGTTCCGCTGGCGTCCGCCACGTTGTCCTTGTTTGCCGGCCTTCACGGCGGTCACGATCGGCGTTCCGCGGCGCATCCGGTGCGGCACGGCATTTACGCGTTCGCCTGTCTGGCTGGTCTGGCGGGCACCGGGTTTCACCTTTACAACGTGACCAAACGAGTCGGCGGCTGGAGCTGGAACAACTTGTTCTACGGGGCGCCGCTGGGCGCGCCGACGGCGCTGCTGCTGTCCGGGGGTCTGGGCGCGATCGGAGAGCGCCTGCGCGACCAGCCTGCCGAAGAGCCGCGACTGCTCGGCATGCCGGCGGGCCGCGCGCTGGCGCTGGCGGTCAGTGCCGGGTTGGTCGGTACGGTGGCCGAGGTAGGTTTGTTGCACTTCCGCGGCGCGTTCCAGCATCGGGCAATGTATGCGCCGGTACTCATCTCCCCGGTGACCGCGGTGCTGATGGCGGGGACGGCGCTGGCTCGGCCGCACGCGCGGCCGCTCACTCGCTGGTGGCTGAAACTGACTACATGGCTCGGTCTGATCGGCGTGGCCTTCCACGCCCGCGGCATCGCCCGTTGCCAAGGCGGCTGGCGCAACTGGAGCCAGAACATCCTGAGTGGTCCGCCGTTGCCGGCGCCACCGAGTTTCACTGCGCTGGCGCTGGCCGGTCTGGCCGCACTCCGATTGAGGCAAACCGAGAAATGAGCGAGAACGTTAGCCGCACGCGCTACCCCGGCTATGACGTACTGGCCAAGCGCGATACGCCTTCCTGGGATCCGATTACGCGCAAGGTCGTCGACGCGCGCCTCGCCATACCGTTGCAACCGCGCTTCCTCGACCAGACGCAGTGGAGTGCTGCTGCCACGCTGTGCAACTGTGTCGTGGCACAGCCTGCGGATCGCCCGTCGGTGCCACTTGCGGCAATGCTCGATGCGCGGCTGTTCGAAAATCAGGGTGACGGCTGGCGCGATGCGCGATTGCCGCCGTTGCGGGAGGCCTGGCGTATCGGGCTGGCCGCGCTGGATGCAGAAAGCAGGTCAGCGCATGGCGTCTTGTTCTCGCAACTTGAACTGGATCACCAGATCGCGCTGGTCATTGCGATGCAGCGTGGCGAGCTGCATGATCCGGCGTGGCAGGACATGCCATGCGAGCTGTTCTTCAGCGAGCGCGTGCTGCATGACTTGTACGGCGCGTACTACTCCCACCCGGCGGCATGGAGCGAAATGGGATTCGGCGGCCCCGCGAACCCGCGCGGCTATGTACGCCTCTACAAGAATCGGCGCGACCCGTGGGAGGCAGTGGAAGCCGCACCCGACAGCACGGATCAAGAGCGTGCGCAGGTGGGCAAGGAGAATGCGCGTGTCCGCTGACGCCATGACACGGCCGCGTGGTGCGGGCGGCCGCGCACCCGATGTATTCCGCAAGCGCGGCTGGATGCCGATGCGGCAACACGAGCTCGACCAGGAGGTCGACTTTCTCATCGTGGGTACGGGGGCTGGCGGTGCCACCCTGGCGTGTCGCCTCGCCGAACAGGGTTTCAGCGTGGTCGCACTGGACGCAGGAGCCTGGTGGCGCCCGCTGGAGGAGTTTGCGTCCGACGAGGCTCACCAGCAAAAGCTGTATTGGAACGACGAACGCATCTGCGATGGGGAGAATCCGCTGAAGATGGGCAGCAACAACAGCGGCAAGGCGGTCGGGGGCAGCACGGTGCATTTCGCCATGGTCTCGCTGCGCTTCAGGCCGGAATGGTTCAAGAGTCGCAGCGTGCTCGGCTACGGTGCCGACTGGCCGGTTGACTGGCGCGAGATGTGGCACTACTACGACGAGGTCGAGCAGGCGTTGGCCATCGCCGGACCGGTGAACTACCCCTGGGGGCCGCCGCGCAAGCGCTACCCGTATCGTTCGCACGAGCTCAACGCCTCCGCCATGGTGCTGGCACGCGGTGCGGAAGCGATGGGCATTGCCTGGACACCGACGCCGCTGGCCACGGTGTCGGCTCCGCGTGGCAAGTCGCCGCCGTGCGTCTATCGCGGATTCTGCGTTGCCGGTTGCGCCACCAACGCCAAGCAGAGCGCGCTGGTGACGTGGATTCCTCGTGCGCTCAAGGCAGGTGCTGAAATTCGCGACCTTGCGATGGCCGGGCGCATCGAAACCAATGACGCCGGCCGCGCGGTAGGTGTGGAATATTTCCGCGATGGCGCATGGCGTTTCCAGCGTGCCCGCAACGTGGTGGTGGCAGGCTACGCCATCGAGACGCCGCGCCTGTTGCTGATGTCGGCCAATCATCGCTTTCCCGATGGCCTGGCCAACAGCTCCGGTCTGGTTGGCAAGAACCTGATGGTTCAGTCGAACCAGGCGGTATGGGGGGTGATGGAGGAGGAGGTGCGCAGCTACAAGGGGCCGCCCTCGCTTTCAATCAGCGAGCATTGGAACTATGAGGACAAGGGCAAGGACTTCTTCGGCGGTTATGCCTACATGAGTCAGGGCCCGCTGCCAGCGGGCTGGGCGTCGACATTGAATGGACGCGGCCTGTGGGGCGCCGATCTTGCCCGCGAGATGCAGAAATACAACCATCAGGCCGGCCTGAAGATCGTCGGGGAGACGTTGCCGCAGGAGCGCAACCGGGTCACCCTGGCTGATGAAAAGGACCAGTACGGATTGCCGATCACGCGCATCACCTACTCGTTCTGCGACAACGACAAGAGACTGATTGCCCATTCCCTGAACTTCATGGAGCAGGCGTTGGAAGCTGCTGGCGGCAAGGAGATCTGGCGCGAGGAAGACGATACCTGCCACCTCAACGGCACCGCGCGCATGGGCGCGGATCCGAGCACCAGCGTGGTCAATGCCGACTGCCGCAGCTGGGATATCCCGAATCTCTGGATTTGCGACGGATCGGTGTTTCCGACCGTGGGCGGTGTCAATCCTTCGTTGACGATCCAGGCAATCGCCTGCCGCACCGCCGACCGGATTGGCGTGCTTGCTTCTCGTGGCGAACTGTAGGCCGTTTTCACGACCCAGCCTGTGTCCATCGCGGGAGCCTAATCCGGCCGGTTCGTGATGGCACCCTCGTTCCGCGACCAACCCTGGCGGCGAGAGGGTGATACAGCGTGGGCGACTCGGTTTCCTTCGGCTCGGCTTCCGGACGCTCAGTCGATGCGTATTCGCTGATAGCGTGCCTTGGCGATCTGCGCCAGACCGAAGGCGATCAGCCCCGTCGCCATGGCGCCCAGCAACCAGGCGCCATAGGGTTGATGACGCAGCAACTGCAACGCTCCGGCGAGGCTGGCTGACTGGTTTGGTTCATCGCGCCACGCGGCGTGAATCAGGAAGGCGCCAATGAGCCCGAACAGCGCACCGCGGGCGGCATAGCCAAGCACCCGCAGCAGCAGGATCGGAACGCGCAATGGCGTGTCGGAGAGATCCATCCGCGAGTCCTTTTGCGGGCGGCAAGCCAGGATCCATTGCACCAGTGCGAACGCCACGATCCCGGCACCAATGCCGCCCACCAGCCAGCGACCACCCGGGAGCTGCAGCGCTACCGCGGTCAGGCGCTCTTGCGTCTGGCCACCGGTGCCGCCATGACCAAACCCCAGCAGCTGGAACCCCGCGATGCCCACCAGCCCACAGTGCAGTGCGGCACTCCACAGATGGTGGATACGCAGCACGAGCCGCCGGATACGCCATCGACCTTCCGTACATTCCGGGTCCAGAACGCTCAACACCAACTGCCACAGCACATAGGCGAGCAGACCCAACGCGAGGAGTGCGAGCATCACGTCTCCCAGTGGAAGCTTGGCGAGTTTTGACATGGCGCCGTTGGATCCACTGGGACGCTGCGTGGGGTCAAACGCGGCGGCCAATGCCAGGCCGCCGATCAACAGGTAGATCGTGCCTTCGGCCACGACACCGGCGCGAGCAAGCCACCGCAGCCAGGGAGCGGCGCGATGGCCTTCGTGTTCGTCCGTGGTGCTGTACATGACTTTGGGTGGCCTGGTTGACGCCCGGAAAGAATCCGGCAACGCCAGTAGCGATGGCGTGAGCGAGCGTTCGGAAAGCGTCCGGTCGCCCGCCGGTTCGCCTACAACTGCGCGCGCAGCAGTCTCGCCATTCGATTGACCGCGCGCTTCCACGGTGTCCAGCGCTCGACCTCGTCCAGCGTGACTTCGCGCGCGTGGGCAAGATCATCGTCAAACGCGCGATTCAATGTCTGCGTGAACGCACTGTCGTACACGACCAGTGCCTCCTCGTAATTCAGGGCAAACGAACGCGTATCGAAATTGGGCGAACCGATCAAGGCATAGGCGCCATCCACCGTCACCGTCTTGGTGTGGATCATGCTCGGTTGATACTCATGGATCGCCACACCCGCCAGTAACAGTCGCCGGTAGTACGTCTTGCTGGCGCGCGATACCAACTGCGTGTCGATATGTGGCCCGGGAACCAACAGCGTCACCCGCAAGCCACGTCTTGCCGCGGCAGCCAGTCCCAGATGCAGGCGGGGGTCAGGCACGAAGTACGGAGTGGTGATGCGAATCTCCCGGCAGGCGGCGCGAGAGAAAAGCCAGTACGTGAAAGCGATCGTCGAGATGCGTGTGCTTGGCGCCGCATCGATCGCCACGATGCGGGTGGGTCCGGCATCGGGCAGATCCGGAAACAATGCCGCGCCAACCAGCACTTCGCCAGTGGACTGACGCCAGTTCACCGCGAATGATCCTTGCAGGTAACGCACCGCCGGACCGCGCAGGCGGAAGTGGTCATCGCGCCAGTGATCCGGGTCCTGCGCGTGCCCGGTCCAGACCTCGGCAATGCCTACGCCACCGGTGAAACCCAGCTTCCCATCCACCACCATCACCTTGCGGTGCGTGCGATGGTTGAAGCGACCCAGGTTGTACCAGCGCAGTGGCCGGAACCAGGCAAACGTGCAGCCGGACCGCTTGAGCTCGTCGACCATCGTGCCGTCCATCCTGGCGCCGCCCATGGCATCCACCAGCAACCGCACCTGGATGCCGCGTCGAGCCGCCGCGATGAGCTCATCGGCAAACTGGCGCGCGATGTCGCCCTGCCAATAGATATAGGTCAGCAAATGGATCGAGTGCTGCGCCTCGCGTATGGCCTCGAGCATCGCGGGGAAGATCTCGTCGCCATTCAACAGCACGTCGATGGCATTGCCGTCCAGCAGAGGCGCATTGAGGTTGGCGGACAGTGCCCGTGCCGATTCCTGCGCATTCAGCGGCACATCTGATGACAGGTCGCGCGGCGCGATTTCGGACTGGTCGGGCACCAGCCAGTCGTAAAGCACCGCGCACAGCGCCACCGCGCCGATGGCAGCGAGGATGACCAGGTAAATCATGGCGGCGCATACCCCATGCCAGGAGCATCATGGATCGGCCGTGATCTTTCCGCGAAACGAGTCCGGGAGCCTCATGCGATCTGTCGGTCTCGAGATGGTGGCGTCAACCGTGCTGCCGCCGCGGAGTTGTGGCGGCCACGCTTCCCGTCATGACCTGCGCCGCTGAGCCATTCGCTCCGAATGCATCTCGCATCGACGCCGATTTTTCCGCTGCCAACTCACTGGCACTTCACCCGACACGGAACAAGCTGAGCCACTCCCCACCCCCCGGAGTGACCCATGGCCACCAGGAAAAAGACCGCTCCGCGCTCAGGCGCAGGTGCAGGTGCAGAAAACTGCGCTGCCGACGAATCGCGCGGGAATGCCGACGAATTGCACCAGTTGGCCGGTGGAAAGCACCCGCCGATGACCACCAACCAGGGAGTGCCCGTCAGCGACGACCAGAACTCATTGCGACCTTTCCCGCGTGGGCCGACTCTGCTGGAAGACTTCATCCTGCGTGAAAAGATCACCCACTTCGATCACGAGCGCATCCCCGAGCGCATCGTGCATGCGCGTGGTTCCGCTGCGCACGGCTATTTCGAGCTGACTCGCTCGCTGAAGAAGTACACCACGGCAAAAATCCTCACCGAGGTGGGCAAGAAGACGCCGCTATTCACGCGCTTCTCCACCGTTGCCGGCGGCGCCGGCTCGATCGATACGCCGCGCGACGCGCGCGGCATCGCGGTGAAGATCTACACCAGCGAGGGCAATTGGGATCTGGTGGGCATCAATTTCGCACCGTTCTTCATCCAGGATGCCATGAAGTTTCCCGATCTGGTCCATGCGCTGAAAATGGAGCCGGACCGCGGTTATCCCCAGGCGGCCAGTGCGCACGACACGTTCTGGGATTTCGTCTCCCTGACGCCGGAGACGCTGCATGCAGTGACCTGGCTGATGTCCGACCGCGGCATTCCGCGCTCGCTGCGCATGATGGAAGGGTTCATGATCCACAGCTTCCGCCTGCTGGCTGCCGATGGCAGCAGCACATTCGTGAAGTTCCACTGGCGGCCGAAGCTGGGCGTGCAATCCACGGTGTGGGATGAAACCGTCAAAATCACGGGCGCCGATCCGGACTTCCATCGCCGCGACCTGTTCGAAGCAATCGAGCGCGGCGATTTCCCGGAATGGGAACTCGCGGTGCAGCTGTTCACCGAAGAAGAAGCGGACGATTTACCGTTTGACCATCTGGACCCCACCAAGCTGATACCCGAAGAACTGGTGCCGCTTACCGTGATCGGACGCATGGTGCTGGATCGCTGGCCCGACAATTTCTTCAGCGAGACCGAACAGGTGGCGTATTGCCCGTCGCATCTGGTGCCCGGCATCGACTTCTCCAATGATCCGCTGCTGCAAGGACGGCTGTTCTCCTACCTCGACACCCAGCTGTCACGTCTGGGTACGCCGAACTTCCATCAGCTGCCGATCAATGCCCCAAAGTGCCCGTTTGCCAACCTGCAGCGAGATGCGCAGACGCAGATGCAGTCACCGGCTGGTCGCGTGAGCTACGAACCCAACTCGCTCTCCCAGGACAGTCCGCGGGAAACGCCGCAAGGCTTTCCGCATGCGGCGGAGCCGTCGGCAACCGGCACCAAGGCCCGCATTCGCGCCGAGTCCTTCGCGGATCACTACAGCCAGGCACGCCGCTTCTATCGATCGCAGGTCAAGGCGGAACAGGCGCATATCGCCAGCGCATTCGTGTTCGAACTCTCCAAGGTGGCCACGGTGCACATACGCGAGGCCATGGTCGGTCACCTTCGCCATGTCGACGAGGATCTCGCTGCCCGCGTGGCCGATGGCCTCGCACTGTCGCCGATGCCACCGGCGCCGCCGGCGAAGGTGGCTGCGGCCGACCTGCCGCTGTCACCCGCGCTGCAGACTATCGGCAAGATGAAGGACACGCTGAAAGGCCGGTTGGTGGGCATCCTGATTCACGACGGTTCGGATGCAGCCACCATCAAGGCCTTGCGCAAGGCGGTCGAGGCGGCCGGCGCTGCCGTCCGGATCGTCGCGCCCAAGGTCGGTGGCGCCAAGTTGTCGGATGGGAAGATGATGGCGGCCGACGGTCAGCTTGCAGGTACGCCGTCGGTGTTCTTCGATGCGGTCGCGGTCGTGCTGAATGAGGCCGCTGCCAAGGAGCTTGTGGCGGAATCGGCAGCGCGGGACTTCGTCAGTGACGCATTTTCCCATCTCAAGGCCATCGCGGTGAGCGCCGGCGCACAGGCATTGACCAAGGTCTGCGGAGTGAAAAAGGATGCTGGCATCGTGGATGCCACGGATCCGAAGGCCTTCGTCGCCGCAGCCCGGACGCGACAATGGGCGCGAGAACCCAAGGTGCGGCTCCTGCCGTGAGGTGACAAGCAGGCGAGTCAATTCCGTTTCGTGCTTGCAGCGAGGTAGAAGTGAGCCTGGTAAGGCGTTCCGGTCCGGTGAGCGTGCTTGACCTGATTGCGGCGGTGTTGACCTCTACCGCGCTGCCGGCATGGGTCAACGCGCGCTTTCATCGTGTTCCGACCATTGTCGGGACCATGGTGCTGGCGATGTCGTGGCGAGCTGCGCCCCAGTAGGCGAGCTACCGTTCTGAAGGTCAGGTTTGACCGGTCGCGCAGCAAGAACATCGGTTCTTCACGTCCTTGTGCGCACCATGCGCAGACTGGCGTCACGCCATTGTTGCGGGCACGGTGCGCAAGGCATGGTTCGACCCGGGTGCGGCAGCGCAGGCGAATGAGGAGAGGTCCCATGCATTCATGTGATTGGCGCAATCCAGGCTTTGCGGGCGAAACTTCGTCGCCGTCGTCTCACCGACGAAACGAACCCAGGAGTCCACACCGAAACGGCCGGCTCGACGTGTCGAGTGGTCAATTCTCCGCCACGACCGACGACGTGCCCGTGTTTGACGGTGGGCGCAACCAGATAGGATTCATTCGCGCGCCGACCGCTCCGGGACAACGTCCGCCTACGCCCGCGGAGTGGATGAGTCATTGCATGAACGCTCCGGTCACCTGGTTCTCGGAGGAGCAGACTGGCGGGTTGAAATCCCACACTTGCCTGCGCAGAGTTCCCCTCGTGGGCAACGGCAAATTTGTATGTGGGGTGGTGGTTCTCTACACGAACCCTCGGCCGTAAGGCACTACGTGGCTCCGCTTGGCCGTCGGCGCCGCGGCGTGAGGTCGATCCGGCGAAGCTTGCGTGTCACGCCCCGCTCACGGCGAAACGACGCTGCTTGCATGTGGAAAAGATCATGCTTTGACTCCAGTAATCGGAGTGAGCCCATGCACTCAAACAAACTCGACGGACGGCGGGTCGCCATTGTCGCCACCGATGGTTTCGAACAATCCGAACTCACCGACCCCAAGCGGCTATTGGAAGACGCCGGGGCGCAGACCTTTGTCATCGCTCCGGCTGGTGCCAGCAGCATCAAGGGTTGGAGCGGCAAGGACTGGGGTAAATCCGTGAAAGTGGATCGAGCTCTGGAAGACGCCAAGGCGGACGACTACGACGCCTTGGTACTTCCCGGTCGCGTCATGAATCCGGACAAGCTGCGGCTGGAACCCGAGGCCATCGCCTTGATCAAGGCTTTCGGTGCTGCAGGCAAGCCGGTAGCGGCAATATGCCATGGCCCCTGGACCCTGATCGACGCCGGTTTGGTGAAGAATCGCCGCGTCACGTCATGGCCATCCCTGCGCAAGGATCTGGAGAATGCCGGCGGGCACTGGGAAGATCACGACGTGGTACGCGATGGCACGTTGATCACCAGCCGCAAGCCTGAAGACATACCCGCATTCACAGAAGCGCTTGTGGACGCACTGATGGTGGGAGCTGGCTGATCTTTCCCGGACAGGAAAGGACGGGCTTGGCTTCACGAACGGATCGCCCCGCGGCGACCAGCGGGGTTCTGAAGCAATTGTTCAGACAGGCCCCTGTAAACCGGCTGTCAGCATCTGCTGCATCGCATGGCTCAGCTGCCTCTGATCGTAAGGCTTCGTCAATCGAGGCATTTGCGTGAAACGCTCGGGGATATGGTCCTCGCTGGAACCGGTGGCCAACAGCGCGGGGATGTTGCTGTCGACAAGCCGGTCCAGGATCGGGGAGGCATCAAGGCCGTGCAGGTCCAGGTCCACCACAGCCAGGTCGAAGGAAGCGGCATTCACCACCAGCAATGCCTCGCTCAAACTGCCGCAGCAGTGGACAACGTGACAACCCAACCGGGTCAGCGCATCGGTCAAGGCTTCGGCAAGAAGGTAATCGTCTTCAAAAATGACCACGCGCGTCACTGTCGCCACGGCCCACCTCCCGGCTAGCTACGTCCATTGCTTGCCACCCGAACGCCCCCGCGGGAAGAATATCCGCGCACGCCCACTGACAGCAAGAGTCATGCGCGCGGAGATCGGCCGCCGACCATCGCCTGCAGCACTGCCAGCAACGCTGCGGCGCGATACGGCTTTTCCAGCAGGGCGCAATCGTCGTAGGCCGCCGGCAACTGTCGCCGACCGTAGCCGCTCAGTACGCATGCCGGTACGTTCTGTTGCGCCAGCAGCGGCAGCAATGGCTCGGTGGTGCCATGAGCCAGGCGATAGTCGATCGACGCCATGTCGGGGCGATGGGTGTTCAATAGCTCGATGGCGTCCGCAACCGTTGCAACCGGTCCAAGAAGGCGGTAGCCGTGTGTCTCGAGTACCATCTCCAGCGAGGTCGCGATCAACAGCTCGTCCTCCACTAGCAGCACCAGCGGTGGCGCAGCGCGTCCGGCACTCATGGGGTTCCACTGGGTGATTGGCGTGGCACATGCAGAGTGGCAATCACGCCGTCGACCGCGTAGTCGAGGTGGCATTGCGCATCCAGTTCGTAGGCGAGTTGGCGCTCGAGTAGTTGGCTGCCGAAGCCGCGGCGTCTGGGTGGCGACACCGGTGGTCCACCCCGTTCCTGCCAGCGCAAATGGAAAGACGAATCCGGCGGCGTGCCAATCGTCCAACTGACTCGTACGCGACCGTCCTGGTTGGACAAGGCGCCGTACTTGAGTGCGTTGGCAGCCAGCTCGTGCAACGCCAGGCACAGCGCCAATGCTTCGCGCGGAGTGAGTTTCAGCGCCGGACCGCACACCTCGAAGCGTTCGGAATCCGCGACGATGGTCAATTCCTCTCTAATCAGTGCACCCAGGTCCATATGTGACCAGTCATTCTCGGTCAACAGCTTGTAGGTGCAGGCCATGGCATGTAGGCGGCCCATGAATATGTCCAGAGTCTCGGGTGCCACGGCGCCGGCCAGTGTCTGCTGGCTGATCGCGCTGATCACGGCCAACATGTTCCGCACGCGATGGTTGAGTTCGCCGATCAACGTCTTCTGCAGGTCAATCTGGACCAGCGGACTTCCGTCGGCAAAGGTCACGACGACGCCGCCGCTTTCCTCGGAAATGCCGGTGTAGGGCGCTATTTTCATGAGGTAATGGCGATGTGCATCACTGCGCCTGACGCGCAGTTCGACCGGCTGCCCTTGCCGCAGGGCGCGTTCCAGTTCCGCACGCAGGTCCACGTCAGCCAACTTGTGCCTCAGATCGGTGATCAGGCGACCCGTGTCGGATGGAATAAGGTTGAAGATGTCGGTGGCCGCCTTGGTATAGCGCCGGATCGCCATGTGGCGGTCGAGAAAGATGATGGCAATGCCAATGCTCTCCAGCAAGTTGGCCAGATCCGCGTTGGATCGCGTGAGCGCCTCTCTGTGACGCGCCATTTCGGCGTTGACCGTGGTCAGCTCTTCGTTTGTCGATTGAAGCTCTTCCTTGGAGGTTTCAAGCTCCTCGTTGGATGATTGCAACTCCTCGTTGACGGACATCAGTTCCTCGGTCGATGCGCGCAACTCGCGTACCATGGATTCGGATTCGTCATAGCTGGATTGCAATTCCTCCCGCGATTCGTACAACCTGCGTTCGAGCAGCTCGATCATCCTTCGGCTTGCCTCATCTGCATCGTTCTGAGTTGGCACGGCCGCGCCGCAGTCTTTGAACAGCACCAGGTAAAGCGACGTCCCACCATGCTCGAACGGCTCGACCGTGACCTGGATGCGGCGCAGCTCGCGTCCTCGATCGAGCGTCACGTCCGGCAGCACAACCCTGGTCCGCGAGGCGGCGGCATCGTGCAAGCCGCGGCGCAGAGCCAGGCGCAATTCCTTGCGGGTGTTCTGCAACAAATCGCGACTGGGTGCCCCTGTCGCAAATTCCAGGTACGCCCCGGTGCGGCTGGAATGGAATAGCGCTTCCCCGCGCTCGTCGACCAGCACATGCGCCGGCGCATGTTCATTCAGCACATGCGCCTCGACTTGGCGCTGCAGTTCATTCCGGGCTGGCTGGGAACTCTTGGAGATCGATGGGCGAAGCGGTTTGGGCCGGTCGTGGGTGGGCAGCAGCGGCAATGTTACTGGCTCGTCCGTGTTTGGCGCGCGCTGAAAAACGCAGTGCGCCTTGTTGATCGATCGGAACAGCGTTTCGTTCTGGCCAGTCCCTTCAGCAGAGCCCAGAAACAGAAAGCCACCGGGCACCAGCGCATAGTGAAAAATCGGGAAGATGCGCTGCTGCAAATCTGGTGCGAGATAGATCATCAGGTTGCGGCATGACACCAGGTCGAGACGGGAAAACGGCGGGTCGCGCAGCACGTTGTGTGGTGAGAATGTACAAATATCGCGCAATCGAGGTTGTACCCGGAAGTGGTCATGAGCGTTCACGAAGAACTGTTGTCGGCGCGTCGCCGTCATCGAATCCAGCAGAACCGAGGGATAACGCCCCTTGCGCGCAATGGCCAAGGCATGCTCGTCAATGTCCGTGGCGAATACGCGCAGCGCCGGAGAGTGGCCGCCCAACTGGTTGGCGTATTCGAGTAGCAGTATGGCCAGTGAATACGCCTCCTCGCCGGTGGCGCAACCTGGTACCCAGACGCGCACTTCATCGCTTGCATGTTTGCCGTTGAAAAGAGTGGGGATGATCTGTTGCTCCAGGAATTCAAACGACTCCGTCTCGCGAAAGAAGCTGGTGACGCCGATCAACACGTCACGAAACAGCAGGGTAGCTTCGTCCGGCGTGTGCCTGAGGCAGTCGACGTAGGCATGCATCGAGTCCAGGCCGAGCACGCGCATCCGCCGTTGTGTCCGACGCAGGAAGGTACCGCTCTTGTAGCCGCTGAAATCATGACCGACCTGCTCCAACATCTATGCGCAGATTTGTTCGCGCATCGATTCCGTGGAATCGTCAGCCTCGTGCGTCGCGCGACCTTGCGTTTCCATCGACTTCACCGCGGAGAGCAGTCGCGGACCGATGTGTTCCAGCGAGAGCTGCAGGTCGACCGCATCGATTGCGATTGCGCTTTGCGGCATGTCGGAAAACTTTGGCTCGGTGCCATCTGCCACTTGGGCAATGGTCAGGCCACCCCGCTCTTTGATCGCTTTCAGGCCAAGCGCACCGTCGCTGCCGGAGCCCGAGAGCACCACGCCGATCGCCTTCTCGGAAAAATTTTGCGCCAACGAATCAAACAGGCTATCGATGACCTCCGACACAGACTCGTCCGGATTGACTCGGCTCAGTCGCAGGGTCTGCTTGCCGGCTGTCATGACCATGCCCGGCGGCAACACATAAACATGGTTGCGTTCGATCGGCATGCCGTGCGCGGCATGGCAGACGGGCATGTCCGTGCGCTGGGCGAGGATCTGAGGTAGGCAGCTGGCGCGACCTTCGGACACATGCATCGCAATCAGGAACGCCGCGCCGGAGCTGGACAATTCCCGGTTGAACAGCGCAGCCAAGGCGTCAACGCCGCCGGCAGAAGCGCCAATGCCGATGATCACGGCAGCTATACCACCGTTGTCGGAAATTCGAGTATCCGAATGGCCGGGGTCAGTCACGGTTTCGCGGTCCCCAAATCACCACGGGCAAGCACGAGCGCCAGTAGAAAATGCACCACCAATCAATACTCTACGGCAACTCTCCCAAGGCACGCTACTGCGCGGGGCGAAAAAGCTGCGCGAAGACCAGACCGGTGGTTCCTGGCGACGGCGGATCCGAGGCCGGCCTGGGGACCTGCACGATAAACCATCAACGAAAAGCGGCATCCCCGCGTGACTGAGGAATCAGCCGGCTATCCGCGTTTTGCCGCTCGTGGGCGGACATTCGTGTACCTGCTCCCTTGCCGCGAGGAGGACACGGTGAAAGTCGGATTTTCGCGAAACCCACTGCAGCGCCTGCACACCTTGCATCGGCGCTATTTCCATTTTTTCGATCTTGACCGGGCCCTGCTGGTGGAAGTGGACTATCTGCGCGACGCGCGCCGGATCGAACGCTTGCTGATCACCCGGTTGGCCGAGTACCGCACCCCGGCTCCCCTGGTGATCCGGGAAGCGGCGGCCGGACGCACGGAATGGTTTCGAGGCGTCGCGGACGAGGCAGGCCGGTTGATGCGAACGCTGGCCGCCGACGAGGGCCTGATGGTCCATGCGCCGCTGCGTCACTGGTTGCGCCAGCGGTTCAGCGAGCATGCGGACGCGCTGTACGATTACACGTCGAGGCTGCTGGAAGCGGTCGAGTACGAACAATTCAACGTCCCGCCCGACGAGCAGTCCGGGCACGCTGCATCCGCGATGCGGCATTTGCTGGATGCTTGCGAGGCGGTGCAGCTGGATCTGGACAAGCTCGTGCCTCGACCCGTGCTGACCTGGTACCGCCATTCATTGTTCGAGTGAATGATGGCTGTGATGTGATTTTGCCCTGAACGCCGTATTCACACGATGCGCATGACAGCTCCCGCAGACTGCGGCCGCGAATGGAGTAACGCATTCGCTCCAGGATTCTGCGCAAGGACTGCTCCCGGCCAGAAGCGCCGCCCTTGGTACTGAGGAATCGTCATGCTCTACTACGCCATCGTCTTTCTCATTATCGCCCTGATCGCCGGCTTCTTTGGCTTTTTCGGCGTGGCAGGCACCGCAGCTGTCATTGCGAAGGTGCTGTTCTTCCTTTTCATCATATTGTTCATCGCGTCCTTCTTCTTCGGCCGGGGGCGGCGCGTCTGAGGCGGCGCGTTTGGTTCATTATCCTGGCCGGCGGCAAGCCGCGTGCGCCAGCGAGTACTCTCGTGCCGCTGGTCACGCGCGGCTTCACCAAGGGCCGATCACTGCGCGCTTGAATCTTGACGGTGCGGACAGGGCAGATGAAACACCAATTGACAAGTGAAACTGCCGAACTCAAGACTTGGGTCGTCGTGCTTGACGAAGGCGACGAGGTGAGTGATTGTCTTCTGGATTTTGCGCGCTCACAACAGTTGAGCGGAGCACATTTCACGGCCATCGGCGCATTCCGGCGATCCGTTATCGGTTATTTCGAATGGGACAAGCGCGAATACCGAAAAAACGTGTTTGATCGGCAACTCGAAGTGGTTTCGCTGATCGGCGATGTGTCGCTCAAGGATGGCGATCCCAAACTGCACATGCATGCGGTACTTGGCTCCGACAACGGCAACGCGCTCGGCGGCCATTTGCTGGAGGGTCATGTTCAACCCACGCTGGAAGTCGTGATCACCGAAACTCCGGCACATCTCCGTCGGGAATATGACGATCATGCGGGCACCGCCTTGATCAAACTCGGTGGTCATTGACCGTGACGGTATCCGTGGCTTTCCGGTTTCGACGCACTTCTCTGCAGATGCCAATCTGCCGCTGATTGCGTGCAGCGTTGCCCAAGTGCAGTCCGCTGGTGGCGAAGCCGACGACAGGGTCTGGTTGGTGCAGCCGTTCAACAGCTGACTGCTCATCGAGGCAGTTGCCCAGAGAGACCTGGCGGGCCGTGGCCGCGGGGTGGTTTCGCGGTCGGCCCATCTGCAGTTACGGCTTACCAGGGTGGCGGAACCGGCACTCGCGCCAGGAAATCGGTCAACGAAATGCCGATGAGCATGGCCAGCCAGATGAAACCCAGTGCGGAGGCCATCCGCGTCAGGTTTCGCGCCTTGGTCTCGTGCATGAAGACCGCCATCACGAGCAGGGTCTTTGCCACGGACACGCCCATGTTGATGACGGTGTTGAACGCGCCCATCCTGATCAGCGCGGTCCCCGCGCTCAGGGCGAGCAGCGCGAGCAAGGCCACCAGGATCCACAGGTAGCGTGACACCGGTGTGACTTCTGGGGTGTGCGTCTCGGGTTTGGCGGTTCTCTTGCTCATCCGGCGCGCCCCACGAGGTAGATGACCGGGTAGACGAAGACCCACACGATGTCGACCAGATGCCAGTAAAGCGCGGCCAGTTCCGGCGTGTTGTAGTCATCCGACCCGAACGCACCCCGCGCCACCCGGATAGCGAGGGTGAAAATGAGCACCACGCCGATGATGACGTGCAGCGAATGGAAGCCGGTGATGAAATAGTACAGGCAGTAGAACAGCTCCATCGCGCGCGAATGGGGTCCGGGCTGGTCGAAGTTGAGGCCCGGCACGAGGTGCTCGGTGTACTCGCTGTAGTACTCGAAGCCGTGCATGACCAGGAATGCCACCCCCAGCGAAGCCGTGCCGACCATCAACCACGCAGCTGCACGCCGCTGGCCCAGCTTGATCGAGCGCAGCGCCAGCGCGACCAGTGAGCTGCTGGTGAGCAGCACGGCGGTTTCGATCGTGCCCAGCAACATGTCGGTATGCCGACTGGCCTCGGCGAAACCCTCCGGGTGCAGCACGCGGCAGATCGTGTAGCTGGCGAACAGCACGCCGAAGAACATGATCTCGGTGGCCAGGAACAGCCACATGCCGAGCGTGGCTGCCTCGCGCTGCTGCTCCGCGTCGCTGAATTGCTCCTCGGGTCGGGTTCCGCGTTCGTCGATGTCGATCGCGACGGCGTTCATGGCGCTGGCTCGTTGTAGGCATATGCCTCGCGCACCACGGGCATCTGCAGGAAGTTCTCCTTCGGTGGCGGCGAAGAGGTCTGCCATTCCAGCCCGCGCGCGCCCCAGGGGTTGTTGCCGGCGTGCGCTCCGTGGCGCAGCGACCACAACAGATATAGCACCGGCAGCACGTAGGACACGGCCAGGATCGAGGCTCCGGCAGAAGAAAAGATGTTGAGCACCTGGAACTGCGGAGGATACGAGTGGTAGCGGCGCGGCATGCCTTCGTAACCCAGAATGTACTGCGGAAAGAAGGTGAGGTTGAAGCCGACGAACATCAATATCGCGGAAAACTTGGCCAGGGCCTCCGAATACATTCTGCCGGTGATCTTGGGCCACCAGTAGTGGATCCCGCCCAGGTAAGCCATGACCGTGCCGCCCACCATCACGTAGTGGAAGTGCGCTATCACGAAGTAGGTGTCGGTCAGCGGCACGTCGAGGGCCGGCGCCGCCAGCACAATCCCGGTAAGGCCGCCCATCAGGAACAGCCCCACGAAGCCCAATGCGTACAGCATCGGTGCCTCGAAGGTGATGTCGCCCTTGTGCAGGGTGGCGGTCCAGTTGAACACCTTGATCGCCGACGGCACCGCCACCGTGAAACTCAGCAGCGAGAAAATCATGCTGGCGTACACCGATTGGCCGGATACGAACATGTGATGGCCCCACACCATGAACCCGATGACCGCGATGGCAACCATCGAATAGGTCA
The DNA here is from genome assembly GCF_055809185.1 of Rhodanobacter sp. G2-10. Taxonomy (NCBI): domain Bacteria; kingdom Pseudomonadati; phylum Pseudomonadota; class Gammaproteobacteria; order Lysobacterales; family Rhodanobacteraceae; genus Rhodanobacter; species Rhodanobacter sp. G2-10. The sequence goes on along the minus strand of NZ_CM147900.1, from coordinate 2,225,181 downwards.
TGAACTTGTAGCCGAAAATGCGTCGACGCACGAAGCAGGAGATCACCTCGCTGACCAGGCCCATCGCCGGCAGGATCATGATGTACACCGCCGGGTGTGAGTAGAACCAGAAAAGATGCTGGAACAAGAGGGGATCACCGCCCAGGGCGGGGTCGAACACGCCCACCCCGAATCCGCGCTCCAGGCCGATCAGCGCCAGGGTCATCGCCAGCACCGGCGTGGCCAGCACCATCACCAGACTCACCGTGTACATCGCCCACACGAACAATGGCAATCGCATCCAGTGCATGCCGGGCATGCGCAGGCTGTGCGTGGTCACGATGAAATTGATACCGGTGAAGATCGTGGAAAAGCCGGTGATGAACACGCCCACCACCACCAGGATCACGTTGGTGTTGGAAAACATCGTGGAGAACGGGGTATAGAACGTCCAGCCGGTATCCACTCCTCCGAGCACCAGCGCGGATACCGTGAACAATCCGCCGACCACGAACAAATACCAGCTCGCCAGGTTGAGCCGGGGAAACGCCATGTCGCGTGCACCGATCATGATTGGCAGCAGAAAGTTGCCCAGGGTGACGGGAATGGAGGGAATCAGGAAGAACCAGACCATGATCACGCCGTGGAAGGTGAAGGCCTTGTTGTAGGTTTCCGCGTCAAGCAGTCCGCTGGGTTCGACCAGATTCAGGCGGATCATGGCTGCCGCCACCCCGCCCATGACGAAGAAGATGGTTATCGTGATCGCGTAGAGGATGGCGATGCGCTTGTGGTCGCGCGTGGTCAGCCAGGAAGCGAAGCCTTCCTCCACGGAAAGAAAATTGCGCGCGACGGGCGAGGCGCGCAGGCCGGCATCAATGCTGCTCATGGGTACTCTCCGCGCCGACTGCTGGCGGCTGGCTTGCCTTGGTCGAAGTCGATTTCAGGTAGGCGATCAACGCCAGCATCTCGCTTTCGCTGATCTGGCCGTGGAAGGAGGGCATGATCGGTGCATATCCGGCCACTACTTGCGTGTCCGGCAGCATGATCGAGTCATGGATGTAACGGTCGTCCGCGACCACCGTGCTGCCGTCGGCAAGATGCACGCGACGTCCGTAGATTCCGTCGAGGTCCGGCGCATGCACCGACGCGTTGGCGCCGTGGCATCCACTGCAGCCGCGCTGGCGGAACACCGTCGCCCCGCGCGCGGCCAGGCTGTCCGGCCCGGCGTGGCGGTCCAGCCAACGCGCGTAGTCGGCCGGACGCATTACCACGATGCTGCCCCCCATCTTCGAATGGTCCAGGCCGCAATACTCGGCGCAGAGCAGATCGAAGCGTCCGAGTTTGGTGGCGGTGAACCATGCGCGCGTGTAGCGGTCAGGCAGTACGTCCTGCTTGATCCGGAAAGCCGGTACATAGAAGCTGTGGATTACGTCCTGCGAGGTCATCGTCAGCCGTACCGGCTGTCCAAGCGGCACGTGCAGCGTGTTGATCTCGCGCTGGCCGCCCGGATGCTGGATTTTCCACATCCATTGCTTGGCCACCACGTAGATCGTCTGCGATCCTTCAGGCGGCGTGTGCAGGCGCGCAAACAATACCAGGCTCCACACGAACAGGCCGATGAACATGAAGAACGGCACCAAGGTCCAGGTCAGTTCGACCCCCAGGCTCTGTGCATGGCGGTTGCTGCGGTCGGCGTTGCTGCCGCGGCGGTAGCGCACGGCGAAAATCAGCATGACCGTGAACACGCCCACCGAAACCAGGCCGCACAAGCCGATCATCAGCCACCACAGCACGTCGATGTCGGGCGCGATACTCGAGGCTTCGGGCAGCCATCCGGACAGGGCCAGCATCAGGCCACCTCCCGCCGGCGGCGGCGCACTTCGCGCCGCCGCAGCAGCACGATCACCAGGCACAGCGTGAGCGCAGTGGCGATGCCCAGCCCCTGCATGATGTGGTGGATCACCAAGCTGTAGCGTCCGGTGCTGGGGTCGTAATTGCAGCACAACAGGATGAAGTGATCGACAATGTTGCCGATCTGGCCGCGCGAGGCATCGACCAGCGCCAAGCGCAGCGTCTCGGGCGCGAATTTCACGCCGAACAGGTACTGGGTCACGCGACCGCTGGGCGACAGAAGCACGATGCCGGCGTCATGGTCGTATTGGCCATTGCGGACATCGTGGAAATAACGAAAACCGATGCTTCGCATCACGGCCTCGATGGCCTGGCGGGAGCCGGTCAGGTAGTGCCAGTTTTCTGCCGAGGCACCCCGGTGGTTTTGCGTATCTTCGCGCTGCGCCATCCGTGCGGTGTCGACCGTGTCGGACGGATTGATGCTGACCAGCACCACGTTGAACTCCCGGCCGGGCGCCAAACCGCTTTTCGCGACCGCGTGCGCCACTCCCGCGCGCACCACACTGCACAAATTCGTGCAGCTGAAGTATCCGGGCACCAGCAGGGTGGGTTTGTCCTTCACCAGGTCGCCCAGGTGCACGAGGCGTCCACTTGTTTCCCGAAACGTCGTCTGCAGCGGAATTTGCGACCCGAGCTTCTGGTCGAATCCAACCTTGTCGAGCAGCCCCGGCGGTGCGCGCAAGGTGGTGGGCGCACCGGCCCGGGCCGAGGCGACGACGCATGCCAGCATCGCGATCGCAAGCAACATGCATGTCGATGGCTTCATGGCTGCGTCTCCGGCGTGCTGGTGGCGGCAGCGGGGCCTGGCCGGTGGTCCGGGGCATGGGATCGCGTGTAGAGCTGCATGGCGCGTGCAATCGGTATTCGCGCGAAGTCGTGCGAGCTATCGAGCCACGCGTATTGCGACAGCAGAAACTTCTTCTGTGCGCGCTCCGCCGCGATGTCGGCTTGCGGATGCGGTTGCAGTTGGGGCTCGGGCGGTACCAGACCCGGCTCGTCAACCACCTGCGCATGATGTGGCAGCACCCCATGATGGAGGACCACATGAAGGATGCCGATCGCGACCAGCACGAACAACGCGATGACTCCCATGGCGACAAGTATGCGACGCGTGTTCGCGGCCGAAGGTTCGTATCCGAACGGGCTTTCAGGCATGACCAACCTCCTCGCGCGCCAGGTTTGCGGCTGGCAGTCGTTGCACGCGCAACTGGCCCAGGTACAGGCAAAGCCAAAGTCCGCCGACTCCCACCGGCGCCAGCAGGTCAGTCCAGCGCAATGCGAACCCGGCGACGCGGAAACCGGGCACCACCAGCCACAGCGCATCGACCAGGTTGGCTGCCAGGAGCATGCCGGCGATCGTGCCCAGCCATGCCCGACTTCGCTTTGCCGGTTTCGACAGCAGGACCACGAAGGGAATCAGGAAATGGAACGCGATCAGGAACCACGCCACCACGCGCCAGCTGGTCAGGGTGCGCGGGATGTACCACACATTTTCGGCCGGCAGGTCGGCGATCCAGATCGTGAGGTATTGCATGAAGACCAGGTACGACCAGCCCAACACGAACATCAGCAGCAGGTTGCCCAGATCCGGCAGAAGTTGCGAGTGTGGCGCGTCCTTCGCATCCATCCCGAGCAGGGTGGCCAGCGTCGCCAGCGCCATCGCGGCCAGCATCCAGCCAGTGGCGACCAGCATGCCGAACGTGGTCGAGTGCCAGTGCGGCAACAGCGACGACAACCAGTCCGTGCTCGCCATCAGCGTGGTGAGCGCAAACACGATCAGGCCCGGCGCCGCGATGCGCGCGAGTCGCCGGTTGTCGCGCACGCCGCGCGTGAACAACCACAGGAACAGCAGCCAAAACAGGAAGTACACCACGCTACGGATGACGAAGAATGTGGCGTCGAGATACCAGCTCTGCTTGCGCAGCAGCTCGTCATGCGCCAGCGCTTCGGCATGGGTCCATGCGTAGAGCACGTGCATGCCCAGCAGAACGGGCAGCGCCAGCAGCGCCATCAAGGGGAGGGTGCGGGCCGCTGCGAGCACCTGCGGGCGAATGAAGAAACCCCACGCGCCGCCGCTCAGCGGATGCACCATCGCCAGCGCCAGGCTACCCACCGACAACCCGGTGAAGAAAACGAAGGCGAACAGATAGGACAGCAAGGCCTGCTGCGGTGCGGCCTGTCCCAGCCACAGGCATGCCAGCAACGCCAGCACGCCCACGATCGGCGCCAGCCATTCCTTTCCGCGCGGCATCCAGGGCTTCATCGGGTGGCCTCGCCAAGCATCTGCAAGTCGCGCGGGGTCAGCTTCGACGCCGGCGCGTGCTGGCTAAGTTGCAGCGCACGGATGTAGGCGACGATGGCCCAGCGGTCGTGCGGTGATACCCGATCGGCATACGGGTACATGACGCCGTAACCATGGGTGATCACCTGGTAGAAGTGGCTGTCCGGTGCATTGCGCAGGCGTGCGGTATGGTAGCTGGGCGGTGCGGGAAACCCGCGCCGCGCGATCATCCCGTCGCCATCGCCCGCACGGCTGTGGCACGGCGCGCAATAGATGTTGAAACGGTCGTGCCCGCGCTGGAGCAAGGCAGGCGTGATCGGCAAGGGATTCGCAAAGCCCGGTGCTGCCGTCGCGCCACCTTGGGCCAGCGGCTTGCCCTGCGTGTCCACACCGCTGACCGGACCGGCAGGCGGTACCAGCGCCACGACGCCACGCTGTCCACTGCTTGCTCCCGCCCACGCGCCAGCGGAGTAGGCCACGGTGCCGCGCACCTGCGGCCTCGACGCACTGCCGTCAGGGAACAGCGAACTGGCGGTATGCGGCTTCTGCTTGGGCTGGTCATACATCTCATGCATGCCGCTCTCGCAGCCCGCCAGCAGCAACGCGAGAAGCACGGCCAAGGTCGGCGCGAGCCGGCCGGCGGGGAGCATCCACAGGCGCACGTTCACGACGCCACCTCGCTGATGGACACCGGGCCCAGTGACTCGAGGAAGGCGCGGCAGCCCAGCAAGTGGAAGCGCGGATCGTCCGCATGGATCAGCAGGAAGAAACGGTCGCTGCTGGCGCGTTCGAAGGCAGGCACGCCGAACAGCGGGTGGTGTAATCGCGGCAAACCATTGCCCAGCAGCATCGCACCCACCCCGAAGATGGCCGCCCACAGAATGGTCATTTCCAGTGCTGGCGGAATGAACGCCGGCCAGCTGAAGTTGGGGCGACCGCCCACATTGATCGGATAGTCGATCACCGCCGAATACCATTCCAGCAGGTAAGTGCCGGCGCCCCCCAGGATGCCGCCCAGCAGGGTCCAGAACGGTACATGCACGCGAGGTTTGTCCAGCGCTTCGGCCAAGCCGTCAATCGGGTACGGCGAATAGGCGTCCACGCGCGTGTACTTGCCCTCATGGCGAGAGCGCAGGGCGGCGCCGCGCAGTTGCTCCGCGTCGGTGAATTCCGCCAGCAGGCCGACCATGTGCCCTTCGCTCATGAAGACACCTCGTTACGCCGATGCGCCAGCTTGCGCAGTTCATGCATCGACAACATCGGCATCAAGCGCGAGAACGCCAGGTAGAGCGAAAGGAACAGACCCACCGAGCCGAGCAGGAAACCGATGTCCCACAAGGTCGGGTAGAACATGCCCCACGACGAGGGGACGAAGTCCTCGTACAGGCTGCTGACGATGAGCATGAAGCGTTCCAGCCACATGCCGTACAACACGCCCAGCGCGATGACGAATACCGCCACGTGATTGCGGCGGATGCGCTCGAACCACAAGAGCTGGATCTGCAGCACGTTGAATACCATCGTGCTCCAGAAGACCCATGCGTACGGCCCGAAGAAGCGGTTGAGCTCCATCGTCACCTCGTACTTGTCCATGCTGTAGAACGCGGTGAATATCTCCGACGCGTAGCTGTAGTCGACCCACAGGCCAGCTGCCAGCATCAGCTTGGCAACGTTGACGATGTGGCGGTCGTTCACGTAGGCCTGCAAACTGAACAGGCGGCGCATGGGAATGGCCAGCACCAGCACCATGGCGAAGCCGGAGAGCAGGGCGCCGGCGATGAAGAACGGCGGGAAGATCGTCGAATGCCAGCCCGGCAGCAGCCCCTCGGAGAAGTCCAGCGCCACCATCGAGTGCACCGAAAACACCAGCGGCACCGACAGGCCCGCCAGCATCAGTGTCACGCTTTCCATGCGACGCCAGTGCTGCGCCTCGCCGCGCCAACCCAGCGCGAACAAGCCGTAGAAGATCGCCCGCGCACGCGTGGCCGCGCGATCGCGCAGCGTCGCCAGGTCCGGGATCAGGCCCACGTACAGGAACAGGATCGATACCAGCAGGTAGGCAATGATCGCCCAGAAATCCCATTCCAGCGCACTGCGCCACTGCGGCCACACGTTCATCTTGTCCGGATATGGAAACAGCCAGTAGAAGAACCACGGCCGGCCCAGGTGCAGGATGGGGAAGATGCCTGACACCGCAACCGCGAACACCGTCATCGACTCGGCCAGCCGGTTGATCGAGCCGCGCCACGGCTGGCGCGTCACGTACATCGCGGCGGAGACGAAGGTGCCGCCCATGCCGATGGCGATCCACCAGACGTAGTCGGTGATCGCGAACGCCCACGCCACCGGAATATTGAGTCCCCAGATGCCCACGCCCCTGTACAGCAGCCAGATGATGCCGACCAGCAGCACACCGGACAGAAGCAGCGAGGCGGCAAAGCTGGACAACCAGCGCCAACCCAGCGGCAACTCCAGCACCACCGCGCTGATCCGTCGGCTGACGGACGCCGGAGTTTCGCCCGGTGCAATCACCGGGGGCAGGGCGGGGTGGTCGCTGCGCGTGCTCATGCCGACTCGTCCTCCAGCGCCGGATTCGGATTGCGCACCCGCGCCAGATACGTGGTGCGCGGACGCGTGCCCAGTTCGTTGAGCATCGCGTAGTTGCGCGGGGAAGCCTTGGCCCGGGCTACCCGGGACTGTTTGTCGCTGATGTCGCCGAAGCGGATCGCCTGCGCCGGGCACACCGCTTGGCACGCCGTGACCACCTCGCCGTCGCGGATGCGCCGACCTTCCTTGTCAGCCTGGACGTGCGCGTTTTCCACGCGCTGGATGCAGTAGGTGCATTTTTCCATCACGCCGCGCCGGCGCACGCTGACTTCCGGATTGCGCTGCGCCTTCAGCGATTCGGTGGTCTTGTCCGCGTATTGCAGGAAATTGAAGCGCCGTACCTTGTACGGACAATTATTGGAACAGAAGCGCGTGCCCACGCAGCGGTTGTAGACCTGCAGGTTGAGCCCTTCGCTGTCGTGGACCGTGGCGCCGACCGGGCACACCACCTCGCACGGGGCGTGTTCGCACATCATGCAAGGCACGGGCTGGGCGTAACTGCGCGGGTCGTCCGCACCACCCTCGAAATACCTGTCGACACGTATCCACTGCATCTCGCGACCGCGCTGCACCTGGTCCTTGCCGACGACAGGAATGTTGTTCTCCGCCTGGCAGGCAATCGTGCAGGCGTTGCAGCCGATGCAGGAGTTGAGATCGATGCTCATGCCCCACGCGTACTCGCCGGGCGGGTAGTCCTTGTACAGGCTCGGTGGTGGCTCGGGGTAGCGGTCTTTGGCGGTTGCAAAGGCGGGGTCGCGCAGGTAGTCGTCCAGCGCGCCCACGCGCAACAGGTCGCGGCCTTCCATGTTGAAATGATGCTGCGTACTGGCCAGCGCATGGCGCTCGCCGGTCTTGCGCAGGCGCAACCCGCTGGCATTCCATGGCGATGTCGAGGTGCGCAGCCGGTACGCGTTGAAGCCCTGGTTATCGCCGACATGGCCTGCGGCACGACGTCCGTAGCCAAGATGCAAGGTAACACTGCGCGCAGCCTGGCCCGGCATGATCCACACCGGCACCCGCAGCTTGCGGCCGCCCAGTTCCAGTTCGACCATATCGCCGTTGGCCAGCGCCTTGCGTTCGGCCAGCGCGGGACTGATCAGCGCCGCGTTGTCCCACGTGAGGAGGGTCATCGGCTTGGGCAATTCCTGCAGCCAGCCGTTGTTGGCCCAGCGCCCGTCGCCGATGGTGGGGTCAGGACGGAACAGGAGTTCCAGCGCTTCGGGATCCTGGTGGATGCTGGCCGGCCTGTCCGGGCGCGCCGGCGATGTCGGCGCAGAGCCTGTGTTGCCGGTAGATTGCGAGATCACGCCCGCCTGCAATGCCTGCTCCCATGTCTTGCGTTCCGGCAACACGTCTTGCCACTGGCGACGCACCAGTGCGTGGCCGTCGCTGAGATCATCGCCCACCAGCATGGCCAGCAACTCGTGTGCGCTGCGCCCGCCGTACAGCGGCGAAATCAGCGGTTGCGCGAGGCTCGGCGTGCCGTCGAAAGCGCGCGCGTCGCTCCACGACTCCAGCGCGTGCGCCATGGGCAGGTGCCATTCGGCGAGTCGGCCGGTCTCGTCGCGATACAGGCCCAGGTGTAGCAAGTGCGGCACCTTGGCCAGGGCTTGATCGAACGCGAAGTCGACCGGCGCGTCGTATGCCGGATTGGCGTCGAGCACCACCAGGGTGTCCACGATGCCGGACTGCATCGCCGCCACCAGGTCGCCGAGGCTGCCTTCGGGTCCGGGCGATTTCTCCACCGGGTCGAGGTAATCGATGGTGCGACCGATGTTGCCCAGCGCGCTGTTCATCGCGTGGCCAAGCGCATGCATCCATGCCGGCTGGGTGGCGCCCACCACCACCAGTGACGCCCCGAGCTGTGCCCGCAGGTCGACGACCAATGCATCAAGCCAGCGTCTTTGCTGCTTGTCCAACGGCATCGCCGATTGCGCGGTTTGTCCGCCCGCGTCAGCATCGAGTCGGCTGGCGAGCGCCTGCGCGAACCCTTGCAGCCTGGCCGACTCCAGCGCGAGGCGGTGATCGGCCATGCTGCCGGTGAGCGTCGGCGTGGATTCGATCGCGTAGAGCCGGGCCATGTGCTTGCCGGTATCCTCCGGTGAGCGAGCGGCGGCGTAGTCGCGCGCATAACGCACCCCTGCGGCCGGGTCGACGAGGAAGTCCGCGTCCAGCGCCAGCACGACGCGGGCGCGATCCAGGTGCAGGCGCGCGCTGCTGCCTAGCGCATCCGCGGGCCCCGCTGGTTCGTGTACATGCCAGCGGGCGGCGGGAAATTTCTTCAGCAGGGCATCGAGTTGCGCCGACAAGGTCGGCGAGGTCACGGTGCCGGTGAGCAGCCGGAGGCCTGCGCCGCCATCAACGTCGAGATGGTTGGCGCGCGCCATCCATGCCGCCGCGAAATCGTCCCAGGTGGCGGTGACCTTGCGGTGCATCACCGCTTGCGAACGGTCGGGGTCCCACAATTGCAAGACGGCGGCCTGGGCGAAAATGTCGGTGGCACCCAGGCTGGCGGGATGGCGGGGATTGCCTTCGATCTTGGTGGGACGTCCGGAGTTGTTCTCCACCAGCAGGCCTTGCCCGTACCCCTGACGGGTCAGCGTGGTGGCGAAAAAGCGAGGCAGGCCGCCGACCTGTCCGGGTTGGCCATGCACGAAAGGCACGATTTCGGTCTGCGGCGGCCGGCTGCACGCCGCCAGTCCGGCCAGCGCCAGCGACGCGCCCAAAAGCTTCAGGAAACCGCGTCGATCGAGCTCCAACGTCTGCGCCAACTGCGGATGCTGGTTGCGCAGCCAATGCTGGAATCCCTCGTTGTCCGACAGCTCCTCCAGCGAGCGCCAGAATACCGGGCCACGCGCATTCGCCAGCCGCTTCCGCGCGGCTTCGGCATCGAATGCAGGCCGCGGCGGACCCAGCCGGGCGGCGTCGGCGGCTTGGCGGGCGAGCTTGTCTAGCGGTGACATAGGGAGCAGTCCGTCATGCGTCGTGTGTCGATGTGGTACTCCTTCACCAGCCTCTGTCCGAGCGCCGCCTGGTCTTTCGCGTGCCAATGCAGGTTGAACACCTCGCTCTTCGGACGCAGTTGCTTCGCGGGGTCGCGGTGGCAATCCAGACACCACTGCATGGTCAGCGGCGCGGCTTGCCGGGTCAGCGGCATGGTGTCGATCTGGCCATGGCAACTGGCGCAGCCCACGCCTTTGGCAATGTGGATGCTGTGGTTGAAGTACACGAAGTCAGGCAATTTGTAGATGCGTTTCCAATGCAGCGGTACCCCGCTGCGAAATGCGCTGACCAGGGGTTGCAGGGCAGGCTGGTCGGTGTACAGCTGCGAATGGCAGGTCATGCACGTCGACAGCGCCGGGATGCCGGCGAAGGACGATGTCTCGACACTCGTGTGGCAATACACGCAGTTGATCCCGTCGTCACCCACATGATGCTTGTGGCTGAACGGCACTGGCTGTTCCAGCACATGACCGGTGGTGGGCGCAGCAACCACTGCTCGCCAGATCATCACTCCGACGAAGACGGACCCTGCGACCACCAGCAGCCACAATTGCAGATAGAAGCCGAAACGCGAATGAAATAGCTGAGCCACGGTCCCTGTCCGTGATGATTCCGCCGCATATTTATCCCGGCCGCGTGCATCGCGCGTCAAGAAACCACAACGGGGAACGGCCGACATTCGACTGCCGCCGTGCCGGATGCGGGGTATCGGCGAAAACGATCAGCAGTATGCAGTTGGTGTCACCGGTCGACGCTGCGCGCGCGTGCGGAGCTCAAATCAATGTCACCGTTGCACCGCTACGCATCGGCACGGGTCGCCTGCGACTGCCCGGCACCCGGCGTGTCACGCCGCTCGGCAATACGCTGATTCAGCGCTTCGCCTCATTGTCCTTGTCATGCTCACACATCGCATGCCCACACTTGCAGCCCGCGTCGGAATCGGAAAGGGGCGACTCGACGCGCTTTCGGCAGTACTCGCTGCAATAAGCTTCGTCGTGTGACACTTTGCAGCGACAAACTGGATGCGCGCATTGCGGATTGGTTGAGTCATTCATGGCAGCTCTCCGGCGATGGATGTGCCCGTGAATGAGAGCCCAGCGAGAGCGAAGCGCATGTGACGGGCCTCCGGGGACAGCATGAGGCATGGACCCTTGCCGTGGTGCTTGAGCCCATCAGTCCGGAAAAGCTCTCAGAACACGCTGGAGCGCTGAACAGGTCCGCCGCTCTGCCGAATGGACTTCCGAAGTCCGGCATTCTCCCGTGCTGCCCTCGTGATGCTGAAAGCCGCAAGCGCGAGGTCTCGTTTGCGGCACATCAAGCTGGACCCGCTGATACGTGCCACCGCTGCTTCGAGAAAACCGTTCCCGGAACCCGGGCGCGACCTTAAGACAATCGCGGATGGCAAACCGCCTTCGCTCGAGTATCGAAGCGCGACGCAAGATCCGCCTGGGTTCCACGCGAGTTTCATGTCACCAGGGTTAGGTTCGTTGACCCCAACGTTGTGGAGAACCCGATGGACGCCATCACCTTGCTCAAAAGCGATCATGACACCGTGGAGGCGCTGCTGGATGATCTGTCCAGCACCACCACCCGCGCCTTGAAGAAGCGCGCCGAGCTGCTCGACAAGATCCGGATCGAGTTGAAGGCGCACACCACGATCGAAGAGGAGATTTTCTATCCGGCATTCAAGGACAAGGGCGACAAGTCGGACGATGACCAGATGTACTTCGAGGCGCTGGAAGAACACCGTGCGGCAGGCGACCTGGTGTTGCCGGATCTGCTGGGAACGGCTGTCGGAAGCGAGAAGTTTTCAGGCCGCGCAAAGGTCTTGAAGGAACTCGTCAAGCACCATGCCGACGAGGAAGAGAAGGAAATGTTTCCGCGCGCCAGAAAGTTGATGAGCAAGGCGGAGCTGTCGGCGCTGGGCGAGAAGATGACGGCCCGAAAGGAGGAACTGGTCAGGAAGCTGAAGAAGGCCGACTGAGCAGACATTCGGGATCTTGCCGAGCGTGATCCGCAGGCAAGGCCAGACAGCGCTGCTTCGGTTCCCCCGAAGGGCTCGAAGCGGGCGACGCCCGGGAACATTGCCAGGCCACGCGAAGCGTGCGTCAGCAAACCGCGCAGGATGGTTTTGCGCGGCCCTTCACGTCAGGTCGGCGCGCGCCATGGGACCCGTCGATTCGCCTTGCCGCGCACGCGGAATGCCAGGCTGATTCGCGGTCCCACCGGCGTTCGCTGCTTGGGAATGGCGTGATCGTAGTGCAGCTGCGTGTCCCAGCTCATCAGCAACACGCTGCCTGCCTCCAGTTCGAGTTGAAGGACGCGGCGCGGTGGCCGTTTGGCGCGTATCGTCATGAGACGGGTGGCGCCGAGCGAGAGCAGAGCGATCGGCTGGCCGCGCACGATTTCGGACAGCTTGTCGTTGTGTGGCGCCACGCTGTCTCGTTGATCGCGGTAGAGATTGAGGCCGATGCTGTCAAACGGAGCGTTCGCCACCGCCCTCACTACGTCCAGCGCGTCACGCAGCACCGGCGGCAGCGTGGGATCGGTAATGCTGAAGGCGGCCCGCAACCTCGGCACTTCGACCTCGCGTTCGTACATCTGCCGTGTGCCGCCTTGCCAGGCGACGCCAGCATGCAGCTCACCGAACCAGCGAGTCGCGTCGTCGGCGGCAATCACGTCGGACGTGAGCGTGATGCGCCCGCTTGCGTCATCGAGCAGGCACTGCGATCCGCGGCCGAACAAGTTCAACTGGGCCATGCCGGAGCACCACCGCTCATGTGAACAAATGCAGTCGCCACGTTCAAGAATTCAGTTCCCTGGCACTGGCTTCCAGTTCCATGCGTCGGGCCCGCCAAGCCTCGGCGGTTTGTGCCTTGATGAACAGTGAGATGATCTCCGGATGTGCTTGCCGGGCCTGCCTCTCGATACGGTCGATGCAGGCTTCGATCTGGGGAGTGGTCAGCGCGTCCTCGAACTCCGCGCTCAGCGCGGCAACCACTTGGCTCGGTCCCATCTGCACCGTCAGCACACCATTGGCGCAGCGCACGCCGGCATCGGCGGCAGCGACGGCGAGGATCGCTTCGCTTACCACGGGATGGGCTGTTTCACCGATCAGAAGACCTTTGGTTTCCCGCGCCAGCAACATCGCGGACACAGCCAGCACGCCGGCAATGCCGATCGAGGCGACACCGTCCAGGACTGGCTGGTCGAGCAGTTGCGCACCGATGAGACCGGCCAGCGCGATCAACAGGCCCAGCAGCGCCGCGCTGTCTTCCAGCAACACGGTGAACGTGGTCGGGTCCTTGCTCAGGCGGAACGCCTCGAAATAGCCCAAGCGCCCCTTGCGCACACGAAATTCGCGCAGTGCCACGAACCAGGACGCTCCTTCGAAGATGAACGACACCGCCAGCACCAGGTAATTGATCAGCGATCGTTCGATTGCCTCGGGATGGCGAATATGCACGACGCCCTGGTAGAACGACACGCCCGCGCCCATCGCCAGCACCAGCAGGGCAACGATAAAGCTCCAGAAATAGAGTTCGCGACCGTGCCCGAATGGGTGGGTTCGATCCGGCGGCAAGCCGGCGCGGCGCAAACCGTACAGCAGCAGCAGTTCGTTGACCGTGTCGACCAGCGAATGCACGCCTTCGCTGATCATGGCCGAGCTGCCAGAGACTCCGGCGGCCACGAATTTGGCAATGGCGATCAACAGATTTCCGGCCAGTGCGGCGTATACCACTTTGTGCGACGCGGACGCAGGCATCGGTCAATCCTTCACGTACAGTTTCTGGCAGCGCGGGCAGAAGAAGCTGCGCCGGTGGGTCCTGCCCAGGTGCGCGCGTTGCAGCGGAATATCGTGGCGCGGGCAGCGGCCCCGGTTGTGCACAAGCCAGTGCCTGGCCAACACATGGGCTTTTCGCCACGCCAGGAATTCGAACGCGTAGACACGCGCCTGCGCCACCAACTCGCGCAGCTTGTACGGCGACAGCGCACCGATTGTCGATAGTGGATGAATGCGGGTCCGGAACAACACCTCGTTCTTGATGATGTTCCCTACGCCGGCGAACACACCCTGGTCGAGCAGCGCGTCGCAAACGAGCGAGTCCGGCATGCGGCGCAGCTTTGCGAGTGCCAGCCTCGGCTCCCAGCGATCCGACATCACATCTCCGCGCCAGTCGTACAGGACATCGAGGTTACCCTCGAGCAGTCGCACCGAACAGTTGTAGAAGTTCAATTCGCCAGCGTCGAAACCGAGATGGAGCCGCGGCGTGATTCCCCGCGCCTCGTCGATACGGTAGCTGCCGAACATCAGCAGGTGGATGCGGATGGCCAGTTCATCCGGGAGCTCGATGAGAAATTGCTTGCCAAAGCTGCGTAATGCCAACAGACGCTGGCCGAATAGTCGTCGCATGTCGATTCTCGCATTGCCTTCGGCGTGAAGGATGGTGCGTCCGGCAAACGAAGCGGTTGCTTCGCGCAGGATGACGATGGAAGGGCCTTCCGGCATCGATGGTTTCCATGCAGCGACGGTTAGCTATTTTGCAATGCAGGACGACGACAAGGAGTGAAGCGGATCAGCTTGCGACCAGGTCGAGCCGTTCGATCAGGTCGAGGCCGTTCTCAGCGGCGTGGCCCCTGGCCGTGTTGTCGAAGATGCACCAACGCTGGACATCGTGGGCGGGGCGCGTCAGTCGGCGCGCGAGGCATCGCAGCGCGGCGTCGGGATAGGCGTCATGGTAAACGCGTGGAGAACCATGCAGACGGAAGTATTCGACACCGCGCGCGCCGGCCGGAACAGCTGCGCGCGGACAACATGCCGGGTCGGCGGCTACCCGCGTGATACCGCGTTCACGCAGCGCGCGCCCCACCGCCGCGCAAAACCAGGACGGATGGCGCGGTTCGCAGACCACCTTGCCCGGGTGCAGCTGTGCCAGCTTGTCAAAAAATGTCAGTGCTCGCGTGGGTGCATAGGCCAGACTGGGCGGTAGTTGCAGCAAGAGGCATCCCAGTTTCGCCTGCAGCTCCTCGACCTGATCCAGAAACCGCGGCAGCAGCTGGTCATCGGGGCAAAGGCGGGCGTCGTGGCTGATCGCACGCGGCATCTTCACGGCGAAGCGGAATTCGGGCGGCACGCTGGCGGCCCAGCGCCGCCACGTGGCCGCCCGGTGCGGGCGGTAGAAGGAGGAGTTGACCTCGACGCAATTGAACCGCCCGGCGTAGCGCTCCAGATGATTGTTTCCAGCGGGGAAGCGCGAGGTTACCGCAGCGGGAATGGACCAGCCCGCGCAACCTACGAACACGGATCCGCGCAAGACTTTCGGAGTCATGGGCAACCTGATCGGGCCACGGAACTCCATGCAGAATGGCGACGTCGTGGTGAGACAGTCGTGAACCTGGTCACCGGAGCCCGTGTCACGCAACTGATCGAACGGCCGCGAATCTTGACGGAATCCTCATCGTCATTTCACCCGGCGCACCGCACGCTTTCCCCCGACCACCCCAGTTGGAGAAATCCTATGTCCGCCCACGACCGCAAAGATTCCGCGCATCCGGATCGCAAAGACGACGTCGCCCCACAGGAGACCCCGGAGAAGCGCCATCAACGCAAGGAGAAGGAGAGCGAAAACCAGGACGAGGCGCTGGAAGAGACTTTCCCGGCGAGTGATCCGGTTTCGCCGTTCATTCCGGCCAAGGTTCCGGAAGCCGACTAGACGATCGCGTCGAGCCGGTCGCACGCACGACTCTCGTTAGAAGGGGCGACAGTGTCAGGGCTGAAGCTTGCTGCGAAGTTTGACCGCGTCGAAGGGAGCCTTCACCTTGACGTCGTTGTCGAAATAGCAGTAGATGTCACGCGATTTGCGAGGCGGCGGCCGGTGGCGGCTGGCGCGACGGACGTTGCTTCGCGGTTGCATGCCGCGCGCCCAGAGCCGGATCCGTTGCGCCCAGTCGCCGAGCGCCTGATCAGTGTAGCCACTCGCGTAGAGTTGCCTGTCGCCGTGCAGCCGCATGTAGACAAAGCCGGCCGTGATGTCGTGCATTTGCGGCCACCGGGACGCGGCGTCCGAGATGACCAGCGCGACTCCGTGTCGGCGCAGGAGACTGACGAACTCGGGATTCTGGAAACTTTCGTGACGGATCTCGACGGCGTGCCGAAGCCTGCGGTTTCGCCCTGACGCGAGGTCACCGACACGTTTGAGGTGATCGTCGTGGGCGCCGGCCATGGCGAATGCAGCCGCGCTGTTCTTGGGCAGGGAACTCAGGAACGCCTCGAACAACCCCTGGTCGTATTTCAGGGATGGAGGAAATTGCCACAGGATCGGGCCGAGCTTCCGGCGCAGCTCGAGTACGCCCGATGCGAGGAAATTGGCCAGCGGCTTTTCGACGTCGCGCAGGCGTCGGATGTGGGTAATGAAGCGCGGTGCCTTCACAGCAAAGACAAAGTCGCTCGGTGTATCGCGATACCACTGGCGCCAGCTTTCGGGGCGTTGCAGTGAATAGAACGAACCGTTGATCTCGATGCCGTTGAGCTGACGCGATGCGTAATGCAATTCCAGCCGTTGCGGCAGGTCCTGGGGGTAGAACTTGCCGCGCCACGGCGGATAGCGCCAGCCAGAGATGCCAATGCGCAATTTGGCCATGCATTCACCACATCTGCCGATCGGTCGCGCTCGACCCTACCGACCTGGTTGTCGCCTGAAGATGAAGGATGGCGCCGGCGACGACCGGGGCCACGGTCGAAGGCGCGGACGCGTTCTGCGCGGGGGCCCTTCAATCGGCAGGTTCGGCCTGGCGTTCCGGCTTCGGCGGTTCGCCGCGCGCGACCGACAGGGCATGCGTGAGCTCCGCCCCCACCAGCACGATTATCGATGCGTAGTACACCCAGGTGAGCAGCACCACCAACGCGCCAGCGGGCCCGTAGGCACCTCCCACGCTGGCATGCTGGAAATGCAGGTCGATCGCGTACCTGCCCCCCATGAACAACGCAGTGGTCAGCAACGCGCCGCGCCAGGCATCCTTCCACGCGATCTGCGCATCCGGCAGTACCCGATACATCGTGCCGAACGCGATGACAAATACCACCGCCGTGATGGTCCTCTCGACGGCGCTCCAGATCCACGAGTCGGCCGGTACGAAGATTCCGATCAGTGTACTCACCACGAACGACACGATCAGCAAGAACGTGACGCCGATCAGCAGGGCGATGGCGCGTGCGCGGGCCCACAGCCACGCCGTGACCGCCTTGCCCGGCTTGGCTTCGACATCCCAGATGACGTTGAGCGCGTGCTGCAACTGGGCGAAGACGACCGACGCGCTGAAAACCGTGATCAGCAAACCCGCGACACCCGCAACGTTGCCGGCCGTTGGCGTCGATTTTGCGTTGTCCACTACCAGGTTGATTGCACCAGCAGCCTTCTCGCCCAGTACCCGGGCCAGTCCGTCGGTCAATTGCTGCTGCCACTCCGGCCGTAGCGCCGCCAAGAGCCACAGCATCAACACGATCAGCGGCGCAAACGACAAGGCAGAATAGAAAGCGATGGCAGCGGCGCGGGTCAGTAGTGCATCGTCGCCCACGCCGCTGATCGCCTTGCGGACTGCAACGGCAATTTGCGGCACTTGCATGGACTTTCCTCGGTGATCAATCGCCCCATCAGATCGAATCCATCGTGAACACAACGTCCGCGGACATCAGAGAGCCGGGACCGCCCCGGGTTCTTCTTGAGCACGCTGAACGTTCCGTTTCCTTGCAGATGCATCGCCCCGACTTCGGCGAGCCTGGTCACTTCGGACGAGCGCCGCTTGCCTCTGAATTCCTTCTCGGCGATGTGTTCGCGGCGCATGCTTCTTGTTTGCACGTCCGTCGCCCGTCATCGGTACCGGTGGCGCGTCGGTCAATCGGAAGACCAAGGCAAGCGATAGGTAGTCAAGCAGGTAATTCCAGCACACCAGCGTTGCGCTCAGGGCTCCGGCAATATCCCGGATCGCGTGTCGCCGGCATGAGGAATGTTCGAGCTTTGAGCCGAGATTCTCACGCGCCGGGTGGCGGACTCGTGAACAGCCGCGGTTCGCGGTGCGTTCGTTTCCCGTACACCACCGTTTGGCCCTCCCGGCTGCCGGGCACCTCCTGACACGACGATGTCGTAGCGGGTTGCGCTGGTCTGCCGGGGCAGCGGGGGTGCCGGGGCGCGGATTCTACAGCGTCGGCGGATAGGGATGTTGTTTCAGGAGTTTCGCCAGATGCGCAGCATTGCCTGCCAGTGTCTTGATCGTGTCTGCCAGCGGTTTGGGTGTTCGCTCAAGGTCGATATAATTGACGTCACTCATGGCTTCACCGACCCAGTATGCAGAGCTGCCTGCCGGTATGGTGAAGCCAACGTCGGCAAGCCCCTGATAGAGCTCGGCGGTGACATGATGCGCGCCGTCCTCGTTGCCGACCACGGCGACGATCGCCACGCGGCCAAAGGTCGGGTAGCGTCCCTGCTTGTCGATTTCGCCGAGAAACGCATCCATTCGCTCCAGTATCCGCTGCGCCAGACTCGACGCGTGCCCCATCCAGATCGGGGTGGCGAGCACGAGGATATCGGCATTCAGGATGCTTTCGCGCAGCGCCGGCCACTGGTCACCCTTGCCCTCGTCGGCCTTCACCCCCGGCTTGATTTCGTGATCGACTGCCCGTGTGCTCGAGGTCTCGATATCGTGCTTGTGCAAGGCGCGCAAAAGTTGGTCCAGAAGCTTCTGGGTGGACGACTTCTGTTCACCCGGCTTCAGCGTGCAATTGACGCCGAATGCTTTCAGGCGAAGGTTCCCGGTTGCCGCATGCTTGCTCATGTGGATCCTCCGAAGAATTGTCCATCGTCGCTTCTTCGCCGTCATGGTCAGATGAAACATGGGCAGCACGGTTATCGGGCAGGGCGACCGGACACCGGTTGCCCCCACCGGCTGCGCCATCGTGCGCCTGTTCGTCGAGCTTGCCGGTGCCGAGCAGCCCTGTTTCTATTGCCACTGAAAGCGGATCGACGCCACTGCCTGTGGCGGCATCTCGACCTCGATCACCGTTTGGCCATCCTTTTCGCTGGCCTTGATCGCCTCGGTCTTCAATTCTGATACTTCCTGTAGTTCGGCCACTTTGGCGGCATCGAGGTATTCCGGCTTGCCCATCTGCTCCCAGCGACGCTTCGCGTTGGCGTGTTCCAGGTCGATGCGCTGGATGGTGGCGGAGGTCACCGTTTTCGCCCCCTTGATCGTGAACGTCACTGTTTCGGTGGCGATCGGATGACGGGGCAGGGCGAAGTTGTTCAGGATGACGGTGGCGTTGTTCCCGTCGCGCACCAGCCACGCATCCACGGTTTCATGGGTGCCTTCGACCGGCATCGACTCGGTACCCAGCGCGTGCAGTATTTCGTAGGTGCGATAGGCCGGTTTGGCGATGCCGTGGATGTTCATCAGCCCGAAGCCGCCCTGGAACGGTACCGACGGAAAATAGTTTTCCTCGAAGATGTCGGAGAACGTCCAGTAGCTGTAGCCCTGCACCAGGCCATTCTGTTCAAGCACGGTTTTCATGATGAATGCGGCGGCATAGGGATCGTCGTGCATGAAGTCGCGCGGATTGGACGAGGTGCACCACTCGGTGTAGTAGACCGGCAGGTCGCCAGCCTGCTTGCGTACTTCGCGTGCCTCGTCACGCAGCGCGCTGCGTTTGCTTGCGGCCAGTTGGGCTTCGGTGTCGTCACCGGGCTTGCCGAAGTCGTCGGTGGGGTAGTGGTGCGTGCTTATGAAGTCCACCGGCAGGTCGTTGTTCTTGCAGAACGCCAGAAAATCTTCCACCCAGGCGTTGTCCGCCGTAGCCGGGCCGCCGACCTTGAGCTGGTCGTCGATGTTCTTGATCGCCTCGACGGTATAGCGATAAAGGGGAAAGTAGTCTTCCTGCTTGCCGCTGCCAAAGGCAGTGAGGTTCGGTTCGTTCCAGACTTCGAAGAACCACCGGCGCACTTCGTCCACGCCGTAGCGCTCGACCCAGTGGGTGACGAGCTTTTCGATGAGCACGGACCATTGCGACAGATCCCGTGGCGGACTCACGTTGGCGCGATAGTGGAACTGCAGCTGTCCGGACGACGACAGGCACGACGGCATGAAGCTCAGTTCGACGAAGGGCTTCATGCCGATCGAGAGCAGGAAGTCGATGATCTGATCGGCGTTGAAGAACGAGTAGATGAACTTGCCGCCCTGTTCGATCAGGGTCCCCATGTCGTCGCACAGGATGCCGTGGAAGCGTACGTGACGCATGCCCAGTTCATCGTGTGCACGCTTCAGTTGCGCCTGCCAGTCGGCGCGCAGCGCCAGGGTGGCGTGGCCGCTGCCGACGGTGTGTTCCCAGAAATGGGGAAGATCAGTGACCTGACCGGCGAGATTGCCGCTGAAGCTTGCAGCCATGGTGAGGAATCCTGTTGCACTGACGGAAAGGCAATCGCTGCAATGGATGTCATCTGGCAAGCGAGGTACACGCACTCACCGTGGCACGGGCGGGACCACACACCGCAGCGCAAAGACGAAGTATGTGCGCGTCCGCGTCTAGAACGGGTGAGCGCAGAAACTTGCGCTTGCCGGTTGCGGCGGCGGTGTCCGGTCAGCCCTCCAGGTGCCCCTGTTCGCCAAGGTCGCGGGGTTCGTCGTCCAGCATGCCGCGCGCAAAATCGAAGGCTCGTGCAACGAAATTGTCGGCAGCCTCCCACCAGGCGGCATCACGCACGCGAATGCGCAGCACCATCAGGTTGGGGTCGTGGCGACCTTCCGGGAAGAAAATCTTCTGTGCCGGCGTCCACAGCTCCTCGATGGTGTCGTCGTCACGGTCCATGCGCGCGCGGCCGCGCACCGAGACATAACGATGCTCGCCGGGATGGGCGTAGGCGAGATTGGCCGCGGCGTCGTCGGTGAGGTCCTCGACCTTGTGGCTCTTGGCGGCGGTGAAGAACAGCAGTTCCCCGTTGGCATCCAGTTTCAGAGTCTGGATGGGCCGGCTGAGCAGTGAACCGTCGCTGGTGCGGGTGGTGAGCATCGCCACCTCGATGTCCTTGATCAGTTCGCCCAGCTTGTGCAGGTCGGTGTTATCCGGCGCCTGATTTTTCATCGGTGTGCTCCAGTCGTTGAAAGCCGCAGGATCGCGCGCGGCACCTCAAGACCGGATGAACTCGTGGCGTTTTCGCACAACCGTGACTGAATCAGCCGGCTTGCTTCCACTCGCGCACCGCCTCGGCGAAAGCAAGGCAATCGGCGAAACGGTTGTACAGCGGCGCGGGCGAGATGCGGATCACATCGGGTTCGCGCCAATCGCCGATGATGCCGTGGGCCATCAGGTAGTCGAACAGTGCGCGGCCGCGTTCGCGGCCCTCGATCACGCGTATCGAAAGCTGCGCGCCGCGGCGTGCAGGCTCGGCTGGCGTGACTACCTGGAGGACCTCGGCCAACTCGGTCTGCACCAGGTAATCGAGATAGCCGGTGAGCTTCAGCGACTTCTGGTGCAAGGCGTCCATGCCGGCGCGACGAAAGACCTCCAGCGACACGCGCAGCGGTGCCAGCGCCAGGATCGGCGGGTTGGACAACTGCCAGCCATCGGCGCCGGGCGTGGGCTGGAACTGCGGGCCCATCTGGAAACGGGTGGTCTTGTCGTGGCCCCACCAACCGGCAAAGCGCGGCAGCATGGCCGTGGCATGGCGTTCGTGCACGAAGGCGCCGCCCACGGCGCCGGGGCCGCTGTTGAGGTATTTGTAGCTGCACCAGATGGCGAAATCGGCATCGCTGTCGTGCAGTTGCAGTGGCAGGTTGCCGACCGCGTGGGCGAGGTCGAAGCCAACCACGCAGCCATGCTGGTGGCCGAGTGCCGTGATCGCCTTCAGGTCGAAGGCCTGGCCGGTGCGATATTGCACGCCGGGCAGCATCACCAGCGCGATACGCGAGCCGTGCTCGGCCAGTGCACGCTCGATGGCTGCCATCGACACCACGCCGTTCGGTTCGTCCGCTTCAAGCTCGATCAGCGCACTGGCCGGATCGAACCCGTGGAAGCGCACCTGCGATTCCACCGCATAGCGGTCGGTGGGGAACGCGCCGGCCTCGATCAGGATCGCCGGACGCTCGGCCGTGGGACGGTAGAAGCTCACCATCATCAGGTGCAGGTTCACGCCCAGCGTGTTCATCGCCACCACTTCGGCAGGCTGCGCGCCGACCACGGCGGCGAGATCGTCGCGTACGAACTCGTGGTAATCCATCCACGGCAGGCGACCTTTGAAGTGACCTTCCACCCCCAGTTCGCCCCAGTAATCCAGTTCGGCGTTGACCGCCTCGCGCACCGCACGCGGCTGCAGGCCCAGCGAGTTGCCGCAGAAATACACGCTGTCGTGGCCTTCGTGCGGCGGGATCAGGAACTCGTCGCGGAATGCACGCAGCGGATCGGCGGCGTCCTGGGCGGTGGCCCAGGCGGAAGTGGCTTCAAAATTTGCGGACATCGGATTTCCCTTCGTGCTGGTCGGCCATCATTCCGTGCCGGGGTGGGCCATGCGGAAGAGCCGGCGGGCAGAGCCCGCCCTACGATTGCGGTGTAGGGCAGGCTCTGCCCGCCGGCCTTTTGCGCGGCACGCAACGCCGGCGCTGGAGCGAGCGGACGGCGGCCTATTTCAGTTGTGCGGCGAGCGCGGCGCAGCCCTTGTCGAACGCCGCCTGCCATGCAGCGCCGGCCAGGCTCTTGCTGGGTCGCATGCAGCGCAGCTGGATCGCGTAACCGAGCTTGAACCAGTAGTGCTCGGTGTAGTTGAACTCCGTGCCGTTTTCCTGCGCCGTGTAGATATTGCTGTTCGGCTCGGGAGGCACTGGCGATTCCTTGTAGCCGGGCAAGGCCAGCCCCTTGGCGGTACCTTCGGCCATGAATTGATGGAAGCTGCTGATGTCGGGCACCTGCTTCACGGTCACGGTGACGCGGGCCAGGCTGGTCTTGCCGGTGGGCGAGGGGTCGGGCACCTGGAACACCTGCGCCTCCGGATCGCCCTGGGTCTGCATGATCGGCAGCCAGGTGCTCGGCGTGTCGAAGGTGATGGTGCCGCCGGCCATGCTGACTTCGGCGGCGTGTGCTGCGCCGGCCAGGGCCACGGCGGCAAAGGCGACCGTGAGGATGGTCTTGCGAACGAAATTCATGCGGACTCCGGTGCAGAAGGGTCAGGGGCGAAGCGATGTTTGGGAAGGCCCAGCCATTCCAGCGCCGTGCCGTGGAACAGGCGTGCACGCCCTGTGTCATCCAGGCCCAGGGCCTCGATGCCGCTACCGGGTTCCTGCTCGCCCAGCGGGAAAGGATAGTCGGTGCCGAGCATGACCTGTTCGACGCCGGTCACATCCAGCAGATAGCGCAGCGCGTCGTCGTCGTGCACGCAGGAATCGAAATAGAAGCGCTTGAGGTATTCGCGCGGGTTGCGCGGGTTGTCGGTGGCGACCAGATCCGGGCGCATCTTGAAGCCGTGCTCGATGCGCCCGATGGTGAACGGGAAGCTGCCGCCGCCGTGGGCCAGCATCACGCGCAGCTTCGGCAACCGCTCCATGACGCCGCCGAAGGCCAGGCAACAGGCAGCGCGCGATTGTTCGGCGGGCATGCCGACCAGCCAGGGCATCCAGTACTTGGGCATGCTGGCCATGCCCATCATGTCCCACGGGTGCACCAGGATCGCCGCGCCGAGGTCAGCCGCAGCCTCGAAAAACGGGAACAGCTCGGGCGCGTCCAGGTTCCAGTCGCCGCAATGCGAGCCGATCTGAACGCCTTGCAGGCCCAGCTCGTCGATGCAGCGTTCGAGTTCGCGGATCGCCAGCTGCGGTGCCTGCAGCGGTACCGTGCCGATGCCGGCGTAGTGGCGGGGAAAGTCGCGACACATGCCGGCCATGTGGTCGTTCAGGTGGCGGTGCAGTTCCAGCGCCTGATGGCCCGGCGCCCAGTAGGAGAACAGCACCGGCACGGTGGAGATCACCTGCACGTCGACGCCGAATCGGGCGTAGTCGTCGATCCGTGTCTGAGCGTCGAATGCCGAATCCCAGACTTCACGGAAGAACTTGCTGTCCTTGTAGATCCGGTGGCGACCGTCGCTGTGGGTCATCACCGGAAAGCGGTCGTCACCGTATTTTGCCGCCAGATTCGGCCAGTCGCGGGGCAGGATGTGCGCGTGTGTATCGATCTTGAGCATCCGTGCAGTGTAAAACCTCCGGGCGCAGACGTCGCCTGTGGTCGCAAACGGTCAATTGCGGTCAGGCCGCCTGCAAAGCGGAGTCCGCGCGGAGTTCCTCTTCGCTGCGCCGCAACACGTGGGCGAGTGTGTCGACATTGTCGACCAGACGATCGCTCAGGCGAGCCAGCAGCTCGACCGCGGATGCGTCCGCCGTCTCTTGTGCCCGACTCACCAGCAGCCGCTGCCGCGCGCGCAGGTCGGGGATCGGGGCAAGCGGTTTGCGCGTGCGCAGCGCGATCGCGATCGCCTGCAGGGCGCTGGAGCAGTCTTCGATGAAATCGCAAAAGCCGGTTTGCCTGGACAGGTCGGCAAGCTCGTCGAGCGTGGCCTCCAGGGTCATCGCGGTACGCGCCAACCGATTGCCGTTGGCAAACAGGTTGCGCGAAAGTTTCAGCAAGGCCATCGGCGTGGCCGGTTCGCTGCGCATGCGCTCGATCGAAGCCTGCGCATTGATGCGCGCGGTTCGTGCCGCGCTGCGGGCATGGCGGCGGTCATCGCCGGCCGGGTCGATCAGGGTGCGCAGATACGCCGCATAGGCGTCGAGCATCTCGCCCAGCGCACTGCGCACATGGCTGCGCTCCCACGTGGGCCATGCCACGTAAGCCAGCATGGCCACGCCGCATCCCATGGCGGTGTTGATCACGCGGTCGAGCACGGCAGCCCCGGAATCGACCCCTTCGAACGAAAGCAGGATCACCACGGTACCGGTGAGCGCAGCCACCGCGATGCCGTAGTGCGCGGTCGCCAGGTAGCGGAACGCCATGCACAGGAGCGCCATCAGCGCCAGATGCGCCCAAGGTTGGTCGGGAGTGACGTAGAGCAGGATCGTGGTGAGCACCAGGCCGAGCACCGTGCCGAGGACGCGCAGCAAGCCGATGTTGAACGTGGCCGCGAAATCCGCGCGGAGCACGATGGCGGCGGTCATGGGCAGCCAGTAGCCATGCGGCAATTCCAGGAGTCGCGATATCAGCAGTGAAGCGCTGAGGCATACCGCCATGCGCACGGCATGCCGAAAGGCGACCGATCGCGGCGTGAGGCTGGCGCGCAAGGTTGCCCGGATGGCAGTGCTGCGCAGCACCGGCGGCAGCCGGGTTTCCGCGGCGCTGGCGCGCAGCTCGCCGCGGCTGCCGGCCCAGTCGGCATTGCGAACCGCGGCGGCGAGTTGGCCGATCAAGGCGTGGATGTGCGTGGGGCGAATGGCCGCCGCTTCCGCATGCGGGGCGGGTGCGCCATGTTGCTCCCGGAGCGAGGCCAGCAGTGCGGCAGCACGCTCCGGCGCGTCTCCACTTTCCAGTGCGTCGGCGATGGCTTCGAGCACGCCGCCGACAGCGTTGCGGAATTGGGACTGGCTGTCTCGCGCGCCCTCCAGTTCGGTCATGGCCGTCAATGCCAGCCGAATGCGTTCGGCCAGTTCCAGCAACACGCCAAATGCCTCCATGGCGCGGCCGTGGGCATGGTGGCGTCCCAGCAGGGTTTGTTGCAGGCCGGTCATCGCCTCGCTCATGGCAGGCGCCTCGGCTGCGTCATCGGTAGTTTTCCGCCCCAAGGTCGCCAGCCCGCGGTACACCTCGGCCAGCGCACGGCGCTCGGGCAGGAAGCGTTGCAGCGGCCACGCCGCCAGCGAAAAACTGGCCAGCAGCAGGCCGCCACAGAAAATCAGGGTGGCCGCGCCGAGCGCGCCGGTCAGGTTGGTCGGAGTGGAGGCCGTCACCACCAGCAGAATCATGCTGGTCATGCCGACCCGGGCGGTATCCGTGCCGAACACCACCAGCAGGCCACCGAAGAAACCGCAGGCCATCGTCGCTGCCAGCATGGGCAGCATCTGTCCGCCAATCAGGAACCCGACCAGCGAGGCCAATGCGGCGGCCAGTGACGTCAGCAGCAATTGCCGCAGGCGCTGTCGATATGGTCCCGGTTGATCGGCGAACATCGTGTTCAACGCGCCAGCGGCCACCCCCAGCCCGATTGCTGTATGGTCCATCGCCAGCCCGACCCCCAGCGGCAGCACCACCGCGGCGCTGTTGCGCATGACCACCCGCCACGGCACGTCCGGCCGCTTGATGCGGATCAGGCTCTCGATCGCATGGCTGCGCAGCGAATAGCTGTCGTTGGAGGGCATGCTGCTTGGCTACCTCGCGCGGGCTGCGCGCTCCTGCCTGTCCAGGTCAGGCGCGCCCGGCAAACTCGCCCGTCAGCGTGTTCACCCACACCTTTTCGTCGTTGCTGATGTACTCGGGCACCTGCACCTCGATCCCGGTGTTGAGTTTGGCCGGCTTGTTGCGCTTGGTGGCGCTGGAACCCTTCATTTCCGGCGCAGTGTCGACCACGGTCAGCATCACGCTGGTGGGCACCTGCAGTCCGACCGGGGCATCGTCGATCAACTGCACGTAGTAGCCCTCGAGGTCTTCCACGATGTAGCCGGCGTTGTCGCCGACCAGTTCGGGCGACAGCGGATACTGCGTGTAATCCTCCGCGTCCATGAAGATGAAGCTGTCGCCGTCCATGTACGAGAAGTTCGCGGCGCGGCGCACCAGATCCATTTCGCGCAGGTCATCGTCAGCGCGCAGGCTGAGATCGAACTTGCGCCCGCCGGGAATCGAATACAGGGTGAAACGGAACGTGACATTGCCGCCGCGCGCACTGGGCGAGCTGCGCTCGATATCGCGCACCTGGTAGACGGTGCCGTCGTGTTCGACCACGTTACCTTTCTTGATGTCGGAAGCTTTCATAGGCCAGGGGTGAGAAGTGAGAAGTGAGAAGTGAGAGAGGAGGCGTGACGTGAAGCGGCATGAGGCGAGTTTTCTCTCACTTCTCACTCCTCTCCACTCATTCCTCGTTATTTCGCCGCCAACCGCACCGCGCCATCCAGCCGGATCGTCTCTCCGTTGATGTAACGGTTGCCGAGGATGAAGGCCACGGTGCTGGCGTACTCGCCAGGCTGGCCGAGTCGCGACGGGAACGGGATCGAGGAGGACAGCGACTCCTGCACGGCCTCCGGCATGCCGTCGACCATCGGGGTCCAGAAAATGCCCGGCGCGATGGTGGCTACGCGGATGCCGAAGCGGGCCAGTTCGCGCGCCATCGGCAAGGTCATGCCGACCACGCCGCCCTTGGAGGCGGAATAGGCAGCCTGGCCAATCTGGCCTTCGTACGCAGCGACCGAGGCGGTGTTGATGATCACGCCGCGCTCGCCGTCCTCACCGGCCTCGTTGTTCTGCATCAGTGCGGCGCCGGCCTTGGCGACGTTGAAGCTGCCGACCAGGTTCACCATCACGGTGCCGGAGAAGGTGGCCAGTGGCATCGGACCCTGCTTGCCCAGCACGCGACCGGCGCCGAGGATGCCGGCGCAGTTGATCACCACGTTGAGGCCGCCCATCCCGTGATGCGCAGCGGCGACGTTGGTGGTTACACCATCTTCGGAAGTCACGTCGGTGCGGAGGAAGCGCGCGGCATCGCCCAGTTCCTTCGCGGCGGCTTGACCTTTTTCGTCGTTGACGTCGAACAGCGTGACCTGGCCGCCGTGGGCGACAAAATGCTGTGCCACCGCGTGGCCGAGACCGGAGGCGCCGCCGGTGATGATCGCCTTGACCTGGTTGAGCTGCATGGAGAGTCCTCGGAAAGTCGGTGCAGAAAGGCCGCCATGTTAGCTGACCGGCGCAGCAGGTGGTTGCCGGATGAGCCTGGCAACCGTCGTTGCGGCCGATTCACGTGGTGTTCGGGCGGGAGCGGTCAAGTTGTCGTCGGATCGTCGGACGGCCGGATCTTCCGGCCTGGCCTTGACGGGTTGGCTCATCCATCCACTTGGAGGGGACATGGCATGAAGAGATTTCTGGGTATTGCTGTTTCGTGTGGCGTGACCCTGATGCTTGCCAGCGGCGCAGTGCTGGCGAAAGACCATGATCAGGATCATGACCATGACCATGGCCGTCATGCGCAGAGCCGTGATCACCGGGACGAGGGGCATGATCGTGATCATGACCGTGATTGGTATGTGCGTAGCGATGAGAGACACGGCAAAGGCCACGGCCATTACAAGAATTGGCACGATCGCGGAAGGCACGAAGGTTGGTACCGGCGCGGCGGTTACCTGCCGGTGGAGTATCGGACCCGGTACGTGGTGACCGATTGGCGCTATCGCCATCTGCGCGAGCCGCCACGCGGCTATCACTGGGTGCGCAGCGACAATGGTGACTTCCTGCTGGTGGCGATCACCACCGGGCTCATCGTCGACTTGCTGCTCAACCAGTAGGCGAGCCTCGGGCCTGGTTTGAGTCGGCGTGCGCCGTCCGCTCAGCGCAGCAAGGCGCGCATCGCCGGGGTGTCGGCCAACTCCGGAAACGGCGTTACCCTCGGCGGCGGTGTCGTGGCTGGCTGCAGCGTTTTTTGCCACACGCCGACATCCCACCATTGCCCCAGCTTGTAGCCACACTGGCGCCACACGCCGGCGGGGCTGAAACCCATGGTTTCATGCATCGCGACGCTGACCGTGCCGGGCAGGGTGATCACGCCGACGGCCTGGGTGATGCCTTGCAGCTGCATTGCATCAAGCAGTGCGCCATAAAGCCGGCGCGCGATGCCGCGGCGATGTGCGTCGGCACGCACGTAGATCGAGGTTTCGGCGATCCAGTCGTAGGCGGCGCGTTCGCGGAAGCGGCCGGCGTAGGCGTAAGCCAATACCTCGCCGGACTCCTCCCACACCAGCCAGGGGTAGTGTTGCAGGCGGGCACGGATGCGCTCGCGCATGGCGGGGGCGCCGGGCAGGACCGTTTCGAAGGTGGCCGTGCCGTGGCTCACCGCCGGGGCGTAGATCGCGTGGATGGCTTCGGCATCATCGAGGCTGGCGGTGCGGATCATGGGTGGCGGGGCCTCAACATGTTTCGTACTTCCAGTTGCGTTTCTTGCCTTCGGCCAGCCATTCCAGCGTGGTGGCGAGGCGTTTCCGGCGGGTGGCGTCGGTCTTCGCTTCGGTGATCCAGTCGACGTATTCACGTTGTGCGCCGGGCGGGAATCCGGCCCACGTCTTGCGCGCGGCGGCGTGCATCCGTTTGGCCAGCAGTGCGGAAAGGTCGTCGGGTAGCGCCGGTGCGGGTTTCGCATCAGCCTTGCCGCGAACCTTTTTCACGCCGGCTTCGTTCAGGGCCATGGCCTTCTTCAGGTACACCGCGAGCTGCTTGTCCGAAGGCAGATCCTTCAGCGTGGCGAGCTTGCCGAACTGGCCCATGCCGTCCTCGTCGCTGCCGCCGGTGACCTCCCGCGACAGCCAGAAGCCGAAACTGCAGTGCTGCCTGAACGCCGCCATCATGCACATCGGCGCGGCCCTGTAGCTGAAGAAAGGCATGCCCCACTTGATGCCTTCCTCGACGTCGGGACAGGCCTGGTGCACCCGTGCCCGCAGGTGCTCCAGGATCGGTTGCGCGAACTCGGCGGATTTTGCGATATACGCGTCGATACGGGGATCGTGGCCGGGCATGGCGTAGCCTCACAGGTCGCGGATGAAATAACGGTCGCAGCCATGATGGCCGGTACCGCCCATCGCGCTGCACAAGGCGGTGAACCCGCTGCGTTTGTAGAGTGTCTGTGCGGCGTCCATGCCGGTCAGCGTTTCCAGGTAGCAGCGCTTGAAGCCGTGCGCGCGGGCGGCATCGAGGCAACGCTGGATCATGGCATTGCCTGCGCCGATACCGCGCGCGACCGGCAGGAAGTACATCTTGCGCAGCTCGCAGACATCGGCCTCGCCGCCCTCAAGCGGAGCGACCCCGCCGCCACCCACCACCACGCCGTCGCGCTCGACCACGAAGTAGCTGCTGGCGGGCCGCGCATACGCCTGGAACATTGCGTCCACCTCGGTGTCGTGGATCGCGAAGCCGGGGCCATCGGCGCCGAACTCGGGCATCACGGTGCGGATGATCCTGGCGACGGTTTCATTGTCGCGAGGCTCGATCGGGCGGATCAGGAAGGCTGCTGGCATGGATGGAGAGTGGTGGGGTGGGGCGACTGATTATTCCATCCCGCGATCTGCGCGCCAGTGACTTTCGGCAGGCTGCAGTCGCTGATGTCAGGGCGCGCCGATCAGGCTGCCGTGCGCGCGCGGGTGACCCGGCTGGCAGTTTCCTTGTGCAACTGGGCCGCCAGCCAGGCGCCGGTGGCAATCAGCAGGTCGAGGTCGACGCCGGTTTGCATGCCCATGCCGTGCAGCATGTAGACCACGTCCTCACTGGCCACGTTGCCGGTAGCGCCCTTGGCATACGGGCAGCCGCCGGTGCCGGAGACGGAACTGTCGATCACGCGCACGCCTTCCTCCAGGCAGGCGAGGATGTTCGCCAGCGCCTGGCCATAGGTGTCGTGGAAGTGCACAGCCAGCGCGTCCATCGGTACTTCCTGCGCCACCGCGTGCAGCATCGCGCGCGCCTTGGCCGGGGTACCGACGCCGATGGTGTCGCCCAGCGAGACTTCGTAGCAGCCGATCTCATGCAGGCGTCGGGCCACGCGCACCACATCGCTCAGCGGCACCGCGCCCTGGTAGGGGCAACCCAGCACGGTGGAGACGTAACCGCGTACGCGCACGCCATCGGCCTTCGCCTGTTCCATCACCGGGACAAAGCGCTCGATCGACTCATCGATCGAGGCGTTGATGTTCTTGCGGTTGAACGCTTCGGAGGCGGCGCTGAATACGGCGATGTCGGTCGCGCCCACCTCGCGTGCACGCTGGTAGCCCTGCAGATTCGGCACCAGCACCGGGTAGCTCACGCCGGGCAGCTTGCGGATGCCGCGGAACACCTCGGCCGCATCGGCCAGTTGCGGCACCCACTTCGGGCTGACGAAGCTGGTTGCCTCGATGGTTTGCAGGCCGGCGGCGGACAGCCGGTCGATCAGCGCGATTTTCACCTCGGCAGGCAGCAGCGCTTTCTCGTTCTGCAGGCCGTCGCGGGCGCCGACTTCGACGATGCGAACGTGGTTGGAGAGGGTCATCAGGAGCTCCGGCAGGGAGGTGGCGCGACGTAGGGCGGGCTTCGCCCGCCGGGTGTTCACGATCCATCGTGGCGTAGGGCGGGCTTTGCCCGCCGGCTTTTCAACGAACCATCCCGTCAAGCGCGGCGGGCAGAGCCCGCCCTACGCATCCGAGGTGAACTTCACCAGCACGGCATCGGCTTCGACAAAATCGCCTTGCGTGGCGTTGATGCTTTCGATGGTGCCGGCGCGCGGTGCCTTCAAGGCCAGCTCCATTTTCATCGCTTCCATCACCAGCAGCTCCTGGCCTTGTTCGACGCTGTCGCCGACCTTGGCCTTGACCAGCACGATGCGGCCGGGCATGGGCGCAGCCAGCTGGTTGCCACCGGCGGCGTCGCTGGATTCCCAGGCAAATGCGATCGCGCGGGCGAAGCTGTAGCGCTGGCCGCTGGCATCGTGCAGCAGGACATGGGCGGCGTCGCTGCGCAAGGCGATGCGGCGTGCCTCGCCGCCAAAGCGCGCGCTCAGGTTGTCGTCGCGCAGGCGCGCGCCCGCCACGTCGCATTCGGTTTCGCCGTGGCGCAGTCGATAGTTGCCGGCGTGACCGCGAGCCTCGACTTCGAAGCGTTGCTCGCGCCAGGTGAGCGCCACGATGCGCTTGCCGGGGTGACCGATGCGCCACGCGTCGGCGCGGGCCCACGGTGAGTGCGGGTCGGAGGAGTTGCTGGCGACATGTGCTTCGTCGTTCAGCAGTGCCGCCGTGGCCGCCGCGAACAACACGTCGTCGGTCGGCTCGGCGTCGCCGATGAGGAATTCGTCGAGATGGCGGTCCAGGTAGCCGGTGTCGATGCGTGCCTCGACGATGGCCGGGTGCCGAGCCAGCCTTTCGAGGAATCCGATGTTCGATTTCGGCCCGATGATTTCGCTGGCGGCCAGCGCTTTGCGCAAGCGTTGCAGGGCCTGCACGCGATCCACGTCCCACACGATCAGCTTGGCGATCATCGGGTCGTAGAAGATCGTCACGGTGTCGCCCTCGATCACGCCGCCGTCCAGGCGCACGTGCTCCGACGCGGGCGGCAACCGCAAGGTCTGCAGCTTGCCGGAGCCGGGCAGGAAGTTCTGGTCGGGGTCCTCGGCGTACAGGCGCACCTCGATCGCGTGGCCATGCGCGCGCACCTGATCCTGCCGCAGCGGCAAGGGCTGGCCTGCGGCAATGCGCAGCTGCCATTCGACCAGATCCAGCCCCAGCGTCATTTCGGTGACTGGATGTTCCACCTGCAGGCGTGTGTTCATCTCCATGAAGAAGAACTCGCCATCCTGCGCGACGATGAACTCGACCGTGCCGGCACCGACGTAATCGACCGCCTTGGCGGCCGCCACCGCCGCTTCGCCCATGGTCTTGCGGCGGCCCTCGTCGAGGAACGGCGAGGGCGTTTCCTCCAGCACTTTCTGGTAGCGGCGCTGTGACGAGCATTCGCGCTCGTTGAGATGGATCACGTTGCCGCGGGAGTCGCCGAATACCTGGAACTCGATGTGGCGGGGATGTTCGACGTAGCGCTCCAGGATCATCCGCGCGTCGCCGAAGGAACTGGTCGCCTCGCGTTGGGCCGAAGCAAGCGCCTCGGCGAACTCGGCGGCGGCGCGAACGATGCGCATGCCCTTGCCACCGCCACCGGCTGCCGGTTTGATCATCAGCGGGAAGCCGGTCTTGCCGGCCTGTTCGGCGAGGAAGGCAGCGTCCTGGTTTTCGCCGTGATAGCCAGGCACCAGCGGCACCGCATGCTTTTCCATCAAGGCCTTGGCTTCGGCCTTGGAACCCATCGCCTCGATGCTTTCCGGTTTCGGCCCGATGAAGGTGATGCCGGCATCGGTGCAGGCGCGCGCGAAGCCGGTGTTCTCGGAGAGGAAGCCGTAGCCGGGATGGATCGCCTGCGCACCGGCCTTTTTCGCTACCTCCAGGATCGCGTCGCCGCGCAAGTAGGAGTCGGCCGGCCGCGGGCCGCCGATCGGCCAGGCCTCGTCGGCCAGCCGCACGTGCTGCGCGTCACGGTCGGCCTCGGAGTACACCGCGATGGTGTGGATGCCGAGGCGGCGACAGGTGCGGATCACGCGGCAGGCGATTTCTCCACGGTTGGCTATCAGTACGCGTTCGAACATGGAAATCCTTGAAACCGTTCATGCCGATGGATATCGGCCAAAGCTAGCAGATCACGCGGCAGGTGCCGCTCATTCGCCGCCGCCGACCCACCGTGGTGCGCGCTTGTCGAGAAACGCGGCCAGGCCATGCTGACCTTCCGGTGACACGCGCAGGCGGGCGATCAGCTGCGCGTTGATCTGGTCGATGCGCTCGGCCTGCTCCACGTCGGTACCCGCGACGCGCAACGCCAGTTGCTTGGCTTCGCGCTGGGCCAGCGGGCCAGCCTTGCCGAGCAGATGCAACTGGCGTTCGACAGCGTCGTCCAACGCATCGGCGGCCAGCGCCGCGTGCAACAGGCCGATGCGCGCCGCGGTGGCAGCATCGAACACTTCGCCGCTGATGAACAGTCGCCGTGCTTCGCGCAGGCCGATGGCGGCGACGACGTAAGGCGAGATCACCGCCGGCACCAGCCCCAGCTTCACTTCGGACAGCGCGAACTTGGCGGTGTCGACACCGAAGGCGACGTCGCAGCAGGCGATCAACCCGACGCCACCGCCATAGGCGGCACCGTTGACGCGTGCGATGGTGGGCTTGGACACGAACTGCAGGGTGCGCATCAACCGCGCCAGACGCAGCGAATCCTCACGGTTTTCCCGCTCACTGGCGCCGGCCATGCCGCGCATCCAGTTCAGGTCGGCGCCGGCCGAGAAGCAACTGCCGTTGCCAGTGAGCACCACGGCGCGCACGTCGGGGTCGGCATCGGCTTGCAGCAGCGCGTCGGTGAGGGCGGCGATCAAGGCGTCGTCGAACGCGTTGTGGATCTTCGGTCGGTTCAGGCTGAGCCAGGCAACGGGGCCGCGGCGTTCGCTGAGGATGGAATCGGTCATGGGCTGTGCTCGGAAGTCGCTGTCAACGCACCATCATAACGGTGACCTCGGGAACCGAGGCGTCGCGGCGACGACTGTTCGTTGCGAAGAGGCCCTTGCGCCAGGCCGGGCAAAGCGGGGATGATGCAGGGATAGGAATCGTTCTCAATTGGAGTCAATCATGTCCCGCCGTTTGATCGAGTTGTTTGCCATTGTCGGAGTTGCCGCTGCGGCAGTTGCCGGGAGCACCTTCGCCATGGCGGCGCAGTCGTCCTCGTCAGCGGACAGCCAGCAGGCCGCGTTGCTCAAGGAGGTCACCGCGCTGAAGGCGCAGGTTGCCCAATTGCAGCAGCAACACCCGGCGCCGGAGCTGGGCCAGCAAATGCTGGAATTGCAGATCCGCCACGACCGGTTGTGGTGGGCGGGCGAGTCGGGCAACTGGACCCTGGCCTACTTCATGGTGGGTGAACTGGGCGAAGCCTTGCGTGGCATAGAGCAGACCAATGGCGATGCGGCGGAGATGCAGCCGGACAAATTGTCCGAAGTCATGCCCTCGATCATGAATCCGGCGATCAAGGAGGTGCAGGCGGCGCTGGCCAAGCAGGACAAGGCAGCCTTCGCCAAGGCCTACGACAGATTGTCCGCATCGTGCACCGCTTGTCATCAAGTGGCCGGCAACACCTTTCTGATCATGCAGCGGCCACGCACCCGTTTGCTGGACAACCTGCGCTATGCGCCGGCGGGCAAGTAAGCGATACCGCGGATGAACCACCGGGATGGTCGCGCTTGTTGACACAAATGCGAACCATTACTATTCACAAACCTGATCCGGATGTCGCCATGAAACGTTTGCTGATTGCGGCCCTGTTCGCCCTGCCCATGGTGGTACTGGCGAGCGAAGTGCCGACATACACCTTGACCATAAAAAACCACCGCTATGAGCCGACCACGCTGCGGGTGCCGGCCGATACCAAGATCAAGATCAAGGTGGTGAACCAGGATTCGACGCCGGAGGAGTTCGAGAGCAATGACTTCAATCGCGAGAAGATCGTCATGCCTCACGGCACCATCACCGTGTTCGTCGGCCCCTTGAAGGCCGGCGAGTACAAGTTTTTCGGCGATTTCCACCAGGACACCGCCCAGGGCATCTTGATAGCGGAGTAGGTCCATGTGGGGTATCGCGCTACTGGTCTTTCGTGAAGTTCTCGAGGCGGCATTGATCGTCACCGTGGTCGCGGCTGCGACGCGCGGCGTCGCCAGGCGCGGCTGGTTCATCGGCGGCGGCATCGGACTGGGCGTGCTCGGCGCCGTGCTGGTGGCCATGTTTGCCGGGGTGATTTCCGCCGCGGCCAGTGGCGTGGGTCAGGAATTGTTCAACGCCTGCGTGCTGTTTGCCGCGGTGCTGATGATCGGTTGGCACGTGATCTGGATGTCCAGCCACGGCCGCGAACTGGCGCAGCACATGAAGGCGGTGGGCGGCGCGGTGCAGACCGGCGCCAGCTCGCTGACCCTGCTGCTGGCGGTGGTGGCGCTGGCGGTGCTGCGCGAAGGCTCGGAAATCGTGTTGTTCCTGTACGGCATGGTGGCGGGCGGCGCCGACGGCCTGGTTCGGGGTCTGGCCATCGGCCTGGCTGGTGGCACCACGGTGGGCTTTCTGCTGTATTTCGGCTTGCTGCGCATTCCGCTGCGCTATTTCTTCACGGCCACCAACTGGATGCTGGTGCTGCTGGCCGCCGGGCTTGCTTCCAGCGCGGCGCGCTACCTGGTCCAGGCCAACCTTCTGCCCGAACTCGGCGGCCAGGTGTGGGACAGCTCGTGGTTGCTTTCCGACGGATCGGTATTCGGCAAGATCCTGCACATCCTGATCGGCTACGATGCGCAGCCGTCCGGTATCCAGCTGGTGTTCTACGCGGTGGTGGTAATCGCCCTGGTGCTCGGCATGCGGCTGTTCGGGGGCGCGTCACGGCGCGCTTCCGGGCACAAGGCAGGCGGGGCCTCCGCGATCAAGCTCGACGCAGCTGCCTGATTCGACCAGGAACGCAGGCGTAGCCCACCGGGGCGGCGTCGAATACCAAAACCCCGGCCCGCAGGAGCGGGCGCCTTGGAAGCGGCGTCTCGTCAAAGGACGGCGGCGCGGTCAGTGCAGTTCTGGGTTTGCTGGTGGATTCGTGGGTTGGTTGGACGATTTCGACGTCGCCTTGGCATTCCCCTTTCCAGCCGGCGTCAACGTACCCACCGTCACGGTTCGATGGCCGGGACGCCAGGCAAACTTGGGGTCGTAGGGATTTTTGCTTGAGACCAGTTGGCGGTAGGCGATGGAGCCATCGACCGAGCCGGCGCCAAGGATCTCGTCGGCACCGGTGGCGACGTGTCGGAGCGCCGAGCCCGCGGTATTGGCCGGGCTGGCCGATACTGACCCGATCTGTGTACCGCCGACTCGGAGGTTGCCGGCCAGTGAACCCACGCGGGTTCCGGTCTTGCCGGCCCGTACCATCGCCCAGCGTGCCTTGGCGCGCACCAGGGCGGTTTCATCGCCGTAGACCGGTCGCAACTGACCGAAGATCGCGTTGGCCTGCTTGAACTGGGCATCAGTCAGTTTCGAGTTGATCAGGTTGCCTGCCGCCGCGTAAGTCTTGTCGCCTCGTTCGGCTGCCAGCACGAACCACGCGAGCGCTCGCGGCATGTCGACAGGCACGCCCTGGCCGCGGGCATACATCACGCCCAGATTGTATTCCGCGGGTTTGTAGGCCCACGACGCCGAGACCTTGTACATCTCGACCGCGAAACGGTATTCCTTTTTCTGGAAGGCTCGTACTGCCACCGCAAAGAAATGCTCGCCCGGGCGCGCGTCGTCCTCGACCGAGGTGAACTGGTGTTTGGTCATGCGATTGAAGTTGTGCGCCGAATCGTAGATGGGCGCCTCCGGCGCGGCGGGTGCTACCGGGGAGGATGCTGACTCGGTCTGCGCCATGCCGGCGCATGGCATGGCGAGCAGCAGGCACGCAAGCGCAAACGGGGTGAGAGCAGGACGAGCAATCATGGGATTCTCCTCTAGCAACTGCATCGCCAATGCCCTGAAACCTACGCCTCGCTGGCCTGGCGGGTCAACGGCGGTTGCCAGCGGGTGGATCCGTTAGGCGGTCTTGCGTACAAGCGTGAATTGCCGCGCTTCGGGGCCCGCCGCGCACGAAAAAGGCCGGCTTGCGCCGGCCTTTCCCTTCAACCCGGATCGCGTGAGCGGCTTACGCCAGCTCGCGGATCTTCGCGTTGAGGCGGCTCTTGTGACGAGCGGCCTTGTTCTTGTGGATCAGACCACGGGCGGCGTAGCGATCCATCACCGGCTGGGCGGCGGTGAAGGCGGCAACGGCGGCTGCCTTGTCCTTGGCCTCGATGGCCTTGACGACCTTCTTCAGGGCGGTGCGGACCATGGAACGTGCGCTGATGTTGCGCAGGCGGCGCTGTTCGGACTGGCGCGCGCGCTTCTTCGCGGACTTGATGTTGGCCAAGGTAGAACTCCGGAATGCAGTGTTGTGGGTGGAAAAAGACGCCAATTATGCGGTCGATTCACCGCTGCGTCAATCATTTAGGGCCTTGTTTCGGGTCTGGTCGCCGCGGGCGGGAGATCGCGACGGCGGCGAGGTCCTCATTCTGCCACATTGCGGGCTGTCCTCCTGCCCGTGGCGACTGTCAAACTATGCGCCGTACCCGATTGCCGGCCGCCAAGGTAACCCGTTCCCGATGAAGTCCCCCAGCATGTTCCGCGGGCTGCTCTCGTTCAGCAGCATGACCATGGTTTCACGCGTGCTTGGGCTGATTCGTGACATGTCGATAAACATCGTGTTCGGCGCCACCGGCGCCACCGATGCGTTCTGGGTGGCATTCCGAATCCCCAATTTCATGCGTCGGCTGTTTGCCGAGGGCTCGTTCACCACGGCGTTCGTGCCGGTATTCACCGAGGTGAAGGAAACCGGCACGCACGAGGACCTGCGGCGGCTGATGTCTCGCGTCTCCGGCACCCTCGGCGCGGTGTTGCTGGTGATCACCGCGCTGGGGCTGATCTTTGCGCCGCAGCTGGCCACCGTGTTCGAGCCCGGCGCCCTGGACCAGCCCCACAAGTTCGACCTCACCATCGACCTGTTGCGTCTGACCTTCCCGTTCCTGCTGTTCGTCTCGCTGACCGCGCTGGCGGCCGGCGCGCTGAACAGCTTCCATCGCTTCGCCTTGCCGGCATTGGTACCGGTGATCCTCAACCTGTGCATGATTGCCGGCGCGTTGTGGCTGGCGCCCCGCCTGCAGGTGCCGATCATGGCGATGGGCTGGGCCGTGCTGCTGGCGGGCGTGCTGCAGCTGGCGTTCCTGTTGCCCGCGCTGCGCAAGCTCGATCTGCTGGTCTGGCCGCGCTGGGGTTGGACTCACCCTCCGGTGCGCCGGATCCTGCGCTTGATGGTGCCGACCCTGTTCGGTTCGTCGGTGATGCAGGTGAACCTGCTGCTCGATACGGTGATCCTTTCGCTGCTGGTGACCGGGTCGCAGAGCTGGTTCTCGTTGTCGACGCGCTTCCTCGAGTTGCCGCTGGGCGTCTTCGGCGTGGCGCTGGGCACGGTGATCCTGCCGTCGCTGTCGCGCCACCATGTGGGTACCGACCATCTTGGTTTCTCGAAGGCGCTGGATTGGGGCTTGCGCGTCACCTGGCTGATCGCGCTGCCCGCGATGCTGGCCATGCTGTTGCTGGCCGGGCCGATCGTGTCCACCTTGTTCCAGCACGGCCGCTTCAACGCGTTCGACACGCACATGTCCACCTTGTCGATCCTGGCCCTGTGCTGCGGACTGCCGGCCTACGCGCTGGTCAAGGTGCTGTTGCCGGCCTTCTACGCGAGGCAGGACACCAAAACGCCGGTGCGGGCGGGCGTGATAGCGATGATTGCCAGCATGGTGTTCAATGGCATCTTCATCGTGTTGCTGTTCGAGCTGTGGGCGCCGCCCGCGCTGCAACAGCAAGCTTGGCTGCAAGCCATCGGACAGGTGCCGGGTCTGCACCTGGGTCTGGCCATCGCCAGCGCCTTGTCCAGCTATGTCAATTTCCTGCTGCTGTGGCACTGGCTGAAAAAGGCCGGGGTCTACGAGCGTCAGCCCGGCTGGGCGAGGCATTGGGGCCGGTTGTTGCTGGCCTGCGCCGCGATGGTGCTGGTGCTGGGGTTCGGGCGCTGGTTGTGGCCGGATTGGTCCGGCGTGCCGGTCGCCACCCGGGTGTGGCGGCTGGCCGTGCTGGTGCTGGCCGGTGGTTTGAGCTACGCCGCGACCTTGTTCGCCGCAGGCTTGCGGCCGCGTGACCTGCGTGGCGGATGAGCGTGCGCAAGCCGCTTTGGCATGGCCGCTCGCCCGTTATACTCAGGCGATGATGAGACTTTCCAGGGATGTTGCCGGCCCCTGTCTGGCGCCGCGCGGCAGCGTGATTGCGATCGGCGCATTCGACGGCCTGCATCGGGGGCACCAGGCGTTGCTGGCCCAGGTGGGCGAGCGCGCACGCGCGCTGGAATGCAGCCCCGTCGTGGTGAGTTTCGAGCCGCTGCCGCGTGCGTTCTTCTCGACCGAGCCGCTGCCACG
The DNA here is from genome assembly GCF_055809185.1 of Rhodanobacter sp. G2-10. Taxonomy (NCBI): domain Bacteria; kingdom Pseudomonadati; phylum Pseudomonadota; class Gammaproteobacteria; order Lysobacterales; family Rhodanobacteraceae; genus Rhodanobacter; species Rhodanobacter sp. G2-10. The sequence goes on along the minus strand of NZ_CM147900.1, from coordinate 2,185,593 downwards.
TCTGTCCAGTGTGCGCGACAAGTTGCGCGGCTTTGCCGCGGCCGGCATGGAGCACGCCTTGCTGCTGCGCTTCAATCGGGCCTTGACGATGATGTCTGCCGAGGACTTCGTGCGGCGTGTGCTGGTGCAGCGGCTGGCAGCGCGCGAGGTTTGGGTCGGCGCGGATTTTCGCTTCGGCCACAAACGTGCCGGCGATGTGGCGCTGCTGGAACGGATGGGGGCGGAACTGGGCTTCACGGCCTGCACCATGCCGGAGATCCAGTTGCACGGAGCGCGCGTGTCGGCCAGCCGGGTGCGGGCGCTGCTGGCGGCAGGCGAGTTCGCCGGTGCCGAACCGCTGCTGGGTCGCCCTTTCGTCATCGACGGCAAGGTGGAGTACGGCAATCAGCTCGGTCGCACGTTGGGTTATCCCACGGCAAATATCCCTCTGCACAAACGGGTCAGCCCGGTGCACGGGATATTCGCGGTGCGCGTGGGCCTGGGCGAGAGCGAATGCAGCTGGCCGGGCGTGGCCAGCCTGGGCGTGCGCCCGACCGTGAACCAGGTCAGCCAGCCCTTGCTGGAAGTCCATCTGTTCGATTTCGAGGGCGACCTGTACGGCCAGCGCATGGCGGTGGAATTCGTGGCCAAGCTGCGCGATGAGAAGAAATTCGACGGACTGGACCCGTTGAAGGCGCAGATGGCGCTGGATTCGAGCATGGCGCGTGAGGTGCTGGGCATGAATCCGCGGCTGGCAGGGGCTTAACAGGTTTCGGGGGTAACGCAAAAATTCGGCGATGCGAGGACAAATTCCAGGCCATTCACGGGTCGATGAAGACTCCCCTGGCCGCATCAGCAAACGGCCGGGCGGCGGCAGGCCGCCACACCTCAAGTATTCCGGTACGTCCCCGTATCGTTTAACGTTGCACTCTTTGTCTGCCGATATTCGGTGGGCGCGTCAATTCAGGTAACGGCAACTGGCAATGACCCACGACTACAAGAGCACGATCAACCTGCCGCAGACGGATTTTCCGATGCGCGGCGACCTGCCCAAGCGCGAGCCGCAGTGGCTGGCGGAGTGGGAGCGGGTGGATCGGTATGCGCAGATCCAGCAGAAGACCGCGGGGCGCGACAGCGTTTTCGTGCTGCACGACGGTCCGCCCTATGCCAATGGCGCGATCCACATCGGTCATGCGGTCAACAAGATTCTCAAGGACGTCACGGTCAAGTCGAAGCTGCTGTCCGGTCATCGTGCGCCGTATGTACCGGGCTGGGATTGCCACGGTCTGCCGATCGAGATCGCGGTCGAGAAGAAGTTCGGCAAGCCCGGCGCCAAGCTCGATGCCGCGGAGTTTCGCCAGAAGTGTCGCGAATACGCGGCCGAGCAGGTCGACACGCAGCGCAACGACTTCAAGCGCCTGGGCGTGCTGGGCGACTGGCAGAAGCCGTATCGCACCATGGATTTCAGTTACGAGGCCGACATGTTGCGCGCGCTGGCGCGGATCGTGGCCAATGGCCATGTGATGCGTGGCGCCAAGCCGGTGTACTGGTGCTTCGACTGTGCGTCGGCACTGGCCGAGGCGGAAATCGAGTACGGCAACAAGGTCTCGCCGGCGGTTGACGTGGCCTACGATGCGGTCGATGGCAAGGCGCTGGCGGCAAAGTTCGGCGTGGATGCGGGCGACGCCATCGTCGCCATCCCGATCTGGACCACCACGCCGTGGACCCTGCCGGAAAGCCAGGCGGTGTCGCTGGGGCCGGACCTGGAATACGCGTTGATCGAAGGTCCGGCGCGCGACGGTCGCCGCGTGCTGTTGGTGGTCGCCAGCGCGTTGGCAGAGCAGGTGCGCGCACGCTATTCCGTTTCCCTCCAAGCGGGGGGCGCAACTGATTTCCTTCCCCCGCAAGCTGGGGGCGCAACTGATTTCCTTCCCCCGCAAGCGGGGGAAGGTGCCCAACGGGCGGATGGGGGCGCCCCGGCGCTGGGCCACGCACTCGGCCAGGCGCTGGAACACACCCGCCTGCGGCACCCCTTCTACGAGCGCGAAGTGTCCGTGATCCTCGGTGATCACGTTTCCGCCGAAGACGGTACCGGTGCGGTACACACCGCCCCCGACCACGGCGTCGAGGATTTCGTGGTCGGCAACCAGTACGGCATCGGCCTGCTCAACTATGTCGGTCCGCGCGGCGCCTATCGCGCCGACACCCCGCTTGCCGGCGACGTCGAGCTGGGCAACATGCATATCTGGAAGGCCAACGACGCGCTGGTCGACGTGTTGCGCGAGCGTGGCGTGCTGCTCGCGTTCGCGAAGATCGAACACAGCTATCCCAACTGCTGGCGCCACAAGACGCCGGTGATCTATCGCACCACGCCGCAGTGGTTCATCTCGATGGAGCAGGCGGATCTGCGCAAGACCGCGCTGGCCTCGATCAAGGACGTGCGCTGGGTGCCGGGCTGGGGTGAGGAACGCATTGCCGGCATGGTGGCGGGCCGTCCGGACTGGTGCATCTCGCGCCAACGCACCTGGGGCGTGCCGATCGCGCTGTTCGTGCACAAGGCCACGCAGGAACCGCACCCGGATTCCGTCGCGCTGCTCGAACAGGTCGCAAAGAGGGTGGAACAGGGCGGTATCGATGCGTGGTTCACGCTGGAGCCTGCCGAACTGCTCGGCGACCAGGCTGACGACTACGAGAAAGTCAGCGATGTGCTGGACGTGTGGTTCGATTCGGGCGTGACGCACTACGCCGTGATCGGCCAGCGCCCGGAACTGCAGCAGGGCGATGCGTCGGCCTACAAGGTGATGTACCTGGAAGGTTCCGACCAGCATCGCGGCTGGTTCCAGTCCTCGTTGCTGACCTCGTCCGCGATCCACGGTCGCGCACCCTACGACGACGTGCTGACGCACGGCTTCGCGGTGGATGCGAACGGCCGCAAGATGTCCAAGTCGCTGGGCAACGTGGTGGCGCCGCAGAAGGTGATGGATACGCTCGGCGCCGACGTGCTGCGCCTGTGGGTCACCTCGGCTGACTACCGCAACGAGATGTCCGTTTCCGACGAGATTCTCAAGCGCGTGTCCGATACCTACCGGCGCATCCGCAACACCGCGAAGTTCCTGCTCGGCAACCTGCACGGGTTTGATCCGGCCACGCAGCTGCTGCCGGTGGAAGACAGCTTGTTGCTCGACCAATGGGCCGTGCAGCAGGCACATGACGTGCAGCAGGCCGTCCTCGCAGCCTATGAACGCTACGACTTTCCCGAAGTGGTGGCGCGCATCCAGAACTTCTGCACCAACGAGCTGGGTGCGCTGTATCTGGACATCACCAAGGACCGGCTCTACACCATGCCGACGGACAGCCATGGCCGCCGCAGCGCGCAGAGCGCGATGTACCGCATCACCGAGGCGCTGGTGCGCTGGCTGGCGCCGGTGCTCAGCTTCACCGCCGAGGAAATCTGGCAGGCGATGCCGGGCGAGCGCGGCGAGAGCGTGTTGTTCGAGACCTGGTACGACGGCCTGGCATCTTGCCAGGGTTCGCCCGAACAGCGTCGCTACTGGGCCGACCTGCTGGCGATCCGCGACACTGCCTCGCGCGTGCTCGAAGGCATGCGCAAGGCGGACAAGATCGGCGCTGCGCTGGAGGCGAAGGTGGTCGTCCACGCCGACGACGCCTTGCGCGCGCGCTACGCGGAGAGTGCCGACGAGCTGCGCTTCTTCTTCATCACCTCCGAGCTGGATCTGGCACCGCTTGATCCGCGTTCCGACGATGTCGCCAGGGTCGAGCTGGACGGCGCCGAAGCCTGGGTCTCCGCCTCGGTCAGCGACGCGGCCAAGTGCGTGCGCTGCTGGCATCGACGCGATGACGTGGGTAGCCACCCGGGGCATCCGGAGCTGTGCGGTCGCTGCGTCGGCAATGTCGAGGGGCCGGGCGAAGATCGGCGCTGGTTCTGATGGGGTGTTTCGACGAGCCGGCGGGCAGAGCCCGCCCTGTCGCGAACGACGCTCTCGCAGGGCGGGCTCCGCCCGCCGCCTATCCGCGCTCCGCAACCATTGAACATTTCATCACCGAGCACCGCACGGCATGAACCCCAAGCCCAACGCACTGACCTGGCTGTCCCTGTCCGCCGTCGTCATCGTGCTCGACCAGCTCAGCAAATGGTGGGCGCTGCACGCATTGCAGCCTGCGGGCATGCCGCATGAGGTGATTCCCGGCTTCCTGAACTGGACGCTGGCGTTCAACCGCGGCGCCGCCTTCAGTTTTCTGGCCGATGGCGCAGGCTGGCAGCGCTGGTTCTTCGTCGTGCTGGCGGTGGTGATCAGTGCGGTGCTGGTGGTGTGGCTGGCGCGCACGCCGCGGCGCGACTGGCGCACCGCCGCGCCACTGGGCTTCATCATCGGCGGGGCGATCGGCAACCTGATCGACCGCCTGCATGCGGCCCAGGTCACCGACTTCATCCAGGTGTACTTCCGCCAGTGGAGCTATCCGGTGTTCAACCTGGCCGACTGCGCCATCACGGTGGGCGCTGTCATGCTGATCGCCTTCGGCCTGTTTGCCGGCAAGTCCGGGGATGGCGTGCGATAATGCGCCGCGTGGCATGTCGGCTGCGGAGGCATATCGTGAATCAACTTGATCTGATCAAGGAAGCGCTCAAGCTCGATGCGCGCGAGCGCGCGGACATGGCTGGTCGGCTGCTGGAAAGCCTGGACGACCTCTCTGCGGACGAGGTGGAGTGCCTTTGGCTGGATGAAGCGCAGCGCCGTGATGCGGCTGTTGAGGAGGGGAAGCTCTCTTCGGCTCCGGCACGACAGGTTATTGACGATTTGAAGGCAGCGTTTGGATGAGTTTGGTGGCTTCGTTCAATCGCCTCGCCGAGGCCGAGTTGCGCGAAGCGGTGCACTATTACGAATCGGAAGCGCCTGGTCTTGGGCGAAGGTTTCTGTCAGTCGTCGAAACCGTCCTGGCGGAGATATTGGAACATCCATTTGTCGGGTCGCCATTGCGCGGTGACGTCCGGCGCAGAAGCGCAGGGCGCTTTCCGTATCAACTGTTGTATCGGGTGGCTGGCGATGAGGTTCGAATCCTTGCCATCATGCACAAACGCCGGCGGCCCCTGTACTGGGCCGATCGCGGCTGAATGAGGTAGTCATGGACATCCTGCTCGCCAATCCCCGAGGTTTCTGCGCCGGCGTCGATCGCGCGATCGCGATCGTCGAGCGTGCGCTGGAATCCTACGGCGCGCCGATTTACGTGCGGCATGAGGTGGTGCACAACCGCTACGTGGTCGACAAGCTGCGCGCCGACGGCGCGGTGTTCGTCGAGGAGCTGCACGAAGTGCCCGATGGCGCCACGGTGATCTTCAGCGCGCACGGCGTGTCCCAGGCGGTGCGCGAGGAAGCGGAGCACCGCGATCTGAAAGTCTTCGACGCCACCTGTCCGCTGGTGACCAAGGTGCACATGGAAGTGGCTCGGCTGGGCCGGATCGGCCGCAGCGTGGTCTTGATCGGCCACGCCGGTCACCCGGAGGTCGAGGGCACCATGGGACAGTGGAATCCGGCCAATTCTGGCGAGATCCTGCTGGTCGAATCGCTGGAATCGGTCGAACGACTGCACCCGAAATTTCCCGATCTGCTGTCGTACGTCACCCAGACCACGCTGTCGGTCGACGACACCAAGGCGATCATCGACGCCTTGCGCGCGAAATATCCGGGCATCGAGGGTCCGCGCAAGGACGATATCTGCTACGCCACGCAAAACCGACAGGACGCGGTGCGCCGGCTTGCCGATGCGGTCGACCTGATGCTGGTGGTGGGTTCGGTCAACAGCTCCAATTCCAACCGCCTGCGCGAGCTGGCCGAAAAGCAGGGTGTGCGCTCGTTCCTGATCGACGGCGCCGAACATATCGAGCAAGGCTGGCTCGAGGGCGTCAAGCGCATCGGCCTGACCGCCGGTGCCTCCGCGCCCGACAAGCTCGTGCGTGAGGTGATCGCCCGCTTGCAGTCGTGGGGCGCGGGTGATGTGCATGAGCTCGACGGCGAACGGGAAACCATCACCTTTGCCCTGCCGAAGGAATTGCGCGTCGTGCCCGACAAGCCGTCCGTCAGCCTCTGATCAGCGCCTCGTCGGGCCGCCGACTCAAGCGCCAGCGAGCACGTAGGGCGGGTTCCGCCCGCCGCACCTTCAGGTCACACCAAGTCCTCGAATGCACGCGCCGGCCGCCACCGGCGCTGGCCAAACGAGAGCCGGCGGGCAGAGCCCGCCCTACGCGGCGGCGCCGGGCACGGCTTGGGAAACTTGGGCGCTGGTCGTAGGGCGGGCTATGCCCGCCGCAAGACCTCAGGCAACGCAACTGCTGGGGTTGCAGCGCCTCTCGCGGCGAGTGCCTTGCGCTGCCATGGCGTGCACCGTAAAATCATCGGCTCTTTGCCGGAATAGCTCAGTTGGTAGAGCGGCGCATTCGTAATGCGTAGGTCGTAGGTTCGATTCCTATTTCCGGCACCAGATACTTGCAATGACAACGGCCCGGTCCATCGACCGGGCCGTTGTCGTCTGTGGAGGGCTCAACCCGCTTCGGCGTCCAGCAGTGCCCATGCCACGCTCTTGCCGGCACGCATGGGTACACAGGTGGCGGTCCCGAGCGCGAAGTCGGCCGGTACCGTCCAGGGGCGCTTCTCCAGAATGAGGCGTCCGCTGTTTCGAGGCAGCCGATAAAAGTCCGGGCCATGAAAGCTTGCGAAGGCCTCCAGACGGTCCAGCTTGCCGGCTTGTTCGAAGGCTTCGGCATACAACTCGATGGCAGCATGGGCCGTGTACACGCCGGCGCAACCGCAGGCGGATTCTTTCGCTTGGCGTGGGTGCGGTGCACTGTCGGTGCCCAGGAAAAAGCGCGGATTGCCGCTGGTGGCTGCCTGCACCAGCGCGGCACGATGCGTTTCGCGCTTGAGGATCGGCAGGCAGTAGTGGTGAGGGTTGATGCCGCCTTCGAAGATCGCGTTGCGGTTCAGCAGGAGGTGATGAGCCGTGATGGTCGCCGCCAGGTTGGCGGGTCCGGCGCTCACGAAATCGACTGCGTCGCGTGTGGTGATGTGCTCCAGCACCATGCGCAGACCGGGAAAGCGCGCCTGCAGCGGCATCAGGTGACGCTCGATGAACACGCGTTCGCGGTCGAAGATGTCGATCGCCGGATCGGTCACTTCGCCATGCAGGAGCAGTGGCATATCCAGCCGTTCCATCGCTTCCAGCACCTTGTGCACGCGGGCAAGGTCGCGCACGCCGTCCTGCGAGTTGGTGGTGGCGCCAGCCGGGTAGTACTTGACGGCAAACACGCTGTCGCTGGCCTTGGCGCGCTCGATCTCCTCCACCGGCGTGGCTTCGGTGAGGTACAGCGTCATCAGCGGCTGAAAGCCGGTGTCTGGCGGCAGGCTGGCGAGGATGCGTTGGCGGTAGTCCTCCGCCTGCGCCACCGTCGTCACAGGGGGTTTCAGGTTTGGCATCACGATGGCGCGAGTAAATCGGCGAGCGGTATCGGTGACGACGGAAGCCAGCGTGTCCCCGTCGCGCAGGTGCACATGCCAGTCGTCGGGGCGGCAGATCTCCAGGCGCGCGGCGGTCATCGGACACCGCCTGTGTCGGGAAGGGCGGTTGCCCATGATCCGGTGCAAGGCCGGGGGACAAGTTGGCAAACAGGCATGCAGGGCTCCGGCGGGTGAGGGCGGCAGGGCGGTGTGCAACGACATGCGCGCCGATGTGTCGATCGGCTCCCAGCGTCGCGCGCCCGATCCGCCTATTATCGCCCGACAGCGGTGGTCGCGCTGCCAATACGTGATCGCGATCACTTTTTCGGTGTACTCGGCGCCGCTTGTCGGCGAATCACTACCGCTTGTCGGCTGGGGGCTGGTGCTGGCCGGCATGATGGGTAGAGTGCATGCAGGGGTATCAGGGAGAATTCCATGCAAGTCCTGTCGCGTCAGCGAGGCATCTCGTTGATTGAGGTGATGATGGCGGTGCTGATCTTCAGCATCGGCCTGATCGGTCTGGCCAGCCTGATGGTGATGGCCACGCGCTCCAACCATGCCGCCTACCTGCGTACCCAGGTGGTGTTCCTTGCCAACAGCATGGCGGGGCGGATGAGCGCGAACCCGGCCGCGGTGTGGACAGGCGACTACAACAGCACGGCTTATCCGGTTGCGGCAGGTACTGTCGGTTGCGCTTCGGGCTCGGCCTGCGATGCAGCGCAGCTGGCCACCCACGACCAGCGGCTGTGGAGCAATCAGTTGCGTGCATTCCTGCCGAACCCTGCGGCGACCATCGATTGCAGTGGCGTCGGCAGCGCGGGCTACGATCCCACCTCTCAACTGGCCATGCGGCCGCCCTACGGTGGTACCTGCAAGATGCAGATCACATGGAACGAGCAGCAGGCTGGCGACAAGAACAATCGGCAAAGTGCGTTGCAGACGTTTTCCTGGGAGTTCCAGCCGTGATGGCCTACCGCATGCTGCCGCGTCGTCAACGCGGCTTCACCTTGATCGAGTTGATGGTGGCAATGGTGCTCGGCCTGCTGGTGGCTGCCGGCATCGTCACCGTGTTCGCCTCGACCTCCAGCAGCAACAAGGCACAGAATCAGTTGGCGCAATTGCAGGAAGCCGGCCGTTTTGCGGTGACCCGGATCGGTACCGATTTGCGCATGGCCAATGGGCAGTACTGTTCCAATACGGGTGGTGTGGCCAAGGTGGGCGCCGGTGGCAACGCGCTTGACCACATCCGTGCGCCCAAGGTGTACGCGAAGCAACTGATCGGTGCCGTCGGGGCTGCCAGTGGTGCGTTGGGCGACGTCAGCACGGCCTGGAGCGCCGGCTCGTATCCATCCGCTCCCACCGCGCCGTATTCGATGCCCTCATTCCTGTTCATGCGCGGCTACGAATGCACGCTGACCGGGTGCACGCCAGTTGACCCGCACACGCCGATCAGCACCATCCCGGCGATGGGCACGGCGCTTGGCAACCGTGTGAAGGGAGCCGACGTGCTCACCGTGCGCTACGTCAATCCGTCCAGTGGGTGGGCCATCGGGGGCGCCGGCAGCAGCCTTGCAACCAGCGGCAGCGTCGGCACGGTGACGTCGATTACATTGAATCCGCAAACCGGCGAGCCGCCGCTGACCAATGCCACCAATGGTGATTTGTTCATGCTGGCCGACTGCTCCAATGCACAGATTTTCCCGGCCACGTTCGCCTCGCCCACGATCACCCCGGTGGCCAATACCACCAGCGGTTTCGGCACGGGCGCGGCCAACTTGCCGGTTGCCCAGCAGCCGGAATCGGTGCCCAAGGTCTTCGATGTCAATCGCGATTTCCAGACCGTTACTTACTACCTGCGCCTGGTCAGCGTGAACAACGATGGCAAGGCGCCATTTACCGGTGCGCTGGTGCGACGCGTCAACGGCGGCCTCAAGTCTGATGGTGTCACGCCGGCTCAACCAGGCGCGTCCGAGGATGAGCTGGTGCGCGGCGTGGAGCGGCTGGACTTCCGATATGGTGTGCAGGATGCCGACGGCAAGACCAGTTTTCTCACTGCCGCAGAAGTCGACGCATCCACCGATTGCCCGCCGGGCGAGCTGGATGCTGTCACCGGCACTGGCTGCTTGTGGCGGGGCATTCAGAGCATCGAGGTCAGCCTGTTGATGGATGGCCAGACCCCGCTTTACACGCTCACCGGCAACCAGCTCGATTACAGCTACAGCGCGGACGGCAGTGGCGTCAAACCCATCAGCGCGCATGCCATCACGCCCAGCGACCAGGGCTTCCCCGATCCGCTGCTTCGGCGCGAATTCAACGTGTTGATCCCTGTACGCAACTACAACCCCTGATGTCGTGGTGGTGCCGCTTGTGGGCACCGCCGCGCGATGAGTGACCGGAGCAAGCCATGTTCATCCCGCAAAGCCGTTCCACCATGCCAGCGAACACGCGCGCCCAGCGCGGCGCGGTACTGGTGGTGGCGCTGATCTTCCTGATCCTGCTGACGATTTTGGCGATCAGCGCTTCGGGACGCTCGTTGCTGCAGGAGCGCATGGCCGGTGGCTTGCACAACGCGCAGCAGGCAGAAATGAGTGCGCAGACGGCGCTGCGTGGTGCCGAATGGAAGCTGTGGACAAGCACCAGCAACATCACGGCGCCGCTCACTTGCGGGACCGGCATTTTTACCGACTGCTACATCTTTGACCCGGCCAATCCGATTACCAACGTGGTGAACTTTCGCACCCAGCAGGGTTGGGTCACGGCCGGATCAACCGAGTACAAGGGTTACAGCGGTACGGGTTACACCAGCACCACTACCGGGCACCTGGCCGACAACCCGCGCTACATCATTGAGGATCTGGGCGTCGAATTGCCCCCGGGAATCAGTGGTGGCCTGCATGAATCTGGCGTCACCGGCAGCACCGGCACCGGAACAGCCAGCACCAGTCGGCATATCTACCGTATTACCGCGCGCGCCACGGGTGGCAGCGCCAATACCGTACGCGTGATGGAAAGCACCTTCGCGGCCAAGAGCAATTGAGCCAGAGCACGATGAGTCGGAGTATCCAGGTCATGTTGAACCAGCGACTGTTGAAGTCCCGCCCGAGCCTGCTCGCCTGCGCGTTCGCGCTCACGCTTGCGGCCGGCATGTCAGTGCCGGTGCCGGCGCTCGCCGCGACGCCACTCAATATTGTGGAACTTAGCCCGACGCCTCCGAATGTGACCCAGGCCGTGCCACCGAACATCGTGGTGACGTTCGACGATTCCGGGTCCATGGCCAGTAACTACATGGGCGACCAGCGTCCGTTCGATGGCGGCAGTTGGAGTGGACCCTGGCGCTGTGCCGGCTTGATCGATCCTCGAGTCACGGCGTCCAACAACATCCTGTCCAAGGCCATGAACGGCGTGTACTACAACCCGAATGTGGTGTACACGCCGCCGGTCAATGCCGATGGAACGACGTTTCCGAATGCCGATGCGACATTGGCCGCGGTATCGCTGGACGGTATCGGCATCAACCGGCCGCTCAACCCGGTGACAGTCGACACCACCGCCTCGTATCGCAACAACCCCAGTGGCACCACAGATCCGACCGGCTTGACCGATCTGACCGGCGTGCTCACTTACACGCCGAAAACCGGTTACTACTACACCGGAACCGGTAGCTGGAGCACAAGCCAGAAACCCAGCTATTGGGTGAGTCAGGGCAGCTGGGCTTATGGCGCTTATCCTTCAGGCGGCAGTGGTTGGTACGCGACCAGCAACAGCAAGAGCAGCTACACCAGTGGCTCCTATCCCGCACCTACCGCGGGCACGGACAATCGCTGGAAGTGCGGTTACGGCAACTCACCGTTGGATGGCGTGAGCACTGATCCTGATGGCAACACCTATCCGAATGGTGGCCCGTACTACTATCGATACAAGTCCGGCGCTCCGACGATCACCGTCGACAGCTTCGGCAATCCGGATGCGGGCGGCCTGACCAATCTGTACACGGCCAGCAACTGGGAGGCGGTGGCCGTCCCCAACACGACCGTCACGATCGACGGGAAGTCGGTGAATCAGTGGCAGAACTTCGCCAACTGGTATGCGTATTACCGCACCCGCAACCTGATGACGCGTACGGCGCTGTCCCGTGTGTTCGGATCGCTCGGTTCGGCGACGAGTTCGGGGGGCTTTGGCAACAGCATCCGCATTGCATGGCAGAACATCAACGACGTCAATTTCAAGCTGCCCAGCAATGCCATCATCACCAGCCTGATTGATGCAGCCGGCTGTGCTTCGAGCACGGCCGACCCGAAAGTCATCCAGAGATCCGGCGCGGTCAAGGTCTCGCCGGATTGCTACCGTAGCGCGTTCTTCAACTGGATCTTCCAGGTCGATGCCAATGGTGGCACGCCCAACCGGGCATCGACCATCCGGGCTGGAAAGTTTTTCGAACGCGGTTACGGCAATACCGGCGGAACTGGCGATCTCCAAGATCCGTATTGGGACCCGCCCAAGGTTTCCGGCGCCGATGGCCTGGAGCTGGTGTGCCGGCAGAACTATCACATGCTGGTGACGGACGGTTACTGGAACGAAGGCGACCCGACGTTGCCCACGCCTTTCCAGACTTCGCAGTCCGCCGTCACGGGCAACTTGCCTGACGGTACCGTTTATTCAGCAAGCACAGCCGAGTCACAGGTGTACTGGGATGTGCAAGGCAGCACATACACGTCATCGCTGGCCAACATCGCTTTCAACTACTGGGCGACGAACCTGCGTCCTGATCTGTACAACCCGGGCAATGGCAAGATCGTTCCGCCCTACATGCCCGATACCACCACGGGCGTGGTGAGCGGCGCCACGTCGCCCGCGTTGGAGAAGTATTTCAATCCGCTGAACGACCCCGCCAACTGGCCGCATCTGGTTCAGTACATGGTGACCTTGGGCGTGCCCGGCAATCTGACCCACTCGGACGATGCTGATTGTACGGACCCGACCAATGACTTGTGCCTGCTTCGACGTGGACAGACCAATTCCAGCGGCAGCACGGGCTGGCCTCGACCGAGCAACAACAGCAAGGCTTCGATCGACGACACGTGGCACGCCGCGATCAACAGCCGCGGTGCCTATTTCAACGCCGCCAACCCGCAAAACCTGGTCGATCAGCTGACCAACATTCTCACCAACATCAGTGCGCGCAATGTGCCGGCGACGACGAGTGCCCTGAACACCAGTGTGCTGGTACAAGGTGCGCTGGGTTTCACGGCGGGTTACAGCTCGGGTGACTGGAGCGGCGTGTTCCAGGCGATTACAGCCAACGCCGATGGCACCGTGTCCGGCCTTCAGTGGGACGCGGGAGTCATTCTCACCGACGCCACCAAGACCCCGCCGACCAACCGCCAGATTCTCAGCTCCAAGGAAAAGGCCGACGGCAGTTTCGATGTAGGCACGCCGTTCCGTACCTTCGCCTCTGATCTGGACAACCTCACGGCAAGCACGGGCAGCACCTACCTCAGCGCGCAGGCCTTGCTCAGCGGCCTGCCTGCAAGCACCGGCAGTACCGATACCGGGCAGGCTCGAGTGGACTATCTGCGCGGCTCGCGTGCCCTGGAGGGCTCGACTTATCGCACACGCAGCAGCCTGCTCGGCGCCATCATCAACTCGCAGGCACTGTTTGTCGGTGCGCCGTCCAGTGGTTACCGCAACTACTGGCCGGCGGGTTCGCCCGAAGCGACGGCCATGCAGAACGACAGCACCACCTGTGTTCTGTCCGCGCCGACGCTGTCCACCTGTCACAGCTATGAGGCATTCGCCAGCATCTACAAGAATCGCGTGCCGGCGGTGTACGTGGGCGCGAATGACGGCATGCTGCATGCGTTCAATGCCCAGGTGGTCATGAATACGGCAACTCCACCCGTAGCGGTACCGGGCACGAACGCGGGCAAGGAAATGTTCGCCTACGTTCCGCGTACGGTCTATCCGGCATTGGGCAATCTGACGGCGAAGACGAATTTCAAGTTCGCCCCGACCGTAGATGCCACCCCGGTGACGCGCGACGTGTATTTCAGTACGGCCACCACCACGCCTGCGGTAACCAGCGAGGGTTGGCATACGATTCTTGTAGGTGGGCTGCGTCTTGGTGGTCGAGGCGTGTATGCGCTCGACATTACCGATCCGACCACAGTCACCGAGGCGAATGCGAACCAGAAGGTATTGTGGGAATTCAATTCGGATTCTCCGGCCGTGTCTGGCAAGGGTGACCCGGCCGATCTCGGCTACACGTTCGGCCAACCGAACATAGGCCGCCTGGCCAACGGCAAATGGGTGGTGCTGGTGCCGGGCGGGTATTTCCCCGACTGCAGCAAGTCCGATCGCCCGCCAAATTGCGTGACACTGGCGGCTGCTTCCAAGGGCTACAGCGCACTGTTCGTACTCGATGCGCAGACCGGTGCCCTGATTCGCGAGCTGAAGACGCTCACCACAATCAGCGGCGTCACCAGTGGTGGCTTGTCGTCGGTGGTGCTGGGTGACTACAACAACGACCAGATCGACGATGTGGCGTTTGCAGGCGACCTGCAGGGCAACCTGTGGCGCTTTGATCTGACCGATCCCAATCCGGCCAACTGGCAGGCGCATGTGACGCTCGCGTTCAAGCCGGCAACCCAGGGTGCGCAGCCGATCACGGTCATGCCGCGGCTGTTCCCGGATCCGGCCACCAATCGCTTTATCGTGGTGTTCGGTACCGGCAAGTACCTGGGCGCAGAGGACAACACCAGTACCAGTGCGTTGACCCAGTCGATCTACGGTATCCGCGACAAGCTGGATAGTGGCGGCACGCCGATCACTGCCGTGAAGTCCCAGCTCCAGAAGCAGACGCTTTACCAGGCCACCTCATCCAATGGTGTCAACACCGTTCGCGGCTTGACCGACAATACCCTGACTGCAACCCAGAATGGTTGGTATATCGACCTGGATCTGTCTGCTGCGCCGGGCGAGAGAGTGGTAGTGACGGCGGGCGCCTTGTTCAACACGAACCGCGCCATCATCACGACCTTGATCCCGGGTAGTCAGGATCCTTGCAGCGCAACGGTTGGTGGCGCGCTGATGGTGCTGAATGCCGCCAACGGCGGTTCCGGTGGCGGGTTGTCCGGGCCTGGTGGTCCCACCGGCGGCTGGGCATCGGGTGTGAGCACGGTCGGTGGACTGGTGAACAACCCGCCAACGGGCGGCTCGGTGCCGGTGGCCTCCGTGATCGGTGGTGGCAAGCTGCTGATTCCCGGCCTGCAGATGCAGGGCGGCGGCAACCTCAACATCGATGATGCAATCTGGCGTCGGCGTGGCTGGCGGGAGCTGAACAATGACCAGTGACGACAAACGGAGACAACGAACGATGGGACGTGTGCGTGGTTTCACCTTGCTGGAGTTGATGATCGTATTGGTGATCATCGCGATCCTTGCGGCCATCGCAATTCCGGCGTACAACCGCTACGCGTTCCGGGCGCATCGGGTGGACGGGCAGGAGCTGTTGCTGCGCGTTGCCAATGCACAGGAGCGCTATTACTCCACCAACAACGCATACGGCAGTCTCACTGACGTGGGCTATAACAATCCGACTTCGGAGAAGGGCTATTACACGGCGTCCGTCGCGTTTCCGGCCGGCAGCGCCTCGCAGGCGTTCGTGGCCACGGCCACGCCCGTAGGCGGCCAGGCTCAGGATGTATGCGG
Source organism: Rhodanobacter sp. G2-10 (assembly GCF_055809185.1). Classification (NCBI taxonomy): domain Bacteria; kingdom Pseudomonadati; phylum Pseudomonadota; class Gammaproteobacteria; order Lysobacterales; family Rhodanobacteraceae; genus Rhodanobacter; species Rhodanobacter sp. G2-10. The sequence continues at coordinate 2,170,399 of NZ_CM147900.1, read as the reverse complement.
TCCGCTGACGATCGACAATGCGGGCAACAAGACGCCTGGCCCCGCCTCAGCCTCGTCCAACAGTAACGGCAGCTGCTGGTGAACGTCATGATCGGAATTCCCTCCCGTTCGCGCGGCTTCAGCCTGCTGGAATTGATGATCACGATCACCGTGATGGCGATCCTGCTGGCGATCGCCGTGCCCAGCTTCCGCGACGTTATCCATCGCAACCAGGTGAGTTCGGGCAGCAATGCCTTGCTGGCCAGCGTGAACTACGCCCGCAGCGAAGCGATCACGCGTGGCCAGCTGGTGTCGATGTGCCCCGGCGACAAGACATCCGGATGTACCTCGGGAGGCACGGTGTACGACCAGGGCTGGATCGTCTACACCTATCCGGCCGGCGCGGCTTCGGCGAACAAGGCTTATGCGGCCGCCAGCTCGATCCTGTTGCGCAGCACCGATCCGCAAACCAATGTGTCGATCCAGGCGAAGGACGGCACTATCGTCACCTTCGGCCAGCAAGGCCAGCTCAAACCCGCCACGCCACTGGTGTTTGCCACCTGCTACCGCAGTGGCAGCAGCGGTACCGGCACCATCACCACCAAGGTGCCGGGTGTCGAGCTGGACGTGAATGGGTCTGGCAGCGTGACCACCAAGGCGGCGACGACCTGCAGCCCCTGATCGCGGCAGGTGAGCGCTCGCAAGCATGTTGCTCGAACATGCCTTGGTGCGTCTCCATCGCGGAGACCGCTTGGGGCTACTGACGACGAGGGCCTTCGGCCAACGGGCTGCCGACGCTCAGGAAGCTTGCCTCAAATCGGCGCGGTCATCGGCCGCGCTGATTGCATTCGCTCACGCAGGCCACCGTGGCGCTGGATCGGGCGTTGCAGGGCAGCGCGCAGTGCCGGTTCGGTGCACCACAGCTCGGCGCGATCGCGTGCGCGGGAAACGCCGGTGTAGACCAGTTCGCGGCAGAGCAGGCGGTTGTCGGGATCAGGTGGCAGCACCACCGCCACATCGCGGTATTCCGAGCCCTGGCTGCGGTGGATGGTGATCGCCCACGCGCTCTCGTGGGTGGGCAGGGCGCGCGGCGAATAGCTGCGCAGGCCGGCGTTGCCCTCCCGGTCACTGACTTCAAACCACACGCGCAGGCCTTGCGCACCCTGCAACGCGATGCCCACATCGCCGTTGAACAGGCCGCGGGTGTAGTCGTTGCGAGTGATGATTACCGGGCGGCCCTGGTACCAGGCCTGGCGAAAGTCGAGGTCGAAGCGTGCGGCGAGCCGACGCGTGAGCAGCGTATTGATGCCTTGCGCGCCAAACGGACCATCGCGCAGCGCACACAGTATTTGCAACTGGCGCAGTGACGGAATGGCGTCGGTGGCCTCGATACCTGGCGCGAGCAGGGACTGCAGCACGTCGAGGTGATCGGCAATCCAGTGATCCACACAATGAAGCAGTTGCCGAGGGTCGGCACAATCGCGCATCTGCAGATCGCCGTCGGCATGTTCGGTCAACAGCTTGTCGAGCCACGCCGGCTCGGGTGCGTCGCGCAACGCTTCGATGCCATGCTGCAGGCCACTGCCGGCGCGCCAGCTGTGAGTCAGCGTGATCACGTGACCGGCCAGTGCGCCAAGGCTCTCGCCAACCGCTGGCGTTTCCTGCAGCAAGGGCGTGAGCAGGGTGGCGAGCGCTGCCGGCATCTGGTTGCCCGGCGCGCCGGCGACGATGTCGGCGAGTACCGAGCCGGCGTCCACCGAGGCGAGCTGGCCGGGGTCGCCTAGCAGGATCAGCACGGTTTCGGGGCGCAGTGCATCGAGCAGTTGCCGCATCATCGCCAGATCCACCATCGACGCTTCGTCGACCACCACGATGTCGGCTGCCAGCGGATGGTGCGGGCCGTGGCGAAAGCTGTTGTCGTGCGGCTGGTAGCCGAGCAGGCGATGCAGTGTGCGTGCATCGGCATGCGGGATGTGCTGCAGCAGGTCCCGCGTAGGGCGGGCTCCGCCCGCCGGCTCTTGTTTGGGGGTCGCGTGGCGCTGGGCGGCGGGCAGAGCCCGCCCTACGGTTTCGACGGGCTGGGTGGCGGGCAGAGCCCGCCCTACGGTTTCGACGGGCTGGGCGGCGGGCGGAGCCAGCCCTACGGTTTCGGCGGGCTGGGCGGCGGGCGGAGCCCGCCCTACGGTTTCGACGGGCTGGGTGGCGGGCGGAGCCCGCCCTACGGTGGGGGGCAGGGTGTCTTGCAGGTCGGCTTTGCCTTTGGCGATGGCCTGGGCCAGGCGTTGCGCGGCTTTGCCGGTGGGTGCGGCCAGGGCGATCGATGGCTGGGCGGGCAGGCCGCAGGCCTGCGCATGGCGCAGCAGCATCAGCAGCATGCGCACCACGGTCGTGGTCTTGCCGGTGCCCGGGCCGCCGGTGAGCACGAACAGCCGTGTGCCGGGCACGGCGGCTACCGCCGCGCGTTGCCAGTCGGTGGGGCCGGCCGGCATGCCGGCGAACAGGGCATCGAGGTCGACGGCGAGCGTGTCGCTGGGAACCGGCAGGCTGCGCGCGGCGCAGCGTTGCAGGATGGCCGTGGCGAGTGTTGCCTCGTGTTGCCAGTTGCGCCACAGGTAGAAGCGCTTGCGTGCATCCAGCACGAACGGCGTGAAGGTGGAACCTTCACCTACCCAGGGGTGCTGGCGCAGTGTATCGAGCGCGTCAGCGTCGAAGCGGGTGCCGCTGTCGGGTTCATCCAGCAGTGCGCAGGCGTGTCCGTGTCCTTCGGCCCGACTGGCGGCCCGCACTGCCGCGGCCAGCAGTGCCGAGCCGGTGCGCTCTTGCACCCACTGCGCCAGGCGCTGGTCGATCGCCCGCTCATCGGGAGTAGGAGAAGATGAGGGAAGCCCATTCATGCCGCGGCCTCCTCGGCACCGGCAAAGGCGTCATCGAGTGCCTCGATCAGGGCGGGCGGCCAGGATTTGCGCCATACACCCAGTTCCTTGCCAAGCCCCAGTACGCGAACGAACAGGTAGCGGCTGTCGCCAAGGTGGCGTTCGGCGGTATAGCCGTCCATTCGCTGGCGCAGGTAGCGGTGCAGCGCGACGGTGTAGATCAGTGCCTGCAGCGGATAGTGGTGTTCGGCCATGGCGGCGTCCAGTGTGGTGCCGCGGTAGTCGTCGAGGCTTGAGCCGAGCCAGTTGGTCTTGTAGTCGAGTACGTGGAAGCGTCCGTTCCAGGTCAGGATCAGGTCGGCGAAGCCAGTGAGCATGCCATTGAGCGTCGCTGTGCTCAGGCCTGCCGGAATCACCTCGGCACAGCCATGGGCGATGCAAAACTCGCGCAGGCGCGCAAGGGAAACCTGGTGCACGGGGAACTGGAACTCGAACTCGACAATGCGCTGATCGGCTGCGACGTTGGCCAGGCGCAATCCGTCGCCCAGGTCGGCCTGGCGGGCGCGGTCGATCATCCGGCCGACGCGTTCCAGTGCGTCGTCGGCATCGATCGCGTCGCTGCGGATTGCCTGCGCGGTGAGTTCGCGCTGCAACAGCCGGCGCTGGTCCGGCCAGAGTGGGCAAGGCTCAGCCAGTTCGAACAATTTGTGCACGGCGTCGCCAAAGCGCGGGCCGCGCAACGGGTACAGCGAAAGCAGGCGGGAGTCCTCGGCCTTCGGGGTTACGCCAGCGGCAGGTTGCTCCTGGCCGGGCTCGTCCAGGTTGTCGCTGATGTCCACGGTGGTGGCTGCTGCGGCGTAGCGGCTCAGCCCGCTGAAGCTGTGCAGCCACTGGAACGGACGCAGTTGCGGCAAGGGCGCCTGCGTGGCGCGCGGGGATGGCGCGGTGGCGGGAGCCTGGTAGCGAACCCATTCCTGCGCAAAGGGCGACGCTATCGCGACACCGCCGAGTTTCGACGCGAGCGTATCGAGCGAGGTCTCGTTTTCCTTCAGGCCGAGCCGCTGCTGAGCCCGGGTGATCAGCACGTCGATGGCCGCGCGTTTCCACGCCTGGTCATCGCAATCCGATAGCGGGCCGCGATCCGCCCAGTAGACATGCAGGCTGTGCACTGCGCGCGTCATGGCCACATAGAGCAGGCGCAAACGCTCCTGCAAGTCCTCCTTGAAGTGTTGGCCGCGGTGTGCGATGAAATCCGCCGAGCCCAGGTCGATACAGCGTTGATCCGAAGCATCGTGGTAGCGCAGCAGCCTGGGTGCGTGGTTGCCGTCGCTGGCGCGGATGCGCCAGACCAGCGGCAGGAAGACGATCGGAAACTCCAGGCCCTTGCTGGCATGGATGGTCAGCAGCTGGACGCGGCGGGCATCGCTCTCGATGCGCAGCTGGCGCTCGTCGGCGGCTTCGGTATCGCCGTCGCTTCCGTCCATGCGCATCTCGCGCAACCAGGCATGCAGGCCGTCGAGACCCTGCAGCAGGCTTTCCTGCTCGGCCAGCAACTCGCCCAGATGGCGCAGGTCGGTGAGCAGGCGTTCGCCCTCGGGGAGCGCCAGCAGTTCGGTGGCGCGCGTGCCGAGGATGTCCCCGATCAGTGCCAAAACGCCTCGTTGCCGTACCAGTCCGCGCCAGCTCTCGAAGCGCTCCAGTTCGTGCTCGAACGCGTCGGGATGCTCCTGCCAGTGCGCAAAATCCGCCAGTGTGGCGCCGAGCAGCCGGGTGGCCAGCGCCCCGCGAACGGACTGGTCGTCGTCCGGGTGCAGCACGGCGAACATCAGCAAGTCCAGCTCGCGGGCCAGCTCGCCCGAGAAGATGTTGCCGCGCCCGCTGCCGACGCAGGGTACGCCGCGCGCCACCAGACGCTGGCGCAGGGCCATGATCTGCGGGTTGGTCGACAGCAGCACGGCGATGTCGCCGGGACCGACCCGCGTTGCCGCAATCTTTTGCTGGGGGTCGTTCAACAGTTGCGCGATACGGTTGGCGCAATCATCCAGCGCCAGCGATTCCAGTTCTCCTAACGCGCTCAACGGCTTGTCGTCCTTGTCGGTGGCATCGCCACGGAACGGGTGGATCACCAGCGGCATCGACACCGTCTGGTGGTCGACCGTGTACGGGTGCTTGTCGGTCCCGCCGGCTGCCGCGACGCGTTGATAACGGATATGCGGATGCTCGAAACCGCCATCGACATGCCCGTACCAGTCATTCAGCGCCTCGACCAGCACGGTGCTGGAACGGTAGTTTGTGCCGAGCGAGAAGTGGTGCTGGGCTTGTTCGGCGGCGCGAAGGTAAGCGGCGATGTCGCCGCCTCGGAAGCTGTAGATCGCCTGCTTCGGATCGCCGATCATCACCAGGGTGCCGCGCTCGCGATAGATCCGGTCGAAGATGGCGAACTGGCGCTGGTCGGTGTCCTGGAACTCGTCGATCAGGGCAACCGGAAAAGCGTCGTACAAGCGATCGGCCAGCAAGTCGCTGGCCTCGGGGCCGCACAGGCGCTGGTGCACCGTGTCGATCAGCATCGAGAAGGTGAGTACACGACGCTGGTTGGCACGCCGCGGGATCTCCTCCCGGCAGAAGCGCGCAGCATCGGCGAGCACGGCGCCGCGGGTGAACACATCGCGCAGACCGAGCAGAGGGCGCAGTGTCTGCAACGCACGGATCAGCGGGTGGTCCGACAGTTCTCCCACGTGGGCGGTCGATTCCTGCGCGGCTAGTTTGTCGGGTTCAAATACATCGGAGACCGACTTGGTCAACTGCGCTTCATCATCATCGCGCAACGCCGTGGTGATTTCGGACAGCCGGCTGCGCAACGCGGCATTGCTGCGCTTGTACAGCGAAGCGTTGTCGGCCAGTCGCTGCAGTTCGGCGATATGGTCTGGCAGCTTCAACGCCGCGATCTGCCGCTCCAACTCGGCCAGTCCGCCGTCCACGATCCGCGCATCGACGTTGTTGCTCAATCCGCCAAGGTCGCGCAGCAGGCCTTCGGGGCCGTCTTTCAGCAGCAGTTCGGCCTCGCGCGGGTCGACGGCCGCCGTCAGATAGCGACGTCGCCAGAAGTCCTCCACGCATTCGCGCTGCAGTTGCGATTCGTCGAACAGTTTGTCGGCGGCGAATGCGGCACCGCTCTCCAGCGGATAGTCACGCTGGACGCGCTGGCAGAACGCATGGATGGTCGACACCGGCGCGCGGTCGAGGTCGGTTCGCGCCAACTGGATGCGGCGCAGGGCTTGTCGCCTCAGCGTTTCGTCTGGACACAGCCCGGCGAGCCATGTGTGCAGCGGGTTCGTGCTGGCCGGATCGAGTGCGCCGGCTTCGAGCAGATTCTCGACTTCGACCAGACGTCGGCGCAGGCGTTCGCGCAGTTCCTGGGCCGCGGCGTCGGTGAAGGTGGTGACCAGGATGTTTTCCACTGGCAGGCCACGTTCCAGCAGCAGGCGCAGATAGATGACCCCGATGTTCCAGGTCTTGCCGGTGCCGGCACTGGCCTCGATCAGGACGCGCCCGTGCAAAGGCATCGTGCGCCAGTCGAGCAATGGCGTGGCGGGGTTCATGACCGGGATTCCTTCAGCAAGGTTGCATGCGCCGGATCGAGCACACCGCAGACCAGTTCGGTGGCGTTGATGAAGGCGTGATGCTCGGGACTGTTCGGGTCGAGCATGCTCAGCCCGCGCGTCAGCAGCGCCGCGTAGCCTGGCGCGTAGTCGCGCTCTCCGGCTTGCGTGTAACCATTGCCTTCCCAGGCGGACCTGGCCTTGTGTGCCCGCTCGTCCGGTTCGGCACAGGCCCAGGCCAGCGCGGTTTTCGGAAAGAACAGCAGCGGCTCCCGTTCCGCACGGCGACTGGCCTCGATCAACGTATGCAGGCCGCGACGCAACTGTTCGGTGTCCTGCGCGTGGACCAGCGACAGCAGGCTGCTGCGGCGCACGGGTTGGGATTTGGGGCCTGGTTCCAGGTACTCTCCTTGCGCCACAGCAGGCAGGCCCAGTTGCAGCGCGGCCCAGTCGATGTAGTAGCCCAGCAGCTCTTTCAGACCGATCTGGCGCGCCGGTTGCACGTCAAACAACAAGGGTGCGCCGGTGGCGGCGCGAAAAACCCGCTGCACGGTGCCGGTCAGGCGCACGCCATCGCCGAGGTCGAGATCAATGGCCTGCGGCATCCTCTGGGCCCGCTCATTGGCAAACAAGGGGCGGGCACCGTCAAGCAAGGGTTGCAGTTGACCGCGCAGGTCGCGCCAGCTGCGCTCACCGATGGCGCCGCCGGCGAGCAGGCCCGAGCGTGCCAGCCAGGCTGGTGGTTCGGTCGCAAGTGTGTGGGCACCCTGGGCGAGTGCCTCGAACAGCACCTGCCGGTCGATGCGTTCGATGCGAGCCAGCCCGGTTTCCAGCGGCTCGCGGTCGGGCCAGCCGGCATCGTCGAGGGCTTGCAGGCTGATACCGTGGCCGCGCAGCAGCGCGGCCTTGGCCGGATCGCGCCAGAAACGGTGCAGCGCATCGAGGGAAATTTCATCCGCGTTGCTGAGCGGTGCGCTGGCTTCGCGGTCCAGAAAGCGCGGTTCGACGTGGTCGGACGGGATCGCCGCGAATGCCGGATCGTAGGTGAACAGCCGCGGGTCATGCCGCGGCTGGCCCTCGGCATCACGCTCGTAGTAGCGCGCATCGAAGGGTTGCAGTGGATGGCGTACCAGCCAGGGTCGGTCGGAATGTTCGTCGGCGCTGATGCCGTATTGCTCGTCCAGGAATTGCAGCAGCTCGGCCAGCGGCGCGGCCGGATTGCGTGGTTTGCCGTCGCGCACACCTTCACCGATGTAGCTGATGTGCAGCGTTTCACGCGCCGACATCAATGCTTCGAGGAACAGGTACCGATCCTCGTTGCGCGTGTCGCGGTCGCCGTGGCGCGGCTGACGGGGGATGCGATTGATGCCGGCATCCTGGCCCGGACGCGGGAACTCGCCCTCGTTCATGCCGAGCAGGCAGACCAGGCGGAACGGGATCGAGCGCTGCGGCACCAGTCCGCAGAAGGTCACGCCGCCGAGCAGGAAGGCTTGCCGTTCCGGCACGGCCCCAAGGGCGCCGCGCAAGGCTTCACGCACCACGCTCCAGGGCAGGTTGGCGGTCAGGCCGGTCTCTTCGGCCTGGCTGCCGAGATCCGCCGCGAGTCGACGCAGACTGTCGAGAGCATGGTTCTCCGCTTCGTCGCGTGGGTCGGCAAGGAACAGTGCATCGATCAACTGCAGCAACCACTGGCTCCAGGCGGCCAACGGGCGTTCAGTGCCGAACGCGGTGCGGGCGCGGCGCAGTTGGTCGAGCAGGCGATCGAGCTGGCCCAGTGCTTCGGTAGCGCCACCGGAGACGCCCGGCAGCGGCAGGATGTCGTCGAGCAGTCGATCCTTGTCATCGTCGCCGGCGATCAGGCCGGCGTACATGCGGTCCAGGCCGAATTGCCAGCTGTTGGCATCGACGGCTTCGGCGCCAACCTCGGCCTTCATTGCCGCATCGAGGCCCCAGGCTATATGGGCGCGATGCAGCCACGCTTCCAGCGCGTCGCGGTCGGCGCCGTCGAGAGCGAAGCGACGGGCCAGGGCAGGCACGTCGAGCAGGTCGAATACCTCGCTGACCGTGAAGCGACTCTCGGCCAGATCCAGGACCTGGCTGAACGCGCCGAGCAGCGGATGGGTGCGGGCCATGCCCACATCAGCCAGGTGCCAGGGAATATGCGCGGGCGCATCGCGATACTTCGCCGGTTCGCCGAAGACGGCGGCCAGATAGGGGGCATAGGCGCTGATATCAGGCGCCATCACCACGATGTCGCGATGCTGCAGGTCGGGGTTGTCGGCAAGGCAGCGCAGTATTGCGTTCTTCATCACTTCGAGTTCGCGCAAACGCGTGTGGCAGGCGTGCACGCGCAGGCTGGCGTCATGCCGCAGTGCTGGCGGGAGGTCGCATGATTCACCGGCGTCCGCCATGGCTTCGCGGATCGGCGTGCCGACCAGCTCCGGCTGCAGGCAGCGGATGCTGGATTGCAGCCGGGCCAACAGCGTGGGCGTCTCGGCCGAGGGCTCGGCCTCGTCCAGCGGATCACGCAACTCGAGCGCGTCGCATTCGTCCAGGGTGATGCAGAAGTCCTGCGCGATCCGGCCCAGCGCCACCAGCAACGGGTGGCCGATCTCGTAGTACAGCGCGTCCGGGTCACCCTCCTGCTGCAACTGGAAGCGGCGGCTGCGCAGGTCCGACCAGTATTCACGGCAGGGATCGGGGAAGTACAGGTGCACCGGCGTGCGCCGTGCGCTGACCTGCAGCGCCTGCAACACGTCGGGCGGTAGGTGGCTGACGCCGAATACGTGCAGCGGCGTGGTCGACGGTTCGGGATCGCCGGCAAGAGCGTCGAGCAAGGCGGCACTGCGCCTGGCCCGGTGCGGTCGCGCGATGGCCGCCTGCAGTTGCCGCCACAGCGCGGCCTGCCAGTCCTGGTCGGACAAGCTGCGATCGTGCGCGCCGGCTTGTTCCCAGGCCAGGATCCAGTCCGGACGATAGAGCAGGTATTGGGTGTAGACGCCGGCCAGGTGTTCGGCCAGCTGGAAGCGCCGGCGCGCGTCCTCGTCGCCGGCAAGATAGGCGCTGACCTCGGCGGATTCCAGGTTGGGCAAGGCCGTCAGGATGCGCCAGCGCAACAGCTCGTGTCGCCAGGGGCCGCCGACCAGCGCCTCGTCGCCGAGCACGCGCCGGGCGCTGCGTTCGAACCATTGCCACGGCAGGATCATGTCGAAGTTGGCGGCGATGCCATGCTCGCCGTCGGAGCCGCGACGCTGCGCAAGACGACCCAGCAGCCAGCGCTGCAGCCCCGGGTGCGCGACGACGACGGTCTGCGGCGCCAGTGGATTGGCTGGCCGCTGCGCTTCCAGTTGGCGCGCGAGCTCGTCGGCCAGTCGCTCGGTGCGGCTGCCCCGATGGACAATGAGGCGGCCCGGGTTGTCGGGGGTTGGTCGCGGCACGGCAGGCTCTGCGCAAATCGGAGCACACAGCATAACGAGCCGGCGTCGCATCCCCCGAGATTTGTTTTCGTGGAAAGGCACCTGTCGATTCGGCTCGCCCTGGTTCGTCGCGTGGACAGGGCCCGCATGCTGCGCGGTTCACGTTAGCCGACCCCAGGAGACACGACAATGCGATGCATGGTGATGATCAAGGCCACGGCCGATTCCGAAGCCGGCGTGATGCCGGGCGAAGAGCTGCTGGCCGCGATGGGCAGGTTCAACGAGGAGCTGGTCAAGGCTGGCGTGATGCTTGCGGGCGAGGGGTTGCAGCCGAGCGCCAAGGGTGTGCGGGTACGCTTCTCGGGTAGCCAGCGCCACGTGGTTGACGGACCGTTTGCCGAGACCAAGGAGCTGATTGCCGGCTTCTGGTTGTGGCAGGTGAAGTCGATGGACGAGGCGGTCGCGTGGGTGAAGCGCTGCCCGAATCCCATGCCCGGCGAGTCGGTGATCGAGATCCGCCAGGTGTTCGAGGCGGAGGATTTCGGCGATGCGTTCACGCCCGAGTTGCGTGAGCAGGAAGCGCGGTTGCGCGAGCACATGGACGGTCCGCGCTGAGCGCTCTGCGGGCGGGCCTTGCGCCTGCGCAGTGCCGGTGGTGTGATCGGCGCCCATGAGCGTGACAGACACCCATCGTGCGATCGACGCCGTCTGGCGGATCGAATCGGCGCGCTTGATCGCCAGCCTTGCACGGATGCTGCGCGATGTCGGCCTGGCCGAGGAACTGGCGCAGGATGCACTGGTGATCGCGCTGGAACAGTGGCCGCAAGCCGGCGTGCCGGACAACCCCGGCGCCTGGCTGATGACCACCGCCAGGCGCCGCGCGATCGACCGGTTGCGGCGGAGCAAGTTGTTGGAGCGCAAGCACCTCCAGCTGATGCACGAGTTGGAGGACGAGCAGGCTTCGGCCGAATCGGCCGCGGAGGCAGCGTTGGATGATCCGTTTGGCGACGACCTGTTGCGGTTGATCTTCACCGCTTGCCATCCGGTGCTGTCGGTGGAGGCGCGCGTGGCCTTGACCCTGCGCCTGCTCGGCGGCCTGACCACGGACGAGATCGCGCGCGCGTTCCTGGTGCCCGAGCCAACGGTTGCCCAGCGCATCGTGCGTGCCAAACGCACGCTGGCGAAATCTGCGGCGGCCTATGAAGTGCCCCGGGGTGACGAGATCACCGAACGGCTGGACTCGGTACTCGGGGTGATCTATCTGATCTTCAACGAAGGCTACGCGGCGACCAGCGGTGACGACTGGATGCGTCCGCGCTTGTGCGAAGACGCGCTGCGTCTGGGCCGGATACTGGCCGGCTTGATGCCGCGCGAGCCCGAAGTGCATGGGCTGCTGGCGCTGATGGAGATCCAGGCGTCGCGGGCCAGGGCGCGCGTCGACGCCCAAGGCGAACCGATCCTGCTGCGCGACCAGAACCGGGCGTTGTGGGACCGGCTGCTGATTGGTCGCGGGTTGGCTGCGCTGGAGCGAGCGCACAAGCTGGGTGGGGAGTTTGGCTCGTATGCCTTGCAGGCCGGGATCGCTGCCTGCCACGCGCGTGCGCCCACGGCGGCTGATACCGATTGGTCGCGCATTGCTGCGTTGTACGCGGTTCTGGCGCAAGTCATGCCTTCGCCGGTGGTCGAGCTCAATCGCGCCGTGGCCGTCAGCATGGCTGCGGGCCCGGCCGAGGGACTGGCGCTGGTCGATGCGCTGGCTGACGACCCCAGCCTCAAGCACTATCACCTGTTGCCCGCGGTGCGTGGCGAACTGCTGGCCAGGCTTGGTCGGGACGGGGAGGCGCGTCAGGAGTTCGAGCTGGCCGCAACCCTGACCCGCAACCGTCGCGAGCGCGAGTTGATGAGCGAACGGGCCCGTACCTGCGGCGACAGGTGACGTGCTTCGCTGCTCCAACTGTGACCCGGAGCGTCTCAAATCCGGCCGCGACGGGGCCGTCGTGGTCAGGGGAAGTCGCGCATGGCGCGCTTTCACGGCGCTCCGGGCAAATTTGGCCCGATGGCCTGACTCTTGCTTGGGATTTTTCCTGAAACCCGCCCGGGCGGTCATGCGGCCTCGCGCGACGGGCTCACGCGGCCCAGGGCGCGATTCACGTCGTGATGACTGGCGGGTGCGCAGGTTGCCAGGGTGGTGCGTTCTGGGAAAGGATCAGCAATGGGGACGGAGGGACAAGATCGACAGCACGGCGAGCTTCGCGAACGCTTCTATCAGAGCGTGGCGGAGACACTTACGCTGTTGCACCCGGCCGCGGATTACGACGGTCGGCGCGCCCTGCTCGAAGTGGCGACGACGCTCGCCAGCACCATGGATCTGCCGCTGGTGTGGATCGGACGCCGCGATCCGGGCAAATCCCTGCTCGATCTGGTAGCTGCCGGCACCGCGGCAGAATATGCCATGTCGCTGCCGATCAGCGATGATGCGCGCGAACCGGGTGGACGTGGTCCGGCGGGTGTGGCCTTGCGCGAAGGTCGCCCGCAGCTGGCTTCGATCAACATTCCCGAGTATGCGGATTGGCGCGAGGCGGCCCAACGGTACGGGCTGGACTCGCTGATCGTGGCGGCGTCGGGAACGGCCGATGGTGGCCAGCTCGCACTTGCCGCGTATTCGCGTGCCGGTGGCCCGGCGCTCACCGACGAGCTGCTCGACTGGGCGCAGCGACTGGCCGACGAACTGGCCCGCTTCTGGGATGACCAGGCACAACTTGAGCGGAACTTGCGCCTGAGTCGCTACCGCGATGCACACCGCACCATCCAGCGGGCCATGCTCAATCATCCCGAGCCTTCGGCCATCTACCTGGCACTGGCCAACACGTTGATCAACGACGCCGCAGCCACCGCCGTCATCGTCTACGTGCCCGAGGGCGAGACCTTGCGGCGCGTGGTAGGTGTCGGTCGCGTTGCCGAGGCGATCGGGGTTCTGCCCGAACCGCCTGTGCACAGCCATGACTCCACGCCCCCTGCCTCCACCCAGGCCTGCATGGAGGGTCAGCCCGTGGTACGACTGCAGCCCTTGGTGCATCCGGATGTGTCGGAGGGCGGCCATGGGGGCGCGCTGGCGGACATGGCTGCAATAGGTTGCTGGCCGATATTCTCCGGTCTGCCTGGAGATCAGGACGCGGAACACCGTGCGGCGGCCGTATTGCTGCTGGCGATGGCAGAGGTCGACGCATTCGATGCCGACATGCGTCGGTTGCTCGATGAGATTGCCGACACCGTGGGGCTAGCGCTGCGCCAGTACAACCACCACCAGGCGCTGTCGCAGGAACAGGAACGCCAGACCTATCTCGCCCTGCATGATGCCCTGACCGACCTGCCCAATCGGCGCGCGCTGGACTACCACCTCGAGCGCGCGCTCGCCCGCGCAGCGCGGCATCAGCATCTGGTGGCGGTCGGCATGCTCGACCTGGACGATCTCAAACCGATCAACGATCGCTACGGTCATGCCGCCGGGGACCGCGTACTGGTCGAGGTGGCGCGCCGACTGCACGATTCGCTGCGTTCGGAGGATTCGGTGGCACGCGTGGGCGGCGACGAGTTCGTGCTGGTGTTCGAGGATCTGGCCAGCGAGGACGATCTGGCCGGTCTGCTGGAACGACTGTGGCAGTCGTTGCGGCGGCCGATCGAGCTCGGCGAATCGAGTATCGAAGTCACCGTCAGTCTGGGCGTCGCGTTGTATCCGACCCATGGCCAGGCCAACGGCGAGCACTTGCTGCGGCTTGCCGATCAGGCGATGTACCAGGTCAAGACGCGCAAGCGGCAGCGGTCGCAATGGTGGGCGCTGGCGCGGCCGGGGGATGATGCCGGGATCGCGTCCGCGGATGAGCCTGTGGTGCCGGCACCGCATGGTGAGCCGGCATGCGACCTGCTGCGATCGTGCGTGGACGCGTGGCAAGCGCATTTGCCGGAGATCGTCGAGCGCTATTGCAGCGCGCTTCAGCGGCACGCCGGTATTTCGGGGCTGCTGCAGCGCCTGCCACCCCTCGCGCTGGATGCGGTCAAGGCGGATCTCCTGCGTCAGCTGCACACCTTGTGCTATCCCCCTCTCGACCTGGAAGCCCAGCGTGCCGGAGCGATCAAGGCCGGTGCCGGCCAGGCGGCGTGCGGGATGGAAGAGGCATGGTTGCCGGGAGCCATCGAGCAACTGCGCGGCATTCTCGCCGATACGTTGGGGGCCGGCTCCCGCGCGAATCGCGGTGGGCTGGCGGTCGTGCTTCAGCGCCTGGCCATGGAACAGGAATGGCGTTTGGAGGGTATGCGTGAACTGCAGCGTCGGCGCGATGCCATGCTGGCCAGGATCCACGCTGCGGCCTGGGCGGCGCACGACTACCTGCAACTGCTCGAGGATGTGGTCAACGCGCTGGCGACCCATGAGGAAGTCGTCGCGTGCGCGGTGGTTCGTCCCGACATCCATGGCGAGCTCATTCATGAGCTGGTGGCCGGCGCGGTGCCGGCGGAGTATTTGCGCATCACCAACCGCGGCGTGGCGCCGCCGGTCCGCCTCGATCGGGAAAGCATGCACGACGACGAGCCACTGCAGCGCGCCTGGTGGACCGGAGGGGTCGAGCGTTGCACCCACTATGGCAGCGATCCGGCCATGGCAGCATGGCGCGATACCGCCATGCGCCATGGCATTGTTTCGCACGTTGCCATTGCGCTGTGCCTGCCGCCGCACAAACCGGTGGCCATGCTCGCGCTGTACAGCCCGCATGCCGGAGGATTCCGCAGCGAAAGCCAGCAGTCGTTCATTGCCCAGATCAAGATGGTGCTGGAACTTGCCTTGCTGCGCATGGCGCCCCGCCACCAGCTTGCCGCGTTGCTGCCGGCGTTCGTGCGCAAGCGCTGGCGCAGCATGCTCGCCGGAGGGGCGCTGCGCATGCACTACCAGCCGATGATCAAGCTGGCCGACGGCGAGGTGGCGGGGTTCGAGGCGCTTGCGCGCCTGCTCGATGGTCCGGATGGACTGCAGTTGCCAGCCAACTTCATGCCGGCGCTGGGTGCGGCCGGACTGATGCGTTTGTTCCGCGACGGGGTGATTCAGGCAGTCGCGTGCCGACAGTCCCTGGCCCGCACCGGCCTGGTGCTTGGCATGTCGGTGAACGTGCCGGTGGCAGCGCTGCGCGATGCACGCTATGCGCGCACGGTGGAGACCATCCTGCAGGCCAGTGGCTGCCCGGTGGGCTCGTTGCGTTTCGAGGCATTCGAACCGGCCAGCGGAACGGGATGCTGGGCCTTGCTGGCCGAAACCGGCGTGCAGTCCCTCAAGTCGATCGATCGGCACCAGCTCGAAGATGACATGACGCTCAGCCGCAGCCTGGTGGCGCGCTTGTGCCAGTCGCCGTTCGACCGCATCAAGATCGACCAGGCGATCATCGCCCAGGTCCGGCACGATCCGTTGGGCACGCTGCGACTGATCCGTCAGTTGATTCGTGCAGGTCACGATTTGTCGATGGAAGTCGTGGTCGAGGGGTTGGAGTCGCCCGGCATGGTGGAGGCGGCCTTGACCCTTGGCGCCGACTACGGCCAGGGCTTCGCGCTGGCACACCCGATGCCACCGGAGACGCTTTCGGGTTGGCTTGCTGGCTTCCGGGCGCGCGGGCAGCAGGCCTGTCCGCGCAGTGCGCTGGGCGCGCTCGCCGGTGTGCTGCGCTGGGAGGAGCGATTCGTGGAGCTTTTCGACGAACCCGAAGCTCGTGCGCGGCATGTGCGTGCAGGCATAGTCGGAGCATATCTGTCCGAGGCAGGTGTTGCAGCCGGGGCCTTGGTTGCCAGTCACCAGGCCACGCTGGATGCTGCCGTGCGTGGGCCATTCGATTCCGACTATGGTCGACACCGCGATCTATTCTTTTCGCTGCTGGTGGAGCGGGTCCTCGTCGAAGAGCAGGACTACCGGCGCTGCCTGACGAATCAGAGCTGACGCCGGCCGGGCGGCGCGTGAGGCCAACTGCGCTCGTGTGGGCGAGACGATCATCCGTGCCAGTTTCAGGTAGGCTGTTTGTCAGTGATGCGGCTGAGTCTGTCCGGGCCGGCGACTCAAGTGCTGACTGGGTGGATTGATGGCTGGGCTGCCGGAGTGCTCCGCGGGTTGCAAGGAGAGGCAGGGAAAGTGACGTTGAGTCCGAAACAAGCTTCGGGTGAGCTGCGTGAACGTTTCTATCGAAGCGTCGCGGAGACCTTGAGCCTGTTGCGCACTGCATCCGGTCATGATCGTCGGCAGGTCCTGCTCGACGTCAGTCGCATTCTCGCGGCGACCATGGATCTGCCGTTGGTGTGGATCGGGCGGCGTGAGCCGAGCGTGCGCGAAGTGGACGTGCTGGCTGCAGCAGGGCCGGCGGAGGCTTACGTATCGGCCTTGCGGCTGAGCAATGATGAGCACGAACCGCAAGGCCGCGGGCCGGTGGGAATCGCGCTGCGTGAGGAGCGCGCACGCGCAACGCTGGTCGATGCCGCGGAGTTTGCGCTGTGGCGCGATGCCGCCCATCGGTACGGATTCGGTGCCTGCATCGTGGCGGCGACACGCACGCATGACGAAGGTCAGTTGGTGCTGGCCACTTACTCCAGCGCAGATGGTCCGGCACTGGGCGAGGAATTGCTGGACTGGGCGCAGCGCCTGGTCGACGAGCTCGGCCGGTTCTGGGACCACCAGGTGCTGCTCGAGCGCAGTACCCGCATGAGCCGTTACCGCGATGCGCAGCGCACGATTCAGCGGGCTCTGCTTGAACAACCCGATCCGGAGGCGGTCTACCGCACCCTGGCTAGTTCCCTGGCCGACATCGCAGGCGCGGCCGCGGTCGATGTCCTGACCGCCGATGGCGCCGACGGCATGCTGCGTCGCGTGGCGCTGGTAGGTCCGGTTGCCCGGGTCATGCTCGGCTTGCCGTTGCCACCGCGGCATCAGGAGGGCCCGGCGATCTTGCTGCCGACGCGCGTATTCATGCAGGGGACGCCGGTGATTCGGCGCGACTTGAGCAAGACGACACCGGTCGACAGCCCCTGGCGCAAGGTGATGCACGGGCATGCCGGTGCCGTGGGTTGCTGGCCACTATTCGCGTTGCCGGCCGGCCAGCCGGACGCCCCGCGGGTGCCGGCTGGCGTGTTCGTGGTGGTGACTGCGGAGGCAGACGCGTTCGACGACGAGATGTGCCGGTTGCTCGACGAAATTGCCGATGCTGCCGGACTCGCGTTGCGGCAACACGCGCAGCGTCGCGCCCTGCTGCAGGAGCAGGAGCGGCAAACCTGGCTGGCTTCGCATGATGACCTCACCGATCTGCCCAATCGCCGTGCACTTGATCGTTACCTGGACACCGTCTTGGCCCGCGCGCAGCGCCGCGGCAAGCGGCTTGCCGTGGGCCTGCTGGATCTGGACGACCTGAAGCCGATCAACGACCGTCACGGTCACGCCGTGGGCGATCGCATCCTGGTCGTGGTGGCCGACAGGCTGCGGCTGGTTCTGCGTGGTGGCGACTACGTCGCACGCCTGGGTGGCGATGAGTTCGTGCTTGTCTTCGACGACCTGGAGCAGGAAGCGGACCTGGATGAACTGCTGGAACGCGTCGGTGCGTCGCTGCTGCAGCCGGTGACCATCGACGGCAAGGTGCTTCCAATAGCTGCCAGTCTGGGTATCGCCATGTACCCCAGCGACACGCATGCCAGCGGTGAGCAGTTGTTGCGCAGGGCCGATCAGGCCATGTACCAGGTAAAAGCGCGCAAACTGCATCGTGCGCGCTGGTGGGCCATAGCCACGCCTGACGGTGTGCTGGAGACGTCCGCAGAATCGGAGGGCAATGCCGCCCCCTACGGCGATGAAGCCGCGGCCATTCTCGGCGCTTGCCGTGATGCATGGTTGTCGCGCTTGCCGGCGGTGGTGGAAGACTATTGCTCTGTGATGCTTCGGCACGAGGGCATTGGCAGGCTTCTGAGCGTGCTTCCTGACGGCGAATTCCGCATCCTCAAGGGGCATGCGTTGCAGGACCTCCAGCTGCTGACCTCGCCTGAACTTGAACTGGTTGACCACCGGGCTCATGCCCTGCGGACGGGTCGGTTCCACGCAGCTTGCGGATTGGAGGAAGTCTGGTTGCTGGAGGCCGTCGAGCACGTGCGCGACAGCCTCGCAACCATTCTGGGACAGGCGCATCGTCGGGCCCTGGCCGTAGTGCTGCAGCGACTCGGAGCTGAATGCCAATGGCAGTTGGAAAGCATGCGTACGCTGCAGCGTGCGCGGGTGGCACTGCTGGCGCGACTCAACGCGCTGGCCTGGTCGGCGGAGAGTTATCTGGAACTCATCCAGGGCGTGGTGGACATCCTGGCGTCGCATATGGAGATCAGCGCCTGTTCGGCAGGTCGCCCTGACGAGTCCGGGCAGTTGACCTACGAGGCCGTAGCCGGCGAAGTCTTCACCACCTACATGCGCGAGTTGACCAGCGGACAGGCATTGCCGATACGCGTGAACGGGGATCACGCAGAGGGCGGTGGGCCCAGCGGGCGCGCCTGGCGCACCGCCACGATCCAGCGCTGCGCACACTTCGGGAGCGATCCAGCCATGGTCGGCTGGCGCGAGATGGCGCTTCGCCTCGGGGTGATTTCGAGCGCGGCCATTCCGCTGTGCTTGTCGCCGTCGAACCCGGTGGTCGTGCTGTCGTTGTACAGCCCTTATGCCGGTGGCTTCAAGAGTGAAGATCAGCAGGCGTTCCTGGAACAGATCAAATCCGTACTCGACCTGGCGCTGGCGCGCCTGGCGCCACCGCGCCAGGGTGCCGAGTTGCTGCCCTTCGCCGTACGCGAGCGCTGGCGCGCAATGATCGCAACCGATGCATTGCAGATGCATTACCAGCCACTGATGCGACTGGCCGACGGCCGGATAGACGAGTTCGAGGCCCTTGCGCGTCTGCGCGATGACAATGGCGACCTGCTTGCCCCGGCGCGGTTCCTGCCCGCGCTGAGCGCCGACGACCTGCTCGTGCTGTTTCGCCACGGCATGGCCCAGGCGGCTGGGTGTCGCGAATCACTGCGACAGGCCGGCTACACGCTGGACATGTCGGTGAATGCCCCCGCGGTGGCGCTGGAGGATTCGCGCTACGCCGAGGCGGTGGCGGCGGTAATCGAGAGCAGTGGCTGTCCCGCGCAGGCGCTGCTGCTGGAGATACTGGAATCACCGATCGGTACCGAGCATGCCGCGTTGCTGGAAGATCCCGGCATGCAGTCGCTCAAGGCGCTCGGCGTGCGTCTGGTCGAAGATGACCTGGGCGCCGGCTACAGCTCCCTGATTCGTCTGCGCCAGTGGCCGTTCGACCGTATCAAGATCGACCAGGCCATCGTCCTTCAGGTCCGCCAGGATCCACTGGGGACCTTGCGCTTCATTCGCCAGTTGATCCGGATCGGACATGAGCTGCGACTGGAAGTGGTGGCCGAAGGGCTGGAATCGCCTGGCCTGATCGAGGCGGCCATGATTCTGGGGGCGGACTTTGGCCAGGGCTATGCTCTGGCGCGTCCGATGCCTTTCGACGCGGTCCTGCCCTGGCTGGCGCAGCACGAGTACCTCTGTGATGTCAGCGTGCCGCGAACCGCGCTGGGCGCGCTGGCCGGCGAGCTGCGCTGGGAAGAGCAGTTCATCGCGTTGCCGGCCGAACCGGAGTTCTGGACGCGGCATGCGCAGGAGAGTTGCCAGCCGGGCGAATACCTGCACGATTCGGATCTCGATGCCGCGCTGGAGACCGCGCACCGGGCGATGCATGTCGCTGCCTCTGCCGGCCCGTCCGATTCCGGTTACCGCCGCCGCCGCGAAGCCTTTCTTGCACTGCTCACCAGACACGTGCTGCGCGAGGAGCGGTCCTGAGCGGTCGCGGATGGCAGAATTTCCGGCCCGTATCCGCGCGACATCGATGGTGGGCGGTGCAAGGATCGAAATTGCGACGCCTGCGGTGCGGAGTGCCCGTGCTGTGCGCACGCTGCACTCTCGCGTAGTCAAACGAGGAAGCCAGCCACATGGGCCGGTTTCAGGATCGATGGTGGGCGGTAGTGGGATCGACCCACTTACCACTGCCGTGTGAAGTGCCCGTTGCTGTGCGCACACCGCGCTTTCGGGTAGTCAAACGAGGAAACCGGCCACATGGGCCGGTTTCAGGATCGATGGTGGGCGGTAGTGGGATCGAACCACTGACCACTGCCGTGTGAAGTGCCCGTTGCTGTGCACACACTGCGCTTTCGGATAGTCAAACGAAGAAACCGGCCACGTGGGCCGGTTTCAGGATAGATGGTGGGCGGTAGTGGGATCGAACCACTGACCACTGCCGTGTGAAGGCAGTGCTCTACCGCTGAGCTAACCGCCCGCCGTGGTGAGCGCGTGATTTTAGGGCCAGATACACAGCCGGTCAATGGTTGTCTTGCTGAAAGCTTGCGCGCCGGTCGTGCTTGCTAGACTTGCGGTTTGCCACCGCCGAAGCATGCCGTCATGGATTATCTGAGCAACCAATTCCTCCACGTTTTACATGCGTTGCAGCAGTTCGAACTGACGCCATGGAAAATGGTGGGCTTCGCAGGCACCTTGATGTTTACCAGTCGCTGGTTCGTGCAGCTGTACTACACGCGCAAGTACAAGCGGGTAGTGATGCCGCTGGCGTTCTGGTGGCTGTCGGTCTGCGGCAGTTTCCTGCTGCTGGCCTACTTCGTGTTCGGCAAGAACGATTCCGTGGGGATCCTGTCGAATTTTTTCCCCGTGTTTGTGTCGGTCTACAACCTGATCGTGCATTTGCGCCATCAGAAGAACAGCATGACCGGCGACGCTGCCGCGTGACGGGGTTTCACGTAGGGCGGGCTGTGCCCGCCGCTCACTGTCGTCGCATGGAGCAGAGCAGGCGGGCAGAGCCCGCCCTACGGGTGATGCCGGCCATCTGCTCGTGCATTTGCGCCAGCCGAAGAGCAGCGTGACCGGCGACGTCGCCGCATGACGATGTTTCGCGTAGGGCGGGCTCTGCCCGCCGCTCACCGTGATCGTGTGAAGAAGAGCAGGCGGGCAGAGCCCGCCCTACGGGTGATGTCCGGCTATTCCGGTTCGTAGTCGAGGTTGGAAGCCATCCAGCGCTCGGCTTCGGCCAGGGTCCACCCTTTGCGTCTGGCGTAGTCGGTCACCTGGTCCTTGCCGACCCGGCCGACCACGAAGTACTGGCTGTCCGGATGTGAGTAGTACCAGCCGGAGACCGCAGCGGCCGGATACATCGAGAAGCCTTCGGTCAGTGCTATGCCGGTGTTGCGGGTGACATCGAGCAGTTCGAACAGGGTGGCTTTCTCGGTGTGTTCGGGGCAGGCCGGGTAACCGGGGGCAGGGCGGATGCCGCGGTATTTCTCGGCGATCAGTGCATCGTTGTCCAGCGTCTCGTCCGCAGCGAAGCCCCAGAATTCCTTGCGCACGCGCTCATGCATGTGTTCGGCAAACGCTTCGGCGAGCCGGTCGGCCAGTGCCTTGAGGATGATCGAGGAGTAGTCGTCGTAATCGGCAAGGAACCGCTCGAGGTGTTTCTCGATGCCGAGGCCAGCGGTGACGGCGAAACCACCGATCCAGTCCGGCTTGTTGAATTCCTTCGGTGTGATGAAGTCGGCCAGACAAAGGTTGGGGCGTTCAGGCGGCTTGTCAGCCTGTTGGCGCAGGCTGTGCAGGGTTGCCAGTTTTGGGAGATGCCCCCATCCGCCTTCGGCACCTTCCCCCGCTTGCGGGGGAAGGGAAGTAGGAGAGCCCCCCGCTTGCGGGGGAAGGGAAGTAGGAGAGCCCCCCGCTTGCGGGGGAAGGGAAGTAGGAGAGCCCCCCGCTTGCGGGGGAAGGGAAACAGGGGAGTAGACCTCCACGTCGTCGCCGACATTGGCGGCGGGCCACAGGCCGATCACGGCGCGGGCGGTGAGCCACTTCTCGGCGATGATCTTGTCCAGCATGGCCTGGGCGTCGGCAAACAGTTCGCTGGCCTGTGGGCCGACCACCTCGTCGCTGAGGATGGCCGGATAGTGGCCAGCCAGTTCCCAGGCCTGGAAGAACGGTGTCCAGTCGATGTACCGGCGGATCACGTTCAAATCGTAGTCGTCGAACACGGTGATACCGGGTTTGGCCGGTTGTGGCGGCTCGTAATTGGCCCAGTCGCAGCGGAAACGTTGCGCTCGGGCACTTTCCAGCGAGACCAGCTTCTTGCCCGGTCCACGGTTGCGATGCCGTTCGCGCACGTCGGCGTATTCGTTGCGAATCTTGTCGAGGAAGTCCTTGACCAGGTCCTTGCTGACCAGGGACTGCGCCACGCCGACGGCGCGTGAGGCATCCTTCACCCACACGGTGCCGGCCTTGTAGTGCGGTTCGATCTTCAGCGCGGTGTGCGCGCGCGACGTGGTGGCTCCACCGATCAGCAGCGGGATGTGGAAGTCGCGCCGCTGCATTTCCTTGGCCACGTTGCCCATTTCCTCCAGCGACGGGGTGATCAGGCCGGACAGGCCGATCATGTCGGCTTTTTCGTTGATGGCTGTTTCGAGGATCTTCTGCGCGGGCACCATCACGCCCAGGTCGATCACCTCGAAGTTGTTGCAGCGAAGCACCACGGCCACGATGTTCTTGCCGATGTCGTGCACGTCGCCCTTGACCGTGGCCATCACGATCTTGCCGTTGTTCTTGCCGGTGTCGCCGGTGCGCAGCTTCTCGACCTCGATGTAGGGCAGCAGGTAGGCCACCGCCTTCTTCATCACGCGGGCGGATTTCACCACTTGCGGCAGGAACATCTTGCCGGCGCCGAACAGGTCGCCGACCACGTTCATGCCGTCCATCAACGGGCCTTCGATCACGTCCAGCGGGCGGGTCGACAGCTGGCGGACTTCCTCGGTGTCTTCCACCACGAACTGGTCGATGCCGTGTACCAGCGCATGGCTGAGCCGCGCGCGGACATCCAGCTCGCGCCACGCCAGGGTCTCGACTTCCGCAGCTCCGCGCTTGCCCTTGTAGTTGTCGGCAATCTCCAGCAGGCGCTCGGTGGCATCCTCGCGGCGGTTCAGCACCACGTCCTCGACGCGCTCGCGCAATGGCGGGTCGATGTCGTCCATGATCGTCAATGCGCCGGCGTTGACGATCCCCATGTCCATGCCGGCGCGGATCGCGTGGTACAGGAAGACCGAGTGGATCGCCTCGCGCACGATGTTGTTGCCGCGGAACGAGAACGACACGTTGGAGACGCCGCCGGAGATGTGGCAATCGGGGAAACGCTTCTTCAACTCCCGCGCAGCTTCGATGAAATCCACGGCGTAGTTGTTGTGTTCCTCGATGCCGGTGGCGATGGCGAAGATGTTGGGGTCGAAGATGATGTCCTCGGGCGGGAAGTCCAGCGTTTGCGTAAGCAGCTTGTAGGCTCGCTCGCAGATCGCGACCTTGCGCTCGACCGTGTCTGCCTGACCTTCCTCGTCGAACGCCATCACCACGGCGGCGGCGCCGTACTGGCGCACCTTGCGTGCGTGTTCGAGAAACTCTGCTTCGCCTTCCTTCATGGAGATCGAATTGACGATGCCCTTGCCTTGCAGGCAGCGCAGGCCGGCCTCGATCACGCTCCATTTGGACGAGTCGATCATGAACGGCACGCGGGCGATGTCCGGTTCGGACGAGATCAGGTTGACGAAGCGGGTCATCGCCGCTTCGGAATCGATCAGGCCTTCATCCATGTTGATGTCGATGATCTGGGCGCCGTTGGCCACCTGCTGGCGGGCGACCTCGACCGCTTCATCGTAGCGGTCTTCCTTGATCAGCTTCTTGAATTGGGCCGAGCCGGTGACATTGGTGCGCTCGCCCACGTTGATGAACAACAGGTCGGGCGTGATGACCAGCGGTTCCAGGCCAGACAGGCGGGTGCGGCGAGTCATCTCAGGCGGCCTCTGCTGCAAGGGAGGAGGGCAGAGCGCGCGGCGGATAGTCGCGCACCGCATCGGCGATGGCCTGGATATGCGCCGGCGTGGTGCCGCAGCAACCACCGACCAGGTTGAGCAGGCCGTCGCGGGCAAAGCTGGCGATCACGCTGGCCATCTGTTCGGGCGTCTCGTCGTATTCGGCGAACGCATTGGGCAGGCCGGCGTTGGGGTGCGTGCTGACCAGGCAATCGGCCAGGCCGGCCAGGGTCTGGATGTGCGGGCGCAGGTCTTCGGCGCCCAGCGCACAGTTGAATCCAACCGACAAGGGCTGCGCGTGGCGCACGGAGTAATAGAAGGCCTCGGCGGTCTGGCCGGACAGCGTGCGGCCGGAGCGATCGGTGATCGTGCCGGAAATCATCACCGGCAGGCGTGCGCCGCGCTGGTGGAACAGTTCGCTCAGCGCGAACAATGCCGCCTTCGCGTTGAGCGTGTCGAAAATGGTCTCGACCATCAGTACGTCGGCGCCGCCGTCGATCAGGCCGTTGGCCGATTCGGTGTAGTTTTCCACCAGTTCCCCGAAGGTCACGTTGCGGAAGCCGGGGTCGTTGACGTCGGGTGACAACGAAGCGGTACGGCTGGTGGGGCCGAGCACGCCGATCACGAAGCGGGGTTGGTCCGGCGTGCGGGCCGTCATCGCGTCGCAGGCGGCGCGGGCAAGCCGGGCGCCTTCCAGATTCAGTTCGCCAGCCAGATGCTGCAGTTGGTAATCGGCCTGGCTGATGCGGGTCGAGTTGAAGGTGTTGGTCTCGACCAGGTCGGCGCCGGCTTCCAGGTAGGCGTCGTGCACACCACGGATGATCTCGGGCCGGGTCAGCGAGAGCAGGTCGTTGTTGCCCTTCAGGTCACAGTCGCCCGCGTGATCGTGGGCACGCCCGTCATGGCCATGTTCGAATCGCTCGCCGCGAAAGCCCTGTTCGTCCAGGTCATGCGACTGCAGCATCGTGCCCATGGCGCCGTCAAGAATCAGGATGCGTTGGCGCAGTTGCCGTTCAAGCAGGTCGACGCGATCGGGGTGGAGCCAGGGCAGGGTACTCATTGCAACGTCCTTTCAGGAAACACGTGTTCAAGCGGGCTTGCGGGCCAGCAGGCTGATCACTTCGAAATGCGGCGCCTTGCGCTCGCGGCTGAGCCGGTTGCAGCTCAGTACCTGCAGCCCTGCACCGCGCGCGTAACCATCCAGCTGCGTACCGCTGAAACCGAGGTTGCGATGGTCGAAAGGTTCCACCACGGCGCGGTGGTCATGCCGTCCCAGGGTAACCGCCAACAAGCGACCGCCCGGGCGAAGCACACGGGCGGCCTCGGCAACGGCCTGCGCGGGATGCTCCGCATAGGTGAGCGCGTGCAGCATCAGCACCAGGTCGAAGCGTTGCTCGCCCAGCTCAAGTGCGTGCATGTCGCCCTGCAGCACGCGTACGTTGGTGAAGGCCTTCAGCCGCTTGGCGGCGGCTTCGACCACGCGCTCGCTGGAGTCGACACAGACGATGGAGTGTGCGTGCGGTGCCAGCAGTTCGGCCGTGATGCCGTCGCCGGAGGCGATGTCGAGCACGTCGCCGGTTTCCAGCAGTTGCAGCAGCGAGCGCGCCAGCGTCTCCCAGGTGCGGCCGGGCGAGTAGTGGCGTTCCATGTCGCCGGCCACCGTGTCGGCCCAGCCCTCTTCGCGGGCACGGTTGGCCAGCACCGCGGGGAGGCGTGCGGCGTCCTCGCGCAGCAGGGCATCGTCGATGCTGGCGCGCAGCGAAGTGAGCAGGCCGTGCTGTGCTTCGTCACCTTCGTTGTTGGCGCGGTAGTAGGCCGACACCCCGGCGCGGCGATCGCGAACCAGGCCAGCCTCCTTCAGCTTGGCCAAGTGGGTCGAGACACGCGGCTGCGCCAGATGCAGCACGGCGGCGAGCTCGGCCACGGTCAGCTCCTCGTGCTCGAGCAAGGCCAGCAGGCGAACGCGCGTAGGGTCAGCCAGCAGCCGGAGCACGCTTGAGGCAGTGGCCAGATCCATCCTTATCCCTGTATCGCGATATAAAGATGTATAGGCTAGGCGCGGATTGCCGGGGCGTCAAGCACCATCGCACCAGGTGATCTGGTGTCGCTCATGCCCGATCACCGTCTCTTCGCGGTTAAAATGGTGGGCTTTCACCATGCAGGACCTCCCATGGATTTCAGCTTTACAGAAGACCAGCTGTCGATCCAGTCGATCGCCCGTGACTTTGCGCAGAAGCGCATCGCGCCGGTGGCGGCTGAGCTTGACGCCAGGGGCGAGTTTCCACTCGACAACATTCGCGAGATGGGCCAGCTTGGCTTGATGGGGATCGAGGTGCCGGAGGAGTATGGCGGGGCCGGCATGGATTCGATCGCCTATGCGCTGGCGGTCATGGAAATTGCCGCTGCCGATGCCGCCACCTCGACCATCATGTCGGTCAACAATTCGTTGTTCTGCAACGGCATCCTCAAGCACGGCACCGAGGAGCAGAAGCAGCTGTACGTGCGTGCGATCGCCACCGGCGAGGCGATTGGCGCCTATGCGCTGACCGAGCCGCAGTCCGGCTCCGATGCTTCGGCCATGCATACGCGCGCCACGAAGAATGCCGACGGCAACTGGGTGATCAACGGCAAGAAAAGCTGGATCACCTCCGGCCCGGTGGCGCGTTACATCGTGCTGTTTGCGATCACCACGCCGGGCATCGGTGCCAAGGGTGTGTCGGCTTTCATCGTCGATACGCAGCTGCCCGGCTTCCATGCCGGCAAAACCGAGCCCAAGCTCGGCATCCGGGCGTCGGCGACCTGCGAGATCGAGTTCACCGATTACGTACTGCCGAGGGAAAACCTGCTCGGCGCAGAAGGCAAGGGCTTCTCGATCGCGATGGGCGTGCTCGATGCGGGCCGCATCGGCATCGCGTCGCAGGCGGTGGGCATCGCGCGTGCCGCCTACGAGGCCACGCTGCAGTGGTCGCGCGACCGCAAGGCGTTCGGCCACCCGATCGGCACGTTCCAGATGACCCAGTCCAAGATTGCGGACATGAAATGCAAGCTGGATGCGGCGACCCTGCTGACGCTGCGTGCCGCCTGGGCCAAGGGCGAGGCGGAGCGCAACGGCGGGCGCTTCGGCACCGAGGCCGCGGTGGCCAAGCTCACTGCGTCGGAGGCGGCGATGTGGATCAGCCACCAGGCCGTGCAGATCCACGGCGGCATGGGCTATTCCAAGGAGATGCCGCTGGAGCGCTACTTCCGCGATGCCAAGATCACCGAGATCTACGAAGGCACCAGTGAGATCCAGCGATTGGTGATTGCGCGGGCGGAGACTGGATTGCGTTGACGAGCGAGGAGTGAGTGGAGAGGAGTGAGGAGTGAGAGGAGGCTCGCTCAGGCCTCTCCATAACAGCAGAGACCGTCATCCCAGCGAAAGCCGGGATCCAGCGCCTCCCGCGCTCGGTACTTGCAAGACACGGGATTCCAGCTTTTGCTGGAAAGACGGCCCAAGCAAAAGGCCCCGGCATGCGTCGGGGCCTTTTTGTTCTGGCGGCGAGCAATGAGGTCGGCGCTTGCCTTCTCTCACTCCTCACTCCTCACTCCTCATTCATAACAGCAGAGACCGTCATCCCAGCGAAAGCCGGGATCCAGCGCCTCCCGTGCTCGGTACTAGCAAGACACGGGATTCCAGCTTTCGCTGGAATGACGGCCCAAGCAAAAAGGCCCCGGCATGTGTCGGGGCCTTTTTGTTCTGTCGCCGAGCAATGAGTTCGGGGTTTGCCTTCTCTCACTCCTCACTCCTCTCCACTCACTCCTGACCTCACACCCCCCGTCGTGGGTCGGAGTCAAACGGCTGCATGCCGCCGGACGTGCGTTCTGCAGATGGCGTGTCATCGCCGTCGAGTTTGTCGCCGAGCAGGCGGCGCACGACAACGTAGAACACCGGGATCAGCAGCACGCCGAGGAAGGTGGCGAACAGCATGCCGCCGATCACGCCGGTGCCGATGGCGTGGCGCGCATTGGCGCCTGCGCCGGTGGAGATGAATAGCGGAAACACGCCAAAGATGAAGGCCAGCGAGGTCATCAGGATCGGGCGCAGGCGCAGTCGGGCTGCATCAATCGTGGCTTGGCGCAGGGTGCGCCCAGCCTTCTGTTCGGCCACCGCGAACTCCACGATCAGGATCGCGTTTTTCGCTGCCAGGCCGATCACCGTGATCAGGCCGATCTTGAAATAGATGTCGTCAGGCAGGCCGCGAAGCAAGGTGAATATCACCACGCCGAGCAGACCCAGCGGCACCACCAGCAAGACCGCCACGGGTATCGACCAGCTCTCGTACAACGCCGCCAGGGCCAGGAACACGATGACGATCGACAACACCATCAGCAGGGTGGCTGCATTGCCCGACAGGATCTCCTGGTACGACTGCCCGGTCCAGTCGTAACCGAAGCCCTTGGGCAGGTCGTTCTGAACCAGCTTCTCCATCTCGGTCATCGCCTCGCCGGAGGCATGTCCCGGTGCCGGCGAGCCGACAATTTCCACAGCCGAGTAACCGTTGTAGCGGGTCAATGACGGAGAGGACACGTCCCAGGTGGCATGCACCACGTTGGACAGGGGGATCATTTGCGGCGTGCCGTCACTGTTGGTTTTTGAGCTGGGCGAGAAGATGTGCTGGAGCGCATCGGGCCCCATGCGATATTTCGCGTCCGCCTGCATGATGACGCGTTTGATGCGGCCGCCGTAGGTGAAATCGTTGACGTAAACCGGCGCCAGCATCAGCCCGACTGCATTGTAGATATCACCCACCGACAGACCCATCGACTGCGCCTGCACGCGGTCCACGTCCAGGTGCAGTTGCGGCGCATCCTCCAGCGAGTTGGGGCGCACGCCGGCAAGCTTGTCGTTTTCGCCGGCCTTGGCCATCAGCGTATTGCGTGCGTTGGTGAGTGCTTCGCGCCCGGCGCCACTGCGATCCTGCAAGTACATGTCGAAGCCGCCGAACTGGCCCAGGCCCCGTATGGTGGGAATGTTGTTGACGAAGATGCGCGCGTCGTGGATCTGGCGCAGCTCTTGATTGGCGCGCTCGATGAACTCGCTGGCAGTGACATCGCGTTTGGCCCAGTCCTTGAGCTTGATGAAGGCCATGCCGGTGTTCTCGCCGGAGCCGATGAAACTGAAGCCGGTGATCTGCATCACGCCAGCCACCGCGGGATCCTTGTCCAGTATCCCGCGCATCTGCTCCATGACTTCGCCGGTGCGCTGCTTGGTGGCACCAGGTGGCAACTGCACCACCGACAGGGCATAACCTTGGTCCTCCTCCGGCAGGAAGCTGCCGGGCAGGCGGGTGTAGAGAAAGCCACCCAGGATGGCCACCAGCACGAACGCGACCATCCAGCGCGGCGCATGGCTGATCGCTCCGCCGACATGGCCGGTATAGGTCTTGGTGCTCCAGGCGAAGAACTGGTTGAACTTGCGGAACAGGATGTTCTTTTTCTTCTCGTGCTCCGGCTGCAGGAAACTGGCGCACAGTGCCGGAGTGAACGACAGCGCGAGGACGGCCGAGAAGCCCATCGAAATGGCGATCGTCAGCGCGAACTGCTTGTAGATGATGCCCGACGCACCCGGCTGCAATGCGGACGGGATGAACACCGCGGCCAGCACGACCGTCATCGCCACCACCGCGCCGGTGATCTGGCCCATGGCCTTGCGCGTGGCGTCTCTCGGCGAGAGCTTTTCCTCGGTCATGATGCGTTCGACGTTCTCGATCACCACGATCGCGTCGTCCACTACGATGCCGATCGCGAGCACCATGCCGAACAGTGTGAGCTGGTTGATGGTGAATCCGAGCAGCAGCATGCCCAGGAAGGTGCCGAGCAACGCGACCGGGATGACCAGGGTGGGAATGATCGTGGCGCGGAAGTTCTGCAGGAACAGCAGCATCACCAGGAACACCAGGATGATCGCCTCGATTAGCGTATGCACCACCTCGTTGATCGAGAGAGTGACGAAGGTCGTGCTGTCATACGGGCTGAACCAGCTCACGCCTTGCGGAAAGCTGGGTGCCAGGGCGTCCATCTTGGAGCGCACGGCCTTGGCCACGTTCAGTGCGTTCGCGCCGGGCAGCAGCTGGATCGCGAAGGCGCCGATCGGGTTGCCGTCGTATTCGGTGTTGAAACCGTAGCCCTGCGGGCCGAAGCTGATCCGCGCCACGTCACCCAGTTTGACGATGGTGCCGTCCGCGTTCGCGCGCAGGATGATGTTCGCGAACTGCTGTGGCGTGGTGAAGCGTCCCTCGGTGGATACCGTGGCCGTGAAGCCCTGGCCCGGTACGGCGGGATCGGCGCCCACCGAGCCGGCGGCGAACTGCACGTTCTGCGACCTGATCGCGTCCAGCACCTGGCTGGCGGACAGGTTGTAGCCATGCAGCTTGTCCGGATTCAACCAGATCCGCATGGCGTATTCGGCGCCGAATTGCCGCGTGCTGCCGACGCCCGGCACGCGGGAAATCTGGTCGAGTACCTGCGAGGCCACGATATCGTTGAGACGGTCGCGATCGATGCCCGGGTTCTCCGATTTCAACGCCACCACCATCAGGAAGCCGGTGTTGGCCTTGGCTACCACCACGCCCTGCTGGGTGACTTCGGAGGGCAGGCGCGGCGTGGCCAGTGCCACCTTGTTCTGTACCTGGACCTGGGCGATGTCGGGGTCGGTGCCATTCTCGAAGGTGAGCGTGATGTTGGCGCGGCCGCTGGCGCTGGATGACGAGCTGAAGTACAGCAGGTGGTCGATGCCGGTGAGCTGCTGCTCGATCACCTGGGTGACGGTTTTCTCGGTGGTGTCGGCGCTGGCACCGGGGTAGGTGGCACTCACGGTGACCGAGGGTGGCGCAATATCCGGATACGACTCCACGCCCAGGTTCAGGATGGCCAGCACACCGCCCAGCGAAATCAGGATGGCAACCACCCAGGCGAAGACCGGGCGATCGATGAAGAAAGTCGGCATGGTCTGCGCTCCGTTACTTGCCGTTCGGCGCGTGGGGCTTCGCCTTTGCCGAAGATGACCCTGCGGCGGGCTGACGATGCCACGGGCTGGCCTTGGCGGGTTCGCCATCCTTCACGTTCTGGATGCCGGAGACCACCACCTTGTCGCCCGCCTTGAGTCCGCTGGTCACCACCCAGTCGCCACCTTTCTGGTCAGCGGTGGTGACGTCCTTGCGCACGGCCTTGCCGTCGGCACCTACCGTCATCACGTAGGCTCCGTCCGTATCGCGCTGCACGGCCTGCTGCGGGATGAGGAATACCTCGTGCTGCTGGCCCAGGTTGGCCTGCAGGGTCACATACATGCCCGGCAACAATTTGTGCTGCGGGTTGGGCACGGTGGCTCGCAGGTCGACCGAGCCGGTGGCGGGGTTGACGGTGGCTGCAGAGAAATCCACCACCCCGGGTTCGGCATAGGCACTGCCATCGGACATGGCAATGCGTACGCTGGCCTTGTCCTGGCCGGCGAGCGTGACTTTGCCGCTCTGCTGGGCCTGACGCATCTGCTCCAGCGCGTCCACACTCAAGGTGAAGTTGACGTAGAGCGGATCGATCTGTTCGATGGTGGTGAGCAGGGTTGCGCTGCCATTGCCGACCAGGGCGCCCTCGGTGACCTGTTGCTGACCGGCACGGCCTGCAATCGGTGCGGTGACGTTGGCGTAGCCGAGGTTGATGCGCGCCGTTTCCACGTTGGCGCGGGCGGCTTGCACCGCGGCGGCACTGCTGCGTTCGGCCGCCAGGGCGTTGTCCAGGTCAGCCTTCGACACATAGCCTTTCGGCGCCAGCTCGCGCACGCGCTGCGCGGTGACCTTGTTGTTGGTATGGGTGGCCTCGGCCTGGGCCAGCGATGCTTTCGCGGCATTCAGCGCAGCCTTCAGCGGTGCCGGATCAATCTGGAAGAGAAGCTGGCCCTGTTTGACGTCAGAGCCCTCCTCGTAATCTCGCTTGAGCACGACGCCCGGCACTCGCGCGCGCACGTCCGCGCTGCGGAAAGCGGACAGGCGCCCGACCAGATCCCGCGTCAGCGGAGAACTCTGCGGCTGCACCGTGATCACGCCGACTTCTGGCGGCGGTGCCTTCGGCGGACCGTCTTGTTTGCCCTTGCCGCAGGCGGCCAGGGCAAACAGGCTCAGGCACAGCAAGGATGCGCGCAATAACGAGGACTTCATGGGGTGGGGACTCCGGAACTTGCTTGAAGCGTGTTTCTTGTCGGGGAATTCGGAAATACCGGGCGCGAAGCCACAACTGAACAGGAATACTGCATGGCGTCCGGGGTGTCGCGTGTCGGAAGTTGGTCATGGAGCGGGCCGCACACGTCGTCGGACGCATGCCGTTTGTATGCAAAACGCTGTGGCAGCATGGCTTGTCGATCATACTGGACTGGGCAGTATACATTTTATCGATGGCTTGCCGCCAACTGCCGCGTCGGGCTCCGGCCATCGGCAGGGCCAGGTTCCAGGATGATCACGTTCGAGTTCGCATCGACTTCATCCATTCCTGGCATGGTGCCAATGGACCGTGTCGCAGAAGTGTGCTCAACCATGCGCGAGGGCATGGTGAACTCCGCGCCACAACTGGATTCAAGTGATGCCGCGGCGTATCCTTCCGAGGCTTTGTTACCTCATTCAATCTTTCGTCTCCACTGACCAGCAGATGCCATGAATGCGACCCTTGCGGCAAACGACCATTCCCTTCCTTCCATTGTGCTTGCCGAGCTGAAGAAGGGCGGTTTGTCGCCCCAGCGGCTCGCTCAGGCGGAGGTGTTTTGCACCGCATTCTTTGCCCGCGTTGGTGGCGCTGACATCCACCTGCACACGCCCATGCAATGGGCGGCACTGGTGGGTGGGCTGCTGGAGTTCATGCAGAAGCGC
Source organism: Rhodanobacter sp. G2-10 (assembly GCF_055809185.1). Taxonomy (NCBI): domain Bacteria; kingdom Pseudomonadati; phylum Pseudomonadota; class Gammaproteobacteria; order Lysobacterales; family Rhodanobacteraceae; genus Rhodanobacter; species Rhodanobacter sp. G2-10. Next base: position 2,137,697 of record NZ_CM147900.1, on the reverse strand, counting down.
CCGGCCGGGCGCGCCCTGGTGCGCGTGCTGAATCCCGCCGATCTTCATGCCGGGCGCAGCCTGCTGCAGATCGTTACCGATGACATGCCGTTCCTGATCGACACGGTGAGCATGATTGTCTCGACCAGCCTGCAGATCCACGCGGTGATCCACCCGGTGGTCGCGGTTTCGCGTGACGCCGACGGCATCCTGCAGAGCATGGGCGATGCGGCAGGCCGTGCCGAATCCGTGATGCATTTCGAGATCGATCGTACCGCCGATGCGGCGGAACAGGAGCAGTTGAAGGCCCGCGTCGAAGAGGCGCTCGAGGATGCGCGTGCGGCGGTCAGCGACTGGAGCGCCATGCGCGACAGCGCACTGGCGATTGCCGAAGACCTGCCGAAACGATCGATGCCGCTGGATGAGGCTTCGGTGCAGGAGGCGTCCGATTTCATGCGCTGGCTGGCGGACGACAACTTCACCTTCCTGGGCTATCGCGAATACGAAGTGGTCGATGCCGATGGCGATCGCGTGCTGCGCTCGCTGGAGGCGTCGGGTCTGGGTATCTTGCGCAAGACCGATCGCTCGCTCGCGCCACGCTCGTTGCGTTCGCTGGCGGCCAGCGAGTTGCCGCAATCCGGCGCCACCGACGCGATCATCCTGACCAAGACCAATGCGCGCTCGCACGTGCATCGCCCGGGCTACATGGATTACATCGGCGTGTTGCGCTTCGGCGCCGATGGCAGGGCGGTTGCCGAGCAGCGGTTCCTGGGCCTGTTCACCTCCAGCTCCTACATGACCCGTCCGCAGGACGTGCCGCTGGTCCGGCACAAGGTGGAGGCGGTGATGGCGCGCTCCGGCCTCAAGCGCGACTCCTATTCCGGCAAGTCGTTGCGCCACATCCTGGAGACCCTGCCGCGCGAGGAACTGTTGCAAGGCACCGAGGATGAATTGTTCAACACCTCGATGGGCATACTCGAGCTGCGCCAGCGCGCGCGCACGCGACTGTTCGTGCGCCGCGATCGCTACGGCCGCTTCTTCACCTGCATGGTGTTCGTGCCGCGCGACCGCTTCAACACGTCGGTGCGCGAGCGCATCGAGAGCCTGCTTGGCATGGCGTTGCATGCGGTGCAGAGCGACTCCTCGGTGGAGATGGGTGAGTCGGCGCTGGCCCGGCTGACCATCGTGATGCGTCCGAAGATCGGCGATCAGCCGGCCTACGATCTGGCCGAGCTGGAGCAGGGCGTCGCCGCCATCGTGCGCAACTGGCACGACGAGGTGCGCGATGCCCTGGTGCACCTGCGCGGCGACCACGAGGGCGTGGTGCTGGCCAACCGCTACGCCAAGTCGCTGCCGGCCGGCTACGTCGAGGACGTGAGTCCGGGCGTGGCCGCCGAAGACATCCATCAGTTGTCCCAACTGGCGGGCGACAACGCGTTGCGCATGTCCTTCTATCACCCGCCGCAGAATCCGGAAACGTTGCGCTTCAAGGTCTACCGTTCCGGCGGTGACATTGCCCTGTCCGAGGTATTGCCGCAGCTGGAAAACCTCGGCCTGCGCGTGCTCACCGAACATGTCTACGAGGTAGCCGGCGACGCCGCACTGTGGATCCAGGATTTCGACGTGCAGCCGGTGGGCAAGCTGGCCTTCAGCGTCGAGCAGGTCGGTGCCCTGTTCGAGGATGCCTTCGAGCAGATCTGGCGCGGCAACGCCGAAAACGACGGCTTCAACCGGCTCGTGCTCGGCGCCAAGTTGAGCTGGCGCCAGATCGCGATGCTGCGCGGCTATTCGAAGTACCTGCTGCAGACCGGGGTCACGTTCTCGCAGGCGTACATGGAAGAGACCCTGTGCCGCTATCCCGCGATTGCCGGCCTGCTGGTGGAGTTGTTCCTGGCCAGGTTCGATCCGCACCGCGAGGCCTGGTCGGCGGATGAACTCAAGGACGCCGGCGCCACCCTCGCGGTCGAGATGCAAACCCTGATTCCGGCAAACGTGCTGGCGGCGTGGCCCGCCCTGATCGACGACCTCGGCGCCGCGCTGTCGCGCCCGCGCGCGGAACAGATCGGCGTGGTCGAGGCGGTCATCAACATCCTGCTGGAGAACGTCGCCAGCCTCGACGAAGATCGCATCCTGCGCAGTTTCGTCGGCCTGATCCGTGCCACCTTGCGCACCAGCTTCTTCCAGCGTTGGGATGGCGCGTATCGCTCGTACATCAGCTACAAGATCGATTCGCACCAGGTGGCGGAGCTGCCAAAGCCGATCCCGTATCGCGAGATCTGGGTGTGTGCGCCGCGCGTGGAAGGCATCCATCTGCGCTTCGGTGCGGTGGCACGCGGCGGATTGCGCTGGTCCGACCGGCGCGAGGATTTCCGCACCGAGGTGCTGGGCCTGGTGAAGGCACAGATGGTGAAGAACACGGTGATCGTGCCGGTCGGCTCCAAGGGCGGCTTCTTCGTCAAGAAGTCGCCGACCGATGGCGATCGCGATGCGGTGCAGGCCGAAGGTATCGCCTGCTACAAGATGTTCATCAACGGCATGCTGGACATCACCGACAACCTGGTCGACGGCAAGGTGGTGCATCCCGCCGACGTGGTGCGTCACGACGCCGACGACCCCTACCTGGTGGTGGCCGCCGACAAGGGCACGGCGAAATTCTCCGACATCGCCAACGCCATTTCGATCGAGCACAACTACTGGCTCGGCGATGCATTTGCCTCCGGTGGTTCGCACGGTTACGACCACAAGGGCATGGGCATCACGGCTCGTGGTGGTTGGGAATCGGTGAAGCGGCATTTCCGTGCGCTCAATCGCGACTGCCAGAGCCAGGACTTCACCTGCGTCGGCATCGGCGACATGTCCGGCGACGTGTTCGGCAACGGCATGTTGCTTTCAAAGCACACCCGCCTGGTGGCAGCGTTCGACCATCGCCATGTGTTCCTCGATCCGAATCCCGATGCGGCAAGCACGTTTGCCGAGCGCGAACGGCTGTTCAAGCTCCCGCGATCGAGCTGGGATGATTACGACAAGTCGTTGATTTCGGCCGGTGGCGGTGTCTATCCGCGCAGCGCCAAGTCGATTCCGATCTCGCCCGAGGTACGGGAGGTTTTGGGCCTGAAGGCCGACGTCGAGCACCTGGCGCCGAACGAGTTGCTGAGCGCAATCCTGAAGGCACCGGTGGACCTGCTGTGGAACGGCGGCATCGGCACCTACGTGAAATCCTCCGCCGAGACGCATGCCGACGTGGGCGATCGCGCCAACAACGCGCTGCGCGTCGATGGCGGCGAGCTTCGTTGCAAGATCGTCGGCGAAGGCGGCAACCTCGGCATGACCCAGAAGGGTCGCATCGAGGCGGCCCAGAAGGGTGTGCTGCTGAATACCGACTTCATCGACAACTCCGCCGGCGTGGATACCTCCGATCACGAGGTGAACATCAAGATCCTGCTAAACGATGCGGTACAGCGCGGCGAGCTGACAGACGAGGCCCGCAACGCGCAACTGGCGTCGATGACCGACGAGGTCGCCGAACTGGTGCTGTGGGACAACTATCGCCAGAATCAGGCGATCACGCTGATGGAGCATCAGTCGGTCGGTCGCATCGGCTCGATGGCGCACTTCATCCGCACGCTTGAGGCCGAAGGTTCGCTGGATCGTCAGGTGGAAAACCTGCCGTCCGATGCCGAACTGTCCGAGCGCAAATCGCGTGGCATCGGCCTGACCCGGCCGGAGCTGGCGGTGCTGTTGTCCTACGACAAGATGCGCCTGTACCAGCAACTGCTGGATTCGGACGTGCCGGAAGATCCCTACCTGTCGAAGGAACTGGTGCGCTACTTCCCGGTGCCGCTGCATGAAAAATATGCAGAGCACATGCAGCGGCACCGCCTGAAACGCGAAATCATCGCCACGGCGGTGACCAACTCGACGATCAACCGCATGGGCGCCACCTTCATGATGCGCATGCAGGAAGACACCGGAAAGGGGCCGGCGGCGATCGCCAAGGCCTACACGGCGGCACGCGAGATCCTCGATGCACGCCAGCTCTGGTCGATGATCGAGGCGATGGACAGCAAGGTCGCCGAAGACACCCAGATCGATGCCGTGAAGCAGATCTGGTCACTGCTGCGACACATGACCCGCTGGTTGCTCAATCGTCCGGCCGGTTCGCTCGACATTGCCGAGAACGTCGCACGTTACCAGGAGGGCGTCTCCGCGCTGCGAAATGTGCTGCCTGAGGTTCTCACGCCGACCGGCAAGGGCGACTTCTCCTGCACCCAGGAGAAATGGGAGGGCTTGGGCATGCCTGCCGAGTTGGGCCTGCGGCTGGCCCGCATGCCGGACCTGCGTGCCGCGCTGGACATGGTCGAGGTATCGCAGCAAAGCGGCCAGTCCATGGACAAGGTCGCGCGCGTGTTCTTCGAGCTGGGCGAGGCACTGGACCTGGAATGGTTGCGCGGACAGATCGAGGCCCTGCCGGTCGACGGTCATTGGCATGCGCAGGCACGCGGCTCGTTGCTGGATGAGCTCAACCACCAGCACCGCGCGCTGGCGCTGCAGGTGCTTGCCATGGCGGATGCGCCGGCGGGTCTCTCGCCGGTGCAGGCATGGCTGCAGCGCGACGACGCCACTCTGCAGCACACCCGCAGCATGCTGGCGGAAATCCTCACCCAGAATGCGGACTACCCGATCGCCTCGGTCGCGGTTCGCCGGTTGGCGCAGTTGGCGCAGGTGCCGGTTTGAGGGATTCCTTGGGGGAGGTCTTGTGTGAGGGTTCCTCGTAGCGTGTGACCCCACAAACGCCCCAAAAATAGTGAGCCAAGACGCTCTGTCGTACTCTTGGCTCACTTTCCGCCAAGCCGGAGTTCCCATGCGCTTTGCTTTTGTTGCCAGCGACACTCCCGTTGCCCAGCAGGCACGGCGCAAGCTGGTCGAACGCTATGGCGACGTGCCGGTCGAGCAGGCCGAGTTGATCGTGGCACTCGGCGGCGACGGCTTCATGCTGCGCACCTTGCACGGGTACCGCGCGCTGGAGTTGCCGGTGTACGGCATGAAGCTGGGCCGGGTCGGGTTTCTGATGAACAAGCATCGCCTGGAAGGCCTGACCGAGCGGATCGCCCGGGCCCACACGGCCTCGCTGTTTCCCTTGCAGATGCATGTCACCGATGCAGCCGGCGTGGAACATGCCCGGCTCGCCTTCAACGAGGTCTCGCTGTTGCGCCAGAGCAACCAGGCGGCGCATCTGGAGGTGCAGCTCAACGATGACGTGAAGTTGGCGACCCTGGTTTGCGATGGCGTGCTGGTGTCGACACCTGCCGGCTCGACAGCCTACAACCTGTCCGCACACGGCCCGATTCTGCCGCTGGACGCGAACGTGCTTGCGCTCACCCCGATCAGCCCGTTCCGTCCGCGCCGCTGGCGCGGAGCCATACTGCCGCACCGCACCGAGGTGATCCTGCGGGTGCTCGATCCCGACAAGCGACCGGTCAGCGCCACCGCCGATTTCCACGAGGTGCGCGACGTGCGCACCGTGGCGATCCGCCAATCCGGCGATCAGGGAGTAAGGTTGCTGTTCGATCCGGAGCACAATCTGGAACAGCGCATTCTTGATGAGCAGTTTGCAGCGGAGTAGCACGCGCCCCCATCCGGCCTTCGGCCACCTTCCGCCGCGCGCGGGGAAGGCACGCGAGGGGGTCTTTCGCACTGGCCTCTGTGCCGACAGACGTGAGCGTTCGCGCATGCCCTTCCCCCGCAAGCAGGGGAAGGTGGCCGACAGGCCGGATGGGGGCACGCCTCCGACCAAAGCCACAAACGCAAGGCCTTTGCTACATTGAATCCTTCCCACGACGCCATCCATCATGACCACGCCGTCCAGCGACGCCCACGACGCCACCTCCACCACCGACAACCGTCTGGTCGTCGCCATTTCCTCGCGCGCCTTGTTCGACCTCGGTGACAGCCACGCCTTGTTCGAGCGCGACGGGCTGGATGCCTACCGCGCGTTCCAGATCGAACACGAAGACGAAATCCTGAAGCCCGGCGTGGCCTTCCCGCTGGTGCAAAAGCTGCTGGGCCTGAACCGGCTGGCGGGGGATGTGCCACCGGTCGAGGTCATCCTGTTGTCACGCAATTCCGGCGATACGGGTCTGCGCATCTTCAATGCGATCCAGCATTACGGCCTGCAAATCAGCCGCGCCGCCTTTACCAGTGGCGCGCCGACGTCCGATTACATCGCGCCGTTCATGGCCGATCTTTTCCTGTCTGCCAATGCCGAGGATGTGGGTCGCGCACTGGCGGCCGGCGTGGCGGCGGCGACCATCCTGCCCAGCACGGCGCCACCTCGTGCCAGCGAACAGTTGCGCATCGCCTTCGACGGCGATGCGGTGCTTTTTGGCGACGAAGGGGAGCGCGTTTCGCGCGAGGAAGGCCTGGACGCCTTTCATCGCAGCGAAACCGAACATGCCGCCGAGCCGCTGTCGGTGGGTCCGTTCCGGGGTTTCCTCACCGCCTTGCACCGGCTGCAAACCGCATTCCCCGCCGAGGATTCACCGATTCGCACCGCCCTGGTCACCGCCCGTTCCGCACCCGCGCACAAGCGCGTGATCCTCACGTTGCGCAAGTGGGGCGTACGCATCGACGAGGCCCTGTTCCTCGGTGGGCGCGACAAGGGGCCGTTCCTGGATGCCTTCGGCGCCGACATTTTCTTCGACGATTCCCCCGCCAACGTCGAGTCCGCACGCAAGCATGTGGCTACCGGTCATGTGCCGCACGGGGTGAGCAACCGGTGAGCAGATTGCAGCTCAGGTGAATGACGCTTGTCACTGGCTCCCCCGTACACCGCAGCCTATGCTGAAGGTATCTCAAGGGAGTCATGAACATGTCAGCTGACGAAACCAGGCCTGTTGTTCGCCGTCGCTACCAGGTGATGCCAGCCTTGCTGGTGATCGCCCTTGGCGTGTTTTTCCTGCTGGGCAACCTCGGCATCGAGGTGCCGCTGTTCAACCATGCAAACTGGTGGGCGTGGTTCATCCTGATTGGCGCCGCGTGGCCGTTGTTCGATGCGGTGGAGCGTTACCGGGAAACCGGCGTGATCGGTGGCGAGGTGCTGCATTCGCTGTTCACCGCGGCGGCTGTGGTCATGGTGGCACTGATGTTCCTGTTGCAGTTGTCATGGCAGCAATGGTGGCCGGTGTTCGTGATCTATGGTGGCCTGTGCATGCTGGTACGTGATTCCCGTCGCCGTCGTGGTAGAGGCGAGATCGAATGAGGCCGCTGGTGCGTACCGTGTGAGCGGACGCATCGACAGGTTTCAGGGCCGGTCACTGACCGACTCATTCGGGACCGCACGCCATCAGGCGTTGACTGCGATTGGTCGGTCGGCATGGGCGGTCGCGTTGCGACCGGACTGCTTGGCCCGGTACAGCGCGTGATCCGCTGCTTCCATCCACTGGCGCAGGTTGATGTCGGCGCCGCCGGCCTCGGCCAGACCAAGGCTGATCGAGCAGCACAGTTCAGGCGCCTGGGGCAGTGTCAGCTCTTCCACGGCACACCTGAGGCGCTCGGCAATGGCCATTGCTTCGGCAAGCGCGACGGGTAGCGCAATGGCGAATTCATCGCCGCCGAAGCGGCCAATGTGGGCGTCGCCTCGGTTGTGGCGCTGCAGGATGGCGGCAATGCCGCACAGCACGTCATCGCCAAGAATGTGGCCGTGCCGGTCGTTGATGTCCTTGAAGCGGTCCACGTCGATCATCATCAAGGTGGCGGCCTGGCCCCTGGTGCGGTGCTGCTGCAGCAAGACGTCGGCGTTGCGCTGCCAGGCCCTGCGGTTGTCGAGACCGGTCAGCATGTCCACGCGACTGAGTTCGTCGAGCTGACGATTCTGCTGCTGCACCCGGTGGACCAGCCGGGAACTGGCCAGGCTCACGCTGAGCGTATGGATCAACATGATGGGGAGGCAGGCCAGCAGTGCAGGCATGCTGGTTTCGGGTTCGAAGGCGAAGCCGGTCAGCAATCCTGCCACCAGCATCCCCAGCAGCAGGCCCGGCAATGAGCGTCGCCACAGCCCGCGCACGCCGGTGTTGATCTTGTCGGCGGTGACCACGGTGACCAGCAGTACCGCCGGCAGCACGGTGAAGTGCAGCAAGGCCGCCCACGAACCGGCGATGGCCGAGTCGAACATCAGGTTGTGCAACTCGGCATTGAAACGATTGCGGCTGCGACGCGCCCTCCAGTAGGCGAGCTGGGGCCACAGCAGGCAGGTAAAGATTCCCCACAGCCAACTGCCGATCGGCGCCTGGTGTTCATGCAAGACGACACCAATCGGCAGCGCGGCCAGACCCATGCCGAGCACGCGGAAACGATAGACGCGCTTCGGCAGCAGGTCGCGCTGGGTCACCCGCTCGGGTACGTCGGCAGGCGGCTTGGTTTCGGAGGTGACGGTGTTCATGTCGCCCGTTTTCGCAGGAATGAATGAAGCATAGCGGAAGCCGCCTCGGCCACGACCCCGCGCGTCATCCGATGAAGCGCAGGCGCTTCCACCACGCAGTGACTTTTTCCTCGCGGACGAAGGTGAACAGGCCGGCGCCAAGAATGATGGCGATGCCAATGGCCATGGGCCAATCCAGCGGGTCATGGAAAACGGCATAACCCAGCAGTACAGCCCACAGCATTTGACTGTATTGGGTCGGTGCCACGTGGTTGGCCGGTGCCAGCCGGGTGGCCAGCATCAGCAGCACCGAACCCAGGGCCGAGAGCAGGCCGTAGCCGAGCAGCAGCGCCCACTGGCCGGGCTCGGGCCAATGGAAGTTGGCCAGCATCAAGATTCCCGATACCAGCATGGAGCCGAAGATGCCGGCACCGAACAGGCTGACCCGTTTCTCGTTTGGTCCGGCCAGGCGCAGGGCGATCATCGAAATGGCGCCGGAAAGACCGCAAATGATGGCGGCAAGGTGACCGAGGCCGAGCACTCGAAAACCCGGTCGCAGCACCACCAGCACCCCGATGAATCCCGCCACCACGGCCGCCCAGCGACGCCAGCCCACCGGCTCCTTCAGCACCAGCACCGACAGGATGGTGACAAAGATCGGCAACAGGAAGATCAGCGCAAATGCCTCGGCCATCGGCAGGGCGGTGAACGCAATCACGGCAGCGATGCTGCCGACCGCGCTGGCGCCCGCGCGCACCAGATACAGACCCTGACGCTGCGCCACCAGTGCATCGCGCCAACGGTCACCGCGGCTCTTGATGAACGGCAACGCGGTCAGGCCCAGCGTGGCGCCAATGAACACGGCTTCGTAGGCAGGCAGCGAGCCGCGCAGCGACTTCACGAAGGCGTCGCTGAACGCGTAGGCGGCAAACGCCATGAAGCCGAGCAGTACGCCTTTGAGCATGGAATTCCGGCAGGAGTGGCAAGTAGGAACGTGGATCGGCGCTTGATGCTGGCGTCGGCCTGCGCCGCGTTCACGCGCTACAATACCGGTTTTATCGCGCTGCTTTCCGGAGACTCCATGGCCGTCCGTCTGAATCCACTCGACCTGTACGACATCCGTTCGCTGCTCAGCGACGAAGAGCGCATGGTGCAGGACAGCGTCGGTCGCTTCGTCGACGAACGCGTGCTGCCGATCATCGGCGACTGTTTCGACCAGGCCCGCTTCCCGAAGGAGCTGATCCCGGAGATCGCGGCACTGGGCCTGCTTGGCGCCACGATCCCCGAGGAATACGGTGGCGCCGGCATGAACGGGGTCAGCTACGGCCTGATCTGCCAGGAGCTGGAACGCGGCGATTCGGGCCTGCGCAGCTTCGCCTCGGTGCAGAGTTCGCTGTGCATGTACCCGATCTTCGCCTACGGCAGCGAGGAGCAGAAAAAGCAGTACCTGCCGCGCATGTCGGCCGGCGAGGTGATCGGCTGCTTCGGCCTGACCGAACCGCATGGCGGCTCCGACCCGGCCAACATGAAGACCAACGCGAAGAAGGATGGCGGCGACTGGGTCATCAATGGCGCCAAGATGTGGATCACCAACGGCAACCTGGCGCACATCGCGATCGTGTGGGCGCAGACGGACGACGGCATCCAGGGCTTCGTGGTGCCGACCGACACGGCCGGCTTCAAGGCGCAGGAAATCCACAAGAAGATGAGCCTGCGCGCCTCGGTCACCAGCGCGCTGTTCTTCGACAACGTGCGCGTGCCGGACAGCGCGCGGCTACCCAACGTGAAGGGCCTGAAAGGCCCGCTGGGCTGCCTGACCCAGGCACGCTACGGCATCACCTGGGGCCCGATCGGCGCGGCGCAGGCGTGTCTGAAGGAAGTGCTCGACTACACCGCCGAGCGCATCCTGTTCGGTCGCCCGCTGGCTTCGAACCAGGCCGTGCAATTGAAGATGGCCGACATGGCCCGTCGCATCACCACCGCGCAGTTGCTGTCACTGCAGCTGGGCCGTCTGAAGGATGCCGGCAAGATGCAGCCGACCCAGGTGTCGCTGGCCAAGTGGAACAACTGCCGCATGGCGATCGACATCGCGCGTCAGTGCCGCGACATCCTCGGCGGCGCCGGCATCACCACCGAGCACAGCGCGATCCGCCATGCGCTGAACCTGGAATCGGTCATCACCTACGAAGGCACCGAGACAGTGCACGAGCTGGTGGTGGGGCGTGAATTGACCGGCATCAACGCGTTCTGACTCCCCATCTGCATGCCCGCCGCAGCCTGTGTTGCGGGTAGTACCTCAGGAACACACCGTGCACGTTCCGGATATCCGCGTCGAAACCGACCGCCTGATCCTGCGCCCGACCCGGGCGGAGGACTTCGAGGGCTGGGCCACGCTGATGGGCGATGAAGAAAGTTCGCGCTACATAGGTGGCCCGCAACCGCGCACCACCGCATGGCGCGGGTTTCTTTGCATGGCCGGTGCATGGGCCATCCAGGGTTTCGGGATGTTTTCGGTGATCGAGAAAAGCAGCGGTCGCTGGATCGGTCGACTGGGTCCGTGGCGTCCCGAAGGCTGGCCCGGTACCGAGGTCGGCTGGGGCTTGTTGCGCGATGCGTGGGGCAATGGATACGCCAGTGAAGGTTCGGCGGCGGCGATCGACTGGGCGTTTGACCATCTGGGTTGGACCGAGGTGGTCCATTGCATCGATCCCGACAATCACGCTTCGCAGGCGGTCGCGCGCCGGCTGGGTTCGACGATCCTGAAGCGGGTCGAGATGCCCTTCCCGGGCGAAGTGGCGGATCTGTGGGGTCAGAGTCGCGATGCGTGGAAGCGCCGTCGCGCATGAGTCATCTGTCGCCCGCGCTGTACACCACGCTGGCCGGGATCGTGCCGGATCTGCATGTGCATTGTGTCGATCCGTGGTGCCTGATCGGCAGCACCGCCGCGTTGTTGCTGGGCGCCGAGACTGGCGCGGCGGACATTGATGTGCTGACCTCACGCGCCGATGCCGACACCTTGATGGGGGTGTGGGCGGAGCGACGCGAAGCCACCTTCACGCCGGCCGACAGTCATCTGTTCCGCTCGCATTTCGCCCGTTTCAGTTTTCCCGGCGCGCCCGTCGAAGTGATGGGTGCGCTTGAGCTGCATGCCGACGGTGGCTGGCAGCCGGTGCACTACCAACGCCTGGTGTTGGTCGGCGTGAATGGTCTGGCCGTGCCGGTGCCATCCATCGACGACCAGATCCGACTGCTTGAAAGTTTCGGGCGCGAAAAGGATCTTGCCCGCGCCGCCACACTGCGGGCACTGGCGCCGTCGCCCCTCGGCCTGCCGGTTGTCTCGTCCCATTGATGGCCGCGTTGCGGCCGCTTGTCCACATCCACGTGAATTCCGCCATGACTGCCATTCCATTTGCCATCAGCGCTCGCCACAAGGGTTTCAACCGTGCCGAGATCGTCGACCAGAACTTCACCGAGTTCGTGCAGTTGTGGCACGGCGAGGCGGGTGCGGCGCCGGGCGACAAGGAGCCGGTATTGCCGGGCAGCGCATTGGATGCGAAGTCCTTTCGCGAACTGTTCGAGTCGCAGCTGATCTCGCGCCACCTTGACCTGATGGCGCGCGTGCTGCGCGTGCAGAACAAGGTGTTCTACACCATCGGCTCGTCCGGCCACGAGGGCAACGCCATGGTGGCGCGACTGGCGCGGCATACCGATCCGGCCTTCCTGCATTACCGCTCCGGCGGCTTCATGGCCGAGCGCTTCCGCAAGATTCCCGGCATGGATCCGGTGATGGATTCGGCGTTGTCGTTTGCCGCCAGCAAGGACGACCCGGCGTCCGGCGGCCGTCACAAGGTGTGGGGCAGCAAGCCGTTGTGGGTCTTGCCGCAGACCTCGACGATCGCCTCGCATCTGCCCAAGGCGCTCGGCACGGCGGTGGCGATCGAGCAGGCGCGACGCATCGGTCACCAGCTCCCGATCCCCGAGGACAGCATCGCCATCTGCTCGTTCGGCGACGCCTCCAGCAACCATGCCAGCGCGCAGACCGCGTTCAACACCGCGGCGTGGACGGCGTACCAGAAGCTGCCCGCACCGGTGCTGTTCGTGTGCGAGGACAACGGCATCGGCATCTCGGTGAAGACACCCTCGGGCTGGGTGGCGAACAATTACCAGCATCGCGCCAATCTCGATTACTTCTTTGCCGATGGCCTCGATCTGGCCGAAGGCTACGCCCAGGTCCAGCGCGCGGTGGAACACTGCCGCCGTACGCGCCGACCGACCTTCCTGCATCTCAAGACCACGCGCGTGATGGGCCATGCCGGCACCGACTTCGAGATCGAGTGGCGCAGCATCGAGGAGCTGTTCGCGGTCGAAGCCACCGACCCGCTGTTGCGTTCGGCGGCGATCGCGCTGGAGTCGGGCCTGTATTCGAAGGACGACGTGCTGAATCTCTACGAGGCGACCCGCAAGCGCTGCTTCGCCGCCGCGGAGGATGCCGATTCACGCCATCGGCTGACCTCGCTGGAAGACGTGGTGGCGCCGCTCGCGCCGTACACGCCGGCCGCGGTGCAGGCCGAAGCCCGACGTGTTGATTATCAGGAAAAGCGTCTGGCCGTCTTCGGCGGCGAAGCCAAACTGCCGGAAAAGCTGCCGCCGCGGCATCTGGCCATCCAGATCGGCCAGGCCCTGCACGACCTCATGGCCAAGTATCCGCAAGCGCTTCTGTTTGGCGAGGACGTGGCCCAGAAGGGCGGCGTGTATACCGTCACCAAGGGTTTGAACAAGGCGTTCAAGGGCAGCCGCGTGTTCAACACGCTGCTGGACGAAACCATGATTCTCGGCCTGGCCCAGGGTTACGCGAACATGGGCATGTTGCCAATGCCCGAGATCCAGTACCTCGCCTATTTCCACAACGCGTGCGACCAGATTCGCGGCGAGGCGGCGTCGCTGCAATTCTTCTCCAACGACCAGTACCGCAACCCGATGGTGATGCGCGTCGCCTCGCTGGGCTACCAGAAGGGTTTCGGCGGCCACTTCCACAACGACAACTCGATCACCGCGTTGCGAGACATCCCCGGATTGGTGGTGGGTTGTTCGAGCCGGGGCGACGACGCGGCGATGATGCTGCGCACGATGATGGCGCTGGCGAAGGTCGATGGGCGCGTCTGCGCCTTCCTCGAACCTATCGCGCTGTACATGACCAAGGACCTGTACGAATCCGGCGACGGTCAGTGGCAATTCGACTATCCCGCTCCGGATCAGGCGATGACGCTGGGGGAAGGTCGCGTCTACGATGAAGCGGCAAATGACCTGGTCGTGTTCACCTTCGGCAACGGCGTACCGATGGCGCTGCGCGCGGCGCGCACGATCGAGCAGGAGCTTGGCTGGCAGGTGCGCGTGGTGGATCTGCGCTGGCTGGCGCCGCTCAACGATGGCTTCATTGCGGCGCAGGCCCGGACCGCCAAACGCATCCTGGTGCTGGACGAGGGACGCAAGAGCGCCGGCGTGGGCGAGGGCGTGATCACCGCGATCGTCGAGGCAGGCCATGGTGCCACGCCGCTACGGCGGGTGGTCGGCGCCGATACGTTCACGCCGCTAGCGGGTGCGGCTCTGCTGGTGCTGCCGGGCGAGACCGATGTCGTGGACGCCGCACGAAGCCTGGCCTGATCGACCCGCAGGCCCGGATGCGGGATCGACTCAGTGGTCGTCCCGCCGCTTCTCCACCACGTGCAGGCGCTGGCGCGTCGATGCGTGTGGCGCCCTCGCGCCGGCATCGTCCAGGCACACGCGATTGCGGCCATGCAACTTGGCCCGGTACATGGCCTGGTCCGCGCGTTCGATCAGGGCCTCCAGGCTGTCGCCGTGCTGGCGCAGCGCCACGCCGATGCTGATGCTCAGCATCTGCTTCGCGTCGCCGATCGGAATCTCCAGCCGGTGGACGCGGCGGCATAGCCGCGTCGCCACCTGCGTGGCCTCCTCGGCGGCGAGGCCGTCCAGCATGGCGACGAACTCCTCGCCGCCATGGCGCCCCAGCAGATCCCCCGGACGAAGTTCAGCAGCCAGCGTCTTGGCCACCGCGACCAGGGCGCGGTCGCCGGTGTTGTGGCCATGGTGGTCGTTGAGCAACTTGAAATGATCCAGATCGAGGAACAGTACCGCGACCGGACGTGACTGGTCGGCCGCCAGTACTGCGTTGGCGCGCTCGCCCCATGCGCGGCGATTCAACGCGTGCGTCAGAGGATCGTGATCGGCCAGCACCTGGACCACGTCACGGTCCTGGCGCAGCCGCAGTGCGCGATCGGCCAGGCCCAGTGACAGCAGCAGCGCCTCGAAGGCGCCGCCGGCGAGGCTGGCGTCGTTGAGCCAGTCGAGCTGCGGCAGGGCCCCGTTGACCTGCGCACTGGTCGCGGCGGTCAGCAGCAGCAACGGGGTCCAGCCGGCAAGGAAGAACCAGGCCTGACGCGAACCACGCACGGCCGCGACGATGGCTGCCACCAGCAACAGCAATGCGCCGATCATCAACAGCGGATTGAGCAGCACTTGCGCCAGGGAGATCAGCAGCGGGATGCCGCTGCAACGCATCAGCACCAGCTGGATCATGCCCACGGCCACGGCCATCACCGGTACCCGCAGCAAGCTGGCGTGACGCTGCAGGTCGCAGAAGCGCATCATGAACAGTGAGGCGAACGCCACCGAGAGCGCCACGGCAGCACTGCCGACCATCCAGCTCTCGCCGGCCAACCATTGCCATTCCAGCGGATGGAACACGAAACCGGTCTGGATGCCCTGGATCAGCGCGTAGCAGACGATGTAGCCGGCGTACCACGCATAGGTGACGTCGCGCAGCATCAACGAGAAACACAGCGCCATCAACACCATGGCCAGCATCACCGCGAAGCAGGCACTGGCGAACACCAGCCATTGCGCATCGCGCTGCAGGAATTCAGCCCAGGGCAGGATGCGGAACCGCATCGGTGCGCTCAGCGTTTCCGCTGGTTCCAGCCGCAGCAGAATGAGCGACGATGCGGGCCTGGTTGAGGGTATGTGCCAGGCGAGCCGGCCGTGCCCGTGGGCAACCGCGCTGAAATCGTCCATTGACAGCACATGGGTCTGGTCGCCATCCACCACCGTGACCGTGCCCATCGGAGCCGGAAAGATGGTCAGCACGCGCTCTTCGTTGTCCCACGGTGGCTGTGCTGCAATCACCACCCAGGTGCCGAGAGCGCTGTGTGGAAACTGCTTCAGCAGCGACGGGTCGAAGGTCTTGAGTCGTCCGGTCCGGTAGGCGTCCAGTACCTGGTGCGGCGTGTCGCCCGGGCTGACCTCGTGCCAGCCTCCATTGAGCTGCATGCCGGAAGCATGGGCAACGCCGAACCACAGCAGCAGCAGACCGAACACATAACCGCACCCGCGCCGTCGACGGCGATGGGTGGGTGGCAATGTGGTCGTGATCCGCTTCTTCACTTCGCGTTCCCTGACTTGCTCGGGCACCCACGGCAGGTGTGGTGTTCCATTGGCGCACGCCATGCCTGCACGCATTTCCGTTTGCGTCTGCGGCGTTCCGCCATGCACGCCCCGCCCATGCGCGGGACGCACCGCGCAATCACGCAAAACGCCAACTCACAACGCTGCATGATTTGTCACGAAAATGTCAAGCACGGTTCGTGCCATCACCCTGATCGAACTTGTGTGCCATCTGCATGGTCCGAAATCGATTGTCAGTTTGGGGTGAGGATCGGTCCGGATCCCAATGCGCCCGGAATGGCACAAATTGGACGCATGCGGTCACCTGGGGGGATCAGCAGCCGGAATGGCCCCGGCTTGAGCTCGTCATGGACCCGGACGTGAGGAGCCAGAAGCCCTGTCGGCCGCGCGCAGCCGAAAAACACCGGATTCGTGCGTTCGCAGGACGGAATGGCAGAGCTTTTGCGCGTGGGCAAGCGTCTCTGGGATCAGGGATCGATCAATCCCGGGTGCCCGTCGCGGACATCGCCCCTCATGCCGGCCGCCGCGCCCCCAGCAACACCAGCACTTCCTGCGCGCTGCGGATCCGTTCGCTGGCGCCGGGCAGGTCGAGGATGACCTTGAGCTTGTCCTGGCCATCGAGCTTGTATACGCGCGGCAGGCTCTGGATCAGCTTGATGATCGCCAGCGGGTCGACCTCCGGCTTTTCGCGGAAAGTGATGCGGCCGCCATTGGCGCCGAAATCCAGTTTGCGGATGCCGAGCGGAGTGGCCATCAATTTCAGGCTGGCCACGGCGAACAATTGCTTGGCCGGTTGGGGCAGCAAGCCGAAGCGGTCGATCATCTCCACCTGCAGGTCACGCAGCTCGTCTTCGCTGCGCGCGCTGGCGATGCGCTTGTACAAGGTCAGGCGCGCGTGCACGTCACCGAGGTAGTCGTCCGGGATCAGCGCGGGCAAGTGCAGCTCGACTTCGGTTTCGTGCTCGCTGCTGAGGTCGAAGTCCGGGACCTTGCCGGACTTCAGCGCGCGTACCGCACGATCCAGCAGTTCGGTGTACAGGCCGAAGCCGATCTCCTGGATCTGGCCGGACTGTTCATCGCCAAGCAGTTCGCCGGCGCCGCGAATCTCGAGATCGTGCGTGGCCAGGGTGAAGCCGGCACCGAGTTCTTCCAGTGATGCCAGTGCCTCCAGCCGCTTCTGCGCATCCGCGGTGATCGCCTTGCGATCCGGCACCACGAGATAGGCATAGGCTCGATGGTGCGAACGACCCACGCGCCCGCGCAACTGATGCAACTGCGCAAGGCCGAAGCGGTCGGCACGATCGATGATGATGGTGTTGGCGGTCGGGATGTCGATGCCGGTCTCGATGATGGTGGTGCACACCAGCACGTTGAAGCGCTGGCGATGGAAGTCTGCCATCACGCCTTCCAGCTCGCGTTCGGGCATCTGGCCATGGGCGACGCGGATGCGCGCTTCGGGCACCAGCTCTTCGAGTTCGCGCACGGTGCGCTCGATGCTCTGCACCTCGTTGTGCAGGAAATACACCTGTCCGCCGCGCGACAGCTCGCGCTGCAGTGCCTCGCGGATGGTGGCCGGGTCCCATGCCGAGATGAAGGTGCGCACCGCGGAACGATGGGCGGGCGGCGTGGCGATCAGCGACAGGTCGCGCAGGCCAGCCATGGCCATGTTCAGCGTGCGCGGGATCGGCGTGGCGGTGAGGGTCAGCAGGTCGACTTCCGCCCGCAGCTTCTTCAGTTTCTCTTTCTGGCGCACGCCAAAGCGCTGCTCCTCGTCGACGATGACCAGGCCCAGATTCTTGAACTTGATGTCCGGCTGCAGCAGCTTGTGCGTGCCCACGATCACGTCGATCTGGCCGTCCGCGAGACGCTTCAGCGCGTCGCTCACTTCCCTGGTCGATTTGAAGCGCGACAACACGTCCACCCGCACCGGCCAGTCCGCAAAGCGGTCGGCGAAGTTGCTGTAGTGCTGCTGTGCGAGCAGGGTGGTCGGCACCAGTACCGCCACCTGTTTGCCGGCGGTGGCGGCAGCGAAGGCGGCACGCAGCGCCACCTCGGTCTTGCCGAAGCCGACGTCGCCGCAGACTACGCGGTCCATCGAACGTGGCGCGGCAAGGTCGTCCAGCACCGCTTCGATCGCGCTCTCCTGATCCGGTGTTTCCTCGAAGGGAAAGGTGCTGCCGAATTCTTCCGTCAGCTGGCGATCGATCGGCAGCGGCTCGCCGCCGCGCGCCTGGCGTTGTGCGTAAATCGCCAGCAGTTCGGCCGCCACGTCGCGCACTTTCTCGGCGGCTTTTTTGCGTGCGCGTTCCCAAGCATCGCCACCCAGCGAGTGCAGCGGCGCCAGTTCCGGCGCCGTGCCCGAGTAACGGCTGACCAGGCCCAACTGCGACACCGGCACATACAGCTTGTCGCCCTTGGCATATTCGATGGTGAGGAACTCGCCATCCATGCCACCCACGTCCATCGAAACCAGCCCCTGGTAGCGTCCCACGCCATGATCCACATGCACGATCGGCGCCCCGGGCGTGAGCTCGGTGAGGTCGCGGATGATGCTTTCGGGATCACGCGCGGTGCCGCGCCGACGCTTGCGGTCGCGCTCGCTGCGTACGCGCTCGCCGTACAACTCGCGTTCGGTGAGCACGACCAGCGCGGGCTTGGTCAGCGCGAAACCCTGTTCCAGGCTTGCGATGGTGATCGAGAACCTGGCTTCGTCGCCGCCGCCTTCGGTGCGCAGGAACTCGGTCCAGCCATCGACGTTGCGCGGCGCCAGTCCGGCGCTCGCCAGGGTTTCGATCAAGGCTTCGCGCCGGCCTGCCGAATCCGCCGCGATCAGCACGCGACCGGGGTAGCTGGACAGGAAGTGCTTGAGCGCCGCGCCCGCTTCCTCGCCCTTGCGGTTGAGTGGCAGTTCGGGCGCCGGTTGGGTGGCACTGTCGACGGCATGCTCATGCGCCGCGTCGACAAACTCCACGCGCAGGCGCTTGTTGAATTGTTCGCGCAACTTTTCTGGCGGCAAGTACAGCTCGGCCGGCGGCAGCACGGGCCGTTCAATGTCGTGCGCGCGCTGGTCGTAGCGCTCGGCGGTTTGCGCCCAGAACTGGTCGGCCGCCTCCCCGGCACCTTCACCCAGGACGAACAGCGCATCGTCGGCGAGATAGTCGAACAGCGTGGCAGTCTGTTCGAAAAACAGCGGCAGGTAGTACTCGATGCCACCCGGCGTCACGCCTTCCTTCATGTCCTGATAGAGCGGGCAGCGGCGCACGTCGATGGGAAAGCGTTCGCGCAGGTTGCCACGGAAGTTCTTCGCGGCTTCGTCGGTGAGCGGGAACTCGCGCGCGGGCAGCAAATCGACATGATCGACCTGTTGCTGCGAGCGCTGGGTTTCCGGGTCGAAGCTGCGGATCGACTCGACTTCATCGTCGAACAACTCGATGCGGTACGGGTCAGCCGTGCCCATCGGGAAAATGTCGAGCAGGGCACCGCGTACGGCAAAATCGCCCGGTTCCGCCACCTGCGGCACGTGGCGGTAGCCGGAGGCTTCCAGTCGGCGCTGCTCGCTGGCCAGATCGAGCTTCTGGCCTTTCGACAGCACCAGGCCCGAGCCGGTGATGTGGGATCGTGGCGCGATCCGCTGCATCAGCGTGGCCACCGGCACCACCAGCACGCCGCGGCTTACGTTCGGCAACTGGTACAGCGTGGCGATGCGCTGCGAGACGATTTCCGGGTGTGGGCTGAACGCGTCGTACGGCAGCGTCTCCCAGTCCGGGAACTGCAGCACCGGCAGGCCGTCGGCAAAGATCGCCAGTTCCGATTCAAGCGCCTGGGCGCGCTGGGTATCGCGCGCCACCACGACCACCAGACCCTCGTGGGTGCGCGCCGCCTCGGCCAGCAACAGCGCACGGGCCGAACCGTGTGGCGGGATCCAGTAGCGGCGTTGCCGGGGTGTGTTCGGAAGTGGCGGGTGTTTGATCAGGCTGGGCATAGGGTCGCGCATGCAGGGCGCCGCCATCGAGCCGCGCCGGGGAAAGCGGACAAGTGTAACGCGATGCTTCCTGCCGGAGGCTTGCAGCGTAGGGCGGGCTCTGCCCGCCGGTCGTTCTGCGGCGTGACGACGGCGGGCAGAGCCCGCCCTACGGCATGGGTGCGGTGCCTGGTGCATCCGGAATCATGCGTTGGGCGAAACCCAGCGCGCGACACACTTGCGCATCATCCGCACGCGTACGAGTTTCCTGACTGCGTGCCGGGTCCGCGTAGGGCGGGCTCTGCCCGCCGGCTGTTCTGCGGCGTGGCGATGGCGGGCAGAGCCCGCCCTACGGTATTGGCGTGGTGCCTGGTGCATCCGGAATCATGCACTGGGCGAAACCCAGCGCGCGACACACTTGCGCATCATCCGCACGCGTACGAGTTTCCTGACTGCGTGCCGGGTCCGCGCAGGGCGGGCCCTGCCCGCCGGCTGCTCTGCGGCGTGTCGATGGCGGGCCGGGCCCGCCCTACGGTATTGGCGTGGTGTCTGGTGCATCCGGAATCATGCGTTGGGCGAAACCCAGCGCGCGACACACTTGCGCATCATCCGCACGCGTACGAGTTTCCTGACTGCGTGCCGGGTCCGCGTAGGGCGGGCCCTGCCCGCCGGTCGTTCCACGGCGTGGCGATGGCGGGCAGAGCCCGCCCTACGGCATGGGTGCGGTGCCTGGTGCATCCGGAATCATGCGCGGGGCGAAACCCTGCGCGCGACACACTTGGGCATCATCCGCACGCGTACGAGTTTCCTGACTGCGTGCCGGGTCAGCGTAGGGCGGGCTCTGCCCGCCGGGTGTTCCGCGGCGTGACGATGGCGGGCGGAGCCCGCCCTACAGCTTCAGCGTGATCAGCGCGGTGCCTGGTTCATCCGGAAACATGCGCTGGCTGAAACCCAGCTCGCGACACAGTTGCAGCATCGGACGGTTCTCGTGCAGCACGTAACCCCACACTTCATACACGCCGCGCTGGCGGCAGTCGTCGACCAGACGCTGCATCAGCAGTGCACCCAGGCCGATGCGGCTCCAGTCATGCTCCACCAGGACCGAGAACTCGGCCGTGTCGGTCGCCTCGTCCACGTAGATGCGCCCGACGCCGCGCATTTCGGTCGGCCGCGCGGATTCGTCCATCAATACGTAGGCGTTCTCGCGCGCCGGATCGATCTGGCACAGCTGCTGCGCCATCGGCAGTGGCAGTTCCGACATGGCGTGCAGGAAACGACGGCGAACTTCTTCCGGCGACAGCCGCGTGAAACAGCGCTGCATCGCCGCCACATCGCCTGGCTCGATCGGACGCAGCAGCAGGTCGCGGTCATCCTGGGTGCGCACCCGCTCGCCGGTTGGCGCAGATGCCGTGCGTGGCGCAAAGCGCTTGCTGGCGCGCGGTGGCAAGGAGGCGTAACGGGTGGGGACGGAAAAGTCGACGGCGGGAATCATGGATGCTCCATACTTTTGCGTATTGTGTGCACTGCAGCATCATTTTGCAATGGCTACTTCGCTGCAATCAAAGGCCATTCGGGCGAAACCGATGTCACGAAGCGTCCATCCTGCTGCGGCACCGCACGCCGCGGGCGGGGCAGACAGTGGCGTTGACAGCCTGCACAATGTTTGCGGATTTCGATGAGGCGAGACATGACGAACAAGCGGGGCAGGGGCATCACCGTCGCCCAGTTGCAGGCGCTTTGCAGCGACTGGCCCGGCGTCACGCGTGACATCAAATGGGGCGACACCCTGGTATTCAGCGTCGGCGGCAAGATGTTCGTGATGACGCACGCCGACGGTCGCGAAGACGGACGCCTGGCGTTCAAGGTGGCGGACGAGCGTTTCCTCGAACTCACCGACCAGCCCGGCGTCATCCCGGCGCCCTATCTGGCGCGGGCGCGCTGGATCGCGGTCACCGAGCCTTCGCGCTTCACCACGGCGGAACTGCAAGCGTTGCTGCTGGACGCCTACGCCGCGGTGCGCGCGAAGCTGTCGAAGAAGACGCAAGCTGCGCTCGGTCGACTACCCGCACTAAGGATGCCCTGATCTGTTCAGCACAGGCGGCATGATGTCCAGAAGGTTCGCAGGTGGGAGTGCGTGACGCAGCCAAGGCTGGCTGCCTTGGCAAGCCGCGCGCTGCCGCATCCGGGCCTTCTGGACATCACCCCTTGTCATCGATTTCCATCCGTTGGGCCGGTTGTGTCTGCCCACATCTGTGCGACGCACCGTCTGGGCAGGCGGTCAGCCTGCCTTCGTCGGCGCGCCACGCAGCTGCGAGCAGACACAGCCGGTGACGCCTGCGTTGAATAGATCAGAGCATCCCTAACGGCAACGCGATGAAACAGCATCTTGGCGCGCTGGCGCTGCTGGTCGCCGATTACGACGAGGCGATTGCCTGGTACACCCGCGCGCTGGGTTTCGAGTTGGTCGAAGACACGGACATGGGCAACAACAAGCGTTGGGTATTGCTGGCACCGCGCGGCTCCAGCGAAACGCGGCTGCTGGCGAAGGCGAATGATGACGAGCAAGCCTCGCGCATCGGCAACCAGACCGGCGGCCGTGTGTTCCTGCTGCTCAACACCGACGACTTCCAGCGCGACTGGCAACGCATGCGCGCCGAAGGCGTCCACTTCCGCGAGGAGCCACGCCACGAGGCCTACGGCACGGTGGCGGTGTTCGAGGATCTGTACGGCAACGGGTGGGACTTGCTGCAGCTGGCCCGATAGGGAATGGCCAGCGACCGCGTGCACGGCGTCGCTGGCAACGCTCGATCAGCCCAGCATCTTCAGCAGCGCCTGCGCCGCCGGTTCGGACGACGCCGGGTTCTGGCCCGTGATCAGCAGACCATCGGTGACCACGTGGGGTTGGAAGTCGCCAGCCTTGCTGTAGCGGCCGCCGTTCTGCTTCAGCATGTCTTCGACCAGGAACGGCACCACCTCGGTCAGGCCGACGGCGTCTTCCTCGGTGTTGGTGAAGCCGGTGACCGACTTGCCCTGGACCACGAAATGGCCGTCCGACGACTTCACGTGGCGCAGCACACCCGGTGCGTGACACACGGCGACGACCGGCTTGCCTGCTGCCAGCATGGCTTCGATCAAGGCGATCGAGTCGGCGTCTTCGGCCAGGTCCCACAGCGGACCATGTCCGCCCGGATAGAACACCGCGTCGAATTCGCCTGCGGCGACCTCCTGCAACTTGTGCGTACCGGCCAGCGCGGCCTTTGCCGACTGGTCGCCCTTGAAGCGGCGCGTGGCGTCAGTCTGTGCCGAGGGGTCGTCGCTCTTGGGATCAAGCGGCGGCTGCCCGCCGCGCGGCGAGGCGAGTATGACTTGCGCGCCGGCGTCCTTGAACGCGTAGTAGGGCGCGGCGAATTCTTCCAGCCAGAAGCCGGTTTTCCGGCCGGTGTCACCCAGCTGATCGTGCGAGGTCAGAATCATCAGAATTTTCATGGATACCTTCTTTTGGATAGGGATCGGAAGCCGTTCGTGCAGTGGATCGGCGAAGGGTCATTCGTTGGCGACGCGCACCACCAACTTGCCGAAGTTGCCGCCGGTGAGCATGCCGATAAAAGCTTGCGGCGCCCGCTCGAGGCCGTCGACGATGTCTTCGCGGAACTTGATCTTGCCCGCTTGCACCCATGGACTCATCTGCTGCATGAATTCGCCATAACGATCGCCGTAGTCATCGAAGATGATGAAGCCCTGCATGTGGAGGCGCTTTGCCAGGATGTTTCCCATCAGCAGGCCCAGCCGATCGGGCCCGGCGGGAAGCTCGGTGGCGTTGTAGTTGGCGATGAGCCCGCACACCGGTATGCGCGCCGAGGTGTTGAGCAGCGGCAACACGGCATCGAACACCGCCCCGCCGACGCTCTCGAAATACACATCGATGCCATCAGGACAGGCCGCAGCCAGTTCCGCGGCGAAGTCCGCGCCGTGGTGATCGATGCAGGCATCAAAGCCCAGCTCCTCGACCACGTAGCGGCATTTTTCCGGCCCGCCGGCAACGCCCACGCTGCGACAGCCCTTGAGCTTGGCAAGCTGGCCAACCACCGAGCCCACGGCACCACTGGCCGCTGCCACCACCACGGTTTCACCGGCCTTGGGCTGGCCGATGTCGAGCAGCCCCATGTACGCGGTGAAGCCGGGCATGCCCAACACGCCCAGCGCCAGTGACGGCGTTTCCATCTTCGGGTCCAGCTTGCTCAAGCCGCTGCCATCGGACAGCGCGTGGTCCTGCCAGCCGCTGAAGCCGAGCACCAGGTCGCCTTCCTTGAAACCCGGGTGCTTCGAAACCTGCACCCGCGACACCGTGCCGCCGACCATCACGTCTCCGACGGCCATGGGCGCGGCATACGACTTGGCGTCGCTCATGCGGCCGCGCATGTAGGGGTCGAGCGAAAGATAGAGCGTGCGCAGCAGCAACTCGCCATCGGCCGGAGTTGGCAGCGGGTGTTCGCGCAGGCGGAAGTTGTCGGGTGTGGGTGCGCCGACTGGGCGGGAGTTCAGCACGATGGCGCGCTGGGTGGTTGCTTTCGATGACATCGAGGGTGCCTCATGGGGAGATGACGGGGCAGCGTAGGCCAATGCGTGGTGGCGCAAGGTGAAGGTTGCGCGGGGTTCCGATATTGTGTGGGGGCGGTGTTTGCCGTGTACGGTGATGGCGTGTGCGTGAGACTGGTTTGCGTTGGGCAATCGCGGCTGCTGGGGATTTTGCTTACTCCGCTCCGGTTCCGGGCTGTGATCTGCGTGAGCCCCTAGTGCAAAGCAAGAGCTTTCGTGCGCCTGCGGCGCCCGAGTTACTTTCTCTTTGCGTGGCCAAAGAGAAAGATAACCAAAGAGAAAGGCCACCCCGCTTGGCGCTTGCCGCCCATCCATGGGCGGCAAGTCCGTGAGCCGGGGCCGGGCTTTTCGACAGCACATCCCTGTGCTGGCGAAAAGGCATCGACTTCCTGTCGATGCCCGCTGCGCGGCCTGTCGACCCCGACTCACCGCCGCACAGGGGCCCCGGGTAGAGCAGCGGGCCATCCTGGCCCGCACTCTTCAGAAGATCCCAGGCAACAGCAAAAGCTCGCCGCAGCGGCGCTATTCTTCATCTGGATGAAGGGCCGGGCACAAGCAAGGCGGATAGTCTGCTATCGACCCTTTGCTGACATCACAGCAACGCGCTAGCCTTCAGGCAACAACATTTCCGTGTAGCACCCGAAGTGGCGTGGAGCCTATGCTGGCAACTGAGATTCACACGCTGGATATCCCCCGGCTCTTCACCGACTTCGCGCAAGAGATCAACGAAAAGCATTGGCTCCGCCAAGTTAGTGAAAGCAAGGCCGCTATACGCGGCAATCCGCTCCTTAAGAAACTCTTGGAAGGCGAATATGAGATCGCATACCAACTCTCTCGCATGAGCGAGTTGGCGCATCGGTACGGCAGCATTCCCTCTGCACTCTGCGCTGACCGTTCGGCTTATCCGGCCGTAGCCTTTATGGCGCAGGCGCTGTCGGTCATCCGCGGATTGGCGCCAGCCGAAGCAAATCAGGTCCGGGGACGCGTGACAGGCGCCTTCAAGAATCCAGAGGACATGCGGGCACTTCGTATGGAGTTAACCACGGCAACTCACTTCATCCGCAGAGGTAACAAGGTTAGCTGGCCGGAAATAACAGGTGCCGGTACGTTCGATCTTTTGGTCGAAGATGTGGGAATTGGCGGCCTCGAGGTCGAGTGCAAGTCGATTTCGAATGACAAGGGCCGGAAAATCCATCGGAGGGAAGTTCTCGATTTTTATGCATTGGTAAAACCGATGGTCACGCGTGCCATTGCGGAGCTCTCACGGGGTCTGTTTGTTGTGCTCAGCGTGCCAGATCGACTCCCCAAAACGCATGATGCCCGCGTGAACTTAGCCAAGTGCTGTTGCACGGCGATCTTTAGTCATGCGAGCGAGGTATTCCCGGAAGGAATGAGTTTTCGGGTTGGAGAATTTGACCCCTCAGAGCTTGGAATCACGACCAGGGGCGTGATCGAGGCTGGAAGTCGCAGCGCGATCGATCGCATTACCGGAACGCAAAACCGGGAAGTTACAATTCTCGGTACGCAGGCTGGGGGAGTGTTCGTTTTGGTCGTGCAAAGCGAGAAAGACGATACGTTCCTAGACGCGATGTTCGATAGCTTGCGCAAGGCCGCTCGCGATCAGGTAAGTGGCCGACGAGCGGCTCTACTTGTATCAGGCCTCGACGGAGTGGATGGAAGTGACCTGCGATCAATTGCCATGGAGGAAGAGGATCCCAGAAAACCACCAACAGCGATACGAGTAAAGGTAAGTCGATTCTTAGAGTCTGACGCGCGACGCCACCTAATGGGAGTCGCGTTCTTCAGTGGCTCTAGCATGGTGCCGCAAGAGCGTAACGTAATCAGTATGGCCGGTAGTTCGTACTTTTTCGCTCAGCGAAATTCTAACTTTTGGCATGGGGATTTCGACCGAATATTCAATTCCGAGTAGTACTGCAGCGAGAGTCTGCTCTTGGCTCTCCCGCTCTCGCCGCCGCGCAGCGGCGGCGTACGGAGTGCGCGCCAGGATGGCGCGCTGCTCTACCCGGGGCCCCTGTGCGGCGGTGAGGTGGGGACGACAGGCCCGCAGGGGAGTCGACAGGCGAGGGCATGGATGCCCGAGTTGAGGCAACGCAGGAGCGGTTGCCCGAGGTCGACTCCTTTTCGCACGGGCAGGACGCCCGTTCGAAAAGCCCGGCCCCGCCTCACGGACTTGCCGCCCATGGATGGGCGGCAAGCGCCAAGCGGGGTGGCCTTTCTCTTTGGTTATCTTTCTCTTTGGCCACGCAAAGAGAAAGTAACTCGGGCGCCGCAGGCGCACGAAAGCCTTTGATCTAATCAACGTTGGACAACGAAAACTTGGATTCCAGCGTACCCGGTGTGCGATCGCCATTTTGAGGCCGCAATGCAAGAGCGTCGCGCACAGGGTGCGCTCCTACAGGTGGATCCGGAGACATTGCGAGCTTGTCGCGCAGGCGCCACGAACGTGGATCAGAAGTCGATGCCTCGGCACTACCAGATCAAATCATCCGGCACTTCAAACTGCTTGTAGTACTCGTCGTCGGCATCATTGCCACTGCCCCCTTCAGCACGACCATGATCAAGCACGATCATCGCTCCGTCCCGTTCGCGCACCTTGTCGGCAGCAACCCGCGGCAACAATTCGTAACCTTCTCCGTGGCGCACGATCACCAGCGTGCCCGCCGCCAGCTGCGCGCGCAGCGACTCATTGACCAGCACGTCCCTGATCCGGTCGCCGTCGGTGAAGCGATAGGCGATCTCGCCTTCGCGCTTGACCTTGTGTGTCTCGACGATCTGGCGAATCTGCGCGTGTGCTTCGTGGACACGGGCCAGCGCATTGCGCTCGGCCGCGATGGCGCGATCATGTTCGGCCTTCTCCGCTTGCAGGCGCTGCACTTCCAGTTGCTCGGCGCTGGGCGCGGCCGGGCCCTTGCCCTTGTGTTTCCTGGCCTGCTCGCGCACGACCTGGGCGGCCTTGGCCTTGTTGACCAGACCGGCCTTGAGTAGTTGTTCCTGCAGGGGATTGCGCATGGGAAAGGCTATTCGTGGTGCGTAACGGGCTGGGCAAGTTTAGCGCGGTCGTTCGACGGAAACTGCGGCAGCTCAGTCCGCGTTGTCGGGCTCGAAGAAGCTCCAGCGCACCTCGCTGAACTCCGCTTTCATCGCCGCCTCGACGGTATTGATCATGGCGATCATCTGCTGGTCGCTGGCGGCCGGCTGCATGCGCGCCTTGACGGCGACCATCACCTCTGCACCCATCTGCAGGGTGATCAGGTTGAGCACCTGGGCGATTTCGGGGCGGCGTTCGAGGAAGCCCAGCAGTTCGGCGCGGCGGCGTGGTTCCACGCCCTGGCCGATCAGCAGCGCCTTCACCTCGATCGCCACCAGGACTGCCACCACAATCAGCAGCACGCCGATGGCGATGGTGCCGGCGGCGTCGAACATCAGGTTGCCGGTGAGCATGGTGGCGCCCACGGCGAGGGTGGCCAGGCACAGGCCGACGAGGGCGGCCAGATCCTCACCGAAGATCACCAGCAGTTCGCTGGAGCGGGTCTGGCGGAACCAGGTCCACAGGTTCTGCTCGCCGCGGGCCTTGTTCACTTCCACCAGGCAGCCGCGCAGGGAGATGCCTTCGACCACGATGCCGAACAGCAGCACGCCGATCGCCAGCCACGGCCACTTCAGCGGCTCCGGATGGGTCAGCTTGTGGATGCCCTCGTAGACCGAGAACATGCCGCCGACGCTAAACAGCAGGATCGCGACCAGGAACGACCAGAAGTACAGCGCGCGGCCCCAGCCCAATGGGTATTCATCGGACGGTGGGCGCTTGGCCTGGCGGATGCCGAGCAGCAGCAGGCCCTGGTTGCCGCAGTCCGCCAGCGAGTGCACGGCCTCGGCCATCATCGCGCCGGAGCCGGTGACGAGCGCGGCGACGAGCTTGGCGACGAAGATGGAGAAATTGGCGCCCAGCGCGAGCAGGATGGCCTTGATCGGGTTGGCGGCGTGGCCGGACATGGTTCGGTTCCCTTGACGTAGGCCGCGCAGTTTAAGTCACGGATGCCGTGATGTTTCGCGTCGGAGCGCACCCTGTCCACAGGGTCTTGCTTCGGTGTTGCGCGATGCTTTTTCGTTACCTGACCGGAAGGCATCGCGCACAGGGTGTGATCCTGCAGGCGTGGGCTGGGGTTTTGCGGTCAGCGGATGCCGACGCCCACGCCGACCCCGAACCTGAAGTTGTTGCGGCCTCTACCCATTTCCTCGGCGGTCCACACGTGCGACTGGCTCACGTCGACCAGCGGGAACAGGTAGTCAGCCTCGCCGACCTTGCCGGCGCGGGTGCCGTTGAGTTTGCCGTCGACGGTCATCAGCGCGCCAGACGGATAGTCGAGCGGTTCGACGTAGCCGCGCATGACGGCGATGAATCGGCCATTGCCGCTGTCATTGGCGCGCGGGCGCTGCGAGGAATCCAGCGGGTAGGCGAGCAGTTCGATTTCGCTGTGGTCGGGGAAATTGCTCACGTGGACGATGCGCCCGCCCCAGACCACTTCGTTGCCGCTGAAGCGCTCGGGCGTCTGCGCCACCTGGCCGGGGGTGGCCGCCACGGCGCTGCCGCTGGTCTTGTAGATCGGCGCCGGCGCGCAGGCGGCGAGGGCGAGCAGTACGGCAGGCAGGGCGAGTCGGATCAGAAGCGAGGCGGGGCGGTTGCGCATGGTCGTGATTCCTGGTCGGACGCTGGCGGTGGGATCAGCTTAACGGCGGTTGGACGTGTGCGGTAGTCGCGAGGCGGGCAGCGGGCTGGGGGTATTCAGCTGGGTGCGGGCTTCGTCCAGCAGCCAGTCCAGTTTCCATTGGGCTGGCTGATCCTGGCTGAGCAGGGCGGCGAGCGCGCGCAGCGGTTCGCGCAGCACGTCGTCGAGATTCCAGGGTGCATTGAGGATCACCATGCCGGAGCCGTTGAGGCGCAGCGGCGAATCGTCCGGGTGCACCAGCAGTTCGGCGCGCAGGATGCGTTTCACGTCGATGTGCTGCAGGCGACGCAGGAACGGCTGCAACTGGCTGCGCAGCTTGATCGGATACCACACGGCATAGATACCGGTGGGCCAGCGCTGCAGGGCCGGCTTCAGCGCCTGTTCGATCAGTTTGTATTCGGCGTCCTGGGCCTCGTACGGCGGGTCGATCAGGACCAGGCCGCGCTTTTCCTTGGGTGGCACCAGCGCTTTCAGTGCCTCGTATCCGTCGCGCTCGTGCACATGCACCTGCTGATTGCCGCGGAACAGATCGCGCAGCTTGCAGGCCTCTTCCGTGTGCAGCTCGCACAGCTGCGCGCTGTCGCCCGGACGCAGCAACCGGGCCACCTGCAGCGGCGAGCCGGGGTAGCGCTTCAGCCCTTGCGCGTTGTCGTTGCTGCCCAGGATGCTGGCGCGCCAGCGTTGCAACAGCGCAGGCACCTTCTCGGCAGGGTGCAGCCGCGCAATGCCGTCCTTGTGCTCGCCCGTCTTGCCCGCCTCGAAGCCGTCCAGCGGATAGTTGCCGCTGCCGGCGTGCGTGTCGATGTAGCAGAACGGCGTCGGCTTGGCCTGCAGCGACTCGATCAACGCCAGCAGCACGGTGTGTTTCAGCACATCGGCGAAATTGCCGGCGTGATAGGCATGGCGGTAGTTCATGGCGTTCGCGATGGGCGGGGATGACAAGTATAGATGTGCCGGCGCCTCACTCTGCGCGTTGCGTCACAGCGCGCCATAACCTTTCGTGCACGTCGGTCGGCGCAGGCTTCGCTTGTTGCATCCTGCAACCGGTCGGGCAGCGGACCGATCGTCCCTCAGAAGCGGAGAATCACCATGGCAATTTCATCCAGAATTCTCGTCGCCACCCTCGCCCTCGGCTTGTCCGTCGCGGCTTCCACCGTCATGGCGCGGGCCAGCGCCGACGCCGCGCCTGCCCCTGCAAGCAGCAGCATGGGGCATATGGATCAAGGGATGATGCAAGGCAACATGCACGACAAGATGCACAACAAGATGCACCGCATGAGCAATGGCAGCATGCACATGATGCCGGCTACGGTGACCTCGGTCGATACCAGCACCGGCAAGGTGGAAGTGAATGCCGGCGGCATGGCACTCACCGTGCATTTCCCGCCCAAATCCGTTGCGAATCTCAAGGTTGGCGACAAGATCACGCTGCACATGGGTTACACCAAGTAGTCCACGCTGCATGACCATGCCCGGTCCATCGGGGTGGGTGATGGCCGTGGCCCAGCCTGAACGCGGGTTCAGAGTTGAGTGCGGGCGCGCGGCCCTCTAAGCTCTCCGGGATGCGTCCCTTCCTGCGCCAACTGATCCACTCGCGTCCCGGCCGGGCCATGGCCTGGCTGGCATGGCTCGTTCTGGTCGCCAGCCCGGTTTACGGCGCGCCCGCGCCGGTGCCGGGCGGCAGCGCACATGGCGGCCACGTGGTGTCCCTCGTCAGCGACGAGGGGCACCCGGGCCAGCATGCGCAGGCGCAGCCGGTGGATCACTGCTGCATGGACCTGCATCCTGACGGGCACGCTGATGCCGGCGCTTGCCAGTGCGCATCGCTGTGCGCCAGTACGCTGCCTGACATGGTGGCTGTTACGCCCGGCCGCATCGTCGCCGCGGCGGCGCCGGCTTGGCGCGGTAGCGTCAGCGCGCCACAAGGCACCCATGTCCGATTGCTGCGGCCGCCCGCAGCCTGACTTTCCCGCGTACCGAAGCACCCGTGGGCGACTCATTGCATGATCGTGGGCGCGGCGGGCAATCGTAACCGGCGTCGATCCCGATGCCGTGCCGGAGAGTTCCATGAGATCCCTTGCTTCCCCCGCCGACCTGTCGCGGCGGCGCTTTGTACAGGGCGTCGCCCTGGGCGGCGCCGCGCTGGGCCTCGGCCTGTTGCGCCCGTCGAATGCCTGGGCGCTGACCAGCCCTGGCCAGGCCGTTGCCTTGAGCGGCACCGACTTTGCGCTGGACATTGCCGAAACGACAGTCAATTTCACCGGCACGCCGCGGTCGGCGGTCACCGCGAACGGTGGCGTGCCGGGGCCGCTGCTGCGCATGCGCGAAGGCAGCACGGTCAACCTGCGCGTCACCAACCGGCTGCGCGTGCCTACCTCGATCCACTGGCACGGCATCCTGCTGCCGTTCCAGATGGATGGCGTGCCCGGCCTGAGCTTCGACGGCATCGCGCCGGGCGAAAGCTTCCTGTACCAATTCCAGCTGCGCCAGAGCGGCACCTACTGGTACCACTCGCACTCCGGTTTCCAGGAACAGAATGCGCTGTACGGCCCGATGGTGATCGAGCCGGCCGGACCCGAGCGCTATCCGGCCGATCGCGATTACGTGGTGATGCTCAATGACTGGACCGACGAGGACCCCGAGCGCATCTACGCCAAGCTCAAGAAGCAGAGCGACTACTACAATTTCGCGCAGCCGACCGTGCCGGATTTCGTCCGCGATGTGCGCGACAAGGGTCTGCGCCAGGCGTTGGCGATGCGCAAGATGTGGAACGAAATGCGCATGAACCCGACCGATCTGGGCGACGTCTCCGGCTACACCTACACCTACCTGATGAATGGCGCGCCGCCGGCGGGCAACTGGACCGGCATTTTCCGGCCCGGCGAGAAGGTTCGACTGCGCTTCATCAACGGCTCGGCGTCCACCTTCTTCGACGTGCGCATTCCCGGCCTGAAAATGACCGTCATCTCGGCCGACGGGCAGGATGTCGAGCCGGTGCCGGTGGACGAGTTCCGCATCGCGGTGGCGGAAACCTATGACGTGATCGTCGAGCCGCAGGAGGATCGTGCCTACACCGTGTTTGCCCAGTCGATCGATCGCAGCGGCTATGCGCGTGGCACCTTGGCGCCCCGTGCGGGCATGTCAGCCGAGGTGCCGGCGATGGACCGGCGGGTGTGGCTGGACATGCGCGACATGATGGGCGCCATGCCGATGGGCGACATGGGCCATGGTCATGGCCATGGGGCTGGTGGCGGCATGGATCACGCCGGCACCGCCGGCATGGCGCACGCGCCGGTGCCGGCCGTGCACCACGCGCGTGCCGAGTACGGCCCGGGCGTGGACATGCGCGTGGACATGCCGCGGACCAATCTCGACGATCCGGGCATCGGTCTGCGCGACAACGGCCGACGCGTGCTGACCTATGCCGACCTGCACACGGTGGGCGGCCCGATCGATTCGCGTGAGCCGGGTCGTGAGATCGAACTGCACCTGACCGGCAACATGGAGCGCTTCATCTGGTCGTTCGACGGCATCAAGTTCTCCGATGCCAAACCGGTGCATTTCAATACCGGCGAGCGTCTGCGCATCGTGCTGGTCAATGACACCATGATGAACCATCCGATCCACTTGCACGGCATGTGGAGCGAGCTGGAAAGCCCGGAAGGGGAGTTCCAGGTACGCAAGCACACGGTCAACGTGCAGCCCGCGCAGCGGATCAGCTACGCCGTGACCGCCGATGCGCCCGGGCGCTGGGCGTATCACTGCCACCTGCTTTATCACATGGAGGCGGGCATGTTCCGCGAGGTGGTGGTGTCATGAGCCGGGTTCCTCGAAACACCTCGATCATGACCCGGCGGCCGGCGCTGCTGGTCGCACTTTCACTGGCACTGCCGCTGCTGGCGGCGGCGCAGACCGCTGCGCCGGCATCGGGCAGCACGGCGCCAACCGGCACGGACACCATGGCGGGGATGGATCACCGCGCCATGCAACACACTGCCACGCCGGCTCACGCGGACACGGTTGCGCCAGTTCACGCAGAGCATCACGACGCGCTGTCAGAGACGGACCATGCTGCATCGGCAGCCGGGCACGATCACGCGGATCAGGATACGTCGCATGGCGATCATCAGCACACGCCGGGCATGCATCATGACGCGGCCCCGGATGCGCACGCGCTGTCGGGCATGACGATGGGGCCGATACAGGGCGGCAAGGCGCCGGCGGATGCACGCAGCGGCGATTATTCCGACGGCATCGCGGCCAGTCCCGCGCACCGGCTGCACCTTCACGGAAGTGCTCCGTCGAGCATGCTGCTGGTCAATCAGCTCGAAGCGGTGCACGGTCGCGAGGCCAGCGGACAGGGTTGGGAACTGCAGGCCTGGCATGGCGGCGACAGTGACAAACTGTGGCTGCGCAGCGAGGGCGAGCGCAGTCTTGGCAAGCTCGAGGACGGCAACCTGGAACTGCTGTGGAACCACCATATCAGCACGTTCTGGGGTAGTCAGTTGGGTATACGCCACGACTTCGGCGAAGGCCCGGCGCGCGACTGGGCTGCGTTTGGCGTGCAGGGTCTGGCGCCGTACTGGTTTGAAGTCGAGGCCACCGGCTACGTCGGGACGTCGGGGCGTACCGCGGCGCGCTTGCGGGTCGAGTACGAGATGCTGTTCACCCAGCGACTGATCCTGCAGCCGGAAGCGGAAGTCAATCTGTATGGCAGGAATGACCCGCAACGCCGCGTTGGCCGTGGCGTGTCCGATGTCCAGTTCGGCCTGCGCCTGCGTTATGAAATCCGCCGCCAGTTTGCGCCGTACGTCGGGGTGAACTGGGTGCGCCGGGTCGGTACCAGCGCCGACTATGCGCGCCAGGATCAGCAACCTGTTCTGGATCGGCAAATCGTTGCCGGTCTCCGCATCTGGTTTTGAGGGGGCATCGTGAAACAACAGATCAAGCATCACGCCATCACCGTCGTCGTCGTGCTCGCTGTGCTGGCCATCGGCGCGGGCGCGTTCGTCTATTCCGGTGCGTACAACATCGGTGCCGACGATCACCACACCAAGCCGGTTGCTTCCGTGCTGCAGACGCTGCGCGAGAGATCCATCGCGGTGCGCTCCCGTGACATCGTCGTGCCGGACCTCAGTGACCCCGAGTTGATCCTCAAGGGCGCCGGTCAGTACGCGGCGATGTGCACTGGCTGTCACCTGAAGCCGGGCATGGCCGATTCGGAGATCCGCCCGGGCCTGTACCCGCGGCCGCCGAACCTTTCGCAGCTGCGGGTGGAGCCGCGGGAGGCGTTCTGGGTGATCAAGCACGGCATCAAGATGAGCGGCATGCCGGCCTGGGGCTTCAACCACGACGATCCCACGATCTGGAGCATGGTCGCCTTCCTGCAGAAACTGCCGGACATGACGGCCGGGCAGTACGAGGACATCGTGGCCAGGGCGCCGGCGGACCATGACATGGAGGGTGGCCACAGTCACAGCCACGGCGACACGTCCGAGGCTGAGGGTCACAGCCATGACGCAGCCGACGACGGGCACGATCACGAGCATGCCAAAGCCGCGCCGAAAGTCGACGAACCGATTTCGTTCGAGGGTTTGCAGCCCCAGGCGGTGCCCGCAGCCGAGGCGGTGGCGCGCGCATTCCAGTCAGCCTTGCATCGTGGTGACCGAGCTGCCGTATTGGCGTTGCTGGCGTCAGACGTCAGCATCAGCGAGGGCGGGCATGTGGAAACCCGCGACGAATACGCCAGCGGACACCTGGATGGCGACATCGCGTTCCTGAAGAATGCGCAACTCGCGCCCGTGTCGATCGCGTCCATGTCGATGGGCGACAGCGCCATGGTCGGTAGCGAGAGCAGGATCAAGACCTCGGTCAAAGGCAAGTCGCTTGCGCTGCGCAGCCGTGAGATGCTGAAACTGAGGCAGGACGGCGGCGAGTGGAAAATCGTGTCCGTCCAATGGGAATCCACACCGGAGGCAGCAGAATGAAGATGCAACGATGGTTTTCCCGCTGGGTCGCGACGCTGATCCTGGCGATGGCGTTCGTACCGGCGGCGATGGCAGCCAATGCCATGGCCGTGTTCAGCGACCCGTCGTGCGGTTGCTGTGGTGCGTGGGTGAACTACGTCCGCGCCCATGGTTTTGCCGTCACGGTGCAGCAGGACCAGCCGATGGGTGCGGTGAAGGCGCGCTTCGGCGTGCCTGCTGCGGCCATGTCCTGTCACACCGCGTTGGTCGACGGCTATGTGATCGAAGGGCACGTCCCGGTCGAGGACATCCGCCGCCTGCTGGCCGAACGTCCCGATGCGCGTGGCCTGGCGGCGCCGGGCATGCCGATCGGCTCGCCCGGCATGGAGGTGGGTCCGCCCGAGCGTTACGACGTATTGCTGATCTTGCGCGACGGCTCGACTCGTGTCTTCGCCAGTCACGGCCCGCGGGCGTGATTGCGGCGCGCTGAGCTGGACCGCGGGCGCGGATGCGTCATTGGGTTTCGGGATGACGGATCGCTGGTGAGCAGGCACGCATCTCCGGCCATCGGTGGCCCTGATCGGCCAGGCATGCGATCGGATCACTCTCAGTGCACGCAATGTCGTCCAGACTTTCCGCAGGCCATCTGCCGGACATGGCCGCGCCATCGTTGGCGCGGCGTGTTGCCGACCTGGATCTGATGGGCTTCTGTTGGGCTTTGTCCGTGTGGGGAGCCTGACCACCCGCGCTACCTCACTTGGTGAAAACCATGACTGCCAGCAATAGCCGACACGCTGATCTCTATCGCATGGTGATGGAAAAGCACATATGTCCGTTCGGTCTCAAATCACTGCATCTGCTCAAATCCGAGGGCTATGAAGTCGATGACCACTGGTTGAAGAGCCGTGCCGAAACAGATGCATTCAAGGAAAAGTACGACGTCGATACCACACCGCAGACCTTTATCGACGGCGAGCGTATCGGCGGCCATCAAGCGCTGCGGCGTTACCTGGGCAAGTCGGTCAAGGATCCCGATGCGGTGACCTACGTGCCGGTGATTGCAGTGTTCGCGGTAGCGGCCCTGATGGCGTTGGCCGGGAGCTGGGCGAGTGAAGGTGCACTGCTGACGGTGCGCGCGGTCGAATGATTCATCGCGTTCTCCATGTGCATCCTGTCCATTCAAAAGCTGCGTGACATCGACAGTTTTGCCACGATGTTCCTCGGCTACGATCTGCTCGCCCGGCGCTGGGTGCCCTATGCCTACCTCTACGCCTTTGGCGAAGCACTGGCGGGCATTCTCATGGTGGCTGGCACCCTGACCTGGATTTCGGCACCCGTGGCGTTCTTCATCGGCAGTATCGGAGCGGTATCGGTGTATTACGCCGTCTACGTGCAGAAGCGCGAGCTGAAGTGCGCCTGCGTGGGCGGCAATTCGAACGTGCCGCTGGGGTTCGTGTCACTGACCGAAAACGTGATGATGGTGGCGATGGCAATCTGGATGTCGTTGTCGGCGCTGGGCATCGCGGCCTGAAGACGCCGCCTCCGGACTGCTGGAACCACCATGCTTTTGCTGGCGAAGACACGTCGTCGCCAGATCGGTGGATGCCATCACAAGATGTCCACTGGATCATGACGCCGCTGCCGCGATGCTGTGTGCTCGGTTCAACCAGGAATACACCCGCTTATGTCCGACCTGCCATGGTGGCTTCATGCGCTGTCGCTCGTTTCGCTGCTGTTCGCGGCCCTGTGCGCGTTGATCATCATCTGGGATATCGCGCGCGGCCATCGCCAGCACATGTGGATCATGAACGTGGTTTGGCCCGCGACAGCCCTTTACGCCGGGCCAATCGCGCTGTGGGGATATTTCAGGATTGGTCGGCTGGCCACCAGGCAGCGCGTGCAGGCGGCCGAGGCGAAGGGCGAAAAGCTTCCTGCGTTGCGCAAGCCCTTCTGGCAAAGCGTGGCCACCGGCGTCACCCACTGCGGCAGCGGCTGCACGCTGGGCGACCTGATTGCCGAATGGTTCGTGCTGGCCGTACCGATAAGCTTGTTCGGCAGCACGGTTTTCGGTACGTGGGCCCTTGATTACGTGCTGGCGCTGACTCTCGGCATCGCGTTCCAGTACTTCACCATTGCGCCGATGCGCGACCTGTCGGTCGGCAAGGGCATATGGGCGGCGCTGAAAGCCGACACCCTGTCGCTGACGTCCTGGCAGATCGGCATGTATGGCTGGATGGCGCTCGTGCTGTTCGTGTTCTATTCGCCCGAACAACTGCCCAAGACCGGGCCCATCTTCTGGTTCATGATGCAGATCGCCATGCTGTTCGGTTTCCTGACCGCGTACCCGGTGAACTGGTGGTTGTTGCGCAAGGGGATCAAGGAGGAAATGTAGCTCGGCACCTCACACGATTTGCGCGAGGCGCCGCATGCGAATTCGCAACTTGGAGAGCGGCCCCCATCCGCCCTGTCGGGCACCTTCCCCCCGCGTTGCGGGGGAAGGGCTGGTTCACGCAACCAAGCCGTAGCGTATCGGCAGCTCCACCCTCCAGCGTTTACGGGGGCAGGTGTCCGACAGGGCGGATGGGGGCGCTTTTGACCAACGGCAGGATGATAGTCGTCTCATCAAGCTCTGCGTCAAACTCTTGTCCTGTCGACGGATTGCAGCCGCGTTGCACACAACTGATGGCGGCGATTGAACAATCGGCGGTACGCCAGCAGGATTACCGCCAGTGTTCCCAGTGCGGTGGTGGCGGCGATCATGAACATGATCACGATCTGGTAGCGCACGGCGGCCGTCGGCGCGGCGCCGGCCAGCATCTGGCCGGTCATCATGCCGGGCAGGCTGACAATGCCCATCACCATCATCGCGTTGATGGTCGGGATCATGCCGGTGCGCAGCGCTTCGCTGATCAGCGGGCGCGCCGCTTCCCAGCGAGTGGCGCCCAGCGCCAGGTCGCTCTCGATCACGCCGGACTCGCGCGCGACGCCCTGCATGAAGCGGTCCAGCGCCAGCGAGATGCC
The DNA here is from genome assembly GCF_055809185.1 of Rhodanobacter sp. G2-10. NCBI lineage: Bacteria > Pseudomonadati > Pseudomonadota > Gammaproteobacteria > Lysobacterales > Rhodanobacteraceae > Rhodanobacter > Rhodanobacter sp. G2-10. The sequence continues at coordinate 2,099,531 of NZ_CM147900.1, read as the reverse complement.
AGTCAGCAGATTGCCCAGCACCATGCCCAGCAGCGGAATCGCGTACTGCGGCTCAAACCACGGGTGCACGTTGATGATGCCGGCCAGCGCAGCGCCGGTGACCACGAAGGCAGCGCCCAGCGTGGACAGCAGACTGTTCCAGTAGATCCCCGGGAAGCGGCGACGCGTGCGCCGCACGGCGGCCACGCTGGCCAGCGCGGCCATCACCACGCCGATGCCGATCACCGGCAGCGGGGTGGTCAGCGCGAACACCGAATCGAGGATGAAACCGACCAGCAGCAACTGCACCACCATGCGTACGCTGGCGACCAGCAGGTTGCGCGCCAGGCCGAGACGCAGCCACACCGAGATCGCCAGGTTGAGTACGATCAGCAGCGCGGCGAAGCCGAGCTGCCAGTTGTCCAGGTTGATGTAGCCGGCGGTCATGCGACCGGCTCCAGCGACAGCACGCGGTCGCAGACGCGGCGCAGTTGATCGCGATCGTGGCTGGTCCACACGCAGGCGCGTTGCGGATGCCCCTGCAGCCAGCTTGCGACCAGTGTCTCGATCGCGCTGACGGCGCGCGCGTCGAGCGACGCGGTCGGTTCGTCCAGCAGCAACACGTCGGGGCCAATCAGCAACGCGCGCAGCATCGCCACGATCTGTCCTTCGCCGCCGGAAAGTCGCTCCGTGTGTTGCTGCAGAAACTTTTCGTCACGGCCCAGCATGGCCAGCAACTCCCGCGCGCGGTCCAGGGGAAATGGCTGGTGCCGGTGCACACGAAATTGAAACGGTACGCGCAGCGCGGCTTCCACCGGGCCTTCGGGCAGTGCCGGTCGCTGCGGTACATACACCACCCGGGCGCGGTAGGCCGGCATCGACCAGTCCGACAGTCGGCGATTCTGGAAGATCAACTCCCCGGTCTGCACCGGTTCCAGTCCGGCCAGGGTCCGCAGCAGCAGGGTCTTGCCGCTGCCGGAGGCGCCGGCCACGGCCAGCCGCTCGCCCGCGCGCAAGGTCAGGTCCAGCTGGTGCCACAACGTGCGGCCCTCCACGACGAATCCCAGCTGCCGCGCCTGCAGCAGCACCGTCGCCGGAGTTGATTCGCCGCCGATGGGGATCACGTTCGCCGAGCTTTCAGGAGGAGGCATGGTGGCCCTGGTTGGTGGCAACAGACTGCCAAACGGCCCGATCGAATCGTTGCACAGATTGATTCGTGGATGGGTAATGAAGCTGGTTGCCAGCGATCGCCGTCCCGGGTGTAGTCTGGCGGTGGCGTTTTGCCGCCAGCCCCGATTTTGCGCGCAATGCCGTTCGCCGTGGATCGCCGTCAGGGCGGTCGCCGGTATGCGGGTCGGGTGCTGCGGTCCACCGACAAGGCGGGAGTCTGGCCATGAAGTTCTTGCGGAATTTGATCGTGTTGATCGTGATCGTGCTGATTGCGGCGGGCATCTATGTCTGGTCCGGCAGCTACAACATCGGTGCCGATTCGCCGCACTGGGCGGTGACCAGCAAGGTGATCGGCGAGCTGCGCGAGCACTCGATCGAGGCGCGCGCCAAGGATGTGCAGGTGCCTTCGCTGGATGACCCGGCGATGCTGAAAGAGGGTGCCGAGCATTACGCTGAAATGTGCACCGGCTGCCACCTGGCGCCTGGCATGGGTGAGTCGGAACTGCGCACGGGGCTGTATCCGAAGCCGCCGAACCTGACCCACTTTGCCCCCGATCCGGCGGAGGCGTTCTGGGTCATCAAGCATGGCATCAAGATGACCGCCATGCCGGCCTGGGGCAAAACGCACGACGACCAGAAGATCTGGGCCATGGTGGCCTACCTGCAAAAGCAGCCGCACATGAGCGTCGAGCGTTATCGCGAGCTGACGGCCGACGCGGAACACGTCGAAGCGCACGAACACGATGCCATGCCGGACATGCACGACGTGCCTGCGACACCAACGTCGACGCCCGCGCCCGCAGCTTCCGTTCCGTACTGACGGCGCGCGTGCAAAACTTCGTTGGACCACATGTCCGGTACGAGAGCCATGGCAAACGAATTGATCCTGCGTAGCACGCTCACATGCCCGCATTGCGGGCATCAGTCCATCGAAACCATGCCGACTGATGCGTGCCAGTACTTCCACGACTGTCCCGGCTGCGGCAAATTGTTGCAGCCCAAATCCGGCGACTGCTGCGTGTTCTGCTCCTGGGGCAGCGTGCCGTGCCCGCCGGTGCAGCAGCAGAAAGGATGTTGCGGCTGAGGCTCGGCGCTGCGGGTGGCGAGTGTCGGTTCAGCTTGCCGGTTGCCTTTGCCACTCGCCTTGCGCATAGTCGACAGACCATGCCAGCCCTTCGCTCTCTCCGCCGCCTGCCACAACATCACCCCGTCATGGTGCGTGGTGTGTTGGTGGTGCTGCTGGCGATCGTGACCTTTGCTTCGATGCCGAAGTGGATCGCGCATGGGCATGACGACGCTCACGCGACGGCGTCCTCGCTGGCTGTCGGGACAGCTTTTCATCATCAGCACGATGTTGCCGGCGAGCCGATCTTGCCGCTTCCGGATGGCTCGCACGCGCATGCGCACTACCTGGCCGGTGCGAGTGCGACGTTGCCGTCGACATTTATCGGTCTGTGCCAGAGGGCAGCGCCGGATGACGTGCATGCGTCGTGGCGGGACGCATCGACCTCCGACGGTCCACTGACACCCCTTCATCGCCCTCCCATCGTCTGACAGCAACGCCGCTACGGCCGCCCCGCGGCCTGAAATCGTTGACTGTGCATTCGATCGGAGAACATCGTGCTTTCTTTACGTGGCTTGTGCCTCCTGCTGCTGGCAGGTGGATTTTGCGCGCCTGCGCTCGCGGGTGAGGCCCTTTCCTTGCCGCAGGCGGTAACCCGCACGCTGGCGCACAACCCGGCCGTCCGCGCCGGTGATCAAACCATTGTTGCCGCTGAACGGCATGCGGATCTGGCAGGTTTGTCTCCAGCCTGGATGCTGGGGGCGGACGTGGAGAATGTGGCTGGCACCGGCGCGGTAGCCGGCGTCCAGCAGGCCGCAACCACGCTGCGGCTGGGTCGGGTGGTCGAACGGGGCGGCAAGCGCGACGCGCGACGGGCGGCGGGTGCGATCGACATCGAGCGTTCAAGGAATGCGCTGGCACAGACGCGGCTGGAACTGGCCACCGAGACGACGCGGCGTTTTGTCGAAGTGCTTGCCGATCAGGCGCGCACCGCGGTCGCCGCGCGGGATCTGGCGCTTGCGCACGAGCTGACAGCGACGGTGCATCGCTGGGTGCAGGCAGGGCGCAGTCCGGAGTCGGATCTCAGCCTGATGCAGATCGCCGAAGAGCGGGCCGCCATCGAGGTCGAGCACGCGTCGCATGAACTGGCCAGTGCCAGGGTTTCGCTGGCCGCGTTGTGGAATGCCATCGAGCTGGATGCTGACACGGTGGCCGGCAACCTGTTCGAGCTCCCTGCGGTGCCGTCGTACGAGGTGCTGTTGTCGCGCTTGCCCAACAATCCTGTCCTGCGTGGGCTGGCGCTGGACACGCGCGCCGCGCAGGCACGCGAGCGCGTGGCCGCTGCCAGTGCCAAGTCGGATATCACCGTGCATGTCGGCGTACGTCGGTTTTCGGCATTCAACGACACGGCGCTGGTCGCCGGCATTTCGATACCGCTGGGTAGCGCCAAACGCTCGGCGCTGAGCGTGGCCCGGTTCGTGGCCGAGACCGAGGCGACCGACGCACGTGTCCAGGCGCAACAGATGGACGTGCGCCAACGGCTCTTCTCGACGTATCAGGAACTGCTGCACGCGCGCACCGCGTTCGAAGCCCATCGCGACCGCATGATCCCGAAGGCCGAAAGCGCCCTGGCGCTGACCCGCAAGGGTTTCGATGCCGGGCGTTTCAGCTTTGTCGCGCTGTCGCAGGCCCAGCGCACGCTGCTCGAACTGCGCAATGCGCAGATCGATGCTGCCGTCCGATACCACATCTTGTTGACCGACATCGAACGGATGACGGTCGCTGCCGGAGTTCTGTCCCCATGACCATCAGGTACCTCAAGCGCGCCGTGCTGGCGCTGCTGATCGTCACTTCCTTCACGCTGGGTGCGTGCGGCGATCGTGCTGCACAGGCACCGGCCGAAAACGCGCACGCTGCTGCCGATGAGTTCGAACGCGGCCCGCATAACGGTCGCTTGCTGCGCGACGGCCCGTTTGCCCTCGAAGTTACCGTGTATGAAACCGGCGTGCCGCCGGAGTTTCGTCTGTATGGCTATCGCGACGGCAGCCCCTTGCCGCCGGCTGCACTGCAGCCGCTGGTTGAGATCAAGCGTCTGGACGGCCAAACGACCCACTTCACGTTCCGGCCCGAAGGCGATGCGCTGATTGCCAACAGCACGGTGGTCGAGCCGCACTCCTTCGACGTCAAGGTCAGCGCCATTTACGACGGCAAGACGCATGCGTGGAGCTACGCGTCGTACGAAGGGCGCGTCACGATTCCCGCCGCAACGGCCGCCGCTTCGGGAGTGAAAACCTCGACCGCTGGTCCGGCCACGATCCGTGACGTGCTGCCGTTGATGGGACGCGTGGCGATCGATCGCAGCCGCCATGCCCAGGTGCGGGCCCGCTTCCCGGGCATCGTCCGCGCGGTGCCGGTGAAACTGGGCGATCACGTTCGCCGCGGACAGACGCTGGCAACGGTGGAAGGCAACGACAGCATGCGCCGCTACACCGTCACGTCACCGCTGGACGGTGTGGTGCTTGCCCGCGACACGAACGTCGGCGATGTCGCCGGCGAGGCGCCGCTGTTCGAGATCGGCGACCTGTCGTCGGTCTGGATCGAACTGCATGCGGTAGGCCGCGATATCGACCGCGTGCGCCCGGGGCAGGTGGTGACGGTGCGACCATCCAGTGGCGGGAAAGCGTTGACCACCCGGATCGACACCCTGGTGCCGGTCACCAACGCGGGCATCAGCGTGATCGCCCGCGCGCAAATGCCCAACCCGGACAGCGCCTGGCGCCCGGGCATGGCGGTGGTCGGGGATGTCACCGTGGCCGAACGGCAGGTGCCGCTGGCGGTGAAGATTTCGGGCTTGCAGCGCTTCCGCGACTTCACCGTGGTGTTTGCCCAGGTTGGCGAGACCTATGAAGTGCGCATGCTCGAGCTGGGTGAGCGCGACGAAACCTCGGTCGAAGTGCTCGGCGGCATCATGCCCGGGACGACCTATGTGAGCGAGCAGAGCTTCCTCATTCGCGCGGACATCGAAAAGTCCGGCGCCAGCCACGACCACTGAGGACGCCAGCATGCTTGAACGGATCGTACGAGCCGCGATTGCGCATCGCTTCCTGGTGCTCCTGCTCGCGCTGGGCCTGGGTGCGCTGGGCGTGTGGAGCTATTCGAAGTTGCCGATCGACGCCGTGCCGGACATCACCAATGTCCAGGTGCAGATCAATACCGAGGCGCCCGGTTATTCGCCGCTGGAAGCGGAGCAGCGCCTGAGTTACCCGATCGAGACCGCGCTGGCCGGGCTGCCGCACCTGGTGCAGACGCGCTCGATTGCCCGTTACGGTTTGTCCCAGACCACGGCCGTGTTCGAGGACGGCACCGATGTGTATTTCGCCCGGCAACAGGTGACCGAACGCCTGAAGGAAGTCGGCTCGCAGCTGCCCGCCGGGGTCGAGCCGACGCTGGGGCCGGTGGCAACGGGCCTGGGCGAAATCTTCATGTACATGGTCGAGGCCGATCCGCAGGCGCGGCGTGCCGATGGACAACCGTGGACGCCGACGGACCTGCGCTCGCTGCAGGATTGGGTGATCCGGCCGCAGCTGCGCAATCTGCCCGGTGTCACCGAGGTCAACACGGTGGGCGGCTTCGTGCGCCAGTTCCACGTCACGCCGGACCCGGCCAAACTGGCTGCCTACGGGCTGAGTCTGGTCGACGTGCAACGCGCGCTGGAGCGCAACAATGCCAACGTCGGCGCCGGCTACATCGAGCGCTTCGGTGAGCAATACCTGATCCGCGTACCCGGGCAGATCACCGATCTCGACGGTTTGAGCGAGGTCGTGGTCAAGCAGCACAACGGCGTGGTGCTGCGCGTGCGCGACGTGGCGGAAGTGATCGAGGGCAAGGAATTGCGCACCGGCGCGGCGACCGAGAACGGTCATGAGGCCGTGCTCGGCACCGTCTTCATGCTGATCGGCCAGAACAGCCGCGCGGTCGCGCAGCGTGCCGCGGCCGAGCTCAAGCACATCAACCAGAGCCTGCCCGCCGGGGTGACTGCGCGCGCGGTGTATGACCGCACGCAGCTGGTCGATCGCGCCATCGCCACCGTCCAGAAAAACCTGGTCGAAGGCGCGCTGCTGGTGATCCTGGTGCTGTTCCTGCTGCTCGGCAACCTGCGCGCGGCGCTGATCACGGCGGCGGTCATTCCGCTGGCCATGCTGATGACCATCAGCGGCATGGTCGGCAACGGCATCTCCGGCAACCTGATGAGCCTGGGCGCGCTCGACTTCGGCCTGATCGTCGACGGTGCAGTGATCATCGTGGAGAACTGCCTGCGCCGCTTTGGCGAAGCGCAGCAGCGACTGGGCCGGATGCTTGGCCGGGACGAGCGCTTCGCCCTGGCGACCAGCGCCACCACCGAAGTGATCAAGCCGAGCCTGTTCGGCCTGTTCATCATCGCCGCCGTGTATCTGCCGATCTTCAGCCTCTCCGGCGTCGAAGGGAAAATGTTCCATCCGATGGCGTTCACCGTGGTGATCGCGATTACCGCGGCGATGATCCTGTCGTTGACGTTCGTGCCGGCTGCCGTGGCGATGTTCGTGACGGGTCGCGTGGCCGAGCAGGAAAACCGCGTGATGCGGGGGCTCCGTCGTGCCTACGCGCCGCTGCTGCATCGTGTGCTCGCCTGGCGGGTGGCGGTGGTCGCAGTCGCTGCCGTGCTGGTGGTCGCCGCCGGTCTGCTGGCCGGTCGGCTCGGTGCGGAGTTCATCCCCGACCTCGACGAAGGCGACATTGCGCTGCACGCGCTGCGCATCCCCGGCACCAGCTTGAGCCAGGCGATCGGCATGCAACTGCATCTGGAAGCCCGCATCAAGCAGTTTCCCGAGGTGGATCGCGTGTTCACCAAGATCGGCACGGGCGAGATCGCCACCGACCCGATGCCGCCCTCGGTGGCCGACACCTTCATCATGATGAAGGACCGCAAGGACTGGCCCGATCCGCGCAAGACCAAGGCCGAGCTGGTACGTGAGATTGACGAGGCGGTACGTGCGATCCCTGGCAACAATTACGAGTTCACCCAGCCGGTGCAGATGCGCATGAACGAATTGATTGCCGGCGTGCGCGCGGAAGTGGCGATCAAGGTCTTTGGTGACGATCTCGACTCCCTGGCCGCGCTGGGTGAACAGGTGGAGAAGGTGGCCGCTGGCGTGGCGGGCGCGGTCGACGTCCAGCTGGAACAATCCACCGGTCTGCCGCTGCTGACGATCCTGCCCGATCGCACCGCGCTGGCGCGCTATGGCCTGGCGGTGGCCGACCTGCAAGACACGGTGTCCATCGCGATGGGCGGCGGTTTCGCCGGCCAGGTGTTCGAGGGCGATCGGCGCATCGACATCGTGGTGCGCTTGCCGGAGGCGCAGCGCAGCCGGCTGGAGGCGCTGGGAGCGTTACCGATACCGCTGCCAGCGCGCAACGATCCATCCGCGCCGACCACCGTGCCGCTAGGTGAGGTGGCGCATATCGAGCTGTCGGCCGGGCCGAACCAGATCAGCCGCGAGAGTGGCAAACGGCGGGTGGTGGTCACCGCCAATGTACGCGGTCGCGACCTCGGTTCGTTCATCGAGGAACTGCGCGACACCGTCGCCGCCGAAGTCATGTTGCCGACCGGCTACTGGATCAACTATGGCGGTACCTTCGAGCAGCTGATGTCGGCCAGCCAGCGGTTGCAGATCGTGGTGCCGATCACGCTGCTGATGATCTTCGGCCTGTTGTTCATGGCCTTCGGCTCGGCCCGCGATGCGGCGGTGATCTTCACCGGCGTACCGTTGGCGCTGACCGGCGGCGTGCTCGCGTTGTGGCTGCGCGACATCCCGTTCTCCATTTCCGCTGGCGTGGGCTTCATCGCGCTGTCGGGCGTGGCGGTGCTCAACGGCGTGGTGCTGGTGTCGTTCATCCGGCACCTGCTGGATGAGGGCCGCGATCTGGATAGCGCCATCACCGAAGGCGCCTTGACCCGCCTGCGGCCGGTGCTGATGACCGCGCTGGTGGCCTCGCTGGGGTTTGTGCCGATGGCGCTGAACGTCGGTACCGGCGCCGAAGTGCAACGTCCGCTGGCCACCGTGGTGATCGGCGGCATCCTGTCGTCGACGCTGCTGACCTTGCTGGTGTTGCCGGCGCTGTACCGGTTGGCGCATGGCCGCACCGTTGGCAAGGCGCGGCAAGTGGCGCCAGCCGACTGAGGATGCCGGCGCTCGAGGCCTGCACGTGTTTTCGCAGATGCTGCGCACGCCGTCTCGCGTCTGAATGGCATGGACTCAAGCGCAAAGTCCTGCCATTCCGTCATTCCTGAGAACGCAGGAATCCAGTGCCTTCCGCCTTCGCCGAACCGCCAAAGGCGGCTGGATCCTCGCTTTCGCGAGGATGACGAGCTTGAGGCAGTGCCATTCGCCTCGGGTTTGCATTTCGGCGGCGTCAGCGAGGTGACTTACGGCGCCCGTGTCATCAATCCACCATGCTGTGACTTTCGGTGGTGCCCATCAATTCCGGTTGTTGCGTGCTGCGGCGCTTGCGATGCAGCAGCGGGTGTACGAATACCGCCGCCAGGATCACGGTGACGCCGAGATAGAACCAGTGATCCAGCTCATGCTGCTCACCCAGCAGCACGATCGCCAGCAGGATCGCGTAGACCGGCTCCAGGTTGGTCACCATCTGGGTGCCGAATGCGCTCATGTGGCGCAGCGCAACCAGAGCCAGCGAGAACGGCAGCAAGGTGCAACCGAATGACAGCACCAGCAGCAGGACGGTGTCGTGGAGGTTGGGCAGCACGAACAAGGCACCCTGGTGCGGCAGCAGCGGTGCCAGCAAGGTGAGGAACGCGGTGCCGGTGCCCAGCTCAATGAATGTGACGGTGAGTGGATCACCCGAGTCGACCATGCGCTTGTTGAGCGAACCGAACAACGCCACGAACAAGGCGGACAACGCGCCTACCGCGATGCCGATGCGCATGTCGGTGGGCACGCCGCCGACCACCATCACCACGCCCGGCACCACCGCCGCACCAATCAGCAGCTCGCGCGGATCGAATTTGCGCTTGGTCAACCACGGCTCGACGAAGGCAAGAAACACCGGGCCCAGCGCGATGCAGGTGGCGCCGACAGAGGCGTTGGACAGCTTGATCGCCGCGTAGAAGGTCAGCCAGTGGAGCGACACCAGCACACCGATGCCGGCATAGGCGCCGATCAGCCGCCACGGCATCGCGCGCAGGTTGCGGCGCACTTTCGGCACCAGCAACAACGCCGCCGCCACCAGCAGCATGCGCCACCACACCAGTGGCAGCGCCTGCAGCGTGATCAACTTGCCCAGAATTGCGGTGAAGCCCCACAACAACACGCAGAAATGAATCTGCAGGCGGGCCAGGTTGGCAGGTTGCATGGGGATGTCGCGTGGGAGGGGTGTGCCTAGTCTAGCGCTGGCCGGTGCGAACGTCGCGATGTTGCAGCTCGCGTTTCGCCGGTGGCGAAGATGCTGATTTGCCAGGGGCCGAGATCTTGCCGGAGTCGCGCAATTGTTGCAGCACTGCCCGACACGTGTTGTCGCCGTCATCGTCGCTGTCGTGGCTGGGCGCGATCAGGGCGATAAGGGCAGCCGCTGGCGCCGCCACGGTGCCCAGTGCCACTGCCCCGGCGCCACGCAGCAGCAGCGGGCCTTTCTGGACCCCCACGTCAGGATGCTTCAACGTGCCGCGCACATACAACGGCGAACGCAATGACAGGATGCGCAAGCCCTTGGTGTGCGGCTTTACATCAAGATCGAGCTTTTCGGTCGCAAGGTTTACCGTGCCGTCCACGTTGATCACCGCATCTCCGGTATCGAAGACAAACAGGCGCAGGTCGAACACGCCGTTCTTCGCGGTCATGTCGGTGGCGGCGCAATTGATCTTAACGGTCTTGTCGCCGAACAGCTTGCCGATGATGATGTTGCCCACGTTGAGTCCGGCGGTTTCCAGGAGCGTCTTGCTTATCGCGCCGTCGTTCATCAGCAACTTCAATTCGCCGTTGGCGCTGCCGAGCAGCGCAGCGATCGAATTGCCTTCGGCGGTGAGGTCGGCATCACCATTTATCTCGCCGAAACTGGTGCGCATGGGAGCGAACTCGGGGAACAGCTGCTTCAGTTTCAGGTGACGCGCGTGGAGTTTCATCACGCCCGGCATCGGATGACGGCTGCCATCCAGGCTGATATTGCTGCGCACCTTGCCCCCGGCCACGCCGAAACTCAGCGGATCCAGATAGAGTGCGCCGTTGCTGAGCACCAGATGCGTGCTCAGCGAATCGATCGGCAGCGTTTTGCCGTGCTCGATGCGTGCGGCGGTAAAGTTCACGTCCGCATCCATCGTCTGCCAGCGGTCGGTTCGGAATGGCGCAACCGGCAGCAGCTTGTCTGCCGGCTGCGGCGTACCGCCGTCTTGCTTGTTCCTGGCGGAGTTCGGGTCGGCGCCGATCAGTGGCGCCAGATCGGCGAACCGCAACTGCTTCGAATGCAGGTTGCCGCTCAGCTTCGGCCGCGTGCCACCGGTGACGAACGACAGGCTGCCGCCCAGATCGCTGCCGCCGACCTGCCCACGAAAATCATCGTAGTCGTAGCGACTGCCGTCCTTGCCCAGCGTGGCTTTCAGATGACCTTCGGTGGCATAGGGCGGCGTGTCCGGCAGAGTGATGCCGGTCAACGGGTAAAGCCGGGCCATGCTGGAGCCGGAGAGCCACAGTCGCAAATCCAGTGCGCCAAGGTGGAGCGGATCGGTCAAGGTGCCGGCCAGCGCGATGCGGCTGTCGCCAATCTTGACGTCGGCCTGTACCGGAAAAGGTTTGCCGGCGTCCTGCAGCGCCAGCACCGCGCCTGTCTTGCCGTGGCCCTCGAGCGTACCGCCACGATAGGTACCCTCGGCTCTCCACGCGAATTGATAGGTGATCGACTGATCCGTTGTCGCGGGCTCATCGTGGGCGCTGCCCGGTGCCTTTCCGGTATTCTTCTTCGCCTGTTCCCGCGACTCCCTGGTTTGCTCGGCGACGATCTGGTCAAAGGGAATAGCCGCCTGCAATGGCGTTACGGTGATCCTGGCCCGGGTTTGCGTGGCGGCGTCATCCAGACGAATGACACCGTGACCAAACCCGACCGAGCCGATATCCAGACGCCAGGTGGACGGTGTGGTGGTCTGCGGCAGGTTGAAATCCCAGCTGGCGCGCCCTCGTTTGTCCCGTTCCAGGTCGACGCGGGGGTTGACCAGTTGCAGCGATGGCACGTGGATGCGGTGCGCCAGCAGCGCCAACGGCGACAACCGAAAGTGCAGCGCATCCAGCTCGGCGAACTGCGGTTGTGAGGCCCAATCCGGATTGGCGATGCGTATGTCGCGCGCCGTGAACTCGGGCCATGGCACCCAGGATGTCAGCCCGCTGCCGCTGCGATCACGCTGCCAGTCCACGGTGAGATCGCCGTCGATGGCAAACGGCCTGCCGATGGCCTGGCTGACCTTGTCGCTGATGAACGGACGCAGACGATTCCAGTTGAAGGTGGCGATCACGATCGACGCGAGCAGGATCAGTGCCAGCAAGACGCTGCCTATCGCCACGAGTGATTTGGTGCTTCGTTTCATGGGCTCGCTCCGTGCTCAGACGCCCCGGCGCGCGTATCCGGGTAGGGCGCGTGGGTCAGTCCCGACTCTACGTGAGTGATAGCCAACGGCATGGCAAGGTTACGTCTTCAAGCTTCGCTACTGTTCAGCTCGCGGCCGAACCCGTGGTTCTGGGGCGATTGCATCGACTGGTCGTCGACGACTTGCTTAACGAATGCTATACGGCCGTCTGGATGGCCATTCTGGAGTGAACTTTCCTGCCCGCCGATGATCTCAGGGCGTGCCGCTGGCCAGGCTGGCTGTTGCTCCGGCCAGGTGGCATCCAAGAAAAGGGTTTTCCTGAATATCTTGAATGGCTTGGAGGTGACCATCATGGGTACTTCACTTGAGCTCGGTCGTTTGTCGCCGATGAACTGGTTCCGCACGGACAGCGGGTCCCCGCGTGACATCAGCGTCCGCACGGATGACCGCCAGGATGTGCTGCCACTGTCGCGTCTGCATCGCGGTATCGACCGCATCTTCGAGGACTTCTTTGACGATTTCGGCCTGATGTCCGCCGGTTCCGGTTGGGTGTCGGGCGGTCAGGACATGCTTCGTCCGAAGGTGGATATCGTCGAGGGCAAGCAGGCCTATATGATCGAGGTCGAGGTGCCGGGCGTCGAGCAGCAGGACATCGACGTGCGGGTGCGCGAGGGCACGCTCACCATAGCCGGCGAAAAGCGCAAGGAGAATCGCGAAGATGGCGCGCAGATGCACCGCGTCGAGCGTAGCTACGGTGCCTTCCGACGCACGATTGAACTGCCGGACGATGTCGACGATGCCGCCATCAGCGCCCAGTTCAAGAGTGGCGTGCTGACCGTCACGGTTCCGCGCAAGCCCGAGGCCGTGCAGCAGAGCGAGGGCAAGAAGATCGAGGTAAGTGCGGCCTGATCGCTGCCAGTACGCGAGCGCCGGGCAATGGCCCGGCGCTCGCCTTTTTGCCTCTTGCGGTGCGGTGCGTTGCACGCGATGTCGGAGCGCCGGAATTCAGCCGCCCGGGTGATACACCCGCTCGGCATGCCCCTTCAATTGTTCGGGCCAGAAATACACCGTGCGCAGGTTGCCGGTGGTGTAGCGCTCGGCTTCGTCGTTGAAGTGCCTTGAGTCGGGGTGGCCGCTTTCGCCGCCGGCGGTGATCGCGCGGGCGTGCACCTTCGGGCCGAACTCGACGGCGGCCACAAAGCTGTTGCCGCTGGTGCCGTAGTAGCGTTTGGTGCCGGGCCAGCGGTGTGCGCCAAACGAGGCCAGTGAACCCCAGCGTGAGGAGGTGAATGGCACCGGGATGCTCGGCTTGCTGTCGTCGAACTTCTGCACGATGTCGCCGTTGAGGCGCTGGAAGCGATTGATCTCGCCCCATGGCACGCCCCAGCTGCCAAAGTCTTTCTCCAGTCGGTCGGAGGCTTCAACCAGGGCGTTGAGGCGCGCCTTGGCGCCGGCCTTGTCGGCCATCCTTTCGTAGACCGACAGGCCTTCGGCGGTGTCCGCCTTGCTCACTTCATCCCACAGGGTGTCGCCCCAGAACACTGCCAGCGAGGTCGGCATCGAGGCGATGCCCCAGCGGTAATCCCAGTCGCGCAGCATCTGGATTTGTCCCGCGAGTTTCTTGCGCAGCGGATCGTTGGCCGGCAGCGCGTCGTAGTCGGCAATCAGGATCGGCAATTGCCGCGCGAACGCCGGCAGGTACGAGTCGAACGCGGCGGTGATCAGCGACGGCAAGGTGACGTTCCTGATGCCGGTGAGCAGGCGGGTGGCGTGCAGGCCGCGCGGGTTCTCGCCGAACGTGTCCATGTAGTGCGGGTAGTCGGCTTTCTTCGGGCTGTACGGGCCGGCAGCGGAGTAGGGCCAGTCGTTGGTGTTGAAGGTCCAGCCGTTGGGCGGGTTGATCACCTGCGGCAACTGGTCCAGCGGCGTCAGTCCCTGCCAGTCGGTCGCGGGATCGCCGCCGTCGACCGGTTTGGTGTAGTCGAAGCGGTTGTCGCGTCTGGGCACGAACTGCGGCAGCAGGAAGGCGATCTCGCCCTTGTTGTCGGCGAACAAGGTGTTGTTGGACGAGTTGGCCTTGAGCTCGGCCACCTTCATGTAGCTGGCCAGATCGTGCGTCTTGGTGCGCAGCCAGCTCTGTTCGAGCGCCGGGATCGGCTTGTTCATCAGCGCCTCGGCGATCCACTTGCCGTCCGCCTCGCGCACGATTGGGCCGTGATGGGTGAAATACGCGGTGAACGTGCGTTGGGCCAACGTGCCGTCCTTGGTGCGATACGACACGGTGATCTGGCGCGAGGTGACTGGCCGCAGCACCTTGCCGTAGCGATAGAACAGCTTGCCGTCCCGGTGCACGATGGTCTCGGCGAATTCGTCGACCACGTCGGTGCCGGTCGAGGTGTGCATCCAGCCGACATGCTTGTTGAAGCCCTGGTAGACGAAGAACTGGCCCCAGGTCACCGCGCCGTAGGCATCGAGCCCTTCGTCGCTGGACATCTGCAGTTCGGAGCGGAAGAAGAACGAGGTGTGCGGATTGATCAGCAGCAGCGCATGGCCGTCGACGGTGAGCTTCGGCGCGATGGCGATGCCGTTGGAGCCGGTCGGTTCGGCCCAGCTGGGGCGCGTCTGCACCTGTGCCAGCGGCGCGTCGGTGGTGGTGCCGTAGAACGCCTTGAGCGGCCCCAGCTCCACCCGTTCGATGTCACCGCCAATGCTGCCTTCGGTAAACGAGAGCGCCATCCACGGCTCGAAATGGGTGATCACGCGCGGATGCACATCGGGGTGCGTGGCGAGGTAGTAATTCAGTCCGTCCGCCCAGCTGTCCATCAGCTTGCGCAGCCAGCGCGGGCTCTGCGCGTACAGCTTCTTGAGCTCGGTCGGGTCGATGAACAGGCGCTGGCGCAGGTCCTGCCACAGCGCGGAGTCGTCCGCATCCTTCGCCTCGGCCAGCCGACCCAGCGAGATCAGGTAGTTGGTCTCGACCCGGTTGAAGTCATCCTCGGCCTGCGCATAGGCCATGCCGAACACCGCGTCCGCATCGGTCTTGCCGTGCACGTGGGCGATGCCCCAGTCGTCGCGGGTGATCGTCACTGCCCGCGCCTGGTGTTGCCAGCGGGCCTGCTCGGTCGAGTTGGCCTGGACCGTGCCGGTCAGGCACAACGACAACAGGCCGACCGTGGCCAGCGCGATCAACTTGCTTGGAATCTGTGTGCTCATCTGCTGCCCCTTGTTGCGCGTAATCACTTCGCAAGCGTAGCCCATGGCAAAACCCCACCCGCCTTCGGAGTGTACGTCTGTTATTGCCCGATCAGCTGTCGAAACGTTCGCGCAAGGCGGAGCGATGGCGCCGACTGCAGGGAATCGTTGCGCCATCACGTAACGTCAGCCGGGCGTCGCCTGTTTCCAGTGGTTCGATCTGGGCCAGGTAGTCGAGATTGACGAAGTAGCTGCGGTGTACGCGCACGAAGCGCGCCGGGTCCAGCCGCTCCTCGATCGCGGCCATGGTGGTGCGCAACGGGTAATCACGACCACGCACATGCAGGTTCACGTAATTCCCCGAAGCCTGCAGCCACTCGATCTCGCCCGCGTTGAGCAGGAACTCCCGGCCCAGCTTGCGCACCAGGAAGCGCTCGGGTCGCTCGACGGTTTCGGTGGGCGGTTCGCCGTCGGGTTCCGCCAGCAGACGCGCCTCACCCTGCCAGCGGACGAGCAACAGTCGCGACAGGCACAGCAGCACGATGATCAGGAAATAAGTGCGGAAGTCCTTCAGGTATTCGTAGCCGAAGCGCGCTCCGAACTCGTAGTGCGAGCCGACTGATGCGTAGGCCAGCTTGCGCAGTGCGACCATGCCCAGCACATGGACTACGCTGAAGGGAATCGTCGCCAGCAGGTGTCGCGGCAGGCTGTGGCGCCAGGTGTCGAAACGGAACGGCCAGCGTCGTTCCAGCGCAATCACGGAGGGAATCAGTGCCAGGATGACGATCGAGCTGCTGCACTCCCATACCCAGGGCTCCCACCGGGCCACGCGCGCGTGGTCGATCTCCGAGACCAGCCCGTTGAACAGGGTAATGAGGGTGGTCAGCGTGACCCAGAAAGCGATTTCGATGGGGCGCCGCCAGCGCTGGAAGTCCTGGAAGCCGAAGCCCGACTGTTGGTTCATGCGCCGATTTTACGCAAAGCGCTTGCGGTTCGTCCCCATCGGCCCACCATCCGTCCCCGGGAGGGATCGCTCCGTCACCCGGCAGGCGACCGCAGGCCGGCTTTCTTGCAGCATGGAGGCCGACTCCATCACCGAGGTCCGTCATGAATCGTCGCGATCTGCTCAAGGCCGCCATCGCCGCATCGTTCCTGCCGTTGGCGCTGTCGCCCGTCGGGCGCCTGCTGGCCAGCCCGCGCCGAAGTCTGTTGCGCAGGGTGCGCCCGGGCAATCCTGCCTGGCCGACACCGGCGACATGGGATGCGCTGAAGCAGCGCGTCGGCGGTCGCCTGCTGAAGCTGCAGTCGCCGTTCGCGCCGGATGCGCCTCCTGCGGCCCGGGCTGAAGCGCTGGCGCAGCTGAAGAACCCGTTCTACCTCGGCGACCAGCCGGCCCTGACCCAGACCAGCGGCTGGGCCGATGCGTGGACGTCCCAGCCCAGTGCCTACGCGGTGGTCGCCGAAAGCGCGGCCGATGTCGCCGCCGCCGTGGATTTTGCGCGTGAACATCGGCTGCGCCTGGTCGTCAAAGGTGGCGGCCACAGCTATCAAGGCACCTCCGACGCGCCGGACTCCTTGTTGATATGGACGCGGCGGATGAACCAGATCCGGTTGCACGACGCGTTCGTGCCGCAAGGTTGTTCGGTGGCGCCGCAGCCGGCCGTGAGTATCGGTGCCGGCGCGATGTGGATCGATGCCTACGACGCGGTGACCACCAAGGGTGGCCGCTACGTGCAGGGTGGTGGCTGCACCAGCGTGGGCGTGGCCGGGCTGGTGCAGAGCGGCGGCTTCGGCAGCTTCTCCAAGAACTACGGCACGGCCGCGGCCGGGTTGCTCGAGGCCGAGGTGGTCACCGCCGATGGACAGGTGCGCATCGCCAATGCCTGCAACCATCCGGAACTATTCTGGGGTCTCAAGGGCGGCGGCGGTGGCAGCCTGGGCGTGGTGACCCGGCTGACCCTGCGCACGCGCGAACTGCCGGCGTTTTTCGGTGCGGTGCTCGGTACGATCGGAGCCTCCACCGATGCGGCGTATCGCGCCCTGATCGCGAAGGCGATCGAGTTCTATCGCGGCAACCTGTTCAACCCGCACTGGGGCGAGCAGATGGGCTTCAGTGGACGCAAGCTGCACTTGAGCATGCTGTGCCACGGGCTGGATCAGGCGCAGATGGAAAAGGTCTGGAGGCCGTTCCTGGCCTGGGTAGAGGCGCACGCGGAACTTCGTTACGTCGACGCCGTGAAGATTTTCGCGTTGCCCGCTCAGCACATGTGGGACGCGGACTTCATGAGCCGGCATGCGCCAGGCGTGATGATCGCGGACGAGCGACCGGGCGCGCCGAAGCATCACGCCTATTGGTCCACGAACGTCGGGGAAGCGGGCTGGTTCCTGCACGGTTACCAGTCAGCGTGGTTGCCGGCGTCACTGCTGCATCGCGATCGCGGGCGTGCCTTGGTGGATGCACTGTTCGACGCCGCGCGCGAGTGGAGCGTGGAACTGCATTTCAACAAGGGCCTGGCCGGCGCAGCGACGGCGGCGGTTGCCGCGGCAAAGGACACCGCGACGAACCCGCAAGTGCTTGATGCTTTTGCGCTGGCGATCGTTGCCGGCGCCAGCGCGCCAGCTTTTCCCGGCATGCCGGGCCCCGGGCCGGACCTGGTGAAGGCAAGCCGCGAAGCTGCGGCGATCGGGCGGTCGATGGAGGCGTTGCTCAAGGCAGCGCCACATGCCGGGGCCTATGTTTCGGAAAGCAACTATTTCCAGCGCGACTGGCAGCGCGCGTTCTGGGGTTCGAACTATCCGCGACTGGCCGCCGCCAAGCGCAAGTACGATCCCGACGGCTTGTTCGTGGTGCACCACGGCGTGGGCAGCGAGGATTGGAGCGCGGACGGCTTTTCCCGTCGGGCGTAAAACCCCGTTCTCGCGGTGTTGGTGGCGTTACGATGGCCGCCACGCCGGTAGAACGAGCAGGTCGATGCGCGAGTACGCCTTCACACCCTTGCCGCCACGCACGCCGATGAGCGACGCCGAGCGGATCGACGCCGCGGCGCGCTTTGCAGCGGAAATGTCGCAACGGCGCACGGTGCGCGACTTCGCCGATACGCCGGTGCCGCGCGAGCTGATCGAGCATTGCCTGCGCGCGGCCGGTTCCGCCCCCAGCGGCGCCAACCAGCAGCCATGGCGTTTCGTGGCGGTGTCCGATGCGGGGCTCAAGCGACGCATCCGGGCGGGTGCGGAAGCCGAGGAGCGCGAGTTCTATGAACGGCGTGCGCCGGACGAATGGCTGCAGGCGCTGGCGCCGCTGGGTACCGATGCCAGCAAACCGTTCCTCGAGGTAGCGCCATGGCTGATCGCGATCTTCTATGAGCGCTTCGGGCTGGATGCGCAGGGCAACAAGCACAAGCGCTACTACCCGCAGGAATCCACCGGCATCGCCACCGGCTTGCTGATCGCCGCCCTGCATCGCGCCGGGCTGGCCACGCTGACGCATACGCCCAGTCCGATGGGTTTCCTCAACGAGGTGTTCGGGCGCCCGCGCAACGAGATGCCGTTCCTGTTGCTGGTGGCAGGACATCCGGCGGCGGGGTGCCGCGTACCCGCGATCGAGCGGTTGCCGCTGGCGACGTACGCCTCCTTTCTGGAATAGCTCATCGCGCCAACCTCCGAGTCGTCGCCGGCTTGTGATTGAACCCACCCCTTGACTCTGGACCTAGATCAATGGTCTAGACTCACCTCATGAACAAACCCAATGGCTCATTCACCATCGGTGTCGTCGCCAAGCGCGTCGGCGTGGCGATCGACACGATTCGTTACTACGAGCGCGAAGGCTTGCTGCCCGAGCCGGAGCGACGCGCCTCCGGTTATCGCAGCTATGGCCAGGGCACGATCGCGCAATTGCGTTTCATCCGGCGCGCCAAGCATCTGGGTTTCACGCTGGAAGAGATCCGCGAACTACTGGCCTTGTCGGCCGATCGCCAGCGCGGCGTGAAGGCCGTGAAGAAACGGGCGCAGCAGCGGTTGGCGGCGATCGAGCAACGCATCGTCGAATTGCAGCGGGTGCGTGACGGGTTGGCGGAGCTGGTTGAATCGTGTCCCGGGCATGGCGCGCCGGAGCACTGTCCTATTTTGCGGGCACTGACGGATGAAGAGGGCGAATCATGAACGCACACGGTAGCTGCTGCGCGACCCACGAAAGCAAGCCGAATGGTCAGGTCACTGACCCGGTGTGCGGCATGAAGGTCGATCCGCATACTGCGAAACATCAGGCCGAGCATGCGGGCCATCCCTGGTATTTCTGCTCGGCAGGTTGCCGCGAAAAGTTCATCGCCGATCCACCGGCCTACCTGCACGGCAAGCCCGCGCCGAAGCCGGCTCCGGCCGGCACCATCTACACCTGTCCGATGCATCCGGAAGTGCAGCAGGTCGGTCCCGGTTCCTGCCCCAAATGCGGCATGGCGCTGGAGCCGATGATGCCATCGCTGGATGAGGATGACGGTGGCGAACTGGTGGCGATGACCAGGCGCTTCTGGTGGCTGGTGGTGCTGACGGTGCCGGTGTTTTTGCTGGCGATGGGGCCGCACATGTTCGGCTGGCATCTGCCGTCACCCTGGGGTGGCGTGACCGTCTGGGTCGAGGCCGTGCTGGCGACCGTGGTAGTGCTCTGGGGCGGCGCGCCGTTCTTCGCGCGTGGCTGGCGTTCGCTCAAGCCATGGCACCCGAACATGTACACCCTGATCGCGCTGGGCACCGGCGTGGCCTGGGCGTACAGCGCGGTCGCGTTCCTGTGGCCGGAGATCTTTCCGGCCGGCTTCCGTGACGCGCAGGGCAGGGTCGGCGTGTATTTCGAGTCGGCCGCGGTCATCGTTACCCTGGTGACGCTCGGCGACTTCCTGGAGCTGCGCGCCCGTCGGCGCACCGGCGCGGCGCTGCAAGCCTTGCTCGGGCTGGCGCCGAAGACCGCGCGGCGCATCGCGGATGACGGCAGCGAAAGCGACGTGCCGCTGGACGAGGTGCAGGTCGGCGACACGCTGCGCGTGCGCCCCGGCGAAAAGGTGCCCGTCGACGGCGTGGTGCTGGAGGGCGAGAGCCATGTCGACGAGTCGATGCTCAGCGGCGAGCCGATGCCGGTGGCCAAGCAGGTGGGCGATGCGCTCACCGGCGCCACCGTGAACCAGGATGGCGCGCTGACCATGCGTGCGCAGAAAGTTGGCGGCGAGACCATGCTGGCGCAGATCGTGGCGCTGGTGGCGCAGGCGCAGCGCAGCAAGGCGCCGCTGCAGCGGGTGGCCGACAGGGTGGCGGGCTTGTTCGTGCCTGCCGTGGTGGCGGTCGCGGTGGTGGCGTTCGCGGTGTGGGCGGTATTCGGTCCGTCACCACAGTTCAGCCATGCACTGATCGCGGCGGTGTCGGTGCTGGTCATTGCTTGTCCGTGTGCGCTGGGCCTTGCCACGCCGATTTCGATCATGGTCGCCAGCGGCCGTGGTGCGCAGCATGGCGTGCTGTTCCGCGATGCCAGCGCGATCGAGACCCTGCGTGACATCGACACCCTGGTGGTGGACAAGACCGGCACCCTGACCGAGGGCAAGCCGAGCCTGACGGAGCTGGTGGTGCTGGGCGAATTGCCACGCGAACGCCTGCTGACACTGGCGGCGGCACTGGAGCGACCCAGCGAGCACCCGCTGGCAAAGGCTATCGTGCAGGCCGCGGAAGCCGAGGGCCTGAGCTTGCCCGACCCGGCGGACTTCCGTTCGTTGACCGGTCGCGGCGTGACGGCCAGCGTCGAGGGCAGTGCGGTCGTGTTGGGCAACGCGAAAATGATGGACGAGGCTTCCGTGGCAATCGGGGGCGAGGCACATGCCCAAGCCGAAAAACTGCGCGGGCAGGGCGCGACGGTGATGTTTCTCGGTGTCGACGGCACGCTTTCCGCGCTGCTCGTCGTGGCCGACCGGATCAAGCCGGATGCGTCCGCGGCGATCAACAGCCTGCACGCTTCGGGCCTGCGCATCGTGATGCTCACCGGCGACAACGCCACCACCGCGCAGGCGGTGGCTGACACACTGGGCATCGACGAGGTCCATGCGGACGTATCGCCGGCCGACAAGGCAGCAGCGGTGGAGCGCCTGAAAGCCGAAGGTCACCGCGTGGCGATGGCCGGCGACGGCATCAACGATGCCCCGGCGCTGGCCGTTGCCGACATCGGCATCGCCATGGGTGGCGGCACCGATGTGGCCATGGAGAGTGCGCAACTGACCCTGATGAAGGGTGAACTTGGCGCCATCGTGCGTGCGCGCAGGCTGTCGCAGGCAACCGTGCGCAACATCCACCAGAACCTGTTCTTCGCCTTCATCTACAACGCGATTGGCGTGCCGGTGGCGGCCGGCGTGCTGTATCCATGGTTCGGTATCGTGCTGTCGCCGATGATCGCGGCGCTGGCGATGAGCATGAGTTCAGTGTCGGTGGTGAGCAACGCGCTGCGCTTGCGCAACGTCGAGCTGTAGCGCCTGGCGTTTATGACGGCTGTCATCGGCGAAGCTTGACGGCTGCTTCTGCAACCATCGGAGCCTGCGCGGCATCATTTCTCCACACCAACCCGGTGCAGGGAGAAACATCATGAAAAAGCTCTACGAAGACTCTGGCTTCATCGGATGCCTGGCGTTGTTGTTCGCCACACTGGTCACGGCATCGACCGTGCTGGCGCTGTTCCAGCCCGGTTCGGTGCCGCTGGTCTGAGTTTTTGCATGGTGTCCGGACCAGCGGCCATGTGTTGCGTGGGTCGATCAGAGCGCCCCCATCCGCCCTTCGGGCACCTTCCCCCGCTTTGCAGGGGAAGGAAAGTTTCACGCAGCCGATGCGGCAGAGCGTCTGCCGATTTCCCTTCCTCCGTTTACGGGGGAAGGTGCCCGAAGGGCGGATGGGGGCGCTTTTCAGGACAATGCCAAGTCAGCTGGCTTCTTGCCTGGTCAAGCTGCCTGGCTACGGAGTTCTGCACAGTCGATACTTGATCCACGTTGCCTTAAGCTTCCGCGCTTCGGTCGGTGCGTGATGCGATGTGGCGCAGCACGCTGGATCCATCATCATCGAAGTGGACAGGCATGGCCCGCAATCTAGCCGAATGGCTGGCGTATCAGGATCGCGTCAACGTACACAGCATCGAGCTCGGGCTCGATCGCGTGCGTGAAGTGTGGCAACGCATGGGCGCGCCGCGCCCGGCGCCGCAGGTAATCACCGTGGCTGGCACCAATGGCAAAGGCTCCACCGTAGCGTTGCTCGAAGCGATGCTTGCCGCAGCGGGACGTCGCGTGGGTGCATTCACCTCACCACACCTGCTTGTCTACAACGAACGTATCCGCATCGACGGCGCCCTGGCGGAAGACGACGCCCTGATCGCCTCCTTCGAACGGATCGAAGCGGCCCGTGGCGAGCTGCCACTGACTTATTTCGAATTCGGCACGCTGGCTGCGCTGGACCTGTTCGCGCGTGCCGGTGTCGATGTGGCGGTGCTGGAAGTGGGGCTGGGCGGACGGCTCGACGCGGTGAACATCATCGACGCGGACGTGGCGGTGATCACCACCGTCGACCTCGACCACATGGCCTGGCTGGGGCCCGATCGGGACAGCATTGGCCGGGAGAAAGCCGGTATTGCGCGTCGTGATCGCCCCGCGATCCTGGGCGAACTGGATCCGCCCAACGGTCTGCTGGCGGCGCTGGCCGAATGCGGTGCGCTGGTCCAGCGGGCTGGCCGCGATTTCGAAGTCGAGCACCATGCAGATGGTTGGCGCTGGCGCCACCGTGACGGCATGGCCATGGAGTTGCCTGATCCGACCCTTTCGGCGCCGGTCCAGTACGCCAATGCGGCGGCGGCGATCGCGGCGTTGCATGCGCTTGACGGGGATGTGCTTTCCCCCAGCGCATTGTTTGCGGCGGCCAGCGCCGGTCTGCACGAGGTACGGATTGCTGCGCGGTTGCAGGCATTGGGTGGCGAGCCACGTTTGTTCGTGGATGTGGGTCACAACCCGCAGGCGGCGCGAGCGCTGGCGGAATGGCTGGATATGCAGCCAGCCGGCAGGGTTCATGCCGTTTACGGGGCGCTGGCCGACAAGGACGTGGGTGGCGTGATGGCTGCGCTCGGCACGCGCATTGACCACTGGCATCTGGCCGGGCTGGAGCAAGCCACGCCGCGTGGTCTCAGCGCGCCAGCGCTGGTGGCGACTCTGCGTGAAACGCTGCCCCAGGCACGATTTGAAGCGTACGCGGACGTCCCGGCGGCGTTGGCAGCGGCGCAAGAATCCGCGCGGCCGGGCGAGTGCATTCTGGCTTTTGGCTCGTTTTTCGTCGCCAGCGCGGTGATCGCTGAACAATCCGCGTGAGCAGCGCCATGGCTCCCGGCGCTGGCAGGTATAATCCGGTCGTTGCGCATTGCGTTTGCCGTCCGGGAGCGAAAACTTGAAAACACGCCTGCTGGGAGCTGCCGTCCTGATCGCGTTGGCGGTCATTTTCGTGCCGATGTTCTTCTCCGGAAGCCCGCCTGCGCCGGGCAGCGACAAGTCGGTCAACCTGACAATTCCGCCGGCTCCCGATCGTGACCTGCAAACCAAGACGATGAGCCTGAACCCGGGTGCCGCGGTGGCCGCGTCCAGTCAGGCAGAGGGTTCGAGTGACCGCATCGCGACCGTCACCATCGATTCGAATCGCCCGCGTGACGTGGAGCTCGATCCGGAAGCCGGCCGCAAGCCGGCCCCGACGACGGTGGTCACCGGCAGCGGTGCGTCACCGACCCAACCGGTGATTCCGCAGCGCAGCGCTGGAACCACCACGGCAGCGGCAGCCACGACGCCGCCGTCGGCAGCAGCGCCACCTGCCAAGCCTGTTGTGGCCAGCGCATCGCCTGCCAAGCCGGCCCCGGCGGAACCCAAGCCCACACCTCCGGCCGCGGCAACCGGTCATGGCAGCTACACGCTCAACCTCAGCGCCTACGCCAGTGCCGCTGGCGCAGCGAAGTTGCAGGGCCGCGTGCGCGCGCTGGGCTACCCGGTGAGCGGTCACTCGATCACGCGGGCTGGCAAGCCGCGCACCCTGGTGATTGCCGGGCCGTTCGAGACGCGCACGGCGGCCGAGGCAGCGCGTCTGAAAATCATCCAGGCCATTCCCGGAGTTCCCGCCAAGCTGGAGCAGGATGAGCACGTCGGCAGCACACCCGCCCCGGCTGCGGCTGCGGCCGACTCGGGCAAACCAGGGGGCTGGGCAGTGCAACTGGTCGCGGTGAGCAGCCACGCCGATGCGAATGCCTTGCGCGACAAGCTGCGCCAGGCGGGTTTTGACGGCTTCGTCGACTCGGTGCAGTCCGGCGGAAAGACGCTGTGGCGCGTGCGCGCGGGTCCGCAGACCCAGCGGGCCGAAGCCCAGCAGGTGCACGACCAGATCAAGGCCAAACTCGGCATCGACGGCAACGTCGTTTCCGTGCCTTGATGCCATTCATGTCCTGTATTGCGCGGCCGCTGACCATGAAAATCCGGACAATTCCGCCGATACGCCATTCCCGTGGCTGTTCAGTCATTGAAAGGGCGGTCGCGCGGCAAACCAGGTCGGCGGCGCGCGAAGTGAACTGGATTCTCCCCCTCACGCAAATGAGGCCCTGGACGCCGGCACGTTCGGGCATTCCGGCAGTTCGGAAGCAAGGATGAACTGGGTAGACGGAATTATCCTGGGCATTCTGGGCCTCTCAGTCCTGATCGGACTGATGCGCGGTCTGGTCGCCGAGGTCCTGTCACTGGTGATATGGGTGGCGGCCTTCGTGGTGGCCACGCTGTTCGGCCCGGATGTGGCCGCGTTGTTCGAGAACACGATTTCCCTGTCGGTAGCGCGGGTCAGCGTCGGCTACGCGATCTGTTTCATCAGCGTGCTGCTGCTCGGTGCGATCCTGCGGTTTGCAGCCCGGCGACTGATCTGGAGCACGGGGCTGACCGGTATCGACCGCTTGATGGGCGTGCTGTTCGGCTTTGTACGCGGTGTGCTGGTGGTGACCTTGGTGGTGTTCCTGGTCGGGCTTACCGCCATGACTCGTGAACCGTGGTGGCAGCACTCCACCTTGTTGCCGCAGTTCCAGGCCAGCGCCGCTTGGTTGGGCCAGAATATCCCGGCGAACGTGGCCGACCATCTGCATCCCGAGGCCGTGCTGAACAAGTTGAAGTCCGAACCGGTGCTGCAGCGGCAGGCTCCCGCGGCTGCTTCGAGTTCCCCGCCATCATCAAACCTGCTCGGTCGCGTCGCACATTCCGACCTACTCGACCAGGTCCACAACTTGTCCGGTCGGCTGAATGACCCCATGTCCGCCCGGCGTCCGCCACCGGCACCACGCGCGGGTCAGGACCCGGCAGCGACGGGCAGTGTTTCCAGTCATCCCCTGCAACCTTGAACAAGCATCCCTGAAACAGGCCACGAATCATGTGCGGAATCATCGGCATCGTCGGTACCACGGAAGTGGCGTCGGCGCTCTATGACGGCTTGACGGTGCTTCAGCACCGCGGCCAGGACGCGGCCGGAATCGCCACCGTGGACGGCTCGCGTTTGCGCCTGCACAAGGGCAACGGCCTGGTGCGCGACGTGTTCGGCCAGCGCGCGATGAGTGATTTGCGCGGACGCATCGGCATCGGTCATTGCCGTTACCCCACCGCAGGCTCGGAAGGCTCGGCCGAGGCGCAACCGCTGTACGTCAACTCCCCGTATGGCATCGCCTTCGCGCACAACGGCAACCTGGTCAATACTGAAGCGCTGCGCCGCGAGATGTTCGAGGGCGACCGGCGCCACATCAATACCGATTCCGATTCGGAAGTGTTGCTCAATGTGCTGGCGCATGAGCTGCAGATCCAGGACCGCATGCAGCTGACTCCCGACCACATCTTCAAGGCTGTGGCGGGCGTGCACGCGCGAGCGCGCGGCGGCTATGCGTGCATCGCACTGCTGCTGGGCTACGGCCTGGTGGCGTTCCGCGATCCGCACGGTATCCGGCCACTGGTGCTGGGCGAGCGCATCACCGCCGAGGGTCACGAGTATGCGGTGGCCTCCGAGTCGGTGGCGCTGGATGTGCTCGGCTTCAAGCTGGTGCGCGACATCATGCCGGGCGAGGCCGTGATCATCACCGACCATGGCCAGTTGCACAGCCGTCGTTGCGCCGAGAACGCCGTGCACTCGCCGTGCATCTTCGAATACGTCTACCTGGCCCGCCCGGACTCGATGATCGAGGACGTCTCGGTCTACAAGGCGCGCCTGCGCATGGGCGAGAAACTGGCCGAGAAGATCCTGCGCGAGCGCCCCGACCACGGCATCGATGCGGTAATCCCGATTCCCGACACCGCACGCACCGCCGCCAGTGCGCTCGCCGGCGCGCTGGGCGTGCCGTTCCGCGAAGGCTTCGTCAAGAACCGCTACATCGGCCGCACCTTCATCATGCCGGGGCAGGGCGAGCGCGTGAAATCGGTGCGCCGCAAGCTCAACGCGATCGACCTGGAATTCAAGAAGAAAAACGTGTTGCTCGTCGACGACTCGATCGTGCGCGGCACCACCTCGAAACAGATCATCCAGATGGCGCGCGAGGCTGGCGCAAAGAACGTCTACTTCGCCTCCGCGGCGCCGCCGGTGCGCTATCCGAATGTCTACGGCATCGACATGCCATCGACCAGCGAGCTGATCGCTGCCGGCCACACCGAGAAGGAAGTCGAGAAGCTGCTCGGCGCCGACTGGCTGATCTATCAGGACCTCAAGGATCTTGAATGGGCCGTGCAGGACGGCAATGAAAACCTCCGGCACTTCGACACCTCATGCTTCTCCGGCGAATACGTCACCGGACTGGACGACGAATATCTGGCACAGATCCAGATGCTGCGCTCCGACGATGCCAAAGCCGCGCGCCGCGTGGTTTGATCCTGTCGGGAATCGGGAATCGGGATTTGGGATTTGGGATTTGGGAATCGAAAATGCAAAGCATCGACCGCAGGGCGGGCTCCTGCACGTAGCTCATGACTGACCTCCACGCCGCTGCCAAGCGCTGTCTCGACGCTACCGCTCCGGCCGACAAGCTGCGTCTGACTCAAGCCACCTGGCAGGCGTTCCTGGCCGGCGACTTGCACGCAGACCCATCTGCGTCGCCGCCGGAACCGATCGGTCCACCCGGCCGGCCGGCAAAGCCGACGCTGGTCAATGCGCGCAAGCTTCCGCAACGCGGTCTCGGCAGCGCCGAAGGTCGTGCTGCACTGGTGCACGCGGTAGCGCACATCGAATTCAACGCGATCAACCTGGCGTGGGACGCCGTCTACCGATTTCGCGGCAAACCCGACGACTACTATCGCGACTGGGCCAGCTGCGCCCATGATGAAGCGCGTCACTTCACCATGCTGTCCGAACGGTTGGCCGAGCTCGGACATGTGTACGGCGATTTCGACGCCCACGACGGCCTGTGGCAAATGGCCGAGAAAACCGCCGACAACGACACCGCCCGCATGGCCCTGGTACCACGCGTACTGGAAGCGCGCGGGCTCGATGTCACCCCCGGCATGATCGAGCGATTGCGCCACCTCGGCGACGAGCGAACCGTGGCCATACTCGAAGTCATCCTGCGCGAGGAAGTCGCCCACGTCGCCGCCGGCACGCGCTGGTACCACCATTGTTGCGAACGCGATGGCATCGAGCCGGTGGCAACCTTCTTCGGCCTGATCCGCGATTACATGGGTGTCGATCTGCGTGGACCGTTCAATCGCCCGGCGCGTGCTGAAGCGGGGTTTTCAGATCTTGAAATCGATACGCTCATCAACCTCGCCGAGGGACTTCGCACGCGACCTGGGCCGCTCTAGCCATCGGGCGGAATATCGCGCTAAGAGCCCGCCGGGCTTGAGCAACCAGGACGAGAGCGCGGCTGCGCGAGGATAGACACCTGACAATCCGCCAGCTGATCGTGCTGCTTTCGTTGATCGAAGGTCAGCGGCACCAGCTCGGCCCCGCCGACAGGGCTATCGCCCGACTGCATGTGGCGTTTGTTCGGGACGTGGTATTTCATGCGGCGGGATGCGTGGCGCAGTTGCATCCGTCGCGATCTGCGCCCACCAGTCACTACTTTGCGCCACCGGAGTATTTACCGCGTCGGCAGTTTGCACATGCGCCATGGGCGCATGCGGCCCGTGCTGCATCGCGAAGGCGCGTTCACCGTTCCCGCTCAAGGCGACCTCGTCGATGCAGGTGAGACCCTCGCGGCGCGCCTCAACGGCGAGCGCTGCAGCGAGGTTGTCGCTGCGCACATCGGAGTGCCGACCGATCTGTGCATCGATCTCCTGCACGCCAGCGAGGGCCTGTTGGTACAACGCGTGACCAGGATGACTGGCATCGTTCAATAGCACGGCAGGCGGATGGGCTTTTGCCTGCAGGGCTTGAGTGAGCGCGTGCTGGGTCCGAGTTCCAACCTTGCCATCGACGGCAAGATGATGGTCGCATTGGAAGGCCTCGACGGCGTGGTGCGTATCGGCACCGAAGTTGTCGTCCACTTTCAGCGAGTGCCCCCGCGTACCGGTATAACCCAGCGTGGCAAGCTGCGACTGCAAAGCGCCAATCGCAGGGCCGTGATTACCTTGTTTCAGGATGCTGCCCCGCGCCTGTGTTTGAGCCAGCGCGATCGCATGCTGCATGGTCGGTCCGTTGTATACCGCGATCAGATGCTTGGCGTACAGCGGATCGGTGGCGTAGCCCGCTTTTTGCAGCGCGGCCGCTTCCTTGGCGAAATCGCCTTTGGTCCCTTCATCGAACAGGCCAGCCTTGGTGTAGCGGGGGTTATCCTGCAGGAACTTGACGCGGTCGCGCAGAGCTTCTTCCGTCGACCCGTACACGCGGAAGTCCTGGTCTTTCCAGACCTTCTGGCCGTTTTCGATTTCCCAGACCTTGAAGGTCTTGCTCGGCCCCTTCCAGTCGGCAGACGCCTTGATGTTGAAGATGTTGTGGGTGCCAGCCAACACGTGTTGGCCCCAACCGGTTTCCTGGGCTGCCTGCGCCAGGAGCAGTTCCTTCGACATGCCGGTTTCCTGAGAGATCTTCACCGCAGCCGGATAGATTTCGGCGATGAATTTGTCTTTATCGGACATGCTGCTTTTCCTCGACGGGCGCGAGATCGCTGTTCATGCGTACGGTGAAGGCTGTCTGGACACGCGGGGATGATTGCGACAGGTCATGACCCGACATGATCAGGGTATGGTCCTTCCATCGGAAATGGCTTGTCCCTTCGTCCACCCACGCGCTGAACATCCCTGGCAACTCAATGTCCCGCTCTGCCTGTACCTCACCCGTGGCGGGGTCGAGCGCCACCACACGCAACAGCGTTTGTGACAACGTCTGCTGGGGCTGGGTATCGGATTGCAGCAGCACGAACAGCTTGCTGTCGGACCAGGCGCAGTGTGTGGCGCGGCTTTGGAATGTGTGGGCGGGTAAGGCGAGCTGATCCACCCATCGCGGCTGCGCGCCCTTTCCCTCAGTGACGTAGGCGACAGGCCGCTGATTCATGCCGTCCTCGTCTGTTTTCGCACCTACCACACAGCGTTCTCCTTCGGGTGCCGGCTCGGATGCGTATTCGGAGAAGTTGGCTGGAATGTGGGCTGGAGAACGACTCGTCGGCGTTTGGATTACCGGTCGTGTCGGAGGCACAGGGAGAGGTGAGGATGGGCTCGCTGCGCCAGCGACGGTCTCTGGCGTCGATCCATTCGTGGCTTGATCCGTTGATTGATGAGACTGGCATGCAGATGTAGCGGCGAAGAACAACGCAATCCAGAGGATGTGGAATCGTTTCACGGTAATCGACTCGGTATGGACGGGTTTGCAGCGTTGGTGGCACGCGTGTGGGTGCAGCGCCCTAGGGCACCGAGCCCCACTCGGCGATGATGGCGTGCAGGATGGCAGCGTTGGTCGCCACGTTGGCGCCGGGACAGGTCATCAGATATTGGCGGCGCAGCTGCGCCGTAGCGGGCGCGTCGAAGTAGGGATCGAACACCACGAGGCTGAAGAAGTAGTTGGTTGCGGGAGTGCAAGCGGGGCCGCCCGTGGTTCCCGAGCCGGACATGCCAGCCATGCAGGTGTAGACGGTGCAGGGGTCCACGCTTTGTGCGCGGACTGGCGCGATGGCCAAGGCTGCGATGGTGCCAAAGGCCAGAACGACAAACAGGGAGTGGAGTTTCATGACATACCTCCGATGTGCTGGGTGGCGCGGTGATGTGGGCGCTCGATGATGAATGTGGACAACACGCGGGCTATTGAATCCGCACCGGGAGACTGCAGGCGGAGTAGTAAGCGCGACACGCGGTATCACCGGCATCTGTGCACGTCTTTATGCCCATTTTGACCGCTTCATCGATAGTGGGAGCGCTGCCTGAGTTGTGCCCCGTGGTGCCTACGACTAATGCCGCGCATTGATCGTAGTAAGTGATTTCAACCTTGCACTCTGATCCGCCGTTTGACCGACAATTAGCGAGAGCAGCTTCTTCTGCGCTGTTTCTATCGAGCTGGTCGACCGATGCCCCAGCACTGCTATGTGCAAAATCAGTCGCAATTGCCCCCCATCGGGATTCCCATCGAGGCGGTGGTAGCCGGGGTTGTACTTGCTGCTGGTTATTGTTGTACCCCGGAATGGGGGCGCAACCCACAGGACCCTGTGCCCCGGGTGGATTGGTGGGAAACATGCCGGGCGGGCATACTCCTTCGGCATGGACGATGCTGGTTATTAGAAGCAACAAGCCAACAAACAAGTAGCGAGAAATAGGTGATTTCATAGTCAGCCTCCAGCCAATGTTGGACCAGCTGGCTTGACCACATCAGCCTGAACGGTGCTTGCGTTGCCGGGCATGCGGCCAAGATTGAGGCCGTCTGCACGACCTCCGCTTTGTTGCGCAGTGTTGGCATATGCATTGTTAACGAGCGTCGCATACCCCCCATACCCATAGCTCCCCGGCGGCTGCCCCTGCGGTCCTAGCCGGTTTGTCGCCCCCATGCCAAACGCTGAATACGTCAGGAAATTGCCCAACGTCCCCTGGAAGAACATGGCGGCCATCGGTGGCACGGACACGATCAGCACGGTGAGCAGCAGGCCGATGCCGCCTTGCTGCAGGGCCTGGCTGGAGAAGCCTTCGGAGCCGGTGTCGAGGATGTGGTTGACGATGCTGGCTGACCACAGGGCAGCGGCCACGTTGATGGTCAGCTTCAGCACGATGCTGGTGACTACGTACAGTACGGCGATGGAAAACAGGGTGCCGATGCCGTAGAGCAGCCAGCGCTGGAACAGCGACTTGGTTTGCTCGAAGATCAGGCACAGGATGAACAGCGGGCCCAGGCCAATGAACAAGGCCATGGCGAACTGGTACATCAGCAACATGGCGCCGGCGGCCATCGGTGGGCCGGCGGCACCGAGGCCGGCAAGCAACATGGCATGGGCCTTCTGTTGCACCGAAGCGGTATCGCCCGGAGGTACCTGCACCACGTCGATGGCTGCCAGGCTCAGTTGCGTGACGGCCATGTTCTTGTCGATGGCGCTTACCGGGGAGTCCTCTCCCGAGACGACTTGACTGATTTCCGAGCCCAGCGCGCCGTTGGCCGAGAGGTATTGCTGCAAGTCACCACCAAAAATGCTCATGGTGGTGGCCGCGGTGACGATGATGGCGATGCGGGTCATGTTCATGACCATCGCCATCATTGAGTCGCGCGATTGACCCGTGATCAGCCGATAACCCTGGATCATGATCCACAGCGTGACCAATACCAGCGCAATGCCGCTGGCCCACGCCATCATGTGAGCAAGAATATTGTCCTCGAAAATCTGAATCTGATGTTGCAAGTAGTCATAGACGAGAACAAAGTAAACGTAATTGCCCAGATTTGTCATGGCCTGTCCTGCGCTGCACCAAGCGCTCGGTGTGCGGAATATTTGTCGATTGCCAGCCTGCGAATCATTGGTTGATGGTGAAAGCGGCTTTCAGCGCGACTGCGTTTACCACATTGCCCAAAACGGTATTGCTTCCACTCAGTGCGACTTTGGCAAGAACGCCCTGTTGATGCTGCAGTGTCGCGATCATGGCTTCATCTGCGGCTATCTGTTGCTTCCAGGTGTCGCCGGCCGTCTGCAGCTGCGCCAGATATTGCTCGGCCTGGGATGTCGCGCTGCTTGATTCGCCAAACGTACTGATTGCATTGACGATGCCGCTCAGCTTTTGCACGGTACTTTGCTGCGCGGTCAACGCTCCCAGGGCTTTGGACGTGATGTTGTACTCGTCCACCTGCAGCATCACGATTTCCCGACAGATCAAATTCTGGCGTTCCGTTATGGATTGATTGCTACTGCCCAAAAGGCTGTCAATTGCGCCAGTGACGACGCCACCCAAAGGCGCGCCCGGGCAAGCCTGGTCGACCAGCTTGTCTTGTTGCGCTGGGCTGAGCGGTTCAAGGGTTTTGGGGAACAGTGAGATGCCGTTGCCCAGGCTCTCGATTTTGGTCAACATCTGCCTGAGCTGCTCCACTTCGGTGGCATATTGCTGAATCTGCTTCGTGTATTGCAGGATTTGCTTGGCGAGTTGAGTGGCTTGTGTGGCGTTGGAGGTGGCCTTGGCGCCCTCGAGAA
The DNA here is from genome assembly GCF_055809185.1 of Rhodanobacter sp. G2-10. Lineage (NCBI taxonomy): Bacteria > Pseudomonadati > Pseudomonadota > Gammaproteobacteria > Lysobacterales > Rhodanobacteraceae > Rhodanobacter > Rhodanobacter sp. G2-10. Next base: position 2,066,876 of record NZ_CM147900.1, on the reverse strand, counting down.
TGGGATCGCTGACGATGACCTGCGCTCTCGCCGCACTGGCTGCCAGTCCGCAGGCCAAGGAAAGTGCCAGAGCGCTTCCCTTGTTGGGGCGGAAGCGGTGCGCGGCTTTGATCGAGGACAAGGTAGGCATGAGGTGATCCTCCACGTTAGCGAGCTGCCACGCGCGGGCTGCGCGGGCTTGGTTGGGTGGGTTTTTGCTTGCCGCTACCCTTGCGGTTTTCATAGAAGTCGCTGAGCCATTGCTCGGGCCGTAGTGAGTCGACGCTGACGCCTTCGGCGGTGGCTCGTTGCTGCAGGACCTCGTGCATGATCTCGATGTTGTCGGTGGAGGCGGAGATCACGGCAAGGGCGTCGTCCATGCCGCGCAGGTTGAGTTGGCATACCGCGCTGGCATGGCCTTGCTTGACGAGGAAGCAGCGCGAGCGTTCGTCCAAACTTACGACGACCTGATACTCGGCGTCTGTCAGCTTCAGCCCATCGACGTAGTCCTCCCTGCTCGCATTGGGGTTGGGCAGGAGGATCATGGTGGCAGTCTGCTCGATCAGGGCGGCGGCAATGTCGCTGGCCAGTGCGTCCTCCGGGCTCTGGGTGGCGAAGATGCCGAGCCCGTTCTGCTTGCGGATGGTTTTCTGTTTGTTCTTGGCGAACTCCTTGAGCCCGCCCTTGCCGTCGAGGATCTTCCAGAATTCGTCCATCACGTAGATCAGCGGACGACCGTCGATCAGTGCCTCCAGCCGGTGCAGGAGGTAGTTGATGACCGGCACGCGCACTTCGGGGTTGTCGATCAGCTCGGTGTAGTCGAAGCCGATGATGTGGGTCTTTTCCAGGTCGATGGTGTCGACTGGATTGTCGAACACCCAGCCCAGCGAGTTGCCTGCCGTCCACTTGCGCATGCGGATAAACAGGCCGTCGTCACCCATGTTGGGCAGGCTCTTCTGGAAGTTGGCCATGGAGCGCAGGTGCATCGGGGTGTCGAGAATGTTCTCGACAGCGCGGAAGATGTCCTCTTCCTCGCGCGAGCTGTAGACACTTTTGCCTGCCAGCACTTTCACCAGGTCGCCAAGGAATTGCACGTTGGCTTCGGTGCGCTCGCAGTGGAACGGATTGAAGCCGGTGGGCTGCCCGTTTTCCAGCGCCAGATAGTTGCCGCCGCAGGCGCGCACGAAGATCTCGGCGCCGCGATCCTTGTCGAAAAAGAAAATGGTGGGGGAGGGCGTGAGCTTCTGCACCTGGCTCAGCAGGAAGTTGATCAGCGCGGTCTTGCCGGTGCCGGACTTGCCGATGACCATGGTGTTCGCGATGGCTTTCTCGCCGAGCGAGTTCTCCGCCGGGTGGGTGGCGTGGAAGTTGAAGTAGTAGGCCTGCCCGTTGGTCGTCTGCAGGATGGTGACGCATTCGCCCCAGGGGTTGTTCTCCTTCTTGCCGGTGGCGAAGTTGTGCAGCGGCGACAGGCCGAGGAAGTTCAGTGAACTGACGTTGGCCAGTCGGGTGCGGTATTTCCAGTTGCCGGGGAACTGCGCGTAGAACGCGGAGGTGACGGCCAGGTCCTCCTTCACCGAGACGAAGCCGGCATTGGAGAGTTCGGCGCGGGTGCTGGCGATCTGGTGCGAGAGCGCCTCCTGGCTGGCGGCGTAGATCGCCATGGTGAAGTGATATTCACCGAGCACGAAGTTGCCGGAGGCGAGCTGGTCCATGGCGTGGTCCAGCTCGGCGATCTGGCTGAACGCCTTGTCGCCGGAGGAGACCATCATGCCCTTGGTGCGGTCCAGCGCCTTGAGCGCGTCCTGGCGTCCCATCGGGCTGAACGAATGGGTGATGACGTATTCGAAATCCAGGTACTTGAGGCCGTTGAGGATGCCCGGATAGGTGCCGTCGGTGTATTCCTTGATGTTGAGGATGGCGCCGAAGTGATTGATGCCGTCGGGCGTGGTGATCACGTAGTCGCCGGTCTTGGCGGAGAAGCGCTGTTTGCTCACCGGCAGGTAGTCGTAGACGGGCGCACTGAGCACGGGCACCGGTTCGTCGATGCGGTTCAGCAGGTAGCCGTACAGCTCCAGCGCCTCGGAGAACACCACACCATTGGCGGCCTCGTACATGCCCAGGCGATAGGGCGCATAGTCTTTCAGCACGGCCTCGACGTTGCCTGCCAGCTCCAGCATGGTGTTCACGGCGTCGCGCTGTTCGGACTCCAGCCGAGCGACGTCGGCGGACATTTCCGCGAAGCGTTTGCCCGACACGATGGGTCGATACATCATCGTGAGATACAGCTCGTTCTGCATCAGCTTTTGTGCCGACAGAGTCTTGAAGTACGTGTCGGACATGTCCTGGTTGAACGGCTGGGCGAACCGGCTATCGTCTTTCAATCGCCGCCGACGTCGTACGTCGTGCACCCAGAACGCCACGTTGACGAAGTCCGGTGCGCGCAGCGTCTGCAGCATGCGGTTGAACGAGTTGTGGCGGTGTTCGATCTCCCACTCCTCACGCCCCACGAAGGGCAACCCACCCAATCGCCACACCAGCAGGAAGTCGCCGCCGGTGGTCTTCAGCACCGTGGGTGACACGTGCGTGGACAACGGCAGGAATTCCGCGATGGGCGTGTCGGGCGTGAATGCGGGTTTGGGCTTGGGCATGGTTCTCGTCCGGCATGGCGCCGCGCCATCGGGGCCGCGGCGCCTGCTTCAGGTCACGATTTGTCTTTGCTCTGACCACGATGGCTGTTGGGGGTGAATACCCACATACCGTCGTTGTCGCCGAGATTCCTGATCCGGGTGCGAAACTGCAGGCGCAGCCCGAGCAGCCGGAAGATCATCTCGTCGCGACGTGCCATCTGTCGCATCACGAAGATGACCACCGGCAGCAGCAACAGGTAGAAGAAGTTGGTGTACACCGCCAGCAGAAAGCACCCGCCCGCCGCCATGAAAAACGGGATATATGGCACGCCCATGAACATCGGTGGACGGGTGCATCCGCGGAACAGTGCGTCTTTATGCATAGTAGTTGAGCAGGTGCGTCACCACGCTTGCCGTGCATTCGGTGGCGCCAGCTCCGGTAGTGCTGCCGGCAAGGAACATCTTCGCGATCTGTCCGGCCGCACCGATCAGCACCGCACCGATCAGCACCGGCGCCACATCACCGATGCGCTTGTGCGCAAAGGCGATCTGGTAGCCGGAGAAGATCACGGCGATGGTCACGACCACGATCGAGATCGCATTGAGGATCTTGTTGATGTTGGTGGCGAATTTGCACGTGGTGTCGATCGTGCCCTGAGCGTCCTGCGCGAAAGCGAAATTCGGCAAAAGCAGCATGACGAAGGCTGCTGCGCACAAGAACAAGAACAGCCGTGTGCGCTGAGAGTTGAGGATGTTGTCGTTGCCGAGTGAGTTCGTGACCATCACATTTGTCCTTGTTGATAGTTGGAAAAGCGGCGGCCATCGTTGGATGGCCGCCTGGGGTCGACCGCGGCCTGCGGTCGGGTTTGCTGCGTCGTGCCCCGGTGCGGCCGGGGCGATTTGGTGGCGGTGACGCCACGGGAACGCGCACCGAAGTGCCCGTCAGGTAAAGCCAGTGCCGCAGCTTTCGCGGCTTCAGAAAACGAATGAGGAATCACGTTGCTCCCTGCGCAGGTCGGCGCGATCAGCAGCTGGCTTGTTCACGCGTTGCACGACCACTGCTGGTGATGCGGGCGGATCATTGGGACCGCGAACCTGTGGCTCGAATACGCCGTCGTCCGTCAGGCGTGGGGTGCCAGCTTCAGCGGAATGCGGACTCTCCGCGGTCGGTGTCGGTTGCGAGATTGCGTTGGCGGGCGCGGATGGTGGGGGCGTCTGTCCGGCCGTATTGTCAGACCAGCGTTGTGTCACGGTTTGCGCAGGGACAGTGGCTTCCACATGTGCCGATTGACCCGCTGAGGACACCACCAGCGGCAGGACGGCGGCTGCTGCGGTGTCGATGGCGATGCTGCGCAAGGCCACGCGGTATTGCGGGCTGTCGCTGCCATACACCACCATCGGTCGCAGCGCGGCTTTGCTTGCGGGAAGGTGTGCTGTCGCGGTCGTGGAAGCAATCAGTGGAATGCTGTGGTCGACGGGAGCAGAGAGCGCGGAGACTGCCTGCTTTGCTTCCGCGTCGCGGTTGATCGAGGCGTACACCTTCTGCACATAGCCATCGCGGTAACCGGTGGTGAAATTGCCCGAGTAGTAGCAGCTGAACGCCTTGCCCCAGTCGCCGTGCGCGCTGCCGTAGCAGCTGGCGAGAATCTGCGCACCGGCGGCGAGGTTGTCGCAAGTGTTGAAGGCCCTGCGGTACGAGTCCAGCCCGTAGCGCCCAAGATTGGCCCGATTGACCTGGGCGATGCCGACCGAGAAGTTGTAGCCCTTGCTTTCGAGCATCCGGGCGGTGGCGAGCGCCTCATCCATGTTGCGCGGTTGCCGCGCGAGCTGGCCGCCGACGACGCCGATCGCGTAGGGATTGGCGCCGGACTCGACCTGCACGATGTGCTGCATCACCTGGGGCGAAACGGCGAGGTTGGGGCAGGCCAGCATTTCCATTCCGGGCAACATTCAGACTTCCTTGAAGTCGCGCTGCGGATCGAAATCGATGCCGGTGATGTGGCGGCTGCCGTCATGGGCCTTGATGTGGACCAGGATGTCGATGGTCATCTTGAGCAGGCGCTTGATGGTGCCGAATTCCAGGCCGGCGCCTTCGCGGGAAGCCTTGACCATGAGTGCCAGCTGGTCCCAGGTTTGCTCGGTGCTGCCCGCGTGGCAACTGGTGATCGAACCGGGATGGCCTGAAGCGCAGTTCCTGATGAAGTAGAACGATTCGTCTCCGCGCAGCTCGGCCAGGATGATGCGGTCCGGCTTCATGCGCAGACACGCCTCCATGCAGCTCTTTGCGGTGACGTTGCTGGCGCTTTGGCCACCCTTGGAGTAGAGCAGATGGACCACGTTGGGCTGGTCGATGAACAGCTCGCGCGCGTCCTCGATGGTCACCAGACGCTCGTGGTCGGGAATATGGTGGACCAGCGATTTCATGAAGGTGGTCTTGCCGCTGCCGGTGGCACCGGAGACCACGATGTTTTTCTTGTGCAGCACGGCCTTGCGGAAGAACTCCGCGTAGTTCCGCGCCGCACGCAGTTCCAGCAGCTCGCTGTCCACCTCGTTCAGCCCGTGATTGACTTCCACGATCTGCTTGAAGAAGCCGTCACTTTCATATTGCGCCAGGGTCCTGCGCTGCTTCGATGGCAGGCGGATGGTGATCGAGACGCGATCGGCCTCGCAGGCTGGCGGGATCACGAACTGCGCGCGCTGGCCGGTGGGGAAGGTGAGCGACACCACCGGATCCACATCGGTGATGCGCTGACCGGTGTTGCTCTCGTTGATCACCGCCGTGCAGAACTGTCGCGCGCGCTCGAAGGTCAGCGAGGGCACTTCGATGCGCTGCCAGCCCTGGCGATTTTCCACGTACAGTTCGCCGGGACGATTGATGCAGATCTCCGTGACATCGGGCGAGGCCATGTGCTCGCGCACGCCCAGCACCTCGTACTGGTAGTCGAGGAAGTCGTTGGAGATCTGTGTGGTCACATCGTCCATGGAAATATCGGCAGTCAGGGATCGGGATGGCACATTCAGAAGCGGGCAACCACGCCGCTGAAATCCACGTCCTTGGCCACATAGACGTAGATGATGGTGCCCTGGTTGATGGTGACGGTGGGCGGGCGGTTGGCGGCTTCACGCACGGCCTGATCGGCCAGTTGCTGCACGGTTTGCGCGGTGTTGCTCTCGTACGGTGACTGGGTGACGAAGCCGTTGCCGATGGTGGTGTTTCTTGGGCCGTGTTTGGCGGCTTCGTACTTGAACGCGTCGCTGAGCATGCTGATGAACAGCGCCGAGCTGACCCGCTGTGCCCAATGTGCGTCGTAGTAACCGGGAAGACCGGCGCCACCGAGGTTGTCCATACCGGGGCTCTTCATGTTCACGTCGATGCCGGTGGGCGTGATGATGCGATCCCAGATCACCTGCATGCGATCGCCGACCGGCTTGGAGTGGTAGGAACCAAGAAGTTTGGAGCCCTTGGGCAGCAGCAAGGTGTGCCCGTTGAACGAGTACACGGGTTCGGTCACCAGGCAGGTGGTGAAGCCGGGTACGTCGGAGACAATGCGGGTTTCCAGCACGCAGCGGATATAGGTCCCGCGCTGCATCAGGGTGTCAGGGTGGGGCAAGGGCTGGGCGCTGGTGGGACCGGCTTGCTCGCCGGTGGGCAGTTGCGCGGTCATGCCGGAGCCAGCGGCTTGCGGATTGGTCGGGGCATCGCCTTCGCCTTCTCCGTTGCTGGCAGCGATCCGCCGTTGCAGCAGGTTGGGGCCGCTGGAGACCGGCGGCTGCGCCGGTGAGGGAGGCAGGGGTGGCGACTTGGGCAGTACCGGGATCGGCTCTGCCGGTGCGGGTGCCGGTGTGGGCGACGTCGGAGGCAGTTGCGGCATGCGCAGGTTGTTGGGTGCCTCGGCGACGGTCACTTTTTCCTCGCGCGGCTTGGGTCGTTCACGACGACTGCCCGCGCTGGTGAACATCCAGTAGGCGACGAACAGCAGCAGCAACACCACCGCGCCGAGCAGGAGCAGCGCGCGCCGGTTCATCCGGCGCAGTTCGGTGGCACGCAGCTGGGGTGCGTTCGCATCCAGGTCGGGTTCGGCGGCACGGTGATGTTGGCTGGCGTAGGGGTTGCCGGCGAGGGGTTCGCGGCCATCGCGAGGGGCGTCTGCCCGTTGGCCCTCGGTACGCTCGTCGTCGGGGTGCTGGGGAGTATTCACTTTCGCGTATTCCTGCGCAGGCCCACGACATCTTTGCCGTGGCGAATGACCAGATAGTTGTAGGTGCCGTGGACGATGATGGTGTTGCCTTCCACCGTGGTGTTCACCAGCGAGTCCTCACCGTGTGCCTGCTCGCGCATATACACGGCAGGAAAGTCGCCGGTGGGGAATTGCTTGAGGTCGCTCATCCTGAGGTAGGTGAAACGGCCGTCGTCGTAGACATTGACTGGTACCAGCCACGGCGCGGCCTTGCTTTTGGTGGCGTAGTCGTAGTTGAAGTCGTAGCTGCGATTGGGCAGCAACTTGCTGTTCTGCGCCGGAGTCTGCAACTGCTTCTTTTTCTCGTGGGCAAAGCTGGTGTCGGCCGGATACGTGAACGTGATCTTGTATTGCACGCCGTCACGCCGGGCCTGGGCAAGGGTCTTCCAGTCCGTCGCCACCACCTTCAGTTCGAAGATGTATGAATGCGTGGCCGTGCGCACCATCATGTTGGTGTCCACATCCACATTCTTTGGTTTCAGGTAGAAGACGTTGTCGCGACGGGTCAGATCCCATCCGCTGCTGAAGCCCGTGCTGTAGTCGAGAATCTTTTCGTTGGGGCTGAGCTCGATCTGGGTGGTGATGCCGAGGCCGGTGCGCACCGGGTAGATCGTGTCGGGGGCGTATGCATAATGGGTCAACACCTGCTCGGCACCGAACGATGGCGTGACGGCAGTGGTGAGGCAAAGGGCAGCTCCGAGCCACCAGATGCTTGATCGGTTCATCGGGAACCTGCTCCATGGATGATGTCTGTGGCGGTCTCTGCGGCAGGCGTGACGGTCACCGGCGCGATCTCGTTGTTCGCGGGGGCTGCGGGTGCCATGGGTGCGGGTGCCACGGATGCAGCGGGGAACTCCGGCGGCGGCGCGGTGGCGTAGTCGTCGTCGACCCGGTAACTGGTGACCCAGAAGCCCAGTGGATTCTCGATCCGGCTTTGGTCGTCCATCTCCAGGTTTTGCTTGTAGGTGAACGCCATGGTGGCGATCTTGTTGTCGATCGGGCGGGTGGCACCGGTCTGCTTGTTGTAGAGGCTTCGTTGGAAACGCACGGTGGCGCCGCGGGGTGTTCTTCCGGGGCCGCCGCCGATCAGCTGGATGCTCAGCAGCTTGACGCGAATGGCCTGGTCCTTGCCGTATTGCTTGACCAGACTGTCCGGGTTGCCGTTCGAGAACAGCTGCACATAAGGGGCCTTGACGCCGGGGGCTGCCATCGTCTGCACGGTTTTCCAGTCGTGCAGGTTGAGCAAATCCAGATCGTAAGACTCGCGTGCGAGCACGAAGTGCGCCACGTTGCTGCGGTTGACGGCTTCGCGCGTGGTGATGCCGCGCATCGCGAAATCACCGTCGAGCCGCGCCACGGTCGCGGTACCGGTGTACGCGTCGGCCATGATCAGATAGGGCACCTTCTGCTTCAGCGGAAGCATGTAGTAGTAGCCACCGGAGATGATGAGGGCCATGGCCACTGCGCACCACGCCACCCACCAGGCGCGGCGTTCGCTGCGTCGCGCGAGGTCGGCGATGGTGAGTTCGAACTGTGTCGATTGCGCCAGGCTGCGATCGATCGAGGTGCCGGATGTCTTTATTCTTCCCATCAGCAAATTGCCATCTGGACGGCTGGATCAAGACCTTGCGAGCTCATGGTTTGATGGCCTCGGAGCCGGCTTTCCCGGTGGATGCATCAGGCGCGGGAGGAGACGGGCTGTCGGTCGACTGCACCAGTATTTCGCCGGGCTGCGCAATGACCCGGACGCCCTGTGCCGCGTAGATGTCGTTGAGCTGGGATGCCGCAGCGTCGAGATCCGTGGTGCGTATCGCGGCAACCGGTTTGTACAACGTCACGTCGTAGCTCAACTCGTAGCGCAGCGTGCGATCGGTATCGTTTGCCCAGCGCGAGAGCATTGATTTCAACGTCTCGTCGATGGGCGCGGCGAAGTAGGTGTATTGCACGTGCAGGGGTATCTCGGTCGGCGCAGATCGATACCGATTGACGGGGCGCCAGGAACCGCCGAAGTCCTTTGCCGGTGGTGTACCGCAGGCAGCGAGAAGCAGGGTGGCAAGTGCCAGCATGCCGACCGCAGTTCGGCCAAGAATCTTCTCTTTCACATCAACCTCAAGCGTGAGTGCGGCTGTCCGCCGCGCATGGTGAGCATGCTGTCGATGGCGTTCTGGCCAGCAAACCTTCAAGGCCGCAAGTCGCTGCCGCCTCATGGACAAGCCAATGCCTTGAATTCAGAAAGGGGTAGCCCCTGTTTCCCCTGCAGATCATGCGAGTACACCAACAGTCCGATGTCGTGGGTCACTTGCGCGCTCGAAACCATGCCGGGCATCGCAAGACTTGTACTGCTCAGGTGCCGGACATTGGTTGCAATCAATTGACTGATTACGAACCAAGCGGCGGTTCGATCCCCCTGATCGAACGGTCGCCATGATCCGGTGCGAATTGCTCACCGTCAACCCGAAATGGCTAGGAAAATTTCCTACGCTGTGTGATCTGTTTCACGGTTGCCCATGTGCCGTACTCGTGGTAGCTGCGCGCGCTCACACGTCGAGGTTCCGGACGAATAATTGCGCGCCAAAGTGCCGTGAAATCGCTTGATTCAAGCGGTATGCGCGTAATGCTTGAGGTGCTGATGTTGCCGTCGCAACGTCTGCCTTGTTGCCGCTTTCGGCAGCGCTCATCTGCTGGAGCAAGAGCACGGAACCTACGGCGTGACCGGCTCGCGCCTGTGCCCATTTCGGAATTCGCCTACGCAGTGCAGGTCTCGCCACCGCGGTCAGGAATGCGTCCTGCGAAGGCTCGCCGTGACGACTCAAGCGGGCGGCGGCTCGCTGTGCTGATCTTCTCGTGATCACCGAGGTGACGGTGCGCGCACCATGGACGGGCTCGTCCGCATCGACGTAGCGCGCCACGCGCAGACCAGGTGCCTGCAGTGTCAGATGGCGGGCGTTGAATCTTGCCGGCGTGGGCAATGGTGTTGCCGGCTCGCCGGCTTTCCTTCCTCAAGGCGCGATGCAGGTCGTTCCGCTTGCCGACGCAATGGCTTCGCCGGGCCTCAGTGGTGCGAGATGGCCTTCATGCATTCCCTTCGTCCACCATTGCCAGTGACCACCCACGTAGCGAGCGCCGTCGGCGGATCTGGCGGTTTGCAGATGGTGGGTGTCGCCGTCGAAGGTGAGCACGGCGGTGTCGTGATCCGGATAGGTGGCCTTCACCGTGCGGTGGTCATCGCAGTGGTGGGTGATGACGTTCGCTTCGGCGGCCGGAGCGGGCTCGTTGGCGGGTTTGAACGCCGTGGCTGTATAGATGGATGACTTGCCATAAGCACCGCACAGATGTCCCGCAAACGCCGCGGAGATGACGTGCTTGCCGATCGCGAGCGAGACGTGGGCAGGCGATTCGCAATGGCCGTGGTCGTAGACGTTGCTGGAAACCCAGCGGATGTCGCTGGTGACGGTAGCACCAGGCGCGAGTGTGATTGCTGTCGGTGCTGGATCGGCGTCGGACGGACTGTTCGTGGTGATCTCCAGTGTCCGCTGGTCTGCATCCGTAAAGGTCAGCGACGGCTGTGCGGAAATGGTGCAGGCGGTCGTTCCGGTATGGCGCAACACCAGCATCGTGCCGGAGTGGGACATGCCGTTGAACCGGCCGTCGCCGTTGTCGAGGCTGAATGCCAGTTGCGATGGCGCGCAGATGTCAGGCTGGGCTTGCGTCGGATTTGCTCGGCTCGGACCTGTCAGGGGTGGTTGCGATGAACAGGCTGCGAGCATCAGCAGCGGCAAGCCGAAGACCAGCGCACTGCGCAGGGTTGTCCAGTTCAGGGAGGAGGTCAGGCGGCAACCACCTGCATGTTCCGTTGCCGATACCGCAGGCTGTGCATTCATTCGCGATGTCCTTGATGGAGAACGATCGCTGACGCTAACACGCAGGTTGCGAAACTCTTGTGTGAACGGAGCCGCTGGCGCCGGTCCCGGTTTGCGGGTGGGATTGGCCAGGAAGTCGGTTTGGCATCGGATCAGGGCGTCGACCCGGCTGATGCAGGCTCCGTCGGTTTGAATGGCACCGCCGGCCCGGGCTTGAGGCCATTGCGCCAGCGTGCCAACTGTTGCTCGATGCCGCTGCCGATGTCGATCTGCGGTTCGGACGGGATCAGTTTGTCCTGCTTTTCCCATTTCGCGATTTCGCTGCGGGCACGCGTGAACGCGTCGACGAAGTTGTCGGTGTGATTCAGTGCGTCTTCCAGCCAGGCGTGACCGAAGTAGGTGATATCCGATTCGCTGCCGCAGCCGAACGAGCTGCGATCGCTACGCGCCGCGGTGAGCACGAGCGTGCCGGGACCGCGCAGCGGCGGTATGAAACCGCCGGAGTAGCAGGCGTTGATCACCAGGACTTTCCACTTGAAATGATGCATGGCGAGGATGCCGGCGAGGTCCGGTGCGCCGATCTGGTCCAGCGGCAGCGGATCCATGTCGACCAGCAAGGTGTGATCTTCGCTGCCGTGGCTGGTGACGTACAGCAGCAGGATGTCCTCGTCCGGGTGCATGATTTTGTGGAGGCCGCCGAGCGCGGCCTCCAGATTGCTCCAGCTGGCCAGCGGGTGCGTGGTCAGCGAGGCCGGATTGTTTTCAAGTATCAGGCTGTGCGCGCGCGGCCCGAAACGGGTGGTGAAAAGTTGCGCCGCGTATTCGGCTTCGTTGCGGAACACGTCTTCTGCGCCGTCGCCCGCGAAAGTCAGTACGTACAGGTTCGGCTTGCCGGCCACGCGAGGGGAGAGTGCGGCCAGAGCGTCGCGGACCAGGCCTGGTTGCGCATAGATCACTTGTTCCGGACTGGGTCCGGAGTCCGGCCAGTCATTCGCAGGTCCGGCGTCGCCTCCGGTAGCGTCCCCGGAGACCTGCGGTGCGACGCTTGTCGCTACCGCGGCTGTCGTGGGAGTTTCCGGGGTGGGCAATGTGGCTGGTGGTGCGCGGCCCGGTATCCACAGCATCAGCAGGATGCCGGCGGCGAACGCCAACAAGATGGTCAGGACGGTACGCATGGCGGCTCGTGTGTCACCCGGTCACGGTGACGGCGCCGAAATCCCGATAGACGGGATGCCGAGGCGACGTGGGCAGCGGGTGTGGTTCGCGTATCAGCCAACCGGTGTGGAAGCCGGCCGTTTGCGCCGCATCGAGCTCCTCGGCGATGTCGGAGAGAAACAGGAGATGCCGCGGTTGCTCCTCGATGGCCTCCGCGATGCGGCGATAGGACTCGGCCTCGCGCTTGGGCCCGGTTTCCGTGTCGAAATAGCCGGCGAACAACGGCGTGAGGTCGCCGGCTTCACTGTGGCGGAAGAACAGCTGCTGGGCCTGCACCGAGCCGGAGGAATAGACATACAGGCGCAGCCCGTCGGCGCGCCAGTTGCGCAGGCGCGCAGCCACTTCCGGGTACATGTGGGCGCGATAGGCACCGGATTCGTAGCCATCCTTCCAGATCATGCCCTGCAGGGCTTTCAACGCGGTGGATTTGCGGTCCTGGTCGATCCATGACAGCAGCAGCTCGATCACCTCCTGCCGCTCGGCTTCGATCATTCCGGCCTCACGCGCCGCTTCATGCAGCCAGCGCTGGACTTCAGGCCGGTCGGCGTGCGTTTCGACGAAGGCGGGCAGGCGTTTGCGCGCGAAGGGAAAAAGCACGTCGCGAACAAAGCTGATCGAGCTGGTGGTGCCCTCGATGTCGGTGATGATGGCGCGGATTTCGATCATGGCGGCCGGGAGTGGGAGTTCGGGATTGGGGGATTCGGGATTGGCAAGAGCCGCGTTGGTGAGCGTCTCCTACCTCGCGGCTTGCATGCGGGGAAAGCGGGCGGCGATCTCGTCGCCGGTGAAGTTGGCGACCCAGCCGTCCTTGTTGGTGAACAGACGGATCGCCACGAAGAAGGGTGACTCGCTCATGTCGAACCAATGGCGGGTGCCATCCGGCACACCGATCAGGTCGCCCTGCTCGCACAGGATGTCGTAGACCTTGCTGTCCACGTGCAGGGTGAACTGGCCGGAGCCGGCCACGAAGAAACGTACCTCGTCTTCGCTGTGGGTGTGTTCGCCGAGAAATTTCTGGCGCAGCGCGGCGCGGTCCGGGTGATCGGGCGTCAGGCTGATCACGTCGACGGACTGATAGCCGGCTTCGCTCATCAGGCGGTCGATGTCAGAGCGATAGGCCGCAATCACCTCGTCCTGGCTGGCCCCGGGAACCACCGGCTTGTTCGCCTGCCACTGTTCGAAGCGCACGTCGATCTTGCCGAGTTCGGCAGCGATCGCCGCGTGGTCGTCCAGCGTAGCCAGGGCGGTCGTGGGGTCGCCTTCATCGAAAATGCGAAGTTGACTCATGGTGTCCTCAACATTCTAAGGTCCAGTTCGCAACCGAGCAGGAACTCCAGCGCCTCGAGGTGCCGCTCGGCTTCGGCCATGTCGCGGCCCCAGGTGTAGATGCCGTGGCCGTCGATCAGATAGGCGTGCAGTGGTCTGCCTGCGTCCAGCCATGCGTCGACCCGGACTACCAGCTCGGGCATGTGCTGGGTGTTCGGGAATACCGGGATTTCCAACACGCTTTCGTGCGTGTCATGGCCGTTGATGGCTTTTTGCAGCTCCCAACCTTGCAGGCGGATTGCACCCTCGCTGGCGAACAGGCGCGAAGCCACACTTTGCGTGCGCGAATGAGTGTGCAGCACGGCGCCTGTCTCTGGCCAGTGGCGGTAAAGCTGCGTATGCAAGGCGGTTTCGGCGCTTGGTCGTGCGTCGGTGCCAACGGCTCGGCCTTGCAGGTCGATCAACATGATGTCATCGCGACCGAGCTTTCCCTTGTCACGACCGGACACGGTGATGGCGGCGTGTGCCGGATCGATGCGCGCAGAGAAATTGCTGCTGGTCGCCGGGGTCCAGCCCTTGCCAGCCAACGCGCGGGCAGTCGTCGCAATGCGGTCGGCACAGGCGTTGAACTGGTCGGCGCTGATGGTGCGTGGCAGGGTCTGGCTCATGTGATTTGGACGTCCAAATGAAGGCGCGATGATAGCACGCAGGATGATTGGTCCCTGGAGTAATGAGAGTCATTCTCGCAAGTCAGGAAACATTGCGTACGCGGGCGTACCATCGCCGTGGAACCGGCGCGGTGTGTGTCGGCTGAAAACGATGGAGGCTTGTCCATGTCGAACGAGAAAGATATCGAATCGCGTCGTCGATTCCTGAAGGTAGCTGCCGGTACCACCGCGGCAGCAGTGGTGATGGGCGGTTTGCCACGTTTCGCACGTGCGGCCGACCTGCCGCCGTTGAGCCCTTCCGATCCGACGGCGAAGGCATTGGACTACGTGGAAGACAACACCAAGAGCACCAATGCCAAGCACAAGGCGGGTGACGACTGCACCAACTGCCAGTTCTACTCCGGTGGCCCCACCGGTCGTGGTCCGTGCCAGTTGTTCCCTGGCAAATCCGTGAACGCGAAGGGCTGGTGCGTATCGCACACACCGAAGAAAGCCTGATCGCAAAGCAGACCATCGAAAAGGCCGGCGAATTCGCCGGCCTTTTTTCATTTGTGCGTGACGCTTGAGGGTAGGTTGCTTCCGCCGCCACTGATCTGGGCGCGAATTGGATCCCGGGACAGCAAATGGTGCTTTGAAATCAGGACAAAGTGCGGCCCGGTGGCATCAGGCTGAGGAGCTGCTTACCTGATGCACCGGGCCGCGATCCGGGGCCCACTGCCAAGTGATATACCCTCGGACTGAGGATCATACTCCCGAGATCGGCGAATGAGCGACCCCCTCCGCAAAGATTCCTTGGGAGCGAGCTGAGAATATGCGTAAAATCAATGATTTAACATTGATTTTACGAGTAAGTCCGCAAGTTCCCGGGCTTCTGGCCAAAGTTGGATTTTGACCGAACATGTCAACACTTATACGGAATTCACAGGATTTCACCGAAAATCAGCGAAATTTCGTCACCGAGTCTTCCTGCGCGGTCTGACGCAGCACGCTGTGGCGCCGGCTGTACAGGAAGTAGATCGCGAAGCCGAGCAAAGTCCAGATGCCGAGAATGGCCCAGTTGAACCAGTCCAGGCTGAAGAGCAGGGCGAAACAGCTGGCCACGCCGGCGAGGCAGGTGAACCAGACCCACGGCACGCGGAACGTGCGCGGCAGGTTCGGCATGGTGTGACGCAGGATCAGCACGCCGCCGCACACCGCCGAGAACGCGATCAGGGTGCCCATCGAGGTGAGGTTGGCGAGCAGGTCCAGCGGGAACACGGCGGCCAGCAACGCAATCATGCTGCCGGTGATCAGGGTGTTGATGTGCGGCGTGCGGTAGCGCGGATGCACCTTGGCAAACACCTTCGGCAGCATGCCGTCTCGCGCCATGATCATGAAGATGCGGGGCTGCGCGATGATCATCACCAGGATCACCGACGACAGGCCGATCATTGCGCCGATTTCCACGATCAGGCGCAGCCAGCCGAGCTGCGGAATGGCTGCCACCGCGGTGACCACGGGTTCGGCGGTATCCAGCATCGTATACGGAACCAGACCGGTCAGCACGGCAGCCATCGCCAGATACAGCACGGTGCAGATCACCAGCGAGACCAGGATGCCGAACGGCAGGTCACGCTGCGGCGTCTTGCATTCCTGGGCGGCGGTCGAGGTCGCCTCGAAGCCGATGTAGGCAAAGAACACCATCGCCGCGCCGCGCATGATGCCGGACCAGCCGTACTTGCCGTCACCCTGGGGCTCCGGAATGAACGGGTGCCAGTTTTCCGGGTTCACGTAACGGTAGCCGGCCACCACCACGATGATGATCAGACCCACCTTGACCAGCACCATCAGCGCATTCAGGGTGGACGATTCACGGATGCCGATGTAGCAGAGCCAGGTGAGTGCCATCACGATGCCGACAGCCGGCAGGTTGAACAGGTGGCCGGTGGCCACGAGCTGGCCATTGGTGAATGCCAGCGGCGCCTCGGTCAGCGCCTGGGGCAGATGCAGGCCCATGTGATCGAGCAGGCTGGTGAAGTAGCCCGTCCAGCTGGCTGCCACGGCCGAGGCCGAGATGCCGTACTCGGCGACCATGTTCCAGCCGATGAACCAGGCGGCCAGTTCGCCCAGCGAGGCGTAGGCGTAGGAGTAGGAACTGCCCGAGATCGGGATCAGGGTGGCGAACTCGGCATAGCACAACGCGGCAAAACCGCTGCAGATCGCCGCGATGATGAAGGAGATCAGCACGGCAGGGCCGGCATGTTCGGCGGCGGCCGTACCCGTGACCACGAAAATGCCGGTACCGATCACGGCGCCGATGCCCAGCGCGGTAATGCCCCATGGTCCCAGCGTGCGACGCAGCGCCGGGCCGTGCGCGTGGTCGTCGTTGCTGAAATCGGTCTTGCGCGCGAGTAGCTGATTGAGCATGGGCTGAAAGTCTTGGCGAGGCGGGGCGGAGCAGAAACGTTGCGGCCGGCGCTTGGGGCGTCGGCCGCGTTCGAGGTCAGTTGGCGTTCGTGCGCAACTTGCTGTTGCGATAGCCGTAGAAGCCGTAGATCAGGAACCCGATGGCAATCCAGCCGACCATCAGCGGCCAGCGTACCTCGAATGCCTGCCAGAACAGGAACAGGCAGGCGATGGCGCCGAGCGGGCATACCAGCCACGGTAGCGGTACGCGGAATGCGCGCGGAATGTCAGGGCGTGTGCGGCGCAGCACGAGCACGCCGATGCATACCGTCGCAAACGCCAGCAAGGTGCCCATGGAGACCAGGTCGCCCAGGACATCGACCGGAAACAGGCCTGCCAGCGCCGCCGCGATCACGCCAACCAGAATCGTGCCGACGTAGGGCGTGCGGTGTTTTGCATGCAAGCGCCCGAGTGCCGGCGGCAACAGGCCATCGCGCGACATCGAATAGAAGATGCGTGGCTGGCCCATCAACATCACCAGCACCACCGAGCTCAAGCCGGCAAGGGCGGCGAAGATCACCAGTATCTTCAGCGTGCTCAGGATGTAACTGGAGGCACCACCCGGGGTAATCGTGCCCATCACGTAATTGATGGCGGTGGCCACGGGTTCTGGCGTATTGAGCATGCGGAAGGGAGTGGTGCCCGTCATCACGGCAGCCATCGCGATGTACAGGATCGTGCAGATCAGCAGCGAGCCCAGGATGCCAATCGGCATGTCACGTTGCGGATTCTTGGCTTCGCCGGCAGCAGTGGAGACCGCATCGAAGCCGATGTAGGCAAAAAACACCAGGGTTGCTCCGCGATAGATGCCGCTCCATCCGAACTTCGAGCCGCCCTCGTTCGGCGGGATGAATGGATGCCACAGCTCGGGGTGGATGTAGTTGAACATCACGATCAGGAACAGCACGATCACGGTCACCTTGATCGCCACGATGATGGCGTTGACGGTGGCCGATTGGGTGATGCCGAGGTAGCACAGCCAGCTGATGGCGCCGACGATCAGGATGGCGGGCAGATTGATCAGTGCGCCGGTGAAAACCAGCTTGTGGCCGCCGTCGGCAAAAGTGAGCGGCGCCGAGGAAAGCGCCGCCGGCAAGTTGAAGTTGATGCCGGTTCCCGCGGTGAGCATGCGCAGCATTTCGCCGAAGTAGCCTGACCAGGCCACGGCGACAGTCGAGGCGGCGAACAGGTATTCGAGCACCAGCGCCCAACCGACGAACCAGGCAACCACTTCGCCGAGGGTGGCGTAAGAGTAGGAATATGCGCTGCCGGATACCGGCAGCATCGCGGCAAACTCCGCGTAGCACATGCCGGCCAGACCGCAGGCGACTGCGGCAATCAGGAAGCTGAGAATCAGCGCGGGCCCCGCGAACTGGGCGGCTGCCGTGCCGGTGATGGCAAAGATGCCGGCGCCGATGACCGCGCCGATGCCGAGCATGACCAGATGTCGTGCGGTCAAGACGCGCTTGAGGGTGACTTCACCCTCGGCACTGCCTTCGACCGGTTCGCCCGCGTCGACGTGAGGCATCGCCTCGATGGCATGAGTGGCAAAAAGACCTTTTGTCATCGAGCTCCCCTCGGGTGATTTCGTGTGCCGGCGTCCGCTCTGTGGCGGATGAATGGACGAGCCGGGCAATGGCGCGCCAACATATCCCATGCAGCAAAGGATGTACAAGCATCATTCATGTTGCGGCGAAACATGCCGCGACCGGTTCCATGCCAGGGCAACACAAACGCATGCAAACGTCCCGCGAGATCCTGATCGACGCATTCCAGCGCTACCGTGACCAATGGCATGGTGAGGCAGCGACCGTCGCAATGTTCAAGGACTTTCTCCATGCGCATCGGGATGCCTTCGAGCGCAGCAACCAGGCCGGCCATTTCACAGGCTCGGCATGGTTGGTCAGTGCCGATGGCATGCGCGTGCTGTTGATGCATCACCGCAAACTCGATCGCTGGCTGCAACCTGGTGGTCATGCCGATGGCGATACGGATCTCGCAGGCGTCGCCTTGCGCGAGGCGCAGGAAGAAACCGGCGTGACGGGTCTTTATCTGGACGGCGGCATTTTCGACCTCGACCGCCATCGCATCCCCGCTCGGGGCGGCGAGCCGGAGCACTGGCACTACGATGTGCGTTTCGTGATCCGTGCGACCGGGAGTGAATCGTTCGCGCCCAATGCCGAATCGCGTGCGCTGGCATGGCGACCGATAGCCGAGGTGGCCGAGGATCCGAGCCTGGATGTGTCGCTGCGACGCATGGCGCAAAAATGGATGGCGTAGGGCGGGCATCGCCCGCCGATTCCCGTGCGCCACTACGACGAATCGCGGGCGGAGCCCGCCCTACGTGTATTTTTCGGGGGCGGGGTGGAGGTGGCCGCAGGCGTTGCAGGTGCGGGCGTCGGTTGAACGATAGAAGCGTTCGAACACGGGCGGGAAATCGCTTTCGATGCTTTCGAGGGTGAAGTACTCCTCGTACAGCTTGTGATTGCACTTTTCGCAGAACCACATCAAACCATCCTTCTCGCCAGAAGTCCGGCGACGCTCGATGACCAGGCCGATCGAGCCGGCGGCGCGGTTGGGCGAGTGCGGCACGCGTGGCGGAAGATAGAAAATTTCGCCGGCGCGCAGCGGGATGTCGCGGGCAACGCCGTCGTCCTGCACTTTCAGCGTGATCTCGCCTTCGAGCTGGTAGAAGAACTCCGGCCCTTCGTCGTAGTGGTAGTCGGTGCGCGCGTTCGGGCCGCCGACGATCATGATGATGAAGTCACCGTCGACGATGCACTTGTTGCCTACGGGAGGTTTGAGCAGGTGGCGGTGTTCGTCGATCCAGCGCTCGAGGTTCAGGGGCGGCAGCAGGGCCATGCGGGTTGCTCATCGAAAGTCAGGGCAAACCATAGCGCTGCCATCACCACAAAAAAAGCCGCCCGACGATGAAGTGGGCGACTTGTTGTGGTTGTTGCAGGTTATGTGATTACGGCATCAGCACCTTGTCGATCACGAAGATCACACCGTTGGACTGCATGACGTCGGCAATGGTGATGTCAGCCACATTGCCCTTGGCATCGGTCACGGTCCAGTTGCCGTCATGTTTGGCGATGGTGATCGAGTCACCCTCGACCGTTTTCAGCATCGCCTTGCCGCCATGCGCCTTGGCCAGCTTGGCCAGGTCGTGCGCGGTGTATTTGCCCGGTACCACGTGGTAGGTGAGGATCTTGGTCAGCGTGGCCTTGTTGGCCGGCTTCAGCAGGTTGTCGACCGTGCCAGCCGGCAGTGCCGCAAATGCCTCGTTGGTGGGCGCGAACACCGTGAACGGGCCGGAGCCTTCCAGCGTGTCGACCAGGCCGGCGGCCTTCACGGCGGCGACCAGGGTGGTGTGATCCTTCGAGTTCACCGCGTTCTGGATGATGTTCTTCGACGGGTACATCGCGGCGCCACCGACCATCACGGTCTGCTGCATGCTCATCGAATCCATCTGGCCGGCCATGGCCATCGGCGCCACGGCAGCGGTGGCCAGAACCATCGACAGACCGAATGTGAGTGCGCGTGTGCGGGAATGAGTCTTCATAGGTGTTCTCCAGGATTTTCCGCTTCGCGGATTGGAAGCACCTGGAGATACGGCACCGGCATGGATATGGATGCATGGCGCTGCGTGGAGTTCAGCAAAATGAACTCCACGCGAAGACCCAAGACGGTCAGACTTCGAGCGTGGCCAGGTCGCCTTTCTCTTCCAGCCAGGCCTTGCGATCGCCCGCGCGCTTCTTGGCCAGCAACATGTCCATCAGTTTGCTAGTGCCTTCCTTGTCGTCGACGGTCAATTGCACCAGGCGGCGGGTGTCGGGATGGATCGTCGACTCGCGCAACTGTGGCGGGTTCATCTCGCCCAGGCCCTTGAAGCGCGTGGTGCTGACGGCGCCCTTCATCTTTTCGCGCTCCACCTGCTGCAGCATCGCCTCCTTCTCGCCCTCGTCCAGGCAGTAGAACACCTGCTTGCCCACGTCGACGCGGAACAGCGGCGGCATCGCCACGAACACATGACCTTCGCTGACCAACTTCGGGAAGTGCTTCAGGAACAATGCGGAGAGCAGGGTGGCGATGTGCAGGCCGTCGGAGTCTGCATCGGCGAGAATGATCACCTTGCCGTAGCGCAGGCCGGACAGATCGTCCTTGCCCGGATCGCAGCCGATCGCCACGGCGAGGTTGTGCACTTCCTCCGAAGCAAGCACCGAGGTCGACTCCACCTCCCAGGTGTTCAGGATCTTGCCACGCAGCGGCAGGATCGCCTGGAACTCCTTGTCGCGCGCCTGCTTGGCGCTGCCGCCGGCCGAATCGCCCTCGACCAGGAACAGCTCGGTGCGGGTCAGGTCGGTGGCGGTGCAGTCGGCCAGCTTGCCGGGCAGCGCCGGGCCCTGGGTGATCTTCTTGCGCACGATCTGCTTGGCGGCCTTCAGGCGCGCGCTGGCGCGCTCGATCGCCAGCTGGGCGATGCGTTCGCCGGTACTCACGTTCTGGTTCAGCCACAGGCTGAAGGCGTCGTGGATGACGTTTTCGATCAGTCCGGCGGCATGGCGCGAGGACAGCCGCTCCTTGGTCTGGCCAGCGAACTGGGGATCCTGCAGGCGGGCGGACAGTACGAAGGCAATACGCTCCCAGATGTCTTCCGGTGCCAGCTTCACGCCGCGCGGCAGCAGATTGCGGATGTCGCAGAACTCGCGGATCGCGGTGGTCAGCCCGGTGCGCAGGCCGTTGACGTGGGTGCCGCCCTGCATGGTGGGAATCAGGTTGACGTAGCTTTCCTGCACCAGCTCGCCTTCGGGCAGCCAGGCCAGCGCGACTTCCATGCCCTCGGTGTCGCGTGCCATCTGGTGCACGAACAGTTCCGGCGGCAGCAACTCGTTGCCACCCAGTTCGTCGCGCAGGTAGTCGCGCAGGCCGTCTTCGTAGTGCCATTCGACGACTTCACCGGTGGCTTCGTCGGTGAGCTTCACGTTGAGGCCGGCACACAGCACCGCCTTGGCGCGAAGCAGGTGCTTGAGCTTGCCCAGCGAGATCTTCGCGGAGTCGAAATACTTCGCCTCCGGCCAGAAGTGCAGCGTGGTGCCGCTGCGCTTCTTGCCCACCGTGCCGATCACTTCCAGCGGGCTGACGATGTCGCCGTGCTCGAACGCCATCGCGTATTCGGAGCCGTCGCGGCGGATGTTCACCTCGACGCGATCGGACAAGGCGTTCACCACCGATACGCCGACGCCATGCAGGCCGCCGGAAAAGCTGTAGTTCTTGCCACTGAATTTTCCGCCCGCGTGCAGCCGGGTCATGATCAGCTCGACGCCGGAAACACCTTCCTCGGGATGGATGTCCACCGGCATGCCGCGGCCATCGTCGCTGACCGAGACCGAGCCATCCGGATGCAGCGCCACCTCGATGGTTGTCGCGTAGCCGGCCAGTGCCTCGTCCACGGAGTTGTCCACCACCTCTTGCACCAGGTGGTTCGGGCGACTGGTATCGGTATACATGCCCGGGCGGCGTTTGACCGGGTCCAGGCCGGACAGGACTTCAATATCGGCGGCGTTGTAGCGACTGCTCATGCGTGAGTTTCGATCGGGTAAAGACGACGAAGCATGGAGCGCACAGGCGGGGCTGGTCAAGCCGACATGGCTGACTTACCGATATCCCTGCGCCTGCAACGAAAACAGATGGGCATAGTGTCCGTCCAGCGCCATCAGCTGCTCGTGGTTGCCGCGCTCGATGATGCGGCCGTCCTGGATCACGATGATCTGGTCGGCCATGCGCACGGTGGAGAAGCGGTGCGAAATCAGGATCGCGATGCGCCCGCCGGAGAGTTCGCGGAAGTGTTCGAAGATGGTGGCCTCGGCCTGGGCGTCCATCGCGGCGGTGGGTTCGTCCAGCACCAGGATGTCGGCGCGTGAGCGCATGAACGCGCGGGCCAGGGCGATCTTCTGCCACTGGCCGCCGGACAATTCGCGGCCATCGTTGAACCACTTGCCCAGTTGCGTATCGAAGCCGGCCGGCAGGCTGTCGATGAAATCGCTGGCCATGCCCTTGTCGCTGGCCTCGCGCCAGCGCACCTCGTCGTCGAAATGGGTGACGTCGCCGGCGCCGACGTTCTCGCCCACGCGCATCTGGTAGCGGGCGAAGTCCTGGAAGATCACACCGATGCGCTGCAGCAGCACCGCTTCGTCCCAGTCGCGCAGGTCGGTGCCGTCGAGCAGGATACGGCCGCTGTCGGGCGGATACAGGCGTGTCAGCAGCTTGATCAGGGTGGTCTTGCCCGAGCCGTTCTGGCCGACCAGGGCCAGCGATTCGCCGGGGCGGATGTGCAGGTCGATATCGCGCAATGCTGGCTCGCTGGCGCCGGGATAGCTGAAGCTGACCTGCTCGAAGCGAATGCCATCGTCGGGTTTTGCGCCTTTTTGAACGGTGCCGACCGCTGGCGGCACGGGTGTCTCCAGATATTCGTACAAGGTCGACAGATACAGGTTGTCCTCGTACATCCCGCCGATCGCGGACAGTATTGCCGACACCGCCGACTGGCCCTGGCGGAACAGGGCCAGGTACATCGTCATCTGCCCCAGGGTGATGCGCGCGACCACGGTGCTGGCGGCGATCCACGCGTAGGCGCCGTACAACGTCAGCGTGCCGAGCAGGCCCAGCACGAAACCCCAGCTGTCACGACGCACGGCAAGGTCGCGATCGGCGCGATAGAGGGTGTGGAAGATGTCGCGGTAGCGCTGCAGCAGCAAGGGACCGAGGCCGAACAGCTTCACTTCCTTGGCGTGATCCTCGCGCGCCAGCACGGTCTCCAGATACAGCTGCATGCGCGTCTCGGGCGAGCGCCAGCGGAACAGCCGGAACGCGTCGCCGGAAAATTTCGTCTCGGCGAAGAACGAGGGCAGGCCGGCCAGCAGCAATACGGCAACGGCCCACGGCGAGAACTGGTACAGCAGACTGCCGTAGCTGACCAGCGAGATCGCGTTCTGGCCCAGCCCGAACGTGCGGGTGACCAGCGACAGCGGGCGGCTCGACGCCTCGCGCCGGGCCCGGGTCAGCTTGTCGTAGAACTCCGAATCCTCGAAGTGCGCCAGCTCCAGGGTCAGCGCCTTCTCCAGGATCATCACGTTGACGCGCTGGCCGAGCTGGGCGCGCAGCAGCGACTGGCACAGCGACAGGCCACGCTGCGCACCGGCCAGTGCCGCGACCAGCACACCCTCCAGCGCCACCCATTCGAACAGCGCTCGCAGTGATGCCTGGCCGTCGGCTGCCCACAGACGGCTGGCGGCCACCACCGCGTCGACGATATGTGCCCCGACGAACGCCACGCCAGCCGGCAGCAGGCCGGCGATCAGGGTGAGCAAGGCCAGCGCGACGGTCAGCCCGCGGCTGGTGCTCCAGACCAGCTGCAATGCGCGTCCGCTGTAGCGGAATACGCCCAGGAAGCTGCGGCTTGGCCCGGTGGATGGATTGGCAGGAATGGTTGCGTGAGGCGGCACGTGGGGGTCATGTCAGGAGGCGCGCGGCAGGACGCGAAGTTCCCGACATGGGGGCCGTGCCGCCTCACGCAAGTCGAAGCTCGGTGCACTCCGGCAATTCGACGAACGCGCACTCGACCATGCAGTCAGCGGATCAATGCAGCGTGACCTCGACGAACTGCTGTTCGGGTCGGTAGAGCTTGGGAAACAGTTGTTGCAGGTGTTCCACTTTCGGCCGGTCGTTGTAGACGATGTACGGATTGTCCGGATGCAGGTCGTAGTAATGCTGGTGGTAGTCCTCGGCCGGGTAGAACGCCTGCAGTGGCACGACCTGGGTCACGATCGGCGCGGCGAAGGATGTCGCGCTGGTAAGTTGGGCGATGTAGCTGTCGGCGATCTTCTTCTGCTCGGCGTTGGCATAGAAGATCACCGAACGGTACTGCGTGCCGTAGTCAGGGCCTTGCCGGTTCAATTCGGTGGGATTCAGGGCGACCGAGAAGAACACCTGCAGCAAGGTGCCGTAACTGACCTGCGACGGGTCGAACTCGACCCTCACCGATTCCGCATGGCCCGTGCTGCCGGTGCCAACCATCCCGTAGTGGGCGGAGGCGGCGCTGCCGCCGGAATAGCCGGCCGTGACCTTGCGCACGCCTTTGACGTGCTCGAATACCGCCTCGACGCCCCAGAAACAGCCGCCCGCGAGCACGGCCACCTGATCGTGCCCGTCGGACGGTGTGCTGGCATCCACGATGGGATCAGGCAGCCGGCTGACTGCCCTTGCGCTTGCCACGGGCTGGCACGCGGCCAGGCCGACGAGCAGCATGGCGGCGACCAGGGGAAAGATCCGGAATACGCGATGGCGAATCATGGGTGACCTCGCTGGCGATGGGCCTGCACGAACCGTGGGCGTGCATGGCTGGTTACGTTGACGGGGCGAAGATGGATGCACCTGCATCGAAGTCCGCTCGTGGGGTTATTCGTCACCGCGTACCTGGCGGTTACCTGCAGCGCCTGGTGATGGATACCATGTGCGGGCGATTGCCCGGAGCACGACATGACTGACGAAATCGACCTGGATGCCTATTTGCGCCGTATTGGTTGGCGTGGCGCCGTGGCGACCGATCTGGCGACCCTGCGCGGATTGGCCATGGCACATGTCGCGACGATTCCTTTCGCCAACCTCAATCCGCTACTGGGCTTGCCAGTGGATCTGGAGCTGGTGGCACTGCAGCGCAGGCTGGTGCAGGAGGGGCGCGGCGGCTACTGTTTCGAGCAGAACCTGTTGTTCGAGGCGGTGCTGCGAGCGGTCGGCTTCGAGGTCACCGGCCTGATTGCGCGTGTCTTGTGGGGGCAGCCGGAGGATGCGCAGACCCCGCAGAGCCACATGTTGCTGCGTGTGGAGCTGGGTGGCGAAGGCTGGCTGGTCGATGTCGGATTCGGCGGTCATGTGCTCACCGGTGCGTTGCGGTTGCAGCCGGATATCGAGCAGGCGACCGGGCATGAACCGTTCCGCTTGCTCAGGCGTGACGCCGAGTGGCGCATGCAGTCGCTGACGCACGGCGAGTGGCGCACCTTGTACCGCTTTGAGCTGCGCCCCACGCCGATGATCGATTACGTGGTGGCCAACCACTACGTATCGACCCATCCCGCCTCGCGCTTCGTCAACAATCTCATGCTCGGGCGCACGCCGCGTGACAGTCGGTTGAGCCTGTTCAACCGCGAATTCACGCTGCGTCGGCGCGGACGCGAGCCTGAACATCGCATCTTGCGCGACGTGGCGGAGCTGCGCGAGGTGGTCGAGCAGGAGTTTCTGCTGCGCATCCCTGCCGGCGCGGAGATCGACCGGCGGCTGGAGAATCTGCCCTGAATCGGCCAGGCCAGCCCTCACGCTGGGTCAATGTGGCCGATGGCTCCCGGGACGGCCATCGTTCGAGCCCTCCGGGTCAGCCATGACGTGGATTTCGGTGTCGTCGATGACGACCACCTGTCCCGCATAGACCTTGCATGTCTTGCGCAGTTCGACCGCGCCACCGATCTTGACTGCACCGGTCGCGACGATCGCCTTGCCGGCGCCGCCGCTGTCGCAGAGCCCGACCAGTTTCAGCAGCATGTTGAGCTCGACGTAATCGCCTTCCAGTTCAAATTCGATGGTTTGCATGGTGTTCCCGTGTGGACGTGGTGGCCTGCGCGCGGCAGCCGGGCGCGGAGTGTCGAATGCCGCGTCGGGCAGGGCGAGGAAGGCGAACCACGGTTTGTCGTGGTCGCTGCCGAAGGTCGCGGCATCATCGAGGATGCCGAGCAGGATGTCATGTTCGATCGGCGCGGCCTGGCGCCATTCGTCGACGTGCTCGAACAGCAACACGTGGCCCCAGCCGGGCAACCAGCCCAGGTCGCGCAGGCAGTCGGCCAGTGCATCCCAGTTGTGGCCGAAGCTGGCGGGAAACCGCAGGGACGAGGCCAGCCGGTGCAACAGATCGTCCTTGTCGTGGCACCCGGCCAGATCGATGCGGGCTGCGTGCAGTTCATGGCGCGTGGCGTCGCGAGCCATACGATCCAGATCGCCGGTGCCGACGAAGTAGACGCCGTTCTGGCTGGGCCGGGTCAGGTCCAGCTCGGCGTCGCGCCGGCTCATCGGCTGGCCTCGATGCGGCGGAAGCTGCGGTAGTGGTCGTCTGTGTAATACCAGGTCACCGGTGGGGTGCCACCGGTAATGATGCGCTGTGCCCCGCGGCTGCGCAGTCCGGGAGTCTCCACCGTGTACTCGTGGTAGTAGCCGCGCGGCTGTTTCGGCAGCAGGCCTTCGTGGTTGCCGAACACGGTGCCATCCTGGCGGTGCTCGAATGGGCCGCCGCGGGCGATCCGTTGCAGCATCGCATGCGCTTCGGGTGGCAAGCCATCCTGTGTGGTGCCCGGTGGCTGGTGCTGAGTGGTCGGGGCTGGCGCATCCGTGATCGGCGGCGTACCGGAGTGGCGCTGCCAGGCGGTCACCGCCAGGGCGATGAAGACCAGCACCATCAGTGGTTTGAGCAGGCGCATGCGGTCTCGCGGTCGAAGGGGCGGGGCACGAGCTTAGGGCAACGTTGACCAAGTATCGACCGTGCAGAGCTGCGCAATCATGTGGCGGGGCGTGCGAGTTGCGTTGTTCCGGGGAGCTGCCCCCATCCGCCCTGTCGGGCACCTTCCCCCGCCTTGCGGGGGAAGGAACGTCTCGGGCGATCCGCGCCGCAAAAAAGCCGTCACGGCTTCCCCTTCCTCCGTTCACGGGGGAAGGTGCCCGACAGGGCGGATGGGGGCGCTTTGCGCTTCCCCCGCATCACTACCTCGGCCCGACGCAAAGATGCTTCGGTGCGAGCGGGGTTCCACGATCGCAAAAAATTGCGCACACTCCGGCATCCGCGTCTGCGCCGAGCGCTGCCACCCCGATCCCGGAGTCGAGATGAGCACCACCCCCGAGCACGCCGAGGGCCGTCTGCCGCGGCAGATTGGCTACATCATCGGCAACGAAGGTTGCGAGCGCTTCTCGTTCTACGGCATGCGCAACATCCTCACCCCGTTCCTGATCACCACGTTGCTGCTGTACATGCCCGAGGGGCAGCGCATCCTGGCGGCGAAGGATGTGTTTCACACCTTCGTGATCGGCGTGTACTTCTTTCCCTTGCTGGGCGGCTGGATCAGCGACCGCTTCTTCGGCAAGTACAACACCGTGCTGTGGATGAGCCTGATCTACTGCGCCGGCCATGCCTGCCTGGCGATCTTCGAAAATAACCGGCTGGGCTTTTTCACCGGGCTGGGTTTGATCGCGCTGGGCGCGGGCGGGATCAAGCCGCTGGTTGCGTCCTTCGTGGGCGACCAGTTCGACCAGTCGAACAAACACCTGGCGAAGATGGTGTTTGACGCGTTCTACTGGATCATCAACTTCGGCTCGTTCTTCGCGTCCCTGCTGATGCCGTTGTTCCTGCGCCACTACGGCGCCGCGGTGGCGTTCGGCATTCCGGGCGGCCTGATGTTCATCGCCACGGTGGTGTTCTGGCTGGGCCGCAAGCAGTACGTGATCGTGCCGCCGGGGCCGCCGGACCAGCACGCGTTCTCGCGCGTCATCCGAACCGCCTTGGTGACGCAGCGCCCGGGACAAAGGCGACCGGGTTTGTGGATGGCGGTGGCGGCGGTGGTGCTGGCGGTGGCTTCGTTTGTGCTGGTGCCTGCGCTCGGCTTTGTTATCTCGGCCTGCATCGCGCTGGTGGTGCTGATCGGTGGAGTCGGCGGTGGTGCCTGGATGCAAATGGACCGGGCGCGCGGGGTGCATCCGGATCATACTGTCGATGGCGCGCGCAACGTGCTGCGCGTGCTGGTGATCTTCGCGCTGACCACGCCGTTCTTCTCGCTGTTCGACCAGAAGGCTTCGACCTGGGTGATCCAGGGTGGCGAGATGACCATGCCGTCGTGGTTCGAGCCGGCGCAGATGCAGGCGCTGAACCCGATGCTGGTGATGCTGCTGATTCCATTCAACAACCTGGTGCTGTACCCGTTGTTGCGCAGGCTCGGCTACGAGCCCACCGCGCTGCGCCGGATGACCGCCGGCATCGCGTTCAGTGGCCTGGCGTGGATCGTGGTGGGCGGCTTGCAGATCGTCATCGAAGGCGGCGATCCGCTTTCCATCGTGTGGCAAGTGCTGCCTTACGCGCTGCTGACTTTCGGCGAGGTGCTGGTCTCGGCAACCGGTCTGGAGTTCGCCTACAGCCAGGCGCCTGCGTCGATGAAGGGCGTGGTGATGAGTTTCTGGAACCTCACCACGACGGTCGGCAACCTGTGGGTGCTGCTGGCCAATGCGGCGGTACGCAACAAGGCGGTGACGGGATCCATCGCCTCGACCGGCCTGAGCGTCACCGCCTTCCAGATGTTCTTTTTCGCCGCGTTTGCGCTGCTTGCCGCACTGGCCTTCGGTTTGTACGCGCGTCGTTATCGGGAAATGGACTACTACCGGCCAGGCTGAGTTCCCTGTCAGGCTCGGGGCGCGTAGGGCGGGCTCCGCCCGCCGCCTTCCCGCATCGCCGTGAAGCAAGAGCTGGCGGGCAGAGCCCGCCCTACGTGTCGAGGCGGAATTGCAGGGATTGGCGAATGAAATGCCCGGATCGTTCATGGCGAGGTTCCGCTCCTGGTGCGAAGCACTTCGGCGGCCCCGATGCACAGCACCAGCCAGGCTGTGCCGGCGGTATATCCCGCCAATACGTCACTGAAATAGTGCACCTGCAGCAAGATGCGGCTGATGCCGACCACGCCGATCAGGAGTACCGCGGTAGCAATGATGATTCGATGGTAGCGGGGCGACAAACGCAGCATCACGTAGGCGAGCATGCCGTAGAACACCACGGCACCAAAGGCATGGCCGCTGGGGAAACTCCAGCCAGGCTCGATGACAAAGCCGTGGTCGTGCAGCGGTCGCACGCGCTGAAAGAGCGCCTTGAGACCGCCGTTGATCGGCACAATGCCAGCCAGCGCCACCGCCCAGGCGAGCGCGAGCTGCCAGTGCCGTCGCAACAGCAGCGTCATCAATACCAGCACCGCCACCGAACCCACCCACAGCGAGTCTCCCAGGTGGGTGAGCGCGGCGACCGTCCGCAGCACGGAGGGCGGCATTTGATCGCGCAGACTTTCGGCCAGGCCGGCATCGAAGCCCGCCAGTACCGCGCCATGCCTCCCGAATATCGCCAGCGCGATCGCAGTGAAGAACAAGGCCAGCACCACCAGCAGGAATACGCCCACCTGCCAGCGCAGTACTGTCGGCGCCTGGCCGGACTGCGCCGCGCGACGATGCCAGCGTGCGTTATGCCGCCAGGCAAGATCGCCGCCGAGCAAGGCCAGCAACAGCAGCAGCGCCCACAGCAGCAGGGCGTGGGCAGCGATCCATTCCACCATGGGGTTCATCCGGGCTTTCGCTTTGTGGTCGTGAGCGGATGATCGGTGCTGGCACCGGCCGCGTCGAGTGAACCGCGCACATGACTTTCAGCGCTGGTCTTGCGCGCGGTTTGCCGCGATAGTTGGGGGATCGTCAACAGGGGAGCCTCCGATGTCTCAGCGATTCCTTTCCGCACGCCCGCTCTCGGTGAAGTTGGCCGGCTGCTGCACCCTGCTGATGGTCGCCACCGCGGCGCTGGCACAAGCGCCCGCACCGCAGCAGTTGCCGCCGCCGGTATCGACCGGCGACATCGTGCGACCGTTGCTGCCGGCGCAACTGAACGATTTCGATGCGTACATGGCGGACACCCTGAAGACGTTCGAGGTGCCCGGCATCGCCGTCGCCATCGTGAAGAACGGCAAGGTGATCATGGAACGCGGCTTCGGCGTGCGCGAGCTGGGCAAGCCGGCGAAGGTCGATGCGCACACCTTGTTTGCCATCGCCTCCAACACGAAGGCATTTACCGCGGCGGCACTGCAGCAACTGGCTGACGCGGGCAAGCTGAACATGGACGACCGGGTGATCGACCATCTGCCGTGGTTCCGCATGTCCGATCCCTATGTGACGCACGAGATGCGCATCCGCGACTTGCTGGCGCACCGCAGCGGACTGAGCCTGGGCGCGGGCGATCTCTTGTACTGGCCACCAACGTCCTACACCACGAAGGACGTGGTCGAGCGGCTGGCGCAGGTACCGCTGAAGAACGGTTTCCGCAGCCACTACGCCTACGACAACATCCTGTTCGCGGTGGCCACCCTGGTGATCGAACAAGCGTCCGGCCAGAGCTATGCCGATTACGTGCGTGAGCACCTGTTCAAGCCGGTCGGCATGGACGAGTCGCTGATCGACATGACCTACCTCCAGCCCGGCATGGACGTGGCCACCGGCCATGCGCCGTACGAATTCAAGGACATCAAGCCGGTACCGCCGATGGCCTGGCTCAATGACCCGGGTGCCGGCGGCATCTATGCCAGCGTGCACGACCTGGCGAAGTGGATGAACGTGCAGCTGGCTGGCGGCGCGCTGCCGAATGGCGGGCGCGTGTTTTCCGAGAAGAGCCACCACGAGATGTGGTCGATGCTGACTCCGATTCCGATCAAGAAGCCGTCGATTCCCGAGATGGCCCAGCTCACGCCCGATTTTTACGGCTACGGCGAGGGCTGGTTTCTCGGCGACTACATGGGCCACAAGCTGGTCTGGCATACCGGCGGCTGGCCGGGCTTCGTGTCGCGCGTGACGATGGTGCCGAAACTCAAGCTGGGCGTGGTCGTGCTGACCAACCAGCAGTCCGGCGCCGCGTTCAATGCGGTGACTTACCGCGTGCTGGATGCGTACCTGAATCCGTCGAACAAGACCGATTGGGTCGCGGTGTACCAGAAGGCCGTGAAACACGCCGAGGCCAAGGCCGACGACAGCGTGGCGAAGCACGAGAAGGCGCGCGACAAGCACAGCAAGCCGTCGTTGCCGTTGGCCGATTATGCCGGCACGTATCGCGACCCGTGGTACGGCGATGTCGTGATCAGCCAGGAACACGGCAAGCTGCGCCTGCGCTTCAGCAAGACCAAGCAGCTGGTGGGCACGATGACGCCGTGGCAGCACGACAGCTTCACCGTGCGCTGGGATGACCGCTTGCTGGATGCCGACGCGTTCGTCTATTTCTCGCTGGACATGGACGGCCATATCCGCGAGATGCGCATGCAGCCGATCTCGCCGCTGACCGATTTCAGCTTCGACTTCCAGGATCTGCGGCTGGTACCAGTGAGCACCGCTGAAGCCAAAGCGTCCAAAGAATGAATCACCACGGTGCCTTCCGCGGCACCCTCTGCAAGGGGAAGCTCATGGATTATCGTCGTCATGCGGTAGCTATCCTGCTGTCATTCGGTCTGCTGGCGGGTGTTGCCCAGGCGCGCACCGACAACGCCGTCGCGCACCGCTTCTTTCACGTCCAGCTCGGCGCGGCCAGTACGCAGCCAACTTCGGGGCGACTGCTGCTTTTTGCCACCGACGCAAAGACGGCGGAAGCGGTGGCAAAGGCTGCATCCGATGGCAAGAGCAGCGAGGTCGAGTCGGTCGATGCCGACCCGTTCCGCGCCACCGAGACCAGCGTGGCCGCACGCGAAGTGAGCCATTGGGTGCCGGGGCAGGGGGTCGATATCGACACCGACCGCATGGCGTTCCCCGCGAACTGGTCGACCCTGCCGCCGGGTGACTACATGGTGCAGGCGGTGCTGGATGTGAACCACGATTACAACTATGGCGGGCGCGGCGCGGGCGATCTGGTCAGTGACGTGGTCAAGATCCATCTGCCTGCCACGAGCATCCCGACGCTGACGCTGGTGAAAGCGTTGCCGGCTGATGGCGATCCCTGGGCCATGCCTTCTGCGTCGCAGGCTGTTCGCGATGGCCTGGCGGCGGCGCGTCCGCATGCGCACCTGGTCGATTTTGTCAGTCCCGCATTGAGTGCGTTCTGGGGGCGGCCCATCCACATGCGCGGCTGGGTGCTGACTCCCCCCGGCTACGATGCGAAGAGCGTCACGCGCTATCCGACCGTCTATTACACGCAGGGCTTTGGTGGCAGCAACGATCGTGTGATCGGACCGGTCTACAACGTCTACACCGCGATGACCAGGCACGAGATGCCGCCGATGATCTGGGTGTTCCTGGATGAATCCGGCCCCACCGGCACCAACGAATTCGCCGATTCGGTCAACAACGGCCCGTGGGGCCAGGCGCTGACCACCGAGTTGATTCCGCACCTGGAAGCGCAGTACCGCATGGATGGCAAGGTGACCGGCCGCTTCCTGAATGGCCATTCCTCCGGCGGCTGGGCCACGCTTTGGCTGCAGACGCGCTACCCGAAGGTTTTCGGCGGCACCTGGTCGACCTCGCCCGACCCCAGCGATTTCCATGATTTCACGGGCATCGATCTCTATGCGCCCCATGCCAACGTGTATCACCGACCGGATGGCTCGGCCTATCCGCTGGTGCGTGATCACGCCAAGGTACTCGGTACTTTCGAACAGTTCGCCAAGCTCGAACGCGTGCTCGGCAGCTACGGTGGCCAGCTGGCCTCGTTCGAGTGGGTGTTCTCGCCACGCGGCAAGGATGGCCGGCCCGAGCCGATGTTCAATCGCGACACCGGCGACGTCGATCCGGCGGTGGTGGCCTACTGGCGCGACCACTACGACATTGCGTACCGGCTGAAGCAACACTGGCCCGAGCTGAAAGCCGACCTCGACGGCAAGATCCATCTCTACGTCGGCACCGCCGATACCTTTTATCTCGACGGCGCCGCGCACAAGCTCAAAGCCGTGCTCGATGGCCTCGGCGCAAAATCGGACATCCGCTTCCTGCCCGATCGGACCCACTTCGACCTGTACAAGAACGGCAAGGACCGCCACGGTCTGCTCAAGCAAATAAGTTGGGCGATGTATGCCGTTGCGCGACCACACTCGAAACTCAAGCCACCCGCCGTGGCGCCGTGACCTGAAAGCCCGTAAGGCGGGCTCCGCCCGCCGGCTGTTCCAGGGGTGCGGGTGGCGGGCAGAGCCCGCCCTACGTATCAAGCGCTCGTGCGGCCCGCCTGAAGTGGGCACTGGAAACCGCCTGGAACCGGTAGGGCGGACTCTGCCCGCCGTTTCGGTCCATCAACGAGAGCAGGCCGGCATTGCCGCCCTGCGCGTCAAGGCGAACGTGACCATGTGGCGCCCTGCTACTCGGCCTGCCACGGGTCGTAGCTGCCGAAGTACCACAATCGACCTTCGAGGTCATGGCAGCTGTAGCCGCCGCCGCCGTAATCCTTCTCCGAATAATCGTTGACGATCACCGCGCCGGCGGCCTTGGCCTGCTCATAGTGCGCCTTGCAGTCGGCCACGATCACGCAGGCGCACTGGGTCTCGCGGCCGCCGATCTCGTCGGGCTGCGCAATGTGCTTGCCGAAATCGTCATGGCGTACGCCGCCGAGCATGATCATGCCATTGCCGTAGACCAGCTGGGCGTGTTCGACGCCCCCTTCATCGTTCTCGTAGACGGCGTTTTTCTCGAAACCGAACGCCTTGCAGAGCCAGGTGATGGCCGCATGCGGATCGCGATAGCGCAGGCAGGGGATGATGGTGCTGCCGCCAGGGTGGGACATGGTTGCCTCCTCGTGGTTGGACTGACGCCAGAATAAGTTGGCGATGACCCACGGTCTTGTAGATTTCTGTCGCTCAAGCCAGTGGCAGATGATTGATGTGCGGACCACGTGCGGCCATGAACGCGGAAGGGGTGACGCCCGCGAATCGCCGGAATTCGTGGGACAGGTGGGCCTGGTCGCAGTAACCGCAGTCCGCGGCCACGTGGCTCCAGTTCACCGACTGCGGGCCATGCGTTTGTGCCACCACGGCGCGAAAGCGCAGCAGCCTGGCGTAATGCTTGGGGCGCATGCCCACCTGGCGCTGGAACAACAGGCCAAGGCGACGTTCCGAAAGCCCGGTATCACGTGCCAGCTGCGCGATCCGCAGCACCTGTGGCTGCTCTGCCAGCGAGCGTAGTGCGTGGGTCACGACCGGGTGCAGTTGGCGCACGCGCATGCGCTGGCGCAGCCATTGCAACAGTATTATCAGCCGGACCCGTGGCTCGGGCGTCTCCAGCAATTGTTCGCGGAGCAGCCCTGCACTGCTGCCGAACAGATCCGCCAGGTCGATATCATTGCCCACCAGGCGATTCGCATCCTCGCCAGTCAGGGCGTGGGCGCCGCCCGGCAACAGCACGGCCCCCATCACGCGAATCTGTTCGGCCGTGTCGATGATCTCGCTGCGCAAGGACGGACCACCAAGCACGCTGCCGGAAGATCGAATGCAGCGACGGCTGTCGTCATCGGTATAGACCCGAGTCTCGTCCTCGTGCAGGTTGATGATCAGCTGTGCGCCTGGTTGCGGCAGCACCCGCTCGTGGCCATGGGCGGCCGGCGGCATGTCCCAGTCCCACACCTTCGCTATCAAAGCATTCAGCGGCGGCTCTGGCAGGTATTGCAGAAATCCCATCGGCTTTGCTCCGTGGATCGCCGGCAGTCTATCGCGCCGGCTCAGCCCGTGCGTTCGCCGTCTTCGGCCAGCGGCGGCAGGGTGCGGATCAGCTGCGCGCGGATCAGCGGCAGGTGTGCCGCGCGCAGGCGCTCGAGCAGGTCGAACAGCAGCTCGCTCTTCACGCCGCCGGCGTCGCGCGGACTGCTCACATAGGCCACGCAGTTGAATGTCATTGCGCCGTCGTCGAGGTTCTCCAGCCGCACATACGGAGCCGGCGCAGCCAGCGTGCCCGGGTGGGCGTTCAACACGTCCAGTACCAGCGTGCGCACCTTGCCGGCATCGGTATCCAGAGGCATTGGCAGCTTGACCTGCACACGTCCCAGCGCGTTGGGCTGGGTCACATTGCGCACGTTCTCGGTGATCAGCTGCGAGTTCGGCACGATCACGGTGGAGCGGTCCCACAGCTGGATTTCGGTGGCACGCACGTTGATCCGGCGGATGTCGCCCTCGACCGTGCCCAGACTGACCCAGTCACCGACTTTCACCGGCCGCTCGACCAGCAGGATCAGGCCGGAAATGAAGTTCTGCACGATCGCCTGCAAGCCGAAGCCGATACCCACCGAGAGCGCGCTGACGATCCAGGTGATGCTGGTGAGGTTGACGTTGAGCGTGGCCAGGGTCAGCACCAGCACCAGCAGCCCGCCGAGGTAGCCGAGCAGGGTGACGATGGAGTCCTGCATGCCCGGTTCCATCGTGGATTTCGGCAGCAGCTGGTCGCGCAGCCAGCGCTTGAGTATGCGCAGCAGCAGGATGCCGATCACCAGTACCAGCGCGGCCCGGAAGATGCTGCCGGGGTCGATCGACAGCGTGCCGAGCTTGAGGTTGCTCAGGGTGCGGCCGGCGCTGGCCAGCAGGTCGCCGGGGCCTGCACCGAACGGGGTCAGCACGGTGGCCAGTACCAGCAGGGTCAGCAGCACCCGACTCAGGCCGGCGAGCAGGGTCGCGGCCTGATCGAGCGTGTGCGGCGCCAGCTGGAAAGTGGCCTGCAGGCGCTGACCGCCGCGCCCGCGTGGTGACAGCACGGTATGGATCAGGTCATTCAGCAGGTGAAACAGCAGGTAGGTGCTGGCCACGATCACGCCGATCCACAGCATCTGCACTGCCACGAAAAATGCCAGCGCGATATAGCCCAGCGCCACGCCCAGCCAGCTCGTCAGCACGCCGAGCACTGCCGCCGCGCCGAGCAGGCCGATCCACAGCGGGTGATGCTCCACTTCGCCGTCGTCGGCCTGTTGCTGTCGCGCCTTGCGCAGGCGCAGCCAGGCGGAGCCGATCAGGCCACTGATCACCAGCGCCATCAGTCCGCGGGTGGCGACCGTGGCCGGCAGGCTCGAACCGATGGTGCGACTGATCCGCTCGATCAGGCCGAACAGCAGCGCAGCTGCGCCGAGCAGCCAGGGAATTCGGCGCAGACGCTGGGCGGCCAGATCGGACAGCGCCGGCAGACGCCATGACGGCCGTTTTACCGACAGCAGGGCACGGCCAAGACCGGTGACGAAGGCGGCAAAACACACCAGACGCACTGCCGAACTGGCCAGTGCATCAAGATCCGGGTCGAGGATGTCGTTCCAGTTGAGCCCCAGATAGACCAGTTCCGCGGCCAGTCCGGTGGTGAGCACGGCGGTCAGTGCCACCGCCGTCGCCATCGCGCTGCGACGCAGATGGCCGTCCGGTACGCGCCGCGTCGCCAGTTGCAGCAACAGCCGTTCGAGCAGCCAGCGACCGACGCCGAGCAGGAGTGCCGCGCCGAGCAGGCACAGCACCAGCGGCTGCCGATTCGATGGTTGCCAGGCTTCGCGCCACGCTGCCGCACCACGTCCGGCGAGTCGAGCCAGGCGGGCCTTGTCGTCCGGGAATGCGCGTGCCGGATCGGCCCAGAATGTGCGACTGAATGGCGTGGCCGTGCGCGAGGCCAGTCGCGCCTGGAACTCGTCGTTGCGCAGACCGGTGAGTTGTGCGGCCAGCTGCAGCGCGTTCTGGTCGAGCAGCTGCGCCTGCTTGATTTGCGCGTCGAGGTTGGCCTGCGCCTTGTCGAGCTGTCGCCGTTTCGTGGCGACCTCGGGTGCCTCCGGTGGGGCTCCCTTGCCCGGCGGCGGTCCGAGCACGGCCAGTTGTGCCTGCAGGGCAGCCATCTGCGGAGTGAGGCTGCCGGCCAGTTGACGGGCTTGATCCTGCACTCCCAGAGCCGCAGTGCGCAGCTCGGCCAGCGGGGTGTCCGCATGCTTGTCCTTCAGCGTGGCCCGGAGCGTGTCGAGGCGATCACCAAGTTGATCCAGTGCCTGTGCGGGGGTCGCGGCGGACACGGCGGATGCGGGCAAGGCATCGCTGTTCTGTGCATGTGCGGCAAGGCTGCCGAGGCTGAGCAGTGCGAGCAGGAGGATGCGAAGCGAGATGGGCATCCGGGCATGATCGGAGCGATGCGACAGGCGGTCAATCGCGTTGGCCACGGTGGCGTCATGTGGCATGGCAGCCGTTCAGATTGGCCGCGAGCCGGCAGTCAAGGCGAGAGTGCCTTGCGCCGGGCCAGACTGGCCGCCGGCCAGTGCGCCTCGCGGTCGTAGTATTCCTCCACTGCGGGAATGTTCGACGACAGCACCACCCACGGTTGTTTAGTGGAAGTGAAGATGTGTATGTCCGGCGGCAACCGGTACGGCTCGTTCAAGGTGCCTACACGCACGAAGGACACTGCCTTGCCGGCACCGGCGTAATGGCTCCACAACGCCACACGGCAGCGCGGGCAGCGCGCGATGAGTTGGCCCTTGCCGCTGTTCGATGGCGTGTCGACCAGTTCCGGTTCGCCCTGCAGCAGCTCCAGCCGGTCGCTCTCGATCATCGCGTTCAATGCAAACGCTGCACCGGATTCGCGCTGGCACCAGCGGCAGTGGCAGCAGTGCACGAACAGTGGCTTGCTGGTCATCCGGTAGCGGATCGCGCCGCAGGTGCAGGCGCCTTCGAATGTGCTGTTGACGGACATCGTGGGTTCTCCCGTGTATCGATCCGGCCGAGCCATGAGCGAGCCGGCGTTCGCCCGAAAGGGTCTGCGGATTCTGCCACGGCCGGATGGCCGCCCAAGGTGCTGAAGGCATCTCTCGACGGGTGCTTGACTCAATAAGGTTTGTACGGCAAACTAATTTGCACTTGACTGATTGGAGCGCACCCATGTCCCCGAAAATTCAAACTCGGCTCCAGGAACTGGAAGCGTTGACGCGAAGGTATGCGCGCTATTCGCGTAGTGCAGGTGGCATGTCGTCGGTACTCGGAGGCGTACTCTGTCTCGTCGCCTACTTCTGCGGCCCGTTGTTGCCGTCGACCCCATTGTCAAAGGCGATGCTGATCGCCATTCCGGCTGTTTGGTTGCTGGCCAAGGGTTTGATGATGCGTCGTTACTATCAGCAGTTGGGCCACGTCGAACAACAGGAAACGCCGCTGGAGCGGCGGATGCACCGACTCAACCTCGTCGTGGTCGTGCTGGTGGCGCTGGCGATCACCGCCGGCCTCGCCACGGCGGCATGGGAACACCAGGGGTCGCTTGACGCAGGTGCGCTCGGTTACCTTGCGTTGATATGGCTGCTCGTTCTGGCAACGTGGCGTTGGTTGCGCAGCCCACTGGATTTCATCGTCGGTGTGTTCCTTTTCTGTCAGGCGGCGATGGTCAGCGCCGGCAGCTCCTATCCGCTGGTGGGTATGACACACACCCATGAAGCGATGCTGATGTCGCTGGTGGCGTTGATATTCCCGCTGGCGGGGCTGGCCATGATCGCCAGCGGCATCGCCGAGCATCGCCAGTTCCGCGTCCTGCGCCAACACCTGGAGCAGCTGCGCCAGCCGGCATCGGCCGAATCATGAGCGCGCCGGGCCCCCTGGGTGAAGTGATGGCACTCGATCGGCTGGTGCACGAACCGGCTCGACTGCTGATCCTGGCCGTGTTGGCTGGCGCCAAGCAGGTTGAGTTCGGATTCCTTGAGAACATGAGCGGGCTGAGCAAAGGCAATCTGTCCAGCCACATGAGCAAGCTCGAAGCGGGCGGTTTGATTGCAGTGAAGAAGAGCTTCCGCGGCAAGCGCCCGTTGACCGAACTCAGCATTACCACGGCCGGCCGCAGCGCGCTGGCAGCGTATCGACAACAACTGGCGATGGTGATGCAGGAACTGCCTGAATCGACCGCCACCCCGAAAAGGAAGTGACGCCATGAATCACGCATTGAAACTGACATGTGGCGCTGCGTTGGCCATCTTGCTGCCCGCCGCTGCCATGGCCAACTCGCCGGTGTTGCCGACCCGCATCGCCAAGGTGGCGCAGCAGTACACCGACGACGGGGTCTACCCGGCGATGGTGGTGGCGATGGTGGACGATGGCCGTGTCCAGCTGGCCGGGTTCGGCAAATTGGCCGACGGCAAGGTTCCGGATGGCCGGACGGTGTTCGAGATCGGTTCGGTCACCAAGACCTTCACGGCGCTGTTGCTGGCGCAAGGTGTGCTGGCCAAACGCTGGACCCTCGACACGCCGGTGGCGACCTTGCTGCCGGGTTACGAAATTCCCACGCGCGATGGCAAGTCGGTCACCCTCGGCCTGCTTGCGGAGCAGTTTTCCGGTTTGCCGCGGCTGCCGGGCAATCTGCAACCGGCCGACCTGGGCAACCCTTATGCCGACTATGGAAGCGATCGACTGAAGGCGTTTCTTGCCAGCTACAGCCTGCCGCGCGATCCCGGTGCCTCCTACGAATATTCGAACCTCGGTTTTGGCTTGCTTGGCGAGGCATTGGCGCAGCGCGCGCATCTTTCCTACGGTGCGTTGATGCAACGCGACGTGCTGGCGCCGCTGGGCATGGATTCCACCGGCGTCCAGCTGACCGCGTCGATGCGCAAGCGCATGGCCATCGGCCACGACGAGGAAGGCAAGGCCGCCGGGCATTGGCAGTTTGATGTTCTGGCTGGTGCCGGTGCCTTGTCGAGCACGGGCGAGGACATGTCGCGTTACCTGCAGGCCAACATGGGCGTGATGAAGACGCCGCTGACGGCGGCGATGCAACTGGCGCACCAGCCGCGGCGTAACATCGGTGGCGGTGATCGCATCGGTCTGGCCTGGATGACCCACCACACGGCGCATGGCGACGTGGTGTGGCACAACGGGGAAACCGGCGGGTACAGCAGTTTCGTCGGCTTCACCAGCGACGGCCGTCGGGGCATCGTGATCCTGACCAATGGGACCGGTGCGCCGCAAGACCTGGGCTTTGCTGCATTGTTGCCGTCCTTGCCGCTGCCCGAAGTACACAAGGCGATCGCCGTGCCGGCAGCGCAGCTCGACGCGTATGCCGGCGAGTACACGCTTGCGCCGGGTTTCGTGTTGTCTGTGACGCGACAGGGCGATCAGCTGTTTGCCCAGGCAACCGGGCAGGGCGCGTTTCCCTTGTTTGCCAGCGGCCCGGATGCCTTTTTCGCCAAGGTGGCGCCGATCACGATCGACTTCGAGCGTGGCCAGACCGGCAAGGTCAGCGCGCTGGTGCTGCACCAGAACGGACACGACCAACGCGCGGCTCGCACGGGTGACGCCCACGCCCGCAACAGCGTCCAGCTCGACTCCGCGCTGCTGCGCGAATACGTGGGACGCTACACGTTGGCGCCGGGTGCGCAGTTCGCCGTCACCGTGAAGGACGATCAGCTATATGCGCAATTGACCGGCCAGGCGGCTTTTGCCGTATATGCGAAGTCGAAGGATCACTTCTTCTATACCGTGGTTGATGCACAGCTCGACTTCGAGCGGGATGCCAGCGGCAAGGTCAACGCACTGGTGCTGCATCAGAACGGACAGGAGCGACGCGCACCACGCGAACCGTGATGAGCGCAAGCTGGGCCATTCACAGCGATGGTTGCCGCCCGCTCCACGGCTGCGCCTGCTCCAGTTGGGCGGCGAGTTGGAGCAGGGTGGCTTCGTCGCCAAAGCGTGCCACGAACTGCACGCCGAACGGCAGCTCGGGACCGTCGGCTTCGACCGGTGCCCAGTGCAGCGGCACCGACATGCTCGGCGTGCCGGTGAGGTTGGACAGCTGGGTGAACGGCACGCGTTGCAGGCTGGTGGTCACCAGCTGGTCGACGATGCCGCTCTTGAGCAGCAGGCGGCCGGCATGCAGCGCCAGTACCACGCTGGCCGCGGCGCGCTGGGCAGGCGGGGTGGCAAGTTCACCGATGTGGTTCGGTGGCTGCGCCGTGGTCGGGGTGAGATACAGGTCCCAGGTCTGGTGGAACGTTCCGAGCGCGCGGGCGTAGTCGTTCCAGCGCAGCCGCTCGTCCACGTAGTCGCCGGCACTGAGAGTGCGCCCGAGCAGGGCGAGCACGCGCGTCTCCAGTTCGAATGCACGCTCGTGGGCTCCGGTGAGTCGACGCGCCTGTGCCATGGCGGCCGCGGTCTGGCCGAAGTACATGCTGATGTAGCTGCGCGCCAGCGCGTGGCCATCGTATGCGGGCGCCGCTGGTTCGACCGAGTGCCCCAGTCCCGCCAAAAGTTTCGCCGCGGCGAGCAGGGCCTGCACGCATTCGGCGTGTACCGGCGTGCCCAGCGGCGAGTCGGTGCAGTAGCCGATGCGCAATGGGCGAAGTGGTTGCCCGATGGCGTCTGCAAACGGT
The DNA here is from genome assembly GCF_055809185.1 of Rhodanobacter sp. G2-10. Lineage (NCBI taxonomy): Bacteria > Pseudomonadati > Pseudomonadota > Gammaproteobacteria > Lysobacterales > Rhodanobacteraceae > Rhodanobacter > Rhodanobacter sp. G2-10. The sequence continues at coordinate 2,025,452 of NZ_CM147900.1, read as the reverse complement.
CGCTCCGGAGCGGCAATCGTGAACGGATCGCCGCTCTCGGCTCCGGCGATGGCGTCGAGCATGCGCGCGGAGTCGCGCACGCTGCGGCTCAGCACGTGTTGGCTGGAGGCGCCGTCCCATATTTCGCCTTGCCCGGGGCCACTGGGCACGCGGCCGCGCGACGGACGCAACCCGAACAGCCCGCAGTACGCCGCCGGAATGCGGATCGAGCCGCCGCCATCTGAGGCACCCGCCGCCGGCACGATGCCTGCCGCCACCGCCGCGGCGGAGCCGCCGGACGAACCGCCCGGCGTGCGCGTGAGGTCCCACGGGTTGCGGGTGGGCTGCTCCCAGATCAATGGCGCCGTCTCCGCACGCAAGGCGAATTCGGGCGTGGTGGTCTTGCCGAACACCACCAGGCCGGCGTCGAGGAAGCGTTGCACGATTGCCGCATGCTGTTGCGGCACCCAGTTGCGCAGAGCGCGGCTGCCCGAGGTGCTCGGCACACCGGCGTAATCCTGCCCGATGTCCTTGAGCAGGAACGGCACGCCGGCAAAGGGGCCTTGCAGTTTGAGCTGCGCGCGCTTCCGCGCGATCGCCTCCATCGGCAGGCAGACCGACGCCAGCTGCGGATCGACTTCCGCTGCCCGCGCCAGTGCTGCGTCCAGCACTTCACCGGCCGACACTTCGCCACGTTCGATCAGTTCAGCCAGCCCGGTGGCATCGTGGAGCCGGTATTCCTTGAACATCGCAGATCCTCTCAGTAGTGCCCGGGCCGGCGTCAGTACCCCGCCCGGCATGACCTCGCGGCGGCTACACGACGACGATGTGTTCGATCGGCACCTTGGCAGTCAGCTCGTAGATGTCGTGGCGGCGATCCAGCAGTGGACGCACCGAGGCGGACTGGCGCTGGATGTCGAGCGCGCCCAGGTCGAGATCGGCGATGACTACCGTTTGCGTGTTGACGATGCCTTCGGCGGCGACGCCATCCTTGGGAAAGGCAAAGTCGCTGGGCGTGCAGATCGCCGCCTGGCCGAAGTTGATCGTCATCGACGGGCTGTGCGAGAGCCCGCCGACGTTGCCGGACATCACCACATAGACCATGTTCTCCACCGCGCGCGCTTGCGCGCAGTAGCGTACGCGCAGGTAGCTCTTGCGCTCATCGGTGGCGAACGGGTTGAGAATGATGTCGACACCGTTCTCGACCAGCATGCGCACCAGCTCCGGAAACTCGATGTCGTAGCAGACCACGATCGCCAGCCGGCCCAGCGCGGTCTCGAACACCTTGACCCCGTCGCCCGGGGTGATGCCCCAGTATTCCCGCTCGGCCGGAGTGATGTGCAGCTTTTCCTGGGTGTAGCTGCTGCCGCCCGGGGTGTAGAGGTGGGCCACGTTGCGCATGCCTTCTTCCGTGCGCACCGGCGTGGTGCCGCCCACCACATGCAGCCGGTGTCGCACGGCCACGTCGCGGAACAGGGCGTCGATACGCGGCGCCAGCGCGGCAAGTTGTTCGACCGCATCGAGCAGGGCAATGCCGCGGGTGAAGGTGGAATACAACTGGGCGGTGACGAATTCCGGGAACAGCAACAGATGACTGTCGTAGGTCGCTGCGTTCTGCGCGAAGTACTCGATCTGGTCGGCGAAATCCTCGAACGAGCTGATCCTGCGCTGGTCGTACTGGGTGGCGCAGACGCGCACATGGCGCGCCATGCGGCGCACCGGTGCGCCTGCGATCAACCGCCGACGAGGATGAAAGTCCGGATTGGTCATCACCAGATGAGTGGCATAACCCAGGCTCTCCTGGTCGTCCAGGTAGCCGTAGTGCACGCCGTGCACCGCGTACCCGGCTCGCAGATGTGCATTCAACGCCGGGTCCGTCAGCTCCCCGGCCACCACCTTGTCCACGTACTCCTGCGCGGTCAGCTGGCCGCGATGCGACGCATAGCCGGGGATCCGTCCGCCCGCCACCATCTGCTTCAGGTTGTGCCGCTTCATCAGGGCGCGTCGAGCCTGGTACAGCGCGCGCGAAACACCTTTGCCTTGCCAGTCCGGGAGCACTGCGATGTCCGCGCCGTACAGGGTCTGGCCTGACGGATCGTGGGTGCGAAACGTCCCGTTGCCGGTGATCTCCGCGTGGTTGTACCAGGGACTGTCATCGTCGATCTGCACGATCAGGCTGGTGGCATAGCCGATGATCTGGCCGTTCGCCACGGCGACCAGCTGGCCGCTGGGAAAGGTGGCGATCTGCAGCGCATAGTTGCGCTCGTTCGCAATGCTGGTGGCCGGCCAGGCCGCGTAAGTGGCCTTGGCGACCGCGGCGATCGCCGCGGCGTCCTCCGCTTTGGCGGTGCGAACCTTGATCGGGGAAGTCTTGCCGGATGTAGGCATCAAACGGGCCTTGAAGTGATGGTTGGCCGGACTTGTCGGGTCGGACGAGGGAGTTGGTGTTGCGACACGACGGTCCGGCAGGGAAGTCTGTCTTCCCGATGTTGCGCAGGGATTGCCTGCGCAAATCCGGGGCGAGACGAGGTCGACGCGGGCAGGCTGGCGCGCCCGCCGCCAATCCCCCGACTCAGAGATCGACGAGGATCTTGAACCCGCCGAAAAACATGCGCTTGCCGTCGAACGGCATCGCCTTGGGGTCCATCATCGCCGCCAGCCTTGGATCAGCCATCACTTTCTTGTTGACGCGATTGCGATCGCGTTTCGAACGAAAAATGATCCACGAAAACACCACGACCTCTCCCTCCTTGAGCTTTACCGCCTGCGGGAACGAGGTGTGCTTGCCCGGCTGGACGTCTTCGGCAACGCACTCGACGTATTCCAGTGCGCCGTGCTCACGCCAGACCGTGCCCGCCTGACGCGCCATGCGGCGATAGGCAGTCAGGTTCTTCTGCGGAACGGGTACCACGAAACCATCGACGTAACTCATGCATGTTCTCCCGGGCGTTGAGGTGCTGCGGCGTGCCGCGGATTCGAGTCTAGCGAGGTTCGCGGGTACCGGGCGTGATGACTTGCCCAGCGGTTGGGCGGTACTGTGGGCCACCCCCTTTGAATGGAAGCGAATCCATGCCGACTCGCCTGATTCTCGCCATGCTGCTGGCCGGTCTTGCGTTTCCCGCACTGGCAAGAGCCGATGCGGTAGCCGACGTGCGGGCCACCCTGGCCCGACTTCAGCCCACCCAGCCGCTGGCGGCAACCTTGCGGGTCTCCAGTACCGTCAAGGACGACGAGGGCAAGACCACGCACGCCCAGTTGCAACTCAGCGTGGCCAGCGGCAGCGAAGGTCTGAACCTTGGCTTTTCACCCGCGCTCCTGCAGCGAGCTGCGCGCGAAGCGGCGATCAACGCCAAGAACAAGGACGCACCTACCCCGATCGGGGATCTGCTCGGCGAGCTCAGCCCGGTCAGCGTGCAGCCGATGGTCGATTTTGCGCCCGTGCTGTTGCGACAGCTCGATGGCGCCACGCTGGCCAGCCAAAGCGACGAGGCATATGACGGCAAACCGGCTCACCTGCTGCTCTTCGATGTGCCACTGCCGGCTTCGGCCAGCAAGCAGATGACGATCAAGCATTACACCGGCCAGATCAAGGTCTGGCTGGGTGCCGATGGCGTGCCGGTGGCGGTGCAGAGGGTGGTGCAGGTAAAAGGACGCAAGCTGCTGATCAGCATCGACATCGGCAACACTACCCGTTACACGTTGAAGGTCATCGGCACGCGCCTGTTTGCCGTGTCGCGTCACAGCGAGGAGAGCCACTCGGTTTTTGGCAAGGCCGGCAGCAGCGTCACCGACGCGGTGCTGGTGCCGGTGGCGTCGAAGCCTGCTTCCTGATTCGATGGGCACGCGTGTCGATGTTTCCTCTCATGCGGGCGCAAACGACGCCCCTAGGGGACGAAAAGCGTGCCGTGCATGCCGGAGTGTTTGGGGCCAACACCGCCAATCCAACAATGATATTTTTCGGCAAGAGATGGCCGTGGCGCAAAAGCTGGGACGCGCTTGCTATCACATGCTGCGCGAAGGCACGACGTTCGGTCTGACGCGCGCCTTTGGCTGATCATTCTGGCGGTGGCAGGCCGGCACCGGGGTTTGGCTTCGAGCCAGTCACTCTGAAAGGTCGCGACCTTCGGCACCCGTGTTGTACGCAGGACCGCGCGTGGACTCAGCCATCAAGGCCACGCACGACGTGCACTGGGACGGGATCCACTATGACCGATGAGTGTTTGGCAAGCAGCAAGGGCCGTTGACGAAGCTCTGACCAGAACGGTGACTGGTGCGATCTTAGCGCCGCGTGAGACACCGCGGCTGGTGGTCAGCGGCAGGACGGAAACATGCTCTTCGGCGTGGCCGGAGAAGAGCAAGTGCATGCCTATTGAATCCAGCGGCGAAATGGTGACTCCGTTTTTGCAGAGCCCTCAGCGAGAACGCTTCGGCGGTACCACACTGAGACCGCGGGGAAGTCCAAGGTCCTTCGGTCGTAGCAATTCTTCGACCATGTGGGGCTCCAACGGAAACGAATAGAGAAAGCCCTGTCCCTCGTCACAGCCCGCCAGACGCAGAAACTTGTCTTGCTCTTCCGTTTCTATTCCCTCGGCGACGGTTGCCAAGCCGAGGCTTTGAGCCATCGCCAAGATTGCTTTCACGATCGCTGCGTCGTTGAAATCTTTGGGCAATCCGGTCACGAACGAACGATCAATCTTGAGGTAAGCCACCGCCGGGAGCTTCAGGTACGCCATGGACGAATAACCCGTACCGAAGTCATCGATCGCGACGGCTACACCGTTTTTCTGAAGTATCTCCATGGTGCGTTCGACACTATCTCCGAGGCGCAGCATCGCGCTTTCGGTAATCTCCAGAACAATCCGGTTCGGCGGTATGCCACTTTCTTGCAAGGTACGAGTAACGCTTCGGACAAAGCCCGGATGGCCAAACCACCGGGCGGAAACGTTCACTGCTACGCGAATGGGCGGCATGCCACTGCTGTCCCATGCCTTGATCTGCGCGCAGGCTGCCCCCAACACCCACTCGTCGACGTTCCGGATCAGGCCAAGCTCTTCGGCTACGGCGATGAACTCGACAGGCATCAGCAGGCCGCGATCAGGATGCTGCCAGCGCACGAGCGCCTCACAAGCCACGATGCGCCCATGCTTCAGGTCTACGCTGGGTTGGTATACCACCCGCAATTCATCGCGTTCCAAACCTTGACGTAGCTCGGTTGCAACTTGCATGCGCCGCCGCGAATCGGCGTGCATTACGGGGGTGTACAACCGAACAGCATTGCGCTCTTCGGTCTTGGCTGCATACATGGCCGCGTCGGCATTGGCAATCAGTGATGGCGGGTCGGCGCCATCGAGTGGATAGGCCGCCGCGCCGATACTGGCGGTCAAGACGATCTCCTTGCCCTCAACGGTGATCGATTTCGCCAAAGCCGCCAGCAAGCGGTCTGCGATCACGCGCACGTCTTCGCGTGTGACAAGGCCCCGTATCAGGACAGTGAATTCGTCTCCTCCTATGCGTCCTGACACAGCGTTTTCGCCGAGCTCGCCGCTGATGCGCGCTGCCACGGCGACCAAGAGACGATCACCTACCGCATGGCTATAGCTGTCGTTGACGTTCTTGAATGCGTCCAAGTCGATGAAAAGTACAGCCACCGCTGTGCCATCCCGCTCGGCCTCGACAATGGCTTGGGCGCACAAACGTTCAAACTCGCCACGATTGACGAGACCAGTCAGTGGATCGTGGCGTGCCAAGTGTTCCAGTCGACGCTCGTTGGCCTTGGCCGATGAAACATCGGTGAATACCGCAACATAATGCTGGACATCGCCGTGCTCGTCGCGAATTGCGCTGATACTCAATTGCTCCGGATAGCGCGTGTTGTCAGCTCGGACAGTCTCCACTTCACCGCGCCAGTAGTCACCCTTGGCCACGCGTTCCCATACCGACGGCGGTATTGGTGAGCCATCGGGCATGGTGCGCATCGCGGCCCACGACCGCCCCAACATGGCATCGCGACTGTAGCCAGTAAGCAGCTCGTGCGCGGCATTCACGGATGTAACGCGATACTTGGCGTCGCTGATGATGACGGCTTCGGCGATGGAGGCCAGGGCCTCGGCGGCTACGAGGCGCTCCTGTTCCATCTTCACTCGTTCGGAGATGTCGCGAATGATCGTCTGGCGTATCGAGCGGTCAGCCCAGGTGACCAGGTTGCTTTGAATCTCCACCGGTCTGAACGAGTCATTCTCAGTCCACAACACGTTGATTGCCGCATGTCCCGGAACGTTGCGCAGCGGGTATTGGAATAGGTGCACGAAGCGGTCGCCGAGCAAGTCGGTGCGCGGACGTCCGGTCCAGTTCAACATGGTCTGGTTCGCGTCCACGATATAGCCTGTGGACTCATCGACCATCGCGATGGCGTCGGCGGCGCTATCAAAAAGCAGCCGATAGCGTTCCTCGGTCCCACGGACACTCGTCAAGATGCGCTTCGCCATGGTGAACCACAACAGCAACGCGGTCAGAGCGATAGTCACAACGCCGCCGTACAATATTGATCCGACCCACACCGCCCCCTCGGCAACCTCCACCGAAAACACCTTGGCGAGAGGTTCGATGTGGTTGTTGAGCGCCAAGATGCGTTGGCGCATTTTCAGTGAATAGCTGAGCGGAACCGTACCCGCGGCGTAGGCCGTTTGTAGCTCATTGGCGATCACATCCAATTCTGCGATGGCATCGTCCGATGCCTGCCAGGCTGCCAGGGCCTGTTTCATGTGGGGTGCCCAAGCGAAATGCCTGAACATGAAAATGATCCCTGGCACGGCGCTCGGAATGACGCCACCTTCGTGGAACGCGGCAGTCAAGTCGGAATTTTTATAATGACCCGCGGCGATGGTGTGTCGTATCCAGCTATCGGCCGCTAGAATCTTCGCGTTGCGGCGAAAAGCCTCGAGTTGCTCGGGATTTCCAGTCGACGCATAGGCTTCGAGGTCAATGATTTGCTGCTTTTGGGCTTTCGACCAAAGGCTCTCGCCGTTGAGAAAACCGGCGAGAGTGACTTGGACCTGCAGCGACACCCACGTCAACGTCAGGATCAGCCCGATCATCACCACCAGCGCATAGGCCAAGGGCATTAAGCGGCGTGATAGCGGCCGCTGCAAACCGGTCGGGAAGGTCTCCATTCGTCTCTTTCAACACCTCGGATATGGCTACATCCAATATCGACTGGCTGGGAGCCAACTTGAACTATGCCACTGCTCCGGCGGCCAGGGCCACTGGAAGCGAGTGTTCCAAGCAACGACTCACGCTCACGAGCTGGCTGGTGTAAGTGCGCTTGATGCACTCGTGGATGTGCTTGACCTCCTCTACCTTCGGGTTGCTTCCCATGGCCGTACAAACGATCTCCAGTGCTTCCCATGGGTGCACATCGTCGTAGACTGCATGCAATTCGAGCCAGCGCAAAGCCGCTTTGCGCTCGTTGTCCGGGAAACTGTCTTTATACACCTTGCTTTCGAAGACAAGTTTAGCCCATTCGCCGGCAACCCCTTCGACCGCGTAGTTGCTCGCCGCGACACTAGCCGCCAGGCTGTCCCTTGTGCAGACTTCTTCCAGCCAGTTGGCGAGCGTTTGAGTGCCCGCCGGGGTCCGCTGATGGAACACATCGTTACGCGCTATACCCTCGCCTTCGGCCCATTTCAGCCAGTACTCGGCATGGTTTTGTTCTACACGGATATTGCGAACCAACCAGCGCCGCGCCAGATCGTCAGCGGGGCTGCGGCCAAAACGTGTCTTGAGGAGGCTTAGCGCCATGTAGCCGGGAAAACGCTCAATCACCGGCCAGATACCGATCAGAAAATTGGCGGTTGAGTTATGGTCAAGCTCGGCCATCCGCATGAGTTGAAATAGCTCGTGCGTCACGCATTTCTCCTTGGCAGGCGCGCAGTCAGCCACGATGTCCTGCATCCATGACGGATAGCTGTTCAGCGAGGTCAGCGGTCCGGCAAGTTCAAAACTTTTGCTCATCTCTTTCTCCTAGGGTTGTGCGTTGCTGCTTTCAATGCCCAGCACCGAAATGATGCTTGGCAGTCTGGCGTACCGACAGGGGCACCAGAAATCCTTTAATAGTGTCGGCCTGTAAAGGCAATGCCCGCGCGGTCACATCAAATGGCCGTCCTTGAGCGTGAAACCAGGGTCTTCGTTCCGGCACACTCTGCGCGCGCGAAGAAAAAGGAAGGGTAAAAGCGGGGGGGATCCGACGCGCGGGCGCGCTTGCCGATCAATGATCCCTCTGTGCCCACCATCCGGAACATCATGCGGCGACCACTTCTGCATGGCGTGCACCCGTTGCTGGTTTCGGGCGCCCATATGCGACGCGGTTGATCGCTGGAAATCCTGGCGCTTACCCTGACCCTAGTGCTAGTGAACCACACCTCTTGTGTCCCCCGCGATCGGTCGCCTGACAGCGCGCATTACTCGCGCATCGTCGATCCCTCATCCCTGCATTTCGGTGCGGCGCCTTCGAGCGGCGTTAGTTTGACGACCCGGCGCGTGTGCCAGTAATTTGACGCCCGCCGCGCGGATTGATCGTAGTGGCGTGTTGCGCGGCTCGTCTAGTGCCAAAGTGCGTTTTTCATGGACTTCGTCACAGCCGCACTGGCCGCGGCTACGACTGGCCGGCTCGTGGGGGTCTCCACGCGCTCCAGATCTCGGGCAACGCCCGGCGCATGGGTGCGCGGCGAGGCGGAAGGCGTCGCTGCCAGGCGCGGGTTGCAGGACGTCAGGCTTGGCCTCGACGGCCCTGATATCTTCGGCCATCGCATCATCGAACTAGATGCTTTGCGCTTGATTCATCCTGGTGGTGTCGGCGTGGCGCTCAGTGATTGTTCGCTCGTCGCGGGATCGATAGCACCGCTGCCGAAATCCTCGCCGACATCCTCTTCAGCGTGCGCCGCCCGTAACCCAAGCTGGGAATGCTCAAACTATGCTCACGACAGTACGACGCGTGCGTCAGGTTACTGTTGCGCCACTCGACCAGATGACTATTCCAGAGATCCACCTTCACGCCCATGCCATCGCTCCACCATGAACAGGAAGGACGAATGGCGGCCGAGGCCCTCGCCAGTATCGCCTAAGACGCGATCGTTGCCGACGATGACACCCAGCGCACCATGCAGACGCTGTCTTTGCTGAAGGTCGACGTGGCCATCGATGATTTCGGTACCGGCTATTCCTCGATGGCCTACCTGAAGCTGCCGGCGGTGACCTACCTGAAGATCGACCGCTCCTTTGTCACGGGTCTGCCGGGTGACACGAACGATGCGGCGATTACCGAGGCGATGCTGGCGATGGCCAGAAGCCTGGACCTGATCACCATTGCCGAAGGTATCGAGACCGAGGCGCAGCATGAGTTCCTGCAGCGCGCCGGTTGCGCCGAGGGGCAGGGCTATCTCTACTCGTATCCGTTGAAGGCGGAGGAGATCCAGGCCTTGCTCAGCCCGCTTCAGCCCGGTGCATCCACCAAGCTGAGGCTGGCGCCGCCCAAACGCGGGTAGGCGCACTGCGCGGCGAGGGGACTCAGAGCGGTGCGCAGTGACGGTTCAACCATTCCCGATCGGCATCCTCGAGCAGCGGGCTGAGCGCGGCACGCACGGTGGCGTGGTAGTCGTCGAGCCAGGCACGCTCCTCCGGACTCAGCAGCCCGGGTTCCAGCGCGCGACGGTCGAACGGGCACAAGGTGAGCGTCTCGAACGCACGGAATTCGCCGAACTCCGATTGCTCCGCCTCGACCACCACCGCCAGGTTTTCGTGGCGAATCCCGTGCCGCCCGGGTTTGTACACCCCCGGTTCGATCGACGTGATCATGCCCGGTTCTAGTGGCACCAGGGCGCTGCCTTCCCGCGGTGGACGGATGCTGTGCGGTCCTTCGTGCACATTGAGGAAGTAGCCGACCCCGTGGCCTGTACCGTGGCCGTAATCCATGCCAGCAGCCCACAAGGGCGCACGCGCCAGCGCATCCAGCTGCGGGCCACTGGCGCCCTTCGGAAAGCGCGCCCGTGACAAGCCGATCATGCCTTTCAGCACCAGGGTGGCGTCCCGGCGCTGTTCCGCCGTGGTTTCACCCAGCGCAAGGACGCGGGTGATATCGGTGGTGCCGCCCAGGTACTGACCGCCCGAGTCCACCAGCAGCAGGCCCTTGGCCTGCAGCGTGCTGTGCGCTTCGGGCAGGGCGCGGTAATGCGGGAGCGCGCCATTGGCCTGATAGCCGGCAATCGTGGCAAAGCTCTCGCCGACCCAGCCGGGTTGGGCCGAACGCTCCTCATGCAGCAAGCTGTCGACGTCCAGCTCGGTGACAGTCATTCCGGCAGCCAGGCGTTGTTCCAGTCGACGGAAGCCGCGCACCAGCGCAGCGCCATCGCGGCGCATCACCTCGCGGATATGGTCGAGTTCGGCACCGGTCTTGACGGCCTTGAGCGCAGTGCTCGGATTGGCGCCCTGAATGCGCTGCACGGCAGGCGCGACGGCCGCCGCGATCGTGCTGACGACACGGCTCTCGTCCAGCAGCAGGCTGTCCGACTCACCCAGCTCGGCCAGGGTCGATGTAACCGAGGCATAGTCGGCGATGCCGATGCCGTCGGCAGCCAGGGCGGCAACCAGTGCGTCATCCAGCTTGCTGCGCTGGACGAACAACGTGGCGCGCTCGTGGGGTTGCAGCAGCAGATGGGCAAGGAAAACCGGATTGCACTCGACGTCGCTGCCACGCAGGTTGGTCAACCAGGCGATGTCGTCGAGACTGGACAGCAGATGATGACTGGCGCCGAGCTTGTGCATCGCCTGACGCACGCGCTTGAGTTTGTCGGCCCGGCGGGTGGTGGCGTAGGCGGGGTCGTGTGCCACCACCGGGGCCAGCGGCAGCGGTGGGCGATCAGGCCAGATCGCGCCAGGCAGATCCAGATCCGTGCGCAAGCTGGCACCGCAGGCAGCGAGCCGCTGCTCGATCTGCCGCTGCATGCCCAGCGCAAGACTGTCGCCGGCCACGGCCAGCACGTCGCCCTTGCGCAGCTGCTGCGCCAGCCAATCCATGTGCTCGGGTGTATGTGGCACGCGCAGCTTCATCAGTTTGATGCCGCTGTCGCGCAACTGATCCTCCGCCTGCGAGAAATAGCGCGAATCGGTCCACAGACCGGCGTAATTGGCGGTGACCACCAAGGTACCGGCCGAGCCGGTGAAGCCGGACAGCCACTCGCGCGCCGACCAGTGTGCCGGCAGGTATTCGGACAGGTGGGGGTCGGCGCTCGGGACCAGGACCGCGGCGACGCCATGTTGCTGCATGGCGCCGCGCAGGGCGAAGAGGCGGGGCGGGGCGGGGTTCGTCATGCGCGAAATGCTAGCAGAGCCAGCAGGGCCTGCATGGCGAGGGCGCGTAAATGAACCAACCACCGGAAATTTTCGCCTGCCATCTCGCAGTGGAACGCTTCTGCGGCTAAAATGCCAATTTCCAGCACGGCTGCTTTCCATGACCCCCCTGATTTTTGTCACCGGCGGTGTGGTGTCCTCGCTTGGCAAGGGCATTGCTGCGGCGTCGCTCGCTTCCATCCTCGAAGCGCGCGGCCTTTCGGTCACCATGATGAAGCTCGATCCCTATATCAATGTGGATCCGGGCACGATGAGTCCTTTCCAGCATGGCGAGGTCTATGTCACCGACGACGGTGCCGAAACCGACCTCGATCTTGGCCACTACGAGCGCTTCGTGCGTACCCGCCTGGCCGGCAAGAACTCGATCACCACTGGCAAGATCTACGAAGCGGTGATTCGCAAGGAGCGCCGGGGCGACTATCTTGGCGCCACGGTGCAGGTGATTCCCCACATCACCGACGAGATCAAGCACTGCATCCACGAGGCGACGCGGGGTTTCGACGTGGCGCTGGTGGAAATCGGCGGCACCGTGGGCGACATCGAGTCGCTGCCATTCCTGGAGGCGATCCGCCAGTTGCGCATCGAACACGGGCCGGAGAAAGTGGTGTTCATGCACCTTACGCTGGTGCCGTTCATCAAGGCCGCCGGCGAGATCAAGACCAAGCCGACCCAGCACTCGGTGAAGGAACTGCGCTCGATCGGTATCCAGCCGGACATCCTGTTGTGCCGCTGCGAGGAGCCGCTGCCCGAAGGCGAGCGGCGCAAGATCGCCTTGTTCACCAACGTGCCGGAGAAGGCGGTGATCAGCGCCGCCGATGTCGACGTCATCTACAAGCAGCCGTTGTGGTTGCATCAGCAGGGCCTCGACGAGATCGTGGTGAAGCAGCTGGGTCTGGACGCGAAGCCGGCGGATCTGTCCGAGTGGCAGCGCACGGTCGATGCGGTCGAGCATCCCAGGGACGAGATCACCGTGGCCATCGTCGGCAAGTATGTCGAGCACAAGGATGCCTACAAGTCGCTGGGCGAGGCCTTGCGCCATGGCGGCATCAAGCAGCAGGCACGGGTGAACCTGGACTGGATCGATTCCGAGCAGGTCGAGGCCGAAGGTGCGGCCAAGGTGCTGGGCAAGGCCGATGCGATCCTCGTGCCCGGTGGCTTCGGCAAGCGCGGCTTCGAGGGCAAGGTGCTGGCATCGAAGTTTGCCCGCGAGCATGGCGTGCCGTATTTCGGCATTTGCTACGGCATGCATGCGGCCGTGGTGGATTTTGCCCGTCACGTGGCTGGCCTGGCCGATGCCGACTCCAGCGAGAACGATCGCAATACGCCCAACCCCGTGATCGGCCTGATCACCGAATGGACCACCGCCAGTGGCGAGATCGAACAGCGCAGCGACCGCTCCGACCTCGGCGGCACCATGCGTCTGGGTGCGCAGGAGTGCCGCCTGAAGGCCGGTACCCTGGCGCGCGAGCTGTACGGCCAGGACGTGGTGCGCGAGCGGCATCGACACCGCTACGAGTTCAACAATCGCTACCGGCAGTCCTTCGAGGACCTTGGCCTGGTGATCTCCGGCAAGTCGATGGACGACCTGCTGGTGGAAATCGTCGAGCTGCCGCAAAAGGAGCATCCCTGGTTCCTCGGCTGCCAGGCGCATCCGGAGTTCACCTCGACCCCCCGCGATGGCCATCCGCTGTTCATCGGCTTCGTGCGTGCCGCGCGCGAGTACAAGGCGGTTCGCGAGGGCGAGCGACTGGCCGGCAAGCAGGCCACGGCGTGAACGCAAGGCTCGCAGGAACGCATCTTGTCCGCCAGGGACTGCGCCATGCTCTTCGGCCCGCGATCGCAATCGCGCACAGGGTGCGCTCCTACAAGCAAGGTGAAAGGGCATGAAGCTGTGTGGATTCGAGGTTGGACTGGACCAGCCGCTGTTCCTGATCGCCGGTCCCTGCGTGATCGAGTCCGAACAGCTGCAGGTGGACACGGCCGGCACCTTGAAGGAAATCACCAGCAGGCTCGGGGTGAATTTCATCTTCAAGTCGAGCTTCGACAAGGCCAACCGCTCCTCCGGTGAAAGCTTCCGTGGCCCGGGACTGGAGGAGGGACTGCGCATCCTCGGCGAAGTGAAGCGCCAGATCGGCGTGCCGGTACTCACCGACGTGCACGAATACACGCCGATGGACGAGGTCGCGGCGGTGGTCGACGTACTGCAGACGCCGGCGTTCCTGTGTCGCCAGACCGATTTCATCCAAAAGGTGGCGCGCGCCGGCAAGCCGGTGAACATCAAGAAGGGCCAGTTCCTCGCTCCCTGGGACATGAAGCATGTAGTGGCCAAGGCCCGCGCCGTGGGCAACGACGACATCATGGTGTGCGAGCGCGGCGCCAGCTTCGGCTACAACAACCTGGTCTCGGACATGCGCTCGCTGAGCGTGATGCGCGAGACCGATTGCCCGGTGGTGTTCGATGCCACCCACTCGGTGCAGTTGCCGGGCGGGCAGGGTGCCAGCTCCGGTGGCCAGCGCGAGTTTGTGCCGGTGCTGGCACGCGCCGCGGTGGCCGTGGGTGTGGCCGGGCTGTTTGCCGAGACACATCCTGATCCGTCCAGGGCGCTCAGCGACGGCCCCAACGCGTGGCCGCTGGACAAGATGGAAGCGCTGCTTGAAACCCTGATGGAGCTGGATGCCGTGACCAAGCGCCGTGGCTTCCTCGAACAGGACCAGTAACCTGCACGGCGCGCACCTGATGCGCCGTTGCAACGAGAGATACAGCAGTACCTCACCTCGTATGGGACCGATATGACGACCAACATCACACGCATCCACGCCCGTGAAATCCTTGATTCGCGCGGCAATCCCACGCTGGAAGCCGAAGTCACCCTGGCCGACGGAAGTTTCGGTCGCGCGGCGGTGCCCAGCGGCGCCTCTACCGGATCGCGCGAGGCGGTCGAGCTGCGCGATGGCGACAAGTCCCGCTACGGCGGGAAGGGCGTGAAGAACGCGGTGGCCAACGTCAACGGCGGCATTGCCGAGGCGCTGAAAGGCTTCGACGCGGCTGACCAGAAGGGCCTGGACGCGAAGCTGATTGCGCTGGACGGCTCGTCGAACAAGGGCAAGCTGGGTGCCAATGCCTTGCTCGGTGTATCGATGGCGGCCGCGCACGCCGTTGCCGCTTCACGCGATGAGCCGCTGTGGAAATACCTGTCGCACGGCAAGCCGGGCGCGCTGCCGGTGCCGATGATGAACATCATCAACGGTGGCGAGCATGCGGACAATAATATCGACGTGCAGGAATTCATGGTGCTGCCGGTTGGCCTGCCCACGTTTTCCGAAGCGTTGCGCGCCGGCGCGGAAATATTCCATGCGCTGAAGAGTGTGCTGAAGGGCCGTGGCTTGAGCACCTCGGTGGGCGACGAGGGTGGTTTCGCGCCGAACCTGCGCTCCAATATCGAAGCACTCGACACCATACTCGAGGCGATCCACAAGACCGGCTACAAGATCGGGCACGACATCCTGCTCGGCTTGGATGCGGCCAGCTCGGAGTTTTATCGCGACGGCAAGTACGATCTGGCCGGCGAGGGCAAAAAGTACAGTTCGGCCGAATTCGTCGACCTGCTGGCGGGCTGGGCGAAGCAGTACCCGATCGTCACCATCGAAGACGGCATGGCCGAAGGCGACTGGGACGGCTGGAAGCTGCTCACCGATGCGATCGGCGACCGCGTGCAGGTGGTCGGCGACGATCTGTTCGTCACCAACCCGGCGATTTTCCGCGAAGGCATCCAGAAGAAGATCGCCAATTCGATCCTGATCAAGGTGAACCAGATCGGCACGCTGTCCGAAACACTGGAGGCGATTGCGATGGCCGATGCGGCGAAGTATTCGGCGGTGATTTCGCACCGCTCCGGCGAAACCGAGGACACCACCATCGCGGATATTGCGGTCGCCACGACCGCCACCCAGATCAAGACCGGCTCACTGTGCCGCAGCGATCGGGTGGCCAAGTACAACCAGTTGCTGCGTATCGAGGAGCAGCTGGGCAGTGCTGCCCGCTATGCTGGTCGCGACGCGTTCCCCAACCTGACCCGTTTGCCCGTTTGAGCGGGACCATTGACTGCCCATGCTGCGTTGGCTTGCCCTGCTCTTGCTCCTGCTGCTGATCGGCTTGCAACTGAAGCTGTGGACAGGCAATGGCAGCATGCGCGAGGTGGACAGTCTGCGCGTGGCGGTGAAGAAGCAGTCGCAGGAGAACGACACGCTGCAGAAACGAAATCAGGCGCTGGCCGCCGACGTGCATGATCTCAAGCACGGCGATCAGGCGGTCGAGGCACGTGCACGTACCGAATTGGGGCTGATCAAGCCGGGCGAGGTGTTTTATCAGGTCGTTGATCCACCGGCCCGCCCGGCCAGTGCCGCCACGCCTGCAGCGTCGACCGGATCGCCATGACGGCGCCCGCGCTGTGGTGCGTGGTGCCGGCGGCGGGACGCGGCACGCGGGTCGGCGGCGATCGTCCGAAGCAGTATCAACTGCTGGCGGGGCGACCGTTGATCGAGCACACGCTGGCGCGCCTGGCCGCGCACTCTCGGATTGCCGGCTTGCTGGTCACTGTGGCGGCGGCGGATGCGTACTGGACAGGGTTGGAAACGCTGCACGACAAACCGGTGCTTGCCGTGGTCGGTGGCGCGGAACGCAGCGATTCGGTGCTTGCCGGGCTGGAGGCCTTGCCCGCAACGGTGGGCCCGGATGACTTCGTGCTGGTCCACGATGCAGCGCGCCCTTGCGTGCGCGATGCCGATATCGGCAGGCTGATCGAGCTTGCCGCGGCGGTCGATGGCGGTCTGCTCGGAGCGCCGCTCCGGGATACGCTCAAACATGCCGATGCGGCAGATCGGGTGGAACGGACTGAACCCCGTGAGCGCCGCTGGCGCGCGTTCACGCCGCAGATGTTCAGGCGTGGCCAGCTGTCGGCGGCGCTGCGCGAGGCCGCCCGGGACGGCGTGAATGTCAGCGACGAAGCGATGGCGATGGAGCGCGCCGGTTTCATGCCCTTGCTGGTCGAGGGTGCCGAGGACAATATCAAGGTGACCACGCCGGCGGATTTCGCGCTGGCCGAATTCCTTCTCACGAGAACCGCATGATGCGCATAGGCACCGGATTCGATGTACATGCCTTTGGCGACGGCGACCATGTCGTCGTCGGCGGCGTGCGTGTGCCGCATCGCCGGGGGGTGCTGGCGCATTCCGACGGCGATGTGGTGATTCACGCGCTGTGCGATGCAATCTTCGGGGCGCTGGCGCTCGGTGACATCGGCCAGCATTTCCCACCCTCTGATCCACGCTGGCGCGATGCCGACAGTCGACAGTTCCTGCGCCACGCGGCGTCGCTGGCCGCGCAGCACGGTTACGCGCTGGGCAATGCGGACGTCACGGTGATCGCCGAGGCGCCCAGGATCGGTCCGCACGCGCAAGCCATGCGGGAAATCCTGGCTGCCGATCTGGGTTGTGAAGTCGATCGCATCAGCGTCAAGGCCACCACGACCGAGCAGTTGGGCTTCTGTGGTCGCGCCGAAGGCATCGCCGCCCAGGCCTGCGTGTTGCTGGAGCGGGTGTGAACGAGACCGAGGCCAGGCGCACCACCCATCGGTTGCACGACCAGCTGGAAGCTGTCGTCGAACTGCTGCGCCGTCCTGACGACGAGGCCTTGTCGGCCACGGC
Source organism: Rhodanobacter sp. G2-10 (assembly GCF_055809185.1). NCBI lineage: Bacteria > Pseudomonadati > Pseudomonadota > Gammaproteobacteria > Lysobacterales > Rhodanobacteraceae > Rhodanobacter > Rhodanobacter sp. G2-10. The sequence goes on along the minus strand of NZ_CM147900.1, from coordinate 2,008,371 downwards.
GCAGGCAAAGTTGTGCGAGCAGCTCGACGAACTGCATCCGGCCGACATCGCCTTCATACTGGAATCGTTGCCGCTGGATGACCGCCTGGCGATCTGGCAGCTGGTCAGGGCAGATCGGGACGGCGAGATCCTGCTGGAAGTCTCCGACGCGGTGCGCGATTCGCTGATCGCGGACATGGATCGCCACGAGATTCTGGCCGCCGTCGAGCCGCTGGACGCCGACGAACTGGCCGACCTGGTCGAAGATCTGCCCACGGCGATGCTGCCCGAGCTGATGGCGAGCCTCGATTCGCAGCAACGCGAACAGGTGCAATCGGCGCTGTCCTATGAGGAGGATGAGCTCGGCGCGCTGATGGACTTCGAGATGGTCACCATCCGCGAGGACGTGAGCCTGGAAGTGGTCCTGCGCTACCTGCGCCGATGGGACGAGCTGCCGCCGCAGACAGACAAGCTGTTCGTGATCAACCAGGACAACCTGCTCACCGGGGTACTGCCGCTGCACTGGTTGCTGGTGAACTCGCCCGACAAGATGGTCAGCGAAGTGATGGCGCCGGACGTCAACACGTTCCACCCCACCGACGATGCCTACGAAGTGGCGCAGGCGTTCGAACGCTACGACCTCGTGACCGCGCCCGTGGTCGACTATCGGGGCCATCTGATCGGCCGCATCACCATTGATGCGATGGTCGACGTGATCCGGGAAGAAAGCGAGAGCGAGGCGCTCGGCCGCGTCGGCCTGCGCGAGGAAGAGGACATCTTTGCCTCCGTATGGGCTTCGCTGCGCAATCGCTGGATGTGGCTGGCGATCAACCTGATGACTGCCTTCATCGCCTCGCGCGTGATCAGCTTGTTCGAAGGTTCGATCGAGCGCCTGGTGGCACTGGCTGCGCTGATGCCGATCGTGGCCGGTATCGGTGGCAACTCGGGCAACCAGACCATCACCATGATCGTGCGCGCGATGGCGCTCAATCAGATCAGCCCTGACAGTGCCAAGCGACTGTGGCGCAAGGAACTGACCGTCTCGCTGCTGAATGGCGTTGTGTGGGGCGGTGTCATCGGCATCGTGGCGTGGCTCCTGTATGACAGCGCCTCGCTCGGCATGGTGATGACAGCGGCGATGACGCTGAACCTCCTGTTGGCGGCGTTTGCCGGTGTCGGCATCCCGATGCTGATGACCCGCTTCGGCCGCGACCCGGCGCTGGGTTCCAGCGTGCTGATCACGGCCATGACCGACAGTGGCGGGTTCTTCATCTTTCTCGGACTGGCTTCGATCTTCCTGATGTAGCGGGATACCGTTCTGGGTGGCGCGCCACGCGCAGACTGCGACTCATCCGTTGTTACGATAGGCGCCTGTTTTTCTCATCGTCACTGGATATCCATGTCCGAGCTCCCTCACGCCTGCGGCACGCCGTCCCTGACGGCACGCATGCGCGCCATCCCTGAAGATTTCCGGGTCGAGGAAATTCTTGGCTACGACGCCGATGGTGCGGGCGAGCATCTGTTGCTGTGGGTGGAGAAGCGCGGGGCGAATACCGACTGGGTGGCCCGCGAGCTTGCCAAATTTGCGGGGGTGCCGCAGGTCGCGGTCGGTTTTGCGGGCATGAAGGACCGCCAGGCGGTCACCCGTCAGACCTTTTCGGTACAACTGGCGGGTAAACCCGATCCGGACTGGTCGACTTTTCCGCATCGGGAGGTCAGCGTGCTGGCAGCCACCCGACATTCGCGCAAGCTCAAGCGCGGCGCCTTGCGTGGCAATCGCTTCGTGCTGGTGCTGCGCGAGGTCGAAGGCGATCGGGCGCAAGCCGAGCAGGTGTTGCAGCAGATCGCCACGCGTGGCGTGCCGAACTACTTCGGCGAACAGCGCTTTGGTCGCGAGGGTGGCAACGTGGCCCAGGCGCGGGCGATGTTCGAGGGACGCCGCGTCGACCGGAGCAAGCGTTCGTTGCTGTTGTCTGCGGCGCGTTCGCAAATCTTCAACGACGTGTTGGCGGCACGGGTCGAACGCGGTTGCTGGGACACGCCGCTGGAAGGGGAGGTCTGGTGCCTGGCCGGCTCGCGTTCGTGGTTCGGCCCCGAATCGTTCAACGACGCCTTGGCCGATCGCCTGGCGCGTGGTGACATCCACCCGTCCGGTCCGCTGTGGGGACGGGGTGAACCGCCGACCAAGGCAGATGCCGGCGCCCTCGAGCGCGAGATCGGTGCGACGCACGGCGACCTGACAGCCGGGCTGGCGGACGCGCGGATGGATCAGGATCGCCGCGCCTTGCGCCTGCTGCCAGAGCGCTTGCGTTGGCGCTGGCTGGGTGATGGTGCGCTTGAACTGTCGTTCGAACTGCCGGCCGGCGCGTATGCCACGGTGGTCGTGCGTGAGCTGGCCGCCATGATGTAGGAGAGCGCCCTGTGCGCGACTGCAGGTGCGGTCACGCCCTCAGCAACACCACGACCGCGCCTGTGCCCCCCAGCGCCGGTTGCGCCGAGGCGAAGGCAACGATGTCGTCGCGTCGACGCAGCATGCGGTCGGTGAGTCCCTTCAAGACCGGCCCGGCCGCCTTCGAGCGCAGGCCCTTGCCATGGATGATCCGCACGCAGCGAATGCCGGCACGTCGGGCTTCGGCCAGGAAGTCGATGATGCTGGCCTGTGCCGCTGCCGCATTCATCTGATGCAGGTCGAGATCGTCCTGGATGCTGAACTGACCGCGCTTGAGCTGGCGCAACAGCTTCGGTGGATAGCCATCGCGCAGGAAACTGAGTTCCTCGCCCACTTCGAGCAGAGCCGGATCAAAGACCATGTCCAGCAATTCGCCTGGCACGGCTGCTTCATCTGCATCGCGCATATGCGGATGCGGCACCGGTTTGGCGGCTGCCGGCGGCGGTGCCACGGCGGCGAATCGCTGGACCTCGCCGATCGCCTCACGGAACAGGCGGCGGTCGTCGTCGCTGATCATGGTGCGGGTGCGATGCTTCATGGCCCCATCCTAGCCAGAAGTCGGCGTCTCGTGGGATGAATCGAAGTGAAACAGTGGGCACGCTACGGTAGACTTGCAGCCATCATGCAGTTGCCACGATCAGGTCGTGTGGCGCAGGCAGGCAGTTTTCGACGGAGCATCATGCGAGTTCTGGTCAGCAACGACGATGGCGTGGATGCGCCAGGCATCCGCGTGTTGGCAGAGCGCCTCCGCGCCGTGGGTGAGGTCACCGTGGTGGCGCCGGACCGTGATCGCTCCGGGGCGAGCAATTCGCTGACTCTGGATGCGCCGATCAGGGTGCTGCCGATGGGCGACGGCTATTTTCGCGTTGCCGGCACGCCGACCGACTGCGTACATCTGGCCTTGGCCGGCCTGCTCGACGAAGAGCCGGACATGGTGGTTTCAGGCATCAACAACTCCGCCAATCTCGGTGATGACGTGATCTATTCCGGCACGGTGTCGGCGGCGATGGAGGGGCGCTTCCTCGGTCTGCCGGCGATCGCCGTGTCCCTGGTCAGCCGGGATCACAAGGGCGAGCACTACGATTCGGCGGCCCAGGCGGTGCTGCTGCTGATGCAGCGGCTGCTGGTCGATCCGTTGCCGGCCGACACCATCCTCAATGTGAACGTGCCGGATCGCCCCTGGGCCGATATCCAGGGGTTCGAGGTCACCCGGCTGGGGCGGCGGCACCGCTCCGGGCCATGCATCGCGCAGACCGATCCGCGCGGGCGGCCCATCTGGTGGATTGGTCCGGCCGGCGAGGTCGATGACGCCGGCCCGGGTACGGATTTCAACGCGGTGCGCCGCGGGTTTGTCTCGGTCACTCCCATCCACGTCGACTTGACGCGGTTCCAGGCGCTGGAGAAGGTGAGCAGCTGGATGCAGACATTGAGCGACGGCATGAGCCGGGCCAGCACCAGCGACGACGAGGCAGCCTGACCAATGAACACTTATCCTTTGCCACCGGCCGCCCTCAAGGGCGAGGGCATGACCTCCCAACGCGCACGCGACCGACTTGCAGCCGTGCTGCAGGAGGCAGGCATCCGCGATTCGCGCGTGATCGAGGTCATTCGCAACCTGCCGCGCCATCATTTCATCGATCAGGCCCTGCATTCGCGTGCGTACGAGAACGATGCATTGCCGATCGGCCATGGCCAGACCATCTCGCAGCCCTGGGTCGTGGCGCGCATGACCGAATCCATGCTCGAGCATTTCGAAGGCCAGCGGGAGATGCCGCGCAAGGTACTGGAGATCGGCACGGGCTCGGGTTACCAGGCCGCCGTGCTGGCGGCGCTGGTCGGTGAGGTTTACACGGTCGAGCGGATCGAAGCCCTGCTGCGCCAGGCGCGTCGCCGGTTCCGTCAGCTTGGGCTGACCAATCTGCGTTCGCGCCATGACGACGGCAAGCTGGGCTGGCCCGACGAGGCGCCGTTCGACGCGATCATCCTTACCGCGGCCGGCGACACCATTCCCAGCCGTATCCTCGATCAGCTCAGCCCCGGCGGCGTGCTGGTGGCGCCGGTGGGTTCGCCCAGCCGGCAGAACCTGATCCGCATGCGCGGCGATGGCCGGGGGGACTTCGCACTGGAAGAACTCGGTCCGGTCAGTTTCGTTCCCCTGCTTGGCGGTATTGGTTGATGCGCCTGTTCGGAACACTTTATGCGCGCGCACTGGTCTGGGCCCGCGCACCGCATGCCGTGTACTACTTGTGCGGGCTGAGTTTCGTCGAGGCATTCATCTTTCCGATCATGCCGGAGGTGATGCTTGCGCCGATGATGCTGGGCAAGCGCGCCAAGGCTTTCTTCTACGCCAACATCTCGCTGCTGTTTTCCCTGCTGGGCGCGCTGGTCGGTTACGCCTTGGGACACTGGGCGTACGAGGGGCTGAAGCCGCTGCTGAGCGTGCACATGCAGCAGGTCATCACGGTCTGGGTAGACACGTTGCGGGCAGACATGAACCAGCATTGGCTGGCCATGCTCGGTGCCTTGACGCTGGCGGCGCTGCAGCCGGTGATACCGATGAAGCTGGTGACCTGGGCTGCCGGCATCGTTGGCGTGCCGCTGCTGCCGTTTCTGGCCTGCATGGCGATCGGGCGGGGCAAGCGCGTCTGGCTGCTGGCGTTGCTGATTCGCCTGTTCGGCGAGCGCGCCGAGCGCATGTTGCACAAGCATATCGAATGGATCGGCTGGGTCGCGCTGGCGGTGCTGGCGTTGCTGCTGGCGTGGTGGCTGTGGTCGCGCTGAACATCCGGGCGAAGGGAGCGTGAGCATGAAAAAGACCAGCCGTCTGGTTATGCTCAGGCGCATGAATGGATCGTTTCGCTGGTTGTCCCTGCTTCTTGTATCGGTATGGCTCGCCGCCTGCGGCACCATGCGCAGTTCGGTGGTGGTTGAGCCTGCCGGCGGCGTGGCGGCCCGTGGTCAGGCGCACCCGATTCAGCAGGCGCGAACGCCGATCCCGGGCGGCAGCTATGTCGTGCTGAAGGGCGACACGCTTTACTCGATCGCCTTTCGCAAGGGCGTGGATTTTCGCGATCTTGCACACTGGAACGGTATCGCCGCGCCCTACACGATCTGGCCGGGTCAGCGTCTGACCTTGTCGCCAACCACGTCGGTGGCGACTGCGCCCAACACCGCGTCCCCATCTCATTCCGCGGTTCCTGCGGCGCCGGTATTCGAGCCCGTGGGCAAAGCCCCATCCGCATCGGCGGCGACCCCATCGGCCCAGGTGCCGGCGGCTCCTGTCGCATCCGCCGTGCCAGCGTCGCATCCGGTTGCGCCGGTCCCGGTCGAGTCGGTACCTGTGGCTGGTGTCTCCGCTGCCCCGCCACCGCCCGCTGCACCCGTTTCCAAACCGGCATCCGCAGGCCCTGCGCGCGCTGTGGGTGGGGTGAGTTGGAGCTGGCCGGTCGAGGGCAAGCTGATCAGCCGGTTCAACAGCAGCGATGCCATCCCCGGCATCGAGATCGCCGGGAACTCAGGCGATCCGGTCCGTGCGGCTGCCGATGGCGTGGTGGTGTACAGCGGCAATGGTCTGGTCGGCTACGGTGAGCTGGTGATCATCAAGCACAACGACAGCTTCCTGTCGGCCTATGGGCACAATCGCAAACGCCTGGTCAAGGAAGGGCAGCAGGTGAAGGCGGGGCAGCAGATCGCCGAGATGGGATCCACCGGCGCTACCCGCAACGAGCTGGAATTCCAGATCCGGAAGAACGGCAATCCGGTCGATCCGTTGAGCTACCTGCCGCCGCGCTGATCAGGATACGAGCGCTTTGCTGGATGGTGGTGATCAGGACGCTGCGAGGATGAACCCGGCAACCACGTGGCGATCTTCACTGGCCAGCAGGTTGTAGGTGCGCGCGGCGGCGGCATTGTCCATGACTTCGATGCCGATTCCCTGGCGCAGGAAGCCCGCCATGAAGGCGGCCGCGGGGAACACCTGGCGTTGGCCGGTGCCCAGGATCACCACTTCCGGTTTCAACGCGAGCAGGGCGTCGACGTGGTTGGCGTCCAGCGTGGTCGCCGCCTCGACGGGCCAGTGTTCGGTGATATGGGTCGGGGTGAGCAGGAAGCTGTCGTCGACCACGCGGTCGACCAGCGTGATGCTGCCCGGGGCGACGCGGCGTACGAACAGGTAGCCTTCGGGGAGATCGAGTGACAGGTCCATCCGGACGTCCTACCGCGGCAACGCGATCTTGGGCTCGTTGGCGTTGCGCCTGAACAACACCGCGACATGGCCGATCTGGTGGACTTGTTGCGCCTGGGTGCCCGCGGTAAGCACGGCGATCTGGGCCTGTCGACCGTCCTTGTCGCCGCCGGAAAGCTTCACTTTCACGAGTTCGTGGATGTCCAGCGCCTGGTTCAGCTCTTTCACGACGGCTTCAGTGGCGCCTTTGTTGCCGAGCAGCACCACCGGACTCAGGTCATGGGCGAGGCTGCGCAGGTAACGGATCTGCGAGGGAGTGAGGGGCATCTGACGGGGCTCGGTTCACGATCGATTGACTGCACAGGGTATCATGTAGCGATCCCGTCCCTTCGATTCATTCCAACGACATGGCACGCAGCAAGAGCAGCGCCGTCTGGCTGCGCGAACATTTCAAAGACGAATTCGTCAAGAAGGCCCAGGCCGAGGGCCTGCGTTCGCGTGCCGTTTACAAGCTGGAAGAGCTGATCGAGCGGGACCGGCTGCTGAAGCCCGGCATCAACGTGGTGGACCTGGGTGCAGCGCCGGGCAGCTGGTCGCAACTGGTACGCAACCGGCTGGGCGACAGCGGCAAGGTGTTTGCCCTGGATATCCTGCCGATGCAAAGCATCGCCGGCGTGGATTTCCTGCAGGGCGACTTCCGCGAGGAGTCCGTCCTGCGCGAGCTGGAGGCCCGGCTCGAAGGATGCCGGCTGGATCTTGTACTGTGCGATCTGGCCCCCAATATGAGTGGTGTGGCGCTGGCCGACCAGATCCGTGCGATGGCGTTGGCCGAGCTGGCGCTGGATTTCAGTCGGCAGTGGCTCAAGCCCGGCGGCTCCTTCTTGATCAAGTTGTTCCAGGGAGTCGGTTTTGACGATTATTTGCGCAGCTTGCGTGCAGACTTCAGTCGCGTGACCATGCGTAAACCCAAAGCCTCGCGCGCCCGTTCGCGCGAGGTGTATGCACTGGCGACCGGGCGCAAGCCCGGCGCGGTGCCACCGGCGAGAACCGTGCATGAATGAAACAGCGAAAAATGTGTTGCTCTGGGTGATCATTGCGGTGGTCCTGTTCACCGTGTTCGAGAGCTTCAATCCGCGGGACGGAGCTTCCTCCAACCTGCCCTACAGCGCGTTCGTGCAGAACGTGGAGAGCGGCAACGTCTCCAGCGCCAAGATCGGTGCCGATCAGCCCGCCACCATCAGCGGCAAGCTGAAGGATGGCAGTGCGTTTCGCACGGTCGTCCCCATGCTCGGCTATTCCACCAATGCGGTGGTCAAGGAAATGCAGAGCAAGGGCGTGGAAGTGCGCCAGGATCCTTCGGAAGGATTCTCATTGATCGGTTTGCTGATCAGCTGGCTGCCGGTATTGTTGATCGTGGGTGTTTTCATCTGGTTCATGCGCCAGATGCAGTCGGGCGGTGGTGGTCGTGGCGCGATGAGCTTCGGTCGGTCGCGCGCCAAGCTGCAGGGCGAAGACCAGATCAAGGTCAATTTCAGCGATGTGGCCGGTTGCGACGAGGCCAAGGAGGAGGTCGGCGAACTGGTCGAGTTCCTGCGTGACCCGTCCAAGTTCCAGAAGCTCGGCGGAAAGATTCCCCGCGGTGTGCTGATGGTCGGCCCGCCCGGCACCGGCAAGACCCTGCTGGCGAAGGCCATTGCGGGCGAAGCCAAGGTGCCGTTCTTTTCGATTTCCGGCTCGGATTTCGTGGAAATGTTCGTCGGTGTCGGTGCCAGCCGCGTGCGCGACATGTTCGAGCAGGCCAAGAAACACGCGCCGTGCATCATCTTCATCGACGAAATCGACGCGGTGGGTCGCCATCGCGGCGCCGGCCTGGGCGGTGGCCATGACGAGCGCGAGCAGACCCTGAACCAGTTGCTGGTCGAGATGGACGGCTTCGAGGGTACCGAAGGCGTCATCGTGATCGCCGCGACGAACCGTCCCGACGTGCTTGATCCGGCCCTGCTGCGCCCGGGCCGCTTCGACCGCCAGGTCGTCGTCGGCCTGCCCGATGTGCGCGGTCGCGAGCAGATCCTCAAGGTGCACATGCGCAAGGTGCCGATCTCCAGCGACGTCAATGCAATGACGATTGCGCGTGGCACACCGGGCTTCTCGGGTGCCGATCTGGCGAACTTGGTCAACGAGGCGGCATTGTTCGCGGCGCGCGAGAACGCCCGCGAGGTCCGCATGATTCACCTGGACAAAGCCCGCGACAAGATCCTGATGGGCAGCGAGCGTCGCTCGATGGCGATGAGCGAGGACGAGAAGAAGCTCACCGCCTACCACGAGGCAGGTCACGCCATCGTGGGCCGGCTCGTTCCCGAGCACGACCCGGTGTACAAGGTCACGATCATTCCGCGCGGTCGTGCGCTGGGCGTCACCATGTATCTGCCCGAGGGCGACAAATACAGCATCAACCGGGTGGCGATCGAGTCGCAGTTGTGCTCGCTGTATGGCGGTCGCGTTGCCGAGGAACTGATCTTCGGTGCGGACAAGGTCACCACCGGTGCCTCCAACGACATCGAGCGCGCCACCAAGATGGCTCGCAACATGGCGACCAAGTGGGGGCTGTCCGAGGAACTCGGTCCGATCACGTATGGGGAAGACGAGGACGAGGTGTTTCTCGGCCGTTCGGTGACCCAGCACAAGAGCATTTCGAACGAAACCGCCAGCAAGATCGACGAAGTGGTACGCGGCATCCTCGATCGGGCCTACGCCCGAAGCCGCGAACTGCTGACCGAGAATCTCGACAAGCTGCACACCATGGCCGAACTGCTGTTGCAGTACGAGACGATCGACGCGCACCAGATCGACGACATCATGGCTGGACGCGAACCGGGGCCGCCGGCGGACTGGAACAGGGATGCTCCAACTGGCTCGACGCCACCACCCCCGCCGCCCAAGGGCGGGGCAGGTGCACCGGTAGGCAAGGTCGGCGAACCGGCTGCTCAGAGTCGCGCGGGCCTGGACGATTGATGGATTTGGACGGCCATACCAGTTCCTTGGCCGGGTAGCGCAGGGCAAGCGAAAAGGGGCAGCCACGGCTGCCCCTTTCGTCTGATGGAGCAGGCAGGGCTCGATCCCGTCGGTACGATGTTGCAGGTTTCGATGAACAAATTTCACGAAAAGGGTTGACGCCTGCGCGCAGAGTCTGAATAATTCCGCTTCTTGCTTCAGCGCGGCGATGCCAAGGCATCAACGCATGGAGTGAGAGTTTTTTTTCAGTGCGCCCGTAGCTCAGTTGGATAGAGTACCTGGCTACGAACTAGGTGGTCGGGAGTTCGAATCTCTCCGGGCGCACCATTTTTATTCAATGAGGCGGGGTGCATGCACCCCGTTTCGTTTTCATCGAGACGGATGCTTCGTGACGATGGAAACAGTGGGTTCAGGTGGCATGGTGTGCTTCGACACGGATTGACTGAGCGAGGCGTCACCCGTAACATTTGAAGGCTTCGGTGGCGGAAGTGATCGAGGATTCGAAAGCGGGGTATAGCTCAGTCTGGTAGAGCGTTGCGTTTGGGACGCAAAAGTCGGGGGTTCGAATCCCTCTGCCCCGACCAGCAACACGTTCTGCCGGTAATGACTGCGCCTGTAGCTCAACCGGATAGAGCATCGGCCTTCTAAGCCGAGGGTTGCAGGTTCGATTCCTGTCGGGCGCGCCAGTATCAAACGATGGTGGATGTAGCTCAGCTGGTTAGAGTCCCGGATTGTGATTCCGGTTGTCGTGGGTTCGAATCCCATCATCCACCCCAGTTTCACCCCGGTTTTTCGGGTACATCCCAGTTCATGGGCCGTTAGCTCAGTTGGTAGAGCAGTTGACTCTTAATCAATTGGTCGAAGGTTCGAATCCTTCACGGCCCACCAACAGGCAAAACGCCGACCGCCAGACCAGCGGTCGGCGTTTTGCTTTGCGGCCTTTGAATCGGTCACGGCGCTTGTGCTTGAAGGCCTGGCAATCGTAAAATGGTCTGCTTTCGTACAAGGGAATCATTGACTTGGACGATGCCGCGAGTGGGGTGTGAGTGGTGATCCTCAGTATGGTCCGAGGGGTGCCCGCTACCAGGCTTCTGGCACGTCGGGTCGTGGCGACAACGCGAGAGTGGCGGAATTGGTAGACGCACCAGTTTTAGGTACTGGCGGTTAACCCCGTGGGGGTTCGAGTCCCCCCTTTCGCACCATGTTCGCCCGGGTTCCTCAATTTGGCAGGCGGCAATCCCGCCATGGCGCCTGTGGCAGGGCCACAACATCAAGCAGTACCAGGAGACGTCATGCAGGTTTCGGTTGAGAATGTCGGTTCGCTGGAGCGCAAGCTCACGGTGAAGTTCCCCGCGGAGCGGTTCGAGACGCAGGTCAGCGCGCGGATCGCGGAGATGGGCCGCACCGTGCGTTTGAAGGGTTTCCGTCCGGGGAAGGTGCCGGCGACGGTGATCAAGCAGCGCTTCGGCGAGCAGGTTCGTGGCGAGGTGTTGTCCGACCTGATCGGCAGCACGTTGCGCGAGGCGGTGGAGCAGGAAAAGCTGCAGCCGATCGCGAATCCGGCCATCAACACCACCGGCAAGCCCGAGAACGGCGAGATCGCCTATACCGCGACGTTCGAGATCATGCCGGAGCTGCCCGAAGTCGACGTGTCCGCGCTGGAGATCAATCGTGTCGTTGCCGAGGTGACTGACGGCGATATAGACCGGATGCTGGAGACGCTGCGCATGCAGCGGCGCAGTTTCGACGAAGTGGAGCGGGCATCGATCGAAGGCGACTTCGTGATGTTCGAGTACTCGGCGACGGCGGGTGATTATCGTTTCCCGGCCGAGGGGCTGGAGCGCGCCGGCAGCGTGCTGGGTTCGGGCACGCTGTTTGCGGCGCTTGACGAGGCTCTGACGGGCCATGTCGCCGGCGACACGTTCGATGCCGAGATCGCCTTTCCGCAGGACTTCCGCAACGAGCAACTGGCCGGCAAGACCGCCAGTGTCAGCTTCCACGTGATCAAGGTGCAGGAGCCGAAGCTGCCCGAGATCGACGGCGAGTTTGCCAAGCTGTTCGGGATCGAGGACGGTGATCTGGAGACCTTCCGCAAGGAAGTCCGGGCCAATCTGGAGCGCGAGCTCAAGGCGGCGCTGATGGCTCGCTTGAAGTCCGAAGTGGCCGAGAAGCTTGCCGAGACGCACGGTCAGCTGGATGTGCCGAAGATGATGGTGCAATCCGAAGCGCGCAGCCTGGCGGCCGGCAGCGTCCCGCAGGGTCAGCAGCCTCCGCAGCAGTTGATCGACTCCGCTATCCCGATTGCCCGCAAGCGCGTCATCGCCGGCCTGCTGATGGGCGAGATCGCGCGCAAGCAGGAGCTCAAGATCGACAGGAAGCGCATTGCCGAGCAGTTGGCTGCGATAGCTTCGACCTACGAAGAGCCCGAGAAGGTCATTGAACTCTACAATGGCGACCCCCAGTTGATGTCAGGGCTGCAGAATCGCGTGATGGAAGACCAGGTGGCCGAATGGGTGGCCGAGCATGCCAAGACCACCCGACAGGACCTGAGCTTCGACGACGTGATGCGTCCCGCCAACGCCTGACCAATGCCAGGCCACTCCATCCTTGAAGGCGCGAGCATGACCATGGACCCCATCACGAATCTCAACCTGGTACCGATGGTCGTCGAGCAGACGGCTCGCGGCGAGCGTTCCTACGACATCTACTCGCGCCTGCTGAAGGAGCGCGTGATCTTCCTGGTCGGCGAAGTCAACGACCAGGTCGCGAACCTGATCGTGGCGCAGATGCTGTTCCTGGAGTCGGAAAACCCGGACAAGGACATCAACTTCTACATCAACAGCCCCGGCGGCGCAGTGACGGCCGGGCTTGCGATCTACGACACCATGCAGTTCATCAAGCCGGCGGTCAGCACCATGTGCATCGGCCAGGCCTGCAGCATGGGCTCGTTCCTGTTGATGGCCGGTGCCGCAGGCAAGCGTTTCGCCTTGCCGAACTCACGCATCATGATCCATCAGCCATCCGGTGGTGCGCAGGGACAGGCGACCGATATCGAGATCCAGGCGCGCGAAATCCTTTACATCCGCGAGCGGTTGAACAAGCTCTACGTGCAGCACACCGGCCAGCCGCTGGAAAAGATCGAGTTGGACATGGAGCGGGACCGCTTCATGAACGCGCAGGACGCAAAGACCTACGGTCTGATCGACGAAGTACTCGACAAGCGCGCCGTCGATACGGTCAAGTCGGCCTGATTCACCGGTTTCACCCCAAGTTCGCGAGATGGGCTCTGCGTCTGCAGGCAGACGCGGGGCCCTGTGGTATTCTCGCGGCGCATCCAGATTGACCAGCGGGATCGAGAGTATGAGCGACGACCGGCAGGGGCGTTCCAGCGACAGCGGCAAGATTCTCTATTGCTCGTTCTGTGGCAAGAGCCAGCACGAAGTACGCAAGCTGATCGCGGGTCCATCCGTGTTCATCTGCGACGAGTGCGTGGAGCTGTGCAACGACATCATCCGTGAGGAGCTGGAGGAGAAGGCCGCCTCCGGCCGTACCCATTTGCCCAAACCTCGCGAGATCCGCGAGTCGCTGGATCAATATGTGGTGGGTCAGACTCGCGCCAAGAAAGCGCTGGCCGTGGCGGTCTACAACCATTACAAGCGCATCGAGTCGCGCCAGAAGAGCGACGACATCGAGCTGGGCAAGTCGAACATCCTGCTGATCGGTCCCACCGGTTCGGGCAAGACCCTTCTGGCCGAAACCCTTGCACGCCTGCTGAATGTGCCGTTCACCATCGCCGACGCCACCACGCTCACCGAGGCGGGTTACGTGGGCGAGGATGTCGAGAACATCATCCAGAAGCTGCTGCAGAAGTGCGACTACGACGTGGACCGGGCGCAATCGGGCATCGTTTATATCGATGAGATCGACAAGATCTCGCGCAAGAGCGAAAACCCGTCGATCACGCGGGATGTTTCCGGTGAAGGCGTGCAGCAGGCACTTCTGAAACTGATCGAAGGCACGCTGGCGTCGGTGCCGCCGCAAGGTGGGCGCAAGCACCCGCAGCAGGAATTCCTGCAGGTCGACACCAAGAATATCCTGTTCATTTGCGGCGGTGCGTTTGCCGGCCTTGAAAAGGTCATTCAGCAGCGTTCCGAAAACACCGGTATCGGTTTCGGGGCGGAGGTGCGCAGCAAGGAGCGCACCCAGAATCTGGGCAAGGTACTGGCCGACGTGGAACCGGACGATCTGGTGCGTTTTGGCCTCATCCCCGAGTTTGTAGGGCGGCTGCCGGTGGTGGCAACGCTGGACGAGTTGGACGAGACGGCGTTGGTGAAAATCCTCACCGAGCCGAAGAACGCCGTCACCAAACAGTTCAAGAAGCTGTTCGAGATGGAGGAAGTCGAGCTGGAATTCCGCCCGGAGGCGTTGCTGGCGATCGCGAAGAAGGCGCTCAAGCGCAAGACCGGCGCTCGTGGTTTGCGCACGATTCTGGAGCAGGTCCTGCTCGACACGATGTACGAGCTGCCCTCGCTGGAGCACGTCAGCAAGGTCGTGGTGGACGATGCGGTGATCGAGGGCCAGGCCGAGCCCTATCTGATCTATCGCGGCAACATGCAGCAGCGCGTGGCAGGCGAGGGTGGCGACGCCGCCGCCTGATCCATCGCGCGCCTTTGATCCGTGCGGCTCCGGTGAAATCACCGGAGCCGCTCTGTTTTGTGCGGCCCGCACACCTTGAGCCGCCAGCCCTTCGCCTCCACTTGACGTGTAGAGAGGCCCGGTGCAGTGTCGGGACAAAGCCAGGTTCGATTACGAGGAATTGATCTTTCATGCCCCAGCAAGCCCCCCTTCCCGTTGCGCTGGACGCCCTGCCGGTATTGCCGTTGCGCGATGTGGTGGTCTATCCGCACATGGTTATTCCTCTGTTCGTCGGCCGTGACAAGTCGATGCGCGCGCTGGAGCGCGCCATGGACGGCGAGCGGCAGATCCTTCTCGTGGCCCAGAAAAGCCCGGATATCGATGATCCGGAGATTTCGGATCTGCATGAGGTGGGTACGTTGGCCGGCGTGCTGCAGCTGCTGAAATTGCCCGATGGCACGGTCAAGGTGCTGGTCGAAGGACAATCGCGGGTGGCAATCGAGGATTTCAAGGAATCCGACGGCATGCTGACGGCACGATCGCGCCTGATTGAGCCGGCCTACAACGCCAAGGAGCGCGAGCTGGATGTGGTGTCGCGCACCTTGATCTCGCTGTTCGAGCAGCTGGTCAAGCAGAGCCGCAAGTTGCCGCCGGAGGTGCTGGCCAGCTTGTCGGGCATCGACGATCCTTCGCGCGTCGCGGACTCCATCGCGGCCCATCTTTCCGTGCGCATGGCCGACAAACAGAAGGTGCTGGAGACGGCCGATGTCGGCAAGCGGCTGGAGCTGTTGATCGGTTTGGTGGATGGCGAGATGGACCTGCAACAGGTCGAGAAGCGCATCCGTGGCCGGGTCAAGTCGCAGATGGAAAAGAGTCAGCGCGAGTATTACCTGAACGAGCAGATGAAGGCGATCCAGAAGGAGCTCGGCGACGGCGAGGATGGCCCGAACGAGATCGAGGAGCTGCAGAAGAAGATCGACGCCGCCGGCATGCCCAAGGCGGTGCTTGGCAAGGCGCGCCAGGAGTTCAACAAGCTCAAGCAGATGTCGCCGATGTCCGCCGAGGCTACCGTTGTCCGCAACTACCTCGACTGGCTGGTTGGCGTGCCCTGGAAGAAGCGCAGCAAGGTGCGCAAGGACCTGCAGATGGCGCAGGAAGTGCTCGACGCCGATCATTTCGGCCTGGAGAAGGTCAAGGAGCGCATCCTCGAGTACCTCGCCGTGCAGCAGCGCGTGTCGGTCATGAAGGGCCCGATCCTCTGCCTGGTCGGTCCCCCGGGCGTGGGCAAGACCTCGCTGGGACAATCGATTGCCAAGGCGACCAATCGCAAATTCGTGCGGATGAGCCTCGGTGGCGTGCGCGACGAGGCCGAGATTCGCGGGCATCGACGCACCTACATCGGGTCGATGCCCGGTCGTATCGTGCAGAACCTCAGCAAGGCTGCTGCCAGGAATCCGCTGTTCATGCTGGACGAGATCGACAAGATGTCGATGGATTTCCGCGGTGATCCTTCGTCGGCGCTGCTTGAAGTGCTCGATCCGGAACAGAACCACGCGTTCAACGATCACTATCTGGAAGTCGACCTGGACCTGTCCGAAGTGATGTGGATCGCGACGGCCAACTCGCTGAATATCCCCGGTCCGTTGCTGGACCGCATGGAGGTCATCCGCATTCCCGGCTACACCGAGGACGAAAAGCTCGGGATCGCCCAGAAGTACCTGTTGCCGAAACAGCTGAAGGCGAACGGCTTGAAGCCCGAGGAACTCAGCATTGCCGAAGATGCGCTGCGCGACATCGTGCGCTACTACACGCGCGAATCGGGCGTGCGAAATCTCGAGCGCGAAATTTCCAAGATCTGTCGCAAGGTGGTCAAGGAGTTGACCCTCGGCCAGGTGAAGAAGGCCAAGGCCAGGGCGTCGTCCGCGAAGGCTGCTGCCTCGAAGTCCTCCAGGAGCAGCACGAAGTCGGGACCGGACAGCGTCAAGGTCAAGTCAGCCAACCTTGACCAGTACCTCGGCGTGCGCCGCTTCGATTTCGGCCGCAAGGAACTGCAGAACGAAATCGGCTTGGTCACCGGACTGGCGTGGACCCAGGTCGGCGGTGAACTGCTCAGCATCGAAGGTTCGGTCGTACCCGGCAAGGGTCGCCTGGTGCACACCGGCCAGCTCGGTGACGTGATGAAGGAGTCGATCCAGGCGGCGCTTTCCGTGGTGCGCGCCCGCGCGGATCGGCTTGGCATCGATCCGGACTTCCACCAGAAGCTGGACGTGCACATCCACGTACCCGAGGGCGCCACGCCGAAGGACGGCCCGAGCGCAGGCATCGCCATGTGTACGGCGCTGGTGTCGGTGTTGACCAAGGTGCCGGTACGATCCGAAGTGGCGATGACCGGTGAGATCACCCTGCGCGGTCGCGTGCTGCCGATTGGCGGCTTGAAGGAAAAGCTGCTGGCGGCACACCGGGGCGGAATCACCACCATCGTCATCCCGGATGACAACAAGAAGGATCTGGTCGATATGCCGAAGAACATCACCTCGTCGCTGGACATCCATCCGGTGCGCTGGATCGACGAGGTGCTCGATATCGCCCTGGAACGACCATTGCAGCCGAGGTCCGCTGAAGAACCTCCTGCGGCCGGGATTCCGGAAAAGTCGGCAAAGGGTCCTTCCCTGACGCACTGATTGCCACGGTCAGGTCTGGCTGGTCGCGCCGCCTCGCGTGCGCGATCAGCCGGCATTCCGAGTTTTTCGCCGCTGGTCGGCGAAGTTGTCCAGTGGTCTTTCGGCACAGGTTCTGCTAGCAAGTTTGTGGGTCGCCAATCTGGCGAAAACGTTGCTGTGACTTGTGTTGCGGATTGCGGCAAGGCACTGGTATAAAGGCGTTGCCGCAGCCCCTGCATTGCCTGACAGCGCAGCGATGCGGAGTTGCGTTACGGTCCTGGCGACAGCCAACCATCCATGCCTGCGATGACCACCTCCGGGACCGGTCACGCGGGCGAAATCCGAACATGGGAGCTTCTCAATGAACAAAACCGATCTGATCAATGCCATTGCCGAGAAGGCCGAGCTGACCAAGGCTGATGCCGGGCGTGCGCTGGAAGCGTATCTGGAGGCCGTGCAGAAGTCGCTGAAGAAGGGCGAGGATGTCTCGGTGGTGGGCTTCGGTACGTTCACGGTGCGCAAGCGTGCTGCCCGTACCGGTCGCAACCCGCGTACCAATGAAACGATCAAGATCAAGGCCTCGAAAGTGCCTGCGTTCAAGGCTGGCAAGAGCCTGAAGGATGCCCTAAACTAAGCGGCTTGCGCTTGGTTTCGGGGTGCTTAGCTCAGCGGTAGAGCGTCGCCCTTACAAGGCGGTGGTCGTAGGTTCGATCCCTACAGCACCCACCAAATAGTGCGGAGTGGTAGTTCAGTTGGTTAGAATGCTGGCCTGTCACGCCGGAGGTCGCGGGTTCGAGTCCCGTCCACTCCGCCACATTTCGCAAGGGCGCCCGCGTGGCGCCCTTGTCATTTGAGTCATGCGTGCCCGGTGCTGCCCCAGGCGATCGGACATGCATTGGCGAGGCATTCCGGTGCCTCGCATGCATCATGCGCTTCACGCGCTTTCAACCACGTTGCGGGAAGATTTCAATGCTGCAGGCAATGCGTAACAAAATGCACGGATGGCCATCCATCATCGTGCTTGGCCTCGCCGTCATCGCGATGTCTCTGTTCGGCATGGAGAGTTATTTCAGGTCCACCAGTGATACGTATGTGGCGAAGGTCGGCAAGCGCGAGATCAGCCAGAATGCGTTTCAGGATCGCATGAACCAGTTGCGGCAGCAGGCCAGCGCCCAGCAGGGTGAGCACTTCGATGCGAAGATTTTCGAACAACCTGAAACCAAGATGCGCGTGCTGGATTCCATGATCGACCAGCAATTGCTGCTGCAGGCGAACGAAGACTGGGGCATGCGAGTGTCCAGTCAGGCACTGCGCGACACCATTGCGGGAATCCCCGCGTTTCAGGTGAACGGCAAGTTCGACGCCAACAGCTATCGTGCGTGGCTGACCAGCAGCGGCAAGACACCTGCGATGTTCGAGGACGAGATCCGCTCCTCGCTGGCCACCCAGTTGTTGCCCGAGGCGATTGCAGACAGCACCATCATCAGCAACGGCAGCGTTGATGCTTTCCTCGGTTTGCTTACGCAGCGTCGCGATCTGCGTTACTTCGTACTGCCCAAGCCGGACGTGTCCGACAAGGAGGTCACGGACGCCGAGATCGAGGCCTGGTACAAGTCGCACCAGGCCCAGTACATGAATCCGGAACAGGTCTCGGTAAAGTACATCGAAGTGGATGGCGCCAAGCTTCAGCCCAAGGCAGCGCCGAGCGACGAAGAGTTGAAGAAGCGCTACGAGGACGAAAAGCAGCGATTCGTGCAGCCAGAGCAGCGCCTGGTTTCGCATATCCTGGTTGACGTGCCGCCCAATGCCACGCCCGAACAGCAGAAGGCGGCGCTGGCGAAGGCTGACAAGATCGCGGCCGAGGCGACGCCCGCCAATTTCGCCAAGCTGGCCGAAAAGGATTCGCAGGATCTGGGCTCGAAGCGGCAGGGCGGCGACCTGGGCTGGCTGGAGAAGGGCGTCACCAATGCAGCGTTCGACTCGGCCATGTTCTCGCTGCAGAAGGGGCAGATTTCCAAGCCGGTGCTGTCGTCCGACGGGTATCACATCATCTGGCTGCGCGATATCCGCAGCGGGGAGTCGAAGCCGTTTGCCGAAGTACGCGATCAGCTGGTCAAGGAGGCGACCTCGGCCCAGCGCGATCGGCAGTACAACGAGCTGGCCGGCAAGATGGCGGACAACACCTATTCCAATCCGAGCTCGCTTGAGCCGGCATCGGTGGCGTTGGATCTGCCCATCAAGACCACGCCGTTGTTCTCGCGCACCAACGGCCAGGGCATCACGGCCAATCCCAAGTTTGTCGCTGCCGCGTTCAGCGATGACGTTCTGGTCCAGGGCAACAACTCCGGCTTGATCGATCTGGGTAACGACCACTCGGCGGTTATCCACGTTGACAAGCATGTGCCTGCCGCGGTCAAGCCGTTGTCAGAGGTCCAGGCCAAGATCAAGGTCAGTATTCTCGAGTCGCGCGTGGCGGCGGCCGCGAAGAAGGAGGCTGACGAGGCGCTGGCGCGGCTGCGCAAGGGCGAGGCCATGGCGGCGGTCGCCAAGTCGCTCGACGCGTCCGTGGTCACCGTACCCGAGGCGGTGCGCGAGCAGTCGCTGCAAGTGCCGGCGCCACTGCTCAAGGAAGCATTCCTGTTGCCACATCCGAAGTCGACTGACAAGCCGGAGTACGCGACAGTGGATATGGGCGACGGCGGCTTTGCGCTGTTGGCCGTGGACAAGGTCCAGGGTGGTGACTTGTCGAAGATTCCCGCGGATCAGCGTGAGGCCCTGAGTCACCAGATGTCCCAGGCCTACGGTTCAGAGGCAACGCGCGAACTCCTGGAGATGCTGCGCGCCAAGACCAAGATCGAGATCAGCAAGGACCGGATGTAGTCGAGTTCTTCGCGCGGTCGGCTGCGAAATGGATAGGTGAGAAAAGGAACGGGGCGGCCATGGGTCGCCCCGTTCCTTTTGGCGAGGGATCGCCGCTTGTCAGTGTAGTTGGAGTGGCCTGACCGATTCAGTCGTCGTCATCGAGCTGCAGCACCTCGCCTGGCTGGATCGAGTGTCCCTTCAGGTTGTTCAGTTGCTGCAGCGCTGCCACGCTTGTCGCGTTGTGGTGCGCAATTTGCCAAAGGCTTTCGCCACGCTTGACGACATGGGTTCGGTGTTGATGCTGGACACCCGGTGTCCGCTTGGTCGTGGTGGCCGGCGACGTCGGGCCGACGGCAGCGACGTCTGATGCTTCCCGTGCGGCAGTACGGAAACGTTCGGCACGGTTCGAGGGCAGAATCAGGTACGACGCATAAGCGGTGTCGATCGTTTTTCCGTGAAATGCCGAGTTGAGTTGCTTGAGCGGGGCTACCGGCATGTCGGCGAGCTCGGCGGCTCGGGCAAATGTCATGGACCGTGTCAGAGGTACCTGTACCAGACGTTCGGTATCCGGCAGCAGCGGCAACTGCACATGGAAGCGTTCCGGCTCGCGCACGACGCAGGCGATCGCCAGCAGTTTGGTCAGATGCTCACGCGTGATCCGGGGTACCGGCAGATCGGGAATCACCGGCTCGTCAGCTGGCGAACCGTATTGGCGGACAAGCTTGCGCAGCTTGAACTCGCCCGTGTTGTAGGCGTAATCGGCCATTCGCCAATCCTTGAAATGCTCGTGGTATTGCTCCAGCAACTTCATCACGGCATGAGTGGCGGCAGGTATGTCGAATCGACCGTCGTAGTGGCGATTCACCTGCAAACTCAGTGACCGGGCAGTGATCGGCATGATCTGCCACATGCCGGCAGAGTGATACCTGCGTCCCGGAGCGGGCCGGTAGTGGCTCTCGACCCACGGCAGCAGCACGAATTCGCCGGGTACATCGTATTGCGACGCCACCTGCTGCACGTAGTCGAGGCGCGGCAGCGCCTGACGCATTGTTTGCTCGAAAAGCTTGTGGTTTCGCGTGTAGCGGTTCGCCCACTTGAGCACCGACGGATCGGCGTTGCAGTCAGGCATGGCGAAACTGCGACGCAATCGGTCCCAGACGTCGGTGGCGGCTGCCGGCGCGGGCATGCTCTCCGTGGCAGGCGGCGCCGGGAGTTTCGCCGAGACGGGGGCAGCGGCGGCAGGAGGAGTGGAAGGTGTCTTTGGAGCGACACCGGCGCAGGCCGCCAGCAAGGCAGGAATGACCAACGGGAGAATAAGTCGCGTCGGCCTGTTCATGCGCGGTAGGCATCTTTTGCTGCACGTATGGCCGCAAAGCGGGCGACACGGTCGCCCGTGACTCCACGTTCGGTGCACCACTTGATCACGCCGGCGGAGTCGGCGCGCAGGAACGGATTGGTCGCCAACTCCTCGGCCAGTGCGATCGGCAACGTTGGCTGGTCGTTGTTGCGCAGGCGGGCAACTTGCTGTCGCCGTGATTGCAACCGGAGATTGTCCGGCTCCACCTCGTTCGCGAAGTGACCATTGGCTTCGGTGTATTCATGGCCGGCGCATACGAGAGTCGCGCCCGGCAGTGCGGCCAGGTGATCCAGCGAAGAGAGCATTTGCGCTGGCGTACCCTCGAACAACCGGCCGCAGCCGAGGCTGAACAGGGTGTCGCCGCACAACAACAACCCGGCACCGACGTAGCCGACGTGGCTGAGTGTGTGCCCGGGTATGGCCAGCACATCGAAACCGACCTCCGGCGCGGTCAGTTCGATGCGGTCGCCATCGGCTACCCGGTGTGTCGTACAAGCGGTGCGGTCGTCAGCGGGCGCGTAAACGGGGGCCGCATGGCGATGCTGCAGCGTGGCGGCGCCACCGATGTGGTCAAGATGGTGATGAGTCAGCAGGATGGCTCGCAATTGCAGCTGTCGAGCGCGCAGTGCGCGTTCCACCACCTCGGCGTCACCTGGATCGACGACGATGGCGTGGCCGTCATCGTCGTGAATCAGCCAGATGTAGTTGTCAGCCAGGGCCGGTAGCGGTATCAGTTGCAAAGCGGTTCCCGCGGTGTTCGATTGGCAATGGGCAGGATGTCCGATGCCGCCTCGATCAACGACAGATGAAGGCTTGTCGGTGCGCGTGAGGCGGTTGACTATAGACGGGCATCGGCGGCAGTTCGTTAGCGTGACGTTAACGTGCGACCTGGGTGTTCAGTTGCGTGCGGTAGTTCGCTTGCAACTGCGATCATGCGCAATGAGCCGCTAAACTGACGGTTCGCGAGCCAATCCGGAATTGCGTGAATGCATCAGCATGACAACGACCTCTATGTCAGTGCCCCGCTGCGCCAATTGCGGGCGGCACAGGCACGGGTGCTGATGCCCGAATTGCAGCGCTGTTTCGGTGAGCATGCGTTGCTGTTGAGTGCCGCGCGCGATGACACGCCGCCGCCATTGCCGATGTTGAGCTGCTGGACCCGGCTGTGCCTGGAGCGGGATCGCTATACGGGTGATTTGCGGGCGGCGGCAGATGAGCCCTTGCCGTTCGTCGACGATGCGTTCGACCTGGTACTGCTCAGGCACGCGCTGGAGGTTTCGGCGACGGCACCGGCATTGCTCACTGATGCGATCCGGGTGTTGGCACCCGGTGGTGTTCTCGCACTGACGGGTATTCACCCCGTCAGCGGGTGGACGCCGTGGTTACGCTGGCAGCCACAGGGACGATCACTCAGCCTGCAAATGCCGTTGCAACTGCAGCGGCATCTGCGGCAGGCCGGGCTTGATGTCGAACTGACACAGAGAGTGGGCCGGGGTTGGCCGGGACAACTGAAATCAGATGGGATGTCGCGGAACGTATTTGGTGGAGGCTATGTCTTGATCGCACGAAAGCACAGGCGGCAAGGCACGCCCCTGAGAATCAAGCCGATCAGTGTGGCAGTACCTGCCGCCCGCCAGTTGTCGCCGAGCACCCGGCGCAGTGCGGCCATGCAAACAACGGGAACAGCGTGAACAGCAATGAGTGAAGTGGAAGCATTTACTGACGGAGCATGCCTGGGCAACCCGGGCCCGGGCGGCTGGGCCGCGCTGCTGCGTGCAAAAGGCAATGAACGCCTGCTGGCTGGTGGCGAGGCCGACACCACCAATAACCGGATGGAGTTGATGGCGGCCATTGGCGCATTGGAAGCGCTCAAGCGCCCGTGTGTGGTGACCCTTACCACCGACTCGCGCTATGTCATGCAGGGCATCGAGCAATGGATGCCGAAGTGGCGCGCCAATGGCTGGCGCACGGCCGATCGGAAGCCGGTAAAGAACCAGGACTTGTGGCTGCGCTTGTCAGACGCCGTGGGCGCGCACCAGGTACGTTGGAAATGGGTCAAGGGACACAACGGCCATGTCGAGAACGAGCGCGTGGACCAGGCCGCTCGTGAGCAAGCAGAGCTGATCAGGGAAAGCGCATGAGGCAAGTCGTGCTTGATACGGAAACCACCGGTCTCGAAGTCCGTCAGGGGCATCGACTGGTGGAAATAGCCTGTGTCGAGATGGTCGAGCGCCGGCTCACCGGACAGACCTATCAGACCTACCTCAACCCGGATCGGGCGATCGACGAAGGGGCCCGTCAGGTGACCGGCATCGAGGATGAGTTCCTGCTCGACAAACCGCGTTTCGGCGATGTGGTGGATGAATTCCTGGCCTTCATCGAAGGCGCGGAGCTGGTGATCCACAACGCCAGTTTCGATATCGGGTTTCTCGATGCCGAGCTGGCGCGGCTGGGCCCCGCGCGCGGCTGCATTGGCGATCATTGCACCGTACTCGACACCCTTGCGATGGCTCGGGAACGTTATCCCGGCCAGCGCAACAGTCTCGACGCCCTGTGCAAGCGGCTTGGGGTGGACAGCTCGCGCCGCGAGCTGCACGGTGGTCTGATCGACGCCCAGTTGCTGGCCGATGTCTATCTGGCCATGACGTCGGGGCAGGTGGGCCTCGATCTCGGTTTCGATGCAGCCACGGAACAACGCGCCGCCGCCACGGTAGCTCCGGTCATCCTGCAGGTTCGTCCGCGCGTACTGCGTGCCTCGGTCGAAGAGCTGCGAACTCACGAGCAGCGCCTCGATGCGCTGGACAAGAGTGCCGGTGGTCAATGCCTTTGGCGTCGCCCAAACTGACCGATATCAGAGACCTTCGCGTTTGTCAGCGACAGCGGACGATGACAACCGTGATGTTGTCATCGCCGCCGGCATCGAGGGCCGCCAGCAACAGTTGATCGACACATTCCTGCGCAGCCAATTCAGAACGCGCGATGGTTCGCGCGATCGCTGCCTTGTCGACACACTCCGTCAGTCCGTCCGTGCACATCAGGAACGCCATGCCGGGTTCGATCGTGCCCCGGGCGATGCCGATCTGCAGTTGTTCGGTCGCAGTGACCCCGAGCGCCTGGGTGAGCAGGTTGCGTTGTGGATGTCGCGAGGCTTGTGCGGGATCGAGCTGTCCCGCTTCGACCAGGGCTTGCACCAGCGAGTGGTCGTGGCTGATCTGACGCAGGGTCTGCTTCCACAGGTAGATCCTGCTATCGCCGACCCAAGCCACTTCGTAGCTGTCACCGATGATGCGCAGGGCGGCGATCGTGGTCCCCATGGGCAGCATGTCGAAACTGGGTCGGGCATGCGCGAGCAGGCGATCGGCAGCGCCATTGACCGCCTCGATCAGCCCGCATCCCGATTCGACCAATTCGACCAGCGCGTCACGAACAAGCGCCGATGCCACTTCACCGTGCTGGTGCCCGCCCATGCCGTCAGCGACCAGAAACAGGCCGAGCGAGGCATCGGCGTAGTACGTATCCTCGTTGCGCGTACGGCGCAGGCCGACGTGTGTTCCGTGTCCGAGTTCGATCATTGGGCTTCAATCAAGACAAGCTGCCGCAGCATGCCGCAAGCTCGGGTTATTGTCACGATACTCAGGCTCGCGTATGATTCCCGGCTCGCATGCGCCACCATGCATCCCATCGGAGAGGTGGCAGAGTGGTCGAATGTACCTGACTCGAAATCAGGCGTAGGTGAATAGCCTACCGTGGGTTCGAATCCCACCCTCTCCGCCAGATACGCAAAGCGCCCCAGATGGGGCGTTTTGCGTATCTGGCGGAGAGGGTGGTGTGGACGAACCCACCGGTGACACGGCACCTCCTGTGCCTCGCCCTTCGGGCCATCGACTACGTCGATGCTCGCTCCGGCATCCTGCCTGCGCAGTCGACAAATTCGTCTGGAACGACAAGGCCAGCCGCAGGCTGGCCCCGGAGCGCGCAGCGCGTAGGGGTTTGGCCCATGGATGGGCCAAACAATCCCCGCAGACCCCACGCCGCCCCGCGCTCCATCGAAGCTCGCGTTTTGCGTATCTGGCCGAGAGGCTGGTGTGGACGATCCCGCTAGGCACGTCAGCCACCCCGCCTCCCAAAAATCAGGGGCCGCATTCGCGGCCCCTGCTCCTGTAACGGCTCACTCTATCTTCAGAACTTGTACGTACCCGTCAGGCTGACCACGTCGCCCTTGTCCTTGAACTTGCCATCCATGTGTCCGGCACCCAGACCAAGCTGGTTGGTCATGTGTACGCGAGCGTCGCTGACGAACTGGTGCTGGTAGCCGAAATCGATCGCCAGGTGGTTGGTGGGCTGGTAGCCGAAACCGAAGCCGAGCAGTCGACGATTGCCGTCGGGGATGCGCGGATCGCGGCTGACGATGTTGGTCGGTGACTGGTCGTAACCCACACCGGCACGCAAGGTCCACTGGTCACTCAGCTTGTAGTCGCCGCCCACCGAGTAGACCCAGGTGTTCTTGTACTTTTCCGGCAGGGTGATCAAGGTCTGCCCGTTGGATTTCAGCGTGAGGTTCTTGAAGTTTGACCAGCCGGTCCACTTGATCGACGCGGCCAAGCTGAACTGGTCATTGAATGCATGCAGCCAGTCCAGGCTGGCAAAGGCAGGCGTGTTGAGCGTCGCGCTCGCCTGGCCGCCGTTCGGATCGAGCACCGGCAGCCCCGCAGTCGGAGCGAGGAGCGGGCCCCCAACGATGAGCTGCTTGCCCAGGGAGCCACCGTAGATCGCGTAATCGCCACCCAAGGTCTGGTTGATCCTGGAGTGGTAGCTCAAGCCAATGCTGTCGGCAGCAGTCGGTTTGAACTCGAAGCCGGCAAAATAGCCGACCGCAGTTTTCTTGAGATTTACGTTGAGCTGCTCATCGGCGCCTTGCGGAGGTCCATACGGCGACGGCGCGCCCATGGCACCGAACAAGGCTGTCGCGGTGCCGGTGGTGTCCAGTACGGTGTTCAGTTGGGCCTTGGTGCGCTGGCCGACCACGCCCACGCCGATGGAGAACTGGTCGTTGACCTTGAAGCCGGCGGACAGGCTCAGGGCGATCGACTGCAGGCTGGTCTTGGTACCAAAGTAGCGTCCTTGCCAGGTGGGGCTGTATTCGCTGGCCAGGCCAAATGGCACGGAGAGGCTGCCGCCCACGCTCAGGCGATCGGTGATCGGCGCCACGAACGCGATATTGGGAAACGGGACGAACTTGCCGAAGCCGTCGGGGTTGTCGCCAGTGACGGGGGCGCCCGTCACGTCGGTGAAGCTGCCTTCGAATTTGGCGCTGGGCCGAATGCCGGTACCGGTGATCTGCAGGACTGGCGCGTCGAAGAAAGCCATCGCCGCCGGGTTGTTGTAGGCCGCGGTCGGGTCATTGGCGAACAGCGAACCACCGGCGTTGGCGCGAGCCCAGCCAGCGGCGTTGTCTGTCGGCAGTTGGAACGAACCGGCTTGCGCTTGCAGAGGCATGGCCAATGCGCCGGCAACTGCCAGGGCGAGGCTGGCCTGCGTTCCAAGTCGGACTAGGCGTTGTGGAATTTGACGGTTCAAGTGGATTCTCCTGTGACTTGATGATCCGATTCGTATGGTTGTCGTCGGATTGAGATGAGGCGTTG
Source organism: Rhodanobacter sp. G2-10 (assembly GCF_055809185.1). Classification (NCBI taxonomy): domain Bacteria; kingdom Pseudomonadati; phylum Pseudomonadota; class Gammaproteobacteria; order Lysobacterales; family Rhodanobacteraceae; genus Rhodanobacter; species Rhodanobacter sp. G2-10. The sequence goes on along the minus strand of NZ_CM147900.1, from coordinate 1,981,592 downwards.
GTCGGGGTACTGCTTTCGATGATGATTGTCGTGTTACCGGTACGGGTTGTTCAGGAGGTCAGCCCTCCTTCTTTCAGCCACTCCAACGGGGTCGCTTGCTGGGGTGGTTCCTGCTCTGGCGAGACCTGGGCTTCGGCGCTGGCTTGGGCGGTGCTGCTGTCGAGCTCCAGCACGCGCTCGATCACGTTGAGCTGCTCCGGCGTGCCGAACGGTGCGGTGAGGATCGGCGCCAGCAGGGAAACCAGTCGGGCCAGCAATTCGGTGTCATTGATCTCTTCGCCCTGGCTGATGCTGGCGATCAGAGCTTGCATGTCCTCGCCGGCCAGCATTCCGGAGAGTGCCTTCAGCGCAAAGTGCAGGCGTAGTCCGAGCTCCTGACGCGGCAACGCGGGCAGGGCGCGTGAAAAGGCCTCGAAGAAGCGTCCGGAGATCGGGCGGTAGTGGGCTTCCAAGTAGGTACGGATGAATGGCGATGGGTCGCTGTAGACGCGCCCCAGCAGTCGCATGAAGGCCGGCCCGGAGGTATCGCCGTGACTGAGTCGAAATGCAGGGATGAACAGCATCGCAAGCACAGCAGCTGCGTCCAATCCGATCGCCGGTTCCTGCTCGCAGGCGCTGAGCAACTGCAGGCGTTCGCGGTTGAGTCGGTCCAGGCGCTGCGCCAGCACTTCCTGCATCAGCGCCTCCTTGCTGCCGAAGTGATAGTTCACCGCGGCCAGGTTGGCGCCGGCACGTGCCGTGATATGGCGTAGCGACATCGCTTCGTAGCCACTCTCGATGAACAGCCATTCGGTGGCTTCGAGCAGGCGCTTGCGCGTGTCGCTTTGGCTGGTGCGTTGAGTCCTGCCCAAAGTGTGCCCCCGTGACGCGCCGTGGAAACATCGTTCACTACCGCTTCAAATGCAAATTTGAAACATGTGTATGAACGTTAACTGGGGCCCACGACACAGGCAAGTTGCAGCGCAAGGTAGTTCCAGTGCCGTCAACTGCCCCGCGGGAGAAGAGGCCTTGACCCCCGGAAGTATTGCCCAGCCTGCAGGACGGCGCGACGTCCTGCCCTGCCGACAAGCAATAGGGCCGGATATGTTCGGCCCTATTGCTGCGATGCAACATCAATCGCTGGGGAGCTGTTCAGCCAAGTCGTATCAGCTGGCCTTCTTTTTCGCCAGTCGCAGCCAGGTATCGACCACCGTATCGGGATTGAGGGAAATCGACTCGATCCCCTGTTCCATCAGCCATTCAGCCAGATCGGCGTGATCGCTAGGGCCCTGGCCGCAAATGCCGATGTACTTGCCCTTGCTACGTGCCGCCTTGATCGCCATCGCCAGCAGCTTCTTCACCGCCGGATTGCGCTCGTCGAACAGGCTGGCGACGATGCTCGAGTCGCGATCCAGGCCAAGCGTGAGCTGGGTGAGGTCGTTGGAGCCGATCGAGAAGCCATCGAAGATGTCGAGGAACTCGTCGGCGAGAAGCGCATTCGAGGGTACCTCGCACATCATGATGACCTTCAGTCCGTGCTCGCCCTGCTTGAGGCCATTGCTGGCGAGGACGTCGATCACCTTGCGGCCTTCGTCCAGGGTGCGCACGAACGGGATCATCGCCCATATGTTGTCCAGCCCCATCACCTCGCGCACGTGCTTGAGGGCTTTGCATTCCAGGCTGAATGCCTCGGCAAAGCTGGGGTCGACATAACGGCTGGCGCCGCGGAAACCGATCATCGGGTTCTCTTCGTGCGGCTCGTATTTGGAACCGCCAAGCAACCCGGCGTATTCGTTGGACTTGAAGTCGGACAGGCGCACGATCACCGGCTTCGGATAGACCGACGCAGCGATGGTGGCAATGCCTTCACCCAGTCGCTGCACATAGAACTCGACCGGACCGGGGTAGCCGGCGATGCGCTCGTCGATCTTCGCCTTGATCTCGGCATCCTGCTTGTCGTATTCCAGCAGTGCCTTGGGGTGCACGCCAATGTGGCTGGCGATGATCATCTCGAGGCGGGCCAGGCCGATGCCGGCGTTGGGCAGTTGGCCAAAGTCGAACGCGCGCTCGGGGTTGGCCACATTCATCATGACCTTCAGTGGCGCCTCGGGCATGTCGCCCAGATCGGCGGTAATGCGCTCGAACTTCAGGATGCCCTCGTAGATGGTGCCGGTGTCGCCCTCTGCGCAGGATACCGTGACATCGACACCGTCGGGAATCAGTTCCAGTGCGTTGCCGGTACCCACTACAGCGGGTACGCCAAGCTCGCGGGCGATGATCGCCGCATGACAGGTACGCCCGCCACGGTTCGTGACGATGGCCGAGGCGCGCTTCATAACCGGCTCCCAATCGGGGTCGGTCATGTCGGCGATCAGCACGTCACCGGCTTGTACCTTGTTCATGTCGGAGAGCGAACGGATCACCCGCGCCTTGCCGGCGCCGATCTTCTGGCCGATCGAGCGACCTTCGGCCAGCACCTGGCCCTTTTCGCTCAGGTGGAAGCGCTCAAGCTGGGTGGCGTGCGAGCGGGACTTCACGGTTTCCGGGCGCGCCTGCACGATGTAGATCTTGCCGGTGTTGCCGTCCTTGGCCCACTCGATGTCCATCGGACGATCGTAGTGCTTCTCGATGATGAGGGCCTGGCGGGCAAGTTCCTGCACATCCTCGTCGTCGATGCAGAATTTGTTGCGTAGGTCGTTCGGCGTGTCTTCGGTGCGAACCCGTTCGCCGGGCGCATCGGAATACACCATGCGCAATTGTTTGGCGCCCAGGTTGCGACGCAGGACAGCTGGCTTGCCATCGCGCAGGGTCGGCTTGAACACGTAGAACTCGTCGGGATTGACGGCGCCTTGCACGACCATTTCACCGAGGCCGTAGGAGCCGGTGACGAATACCACGTCGCGGAAACCTGATTCGGTGTCCAGCGTGAACAGCACGCCGGAAGCACCGATATCCGAGCGCACCATCAATTGCACGCCGGCGGAAAGGAACACGTCCTCGTGCTTGAAGCCCTGGTGCACGCGATAGGCGATGGCACGGTCGTTGTACAGCGAGGCAAAGACTTCCTTCACCTTGTGCAGCACATCGTCGATGCCGACCACGTTGAGGAAGGTCTCCTGCTGGCCGGCGAACGAGGCATCGGGCAGATCTTCGGCCGTGGCCGAGGAACGAACTGCCACGGCGATGTCGTCGGCACCCGCGTCCTTGCACAACGCGACGTAGGCCTCCCGAATGGCTTGCTCGAGTTCGGCAGGCAAGGCGGTGTCGACGATCCAGCCGCGGATTTCCTTGCCGGCTGCCACCAGGGTGTCGACATCGTCGACATCGAGGTGTTCCAGGCGATCCTGGATGCGTTTGGCCAGGCCGCTTTTTTCCAGATACTGCTGGAACGCATCCGCCGTGGTCGCAAAGCCCCCGGGTACGGAGACGCCGAGCTTGGCCAGGTTGCCGATCATCTCGCCGAGCGAGGCGTTCTTGCCGCCGACCTTGCCCAGGTCAGTCATGCGCAGTTTGTCGAGCCACAGCACCAGATCGTTCAAGGGTGTCTCCTCGGGAATGCCTGAAGGTAGGGATGATGGAGGTGAAGCGCAGTCGCCGGGCGGCCTGCGAAGAACTGGTATTGTCCGCTGTCGATGGTGCATAGCACAAGAAGACCAATGTCAGGCGATGTCATTCCAACCCGATACCAGTCAGCGGGCGGTCAATCGGCGACAGCGTTTGATGCTTGCGCTAAGGTGCCGGAAAGTGCCCTCTGGTCGACGGAATTCCGCATGCAGCGAAACGTGTTTTTCATCTCCGATTCCACTGGTATTACCGCCGAGACGATCGGCAACAGCATCCTTGCGCAGTTCGAGGGCGTGAAGTTCGACAAGCATCGGCTGCCGTTCATCGACAATGCGCACAAGGCTGAGGTGGCCGCGCTGCGGATCAAGACCAATTACGCGCAAACCGGCAGGCGTCCCATCGTGGTCAACACCATGGCCGATCGCGCGCTGTGCGACATCGTAGCGACCAGCGGCGCCCTGATGCTGGATGTGTTCGCGCCGTTCATTGGTCCGCTGGAGGAGGAATTGGACACGCGGCGTTCCGGTGCGGTCAATCGGTCCCATGGCATGGTCGACTTCGACAAGTACGAGGCGCGCATCAACGCCACGAATTACGCCTTGTCGCACGACGACGGCATTGACGTGAATTACGAGGATGCCGACCTCATCCTGGTCGGCGTGTCACGCTCAGGCAAGACGCCTACCTGCCTGTACATGGCCTTGCATTACGGCGTCAGCGCCGCCAACTACCCCCTGACCGACGAGGATCTCGAAAAGCTGGAATTGCCCGCGCGACTCCGACCTTACAAGGATCGGCTTTACGGATTGACGATCGACTCGGTTCGCCTCGCGCAGATCCGCGAACAACGTCGCGCCGGCAGTCGCTATGCCACGCTCAAGCAGTGTCGCTGGGAGCTGGAGCAGGCGGATCGCCTGATGCGCCAGGCCGGCATTCCCAGCCTGAATACCACTCACGTGTCGATCGAGGAGATCGCCAGCAAGATCTTCGACCGCTTCGGAATCGAGCGGACGATGTTCTAGATAGCAGATTGGAGTTTTCGCACCACGCATGAGCGCCGTACTGGACAATCGCCACAGCCTTCTGCCGGGACGTTTCGAGTTCCTGATGGGGCTGTATGCGGAAAACTATCATCGGCTGAGCCGGTTGTTCGCGCCGCAGGAACTGGCGCCGGGTCGCTACGTTTCGCGCGTGGAGGACAGCCTCGACGTGCATCTGCATGTGCAGGAGCGCCACCCGTACACGCTGGAGCTTGAGCTGACCTACGACTTCGTCGATGCGCAAACGGGCAATCGGGCGCCGTCGGCGCAGTTGCGCATGTATACCGACGCGCATGTGGCCGAGGCTCTGCATTGCCATCCGGGCCGGCACCTGTGGCAGGTATTGGGGCCATTCTCGCCTGCGCATACGGTATTCGAGCATCGCTTGCGCATGAGCCGTTTCCTGTCGCGCTGGCTGGAGTATCTGGCCGGACAAAGGCACGGCATCGACACGCTGAAGCCCGTGGAATGATTCGCTGGTGAAGGCTGGTATTCGTGTGCTTGGCTCGGCGCCGAAGCGGCCGGTTTCGACATTCCAGACTCGAAAGGTTGAACGAAGCCGAACGAGAGCCGGCGGGCAGAGCCCGCCCTACGGCCGCGATGTCCGTGGGTTCCGTGCATCAGTGCAAAATGTGATCGCGAGAGAGCTTGGCCGCGGATCAACTGCAGGCAACAAAAAGCCCGCGCGAGGCGGGCTTCTTGTCTGGATAGTGGCGGAGTGGACGGGACTCGAACCCGCGACCTCCGGCGTGACAGGCCAGCATTCTAACCAACTGAACTACCACTCCGCAGTTGCAACTTGTCTTCCAGCTTTGCGAGCCAACTTGGCGTCCCCACGGGGATTCGAACCCCGGTCGCCACCGTGAAAGGGTGGTGTCCTAGGCCTCTAGACGATGGGGACAGATCAAGTTGGTGGAGCCAGGCGGGATCGAACCGCCGACCTCCTGCATGCCATGCAGGCGCTCTCCCAGCTGAGCTATGGCCCCGCCGCTGGAAGCCGCAAAGAATAGGTTGGACCTTGCTATCCGTCAAGCCTTTTTTCGCCAAACCGGACAATGGCGTCGTCGGGATCGTGCCGTGCCCATCGCCAGCGGAACAGGATCTTGCCCGGCACTCGTTTATGCTGCCACGACGAGCGTGACTGCATAAGGTGGACGATGCACGAAATCGGCTTCATCCGTGACCTGGCCCTGGTGATGCTGGTGGCAGGGGCTACCACGATCCTGTTCCAGCGCATGCGCCAGCCGGTGTTGCTGGGTTACATCCTTGCCGGCGTGCTGATCGGCCCGCATACGCCGGGCGTGCTGGTTGGCGATGCGCAGGCGATCGACGACATCTCCAATCTCGGCGTGGTGCTGTTGATGTTCACGCTGGGACTGGAGTTCAGTGTGCGCAAATTGCGCGAAGTCGGCATCGGGGTGCTTGCGGTCGCGGTGGGCGAAGTGGGGCTGATGCTGTGGATCGGCTTCGGCATCGGCAGCGCTTTCGGCTGGAAGGGCATGGATGCGCTTTTCCTCGGTGCCATCATTTCCTTGTCATCGACCATGGTGGCCACGCGCACCTTGTCCGAGAACGGCCAGCGCAGCCAGCCATTCGCGCAATTGGTAGTGGGCCTGCTGGTGGCCGAAGACATGCTGGCGATCGTGATGCTGACCCTGCTCACCGCCGTGGCGATCGGCGGCTCGGTACAGGCAGAGGCCGCCTTCACGCTGATCGGCCATCTGGGCCTGTTCGTGGTGGTGGGAATGATCCTGGGCTTGCTGCTGCTGCCGCGGCTTGTGGACTACGTGGCCGGGTTCGGACGTGATGAAACACTCCTGGTCAGCGTGCTGGGCATCTGTTTCGGCGCCAGCCTGATGGCCGTGTGGATGGGTTTCAGTGTTGCGCTGGGCGCCTTCCTGGCCGGCGCGGTGGTGGCCGAATCGCGCAGCGTGGGGCGCGTGATGCATCTGGTGGAGCCCTTGCGCGACATGTTTGCGGCGCTGTTTTTCGTGGCGATCGGGCTGAAGATCGATCCAGCCATGCTGCTGCAGTACGCCTTGCCGGCGCTGTTGATTGCCGGCGTGGTGATTGTCGGCAAGACCGTGGCATGCAGCCTGGGTTTCTTCGTGGTCGGACGCGAGCCGCGGACCGCCATGCGGGCCGGATTGGGGATGGCGCAGATCGGTGAATTCTCGTTCGTGATTGCCACGCTGGGGCTTTCGCTCGGCGTCATCAGCGACTTCATCTATCCGGTGGCCGTGGCGGTCTCGGTGTTGTGCATGGCCGTGTCGCCATACATGTCGCGTTCCGCCAACAGCCTGGTCTCGGGGCTCAGGGCAATAACGCCACGGCCCGTGCTGCTGCTGGCAAGCAGCTACAGCGGTTGGCTGGAACACCTGAAGCCGGTGAACGAGAATGCGGCGCTGGCAGCGATTTTCCGTCGGCTGCTGTGGCATATCGGGGTCAATATCCTGTTTGTCGTCACCCTGTTTATGGTCGGCGCCTACGTCAACGCGCACGGCTGGACCTGGTTTTCCACCATCGGCATCGGGCGCGAGATGCGCCATACCCTGATCTGGGCGTGCGCGCTGTTCCTTTCGCTGCCGATGCTGATTGCGGTGTACCGCAAGGCCGAGGCGCTGGGCATGCTGCTTGCCGAGATCGGCATCCGTGAGCGGTTTGCGCGCTCCTATACCCACGCCATTCGCAATGTGCTGGCGCGACTGATTCCGCTGGCAACGCTCGTGCTGCTGGCCATATTGCTGAGTGCGCTGAGCTCGGCCATCCTGCCGCCGCGCGGCATTGCGCTGTCCCTGATCGTGGCAGGCGTGGTCTTGGCCGTGGTGTTGTGGCGGGGGCTGGTACAGATGCACGCGCGCCTGCAGGCCGCCTTGAAGGAAACCCTGAGCAAGCCGGAGCTCCCTGGAGACGGGGAGGGCTGAACCTTTATCCCGAGTGACGGTCACAGCGTCCAGTCGTTGCCAAGAGAGGATTGGCACCGCACAATGCGTGGCCTGCCTCCACCGGGGGGCTCTGGCCGGTTCTGCCGGCGTTTCCATTTAATGAGGGAGTTACGAATGAAGCACTTTTCGCATCCCATGCTGACGGCGGTTGCGCTGACCGTTGCGCTGGGCATGACCGCGGGCGCTTACGCCCAGACTGCCAAGACCGGCACCGCCGCTCCCGTTGACAAAGCCAAGGCCAGTTACGTGTTCGGTTACTACAAGATGGGCGAGGCCGTGCCGCCGATCTTGCGTGAAGAGCTGGATCCAGCCGCCGTTGCTCGTGGTGTGCAGGCTGCACTGTCAAATCAGAAATCGACGGTGAGCGAGGACGACGCCAAGCAGGTGTACGAAGCGTTCATGACCAAGGTGCAGAACAAGTTCGAGGCCGAGCGCGCCAAGGAAGCAGCCAAGAACAAGGCCGAAGGCGACGCCTTCTTCGCCAAGAACAAGAAAGCTCCGGGTGTGAAAACCACGGCATCCGGCCTGCAGTACAAGGTGATCACTCCGGGTACTGGGGCGCGTCCGGGCCCGAACGACACGGTGGAGATCAACTACACCGGCTCCTTCCTCGACGGTCAGGTGTTCGATTCATCCGCCAAGCATGGCCCCAAGCCGGCGTCGATCCCCGTTGCGAACGTGATTCCCGGCTTCCGCGAAGGCCTGCAGCTGATGCAGGTTGGTGGGCATTACAAGCTGTTCATTCCGTCGTCGCTGGCCTACGGTGCCGAACCGCAGCCGCCAATGCCGCCGAATCAGACGCTGATTTTTGACGTGACCCTGGTCAAGACGGGCCCGACTCCGGCGGGCGCAGCGCCCGCGGACGGCCAGTAACTCCGCAGATTCCTAGCGGCACGCAGAAGGGCGCGAAGCGATTCGCGCCCTTCTGCTTTTCTTCGGCGGCGAGCCCCACGGTGCCCTTGCGGCGTTAGAATAGGCGGTTCAATTCCAAGGGAATCGTCACGAAGATGATGAAGGTCACGATCTTCGGCACTGGCTATGTGGGACTGGTAACCGGCGCTTGCCTGGCCGAGATGGGCAACCAGGTGCTCTGCGTCGATGTCGACAGCTCCAAGGTGGAGCGCCTGAGACGCGGTGAAATTCCGATCTACGAACCCGGCCTCGAATCCATCGTGCGTCGCAACCACGCGGACGGGCGACTGGACTTCACCACCGAACCGGAAGCAGCCATCACCCATGGAGAGCTGATCTTCATTGCAGTGGGTACACCCCCGGACGAGGATGGCAGCGCGGACCTCAAGTATGTCCAGGAAGTGGCCAGGACCATTGGCCGGCACCTGGATCGGTATGCCGTGGTGGTGAACAAGTCGACGGTGCCGGTCGGTACGGCCGACAAGGTGCGCGAGACGATCACCGCGGAGCTCGCCGCGCGTGGCGCCAGCGTCGAGTTCGACGTGGTGTCCAACCCCGAGTTCCTGAAGGAAGGCGCCGCCGTGGACGACTGCTTGCGTCCGGATCGCATCATCGTGGGGTCTTCAAGCGCGCGGGCGGTAGACGTGTTGCGCAAGCTGTACGCGCCGTTCAATCGCAATCACGATCGCATGGTAGTGATGGATGAGCGCTCGGCCGAACTGACCAAGTACGCCGCCAATGCGATGCTGGCCACCAAGATCAGCTTCATGAACGAGATCGCCAACATCGCCGAACGGGTGGGCGCCGATGTGGAGCTGGTGCGACAGGGTATCGGCTCCGACCCCCGCATCGGTTATCACTTCATCTACGCCGGTGCCGGCTATGGCGGCTCGTGCTTTCCCAAGGACGTGCAGGCGCTGGAGCGTACTGCGCACGGCCATGGCTACCAAGCGCGCTTGCTCGGTGCGGTCGAGGCCGTCAACCGCCAGCAAAAGGGAAAGCTGTTCGATTTGATCTCTCGCCACTTCGACGGGCAACTGGCGGGCAAGACGATTGCGCTGTGGGGTTTGGCGTTCAAGCCGAACACGGACGACATGCGCGAGGCGCCCAGCCGGCGGCTGATGGAGGCGCTGTGGGAGGCGGGGGCGAAGGTCCGCGCCTACGACCCGGAAGCGCGGCAGGAAGCGGGCCGGTTGTATGGCGAACGTCCGGACCTGGTGCTGTGCGATGAGGCTGCTGCGGCGCTGCAAGGTGCCGACGCGCTGGTTGTCGTCACGGAGTGGAAAGCCTTCCGCAGTCCGGACTTCGCCCGTATCCGCGCGGCTTTGTCGGTACCGGTGATCTTCGATGGTCGCAATTTGTACGATCCGGCCACGGTGGAAGAGGCCGGTCTGGCTTATTACGGAATCGGCCGCGGTCGCAGTTTGAGGGTGTCACGATGAGTAGTGGCCGCGAAGAGCTGGATCGGCGGTTCGATGAGATGGAGGTCAGGCTCACCTTCATGGACGATACCGTGCAAGCGCTGACGTCGGCCGATGCCGACCTGTCGCAGCGCATAGCGGCCCTGGAGCGCGCCTTGCGAGACTTGCGCGGCGAGATGGCTTCCATGCGCGTTGCCCAGGGCGGCGACCCGCATGACGAGCCACCTCCGCCACACTACTGACTAGGAGCCTGTCGGACTTTGGTGGTCGAGGCGAGAATTCGGCTGTGCGAGGATAGACTTTCGACGGTTCGCCGGCCCATGGTGGTTCCATGGGCCAAGAATCGGCGGAAATATAGACCGCACAGGCGGATTCGCAGGCCGGCCAACCAAAGTCCGACAGACTCCTGGGGTTCTCCTAACCATCGATCATGGAATACACGCATGGCTGAATCCCTGCGCGATCAATTGCTCAAGAGCGGTCTCGTCAAGAAAGTTCAGCAGGAGCGGATTCGCGAACCCAAGCGACCGACCGCTGGCGCATCAGGCAAGCCGGGGCGAGGCGGCGGCAAGCCGCGCGCCGCCGCGGCGCAGCCCCAGGACCAACAGGAAATCGACCTGGCCAAGGCCTATGCACTGCGCACCCAGGTCGAAGCGACCGAGCGCAAGCGCGCCGAGCGCGAGGCGGCCGAGCAGGCCCGGTTGCGACGCGAGCGCAAGCTGCGCCTGCAGAAGTTGCTGGATGGCAAGGCCTTGAACAAGACCGATGCCGACCAGGTGCGAAACTTCGAGTACTCGGCGAAGATCCGCCGCATCCATGTCGATACCGCGCAGCTGGCAGCGCTCAACGCCGGCGAACTTGCCGTGGTGCAGCACGCCGGCAGGTACCTGCTGGTGAGTCGGGAGATTGCCTTGCAAGTGCGCGACATCGAGCCCCGCCAACTGGCGCTGCTCGTCGAGCCCGGCGCAGCCAGCGCCGATGACGATGGCGTGCCGGACGACCTCATGTGGTGACACCGCCGGTTCTTGAATCTGCGGCAGGATTTTGCTTGGCGGCATACGCGCGGCGGGCGAAGCCCGCCCTGCGGTTCTCGCAAGGGTGTCGCGCGGGAGACCTTGATGTCGGCGTAGGGCGGGCTCTGCCCGCCGGCCCTTGAATGTGAGCGAGTTTTTCCTGCGCGGCAAACAAGCGGCGGGCAAAGCCCGCGCTACGTTTGGCGATCCGTCGTTTGCACGAGGGCAGGGTGATCCCAACCGCTTTTCGGTGTGAAGCGGTCGCCGTAGCGTTGGGCGAGCTCCTGCAGTTTCGACTTCAAGGTGTCGGCACCTTCGCTGCGCACGTACTGGATCGGGCCACCGCGGAATGGCGCAAAACCGGTGCCGAAGATCACGCCGGCGTCGAGCAGGTCGGCGTCGTCGACGACACCGTCCGCCAGGCAGGCGACCGCCTCGTTGATCATCATCAGGATCATCCGGTCCTGCAGGTCCGGTGGCGTGACGTACTCCTTGTCCACTTCAGGTTTCTGTGGCTTGCCGTCCTGCCAGGTGTAGAGGCCTTGGCCATCCTTCTTGCCGCGTTTGCCGGATTCCAGTGTGTCGTCCATGCCCGGCGGCAATTCAAGACCCAGGAAAGGCGCCAGTTCCTTGCCGACCGAAGCGCAGACATCGAGTCCGACGGTGTCGGCCAGTTCGATCGGCCCCATGGGCATCCCGAATTTCCTTGCTTCGCGATCAAGCACCGGGCCGGGGACACCCTCGCTGTAGAGCCGCATGGCTTCGAGCAGATAGGGCATCAGGATGCGGTTGACCAGAAAGCCCGGCGTTCCCTTGACGGCAACCGGCAGCTTGCCGATCGCCTTGCAGAACGCCAGTGCACGCTTTTCGATGGCCGGGTCAAGCTTGTCGTGGCGCACCACTTCGACCAGCGGCATTTGCGCCACGGGGTTGAAGAAATGCAGGCCCAGGAAACGCTGTGGCGCGCCGAGCTTGCTGCGCAACTCGTCCAGCGGAATGCTCGAGGTATTGCTGGCCAGGATCTGGTCAGCCTGGAATTGCGGCTCGATGGTGGCGTACAGCGACTCCTTCGCTTCGGCGTTCTCGTAGATCGCCTCGATCGCCAGGTCTGCCGAGGCGATACCCTTGCCCTCGACATCCGCACGCAGCCGCCTCATTGCGGCATCGACCTTTTCAGTGGTCTTCAGCTTTTTCTCATACAGCTTGCGCGCCCGATCCAGCGCGGGCTGGATGTATTTCATCTCGCGATCCTGCAGGGTCACGTCAAAACCCTTGAAGGCAGCCCACGCCGCGATATCGCCGCCCATCACGCCGGCACCGACCACGTGCACATGCTTGATCGCCGGATCGATCCCGCTGCCCTGGTTCTTCAGCTGCTCCTGCAGGAAGAAGATGCGGATCAGGTTCTGCGCCGTCGGGGTTTGTGCCAGCTTCGCTACCGAGCGTGCCTCAAGCTTCAGGCACTGCTCGATGTTGCCGCCGCCACGTTTCCATACATCAATCAGCGCAAATGGCGCCGGATAATGTTCCTTGCGCACCTTGGCAGCCGTCTGCTTCAGCATCACGGGGGCCAGGATCTGGCGTGCCAGCCAGGTATTGCTGGCCCAGGCCTTGGCGCGACGCGCGAACGGCCGCGCCGGTGCCCGGCGCAGGAGTATGCGTGCCTCGGCCAGCAGTTCCTGTGGACGTGCCACGGCATCGACCACGCCCAGACTGAGGGCGCGACGCGCGGAGAGCGGTTTGCCGGTCAACATCATCGGCATGGCCTCGGTCGCGCCGATCAGTCGTGGCAGCCGCGCCGTGCCGCCCCAGCCCGGATGGATGCCCAGCATTACTTCGGGCAGGCCGATACGGGTCTTTTCGTCGTCCGCCGCAATACGCTGACGGCAGGCCAGGATCAACTCGGTGCCGCCGCCCATGCAGGCGCCGTGCACGGCCGCCACCGTGGGGCAGGCCAGGCGTGCCAGCGCCTCGTAGACTCGTTGGCCGTGCTCGATGTTTTCGCGTACGGAATCCTGCTTGGCGAATTCCACGAACTCGTGGATATCCGCGCCCACCGCGAAGCCCGACGATTTGGCCGAATGGATGATGACTCCGAGCGGCATGTCGATCGCCAGCCGTTCGACAATCTGCTCCAGCTCATCCAGCACGGCCCGGCAGATCGCATTGACGCTGCTGTCCGCGCGGTCGAGCGTGAGCGTGACCACGCCCTCGTCGTCATGGGTTTGCCAGTGTTTGAATCGCAATCCTTCGAACATGGGGATAGAGGCATGAGGAGGAGGCCTGAACCATACCGTTCCGCCGCCACGAATGCGAGATATGAAGCCCGCGCTTGACCCGGCCGTGAAGGCGGTGTGAAATCGGGCTGCTGCGAAAGACATGCGCTGAAACCAGCCAGGTGTGGCGACACCGTGGTGATCACATACGGGAGGCTGGACACCTTGATTGCGAATTATCCGGATCCATCGAAGCCCAGGCGGCATCCCATGGGTGGCCGCGGCCATCTGCCGCGTCCGATTCCATCATCGCGCGAGCACCAGCGGCGCGGGACGGATACTTGATGAATATCGCGATGGCTTCCGCGCCGCCGCAAGCGGGCGCCGAAATTTTCGAGCGGATACTGACTGCATCAACCGGGCTGGTCGTGCTCGAAAGCAACGACGTGGAAGCGCTGATCGAGCAGATGCGCGCACTGGCCAGGCACAGTGGGCAAGCGGTGTATCTGTGGCAGCCCGACACCGGGCTTGGCAGCCTGCGCGACGCCCATGCGCGTGTGCCGGACTGCGATCGTCTGGGCAATGCCTTGCGCTACATGCAGCAAAGCATGCACTTCGGTGTCTATTTCCTGCGCGGCCTGGAGTTGCCACTGTCGGCCGTCGATGCAGCCGTCTTGCGACAGTTGGCGCGGGCGCCCAAGGGGCATTTGCGGCGAGTCGTGCTCATCGATACTCCGCCGGCACTGGTTGCCCATCTGGGCGATCTCGCCGCGCAACTGAGCAGCGAGGACGGCAAGCCACGAAAATTGCGCCTTCGCGATGGTCGCTGGCTTGCATGAAATGGCGGCCCGCATGAGTGCCGGGATCTTGCTGGTGGCCGCGGAGCGCGAGTTGCGTCGCCGTCTGTTCGACGTGCTCGATCAGGCGGGGTATTCGAAGATACACAGCGCACGCGATCTCTCCCACGCCGCGATCCTGATGGAAGGCGTGGCTTCGCAGCAGCCACTGCAATTGATCGTGCTGGTGCACGATGGCGACCAGAAGCAGGTATGCAGCCATTGTGAGCAATTGAGTCGTCTGCCAAATGCCTCCGAAGCGCCCCTGATCGTGGTGTTGGCCGACGGAGCCAGTTGCAGCCCTTCGGAGCTGCCGCCGCAAATCGCGGATTGGCTTTGCGCCGGACAGATCGGGACGGAACTGCTGGCGCGTTGGCGGCGCGTCCGTCCCGGTGGGACGAGAACGCAGGTGAGGGTGGTCGTCGACAGCGATCCGGATGAGGAGGACTGTCGCTGCGCTTTCGAGGAAGGCGACGGCGAGTGGTTGATGGTGGACGTGCAGACCGATTGTCTGCTCGAGGTGAGTCCCAGCGTCGCTCGTCACAGTCGCTTGCCGGCCAGCCAGTGGACCGGGATGGCATTGTCCGAAGCGATCAGTTTCGAGGGCGGTATGCCGCAGGGTATTTACTCCGAGGCCGACCGTCGCTGGCATCCGGCCCGACGCAAGTCCGCCCACGGATACGATGCCGGCCAGGTGAATGTGCGGCGTGTCCGACACGGCGGGCGTGGAGCGCTGGCAGTGCAGTTCCGCAGCGACCGCGCTGACCTCCGGGCCGAAGCGGCACTGTCGCTGTTGTCACGCTTCTTTGTGTCGAGCAGCGGGGTCGATGCCCCCGTAGCCGCGAGTCGGCTGTTGTTCGACGAACTGGCATTGGACTATCTCGCCGTATGGTCCTCGCGCAGCGACGCCGCCGACGCACCGGTACAGATGCTGCAGCTTTGCCGGAGTGAACCGGCGCAGTGGCCATCCTCCTATCTGCAGGGTTCTCTGCAGGTAGTGCTTGGCGGCAAGGCGATGCATTATCAGAACGATGCCGGCAAGCTGGCCGCAACGGACCCGCTGCTGCAGCAGCTGGATCTGGCCGGGTTTGTCGGGCTGCCCCTGTTCGACGAGCGGAATGCCGTGATCGGTGCGATGTTGGCCGGCAGTCGCCGTGGCTTTTCCGAAATGAGCGTGGTTGAACCCGTGTTGCGTTGCGCCGCTGCCCGCTTTGCGCGCGTGATCGAGCTGGAACGCACGCGCGAACAAGGGCGCGCCGAAGGCCTGGTCGATTCGCTCACCGGTCTGCCCAACCGGCTGCTGTTCAACGACCGCCTGGAGACGATCCTGCGCGAGGCGGTCCGCAACGGCGAATGCTTCGCTTTGCTGTTCGTCGACCTGGATCGCTTCAAGGCGATCAACGACACCTACGGTCATGCCACCGGCGACCAGGTCCTGCGAACCGTCACGCAACGGCTGCGCGGCAGTATCCGCGCGTCGGACACGGTGGCGCGCTACGCTGGCGACGAGTTCACCGTCGTATTGCGGCACATCGTGAAGAACGATGACGTATTGCGGGTCGCCGAGAAAGTCGTGCAAACGATGGAGTCGCCGATCTTCCTGGACGACGGCACCGAGTTGCAGGTCACCGTGTCGATGGGGTTGAGCTTTTTCCCCGACGATGCCGGCGACGCGGAAACGCTGCTCAAGCACGCCGATGAGGCGATGTATTCGGCCAAGCATCTGGGCCGCAACAACTTCCAGATCTACGAAGTCAGCCCGGAGTATGCCCGGGAGCACGGCATGGCGCTGAAGACCCGCCTGCGCCACGCCGAGGGCAACGGCGAGTTGCGGGTGGTCTATCAGCCGCAGGTGGACACCCAGACCGAGGACATCGTGGGGATGGAGGCGCTCGTGCGCTGGGAGCATCCCGAGCTGGGCATGATCAGCCCGGCGGTGTTCATTCCGCTGGCCGAGGAGACCGGTCTGATCGTGTCGATCGGCGAGTGGGTGATGCAAACAGCCTGTCGCCAGGCGCGGGAATGGGAACAGCGCTACGGCCTGCGGCTTAGGCTGGGCGTGAACCTCTCGGCGGTACAGCTGATGGAACCGCAGCTGCTGGACATGGTGGCCCGGGTGCTGCGCGAGACCGGCCTGGATCCAACCCTGCTGGAACTGGAAATCACCGAGAGCATCAGCATCAAGGCAGCGCCGAACCTGGTCGAGAACCTCAACGCGCTGCATCGCCTGGGAAGCCACATCGCGATCGACGACTTCGGGACCGGTGCCGCCTCGCTGGACTACCTGCGTCGACTGCCGGCGGACCGGATCAAGATCGACCAGAGCTTCGTGCGCAATATCGGCGTGGACCCTGACGACGAGGCCATCGTGCGTGCCACCATCGAGATGGCGCATCGCTTGAACCGTGCGGTAGTCGCCGAAGGGGTGGAGACCGAGCAGCACATGCAGTTCCTGCGCAATCATCACTGTGACGAGTTGCAGGGTTATCTGTTCTGTCGCCCGCTGCAGCCGGTCAGCTTCGACAAATTGCTGGCCGAGCGCCAGCGGCTGCTGGACGTGCGCCTGGCCGAACCGGCTTGAGCCGGAACCAGGCGACCCCATAACGGACAACGGCGCCCCGGTTTTGGCCAGCGGGCAACTTACGCAGTGTTCCGACAGGGCCTTGAGCATGAGTAAACTGAACTTGGGCGGTTCCCGGTGGTCTGAGCGCCGGGTTCAGTTCCCCTCAGGCACCCTCAGCGGATGACGGCATTGACGATGGACACAGCCCGCGTGGGCGAAAACGAACTGGACCGGGCGCTCGTGGAGCGGGTGCAGCAGGGGGACAAGCGCGCCTTCGATCTGCTGGTGCGCAAGTACCAGCACAAGCTGATCGGCCTGATTTCCCGTTATGTACGCAGTCATGCCGAATGCGAGGACATCGCGCAGGAGGCCTTTATCCGCGCCTGGCGGGCGATCGGCTCGTTCCGCGGGGACAGCGCGTTCTACACCTGGCTCTACAAGATCGCCGTGAATACCGCCAAGAATCACCTGGTGGCGATGAGTCGGCGGCCGCCGTCGGGCGACGTCGACGCCGACGATGCCGAGTTCATGGCCGGCGCCGAGCGCATGCATGACAGCGCCACCCCCGAACACGAACTGATGCGCCAGGAAATTGAACAATCGGTGTTTTCCACTGTCCAAGCCCTGCCCGAAGAGCTGCGGACGGCCATCACCCTGCGGGAAGTGGACGGCCTCAGCTACGATGAAATTGCCGAAGCCATGGGCTGCCCGATCGGTACGGTGCGTTCGCGCATCTTCCGGGCGCGCGAGGCGATAGATGAAAAGCTGCGGCCGCTTTTGCCTGGTCGCGAGGATCACACATGAAGCAGGCAGACATGAATCAGGACGCCCGTGAAAGTCTTTCGGCTGGCATGGACGGCGAGTTGCCGGTCGAACAGATGCGTTTCCTGTTGCGCCGACTCGACCACGATGACTCGCTGCGGCAGGCATGGTCGGGCTACCACATCACCCGCGATGGCTTGCGCCGGGAAGACGTGCGAATGGCGTCTGCCGGCTTTGCGGCACGGGTAATGCTGGCAATCGAGCAGGAGTCGCATGCGACCCCGGCCGTCAGCCGGCGCCATCATTGGCTGCGCTGGTCCGGTGGCGGCGTGATCGCAGCCAGCGTGGCCGCCGCCGCATTGATGATCAGTCAACCTGCCGGGGATCCCGGGCGAATGAACCCCGCGGCCAACTCCGGCGCCAGTCATATGGCTGTCGCCTCTCCGGCGGTGCAGCCGGCGGCGCCGCCGTCAGTGCCGCCATGGTTGAGTGGCAATTCCGCCGGGCTGCTGAGTCAGCAGGCTTCCGCCACGCTGGGAGATCCGCTGGACAACAGCCGTCCCCGGAACCTGCGCCGATTGTCGTCATACCCGGCCATACATCGCTACCGCACCCTCGACAACAACGATGGCAGCTATCTGCTGTTGCTGGATCCAGCGCAGCCCGGCATGCCGAATGCGCCACGTCAGGCGGGTGTCGGCGCGCAGCAGTAAGCCGATCCCGCATGTGACGGCATGCGGCGCTCCCGGTTGATCGTTCCCCTCGGCTGCGTGCATGTGCCGACGGTGAAGTGCGGGCGAGCGGCGCATGTCTCCGGCGAAGTCTTCCACGAGTCGGCCCGGCTGACTCGAGTACAACCCAAGGAGGAGTCATGAATCATTCCATCTTGCGTACCCTGGCATGCTGCGCGCTGCTGGGTCTGGCCGGAGTCGGCGGCGCGCAGGCGCAGCCCGCTGCCACGGTTGCGGCGTTGCCGGATTTCACCGGTATCGTGCAGAACAATGCTCCCGCCGTGGTGCACGTCGAGGCGAAATACACCGGTGAGCGCCAGCAGCAGGTGACGCAATCCATGCGCGGCCGGATGATGCCGGGTCCCAACGACCCGGGTGCGGAAATGCTCCGGCGCTTCTTCGGCATGCCGATGATGCCGTCACCCGAGGAGCAACGGCATACGTCGCTGGGTTCCGGCTTCATCATCTCCAAGGATGGCTACATCCTCACCAACAACCACGTGGTCGATCACGCCGACAAGGTGACCGTGCGGTTGCAGGATCGCCGTACGCTGACTGCCAAGGTGGTTGGCACCGATCCCACCTATGACATCGCCCTGCTCAAGATCGATGCGGGCGACGATCTTCCCGCCGTGAAGATTGGCGATTCCCGCAATCTCAAGCCGGGTCAATGGGTTTTGGCAATCGGTTCGCCGTTCGGTTTCGACTACACCGTGACGCAGGGCATCGTCAGCGCGGTGGGCCGCAACCTGGGCCAGCGTGACCAGCCCTATACCTCGTTCATCCAGACCGATGTGCCGATCAATCGCGGCAATTCCGGTGGTCCGCTGTTCAACCTGCAGGGCCAGGTAGTCGGGGTCAACTCGCAGATCTATTCCAACACCGGCGACTACATGGGCGTGTCGTTCTCGATCCCGATCGATGTGGCCATGAATGCTGTGCAGCAGCTGAAGACCAAGGGCTACGTGTCGCGCGGTCTGCTCGGCGTGACGGTGCAGCCGGTCAGCGATGACATCGTCAAGGCATTCAAGCTGGACAACGGGGTAGGCGCGGCAGTGGTCGACGTTGATCCGGCCAGCGGCGCCGGCAAGGCCGGCATCCAGGCCGGCGACATCATCCTGGCGTTCAACAACCATGTGGTGCAGCAGTCTTCCGATCTGCCGCCGCTGGTCGGCATGACCAAGCCGGGCAGCAAGGTGCCGGTCGAAGTGCTGCGCAATGGCAAGAAGCAGACTTTCCAGGTCACCATCGGTGAGGCCAAGCGTGACCGCGACGCGGTGGACAACCGCTCGGCCAGTTCGCCCTCGGCGCAAAGCGGGTCGGCAGCGCTGGGGATTGTCGTCGAGTCGCTGGACAATGACACCCGCAAGCAATTGGGACTCAAGTCCGGGCAGGGCGTGGTGATCAGCGATATCACCGGTCCGGTGGCGGGGCAGGCAGGCCTGCGCGCTGGCGACGTGATCCTGATGGTCAACCAGCAGAAGATCGGCAGCGTGCCCGACTTCGAGGCGGCAACCAAGGGCGTCAAGGCCGGCAGCACGGTCCTGCTGCTGGTGCGTCGCGGCGACCAGAGCCAGTTCATCGGACTGACCGTGCCAACTGACAAGTAGTTGAGTACCCCCTCACGGCAAGGGCGTCGTCGCCGGTACGGGACGATGCCCGCGCGGTTCCACGTGACCGGGTTCCGCGGCTGGATGCCAGTGGCCAGTTCCGTGCGATAATGTGGGGTTAGCGTCGCCCGAAGGTGACGCGTCGCCACGCATGGTGCGTGGTGGCGAACCCACGTCCGAAAGGCCGCCAACGCTCCATGGAATTGATCCGCAACTTCTCCATCATTGCCCACATCGATCACGGCAAATCGACCCTGGCCGACCGCATCATCCAGATTTGCGGTGGCCTGGCCGATCGCGAGATGGAAGCGCAGGTGCTGGACAACAACCCGATCGAGCGCGAGCGCGGCATTACCATCAAGGCGCAGTCGGTGTCGTTGCCGTACACGGCGCGTGACGGCAAGACCTACCAGCTCAACTTCATCGATACTCCGGGCCACGTCGACTTCTCCTACGAGGTCAGCCGCTCGTTGGCCGCGTGCGAAGGCGCACTGCTGGTGGTGGATGCCGCGCAGGGTGTCGAAGCGCAGTCGGTGGCGAACTGCTACACCGCGGTGGAGATGGGCCTGGAAGTCGTGCCGGTGCTGAACAAGATCGACCTGCCCACGGCCGACGTGGAAAAAGTCAAAGGCGAGATCGAAGCCGTGATCGGCATCGATGCCACCGACGCCGTCGCGATCAGCGCCAAGACCGGCCTGAATGTGGTCGAGGTGCTGGAAGCAATCGTGGCGCGCATCCCGCCGCCGAAGCCGCGCGACTCGGACCGCCTGCAGGCGTTGATCATCGACTCCTGGTTCGACAACTACCTGGGCGTGGTCTCGCTGGTGCGCGTGATGCAAGGCGAGATCCGGGCCGGCGACAAGTTGCTGGTGATGTCCACCGGGCGTACCCATGAAGTGGATGACGTCGGCGTGTTCACCCCCAAGCGCAAGAAGACCGAGGTGCTTGGCGCAGGCGAAGTGGGCTGGATCAATGCGTCGATCAAGAACGTGCACGGGGCGCCGGTGGGCGACACCCTGACGCACGCCGGCAAACCGGCCGACAAGGCGCTGCCGGGCTTCCAGCACATGCAGCCGCGCGTGTTCGCCGGCCTGTTCCCGGTGTCCTCGGACGATTTTCCCGCGATGCGCGAGGCGCTGGACAAGCTGCGCCTGAACGACGCGGCACTGTTCTTCGAACCCGAGTCTTCCGAGGCGATGGGCTTCGGTTTCCGCTGCGGCTTCCTGGGCATGCTGCACATGGAAATCGTGCAGGAGCGCCTTGAGCGCGAGTACGACCTGGACCTGATCACCACCGCGCCGACCGTGGTCTACGAGGTGCTCAAGAGCGACGGCACGATCCTGCAGCTGGACAACCCGGCCAAGCTGCCGACCAATTCCAGCCTGATCCAGGAAATCCGCGAGCCGATCATCGTCGCCAACATTCTCACGCCGCCGGATTACATCGGCAACGTGATCACCCTGTGCGAGGAAAAGCGCGGAGTACAGGTTTCGATCCACTATCTGGCCAGCCAGGTGCAGATCAGGTACGAGTTGCCATTGGCCGAGGTGGTGCTGGACTTCTTCGATCGCCTGAAATCCGTTTCGCGTGGCTATGCCTCGATGGACTACCAGTTTGATCGCTTCGAGGCGGGTCCGTTCGTGCGCACCGACGTGCTGATCAATGGCGATCGTGTCGACGCGTTGTCGCTGATCGTGCATCGCAGCCAGGCGGACCGCCGTGGTCGCGAACTGGTCGAGCGGATGAAAGACCTGATCCCGCGGCAGCAGTTCGACGTGGCCATCCAGGCAGCCGTTGGCGCCCAGATCATCGCTCGCTCCACGGTGAAGGCACTGCGGAAAAACGTGCTGGCCAAGTGTTACGGTGGCGATGTCAGTCGCAAGAAGAAGTTGCTGGAAAAGCAGAAAGAAGGCAAAAAGCGCATGAAACAGGTCGGTCGGGTGGAAATTCCCCAGGAAGCCTTCCTCGCGGTATTGAGAACGGATAAATAGTTTTGACCGGGAATGGGGAATGGGCAACCGGGAATGGTAGGGGCGCCACGCTCCGATTCCCGATTGCCCATTCCCCATTCCCGGCTCCCTAGGAGCCCCACATGGAATTTGATTTCGCGGCGATTCTGCTTGGCCTCACCGTGCTGTTTGGCGTGGTGTGGGGGCTGGACCGGCTGTTTCTGTACAAGAAGCGCAAGGCGCGCCTGGATGCGGCGGGTGAGGACTATCGCGATCCGATTCCGGTGGACTGGGCACGTTCGCTGTTTCCGGTGGTGCTGGTCGTGCTGCTGCTGCGTTCGTTCGTGGCCGAACCGTTCCGGATTCCCTCCGGTTCGATGATGCCTACGCTGGACGTGGGCGATTTCATCCTGGTCAACAAGTTCGCCTACGGCCTGCGGCTGCCGGCATTCAACAACAAGTTCCTTGATCTTGGCGAGCCCAAGCGCGGCGACGTGGTGGTATTCCGCTGGCCCGGCTTTACCTGTCACCGGGCGGACGGAACCGTGGTGCACGGTGGCAACGCCGACTGCAGCGTTCCGGTGCCGAACCAGAACTGGATCAAGCGCGTCATCGGCCTGCCGGGCGACACCATCCAGATTCACGACAGCGAGATCGTGATCAATGGCAAGCCGGTCAAGGCGGAGGAAATCGGTCCGTTCGTGGGCAATCACGCGCGTCCGGCCGATGAAGAACTGCTCGCGTATGGCGCCACCATCTGGAAGGAGCACCTGGGCAAGGTGACCCACCTGATTGCGCGCATGCCCGATCGCATGCCCACTCCTCCGGTGCCCAACCCGCGCATGCCGTCGGTGGTGCCGGACAATTGTTACCTGGTGATGGGCGATGACCGCGAGAACAGCGAGGACAGCCGCTGGTGGGGCTGCATGCCGGAGAAGAACCTGGCCGGCAAGGCGTTCCTGATCTGGATGAGCTGGAAGGGCTGGGGCACGGGTGGGGTCGATTTCTCGCGGATCGGCACGGTAATCCATTGAAACGATATCGGTGCGTGCCGCTGATGGCTGCGGAAAACGTGACGGAGTAGCAGTGGTTGGCCCCCGCATGTGGTCAACAAGTGCGAGAATCCGCAGGCATAATCAGCATGCGGGGCTTCGGCCCCGCGGACGCCGGCATGGCGCCAGTGGCACCAGGGGCAATCAACAGATCGACAGGCCGCCCGGGCGGCATAGCGAGGGGACTATGAAATCGAAACAGACCGGCGTCACCCTGATCGGCTTTCTGATCATCATTGCGGTGGTGGGCTTTTTCGCCTACATGGCGATGAAGTTGCTGCCCTCGTACTCCGAGTACATGGGCGTCACCAAGGCGATGAACCAGATCGCCACCGAAGGCACGAACGGCAAGTCGCTGGACGAGATTCGTCGCAACCTGATGTTCAAGATGGGCTTCCAGTACGTCGACGACTCCACCATCAAGCCCAAGGACATCACGATCAAACGCGATGCAGGCGGCACCAGCGAGCTGCGGGTGTCCTACGACAAGCAGATCCCGTTCATGTACAACATCGACTTCCTGCTGCACTTCAACAAGAGCGTGCCACTGCAGGGCAACGTTGGTCAGTAAGCATTGAAACTTCGTCACCGATTCCGCGACCCTGCGCTGGCGCAACTGGCTTTCACCCATCGCAGCGCGGGCAGGCCGAACAACGAGCGACTGGAATTTCTGGGTGATGCGCTGTTGGGCGCGATCATTGCCGAGTTGCTCTACGAAGTGCACCCCAAGGCGAACGAGGGCGAGTTGTCACGGCTGCGTGCGCAATTGGTCAATGGCCAGGCGTTGGCGGTGGTGGCCCGCGAGCTGGACCTCGGTGACGAACTGAAGCTTGGCCCGGGCGAGTTGAAGAGCGGCGGTTTCCGGCGCGATTCGATCCTCGCCGATGCGTTCGAGGCGCTGGTTGCTGCGGTTTACGTGGATGCCGGTTTCGAAGCCTGCCGTGACGTTGTGCGGGAACTGTTCGGCGAACGCGTAGCCGCGCTGCGGCGGTCGTCCAAGGATGCCAAGACGCGCTTGCAGGAACATCTGCAGTCTGGCGGCTGGCCGTTGCCGCATTATGAGCTGATCGCCAGCCATGGCGAGGATCACGCCAAGACCTTCGAGGTGCGTTGCGGCATCTGCGAACCCGTGCCGCTCACGTGCGAGGCGACCGCTGGCAGTCGCCGCGCCGCCGAGCAGGACGCCGCCGAGAGCGTGCTGAACCAGTTGCTCGAACACGCCCAGCAATCCTGAGTGCCGCGGCGTCGCCGGCGACGGCAGACAACCTGACCCGCCTTCAGGGCACTACACTTGCCCTCCAACCCGCTGATGCCCAATGCCATGAACCATTCCCCGGACGCTGCCGACGGCAGCCTGCCAGATGAAAATTTCCGCTGCGGCACGGTGGCGCTGGCTGGGCGCCCGAATGTGGGCAAGTCGACCTTGCTCAATGCGTTGATCGGTTTTCGCCTGTCGATCATCAGCCCGCGACCACAAACCACCCGCCATCGCATCCTCGGCATCCATACCGACGAGGCCGGGCAGATCCTGTACGTGGATACGCCGGGCCTGCATCGGGGCGCCAAACGGGCCATGAACCGCAGCCTCAACCGCGCCGCGCGTTCGGCGATCAGCGATGTGGATCTGGTGGTGCAGGTGATCGAGGCCGGCCGCTTCACCGACGAGGACGAGGCCTTGTATACCGCCCTGGTGGAGCAGTCCGCGCCGCGTCTGCTGGTGATCAACAAGGTCGACCTCAACAAGGACAAGACCGTGATGCTGCCCTTCGTGGCCGAGCTCATGCAAAAACACCACTACGACGAAGTCCACTATGTCAGCGCGTTGAAGAAGCAGGGGCTGAAGGAGCTGGAGCAGGCGATCCTGCAGCGCCTGCCGGTGCAGGCGCCGATCTACGGTGAGGACGAAGTCACCGACCGCAGTGAACGCTTCCTCGCCGCCGAGATGGTGCGCGAGCAGCTCATGCTGCGGCTGGACCAGGAATTGCCGTATGCCACGACGGTGGAGATCGAGCAGTTCAACGATCGCCCCGACGGCGTCGCCGAGATCCACGCCATCATCTGGGTCGAACGGGACGGCCAGAAGGCCATCGTGATCGGTCAGGGCGGCGCCCAGCTGAAGGCGATCGGCTCAGGCGCCCGTCGCCACATGGAGCGCATGTTCGAGCGCAAGGTGTTCCTGAAGCTGTGGGTGAAGGTGCGCCAGGGCTGGGTCGACGACGAGAACATGTTGAAGAAATTCGGGTATACCGACTAGGAGTGTGAGTTGAGGAGTGAGGAGTAAGAGAAGGACCAGGAAGCAAGAAGAGCAGGGTTATGACACGGGAAGCATCACTGCTCCTGCTTTCTCTCGCTACTCACTTCTCATGCCTCACTCCTGACTTTTCATGCGCATCGAACAGCAACCTGCCTACGTGCTGCATGCGCGAGCCTATCGCGAGACGTCGCTGTTGCTGGAATGCCTGACGCGTGAGCATGGCCGGCTTGGTGTGGTGGCGCGCGGGGTACGTGGCGAACGTTCGCGGTTGCGGCGTGCCCAGCTCGAGCCGTTCCAGCCGCTGGCCCTGGGTTTGTTGCTGCGTGGCGAGATGGCCACGCTCACCGCGGTCGAGGCGGTGGGTGCGCCGCAGCGGCTGAGCGGCGATGTCGCTCTGGCCGGGCTCTATCTCAATGAGCTGGTGGTGCGTCTGAGCGGCAGACAGGACCCGTTGCCGCCGTTGTTCGAGGCCTATGCCGTCACCTTGTCGCGTCTTGCCGCCGGGGAGTCACCGGGCTGGAGCCTGCGTCGTTTCGAGCGCGACTTGCTGGATGCCACCGGTTATGGCCTGCAGTTGCTGCATGAGGCCGACACGGGCGAGGCGATCGATCCGGAGGGCTGGTATCGCTACGTGGTCGAGCAGGGTGCCGTGCGTTGTGCCGCCGGCAGCCAGCACGCCCTGCGCGGCGGCGATTTGCTGGCGCTTGCACGCGACCACATGCCCGAGAGTGGTGGCCTCAAGTCGCTGCGCAACCTGATGCGCGAGGTGATCCGCTTTCATCTGGGTGGCGGCGAGCTGCGTGCCTGGCGCGTGCTGTCCATGGCAGTGTCGCGACGCGGCGACGCGCCACGCTAGTCTTCAAGCGCCTTCAGCGTCGCCACGATCGCGCGGCGGAAGCTGGCCAGTGCAGCGGGCGTGGCGCCGTCCCGCGACAGTTGCTGCTGCATCAGCACGGTCTGCTGGGCGAGGCTGGTGGCACCGCAGAACCCGCATGACGAGCGCAGCCGGTGCAGGCGGTCGGCAAAGGCAACCAGATCCTGGCTGAGTCCATCCAGTTCCCGTTGCAGCAGCGTCAGTTCGTCGTGCAACAGCAGGCGCAGCGCGCGCATCGTGGTGGGATCGCCGCTGCTGTAGAGGGCGGCGCCATCGTCAAGCACGCACGGATGCTGGCCCGCATGGACCAGCGACAGCACGCGCTGCAAGTCGGCCAGGCTGCAAGGTTTGAGCAATACCTCGCTGAAGCCGGCGGCGAGCAGGCCGCGCCGGTCTGCGGGCGCCAGTTCGGCGCTGGTGGCCACGGCGGCACTTTGCGCCGAGCTGGCCCCGGGATCCCCGCGCAATTGCGTCAAGATGTGCAACGCTCCACCATCGGGCATGCGGCAGTCGAGCAGCAACAGATCGAAGATCTCCGCGCGAGACCGAGCCAGCGCCGTTTCACCGCTGACGCAGGTTTCCACCGTGGCACCGAGCGAGCGCAGGCCGTCGCCGAGAAAGCGGCAACTGGCGGGATCATCGTCGGCGACCAGAACACGCGGATTGGCCGCCGGAGTCGGGCGAAACGAGGTAGTGTCCGGACGCTCATCCATGACGAAATCCTTGTCGTTCATCTTAGTTTGGCAGAATGGCCCGACATGCGCCTGACATCAAGCCATCTGTTGCTGTGCTGCGGACTCCTGCTGGGCCTGTTCTGGCCGGGGGCGGCGCGGGCGGATGTGGCGCTTTCGGCGAAGCTGATCAGCATGCCGGGGGTGAGCCTGCAGGGCGTGACCCTGACGCTGGCTGATGACGGCGCGGGGGCGATCAACGTGCAGATGCATGCCGATCGCGCGGACGTGCCGTCGATGGGCTGGCGGCGGTTGGCGGTGGATCTTGCCGGCAGCCTGCGACGCGACGATCGGCTCGCATGGGCACTGGACGGCAACGTGAAACTTGCCCGGGCCCCCGGTGGAGCGCTCAGCGATGCGCAGATGCAGGTCAGGATCAGTCCGGCCGCCAACACCTTGCTGATCGACCTGTCGCAGGGCAAAACCAGCATCAGTGGCGCATTGCCGCTGGATCAGCCAAGCCACGCCCAGATCCGCCTGGACAACCTGCCGGCAGGCTGGTTGCAGGGGCTGCTCGGCACCGTGTGGTCCGGTCGTCCGACCGGGGGGCAGCTGGATGCAGAGTTGGCGCTGGACATGCGCGACCCGGGCTTGCGTTCGTCCGGTCAGTTCAGCCTGAGCAAGGTGGGCTTCGATACCCCCGCCGGCACGCTGGCCGGCCAGGGGGTCGGCGGAAGCGGGCGTTTCAATCTCGACTCGACCGAGGGTCCGGTCCAGATCGATCTTGACGCGAGTCTGCGCGGTGGCGAACTCCTGCTCGGTCCGATCTACGCCAGGTTGCCCGACCACCCGGTTCAACTGGACCTGCATGCCCGCGCCCAGGGCGGGGCCGTCGAATTGAGTCGGTTGCGGATCAATGACGCCGACGCACTGCAACTGGACGGCGCACTGGCTTTCGATGCCCAGGGCGCGCTGAAAACGCTGCGGCTGGATCGCATGCACGCCAGCTTCCCCGCGGCCTATGACCGTTACGGAAAGGCCTGGCTGGATACGCTGGGTTTGCCAGGCCTGCAAATTGCGGGAGAGCTGGACGCCAGCCTCGAGCTGCGTGGGGACACACCGCGCCGCTTTTCCTTCAAGACGGACCGACTGGACCTGGCAGATGCCGACGGACGTCTGGCCATCGACAGTCTGCGCGGTGGTCTGGACTGGGCCGTGCAGGGTGAGCGACCCGCCACCACCCTGGCCTGGCAGAGCCTGAGGTTCTACCGGATCGACAACGGCGCGGCGCAATCCCATTGGCAAAGCCGCGATGGCACGCTGAGTCTGCAGCAACCGCTGCAGGTGCCGGTATTGCAAGGCCAGTTGCGCATTGGCCAGTTCGACTGGCAACCGGCGGCCGGCAAGGGACAGCGCTTGGCAACCTCGCTGGTGATCACCGGCGTCGACATGGCCGCGTTCAGCCGCGCCATGGGCTGGCCGGCGTTCCCCGGTACGCTGGCAGGGGCGGTGCCCTCCCTGCGCTGGGTCGATGACAGTCTGGTACTCGACGGTGGCCTCACCGCGAACGTCTTCGACGGTTTCGTCGACATCACCCGCTTGTCCTTGCAGCAGCCGTTCGGGCGCAGTCCTGCCTTGAACGCCGATATTTCGCTGAAGCAGTTGGACCTGGGCGCGATCACCAGCGTGTTCGATTTTGGCAGTATCACCGGGCGGCTGGATGGCTCGATCGACAACCTGCGTCTGGTCGACTGGAACCCGGTGGCTTTCAAGGCCAGCCTGTTGGCCGGCAGCGGCGGCCGGATCAGCCAGCGCGCGGTGAACAACCTCACCTCGGTGGGTGGTGGCGGCATCGCCGCGGGTTTGCAGGGGGCAGTGCTGAAGTTGTTCAAGACCTTCGGCTACAAGCGGATCGGCCTCAATTGCACGCTGCACGGCAGCGTGTGCAAGATGAGTGGTCTGGAACCGGCTGATGGTGGCTACACTATCGTTGAAGGCAGTGGCCTGCCGCACCTGCAGGTCATTGGTCACCAGTCCGAGGTCGACTGGCCCACCCTGGTGAAGCGTCTGCAGGACGCCATCCACGGAACGGCACCCGAGATCCATTGATTCACATTTCAATTTTCCCGCAACGGAGTCAAGTCATGCGCAAGCTCGTCTACGTCATCCTGACCACCATGGCCGTGGCGTTGGTCGGCTGCGTCACGATCAACGTGTACTTTCCCGAGGCAGCGGCACAGAAGGCGGCTGACCAGTTCATCGGCAACGTGCTGGATCAGGCCGGCCCCGACAGCAAGCCGGCACCGAAGGATCCGCCACCGGCACCGAAGAACAACGGCAGTCATCCTTCGGCGATGCTGCTCGACCTGCTGATTCCGGCCGCACAAGCTGCCGATACACCCAACATCCGCATCCAGACCAGCGCCACCGAAGCCATCCGCAGCCGCATGCAACAGCGCTTCGGCGGTGTGCTGGGCACGTTGCTCGACAGTGGCGCCGTGGGCTTCACCCACGATGGCATGGTGGCCATGCACGATGCATCCAAGGTGCCGCTGAGCCTGCGCGCGCAGGCCAACGCCGCAGTGGCCGATGAAAACCGCGATCGCGCCGCCCTGTATCGCGAGATCGCCGTCGCCAACAACCATCCGGAGTGGGAGTCGCAGATTCGCGCCACCTTTGCCAAGGGCTGGATCGAAAAGGCCCACGCTGGCTGGTACTACCAGAACGCCGCCGGCGCCTGGCAGAAAAAATAGGTGTAGGAGCGCACCCTGTGCGCGAACGCTCTTCGCAGAAGGGCCGTGTCGCCAACAGCCACCCGGGCCGGAAAGGGCAGATTCGCGCCACCTTGGCCAAGGGTTGGAACGAAAAGGCTGACGCCGTTCGCAGAAAAGCGGTCGCGCACAGGGTGCGCTCCTACAAGAGCGTGCCGCGGCGATTAGCCACCCGGACGGGAAAGGGCCGATTCGCGCCACGTTGGCCAAGGGTTGGAACGAAAAGGCTGACGCCGGCTGGTAGTACCAGAATGCCGCCCGCGCCTGACAGAAAAAGCAGGTGTAGGAGCGCACCCTGTGCGCGAACGCTCTTCGCAGAAGAGCCGTGTCGCCAACAGCCACCCGGACCGGAAAGGGCCGATTCGCGCCACGTTGGCCAAGGGTTGGATCGAAAAAGGCTGACGCCGTTGGCAGAAGAGCGGTCGCACACAAGGTGCGCTCCTACAAGAGCGTGCGGCGGCGATTAGCCACCCGGACCGGAAAGGGCCGATTCGCGCCGCCTTGGCCAAGGGTTGGAACGAAAAGGCTGACGCCGTTCGCAGAAGAGCGGTCGCGCACAAGGTGCGCTCCTACAAGAGCGTGCCGCGGCGACTGAACGTCATACCAGCCGATCTGTGATAATGGGCGGCCACCCTTCATCCTTTGGCGCCCATGTCCCGTTCCAACACCGTTTCTGCCAAGCCGTTCGAAGCCCACATCACCGACCTCGGCCACGATGGCCGCGGCGTGGCCCGGATTGACGGCAAGACGGTGTTTGTCAGTGGGGGTTTGCTGGGCGAGAAAGTGATGGCGAGGTTGCGCAAGCGCCATCGTCATTTCGACGAGGCCGAGGTGGTCGAAGTCCTCACCGCGTCGCCGCATCGGGTCGAGCCGCTGTGCCAGCACTTTTCGCAGTGCAGCGGCTGCTCCCTGCAGCATCTGGATGCCAGCTCGCAGATCGCCGCCAAGCAGCGCGTGCTGGCCGAGAATTTCGAGCGTATCGGCAAGGTCACGCCGCAGTCCTGGATGCCGCCGCTCACCGCCGAGCCATGGGGTTACCGCCGCAAGGGTCGGCTGTCGGTTCGCAACGTGGCCAAGAAGGGTCGCGTGCTGGTCGGTTTCCGCGAGGCGCAGAACCCCCGCTTCGTCACCGAGATCCTGCGTTGCGAGGTGATGCATCCCTCGCTCGGCCCCAAGGTGGGTTTGCTCGCCGAACTGCTCGCAACGATGGATGCGGTCGACACGATCCCGCAGATCGAATTTGCTGGTGGCGACGATCTGATGGCGCTGGTGTTCCGGCACATGGAGCCGCTGGGCGAGCGTGATCTGGCTGCGCTGAAGTCATTTGGACAGCAACACGGCTTCGCCATCTACCTGCAGCCGGGCGGTGTCAGCAGCGTGCATCCGTTGTGGCCGGAAAGCCCGCGCCTGGCGTTTCGCATCGCCAGCGATGATCCCCGGTACGCCGATGTGGAGCTGGAATTCGAGCCGCTCGACTTCGTACAGGTCAACGCCGGCATGAACCAGCTGATGATGTCGCGCGCCATGGAGCTGCTCGACCCCCAGCCCGCCGATCGCGTCCTCGACCTGTTCTGCGGCCTGGGCAACTTCACCTTGCCGATTGCGCGCCGGGTTGCGGAAGTTGTCGGGGTGGAGGGCGAGCATGGTCTGGTCGAGCGCGCCGCGCAAAACGCCGCGCGCAACGGCATCAGCAATGCGGCGTTCCATGTCGCCAACCTGTTCGAGGATCAGCGTCAGGCAGCGTGGGCGCGCCAGCCGTGGGACAAGTTGCTGCTGGACCCGCCGCGGGCCGGCGCCGACAAGGTGCTCGAATACCTCCCGCACCAGCAGACCCGCCGCATCGTCTACGTCTCCTGCCATCCCGCGTCGTTGGCACGCGACGCGGGTATCCTGGTCAACCAGCATGGCTTCAAGTTGAGTTCGGCCGGCGTGATGGACATGTTTCCGCATACCGCGCATGTCGAGTCGATCGCGCTGTTCGAGCGCGGGTGATCGGCATGGGCATCGAGATCGAACGCAAATTCCTGGTAAACGATGACAGCTGGCGCAGCCTCGTCGAACACAGCAAGCCCATGGCGCAAGGCTATCTGATTGGCGCGCAGGCATTGCGCCAGGGTGCTGCGCGCGTGTCGGTTCGCGCGCGCCTGGCGGGTGGTCAAGCCTGGCTCAACATCAAGGCAGCCACTCCCGACATCGCGCGAGCCGAGTTCGACTATCCGATTCCGGTCGAGGACGCCAAGGCGCTACTGGGCGAGCTTTGCGATGGAGTTCTGGAGAAGGTCCGCCATCATGTCCGCGTGGATGGTGTCCTGTTCGAGATCGACGAATTCAATGGCGACAACCAGGGTCTGATCGTGGCCGAGGTCGAGCTTCCCGCCGTCGATGCCGCGTTCCCGCGGCCGCCGTGGCTGGGCCGTGAGGTGAGTGCACTGACGCGCTACTACAACGTCAACCTGATCGAGCATCCCTACCGGCAGTGGACGCCGGCCGAACGCGCCGCGGAGGATGCCGCATGTTGATGATTGGTGTGGCCGGCCCGGAGCTGGCCAGGCACGAGAAAGCCTGGCTCGAATCCGCTGCGGTCGCCGGCGTATTGCTGTTTTCGCGCAACTACGCGTCGCGCGAACAGTTGAGCGCGCTTTGTGCCGCCATCCGTGACACCGGCGGCGACCATCTGCTGATCGCGGTCGATCAGGAAGGTGGCCCGGTGCAGCGTTTCCGCGAGGGCTTTACGCGCCTGCCGCCCCTGGCTGCGATCGGTGCGATCCACCAGCGCGATGCCGACGAGGCGATCCGCCTGGCCGAGGAGCACGCCTGGGTGATGGCCAGTGAGCTGCGCGCCAGCGGGGTCGATTTCAGTTTTGCACCGGTGGTAGATCTGGCGCGCGGCAATGCGGCCATCGGCCTGCGTGCGTTCCACGCCGATCCCGCGGTGACCGCCGAGCTGGCCGAGGCTTATGTGCGCGGCATGCATCTGGGCGGCATGGCGGCCGTGCTCAAGCATTTTCCGGGGCATGGCTCGGTCAGCGGAGATACCCACAAGATGGCGGCAATCGATCCGCGCAGCCTGGATGAGATTCGCCGCGACGATCTGCTGCCGTTCGCCCGATGTGTCGAGGCGCATGTCGAAGCCGTCATGATGGCGCATGTCACCTATCCGGCAGTGGACAGCCAGCCGGCCGGCTACTCGAAAATCTGGATCGGACAGATTCTGCGCAAGGAGCTGGGTTTTGCCGGCGCAGTGATCAGCGACGACATCAGCATGGCCGCTGCCGGTGCTGCAGGCAGCGTGGGCGAGCGGGTGAGGGCGCACCTCGATGCCGGCTGTGATCTGGTGCTGGCGTGCTTTCCCGACGTGGTCGAGGAGGCGCTGGCTTCCATGGCTGATGTCGAGCGACCCTTTCCCGAATCGCTGGCGAACCTGCGTGGCGCCGTCGGCGCCAGCTGGGACGGTCTTGCGCAAAATCCACAGCGTGACCGCTTTGTCGCGCGCATCACGGCGCTGAACGCCGAACAGGGAGCCGCATGAATACTTCAACCCCCGCATTGATCGACGCCCTGGCGCAGTCAGAATCTGCTGCATGATCGCACCGAACTGGAATCGGTCATCCAGGCGATGGGCAAACGCATCGACGCGGCGCTGGACGGCGAGCGCGCCGTCTTCCTGACCGTGATGAATGGCGCACTGATCTTTGCCGGACAGCTGGCCCTGGCGATGCGCACCGACCTCGAGTTCGACTACGTCCACGCCACCCGGTACCGTGGTGCCACCTCCGGCAAGGAGCTGCACTGGCTGCGCGAGCCGATGGTGTCGCTGCAAGGCCGCGTGGTGCTGCTGGTCGACGACATCCTCGACGAAGGCCACACGCTGAAAGAGGTGCGCGACGACTGCTATCGCCGCGGCGCGAAAAAAGTCTATATCGCCAGCCTGTGCACCAAGAAGCACGATCGTCTGATCGAAGGTGTCGCCTCCGATTTCAACGGCGTCGAACTGCCTGATCGTTTCGTGTTTGGTTACGGCATGGATTATTACGAGCAAGGCAGAAATTTGCCGGGGATTTATGCGTTGAAGGAAGACAACACATTGTAGGAGCGCACCCTGTGCGCGATGTCTTTCCGTCACGTCACGAGAGAGCTCGCGCACAGGGTGCGCTCCTACACCGGGTATCGGCATTGCGGTGATGCCCGGGCGCTCGACCACCCTATGGATCCGGACCACAACAATGTCTCATGCTGAGCCAACGTCCATCGACCTCGCCGTCATCGGCGGCAGCGGCCTGTACCAATTCCCGGGACTGGAAAACACGACGCGGCGGGCGCTGGATACGCCATATGGCGCCGCTTCGGGCGACGTGGTGCTGGGGGATTTTGCCGGCATGCGGGTGGCCTTCCTGGCCCGCCATGGCGAAAGCCACAGCCTGCCGCCGCACCGGGTCAATTACCGCGCCAACGTGTGGGCGCTGCACCAGCTTGGCGCGCGTCGCGTCGTCGGGGTCAATGCCGTGGGCGGTATTCGGGGCGACATGGGACCGCGGGCGATCGTGGTCCCTGACCAGCTGATCGACTATACCCATGGCCGTTACACCAGCTACTGCGATGTCGAAGGTGCCGAGGTGAAGCACATCGACTTCAGTGAGCCCTACACCGAATCGCTGCGCCAGCAGTTGCTGGCTGCGGCGCGGGCGGCCGGGGTCAGCATCATCGACGGCGGTTGTTACGGCGCCACCCAGGGGCCGCGTCTGGAGACCCGGGCAGAGATTGCCCGCATGAAGCGCGATGGTTGCGACCTGGTCGGCATGACGGGTATGCCGGAAGCCGTGCTGGCGCGCGAGCTCGGACTTGAATACGCCTGCCTGGCGCTGGTCGCGAATTTTGCCGCGGGCTGTGGCGACGAGGATGAAATCAGCATCGAGGAGATCTTCGCGCACCTGGCCGCCGCCACGGCCGAGGTGCCGCGCATCTTGGCCCGAATGGCCAATCCGTGACCACCTTTGGCGTCTCTGCTCGCCAACCAGACATATTCGTATTGCATTCAGGCTTCACCTCTTGTTACTTTTCCATGGGTCAGCGCGGCGAGCCGGGGGGAACAGCCGCACCCATGCTGGCGCACCACTCCATGGATCCAGAGGTTCACGCAATGAGTTTCGGTACGGTCAAATGGTTCAACGACGCCAAGGGTTTCGGTTTCATCGCACCCGAGGACGGGGGAGCGGACGTGTTCGTCCATTTTTCGGCCATCACCAGCAAGGGCTTCCGCAGCTTGCAGGAAGGCCAGCGGGTGAAGTTTGAAGTGACCCAGGGGCCAAAGGGGCTCCAGGCCTCCGCGGTGGAGGCCGCTGAAGCCACCGCCTGATCCTCCCGGCAGAGCAGTTCCGCAAACATTGAGCCCCGCATTCCATGCGGGGCTCTTTCTTGGTGCGGTGTGCGTGGTGCGGCCCTACGCCAGCGCATGGCCGTCGCCTTGGTTAATATGGCGAATTGCCGAACCCTGTGCAGGAGCTGCCCGAGTGATCATCAAACCCAAAGTCCGTGGATTCATCTGCATCACCGCCCATCCGGTTGGCTGCGAGCGCAACGTGCTCGAGCAGATCGAGATCACCAAGGCTGCCGGTCACGTGGCCGACAAGGGCCCGAAACGCGTGCTGGTGATCGGCGCATCGACCGGTTATGGCCTTGCCTCGCGGATCACCGCCGCGTTCGGCTACGGCGCCGCCACGCTCGGCGTGTTTTTCGAGAAGCCCAGCAGCGATACCAAGACCGGCACCGCCGGCTGGTACAACTCCGCCGCGTTCGACAAGGCGGCCAAGGCGGCTGGCCTGTACAGCAGGTCGATCAACGCCGACGCGTTCGCCCACGAAACCCGGGCCAAGGCGATCGAGATCATCAAGAACGAGATGGGCGGCCCGATCGACCTGGTCGTCTACTCGCTGGCCTCGCCCGTGCGCAAGTTGCCCGACACGGGCGAGGTGGTGCGCTCGGCGTTGAAGACCATCGGCGAACCCTTCCACAACACCTCGGTCGACACCAACAAGGACACCGTGATCGAAGCCAGCGTCGAGCCGGCCACCGAGCAGGAAATCAAGGACACCGTCACTGTCATGGGCGGCGAAGACTGGGCGCTGTGGATCGACGCGCTGAGCAAGGCCGGCGTGCTGGCCGACCAGGCCAAGACGATTGCCTACAGCTACATCGGTACCGAGATCACCTGGCCGATGTACTGGCACGGCACCCTGGGCCAGGCCAAGCAGCACCTGGACAACACCGCCAAGGAACTCAACAGCCGTCACCCGGGGCTGCAAGCCTATGTCGGCGTGATGAAGTCCGTCGTGACCCAGGCCAGCGCCGCGATCCCGGTCATCCCGCTGTACGTGTCGATCGCCTTCAAGATCATGAAAGAGAAGGGCATCCACGAAAACCCGATCGAGCAGGCCAACCGCCTGTTCCACGATCGGCTGTACCGCGCCGATGGCGTGGCACCGGAAACCGACGATGAAGGCCGCCTGCGCCTGGATGATTGGGAACTGCGCGACGACGTGCAGGTTCCCTGCCGGACGATCTGGCCCACCGTCACCACCGAAAACCTGCACGAGATCACCGACTACGCCGGCTACAAGCACGAGTTCCTGAAATTGTTCGGGTTTGATCGGGACGACGTGGATTACGACGCCGAGGTCGAGGCGGATCGGCGGTTTGATTGCATTGAGCTTTGAGTTGGCGCGCGGGGCGATTCAGGGACGCAGGATAGGTGAATGCGAGCAAAAGTGGTCAGAGATATTATGGGTAGAGCCCAGGTGTCTCTGACTCTTCATGTTCTGGACTGAGGAAGTTGGATGCCCTTGGGCTGGTCTTGGTCTGCTTCGGCCTTCCAGGCGGTCGCACACTCGCCAGCCAGTTTGAGGCCGCAAACGACAGGCACAACCGATAGGGGTCAGGATTGCTTGCTGCAGTGAGACAGTGAGCGTGACCCTGGTCTTGGAGCGGAGGCATTCATGCGATTTGCGGGTCGGATCACTGAGTGGAACGATGAGAAGGGGTTTGGCTTCGTCGTCCCCAACGGTGGAGGCACTCGCGCCTTCGTTCACATCAGCCAGTTCCAGGGTCGAATCCGTCGGCCCGCTGTGGGCGACCTCATCTCGTATTTGCCAGTAGTTGATGATCGCGGCCGCACGAAGGCACAGCAGATTCGCCCCGCGGGGACGAAGGTCAAGGCGGTTCGGCCTCCTTCGCGCGTGTCGCGCGGTGCGTTGGGGGCCTGTGTGCTTGCGTTGGCCTCACTTGCGTACGCAAGTGGTGCGCTTCCGGTCCCGCTGCTGGGAATCTATTGGGGCGCCAGCGTGCTCTCGTATCTGCTGTATGGATGGGACAAAGCTGCCGCGCAAAATGGTCGCAGGCGCGTGCCTGAGAGCAATCTGCACATCGCAGCTCTGCTTGGCGGCTGGCCCGGCGCGCTCGTTGCCCAGCAGCAGTTCCGGCACAAGACGATGAAGCAGTCGTTCCAGTTCATGTTTTGGGTGACCGTTGTTGTGAACCTGGCCGCTTGCGTCTGGTTCGTCAGGTCGGGACTGGCTGGCGAGTTGAGTCAATCGTTCGTGGCCTGACCGAGAATGGGGCTGTCCGCAAAGGTGTCACGGACGAACGGCTGGACTTTACACTCGAGTCAGCATCATTCGAACCTGATTCCTCGTTTGCCAGCGCGCGCCACGACCGAGAGCGGCCGAGCGCGAGCGAAATTCGAGGTGTCTGATCAGCCTTTTGCGCGGGTCATGCGATGCTCGATTGTCGCGATCCTGCCACGGCGTGCGCGCACGTGTGCGGGAATACATCCGGCTGGAACCTGGTGTCTGAAAGAGTGGCACCTATCTTCCGAAATTTGCTTGTGTCACACCCGATGTGATTGACTGACAGGTTATGGGTGCAAACTCGTGACTGTTGGAACCGGAGTTTTATGGCGATTGGTGTCTGGATCAGTTTGGGGCTTTATTTCGCGTTGATGCTGGCTATCGGCTTCTACGCCTACCGCAACTCGACCTCGTCTTCGGAGGAGTACATCCTCGGCGGACGCAAGCTATCACCGGCGGTGGCGGCGCTGTCTGCCGGGGCTTCGGACATGAGTGGCTGGTTGCTGCTGGGATTACCCGGAGCGCTGTTCATCAGCGGTCTGGTGTCGGCCTGGATCGGAATCGGCCTGACCTTGGGCGCGTTGGTGAACTGGATCGTGGTCGCACCGCGGCTGCGCGAGCAGACCGAGCGCTACGACAACAGCCTGACCATCCCGCAGTTTCTCGCCAACCGGTTTCCCAGCCGGGCGATGGCATTGCGCGTCGTTTCCGCGGTGATCGTGGTGGTGTTCTTTTCCGTGTACACGGCCTCGGGTCTGGTGGCGGGTGGCAAGCTTGCCGAAAGCGCGTTCAGTTCCGTACTGCAGTTCAGTCCGATCACGACCTACGCCACAGGCGTGACGCTGACGCTTGCGGTGGTGCTGGTGTACACCGTGATTGGGGGTTTTCTGGCGGTCAGCCTTACCGATTTCTGCCAGGGTGTGATCATGATGCTGGCACTGATCATCATGCCCGTGGTGGTGCTGTTCGGATCGGGCGGCGGTGGCCTGGAACAGGCGTCGGCCACGCTCGCGACGGTGGACCCGAACTATCTGTCCTGGTTTTCCGGGCTGTCGGTTGTGGGGTTTCTGTCGGCCATCGCGTGGGGCTTGGGCTACTTCGGACAGCCGCATATCATCGTGCGCTTCATGGCCATCCGCTCCATCAGGGAAGTTCCCAGAGCGCGCAACATCGGCATGTCGTGGATGGTGATTTCGGTAATCGGGTCACTCAGCCTTGGCATATTCGGGCGTGCCTATGCGGTGCGCAACGGGATTGAGGTTGCGGACCCGGAAACGATCTTCATCCTGCTGGCGGACCTGCTGTTCCATCCGCTGGTCACCGGCTTCCTGTTCGCGGCATTGCTTGCGGCCGTGATGAGTACGATTTCCAGTCAGTTGCTGGTGGCCTCATCCTCGTTGACCGAGGACTTCTACCGGTTGTTCCTGCGCAGGCATGCGAGCGAGAAGGAAGCGGTACTGGTCGGTCGCCTGAGCGTGTTGCTGGTCGGCATCGTTGCGGTCGTGATCGCATGGGATCCAGGGTCCAAGGTGCTTGGCCTGGTCAGCCACGCCTGGGCCGGCTTCGGCGCAGCGTTCGGTCCGCTGATCATTCTGGCGCTCACCTGGAGGCGAATGACCGGTGCAGGAGCGGTCGCCGGCCTGGTGGTTGGTGCGCTGACCGTGATGGCGTGGATTGCGATGGGCTGGAATGCGAGTTTCCTGGGCGGTCCGGGCGTCTACGAAATCATCCCGGGCTTTGCTGCCGCGTGGGTTGCCATCTATCTCGTCAGCGTGGCCACCGAACGACAAGGCGAATTCCGCCCGGTACCAGCGCAATAGGGGCCGAGAATGGGGTCGAGTTCACTTGGTCCCACTCTTTGGCGAGAAAATTGACGTCCGGAACAGTTTCTTCGACTTCAATGTAGTCGAACGAACGTCTGTCACGACATGCGCTCCGCAAGCGTGACAGGCGAGGCCCTGTATCAACTCCAAGAATGTCCATCCTCGTCACCCAGGAGCCGCCTATGCCTTCGCGCACTGCTTCCTGTTCTTGCGGCCAATTGGTCGCGACAACTTCGGTCGAGCCAATCCGCGTCTCGGTCTGTCATTGTCTCGCCTGCCAGCGCCGGACGGGCAGCGTGTTTGGCGTGCAGGCGCGGTTTCCGGCCAACGCGGTGATTGTCACGGGACGCGCGAAGCAGTTCGTGCGGGTCGGGGATGAAGGGGGGCGAGCCACGTTCAACTTCTGTCCCCATTGCGGTTCGACCATCTATTACACGATCGAAGGCACGGAGCAGACCATTGTCATCCCGGTCGGTGCCTTCGGGGATCCATCCTTCCCCGCACCCACCTCCTCGGTGTACGAAGACCGCAAGCACGCTTGGGTGAGCCTGCCGCAAGGCGTGGAGCATATGGTTTAGGGCGAAACTTGAGGACAAGCGATGACGTCAGGAACGATCGGCCCTGATTGGAGCGCAGAGGCGCGCTATTTCGTCATTCGTGCGGACGCAGGAATCCAGTGCCTCTGGTCTTCAGTGAGCACCAAAGACTTCCGGATGCTCCGCCTCCGCGAAGGTGACGAATTCAAGTCTGTGCCCTTCACTTCAGAAACCACGTTTCTGCCCGTCGCCTTCACCATAAAAAGACCACCTCCACGCTATGATCCGAGGTCAAGCAAAACCAACTAGAGGGCCTGACCATGATCGACCCCCGAAGCCTACCTCGCGGTAGCAATCCCGCCCCCATCAGCAATCCGGCCGCAGCCAGGAAGAAAGGGCATCCCTGGGCCTGGATCGTTGGCATCGTTGTCACGTTGCTGCTCATCTGGGGGCTGTTTGGCATGGACCATCTCAAGCTCGACGTGGAACCGGCAGCGGCACCCGCGACCACCTCCGCCATTCGCTAGGAGCGGACAGCATCGACCTGACAGGTTGGAGGTAGTCGGGTCCGCTTGACTACCTCTACCACTCACTGACGGGCGGCTCAATCTCGCCCATGCGCCCGTTGGGTTTCGCCGTGGCGGCGGCGCAAAAGTTCTGCCGGATCTGTTTAGGCGTCTTGGCGTCGATGCTCTTCCGGTAGTGGCAGACGCCAAGACGTTGAAGTCGACCGATGTGAGCTGACGTCCACTTTGCGCCTGAAGCACCAAGCGCACTCCAATGGAGATTTGTTTCACCCACGGATGGGCCTTGATGTGCATGCCCAAAGCGGCAAGAGAGCAGGGCGATCTACTGGTTCAACTTGCTGCGTGCTCTCTCGAGCTCCTCATTGCCTTCCAGATCCTCTCGGGACAGATCGGTCAGTATGCATCGGCCATCGATCACATGAAGTCCGTCCAGGCCGATGCATTGATCTGCCGTTGACGGCATTTCGCATCCGATGCCCGGTCGCCACACCGTATCAGCGGATTGCGCGCACAGGTGCGCTGTCATCCTGCAGTGGCCCGTATCTGCCAGCCATTGACCTTGGGCAGCCTGACATGTCCATGCAGCGTCGAGATCGATCGCGGAGAGTTCCGCGATCACGCACTGGCCGTTCGCTGCGGCAACACCGCTGGTGTTGCTGCAGCCATCATGTGCCGAGGTAGCTGTCGTGCAGCCGGTGTGTTTGTCCCACGAACCGCCTATCGCAGTGCAGGTCGACGGCGTGATCCTGCAGCCTCGGGGATCGCCCAGCCACTTTCCCTTCAGTTGCCGACATTGGAGCGCGCCTGTTTGTACCTGGCCCTCGCCCCGATTGATTGCCTCCTCACGCTTCTGGGTACGGTCGCAACCGGCCGACACGACCAAGGCCAGGCACAACGCTGCCAAGACCATCCGGAAATCTCTCATGTCCGCCCCTCGTTCTTGGGTGTCGCGTGCCCGGGAAAACGGTACCACGGCGCAAGGATGCGGTACCGAAGAGAGTTGACAAGGGCGAGGCATTCCGACGAGCCGAAGTATTCCGCCTTGTCCTCGTGCCGAACTTACCCTTCGCCGATCCCTTCCACGGGCTTCTTTGCGCTGCCGGCGCGGACCTTCTGTTCGATCTGCTGGCCCAGGCCGGCGTCGACGCTCTTCCAGTAATCGAAAGCACGTTCCAGTACCGGGCTGCGGACACCGCCGAGCAGACTGCCGGCGACCTGTTCGACGCATTGCGCCCGTTGGGCGTCGTTCCAGACTTCGCGCACCAGAGTTCCGGCCTGGCCGAAGTCGTCATCCTCGGCGTGCAAGGTATAGGCACTGCGCACCATTTCGCCGTCGGTTTCCCAGCCGTCCGCTACCGGGCCGGTTTCATCCGACCAGCCGCGGCCACCGCTGTTCGGTGCATGCACCGGCGCGTTGCCGCTGTGGTGATAAGTCATCTGGCCGTCGAACATGTACGTGTTCACCGGCACCTTGGGCTGGTTGACGGGCAACTGGTGGAAGTTGGTACCGATACGGTTGCGTTGGGCGTCGGCGTAGGCGAACGCGCGGCCGAGCAGCATCTTGTCCGGTGACAGCCCGATGCCGGGTACGGTATTGCCCGGCGAGAAGGCTGCCTGTTCGATCTGCGCGAAGAAGTTCTCCGGATTGCGGTTCAAGGTCATCGCGCCGACCTTGATCAGCGGGTAGTCCTTGTGCGACCAGGTCTTGGTGAGATCGAACGGATTGAAGCGATAGTCCTTCGCTTCGGCATACGGCATCACCTGCACCGACAGGTCCCACACGGGATGCTCGCCGCGCTTGATCGCCTCGAACAGGTCGCGTCGGTGATAGTCGGCATCCTGGCCTGCCATCGTGGCGGCTTCGGCGTTACTGAAAAACGCCATGCCCTGGCGCGTGTGGAAGTGGTACTTCACCCAGAACTTCTCGCCGGCGGCGTTGATCCACATGTAGGTATGCGAACCATAGCCCTGCATGTGCCGCCAGGTACGCGGCAAGCCGCGCTCGCCCATGAGATAGGTGACCTGGTGTGCGGTCTCCGGGTTGCTGGTCCAGAAATCCCATTGCATGTGGTTGTCGCGCAGGCCCGAATCCGGCAGGCGCTTCTGGCTGCGGATGAAGTGCGGAAACTTGATCGGGTCGCGAATGAAGAAGATCGGCGTGTTGTTGCCGACCAGGTCGTAGTTGCCTTCTTCGGTATAGAACTTCAGCGAGAAGCCGCGCACGTCGCGCCAGGTATCCGGGCTGCCCATTTCGCCGGCCACCGTCGAGAACCGCGCCAGCATGTCGGTGGATGTGCCCTTTTGAAACAGGGCGGCTTTGGTGTAGGCGGAGACGTCCTCGGTGATCTTCAGTACACCGAACGCGCCGGCGCCCTTGGCGTGCGGCTGCCGCTCAGGCACCTTCTCGCGGTTGAAGTGCGCCATTTGTTCGAGAAAGTGCACGTCATGCAGAAGGATCGGGCCGTTAGGGCCGATGGTCAGCGAGTTTCGATCGCTGATGGCGGGAGCACCGGAACCGGTGGTGGAACTGCCTTTGGGCTTGTTCGGGGAATCTGACATGGCTGCTTTCCTCTGGGGCTGACGGGGGAGGGAGGAGGAGTGCGTCGCCCCAGTCTGCCCGCAACGAGGCGCGCAGGCCATTTGATTCTTTCAATCGCCGCGATAGGCCGCAGGGTGGCTCGGAATGATGACGCCACTCACCCGTCTGGCTGGTGCGTATTCCTGCCGGACGGATGAGTGGCAATCAGCTGTACGCCATCCAGGGCACGTGACGGGTGAGGTCAATCTTGGGATTTGGCGATGACTTGCCCGTCATTCGGATCGACCAGCAGGTCGACATCGTCGCCATGGGCGTTCTTTGCGTCAGCACTCCACAAACCATCGTCGAATTCGACATCGGTGATGTTCTGATAGCCGGCTGCGGCGAGCTTGGCGCTGATCTCGTCCTTGTTGAGGTTGGAGGGTGCATCGGCCGGGTACACCGTGCCGTTCACCGGCCCCACGGCAATTTTCACCCATTTGTGGTTGCCGCCTCGGGCCTTGCTGCGCCAGACGCCGTCCTTGAACTCAAGGCCTTTCACTTCCTTGTAGCCGGCGCTGGCGATGGCGCCTTTGATCGCCTCTTCGCTGAGCGCGCCAGCTGGTGGTTCAGTGCTCCAGGTGGTGACGGTGGTCATGGTCTGGGCCGTGGGTGCCACTGACTGGTTGGTGGCAGGGGCTACTTGCGCCGCGGCGGCGCCGCAAACGGTCAGGCCAATCAGCAAGGGAAGGCTGCGTTTGATCATCGTGTACTCCTTGGAACGTTCAAGTGCGAGGGACTGGCGCCAGCTAGCGCAGGATCAGTTCGAATGCGTATCTGCGGTACCGCGCCGAGCGGATTTGCACGATTTCCATGGGAACATCCGGTCCGGGAGGAACGCGTGAAATCAGCCGCGATTCGTGGCCTTGCGTCGGCGGCGGTTCATGAAGGTGGACGTCGTGTCATCGAGTTTGCTGATCGCCAATTCTTCTGCTGCACGTGCCAGTCCGCCTTTTCGCCCGACATGTCCCCGTGTTGAGGATCCCTGCCGCGAAAAAGCGCCGACCCGCCATTCCGGACTCAGCCGCGCCAGTTCGCGTGCCGTTCCCAGAACTCCACGCTGCGACGGTACGATTCGCGCTCCAGTGGCACCCCGGAGCCGCCTTCGTCCACGCCCAGCGCGTTGCGCAGCATGGTGATCGGCACCATCGGGATCTCGGCCGGTTCGGCGGTGTAGAGGCAACCGACCACGCCCCAGTTGGCGTCGATGGGCGAGCCTTCCTTCGCCAGTTGTTCACGACTGTAGAGTATCGGCAACAGATAGTTCGCCTTCGGCGGGTCGATACCTTCGAACCAGCGCACCAGCACTGGCAGCTCTTCCGTGCTGCGCGCTTCATAAGCCGAGCGAAGCAGCTGCCGGTTGGCCTCCGTGATGGGCACGGCGGTGCAGCGGGTGCTGGTCCAGTTGCGGTGCACGTGCAGGCGGCAGAACGGCGCATAGCCTTGCAGCACCTCGAGCGGCGCCTCGTCGTTGAGGCGCTGCTCAAACTCCTCGGCGCTGCAATCCTGGATAGCGCTGCGTCGTCTGTCTTTGCGCGGAAACAGTCGGGTGCGGGCGAAGGGAGTCAGGACGATGGACATGGCGTTCAATGGGCGGCGTATAGACTCAAGAGATTAACGCGTGGGTTGCTGCAGGTCTGCCGCGATCCTCAGGCGACGAACTGCAACCGCGCCAACTCCGCATACAAGCCACCCTCGGCCAGCAGGCTCGCGTGCGTGCCCTGCGCCACGATACGGCCGCCGTCCAGCACCACGATGCGGTCGGCGCGTTGCACGGTGGCAAGGCGGTGAGCGATGACCAGGGTGGTGCGACCTTTCTCCAGGCGTTCGAGGGCTTGCTGGATCGCCGCTTCGGACTGCGCGTCGAGCGCGGAGGTGGCTTCGTCGAGCAGCAGCAGCGGGGCATCGCGCAGGATCGCGCGGGCGATCGCGATGCGCTGACGCTGGCCACCGGACAGGCGTACACCGCGTTCGCCCATTTCAGCGTCGTAACCCTTGTCCAGGTTGCTGATGAAGTC
Organism: Rhodanobacter sp. G2-10; assembly: GCF_055809185.1. NCBI lineage: Bacteria > Pseudomonadati > Pseudomonadota > Gammaproteobacteria > Lysobacterales > Rhodanobacteraceae > Rhodanobacter > Rhodanobacter sp. G2-10. The sequence continues at coordinate 1,937,328 of NZ_CM147900.1, read as the reverse complement.
GTGCGCTTCGGCAGCCTGGGCTGCCTCGCGCACCTCCTCGTCGCTGGCGCCGTCGCGGCCGAATCGGATGTTGTCGGTGGCGCTGCCGCTGAACACCACGGTTTCCTGCGGCACGAGGGCGATGGCGCCGCGCAGGTCGGCGAGCGTCACGGCACGCAGGTCGATGCCGTCGATGCTGATGCTGCCGCGCTGCGGATCGTAGAAGCGCAGCAGCAGCGAGAATACCGTGCTCTTGCCCGCCCCGGAGGGGCCGACCAGCGCCACGGTTTCCCCGGGACGCACGTCGAGGGTGAAGTCGTGCAGCGCGGCCGCGTCCGGACGGGTTGGATAGTGGAAACTGACCTGGTCGAAACTCAACGCGCCACTGACCGGACGCGGCAGGGTGCGTGGCGGGATCGGGTCGACGATCTCGGCGCGTTCGTCGAGCAGTTCGCCAAGACGTTCCATCGCACCGGCCGCGCGCAGCACGTCACCCCACACTTCGGACAGTCCGGCCACCGAGCCGGCAGCAAAAACGGCATACAGCACGAACTGCCCGAGCACACCGGGGTCCAGCGTGCCGGCCAGCACGTGACGCGCGCCGGCCCACAGCACCAGGGTGATCGCACCGAACACCAGCACGATCACGGCCATCGTGAGCAAGGCGCGCATGCCGATGCGTCGCCGTGCGGTGGCCAGCGCGCGGGTGATGGCGCTGCTGTAGCGCGTGCTCTCGATGTCTTCGCGGGCGTAGGCTTTCACCGCGGTGGAGGCGTTGAGTGTTTCGTTGGCGATGGCGGCAGCGTCGGCCAGGCGATCCTGGCTGGCCCGCGACAGCTTCTGCACGCGTTTGCCAAAGACGAGAATCGGCAGCATGACCGCCGGAATGACCAGCGCGGTGAGTCCGGCCAGCGACGGTGCAGTCCACACCATCGCCACGGCGGCGCCGATCAGCATCACCGCGCTGCGCAACGCCACCGACACGCCGGAGCCGATCAGCGCCTGCACCACTTCGGTGTCGGCGCTGAGGCGCGACAGCAGCTCGCCCACGCGGCTGCGCTCGAAGAAGCCGACGTCGAGTCGGATCACCTGTGCGTAGAGCGTCTGTCGCAGCGAGGCCAGCGCGCGTTCGCCAAGCAAGGTGATGCAGAAGTAACGGGCTGCGGTGGCGACGGCGAGCACCAGGGCCACGCCGAACAGGGCGATGAATGTCTCGTTGATCGCGGTGTGGCTGGCGTGGCCGAAACCCTTGTCGATGATGTAGCGAAACGCCAGTGGCAGGCTCAGGGAGGCACCCGAGGACAGCGCCAGGAACACCAGCCAGCCAATCGCCAGCTTGCGATGCGGTTTGATGAAGGGCCAGAGTCCGCGCAGGGCGCCGATACGGCGGGCGGAGCGGGGCGTGTCGGCCGTGGTGTGGCTCATGAATTCTCGCAGGCTGCTGGGGAATGGCGCGGGTACCGCCTGGACGCGGGCCGAGCAAACCTAGGTGGGGCGTGGCACGGCTTATTCAATCCTCGTGTTTTGTTCGGGGGTGTGCAGAACAGAACCTCCAGTGCTTCCGCAGCGCGATTCTCTCGCCGGCACTTTGTGCCGGATCGGCGGGCGGAGCCCGCCCTACGCGTGGCGTCAATCCAGTCTGCGGGCCGTGCTGCGGCCGCGGCTGATGTCGCTGATCAGGGTGGTGGCCGCTTCGACGCGGTCGTCCGGCACGCACAGTTGCAGTGCCACGCCGTCGGCGCCGAAGTGTTCCTGTTCGACTTCGGCTTGCAATTCCTTGATGCGGGCCTTGAGCAGACCCAGCTCGGCGAACTCGACTTGCACGCTGAGCCGCGCCGTGGCCACGATCGCCACGCGTTCGGCCTGGCGCAGGCATTCGGCGGCGGTGCCACCGTAGGCACGTGCCAGGCCGCCGGCACCGAGCTTGATGCCGCCGTACCAACGCGTGACCACGACCACCACACGGTCCATGCCCTGGCCCTCGATCGCCTGCAGGATCGGACGCCCCGCCGTGCCACCGGGCTCGCCATCGTCGTTGAAGCGGTAGTCCAGGCCGATGCGGTAGGCCCAGCAGTTGTGGGTGGCATCGGGGTCGGATACGTCACGCACGAAACCCAGCGCCTGTTCACCCGATGCGACCGGGCCGGCGATGGCGAGGAAACGGCTCTTCTTGATCTCCTCCTCGTGCCGGCATGTTGCCGTCAGGGTCGAGAGGCGCTCACTCACGGGAGCCTCGATTCACTTGAACTTTCTCCGTCATTCCAGCGAAAGCTGGAATCCCGTGCCGTCTGAACTCGACGAGCTGGAGTCGCTGGATCCCGGCTTCCGCCGGGATGACGGTCGATTGAGGCTTTCGATACCCGCTCACGGTTCGCCCGAAAGTCTGCGCAGGTCCTCCGGGATATCCCATTGTGGATGGGCAAGGCGAAACGCCTGCAGGCGCTGCCTGGCTTCGGCTTCGTGGTGTTGTTGCACCAGCAATTCAATTTTGGCCAATTCCTGTGCCGGCGTGTCGTCGGGGTGAGCGGCGGTGAAGTTGTCTTTGCTTGCCGGGCCGGCGGGAGGCGCGCTCAGCGAGACTTCCATGACAGGCGGAGGGGGCGGGGCGGCCGAGAACTTGGCTGCGGCCTGTTTCGGTGCCGATGCCGCGCGCTTTTCGAGCACGGCTCTGCGCGTGGCGTTCATGGTCGCGGCATCGTCGTGCGCGAGCGGCTTGTCGCTCAATTTGTACGGTGGGGCTGCCGACGCGGGCGCGATGGGCTTCAGTCCCGGCAGGGCTGCTGGCGGTAGATGGTTTGCCTGCTTTTTCGTTCGCATGGGCGCAAGATCCTGTGTCTCCGCGGAGCTGGTCAGCGCGGACTGCCGCGCCTGACTTGTCTCTGGCGCGTCGGGTGGGGTGGCGGGTGCCGACGCCTGCATCGCGCCGGCGGCATCGGTGGCTGCCACAGCCTCGGGGCCGGATGTGGGCATGGCGCGCATGTGCCAGGCCAATCCGGCGACCAGCACCAGGCTGGCTGCGCTGCCCAGTGCAACCACCCAGCGCGGGACGTGTCGACGGCGACGGTGCGAGCCTGATTCGACCGAAGCGATGGCTCGCGAGCGGGCGGCGGAACGGGACGTGGGATGCACCCAGTCGCCCGACTCGCGTGGCCCCCGGCGTCGCTCGACCAGCGGCTTGTCGTCTTCTTCCAGCGCCTGCGCCGCAGCCCGCAGCACCGCCGCATCCAGCGCCGGGCCTGGCTCGCTCTGCGGCAGGTGCCGGTACAGCGCGACCAGCTCGGCTTCGCCGGGCAGTTTGTCGTCCGCGGTGGACGGGTCGGTCGGTGGCAAGGGCGTGGTCATTCGGTCAACACTTCACGTAGGCGGGTCATGGCGTAGCGCAGGCGCGATTTCACTGTTTCGCGGCCGGTGCCGGTCACCGTGGCAATCTCCTCCAGACTGAGTTCCTGCTCCAGCCGCAGCAGCACGGCGGTGCGTTGTTCCTGCGGCAACTGTTCGATGGCGCGCTGCAGATTGCGCCGACGCTCGAACTCGGACAGCGCATGATCGGGTTGTTCGCGCTCCGGGCTGGCCACCTGCGCCAGCACCACTTCGGCTTCGTCGCTGCCGGCCATCGGACGCTGGCGGCGCAGCCCGTCGATCATCAGGTTATGCGCGATTTGCAGCAACCAGGTGCTGAACTTCGCCTGCGGTTGGTAGCGTGCGCGGGCGCTGATCACCCGGCTCCAGGTTTCCTGGAACAACTCGTCGGTGCGATGCGGATCGCGCACGCTGCGCAGCAGGAACCGATACAGCATGCCGCGATGTTTCGCATACAGCGCCTCGAACGCGGCAAGATCGCCGTGTGCATAAGCCAGCATAAGCACCGCATCGGGGTCGACCGCAGCATCCATGGGGTGCGAGGGTAAGCCAAATCGCAGTTGATCGGGTAGGTTGCGTGGCTCGGGCAGGGTGGGTTCCAACCCCGCCGCGTGCCTGCAGCGGGGGAAGAGGGCAGCAGGGAGGTTGGCTGCGATCATCGCTGCGATCCACGCGACGGGGTCGGAATGCTCACCGGATGGCGGTGTTGCGGGCTGGTTGACCCGGCGTCGCCAGGCCTTCGGCCAGTTTGACCAACTGCACGAAGCCGGCCCGGTAGCCATCGACGTCGTTGCCGCGCGCGCCATGGGCGAGTCGGGCGATCTGCTGGTAATCGAAACCATCCAGGTACTTGCCACCGCGCAAGGCGTCGGCAAACGCGGCCACCGCGGCGGCATAGCGCAGTCGTTCACTCGGCCGCGATTCGGGCTGCGCGGCGATCGGTCGTTCGATCAGCTTGCTCTGCGACTGCCCCGGCAGCTTGTAACGCAGGCGCAGGAAGGCCAGTTCGTTGCCGCGCGTGGCCGGCTCGGCGTGATCGCCGTAGCGCAACGGGTCGATGCGCGCGGCAGTCGATCCGGTCGGCGTGATCTCGTAGATCGCGGTGACATTGGCACCGGCGCCGATCTCGCCGGCGTCGACCTTGTCGTTGTTGAAGTCTTCGCGCTTGAGCATGCGCTTCTCGTAGCCGATCAGGCGATACTCCTGCACCTGCGCCGGGTTGAACTCGATCTGGATCTTCACGTCCTTCGCGATGGTCAGCAAAGTCGCCGACATCTCGTCGACCAGCACGCGGCGCCCCTCCTGCAGGCTGTCGATATAGTGGTGGCTGCCGTTGCCGGCATCGGCCAGCATCACCGCCATGGCGTCGTTGTAGTTGCCTTGGCCGAAACCCAGCGTGGTCAGCGCCACGCCGCTCTTGCGGTGGTCTTCGATCGTGGTCTTCAGCGCTTGCTGGTTGACCGTGCCGACGTTGAAGTCGCCGTCGGTGGCCAGAATCACCCGGTTGACGCCACCCTTGATGAAGCCTTGTTCGGCCTGTGCGTAGGCCAGATTGATGCCGGCACCGCCATTGGTGGAACCGTTGGCGCCGAGACTGTCGATGGCGGCATCGATGGTGGCGTGCTGGTCGCCGGTCGTGGAGGGCAGCGCCACACCCGCGTAGCCGGCGTAGGTAACGATCGCGACGCGATCCTGCTGGCGCAGTTCGCGCACCAACTGCTTCAGCGAGGCTTGCAGCAGCGGCAGTTTGTCAGGCGAGTTCATCGAGCCCGAAGTGTCGATCAGGAACACCAGGTTCGAGGCGGGGATCCCGGCCTTCGGCACGCGATAACCCTGGATGCCGACCAGCAGCAACTGGCGTTTCGCATTCCATGGTGCCGGTGCCAACTCGGTGGTGATGCTGAAAGGTTGCTCACGGCCGGCTGGCGGCGTGTAGCCGTAATCGAAGTAGTTGATGAACTCCTCGGCGCGCACCGCATCGGCCGGCGGCAACATGCCCGCGTTCAACATGCGTCGCACATTGGTGTACGAGCCCGTATCGACGTCGATGCTGAACGTTGACACCGGCTGCTCGCTGACCCGTTGCACCGGGTTGGTGTCGCGGTGGGTGTAGTTCTCGCTGTTGATGGTGCCAGGCATGGGCTGCACCGGCATGGGCATTGGCATGTAGCCCATGTTTGTCATCTGACGCTTCGCGACGGCCTGCATGACCATCGGGGCAGGTCGGGGCGGTACAGTGGTGCTGAATTCGCTCAGCACCGGCGGTGCCGACGTCTCCTGCAGGTCGTCCGTCTTGTCGGTTCGTTTGTCCTGCCCATCTTTCTCGGTCGGGGCAGCTGCCGGTTTCACTGGCGGAGGTGTGGCGCCTGGGACCTGGCCGCGCCTGTCTTGGTGGACGGCGGGCTCGGATCCGGGCCTGGACGTACTGCAGCCGGTGATGATCACCAGCAAGGCCAGCAGCAGGCTGCGCAGCAGGGCTTTCAGTTTCACGGGGCGTTTCTCCTCTTCGGTGGTGAAAGGTGAAACGTCGCGGGAAGGGAAACGGGGTCAATCGCCGGGCGTCGCGGTAGCATGGCGTCCCTGTACACCATTCCGCGGAACCCCATGATCAACAACGACGTACTGCGCGCCATCCGTTACATGCTCGATCTCAGTGACGGCAAGGTGGCCGAGATCATCCAGCTCGCGGATCCGGCCGCGACTGTCACCAAGGATGACGTGCAGGCGATGTTGCGGAAGGACGACGACCCCGGCTATGTCGAATGCAGCAACAAACAGCTGGCCGTGTTTCTCGACGGACTGGTGTTCTACCGGCGTGGCAAGGACGACAGTCGACCACCGCGTCCGCTGGAAAAGCGCGTCACCAACAACGTGGTGTTGAAGAAGTTGCGTGTGGCATTCGAGCTCAGGGACGTGGACATGCACCAGATCATGGAGGCCGCCGACTTCCCGGTGACCAAACCCGAACTGAGTGCGCTGTTCCGCCAGCCCGATCACAAGAACTTCCGCCTGTGCGGCGATCAGTTGCTGCGGAATTTCCTGAAGGGGCTGACGATGCGCGTGCGCGGGGTGGAGTGAAGACGCCTCCCGTGAATTCCGCGGCGTGCCGGCAGATGTTCCGTAGGCCACTCAGGGGATAAGCGAACCAGGCACCGGATTGCGGAAATCTTGCGGCGCGAGGTTCTGCGTCAGGCGGAACACGCCTTCGTGGACTTTGCGCGACAGCACCACGTCGAGCACGGTGGTCTGGTGCGCGCCGAGGGTGGTGAGCAGGTTGTCGCCGGGTTTGCTCTGCGCCACAGCGTGATGTACCAGACCGGTCAGGTCGACCGGGTGCACGCTCGCACCGTAGGGCGCGTGGCTTGCCACGGCGGGGCGCAGCGTTTTGCGGCTGTTGCGTGGGTCGGCCACCCGGTCATCGCCGGCGAGCAAGCTGTAGTCGAGGAACAGCGACACGGTGGTGCGTTGTTTGGAATTGGCTTGGCGATCAAGCATGAAGCCTGCCGGCATCAGGTCGGCGCTCGCCTGCATTCCGGCGGTGAGCAGGAAGCCGGCGCCGGTCAGTGGTTCGCCGGCTTCGTCGGTGAGTCGCACGATCAACATGCTGCGCGGGTCGTGGATGTGAACGCGTGGTGCGAAGGGACCGGCTGGTTCGAGTTCCACCTTGTTGGCGTCGCGCGTGGCGTTTTCGGCATCGAACGCGTCGCACAGGGCGGTGTAGCTGGCTGCATCACGAATCGACAGGCAGCGCAGGATCGCCTGGACTGTCTGCGCTGCGGCATGAGCCATGATTCCGTGCGCGTCACCGGAGTGCGAGGCGCCCGCAATCATCTTGAAGGCGCAGCGTGGGCCGCGACTGACGTTGAGCATCAGCGTGTCGCCGTCGCCATCGCCCGGTGGTGACAGCACCGCATGGCGGGCGTTGAGGTTGGCCGCGGCGATGCGCACCACGCCGTCGGAGCCGTCCTCGCCGGTGTAGCTGTTGAGGTGGTCGTACAAGGCCCGGTCGGGGCGATCGCCGATCAGCACGAACTGGAACTGTCCGTGGGTCAACGGGTCCGCGCTGTGGATGTAATCCAGATTGAGCGACAGTGAGGCGGCGCTGCCCAACTCCAGCCAATCCAGGATGCGCTGCCCGGGCTCTACCCCGGAGAACCAGGATTTCAGGCGGCCGAACACGCCCTTGCCCAGTTGTGCCAGGGCGGAGCCGAAGTTTGCCGGTGCCAGCATCACCAGGTGGCTGAGCCGTATCGTGCTGTAGACCGCCGGTTTGTCGCGTTGCGCGCGCAGCCACTCGCGCACTACCGGGCCGCCGGTGGAATGGGTGATGCAGGCGAAGCTGGCGTCGAGCAGATGCAGGTCGCGCAGCGCGTGGTCGAACCCGCGCACCAGGTCGGCCATGGTCACGGCGTCGTCGAAACTGACGTACTCGGACAACCAGATGTCGGCCAGGGTCAACGACAGGCCGGCCGCGGCAGCCTGCTGTTGCAATTGCTGCGGCATCTGGCCGTAGGTCGAGGTGTTGGTGACGCTCCAGCCGTGGACGAACACGAGGGTGGTCATGGCTCAACTCCGATGCAGTGGTCCGATTCCGCCGGGGTTTGCACGCTATGTCGGCATAATGGCACCGACATCACCCGCGCTCCAGAGACCCCGTTGATGACCGTGAACGTATTGCTGATCCTGCTTGCACTGGCAGTCGTGCTGGCACTGTTGAAGTGGCGACGCTGCAGTCGCGCGCTGCTGGCGCTGGCAGTGATCGTGTTGCTGGCGGTCGGTTGCGGCCCGCTGCCGAACTGGCTGCTGGCTCGACTGCAGGCCGATGTCGCGGTGGAGGCGCCGGTAGCGTGGGGCCAGCGCAATGCCATCGTGCTGCTGGGCGCGGGCACGGTGCGGGTGGCGACAACCGGCAAGGTCGAGCCCAGCCTGTTTGCCTACGGCCGCATCGACAAGGCCGCGGCCATGTATCACGCATGCCGGCTGCAAGCCGCACGCGCATGCAAAGTCGAAGTCAGTGGCGGCGATGCACGCGGGCTGGGCCAGCCGGAGGCGTCGGTCTACGCCGCGGTCCTGCGGCGACTCGGTGTCGATGCCGGGGATTTGCTGCTTGAGCCGCGCAGCATGAACACCTGGCAGAACGCGCAGTTCAGCGGCCCTTTGCTGAAGGCCTATGCTGCGGATCGGGTGTTGCTGGTGTCCTCGGGCTTCCACCTGCGCCGCGCGATGTTGTATTTCACGCATTTCGGCATTCACGCCACGCCGGTGCGCGCCGACTACGTGAGCGCGATCACCTCATGGAAGCCGCTGTCGTACAACTTCACCATGGCCGACCTGGCCTTGCACGAATATGTCGGCATCGCCCGCTACCACTGGTACAACGCGATGGGCTGGAACGTGCAGGCGACCAAACCCGGCGCATTGTAGGGCGGGCACTGCCCGCCGCCCCTCACCTCGGGTGTCGTCCCGGCCTCAGGACTCCCGCATCACCATCAGCCGTACCTCGGTCATGTCCTCGATGGCGTAGCGCAGCCCTTCGCGGCCCAGACCGGAGAGCTTGATGCCGCCGTAAGGCATGTTGTCGACGCGGAAGCTGGGGATGTCGTTGACGATCACGCCACCTTGCTCCAGCTCGTTCCAGGCGCGCATCGCGTGGTCGAGGCTGTCGGTGAAGATGCCGGCCTGCAGGCCGTAGTCGGAATCGTTGACCGCCGCGATGGCTTCGTCGAATTTCTCGAACGGTGAGAGCAGGGCGAACGGGCCGAAGGCTTCCATGCGGTTGGCGTTCGCGTCGACGGGAACATTTTCCATCAACGTTGCCTCAAGCATGTTGCCGTCGCGCTTGCCGCCGCACAGGATCTTGCCGCCGGCCTGTTTCGCCTCCAGGATCCAGCCGTGCAGGCGCTCGGCGGCGGCTTCGTCGATCATCGGGCCGAGAAACACATCCTTGTCCTTGGGGTCGCCAGCCTTGAGCTTCTTGGTGGCCGCCACCAGCTTGCGCTTCAACGCCTCATAGACGTCGGCGTGGGCATAGATGCGTTGCACGCCGATGCAGCTCTGGCCGGATTGATAGAACGCGCCGAACACCAGTCGCTTGACCACCCGGTCGAGGTGCGGCCCCTGATCGGCATCGACGATGCACGCCGCGTTGCCGCCCAGTTCCAGCACCACCTTCTTGCGTCCCGCGTGTGCCTTCAGCTCCCAACCGATCTGGCCACCGGTGAAGGAGAGCAGCTTGAAGCGTTCGTCCTCGACCAGCGGCGCGGCGTGCTTGCCGTCCAGCGTGAGAATGGAGAACGCACCCTTGGGCAGGTCGGTCTCGGCCAGCACCTCGCCGATGATCAGCGCACCGATCGGGGTCTTCTCCGCCGGTTTCAACACGAACGGGCAGCCGGCAGCAATTGCCGGAGCCACCTTGTGCGCCACCAGGTTCAGCGGAAAGTTGAACGGTGTGATGAACGACACCGGCCCCAACGGCACTCGCCGGGTGTAGCCGTGATAGCCATCCAGGCGGCTGGCCAGTTCCAGGTTCAGTGTCTCGCCGTTGATGCGCACCGCTTCCTCGGCGCCGATCTGGAACGTCTCGATCAGACGGGTGACTTCGCCCGCCGCATCCTTGATGGGCTTGCCTGCCTCGATGCAAAGCGCCTCGGCCAGTTCGTCCCGGCGTTCCGCGAAACGCTTCGCGCAATGCTGCAGCACGGCCTGGCGTGCCCACGGCTTGAACCGGCGCATCGGACCCGTCGCTTTCACCGCGGCGGCAATCGCCTTCTCGACGGCCTTCGCGTCCGGCACGGCCACGCGCGTGGCGGGTTTGCCGCTGTACTTGTCGCGCACGACCAGATCGGTGTTGGGCTGCTGCGCCTGGTTGGCGAGGTAGTAGGGGTAGGCTTTCTTGAGCATGATGGGGCTCACCGACGAAATGACATCAAGGATAAGCACGCCGCACGTTCAGCGAATGTGTTCGATCAGCTTTTGTCGACCACGAGCGGCAGTTCGCCATCGGCCAATCGCGCGCGCAGCGAAGTGCCCGCGGCGACGTTTATTGCCGAGCGCAGCACGTGCCCGTCCGCGTCGAAGATGATCGCGTAACCCCGCTCCAGCGTGGCCAGCGGGCTGACCGCGTGCAGTGCGTGGCCGGCGTGGCGCAGCGTGGTGCGGCGACGTTCCATGAACTGTGCGATGGCTCGCCGCAGGCGCTGGTCCTGTTCGGCGAGCTGGCGTGTCAACAGCGACAGCCGGTTGCGCGGATGCTGGCCCAGCAATCGGGCGTGGAGGCGTTCGAGACGGCTGTGACGAAGCTGGTTCTGCTCGCGCAGGGTGGCCGACAGACGCTGCCGCAGATGCAGCAGGCGTTCGTGATCGCGGGCCAGTCGCGCCTGCGGTCGCTGCGCTTGCAATCGTGCCAGCAAGTGGTCGACGCGTTGTGCATGTGCTTGCAGTTTTCGCTGCTGCAGCGTGAGCAGGCGTTGTTGCACCTGGCGCAGGTGATGACCGATCGCCACGGCATCGGGTACCAACAGCTCGGCGGCAGCCGAAGGCGTGGGTGCGCGCAGGTCGGCGACGAAGTCGGCGATGCTGAAGTCGATCTCGTGCCCCACCGCGCTCACCACCGGAACCTTGCTGGCGTGGATCTGGCGTGCCACCGCCTCGTCGTTGAACGCCCACAGGTCCTCCAGCGAGCCGCCGCCGCGCGTCAGCAGGAGCACGTCGTAGCGTCGGCTGGCTGACGCCTTGCGCAGCATCGTGACGATGGCTGGTGGTGCCTCGCGTCCCTGCACCGGCACGGGCAGCACTTCGACATCGGCCAGCGGCCAGCGCCGTGCCAGCACGCTCAGCACGTCGCGTATGGCGGCGCCGGTGGCCGAGGTGATCACGCCGATGCGGCGTGCATAAGCGGGCAGGGCACGCTTGCGCGCCGCATCGAACAGGCCTTCGGCGTCCAGCCGCGCCTTCAGTTGCTCGAATTCGCGTTGCAGGGCGCCTTCGCCGGCCGGCTCCATGTATTCGGCGACCAGCTGGAACTCGCCGCGGGCTTCGTACAGGCCCACCTTGGCGCGCAGCAACACCTGCATGCCGTCAGCCGGACGGAAGCGCAATGCCGCGGCTTTCATCCTGAACATCGCGCAGCGCACCTGGGCGGCGTTGTCCTTGAGCGTGAAGTACAGATGGCCCGAGGCCGGCTTGGACACGTTCGACAGCTCGCCCTCGATCCAGACTTGCGGCAACGCATCGCCCAGCAGGTCGCGGACCAGCCGGTTGAGCGCGCTGGGAGTCAGGACATGCCTTGGCGTGGTGTCGTCAATGGAGGCGGGCATAGGGCTGCGAGCCTATCATGTCGGCAAGGGGAAGTCGTGCAAAAACATCCGTTTGGGACACTAAGCGGAGAAGTGCTCTGAGGTAACGGCGGTGGCGATCAGGGCTTTCCCGAGTCCATTTCGTCACGTATGCGCTGTTTGCGCACGCGCCATCCGCGAATACCCAGATTCAGCGCGAACCAGGCGCACAGCAGCGCGAACGGCCAGCCGATCCAGGCCGGCCAGAGGATGGCCACCACGGCCAGGGCCGCAAGCACCAGCGTGGTGACGAACAGCGGCCTGGCCGAGGTGTAGCCGAGCACGCGTCGATGGGTCAGTGCGGCACCCACGCTGTTGGCGATTCGCAGTGCGCCGGCGGCCGCGCGACCGGAACTGCCGCCGCCATGGCGCACCCGCGGCGGCCGCGTTTCGCTGCTGCGCACCCGCTCGCCGCGGCCGCGTCGACGGCGTGGCGCCAGCACGATCTCGGTGGCATGGGCCAGGTCGCGTTCGTACTGGGCGGCGAGTTGGCCGGCAAAATCGGCGTCCTCGATCGCCACGTCCAATTCCTGGTTGCTCAGCCAGCTGGCGATGTTGAGGTTGGAGGACCCCACGCGTGCCCATTGCCCGTCGGCCACGGCGGTCTTGGCGTGCAGCATCGAACCGTTCCACTCGAACACCCGGATGCCGGCCTTCAACAAGGGTCGGTAGCCCGAGCGCGACATCGCCGCCACGGCAGGGATGTCGCTGCTGCCCGGCACCAGCAGGCGCACGTCGACGCCGTCGCGTGCGGCTGCCACCAGTGCCTGCACATACGGAGCAATGCCCACGAAGTAGGCGTCAGTCAGCCACAGCGTCTTGCGGGCCAGCGACGCGATCAGCTGGTCCAGCCGGTACATGCCCGCGGTCGAGGGCTGGGTGGCGATCAAACGCAGGGACACCTCGCCCGGCGCCACGGAAGACCCGGTCGACGTCGGAAATTCGCGCAACGGTTCGCCTGTCTCGCTCCATGTTTGTGCGAACGCGGCCTCCAGCTCGGCCACGACCGGGCCACGCAGTGCCACGCCGGTATCGCGCCAGGGCGGCACGTTGCGTTCGGGATCACCCAGCCATTTCGCGCTGATGCACACGCCCGACAGAAAACCGATGTTGCCATCGACCACCAGTGACTTGCGATGGTCGCGGCTGAGCCAGCCCAACGGATGGCCGAGTTGCGGCGGGTTGTAGATGCGCACTTCGCCACCGGCGGCGCGCAGGGGCGCCCAGAAGCCGTTGCGTGATTGGCCCAGGCAGCCGACCCAGTCCACCACCACGGCGACGAAGACGCCTGCCTGTGCCCGTTCCACCAGTGCATCGCGGAACTCGCGGCCCACGGCATCGTCGCGCACGATGTAGTTCTCCAGCAGCACGTGTTGCCGCGCGCCGCGAATGGCTTCCAGCCATGCGGCGTAGTTGGCGGGCGCATCGATCAACAGCTCCACCGCGTTGCCACTGAGCAGCGGCGCGCCTGCGGCGCGACTGAGCGCCTGCTGGGCAAGCAGCCGGCTGGAGGACGAGGAGGGCAGCAGAGGGGTGGGCATGCCAGGAAGTGTAGGCGATGGTCGGTCGATGCGCCGTCGTCGTGGCTTCTGGCATGATCGGGCTCATGTCCGCCAAGCCGCACTACAGCGACACCGACGCTTGTGCCAACGACCTCGCCGATGCGCTGGGGCCGGACCTGCGCATCGCCGCGCCGCTGGGCCTGGGCAAGCCGCATGGCTTGCTCAACGCGCTGTGCCGGCTCACCGCGGCCGATCCGACGCGCTCCATGCGGCTGTACACTGCGCTGTCGCTGACCCGGCCGCAGCCGAAGCCGGGCTTGGAACAGCGCTTTTTGCAGCCGTTTCTCGATCGCCATTTCGGCGTCGACGCCGTCGATCCGCAGTACGCGCTGGATCAGTCGCGCGACGCGCTGCCGCCCAACGTGGCGGTGCACGAGTTCTATCTGCAATCCGGCGCGCTGCTGCACTCGGGTAGCGCCCAGCGCAGCTACATCAGCCAGAACTACACCCACGTCGCACGTGACCTGGCGGTGCAGGACATCAACCTGCTGGTGCAATTGGTGGCCCGGCGCGAGGGCAGCGACGGCGTGCATTACAGCTTGTCCTGCAACCCGGACCTGACCCTGGATTTCCTGCGCCAGCTGCAGCTCGCGGGTTTGCCGCGGCCATTGTGCGTGGCCGTGGTGCATCCGGATCTGCCCTATCTCAGCGGTAACGCGGAAGTGCCGGCGGACTACTTCGACGTGGAGCTGCGCACGGAGACCGCGCCGCGCCTGTTCGCGGTACCGAAATCGCCGGTGGACCTCACCGAGTATGCGATTGGTCTGCATGCCAGCGCCCTGATCAAGGATGGTGGCTGCCTGCAGATCGGCATCGGCGCACTCTCCGATGCCCTGGTCAAGGGATTGTTGCTGCGCCAGCACGAGAACACCGCGTGGCGCTGCATGCTGGTCGCGCTCGATCCGGCGGGAAGCACGCACGCGCACGCCGGCTGGCTGGGTGGGCTGGCCCCGCTGGAGGGCGGCCTGTACGGCGCCAGCGAAATGGTGATGGATGGTTTCATGCACCTGCAACGTGGCGGCATTCTCAAACGGCGCAGCTGGGACAATCTGGCGCTGGAGCGCGCGTCGGCCGCCGGGCGGCTGAACCCGGCCACGCCGGGGGGACACTACCTGCGTGGTGCGTTCTTCCTCGGTTCGCGCGAGCTATATGAGTGGCTGGACACCACCGAAGCTGCCGAGCCGAATGCGATCGACATGTGCGCGGTCTCCAACGTCAACCAGTTGTATGGTGATCATCAGGCGCTGTCGACGTTGCAGCGGCGCGATGCGCGTTTCTTCAATACGTGCATGATGGCGACCCTGCTCGGCGCGGCGGTCTCCGATACGCTGGAAGACGGCACGGTGGTCAGCGGGGTGGGTGGGCAATACAACTTCGTGGCGATGGCGCATGAGTTGCCGGGCGGACGTTCGGTATTGCTGCTGCGCGCCACCCGCAAGCGGGCGGGCGGGATCGAAAGCAATATCCGCTGGAGCTATGGCCAGACCACCATCCCGCGCCACCTGCGTGACATCGTGGTGACCGAATACGGCATCGCCGACCTGCGTGGCAAGAGCGACAGCGAATGCATCGAGGCGATGTTGTCGATCTGCGATGCGCGCTTCCTCGATGCGTTGTGCGCAGAGGCCAAGTCGCACGGCAAGCTCGCTGCGGATTTCGTCATACCGGCGGCATGGCGGCGTCATTTGCCGGGCTGGTTGCAGGAGTCGCTGACACCGTTCCGGCGCAAGGGTTTGTTGCCGGTATTTCCGTTCGGCAGCGATTTCGACGAGGTCGAACAGCAACTGCTGCCCGCGCTGGAATGGTTGAAAGCCTGCAGCGGCAACTGGCGCGGCCGCTGGCGACTGCTGCGTGCAGTCCTTCGTCCCGGCGACGCAGCCGGCGGCGAGGACAAGGCCCTGGCGCGGATGGGGCTGGACGCGCCATCCGGCCTGTCCAGCCGAATGCAGCGACGCCTGCTGCAAGCCGCCCTGCGCCGCAACCCATCGCCGTAGGGTGGGCTTTGCCCGCCGGTTCTTGAAACGCGCGTCGCAGGAATGGCGGCGGGCAGAGCCCGCCCTACGATTTTCGAAGCATTGTTTGCACTTGGGGACGTCGTGCAAGATGACTTGAGGTCGGCGTAGGGCGGGCTTTGCCCGCCGTTCTTGATGGTCGTGCGCCAGGAAGCGGCGGGCAGAGCCCGCCCTACGAGATGCGGAAGGTTCGATCGTTTGGATGTGGGTGGGACGCGGGGTAGCTACGCTGGTTTGGCGGGATTGTCCGCGGGTTCCTCGGCGGGATCAGGGCGGGCTCTGCCCGTCGGCTTTTTTCATGGGCGTTGCATGAATGGCGGCGTTCGGAGCCCGCCATACGATTTTCGAAGCATTGTTTGCACTTGGGGACGTCGTGCGGGATGACTTGAGGTCGGCGCAGGGCGGGCTTTGCCCGCCGTTCTTGGTGGTCATGCGCCAGGAAGCGGCGGGCGGAGCCCGCCCTACGAGATGCGAAAGATTCGATCGTTTGGGTAGCTACGCTGGTTTGGCGGGATTGTCCGCGGGTTCCTCGGCGGGATCAGGGCGGGCTCTGCCCGTCGGCTCTTTTCACGGGCGTTGCATGAGTGGCGGCGTTCGGAGCCCGACATACGATTTTCGAAGCACTGTTTGCACTTGGGGACGTCGTGCGGGATGACTTGAGGTCGGCGTAGGGCGGGCTTTGCCCGCCGTTCTTGGTGGTCATTCGCCAGGAAGCGGCGGGCGGAGCTCGCCCTACGAGATGCGGAAGATTCGATCGTTTGGGTCGCTACGATGGTTTGGCGGGATCGTCCGCGGACTCCTCGGCGGGATCAGCCGGCTCGGCCGGGTCGTCCATCAGCGGCAGTACCGCGGGGCTGTCGAGATCGTCGAACTGCTGGTGGTTCACTGCCCAGAAGAACAGCGCCACGGCGACTGCGATAATCAGCAGCGTTACCGGAATCAGTACCAGCAGGATATTCACGCCGACACCTCGCTGGCGTGCGTGGGCCCGCCATGATCCCGACCCGGCTCCGGAGCGCGATCGCGGCCTACGCGCATCGCGTTCAACACGACCACCAGCGAGCTCAGGGACATGCCGATGGCAGCCAGCCACGGCGGCACCATGCCGAACGCCGCAAACGGCACGGCGATCAGGTTGTACAGCAGGGCCCAGCGCCGGCTCTGCGCTACCACCTCTCGCAGGCGCACGGCGATGGTGCGTGCCTGCAGCAGCCCTTCCAGCCGGCCGTCCAGCAGCAACAGATCGGCCTGCGCCTGGGCCAGGTCGGTGCCGCTGGTCAAGGCGGCGGATACGTCGGCAGCGGCCAGCAGCGGAGCGTCATTGCTGCCGTCACCCACCGCCAACACGGTGTGTCCAGCGGCCTGCAACGAGCGCAACAGGGCGAGTTTGCCGGCGGGCAGCTGGCGGGCGTGCCAGTCGTCGATGTCGAGCTGCGCGGCCAGCGCGGCGACGCGATCGGAAGTGTCGCCGCTGGCAATACACAGTCCGACGCCCTGGCGCCGCAATTGCTCCAGGGTGGAGCGCGCGTCCCCGCGTGGCTGTTCGTGGAAGTGGAAGCGCGCCAGCGCACCTTCATGGTCGGCAAGCACCAGCGCGTCATCAGCCAGCCCGGCATCGAGCGAGCCGGCCGGGAGCGCGAAGCCTGCGCGGCCGAGGCGCAAGCTTCGTCCGTCCACCTCGCCTTCGATGCCGGCAGCCATGGTCACCCGCACCTCGTGTGCCCGCACCGGCGGCACTTGCCGACGGGCGGCTGAGGCCAGCGCGCGCGCCAGCGGGTGCGAGCTTTCACTCGCCAGGGCCATGGCCCAGATCAGGACCTGTTCGCGGGAGTCGCCGCGCAAGGGTTCGGTGGCGTCGATGTCGAGTCGCGGCACGGCCAGGGTGCCGGTCTTGTCGAACAGCGCACGGTCGATGTTGGCCAGCGCCATCAGCGCGTTGCCGTCTGTGACCAACACGTGGTGACGAGCCAGTTGACCCAGCGCGCGGGTCAAGGTGACCGGCAAGGTCAGAGCAAACGCGCAGGGGCAGGCCACCACCAGCACCGCGATGGCGGCATCGAAAGCGCGCGAAGGATCGACCAGCAACCAGCCCAGTGCAGTCAGCACGGTCAGCGCCAGCACGCGACGCACGAAACGCGCGACATCCCGGTCGCTGCCCGTGATCAAGGCGCGTGCCTGGCGAGCACGCTTGGCGAGGGCTCCCAGTCGGGCCACGCCGGTGTCGGTGCCGCCGTGTTCGACCCGCAGTTCCGCCGGACCGGTCAGCAGCACGCTTCCGGCAATCAGCCGTTCACCACGCAGGCGCTGCTGCGGCCGCGATTCACCCGAGAGCAGCGCCTCGTCGACCTGCACCGACGTGCTTTCCAGCACGCCGTCCGCGGGTACCGTGCCGCCGTCCGGGATATGCACGCGGTCACCGCTGGCGAGATCCAGTGCAGCCACGGTTTCCAGTTCGCCGTCGGCGCGGCGCCGTTGGGCCAGCAGCGGGGTGGCATCGATCAGCGCGTCGCCCTGCGCGCCGCCGCGATGGCGCGAGCGCAGTTCCAGGTAGCGTGCGCCAAGCAACAGGAACACGAACATGCTGACCGAGTCGAAATAGACTTCGCCGCTGCCACGCAAGGTATTGATCACGCTAGCGGAAAATACCAGGATGACGGCCAGCGCCACCGGCAGGTTGATGCCGAGCCGACGTCCGCGCAGTTCACGCAGTGCGCCGGCGAAGAAGGAGCGCGACGAATAGAACACCAGCGGAATCGTGGTCAGCAGGCCCAGCCAGCGGAACAGGTTGCGCGTGCTGTAGTCCACGAAATCGACCACGCCGATGTAGATGACGAAGGCGTAGGTCATTACCTGCATCGCACACATGCCGGCGACCAGCATGCGCTTCAGCGCATCGTGCATCTCGGCGGCGCGGGCATCCTCGATCTCGTCGTTGCGCAGCGGGCGCGCCGTGCAGCCGGCGGCAGCGAAGCTTTCCAGCAAGGCCGGCAGCGAGGTGCGTTGGGTCTGCCAGACGACCCGCACCCGCTGCGCCGGGCGATCGATGGCGACGCGCTTTACACCGGGGAGTGCGTTGATGCGCTGCTCCAGCCAGAGCACCTGGCGCGCGTCATGCAGGACATCGACGTGCAGTGCGATCTCGCTGCAACCGTCGCGGCGCTCGCGCAACACCTGGGTGGCAAGCCGGGGGTCCGCCCAGGCCGCAGCGGTATTCATGGCTTAGGATCGGGCGGCGATTCGGCTGGTGCGCGCGGAGCACTGTGCGCGCTGGCCGGCACGCCGAGCACCGCGTGCGACGTACTCAGTGGCGTATCGGCATAGCGAATACTGACCACGATGAGCCAGACGCAACCCGCCAGCGATGCGACGAACACCGCGATGCCCAGCCACAACACCGGCTGGTGATACCACGCCGACCTGGCGTGGACGGTGTTGTCATTGCTTGTCGTCATTTGTCGGGTGCGACCAGTGATAGACGTAGGCGGCGACCACGTGGATCTGGTCGGCGGTCAACCGGGTGTCCCAGTTCGGCATGTGTCCCTGGCGGCCGTCGTGGATGGTCTTGTGGATGTCCGCGGCAGTCCCGCCGTAGAGCCAGATGTCGTCCGTGAGGTTGGGTGCGCCCAGGGCGTGGTTGCCTTTGCCCTCGGCACCATGGCACGCCGCGCAGGTGGCAAACAGGGGCTGGCCCGCGGCAGCCATGGCCGCGTCGTGCTTCGCGCCGGACAGGCTCAGCACGTATTGCACCAGATTGTTGACGTTGTCCTCGCCGAGACTTGCCCACGGCGGCATCACACCGCTGCGACCGTCATGGATCGTGGTGGTGATGTCCTTGCCGGTGCCGCCGTAGAGCCAGTCGCCGTCGGTGAGGTCGGGTGCGCCAAGCAGGGTGTTGCCCTTGCCGCTGCGCTCGTGGCAGGCGGCGCAGTTGTCCTCGAACAGGACCTTGCCCATCTGCCGCGCCTGCGGGTCGTCGGCAAGTTGCTCCACCGGATACAGCCGGAAGCGCTCCAGCAGCGGATCGAGCTTGGCGTCGTTGGCGGCCACGTCGCGCGCCAGCTGGCCGTGCGAGGTCCAGTTCAGCGCACCCTTGTGGTTGCCGAAGCCGGGGTACAGGTACAGGTAGACGAAAGCGGCCGCGAACATCGCGCCGGAGAACCAGACCCACCAGCCCGGCAACCGCTTCAGGCCTTCGAGAATGGTTCCGTGCGCCCACACATGGCCGGTAGTGCCGTCCGGCCGGGTGGGGATCTTGGCGCGCGGCGCCCACAGGTACAGAAAGAACGTGATGCCCAGGTTGAGCGTGACCAGGAACATCACCCATAGCGACCAGCCCGTGCTCATGGACGATTCTCCTTCGTGTCAGCCTGCGTTTCGGATTTTTCGGTGACAGGTTCTTCGTCGAGTTCCAGCGGCAGCTTGGCCATCTGGTCGAAGACGCGCTTGTGCTTCTTGCGCCAGGCCCAAATCCAGATGCCGATGAAGGTGGTCATCATCAATACGATGAAGACGCCGGCGATATGACCCCAGATGGGGTTCATCGGTGTCATGGCGTGCCTCCGTTGCCGGCCGTAGCCGCATCGGTTGCCGCCGTCTTGGCCGCCTGCGGCCTGGGTTCGTTGTCTATGCCCAATCCCTGCAGATAGGCGATCAGCGCGTCCATCTCGGTCTTGCCGGCCACGGCGGCCGGCGCGGCGGCAATCTGCGCATCTGTGTACGGGTCACCCAACTTGCGCAGCGTGCGCATGCGCGCCTGCACGTCCTTGGCGTCGATCTTGTTGTGCGCCAGCCATGGATAGGCCGGCATGTTCGACTGCGGAACCAGCTGGCGTGGATCCATCAAGTGCAGGCGTTGCCATTCGTCCGAATATTTGCCGCCGACGCGTGCCAGATCCGGCCCGGTGCGCTTGGAACCCCACTGGAACGGACGGTCGTAGACCGACTCCGCGGCGGTCGAGAAATGTCCGTAACGCTGGGTTTCGAAGCGCAGCGCGCGAATCATCTGCGAATGGCACAGGTAGCAGCCGTTTTCGACGTAGACGTCCTTGCCGATCAAGCGCAGCGGGTCGTACGGCTTCACGCCCGGAGCCGCCTTGACCGAGTGCGCCTCCATGAACAGCGGCGTGATCTCGGCCAGGCCGCCCAGCGAGACCATGATCGCGGTCAGGACGGCAAGCAGCCCGACATGCTTCTCGATGAGTTCGAAATGTTTGTAAGCCATGTCTGGATTTCCTCAGCCGGCCGCAGGCAGTGGGGCGGGTACCTGGTGCGGTACCGGCTCGGGGATCGGCACCGGGATCGGCTTGATCAAGCGGGCGCGTGCATCGGCGGCGGTGTGCCACAGGTTCCAGGCCATCACCCACATGCCGGACAGGATGAACACGCCACCGGCCCAACGGATCAGGTACATCGGCTTGATCGCGATCAGGCTGTCAAGGAAGCCGTAGGTGAGCGCGCCATCGGGTTGCGTCGCGCGCCACATCAGACCCTCGGTGACACCAGCCGCCCACATCGAGCCGATGTACAGCAAGGTGCCGATCATGTGCAGCCAGAAGTGCAGTTCCATGCCCTTGCGCGAATGCATTTCCGGTCGACCCAGCGCCCGCGGCGCCATCGCGTACAGCGAGCCGATCGTGATCATCGCCACCCAGCCGAGCGAGCCCGAATGCACGTGGGCAATGGTCCAGTCGGTGTAGTGCGACAGCGAGTTCACGCTCTTGATCGCCATCATCGAGCCTTCGAAGGTGGCGGCGCCGTAGAACACCAGCGACATCACCATGAACTTGGCCGCGGGATCGGTCTTCAGTCGATGCCAGGCGCCGTTGAAGGTGAGCAGGCCATTGGCGGCCGAGCCGAGGCTCGGCATCAGCAGCACCAGCGAGAACGCCATGCCGACCGACTGCACCCAATCGGGCAGGGCGGTGTACATCAGGTGGTGCGCGCCGGCCCACATGTAGACCGAAATCAGCGCCCAGAAATTGACGATCGAGAATCGATAGCTCCACAACGGCTGCTTGGCCTGCCGCGGCACGAAGTAATACATCATGCCGAGGAAGCCGGCGGTGAGGAAAAACGCCACCGCGTTGTGGCCGTACCACCATTGCACCATCGCATCGACCACGCCCGAATAAATCGGGTAGGACTTGGTCCAGGACACCGGCAAGGCCAGGTTGTTGACGATGTGCAGCAGTCCCACGGCAATGATGAACGCGCCGTAATACCAGTTCGCCACATAGATGTGCTTGATGCGCCGGCGCGCCAGGCTGCCGAAGAACACCACGCCGAAGCTGACCCAGACGATGGCGATCAGGATGTCGATGAACCATTCCGGTTCGGCGTATTCCTTGCTCTGGGTGATGCCCAGCGGCATCGTGATCATCGAAAGCACGCAGACCAGTTGCCAGCCCCAGAACGTGAATGCGGCCAGCTTCCTGAACGCCAGTCGCGCATGGCCGGTGCGCTGCACCACGTAGTAACAGGTGCCCATCAGCGCCGAGCCACCGAACGCGAAGATCACCCCGAAGGTATGATCCGGACGCAGTCGGCTGAAAGTGATGAAGGGGATGTCGAAGTTGAGCGCTGGCCACATCAGCTCGGCGGCGATGTAGACGCCGACCGACATGCCGATGATGCCCCACACGGCGGCGGCCAGCAGGAACTGGCGCACGACTTTGTCGTTGTAATATTCGGTGTTCGGCATGGGCGTTCCCGGCTGGACAGCTGCGTATTTTGGGGCGAAGCATGCAGTGTCGTCTTGATCCTGATCAAGCGGCTGCGGCAATCCGTCCCCTCGTTACAAGGCCGGCGAATGCGTAGTGCCATCGCCACGCCCGGCTCACCTTGCCACAAGCCGGGTGGGTCAAGCGAGTATCCTTGTCTTTGTTGACGTCGCCAATCAGCGCGACCTGGCTTCCTGGTTGAATTCATGAGTGAAATTGATCCGCAACACCCACGTCATGCAGGCCCGGCCTTGCGTCGGTCCAGCGTCGGCGTCCAGATTGGCAAGGTGAAGGTCGGCGGTGGCGCTCCGATCGTGGTGCAGTCGATGACGAACACCGACACCGAAGACCCGGCCAGTACCGCGAAACAGATTGCCGAGCTGGCCCGTGCCGGCTCTGAACTGGTGCGCATCACGGTCAATACGCCGGCCGCGGCCGCGGCGGTGCCGCGGATTGCCGAACGGCTGGCGATGATGGGCGTGGACGTGCCCATCATCGGCGACTTCCACTACAACGGCCACCAGTTGCTGGAGCGCGAGCCAGCCTGTGCCGAGGCGCTGGCCAAGTACCGCATCAACCCCGGCAATGTCGGGTTCGGCAAGAAGCACGAAAGCCAGTTTGCCTCGATCATCGAGAAGGCGCTGCGCTACGACAAGCCCGTCCGCATAGGCGCCAACTGGGGCTCGCTCGACCAGGCCATGGTCACCGCCTTGATGGACGAGAACGCGCGGCGCGCCGAGCCATGGGATGCCTCGCATGTGGCGCGCGAAGCACTGCTGCGCTCGGCACTGGATTCGGCCGCGCGCGCCGAGGAGCTCGGCCTGCCGCGCGAGCGCATCATCCTGTCGTGCAAGGTTTCCGGCGTGCAGGAGCTGATCGCGGTGTATCGCGACCTGGCCGTGCGTTGCGACTATGCACTGCACCTCGGCCTGACCGAGGCAGGCATGGGTTCCAAGGGCATCACCGCCTCGGCCGCGGCGCTGGCCGTGCTCTTGCAGGAAGGCATCGGCGACACGATCCGTATCTCGCTCACGCCCGAGCCCGGCGCCTCGCGTACCGGCGAGGTGATCGTGGCGCAGGAACTGCTGCAGACCATGGGCCTGCGCTCGTTCACCCCGCTGGTTACCGCCTGTCCCGGCTGCGGTCGCACCACCAGCGAGTTCTTCCAGGAGCTGGCGCAGACGGTGCAGGCGCACGTGCGCGAACAAATGCCCTTGTGGCGGGTGAAATACGACGGCGTGGAGAATCTCACGCTGGCGGTGATGGGCTGCATCGTCAACGGCCCCGGCGAATCCAAGCATGCGAACATCGGCATTTCCTTGCCCGGCAACGGCGAGGCGCCGGCCGCCCCGGTATTCATCGACGGCGAAAAGGCGATGACCCTGCGCGGGGACAACATCGCCAACGAGTTCGTCGGCATTCTGGACGATTACGTGGCGCGCAAATATGCGGTCAGGGCCGGCTGATCGCAGCGTCTCGAACTGCCGAGTCTCTCCATTTTTCGTATCGACACGACGCGGAAACCATGCGATGAATATTCCGGTCTGCTGACAGCACTGGAGCCGTGCCTTGCGATCAAGTCCACAATTGCGAATCGTGTCCGTCTACGTGATTGTGGCTGCGCTCTGGATCTGGTTCTCGGATCGTGCACTTGATCTTCTGACCCACAGCCGGGTCGAGCTCAGCGACTTGCAAAGCATCAAGGGCTGGCTGTTCGTGCTGGTGACCGGCATGGTGCTGTACTGGATGATTGGCCGCGACATGCGTCGGCTCAAGGCTGTCAACCGGTCGCTCTGGCGCGGTCATTCGCAGACGCTGCGCGTGCTGGTGTCGGCGATGGACATCCGGCACAAGGAAACGGGCGATCATTCCGACCGGGTGATGCGCATGGCGGTGGGGCTGGCCAGGCACGCCGGCGTGAGCGGGAAGGCGTTACGCAGCCTGGGCTTTGGTGCGCTGTTGCACGACATCGGCAAACTGGCCATACCTGATGCCGTGCTGATCAAGCCGGGCAAGCTGGACGACGACGAGATGGCGGTGATGCGCCAGCACACGAAAATGGGCAACGACCTGCTGCAGCAGGTCGATTTCCTGCGCGACGCCAGCGACATTCCCTACAGCCACCACGAACGCTGGGATGGCGGCGGGTACCCGCGCGGATTGCGTGGCGAAGAAATTCCGCTGGCGGCGCGGATATTCAGCGTCGTGGACGTCTGGGACGCGTTGATCACGCCCCGGGTATACAAGCCAGCCTGGCCAGAGGCGGACGTCTTGAACTATCTGCGTGAAGCCGCCGGCAGCCAGTTCGACCCGCACCTGGTGGACTTGTTCCTGCAGCACTATGACGAGTTGAAGTCACTGGGCCGGGGGACGGGTTTTGACGTGCTGGAAGCTCAGATTCCGGTGCGCGGCTGAAGCGGCGACGGGGCGAGCTCGCTCCAGTTGCCGACGCGCCCGGGCAAGCAGACCAGGCCGCTGATCCGTTTCAGGTAGTGGGCGCGTGGCATCTCCACCGCGCCCAATTGCAAGGTGTGCGGGTTGGCGACCTGGGCGTCGAGCAGCGGATAGCCAAGATCACGCAGCAACTGGCCCAGCGCCATCAGCGCGACTTTCGAGCCGCCGCTCTCGACACTGAACATCGACTCGCCGCAAAAAAGTTTGCCCACCGCCACGCCGTACACGCCGCCAATTAGCCGATCGCCGTCCCAGGTTTCCACGCTGTGCGCATGCCCCGCCTGATGCAGGCGCACGTACGCGTCAATCATGCTCGGCACGATCCAGGTGGAGCCATGGTTGTCACGTGGCGCCGCACAGCCGCGGACGACGGCCTCGAATGCCCGGTCGACCGTGACGTGCCAGTGCTTGCCGGCGAGCTGTCGACGCAGGCTGCGGTTGGGCCGCAGGGTTTCGGTGTCGAACACGCAACGCGGATCGGGTGACCACCACAGGATCGGTTCGCCTTCCCCAAACCACGGGAAGATGCCAGTTCGGTACGCGGCGAGCAGTCGCGCCAGCGACAGGTCGCCGCCGAAAGCCAGCAGTCCGTTGGGTTCGATCTGGGAGGTTGCCGGATCGGGAAATTGCTCCGGTACGTCCGGGTCGAGCAAGGGCAGGCGGATCATGGCGTGCGGTAAGGGCTGTGCTGAAACAGTTCGTCGACATAGGCATCGACGGCCGGGCCTTCCTGCGCGAGGGACTCCGCCACGGCCGCGCGGAAGCCTTCGTGGGCCAGCCAATGGCGGGAGTGCGTGCGCACCGGCAGGAAGCCCCTCGCCAGTTTGTGTTCGCCCTGGGCGCCCGGTTCGAAGCGCTCCAATGCCTGGGAGATGGCGTATTCGATGCCGCGGTAATAGCACAGTTCGAAATGCAGGCCCGGCACATCGATCGATGCTCCCCAGTAGCGACCGTAGAGCACGCCGTCACCGCGCAAGAACAGCGCCATCGCCACGATCGCTCCGTCCTGACGCGCCAGCGCCAATTGCGCGAGCGTACCCAGTTCACCCAGCCGGCGGAAGAATTCGGCGGTCAGCACGGCCTGATTGCCCTTGGCGTCAAACGTGGCTTGATACAGGCCGTGGATGCGCTCCCATTCAGCGCGATTCAAGGTGTCTCCCGCCCGCCATTCCACCATCAGCCCGCTGGCTGCGACGTGCTCGCGTTCGCGCAGGATGTTCTTGCGCTTCTTGTGGCTCAGCGAGGCCAGGAAGGCCGGGAAATGCCGGTAGCCGTGATTGTGCCAGTGGAATTGCACATCCGAGCGAACCAGCCAGTCGTCACCGAACGCATCCAGCTCCGGTGTGAGCAGGAAGTTGGAGTGCACCGAAGACAATCCGAGTCGTACGGCCTCGTCGTGCATGGCTGCGACCAAGGCGCGCTGCAGCTCGGCACTGTGTTCGTGGTCGCCCGCCAGCAGGCGCGGACCCGGCACGGGCGAGTAGGGCACGGCGTTGAGAAGTTTCGGATAGTACTCGCCCCCGGCGCGCTCCCACGCGCGCGCCCAGCCCCAGTCGAAGACGAACTCGCCGTGCGAGTTGCCCTTCAGATACAGCGGTGCGGCAGCGACCAGGCGGTCGTCTTCATACAGACCCAGATGGTGCGGCTGCCAACCCCAGTTCGCGCGAATGCAGCCGGTTTCCTCCAGCGTGTGCAGGAAGGCATGCGAAACGAACGGATTGTCGCTGGCGCGCAAGCCGTCCCAGCTGGTGGCGTCGAGCGTGTCGATGGCGGGATGGAAGCGTGCCATCAGGCTGGAGGTCGCGACGTTCATTACGAGTCGGTGCGCCAGCGTGCGATCTCCAGCAATTTTTGCTGGTCGGCGGCGAGCGGCAGGGCGGCTTCGCTCAATTTCAGCGCCCGATCGGCGTGTTCCCGGGCGGCCTCCCGGTACTCGGGACAATTCTGCCGGCCCAGCGTTTCCAGCGAATGCTGCAGATAGGTTGCGACTTCCAGCAGGCCGGCGCCGTCGCGGGCCAGTCGCGCGTACACGTCCTCGAAGAAGTGACGTTCATCCAGCGCCCGCACATGCACACGCGGATATTTGATGTCCAGCTCCCGCACCGATTGGCGTGCCTGTGCCCAGCCACACATCAAGCGGGTGGTGGTGCCAATGACATCGATCGCCGTGCCGGGGTCGTTGACCGCAGGCGAGAGTGCGCGCTGCGCGATTTCGGTCAGTACCACCAGTCCGAAGCGCGGATCCTGTCGGAAGTCGGGCCGGTCCTCGATCACGAAGGCGTCGGCGATCCGCCGGGCCATTTTCGCATCGACCTGCCGGGACGATCGCGCGACATTCTGGTTCGGCGTGATGAAATCACCCGCCGCTGCATCCGCCCACAGAGCGATGTCGGCTTCCTCGGTGAGTTCGTGCAACCGGCCTGCGTCGATATAGGTCACATAACCGATGGTTGCGCTGAATATCGATGAAGCATCAGGTGGCGGCTCCTTCCATGGCGATGCGTGGAGGTAGGGCGCCGCGGCGAGTGTCTTCATGGCCTCGCGCGTGGCACGCTCGACCCGGTCGATGGTTTCGCTGACCCGCCCGAGGCGTGATAGCTGGTTGATCCAGCGCAGCAGGGTGACCACGATCATCACGATCATCAGGATCGTGGCGGCGAACAGGATCAGTCGACCGCTGTTGCCGTAGATTCCGGTGCTGAGCGCGATCAGGCCGACGATGCTGAACAGGAAAGCACCGATGAAGGTCGCCAGCGCCCCTTGTGAGCCGGAGTCCTCGATCAACAGCGTCGAGGCGCGGGGCGTGGCGTTGCTGCTGGCCGCCGCGTACGCCGCGACCATGGTGGACAGGGAGAACGTGGTGACCGCCAGCATGCTTGAGGCCAGGATGCCGAGGATGTTGCCTACCGACGACACGCCGATCTGCGCGGCGACACTTTCCGGAATCAGCGGCTTGGCAACCGCCCCGATCAGTGCACTGACCACGCCGAACGCACCGTACAGGGCCGAGCGGAACCACAATTGCCGGGTGATCCGAAGCAGCAGGATCCGCCATTTCGCATTCATCGTCTGGCTCCGTCATCGACGAGGCGCCATGGCGTCCCGGGTAGCAAGTCAGCCTGCCGGCGTCTGCTGATCGAGCCAGCGTTCGGCATCCAGTGCGGCCATGCAGCCGAAGCCGGCCGAGGTTACGGCCTGGCGATAGACGTGATCAGCCACGTCGCCGGCGGCAAACACGCCGGGTACCGAAGTCATGGTGGCCATGCCGTCCAGGCCGGACTTGATCCTGATGTAACCATCGCGCATGTCCAGCTGGCCCTCGAAGATGCCGGTGTTCGGCGTGTGGCCGATCGCCACGAAGAAGCCAGTGGCGGCAATCTCGCGGGTGGCGCCGGAATTGACATCCTTCACGCGCACCCCGGTCACGCCGGTATCGTCGCCCAGCACTTCGTCGATGGTGTGGTTCCAGACCAGTTCGATCTTGCCCGCGGCCTCTTTCTCGAACAGCTTGTCCTGCATGATCTTTTCGGCACGCAACTTGTCGCGACGATGCACCAGATACACCTTGCGACCGATGTTGGCCAGATACAGCGCTTCCTCGACCGCGGTGTTGCCGCCGCCGATCACCACCACGTCCTGATCGCGGAAGAAGAATCCGTCGCAGGTGGCGCAAGCGGAGACGCCCTTGCCCTTGAACTTCTCCTCGCTGGCAATGCCCAGGTACTTGGCGGTGGCGCCGGTGCTGATGATCAGCGCATCGGCGGTGTACTCGCCCGAGTCACCCGTCAGCCGGAACGGACGTTGCTTGAGGTCCGCCGTGTGGATGTGGTCGAAGATCATCTCGGTGTGGAAGCGCTCGGCGTGCTCGGCCATGCGTTGCATCAGCGCCGGACCTTGCAGGCCTTCCACGTCGCCGGGCCAGTTGTCGACATCGGTGGTGGTCATCAGCTGGCCACCCTGTTGCAGCCCGGTGATCATGGTCGGCTTGAGGTTGGCGCGGGCCGCGTAAACCGCGGCAGTGTAACCGGCGGGACCGGAGCCGAGAATCAGCAGGCGACTGTGCTTGGGGGTGGGCATGACGGGTATAATCCTTGGGTTTGCTGGTGACTTGAGCAGTTATTCGCTGCACCTGCCGTCCGGGTTTCACTGGAACCGTGCCTGCAGGTGGCAAGAATGCGTGCGACCCCCGGAGAATGGGGAATCCGCGCGGCCGATTCAAGTCGACGGCAGACCGGCCCCCACCGCGGCAGTTGCGCGATGGACTTACAAACGTGTTCCCACAGGATTCTTTTGCCATGCGTATCGGTATCCCCTCCGAAACCAAGACCCTCGAAGGTCGTGTTGCCCTTGTTCCCGCCGCTGCTGCCGACCTGGTGCGTCGTGGCCACGAAGTGTTCATCCAGTCCGGCGCCGGCGAGAAGAGCGGCTTTTCGGACCAGGCCTACGTGGACGCAGGCATCAAGATTGCGGCCGACGCCGCTGCGCTGTACGAGGCCGGCGAGTTGATCGTCAAGGTGAAGGAGCCGATTGCGGGTGATCTGGCGTTGCTGAAGAAGCACCACCTGTTGTTCTGCTACCTGCATCTGGCGGCCGAGCCCGCGTTGACCCGAAGCCTGCTGGACATCGGCCTGACCGGCGTGGCGTTCGAGTCGGTGGAGGAGCACGGCGGTCTGCCGCTGCTGCACCCGATGTCGGTGATCGCCGGCCGCATTGCGACCCAGGTCGGCACCACGCTGCTGCATCGTCCGCAGGGCGGCAAGGGCAAGCTGCTGGGCGGCATGGCATCCACGCCGCGCGGCAAGGTGGTGGTGCTCGGCGCCGGTGCTGCCGGCGGCAATGCGGCTCATCTGGCTGCGTCCGCAGGCGCCAACGTGGTGGTATTCGACAAGCGCCAGGATCGCATGGCCGAGATGATGGCGATGGGCCCGAACGTCACCGCCCTGTATGCCTATGAATCCAGCGTCGCCGAGGAAATCCGCACCGCCGACCTGGTCGTCGGCGCCGTGCTGGTACCCAGCGCTAAGGCGCCGCATGTGGTTACCGAGGCGATGGTCAAGTCGATGGAGCCGGGCAGTGTGCTGGTGGATATCGCCATCGACCAGGGCGGTTGTTTCGAGACCTCGAAGCCGACCAGCTGGAAGGATCCGACCTACGACGTGCACGGCGTGACCCACTTTTGCGTCACCAACATGCCCGGCGCGGTGCCGCAAACCTCCTCGCTGGCGATCTCCGCCGCGATCCTGCCTTACGTGCAGCGTCTTGCGGCAGGCAAGGAATGGCGTGAGTTCGAGCCGCTGAAGGTCGGCATCAATGTCGATGGCGGCAAGCTGGTGCATCCGGCATTGCAGGGTATGCTCTGAGCTTGTCGGGAAAAAGGAAGGCTTCCAAGGTGGCGCGCAGCGCGAACGTCAAACAAAAACCAAGCGAAGGCCTCAGTGACGAGTTGAAGCGCCGGCTGCGTGAAGCCGGCGCTTTGCTGCTGCTGCCGCTGGCGCTGTACCTGCTGGTCTGCCTGTTCAGCTACAACCCGCACGACCCCAGCTGGACCAATGCGGGCCAGCTGGAGCATGCGCGCAATTTCGGCGGCACTGTCGGAGCGTATATCGCCGATCTGCTGCGCTGGATTTTCGGCCTGGTGGCTTATTGCTTCCCGTTGCTGCTGTTGCTGCTGGGCGTGCAGGTGTTGCGCCAGCGCGGTCAGCAGTCGCTGCATCCGTGGGAGCCGGCGCTGCGCCTGATCGGCTTCGTGTTCTTCTTCATCACCGGCCCGGCACTGCTGTATCTCAACTTCGCCGAGGAGCCGATCCAGCCGCAAGGGGTCGGCGGCATCATCGGGGTGTGGGTGGGCCATGCCGTGCTCTCGGCGTTCGGATCCACCGGCGCGCCATTGTTGTTGCTGGCACTGTTTCTGGTGGCGGTGACGCTGGCCACGGGGTTGTCCTGGTTCGGGTTGATGGATTGGACCGGGCGTACCGTGCTGCAACTGGTCGCCTGGCTCAAGCTCAAGCTGCGCGAGGCGCCGCAGGTGCTGGCCGCGCGCCAGGCTCGCAACGAGCGCGAAGTGATCAAGAAGGCCGATGCAGTGAAGCAGGCCCGGCGCGAGCCGGTGCGCATCGAGGCGGCGCCCACACCCGTGAAGAAAAGCGAGCGTGCGCGACTGGAAACGCAGATTCCGCTGTTCACCGGCGCCGCGGCGCCGGGCGAATTGCCGCCGCTGTCGCTGCTGGACGAAGCCCCGGAGCAGGGGCCTGGCTACACCGACGAAACCCTGGAAGTGCTCTCGCGCCAGGTCGAGTTCAAGCTCAAGGACTTCAAGATCGACGTGAAGGTGGTCGGTGCCTACCCGGGCCCGGTGATCACCCGTTTCGAGATGGAGCCCGCGCCCGGCATCCGTGGTTCGCAGGTCTCGAGTCTGGACAAGGACATTGCGCGCGGCCTGTCGGTAGTCAGTGTGCGCGTGGTCGACGTGATCCCCGGCAAGAACGTGATCGGGCTGGAGATCCCCAACACCCGCAAGCAGATCGTCTACCTGTCCGAGATCCTGCGTTCGGACAAGTACGACCAGATGAAATCGCCGCTGGCATTGGCGCTGGGCAAGGACATCGGTGGCAAGCCGATCGTGGTCGATCTTGGCAAGATGCCCCATCTGCTGGTGGCCGGCACCACCGGCTCGGGCAAGTCGGTGGCCGTCAATGCGATGGTGCTGAGCCTGCTGTACAAGGCCAGCCCGAAGGACGTGCGCCTGATCATGATCGACCCGAAGATGCTGGAGCTCTCGGTCTACGAGGGTATCCCGCACCTGCTGGCGCCGGTGGTCACCGACATGAAGGAGGCAGCCAATGCCCTGCGCTGGTGCGTGGCCGAAATGGAGCGCCGCTACAAGCTGATGGCCGCGGTCGGCGTGCGCAACCTGGCCGGCTTCAACAAGAAGGTGAGGGACGCCGAGAACGCCGGGCAGCCGCTGCTCGACCCGCTGTTCCAGCCCAATCCGGAAATGCCGAACCTGGCCGCGGATCCCCTGGAGCCGCTGCCGAACATCGTGGTGATCATCGACGAATTCGCCGACATGATGATGATCGTCGGCAAGAAGGTGGAGGAGTTGATCGCGCGCCTGGCGCAGAAGGCCCGTGCTGCCGGCGTACACCTGATCCTGGCTACCCAGCGCCCGTCGGTGGACGTGATCACTGGCCTGATCAAGGCGAATATCCCCACCCGCATCGCGTTCCAGGTATCCAGCAAGATCGACTCGCGCACGATCCTCGACCAATCGGGCGCCGAAGCCCTGCTCGGCCATGGCGACATGCTGTACCTGCCGCCGGGCACCGCCACGCCCGAGCGCGTGCACGGCGCGTTCGTCGACGATCATGAGGTGCATGGCGTGGTGAACTGGCTGAAATCGCAGGGTGAGCCGAACTACGTCGAGGGCGTGCTGGAGGAAGTGCAGGCGACCAGTGACGGCAAGTTCATCAACGACTCCGGCCTGCCGCAGGATGGCGAGGAGGGCGGCGACGCCGATGCCCAGCTGTACGACAAGGCAGTGGCCGTGGTCACGCAGACGCGTCGCGCGTCGATTTCCGGCGTCCAGCGCCACCTGCGCATCGGCTACAACCGCGCCGCGCGGCTGGTCGAGCAGATGGAGCAGGACGGCGTGGTCAGCCCACCGCAGCACAACGGCAGCCGCGAAGTGCTGGCGCCGCCACCACCGAAGGATTGAGACCAAACCAGCTCGTGCCTTCGCGCGATGTTTGCAGCAAGGGCGGCGGGCAGAGCCCGCCCTACAGCTCGGTTAAGCCTTGGCTGTCCACAATTGCAGCCTTCATCACGTTTCGGGAAATCCTATGAAACGCTTCATGTTCGCCCTGTCTGCCAGCGTGCTGATGTTGTCGCTGAGTGCCATGGCGCAAGCCGCCAGCGGTCCCGCGCGGGCCCGGCTCGACGCCTTTGCCACCGGGCTGCATTCGCTCACCGGGCATTTCACCCAGACGCTGACCAACGCCAACGGCCAGGCGGCCAAGACCAGTTCCGGCACGCTGGCGCTCGAGGCACCGCGGGAGTTCCGCTGGGATACGCTGACGCCGTACAAGCAGACCATCGTGGCCGATGGCGGCCGGGTCTGGATGTACGACCCCGAGCTTGAGCAGGTCACCGTGCGCAAGCAGAGCACCGAGGAGGCGCACAGCCCGTTGACCGTGCTGACTGACATCAAGCAGCTCGACAAGGAGTTCAAGGCCAGCGAGCGCGGTGAGCGCGATGGTCTGCTCTGGCTGCGCCTGACCTCGACCAGTCAGGACCCGCAGTTCGCGTATGTCGATCTCGGCTTCAACGACAAGGGTCTTGCGCGCATGGTGTTCCGCGACCAGCTCGGCTCGACCACCGACATCCGCTTCTCGGACTGGCAGCGCAACCCGTCGCTTCCACCGGGTACGTTCACCTTCGTGCCACCGGAAGGTGCCGATGTGATCGGCGACGTGCCGGACATCTCGATCCGGCCGATCCGGAACTGATCCGGCCATGGCGGTGCTGCGACAACTGCCGCGTTGGGCCTGGATCGGTGGCGGCATGCTCGCGTTCGTGGCCGGCATCGTCAACGCGGCGGGTTACCTGGGCTTCCGCCACCAGGCGATCACCAATCTGACCGGATCGACAACCCTGCTGGGTGCGTCGGTGGGTCTGGGTGATGGTCCCGAGGTTGTGCACTGGGGGTTGTCGGTCGCCGCTTTCGTGGCTGGCGCGGTGCTCAGCGGATTGATCATCCAGCAGCAGACGTTGAAACTTGGCCGTCGCTACGGGGCTGCCTTGGTCCTGGAGTCGATTCTGTTGTTTGCCGCCGTTCCGCTGCTGGAGGCGAACCAGTCCAGCGGCATTTATCTGGCATCGATCGGCATCGGGTTGCAGAACGGCATGGCCAGCACC
The DNA here is from genome assembly GCF_055809185.1 of Rhodanobacter sp. G2-10. NCBI lineage: Bacteria > Pseudomonadati > Pseudomonadota > Gammaproteobacteria > Lysobacterales > Rhodanobacteraceae > Rhodanobacter > Rhodanobacter sp. G2-10. The sequence goes on along the minus strand of NZ_CM147900.1, from coordinate 1,903,996 downwards.
TTCAGCGGCATGGTGTTCCGTACCACCCATGTGTCGGGGATGTTCACCGATCTGGGCATCTACATCGGGCAGCGGCTGCGCGGCCTTGAAGTGGACAATTTGCGTATCGGCGTGTGCCTGCTGGTGGTGACCACGTTCACCCTGGGTGGCGCGGCTGGCGCGCTGTTGTTCCAGTGGCTCGGCGAACGTGCGCTGCTGGTGCCCGCGGCGCTCACCGGCCTGTGCGGCGTGGGCTACGGCATCTATCGCCAATACACGATGAGCAGGGACCGTGGAGCTGGCAACGCCTGATCGCGGCGGGTTCAGCTCGCTACCGCGCAACGGTTGCGGCCATCGCGTTTGGCCTGGTAGAGGGCCTTGTCGGCGCGCGAAAGCCACTGTTCTATGGATTCGCCGGGGCGCAATGCGGCCAGGCCGATGCTCACGGTGACGCGGATCGGGCGATCGTTGTGGGTCACGGCATTGCCGGCCATCGCCACGCAGATCCGGTCGCCGATCTCTTGCGCCTGCGACACGCTGGTGTCCGGCAGGCACAACACGAACTCCTCGCCGCCGTAGCGTCCGAGCAAGTCGCCCTGGCGGCAATGCCGCTTGATGATCTCGATGGCACTCAGGATCACGCTGTCGCCAGCCTGGTGCCCGTGGGTGTCGTTGATCAGCTTGAAGCGGTCCAGGTCGAACAGGGCGATGCAGATGGAGCGCCCTTGCGCCTGCTCGCGCTCCGCCCGGGCAAGCTCCAGGAAGCGGCGGCGGTTGTAGATGCCGGTAAGGCCGTCGGTACTGGCGAGCTCGTCGAGGCGCTGGTTGGCGGCACGCAACTCGCGGGTGTGCTCGTTGATCTGCTGCTGCAGTTGGGTCGCCTGTCGGCGCAGGTACAAGGTGCGCAGGTGTACAAGCAGGGCAATCAGGCCAACCAGCAGCGCGATCGCCGCCAGTTTGCTGAACCAGGTTTCGTACCAGCGTGGTGCGACCTCGACTCGCATATGGGTCTCGATCGTGGCTGGATGCATGCCGTGCGTGGTGGCGCGCAGGTACAAGGTGTAGTCACCATGCCCGAGGCTGGTGTAATTCGCGCTGGGCATGGCACCCTTGGATATCTCGGTCCAGTTGTCCTCCAGACCTGCCATCCGGTAGCTGTAGGTAGTTTCTCCGGGGGATCGATAATCGAGCAGGGCGAAATCGATGCGCAGACTGCGATTGTGCGGATCCAGCTTGATGATGGCGCCGTCGCGCGGCAGTTTGCCGAACGGCAGCGCGACCTTGCCGACGACGGCCTGGGTAACGGCCAGCGGCGCTTCGGGGGGCGATGCGGCAGTTTCGTCGGGCCGGATCACGGTCAGGCCGCCCAGGCCACCGAACATCAACGCACCACCCGGTGCCCGGGCGGCGGCGTCGGCATAGTGGTAACTGCGGATATGCAGGCCGTCGCGCGGTCCCAGGTTGTGCACCGCGTGGGTGCGCGCATCGACCACTGAAATGCCGTTGGACGTGGTGGCCCAGATGCGGTCGTGGTTGTCGCTCAGCGCGCTGTTGACCTTGTCGCTGGTCAGGCCTTCGGCCATGCCGATGGCAGAGAAATGCCATGGGGCCTTCTCTGGACTCACCGCCAACCCGCCGGAACTGCTTACCCAGATTTGTCCCTGCCTGTCCACGGTCACGGCGTTGACCGAGTCGCCGGGCAGGCTGGAGGGGTCGTCTTCGCGCCGGGTCAGATTGTGGAAGCCGCTCCGCTGACGGGTGTTGTCGGCGATGCTTATGCCACGTGTGGTGCTGTACCACCACTGGTCCCCGACGCGAACAATCTGCCGCACGGTGTCACTGGCCAGGCTGGTCGGATCGTTCGGGTCGTGCTTGATGTGGTCGAGTGCATGGGTGCGCGTGTCGTAGCGATACAGTCCGTCGTAAGTGCCGATGAGCAGGCGCGCGCCGTCGCGCGCCAGGCTGAGCACCGGCACGTTCTCCAGCGCCGGCAGGACCGACGCGTGGACGGTAAGGGTGGTGGGGTCGATCAGTGCCAACCCCTGGGTGCCGACCCAGATCGAACCATCTGCGCCCTCGACGAAAGACTGGACGTCGCGATGGGTCTGGCTGCCATCCAGTTGCAGATGATTCATCCGGCCCGACTTGAGGTCAATCATGTCGATGCGGCCGGCGCCCAGCCCGATCCAGATCAGACCGCGGCTGTCGACGTAGATGCCGCGTACGCTGGTATCGCGCAAGGTGTTCTGTTGCAGGGGTGACGGCAGCACCGCAAAGGCCGTGCGCGCTTCCGGATAGGTGCGTGCCAGGCCGAGGTCGGTGGCTACCCAGACGTTGCCCGAACGGTCGTGCAGCAGCGCGCGCACGGCGTCGCCCGGCAGCGATGATTCAATGGCCGGGTCGTGCTCGATGCGGTGCGGTGAGGTGTCGCCCGGCGTATAGGCAAGCACGCCACTGCCATCTGTCGCAATCCACATCGTTTCCGGTGCTGCCTGCACGAAGGCGCGCACCGTGGCGTGCTGCGCTCCCTGGGGATAGCCGCTGAATTCGGGGATGACATGCCAGTGGCCGTCGCGGTCGCGATACGCGGCGCCGGCCTGACCGCTGCCGGCCCACAGTCGGCCGGCACTGTCTTCGGCAATGGCCCAGATCTGGTTTTCCAGCACGGTGGCTACCGTGCCGCCGGCGTAATCCGGACGTACGAAATCCTTGCTGCCGACGCGACGCACGAACAGGCCGTTGTCGTTGCCCAGCCAGAGATTGCCGGCCCGATCCTGCATTACGCTGAAATCGCGAGCTGCCGTCTTGCTGCCGGTGTCCACGTGGCGTATCGCGTTCGAGCGCAGGTCGATATGGTCCAAACCCTGCTCGGTGGCGATCCAGGCACCTCCGGCATGATCGTCGGCCAGCGCGAATATCTTGCGGTCCGAGGTTCCGCCCTGGCCCGTGGGGTAGCTGTGGAATCTGTTGGTTGCCGGGTCGAACCGAAGCAGGCCACCCGCATTGGTGCCGACCAGCAGGCCGCCATCGGGCAGGGCCAGCAGGCAACGCACGTAGGCATCGGGCAGGCTCTTGCCGTTCTCGCCGCGCATGTCGAACATCTGGGTGCGGTAACCGTCGAAGCGGCCCAGTCCGACCATCGTGCCGACCCAGATCAGGCCACTCCGGTCTTGCGCCAGTGCGGTGCCGATCGAAGGCGGCAGCCCTTCGGCGGTGGAAACCTTGTCGAACCAGGGCGCCTCGAACGGCGCCCAGGGATCCGCGCTGGCAGCGCAGCTGGCACCCGTCCGGAAAACCAGCAGCAGCAGTCCGAACAGACCCAGCCACGGTCGGCGCGCCAGCGAGATCACACAAACCACCGACAATGGCAGTCCGCCATGCAGCGCCGACTGGCACTTCCAGTTCCCTTGGTGCAATGACTAGTCCTGCGCACGATCACTTGCAGCTCGCCCCCCGGCGTGCCCTGTAGAGCAAATCCACATCTCAGGCAAGCCCATGATAGCGGGAATTTGCGAGGTTTCGGCATGCCGTATCATGCCCGCATGTCCCGTACCGTCACCTCGCCCGGTCCTGGTTTGTTTGCCGAGCCAGACGCCCTCAAACCGCTGGCCGAGCGCATGCGCCCGCGCAGCATCGACGAGATCGTCGGTCAACAGCGCCTGGTCGGGCCGGATCGGGCCCTGCGCCGCGCGCTGGAAGCCGGCAAGATCCACTCGATGGTGCTGTGGGGTCCGCCGGGCTGCGGCAAGACCACGCTGGCGTTGCTGGTGGCGCGTCATGCCGAGGCGGAATTCCGCGCGATCTCCGCGGTATTGTCCGGCCTGCCGGACGTGCGCAAGGCCTTGGCCGAGGCCGAGCTCAACTTTGCCCAGGGCCGCCGCACCGTATTGTTCGTGGACGAGGTGCACCGCTTCAACAAGACCCAGCAAGACGCGTTCCTGCCGCATATCGAACGCGGCGTGATCATCTTCATCGGCGCCACCACCGAGAACCCCTCGTTCGAGTTGAACTCCGCATTGTTGTCGCGCTGTCGCGTGCACGTGCTGGAGCCGGTCTCGACCGACGACATCATCGCGGCGCTGAAGAGCGCGCTCACCGACAGCGAGCGTGGCCTGGGCGAGTTGCAACTGCAGGTGGATGATGACGCACTGGGCCTGATCGCCCAGGCCGCCGACGGTGACGTGCGCCGCGCGCTGACCTTGCTGGAAATCGCCGCCGAGCTCGCCGACGAGCGCCAGATCGACGAAGCCACCCTGGCCCAGGTGCTGGCCGATCGCACCCGTCGTTTCGACAAGCAGGGCGAGCAGTTCTACGACCAGATCTCGGCGCTGCACAAATCGGTGCGTTCGTCCGACCCCGATGCGGCGGTGTACTGGTTGTGCCGCATGCTCGATGGCGGCGCCGACCCGAAGTATCTGGCGCGGCGCATGACCCGCATGGCGGTGGAAGACGTGGGTCTGGCCGAGCCGCGTGCCTGGCGCATGGCGCTGGACGCCTGGGACACCTACGAGCGGCTGGGCAGCCCCGAGGGCGAGTTGGGCCTGGCCCAGCTTGCCATCTGGCTGGCGATCGCGCCCAAGAGCAACGCGGCCTACATGGCGTACAACAAGGCGCGCGCCGCGATTCGCGAAGGCGGCACGCTGGAAGTGCCGATGCACCTGCGCAACGCGCCAACCAAGTTGATGAAGGGCCTGGGCTACGGCAAGGGTTACCAGTACGACCATGACGCCGAAGGCGGCGTGGCGCTGGATCAGCAATGCCTGCCGGAAGGGCTCGAAGGCACCGTATTTTACGAGCCAGTGGAGCGTGGCCTGGAACTGCAACTGCGTGAAAAGCTGTTCGGCCTGCGCGCGGCCCGGGAGCGAGCGCGGCGCAAATAGGCGCCCCGTGCATGGCGCCCCTGTTGCAGGCATCCTTGCGCTGGCTTCCGCGCCCGACATAGATTCGGTGTCGTCCCACGGTTGAGGAACTGAGTCATGCGCATACTGGTGGCGGGTCTCATCGGCGGCATCGTGATGTTTCTGTGGGGTGTGGCCGCGCACACGGTGCTGGGCCTGGGCGAGGTAGGTACGCGACTGCCGACCAACGAAAACGTGGCCCTGAGCGGCTTGCAGCAGGGGTTGGGCGATCGCGCCGGCATCTACCTGCTGCCCTCGCTCGACCCCAAGCAGATGCATGATCCTGCCGTGGTCCGGGCCTATTCGATCAAGGCCGTGCGCTCACCGTATGCCTGGGTGGTGTATCAACCACAAGGCACCGACCTGATGCAGATGGGGCCGCAGATCGGACGGCAATGGGCCTCGGACACGCTGGCGGCGCTGGCGCTGGCCTTCGTGATGGGGTTGGCCGCGCTCGGATTCCGGCGACGCCTGGCAATCGTGGCCGCCGCAGCAGTATTTGCCTGGCTAAGCACGCTGTTGCCGTACTGGAACTGGTATCGCTTTCCGCTGGATTTCACCCTGGCCGCGCTGGGCGAGCAGTTGATCGGCTGGTTGCTGGCCGGGGCCGCGATGGCCTGGTGGCTTGGTCGCGAAAGGCGCCAACCGGCAGGCTGACGTCCTTGCTCGTGCCGTGTTGGCCAGCTGCCGCGTTGCGGCAAGCGGCATCCGGCGGCGATAATTCGCGGTTCAAGCCTTTATCTGGACTCGCTCATGCTCGATCCCGCCCTGTTGCGTTCGCACCTCGCCGATACGGCCGCACGCCTCCAGCAGACCCGCGGCTACGCGCTCGACGTGGCCGCGGTCGAGGCGTTGGAGCATTCGCGCAAGCAATTGGCGATGCAGACGCAGGAACTGCAGAACCTGCGCAACACCCGCTCCAAGGCGATCGGGCAGGCCAAGGGCAGGGGTGAGGACGTGGCGCCACTGCTTGCCGAAGTCGCCGGCCTCGGTGATCAGCTCAAGGCCAACGAGCAGGCGCTGGCCGAAGTGCAGGCCAAGCTGGCCGACATCGCCCTGGGCATCCCGAATATCCCGCACGAATCCGTGCCGGTGGGCAAGGACGAAACCGACAACCTCGAAGTCAGCCGTTGGGGCACGCCGCGCGAGTTTGCCTTCGGCGTGAAGGATCATGTGGAACTGGGTGAGCGCCACGGCTGGCTCGACGGCGACGCCGGGGCCAAGCTCTCCGGTGCGCGCTTCACCGTGCTGCGCGGGCAACTGGCACGCCTGCACCGGGCGCTGGGCCAGTTCATGCTCGACCTGCACACCGGCGAGCACGGCTACCTCGAATGCAACGTGCCGGTCATCGTCAACGCCGACAGCATGCAGGGCACCGGTCAGCTGCCGAAGTTCGAGGACGACCTGTTCGCCACCGAGATCGGTGAGACGAAGCGCTACATGATTCCCACCGCCGAAGTGTCGTTGACCAACCTTGTGCGCGACACCATCCAGGAAGCCGATGCGCTACCGTTGCGCCTGGCCGCACACACGCTGTGCTTCCGCGCCGAAGCCGGCAGCTACGGCCGTGACACCCGCGGCATGATCCGCCAGCACCAGTTCGAGAAAGTCGAGATGGTGCATGTCGCCCGCGCCGACCAGTCGCACGCGCAGCTGGAGGAGATGGTCGGCCACGCGGAAGCCGTGCTGAAAAAGCTGGGGCTGCCGTACCGCAAGATGCTGTTGTGCTCCGGCGACATGGGCTTTACCGCGGTCAAGACCTACGATCTCGAAGTGTGGCTGCCCAGCCAGCAGACCTACCGCGAAATTTCCAGCTGCTCCAACTGCGAAGACTTCCAGGCCCGCCGCCTGCAGGCGCGCGTGCGCAACCCCGACACCGGCAAGCCCGAACTGGTGCACACCTTGAACGGCTCCGGCCTCGCCATCGGACGCACCCTGATCGCGGTGATGGAGAACTACCAGAACGAGGACGGCTCGATCGACATCCCCGAGGCCCTGCGCCCATACATGGCCGGGCTGGACCGCATCGCATGAACGCCGCGCCGTCGGCGCCCGGCGCATGGAACAAGGTAGAGCGCGTCACCAGCATCACCCTGATCAGCTGCCTGCTGGCCTTCATCGCAAGCCGGCTGGCCTTCGCCGTCTGGTGGCCGATGCACCCTGTCGACTTCATCTTATCGTCCGTCGCCGTGGCGCTGCTCATCGTCAGCTACTGGTTCGGCGCTCAACGCCGCAACTGGCGCATCGCCGTCATCGTCTTCGCCAGTGCCAGTCAGCTGGTGCCGATGGTAGTTCGCGAACCCGTACTGCTGTTGCCACTCCTCGGCGCACTGATTCCCTTGGCCATCCTGTTCGGCTGTCTGCTGGCGCTGTCGAAGAAAGGCGCCTCCGTGTAGGAGCGCACCCTGTGCGCGATGCCTCTTCTTGGGGAATCGGGAATGGGGAATGGGGAATCGGAAAAGCATTGCGCACGGGGTGCGCTCCTGCAATGCGCGGCATCCGGTGTTATCGGTAGCCACGCTTCGCAGCGTTCCTGATAGCATTACGGCCCCCGCCGTCTGGACGTTCAGGCAGGAAGTCGGAGAGGACAGCGGCAATGCCGCTGGCCCCGAAGGGTCGAAGGGCAGGATGCCCGTAGCAAAACTGCCGTAGTGGCGCGCAGGGCGCGCCTAGCAGCAGCGACAAAGTTTCATGGAGAGATGGCCGAGTGGTTTAAGGCAGCAGTCTTGAAAACTGCCGTAGGTGCAAGCCTACCGTGGGTTCGAATCCCACTCTCTCCGCCAGAAACGCAAAACGCCCCCGCGTGGGGCGTTTTGCGTTTCCGGTGGTGACGACGGGGATGAGAACCCACCGACTAGCGTCCGTCGTCAACTTGCGCAACAGCGTCAGTTTCACCTACCCAACGTCCATGACGACGCGAAGCGCGAAAAGGCCTCAGCGACGAATAACACCTGCCTAAACCCGTCATCCCCGCGAACGCGGGGATCCAGCGCCTCTGACAGCCTGCAGTCACTGGATTCCTGCTTTCGCAGGAATGACGGAATTTGGGGGTTCGCGCCTTGGACAAGTGTTGTTCGTCTCAGCGACCAAGGCTTCGCGCACCCACACTCAGGCGGCGCGCGAACGCCCGGATTTCTGACTACTTCGCCGCCGCAGACTCAGAGTCATTGGTTGCCACCTCATCCTTCGTCCACAACTTCGCCTCCACCTTCCTACCCAGCATCTGCTGCCTTACCAACGGAATCGGCGGGCCGCCATAGCTGAGGAACTGGTCGTTGAAGGCTTTCAGCGCGTGCGGACCTGGATGCGTGGCGATCCAGTCTTGGCGCAGCTGCATGATCATCAACTTGCCCATGGTGTAGTTGAGGTAGGCCGGGTCGTAGGTGCCGCGGGCGGCTTGCTGGCGGGCGTTGCCGGGATCCTGGAAGGCCTTGTCGCGGAACATCTGTTCGGATTGGGCGATGGTCATGCCGCCGGTGTGCAGGCCGATGGCGGAGATGAAGCGCACATCGCGCAGCAGGGCGTTGGTGAGCTGGCCGATGTGGACTTCCGGGGTGGCGCCATCGACGCCGGCGTCGAACATCATTTCCTCGACGTAGTGCGCCCAGCCTTCGGCGTAGGCATAGCCGACGAACAGCTGGCCGAATTTCCAGTGGGCACGATTGGCGTGCAGGAACTGCAGGAAGTGGCCGGGCCATACTTCATGCGCCGACACGAACAGCAGGGCGGCCTTGCCGGGGATGTAGGCCAGCTGGTCGGCTTTGCTCCACTTCGGGTTCGGTGGCGCGATGTAGTAAACCGACGGCAGGTTCTTCTCGTACGGGCCGGGGATTTCGATGTACGCAAAGTTCCAGCGGTTGAAGGGTGGTGCTTCCTCGACCTTGGCCTGTTCGGTGCCGGGAATGCTGACCAGATCCTTGTCGATGATGAACTGGCGCAGGCTTGCAAGCTGCTTGCGCGCGCCTTCCACGGCGCCGCCGACCGGTTTGTCGGCGCTTTCCTTGGCTACGCACGCCTTCAGCGTCTTGCCGGGGGAAAACTGGTCACAGGCTTTCTTGAGCGCATCAAGGTTGCGCTGCAAGTCGGATTCACCGATCGCCTTGAGCTTGTCCAGCGGCATATCAACCAGCTCGGTGGCGTGCAGCATTTCCGAGAACTTTTTCGCGCCGAGCGCAAAATCCTGGGTGGCATGCGGTTTTTGTGCCTTCAGCCAGTCAGCCAGGTCTTGTGACGCCTTGATGGCCGCTGCGTTGCTGGCCCTGAAGCGCGCCTGCAACGCGTCGTCCTTGACGCTGGCGAATATGCCGGGGACGTCCTTCTTGAAGAAGCTGGCGTAGCCGCCGAACGAATTGACGCCGAGGTCGATGTACGACTCGGGTAGCGGCAACTTGAGGTTGGCCTTGATCTGGGCCAGCGCCTTGGGCAGGGCCTCCTGGTAGCTGACGAAGGCGGCCATGCGCTGCGCCAGCGGCGCGTAAGGCCGGGTGAGGTACATGCTGGGCGACAGGTCGCCGGTATAGAAGGAGGGGTTCTTGTAGGGCGCGCCGGAATCCTCCAGCCAGAACAGCTGACCGTCGATCACCGCCAGTACGTAGTCGCGGTGAAAGCGGCCCTGGGCATCGAGTTGGGAGTCGGTGAATGCAGCGAACGTGTTGCGCTGGGCATGCAACCAGTCGGCCGTGGCCTTCAGGCCCGCCGGGCTGTAATCGGGCAGCTTGCCGTCGAATTCGTGCTTGCCGGCATTGGCGGCGAACACCGGGTTGTGCTGGAACGCACCGTCGATGAAGTTGTCCACCGCGGTAGCCAGCGCCGCGTCTTGATTGGCATCGGCTATCGGACTGGCCGAGGCGGCGGGTGAAGGCGCCGAGGTGGCGGCAGCGGGTGTGGAGTCCGACGGGCTTTTCGAACACCCGGCCAGCACTGCGGAGGCGATGACGGCGGACAGGATGACAACGCGGTATGAACGCATGATCGATTTTCCCCAGGACGGAAACCCGAGCCTAACTCAAAACCGCGTTGCCTCGTTCATCTGCTTTGCTACGGCCCAGGCTCCGGCAGGTTCCGGACCCGGCCGGCAATGCGCGAGTCGGATAAGCGTCGCGCTCCTGCCATGTGCCGGCCCATAGGTGTCTTGATGCCCTGCAGTTCAGGCCGCTTCGGCGGCGCGTGACTCGTTGCGCTCGCGCCAATGCGGAACCCGCTGCCAGGCGGGGTCCGGCGGATCGCCCGCCATCACCCGGGTCACTTCGCGTCGCCCGAGGTGCGGGGCGAACAGGTGGATGAAGGCGAGCATGTATTCGCGCAGCACGCAGTCCCGGCGCACCACCACCCAGGTCGTGCACGGCGCAAACAACTGGTCGGCGGGCAGGGTCTGCAGGTCGGCATCGCCGTCGAGCATGGCCATCTCGGCCAGGATGCCCACACCCAGGCCCGCGCGCACGTAGGTCTTGATCAGGTCGGCATCGCCGGCGGTCATCGCAATCTGCGGAGTCAGATCGGCAGCGGCGAAGGCGCGGCGCAGGGATGATTCGGGCCTCAGCGACGAGTCGTAGCTGATCAGGGGCAGTTGGGCCAGCTCGGCCAGCGTCGGTGCCGTGCGGCGCCGAGCCAGTGCATGGTCGGATAGCGTGACGATCACTCGTTGCCAGTGATAGGCCGGAAACGCCACGCCGGAAGAGGGTGCGACGCCCGCGCTGCTGATGATGGCCATGTCGACCTGTCCGGCCTCCAGCCGAGCCAGTACGTCGGCATCACGGGTCGGCTCCAGGTGCACGCTGACCTCGGGGTAGCTCGTCGCGAGTGCGGCGATCGCGGTGGGCAGGGCAAAACGCGCCTGGGTGTGGGTAGTGGCGATGCGCAGCTCCCCACAGGCTTCGTTGCGCAGGTTTGCGGCGATCGACCGGATATTGGCGGCTTCGGCCAGGATGATCCGCGCCCGCTCGATCACCTGCTCGCCAGCGTGGGTGATCGCGTCAAGGCTTTTGCCCTTGCGCAGGAACAGCTGGAAGCCCAGTTCGTCTTCAAGCTGCCTGAGTTGCTTGCTCAGGCCAGGCTGGGTGGCATACACGCGCTCGGCGGCCAGGGTGATGTTGAGGCCCGAGTCGGCGATGGCGATGAGATAGCGCAGTTGGGCAAGCGTCATGGTGGGCGGTCCGTAGGCGTTCGTGGTCGATGCGTGGATATGCGGAGGAGTCGCGCATACATCGCGGAACATTCGCTTGCCGGGTTTGGCGAACGCTTGCCGGGTGGACCTGACGTGATGGCTCGTTGAGGCGGATTGATTTCATATATGGACGTCTATACGTCTATTTGCTTGTTATGTCAAACGTTTTCCTGCTAATGCCGTCTCGGCATATGGGTCGTGCGGTAAATCATTTGCCGTCGCGCGGGCTGGTTCGTAGCGTAGCCGAACGTCCATCGACCCCACATCCAGGTTCGCCGCATGAAGCTTTACCCGATCTTTGCCTCGCTGTCGCAGCGCGCCGTGCTGGTGGTTGGCGGCGGCGCCGTGGCAGAGCGCAAGGTTGCCGCCTTGCTGGATGCGCAGGCGCAGGTGACGGTGAACGCGCGCACGTTGACAAGGCAGCTGCAGCAATGGGTGCAGCAGGGACGAATTGCACATCGTCCCGATCCGTTCCGTGAGAGCTGGCTGGAGCGGGTGTGGCTGGTGGTGGCGGCGACTTCCGATCGGGACATGAATGCACTGGTCGCCACCCTGGCCGGATTGCGACGGATCTTCGTCAACGTGGTCGACGATGCGGAACTGTCGAGCTTCCACGTGCCGGCGGTGATCGATCGTTCACCATTGACCATAGCCATTTCTAGCGGTGGCGATGCACCGATGCTGGCGCGGTTGGTGCGCGAGCGGTTGGAGAGCTTGCTTGATCAATCGCTCGGCACCCTGGCCACGCTGATGGCCAGGTTGCGCCAGCGCGTCCGGGCGCGCCTGCCCGAGATGGCGGCCCGACGAAGTTTCTACGAAAGCCTGCTGACGGGACCGGTCGCGGCCCTGCTTCGCAGCGGGCGGCCCGATGAGGCATCGGCAGCGGCGGAGCAGGCCTTGTCGAGCGCCGGAATTCCGGCTGCCGGCTCGGTGGTGCTGGTTGGCGCGGGCCCGGGCGATCCGGGGCTGCTGACGCTGCGCGGACTGCGCGCGCTGAACGAGGCCGACGTGATCCTGCACGACCGGCTGGTCGGTGCCGGCGTGCTTGCGCTGGCGCGACGCGATGCCGAGCGGATCGAAGTCGGCAAGCAGGCGGGCAACCACCATACGACCCAGGACCGCATCCATGCCCTGTTGCTGGAGCATGCGCAAGCGGGCAGGCGGGTGGTGCGGCTCAAGGGCGGCGATCCATTCGTGTTTGGTCGCGGTGGTGAGGAGCTGGAATTTCTCCGCGCCCATGGCATTCCTTACGAGGTGGTGCCCGGCATCACGGCGGCGCTGGCTTGCGCCGCCTATGCGGGCGTGCCGCTGACACATCGTGATCACGCACAGTCGGTGCGCTTCGTCACGGCACATTGCCAGGCGTCCCGCGACACTCTGGACTGGGCCGCTCTGGCGCAGGAGCGGCAGACCCTGGCGGTCTACATGGGTGTGGGCGAGCTTGGCACGCTTCAATCGCGCCTGATCGAACACGGGCGCGCCGCATCCACGCCGTTTGCCTTGATCGAGAACGGCTCGCACACCAGCCAGCGCGTGGTCAGCGGAACCCTCGCCAACCTTGCCGAACGCGCGAAGGCGCACGCCGTGCGTTCGCCGGCCCTGTTGATTCTGGGTGAGGTGGCCGCGCTGGCGCCTCCACTGGCCTGGTTTGGCGCCGCGCCGCTTGGCGCCACCGTGCACGAGCTGCCGACCGATATTCCGGTCGAATCGACGACTCCGGGAGTAGCTGCACGCGATGGATTGCTTGAAGCCATCCATCGCGTGGCCTGTTGAATCTTCCCTGCTGGGCGCATGATTTGCGACGTTCGTGCGCCCGTTGATCTCTCCCGGCCTCATTCTTTCCAAGGAGTCACCCATGATCCACGACAGCATTCTCGACACGATTGGCAACACGCCGATCGTGAAACTCCATCGCCTGGCACCGAAGCACGTGACGATTTACGTGAAGGTGGAGGCGTTCAATCCGGCCGGCTCGGTCAAGGATCGACTCGCCCTGGCGATCATCCTGGACGCCGAGCAGCGCGGTGTGCTGAAGCCCGGCCAGACCGTGGTCGAAGCGACCTCGGGCAATACCGGTGTGGCGCTGGCGGCCGTGTGCGCCGCGCGCGGCTACCCGTTCGTGGCGGTGATGGCCGAGTCGTTCTCCATCGAACGACGCAAGTTGATCCGCGCCTACGGCGGCAAGGTCGTGCTGACTCCGGCCGCGGGCCGTGGCACCGCAATGGTGGTGAAGGCGGCCGAGCTGGCGAAGAAGCACGGCTGGTTCCTCGCCGACCAGTTCGAGAACGAGGCCAACCCCGCCTACCACCGCAACACCACGGCGCCGGAGATCCTGAGCGACTTTGCCGGGCGCCGGCTGGACTACTTCGTGAGCGGTTGGGGTACCGGCGGTACGCTGACCGGCGTGGGCGAAGTGCTGAAGGTGGCGCGCCCGGAAGTGAAGGTCGTCGCCAGCGAGCCCGTGGTGGCGGCATTGCTCTCCGGCCAGGAATGGCAGTCGCACAAGATCCAGGGTTGGACTCCCGACTTCGTACCGGGCGTACTCAACCGCGACATCGTCCAGCGGATCGTGCTGATCGATGACGTTGTGGCCCGCGACACCTCGCGTGCGCTGGCACAGAAGGAGGGCATCTTCGTGGGCATTTCCGCCGGCGCCACGCTGGCGGCTGCGCTGGAAGTGGCCAAAGATGCACCCGAAGGCTCGGTGCTGCTCGCGATGTTGCCCGATACCGGCGAGCGTTACCTGTCGACGTTCCTGTTCGAAGGTGTGAACGAGGGATCCGACGAGGTCGAGTGAGTGCGGTTGGGTCTGATGCGGAAGAGACGGCGGGCGGAGCCCGCCCTACGGCGCGGCGATTGCAGGGCGGGCTCTGCCTGCCGGCTGTTGCCGCGTCGAGGTTTGAGCGGGCCTGCGCTTGGCTGGCTTGTATTTGTCGGAGCCGCCCCATTGGGTGATCAGCTTCTGCCCGACATTGGCCAGCGCATGTATCGCTGGCAGCAACTCGCGGCCAAGCGCCGTCAACGCGTATTCCGCCGAGGGCGGCGAGGTGTCGAGCAACTGCCGAGTCACCAGGCCACGAGCTTCCAGTTCGCGCAGCCGCGTGCTCAATACGCGCGCAGAAATGCGCGGAATGTCGTGGCGCAACTCACCGAAGCGGCGCGGCTCGGCGCTGAGATACCAGATCACATTGGGTGCCCACGCTCCGCGCAGCAGCGCCAGGCTCTCGGTCAGAGGGCAGGCGGGCGGCGGCGTGGCAACCTTGCTCTTGCGTACTTTCAGACTCATGTGCGAGTTCCTCCGAGCTGCTGCAGTAACCATGAGGTAACCACATTTTGCACTATCTGAAGGTTAGATAGTATCCATGAGTAACCATGCGCGACTATGATGCGTGGAGTGCGCGGTGCGGTTGATCCATGGCCCGCACGGTGAATCACCCCATTCCCCTGGAGGAAGCTCATGAAGCTGTATTACATGCCCGGTGCCTGTTCGCTCTCACCCCACATCGTGGCGCTGGAGGCAGGCATTGCGCTGGAACTGGTCAAGGTCGACGGCAAGACCAAACGCACCGCGAGCGGTGAGGACTACCTGCAGATCAATCCGAAGGGCTACGTGCCCGCCCTGCAACTGGACAGCGGTGAACTGCTGACCGAGGGCCCGGCCATCGTGCAGTACCTGGCCGACCAGAAGCCCGAGAGCAAGCTGGCCCCTGCCAATGGCAGCCTGCCGCGTTACCACTTGCAGGAATTCCTCGGCTACATCAATTCCGAGTTGCACAAGTCCTACAGCCCGCTGTTCAACCCGGCGACTTCCGACCAGGCGCGCGAGGAGCGCAAAACCTATTTGCGCAAACGGTATGCGCTGCTGGATGCGGTGCTGGCAAAGCAGGACTGGCTGGTTGGCGACCATTTCACCGGTGCCGACGCCTACCTGTTCACCATCACCAACTGGGCCCCGAAAGTGGGCTTGGACCTGTCGGAGTTCAAGGCGTTGGCGGCGTTTCAGCAGCGCGTGGCCGCCCGACCCAAGGTGCAGGCCGCGATGCACGCAGAGAGTCTGACCGCAAAGTCGGCGTAAGCATTGGTCAGGTGAT
Source organism: Rhodanobacter sp. G2-10 (assembly GCF_055809185.1). Taxonomy (NCBI): domain Bacteria; kingdom Pseudomonadati; phylum Pseudomonadota; class Gammaproteobacteria; order Lysobacterales; family Rhodanobacteraceae; genus Rhodanobacter; species Rhodanobacter sp. G2-10. Next base: position 1,888,865 of record NZ_CM147900.1, on the reverse strand, counting down.
CCATGTCGTCGACATGGGTGGCATGCCGGTGGCTTCCTGTCATGCAAAGGGCGCGCTGCAATGCGGCGCGCCCTTTCCTGGCTTGGACGACGCCCTGATCGTCAGATGTCTCTTGCCAGTTGTTCGGCCAGGCCGATGTAGCTTCCCGGCGTGAGCTCGAGCAGACGCTGCTTCGCTTCGGCGGGAAGCTCGAGCCCGTCGATGAATCCGCGCATCGAATCGCGCGTGATGCCGTGGCCGCGGGTCAGGGCCTTGAGCTGCTCGTAGGGCTGCGGCAGACCATGACGACGCATCACGGTTTGCACGGCTTCGGCGAGCACTTCCCAGCTTGCATCGAGGTCCGCACCGATGCGTTCGGCGTTGACGTTGAGTTTGCCCAGGCCCTTCTTCAGGGATTCCAGGGCAACCACGCCGTGCCCGAACGCGGTGCCCAGTGCGCGCAACACGGTGGAATCGGTGAGGTCGCGCTGCCAGCGGCTGATCGGCAGTTTCTCGGCGAAATGCCCCAGCAATGCGTTGGCCAGCCCGAAGTTGCCTTCGGCGTTCTCGAAATCGATCGGGTTGACCTTGTGCGGCATGGTCGAGGAGCCCACCTCGCCGGCCTTCAAGGTCTGCTTGAAATAGCCGAGCGAGATATAACCCCAGATGTCGCGGGCCAGGTCGATCAGGATGATGTTGGCGCGGCGCACGGCGTCGCAGAATTCGGCGATGTTGTCGTGCGGTTCGATCTGCGTGGTGTACGCGTTGTAGTCCAGGCCGAGGCTTTCCACGAAGCGTTGCGAAAATGCGCGCCAGTCCACTTCCGGGTAGGTGATGAGGTGGGCGTTGTAGTTGCCCACCGCGCCGTTTATCTTGCCGGAGACCTCGACCGCCACCAGTTGTTTGCGCTGACGCTCCAGGCGCGCCACCACGTTGGCGATTTCCTTGCCCAGCGTCGTCGGCGAGGCGGTCTGACCATGGGTGCGCGATAGCAACGGCAGGGCAGCATTGGCATGGGCAAGTTCACGCAGGCTGGCAATCACCGCATCAAGTTGCGGCAGCAGCACGTGACTGCGCGCGTCGCGCAGCATCAAGGCGTAGGACAGGTTGTTGATGTCCTCGCTGGTGCAGGCGAAGTGCACGAACTCCTTGGCCTGGGCCAGTCCGGCGTCGGCGCCGATCTTCTCCTTGATGAAGTATTCCACCGCCTTGACGTCGTGGTTGGTGGTGGCCTCGATCGCCTTGATCCGCTCGCCGTCGGCCTCTCTGAAGTTCTCCGCGATGGCTTTCAAGGTGGCGACCTGACCGGCATCGAACGCGGGAAGTTCGGCAATCGCGGGTTCGGCAGCCAGCGCCAACAGCCATTCGATTTCCACCTGCACGCGACGATGCATCAGTCCGAACTCGCTGAAAATAGGACGCAGCGATGCGACCTTGCTGGCGTAGCGGCCATCCAGTGGCGACAGGGCGGTAAGGGCGTGCGAGGACATCGGCAAGTTCCGGCGAGGCGAAACCGCCATTTTACATGGTGCGGGCGCGTCCGGCCCGGGATGGGTTGTGGCCCATGGAAAGGCTGCGTGACCGCCCTGAATTGTAGGAGCGCACCCTGTGCGCGAGGCTTTCCGTCACGTAACGAAGAGCGTCGCGCACAGGGTGCGCTCCTACAGTCGGGGTCAGCGAACTATAGTGGGGCATTCTCCAAACGCAGGAACCTGGACATGAGCAACTTCCGCATCGAACACGACAGCATGGGCGAACTGCAGGTGCCCGCCGATGCGTTGTACGGCGCGCAGACGCAACGCGCGATCGACAATTTTCCGATCTCCGGCCTGCATGTGCCGCGCCAGTTCATTCGTGCGCTGGGCCTGATCAAGGCGGCGGCGGCTGACGTCAATTTTTCGATGGGCCATCTGAAGAAGCGGCAGGCCACGACGATCCGCAAGGCCGCACTGGCCGTGGCCGAGGGCGAATATGACGCGCAGTTCCCGATCGACATTTTCCAGACCGGTTCGGGGACCAGCACCAACATGAATGCGAACGAGGTGATCGCGCACCTTGCCGTGGCCGCGGGTGCCAAGGTGCACCCGAATGACCACGTGAACTACGGCCAGAGTTCGAACGACGTGATCCCCACCGCGATCCACGTCAGCGCCACGCTGGCCACCGGCGAGAATCTGCTGCCGGCGCTGAAGCATCTGAAGAAGGCGATCGACAAGCGCGCACGCGAGCTGAAGAACACGCCCAAGACTGGCCGCACGCACTTGATGGACGCGATGCCGATCACCTTCGGGCAGGAGCTCTCCGGCTGGGCCGCCCAGATCGCTGCGGCGATCGAGCGCATCGAGGACGCGTTGAAGCGGATGCGCCGGCTGCCGCAGGGCGGCACCGCGGTGGGCACCGGCATCAATGCCGATCCGAAGTTCGGCCCCGCGATGGCAGTGCAGCTGCAGAAGCTGACCGGGGTGAAATTCGAGTCGGCACAAAACTATTTCGAGGGCATGGCGGCGCAGGACGCGGCGGTGGAGTTGTCCGGCGCACTGAAGACGCTGGCGGTGGCCTTGATGAAGATCGCCAACGATCTGCGCTGGATGAATTCCGGTCCGCTCGCCGGCCTGGGCGAGATCGCGCTGCCCGCGCTGCAGCCCGGTTCGTCGATCATGCCGGGCAAGGTCAACCCGGTGATTCCCGAGGCGGTGGCGATGGTGGCGGCGCAGGTGATCGGCAATGACGCGTCGATCACCGTCGCCGGTCAATCCGGCAACTTCCAGCTCAACGTGATGCTGCCGCTGATTGCCTACAACCTGCTGCAGTCGATCGAGATCCTCGGCAACGTCAGCGTGCTGCTGGCAGACAAGGCGATTGCCGGTTTCACCGTCAACAAGGCACGGGTGGCCGAGGCACTGGCGATGAACCCGATCCTGGTCACCGCGCTGAATCCGGTGATCGGTTACGAGAAGGGGGCCGCCACTGCCAAGCAGGCCTACAAGGAACAGCGGCCGATCATGGATGTGGCGCTGGAGACCACCGGACTGTCGAGGAACGAGCTGAAGAAACTGCTCGACCCGATGACCTTGACCCGTGGCGGAATTCACGGCGAATAGCCAGCCTGCAACAATACACGCAAGCGCAGGAGGCCCGTTGCTGGGCGATATTTTTCAAGCACCGCCCAGCAGCGTTCTCCAGTGACGCAGGTTCGTTACGGCCCATTGCAATGCGCGTCCGGATCGCCACTGATGATGCGGGCATAGGGCTTGAAGGCGGGCAGTTGGGTGGCCAGCTCATCCTGTGCCTGCTTGATCTGCGCGATATCCAGGCAGATCTTGTTGGCGGCTGCGTCGACCTGTTTCGCCTTGGCGTCGACATGCTTGTCGATCTGGTTGCTGTCGCCACTCGCGATACTGGCCACCACGCCTTGGACGGCTGCTCCGGCGACGGCCGCGCCGGCCTTGCCGGTGGCGATACCGTGTTCGCGAACGGCAACGGCGGAGGACACGTAGCGCTTGAGTAACGCTTGTTGTTCCGGTGTCGTTGCGACCGCCTTGCCGTCGATACTCAGCTCGCCATCGGCGGAGATCACTGCATCGGGGGCGCCGCTGACGTGCAGCGTGGCGATTCCGTGCTTGACCCGGATGCCGCCATTGGCGATCGAGGTGCTGCCGAAATCACTCATGTTCGAATCATTGCCGCAGCCAGCCAGCAGCAAGGCGGCCAGTAGTGCGAAGAACAAGAGACGAAGTGACATGGATACTCTCCGGTCGAGCGCTGCATTGAAGGTCTTGCCGGGCGCCGATGAAGGCGCGAAGACTTGGCGGGCAAATGAAGACGGATGGGCCAGCGACGGCCCATCCGTTGCGTCACTCAGCTGTCGTCGCGCCAGCGGCGGAACCAGATGGCGCCGGCAAGCAGGGCGGCGCCAACCAGCACCCCGATCCACAGGTCGGTCGAGCCCAGCAGCTGGTAGGTTGAGCCCAGATCCAGCACATTCAGGCCGTTGATGCTGGAGATGTCGTGCGGTGTGCCGCCGAACAGGCTGCCGGTGCCGGGGAACACGCTGAACAAGCTGCGCTGCACGACGTTGCCCCAGAACCAGCTGGTGGGCAGGTTGAACAGCCCCATGATGCCGAACCAGCTGATCAGCAGGCCGGTAGCGACCGGCAAAGCCACCGCCCACAGGAACGGCTTGCTGCGAGCCCAGGCTGAGCAGAGCAGCAGCCAACCGACCGACGGCAGCGCCCACAACACGTACAAGGGAATGTAGCCGATCAGGTTGAACATCACCTTGAACGGGTGCGCCAGCACCAGCAGTTGCCACACGTTGATGCCATGGAAGGACAGCGTCATCGCCAGGATCAGCAATTGCAGCATGCCGACGACGATACCCACGATGACGGCAATGATCGGGGCGAGCACGGTGGCACTGACCACCTTGGACAGAACCGTGCTGGCGTCAGAAATCGGCAGCGACTTCCAGAACAGTATGCTGCGATCGCGGCGGTCGTCGTACAAGGCGCCGAGACAGTAGAAGAACACCACGAAGCCGAGAACCACGATCAGCAAGCCCATCGCCGAATACATCGCGACATCCAGCGCGAGGCCGACCTTGCTCATGTCACCGGCATCCATCTGGCCGATGAGTTGTTTCAATCCGCCACTGGCACCGATGCTGATGCCGTGGGTGACACCAAGTACCTCGGCGGTGATGATGCCCATGATGTTCAGCAGCAGAAAGATGCCGCCGGTAATGACCGGGGCCCAGAAAAAGCCGCCCCGGTGCTCCCAGAACTCGCGCTTCACCAGCCAGTAGAAGGTTTTCATGCGTAGGTTCCCTTCATGGTGGCGACGAACAGGTCGCTGATGGATGGCCGGCGGGTTTCACCCATCGCCTCCAGTTGCGCGCGTCCGACGCCGTCAAACAGAAAAATGCTCTTGCCGAAGACCTTGCGCTCGTCCAGCGGTTTCAGTGCGCGGGCGGCGTCGGCCTGGTCGGCGTTCACCATCACCTCGATGAAGCGTTCGCCGACGGCATCCATGTCCGCGTCCAGCACGATCTTGCCGTCGCGGATGAACATCAGGTCGGTGAGGATGTGCTCGACTTCCTCGACCTGGTGCGTGGTGACGATGATCGTCTTGTTCTCGTCGAAGTAATCTTCCAGCAGGTTCTGGTAGAACTGCTTGCGGTAGAGGATGTCCAGGCCCAGCGTGGGTTCGTCCAGGATCAGCAGCCTGGCGTCGATCGCCATCACCAGCGCGAGGTGCAGCTGCACGATCATGCCTTTGGACATCTGCCGCACGCGCTGATTCGGCTGCAGCTTGGTACGCGCCAGAAAGGCCTCGCACTTGCTGCGGTCGAATCGCGGATGCACGCTGGCAACGAAGTCGACCACCTCGTGAACGCGGATCCAGCGCGGCAGTACCGCCACGTCGGCGATGAAGCACACCTCGCCCATCAGCTTGTCGCGCTGCTTGCGCGGATCAAAGCCCAGCACGTTGAGCTCGCCGGTGAAATCGGTCAGCCCGAGGATGGCTTTCAAGGCGGTGGTCTTGCCGGCGCCGTTGGGGCCGATCAGTCCCACGATGCGGCCCGGTTCGATCTGGAAGCTGGCCTGGTCCAGTGCCAACGTCGTTTTGTACCGCTTGGTCAGGCCGTTGGCCGAAATCACCGCGCTCATGACTTGCTCTCCGGGTGGGTGGCGGCTTCGCGCATCAGGGTCTTCAAATCCAGCCCCAGGCGCTGCAGGCGGGCGTACAGCACCGGCCATTCCTCGCGCAGAAAGCGCTCGCGTTCCGATTTCAGCAGCGCAGCATGCGCGCCCTCGATGACAAACATGCCCAGGCCCCTCCTTTTTTCAACCAGTTGTTCATCGACCAGTTCCTGATACGCCTTCGATACGGTCAGCGGGTTGATCTGGTAGTCCGCTGCGACCTGGCGTACCGACGGCAGCGGGTCGCCTTCATTCAAGGCGCCGTCCAGGATCATCGCCACCACACGTTGGTGCAGTTGGCGATAGATCGGGACGCTGTCGTTCCAGGTGATGGTCATGGCTTATTCCTTGGTCATGCGGCCGAACTTCTTGCCAAACGAATAGTAGGGCATCACCAGCTGCGACCCGAGCAGACCGATCGGCTGGAGCGATGCGTCGGCTTGCAGGTCCGAACTGGCCGGCAGGGTCATCAGGCTGGCCGTGTCGGTGTACAGCGCAGCCTCGCGCCGCTGGGCGGCAGTGGGATGAACCACAACCGGTGCCAGGTTGGTGACATGGGTGGCTGGAGCGCTGCTGGCACTGTTGGTCGGCTGCCAGTCATTCACGTTGTAGAGCACAGCACGCAGGCTGGCGAAGGTGAGCAGGACGGCTGCAGCGCCGGCGATCAGTTTGTAAGCTTTCATGGCGAACCTCCTCGGTGATGTCGTTGGGTGGTGTTGTAGTGAACTATAACACCGAGTTTCGGGTCGTCAATAGGAAAAACTGCAATTCGCAACATGACTGATGGCCTATACGGAGCGAGCCAGGCGTTCGGGGCACGACGACGCAAGGCCGCCGAATATCAGGCGTAGCCGGCGTCGGGTGTCTGGCTGCTGCCGTGTGGAGGCGCTGGCGGTGGCTTCTCGCCCACGGATTGCGACCACACGCACACGCAACCCGCGTGGCGGGATGCGTGGCGTCTGCTTGATGTTTTTCGGGTCGCGGGGCGACTTACTCGGGGCTGGCGTAAACCTGCCTGCCGCCGACCCAGGTCTGCAACACGCGCGTGTTCCAGAGGCGACTCGGCGGATCCTTGAAGATGTCGTGGTCGACCAGGATGAAGTCCGCCCACTTGCCCGGCTCGAGCGTGCCGAGGGTCTTCTCCGCATGCTGGGCAAAGGCCGCATCGAGGGTGAAAGCGCGGAATGCTTCGACCAGGGTCATCGCCTCATCCGCGTACCAGCCGCCCGGCGGCTGGCCGTTATGATCCTGGCGCGTCACGGCGGAATACAGGCCGTAGAACGGATTGGGCGATTCCACCGGGAAGTCCGAGCCTGCCGCGACCTCCGTGCCTTGATCGAGAAAGCGCCGCCAGGCATAGGCACCCTTGATGCGCTGGGCGCCGATGCGATCCTCGGCCATGTTCATGTCGGACGTGGCGTGGGTGGGCTGCATCGAGGCGATCAGGTTCAGGGTCTTGAAGCGGGGGATGTCCTTGAGCGACACGATTTGTGCGTGCTCGACGCGGTTGCGCAGGGCGCTGGCTTCCGGATGCGATTTGTACGCGGCGGCGTAGCTGTCCAGTACCTCGCGGTTCGCCCGGTCGCCGATGGCGTGGATGGCCACTTGATAGTGCCTGGCAAAGGCCTTGTCGATTTTTGCGGTCATCACCTTGGGTGGCATGAACAGCAAACCCCGGTTGTGCGGATCGTCGGAGTAGGGCGCCAGCATCGCGGCGCCGCGGCTGCCCAATGCCCCGTCGGCGAACAGCTTGACCGCGCGCACGGTGAGGTGGTCGTTGCCGTAGCCGATCAGCGGGCCGTCCTTGCTGACCGCGTCGAATGCGTCGCCGGTGTCGCGGATCATCGCGTAGATGCGCGCCGTGAGCTTGTTCGCGTCGGCGTATTGGCGATAGAGCTGGTAGTTCGCAAGGTCGATGCCGGCGTCGCCGACGCCGGTAAGGCCGACGCGCGCCATCTCGGCCAAAGCGGTATCCAGCGCGGCGGTTCTTTCCTGCGCGGTGGGATCGGGGACTTTCGCGTCCACCAGGGCGGTGGCGCCGTCGACAAACACGCCGGCCGGGTTGCCGTCAGCATCGCGCTCGATGCGTCCGCCGCTGGGATCGCGGGTGGCGCGGGTGACACCTGCCAGCTTGATCGCCGCGCTGTTGGCCCACGCGGCATGGCCATCGATGCGGCTCAGCCAGACCGGACGATCCGGGACGACGGCGTCCAGTTCCTTGGCGGTAGGGAAACGGCCGAGTTTCCATATCTCCTGGTTCCAGCCGCCCCCGCGTATCCACGGCGCGTCCGGATGGGCGTCGGCGTACGCCTTCACTTTCGCCAGGGCTTCGTCCAGCGTTTGCGTGCCGGTGAGGTCGACGCTGTTGCGCGCGTAGCCCAGCTCCAGCACGTGACCGTGGGCGTCGATCAGGCCCGGGAGCAGGGTGTGGCCATGGCCGTCAATTATCTTGGCGTCGCCCGCACGCGCTGCGAGTTCGGCAGCGCGGCCGGTGGCAATGACCTTGCCCTGATCAATCAGCAATGCCTGGAACTGCTGCAACTTGCCGTGACTGTCCAGCGTGTAGCCGTTGACGTGGGTGACCAGCAGATCGGCCGCGCGGCCGAGTGGAGCGATCATCAGCAGCAGGGTGAGCAAGAGCGTGCGCGAGGTGAGGTTCATGCGTTGGCGTCCTGGGCTCGGGGTACGCCAGTGTGTCGCCATGCGATGTTGATTTCCAGCACGGCAGGGACGGCCCCCGTCGTGGGGCCGTCCCTGCGGACCATGCTTGCGCTCAGGCCACCTCGGCCAGCACCGGGGCGAGCTGGCTTATGGATTGGCGTGCCGAAGCAATCGCCGCAGCCTTCTGCTCGTCGCCGATGGCGAGACCTTCGGCGCGAACGAAGCTCACATCGTTGATACCGATGAAGTTGAATACCGCGCGCAGGTAGTTTTCCTGAAAATCCATCGCCGCGATCGGCGTGTTGCGGTAAGCACCGCCCCGGCTGGAAGCAATGATGACCTGCTTGCCGGTGGCGAGCCCTTCGGGTCCGTTGGCGGTGTAGCGGAAGGTCTTGCCGGCGACCAGTATGCGATCGATCCATGCCTTGAGCTGGCTGGGGATCGTGAAGTTGTACATCGGCGCGCCAATCACCACGATATCCGCGGCCTGGAACGTTTCCATCGTCTGGTTGCCCAGCTGGGCGGCCGGGTCGCTGGCGTCGGTCACCGGCGTCCAGTGCGGCAACGGTTCGGCGGCCAGGTCGTGATAGCGGATGTCGAGGCCGGGCGTCTGGCGCCTGAGCTGGCTCACGATCTCGGCAGTAAGCTGGCGTGAGACCGAATGGCTACCCAGGGCGCTTGAATCAAGATGCAGCAGTTTCATGATGAGGTTCCCGATCAGGCCGGCTAACCGGCGACCTGAGTAGCGTATATTCAGAACAATATGGCGATAAGTCGGGTATATTTGAACTCATTGTTCATAAATGGAAACGACGATGGCTCTACCGGGCGGTGCATTGCAGGACCTCAATGATTTGTATTTCTTTGCGGCCGTTGTCGAACATGGCGGTTTTTCTGCAGCAGGTCGTGCGTTGGGGGTGCCCAAATCCCGCTTGAGCAAACGTGTGGCACATTTGGAGGAACGCCTCGGTGTGCGTCTGCTGCAGCGGACCACGCGTCGCTTCGTGGTGACGGAGGTCGGTGAGCGCTTCTATGCGCATTGCCGCGCCGTGCTGGAGGAAGCGCAGGCCGCGCAGGATGCCGTGGACGAACTGCGTGCCGAGCCGCGCGGGGTAGTGCGATTGAGCTGTCCGGTCTCGCTGGCGCAGACCGTGCTGGCCTACCTGCTCCCGGATTTTCTGGCGCGCTACCCGAAGATGCAGGTGCGCGTACTGTCGAGTGACCGTCGCGTCGATGTGATCGGCGAAGGCTATGACCTGGCCATCCGCGTGCGCAGCAAGCTGGATACCGACGCCAACCTGGTGATCCGCAGCTTCGGCCACTCGGCCACGACGCTGGTGGCAAGCCCGGCCTTGCTGAAGGCGCATGGCCGCCCGGGCACACCGGACGAATTGGCGGGATTGCCCGCACTCTCCATGCGCGAACATGAGGGTGCCCAGGTGTGGGAGTTGGTGGACGCGAACGGCGCACAGGCCAACGTCGAGGTAAAGGCGCGCCTGATTACCGGGGATTTCGCCGTGCTGCTCGAATCGGCCCGGTGTGGCCTGGGCGTGGCGCTGCTGCCGGAATTCGTCTGTGCGCCGGCAATCGGCGCGGGCGAGCTGGAAGTGGTGCTGCCGGAATGGAGTGTGCCGCAGGGCATCATGCATTTCGTCTACCCCAGCCGACGCGGCATGCTGCCGGGGGTGCGGGCGCTGGTGGATTTTCTGGCAGAGCGGCTTCCGGAAACCACCTTGCTCAAGCATCAGCAGTGCAGGGAACGCCCGCTGGATGCCTTGCCTGGTCGCTGATGCATGGCGCGAGGTCAATGCGCTAGGCTGACGGTTTCATGAAACTGCAGATGGCCGGACGACGATGATCGAAACCAAGCTGCCCAAGGTGGGCACCACCATTTTCAGCGTGATGAGCCAGCTGGCGCTGCAGCACAAGGCCGTCAACCTGGGCCAGGGCTTTCCCGATTTCGAGCCGCCGCAGGCACTGCGTGACGCATTGACCCGCGCGATGAACGAGGGTCGGAATCAGTACGCGCCGATGCACGGCACGGCGGCGCTGCGTGAACAGATCGCCATCAAGACCGAGCGCCTGTACGGTCGCAAGCTCGACGTGGATACCGATATCACGGTCACCTCCGGCGCCACCGAGGCAATTTTCGCCGCAATCGCCGCGACCGTGCGTGCCGGCGAAGAGGTCATCGTGTTCGACCCTGCTTACGATTGCTACGAACCGGCCATCGAGCTGCAGGGCGCGCGGGCGGTGCACATCCCATTGACCGTGCCGGCGTTCTCGATCGACTGGCAGCGTGTGCGCGATGCAGTGACGCCCAGGACCCGCATGATTCTGATCAACAGCCCGCACAATCCGTCCGGCGCCGTGCTTTCTGCCGCGGACCTGGATGAGCTGGCGGCGATCGTGCGCGACACCGATATCGTGGTGCTGTCCGACGAGGTCTATGAGCACATCGTGTACGACGGTGCGCACGAGAGCGTGCTGCGCCACCCGGAACTGGCCGAGCGCAGCTTCGTGGTCTCCTCGTTTGGCAAGACTTATCACTGCACCGGCTGGAAGCTGGGTTATGCGGTGGCGCCGGCGGTCTTGTCGGCCGAGTTCCGCAAGGTGCACCAATACCTGACCTTCTGCACATTCCATCCGGCGCAGGTGGCGCTTGCGCAGTTCATGGCCAGTGACCCCCAGCACTATCTGGAGCTGCCAGAGTTCTACCAGGCCAAACGTGACCATTTCCGGACGCTGCTGGCTCCGTCGCGGCTCAAGCTGCTCGACGTGCCGGGCGGCTATTTCCAGCTGGTCGACTACTCGGCGATCCGCGACGATGACGACCTGTCTTTCAGCCGCTGGCTGGTCGAGCAGGGTGGCGTGGCGGCGATTCCGTTGAGTCCTTTCTATGCGAAGGCTCCGGGGACGCATCTGTTGCGACTGTGTTTCGCCAAGAGCAACGCCACCATGGAGGCTGCCGCCGAGCGGCTGTGCCGGCTATGACAATGGAGCCACTGCGTGTATCGCTGGTGCAAGCTGCCACGCGCTGGCACGACGCGCCGGCCAATCGCGAGTATTACGCCAGCCTGGTGCGCCAGGTGGGGCGCAGCGATCTGATCGTGCTTCCCGAAACCTTCCTGTCCGGGTTCAGTAACGACACCCGCAGTGCGGCCGAGAGCATGGATGGCGAGGGCGTGGCGTGGTTGCGCGCGTTGGCGAGCGAGGTCGACGCGGTGATCTGCGGCAGTCTGGCGATTCGGGAAAACGAGGTCGTCTACAACCGGTTGCTGTGGGTACGTCCGGACGGAAGCTTCGAGCAGTACGACAAGCGCCACCTATTCCGCATGGCTGGCGAGCACACCCGTTACGGTGGCGGCAGCGAGCGCCTGATTGTGACATTGAAAGGTTGGCGGATTCTTCCGCAGGTCTGCTACGACCTGCGGTTTCCGGTGTGGTTGCGCAATCGCCGACTGGAATCCGCCGCCGGTGGCATGGACTACGACCTTGCCTTGTTCGTGGCGAACTGGCCGGCAGCGCGACGGCAGCCATGGCGCACGCTGCTACGGGCGCGAGCGATCGAGAATCTCAGTTGCGTGATCGGCGTGAACCGGGTCGGCGTGGATGGCAACGACATTCCCTATGCCGGCGACAGTGCGGTAATCGACCCGGTAGGCGAGCCGCTGGTGGAGCTGGGCGCCCAGGAGCAGGTGGTGACGGTGATGCTGGATCCGGCCCCGCTTCTCGCGCATCGCGAACGCTTTCCGGCGTGGATGGACGCCGATGCGTTTTCGCTGGATCGGGGTTGATGCTCCAGACCGTCGGATAGTCTCGAGCGTACGGCATGCCGGCGAAAGCCTGGATGACGCGGAAAACCGCGACATTCGATGTTCCCTGTAGGAGCGCACCCTGTGCGCGATGCTCTTCGTCACGTAGCCAGGAGCGTTCGCGCACAGGGGGCGCTCCTGCACGCGTATGGAATCAGAGTATCGCCAACACGGCCTCGGGTGGCCGGCCGATGGCCGCCTTGCCGTTGGCAACCACGATCGGACGCTCGATGAGTTTCGGATGGGCGACCATGGCGGCGATCAACGCGTCGTCGTCCAGTGACGGATCGGCCAGGCCGAGCGTTTGATACTCAGCTTCGCCCGTGCGCATCAGTTCGCGCGGACGCATGCCCAATTGCTTCAGCAGCACGCCAAGCTCGTTGGCGTTCGGCGGGGTGTCGAGATAGTTGATGACCTCGACCGGGGCGCCATGCTCCTCCAGCAGCGCCAGCGTGGCGCGGGATTTCGAGCAGCGGTTGTTGTGGTAGATGCGGATCATGCTTCGGTGTCTTCTCAGCGATTGCCGGAACGATTGCCGCCACGCCCGGGTGGACGACCACCGCCGTGGCCTTTGGGACGCGGGCCACTGCCGGGCGCGCGGTTGCCGCCGCGACCTGGCGGCGGACGTTTGCCACCCGGATTGGCACCTGCCGGCTTGCCGCCGGCGGCGTGCCGATTGCCCGTGGTGGCGCCGGCTTGTCCGCGCTGACCACCGGTACGGGCGCCGTCGCGGTTTTCGCCCGCGAACCAGGTGCGCACCGAGGGCAGCTCCTGGCCGGGTGCCACGCGACGTCCCTTGCCACGCTTGCCGCCGGCACCCGCGCCGCGTTCCGGACGGGCGACGTTGCCGTTTACTTCCTTGCCGCCATTTCTCGGTGGCTTGCGGCCGCGCGCGGGCTCCTCGCGGATGCGGTCGTAGGCGCGCAACTCGCGCGCTTCATCCTGTCCGCCGGTCCAGGCCGTGCCGGCACCGCGCTCAGGGCGATATTCGACGACGCTGCGACTGGCGCGACGCTGGTGCAGGATCGGACTCAAGGTCAGCACGGTCTGGGCGGCGCCCAGGCCCGAGCTCTGGCGCAACTGCTTGATGCTCTCGGCGTCCAGCGATTCGCACTCGCCGCGGCGCAGGTTGCGTGGAAGCTCGATCTTGCCGTAGCGGATGCGCTTGAGCCGGCTGACCAGGAACCCCTGCGAGTCCCACAGCCTGCGTACTTCGCGGTTGCGGCCCTCGCGGATCACCACACGGAACCAGCTGTGGCTGCCGCCTCGACTGATCACGGCGATTTCGTCGAAGCGGGCGGGACCATCGTCCAGTTCCACCCCGGCCTTCAGTCGTTCGATGATCTCGTCGGGCACTTCGCCGTGCACGCGGCACAGGTACTCGCGCTCCATGCCGCTCTTGGGATGCATCAGGCCATTGGCCAATTCGCCGTCGGTGGTCAGCAGCAGCAGGCCGGTGGTGTTGATGTCGAGCCGGCCCACGGCGACCCAGCGCGCGCCTTTCAGTCGCGGCAGCTGCTCGAACACGGTGGGGCGGCCTTCGGGGTCGTCACGGGTGGTCAGCACGCCCTCGGGCTTGTGGTAGATCAGCACTTCGGCGTCGTCGCGGTTGTCGGTGGCCACCACGAACTGCTTGCCGTCCATGACCACGCGGTCGCCGGCTTTCACGCTCATGCCGATTTCGGCGGGTGCACCGTTGAGTTCGATTTCGCCGGACTGGATGCGTTGCTCCAGCATGCGGCGCGAACCCAGGCCGGCATTGGCCAGCACCTTGTGCAGACGCTCTTCCAGCGCGGGGCTGTTGGAGTCAGGGCGCGATTCGCGCTTCAGGGTCAGAACGGATTTTTGCGGCGCAGTCATGCGCGGTACTCCTCGGTATCTTGTTCGGCGGCGCCGGGTTCGGCGTCCGCTGTGGGGGTCGCTGCCTCATCGGCAGTGGTCGTCGGGCTGGTGGAAGCCTGGCTCGGATCGGAGTCGGCTTCGTCGTGCCCGGATGAAGCAGCGCCCGCTTCTGCGTCGGCTGCTGTGGGGGTGTCGTGGGTATCGGCAGTGGTTGCAGATACGTCGGTTTCGCTGTCGGTTGGCGCGGACTCGGGTTCACCCGAGATCTCCGCGTCCTGATCGACCGCGTCGGGATCGATCGGCAAGTCGCGCGTGACGTGGGCGGGCAGGGGCTCCGGCTCGAAGCGCATCTGCGGATCCTCCATGTCGCGGATTTCCGACAGCGGCGGCAACTGGTCGAGCGATTTCAGGTTGAAGTAGTCGAGGAAGGCACGGGTGGTACCGAACAGCGCCGGTTTGCCGGGCACGTCGCGGTGGCCGACGACGCGAATCCACTCGCGCTCCTCCATCGTCTTGATGATGTTGGAAGACACCACCACGCCGCGGATCTGCTCGATCTCGGGCCGGGTGATCGGCTGCCGATAGGCGATCAGCGCCAGGGTTTCCAGCAAGGCGCGCGAGTAGCGGCTGGGCCGTTCCGTCCACATCCGCGAAATCCACGGATGCACGTGCTGGCGCACCTGATAGCGAAAGCCGGAGGCGACTTCCTTCAGTTCGATGCCGCGGCCATCGCAATCCTCGGCCAGCGATTCGAGTGCCTGCGCAATCTGCTGCGAACCGACTTCCTCGTCTTCGTTGAAGAGGTCGCCCAGCTGATGCACGGTCATCGGCTGGGAGGAGGCAAGCAGGGCGGCCTCGATGATGGGTTTGAGTTGGTCGATCTGCATGGCCTTGGATTCGGATGCCGATTCAATGGGGGCGGTCATCGGGTCTGGTTCATTCGCCGGAGGATTCGAGCAGGGTCGATTCACCCGTGGATGTGTCGTCCGCCGGCAATTCGGCGGGTTCTTCGCTGTGGCCGCTCTTGGCCTTTACGTAGATCGGCGCAAGCGGTTCTTCCTGCACGATCTCGATCAACATTTCCTTGGCCAGCTCCAGCATCGCCAGGAAAGTCACCACGATCCCCGGGCGACCTTCGGCCAGGTCGAACAGGTCCTCGAAGTTATGGAAGGTGTCGTCTTCCAGCTTGCTCAACAGTTCACCCATGCGCTGGCGCACGCTGAGCGCCTCGCGCTTGATGGCGTGGTGGCCGAACAGTTCGGCCCGGTGCATCACGTCCTTCAGCGCCAGCAGCAGTTCGGTCAGCTCGAGCGGCGGCGGAAGCCGGATCACGTTGCGCTCGCCGACCTCGGCATGCACCACGACGCTGTCGCGTTCCATGCGGGGCAGGGCTTCGATGTCCTCGGCCGCGCGCTTGAACCTTTCGTACTCCTGCAATCGACGCACCAGTTCGGCACGCGGATCTTCTTCCAGCCCTTCCTCGATCGGCGGTCGCGGCAGCAGCAGCCGCGACTTGATCTCGGCCAGGATCGCGGCCATCAACAGGTACTCGGCGGCCAGTTCCAGCCGCATCACCTCCCGCATCAACTCGATGTAGGCCATGTATTGCCGGGTGATCTCGGCAACCGGGATGTCCAGGATGTCGAGGTTCTGCCGGCGGATCAGGTACAGCAGCAGGTCCAGCGGTCCCTCGAATGCCTCCAGGATGACCTCGAGCGCGTCCGGCGGAATGTACAGATCCTGCGGCATCTGCAGCATCGGCTCACCGCGCACGATAGCCAGCGGCATCTCCTGCTGTTGCGGTACCGAGGCAAACGCATCGGGTACGTTGGCGCTCTGGCCGGGCTGCTCGACAACGGGTTCAGTGCTCATCGAGGCCTGTCATGGGCGCCGTTTTCTACGGCTGGCTGTAAATTCAGCATGGTCAAGATTTTCATCTGCAGGCACAACGTGTATGTCCGTGCTCGGGATGTCCGGGCTCGAACGCGGCGTTGAGGCGGCGTTCCCGGGTGTCGCGTTCCTGTGCATCTTCAAAACCGAGGCGCGGTCAACGCCATCGTCACGACGGGCATGATGAAGCCACGGGCTGTGGTTCGGTCAGGCGGGTCGTTAGCGACCATTGCGCACCTGCTGCGGGTTGTCGGCCACGGCAACGGTGCAGGTCAGTGGGGTGAACAACATCACGCCGCTGGCTCTTCACTGGTCGGTCTGAATACTTCGGTGGGAATCCGTGGCGTACCGGGCGCGCCGGCAGCAAACACGTTCCACGGAACCACGCGTGATCAAAGAGTAACGGCAAGCCGGGAACAAGTCCAGCCAGAAGTCAACGGCAACATGAACCGCGCCCAAGCCGACGGCGTGCCCGATTCGGGTTCATGTCGCGCGTTGGCGCAGGCACAATACAAGTCCTGTTTCGATCAGACAGGTCATGGCGACATGTGTGGCAGCGGATGACCCAATGTGACGTTTTGGGACAGCAAAGCAGTCAACGACCATCGTGGACAGGTTCAGGCGTGATTCCTGCGTCGGGGTCTCCGAATGACTGCGGATTTTGCTGGAAATTCGACGCGACAACGGTCTTGCAGTGAAGTGATCGGAGTCTGGTTTGTTCGGGTGGCATGGCAATTGCTTTTACCCGTTTGTCGAGCCGACAAGGTGGTTCGGGAGAGCCTGGCGATGAGGTGAAGTCCTGACGTTGACAGGTGGTGCGGTACAACTGAAGTCGTACAGATATTGGATATCGCGTCTCTGCCGAAAGCAGGCGCAAACGCAAACGGGCGGTACAGCTGATGGCGATCGACAAACAGGGACATGAAGGTGCCGAACCGGAGAAGTTGCGACCGGCGCGCATGCAGATCGAGACGACGGTGCTGATGAGCCACCATGGCGAATCGCACCCCACCGAACTGGTGGACATTTCCGCCACGGGCGCGCTGTTGCGGCGGCCGCTGGGTTGGTCTGGCAAGGCGGGACAGAGCTGGGTGCTCGACATGATCTTCGGGCACAACCTGCACATTCACCTGGAAGCCACGGTTGCGCGGATTTCGGACCATCACATCGGGTTTTCCTACAGCCGCATTCCCGAAGACAAGCAGGTGCCGCTGTGGAACCTGCTGGGCGGTTACGCCGATATCCTGGAGTACTGGAAAGACAGTTGATGCGCACGTCAGCCGTCTGGACGAGACGCGCGCATGACGAAACGCCCGCATGATCCATGCGGGCGTTCTTGTTTGGTGCGCGTCGGGGCCTCAGGCGGCGGGTTTCTGTTCGTCGCGCAATTTGCGGCGCAGAATCTTGCCGACGTTGCTCTTGGGCAGTTCGTCACGGAACTCGATCTGCTTCGGTCGCTTGTAGCCGGTCAGCCGGTCATGGCAGAACTGCTTCAGGTCGTCCTCGGTCAGTTTCGGATCCTTGCGCACTACAAACAGCTTCACCACTTCGCCGGAGTGTTCATCGGGCACACCGACAGCAGCTACCTCAAGCACGCCGGAGTGCTCCATCACAACGTCCTCGACCTCGTTCGGATACACGTTGAAGCCGGAGACCAGGATCATGTCCTTCTTGCGGTCGACGATGTAGAAGTAGCCTTTTTCGTCCATTCTGGCGATATCACCGGTGTGCAGCCAGCCGTCGTTGCCCAGCACCTTTGCGGTCTCCTCCGGCCGCTGCCAGTACCCTTTCATGACCTGCGGGCCACGAACCATCAGTTCGCCGACTTCGTCGACCGGCAGAGGCTGGCCATCCTCGGACCAGATGGCGACGTCAGTGGAGGGCACCGGCAAGCCGATCGAGCCGTTGTATTCCTTCAGATCCAGCGGATTGATGCACACCGCCGGCGAGGTCTCGGTAAGGCCGTAGGCTTCGGCCAGGGTGCAGCCGGTCACCTTTTTCCAACGTTCGGCCACCGCGCGTTGCACCGCCATGCCGCCGCCAAGCGTCATGTGCAAGCGCGAAAAGTCCACGTCCTCGAATCCCGGCGTGTTGAGCAGGCCGTTGAACAGGGTGTTGACGCCAGTGAGTGCGGTAAAACCGGAGGCTTTCAGCTCCTTGACGAAACCGGGCATGTCGCGCGGATTGGTGATCAGCCAGTTCAGGCCGCCCAACCGGCAGAACACCAGGCCGTTCGCCGTCAACGAGAAGATGTGATACAGCGGAAGCGCGGTGATGATGACTTCCTCGCCAACCTTGGTACCCGAACTGATCCAGGCGTCCGCCTGCAGCATGTTCGCCACCATGTTGCCGTGGGTCAGCATGGCGCCCTTGGCCACGCCGGTGGTGCCACCGGTGTACTGCAGAAAAGCGATGTCATCGTGGGTGAGCGATACCGGCGGCAGCGGGTGCGCTGCTCCTCGTGCGAGCGCGTCGCGGAAGCGCACCGCCTGCGGCAGGCTGAATGCCGGCACCATCTTCTTGATGTACTTGAGCGCGAAGTTGATCAGCGCGGCCTTGGGGAAACCCAGCATGTCGCCCAGACCGGTGGTGACAATGTGCTGGATCTTGGTTTCCGCCACCACCTGCTGCAAAGTCGCGGCAAAATTGTCGAGCACCACGATCGCCTTGGCGCCGGAATCCTCCAGTTGATGCTTGAGCTCACGTGCGGTGTACAGGGGGTTGGTGTTGACCACCACCAGCCCGGCGCGCAGGGCGCCAAACAGCGCAATCGGGTACTGCAACACGTTGGGCATCATGATCGCGATGCGGTCACCCTTGGTGAGCTTGAGCACGCCGGTGAGGTAGCCGGCGAACTGACGGCTCATGTCGTCGATCTGGCCGTAACTGAGTTTGCGACCGAAATTGGCGAAGGCCGGATTGTCGCGAAAACGACCGAATGCCTCCTCCAGCACCGCCGGTACCGACGCGTATCTGTCGACGTCGATCTGCTCGGCCACACCGGCTGGATAATTGGCCAGCCACGGACGGTCATTGCTCATGCTCGGGTCCCCTGGATCATCATGGATCGTGTTCAGCGAAGGAAACATCATGGTTGCCGTTCCATGGCGGCCATGTGTTAAACCATTGGAGCATACGCCCGCGTATAGCGGCAAGTTGCAAACCGGAGGTCACGGTGATGAATCGAACGGGAAAGGTCGTGCGTCTGCTGATCGGACTGCTGGTGTTGGCGCTCGCCGTTTCGTCTTGCCGTCACACCCCGGACGAGGAGCAAGTCCGGCAGTCGATTGCGGCGGTGTCGAAGGCCGCAGAAGCGGGTTCGGCCAGTGGAGTCACCAAGCCGCTCAGCGAGGACTTCGATGGCAATGGCGGTGAGCTGGATCGCCGCTCGCTGGGCAACATGGTGCGGCTCGTCGCGCTGCGCGGAGAACATATCGGGGTGACCACCGGGCCGGTGACCATCGAGCATCGCGGAGCGCGAATCGTGGCCACGTTCACGGTGGGGCTAAGCAGCGGCAGCGGTGGACTGCTTCCCAGCCAGCTTGGCTTCTACCGGGTGGAGTCGGCGTGGCGCCAGGAAGATGGCACGTGGCGCTGTTACTCGGCGAGCTGGAAGCGTGCTGTATCCGGATAGCAAAAGGCCGCCCCGGAACCGGGGCGGCCTTGCTCATTGCGACAGCGTCGCGTTGGAACTTCAGGCCGCTTTCTTGCCGGCCAACTGACGAAGCACGTACTGCAGGATGCCGCCGTGACGGTAGAAGTCACGCTCCTTCGGAGTCAGCAGCATCACGTTGACGGTGAACTCCTTCTTGCTGCCGTCCCCGGCGGTGGCCGTGACCTTGGCTTGCTTGGCGTTGCCATTGTCGAGGCCGCTGATGTCGAAGCTCTCGTTGCCGTCGAGCCCCAGCAACTTCGCGTTCTCGCCTGCCTTGAACTGCAGTGGCAGCACGCCCATGCCGACCAGGTTGGAACGGTGGATGCGCTCGAAGCTTTCGGCGATGACGGCCTTGATGCCCAGCAGCAAAGTGCCCTTGGCAGCCCAGTCGCGTGACGAGCCGGTGCCGTATTCCTTGCCAGCCAGCACCACCAGTGGAGTTTTCTCCTGCTTGTACTTCATCGCCGCGTCATAGATCGCCATCTGCTCGCCGGACGGCACGTGGCGGGTGAAGCCGCCCTCGACGCCGTCCAGCATCTGGTTCTTGATGCGGATGTTGGCAAACGTGCCGCGCACCATCACGTCGTCGTTGCCGCGGCGCGAGCCATAGGAGTTGAAGTCGACCGGCTTCACGCCACGCTCGATCAGGAACCGGCCAGCAGGCGAGTCCTTCTTGATCGAACCGGCCGGGGAGATGTGGTCGGTGGTGATCGAGTCGCCGAACAGGCCCAGGCAGCGTGCGCCGTGGATGTCCTCGACCTTGTCCAGTTCCATCGTCATGCCGTCGAAGTAGGGCGGATTCTTGATGTAGGTGGAGTCCTTGTCCCAGGCGTAGAGTTCGCCATCGGGCGAGGCGATCGCGTTCCAGCGCTCGTCGCCCTTGAACACGTCGGCATAGTTCTTCTCGAACATTTCCGAGGTGACCGCGCCGGCCATCAGGTCGCTTATCTCCTTGTTGGTCGGCCAGATGTCCTTCAGGAACACGTCTTTGCCGTCCTTGTCCTGGCCCAGCGGCTGGGTGGTCAGGTCGATGTCCAGCGAACCGGCCAAGGCGTAGGCGACCACCAGCGGCGGCGACGCCAGGTAGTTCATCTTCACCTCGGCATGCACGCGGCCTTCGAAGTTGCGGTTGCCGGAGATCACGGCACCGACGGTGAGGTCACCGGCGCTGATCGCTGCGCTGATCTCTTGCGGCAGGGGGCCGGAGTTGCCGATGCAGGTGGTGCAGCCGTAGCCGACCAGGTAGAAGCCCAGCTTGTCCAGTTCGGTGAGCAGACCGGTCTTTTCCAGATAGTCGGTGACCACCTTGGAGCCAGGCGCCAGCGAGGTCTTGACCCACGGCTTGGACTTCAGGCCCTTTGCGGCGGCCTTCTTGGCCAGCAGGCCGGCACCCAGCATCACCGCAGGATTGGAGGTGTTGGTGCACGAGGTGATCGCGGCGATGACCACCGAGCCGTCATGGACGCGGAATTCCTGGCCGTTCATCGACACGTGCTGGCCAGGTGTCGCCTCGCTCTTGTCGTGACCGACGGCGGTGCCGCCGCCCTCGTTGGCGAAACGCGCTTCGGCACCGTTGCGATTGGCGGTGGTGGCGCCGACGTTGTCGTTGTAGTTCTTCTTGACGTCGCTGAGCAGCACCCGATCCTGCGGGCGCTTCGGGCCGGCCATCGACGGCTTGACGTCGGCCAGGTCCAGTTCCAGCGTGACACTGAAGTCGGCGTGCGGGGTGTTTTCGTCGTGCCACATGCCCTGGGCCTTGGCGTAGGCCTCGACCAGTGCAACCTGGTGTTCGCTGCGGCCGGACAGGCGCAGATATTTCAGCGACTCGGCATCGACCGGGAAGATGCCGCAGGTGGCGCCATACTCCGGCGCCATGTTGCCTATCGTGGCGCGGTCCGCCAGCGGCAGGTGCTGCAGGCCCGGGCCGAAGAACTCGACGAACTTGCCGACCACGCCCTGCTTGCGCAGCATCTGGGTCACGGTGAGCACCAGGTCGGTGGCGGTGGCGCCCTCGGGCAGCTTGCCCGAGAGCTTGAAGCCGACCACCTGCGGAATCAGCATGGAGGATGGCTGGCCCAGCATGGCGGCTTCCGCCTCGATGCCGCCGACGCCCCAGCCGAGCACGCCCAGGCCGTTGATCATGGTGGTGTGCGAATCGGTGCCGAAGACGGTGTCGGGGTAGGCCCACAACTGGCCGTCGACTTCATTGCCCATCACCACGCGACCCAGGTGTTCCAGGTTCACCTGGTGCACGATGCCGGTGCGCGGCGGCACCACCTTGAAATCGGCCAGCGCTTTCTGACCCCAGCGCAGGAAGCTGTAGCGGGCCTGGTTGCGCTCGAACTCGATCGCCACGTTCTTTTCCAGCGCGTCTTCGCTGCCGAACACGTCGACCTGTACCGAATGGTCGATGACCAGTTCCGCCGGCGACAGCGGGTTGATCAGCTTCGGATCGCCGCCGAGTGCCTTCATCGCGTCGCGCATGGCGGCCAGGTCGACCACGCAGGGAACACCGGTGAAGTCCTGCAGCAGCACGCGTGCCGGCATGAACGAAATCTCGGTGTCGGGCTCCTTCTTCGCGTCCCAGTTGGCGACCGCCTCGATTTCCTTCGACGTCACATCGGTGCCGTCCTCGTGGCGCAACAGATTCTCCAGCAGGATCTTCATCGAGTACGGCAGCCGCTTCAGGTCGAAGCGCTGGCCCAGCTTGGTCAGGCTGGCATAGGCGTAGCTCTTGCCGTTGACTTCGAGGGTATCGCGGACGGAAAAGGTGTCTTTCATGTGTAGCTCCTGGCTGAATCCTGCGGCTGGGATGTAATGGTGAGCGCAACGGGAGGGTTCACCAACCCGGCTTGAAGGCTTAAAACGGGGATTATCGCTCAAACGCCGTATGCTCGGCGTCGAGGGGCCGGGTTGGAACGACAATGTCCGTCGCATCGCTGCGCCGGTTAGACTTCCACCCGCGCCTACAGGCCGCGCTGTTCGCCAGACAGCATGCGCGTGTTTCCTGCCCCACACAAACGCCTTTGACGACATGCAGCGTTCGATGATTTCGACCAACCTCGCCGCCGTTTCGCTGCGCGACCTCGCGCTGGTGCAGGCGGTGCATCGCCAGGGCAGCTTCAACAGTGCCGCGCGTGCCATGCACATCAGCCCGTCCGGGCTGTCGCACCAGGTGCAGAAAGTCGAGCAGGCGATGGGCGCGCCGCTGTTTGAACGGGGCGGTCGACGGGTGGTGCCCACCGCCGGTGGCCAGCGCCTGCTGCAGCAGATCGAAGCCGTGCTAGCTGCCGCCGAACACTTGCAGCAACTGGCCCGCGCCGGCGAAGTGGCTTTTGGCGGTGCGTTGCGACTTGGGGTGCCGGCCTCGCTCGGGCCTTATCTGCTGCCGCACCTGATCGCACCGTTTCCGCAGCATTTTCCGGGAGCCAGCCTGGGCATTTCCGAAGGCAAACCGCGTGGTTTGCTGCGCCGTCTGCACGAAGGCGAGCTGGACGCCGTGCTTGCCCCGTCCACGGCAACCGTCAGCGGGATCTCGTCGCAGCCGCTGTTCTTCGAGCCCTGGGAGCTGATGCTGCGCTCGGATCATGCTCTGGCCGGCCGGCGCAGCATCGCGCTGGAGCAGCTTGACCCGGCCGAGGCCTCCTTGATGGCGGAGAGCCACGCCGACGGTCTGGATGGAGATCAGCACGGTCATGTGCAGGATGTCAGCCTGGAAAGTCTGGCCGCACTGGTCAGCTTGCGCGGCGGCTATGCGCTGGTTCCCGCGCTGGCGCACGAGCGGTTGGCCTCCATGCCGGGCATCGTGCTGGCCAAGGTCAGGGGGCAGGCCAGTGGGCGCGAGATCGCCTTGTACTGGCGCGACGCGTCGCCCTGGCACGACGACCTGCAAGCGTTCGCCGAGCTGCTTCGAAAGCTGGCGCGGCAACGTCCGGGTTTGCGCGTGCGCAGCAGCAAGGCTTGAATCGCTGCACACGGCTCCGCACTTCGCGGGTTCGCACGGAACCTGAAAGGCACGGCGCCTACCAAAGCTCGTCATCCTCGCGAAAGCGAGGATCCAGCGCCCCTTGATGGTCCGGAGAAAACTGGGGGCACTGGATTCCTGCGTTCGCAGGAATGACGGAATGGCGGGGCTTCAAGCTTGAGCAAGTAGCGTTCGAATCTGCCAAGGGCATGTGGCGTTTCGCAACTCCGTCAACAAGGTAGTTGCATATCGCGTGCGACTGCCTCGAAACGATCGATCACCTCATCGGCCTCGATCAAATCCATCACGCCCGGCTTCTCGATCTTGCTGCCCCAGGCAATCTCGCTGGCTGGCTTGCCCAGGTACTTGCGGGCGGCGGCATCGTATTTGTTCACGCACCAGCGCCGGTCGGAGTAGGGGCCGGAACGGTCCGGATTGCTGGCCGCATGCAGGCCGAGCACGCGGGTGCCCACGCTGTTGGCCATGTGCATCGGCCCGGAGTCGGGGCTCAACAGCAATTGCGCCCGCGTGAACATCGCCATCAACTTTTTCAAGGTGTCCTTGCCGGTGAGATCGAGCGGTTGATGGCGACAGGCTGCCAGCACGGCGTCGGCCATCGTCCGCTCGATCGCCGACGGGCCGCCGATCAACACCACGCGCCAGCCGCGACTGGCAACCCGGTCCATGACCGCGGCGTAGCGCTCGGCTCGCCAGTTGCGCAATGCGTGGCTGGATGTCGGACTGACCAGCAAGGTGGGCCTGTCGCCGGGTAATTGTTGGGCAGCCCAGGCATGCGCGTCGTCGGGGATGGGGATATCCCAACGCACGGTCGTCTGCTTCAGCCCCAGCGGTTCGCAAAAGCTGCCGATCGCGTCCAGGACGTGCTCGCCGCTACGAGCCGGAATGCGTTCATTGATGACCAGGCCGTGCAGGTCTTTGGCGCGGGCCCGGTCATAGCCGATACGGCGATTGGCCTTGATGCCCAGGCTAAGCAGGTTCGAACGCATCGCCACCTGCATCTGCAACAAGGCATCAAAGCGGTGTCCCTGCAGCGCAGCGTGGACCGCACGCATGCCGTTCCAGCCCGCCGCCTTGTCGAAGGTGACGAACTCCACACCAGGAAGGTCGCCGACCAGTTTGCGTTCGAGCTTGCCGACGATCCAGGTCAACGATGCTTGCGGCCACGCCTGCTGGAGCGTGCGCAGCAGAGGCACGACGTGGGTGACATCGCCGATGGCCGACGTGCGCAACAGACAGATGGAGGAAGGATGAGTCATGGGCCTGGGGTAGAATCCGTGGTCGATCACCAGGCATGATGATGCACGAACACATGCACCAAGACGCCCGAGGCGCGATTCTGTGCGACGCAGCGGCGTTGCCACAAGTCGAAAAGGAGTGGTTCACGCCGGATTACTGGCGCGAGCGTGGGGCGCTGCACGTGCAGGCCGGCGGTCGCGGCGGCGTGGCAATCATCGACAGTCCGGTGGGCGACTGTGTGTTGCGCCACTATCGGCGGGGCGGTCTGGTCCGTGCGCTCATGGGAGATCGCTACCTCTGGACGGGTGCCGACCGCAGCCGGCCCTTCAGGGAGTTTCGACTACTGGCGGAAATAAGCCGCCTGGGCTTGCCGGGGCCGTCCGCGGTCGCAGCGCGCTACCGGCGCCAGGGACTGTTTTATCGGGCCGACCTGATCACCCGCCGCATTGCCGACGCGCGGACACTTGCGGATTGTCTGGCCGCAGGGCGCCTTGATCGCGAACTGGCCGAGAGCGTGGGGGCAGTGGTCGGACGTTTTCACCGCGCCGGTATCTGGCATGCAGATCTGAACGCACACAACATCCTGGTCTCGTCGGCTGGTGTGCATCTGATCGACTTCGATCGCGGTCGGAAACGCGCGCCAGCTCCAGCGTGGCAGCAAGCCAACCTGCAACGGTTGCGTCGATCATTGCTCAAGCTGGGCGCTGCCGACGATGGCGAGGCAGCCTTCGAAGCGGAGATCTGGCAACCCCTGTTGCACGGCCATGGGCGCACACTGAGCTCATGAACTGGCATCTGCAATTTCTCGGCGTGGGAGCGGCGCACGCCACGGCGCTGGGTTCTTCGGCCGTGGTGCTGGAGCGCGACGGCCAGCCTGTGCTGCTCGTCGATTGCGGGCCGGATACGCTCGACCGCTACATGGCGACATATCAGACCTTGCCGTCGGCAGTGTTCATCACCCATACCCACATGGATCACGTGGCGGGTCTGGAACAGCTGTTCTTCAAGCTGTGGTTCGACCCCGACCGCCGCGGTACCACCCGGTTGTTTGCCCATGCCGCGCTGATTCCCTGGTTGCAGGCGAGGGTGGCCGACTATCCGGGCGCCCTGGCCGAAGGCGGCGTCAATTTCTGGGAGGCATTCCGCCTGGTGCCATGCACGCGCGGTTTCTGGCTGGACGGCGTGTGGTTCGACGTCTTCGCCACCCGCCACCACGCGCCAGGTACATCCTATGGGCTGGCACTGGATGGATGCTTTGCCTACACCGGCGACACCCGACCCATCCCGGAAGCGCTTGCGCGTTACGCTGGCGGAAGCATGTTGATCGCGCATGACTGCAGTCTGGTCGGCAACCCTTCACACACGGGGGTCGACGACCTCGAGCGTGAGTATCCCGACAACCTGCGCTCGCAGCTGTTGCTGTACCACTACGGCAGCGTCGCCGATGGTGAGGCGCTGGCGGCAGGCGGCTATCGCGTCGCAAAACCGGGTGAGCGCCTCGCGCTGGCTGCCCCGGTCGCACCACGCGCCGACGCCGGTTGAATGGCACCAGTCCGCTTGCCTGTATCCAGACCTGCAGCTATCCTTCCGCTTCTTTGTCGGGCAGCGATGTTCGACAGAGCCAGTTTCACCGATGCGGAGAGGTGTCCGAGTGGTTGAAGGAGCACGCCTGGAAAGTGTGTATAGGGTAAAACCTATCGCGGGTTCGACCATTTCGTCTGGAACGAAATGGGACAGCCGCAGGCTGGCTCCGTAGCGCGCAGCGCGGAGGGGTGAGGCCCAGGAAGGGCCGAACAATCCCGCTCCGGGGTGGTCATACGAAAAGGTTGTACGGAGAGGTGTCCGAGTGGTTGAAGGAGCACGCCTGGAAAGTGTGTATAGGGTAAAACCTATCGCGGGTTCGAATCCCGCTCTCTCCGCCATATTTCCAAAAAAAGCCCTGCAAAAGCAGGGCTTTTTATTGTCCGCTTGGTCGCTCACCATGCGCGGATCGCAACTGTGCGTTGTAGTCATGGGTCGGACGGCAGGATGGCGAGGATGGCGCGATGTTCGGTGTCGCACCAGGCGAACAACCGTCCGTGATTTCGGGGTAGAACCCCAAGGCGGCAACCGCACAAACCGAATACCGCAGACAGACTTGCAGATCAGTAGCGAACAACAGACAATGAGCGGCTGGCGGACGCGCTTTCCGCCAATGTTTGAAGTATTCGGGCTAAGCAGCCCACGTCCATGGTGGCCCCGTCGGTCCCCCCGCGACGATAGTTCGTAAACTCCGCCAGGTCCGGAAGGAAGCAACGGTAGCGAATGATTCGGGTGCCGGGGTGTGGCTGGCGGGGCCGCCGCCATTTCGGGCAGGCCATTGCAGGATGCGCTCCTACCGAAATCGGCGCCGACTTGGCACAATCGACCTTTGCCCCCACGTTGGTAGCCATGTCCTATCAAGTACTCGCCCGCAAGTGGCGCCCGCGCAAGTTCGCCGAACTGGTCGGGCAGGAACACGTGGTGCGCGCGCTGACCAATGCGCTGGATACCGGGCGCATGCACCATGCCTATCTGTTCACCGGCACCCGCGGCGTCGGCAAGACCACGATTGCGCGCATCTTTGCCAAGTCGCTGAACTGCGAGCGGGGTCAGTCGGCGGATCCCTGTGGCGAGTGCTCGGTGTGCACCGCGGTGGACGAGGGGCGTTTCGTCGACTTGCTGGAGATCGATGCGGCCAGCAATACCGGTGTGGACGATGTCCGCGAGGTGATCGAGAACGCGCAGTACGCGCCGTCGCGCGGTCGTTTCAAGGTGTACCTGGTCGACGAGGTGCACATGCTGTCGAAGAACGCGTTCAATGCGTTGCTGAAGACACTGGAAGAACCGCCGCCGCACGTGAAGTTCCTGCTGGCCACCACCGACCCGCAGAAGCTGCCGGTGACGGTGTTGTCGCGCTGCCTGAAGTTCAACCTGAAGCGATTGCTGCCTGATCAGATCTCCGGCCAGATGCGGCATATCCTGGGTGCGGAGAACATCAGTTTCGAGGACGTTGCGATCACCGAACTGGCCCGCGCGGCCGACGGCTCGCTGCGTGATGGACTGTCGCTTCTTGACCAGGCCATTGCTTACGGCGGTGGCGCCCTGCATGCGGATGATGTGCGCACCATGCTTGGCAGTGTGGCGCGTGGCCAGGTACTTGGCGTGCTCGATGCACTGGCTGCCGGTGACGGTGATCGACTGTTGGCCGAGTGCAGCCAGATTGCCTCCTATTCCCCCGATTTCGGTGGCGTGCTGGACGATGTCGCCAGCGTGCTGCACCGCATGCAGTTGATTCAGCTGGTGCCCGGCTATCGGCCGGAGGATGGCGGCGACGACGATGCCGCGCTGGCCGCACTGGCCGAACGAATTCCTCCTGAAGACGTGCAGTTGTACTACCAGATTGCGACGTCGGGCCGTCGTGATCTGCTGTTGGCGCCGGATGCGCGCACGGGTTTCGAGATGGCGCTGTTGCGCATGCTGGCGTTCAGGCCGGGCGATGGTGCTCCGTCGGAGCGCGCCGCGCGACCGACGCCTGCGAGCCATGCAGCGGCGAGCTCGTCATCGCGTACGGTGTCCCCGCCGGCACCTCCCGCTGCCGCACCACGCCAGCAAACCTCGCCCGCGAAGGCGCCGGCAGCTCCCGTGGCGGAACGCCCTGCGCCAGCACCGATCGCCCGTGGCGCCAACGGTCTGCCGGATTGGGAGGCGTTGATCGAGCGCGCCGACCTGCGCGGCCCGTTCAGCGTGCTGGCGCAGAACGCCGTGCTGCGCGAGCGCGATGGCCAGACCCTGGTACTGGCGTTGCAGCCGACCCACATGGGCATGGCGGTGGAGCCGATGGTCAGCCAGATGGAGGAACGCATCGGCCAGGCGCTTGGCGAGCGGATCCGACTGCGTTTCGTCAGCCAGAGCGAGGCCGCGGCAGAACGTACGCCGGCAGCACGCGCGGCACAGGCGCGCGACAGCGCGCAGTCCGCCGCCGAACAGGCGATCGAGGACGATCCACTGGTGCAGACCTTGAAGCGTGATTTCGGCGCGCGCGTCGTGCCGCAATCCGTCAAACCCCTTGGACAATGAATCCGGAGCCATGTGATGAGAGGACAGATCGGTCAGATGATGCAGCAAGCCCAGCGCATGCAGGAAGACATGAAGCGCGCGCAGGAAGAGATCGCCAAGCTCGAAGTCACCGGTAGCGCCGGCGGCGGCCTGGTCAGTGTGGTGATGACCGGCGCCCACGAAGTGCGTCGGGTGCAGATCGACCGGCAGACCTTCGCCGACGACCCGGAGATGGCCGAGGATCTGGTTGCCGCGGCCGTCAACGATGCGGTGAACAAGGTCGCCCAGGTCAGCAAGGACAAGCTCGGTAGCGTCACGGCCGGGATGAATCTGCCGGCTGGCTTCAAGTTGCCGTTCTGAAAGCAGGAGTGAGTGGGGAGGAGTGAGAAGCGAGAGACTGCACCAGTCTGCCGCTCTTCGCTTTTTCTCTCATTTCTCACTCCTCTTCACTCACTTCTCGGATCATCCATGTCATCCGGTTCCCCTCTCCTTGCCGAACTGATCGAAGCACTGCGCTGCCTGCCTGGCGTGGGCGGCAAGAGTGCGCAGCGGATGGCGTTTCATCTGCTGGAGCGCGAGCGGGAGCGGGGATTGAAACTTGCCAGCGTGATGGCGCAGGCGATGGAGCAGATCGGCCGTTGCGAGCGCTGCCGCAATTTCAGCGAGGATCCGGTGTGCACGCTGTGCGCAAGCAGCAGCCGCGATCGTCAGGTGATGTGCGTGGTGGAGTCGCCGACCGAGCTGGCGGCGATCGAGCAGGCCACCGGTTATCGCGGCCAGTATTTCGTATTGATGGGCCGGCTGTCGCCGCTGGATGGACTGGGGCCGGAGGAACTGGGCCTGGCGCAGTTGACCCAGCGCCTGGGCGAGGGCGAGATCGAGGAGTTGATCATTGCCACCAATCCCACGGTGGAGGGCGATGCGACTGCCCACTACCTGGCCCAGTTGGCGCGGGCGGGCGGAGTGCGGCCGACCCGGCTGGCCTACGGCGTACCCTTGGGCGGAGAACTCGAGTACGTCGATCGCGGGACGCTGGCGCATGCGTTCGGTGGCCGACAAGTGCTGGACTGATTCAGTGGGCGTGGATTCGAATCATCGAGGGAACAGAAATGAACGAGACCATTTTCAGCAAGATCATCCGTCGCGAGATTCCCGCCGACATCGTTTTCGAGAATGATGACGTGCTCGGATTCCGTGATGTGAACCCCCAGGCGCCGGTGCATGTGTTGTTCATCCCCAAACAAGCGCTGGCCACGCTCAACGATGCCACCCCGGAACAGGCGGCCCTGCTTGGCAAGCTGCTGTTGGCCGCGGCGGATTATGCCCGGCAGGAAGGCTTTGCCGAGCAGGGCTACCGCACCGTGATCAATTGCAACGAGGACGGTGGCCAGACCGTGTTCCATATCCACGTGCACTTGCTGGCGGGGCGGCGGCTGCATTGGCCGCCAGGCTGACGCGAGCGCAATCCACACAAGAAAACGCCGGCTTTGCGCCGGCGTTTTCTTTTCGCAATGCGGTTACTTCTTCGGCGGCGGCGGTGGTGGCGCTGGTGGCCGCACCACGATCACGCGTGGGCCACCCCAGTATGGATAGCCCCATGGACCGCCCCAGTACGGACCGAAGCCCGGGCCCCAGAACGGGTCGTAGAAAGGTGCCGGGCGCTCCACGTAACGCGGGCGCCTCGGCCAGAGGTAGACCACGTTGGCTTCGACCCGAGGGTAGGCGTAATCGTAATCGCCGACCTTCTTGGAAACGGTACCGTGCAAGGTGCCGGTCACGGTCAGCTCGCGACCGCGGGTGAACACCTCCGGGTCGTAGAAGCCAGCGCGGCAGGCGACGAAGCGCCCTTCGCTCTCACCAGCATTGCCCGATTCCGGGCGTGCCTGACTGTCCAGCGGGCGGGAAAGCACGTAGAAGCAGGTTTGCTGCGGGCCGGGTTCGGTCTTGATGATCTCGCCGCCCCAGCGCACCTGGGTTCCGCCCGCGCCACCTTGCTGCGCGCTGCTGGTGGTGATGTTGGCGTAGTTGCCCTCCAACGGCTTGGGGATCGTCGCGCAGCCACCCAGCACGGCAATGGCAGCGACGAGAGTGAGCGGACGATAAAGGGACATGAAGGCTTCTCCGTCAGGCTTGATGGCGTGTGCCATCGCGTTGATATTCATTTGACCACGTTCCTTGCCCGAAAATCCCGCACTGCACGTCGAAACGCGTGGACCGATTCAGGCGGCGGTTCATCATGAGCGTAGCGCAGATCCAGGTAACGCCTCGTCAATGCCGTCAGTTCCTCGCGCTGCGCCGGCAAGGCTCGCGCCGCACGACCCAGGTAATGCTGCGGACCTTCGCCGACGCGACGCGCAATGCCTCGGCGCGCCAGCTTTCGCTCCAGTTCGCGCAGCGCATCGCGCAACGGATCAGGTGGCTTCCGTCGCAGCAAGGCCCACGCCAAGCCGATCGCGATGAACAGAACGCTGCCGATAGCCAGCAGCACACCAAGCGTCGCGGTATCGGTGTCGCGGATGCCGAACGGGGTCAACAAGCCGCGTTGACGAAGCGCGTCAAAACCTACAACGCCCTGGTCCCACCATCGGTTGACAACGTCCCAGCGATTCCGCAAACCCTGAAGCCAATCCCTGCGATACCAGTCAAGCTGGTCACCCGCCGCCGCTTCGGCGCCCAGGCTGACCCGTTCCGGACGCACGGCGCCGGTGGGGTCGGCCCGCACCCACCCGCGACCGGCCAGCCAGACCTCGCTCCAGGCGTGCGCGTCGGAGTTGCGAACCAGCAGATAATTGCCGAGCTTGTTCCAGTAGCCGCCCTGGTAGCCGGTCACGACCCTCGCGGGGATGCCTGCGGCACGCATCAGCACCGTGAACGCCGACGAATAGTGTTCGCAGAAACCTTCCCGCGTATCGAACAGGAAATCGTCCATGGCGTCGCGACCCAGTGGCGCGGGCGCCAGCGTGTAGCGAAAGCCGCCGTCGTGAAACAGGGCGAGTGCGGCATGCACGATGGCTGCATCGTCATTGCCGTAGCGCTGTCGCCATGAGCGGCCCAGTGCCAATGTGCGCGGGTTGAAGCCGGCGGGGAGTTGCAACCAGCGCTCGTGGTGGATGCCGAGCCGGGGCTCCAGCTGGTACGCGGTGGCGGAGTTCAGGCTGTAGCTGACCGCATCGTTGACCGGTTTGGCCGCGATCACGACCCGATCGCGACGCATCGTGGCGTCTGCAGGCGCGTCGATGGGCACGTCGAGCGTGGGCAGCACGCGGCGGTGGGTCGGCAACAGCCTGATCTGGTAGTGGATGCTGTGCGCCACGTTCAGCGCCACGGGCGGCTGGTGGCCGGTGTCGCGATAAGTCCAGCTGACGCCATCGTAGTAAGCCATCACGAAGGCGCGGAAATAGCGTTGGTCGGGCGGCGGTGGCGCACCGTCGAATGTCACCCGCATGGCCGGGTGGTCGTCGATCAGCAGTTCGGTAAAGCCACCCGGACTCATGCGCTCGCTGAGCCCGGTACGGGCCTGGTCCTGCGAGGGAGCACCCCACAACGGCGAGCTCAGGCGCGGCACCAGCACGAAGGCCAGCAGCGCCAGCGGCAAGGCCGATGCCAGCAAAGTGAGTGCGGGCAGCAAGGTGCGCGGCAGGTTGGCCGTTGCCTGCGCCGGCTCCAGCGAGCGCAGGGTCGCCAAAGTCGGTAACAACCCCAACGCGATCACCACCGTGCTGATCAGTCCCTGATCGAACAGCAGCGCGGTCATCAGCGTGAAACAGGCAAAGCTGACGCCGACGCGTACATCGCGCTGGGACTCGGTTTCCAGCAATTTGAGAACCAGCAGCCCGATCGCCAGCGCCGTCCCCGGCGCGCGTCCGAACAGGTTGCCGTACTGCACGATCACCGCCAGGGTCAGCAGCACCAACAAGGGCAGCTTGATCCAGCCCGGGACCCGGCCGCTGCGCTGACGTCGTTGCCACCAGCGCCAGCCCAGGATGAACGCCAGAGCCACGCTGAGCCACCACGGCAAGTGCGCGGCGTTGACGACGAGCACGAAGGCCATGCTCAAGCTCAACAGGTCGAAACTGCGCTGACCCACGGCAGCGGGCGGAGGTTTGCGTGACTGAAGCAGGCTCACGGCAGACCCGCCAGCGCGTCCATGCAGCGCGCATAGTGCAACGGACCGCTGCCGCTGCCGATCTCGTTGCCCGGCAGCCACAAGCTGTAGCTGCAGCGCCTCGACTGCGCCTCGTTCAACCAGCGGGCCAG
Source organism: Rhodanobacter sp. G2-10 (assembly GCF_055809185.1). Classification (NCBI taxonomy): domain Bacteria; kingdom Pseudomonadati; phylum Pseudomonadota; class Gammaproteobacteria; order Lysobacterales; family Rhodanobacteraceae; genus Rhodanobacter; species Rhodanobacter sp. G2-10. The sequence goes on along the minus strand of NZ_CM147900.1, from coordinate 1,855,766 downwards.
CCGCGCGATGCGCGACTCATGGTCCATCCCGTGCAGTTGGCGCCAGTCCAGTTGCCACTGGGGTTGGCTGCGGGGTTGTTCGAAATCCTTGACCAGCAAGTCATCGTGGCGGGCGCTGGCTTTCCACGCGATATGGCGTTGCAGGTCGCCCGGCCGGTAGTCACGCAGCGAGGCCAGTTCCTCACCACGGTGCAGGCGCATGTGGCGGGCATCCTCAGCCAGCGCCCCCGGTGCGGGACCCGCCGCTTCGGCGCGGGGCCACACCAGCACCGCCTGATCGGGATGCAGCCAGCTCCAAGCGCGGAACATGCCCAGTGGCCAACTGCTCCACATTCGCAGCCGGGGCAGGGGTTGCCACCCGCGCCGCTCGGTAGGCAGCCGAAGCTTCACGTGAGTGGCATCGCGGCCATCCAGTGCGTAGGCGGCGGAACTGTTGCCCAGATCCAGCCGGATCGCGCTGCGTGCGCGGGTGGACTGGATCGTGAGGGTCAGCTCGATCGGCTCGCCCGCAATGGCATGAGCGGCGCGCACATGCTCCAGGCGCAAACCATCGAGTGCGTGAAATGCCAGCAGCATGCTGGCCGCACTCGCGGCGCCGAGCAGGCAGGTGAGCAGCAGCGCCGCATTGTTGGTGTAGTTCAGCGCGCCGACCAGCATCACCAGCAGCAACATGGAAAAGCCGAGCCCGAATCCGGTCGGCACGATATAGATGCGGCGTCGGTGCAGTTCGATCGGCAGGTGCTCGGCGCGGCGGTAGCGGGTGAGCGCGGGCAGGCGCCCTTCTGCCCAGCGTTGCAGTCGCTGCAGCAGGCCAGGCATCAGTCCACCGCGACCTCGGTGAGCAGTTGCCGGGCCAGCGTCGTGCCTTCGGCGCCGCGAGTCGGCAACAGGCGATGCGCGGCCAGCGGGACGAACAGTGCCTGGAGGTCTTCGGGCAGCACATGACCGCGACCACTGAGCATGGCCCAGGCGCGCGCCGCGCCAAGCAGGGCAAGTCCCGCGCGTGGCGACAGGCCTGCGCGAATATCGGCGTGGCGCCGGCTGGCCGCCAGCAAGGCCTGCAGGTAGTCGAGCAGGGCGCCGCTGGCAGTGATCGCTTGCGCCCGGCCATGCAGGGCGACCAGCGCGCTGGCATCGAGTTGCGGAGTGAGCTGGGCCAGCAGGTCGCGGCGGTCGCTGCCGGTCAGCAGGGCGCGTTCGGCGCTGGCGTCCGGGTAGTCCAGCGACAGGCGCAGCATGAAGCGGTCCAGCTGCGAATCGGGCAGCGGAAAGGTGCCGTTGAGATCGAGCGGATTCTGCGTGGCGACGACGAAGAACGGTCGTGACAGCGCGTGCGTCTGGCCATCCATGGTGACCTGGTTCTCGGCCATCGCCTCAAGCAGGGCGCTCTGTGTCTTCGGACTGGCGCGGTTGATCTCGTCGGCCAACAGCAAGCCGGTGAAGATCGGCCCGGGGTGGAAGCGGAACTGACCCGTTTCGCGCTCGTACACGCTGACACCGATGATGTCGGACGGGAGCAGGTCGCTGGTGAACTGGACGCGTTGGAATTCCAGCGAAAACGTGGCAGCCAGCGCATGCGCCAGCGTGGTCTTGCCCACACCGGGCACGTCTTCCAGCAGCAGGTGGCCGCCGGCGATCAGGCAGGTGAACGCCAGTTTCACCTGGTGCGGCTTGCCCAGCAGCACGCGGTTGACCTGCGCGATCGCGGCGCCCAGCCGCTGGGACAGGGGGTCATCGTGGAGCTGGCTGATGGCGGAGGCGGTGCGTTCGGTCATGGGATCGATTCGTGGGCGCGAAGCTGAGCAGTGATGGCTGCAGTGTAGCCGCGGCCCTCACGGCACGGCGACGCCTGCGTCACGCAGCAGGCGGGCCAGTGCGATCAGCGGCAAGCCAATCAGCGCACTGGGGTCGTTGCTGTCGATTGTCGAGAACAGGCTGATGCCGAGACCCTCGCACTTGAAGCTTCCGGCGCAATCCAGTGGTTGTTCGCGTTCGACGTAACGCGCGATTTCGGCCGGCGCCAGGTCCCTGAAACGAACCCGGGTGTCGTCTAGGTACGTCTGTTTCCGACCCTGGCGTGTATCGAGCAGGCACAGCGCGGTGTGAAAGCGCACGCTACGGCCCGAGCTGGCGGCAAGCTGGGCGCAGGCGCGTTCGCTGCTGCCGGGTTTGTCCAGGACCACGCCATCGACCTCGGCCACCTGATCGGAGCCGATGACCAGCGCGTCGCCGCATGACCGGGCGACCGCTTCGGCCTTGGCGATGGCGAGTCGCAATGCTCGTGCGGACGGGGCTTCGTGCGGCAGTGGCGACTCGTCGGTACGGGGTGCCACCTGTTCGAAATCGGGCAGCAGCCGTCGCAGCAGCTCGGCACGATAACGTGAGGTCGACCCCAGCACGATGCGCAATGGTGCGGATGGAGGGGGCATCAGTGGTCGGGTTCGCGGCGAATCTGTTCGCGCATGGCGTTGTTCAGGTCGGTCTGTGCCTGGCCAAGGGCCTGCAGCAGGGGCTGCAGGCGGGCGCGGGCATCGCGCATCGACGTGGCGGCGCGGTCAAGCTCACTCTGGCTGGCGTGGGCAGCGCGGTCGCGGATCCACAGACGCTGTTGCAGCAGCGCGCGCAGGCCGGCGTCGACGGCATGGCGTGCCTCCTCTTCGCTGGCGGCCGGCAGATCCGGATTGAGCGACATCACCGCATGCGCCTGCTGCAGCCCGGAGCGACAGGTCTTCAGGTCGGTTTCGAGGCTGTCGGCCAGGTCGAGCAGATCGCGGAGGCAGCCGGCGCGGCGGTTCTGGCGGCGGCGCAACAGCATGGCTCCGGCGGTCAGAACGACGAGGATGACGAAGCACGCGGCCACGCCGAAGGTCAGATAGGAATTCAAGAGCAGGGGTTCCAGGAGCCTGTCGGTCGCGGGGGGCCAGTCTGCCGCATCGGGGCGGGATCAGGCAAAATATGGGCGAAGGCGTCGGCTGTCGGCCCCTGCGCCATCTATCGGGTTGGTTGACTTCCAGGCCCGGCAAACCTACCATTCCGCGATTATGTCCGTGACGCTGCCAGAGTCCGTGGACGCTTGGCGCATGGTCTCGGCGCGGCGTTCATTCGAAGGAACGCTTTCCATCGCAAGCCTGCGACGCCTCTGCGAGGCGCTTGCAAGCCCCGATGGCGAGGTGAGTTTCGAGCTGGATTTCGGGCGTGACAACCTTGGCACGAGCTATGTGGAAGTTCGCGCGAGTGCGCCGTTGACCCTGATCTGTCAGCGAACACTCGAGCCTTTCGCGCTGCCGGTGGCGGTGCAGACCCGGTTGGGACTGATCAGCCAGGAGCGCGACGAGGCGGGCTTGCCGCCGGAGTACGAGCCGTTGCTGGTGGCTGAGGATGGCCGCCTGTGTCCGGCCGATGTGATAGAGGACGAATTGTTGTTGGCGCTGCCGCTGGTTCCGGTCAATCCGGAAAGCAGCCTGCCCGACGAAGTGACAGGTCTGGATCCGGGTGGGGAACCCGCCGGCGAAGGACGCTCCGAAAATCCGTTCGCGGTGTTGCGCGAACTGAAGAGATAGCCGCTGGCCCGGGTCGCTGAGATCCGGGTCGTTTGATGCAAGATCATCCCGATTTACCACCACGTTTCAGTTGGAGAACTACCATGGCCGTTGCCAAGAGCCGCCGTACCCCTTCCACCCGCGGTATGCGTCGTGCGCACGACTCGCTGAAGACCGTGCAGCTGTCCACCGATCCGACCAGTGGCGAGGTGCATCAGCGCCATCACGTCACCAAGGACGGCTACTATCGTGGCAAGAAAGTGATCGAGACCAAGGCCGCGGTGTCGGTCGAGGATTGACCGGCTTGCGGGGGTTCCACCCTGGAGCTTCCGCTGGACGATCACCCCAGACGGCGCGGCAACGCGCCGTTTTGCGTTCCGGCGCACGGGAACGTAACGTACCGTTTACTGCCGCCGGCTGCAGGCCGGTGCCGAAGTTCTTGCCGATGGACAGTTGAATGACCCAGATCTATACCCGCATCATCGCCACCGGCAGCGCCTTGCCCGAGCGCGTCGTGACCAATGCCGATCTGGAAAAGATCGTCGATACCAGTGACGAATGGATACGCACCCGCACCGGCATCCGCCAGCGACACATCGCAGCTGATGGCGAGACCACCGGGGACCTGTCCTTCCGTGCCGCGCAGAACGCGCTTGAAGCAGCTGGCGTGAAGGCGTCCGAACTCGATCTGATCGTGCTGGGCACCACCACTCCGGATCTCATTTTTCCGTCCACTGCCTGCCTCGTGCAGCACCGTCTCGGTGCGAACGGCTGTGCGGCGTTCGACGTCAACGCGGCGTGCTCGGGCTTTGTCTACGCGCTGGGGGTGGCGGACAAGTTCATTCGCAGCGGGCAGTCGAAGAAGGTATTGGTGATCGGTGCCGAGACGCTGACCCGGATGGTCGACTGGAGCGAACGCGAGACTTGCGTGCTGTTCGGTGACGGCGCCGGTGCGGTGGTGCTGGAAGGTTCCAGCGAGCCCGGCATCTATGCCACGTGCCTGCATGCGGATGGTGGTCACAAGGAGTTGCTGTACAACCCCGTAGGTGTGTCCGTCGGCTTCACTGACGAGCCCAACCATGGCGTGCGCATCCGCATGGCTGGTCGGGAGGTGTTCAAAGTGGCGGTGAAGACGCTCGACTCGCTGGTGGGCGAGACGCTCGCAGCCGCCGGCATGCAGGAGTCGGATATTGACTGGTTGATTCCGCACCAGGCTAATCTGCGCATCATTGACGCCACGGCCAAGCGGCTGAAGATGTCGATGGACCGCGTGATCGTCACGGTCGACAAACACGCCAACACCTCTTCCGGTTCGGTGCCGCTGGCGCTGGATTACGCGGTGCGATCGGGCAAGGTGCAGCGAGGCCAGAACTTGTTGCTGGAGGCATTCGGTGGCGGCTTCACCTGGGCTTCGGCGCTGTTGCGCTACTGAGATTCAGGCGCTTCCATGCGATTTACCGATGCCGCCCGCAAGGCGGCATCGTGTTTTCCGTGACCGGGATCGGTGTATACAGCTGCGTATGGCTCGCGATGCTGGCACCATGGTGGCTTTCGCCTCAGGAACCAGCGTGCCCATGAGCTCAAATTCCACTTCGCTTGCCTTCATCTTTCCCGGCCAGGGTTCGCAATCGGTCGGCATGCTGGCTGACCTGGCCGCAGTGCATGGCGAGGTGCAAGCCGCCTTTGACGAGGCGTCGCAGGGGGCCGGGCTCGATCTGTGGGCGCTGAGCCAGCAGGGGCCGGACGAGCAGCTCAACCGCACCGAGAACACGCAGCCGGCGTTGCTGGCGGCCAGTGTGGCGGTGTGGCGGGTATGGCAGAAGCTGGGCGGCGCGCAGCCGGCGCAGTTGTCCGGGCACAGTCTTGGTGAATACAGCGCTCTGGTGTGTGCTGGCGCCTTGTCGCTGCATGACGCGGCGGCGCTGGTGGCCGAGCGTGGTCGCCTGATGCAGGCAGCCGTACCTGCCGGTGTCGGCGCCATGGCGGCAATCCTGGGCGGTGATGACGCGCAGATTGCGAGCGTCTGCGAGGACATGGCGCAGGGGCAGGTGGTGGCGCCGGCCAACTTCAATTCGCCCGGTCAGCTGGTGATTGCCGGCCATGTCGAGGCGGTCGATCGCGTGATTGCGAAGCTGGCCGAACTGGGTGTGAAGAAAGCGATCAAGCTGGCGGTATCGGTGCCATCGCATTGTGCCTTGATGCGCGAGGCGGCCGATCGGCTGGGTGAGCGCATGATTGCGGTTGACTGGCAGCTCCCGGCGATCCCGGTGATCCAGAATGCCGAGGCGCGCAGCTACGCCACCATCGAGGAAATCCGCGGTGCATTGCAGCAGCAGCTGTATATGCCGGTGCGCTGGACCGAGTGCGTCCAGGCGCTGGCGGCGGCGGGTGCCACACGGGTGGTCGAGTGTGGTCCTGGCAAGGTGCTCTCCGGCTTGATCAAGCGTATCGACAAGAGCATCGAGGCACGCCCGATCGGTACGCCCGCCGAGCTGGATGCGGTGCGCGCAGAGTGGCTTTGATGCCAGGATTGCAGGTTCGCTGGCTCCCGGCGTCCCCATTTTCGTTTCCCGAGGATTTTGAACGATGAACAAGTCCCTGCAAGGTGAAATCGCGCTGGTCACCGGTGCCAGTCGCGGTATCGGTGCGGCGATCGCTGACGAGTTGGCTGCGTTGGGCGCTACCGTGATCGGCACGGCGACCAGTGAGGGTGGTGCTGCCGCCATCGGCGAGCGCTTGGCTGCCCACGGCGGACATGGCCGCGAACTGAACGTCACCGACGGCCAGGCGGTCGAGGCGCTCATGGATGGCATCGCGAAGGAATTCGGTGCGGTGTCGATCCTGGTCAACAACGCCGGCATCACCCGCGACCAGTTGCTGATGCGCATGAAGGACGAAGACTGGCAGGCGATCATCGACACCAACCTCACCTCGGTATACCGCATGTCCAAGGCGGTGATGCGCGGCATGATGAAGGCGCGCAAAGGCCGCATCATCTCGATCGCCTCGGTGATCGGCCTTACCGGCAATCCCGGTCAAGCCAACTATGCCGCGGCCAAGGCCGGCGTGATCGCGTTCTCGAAGTCGTTGGCGCGTGAAATCGGCACACGCGGCATCACGGTCAACGTCGTGGCACCCGGCTTCATCGACACGGACATGACGCGCGCCTTGCCCGAGGAATCGAAACAGGCCTTGCTGGGACAGATCGCGCTGGGGCGTCTGGGCGAGGCGGTGGACATTGCCAAGGCAGTGGCCTTTCTGGCTTCACCGGCGGCCGCCTATATCACTGGTGAAACCCTGCATGTCAACGGTGGCATGTACATGGCTTAGCAGTGCATCGGATTCGTGGGCTGCGCAGGCACATTTGCAGCCGATTTCTCGCAACTCCGACAAGATCCCGGAGGCCATGCAGAAAAATTGTCGCCAGCGGCCGCGTTTTAGGCGACAATTGCGCTTTCGCGTCGGCGCCAACGGCACGAGTGTCGTGTCATCACCGACGGATCGTGGCGGCCTGCGGGTTTAGCCACTACAATGCGGCCGGTCTTTTGCAGGCATCCGGCCGGCACCGACAAACAATCACTCCTTGAGAGGTATGGGCAACATGAGCACCATCGAAGAGCGCGTCAAGAAAATCGTCGTCGAGCAGTTGGGCGTGAAGGAAGATGAAGTCACGGCGAACGCGTCGTTCGTGGATGATCTGGGTGCGGATTCGCTGGACACCGTGGAACTGGTCATGGCACTCGAGGAAGAGTTCGAGACCGAGATTCCCGACGAAGACGCCGAGAAGATCACCACCGTGCAGCAGGCCGTCGATTACATCAAGGCCCACTCCAAGGACTGATCAGTCCGGTGGCGACACACCATCCAGTCTGGCGCGCCACAAGCGGGCCGGTCTGGATGGGTGGTATTGAATGCTGCGCCAGTTTGGCGCAGTTTTCGTTTCTGCAATCCGTAACGTCCGACTCCGTATGGTGCGTGTGCTGCACTCTCGGTTGGACTGGATGATCTTTTCAGGAACCTTGTTGTCGGACCGTCCGGCGCCGGGGTTCCAGGGAATCACGAAGGAACAAAGCATGAGCAAGCGTCGAGTAGTAGTGACCGGCATGGGCATCATTTCGCCGGTCGGCAACGACATCGCCAGCGCCTGGAGTCGTGTGGTCAAGGGCGAAAGCGGTATCGGCCCGGTCACCCACTTCGATACCTCTGCCTACACCACGCGCATCGCCGGTCAGGTCAGTGGCTTCGATCCGGCCGAATGGATGGCGGCCAAGGACGTGAAGAAGATGGACCCGTTCATCCACTACGGCGTGGCGGCGGGTACCCAGGCGCTGCGTGATTCCGGGTTGGAGATCACCGAGTCGAATGCGCCGCGCGTCGGCGTGGCCGTGGGTGCCGGCATCGGTGGCCTGTACACGATCGAGGCGACCACGCTGGAACTGGCGGCCAAGGGGCCGCGCCGCGTGTCGCCGTTCTACGTGCCCAGTTCGATCATCAACATGGTGTCCGGACAACTGTCGATCATGTTCGGCCTGAAGGGCCCGAACATCGCCTGCGTCACGGCTTGCACCACCGGCGCCCACAACATCGGGCTGGCCGCACGGATGATCCAGTATGGCGATGCGGATGCGATGATCGCCGGTGGCGCGGAATTCGCCACCACCGGTACCGCGATGGCCGGCTTCTGCTCGGCCAAGGCCATGTCCACCCGCAACGATGAGCCGACCAAGGCCAGCCGCCCATGGGACAAGGATCGCGATGGCTTCGTGTTGTCTGACGGTGCCGGCGTGCTGATGCTGGAGGAGTACGAGCACGCCAAGGCGCGTGGCGCACGCATCTACGCCGAGCTGGTCGGTTTCGGCATGAGCGGCGATGCATTCCACATGACCGCGCCGAGCGAAGGGGGTGAGGGCGCCGCGCGCTGCATCCAGACCGCGCTCGATGATGCAGGTGTCAATCCCGCCGAAGTCCAGTACGTCAATGCACACGGCACGTCCACGCCCCTGGGCGACCTTGGCGAGGTCATGGCGGCGAAGAAAGTGTTCGGCGAGCACGCACACAAACTGGCCATGAGCTCGACCAAGTCCACCACCGGCCATCTTCTCGGCGCCGCGGGTGGTGTCGAAGCGATCTTCAGCATCCTGGCGCTGCGCGACCAGGTCCTGCCACCGACGATCAACCTCGACGAGCCGGGCGAAGGCTGTGATCTCGACTTCGTGCCGAACACGGCACGCGAGGCAAAGCTTGATGTGGCGATTTCCAACTCGTTCGGCTTCGGTGGTACCAACGGCACGCTGGTCTTCCGCCGCGCCTGATCGATAGATCGGGCATGAGTGGCCATCGCCGTCTGGACGGCCGGCGCGACCTGCTCGCGCCGGCCGCGGTCTTTCCGGAACGCTACCCCTGCCTGTTGCAGAGCGTCCTGCATGGCTCGGCCCAGTCGCGTTACGACATCCTGTTCGCATTTCCCGGCGATCGACTTGTCCTTGCCGCCGATGGCGTGGTGCGCGACGGCAGGGGTGCCGTGTGTCACGGCGGATTTCTCGATGCGCTGGACCATGCATGGCGTTCCGAGCGTCAGGTCAGCAGTGACGATGGCTTGCCGTTTCATGGCGGCTGGGTGCTGTTGCTTAGCTACGAGCTCGCTGGCGAGATCGAGCCGAGCCTGGTGCTGTCGGCGTCAGTGGAATTGCCGGTGGCGCTGGCCGTGCGTTGTCCGGCCGCGATCATCATCGACCACCTGCTTGACTGCACGATCCTTGTAGCCGAGGCGGGCCACGAACACCTGCTCGACGTGCTTGAGGCTGATCTTGCAGCGCCAGCGACATGGCCGGGCTTGCCGGCGCTCGAGTCGTGCCACGAGGACGCGCCTGACGATTTTCTCCAGGGTGTCGGACGCATTCACGAACACCTCTACGCGGGTGACATTTTCCAGGTGAACTTGTCGCGCGGCTGGCGTGCCCGCTATGCCACGGCTCCGGAGCCCGCATCGCTTTACGACGCCTTGCGTCAGGCCAATCCGGCGCCGTTCGCCGGACTTCTGCAGCAGCCGGGTTGGGCCGTGCTCAGTTCTTCGCCGGAACGGCTGGTCGAAGTGCGTGACGGCTTCGCGCAGACGCGTCCGATCGCCGGCACCCGCGCCCGCCTGCCGGACGATGACGAACCGGCACGCATCCGCGAACTGAGCGCGCACCCCAAGGAACGCGCCGAACACGTGATGTTGATCGACCTGGAGCGCAACGACCTGGGCCGCGTCTGCGTGCCGGGTACGGTCGAGGTCAACGAACTGATGATGGTGGAGAGTTACGCCCACGTTCACCACATCGTGTCCAATGTACGCGGGCGACTGCGGCCCGAGGTCACGCCGGGCCGGGTGATCGCGGCGACGTTCCCCGGTGGCACCATCACCGGTTGTCCCAAGGTGCGCTGCATGGAAATCATCGCCGCGTTGGAGCAGACGCCGCGTGGCGCCTATACCGGTGCGCTGGGTTACCTGGACTGCAATGGCGAGCTGGATTTGAACATACTTATTCGCACACTGACCCTGGTCGGCAACGAGGCAAGCCTGCGCGCCGGCGCTGGCATCGTCGCCGATTCGGTGGCCAGCAGCGAGCTGGACGAGACCCGCGCCAAGGCGCGGGGACTGCTGCGGGCACTGGGGGCGAAGGCGTGACGGCGGCGCGGATGCTGGTCAACGGTATCCCCACGGATCAGGTGAGTGCACTGGATCGCGGCCTCACCTATGGCGACGGCTTGTTCGAGAGCCTTCGCGTGGTGAACGGACAGGCGCCGTTGTGGCCACGCCACATGCAGCGCCTGCTTGAAGGCTGCGCGCGCCTGCGCATTCCTGCGCCGAGCGCGGCGCAGCTCTGGCGCGAGGTGCAATACACCAGCGACGGCATGGCGCAGGCGGTGGCGCGGATCACCGTGACCCGGGGCGTCGGCGAGCGTGGCTATGCCTTGCCGAGTTCGCCGCAGCCGGGTCGCATCGTCGCCGCGTTCGCCCCGCCTGCGACAAGTGCCGAGGTTTATTCCAGTGGCTTGCGCATGCGTGTGTGCGAATTGCGCCTGGCCGAGCAGCCGCTGCTCGCCGGCATCAAGCACCTGAACCGGCTTGAGCAGGTGCTGGCGCGTGCCGAGTGGAGTGACCCGGCGATCGCCGAGGGGCTGCTGCTCGATCGCGGGGACAGGGTCATTTCTGCGACCATGGCCAATGTGTTCGCCGTCATCGATGGTGTGCTGCTCACGCCCGCACTGGAGCGCTGTGGCGTGGCCGGGGTGGCGCGAGCCGAGGTGCTGGCAGCGCTTCCGCAGACGCGGGTTGTCGAGCTCAGCGTGCGGGACCTGCTCGCCGCCAGCGAAATCTTCCTCACCTCGAGCGTGCGAGGCATTCTGCCGGTACAGTCAGTGGATGGTTGCTGCCTGGTGCCGGGCGCCGTGACTCGGCAGTTGCAACAATATTGGCGCAACCTGGGATTTCCGATGGAGCAGGGTGGATGATTGAAAGTTCGATGCGTGGGCGCGTCTGGTTGCGCATGTTGCTGCTGCTGGTCCTGCTGGCGGCCGTGGTGGCGGCGGTTTTCGGCTGGAACGACTACCACCGGTTCAGCGTGACGCCGCTGAACGTGACGCAGCAGCGCAGTATCGATGTCAGTCGGGGCACCAGCTTCAAGGGCGTGGTTGCCGAATTGCAGCGGCAGGGTTTGACCACGGCCAACCCGTGGTACTGGCGCCTGCTGGCCGAGCAGATGCACGTGGCCGGCAAGCTGCATGCCGGCGAATACGCGCTCAAGAGTGGCATCACGCCGCGTCAGTTGCTTGCCAACATGGCCACCGGCAAGGTGCTGCAACGCAACTTCACGATCGTGGACGGGTGGACCTTCGCCGAGCTGCGCCAGGCGCTGGCGCATGCCGAAATGCTCAAGCATGAAGGCACGGGACTGGACGACGCGGCGGTGATGCAGAAGATCGGCGCGGCTGGCGAGGCTCCCGAAGGTCGTTTCCTGCCCGAGACCTACGCCTACGTGAAGGGTGACAGCGACCTGGACATCCTTCGCCGCGCCCATGTCGCGATGCAGGAGACCCTGGCCGCGCTGTGGCCAACCCGCGACAAGGATCTGCCGCTGGCCACGCCATACGATGCGCTGATCCTGGCCTCGATCGTGGAAAAGGAAACGGGTCGGGCCGATGAGCGGGCGAGGATTGCCGGCGTATTCGTGCGACGCCTGCGCGATCACATGCTGCTGCAGACCGATCCCAGCGTGATCTATGGCATGGGCGCGCGCTACTCCGGCAATATCCGCAAGAGTGACCTGACCACCGATACGCCATACAACACCTATACGCGCCCGGGACTTCCGCCGACCCCGATTGCCCTGCCGGGCAAACCGGCGATCGAGGCGGCGCTGCATCCGGCACCGGGCGATGCGCTCTATTTCGTGGCGCGCGGCGACGGCAGCCACGTATTCGCCAGTTCGCTGGCCGAGCACAACCGCAACGTCGACTGCTATCAACGGAAGCGCTGCCGATGACTGCGTCTCGCGGCAAATTCATCAGTCTGGAGGGTGGCGAGGGTGCCGGCAAAAGCACCTTGCTTGCCGGAGTACGGGAATCTCTTGAAGCGCGCGGCATCGAGGTGGTGCAGACCCGTGAGCCCGGCGGCACGCCCGTAGGCGAGGCGGTGCGGACCATCGTGCTGGATCCGGCGCTGCGCGGACTGGCGGCGGAGACGGAGTTGCTTTTGATGTTTGCCTCGCGCGCCCAACTGGTGCGCGAGGTAATCGAGCCGGCGCTGGCAGCCGGCCAATGGGTGTTGTGTGACCGCTATGCCGATGCCAGCTTTGCCTACCAGGGCGGCGGCCGCGGCCAGCCGTCGACGCGCATTGCGGAACTGGAGCGTTGGGCATGTGATGGTGTCCGGCCTGACCTGACGTTCCTGCTCGACCTGCCGGTGGCCACCGGCAGGGCGCGGGCGGCTGGTCGGGGCGAGGCGGACCGCATCGAGGTCGAGGCGGACGCGTTTTTCGAGCGTGTGCGCGCGAGCTATCGTGAACGCGCGGCTGGCGAGCCGCAGCGTTTTCGCGTGATTGATGCCAGTCAACCCGCTGCCGTGGTGCTGCAAACGGCAACCCGCGCCTTGACCGCATGGTTGAACGGACTGCCGGCATGAATGTGCAGCCCTGGCACGCGGAGCAGTGGTCGCGGCTGCAGGCGCGTCGCCAGAGGGACGCATTGCCGCATGCCCTGTTGTTGTGCGGTGCGGCTGGGCTGGGCAAGCGTGCGTTCGCCCAGCGCTTCATCCATGGTCTGATGTGCAACGACAGCGTGGGCGGCGAGGCTTGCGGGCGCTGCCGCAGTTGCCTGCTGATCGAGGCGGGATCGCACCCGGATCTGGTCGGGCTCAGTTTCGGTCTGCGCCGGGACGGCACGCCGCGCACGGAAATCGTGGTCGACCAAATCCGTGAACTGTCGGCCCGACTGGCCATGCGCAGCCAACTGGGTGGCTGGCAGGTCGCCACGATTGATCCTGCCGACGCCATGAATGCGGCGGCAGCCAATGCCTTGCTGAAGACCCTGGAAGAACCAGCAACGCAGACCATGCTGATCCTGCTGGCAGACTCGCCCTGGCGTTTGCCGCAGACCATTCGTAGCCGCTGCCAGCGGATCGAGTTTCACTTGCCGGAAACTGCCGCTGCGCTGGGCTGGTTGCAGGGCGAAGGCATTGACGATGGGCAGGCCGCTCTGGCGGCGGCGGGTGGCAATCCAGGCCTGGCTGCGGCGTGGGCGGGCCAGGGCGCGCTCGAACAGCGTGCGGAAGTGCGCAAGGACCTGGCGGCGCTGGCGGCGGGGCGCGGTCAGCCGATCGAAGTAGTGAAACGCTGGCTGGACGACGAGCCGGTGCAGCGACTGTGGTTTGCCGCACAGGCAGTGGCGGACGAGTTGCGGGCGCGCTCGCGGCAAAGCGCCCCGCCATTGGGGAGCGCGCTGGATGCCGAGGCACTCGCCGGGTGGTATGGCGCAGTGAATCGCACCCGCGAGGGCCTGCGCGGCCCCTTGCGCGCCGATCTGTTGTTGTTGGAATTGCTGGCTCGGTGGCGCTGATGGGCACGCCGGCGGGCATGCCGGCGATTTCCGCGCACACCCGACTGTTGGTGGTGGCGCCGCACCCGGATGACGAAACGATCGCTACCGGACTGTTGATTCAACAGGTTCGAGCCGCCGGCGGCGAGGTGCGCATCCTGCTTCTGACCGCGGGTGACAACAATCCATGGCCACAGCGCTGGCTGGAGCACCGATGGCGCATTCGGAGCGGGGATCGCCAACGCTGGGCGCGGCGGCGCCACGGAGAGCTGCAGGAGGCATTGGCAACCCTGGGGATTGCGCCCTCGGGTCTGCAAGCACTTGGTTGGTCCGACCTGGGCGTCACCGAAATGTTGTTGCAGGCGACCGACGAGGCGGTGGCAGTCATCGGCGAAACCATGGCGCAGTTCGGGCCCGACCTGATCGCGTTGCCGTCGCTGAGCGACCGTCACCCCGATCACAGCGCCGCTCACGTGCTGGTGCGACTGGCGCTGACCAGGCACCCCACCGTACCGACACTGCTCGCGTACCTGGTGCATGGCAGTCCGGGTGAAGGCGATTTCGTCGAGATCTCGCCCGTGCCTGCGCAGCAAGCGACCAAGATTGAGGCGCTGGGGGCACACAGCAGCCAGACTGCGCTGAGCTGCAAGCGACTGCATCGACTGGCGGCCCGGCCCGAACGCTACACGGACCCAGGTGACGGATCATTGGCGCTGGCCAGCTTGCCGTGGCGGCCTCCGCGCTGGTTGCGACGATGTTTGCGGCTGAGCGTGGTCGACGCGAGCGGTGCCCGGGATTGGTCCTGGCCTGAAGCCCCCCTGCAGGAGGCCGCGGACGGAAGGTTTCAGCTGTTGCTGCCCGGCCCCGGGCCGGCGGCACCACGCTTCGTCAGGCTGTCGTTCAAGCTGCCTTCGCCGTGGATCTTTGATCACTGGGGTTGGTGCGAATTGCAGACACAGACTTCTCCCCCCAGCAATCCGGTTGCATAGCCCGGGTGACCAAGCTAGCTTGCAGGCCGGGGTACGCAGAACATGATCATTCTTGCGCCTCTGCCGCTGCTGCGCGGCAGTGGACGCGGGTCGACGATCCGGCTGGAGTGGGTTGGTCGGTAGTGCATGGCTCGTGCCCGCGTGGCAACTGATCACAGACTCAGGGTCCGAATTCGATGCAGGTCAACACGGAGGCAAAAGCTGCATCCAGCGAGAGTCACTACGCTGCGCTGGCCGATATTGGCCAGTTGCTCGTTCGCGCGGTTGAGCCGCCTGAGTTGTACGAAGCGATCATCGAAGTGCTGGAGCGGCGACTTGGCGCCGTATTGGTCATGGTTGGCGAGGTCGATCACGAGGCCGGTTGGTTCCGGCGGATTGCCCCGGCGGTGGTGCCTGCCGAGTTGCGGGACCTCTATCCCGAACAGACACCCCTGTCGCTGGTGCGGCCATCGTTCTGGCGCGGGATGCCGCAGATGGAGGCGGACTTGCGCAGCGTGCCCGGCCTGGAGAAGCTGCGTGCCGCCTATGTTCGGCACGAGGTGACTTCGGCGCTGGCGATCCCGGTGACGGTTTCCGGCCAGGTGCGTGCCGGATTGGTGATGCGCGCGGCCGATCCCGGGTTCTTTTCCGAGGCGGTGACCGAACTCTTGCAGCAGGCGGCGGCAAGTATCGGGCTGGGGCTGGAAGCACAGGCGCAACGTCGTCTGTTGCTGCAATCCGTGCAGGAGGAGGGGCGCCAGCGGCGTGCCTTGCGCTTGCTCAGTGAATTGATCAAGGTGGTTTCTCACAGTGCGGATGAGGCGGCACTGCTGGCAGGCAGCAGCGACGTGGCATGTCGCGTCGGTGGCTATCGTTTTGCCTGGATCGGGCTGTTGGAGGGCGACGACACGACGACTCTGCGATTGTGTGCCCATGCCGGTCTCGACGACGTCGTCGCGCCAGGTGCCCAGCTGAGGCTGGCTGGGCCGGCACACAAGACGGATGCGGTCGTCACTGCATTGGCTCGTGGTGAATTGTGTATTGCGCATTGCAACCCTGGCGTGTCGCCGGGTTGGCCGCTGCAGGACAGCGATGTGGAAGTGGGCGCGGTGCTGGCGCTGCCGTTGCGCGTGAATGACGCCATCGTGGGGGCCCTGGTGATCGGTGCTGCACAGGCTGACGCCTTCACGCCGGTCGAGTCCCGGGTATTCCTGGAAATGGCAGTCGAGATCGGTCTGGGCATGCAGATGCAGCGCGCGCAGGCTGCCAGGCTTCTGGCCGAACGAGACCTGCGCTTCAACCTTCAACATGTCCGCACCATCCTCTCCAACCAGTATTCGGGCGTACTGGTGGTTGCCGAGGATGGTCTGGTGAAGTTCGCCAACGAGGCGTTCTGCGAGCTGTTCGGGCTGAAAGAGACACCGGCTGAACTGGAGGGTCAGGCTTCCGACGCCCTCCATGCCCGAATCAGTCATGCCTATCAGGACCCGGTCAGGGAGCTGGCGCGCGTCACCGATATCGTCGCTCGCAACGAGATGCTGAGGGGCGAGGAAGTGCGCCTGGCTGGCGGGCGCATCCTCCTGCGCGACTTCATGCCGATCCGGATCGATGGCGCGGCACGTGGGTGGATTTGGCAGCAGCACGACATCACTGAACGAAAATTGCACGAGGCCAACGTGGAACGGCTCGCGTTCTATGACGTGGTCACCGGCCTCCCGAATCGCCGCCTGCTGTTTGATCTGCTGGAGCGGGCAAGAACCCGCGCGAAACAGGAGCATTCGCTGCTGGCGGTTGGCGTGCTCGACCTGGACCGATTCAAGAGCGTCAACGACAGCGCCGGACATAGTGGCGGGGACCAGATTCTGGCCGAAGCATCCTCCCGCATTCGGGGCATGCTGCGTGAGGCCGATGTGCTGGCTCGTTTCGGAGGCGACGAGTTTGCCCTGCTGATTCCCGGTCTGGACAGTCGCGAGCAATTGGACGTGATCAGCCGGTGCATCCTGCAGGCATTGCGGGCTCCCTTCAATCTGATGGACGAGCAGATTCTGCCTGTCCGCCAGCATAGGCTGGACTCTTTTTCCGATCGACGAATCGGATTGCGAAGGCCTGGTCCGGCATGCCGACATGGCGATGTACGAGGCCAAGGAAGAGGGCAAGGACAGGGGGTCGCTGTATGAGCCGGCGATGGAGTTGGAACAGGTGCGCTTGCAGGCGATGCGTGAGCGGATCGCGCAGGCCCTGCAACAGTCGCGCCTTCAATTGCTGTTTCAGCCGATTGTCTACATCGATGGTCTGCCCGGAATCAACGGGGTGGCAGGGATGGAGGCGCTGCTGCGCCTGAACGACCGCGAGCAGGACCTGATCAGTCCCGTCAACTTCATGCATGTGCTGGACGATCCGCAGCTGGCCCGGCCGATCGGTCGCTATGTGCTGGACGAAGCGCTGCGATGTTGCCAGGGGTGGTTGCGCACCGGTGTGCCGGTTCCGGTTTCGGTGAACATCAGCACGCGTCATCTTTTGCACCCGGCCTTTTTCGCCGATATCGACTCTGCGCTCGACGCCTATCCGGAAGTGATGGATGTGGGGTTCGGCATCGAGGTCACCGAGACCGGGCCGAGCATGGATCATGCGCGGGCCAAGGTAGTCATCGAGGAATGCCGGCGGCGCGGCATCCGGGTCAGCCTGGATGATTTCGGTACCGGGTCGGCATCACTGAGCCACATCCAGCAACTCGACATCGAACACATCAAACTGGACCAGAGCTTCGTGCGCGACATAGTTCACGATGATCGCAACATGGCGATTGCGGCAGGCGTGATCACCACTGCGCGCATGCTGGCCAAGGCGGTGATTGCAGAGGGTGTGGAAACCCCGCTGCAGGGCGACCTGCTGGCATCGCTGGGCTGCCACCAACTGCAAGGTTTCTCCATATCACGGCCGATGGCGGCTTCGGCGGTACCTGCATGGGTGGCCGGTTGGGTGCCTCCCGCGTCGTGGGGCAATCTGGTGGATGAACGTCAATTGCTGCTCTCCAGTCAGACTGCCGGCGAATGACGCCCCCGATTACCGCCAGCAGTGCCCCCAGTGGTGCAGTGACCGCGCAGCCTTTAAGATCATCATCGTGGACCGGGCTTCGTGTACGCCCGGGCAGGAGTCAGGCATGAAACCGATGGCAGCCCGTCAAGGCATCATTTCGCTGAAAATCAAGGATGCGGCAGCGCTGTACAACGCGTACATGCCGTTTCTGAAGCACGGTGGGCTGTTCGCGCCAACCGCCCAGCCTTATGCGCTGGGTGATGAAGTGGTGCTGCTGGTGACCCTGGCCGACGAAACCGAAAGGTTGTCGGTGGTCGGCAAGGTGGTCTGGATCAGCCCGGTCGGCGCGCAGGGCAACCGTACGGCGGGCATCGGCATTCATTTCAACGAATCCAGCGATGCCGAGGCTGCCCGCAGCCGGATCGAGAACATCCTTGCCGGTACGCTGAACTCGGAACGCCCCACCCAGACCATGTGACGCAGCGGCCTGCGGACGGTCCGTCGCGGTGCGCTAGTTGGCAACGCGGCGATCGTCAAGGCTTGTTGTACCCCTGCGCGCTGATACAATGCGTCGATTCGCGAGATCGCTTCGTGAAACATCGGGCGCTTGCGGATCCCATCCACCAGCGTGGCCGAGCGGCACGTCGCCGCGCCGGCCTGCCGAATTGAAGTCGCCGGACCGTAAGTTCTTGATCCAAGTTCCCATCGGTCACTGATGCGCCTTGTGGCGCGGAGGTACGTTGCATCGTGCTTGCCGAATACTGGCCTGTTCTCTTGTTTATCGGCGTTGCCACCGGCCTGGGCCTGGTGCTGCTGGTGATCGGCCTGCTGGCCGGTCCGCGTCGTCCCGAGGCGGAAAAACTTGCGCCCTACGAGTGCGGCTTTGAGGCATTCGAGGATGCCCGCATGCGCTTCGACGTGCGCTATTACCTGCTCGCCATCCTGTTCATCATCTTCGATCTGGAAATCGCCTTCCTGTTTCCGTGGGCGGTGGTGTTCCAGCAGATCGGCATGATCGCCCTGATCGAGATGGGATTGTTCCTGCTGCTGCTGATCATCGGCTTTGCCTACGTCTGGAAGAAGGGAGCGCTGGAATGGGAGTGATCGATTCCATCAGCCGGGTGATGCACAACCCGCAGCCGTTGAACGTGGTCGACGACATCCTGCGTCCGGCCGGTGACAACCCGGTGGTGCAGCGTGGTTTCGCCACCGCGCGCATGGACGAGCTGATGAACTGGGCGCGTACCGGCTCGATGTGGCCGATGACGTTCGGCCTGGCCTGCTGCGCGGTGGAAATGATGCACGCCGGCGCGGCACGTCTGGATCTGGATCGCTATGGCGTGATTTTCCGTCCCAGCCCGCGCCAGTCCGACGTGATGATCGTGGCCGGCACCCTGGTCAACAAGATGGCTCCGGCCCTGCGCAAGGTCTACGACCAGATGCCCGAGCCGAAATGGGTGATCTCGATGGGGAGCTGCGCCAATGGCGGTGGTTATTACCACTACTCCTATTCGGTGGTGCGCGGTTGCGATCGCATCGTGCCGGTGGATATCTACGTGCCGGGCTGCCCGCCGACGGCCGAGGCGTTGATCCACGGCATCCTGCAGTTGCAGAAGAAAATCCGCCGCACCAGCACCATCGCGCGTTCGTGAGGCTCTGACATGTCTGATACATCCGCGACCTCGCTGGCCGATCAGCTTGCTGCCCGATTCGGCGACACGCTCGACATCGGCACGGTACGCCGTGAAATCACCGCCGAACTGGCTGCGGCCGATCTCGTCGCGGTGGCGACGGCGCTGCGTGACGAGCCGGCGTTTTCGTTCGGTGAGCTGACCGACCTGTGCGGCATCGATTACCTCGGCTATGGCCAGACCGAATGGGACACCGAAACGGTTTCCGGCACCGGCTTTTCGCGTGGCGTCGAGGGCCAGGCGCAGGGGCGTTTCAGCTGGGCCGAACGCCCGCGTGGTGGTCATCAGCCGCGTCGCTTCGCCGTGGTGATCCACCTGCTTTCGATCGAGCACAACCGACGCCTGCGTTTGCGTGTGTTTTGCGAGGACGATGGCTTGCCGCTGTTGCCGTCGCTTACGTCGGTCTGGCCGGGCGTGAACTGGTTCGAGCGTGAGACCTTCGATCTATTCGGCATCATCTTCGATGGCCATCCGGATCTGCGCCGGATCCTTACCGACTACGGTTTCGTCGGTCATCCGTTCCGCAAGGACTTCCCGCTGATCGGCAACGTCGAAGTGCGCTACGACCCCGAGCAGAAGCGTGTCATCTATGAACCGGTGTCGATCGAACCGCGGGTGCTGGTCCCGCGCACGATTCGTGACGATGCCGACCTGATGCAGGCCGAGGCCGAAGCCGCCGACAAATGGCGGGAGAACTGAGATGGCGCAGGAAATCCGCAATTACACGATGAACTTCGGTCCGCAGCATCCCGCTGCGCATGGCGTGCTGCGTCTGATCATGGAGATGGATGGCGAAACCATCGTCCGCTGTGATCCGCATGTGGGCCTGCTGCACCGGGGCACCGAAAAGCTGGCCGAGTCCAAACCGTTCAACCAGTCGATCGGTTACATGGATCGTCTGGACTACGTCTCGATGATGTGCAGCGAGCACGCCTATGTGCGTTCGATCGAGACCTTGCTGGGGATCGAGCTGCCGGAGCGTGCGCAGTACATCCGCACCATGTTCGACGAGATCACCCGCATCCTGAATCACCTGATGTGGATTGGTTCGAACGGTCTGGACCTGGGTGCGATGGCGGTATTCCTTTACGCGTTCCGCGAGCGTGAGGAGCTGATGGACGTGTATGAGGCGGTCTCCGGTGCGCGCCTGCATGCCACCTACTATCGTCCCGGCGGCGTCTATCGCGACTTGCCCGCGCAGATGTCGCAGTACCGCGAGTCGCCGTGGCACAAGGGCAACGACCTCAAGCGCATCAACAGCTGGCGCGAGGGTTCGCTGCTGGATTACCTCGATGCGTTCACCGCCGATTTTCCGACCAAGGTGGACGAATACGAGGAACTGCTTACCAACAACCGCATCTGGAAGCAGCGTACCGTCGGCATCGGCGTGATCTCGCCCGAACTGGCGCAGCAGTGGAGCATGACCGGCGTGATGCTGCGTGGTTCCGGCGTCGAATGGGATCTGCGCAAGAAGCAACCCTATGCGAAGTATGCCGAGATGGACTTCGACATTCCGGTCGGCGTCAACGGCGATTGTTATGACCGTTACCTGTGCCGCGTCGAAGAAATGCGCCAGTCCAACCGGATCATTCGCCAGTGCGTGCAATGGCTGAAGGCCAATCCCGGCCCGGTGATGGTCAAGAACTTCAAGGTGGCGCCACCGTCGCGCGTCGAGATGAAGGAGAGCATGGAAGCACTCATTCACCACTTCAAGCTGTTCACCGAAGGCTATTGCGTGCCGGCCGGCGAAACCTATTGCGCAGTCGAGGCACCCAAGGGCGAGTTCGGTTGCTACCTGGTTTCAGATGGCGCCAACAAGCCGTTCCGCGTGCACCTGCGCGCACCAGGTTTTGCCCACCTCTCGTCCATGGACACCATCGTGCGCGGCCACATGCTCGCCGACGTGGTGGCCATGATCGGAACCTATGACCTCGTGTTCGGCGAGGTGGATCGGTGAGCAAGGGAATCGGGAATCGGGAATCGGGAATGGGTGGAGCGCGTCGCGGCGGCTTCAGTCAAGACGTCTTGAACAGCCGCGACTGCTGCAGTGAAGTTGGAATCGTCGTGATGCGGGTTGGCTTTGGCCCACTCCCCATTCTCCATTCTCGATTCCCGGAGTTCAAAGCATGAAGTCCACCGGAAATTTCGAACAGGTCAGGCACGTCGATCCGAAGGTCGTGCTGACCGAGCAAACCCGTCACCACATCGACAAGTGGGTGGCCAAGTTTCCGCCGGACCGCAAGCGCTCGGCGTTGATCCAGGCGTTGTTCGGTGCGCAGGAGCAGAACGGTGGCTTCCTCACCGACGAGCTGATCACCGCGGTCGCGAAGTATCTGGACGTGCCGGCGATCTGGTCATACGAGGTCGCCAGCTTCTATTCGATGCTCGAGATCAAGCCGGTGGCCCGCAACAACGTGGCGATCTGCACCAACATTTCGTGCTGGCTGAACGGCGCGGAGGAGCTGGTGCGCCATTGTGAGAAGAAGCTCGGCATCAAGCTCGGCGAGAGTACACCGGATGGCCGCGTCTATCTGAAGAACGAGGAAGAGTGCATCGCGGCCTGCGTTTACGCGCCCGTAGCCACGATCAACGGTCACTACCACGAACACCTCACCACCGAGAAGCTGGACGCCATCCTCGATGGTCTGAGCATCGACGGGCCCGGTCACGGGCACGATGCAGGGGAGAAGCACTGATGGCTGTTGGAGCCGCACCGCAGGACCACCAGGTCGTCTATACCACCTTGCACTTCGACAAGCCGTGGGCGATGGCCAGCTATGAACAGGTGGATGGCTACAAGGCATGGCGGAAGATCCTTGCCGAAAAGCCCGATCCGGCATCGCTGGTCGAGGAGATCAAGAAGAGCAGCCTGCGCGGTCGTGGCGGCGCGGGTTTCCCGACGGGCTTGAAGTGGTCCTTCATGCCCAAGGGCGACATGCAGAAGTACATCCTGTGCAACTCGGACGAGTCCGAACCCGGTACGTCCAAGGATCGTGACATCCTGCGCTTCAACCCGCATGCGGTGATCGAAGGCATGGCGATTGCCTGCTACTGCACCGGCTCCACCGTGGCCTACAACTACCTGCGCGGTGAATTCCACCACGAGCCGTTCGAACACTTCGAGGAAGCGTTGGCCGAAGCCTACGCCGCCGGCCTGCTGGGCAAGGACGTGCAGGGCACGGGCATCGATGTGGACATTTACGCCGCGCTGGGCGCCGGTGCCTACATCTGCGGCGAAGAGACCGCGATGATGGAATCGCTGGAAGGCAAGAAGGGCATGCCGCGCTTCAAGCCGCCGTTCCCGGCGAACTTCGGCCTGTATGGCAAGCCGACCACCATCAACAACACGGAAACCTATGCGTCGGTGCCGGCGATCATCCGCAACGGCGCGGACTGGTTCCTCAATCTCGGCAAGCCCAACAACGGCGGCCCGAAGATTTTCTCCGTGTCGGGTCACGTCAATCGGCCGGGCAACTACGAGGTGCGCCTTGGCACGTCGTTCAAGGACCTGCTCGAACTTGCCGGTGGCGTACGCAACGGCCACAAGCTGAAGGCGGTGATTCCCGGCGGTTCGTCGATGAAGGTGCTGCCGGCTGACGTCATGCTGGAAAGCACGATGGACTATGACTGCCTGCAGAAGGCGGGGTCGGGCCTGGGCTCCGGCGCCGTCATCGTGATGGACGAGACGACCTGCATGGTCAGGGTCTGCCACCGCATCGCGCGTTTCTACAAGGCGGAATCGTGCGGTCAGTGCACGCCATGCCGCGAAGGTACCGGCTGGATGTATCGCGTGCTCACACGCATCATCGAGGGCAAGGGTACGCAAGAGGATCTGCACCGACTGAAGGCCATCGCCGGCCAGATCGAGGGCCACACCATCTGCGCCTTCGGTGAAGCGGCGGCCTGGCCGGTGCAGGGCTTCCTCGGACGCTTCTGGAACGAATTCGAGTACTTCGTGCAGCACGGCCACTCGATGATGGACACTCGCGAGGAAGTGAAGGCATGAGTGCGCAGCCAGGCAACAACGCGACCGACATGGTCAACATCGAGATCGACGGCAAGCCGGTCCAGATCCGCAAGAACGCGATGATCATCGAGGCAGCGGATACGGTCGGCATCACGATTCCGCGCTTCTGCTATCACCGCAAGCTGCCGATCGCCGCCAACTGCCGCATGTGCATGGTCGAAGTGGAGATGGGCGGTCGCCCGGTGCCCAAAGGTCTGCCGGCCTGCGCCACGCCGGTCACCGACGGCATGAAGGTGCAGACACGCTCCAAGCTCGCGTTGCAGTATCAGCGCGACGTGATGGAGTTCCTGCTGATCAACCATCCGCTGGATTGCCCGATCTGCGATCAGGGTGGCGAGTGCGAACTGCAGGACGTGGCTCTGGGTTTCGGCCGGGGTGTGTCACGTTTCACCGAGCGCAAGCGCACCGTGGCCGACGAGAACATCGGACCACTCGTCGCCACCGAGATGACGCGCTGCATCCATTGCACGCGTTGCGTGCGCTTCACCAGCGAAATCGCCGGCACTTACGAGCTCGGCGGGATGAGCCGTGGCGAGAACCTGCAAATCGGCACGTACATTGGCAAGACGGTGGAAACCGAATTGTCCGGCAACATCATCGATGTATGCCCGGTGGGCGCACTGACCAACAAGCCGTTCCAGTTCCAGGCGCGTGCCTGGGAACTGATCGCCAAGCCGTCGATCGGTTATCACGACGCGCTGGGCTCCAATCTGTGGCTGCATACGCGCCGCGGTGAAGTGCTGCGCACGGTGCCGCGCGACAATGAGGCGGTCAACGAATGCTGGCTGTCCGATCGCGATCGCTACAGCCACCAGGGCATGTATGCGGACGATCGCCTCACTCATCCGGAGGTGAAGCGCGAGGGGCAGTGGCAGGCGACCACCTGGGAAGACGCGTTGTCGTTTGCCGGTGAGGCGCTCAAGAAAGCGCCCGGCAACGAGCTTGGCATCCTGGTGCATCCGGCCACTTCGAACGAGGAGGGCGATCTGCTGATGCGCTTGGCGCGCGGCCTGGGGAGTGCCCATGTCGATCACCGGCTGCGTCTGCTCGATTTTGCGGACAATGCCGTGGCCACGACCTTCGGCACGCCGGTGACCAGGGTGGAGCAGGTGAAGGCGGCTTTGCTGGTCGGCTCGAACCTGCGCCTGGAAATGCCGCTGCTCAACCATCGCCTGCATCAGGCCGTGAAGAAGGGCGCCCGGGTCTACGCCGTCAATCCGGTACAGTTCGACTTCAATTACAAGCTGGCCGGTGAGGCCATCGCCGCCCCGCAGGCATTGGTGGATGCCTTGCTGGCATTGGCCAAGGCGGCAGTGGGCGCCGGTGCCACGGCACCGGAGGCGCTGGCCGGGGCCATCGGCGCCGCGCAAAGTGACCAAGGCGACAGTGACGCCATCGCAGCCTTGAAATCGGGCGAAGCCGTGGTGATCCTCGGCGAAGCCGCCGTCACTCACCCGCAAGCGTCATGGTTGCGCGCGATTGCTCGTTTCATTGCCGATGCCACCGGTGCCGGCTATGACGAATTGCCGCTGGGGGCCAATGCGGTGGGCTTGGCACAGCTGGGCGTGGTGCCGGGCAACGGCGGGCTGGATGCGCAGGCGATGCTGAGCCAGCCACGCAAGAGTTTCCTGCTGTACGGTGTCGAGCCGCCACATGATTTCGCCGACGGCGCCGCGGCGCTGAAGGCGTTGCGTGATGCGAATCAGGTGGTGGCGTTCAGCGCCTATGCCAGCGAGGCGCTGCGCGAGGTGGCCGATGTGATCCTGCCGATCGCCTTGCTGCCCGAGATCGATGCCACCCTGGTCAATGTGGATGGTCTGGCCCAGGGCGTGGCCGCCGGCGCCAAGGCGCCGGGCGAGGCACGCGCAGGCTGGAAAGTATTGCGCGCCCTAGGTGGGTCGCTGCAGTTGGCCGGATTCGAGTTCGATGATATCGCCGGCTTGCGCGAAGACATCGCCGAACGGGCGCCCGTTTCGCGAAGCGGTTTGGCCGAGCGCTCGACGACCGCGGGTCTGACCCGCATCGCCACCTGGCCGATCTATCGCAGCGATGCCGTGCTGCGCAGGGCGACCGCGTTAAACGCGCATCCACTCAACCGTGCGCCGGCGGTCCGGCTCAACGCTGATGAAGCGGCACGACAGGGGGTGGCCGACGGGGACCAGGTGCGCGTGGGTGAAGCGTTGTTGCCATTGCGGATCGATGTGGCGGTTCCTGATGGCAGTGCCTGGATCGAAGCAGCCCAGGACCTCACCGCCACGCTGCCGCCGTATGGCGCGTCCATTACCTTGAGCAAGGCTTGAGCATCATGGCTGATCAACTCATCAACCAGGTCTTGTGGCCGTTGATCTACATTCTTTGCATCGTGCTGCCGCTGGTCATCGCGGTCGCCATGTTCGTGTACTGGGAGCGCAAGGTCATCGGCTGGATGCACGTGCGTCTGGGGCCGAACAAGATTGGCCCGTTCGGCATCCTGCAGGCGTTTGCCGACGTGGTGAAGTTGCTGATCAAGGAGGTGATCCTGCCGACCAGGGCCAATCGCTTCCTGTATTTCCTTGCGCCTCTGCTGGCCCTGATCCCCGCGCTGGCGGCGTGGGCGGTCATTCCGTTCAGCGCCAAGATGGTGCTGTCCAATGCGAACGCCGGCATCCTCTACCTGCTGGCGATGACCTCGCTGGGCGTGTACGGCATCATCATCGCCGGCTGGGCTTCCAACTCGCGTTATGCCTTGCTTGGCGCGATGCGCTCCGCCGCGCAGGTGATCTCCTACGAGCTGGCAATGGGCTTGTGTCTGGTCTGCGTGATGGTGCTGGCCGGCAGCCTGAATCTCAGCGAGATCGTCAATGCGCAGGCCGGTGGCAAGGGGCTGTTCGACTGGTTCTGGTTGCCGCTGCTGCCGATTTTCGTGATCTATTTCATCTCGGGTGTCGCCGAGACGAACCGGCTGCCGTTCGATATGGCCGAAGGTGAGTCGGAGATCGTCGCGGGATTCCACGTGGAGTATTCCGGTTCGGCCTTTGCGATCTTCTTCCTGGCCGAATACGCCAACATGATCCTGGTCAGTTTCCTGTCGGCCATCTTCTTTCTCGGCGGCTGGCTCAGCCCGCTTAACGGCTGGATCCATGCCGACGCACCAGGCTGGATCAACTGGATCTGGACCGGCGGGTTCATCTGGCTGTTCATCAAGGCGTTCGTGATGTCGTTTCTGTTCCTGTGGTTCCGCGCGACGTTCCCGCGCTACCGCTATGACCAGATCATGCGGCTGGGCTGGAAGGTCTTCATTCCGATCGCCATTGCCTGGGTCTTCGTCGCCGGCCTGATGAAGTACTACGGTGTGGTCAGCATCGGTGTGGGAGCGTAATCCATGAAAGTGATAACCAGCTACCTCAAAAGCCTGATGCTCGCGGAGTTGTTTGCGGGCATGGGGGTGACGATGCGCTACATGTTCAAGCCCAAGTACACCATGCGCTATCCAATGGAGCACATTCCGAAATCCAATCGCTTCCGTGGCCTGCATGCGCTGCGCCGCTACGCCAATGGCGAGGAACGCTGCATTGCCTGCAAGCTGTGCGAGGCGGTGTGCCCGGCGTTGGCCATCACCATCGACTCGGCACCGCGCGAGAGTGACGGCCAGCGTCGCACCACCCGCTACGACATCGACCTGTTCAAGTGCATCTACTGCGGCTTCTGCGAAGAGAGCTGCCCGGTGGACTCGATCGTCGAAACCTCGATCCACGAGTATCACTTCGAACACCGCGGCGAGAACGTGGTGACCAAGTCGCAGCTGCTGGCCATCGGCGATCGCTTCGAACAGCAGATTGCCGCCGACCGTGCGCAAGATGCGGCTTATCGCTGAGGTTTTTCGATGAATCCCCAAACACTGCAACTCATCTGCTTCTATGCCTTCGCCACGGTCACCGTGATCGCGGCACTATCGGTGATCACGCTGAAAAATACCGTGCATGCCGTGCTCGCCCTCGTGCTCACCTTCTTCAGCGCGGCTTGCCTGTGGATGTTGATCGACGCCGAATTCCTGGCGCTGGCACTGGTGGTGGTCTACGTCGGCGCGGTGATGGTGCTGTTCCTGTTCGTGGTGATGATGCTCGACATCGACCTGGAGAAAATGCACGAGGGCTTCGTGAAGTTTCTGCCGGTCGGCGTGATCGTGGCCGTCGTGATGCTGGTCGAGATCCTCGGCCTGATCGGCGTGCACGTGATGCATTCCCAGAATACGAACGTCGATCCGGCTGCGGCGGCCGGTCTGTCCAACACGGAGTGGCTCGGTCAGGCGCTCTACACCAAGTTCCTGCTGCCGTTCGAGGTAGCTGCGTTGATCCTTACCGTGGGCCTGGTGGCGGCAGTGGCTCTGACCCTGCGCGAGCGCCGCGATGCGCGTTACGAGACGGCCAGCCAGCAGGTCAAGGTCAATCCGCGCGATCGTGTGCGTGTCGTGAAGATGGCATCCGTGCGCCCCGAGCCACCGGCTGCCGCCGACGAAAACAATGCAGGAGAACCTCAGTCATGATCTCGCTTGCACACTACATCGTGCTCGGCGCGGTGCTGTTCTGCATCGCCGTCGCCGGGCTGTTCATCAACCGCAAGAACGTGATCGTCCTGCTGATGTCGATCGAGCTGATGCTGCTCGCCGTGAACATGAACTTCGTGGCGTTCTCGCGTTTCCTCGGCGACGTCTCCGGGCAGGTGTTCGTGTTTTTCATCCTCACCGTGGCTGCGGCGGAAGCTGCCGTCGGCCTGGCGATCCTGGTCCTGCTGTTCCGTACGCGGGACACGATCAACATCGCCGACATCGACAGCATGAAGGGCTGAACCCATGGGTCTTTCCACAAGCGTTCTGTTGCTCATCGCACTGGCGCCGCTGGCCGGCTCGCTGGTAGCCGGCTTCGTCAGCCCGTTCATCGGGCGTGCGGGTCGTGTGGTGGCGCATACCTTCACCATCGCGTGCATGGTGATTTCGGTGGTGCTGTCGTTCCACGTGCTGTATCAGCTCACCCTGGGCGGTGCCGAGAACTACAACCAGAACCTGTACACCTGGTTCCAGATCGGGCACGTCAACGCCAGCGTCGGTTTCATGGTCGACCGGCTGACCGCCATGATGCTGGTGGTGGTGGGTTTCGTGTCGCTTGTCGTGCACCTGTACACCATCGGCTACATGCGCGACGACCCGGGTTACACCCGCTTCTTCAGCTACATCTCGCTGTTCACCTTCTCGATGTTCATGCTGGTGATGAGCAACAACTTCATGCAGCTGTTCTTCGGCTGGGAAGCGGTGGGTCTGGTGTCCTACCTGCTGATCGGCTTCTGGTACAAGCGCCCGACCGCGATTTTCGCGAACCTGAAAGCATTCATGGTCAATCGCGTGGGCGACTTCGGCTTCCTGCTCGGCATCGCCGCGGTGCTGACCTTCCTGCACACGCTGGATTACGCCACGGCATTCAGTGCGGCGCCGACCCTGATCGGCCAGCACGTGCAGATCACGGCGAATACGCAGTGGGATGCGGCGACGGTGATATGCATCCTGTTGTTCATTGGGGCGATGGGCAAATCGGCACAGGTTCCGCTGCATGTGTGGCTGCCTGACTCGATGGAAGGTCCGACTCCGATCTCGGCGCTGATTCATGCCGCAACCATGGTCACGGCCGGCATCTTCATGGTGGCGCGCATGTCGCCGATGTTCGAGCTGTCGTCCACCGCGCTGAGCTTCGTGCTGGTGATCGGCGCCACGACGGCATTGTTCACCGGCCTGATCGGTATCGTGCAGAACGACATCAAGCGGGTGATCGCCTACTCGACGCTGTCGCAGCTTGGCTACATGACGGTAGCGCTTGGCGTGTCGATGTATTCCGGTGCCGTGTTCCACCTGATGACGCATGCGTTCTTCAAGGCATTGCTGTTCCTGGGCGCCGGCTCGGTGATCATCGCGATGCACCATGAGCAGGACATGCGTTACATGGGCGGCCTGCGCAAGTACATGCCCATCACGTGGATCACCATGTGGATCGGCTCGCTGGCGCTGGTGGCGGTGCCCTTCACCTCGGGCTTCTATTCGAAGGACGCCATCATCGAGGCCGTGGGCCTGTCGCATCGCTGGGGCGCCCACTACGCGTACTTCTGCGTGATGGCAGGTGCCCTGGTTACCGGTCTGTACACGTTCCGCCAGATGTACCTGACGTTCCACGGCAAGGAGCGGTTCTCGGTGGCAGCCAGCCACGACAACGAGCACGAGGTCGCCTCCAGTGACGTCGTCTATGACGTGCACGTCTCGGCCGACTCGCACGAGGACGAACACCACAGCGGCGGCCAGCCCGGCGTTTTGCATCATGCGCCGAAGGAATCGCCGTGGGTGGTCACGGTGCCGCTGATCCTGTTGGCAATCCCGTCCTTGCTGATCGGGTACGTCACTGTCGCCCCGATGCTTTTCGGCCGGTGGTTCGGCAGTGCAATCCACGTCGACGCCGCCAACGATGTGCTTGCCGAACTGGGGCAGGAGTTCCATGGAGCGGCGGCGATGGCACTGCACGGCTTCACGCAGCTGCCGTTCCTGCTGGTCGTGGTGGCATTCGTCATCTGTACCTACGTCTACGTGTTCAACCCCGCGATGGCCGGTCGCATCAAGAGTGCGCTCAAGCCACTGTGGACCGTGCTCGACCGCAAGTACTGGGCGGACGAAGTGCAGTACGCGCTGTTTGCCCGTGGTGGCGTCAAGATGGGGCGCCTGTTCTGGAAGTTCAGCGACGCCGGTGCCATTGACGGCGTGGCGGTGAACGGGTCGGTACGCATGGTCCATCGTGGCGCGGCGCTGTTGCGGCGGCTGCAGACCGGTTATCTCTACCACTACGCATTCGCGATGATCATTGGCGTGATCGTGCTGTTTGGTGGCTATCGACTGTTCGGGAATTAGGGGAAGCAGGCTCCATGTTCAATCATCTTCTAAGCCTGCTGATCTGGCTGCCCATCATCGGCGCCGTGCCGGTATTGCTGGCTGGCTCGACCCGTCCGATGCTGGCCCGTTGGCTCGCGCTGTTGATCACCATCGTGACGTTTGTCGTCAGCCTTTGGTTGCTGCGATATGACCCGAACGGGCCGGTCCTGCAGCTGGCCGAAACGCACGTGTGGATCGCCACATGGGGTGTGCATTTCACCCTTGCCGTGGACGGCATTGCCGTCGCGCTGATCCTGATGACCACCTTTGTCGGCATCCTGGTCATTGGTGGTGCGTGGAAGGTGATCCAGAACCGCCCGCATCAATACATGGCCTGCATGCTGCTGCTGGAAGGCCTGTTGATCGGCGTGTTCTGCGCCACCGACGCGCTGGTGTTCTACGCCTTCTTCGAGGCCGTGCTGATCCCGATGTACATCCTGATCGGCATGTGGGGCGGCCCGCGGCGCGTGTATGCGACGCTGAAGCTGTTCATCTACACCTTCACCGGCTCGGTCTTCATGCTGATCGCGCTGCTGTATCTCTACCAGAAGGCGCACACCTTCGACCTCGCCACGCTGGCCGCGCTGCCGCTGACGATGAAGGAGCAGACCTGGCTGTTCTTCGGCTTCCTGATTGCATTTGCGATCAAGGTGCCGATGGTGCCGGTGCACACCTGGTTGCCCGATGCCCACGTGGAGGCGCCCACCGGCGGTTCGGTATGGCTGGCGGCGGTGATGCTGAAGATCGGCACCTACGGGATGCTGCGTTTCATCCTGCCGATCACGCCGGACGCCGGCGCGCATTTCGCGTGGATCATCATCGTCCTCAGCCTGGTCGCCATCGTTTACATCGGCTACGTCGCGCTGGTGCAGGAGGACATGAAGAAGCTGGTGGCGTATTCGTCGGTGGCTCACATGGGCTTCGTCACGCTGGGCATCTTCATGGCCTTCATGCTGGTGCGTGATACGGGCAATATCGAGATGGCAAGTCTCGGCATGCAAGGCGCCATGGTGCAGATGATTTCGCACGGCTTCGTGTCCGGCGCGATGTTCACCTGCATCGGCGTGATGTACGACCGTACCCATACGCGCCAGATCAAGGACTACGGCGGCGTCATCAACATGATGCCGTGGTTCGGGTTCTTCTACGTGCTGTTCGCGATGGCGAACTCCGGTCTGCCTGGCACCAGCGGCTTTGTCGGTGAGTTCATGGTCATCCTGGCCAGTTTCAGCGCGAGCCCGTGGATCGCCATTTTCTGTGCGTTCACCTTGATCATTGGCGCCGGCTACACCTTGTGGCTGGTCAAGCGCGTGCTGTGGGGCCCGGTCACCACCGAGCATGTGAAGAAGATGACCCCGCTTGCCGCGCGCGAGACCTGGGTGCTGATCGGATTCGCCGCTGCAGTACTGGCCATCGGCGTATGGCCGCAACCACTGATCCACCTGATGGACAGCTCGGTGGCACACCTGGTGCAGCAACTCGCCGTCCACAAGATTTAAGCAGAAGCGACCATGCCGACTCTCAATGACATCCTGACCCTGCTGCCGGAGCTCTACCTGGTGGCGGCGGTGTGCCTGATCCTGCTGCTGGACGCTTTCATGAAGCCGGAGCAGCGCCCACAGCTGCACTGGATCTCGATCGTGGTATTGCTGGTGGCGATCTACCTCGTCATCGTCGGCCAGCCCGAGCAGACCGTGACGGCCTTCAACGGCATGTTCGTCCGTGACCACGTGGCGGAGATCCTCAAGGTCTTCGCGCTCGGTATCACGGCGACCGTATTCGTGTATGCGCGGCCCTATCTGATCGATCGCAAGCTCTTCGGCGGCGAGTTTTACGCGCTGATGATCTTTGCCGCGCTGGGGGTCATGGTGATGGTATCTGCCGGCAACCTGGTCACGATTTATCTGGGCCTGGCCTTGTTGTCGCTGTCTTCCTATGCACTGGTCGCGCTGAACCGCGACGCCAGGTTGCCGCCGGAGGCGGCGATCAAGTATTTCGTGTTGAGCGCCCTGGCCGCGGGCATGCTGCTGTACGGCATGTCGATGATCTACGGTGCCTCGGGCATGGGGGGCACGCCCACGCTTGACCTCGCGCAGTTGCACAGCGTGATGTCCTATACGACGGCCCCGAATCTGTTGCTGCTCGGCCTGATATTCATGCTGGTCGGCATCGGCTTCGAGCTGGGTGTTGCGCCGTTCCACATGTGGTTGCCCGACGTGTATCACGGTGCGCCGACGCCAGTCACCACCTTCATCGCCGCGGTGTCGAAGCTGGCGGCATTCGGGCTGGCCTGGCGCCTGCTCGAGACCGGCATGGGCGACCTCACCAAGTATTGGCAGCCGATGCTGGCAGCGCTGGCCGCAGCTTCGCTGGTGCTTGGCAACCTGGTCGCCATCGTGCAGACCAACTTCAAGCGGATGATGGCGTATTCGACCATCTCGCACATGGGCTACGTGTTGCTCGGACTCTCGGCCGCCACGCCCGAAGGCTATGCGGCCGCGCTGTTCTACGTGATCTGCTACGCCCTGATGGGCCTGGCTGCTTTCGGCGTGATGCTGGCCTTGACCCGTGCCGGTTTCGAATGCGAGGAAATCTCCGACTTCAAGGGCCTGAACCAGAAGGCCCCCTGGATGGCCTTCCTGATGTTGCTGGCGATGTTTTCGCTGGCCGGCGTGCCGCCGCTGTTCGGCTTCTGGGCGAAGGTGCTGGTGCTCGAGTCGGCCATTCACGCCAACATGTTGTGGCTGGCCATCGTCGGCATCGTGGGCGCCTTCATCGGACTGTATTACTACCTTTACGTGATCAAGGTGATGTACTTCGATGACGCCGAGGAAGGCGCCGTGGTCGAAGTGAAGGCGGACCTGTCGCTGCGGGTGGTGCTGTCGATCAATGCCCTGGCATTGTTGGCGGTTGGCCTTTACTGGGGGCCGCTGCTGGGATGGTGCCAGCGTGCATTCGGCGTCTGACGCGAGCCACGGCAGTCGCTTTGGCTGCATGCGTTCAGGGGCAGGGGTTCAAGGCGCGCCAGTGCTTGCAAGAAACCAGCCATCCCGTTAAACTTCCCGGACTCTGATGCGGGGTGGAGCAGTCTGGCAGCTCGTCGGGCTCATAACCCGAAGGTCGCAGGTTCGAATCCTGCCCCCGCTACCAGATCTTTCTTGATGCAAGAAAGCCTCCTCGTGAGGCTTTTTTGTTGGCCGCAAGGATGCGCGGTGCCGCACTGCATGGCGGTGGTGGCACGCGGAAGGCTGCACGAGGAGGCACATCGGCGAGATAGGGAAATGGGCCGTCGGAGCCCATTTTTTGTTTCCGCGATCCGGTTCAGGTGAGTTGATGGATACACAGGCACTGGCACAACGATTCAGCGAGATACTGGCCGATCTGAGGCTGGAATGTCTTGGCGTGGAGTTCACCCCGTCGCAGGGGCAGAGTACGCTGCGCGTTTACGTGGAGCTGCTGGGCAGGGAAGCGCAGGATTCCGGTGTCGAGGAGGATCGTCGCGAAGTGGGCATCGAGGATTGCGAGAAGGCGAGCCGCGAGTTGTCTGCGTGGCTCGACGTGGAGGATCCGATTCCGGGTCATTACGTGCTTGAAGTGTCCTCGCCGGGTATCGATCGCCCACTGTTCACCGCGGAGCAGTTCGAGAGATCCGTCGGGCAGGAGGTGAAGGTGCTGCTGAAAATGCCGCTGGATGGGCGTCGTCGGCTGCGTGGAAAGCTGGTCTCGGTACGGGACGGACAAATCGCGCTGGAAGGCGAGGGCAAGACCTTCGAGTTCGCGCACGCCATGGTGGAAAGCGCCCGCGTGGTGCCGGATTGGGTGGCGCTGGGTTACGCGCCGCAACCAAAGCCCGGCAGCAAGCACCCCAGCCGGAAGCGTGGCTGACAAATTTGAAGAATCGGCCTTGGATGGCTGACGTTCGACTCACGCGTTCAGGACGGACGCAAGTGACATGAAGACCCCACCAGGGATGGCGGTTTTTTGATCCACGTGTTCAGGGACGGACGCAGAAAACTAACGCACACAGTCAATGTTTTGGACGCCGCCTGGCGCCTATGGAGTTGCTGCAATGAGCAAAGAGCTTTTGCTGGTCGTCGACGCGGTCGCCAATGAGAAGGGCGTGCCGGAGGAAGTGATCTTCGAGGCGATGGAAGCTGCGCTGGCGTCAGCCGCGAAGAAGCGCTATCCGGACGAAGAGCCGGATATTCGCGTGTCCATCAATCACGACACCGGCGAATACGAAACCTATAGGCGCTGGGAAATCATTGCCGATGACGGCGAGATGGAATCGCCGTCATACCAGCTGCGCCTGATGGACGCGCTGGACGAACGCGCGGATGCCCAGGTCGGCGAGTACATCGAGGAGCAGGTCGAGAACGCCGAGTTCGGGCGCATCGCTGCCCAGGCGGCCAAGCAGGTGATCGTGCAGCGCGTGCGTGAAGCAGAGCGCCAGCAGGTGGTGGATGCATTCGCCGACCGCGTTGGCGAACTGGTCACCGGCATCGTCAAACGCGTCGAGCGCGGCAACATCTACCTCGATCTGGGCAGCAACGCCGAGGCCTTCATCCCGCGCGACAAGACCATCCCGCGCGAGTCGGCCCGTGTGGGCGATCGCGTGCGAGGCTATCTCTACGAAGTGAAGTCCGAAGTGCGTGGTCCGCAGTTGTTCGTCTCGCGAGCAGCACCGGAGTTCATGATCGAGTTGTTCAAGCTGGAAGTG
Source organism: Rhodanobacter sp. G2-10 (assembly GCF_055809185.1). Lineage (NCBI taxonomy): Bacteria > Pseudomonadati > Pseudomonadota > Gammaproteobacteria > Lysobacterales > Rhodanobacteraceae > Rhodanobacter > Rhodanobacter sp. G2-10. Next base: position 1,820,771 of record NZ_CM147900.1, on the reverse strand, counting down.
CCCGAAGTCGGCCAGGGATTGGTCGAGATCAAGGGATGCGCGCGTGATCCGGGCGATCGCGCCAAGATTGCCGTGCTGGCGCATGACAGCCGCACCGATCCGATCGGTGCCTGCATCGGCATGCGCGGTTCGCGCGTGCAGGCCGTGTCGAACGACCTCAATGGCGAGCGCGTCGACATCATCCTGTGGCACGAGAACCCGGCGCAGTTCGTGATCAACGCGATGGCCCCGGCCGAGGTGCAGTCGATCATCATGGACGAAGAGAAGCATTCGATGGACATCGCGGTGGCCGAGGACAAGCTGTCCCAGGCGATCGGTCGTGGTGGCCAGAACGTGCGTCTGGCGAGCAAGCTGACCGGTTGGCAGCTCAATGTGATGACGCAGGATCAGGTGACCGCCAAAAGCGAAGCGGAGCAGGAAGCGGCTCGCGTGCTGTTCATGGAGAAGCTCGAAGTCGATCAGGAAATCGCGGTGATCCTGGTGCAGGAAGGTTTCTCCAGCATCGAGGAAATCGCCTATGTACCCAGCGCCGAGCTGCTTGCGGTCGAGGGTTTCGACGAGGACATCGTCGAGGAGCTGCGTGCTCGCGCTCGCGATGCCTTGCTGACCGCAGCGCTTGCGGTCGAAGAGGGTGTCGACGAACACCAGCCGTCCGAAGAGTTGCTGGCCCTGGAAGGCATGGATGAAGCCACCGCTTATGCACTGGCCGCACGCGAGGTGAGTACCGTGGATGACCTCGCCGACCTGGCGGTGGATGATCTGATTGATATCGAAGGTATGGACGAAGAGCGGGCCGCAGCGCTCATCATGGCTGCACGTGCGCCGATGATCGCGCGTCTGGAGCAGGGCGGCTAGCCGCGTACACGGCTGCACCCCGGACGGGTGCGCCGGGAGGGCCTGAAATGGCTCTTCACCATGGATGGATGCAGTGGCGGCCATCATGCCGCACGGAATGACAAGCGCGGGAACGGCGGAGTAGAGAACAGAATGTCGGACGTGACGATCAAACAACTCGCCCAGGTATTGGGCATGCCGGTTGACAAGCTGCTGACCCAGCTTGACGAGGCGGGCATGAAATTCTCCGATCAGGAGCAGGTCATCAGCAGTACCGAGAAGGTGAAGCTGCTGGGATTCCTGCGCCGTACGCACGGCAAAAGCGAGGCTGCCACCGAAACGGGCGATGCGGCGCCGCGCCAGATCACCCTCAGGCGTCGCACCGTCGGTGAACTGAAAGTGGCCGGATCGGGTGGTCGCGGTGCGTCGGGCCCGGCCAAGACGGTGAACGTCGAGGTTCGGGCCAAGCGCACCTACGTGAAGCGCAGCGTGATCGCGGAAGAGGCCAGCGCCGAGCCCGAGCGCGAAGAGGCAATGCGCAAGCTGGAGGAGTCCAGGCAGCAGCGTGAACTGGAAGAGCGCGAGCGCCAGGAATCCGAGCAGCGCCGGGAACAGGAAGCGCAGCAGCGCGTGCTCGACGAACAGCAGCGCGAGCATGAGCAGAAGCAGGCCGACGCGGAAGCCGCATCCGAAGCGGACACCAAGGCTGAGGCGGCTGTGGCACCGGAGGAGGCTGCGCCAAGTCCGGAAGCGACTGCAGCCGATGCGGCGGGCGATGAGTCCAACGGCGTCCAGCGCATTGATCAGCGCGAACTGGGCATGATCCTGCCGCGCATCCATGAACCGCGCAAACGCGAGAAGGTGGTCAAGCCTGCCGCCGCGCCCGCGCCGACCCCGGCACCAGCACCAGCGACTACTGCCGGTGAGTCGACCCGGGGCAAGGCGAAGCATTCTCGTGATCGCGCCGATGAAATCGGCAGCAAGCAGGAACGCGAAGGCAACAAGCGTTTCGCCGGTGGCCAGATGCATCTGAGCGAAGCCGACCGCGCGCGCCGTTCGTCAAGCAGCAAGCGCGGCAAGGGTGGTCGCGGTCGCGACATGGTCTCGCGCGGAGGTGGTAGTGCCCCAAGCGGTCCACATGGGTTCTCGCGACCCACCGCGCCGGTGGTGCGTGAGGTTGTGGTCAGCGATACCAATGCCGTCACCGACCTTGCGCAGAAGATGGCGGTCAAGGGCTCGGAGGTGGTCAAGGCGCTGTTCAAGATGGGCGTGATGGCGACCATCAACCAGACCATCGATCACGACACGGCGGTGCTGGTCGTCGAGGAACTGGGGCACACGCCGGTTGCCGATAGCCAGAACAATGCCGAGGAAACGCTGGCCGCGCACACCCAGAGTGTTGAACTGGATGGCGAGAAGGTCGTTCGTCCGCCGGTCGTAACCATCATGGGACATGTCGACCACGGCAAGACATCGCTGCTGGATTACATTCGCCGCACCAAGGTGGCTTCCGGTGAAGCCGGCGGCATCACGCAGCATATTGGCGCGTATCACGTGAAAACGTCGAGGGGCGTGATCACCTTCCTGGATACGCCTGGCCATGCCGCGTTCACCTCGATGCGTGCCCGTGGCGCGCACTCCACGGACATCGTGATCCTGGTGGTGGCTGCCGACGATGGCGTGAAGCCGCAGACGATCGAGGCGGTCAAGCACGCGCGCGCAGCCAACGTGCCGTTGATCGTGGCGGTCAACAAGATGGACAAGGAAGGCGCCAATCCCGACAACGTCAAGCAGGGCCTCGTCGCGCAGGAAGTGGTGCCGGAAGATTGGGGCGGCGACGTGCAGTTCGTGCCGGTATCGGCCAAGACAGGCATGGGTATCGAGGATCTGCTCGATGCGATTTCGCTGCAGGCCGAAGTGATGGAGCTGAAGGCGGTGGCCGACGGCCGCGCCTCCGGCGTGGTGATCGAGTCGAGCCTGGATCGCGGTCGCGGTCCGGTGGCGACCGTGCTGGTGCAGCAGGGCACGCTGAAGAAGGGCGACTTTGTGGTCTGCGGCGTCGAATATGGCCGCATGCGTGCGTTGATCGACCAGAGCGGCAAGCAAGTCGCCGAAGCCGGTCCTTCGATCCCGGTGCAGGTGCTCGGCCTGTCCGGCGTCCCGGAAACCGGCGACGACTTCGTCTGCGTGGAAGACGAGCGGTTGGCACGCGAGGTGGCGCAGGAGCGTGAGCTCAAGCGCCGTGAAACGCGCATGGTCAGCAAGGCCAATCGCCTTGAGGACATCATCGCCAAGATGGGCCAGGGCGAGGAGCAGCAGACGCTCAACATCCTGGTCAAGGGCGATGTGCAGGGCTCGGTCGAGGCCTTGCGCGAATCGCTGACCCAGATCGGCAACGAACGGGTCCGGGTCAACGTGGTGGCCTCCGGCGTGGGCGGCATCACCGAATCCGACGCCACCCTGGCTGCTGCCTCCAAGGCCCTGATCATCGGCTTCAACGTGCGCGCCGATGCATCGGCTCGCAAGGTGATCGAGACCAACGGTCTGGACGTACGCTACTTCTCGATCATCTACGACGTCATCGACCAGGTGACCCAGGCGGCAACGGGCCTGCTCGGCATGGAAGTGCGTGAGGACATCATCGGCATCGCCGAAGTGCGCGAAGTGTTCCGCAGTTCCAAGTTCGGCGCCGTTGCGGGCAGCATGGTCACCGAAGGCCATGTGAAGCGCAGCAAGCCGATCCGCGTGTTGCGCGACAACGTTGTGGTGTTCGAAGGCGAACTGGAATCCCTGCGCCGCTTCAAGGATCTTGTCGACGAGGTACGCAGCGGCATGGAGTGCGGTATTGCGGTGAAGCAGTACAACGACGTCAAGCCGGGCGACCAGATCGAATGCTTCGAGCGCACTGAAGTGGCACGGACGCTGTAAAGGCGAGCAGTGAGAGGAGAGGGGTGAGAAGCGAGAGTAGGAGCTCGCTCCCCCGCGCTCTTCTCTCACTTCTCACTCCTGTTGACTCACTTCTGGTTTTTCACATGCCTTCCCGAGACTTCAAGCGTACCGACCGCATCGGCGCAGAATTGCGTCGTGAGCTCGGCCAGTTGGTGCACGCTGCGGTGCGTGATCACGGCTTGCCGTCGACCAGCGTGTCCGACGTCGAGATCACTCGCGATCTGGACTGGGCGACGGTATGGGTGACCACACTGCTGCCAGAGCAGGGTTTGCCGGCGGTCAAGGCGTTGAATGCCATGAGCCACGAGATCCGCCACGCGCTGGCGCACAGCGGCATGCGCATGCGTCGGGTGCCGGAGCTGAAATTCAAGTACGACGACTCGGTCGACAAGGGCGAACGGATCGAGGCCCTGCTGCGTGAACAGGCGCGCGACCTGAAGCCTGACGACGAGAGCGAACAGGACTGAGCCTCACGAGTCCGTTGCCGAATTGATGAATCGACGACCGCGTTTCCAGCACCGCGACCTGCACGGCATCGTGCTACTCGACAAACCACGAGGCCTGAGTTCGAATCAGGCCCTGCAGGCTGTGCGCCGTTTGTTGCGTGCTTCCAAGGGTGGTCATACCGGGGCACTCGATCCGCTGGCGACGGGCCTGTTGCCGCTGTGTTTCGGCGAAGCGACCAAACTGGCTGGAAGCCTGCTGGGTGCGCGCAAAGCCTATCTTGCCGAATGTCGGCTCGGTATCACCACCGACAGCGCCGACAGCGAGGGTGAGGTGGTCGAGCGGCGTCCGGTGCCACCGTTGGATACCGCCACCATCGAGGCCGTACTGGCCAAGCTGCGTGGGTCCATCCTGCAGGTGCCACCGATGTATTCCGCGTTGAAGCTCGATGGCGAAAGGCTCTATGTGAAGGCGCGCCGGGGTGAATCGGTCGAGCGAGCCCCACGCCGGGTGGAAGTCCATCGACTCGAACTGCTGGCGCGCGACGGCGACACCCTGCAGCTGCTGGTGGAGTGCGGTTCCGGTACTTACGTGCGCTCGCTGGCGGTCGACATCGGCGAGGATCTGGGTTGCGGCGCCCATCTGAGTGCCTTGCGGCGCACCTGGGTGGATCCGTTCCGCGTGCCGCAGATGGTGACCCTGGCCGAACTCGAACAGGCCGCCGCGCAGGGCGACGAGGCCTTGCTGGCACATCTCCTGCCGGTGGCGGCAGGATTGTGCGACTTGCCCAGCCTGAAGCTGGACGAGGCGCAAAGCATGGCCATTTCACGCGGCCAGCCGATCCAGCTCGCTGCGCCGGCTCCGGCGGGGCGATGCGCGGCTTTTGCCAGCGACGGCGCGCTGCTGGCCCTGCTTGAAGTGGACAACGAGGGCCGTGGTCGCGTCCTGCGTGGCTTCAACTTGCCGCCGGACTGACTGATTTGCCCCGAAAAGCCCCTGCGCACTTGTTGTAACACCACTCCCATCAGTAGAATAGACAAGTTATTTCAACGCTTTCACTCAACTAGGCGAAGCTTGCGCTTGCGTCATCGCGATGGCGCAAGCGCAAGCTTCGCATCGCCTTTCAAGGAAACGCATAACCATGTCCCTTACCGCAGAACAGACCAGCAAGATCATTGCTGATTTCGGCCGCGTGCCGAACGACACCGGTTCGACCGAAGTCCAGGTGGCGCTGCTGTCCGCCCGCATCGAGCATCTCACCGGCCACTTCAAGGATCACAAGCAGGATCACCATTCCCGTCGTGGCCTGCTGAAGCTGGTCAACCAGCGCAAGCGCCTGCTCAGTTATCTGAAGGATCGCGATCTTGCGCGTTACCAGACCCTGATCGAACGCCTCGGCCTGCGCCGGTAACTTCGTGCGTTCATGCATGAACGCCAGGATCAAGAAGCGCCCGTCTCCGGGCGCACTTCTCAATCAGATCAGGAATTAAACACGTGGCAAAAGTAACCAAGTCATTCCAGTACGGTAATCACGAAGTCACACTGGAGACGGGCGAAATTGCCCGCCAGGCGTCCGGTGCGGTGTTGGCCAGCATGGGCGGCACCGTGGTGCTGGTCACCGCCGTGGCTGCGACCAAGCAGAAGGAAGGCCAGGATTTCTTCCCGCTCACGGTCGACTATGTCGAGAAATTCTATTCGGCGGGTCGCATTCCCGGTGGCTTCTTCAAGCGTGAAGGACGTCCGACCGAAAAGGAGACGCTGACCTCGCGCCTGATCGATCGCCCTGTTCGCCCGCTGTTCCCGGATGACTTCAAGAACGAAGTGCAGGTGATTGCCCAGGTTGTCTCGCTGAACCCGGAAGTCGATGGCGACATCGTGGCGCTGCTCGGCGCTTCCGCCGCGCTGAGCCTGGCGGGCATCCCGTTCAAGGGTCCGATCGGCGCCGCCCGCGTGGGCTACGCCAATGGCCAGTACCTGCTGAACCCGACTGCCACCGAGCTGAAGACTTCCGATCTGGATCTGGTCGTAGCCGGCACCGCCGGTGCCGTGCTGATGGTGGAATCCGAAGCCAAGCTGCTGTCCGAGGACGTGATGCTTGGCGCGGTGATGTTCGGTCACAAGCAGATGCAGGTCGCGATTCGTGCGATCGCCGAGCTGGCAGCCGAGGCCGGCAAGCCATCCTGGGATTGGCAGGCGCCTGCGCGCGACGAGTCGCTGGTTGCTGCCGTCAAGGGCGCGGTCGGTGACCAGTTGGCGGCGGCGTTCTCGGTGCGCGACAAGCTGGAGCGTCGCGACGCGATCTCCGCGATCAAGGCCGACGTGCTGGCCAGCCTCAAGGCGCAGGCCGAAGAGAAGGGCTGGTCGACTGCCGCGATGGCCAAGGAATTCGAGGAAATCGAATACCACACCATGCGCGACAGCGTGTTGAAGACCAAGGTGCGCATCGACGGGCGCCAGCTCGACGACGTGCGGGCCATCACGGCTCGCGTCGGCGTGCTGCCGCGGACCCACGGTTCCGCCTTGTTCACCCGCGGCGAGACCCAGGCGCTGGTAGTGATCACGCTGGGCACCACGCGTGATGCGCAGATCATCGATGCGCCCGGTGGCGAGTCGAAGGACCCGTTCCTGTTCCATTACAACTTCCCGCCGTTCTCGGTGGGTGAAGCCGGTCGTTTCGGTGCGCCGAAGCGCCGCGAGATCGGCCACGGTCGCCTCGCCAAACGCGGCGTGCAGGCGGTCAAGCCGAGCATCGAGGAGTTCCCGTACGTGGTGCGCGTGGTTTCGGAAATCACCGAATCCAACGGCTCCTCGTCGATGGCGTCGGTGTGCGGTTCGTCGCTGGCGATGATGGATGCCGGTGTGCCGCTGAAGGCGCCGGTGGCCGGTATCGCCATGGGCCTGGTCAAGGAAGGCAATGACTTCGTCGTGTTGTCCGACATCCTGGGTGACGAGGATCACCTCGGCGACATGGATTTCAAGGTGGCCGGCAGCTCCGAGGGCATTTCCGCGCTGCAGATGGACATCAAGATCGACGGCATCACCGAGGAAATCATGAAGGTGGCGTTGGCCCAGGCCAAGCAGGGGCGTCTGCACATCCTCGGCGAGATGGGCAAGGCGCTTGCCGAAGCGCGCTCCGAGATGAGCGAGTTTGCCCCGCGTCTGATCACCATCAAGATCCATCCGGACAAGATCCGCGAAGTGATCGGCAAGGGCGGCGCCACGATTCGCTCGATCACCGAGGAGACCGGTACCACGATCGACATCAGCGACGACGGCACCATCATCGTCGGCTCGGTCAATCGCGAGGCAGGCGAGGCGGCGAAGAAGCGCATCGAGCAGATCGTTTCCGACGTCGAGCCGGGCCGCATCTACGAGGGCAAGGTCGCCAAGCTGATGGACTTCGGTGCATTCGTGACGATCATGCCGGGCAAGGATGGTCTGGTGCACGTGTCGCAGATCTCCGATGAGCGCGTGGAGAAGGTTTCCGACAAGCTCAAGGAAGGCGACATCGTCAAGGTCAAGGTGCTGGAAGTGGACAAGCAGGGCCGCATCCGCCTGTCGATGAAGGCCGTGACCGAAGAAGAGCGCGCCAACAGCTGAGATTCGTCTAGGCAGCAACATCGAAAAGAAGGCCCGGCTCGCGTCGGGCCTTCTTCGTTCCGGAGGCGAAGTTTTTGTGTGGTGGCGATCTGCCCGCGGCTTGTCGGACCCGGGTTGGCTGGTGTGCGAATCCGCCCGTGCAGTCCGGCGATCCACGGGGCCACGGTGGAGCGGCGCATCGTCAGGGAAGCGTGTGCGCACCCAGCCGAATGCTCGTCTCGACCACCCAGGCCTGACAGACTGCTAGGATGGAAGAACCGCTGACGAGGATAAACCGATGGCCGATCCCGCGAATGATTTCATGAAGGACTATCAGGCGCTGGCCCAACAGTCGTGGGATGCCTGGACGCGGCAATTCCAGCCGAAGCACGCAGCGAACCCGTTCGCGCCTCCATCGGCACAAGCCATGGGCGGCGATACGCTGGAACGTACACTGGCCGGCCTCAAAGGCTATTTCGACTGGATGCAGAGTGCGGCAAGCAGTGGCGTGAGCGGCGGGCCATCCAGCGACTGGCAGCAGCAGATGCAGCAGATGTTCGGCGGCTCCAGCCAGCCTTTTGCGCAGGCCTTTGGCGGTATCGACAGCGCCGGCGCCGAAAGCTTCACCCGTCAATGGCAATCCTGGTGGCAGGCGATGCAACGCAGTGGTTTCGGCGAGATGCCTGGCGCAGCCGGCCCGACGCCAGGCTTCGGGCTGGATCGCGAGCAGCAGATGAAACAGCAGGAACTGGGCATGGCCATGCTCGCTTCCATGCAGGCGTCCGCACGCTATCAGGAGCTGATCCAACGCGCCAACACACAAGGTATGCAGCGCCTGCAGGGGAAGTTGGCCGAACACGCCACACCGGGTCGCCAGATCGAATCGCTGAAGGGCCTGTACGACCTGTGGGTGGACGCTTCGGAGGAGGCTTACGCGGAGATCGCGCTGTCGGACGAGTTTCGCGATGCGTATGGCGAGATGGTCAACACCCAGATGCGTGTGCGTCAGCTGCAACAACGACAGACCGAACAGATGTGCCAGCAACTCGGCGTGCCTACGCGCAGCGAGGTCTCAAGCCTGGGGGAGCGTCTGCAGGCGTTGCGCCGCGAGTTCCGGGCCAGCCAGGCCGGTGCGTCCGAAGATCATCCCGACGAAGTCACCGGCCTGCGCCGCGAAGTGGCGGCACTGAAACGGAAGTTCGCCAACGCCAGCGCAGCCAAGCCGACGGCGCGAAAGGCCGCGCCGACCGGGTCTTCGGGGGCGGTGAAGAAAACGGCGGCCAAGAAAAAGACCGCGACCACGACGAAAACAGCGGCCAAGCGCACGCGCAAGCCTGCTGCCGCATCCAGACCCGCAACCAGCCCGCGCAAGCGCAAATAAAGGAGCTTTGCGATGCAAACCCCATTGCACATCGACCCGACCAAGGCCCTGACCGACATGGCGACATTCCAGCGCAAGCTGGCTGCCGGCATGGCCAACCTGCGCGGGATGCGTGAGCCCGAGTATGCCAACACGCCGCGCGAGCTGGTCTACAGCGAGGACAAGCTCAAGGTCTGGCATTTCACCGGGCACGGCAAGACCACGTCCAAGACGCCGCTGCTGATCGTGTATGCGCTGGTCAACACGGTGTGGATGACCGATCTGCAGGCGGACCGCTCGATGGTGCGAAACCTGCTGGAGCAGGGCGAAGACATTTACCTGATTGACTGGGGTTACCCCGACGGCGCCGACCGCTGGCTGACCCTGGATGACTACATCAATGGCTACCTTGATCGCTGCGTCGATGTTGTGCGCAAGCGGCATGATCTGGACGCGATCAACCTGCTCGGCATCTGCCAGGGAGGCGCCTTCTCGCTGTGCTACACCGCGCTGCACCCGGACAAGGTGAAGAATCTGATCACCATGGTCACGCCGGTGGATTACCACACCCCGGACAACATGCTGTCGCACTGGTGCCGCAACATGGATGTCGATCTGTTCGTCGACACCATGGGCAACATCCCTGCCGGCCTGATGAACTACGTCTACCTCACGCTGAAGCCGGTGCGGCTCAATCAGCAGAAGTACATCGGCCTGGTCGATATCCTCGACAATCCGACCGAGCTGGAGAATTTCCTGCGCATGGAACGCTGGATTTTCGATTCTCCGGACCAGGCCGGCGAGGCGTTCCGCCAATTCATCAAGGATTTCTACCAGGGCAACAAGCTGATCAAGCGCACGCTGGAAATCGGCGGCCAGCTTGTGGACCTGGGCATGATCACCCAGCCGGTGCTGAATATCTTTGCCGAACAGGATCACCTGGTGCCCCCGGATGCTTCGCGCGCCCTGGGCAAGCACGTCGGCACGACGGACTACACCCAGCTTGCGTTCAAGGGCGGCCACATCGGCATCTATGTCTCCGGACGCGCGCAACGTGAGGTCCCACCGGCGATCCATCAATGGCTGCGCCAACGCCGCTGAGCCGGCTCGCCTGCCGTGCGCAATACCGGCGCGGCAGGCGATAATGGACGGATGACCACGTCCAACGAAACCCACGACTCCATTCGCGCCGTGCAATGGCAGGGCGATCACCTGCGCCTGCTCGACCAACGCCTGCTGCCGGGCGAGGAAAGCTGGATTGCCTGTCGCGACGCTTCGGAGGTGACGACCGCCATCCGCGACCTGGTTGTCCGCGGTGCACCGGCCATCGGCATCGCCGCAGCCTGGGGTGTGGCCATGGCGGCGCAGCAAGGGGCACCGCTTGAGCCGGTGCTGATGAGCTTGCGCGCGGCGCGTCCTACCGCCGTGAACCTGATGTGGGCGCTGGACCGGATGAACAAGCGCATCGCAGCCGGTGCCGGTGTCGAGGCGCTGTTGCGCGAAGCGCAGGCGATCCAGGACGAGGATCTCGCCGCCAACCGGCACATGGGCGAGCTGGGTGCATCGCTGATCACCCCCGGGTCGGGCGTGCTGACCCATTGCAACACCGGTTCGCTGGCCACCGCCGGTTACGGCACCGCGCTTGGCGTCATTCGCGCAGGCGTCGCCGCGGGCCGGATTGCACGGGTCTACGCCGGTGAAACGCGACCGTGGCAACAAGGCGCGCGCCTGACCATGTGGGAACTGGTGCGCGACGGCATCCCGGCCCAGCTGATCGCCGACTCGGCGGCGGCGCACCTGATGAAATCCGGCGCCGTGCAGTGGGTGATCGTGGGCGCCGACCGGATCGCCGCCAACGGCGATACCGCGAACAAGATCGGCACGTATCAGCTGGCCATCGCCGCGAAGTACCACGGCGTGAAATTCATGGTGGTGGCGCCGTCCTCCACGGTCGACATGGCTACGGGTACGGGCGAGGAAATCGAGATCGAGTTGCGCGACGCCAGCGAGCTGTTGAGCACAGCCGGCCGGCGCACGGTGGTGGAGGGCGCGCAGGCCTGGAACCCGGTATTCGACGTGGCGCCGGCCGAACTGATCGACGCCATCGTCACCGAGCGCGGCGTGATCGAGCGGCCGAACAGCATCTCGATGCAGGCGATGTTCGGGTGGTAAAGCTGCCCCGCGAGGTTGCCCTGTTTGCCGTGGGCGGGCTGGGCGGCCTGGTGATCGATGCCGGCATCGTGCAAATGCTGGTCAGTTTCGGGCACTGGAATCCGTATCTGGCCCGCGTACTGTCGTTTCTGCTGGCAGCCACGTTCACCTGGTGGTGGAATCGCCGTTACACCTTTGCGGCGCGGCACAGTGGTCGCCATGCACACGCTGAATGGCTGCAGTGGATAGCGTTGATGAGCATGGGGGCGGTGGTCAATTACGGTGTTTATGCCTTGCTTTTGCTCAACTTTCCGGACCTGCACCGGTGGCCGGCGCCTGCCGCCGCGGCGGGCTCCGTGGTTGCCGCACTGGTCAATTTTTCGACAGCGCGGCGGGTGCTTTTCAGGCATCCCAAGACGGCATCGTAAGTTATTGATTTACATGCACTAAATCCTGTCGTTTTGCGCCCATTCGTGCTACAATTGACCGGTTGATTTCGGGTCGCTCGCGCATGCGCTTGAGACGCGTCGCCAGCGTCCTTTTTTAGCCCACAGGGAAGCCGCTCAATGGCAGAAACCGCCAAAGAAATCATTCGCGTCAACATCGAAGACGAGATGCGCCAGAGCTACCTCGATTACGCCATGAGCGTGATCGTGGGCCGCGCCCTCCCGGATGTCCGCGATGGCCTGAAACCCGTGCATCGGCGTGTGCTTTTCGCGATGAACGAGTTGAGCAACGCCTGGAACAAGCCATACAAGAAGTCGGCCCGCGTGGTCGGTGACGTGATCGGTAAGTACCACCCGCATGGCGACCAGTCGGTGTATGACGCCATTGTGCGCATGGCGCAGCCATTCTCGCTGCGCTACATGCTGGTCGACGGCCAGGGCAACTTCGGTTCGGTCGATGGCGACAACGCCGCGGCCATGCGTTACACCGAGGTGCGCATGTCGCGCCTCACCCACGAATTGCTGGCCGACATCGACAAGGACACCGTCGACTTCGGCTTCAACTACGACGAAAGCGAGCGCGAGCCGCTGGTACTGCCCTCGCGCGTACCAAACCTGCTGGTGAACGGTTCCGCCGGCATCGCGGTGGGCATGGCGACCAATATCCCGCCGCACAACCTCAACGAGATCATTGCCGCGACGATTGCGTTGATCGACGAGCCGGCGCTCTCGATCGACGAATTGATGCATTACATCCCGGGGCCGGACTTCCCGACCCACGGCATCATCAATGGTTCCTCCGGCATCATCGAGGCCTACCGTACTGGTCGCGGACGTATCCTGGTGCGTGCCAAGGCCGAGATAGAGACCGAGAAGAACGGCCGCGAGACGATCATCATCCATGAGCTGCCGTACCAGGTGAACAAGGCCCGGCTGATCGAGAAGATCGCCGAGCTGGTCAAGGAGAAGAAGCTCGAGGGCATCAGCGAACTGCGCGACGAGTCCGACAAGGACGGCATGCGCGTGGTCATCGAGATCCGCAAGGACGCGATGGGCGACGTGGTGCTGAACAATTTGTTCCAGCAGACCCAGCTGCAGGTCACCTTCGGCATCAACATGGTGGCCCTGCTGGATGGCCAGCCGAAGCTGCTGAACCTGAAGGACATCCTCGAAGCGTTCATCCGACATCGGCGCGAGGTGGTCACCCGCCGCACCATCTTCGAGCTGCGCAAGGCACGTGGCCGCGCGCACATACTCGAAGGTCTCACCGTGGCGCTGGCCAACATCGACGAGATGATCGAGCTGATCAAGACCTCGGCATCGCCGGCCGAGGCGCGCGAGCGCATGCTGGCCCGCAAGTGGCAGCCGGGTGTGGTCGGTGCGCTGCTGTCGGCGACCGGTGCCGATGCGTCGCGACCTGAAGACATGGATCCGCGTGATGGTCTGAAGGCCGACGGCTACCAGTTGTCCGAAGTCCAGGCGCAGGAAATCCTCGCGATGCGACTGCACCGCCTCACCGGCCTGGAGCAGGAGAAGCTTTCCGACGAGTACCGGCAGATCCTGGAAACCATCCGCGGCTTGATCGAGATTCTGGAGAATCCGAACCGCTTGCTGGAAGTGATCCGCGAAGAACTCGAGGCGATCAAGAGCGAATTTGGCGACGCCCGTCGCACCGAGATCCAGCACTCGCAGGAAGATCTCAACATGCTGGACCTGATCGCGCCGGAAGACGTCGTGGTCACCTTGTCGCACACCGGATACATCAAGCGCCAGCCCGCCAGCACCTATCGGGCGCAGCGGCGCGGCGGCAAGGGGCGTTCGGCGTCGGCGCTGAAGGACGAAGACGTCGTCGAGCAGCTGTGGGTGGTCAACACGCATGACACGCTGCTGACCTTCACCAGCACCGGCCGTGTCTACTGGCTCAAGGTGTACCAGATGCCGGAAGCGGGTCCTGGCGCACGCGGCAAGCCGATCATCAACCTGCTGCCGTTGGGCGAGGACGAGAAGGTGCAGGCGGTGTTGCCGATCCGGGAGTACACCGAGGACCGCTTCGTGTTCTTCGCCACCAAGCGCGGCACGGTCAAGAAGACTCCGTTGACCGAGTTCGCCTTCCAGCTGCAGAAGGGCAAGCAGGCGATCAAGCTGCATGACGATGATGCCCTGGTCAATGTGGAAATGACCGACGGCAACAGCGACATCCTGCTGTTCGCCTCCAACGGCAAGGTCAATCGATTCGACGAGAACACCGTGCGCTCGATGGGCCGCACCGCCGCCGGTGTGCGCGGCATGAAACTCCTCAAGGGCGCCGAGGTCGTGTCGCTGATCGTGGCCGCCGAGGGTGACATTCTCACGGCGACGGAACGCGGTTACGGCAAACGCACCGCACTTGTGGAGTTCACCAAGAAGGGACGCGGCACCCAGGGCGTGATCGGTATTCAGTGTTCCGATCGAAATGGGGCGCTGGTCGGGGCGGTACAGGTCACCGAGGCACACGAGCTGATGCTGATTTCCAACCAGGGAACCCTGGTGCGCACCCGCGTGGCGGAGGTTTCACAACTTGGCCGCAACACCCAGGGCGTCACCCTGATCAAGCTGCCTGCCGACGAGGCCCTGGTCAGCGTGATGCGGCTGGAGCCCGAAGAGGACAACGGCGACGAGAGTACGGACGGCGTCTCACCCGAGGGTGACCTGCCACCGGGTGATGCAGACCCGGAGAGCGCAGACTCCCCCGTGCTCGAAGAGTGATGCTCCGCGGTCCGGCGGCCAACCCCCGCCGGACCGAAGCGTAGGGCGGGCTATGCCCGCCGCTCTTGCGTCTCAAGAGCCGCAGGCCGCGAGCCGTCGTCAGCGATTGTCCAACGTCGAGCCCGTCAGCAACCCGCGCGCCAGCATGCTGCATTGGCGCCGGTACAGCAGGAGCTGCCATTGGCGTCCGCCGACCTGCCGCCACAGCACGGCCGAGCGCACGGCAGCCAACAGGTTCGCGCGCACTTTCTCGACGACGGCGGCCTGCTGCAGTTGCTGCGGATTGCCGCTGACCATCACCCGTGGCCGCAACGTCGACAGCGTGGAGGCGTAAAGCTCGGCCAGCCGACCGCTCACCTGCGGCGAATCCTGGCCGAAGTGCTCGACCTGGCGCTGCGCGGCAACGATGCCTTGCTGCAAGGTTTCCAGCAATTCCGGTCGTCCGGAGAGGCTGCGTTCGAGTCGCATCACGGTCACGACCATGCGCGTGATCGACATGTCGCGATCGCTTTCGTCCAGTTGGGCGATCACCTTGCGCAGGCCCAGGCGCAGATTCGATACCCCTTCATAGACCGCCACCACGGACGGAGCATCGATGCGGAAGATGCTGGCCACGCCAGCCTGCATGGCGGCGTCGTCGCAACGGCCGTCGTTGGCCAGCTGCTGCGCCAGCGCGCAGGCCTGGAACATGCCGGCCAGGGCGACCACGCGCTCCTCGTTCATGCCAAAAATTTCAAACACGGGTGTGCAATTCTCTGGTTGTGGGGGTGCCTGCAGGCATGAAGGCCGGCAGCAGGCCACCATAGGCCGCATCCGTGGCCAGGATCACGGCGCCGCCGAGACAGACTTCGCCCGCATAGAAGACCACCGATTGTCCGGGGGTCACGGCGCGTTGGGGGTCGTCAAAGCGTACATCAACGCCGCCGTCGCCGACGGATACTTCGCAGCCCTGGTCGGTCTGACGATAACGGGTGCGTGCGGTACAGCGAAACTGGTCGGCGGGCGGGGCGCCGGCGATCCAGTGCGCGGGCTCGGTTCGCAGGCGGCGGGAGTGCAGCCAGTGGTTCTCGCCGCCCTGGGCAACATACAGGACATTTGCCGGCACATCCTTGCCCACCACGAACCAGGCTTCGCCGCTGGCGCCTTGCCGACCGCCGATGCCCAGTCCGTTGCGCTGGCCCAGGGTGTAATACATCACGCCCTGGTGTTCGCCGATCAAGGTACCGTCGGGTGTGCGCATGTCGCCGGGGCGGGCAGGGATGTACTGCGACAGAAAGCTGCGGAAGTCGCGCTCGCCGATGAAGCAGATGCCGGTGGAATCTTTCTTGGCGTGCGTCGGCAAGGCCGCGCGACGGGCCAGCTCGCGGACCTCGGACTTTTCGATGCAGCCCAGCGGGAACAGCGTGGCCGCCAGCGCCTGCTGCCCCAGCGCATGCAGGAAGTAGCTCTGGTCCTTGTTGGCGTCGCGTGCGCGCAGCAAACGGTACTGGCCGTCGGTCTCGTCGACGCGCGCGTAGTGGCCCGTGGCGATCTTGTCGGCGCCCAGCGCCCTGGCTTCGTCGAGGAAGGTCTTGAACTTGATCTCGCGGTTGCACAGCACGTCGGGGTTGGGCGTACGACCGGCACGGTACTCGGCGAGGAAATGCTCGAACACGCCATCCCAGTATTCCGCCGCGAAATTGCGCGCGTGGAACGGGATCCCGAGCCGGCCGCAGACGGCCACGGCATCCTTGCGGTCGGCATCGCTGGTGCACGGTCCGCTGCGTTCGTCTTCCTCCCAGTTCTGCATGAACAGGCCTTCGACCTGATGGCCCGCCTGCTGCAGCAGCAGCGCGGCGACCGACGAGTCCACACCGCCGGAAATGCCAAGCATCACCTTCATGCCCGCAAGTCCCCGGGCAGGTAGTCCAGGCTGGACAAGGGCAGCCGCTGGCCCGCCAGCCAGGCATCGATGCTCAGCAGCACCAGCGGGCTGCGCAGGCGATCGCCCAGAGAGGCGATTTCGGCGCGAGTCAGCCACAAGGCCCGGTGAATGCCGGTGTCGAGCAGGCGAGCCGGGTCGTGGCTGACCGCCTGCGCCGCGAAGCTGAACCGGATCACCGCGTCGCCATGCTCGGTGCTGCGCCATTGCTGAACGCCGATCAGGTGCTGCAACGCCACCGTCCAACCGGTTTCCTCCAGCGTCTCGCGCACGGCCGCGTCCACGAGGCTTTCGCCATCCTCCAGATGACCTGCCGGCTGGTTGTATGCCAGCCGCCCGGCAACCTCTTCCTCGACCATCAGGTAGCGCTGACCATCCGTCACCACGCACGCCACGGTGACGTGCGGGCGCCAGACTTCACGAGGTTCCGGAGAGGCAATCATGGACGGGACTGGGCTGGAAAAGCGTCCATTGTGCCATTACCTGTTGGGATGAGTGCCGCATCCGGCTGTACCGCTGCAGCGTATACTTCGATCCATAAAAGACGTCTTGCAAAATCATGACCCACGAAAACGAACACGAGCATGACAGCGGCCGAGGGCTGGCGGTGGAAACCGCCAAACCCGAGGTGGCGCGTCCACCCTTGTTCCAGGTGCTGCTGTTGAACGATGATTTCACCCCGATGGACTTCGTGGTGGAGGTGTTGCGGAGTTTCTTCTCACTGGATCAGGAACAGGCGGTCCAGATCATGTTGCACGTGCACACCCGCGGGCGCGGCGTGTGCGGCGTGTTCACGCGGGAAGTGGCAGAAACCAAGGTAACTCACGTCAACGAGTATTCACGTTCGCATCAACACCCTTTGTTGTGCACTATGGAAAAGCTCTGACGGACCCCATTTCTTGCTCATCGCGGCACCAACAGCCGCCCAACACGCCAAGCGGAGACGATCCGAATGTTCAGCAAGGATCTGGAAGTCACCATCGGCCATTGCTACAAACAGGCCCGCGAGCAACGTCACGAGTTCATGACGGTGGAGCACCTGTTGCTGGCGTTGACCGAAAACCAGTCGGCCCTCGGCGCGCTGCGCGCATGCGGGGTCGAACTGCCGCGTCTGTCCGCCGAACTGGCGCGCATCATCAGCGAGACCGTGCCTGTGTTGCCTGCCGGCGACGAACGCGACACGCAGCCGACCCTGGGTTTCCAGCGCGTGCTGCAGCGCGCCGTCTACCACGTGCAGTCTTCCGGCCGGAAGGAAGTCACCGGCGCCAACGTGCTGGTGGCGATCTTCGGCGAAAAGGACTCCCATGCGGTGTTCTTCATGCACCAGCAGGAGATCACCCGGCTCGACGTGGTCAACTACATCTCCCACGGCATCGCCAAGATCGGCGACGAGCCGGCCGCGAGCACATCGGGCAACGAGCATGAAGGCGAGGAAGGCGCCGAGGCCAAGAGCAACCCGCTGCATGAGTTCGCCAGCAACCTCAATGAGCTGGCGCTGGAAGGCAAGATCGACCCGCTGATCGGGCGGGCGGACGAGATCGAACGCACCATCCAGGTGCTGTGCCGCCGGCGCAAGAACAACCCGCTCTATGTCGGCGAAGCCGGCGTGGGCAAGACCGCGCTCGCCGAGGGCCTGGCCAAGCGCATTGTCGATGGCGAGGTACCCGAGGTGCTGGAGAGCGCCACGATCTGGTCGCTGGATCTCGGCGCCCTGGTCGCCGGCACCAAATATCGCGGTGACTTCGAAAAGCGCCTGAAAAGCGTGATCGCGCAACTTAAGAAGCAGCCTGGTGCGATCCTCTTCATCGACGAAATCCACACCATCATCGGCGCGGGTTCGGCCTCGGGTGGCACCATGGATGCCTCGAACCTGATCAAGCCGATGCTGGCGTCGGGCGAGCTGCGCTGCATCGGTTCAACCACGTTCCAGGAATACCGCGGCGTATTCGAGAAGGACCGCGCACTGGCCCGGCGTTTCCAGAAGATCGATGTGGTCGAGCCGACCGTGGCTGACAGCATCGAGATCCTCAAGGGCCTGCGCTCGCGCTTCGAGGAGCATCACCACGTCGAATACACCAACGATGCCCTGAAAGCCGCGGTCGACCTGTCGGTGAAGCACATCCCCGACCGCCTGTTGCCGGACAAGGCAATCGACGTGATCGACGAGGCCGGTGCACGCCAACGGCTGCTGCCGGAAGATGAGCGTACCGGCATGGTCGATGTCGGCGAGGTCGAGTACATCGTGGCCAAGATGGCGCGGATTCCGGCCAAGCAGGTTTCGGCCTCCGACAAGGACGTGCTGCGCAATCTCGAACGCAACCTCAAGATGGTGGTGTTCGGCCAGGATCCGGCGATCGAGGCGCTGGCCGCGTCGATCAAGATGGCCCGTTCGGGCCTGGCCGACCCGTCCAAGCCGATCGGCTGTTTCCTGCTGGCCGGCCCCACCGGCGTGGGCAAGACCGAGGTGACCAGGCAATTGGCCATGCAGCTCGGCATCGAGATGATCCGCTTCGACATGTCCGAATACATGGAAGGGCACTCGGTGTCGCGCCTGGTCGGCGCCCCACCGGGTTACGTCGGTTTCGACCAGGGCGGTCTGCTGACCGAGGCCGTGGTGAAGCATCCGCACGCCGTGTTGCTGCTGGACGAGATCGAGAAGGCGCACCCGGACGTGTTCAACATCCTGTTGCAGGTGATGGACCGTGGCGTGCTCACCGATACCAATGGCCGCGAAGCGAACTTCAAGAACGTGGTGGTGGTGATGACCACCAACGCGGGTGCCGCAATCGCCTCCCGCCGCACCATGGGCTTCGTCGAACAGAAGCACGAATCGGACGCGATGGAGGTCATCCGCCGTATCTTCACGCCAGAGTTCCGCAACCGTCTGGACGCGATCATCCAGTTCGGCGCCCTGGATTTCGAGCACATCCTGCGCGTGGTAGACAAGTTCCTGATCGAACTGGAAAGCCAGTTGACCGAGAAGAAGGTCAACCTGGATGTCGACGCCGATGCTCGTCGCTGGCTGGCCGAGCACGGGTTCGATCCCCAGATGGGCGCACGGCCGATGGCACGCGTGATCCAGGAGAAGGTAAAGCGCGCGCTGGCCGACGAACTGCTGTTCGGCAAGCTGGTCGATGGCGGGGTCGTGCGACTCAGCGTCGTCGACGGCGAATTGAAGGTCGAGTGCAAGGCCGCTGCGAAGCTGCCTGCAATTGTCGAGTGATCGACCGAGGAGTCCCGCAGCGGGATTTCGGGCAAAGCAAAAGCGGCGCATCAGCGCCGCTTTTTGCATGTCCGGTTCGTCACCGCACGAACCCGTCTCACCAATCGCCTTATTTCATGCGGTAGGTGATGCGTCCCTTGCTCAGATCGTACGGGGTCATCTCGATCTTGACCTTGTCGCCGGTGAGAATGCGGATGTAGTGCTTGCGCATGCGACCGGAGATGTGGGCGATAACTACGTGCCCGTTTTCCAGTTGCACGCGAAACATGGTGTTGGGCAAGGTCTCCTGGACCGTGCCTTCCATTTCGATGACGTCGTCTTTGGCCATATGTTCCGGGCTTCACGCGCAGCCGTGATGGCCGCGTAAGCCGACGATTATGCCACGAACAGCGCTATGGTTAAAGAATCATCAAGCCGGGAATGGTGTTCATGCAAAGTGTTCATCCAGCTTGCGCCGGATTTCCTGCTCGATCATGCCCTTCAGCGGCGACAGCAGCATCCCCAGCTGGGCCCGCACCTGGATGGCATCGGCTTCGACCGCGATCGAACCGCTGAGGCCCGGGCGGCTGAAATCCAGGGTGTCTCCCGTCCACCGTCCGGTCATGTCGAACTTTTCCTGCATCCCTGCCGCGACCTGGTCGACCACGGCGCGAGCCTCGCTGATCGACAGTTGGTGCGGGCGGCGGATATCGATACTGGGCATGGGGCGTTTCCGGACCTAAAGATCCCATCTTAATGCCACGCGCTTGCATGGTAGAGTTTCGCGACTTGTCGACCTGGTCAGCCATGCGTATCGAATTTCCCAATGCGGCTCGTGAGGATTTCCATTGGGTACAGGCACGGTTGCGCATCGGCAGTGCCCCCGACAACGATCTGGTGCTGGCCGCCAGCCAGTCCGCTTCCAGACATTTGTGCGTCGAGCAGGACCGCCGGGGCTGGGTGCTGCGGGTGTTGCCGTCGGCGGATCGGGTGTACGTGAACGCCAGGCCCGTACGCGAACGTGCGCTATTGCGTGCCGGCGACGTGGTGAGCGTGGGCGATTGCCGCTTGTTGCTGTGCGACGACGAGAATCCGACCTTGCGCGTGCCACCCAAGGTGCCCGAAGAGGGACGTGGCACGGCAGCCCTGCGGGCGGTCGCCGGGCCACTCTCCGGTCGCGTCCTGCCGCTGCGCGACAGCCTTGAGCTTGGCCCCGAAGGGCATTACCCGTTGGGACTGGTGCAAGGCGAGGTCGTGGGGCTTCGCATAGGCTGGGATGATGGCCTGCTGATGCTCGAAGACACCTGCTGCTCGCCACGGCACCCGGTGCGCGTCAATGGCGTCGTGGTCCGGAAGGCGCCGCTGTTGCCGGGCGACCAGATTGGCGTGGCGACGCATCGCTTCGTGCTCGAAGCCCCCGGGGCCGAAACGGAACCGGAGGCTGCGCTGGACGAGCAGGCAACCGCAGATCTGCCCGAAGCGGCGGCCGGACCCACCGGTGAGGTCTGGTGGCTCATCGTCACCGCCGCGGTGCTGGCGCTTGCGATCGCGCTGGTTTTGCTGATTCGATTCTGAGCTTTTGCTCCCGGCCTGTTGACTGCTGGATGCTGCGCCGCGGCATAATGCCCGAACCAAGTCGACGGGAAGCAAGTCCACGTGAGCACAGTCTGGAACTTCAGCGCCGGTCCGGCCATGTTGCCGCAGGCAGTCCTCGAACGCGCTCGCCAGGAAATGCTGGACTGGGATGGCAGTGGCGCGTCGGTGATGGAGCAATCCCACCGCGGGAAGCGATTCATCGCCATGGCGGCGCAGGCTGGAGCCGACCTGCGCTCCTTGTTGGGCATTCCCGATGACTATGCGGTGTTGTTCCTGCAGGGCGGGGCCACCCAGCATTTCGCGCAGATCCCGATGAACCTGGCGGCCGAGGGAGAAAGCGCTGACTACATCGACAGCGGCCACTGGAGCAGCAAGGCGATCAGCGAGGCGGCGTCGTACGTGCGAGTCAATGTTGCCGCCAGCGCCAAGGCTAACGGCTATCGACGCTTGCCGCCGCGCCAGACCTGGCAGCTGGACCCCGGGGCAGCCTACGTGCACTACACCCCCAACGAGACGATCCACGGCGTGGAATTCCATGACGTGCCCGAGGTGGGCTCGGTACCACTGGTTGCCGACATGTCCTCGAACATTCTGTCTGGCCCGCTGGAGGTCAGTCGTTTCGGGCTGATCTACGCCGGCGCCCAGAAGAACATCGGGCCTTCGGGCCTGGTGGTGATGATCATCCGTCGCGATCTGCTGGCCCGACAAGGGCGGCCGATGGCGCGCATATTCCGCTACGCCGAACACGCCGCTGCCGACTCGATGCTCAATACTCCCAATACCTGGGGCTGGTACCTGGCGGGACTGACGTTTCAGTGGCTGCTGCAGCAGGGAGGGCTGGGCGTGATGGCCGAACGCAACCGGGCCAAGGCCGATCTGCTGTACCGGGCCATCGATGGCTCCGGCGGTTATTACCGCAACCCGATCGAGCCGGCCGATCGTTCGCGCATGAACGTGCCATTCACCCTGCACGACAGTGCTCTGGATGCCGCCTTCCTGCAGGAGTCCGAGGCCGCAGGGCTGATGGCGCTCAAGGGGCACAAGGCCGTCGGCGGCATGCGCGCATCGCTCTACAACGCGGTGCCCGTGGGGGCGGTTCAGGCGTTGACCGCGTTCATGCGTGATTTTGCGCAACGGCATGGTTGAGTGGCGCGACGAAACAAGACTCAGGCAAGATGCTGATACGTGAACGGACATCTTTACATCTAGGCGGCCAAACCATGAGTGACGCGAAACCACCGTTGAGCGAGATGCGCGAGCGCATCGACAGCATCGATCGGCAGATCCAGCAACTGATCTCCGAGCGCGCGAACCATGCCCGGACGGTGGCCACGGTGAAGGGCGTCGGGCTTTCCGCGATCGACTACTACCGCCCGGAGCGCGAAGCGCACGTGCTGCGCATGGTGGTGGACCGCAACCAGGGGCCGTTGTCCGATGCCGAGATGGTGCGCCTGTTCCGCGAGATCATGTCGTCCTGCCTGGCGCAGGAGGACCCGCTGAAGATCGGCTACCTGGGGCCGGAGGGCACCTTCAGCGAACAGGCCGTGCGCAAGCACTTCGGGCACGCCGCCTACGGCTTGCCGCTGGGCAGTATCGAGGAGGTATTCCAGGAGGTTGCCGCCGGGCATGCCGATTTCGGCGTGGTGCCGGTGGAGAACTCGGGACAGGGCATGATCCAGGTGACATTGGACATGTTCCTCACCGCCGATGCCACCATCTGCGGCGAGGTGGAACTGCGCGTGCACCAGTGCCTGCATTCGCTCACTGGCAAGCCGGAAGACGTCAAGCGCGTTTATGCCCACGCCCAGTCCTTGCAGCAGTGCAAGACCTGGCTGCGCATCAACCTGCCCGACGTCGAATGCATTGCGGTCGGCAGCAATGCCGAGGCAGCCCGGCTGGCGCGCCACGCCGATGACGCGGCCGCCATCGCCGGCGAAACGGCCGGCAAGATCTATGGACTCAAGACGGTGGCCGAAGGCATCGAGGATCGGGCCGACAACACGACGCGCTTCCTGGTGATCGGCCGTTCGCTGTTTCCGCCATCGGGCAACGATCGCACCTCGCTGCTGATCACCGTGAACGACAAACCGGGTGCGCTGTACGACGTGCTCAGTCCGTTTGCCAGGCACGGCGTCAGCCTGAACCGGATCGAGTCGCGCCCGGCACACACGGGCAAATGGCAATACGCGTTTTTCATCGACGTTTCCGGGCATATCGATGACGAGGGGCTGCAGGGCGCCGTGCGCGACATCGGCGAATCCGCCGCGACGATACGCGTACTGGGCTCCTATCCGGTGGCGTTGCCTTGAACGCACGGCTGGACTGGAGCAGCCGCGCCGCGGGTCCCTTGCAAGGCAGCGTGCGAGTTCCCGGCGACAAGTCGATATCGCATCGTGCCCTGATGCTGGCTGCCATTGCCGAGGGAAGCTCGCACATCCGTGGCTTCCTCGAAGGCGAGGACACGCGCGCCACGGCAGCCGTACTGGAGCAGCTCGGGGTGCGGATCGACGCGCCATCGGCGGCTGAGCGCATCGTGCACGGGGTCGGTCTGCACGGCTTGCGCGGGTCGGCGCAAGCATTGGACTGTGGCAATGCGGGCACCGGCATGCGTCTGCTGGCCGGTTTGCTGGCCGGGCAGGCGTTCGAGAGCGTACTGGTGGGTGATCCGTCGTTGTCGAAACGTCCGATGCGTCGGGTGACCGATCCGCTGACTCAGATGGGTGCGCGCATCGAAACCCGCGACGGCATGCCGCCGCTCCGGCTCCACGGAGGTTCGATGTTGCGCGGTATCCGCTACGAGCTGCCGATCGCCAGTGCCCAGGTGAAGTCCGCCGTGCTGCTGGCTGGCCTGTATGCCAGCGGTAGCACCGAAGTCATCGAGCCGCATCCGACCCGTGACTACACCGAACGCATGCTGGCGGCCTTCGGTTGGCCGATCGAATTCGAGCCGGGCAGGGCACGCCTCGACGGCGGACATCGTTTGCGTGCCACGGACATCAAGGTGCCGGCGGACTTTTCCTCGGCGGCATTTTTCCTGGTTGCCGCGAGCATCGTGCCGGGCTCGGAGCTGCGCCTGCCGGCGGCAGGTCTCAATCCGAGGCGTACCGGTCTGCTTCAGGCGCTGCGCCTGATGGGCGCGGACATCACGGTAGAGCACCAGCGCGAGGCCGGCGGCGAGCCGGTCGGCGACCTGCTCATTCGTCATGCGCCGCTGCGCGGCATCGAGGTACCCACCGAGCTGGTGCCGGACATGATCGACGAGTTCCCGGTGCTGTTCGTCGCGGCGGCGGTCGCCACCGGCCGCACGGTCATTCGCGGGGCGGCGGAGCTGCGGGTGAAGGAGTCCGATCGCATCGCCACCATGGCGTCTGGCCTGCGAGCGCTGGGCGTGGCAATCGAGGAAACGCCCGATGGCGCGATCATCGACGGTGGCCAGATTGGCGCCGGCACGGTGGAAAGCCTCACCGACCATCGCATCGCCATGAGCTTCGCCGTCGCTGGCCTGCGCGCCACGGGGCCGGTGCGGATCAATGATTGCCGCCACGTTGCCACCTCCTTTCCCGGCTTCCTGGAGCTGGCCAACGGTTGTGGTTTCGCGCTGCGGGACGGGGACTGAACCAGCCGCACCACTCGTTGTATTGTGGCCATTCAAACCCCGCATCCCGTTCAAGGACTGAAAGATGTCGCACGCGGTACCACCATTCATCGTCGCGATTCCCGCCCGGCATGGCTCGACCCGCCTGCCGGGCAAACCCCTGCGCGAAATCGCCGGCGTGCCGATGGTGGTGCGGGTGGCGCAACGTGCCTTGCAGGCGGGTGCCAGCCAGGTCGTGGTGGCCGTGGACGACTCCCGCATTGGTGATGCGCTGGCCGGGCAGGCAGGGGTGGATGTCTGCATGACCCGGCCCGATCACGCCTCGGGCAGCGATCGCCTGGCCGAATGCGCGCGTCACTACGGCTGGCCCGATGACAGCATCGTGGTGAACCTGCAGGGCGACGAACCGTTCGCACCGGCCGCCGGTATCCGGGCGGTGGCGCAAGCGCTGGCCGACGACGCCGCGCCGATGGCCACCCTGGCCACGCCGATCGTCGACGCCGAGGAATTGTTCGATCCCAACGTGGTGAAGCTGGTGCGTGCCGCCAGCGGGCACGCCCTGTACTTCAGCCGCGCCCCGGTGCCGTGGGCGCGCGACGCCTTTGCCATCGACCGGCACGCGCTGCCGTCCGGTATTCCGTTTCTGCGCCACATCGGCATCTACGCGTATCGCGCCGGTTTCCTGGATCGCTACACGAATCTTCCCCGCACGCCGCTGGAGCAGACCGAGTCGCTGGAGCAATTGCGCGTGCTGGAACATGGCCATGCGATCGCGGTGCGCCTGACGCCCGAGCCGTTCCCGCCGGGCATCGATACCGAGGCCGACCTGGAACGCGCCGAACAATGGTTGCGCTTGCACGCCTGAGCCAACATGTCGGGAAGGTCGTTGCCCTTACCCGTTAGAATGCCTCCATGCAGTCCGCGCAATCGCTCCCTTTTGACGGCAAAGCCTTCGTCCGCACACTGACTTCTTCGCCGGGCGTCTATCGTCATTTCGACGCGGCGGGCGAGCTGCTTTATGTCGGCAAGGCCGGCAACCTCAAGAAACGCGTCGGCAGCTACTTCCTGAAGCCGCGGATGGAGCCACGCATCGCGGCCATGGTGGCGCAGATTGCCCGGGTCGAGATCACGGTGACCCGCACCGAAGGCGAGGCGCTGCTGCTGGAATCGCAGCTGATCAAGTCGCTCAAGCCGCGTTACAACATCCTGCTGCGCGACGACAAGAGTTATCCCTACATCTACCTCTCCAGTGGCGAGGACTATCCGCGACTGGCGTTTCATCGCGGTGCCCGCAATCTGCCGGGTCGCTACTTCGGACCGTATCCGAGCACGCACGCCGTGCGCGAAAGCCTCAACCTGATGCAGAAGCTGTTCAAGGTGCGCCAGTGTGAGGACAGCTACTTCCGCAATCGCACGCGCCCGTGCCTGCAATACCAGATCGGCCGCTGCAGTGCGCCATGCGTGGGACTGATCAGCGTCGAGGACTATCGTGAAGACGTGCGCCACGCCGAGATGTTCCTGGAAGGAAGAGCCAACGCCGTGATCGACGAGTTGGCCGACGCGATGGAACAGGCCAGCAAGGCGTTGCAGTTCGAGCGCGCGGCGAAGCTGCGCGACCAGGTCGCCACCCTGCGCCAGTTGCAGGCCCAGCACCACGTGCAGGGCGCCAGCGCCGACATGGACGTGATCGCCTGCTGCATCGAGGCCGGCATGGCTTGCGTCAGCGTGCTGTTCTTCCGCAACGGGATCAGCCTGGGTACGCGCGATTTCTTCCCGCGGCTGCCGTTGGACGCCAGTTCGGCCGACGTGCTGGCGCAGTTCATCGCGCAGTACTACCTGGACCGGCCGGTGCCGCGTGAACTGATCCTGGGTGAGGAACTGGCCGACCAGCAGATCCTCGCCGAGTTGCTCGGCCAGCACGCCGGGCACGCGGTGGAATTGAAATCCAGCGTGCGTGGAGACCGCGCGCAGTTCCTGCAGATGGCCGAGCGCAACGCGCAGGCCTCGCTCACCGCGCGCCTGGCCAGCCGGCAGACTCTTGGCACGCGTTTCGATGATCTGCAGAAGGTGTTGGGGCTGGCGCAGCTGCCCCGACGCATCGAGTGCTTCGACATCAGCCACACGATGGGCGAACTGACGGTCGCCTCGTGCGTCGTGTTCGGGCCGGAGGGACCGGAGAAATCCCACTACCGCCGCTTCAACATCACCGGGATCACGCCGGGTGACGACTACGCGGCGATGCACCAGGCGCTGACCCGGCGCTTCCGCAAACTCGCAGAAGGCGAGGGCGCACGTCCGGATGTCCTGCTGATCGATGGTGGCGCAGGCCAGGTGGCGCAAGCCATGGATGTATTGGCTGAGTTGGCGGTCGAGGGCATCGAGGTGGTCGGGGTGGCCAAGGGACCCGGACGGCGGGCCGGGGAAGAAACCTTGGTGCTGGCGCGACTGGAAGCGGGAAGCACGGGGCGCGAGCTGCACCCCGGTTCATCCTCGCCCGCCCTGCATCTGGTCGCGGCGGTACGGGATGAGGCGCATCGCTTCGCCATCAGTGGTCATCGCAAGCGCCGCGAGAAGGCCCGCGAGCGCAGCGTGCTGGAGGATGTGCCCGGGATTGGCGCGCGCCGTCGCTCGGCCCTGCTCAAGGCGTTCGGCGGCATGCAGGGGGTGGAAGCGGCCGGCGTGGAGGAACTGATGCAGGTGAAGGGTATCGACCGCGAGCTTGCCGAACGGATCTATGCAAGCCTGCATGGCTGAACGTCAACCGAAGGACTGGCGTGGCAGCGACACGACGACGTGCGAAACTGCAACAAATAATCGGGACCCATCATGCGTATCAATTTGCCCACCTGGCTGACTCTTTTTCGCGTTGCTCTGTTGCCCGTGATGGTGGTGGTTTTCTACCTGCCATTTCGCGGTCACAACATTGCCGCCGCCATCGTGTTCATCCTCGCGGCGTTCACCGACTGGCTCGATGGCTTCCTTGCCCGGCGCATGAACCTGACTTCGGCATTCGGCGCGTTTCTCGACCCGGTTGCCGACAAGCTGATGGTGGCAGTGACACTGTTCCTGCTGGTGCAGTCCCATCCCAATACCGGCTGGTCAGGCATCCTGATGGCCGTGACTGCGGCGATCATCGTCGGCCGCGAGATCAGCGTCTCGGCCCTGCGTGAATGGATGGCTGAAATCGGGATGAGCGCGACCGTCAAGGTGGCGATGATCGGCAAACTGAAGACCGTGATGCAGATGGTGGCCCTGGTGGTGTTGATCGTGCAGCACGAGAAGGAAGCAACTGCGCTGCGGCTCTATCACATCGGCGAGGGCCTGCTGGTGATAGCGGGCATTCTGACCATCTGGTCGGGCCTGTATTACCTGCGCGCGGCCTGGCCCATGCTGCGCGGGGACGCGCCACTGAAACCCGAGGCTGGTGCTCAGCCCTGAATTGCCGCAGGATCCGGATGCAGTGGTTGTTGCAACGACTTGACGATCCCGATTCACGTATTAGAATGCGCGGCTCCGATGCGGGAATAGCTCAGTTGGTAGAGCACGACCTTGCCAAGGTCGGGGTCGCGAGTTCGAGTCTCGTTTCCCGCTCCAGAATGCCGAAAGGCCCCGGTTTGTCCGGGGCCTTTTTGTTGGTGCCCCGGTCGGGTTTCGATGCGCCACTCGCGGGCGCAAAAATCCGGACGACGACTATTCACACACAGGGACGTTCTGCTATCATTCACGGCTCCGATGCGGGAATAGCTCAGTTGGTAGAGCACGACCTTGCCAAGGTCGGGGTCGCGAGTTCGAGTCTCGTTTCCCGCTCCAGGTTTCAAGCGACAAGTGGTTTCAAGCTGCAAGCTGGAACAGAGCCTCGGGTCGCCGAGGTTTTGCTTTTTAGAGGCAACCTGCGATCATTCGGGTCGCTCATCACCAAGCAATGGCCAGGTGGCAGAGTGGTCATGCAGCGGACTGCAAATCCGCGTACGCCGGTTCGATTCCGACCTTGGCCTCCATTGCACAAGCGGCTGCAAGTCAGCCAACAGAAACCCGCCACTGGCGGGTTTTTTGTTGGGCTTGAGTGCACCACGGAAAGCTGCCGGGACGGGATGGGGCAAGCACCACTCCGATCTGGCAAATGCCTCTGGTGTGGTGGCAAGTGAGCACTTGCTGGTGCCTGGGGCGGGGGTCGAACCCGCATGGCCTTGCGGCCGAGGGATTTTAAGTCCCTTGCGTATACCAGTTTCGCCACCCAGGCATGGACTCGTTGCGCGCGACGGCTGTCGCCGGCGGCGCGAATGCTAGCACGCGATTCAGATCAGGCTCTTCACGATGTGGATGCCTGCGCTGTATTCGCCGATGAGCGTACCCACGCTGACCAGGATGAAGTTGAGCAGGGTTCGCGCGACGCGATTCTTCCACCAGCCGGTCCAGTGCACGATGTCGTCGCGCAGGCGGTCGAAGTCAGCCACGCGTGGACGACGTACCCAGGCTTCGGCCATCGCGCTGATGCCGCCGGCCGGGATGCCGGGGCGAAAGGGCTTGATCGGTGCGGCGATGAAGGCGGCGGCGATGCTCAGTGGATGGCCGCCTGCAGCCAGCGCACCCAGCGCGGCGAACCCGCCGGTGAGCAGCACCCAGGACATCAGCGCGTGGGCGCCGAGAGCGGGATTGCGATGGAACGCCCAGGCGATGGCCGCAAAGACCAGCAGCACCAGACCCACGGCCAGCCATTTCGGCCAGCGTGCCTTCGGCGGCGTCTGCGCCAGTTCGGCAACCTTCAGTGCGGGATCGTCCTGCTGCTCACGCAGCAGCGTGCACAAACCCTTGAGATGACCCGCGCCGATCACCACCAGCACACGCCGCGGTTCGCTGCTCGCGCTGCGCGAGGCTTCCTCGCGCAGGCGCGCCGTCATGAAGGCGTCGCGCTCGCCGATGAGGCTCTCGTAGAGCGGCTTCGAGCCGCTGGCGAACTCGCTGAAGGCGCTTTCCAGCAGATCACTCTGTTTGAGCTTTTCGACTTCCTCCTGGGCGATGTCCTCCCGATCGAACATGCTGGCCAGCAGCCCGCCGAGCAGACCGAAGCGCTGCCAGAAGCCCACGCTGCGCCAGGCTCGTTTGAGCGTGGTGCCTACTTCACGATCGATCAGCCACACGGGCAGCCCGCGCTCGTCGGCGCCGTCCATCGCGGCCTTCATCTCGGCGCCGGGCTGGATGCCGGACTGATCGGCCAGGCGTTTCTGGAACGTCGACAGCACCAGGCTGGCGGCGACCATGCCGGCCTTGCCCTGGCGGATCACCTGGAACAGGTCCATCTGCTTGAACGCTTCGGGATCACGCATGCCCTGGGCGCGGCTCTCGCACAGCTCCACCGCAACGGCATCGAAATGCTCGTGGGCGAGCAGGGCCTCGACCGCCTCCATGCTGGTGCGGGAGACGTGGGCGGTACCCAGAACCACGTAGTCGACCCCGTCGCGCTGGACGCGCTCGATCGGCTGACCGGCCAGGGCTGGCAGCGGGGTCACTTCGGTTTCGGGAACACTCATGCGGTCGGCGCGCCGGTCAACGGGTGGAATTCATGAATGGGGGCGAGAACGGTCGGGAACAAGCGACTGCCTCAGTCACGGAATCGCTTGAGCAGATCCGCGTAGGCGTCGATGCGCCGGTCGCGCAGGAACGGCCAGATTCGCCGCACGTGCTCGCTGCGGCCCAGATCGACCTCGGCCAGCAGCAATTCACGGCCATCGGTACCGGCGCTGGCCAGGAACTCGCCCTGCGGCCCGGTGACGAAACTCGAGCCCCAGAACTCGATGCCGGCACCCACGCCCGACGGATCGGCCTCGAACCCGGTGCGGTTGCACGAGAGCAGGGGCAGCCCGTTGGCTACGGCATGGCCGCGCTGCACGGTGATCCAGGCGTCGCGCTGACGATCCTTCTCGGCCTGGTCGTCGTTTGGATCCCAGCCGATGGCGGTCGGGTAGAACAGCAGCTCGGCGCCAGCCAGGGCCATCAGCCGAGCCGCTTCCGGGTACCACTGATCCCAGCACACCAGCACGCCAAGTCGTCCCACCGAGGTATCGATGGGTTCGAAGCCCAGGTCGCCGGGGGTGAAGTAGAACTTCTCGTAGAAGGCCGGGTCGTCGGGGATATGCATCTTTCGATACGTCCCCGCGATCGCCGCCGAGCGATCGAAGACCACCGCGGTGTTGTGGTACAGCCCGGCCGCGCGACGTTCGAACAGTGACGCGACAACGACCAGGCGCAACTCCTCGGCCAGTTTGCCGATCCGGTCGGTACCGGAGCCGGGGATGCTCTCGGCCTGGTCGAACACATCCACCGACTCGTGCTGGCAGAAGTACGGGCCGTTGTGCAGTTCCTGCAGCAGCACCAGTTCGGCCCCGGCCTCGGCGGCTTCGCGCAGGCCGGCCTCGATGGCGTCCAGGTTGGCATCGCGGCTGCCGCGATCAGTTTCCTGCAGCAGCGCGACCTTGAGCGTCTTGCGGGTCATCGGCGTGAGTCCTCGGCGATTGCCAGACCGTACAGTTTAGCCGATGCGGTTCAGCCGATTCCGACTGGGAGCTGCATGGTGATGCAGTGCAGGCTGCCGTTCTGCCAGATCAGCGGGCGGCAGGGCACCTGCACGATCTCGCGTCCGGGATGGGCCACGCCGATGATGCTGGCAGCCTCGGCATCGGCCGGGTCGCCGTAGGCAGGCACCAGCGCGGCGCCGTTGACGATCAGGTAGTTGGCGTAAGACGCGGCGAGCCGCCGACCTTCATCGAGGATGGGCCTGGGCCAGGGCAGCGGGTGCAGTCGGTAGGGCTGGCCATCGGAGGTGCGCAGCGCGGCGAGTTCTGCGGCCATGCGCTGCAGCTCGTCGTGATGCGGGTCAGCCGGGTCATCGCAGGCCTGGAACACGATGCCGTTGCCCGGGGCAAACCGCGCCAGCGTGTCGATGTGCGCGTCGGTATCGTCGCCTTCGAGGTAGCCGTGGTCCAGCCACAGGATGCGCGTGGCATGCAGACTGTCGCGCAGGATCGCGTTCATTTCCTCGCGCGACTGGTCGGGATGGCGTTGCGCCAGACAGCGCCAGGTGGTGAGGATGGTCCCGGCACCATCGCTTTCAATGCCGCCACCTTCCAGCGCCCAGTCGATGCGCTTGTGGCGGGCCCGGCCGAAGACGCCCGCTGCGGCCAAGCCTGCCACCAGCGCGTCATCCTGCTCGGCGCCGAACTTGCCGCCCCAGCCGGTGAAGCGGAAGTCGGTGAGCTGGAACGTTCCGTCCGCGGCCTTCAGCGTGACCGGGCCCGAATCGCGCAACCAAGTGTCGTCATAGGGCAGGGTGACGAATCGCACGCGCCCGGGCGCGACGTGTGCTTGTTCAAGCAACCCGGTGACATGGCGCTGCAAGGCGGTGTCCGGCACCACCACAACCAGGTGCTGGAAGCGCGTCACCGCGGCAGCCAGGGCCACGTAGGTGGTTTCCACCGATGCCAGGCGCTCGGCCCAATCGGTATCGGCATGCGGCCACGCGATCAGCACCGCGGCCTGCGGTTCCCATTCTGCGGGCAGCCGCAGCGATTGATCGGACATGGTGCAGCTTCTCACGCGGGGACGGGCTGCCAAGTGTAATGGTCAAACCCTCGGCACACGAAAACGCGGCCCGCGTCGCCACGGGCCGCGTCAGCCTGTCGTCGAAATCAATGGACGGCGGAGGGGTCGGTATTGTTGCCCGCTGGCGTGTTCAATACCGTGTGGATCACGTGGTTATGCTCGAAGTACACGATGAAATTGGCATAGTCCCAGCGATTGATCACCGGATGCTTCGCGCTGTCGCCACCGCGCGGCGCCAGTTTGCGCTGGGGCGCGCCCCAGCTCTTCTCGACCTGGCTCATGGTCAACCCGCGGCGCGGCAGGTTCATCGTCTTTTCCTGCTGCACCCGATGAATCAGCAGGCTGTCGCCATGCGTGGACTGGGCAGCGTTGGCCGCCGGTGATGCTGCAAACCCGGCAGCGATCATCATGGCGACGATCGGCAAAGTGTGTGTGAACTTGACCATGGTTCCCCTCTCCATACACGGCTGTATGCGGCGTCGTTTTACCAGACCCGGCCATGTTACGCCATGTCGGACTGCCTCGATTGCGATGGGTTCGGCATTCGACGCCAGAGCACGCCACCACCATCGATGGATCGAGAATAACCTCATCACCGTTATCATGGGCGGCTGCGGGTGCGGGTCTGCCCGGTTCGGATATGGTTTTTCATGATTTCCTTTCGACATTTTGCGTTGCGCCGAGGCAGCCGCCTGCTGCTTTCCGACATCGATCTCGTCATCCAGAGTGGCTGGCGGCTGGGCGTTACGGGGCGCAATGGCTGCGGCAAGTCCAGCCTGTTTGCCGCGCTGCAGGGGAAACTGGACGGTGATGCTGGCGAGCTGGAGATGTCCGGCAAGTTGCGACTGGCCTCGGTCGCCCAGGAGACGCCGGCCTTGCCCGACGCGGCGATCGACTACGTGCTTGCCGGCGACGAGGAACTGGCGGCCGCCCTCAACGATGAGGCCGACGCTGGCGATCGCGGTGACATGGAGGCGATGGCGAAGGCGCATCAGCGCATCGAGGAGCTGAACGGGTATGACGGCCGTGCCCGCGCCGGCCGTCTGATGCACGGCCTGGGCTTCGCGCCGGAGACGCATGAGCGTGCGGTGCAGGAGTTCTCCGGCGGCTGGCGTGGTCGTCTGAACCTGGCTCGCGCCCTGATGTGCCCCTCCGACCTGCTGCTGCTGGACGAGCCGACCAACCATCTCGACCTCGATGCCGTGCTGTGGCTGGAAGAGTGGTTGCGCCGCTACCAGGGCACCTTGCTGATCATCTCGCACGACCGCGAGTTCCTCGATGGCGTGATCACCCACACTTTGCATCTCGACGACGGCAAGGCCAGGCTGTACACCGGCAACTACAGCGCGTTCGAACGCCTGCGCGCCGAGCAGTTGCGCCAGCAGCAGATTTCGCACGAACGCGAGCAGGCCGAGCGCGCCCATCTGCAATCGTTCATCGACCGCTTCAAGGCCAAGGCGACCAAGGCCAAGCAGGCGCAATCGCGGATGAAGCGGCTGGAAAAGCTGGCCGGCACCGAGGCGGTGCGCGCCGAGCGCCCCTTCAGCTTCCACTTCGCCAAACCCGAGCGCGTACCCGATTCGATGGTGCAGCTCGAAGATGTCACGGCCGGTTACCTGGCCGACCCATCCACGCGCGGTGCCGACGAGGAGATCGCCAACGTCGTCCTTGCGGACGTGCGCTTCTCCATTGAAGCGGGCGAGCGGATCGGGTTGCTCGGCCCGAACGGCGCCGGCAAATCCACTCTGGTCAAAACCCTGGTTGGGGAGCTCGAGCCGTTCAGTGGCGAGCGCAAGGTGCACAAGGATCTGAAAATCGGCTATTTCGCCCAGCACACGGTCGAGAGCCTGCGCGAAGGTGCAAGCGCGCTCGATCATCTGATGGAACGGGCGCCGGGCGCGACGAACCAGGCGATGCGTGATTTCCTGGGCACCTGGAATTTCGCCGGCGACCGTGCATTCGAGTCAGTCGACGGTTTCTCCGGCGGTGAGCGCGCCCGCCTGGCACTGGCGCTGATCGCGTGGGACAAGCCCAACCTGCTGCTGCTCGACGAGCCCACCAACCATCTCGACCTCGACATGCGCGAGGCTCTGGCCGATGCGCTCGCCGACTTTGACGGTGCGCTGGTGCTGGTTTCGCATGATCGCCACCTGCTGGGCTTGGTCTGCGACAGTTTCTGGCGGATCGCCGACAGCGTGGTGGAGAGCTTCGATGGCGACCTGGACGACTATGCACGCTGGCTCAAGAGCCGCGGCAGCGCCAACAAGAAGGCGGCCAAGGCACAGGCCGCGGCACCCGTGACGGTAGTAAGGGAGATTCCGCCCGAGGAGCGTCGGCGCGATGCCGCTGCCCGGCGCGAGCAGGAAAAGACCTCGCGCCAGCGCGTCAAGCGGATCGAGGCGCGTACCGCCGCCATCGATGCCGAGCTGGCCGAGCTCGAGGCGAAACTGGCCGATCCCGCGACCTACAACGGGCCGACCAGCGAAATGATGCGCCTGGGTCAGCGGCAGGCCGAAGTGCGGCAGGAGAAGGAGGCGCTGGAAACCGAATGGCTGGAACTGGTCGAACAACTGGAAGCACAGGCCGCGTCATGACGGCACGCCAGGAAAAGACGCTGCATTTGTGGCTGCCGGCACGACAGGCGTTCGACCCAGGCCACCCACTGCTTGAACGCTTGCGCCGCGCCGATCGCCTGGGCGATGGAGCATCCGGCTTCCTGGAAGGGCTGGGCGAATTCTTCACGGGCGTCGATGCGCAGATGCCAGCCGCGGCGATCACCCGCGAGTTTCTGGTCGGCGACGCCGCCGACACCTGCTGGCTGTCGGCCGACCCGGCCTGGGTGCAGCCGGACATGACCGGCGCGCGCCTGCTCGCATGTGGCCAGCTGCAACTGGACATGGCCGAGGCACAGGCACTGGCCGGACCGTTGCAGCCGGTCTTCGCCGAGGCCGGCATGCAGTTGCTGGTGTCCACGCCGGACCACTGGCACGTGCAGTTGCCGCAAGCCCTGGCGCTACCCAGGTTCGATGCCCCGGAACAAGCCATGGGCGAAGATTTGTCGCAGCACCTGCCGCCGGGCGCGGAAGGCCGCCAGTGGCGCATTCTGCTCAACGATATCCAGGTCCTGCTGCATCAGCACCCGGTGAATGCCCAGCGGCGCGGGCGCGGGCTCGCGCCCGTAAACAGCCTGTGGTTGTGGGGTGGCGGCTGCTTGCCCAAGGCGATACGTGGCAAGCTGGATGGCGTCATCAGCGATGACTTGCTGCTGTGTGCGCTGGCTGCCCGCGCCCATGTCGTGCATCTGCCACGTACGGCCGAAACGGTCTCCAGCTCCGGCCGGGGTTGGCTGGTCGATTTGCAGGACCTGCCAGCCACGGAGATTGCCTCGGCCTGGTGGCCTTCGCTGCAGCCACTGTTCGAGCGCCATCCGTTGCGACTGCACTTCGGCAGCGGTGAGCGCTGGTTTTACCGGCCGTGGCATCGCTGGCGTTTCTGGCGTGGGGCAGGTCGTTGAGCGCATTGCAGCTGCGGCGTCGCGAAGCCGGCGCAGTGCCCAGTGGCTGGCCTGACTCGGTGCATCCGGTATTGCGCCAGGTCTACGCCGCTCGTGGCGTGCTGACGCCGGCGGATGCGGAACACCGGTTGGCGCGGATGCTTTCCCCGTCGGCACTGGGCGGCATCGACGAGGCTGCGACCTTGCTGCTCGAAGCCATCCGCAACGACTGGAGTATCGTGATTGCGGGTGACTATGACTGCGATGGCGCCACCGGCACCGCAGTAGCCGTGCGCGGCCTGCGCCTGCTCGGCGCACAACGGGTGAATTATGCGATACCCAATCGCTTCGTTCATGGCTACGGCCTGAGTCCGGCACTGGTGGCATCACTGCAGCCGGCACCGCAGTTGATCATCACGGTCGACAACGGGGTGGCCAGCCTTGCCGGCGTGGCGGCTGCGAAGGCGCGTGGCATCCGGGTCATCGTCACGGACCACCACCTGCCGGGCGAACAGTTGCCGGACTGCGATGCGATGGTCAATCCGAACCTGGCCGGCGACCCCTTCCCGAGCAAGATGCTGGCCGGCGTCGGCGTGATGTTCTACCTGCTGCTGGCGCTGCGCGCGAAGATGCGCGAGCAGGGCGCCTTTGCCCAAGCCGAGCCTGATTTGTCCTGCCTGCTCGATCTGGTCGCGCTGGGCACGGTGGCCGATCTGGTGCCACTGGATTTCAACAACCGCGTGCTGGTCGAGGCGGGGCTGCAGCGCATCCGCAGCGGCCGGGCCTGCGCCGGCATCACGGCACTGGTGGAGGCGGGCAAGCGCAGCCTGGCCACGCTGTGTTCCAGCGACCTGGGCTTTGCCGTGGGGCCGCGCCTGAATGCGGCGGGCAGGCTGGAGGACATGCGCCTGGGCGTAGAATGCCTGCTCACCGATGACGTGGCACGGGCGCGCGGCCATGCCGAACGGCTCGATGCGATCAACCGCGAACGACGCGAGCTGCAGGCCTCGATGGTGGCCGAAGCCGAAGTGATGGTCGCCGGGCTTGGTCATGTCGAGGCCGTGGGTGTCGCGTTGTACGAACCCTCGTGGCACGCAGGCGTGATCGGCCTGGTCGCCTCCAAACTCAAGGAACGCCTGCATCGCCCGGTGATCGCCTTCGCGCCCGCCAGCGAGGATGATCCCGACCATTTGCGCGGTTCGGCGCGCTCGATTGCGGGGTTTCACATTCGCGACGCGCTGGCGGCGATCGATGCGCGCCAGCCGGGGCTGATCGAGCGCTTCGGCGGCCATGCGATGGCGGCGGGGCTCAGCCTGAGCAAGGCGGACTATCCACGCTTCGCCGCCGCATTCGACGCCATGGCGATGGAACGGATCGCGCCCG
The DNA here is from genome assembly GCF_055809185.1 of Rhodanobacter sp. G2-10. Classification (NCBI taxonomy): domain Bacteria; kingdom Pseudomonadati; phylum Pseudomonadota; class Gammaproteobacteria; order Lysobacterales; family Rhodanobacteraceae; genus Rhodanobacter; species Rhodanobacter sp. G2-10. Next base: position 1,783,477 of record NZ_CM147900.1, on the reverse strand, counting down.
AGCAACTGCAGGCACTGCTGTACACCGATGGCGAACTGCCGCCCGGCGCCGCCTCGCTGGATCTGGCTCGCCAGCTGCGCCATGCCGGGCCGTGGGGCCAGGCATTCCCCGAGCCGTTGTTCGACAACTGCTTCGAGTGCGCCAGCTGGAAGGTCATGGGCAGCTGCCACTTGCGCTTGCAGTTGCGCGATGCGCGCGATGGCAGCTTGCATGACGCGGTGATGTTCAACGCCTACCACGGCCAGCCGCCTCCGCCGCGGCTGCGGGCGGCTTACGAGCTGACCGTCAACGACTGGCAGGGGCGCGAAAGCCCGCGCCTGCTGCTGCGGCACATCGAGCCGGCCTGATATCGCCTGCACGCTCTTCACGTCACTTGCTCCAAACTGCGGGCAACGCCACGCATGGAGAACGCCCGTGATTGCCCAGATCGAAGGATTGCCCGCCGGTACGCTCGGCTTCCGTGCCCACGGCCAGGTCACCGCCGAAGACTACGAACGGATCGTGGTGCCGGACGTGGAGGCGGCGTTCGCACTCAATCGCAAGTTGCGGCTGTTGTATGTCACTGCCGATGATTTCACCGGTTTCGACCCGGGTGCGATGTGGAATGACGCCAAGATGGGCGCGCGTCATTTCAGCGGCTGGGATCGCGTGGCGCTGGTCACCGACGTGCCGTGGCTGCGTGGTACTGCGACGGCTTTCAGCTTTGCCATTCCGGCCGAGTTCGGCTTGTTCGAGTCCGCTGATCTGGACAAGGCAATCGACTGGATCAAGGCACCCTGAGGATTTGCGCGCAGCCACCCGAGCGCGCTTATAGCTCGAAATCACTTGCCATCGCCCCGGCAATCTGCTCAAGTGGGGCCATGTATTCCATTGCCACCCAATCGATGAGCCTCAGCGCGCTTTCCGCGTGCGGCTTCGTGTCGGCCGGCAACAACAATAATCGTGCGAACAATAACGCCAACCGTTGGCGGGCCCGCGCGTAGCTTCAAGTCTCCACGAAACAATACGCGAAGAAGGCCCGCCAAGTGCGGGCCTTCTTCGTTTTGGTGTGCGGGCATGGATGCCTGCTTTGCACCGCGATCATGGACGATTTCACAAACGAAAGGCCCAAAACCATGTGTTCGATTTTCGGAATGTTCGACCTGCAGCCGGGAGACGATCTGGCCGCACTGCGCCGGCAGGCACTGGAGCTGTCGCAGCGCCAGCGCCACCGGGGACCCGACTGGAGTGGCGTGTTCGTCGACGCCGGCGTGATCCTGGTGCATGAGCGGCTCGCCATCGTCGATCCCGCCAGCGGCGCACAGCCGCTGCGTTCACGTGACGGCGCGCTGGCGCTCGCCGTGAACGGCGAGATCTACAACCATCGCGAGCTGGCGTCGGAACTGGACTACGACTTCACCACCGGGTCGGACTGCGAGGTGATCAACGCGCTGTACCGCGAACACGGCAGCGGCTTCGTGCCGCAGCTCAGCGGCATCTTCGCGTTCGCGCTGTGGGACGGTGAGGCCGGGCGCTACCTGATCGCGCGCGACCCGATCGGCGTATGTCCGCTGTACTGGGGGCACGACGAGCAGGGACGCCTGTGCGTGGCTTCGGAGATGAAGGCGTTGGTGGGTTGGTGCGCGGACGTCACGCTGTTCCCGCCAGGCCACACCTACGACAGCGCCACCGGCAAGCTGCAGAGCTATTACGCCAAGCCATGGCGTGAGTACGCGGCGACGCGTGGGCGTGCCGTGGCGGCACCGGTCTTGCGCGAGGCCTTCGAGCAGGCGGTGCATCGGCAGTTGATGACCGACGTGCCGTACGGCGTGCTGCTGTCCGGTGGCCTGGACTCCTCCCTGGTCGCCGCCTGCGCCGCGCGGTTCGCGCGGGAACGGGTCGAGGACAACGATCGCAGCGAGGCGTGGTGGCCACGCCTGCATTCGTTCGCCATCGGTCTGGAAGGTTCGCCCGACCTGGCTGCGGCCCAGGTTGCCGCCGAGGCGCTGGGCACCGTGCATCACGGCTTCGTCTACACCTTCTGGGAAGGGCTGGATGCGTTGCCGGAGGTGATCCGCCACATCGAGACTTACGACGTCACCACCATTCGCGCGGCCACGCCGATGTACCTGCTGGCGCGTCGGATCAAGGCGATGGGGGTGAAGATGGTGCTTTCCGGCGAAGGCTCGGACGAGCTGTTCGGCGGCTACCTATATTTCCACAAGGCGCCCTCGGCCGAAGCCTTCCACGCCGAAACCGTGCGCAAGCTCGACGCGCTGCACAGCTATGACTGCCTGCGGGCCAACAAGGCGATGATGGCGTGGGGCGTGGAGGCGCGCGTGCCATTCCTGGACCTGGAATTCATCGATGTGGCGATGGGCATGGATGCCAGCCACAAGATGGCCGGGCAGGGCCGGATCGAGAAGTCCGTGCTGCGCGAGGCGTTTGACGGCGCCTTGCCCGATGCCATTCTGTGGCGGCAGAAAGAGCAGTTCAGCGACGGCGTGGGCTATGGCTGGATCGACGGACTCAAGGCGCACGCCGAGCAGCAGGTCAGCGACCGCGAGTTTGCCGCGGCGGCGGCACGTTTCCCGCTGAACACGCCGGCGACCAAGGAGGCTTACTTCTACCGGCGCATCTTCGAGCAGCATTTTCCCGGCGAAGCATGTGCGGCCACCGTGCCTGGTGGCAAATCCATCGCCTGCTCATCGCCGGCCGCACTTGCCTGGGATCCCGCCTTCGCGCATGCCGCCGACCCCTCGGGTAGGGCGGTGCGTGGGGTGCACAGCGACGCATTGGCTTGACCGGTTTGCTATCCTTGGAGACTTTACCGGGCGTCTTTTGTCGCCTGTCACCTCATTGGCACAACACATGATCGAAACCAATCCGATCCACGCGCAGATCACGGACCTCCGGGACCGGGTCGAGTCGCTTAGGGGGTATCTTTGACTACGCCACCAAGAGCGAACGCCTCGAAGAAGTAACCCGCGAGCTGGAGAATCCCTCCGTCTGGGACGACCCGGCCCGCGCGCAGGAACTGGGCCGCGAGCGCGCCCGGCTCGATACCATCGTCCACGGCATCGACCGCATGACGGCCAGTCTCACCGATGCCGACGAGCTGCTGGAAATGGCGATCGCCGCCGAGGACGACGACACCGCCAACTCGGTGCTGGACGACCTGACCAAGGTCGAGTCCGAAGTCGCCAAACTGGAATTCCAGCGGATGTTCTCCGGCCGGATGGACGCGGCCAACGCCTTCGTGGACATCCAGGCCGGTGCCGGCGGTACCGAAGCGCAAGACTGGGCCGAAATGCTGCTGCGCATGTATCTGCGCTGGTGCGAGAACCGCGGCTGGAAGACCGAGCTGATGGAAGTGTCCGGCGGCGATGTGGCCGGGATCAAGTCCGCCACCTTCCGGGTCGAGGGCGACTATGCCTACGGCTGGCTGAAAACCGAGATCGGGGTGCACCGGCTGGTACGCAAATCGCCGTTCGATTCGGACAACCGTCGCCACACCAGCTTCACCTCGGTGTTCGTGTCGCCGGAAGTCGATGACGACATCGAGATCGACATCAACCCGGCGGACCTGCGCACCGACGTGTACCGCTCCTCCGGCGCGGGTGGCCAGCACGTCAACAAGACCGAGTCGGCGGTGCGCATCACGCATATCCCGACCAACACCGTCGTGGCCTGCCAGACCGGTCGCAGCCAGCACCAGAACCGCGATACCGCGATGAAAATGCTGGCCGCCAAGCTGTACGAACTGGAAGTGCAGAAGCGCAACGTCGAAAAAGATGCGCTGGAAGCGACCAAGTCCGATATCGGCTGGGGCAGCCAGATCCGCAACTACGTACTGGACCAGAGCCGCATCAAGGATTTGCGCACCGGGATCGAACGCACCGACACGCAGAAAGTGCTGGATGGCGACCTGGATGACTTCATCGAAGCCAGCCTGAAATCCGGCCTCGAAGCCGGTTCCAAGCGCAGCGACGCCTGAGAAAAGGCCGGCCCCCGCGGCAACGCAGGGGCCGGCTTCAACAGGTTTTCGTCAAGGTGATGGTGTGGAAAGATCCGGTCGATACGCGTAGATCGTGTAGTCGTGATCCTTGATCGACGACCCGAACTCCTGCATGAGGGCTTTGGCAGCCTCCTCGGATCCGAGCGAGCTGGCCAGGATTTTCATCATCGACGGGTCCGGATCAGCCATGTCGGCATAGCTCTTCATCGGCTCCACGATGTCGACGCCGCCCCTGCCACCGATCATGTCGTCGATCGAGTAGCTGTAGGGCCATTTGGCATCGGTAACGGCTTTCTGGATCTTGTCCATCGTCGCATTGACTACCGCCCGGGTGCCGGGCTTGAACTGGTAGTGGGTGACACCGAAATAGCGGTAATCCTTGCTGGCGATCCAGTGACTGTGCTTGCTGTCTTCCTGCGACAGGTAATGTTCCATGCGTTGCACATAGGGACCGACCTGCTTTTCGAACTGCTCGCCGGCATTTTGCTGCTGTTCCCATGCCGCATTGGTGTCCAGGTCCTTCCAGTGATGATTCTCGGAGCGGACCACGTAGTGGTCGAGGTCCGAGCCGACCACGGGCTGGTAGATCTGCCAGGTGAATTTCTCACCCGCCTGCTTGCGCCAGGCCGCATGCGCCTTGAGGGCGTTCTCGAATTGCTGTGACTGGCCCTGCTTGACCCACATGATCCAGGTGGTTGCGATCGTGTCGGCTTCAGCCTTGGGCGCCGGTTTGTCCGCCGCGGTTGACGAGAGTGCAACAAACATCATGACCAGGCCCAGCATGGCTGCCAGCGCTGAGCGGAAATGGTGAACTTTCATGGTTCCCCTCCAGAGTTTGAGATGCAACAAGTACCCGCGGGGCGCCCCCTCGACACCGTGGGACGGTTAGTTTGCGCCTTTGAAAACGTGATGACCATCACTGTCTAAACAGGGTTGTTGGTGTAGGGCGAGCGCCGCCGATCCGGAATTGGGGCTTTGAGCAGGGCCGCGCCTCGAATACACTGACTGGTCTTGTGCGCATGGATATCCTGATGACGGCAACACACGATTTCGATGAAACGGGGACGGGGCCGGTGGCCGTCGAACAGGCACCTGTCGACGGCGAAAATCGCCTGATTGCCGAGCGTCGCGAAAAGCTCAAACAATTGCGTGCGCAGGGCATCGCCTTTCCCAATGACTTCAAGGTCGACAGTTTTGCGGGCGACTTGCAGGCCGAATTTGCCGACAAGGACACCCACACGGCCGAAGCGATCGAGGCGAGCGCGCGTCGCGTCAGCGTGGCTGGGCGGATCATGCTCAAGCGTGGCCAGGGCAAGGTCAGCTTCGTGCAGATCCAGGACCAGACCGGACGCATCCAGTTGTTCGTGCACCAGGGCACGCTTGGCAAGACCTACGACGCGTTCAAGAGCTGGGACGCAGGTGACATCGTGGGCGCCGAAGGGCTGCTGATGCGCACCAAGACCGGCGAGCTGTCGGTTCGGGTGGACAAGTTGCGCCTGCTGACCAAGAGCCTGCGACCGCTGCCGGACAAGTTCCATGGCCTGGCCGACGTCGAGCAGCGTTACCGGCAGCGCTATGTCGACCTGATCGTGACCGAAGAGGCCCGGCGCACCTTTGTCCAGCGCTCGAAAATCATCGGTTTCATGCGCCAGTGGCTGGAGGCTCCGCCACGACGCTTCATGGAGGTGGAAACACCCATGATGCACGTCATCCCCGGCGGCGCCACGGCGCGGCCGTTCGTCACCCATCACAACGCGTTGGACATGGCGCTGTATCTGCGAGTGGCGCCCGAGCTTTATCTGAAGCGGCTGGTGGTCGGCGGTTTCGATCGCGTGTACGAGATCAACCGCAACTTCCGCAACGAAGGCGTGTCGACCCGGCACAACCCCGAGTTCACCATGCTCGAGCTGTACCAGGCTTACGCCACGTACCACGACATCATGGACCTCACCGAGGCCGTGATCCGCGATACGGCGCTGCACGTGCTCGGCACGACCGAGCTCAGCTGGGAAGACGCCAGCATCGACGTGGGACCGGCATTCCGTCGCTGGCGGATGGAAGATGCCGTGCTGGAGCACAACCCCGAGATCAAGCGCGAGGAGCTGCGTGATCGCGAGGCGATGGCGGCCCATGCAAAGCGTGTCGGCGCGCAGGTCAAGCCCGGCTACGGTTGGGGCAAGCTGTTGCTGGAGATCTTCGAGCACACGGTCGAACACACCCTGATCCAGCCAACCTTCATCACCGATCATCCGGTCGAAGTGTCGCCTCTGGCACGCGAGAGCGACACCGACCCCGGCATCACCGATCGTTTCGAGCTCTTCATCAACGGCAGGGAACTGGCCAACGGTTTCTCCGAGTTGAACGACCCGGAAGACCAAGCCGCGCGCTTCCGCGCCCAGGTCGACGCCAAGGACGCCGGCGACGACGAGGCAATGCACTATGACGCCGACTACGTCCGCGCACTGGAAGTGGGCATGCCGCCCACCGGCGGGCTGGGCATCGGCATTGATCGCCTGGTGATGTTGCTGACCGACTCGGCCTCGATCCGCGACGTCTTGCTGTTCCCGTACATGCGGCCGGAGGCCTGAGCGTGAGCGCGCTCGCCTTGCAGGATCAGGCTGCTCCGGACGGCATCTGCTACGGCTGCGGCAGTGCTCATCCGCATGGCCTGCACATCAAGAGCCACTGGCACGACGATGGCGTGCACGTGGTGTCGACCCATGAGCCCGATGTCGATTTCCATGGCTGGCCGGGCCTGGTCTATGGCGGCCTGATCGCGATGCTGGTGGACTGTCATTCCAACTGGACCGCGATGGCCTACCACTACCGCGCCGAACATCGCGCGCCGGACAGCAAGCCACGCATCGACTGCGTCACCGGCAGCCTCGGCGTCAAGTTCCTGAAACCCACGCCGATGGGCGTGCCGCTCACGCTGAAGGCCCGTGTTGAAGGCGACGTAGGGCGCAAGACCCGGGTGCTGTGCGAGGTCTACGCGGGCGAGTTGCTCACGGCGCTCGGCGATTCGGTCTTCGTGCGTGTGGATACGGCGCAATTGGCCGAGGCAGCGCGGAACGGATGAGGGGTGCGCTGGGTTAAACTTGGCGCTTCCCTTCAAGCGTGGAGCCTGCACCATGTGGTTTGCCATCATTGCAACGGACGTCGCCGATTCGCTGGACAAGCGCAAGGGCGCCCGTCCGGCTCACATCGCGCGACTGCAGGCGTTGCTGGATGAGGGCAGGCTGTTCGTGGCGGGTGCGTTCCCGGCGATCGAGTCGGAAGACCCCGGTCCGGCCGGTTTCAGCGGCAGCTTGATCCTGGCCGAGTTCCCCTCGCAGGCCGAGGCGAAGAAATGGGCCGATGCGGATCCCTACGTGGCGGCCGGCGTCTACGCCGATGTGCAGATCAAGCCGTTCCGCAAGGCCTTGCCGGCGTGAGCCAGGCCACGCTCGAACAGATCCGCCAGCGCCTTACCCAGGCCCTGGCCCCCACCGAACTGGAAATCACCGATGAGGGCCACCGGCACGCCGGCCATGCAGGCGAGGGCAAGGGCCACTTCCACGTGCGCATCGTCAGCGCCGCGTTTGCTGGCCAGTTACCGATCCGCCGTCATCGCATGGTGTATGCGGCAGTCGATGATCTGATGGACAATGGCATCCATGCCTTGTCGATCGATGCGAAAGACAAATAATCAAAACAATCAAATATTTGAATAACCTTGTTCAACAAGAACATCATCAAGAAATGCATTGCGGCACTGTCCTGCCTTTGGCACAGTGCCTTGTCGCCCGGCTGTACGGGCCTTACTGCTGACCCGTTGAAGACCGCATGCGCCTGAGCACCATCAAACTCGCCGGTTTCAAGTCCTTCGTGGACCCGACCACCCTGCACCTGCCCAGCAACATGATCGGTGTGGTGGGCCCGAATGGCTGCGGCAAGTCCAACATCATCGACGCTATCCGTTGGGTGATGGGGGAGAGTGCGGCCAGCCGATTGCGTGGTGATTCGCTTACCGACGTGATCTTCTCCGGCTCCAACACGCGCAAGCCGGTGGGGCAGGCCACGGTCGAGCTGATCTTCGACAACGCCGACGGCTCGGTGCAGGGCGAGTACGGCCAGTACGCCGAGATCTCGGTCAAGCGCCAGGTCACCCGCGACGGCCAGTCTTCCTACTACCTGAACGGCGCACGCTGCCGCCGGCGCGATATCACCGACCTGTTCCTCGGCACCGGTCTGGGCCCGCGCAGCTACTCGATCATCGAGCAGGGGATGATCAGCCAGATCATCGAGGCGCACCCGGAAGAGCTGCGCACGCATCTGGAGGAAGCCGCTGGCATCTCCAAATACAAAGAGCGGCGCAAGGAAACCGAAAGCCGGATCAAGGCCACCCGCGAAAATCTCGACCGCGTGCGTGACGTGCGCGACGAGGTCGACAAGCAGCTGGAACACCTCAATCGCCAGGCCCGCGCGGCCGAGCGCTGGAAGCTCCTGAAGGAAGAGCAAGCACGCAAGGAAGCCGAATTGCGCGCGCTGGAATATCGCGGCCTCAAGGGTCAACACGACGATGAGGGAGCGGAGCTGTCGACCGCCGAAATCGAGATCGAGAAAGGGTTGGCCGGACAGCGCCAGATCGAGGCGCAACTGGAAGCTGTTCGCGAACGCCACACCGAGGCCAATGAACACCTCAATGCCGTGCAGGCCGAGGTCTACAAGGTCGGTGCCGAAATCGCGCGGGTCGAGCAGCAGGTACGACACAACAAGGAAAGCACCGAACGCCTGCAGCGTGTGCATGCCGACAGTGAACGCGAACATGCCGAGCTAGCCGCGCACATCGCCGCCGATCGGGAGCAGGTCGAAAGCTTGCGCCAGGCGCTGGCCGAAGGTGAGCCGCGGCTCGAGACCCTGCAGCAGATGCAGGAGGACACCGCGCAGGCGCAGCGTGATACCGAAGCCAAACTGGCCGACTGGCAGCAGCGTTGGGACAGCCACACCCGCAACGCCGGCGAATCCAACCGCGCCGCCGAGGTCGAACGCACCAAGCTCAATTATCTGGATCGCCAGGGCATCGACCTGGCGAGGCGGCGTGAGGCGCTGGAGGCCGAACAGAAAGCCACCGACGTCACCGCACTGGATGCGGCCGGCGAACAATTGCGCACCGAACACGAAACCCAGCGCGAACGGGTGGAAACCCTCGGCAACCTGCTCGACCAGCACAAGAGCAGCCACGAGAAGGTGCTCGAACAGGAGCGCCAGCTGCAGTCCACGCTGAATGAAGCCCGCTCGCAACTGCAGACGGCGCGCGGTCGACAGGCCTCGCTGGAAGCCCTGCAGCATGCCGCCCTGGGCCAGGATGAAAGTGGCGCCAGCGCATGGCTGGCCCGGCTGGGCCTGGACAACTCGCGCCGGTTGGGCGAGTCACTGCAGGTCGATGCCGGTTGGGAAACCGCAGTGGAAACGGCGCTCAGCGGACTCCTGGACGGCGTGCTGGTGGATGGCTGCCGCTCGCTCGACAGCGAACTTGGAAGCATCGAAGATGCCGACGTGGCCCTGCTGGATTCGGCCGAAGGCAGCGCCGACACGGCCGGCACCCTGGCTGCGCACGTGCGCGGGCCGGCAGCCGCCATCGCCATCCTGAGCCGGGTGCTCGTCGCGGACACGGTGCAGGAAGCCAGTCGACGGGTGGCGTCGTTGGACGCACAGTCAGCCCATCAATCGGTGATCACGCCGTCGGGCGAATGGTTGGGCCGGGGCTGGGCACGCGTGCGCAGGGCCCAGGGCAGTCAGGTCGGCGTGCTGGCGCGTGAGCGCGAATTGCGTCTGCTGGGCGAGCAGATCGCCACGCTGGAGGCCCAGCTGGAGGAATCCGCCGAGCAACTGGAGGCCTTGCGCACCAGCAAGTTCGAGACCGAGCGGGCGCGCGATGATGCCCAGCGCGAGCTGTACAACGCGCACCGTCGCCAGTCCGAGCTGGCCGGCCAGTTGCAGAGCCACCGTGGCAAGCTGGAAACCGCCCGTGCCCGCGCCGAGAAGGTCAACGCCGAGTTGTCCGACCTCGCCCATCAGCTCGATGAACTGCAAGGGCAGACCCGTGAGGCGCGTGCGCGCCTGGACGAATCGGTCGGTCTGATGGGTGACCAGGAAGACCAGCGCCGCGAGCTCGAAAACGAACGGCGAGCCTTGCTTGAGGCGCGCGAAGAGGCCCGCATGAATGCGCGTGAGGCTGCCGATCAGTCCCACTCGCTGGCGCTGTCGCTGGAGTCCAAGCGTTCGTCGCTGGCCTCGCTGGAACAGGCGCTCGGTCGCATGGACAACCAGTTGCGTCAGATCGAGGCGCGTCGTCAGGAAATCAGCGAACAGCTTGCCGCCGGTTCCGACCCGATCGCCGAACTGGAAGCCGAGCGTCAGGCCTATCTCGACCAGCGCTTGCTGGTCGACAAGCAAATGGTCGATGCACGTCGGGTGCTGGAGGATTGCGATCTCGAATTCCGCAAGCTGGAACAGCAGCGGCACCTGGCGGAGCAGGGGCTTGCCACCCTGCGCGAAAGCCTGACCGAAAAACGTCTCGCCGCGCAGGCCTTGCAACTGAGGGCCGAGCAATTGGCTGAAGCGATCCGGGCATCGGGCATGGAGCTGGAGACCCTGCTCGCTGAACTGGACGACGACATCAATGCGGACCAGTGGCGATCACAACTGGCCGAGCTTGGCCAGAAGATCGCGCGACTGGAGCCGGTCAACCTCGCCGCGATCCAGGAGCATGCCGAGCAAAGCGAGCGCAAGACCTACCTCGACAACCAGCTCACCGACCTGGTCGACGCCATGGAGACGCTGGAAGGTGCGATCAAGAAGATCGATCGCGAAACCCGCCAGCGCTTCAAGGAAACCTTCGACAAGGTCAACGCCGGTGTGCAGGAACTCTTTCCGCGCCTGTTCGGCGGCGGCCACGCCTACCTGGACCTGACCGGCGACGACCTGCTCAACACCGGCGTGACCATCATGGCGCGCCCGCCAGGCAAGCGCCCGTCCAATATTTCATTGCTGTCCGGCGGCGAGAAGGCCTTGACCGCGGTGTCGCTGGTGTTCGCCATTTTCGGCCTGAACCCGGCGCCGTTCTGCCTGCTCGACGAGGTCGACGCGCCGCTGGACGAAGCCAACGTGGGTCGTTTCTCCAGCCTGGTGCGCGAAATGAGCGAACACGTGCAATTCATCTTCATCAGCCACAACAAGGCCACCATGGAAGCGGCAACGCAATTGTGCGGCGTGACCATGCGCGAGCCCGGCGTGTCGCGACTGGTGCAGGTGGATCTGGCCGAAGCGGCTAAACTCGCTGGCGCAGCCTGAGGAGACGTTAGATGACCGTGCAACCTGTGCTTGCTCTTGCCTGGAATGCCACGATCGGCATTCCGATGTTGATCGTGGGGCTGATCGTGCTGGCCCTGATCTGGCTGTTCGGCCAGCCCCGGAAAGAGCAGGGCAAGCGACGCAGCGCGAATGAGGGCCACGGTCGCGAGCGACGTGAACCCACGGTTGGCGGTTCCAGCCTCGCCGACCAGCCCTATTTCAGCGACGAGAACCGGGCCGCCGAGCCCGAAGTCGCGTTGCCCGCCCAGGGCGAACTGGATGTGGGTTTGCGGGAGGAACTGGAACGCCTCGGTGCGACGCTCTCCGGGGAACAGGCGGCAGCGCCGAAGCCTCGCCCCGGACTGGTCGGCCACGCCGCATCGATCGTCAATGCCTTGCGCTCTCCATCTCCCGGCGAGACGACCCCATCGCAGCCACCCACCGCCAGCAAGCCGTCGGCTCCGCCCGCTGCGGAGTCCCGACCGGTGCCGCGCTCAGAGCTGGGCCGCCGCCCGGCGCAGCAGCCGGTGGAACGCATCGTGACCTTGTTTGTGGTGGCGCGCGAAGGCATGCACTTCAACGGTTCGGATCTGGTCGTGGCCGCCGAAAAGGCCGGCCTCGAATTTGGTGACATGGGCATTTATCACCGCCTGGTCGATGGCAAGCGCGAGCTGGGGCCCATCTTCAGCGTCGCCAACATGCTCAAACCCGGCAACTTCGATCTGGCCCATCTCGACGCGCTGAAAACCCCCGGGGTCAGTTTCTTCATGACCTTGCCGGCGCCATTGCCCGCGCTTGATGCCTGGGACGCCATGTTGCCGACCGCGCAACGACTGGCCGAGCTGCTGGATGGCCAGGTGCTCGATGAAGAGCGCAACGCGCTGGGGCGGCAGGGCATTGCCCATATCCGTGATCAACTGCGCGGCTGGGACCGTGACCACGAGGGCAAGGAAATCATTTTCGGCCGCTGATCGGCAATTCTTTTCGCGCGTCGGCCGCGCGAACTCGCAACCGGAGACCAGCAATCGATGGCCATACCGTTGTCGTGGAAAGTGGGCGGTAGCGTAGCCGGCCTGATCGTGGCCTTGCTGGCGTGGAACGGCGTTTCCCGATACCTCGCTGCGCGTCACGCCGATGAAATCATCCAGGAGGCCGCAAGATCCGCAGAGATGGAAGCGAAGCAGGCACAGGCGCAAGCGCGCCAGCGCCACGACCAGATAGCGGCCAACCTGCAGCAGCGACGTGAAGACCTGGCCAGCAACTACCGCCAGATAGCCGATGAGGCCCGGCAGTACCAGGCGACCCTGGCCGTACGCGAAGCGCGGGAACGAGAAGAAAAGCTCAGGATCGCGGCCAGCTACTACCTGGACGGCAACCAGAAGTGCGCGGCCGGCATCGTCATCAACCGCCAGGGTTCGAGCTTCACGAAAGCCATCGGCAAGGACGGGCAACCGATCAAGTGCCAGGGCGACAAGGCCTCTGAGCCGCTGCGGTGATGAGGTCTCACGTCCACCCGTAATTGCGCATAATGTATATTATGTCAAATTAAAGATGGTAATCAAACTGGGCACGCTGCCACGAACGCATCACGCCGCGTCCTGCAGAGATTGAACCTTGGGCTGCTTTCGCTGCGCGGCTTGAGCTAGTTCATAGTTGGCCTGCAGCGTCATCCAGAACCGTGCCGTGCTGACGCCTGCCCGCTCCAATCGAAGCGCCAGATCAGGGCTGATGCCGGCCCGGCCGTTGATGACCCGCGACAGTGTCGTGCGTGACATGCCAAGCCGCTGGGCGGCATCAGTGACCTCGATGCCGAGTGGCACCAGCACGTCTTCGCGCAGTAGCGTGCCGGGGTGCGGAGGATTCTTCATCATGGCGGTAACCTCGTTCAATGATAGTCTTGGTAGTCCACCAGCTCGACGTCCGGCCCTGCGAACCGGAACGTAACGCGCCAGTTGCCGTTCACCCACACTGACCAATGATTCTTGAGAGTCCCTTTCAGTGGATGCAGCTTGTAGCCAGGCTGATTCAGCTCGGACGGCGTCGCAGCGGCATCGAGAGCGGCCAAAATGCGACCGAGCTTGGCTGCATGCGCCGCCTGCACGCCACGAGCGGAGCCAGTCCGGTAAAGGGTTTCCAAGCCCTTGTGACGGAAACCTATGATCATGCCGAAGTGTAGCGCGTTGCGATACGCGACACAAGAAAGCGACCATTCCGCATAGCTTCAAACCCCATGAAGATTCAACGCGTTACCGAAAAAGTTGCGGGTTTTTCATTAATCCCTGCCGATTCTCAACCCGAAGACAACTACGGCCAGCAACCGGTACATGCCGCCGGCTACAACAGGCCGACTACGACTGACACCGCGAGCAGAATCCAGCCCAGTACAGCGGAACACCCTGATCCTGCGGGTGGCGATCGAAGCATTTCCGCCATGTCGTCGACGAAGATTCGGCTACACCCCTTTGACAACCCTACGGCAGCCGGGTCGGATCAATCAGCGGCTCGCGCGCTCGTTTGAAGGCCAGCGGCGCGCACTGTCGTTCGATCATGCGTCGGACGACAGGTCCATCGGGTCCGCAGTGGAGAGCCCGAATGCGTGCTGACAGAGCTGCATCGTGGTGCGTCATGCGGCTGTTGTGGCGTACGTAGTCGAGCCACGTCGGCGTTTCGTAACGTTCGATCCAGACCTCGGGATCGGCGAGATCACGCAGCAGCCTCCAGCTTCGCGCCCCGTCGCGGCGCCGTATGCGACGTCGCTCGACCATTGCGCCCAGGAACTCCACGATGTCCGCTTCGCGAATCACGTAGCCGATCGTGACCACGACCGGGCCCGTGCGTGCGTCTACCGGGACGACCGTGCTCGGTTCTTTCCACAGTCGCACCAGATCGAGATTGAGTTCCTTCGTTTGCGCTAGCGGTAGCCATCGCCCCAGCGCCGCGCAAGCGAGCATGGCGGCGGAGCCGATGAGCAGTGCCACGGTGACACTTGCGCTGTCCGCAACTTCGCCCCACAGCCAGCTTCCCGCCGCCAGCCCGCCAAAGGCCGCCATCTGGTAGATCGACAAGGCACGCGCGACGACCCAGCGTGGAGCCGACATCTGTACCGCGACGTTGAACGTGGCAAGCGCCAACAGCCACCCTGCTCCGGCCACCAGCAGCACCGCCATCGTCACCAGCAGGTGCGTGCTCACGCCGGCGATCGCCGCAGCGACAGCGAATCCGATGCTGGTCCAGCGCACGACGGCTTCGGTCGACATCAGCTGGCGCAGCCTCGCACTGAGCACGGCACCAGCCACCGCACCCACGCCGAATGCGCCCAGCAGCAGGCCATAGGTCAGTGGTCCGCCGCCGATCAGGTCTTTGGCAATCAGCGGCATCAACGCCATGAGCGCGCTGGCGGCGATACAGAACACGGCGCTGCGGACCAGGACGGTGCGGATGGCCGGCGAACCCCCGACGAAGCGAACGCCCGCGGCGACCGCGATGCCGAGCGTTTCGCGCGGCAGCGACCGCTCCTGCGGTGTCGGACGCCAACACAGGAGCACGACGATCAGCGCGATGTTGCTGATCGCGCTCACCGCAAACGCGGCGGCGGCACCCGCGGCCGCAACGATGGCACCGCCGATGGCAGGCCCTGCGCTGCGCGCCATGTTGAAGCCCATGCTGTTGAGTGCCACCGCGCCCGGCAACTCTTCGCGCGGCACCATGTCGCCCACGGAAGCCTGCCAAGCCGGCCCATTGAACGCCGTACCGCACCCCATCAGAAACGTGAAAAACAGCAGCAACCACGGCGTGATCAATCCGCTCCAGGCGCAAGCCGCCAGCGTGGCCGATACGACCAGCATGAAGATCTGCGCGCCGAGCATCACCTTGCGGCGATCGAGATTGTCGGCCACTGCCCCGGCGACCAGCGACAGCAAGGTGATCGGCAGGTACACCGATGCCAGCACCAGCGCGACCATTTCGGCAGACGGGGCAAGCGCGATCATCAGCCAGGAAGCGCCCACCGACTGGATGAGCACGCCGAGGTTGCTGACCGTGCTGGCTGCCCAGACACCACGGAACACCGGGTAACGCAACGCCGACAGCGCGGAGGGACGCCGCTGGGCGTGCGTGGAGCCGGATTCGTCTTGGGTCATTCAGGTGGGCGTCTCGGCATGGCTTGCGCTGGTTCCAACGTGGTAACAGGGTTTGCTTCAGTCCTGCTTCTGGCGCCAGTAATTGTTGGCGGCTGCAATCGTGGCAAATTCCATGGCCACCACCTGCCCGATCTGGATGAGCGCATCTGAGCTCTTGGCATAGTCCTCGCGCAACCGGTCACGCACCCCCTCGTCGGGCTGGGTTGCCTTGATCACCAGGCGCGCCATCTTCAAGGCAAGCTGGCGGCCGGCTTCCGGACTGTCGGTAATCAACGAGTTGTCGGGAATCAGGGTGACGTCCATCGAGATGCTCCTGTGCTGCCGTCGGAAAGAACGGCTCCCCATCATAGCCAACGGCGCCGCGCCCCGTTTGCGGCACGCAGCTGTCAGCGCCTGGCGCGGAAAAACTCGCGCAGCAAGCTCGCGGATTCGTCGGCCAGCAGGCCGCCGACAACTTCGATGCGATGATTGTGGCGCCCGTCGACCAGGGTATCGAACACGCTGCCGGCGGCGCCGGTCTTGGGATCGGCGGCGGCATAGACGACGCGGCCGATGCGTGCGTGGATCATCGCCATGGCGCACATCGAGCACGGCTCGAGTGTCACGTAGAGCGTGGCGCCAGTCAGGCGGTGATTGGCCAGCCGCTCGCCGGCGGCGCGCAAGGCCATCACTTCGGCGTGGGCGGTCGGGTCGTGCAAAGTGATGTTGCGGTTCCAGCCGAGGCCGATGATGAGCCCGCCCTGCACCAGCACGGCGCCCACGGGTACCTCGCCCTCAGCATCGCGTGCATGAGCGGCCAATTGCAGGGCGCGTCGCATGTACTCCACATCGCCAGCTGAGAAATCACCTGAAGTTGGCTGAATTTCTTTTGTCATTTCAATGCATTGTGACTACAACGTGAGAAGACCGGCAAGTTGCCGGTCTCCGGGCCATGCACGCAAATGATTGATTCTGCTACTCCCACTCGATCGTGGCGGGCGGCTTGCCGCTGATGTCATAAACCACGCGAGAAATACCGCGCAATTCATTGATAATCCTATTGGAAACCTTGCCGAGAAACTCGTAAGGCAAGTGGGCCCAATGGGCCGTCATGAAGTCGATGGTTTCCACCGCACGCAGCGCGATCACCCACTCGTAGGCCCGCGCGTCGCCCACCACGCCCACCGATTTCACCGGCAGGAATACGGCGAAGGCCTGGCTGGTCTTGTCGTACAGATCGGCTTTGCGCAGCTCGTCGATGAAGATGGCATCGGCGCGCGCCAGCAGCTCGGCATACTCGCGCTTCACTTCGCCAAGAATACGCACGCCCAGGCCAGGTCCGGGGAACGGATGACGGTAGACCATCGCGCGCGGCAGACCGAGTTCCACGCCGATCCGGCGCACCTCGTCCTTGAACAGCTCGCGCAACGGTTCGACCAGCTTCAGCTTCATGTGCGCAGGCAGGCCACCGACGTTGTGGTGACTCTTGATGACGTGCGCCTTGCCGGTCTTGCTGCCGGCCGATTCGATCACGTCGGGGTAGATCGTGCCTTGCGCCAGCCACTTCACCCTGCCCCCGGCGGCAATCAGTTTCTCCGATTCCTCGTCGAAGATATCCACGAACAGGCCGCCGATGATCTTGCGCTTGGCTTCCGGGTCGGCCACTCCTTCGAGTGCGTTGAAGTAGCGATCGGCGGCATCGACGCGGATCACCTTGACCCCCATGTGCTCCGCCATGGTGGCCATCACCTGGTCGCCTTCCTGCCAGCGCAGCAAACCGGTGTCGACGAACACGCAGGTCAGTCGGTCGCCGATGGCCTTGTGCAGCAAGGCAGCGACCACGGATGAGTCGACGCCGCCGGACAGCCCCAACAGGACATGATCTTCGCCAACCTGCTCGCGCACACGAGCGATCTGGTCGTCGATGATGTTGGCCGCGGTCCACAGCGTGGCGCAGTCGCAAATTTCGGTGAGGAAACGCTTCAGCAGCGCACCGCCCTGCTTCGTGTGTGTCACTTCCGGATGGAACTGCACGCCGTACCAGCGCTTTTCGGCGTTTTCCATCACGGCCACGGGGATGCGGTCGGTGCTGCCGGTCACCACGAAGCCCGGCGGCGCCACCGTGACGTGATCGCCATGGCTCATCCAGACATCGAGCTTGTGTGCGCCCGGGTGATCGCTGAGTCCTGCGAACAACTGACTTGGCGCGACCATGTCCACGCAGGCATGACCGAACTCGCGGGCGTCGGCGGCCTCGGTGGCGCCACCCAGTTGCGCCGCAAGCGTCTGCATGCCGTAGCAGATGCCCAGGATCGGCACGCCGGCATCGAATACCTGTTGTGGCGCCGTCGGTGCCCCGACCAGCGTGGTGGATTCCGGGCCACCGGACAGGATGATGCCTTTCGCGCCAAAGCCGGCAATCTCAGCCGGCTCGTGATCCCACGCCCAGATCTCGCAGTACACCCCGAGCTCGCGAATGCGCCGCGCAATCAGCTGTGTGTACTGCGCGCCGAAGTCGAGGATCAGGATCTTGTCGTTGTGAAGCCGGGATTGGGGATCGGGGATTCGGGATTCGGTCATGGCTGTGCTGCACGTAAGGAATGGTGAATCAGGAATCGGACGGGGTCGGCATCCGGTCAAAGCGGCTCGCGACTTTGACCCATCCCGAATCCCCGACCCCCAATCCCGGCACCTCAGGAATTCAGCCGGTAGTTCGGCGCTTCCTTGGTGATCTGGATGTCGTGCGGGTGCGCTTCGGTCACGCCGGCCGAGGTCACCTTCACGAACTGCGCCTGGCGCCGCACGTCCTCGATGGTGGCGGCACCGACGTAACCCATCGAGGCCCGCAGGCCGCCGATCAACTGATGGATGATGTTGCGCAATGGGCCGCGGTACGGCACACGGCCTTCGATGCCCTCGGGGACCAGCTTGTCCGCATCGGCTTCGTCCTGGAAGTAGCGATCCTTCGAGCCCAGCTGCATGGCGCCGATCGAACCCATGCCGCGATAGCTCTTGTACGAGCGCCCCTGGAACAGTTCGATTTCGCCCGGCGACTCCTCGGTACCGGCGAACATCGAGCCGAGCATCACGGTGGAAGCGCCCGCAGCGAGCGCCTTGGCGATGTCGCCCGAATAGCGGATGCCACCGTCGGCAATGAGCGGGATTTCGTCCTTGAGTGCGGTGGCGACCATGTCGATCGCGGTGATCTGCGGCACGCCGACACCGGCGACCACGCGGGTGGTGCAGATCGAGCCCGGGCCGACACCGACCTTGACCGCATCCGCACCGGCGTCGAGCAGGGCACGGGCAGCTTCGCCGGTGACGATGTTGCCGGCAACGACCTGCACCTGGCTGAAATGTTTCTTGACCCAGGCCACGCGATCAATGACGCCTTGCGAATGGCCGTGCGCCGTATCCACCACCAGTACGTCGACCCCGGCGTCGACCAGCGCCGCCACGCGCTGTTCGGTGTCGCCGCCCACGCCGACCGCCGCACCGACCATCAGCGCCTCGTGCTGATCCTTGGCGGCGTGCGGGTTGTCGCGCGCCTTCTGGATGTCCTTGACGGTGATAAGCCCGCGCAGTTGGAATTCGTCGTTGACCACCAGCACCTTCTCGATGCGGTGCTTGTGCAGCAACAGCATCACGTCGTCCTGGTTGGCGCCTTCTTTCACCGTCACCAGTTTGTCCTGACGGGTCATGATGTTGCGCACCGGGTCTTCCGGCTTGCGCTCGAAACGCAGGTCGCGACTGGTGACGATGCCGACCAGGCGATTGCCCTCCACCACCGGCACGCCGGAGATGTTGTGCGCGCGCGTCAGGCGCAGGACTTCGCTGATCGAGGTATCCGGGCCCACCGTGATCGGGCTGCGGATCACGCCGGCTTCGAACTTCTTCACCAGGCGCACTTCGGCGGCCTGCTGTTCGGCCGTCATGTTCTTGTGGATGATGCCGATGCCGCCGTTCTGCGCCATCGTGATGGCGAGGCGTGCTTCGGTCACGGTGTCCATCGCGGCGGACACGATCGGGATATTGAGACGCAGGTTGCGAGTGAATCGCGCAGTGGTATCGACGTCGCGGGGCAACACGATGGAGTGGCCTGGAACGAGGTAGACGTCGTCGTAGGTCAGGGCCTCGGCGAGAATGCGCATGAAAAAAGTCCCGCTGCAAAGAGGGAATTATACGCGCCTTGTCGTGATGCTCGCCAGATGCCCGTCGCGCCGCGCGGGAAATTCACGCGCTGCGCGCTGCTTTCTCGCGTGCCTCAGCGGCTTCCAACGTGTTTTCCATCAACGTGGCGACGGTCATCGGACCCACGCCGCCCGGTACCGGCGTGATCCAGCTCGCCCGCTCGGAGGCGGGCTCGAACTCCACGTCGCCGACCAGGCGGCCATCATCCAATCGGTTGATGCCGACATCGATCACCACCGCGCCGGGCTTGATCCATTCGCCCCGGATCAGCCCCGGTTTGCCGACCGCGACGATGACGATGTCGGCCTGGCGCACGAAACTTTCAAGGTTGCGGGTGAAACGGTGGCACGAGGTGGTGGTGCAACCGGCAATCATCAGCTCCAGCACCAGCGGGCGTCCGACATGGTTGGACACACCCACCACCACGGCGTGCTGCCCACGCACCGGACGATCGGTGTGACCAAGCAGCGTCATCACGCCGCGTGGCGTGCACGGCCGCAGGCCAAACCGGCGCAGCGCCAGTCGGCCCACGTTGATGGCCTGGAATCCGTCCACATCCTTGTCGGGGTCGATGCGGTCGACCAGTGCGTCCTCGTCGATGTGCGCCGGCAGCGGCGACTGCACCAGGATGCCGTGCACGTCCGGATCGGCATTCAGGCGATCGATCAGCGCGAACAGTTCCGCCTGCGTGGTCTCCGCCGGAAGGTCGTGGTCGAATGAGCGAAAGCCGACCTGGTGACAGGCCTTGCGCTTGTTGCGCACGTAGACCGACGAGGCTGCGTCGCTACCGACCAGGACCACCGCCAGGCCGGGCGCCGGCAAGCCCTGCTCTACCCGCGCGGCGACCCGTTGGCCGAGTTGGCCAAGCAGTTCCTGGGCGATGCGTTTGCCGTCGAGTATGCGTGCGCTCATGCTGATGCCTGACTGTGAAGTGGTGCATTATCCGGGCTGGGCCACACGCGCACAAACGGCAGGCGGGCATGGTTGCAAATGAAGCGCTGGACGACGCGATCGAGCTCCACGACGCACGGCTGCGATTGCGGCCCTGGCGCGACGACGATGCCGCGGCCCTGGTCGACGCCGTGCAGGAATCCGTGGACAGCGTCGGGCGCTGGCTGCCTTGGTGTCATGCCGATTATGGTCCCGACGAAGCGACGGCCTGGATAAGCCAATGCCGCTCCGGCTGGCAGTCCGGTGCGCATTTCGCCTTTCCGCTGTTCGACGCGAACACGGGGCACCTGCTGGGCGGCGTGGGCCTCAACCAGGTTGATCAGCTGCATCGCCGGGCCAACCTGGGTTACTGGGTGCGCCAGTCTTTCCAACGGCAGGGTCTGGCGACGTCGGCGGCGCGGCTGGTGGCCCGTTTCGGCTTCGAGCGGCTGGGTCTGATCCGGATCGAGATCGTCGTCTTGCCGGACAACGTGCCGAGTCGCGCGACCGCGACGAGGCTCGGCGCGACCTTCGAATCGATCGCGCGCAATCGGCTGTGGGTCAACGGAAAAGAGCGCGACGCGGCGATTTACGGATTGATTCCGCAAGACCTCGGTTGACCGGGACGTCGGTCAAGACGGTGCCCGGTCAGCGCGTGCGCTTGATCAACTCGCTGCGTCGCCGACGTGCCTTGTGCTGCTGTTCCTTGGTCAGCACCTTCTTGCGCCCGGCGTACGGGTTGTCGCCCTCTCGGAACACGATCCGGATCGGCGTGCCTTCCAGCTTGTAGCGTTTGCGGAAGAAGTTTTCCAGGTAGCGCTGGTAGGCCGGCGCAATGTGCTTGGTACGCGTGCCATGGATCACGATCGTCGGCGGATTGGTGCCGCCCGGGTGCGCGAAACGCAACTTGGGCGCATGACCATGTACCAGCGGCGGCTGGTAGCTTTCGTAGGCCTTTTCCAGCGTCTTGGTGAGGTCCGAGGACACCAGCACCTTGGTCGCCGAGGTATGCGCGCGCACCACCGCCCGCATCAGCTCTCGCAGGCCTGAGCCGTGCAGCGCGGAAATCTGCACCTGCTTGGCCCAGTCGACAAACACCAGCCGGCGATCGAGCGCCCGACGGCATTCGTCGCGCTGGTAGCTATCCATGTCGTCCCACTTGTTGATCGCGATGACCAGCGCCCTGCCCTCGTCCATCGCGTAGCCGATCAGGGTGAGATCCTGGTCGGCGAGGTTTTCGCGGGCATCGATCATCACCACCACCACCTGGGCGGCCGCGATCGACTGCAGCGTCTTGATCACGCTGAATTTTTCGACCGCTTCCTCGACCCGCGCCTTGCGCCTGATGCCGGCGGTGTCGATCAGGGTGTAACGTTTGCCGTCGCGTTCCAGCGGTACGCGAATCGGGTCGCGCGTGGTGCCCGCCACGTTGGACACGATCAGCCGCTCTTCGCCGAGCAGGCGATTGATCAGGGTGGACTTGCCGGCATTGGGGCGCCCGACGATCGCGACGCGGATGCTGCCGTCCTCGCCTTCGGCCTCGACGGCGCTTTCCTCATCGGCCGGCAGCATCGGCAGCGCGACCCGGAGCAGCTCGTCGGTACCGCGATTGTGCGCGGCCGACAACGGCAGCGTCGCACCGATACCGAAGGCGGAGAACTCGGCCAGCACGGCCTGTTCGTCCAGTCCGTCGGTCTTGTTGACCACCGCGATGATCGGCTTGCCGCTGCGACGCAGCTCGCCCAGGATCACGTAGTCCTGCGGCAGCAAGCCGTCGCGGGCGTCGACCACGAAGATCAGGACGTTCGCTTCCTCGATCGCCAGGCGCACCTGCCTGGCGGTGAGCACGTCCATGGCTTCCTCGACGCCCGACAAGCCGCCGGTATCGACCACCACGAACGGCCGCTCGCCACTGCGACAGATGCCGTAGTGACGATCACGGGTGACCCCGGGCATGTCGGCCACGAGTGCGTCGCGACTGCGCGTCAGTACATTGAAAAGTGTCGACTTGCCGACATTCGGACGACCGACCAAGGCGACAACGGGCAGCATGATGGGGACTTCTTCGGGGGATCAGGGCGAGGACAGGCGATAGGCGCCGATATGGCCCTTCACGTCCTCGACGTAAACAATGTCACCGACCACCAGCGGTTGCGCGCGGATCGCCTTCTTGGACAGCCGCTCGCGCGCGGCGAGCGCGCCGTCGCCGGTTTGCAGCCAATGCACGTAGCCTTCCAAGTCGCCAACCACGACGTAGTTGCCCTGCACCGCCGGTCCGGTGAGCCAGCGATGCTCAAGCGCGCTGTTCTTCCACATGTCGGCGCCGCCGCTCTTGTCGAAGGCCCACACCTGCGAGTTGGCGTCGACACCGAAAATGATGTTGTCCTTGATGGCCAGCGAGGTGAAGGTGGAGAATTCACGCGTCCAGATCGGACGGCCGCTGGGGCCATCGATGGCGACAAGCTTGCCGTTGTAGGCCGCACCGAAAAGCGTGCTGCCGTCGAGCAGGATGCTGCCGTCGGCGTCGTCCATGCGATCGATCTCGGTTCGACCCTCGCCACTGGCCATGCGCTGTTCCCACAGCTTGGTGCCGTTGTCCAGACGCAGCGCGACGAGCAGGCCATCATCGCTGCCAAAGAACACCACGCCGTTGGCCACCAGCAGGCCGCCATTACCGCGCAGGCTGAGCAGCGGTACGTTGCCCTGGTCATACACCCACTGGCGCTTGCCGGTCGAGGCATCGAGCGAATACACGCGGCCATCACCGCCGCGTACCACAACCTGGTCGCCCACGATCACCGGCGAGGCAAGCACCTGGGTATTGATATAGGCTTCCCAGCGCGGACTGCCGTCTTTCGCATTCACGCCGTAGACATGGCCATCGAGCGTGCCCACGGCAAGCAGGTCGCCGCTGACTGCCGGACCACCGGCATACATGGCGTCCTTGCGCTTCTTGTCGCCCCAGCCGAACCAGCCATGGGTGCTCGAGCTTTTCGACCACAATTTCTTGCCGCTGGTTGCGTCAATCGCCGCCAGCTTGCCGTCAGTGCTGTCGGCGTAGAGCACGCCGTCGACCACGGTCGGGCGCAGCCGGACACCGCTCTCGCCAGCACCGTCGCCCACACTGGTTTTCCACAGGCGCGTCACCTGCACGGTCGGGGTGAAGTCCTTGGCCAACGGCGTCGGCGGCTGGACGTTTTCCTTCTTGAACGAATGGCAGCCCGCAAGGGTTGCCAACGAAACCAGTGTGATCAACAGAAATCTTTTCATGCACCCTGCTTCCCGGCCACGGCCAGATCATCGATTTTCATCTGCAAGGCGCCGCGTTGCGGCGCATCCTCGCTCAGTACCGACATGGCCGTGTGATAAGCCTTGCGCGCATCGTCCTGGCGTCCAAGCTTGACCAGCACATCACCGCGGAGTTCCTGAGCCAGCCCCTGAAAGCTGTCAGCAGGCATGCGATCCAGTGTGGCCAGCGCGGCCTTGGCCTGCTTGTTTGCCAACTCGACGCGGGCGATCCGCAACATGGTCAATGCCTTCAGCGGCGCCTCTGCGGCGTGACTCTCGGCCCACTGCAGCGAGGCCTCTGCCTTGTCCAGTTGCTTGTCCTGCACCTGCTGCCGCGCGAGATCGCTTACCGCAAACACGGCATACGGCGACTTGGCGTAATCATTCTTCAGCTGCTCCGTGAGCTGCACGGCGACATCCGGCTTGCCGCTCAGCTGGGCCAACTTGGCCTGCTGGTAGAGCTGCGATGCGGCACTCTGGCTGTTGGCCTGGTGCTTCTGCCATTGCTGCCATCCGAAGATGCCGACCAGGCCGATCAGCACGCCGACGACGATCGAGACACCGTTTTCGCGCAGCCACTTCTGGACCAGCTCGCTCTGTTCGTACTTGTCGTATTCTTCAAATGCCATGCAATCACCGTTCAATAAGCCGCGCAGCCACGAGCGCAGTCCAGCGCGATAAACCAAGGGATGGGTGGATCAGGCCCACCTGATAGCCAGGCGGGCAATGCGCAAGCATAACCGAAAAGGCCGCCACGGAGCGGCCGATGATGCGATCAGAGGCTGGCCGCGGAGGCCTTGCCGTCCTGCAGTTGCATGCGGAAATGCGCGACGTTGGCACGCTTGAAATCATCGAGCCCCACTGACTGGCCGTCGATTCTGACCTGGGCGCCGCTGACGTTGCCGATGCGCACATCAAGCGGCTGGTCGCTATGGTAGGTCCTGTGGCTGCCGGCCGGCAGCAGACCATATTCCATCCGCGTGCCGTCGGCCCGGGTCACCTCCACCCAGCTGGGTGCGGTGAGCGTCAGGTTCACGCTGTGGTCACCGCTACCCGATTCGACCGCAGCGGTCGCGGGCTTGGGCAACGCCATGCTTTTTTCGCTGGTCAGGTTTGGAAACGGTGCCATCGACGCCATCAGCGGCTGATCCGCTTCGGCCGCGTTGGTCACGGCAGGCGGCAGGGTCGGCGCTTGACCGGCTTGCTTGTCGCCCTTCGTCGAAGTCGCGGTCCCCGCCACTTCCTGCTGTGCCACGGGTGCGGCATCCAGCGGCGCCAGATGACTGAGGTCGCGATCCAGCGTGCTGCGCACGCCGAACCAGACCGTGGGTACCGCGATCACCAGGGTCAGCACCACATAGGTGGCCGCCGTGGCGTAACGATCCAGCAGGAAACGCGAATGCGAAATGCCACCGCTGGCCACCAGTGGGGCCTCGATCTGCCGGATGCGATCCATCTCGACCTGGACTGAGGCCTCGTTGATGCCCAGGTAACGCCCGTACTTGCTGATGTAGCTGCCCAGGTAGATCTTGGAGTCGATGCCGTCGTGCTGATCCTGCTCCAGCTTCCGCAGCACCCGAGCGGGCAGTCTCAGCGCGCTCGCGCAGCTCTCGAGATCCAGCCCACGCGCTTCACGCGCGGCGCGCAAGCGGCTGCCGAAGCTGGGTTCGTGGCTTTCACGCACCGCTTCGTTCCGCTCGACCGGAGGGTCGGCGAATGCGTCTGCGAGGCTGGGGTTCCGTGCGGGTGTGTCGGACTGGATGGACGTCATGGGCTGCTGGTGGGTTCAAGGGCGCGTGCCTGTTCCGAATCCGGGAACTGGCTGCGCAGTCGCTTGCCGTAATTTCGGGCCCCCTCTGGGTTGCCCATGCTGGATTCGATATCGTGACCGAGCTTGAGCGATGCGGCAGTCGGCGTGCCCAGAGCGTCGAAACGCTGCAGGAATGCCCTTGCACGAAACGCGTCCTTTTTCTCGTAAAGCAGGTTCGCGAGCTGGAAGAGTGCCTCGCCATCCTTGGGATTTCGCGCGATGGCGTCACGAAAATCCGCTTCAGCGCGCGTTTTGTCGCCTGCACGCAGCTGGCAGACGCCGGCATTGGTCAGCGCGACGCCCGGCGTCGCGTAAAACGGATCCGTCACCGCCTTGCGGAAATAGGTCTCGCCCTCGGCATACTTGCCGATCGAACACAGGAACTGACCCAGGTTGTTGTCCCAGGCGCCCTTGGCGGGGTCCAACTCAACCGCCTTGCGGTAGTGTTTCTCCGCCTCGTCGAGCTTGCCGATGCGCTCGTAGATCACGGCGATGACCGTATGTGCCGGCGCATAGTTCGGGTCGAACTGCAGCGCCATCTGCAGCTTGGCCAAGGCCGTCTGCAAGTCGCCCTGGACCAGATAATGCTGTCCCAGTTCGGTGTGGACGCGGGCGGCGTCCTTTGCCTGGTCGGCCTTGGTTTCCTGCGGCAGCGGCTTGCCCAGCGAGCCGCTGTTGGTGTGCGTGGTGATGCAACCAGCCAATGGCAACAACAGGCTCAGGATCAGGACCCGGTCAAATCGCATGTATCGCTCCTTGGTCCTGCCGTTTGCGGATATCGGCGCTGCGTCGGGTGCGGTCGGCAACCTGCCCGGCCAACTGACCGCAGGCCGCGTCGATATCGTCGCCGCGGGTACGCCGCAACATGGTCAGCACGCCCGCGCCGAGCAACTTCGTCTGGAAATCGTGGATGTCCTGCGCGTCGGAGCGCTCGTAGCGCGTGCCGGGGAATGGATTGAACGGGATCAGGTTGACCTTGCAGGTGGGCAGCTTGCGCATCAGCCTGATCAGCTGGCGGGCGTGCTCGGGCTGGTCGTTGACGCCCTTCATCAAGGTGTATTCGAAGGTGATCGAGGTGCGCGGCTTGCGCGCGATCCAGCGCTGGCAGGCAGCCAGCAATTCGGCGATCGGGTAGCGCTTGTTGATCGGCATCAGTTCGGTGCGCAGGTCGTCATTGGCCGCATGCAGCGACACCGCCAACGATACGTCGATGGCATCCGACAGCTGGTCGATCAGCGGCACCATGCCAGCCGTCGACAAGGTGACGCGCTTGGCCGCGAGGCCGAAGCCGAGATCGTCGCGCATCAGCTTCATCGCGCGCACCACGTTCTCGAAGTTTGCCAGTGGCTCGCCCATGCCCATCATCACCACGTTGGTGATGCGGCGGTTTTGATGGGTGACGTTGCCGAGATACTTCGCCGCCACCCACACCTGGCCGATGATCTCGGCGGTGGAAAGGTTGCGGTTGAAGCCCTGCGCGCCGGTGGAACAGAAGCCGCAGTTCAACGCACAACCGATCTGCGATGACACGCACAGTGTGCCGCGGGTCGGCTCGGGGATGTACACCGTCTCGATCGCGTTGCCGCTGTCCATGCCCAGCAGCCATTTGTGGGTGCCGTCAGTGGAAGCCTTGTCCAGCATCGTCTTCGGCGCACCGATGGTGCAAACCTCGGTGAGCTTGGCGCGCAGCGCCTTGCCCACGTCGGTCATGTTCTCGAAGTTGTCTTCCAGGTCGTGGTAGATCCACTTCATCACCTGTTCGGCGCGATACGGCTTCTCGCCGATCTGCGTGAAGAAATCACGCAGACCCTGGCGATCGAAATCGAGCAGGTTGACCTTCTTCGAGCTGGCGACAACTTCGGACATGGTTACCTTGAAACCATATCCGTCGCGGCGAAGAAATAGGCGATCTCGCCCTTGGCGGTGTCGACGGCGTCGGAGCCATGCACGGCATTGGCATCGATCGACTCGGCGAAGTCGGCGCGGATCGTGCCCGGCGCGGCTTCCTTCGGATTGGTCGCACCCATCAGGTCGCGATGCGCGAGCACGGCGTTCTCGCCCTCGAGCACGGTGATCATCACCGGACCGGAGATCATGAACTCGACCAACGCCTTGAAAAACGGGCGCTCGCGATGAACTGCATAGAAGCCTTCGGCCTCCTGTCGCGACAGCTGCTTCATGCGCGCGGCGACGATTTTCAGGCCGGCCTTCTCGAAACGGGCATAGATTTCGCCGATGACGTTCTTGGCGACGGCATCGGGCTTGATAATGGAAAGGGTGCGCTCCAGCGCCATGGGATCTGCTCCGGCAAACGGATTTCAAGGAAAGTGATTGCGCCGGCAACTACCGGCAAAAGCAGCTAAACCTGACAAGGATTGAGGATTTAGCCCACTAAAGTCTGACAGATTCTAGCTCATACGCAAGAACCGCGCAGAGTGCAACAAACGATCGTTTGACGTGCGGGAATCGCTTCACGTATCCTCAAACGATCGTTTGAATTGTCCGATCCACTGCAGGACACCTCCTCCCCGTGAATACGACCAGTTCCACCCGGGACCGCATCCTCGGCGCCGCCGAACAATTGTTCGCCCAACGCGGTTTCGATGGCGCTTCCCTGCGGCAACTGACGGCGGCCGCCGGGGTCAATCTGGCGGCGGTCAATTACCACTTCGGTTCCAAGGAAAAGCTGGTCGAGGAAGTGTTCCGCCGCCGACTGGATGCCCTGAACGCAGGCCGGCTGGCCGCACTGGCGAAGCTCGGCGATGACCATACCGCCACACTCGAGCAAGTGCTGGATGCCTATATCCGACCTGCGCTGGAGCTCTCGCACGAGGGCAACGGCGCGCTGTTCATGCGGGTGCTGGCCCGCGCCTTCGCCGAGCACGACGACACCTTGCGGCGCTTCCTGTCCGACAACTACGGTCACGTGATGCGCCAGTTCACCGCCGAATTCGCCCGCCTGCTGCCGCATCTGGGCAAGGCCGAGCTGTACTGGCGCATCGATCTGGTCACCGGCGCGCTGACCCACGCCATGTCCGGCTTCGGCATGATCCAGCGCAAGGACGATGTCAGCCAGCAGGCCCACCGCGAGCAGACCGTGCAGCACCTGGTCCGCTTCGCGGCCGCCGGGCTCAGCCACCCCTAGATTCTTCTCACTGGCCGGTAACGGCCGACTTGCCACTCTTCATCGAGTCATCACCATCGCACCATCGGAGAAGCCAATGACTGCTGCATCCTCCCCCACCTCCGGCCTGCGCATCCGCAAGGCCGCCGTGCTGGGCGCCGGTGTCATGGGCGCGCAGATTGCCGCCCACCTGACCAACGCCGGCGTCGAGACCGTGTTGTTCGATCTGCCCGCCAAGGAAGGCCCCAAGAGCGGCATCGCGCTGAAGGCCATCGCCAACCTCGCCAAGCTGTCGCCGGCGCCGCTGGCGGACAAGGCGCTCGCTGCCTCGATCATCCCCGCCAATTACGACGAGCACCTGGATCACCTCAAGAATGTGGACCTGGTGATCGAGGCCATCGCCGAGCGGATGGACTGGAAACTCGACCTTTACAAGAAGATCGCCAGCCACCTGTCGAAGACGGCAGTCATCGCTTCCAACACCTCGGGCTTGTCGATCACCAAACTGGCCGAGGCGCTGCCCGAGGAAATGCGCCATCGTTTCTGCGGCGTGCACTTCTTCAATCCGCCGCGCTACATGCATCTGGTCGAGCTGATCCCGACCAGGCTCACCGACAAGAAGGTGCTGGACGGTCTCGAAGCCTTCCTGGTCACCACCGTCGGCAAGGGCGTGGTGATTGCCAAGGACACCCCGAACTTCATCGGCAACCGCATCGGCGTGTTCTCGATGCTGTCGGCGATGTACCACACCGACCAGTTCAAGCTCGGTTTCGACACCGTCGACGCGCTGACCGGTCCGGCGCTGGGTCGCCCCAAGAGCGCCACCTACCGCACCGCCGACGTGGTCGGCCTGGACACCATGGCCCACGTCATCAAGACCATGGCCGACACCCTGCCCGACGATCCGTGGCACAAGTACTTCAAGGCGCCGGTGTGGTTGCAGGGCCTGATCGACAAGGGCGCGCTGGGCCAGAAGACCGGCGGCGGGTTCTACAAGAAGGTCGGCAAGGACATCCAGGTGCTGGACGTGGCCAAGCAGGACTTCCGTCCGTCCGAGCAGAAGCCGTCCGATGAAGTGGCCGCGATCCTGGCGATCAAGGACCCGGCCGAGAAGTTCGGCAAGCTGCGCGCGTCCAGCGACCCGCAGGCGCAGTTCCTGTGGTCCAGCTTCCGCGACCTGTTCCATTACAGCGCCTATCACCTGGCCGACATCGCCGACACCGCGCGTGACGTGGACTTCGCGATCCGCTGGGGCTACGGCTGGAAGCTCGGCCCGTTCGAGACCTGGCAGGCCGCGGGCTGGCAGCAGATCGCCGAATGGATCAACGAAGATATCAAGTCCGGCAAGGCGATGAGCGACGCGCCCCTGCCCGCCTGGGTCACCGATGGTCGCAAGGGAGTGCATCACAAGGACGGCTCCTACTCGGCCAGCGCCAACGCCGACAAGCCGCGTTCGCAGCATCCCGTTTACAAGCGTCAACTGTTCCCCGATCCGATCCTGGGCGAGAAGTTCGATACCGGCACCACGGTGTGGGAGAACGACGGCGTGCGCCTGTGGACGCTGGGCGACGACGGCATCGGCATCCTCTCGTTCAAGACCAAGATGAACACGGTCAACGACCACGTGCTCGACGGCGTGCAACACGCGATCAAGCTGGCCGAGGAAAAACTCAAGGCGGTGGTGATCTGGCAGACCGGCGAGCCGTTCTCCGCCGGCGCGGATCTCAAGGGCGCGCTGGGCCTGCTGAAAGAAGGCAAGTTCGACGATTTCGAGAAGATGGTGACCAACTTCCAGGCCACCAGCATGGCGATCAAGCACTCGCTGGTGCCAGTCGTCTCCGCCGTACGCGGCATGGCCTTCGGCGGTGGCTGCGAGTTCCAGATGCATTCGGCCCGCACCGTCGCGGCGCTGGAAAGCTACATCGGCCTGGTCGAGGCCGGCGTGGGTCTGCTGCCTGCCGGTGGCGGGCTGCATGAACTGGCGATCCGCGCGGCCAAGGCCAACCCGGCCGATCCGTTCGAGGAGCTGAAGAAGGTGTTCGAGACCGTGGCGATGGCCAAGGTCTCGGCCAGCGCATTCGAGGCGAAGAATCTTGGCTTGCTGCGCGACAGCGACGTGGTCGTGTTCAACGCCTACGAGCTGTTGTATGTCGCCAAGCAGGTGGCCAATGCCCTGGCCGAAAGCGGCTACCGCCCACCGCTGCCTGCCAATGCGATCCCGGTCGCCGGTGATGTCGGTACCGCCACCTTCAAGGCCTCGCTGGCCAACCTGCAAGCGGGTTACTTCGCCTCGCCGCACGATGTCGACATCGCCACCCGCATCGCCGACACCCTGTGCGGCGGCGTGATCGAGCGCGGCTCGACCGTCGACGAGGAATGGCTGCTGGCACTGGAACGCAAGCACTTCGTGGAGCTGGCCAGGACCGAGAAAACCCAGGCCCGCATCGCCCACACCATGACCACCGGCAAACCGCTCAGGAACTGACCCGAACCTTCCACGCCGTCATCCCGGCGAAAGCCGGGATCCAGTGCCTCAAGCCGCAAAGCCGAAGACACTGGATGCCAGCCTCCGCTGGCATGACGATCAAAAACCAAAGCCGTCGCTGCTGCATGCGCGACGCAACGGAGCAAGAACCATGACCAAGCAAGTGCAAGACGCCTACATCGTCGCCGCCACCCGCACCCCGGTCGGCAAGGCGCCGCGCGGCGTGTTCCGCCACACCCGTCCGGACGACATGCTCGCCCACGTGATCCGTGCCGTGATGACGCAGTACCCAGGTATCGACCCGCACCGCATCGGCGACGTGGTCATCGGCTGCGCCATGCCCGAGGCCGAGCAAGGCATGAACGTGGCGCGCATCGGCGCGCTGCTGGCCGGCCTGCCCCACACCGTGCCCGGTGTCACCATCAACCGCTTCTGTTCCTCCGGCTTGCAGTCGGTGGCGATGGCGGCCGATCGCATCCGCCTGGGTCTGGACGACCTGATGCTCGCCGGCGGTACCGAGAGCATGAGCATGGTGCCGATGATGGGCCACAAGATCGCGATGAACCCCGCGATCTTCACCGACGAGAACATCGGCATCGCCTACGGCATGGGCATCACCGCCGAGAACGTGGCCAAGCAGTGGAAGGTCAGCCGCGAGCAGCAGGACGCGTTCTCGGTCGAAAGCCATCGTCGCGCCCTGGCTGCCCAGGCTGCCGGTGAATTCAATGACGAGATCACCCCGTTCCAGCTCGACGACCATTACCCGGATCTGGCCAAGCGCAGCATCAAGACCGACAGTCGGGTGATCGACCAGGACGAAGGTCCGCGCGCCGGCACCACGCTCGAGGTGCTGGCCAAGCTGCGCACCGTGTTCCGCAACGGCCAGTTCGGCGGCACCGTCACCGCCGGCAACTCCAGCCAGATGTCCGACGGTGCCGGCGCCGTGATGCTGGCCAGCGAAAAGGCGATCAAGGAATTCAACCTGCAGCCGCTGGCCCGTTTCGTCGGCTTCTCCGTCGCCGGGGTTCCGCCGGAAGTGATGGGGATTGGCCCGAAGGAAGCCATTCCCAAAGCCCTCAAGGACACCGGCATCAAGCAGGATCAGCTGGACTGGATCGAGCTCAACGAAGCCTTCGCCGCGCAGGCGCTGGCCGTGATGGGCGATCTCAAGCTCGATCCCGCCAAGGTCAACCCGCTGGGCGGCGCCATCGCGCTGGGCCATCCGCTCGGAGCCACTGGCGCGGTACGCATTGCCACCTTGGTGCACGGCATGCGCCGACGCAAGCAGAAGTACGGCATGGTCACCATGTGCATCGGCACCGGCATGGGCGCGGCGGGCATTTTCGAAGCGCTGTAAGCAAGCCTTGGCGAGAAACACGAACGGCACCGTTGCGAGACGGTGCCGTTCTTTATTCGTGCGCCTGCGCTGGAGACAGTGCGAATGCCCTCAGCTCTTTCCGCCGAACTCCTCCCATGCGCGCACGGCGTCGGCCGCATACATCAGCGAGGGGCCGCCGCCCATGTAGACCGCCACGGCCAGCGTCTCGGTGAGCTGCTCGTAGCTGGCGCCCATGCGCACCAAAGCCTTCACGTGGAAACCGATGCAACCGTCGCAGCGCCCGGCCACGCCGATCGACAGGGCCATCAGTTCCTTGTCGATGGCCGAAAGCACGCCCGGCTCCATGGCGGCCTTGGACATGGCTGAAAATCCGTCCAGCGTGCCCGGCTGCGCCGCGCGCAGGGTGCCGACGGCCTTGCTGAGGTCCTGGGTGAGTTGCTTGTACGACTTGCTGGACATCGACGTGCTCCGACTGGGGGACACCGCCAGTGTGAGCCGAATCCGGCTGCGCGCAGGCGCGTGCGACAGCGTGTCGCGGCATCCCGCGAGGCGATGCCGGAGGTGCCGCGTCAGCTGACGGGACTTTCCCCACCGTTCGCGTTACGGTTCGCGTCAAGGTTTTTCGAACCGTGGCGACGGATGTGCCGCATGATGCCGACCAGGGCCGGACTGGCATGGTGTCCACTTGGGAGCAAAGATGAAATCGTCACACTTGCGCGCGGCGATGCTCGCGACCTGCATCCTGTTCACCGCCGGCTTCGTTGCGCACGCCGCAGACACGCCACCATCGGAATTTCCGCCGGATGCGTTCCCGTCCACGTACCAGCCCCTGCCCGCGCAGACCACGCTGATCACGCACGCCATGATCTACACCGGTACCGGCGAGCGCATCGACGACGGCTCGATCCTGCTGCGTGACGGCAAGATCGCCGCGATCGGCAAGCAGGTCGAGGCGCCGGCAGGCGCGGTGGTCATCGATGCCAAGGGCAAGTACGTCACGCCCGGCCTGATCGACGTGCATTCGCACCTGGGCGTCTATCCGTCGCCCTCGGTCGCCGTGACCGGCCAGGGCAACGAGATGACGAACCCGAACACGGCGCAGGTGATGGCCGAACATTCGGTCTGGCCGCAGGACCCCGGCTTCAACACGGCCCGCGCCGGTGGCGTGACCACGCTGCAGATTCTCCCCGGCTCGGGCAACCTGATCGGCGGGCGCGGCGTGGTGCTGAAGAACGTGCCGGCAACCACCGTGCAGGCGATGAAGTTCCCGAACGCGCCCTATGGCCTGAAGATGGCCTGCGGCGAAAACCCGATGCGCGTCTACGGCAGCCGGCATCAGTTCCCCTCCACCATCATGGGCAACGTCGCCGGTTACCGGCAGGCGTTTGCCGACGCCCAGGCTTACGACCGCGAATGGAAGGCGTGGCAGGCCAAGGTCAAGGCCAAGGGCGCCGCCGAGGCCGGCTCACCACCAAAGCGCGACCTCGGCAAGGAAACGCTGGCCGAAGTGCTGGACGGCAAGATCCTGATCCAGATGCATTGCTACCGCTCCGACGAGATGGCCGCACTGCTCGATGTCGCCAAGGAGTTCAACTTCAGGATCACCGCGTTCCATCACGCCGTCGAGGCCTACAAGATTCCGAAACTGCTGGCGAAAACCGATACCTGCGCCGCGGTCTGGGCGGACTGGTGGGGCTTCAAGATGGAGGCCTGGGATGGCATTCGCGCCAACCTGGCGATGACCGACGCGGGCGGTGCCTGTGCCTTGATCCATTCCGACGATCCCAACGGCATCCAGCGCCTCAACCAGGAGGTGGCCAAGGCCTGGGCCGCGGGCCGGCAAGCCGGGCTCGGCACCAGCAAGGCGCATGCGGTGATGTGGATGACGCTGAACCCGGCCAGGGCGCTGGGTCTGGCCGACCGCATCGGTTCGCTGGAACCGGGCAAGAATGCCGACGTGGTGCTCTGGAGCGCCGACCCGTTCAGCGTGTACGCGCACACCGAAAAGGTATTCCTCGACGGCGCCGTGGTCTATGACCGCGCCGATCCAGCGCGGCAGTCGAAGTCGGACTTCATGCTCGGCAGCTTGGTGAAGCCGACCGCCACCGACGACCTGGCCGGGGAGGACGCGCCATGAAATACCTGATGATGCTGCTGGCGCTGTCCTGCGTCGCCTGCAGTCCCGCGAAGGACCCGGACAGCCATGCCGACAAGGCTGTCGTCGCCAACCACGCCGACACCGCCAGCACCGCCAGCGGAACCTATGCAATCAGCGGCGGCACGGTCTACACGCTGGGCAAGGCCGGCAAGATCGAGCACGCCACGGTGCTGATCAAGGACGGCCGGATCGCCGCCGTCGGCACCGACGTCGGGATCCCGGCCGATGCCGAGCGCATCGACGCCACCGGCAAGATCGTCACGCCCGGCATCTTCGATCCGCAGAGCCAGTTCGGCGTCGTGGAAGTCGAGGCGGTCGCTGAAACCCGCGATGCCTCGGCCGGCAAATCACGCTTCAGCGCCGCGTTCGACGTCGCCGACGCCATCAACCCGCGCTCCGTGCTGATCCCGGTCAACCGCATTGCCGGGGTCACCCGCGCGATGGTATCGCCGACCGACAGCGACGAGCACATCATCGCCGGTCGTGGCGCCATCATCGACCTGGGCTCCACCGAGGGCTTCATCCACCGCGACCCGGCCGCGATGTTCGCCACGCTCGGCGAATCCGGCGCGAAACTGGCTGGTGGTTCGCGCGCCAGCGCGCTGCTGGCGCTGCGCGAGGCGCTGCAGGACGCCCGCGACTACGCCGCCAACACCAACGCCTACGCCAGCAACAGGCGCCGCCCGTACACGCTTACCCGGCTGGATTTGGAAGCGCTGCGCCCCGTGCTGGACGGCAGCATGCCGCTGGTGATCCACGTCGAGCGCGCCAGCGATATCGAGGCGGCGCTGCGGCTGGCCCGCGACTTCAAGCTGAAACTCGTCGTCTCCGGCGGCGCCGAGGCGTGGATGGTCGCCGATCAACTGGCCAGGGCCAAGGTGCCGGTGCTGCTCAATCCGCTGGAGGACCTGCCCTCCCACTTCGAATCACTGGGTTCCACCCTGGAGAACGCCGCACGGCTGCAACAGGCCGGCGTGCTGATCGCCTTCGCCACCGGCGAAACCCACAACGCCCGCAACGTCACCCAGGCCGCCGGCAACGCCGTCGCCAACGGCCTGCCCTGGCTGGATGCGCTCAAGGCGCTGATGTTGAACCCGGCGCAGATCTACGGCATGGACAAGGACCTGGGCACACTGGAGCCAGGCAAGCTGGCCGACTTGGTGGTCTGGAACGCCGATCCGCTGGAGCTGTCCAGCGCACCGGATCAGGTCTTCATCGCCGGCCGCAAGATTCCGATGGTCAGTCGGCAAACCATGCTGCGCGATCGGTACATGCGGGCGATGCGGGACGAGGCTGCACTGCCGGCGGGATATCTGGTGCCCGCCACCAAGTGACGGCAGGCGCCAGTCGTCTGCTGAAGGGTCAGCACCGGGACGCGCCGTCGCCGGGTCGTCCGCAATGTCCCACCTGGGTGTCGTTGCGCCCGCGGCCGCCTGATCTTCACGCGGGCTTGCGCGCATTCGTTGTCTTGTGGGTACGCGCGCTTCCGCTCGATGTGCGGCAGCGTCCACGGGAGTTCGGATGTCCTCGGTCGTTCGGCCGGTTCTGGTGTCCGGCCCTGCATCGTTCAACAGACAGGTCTCGGATCACAGATGAGCGCGCCGCCCACCAAAACAGCCGACAAAGAGCCCGACGACCGGAATAAAGCCGACGGAGACGACGGTTTTGCCCTTTCGCACGACGAGAAGGTCGAGGTCGAGCGCAAGCGGCCGCCAAGGGTGGCGGTGCTGCACGAGATCATCCGCAGCAATGGCGAGCAGGAACTCAAGCGCAGCGTGAGCGCGCTGGCCTGGTCGTCACTGGCAGCCGGCTTGTCGATGGGCTTCTCGCTGCTGGCACGCGGCGTCTTGCGGCGCTATGTCGGCGACCTGCCCGGCGGCTTTCTGCTTGAATCGCTGGGTTATCCGCTGGGATTCCTTCTCGTGGTGTTGTCGCGCCAGCAACTCTTCACCGAGAACATCATGACCGCCGTGCTGCCGGTGATGACCGAGCCCACGGCCGAGAAATTCCGCTGCTTCATGCGCTTGTGGTCGGTGGTGCTGGTCGGCAACCTGGTCGGCGTCTCGCTGTTCGCGTTCGGGCTGTTGCACCTGGATCAGTTCGACGCCGCCACCGAGAAAGCCTTTGTCGAGGTCGGCGAAGAGTTGATGACCAATTCGGCCTGGCAGATGTTCACCAAGGGCATCCTGGCAGGCTGGCTGATCTCGATGATGGTGTGGATGCTGGCCGCCGCCGAGAATTCGCGCTTCATGATCATCCTCTTCACCACCTATGTCATCGCCATGGGCGACTTTACCCACATCATCGTGGGCTCGGTCGAAGCGATGTATCTGGTATTCGACGGACGCCTGGCCCTGCTCGATTGCATCACGCAGTTCGCCCTGCCGACGCTGGCCGGGAACATTGTCGGTGGGAGCCTGATCTTCGCCTTGATCAGCCACGCGCAGGTGCGCAGCGACGCCGACTGAGCGCGCGCACAACACGGCGCGCATAACACGGTACGCACGAACCGGAGACCTGCCGTGGACACGCACCGCGCTAGGCTCTCGTCTTGATCTCACTACCGCATCAGGATTCTCCATGGCCGACAAACCCGCAGCCGCTTCCGGCACGTTCTCCATTGACGGCGAGCTGACCGTCCATCGCCTTGGCTTTGGCTCCATGCGCGTCACCGGTCGCGGCATCTGGGGCGAACCGGCCGATCGCGCCGAGTGCATCCGCACCCTCCAGCGGCTGCCGGAGCTGGGCGTGGATTTCATCGACACCGCCGACGCCTACGGCCCGGATGTGGCCGAGCCGCTGCTGCGCGAAGCGCTGCATCCGTACGAGAACATGGTGATCGCGACCAAGGGCGGCCTCACCCGTTCCGGGCCGGACCAGTGGATACCGCTGGGTCGGCCGGAATACCTGATCCAGCAGGCGCACAAGAGCCTGCGGCAGTTGGGTGTGGAGCGGATCGACCTGTGGCAACTGCACCGTATCGACGACAAGGTGCCGCGCGACGAACAGTTCTCGGCGATCAAGTCGCTGCTGGATGATCGCCTCATCGCGCACGCCGGCCTCAGCGAAGTCTCGGTGGAGGACATCATCGCCGCGTCCAACCACTTCAAGGTCGCCACCGTGCAGAACCGCTTCAACCTGGTCAACCGCGCCAGCGAAGACGTGCTCGAGTATTGCGAGAAGCACGGCATCGGCTTCATTCCGTGGGCGCCACTGGATTCAGGCCACCTGGTGAAGCCTGGTTCGCTGCTGGAGAAACTGGCGAAGGAACACGATGCCTCGCCCAGCCAGCTTGCCCTGGCCTGGATGCTCAAGCGCAGCCCGGTCATGCTGCCGATTCCCGGCACCTCGAAGGTCGAACACCTGGAACAGAATGTCGCCGCCGCCAGGATCGAACTGACCGACGAACAGTTCAGCGCGCTGGACGCGGCAGGCAAGGCGGCCTAGCGTCTCGTCCGGCAGGTCGCCCCTGCCGGCGCATTCGCCGATTCGCGAACTGACTGTTTCCCTGACGTGCATTCCGTGACGCCAGGCCCGACCTCATCATGTGGTCACGCGCATGTGGCGCACGGAAAACGGAGCGGAGCACAGATCATGATTGAACGCAGAACCTTCGACAGCCTGGGCGGCGCGGACCACGGCTGGCTCAAGGCGAAACACCACTTCTCGTTTGCCGGCTATCACGACCCCAAGCGCATGGGTTGGGGCGCCCTGCGCGTGTGGAACGACGACACCATCGCCGCGGGCACCGGCTTCCCGCCGCATCCGCACGCCGACATGGAGATCATCACCTACGTGCGCGAAGGCGCGATCACCCATCGCGACAACCAGGGCAACGAAGGCCGCACCGAGGCCGGCGACGTGCAGGTGATGAGCGCGGGCAGCGGCATCACCCACTCCGAATACAACATGGAGTCGAACGCCACCCGCATCTTCCAGATCTGGATCATCCCCGACCAGCACGGCCAGCGACCCTCGTGGGGCGCGCGACCGTTCCCGAAGGGCGACCGCTCCGGGCGCTTCGTCACCCTCGCCAGCGGCACCCCCGGCGACGGCGATGCCCTGCCCCTGCGCACCGATGCGCGGGTGTCGGGGGCCACCTTGAAGGCGGGCGAGAGTATCGTCCATGCCCTGGACGCCGGCCGCTACGCCTATCTGGTGCCCTCCACCGGCATTGTCGACATCAACGGCACGCGCATCGAAACACGCGACGGTGCGGCCATCCGCGACGAGCGGGAGCTGCGCATCACCGCCGTCGAAGACGCGGAGCTGGTACTTGTCGACACGCCAGCCTGACCACACCCCGGAGCCCCCATGGCCACCATGCAAGCCATCGAAATCACCGAACCCGGCGCCGCAGACGTCCTGCAACTGACGGAGCGCGCGATCCCCCGGCCGGGTCCGGGCGAGGTGCTGATCAGGGTGGCGGCAGCCGGCGTCAATCGGCCGGACGTATCCCAGCGCCAAGGCAACTACGCCCCGCCACCCGGCGCCTCCGACCTGCCTGGGCTGGAGGTGGCCGGCGAACTGGTCGAGGGCGACATGAGCGGCGACAACCCGTTCGCCCTGGAGCGCGGCGACCCGGTGTGCGCGCTGCTCACCGGCGGCGGCTACGCCGAATACGCCGTGGTGCCGCTGCTGCAATGCCTGCCGATTCCCGGCGACCTGAGCTTGCTGGAGGCGGCCGCGCTACCGGAAAACTACTTCACCGTATGGAGCAACGTGTTCGATCGCGGCCGGCTCGGCACCGGCGCAGGCGGCAAGCCCGAATCGCTGCTGGTCCAGGGCGGCTCCAGCGGCATCGGCGTCACCGCCATCCAGCTGGCGCACGCGCTCGGCCACCGCGTCTTCGCCACTGCCGGCAACGCCGAAAAATGCGCGGCCTGCGAAAAGCTCGGCGCCCACGCCATCAACTACCGCGAGCAGGACTTCGTCGAGGAAGTGAAAAAGCACACCGACGGGCGCGGCGTGGACGTGATCCTGGACATGGTCGCCGGCGATTACATCCCGCGCGAACTGGAGCTCTTGGCCGAAGACGGCCGACTGGTGCTGATCGCCACCCTGGGCGGCAAGCTGGCCGAGATCAATGCCATGCAGATCATGCTGCGCCGACTCACCATCACCGGCTCCACCCTGCGCGCGCGACCGGTCGCGTTCAAGGCCGCATTGGCCAGGCAGCTGCATGAGCGCGTGTGGCCGCTGCTGGAATCAGGCAAGGCCAAACCGGTGATCCATCAGGTATTCCCGGCACGCGAGGCGGCCAAGGCGCATGCGCTGATGGAGAGCAGTGAGCATATCGGGAAGATCATGCTGGAGTGGTAGCTGGGTGGTGCAAACCGATCGAGTGCGCTTTCGGGATTTTCGCAACACATCAGGCGAAACTGCCAGCACGCCGCCCACCTCAAGTCACTTTTATTGTCGCTGATGCCATTTTCTGCTTACTTGGGAAATAGTGTCGGGCTGACAAGGGACAGTATCCACGCGCCGAACGGCGGTTTCCGGTCCTGGGGGTGCTGCACCTTTTCGCATTACAACAACGTCTCAAAACCACGCCGGACGATATCGGCCATCAGCTTGCGCCGCTCCACCAGAAAGTCGGCGTAGCACATCAACTGCCAGTCCACCGGCAGCGCATGCAGCTCATGCATACATTTCCAATCCTCGACGCTAAAACGAGCCTTGATCTTCGGCACATATTCAGTCGGCGGGTCGTCACTGATCTCGATGTTGTCCGGCCATTCCAGCAATGCATAGTTCGCCATCTGGTTGATGATCTTGCGGTCCTCCTCGCCTTCCTTCTGCAGCCACGCCACAGGAAACAGATGGTGCCGTTCCAGCGACTTCTTCTTGGTCTTCAGGGCGGGATCAAGCAGTTCGCTCACCTTTTTGTGCGAGAAAAGTACCGGCGCATTCAGACGGTTTTGTGCGGCAACGTAGGCGAACAACTCCGGATTGCGCGCGGACGAACTGTTCAACGCGGCCGGCAAAGTGATTGCCCAGAAGTCGCGGGTCAGCTGGTTGGTCATCAGCTCATCAAGAATTCCAATGAACTGTCCGGCATAACATACGCCCCGCAGCCGGTTAAGGTCCCCATCCATCACAGACTCCGGCGAGCTGCTGTAGCGACCGGTAAGGCTGGCGAAATAGAACCAGCGCCCGATCACCTTCTGTAGCTGGTGTTCGGGGACTTTGCACTGGGTGCGGCCGATGAGATAGAACGCGTAGGCATACACCAGCGCCATCTGCGAGGAGATCATTTCACGGCTACGGAAGCCGGCACCAATCAGCGCGCTCAGGAACTGATGCCAGCAGGTCAGATCCAGCACCTTCGCCTGCGCCTGCTGCAATACCTGAAACTGAGTGTCCCGGTGAGCAGCAGAGAACTGGCCCGTGTCCAAATCCTTGCCGCGCAGCACCTGGTACACGCTTTTCAGGCGGCCGCGTGAAAAGCCCAACGCGACCGACACACGCAGCAGTTGATCCGGGTCCGGCTCGATGAAATGATTGAACGGCGAAGCATCACTGCCGGCAGCCGGTGGCTGACGTGAAGCGCGACAAAAGTGCTCTAGTGCCGCTCTGCCCTCGTCCCAAAACACCGACAGCAGGGTCAGCAGAAAGTCGGCCTGATTGAGCTTCACACCTTCGCTGTTGATACGCACGAAAATGTCGGCCACCTGCTCCTCGTCTACGCTGGATGCGATCTCCAGTGCAGTGAACGGGTATTTCTGCAGGTCGAACAACCGGTCGAGGCTGTGGCTTATCTGTTCCTCCTCCTCATCGCTCAACGTGGTCTTGGCGCTCAGCCCCTTCAGGAACTCCTTCACCATCTTGAAGCTGGAGCTACCCGACGCCCAAAGGTCGGAAATATTCGCAATCCACTCGGGATCACGCTTGATAGCAGCATCCGCCACGTCAAAGCGACCGTCGCGTGGGCGAAAAGCGATCTCGATGCGCCGCTCGCGGTAGTCATCGTCGAGGACCTGCTTGCCACGGAACACAGCGTACAGCGACGTGAGCCGCTGCTGTCCATCCACGATGAGCCGCGAAGGCGCGGTGTGTACCTTGTTGCCCACACCGATCTGTTTGGCGCCGTTCGTCTGGGCGTTCTCCCAGAACAAAAAATAGCCAACGGGAAAGCCGCGATACATCGAGTCGAAAAGATCCCGTACTTTGGCATTGGACCACACGAATGGCCGCTGGATATCAGGCAGGCCGATGTCACCAACATCCAGGTAATGCAGCAGATTGGAAAGGTCGTAGTCCACCCGTTTGAAGCATGTCTTCATGTCGCTCATACAACCATCTCCCTGATACTTGCCCACACGCCGCGGTCCGAGATCGGAGCAGGCTCAATCGCCCCACACTTCGGATTCGAAAAAATTGGTCGTTGGCGCTTGGCCAGTGCTCTCACGCTGGCGTTTCAGGATCATCTGCAACGTGGCCGGCAACTGTCGTGTCCCAGAGGCCAAACCGTACATCATGGGGCATTGGCTTGACGGCATCGGCATAGTGCAGGCTCGCGTCCTCGAATGCCTTGAATTGGTAGATGGCTGCGTCCATGTGCTGGCGATTGAACAGGCCCAGCTTGCTCAACAGCTGGAAGTCGCTGACAGTGAGGCCAGTGACCCGCTCGAACAATGCGGAATCCAGCGACTCGATGACGTGCTTGAGCGCTTCTTCGCGGAATTCGGTGACATACATGAACACCGGGATCTTGGCGAGAAACTTCTGCAATTTCTCGCGAATCTCCTTGCGCTTCTTGGCTGTCTCTGACTGCTCTTTCCTCTGGCCTTCATCCAGTTGGCCACCCTGTTCTCGCTTCGCTTTCTTGAGGTTCTTGGTGGACGTGATGACCTGTTGGGCGTTCTCCGCCAGCGCACGGAAGTCTTCGATCTGCTCCAATGCCTGCAGCAAGTCTGGGTACTCAAGGATCGCACCCAGCGTGTGTTCGTTGACGTCAACCAGCAACGGCGAATTCCAACGGGCTGCCAGGGCGGAAGCGCCGACGCCAGCAGTGGCCCAGTCCATCACCGCCTGCGCATCCAGCTTGAGCATCTGGCCGCCCTCGAATGCGAAAATCGGCAGATAGTTGATGAGTTGGCCGACTGCCTCCGCTGGCGTGACTTCGCCGGTTCCGCCGAGGCGGACGCCGTACTCGGCGACCAGCGACAGCGCGCGGTTGGGATCAAACTCGAAGACGTAGCAGGTTTCCTTTTTGACCTGCAGATTTCCCTCGGCGTCGCGTTGTGCCCACGGCGACTGCACCCGAAATGCGGCCTGAAAATAGGACTCCGGCGATTTCAGCGAGCGCAGCATGAAGATCGCACCCCACTGGGGTACGGTCACGCCGGTCAACAACTTGCCGCAGGACAACGTGATGGAACCATGGCGCCCTTTCCCGGCAGCCGTGCCGATGGCGACTTCGACGGGCGGCAATGCGGCCGCGCCCTGACCAGCTGCGTTGCCCGCCGCGACGACGATTTCGAAATCGCTGAAAAACTTGTGTTCGTGCAACAGGTCGCGCATCGCGTAACAGGAGGCGACGTCGGCCATGTACCAGACGGTGTTCTTTACTGCATGCTCGAAATCGGGCGACTCGAAGGG
This sequence comes from Rhodanobacter sp. G2-10, assembly GCF_055809185.1. Taxonomy (NCBI): domain Bacteria; kingdom Pseudomonadati; phylum Pseudomonadota; class Gammaproteobacteria; order Lysobacterales; family Rhodanobacteraceae; genus Rhodanobacter; species Rhodanobacter sp. G2-10. The sequence goes on along the minus strand of NZ_CM147900.1, from coordinate 1,740,098 downwards.
AAACGGAGCCTTCTTGCCCGCCGCCAACACCTGCATCTTCATCTGCCCGGCCAGCTTGCCGCGCAGCATCTGCAGAAACTCCGATACTCGTGCCGGAACATCGAAAACACAGGCGCCCGGATCGGTCAGTTTGGCCACCGATTCCACCCGGCTCGCCTTGAAGTACTCGGTGAGGGAAAAGCCATTGAACTCGCCGTCGTCCGCCCACGCCTCCGCCTCCGAGCCCATCCGGTAGGAATACATTTCCATGCGCGGCAGTTCGCGGTAGGGGTTGGGACCGTCGGTCTGGTTCCAGTGTTCTTTTGCGGACTGCTCGTCGATGTACGTCCAGTTGAAGATCTGGTCTTCGGTGAACTCGCCATTGGTGATCGCACGGAACGGCGTGCCGGACAGGTAGAGGTAGTGTCTGGCGCTCAGGCCCAGGTCGTCATCGGTGACCTGTTCGTCCGGCTCTTCCCGCTCAGCCGTATCCGATTCGCTCGGGTCGTAAAGGTCACGGGCCGATTCGCGCCAGGCACCAAAGTGGTACTCGTCAATGACAATGGCGTCCCACTCGATCAAATGGATCGATTCGTTGTGGAACTTGATGTGGCCGTCGGCGGTGCGACCGTTGAGGTCCTGAAACGAGGCGAACCAGACCTGCGGTTCATTGGCGTCGGCCGCCTTGACCCGCTCGGGAATGGCAGTGTCGCGGTCGATGAAACGCCAACCTGCAAAATCGACGTGGTTGAGCAAGTCGTCGCGCCACGCCGCCTGCACGGCGGGCTTGTAAGTCAGCACCAACACCTTATTCCAACCCATCGCGCGGGCGAGCTGGTAACTGGTGAAGGTCTTGCCGAAACGCATTTTGGCGTTCCACAAAAACTTCGGCGCGTGACCATTGGTCGTGCCGCCTACCTCGCCTTTCGCATGACGCCGGAAGTATTCAGCGGTGCGCTCCACCGCTTGCTTCTGTTCCGGCCGCATCCTGAAAGTTTCGGTCCGGGTCGGGTCGAAAGCGGCACCGGTCCTGACCTTGTGGATCGCTGCCTTGACCTCGTCGAGCGTGGCCTCGAACCATTCACCGCCCGGTCGTTTGATGCCAGCGGCGACAAGTGCATGGTGCACGTCGTGATCACTGAACTCGCTGCCATCTTCGCGAGTGGCCGGTTCGTCAAGCAGAATGCTCACGCCTTTCAGATCCGGGTAGGCTGTTCCGAGCTGCTGCCTGATACGTGCCCGCGCGGATCGCTTCGTGGTCTGCCCGACCTTGATCAGGCCCCGTCCCGCAGTCACCGTGTGCCCTATGGTGCGCTGCCAATCCGTATCGTCCTTGCCGATTACGGTGTAGGCGTAGATGCGGTTGGTCACTCGTCCTCCTCCTCGCGCACCGGACCGGGCCGGTACTTTGCGCCGCCGGGGAGGTGGCTGGCCGGAATCGGCGAGTCGAGCGACAGGTTGACGCTGCGCGGCTTGATGGTTTTCTCGATGTAGTCGCGCTCTTCCTGCGTGAGCTTGAAACGGTCGTAAAGATCCTCGTCAGTCCAGCGGCGATTCATGTCAAGCATCGGGACGAAACGGAAGCGGTCGGGCGTTACATGCTGCGTGGTCTTGCGCTGAAGAACCAGGAAGCGCACAAACTTGGTAGCCAAGTAGTACGCGAAGTTCTCGGTTTCAGCGCGAGTATCGAACAGCCCCACAATGAAATAGGTTTGGGTGCAAGCTGAACCGGGGGCGAGCGCAATCGGTTCTCCCAGAACAACGTCTACGATGTCGCCATCGCCATCCACCGGCGTGTCTCCACTGGAGGCCATCGGCAGAATAACCTTCCAGCGACCTATCAATTCGTGATTACGCTGGATTTGGTCAGGGCGGCTGTAGCCCACTTTAGTGGCGTAGATCAGCGGAACTGCCCCAGGAAACGGAATTGACACGCTCCCTGGGTAATTCGACCGCATGGTAAGGCCAAACGGCTTTGTGACTGTACATTGAGACTCAACCCGCGCCTGCACGTCACTGACTTTGCGGATGATGCTTATCGCTCGGTTGTCCCGAACAAGCACCCCATCGCCCGCTCGAAGGTCGCGAAGCATTGTGGATCGGATTACTCCATCCACGCGTGACGAAAACTCGCAGTCGCTTACATGGTTGCGATCCCAAAGGAAGTACGACACTCCACCACGTATCTTGACCCCGGGAAAGCAGTCAAAAATCTTGGGATTGTCGACCAGCACTCGAATGCGTCGGTCAGCGATCATTTTGGCCCTGTATTCGTCGAGTCCCTTGCCGCCACTGAACCAACGCGAAGGGGTAATCATCAGAATGTACCTCGGGTCCAGGTCGATCGCCTTCGTCACGAATTGGTGATAGATCGTCGACGCGGTGGCGCCAAAGCCTTCTGTACCCACCTGATACGGCGGGTTCCCGACAATCACATCGAATTTCATGGCGGACATCTCCTTGGTCGGGTACGTCCCATGGATAAAGGCATAGGCATAATTCTCGCGTCTGTCACCGCGCTCCAGATCTTCCGGTGCACCGCATACGTTGCACCGGCCATGCTTGAACGTGTGCTCGGTAGGTATAAACGCAATATTCCCAGACTCGCTTTCGAAGCGCACAACGCTGTGTTCGCTTGATGCATCACGCGAGCAGTAAACGCTGCGGCGCGCAATCTGCCCGGTCATTTCGGTGACCGAACTGCCATAGAGCATGTGGCGAAAAATGTGCTCGCGGCGCTTTTCAAAATCGGGCTGCCACCCGGCCAGTCCGTCGAGCAGCCGCGCCGCAATTTCGCGCAGGAATACGCCGGATTTGCAGCCCGGATCGAGCCACTTGTAGTCCGGCTTCGACCATACCTCGGCAGGCAGCAGGTCGAGCATGGCGCGGGCAAGCTTGGGCGGCGTCGGCACCTCGTCATTGGACAATTGCGCGAGGCAGTCGAGAATGTCTGGGACGTGATCCTTGTGTCGCACTGTGGTCGGCATGCTCAGCCCCCCTTGCTGATGGCAGTCACCATGGTGGATCGGGTCGGCCCCGGATTGGCCGCGAGCTGGGTGTAATGCACCGGCACCTGATCGAGCTTGGGTTCCGGCTCCGGGTTGAATAGATCGGGCTCACACTTGGCCTGGGCGGAATCGTCGAGCATCGACCAGGTCCGCATGAACACGCCGCCGCGCCCCGGCTGATAGTCGATCACTTCGGTGGTCGCTGCGTCCGCGAGAAAGTCCGCGTGGATTATGTTGCTCTCCACAATGGCACGTGCCGCGGAAGCGAAGCCATCGGAAGGCGCGACAGTATTGGCATCGTTGTTGTAGTGCGAACGCAGCAACTCGATCAATCGCTGCCGGGACTCCTCCACGTTGTCGGCGCAAATATCCACGCCGTAGATGGACGCCAACGCGCGCAACAACCAATGCTCGTAGCGAGGAACCGAGCGGACCCGACTGAAGCGAACGCCGGCGAGCTTGCGCCGCAGGATTTCCTCAAGAAAGTTTCCCGAGCCACACGCGGGTTCGAGAAACTTTACATCGACCTGCCGGGTGGATGCCGCAGGAAACATGTCGGGAATGAGGTCCAGCATGGCGTTGACCTCACGCTCATGGGTATAGACCTCCGCCAAGTCGCGGACGCGTTCGCGCGTCTTGATCTGGCCCCCAGGGTGGCGCCGCGGCACGTACATATCCATCACCTGCGAATCATCCCCCAACGCTCAATCCAGCAATCTTAGCCGCAACCGTCTCACATGCCGCGACCAGGTCCGTCACGATGCGCGCCTCCACATCCAGCACGCCTTCATATTCCGCAACGTTTCGCATGTGGTGGCACTTGTCGAGCACGCGCCACACCTCCGGGCCGAGGCCTAGTGTGTGAGGCTACACCTGGAACACGATGTAGCGATGATTCGCGCGATAGCCCAGACGCCGCGATGCGGCCAGACATAGTGCATCAAAACCGGGGTCAGGTCAGAGTGCACTTTTTTGAGAAAGATGATTCACAAAGTCCACTCTGACCCCTGTTTTGCTCTGGCGGTGCCGGGCTGCAACCGGCAACCCACACGCAGCACGATAGAAACGCTGTTGGCCAAACCCGCATGGTCGTCCATTCCCCCTGATCCTTGCCAGAGCATACCGCCGCGCGGGCTTCATGGCACCGACCGGGCTCGCGCCTGAAGTCTCACGCGGGTGTCGCGGCGTAGTAGTCGCCGTGCCTGCTTACCCGGATGGATGCACCGAAAGCGGCGGAGAGTGCTGCGTCGGTGAGCAGCTCGGCCTTGCGGCCCTGCTGCAGCACCTGCCGATCGCGGAGCAGGATCAGTTGCTCGATCTCGGGCAGGATTTCCTCCACGTGGTGGGTCACCAGCAACAAGGTGGTTCCCTGCCGCGCGATCTGGCGCAGGCTCTCCAGCAGTTGTCGGCGGCTGACCATGTCGAGGCCGGCGCCTGGTTCGTCCATCAGCAGGGCGCGGGGTCGATGCACCAGGGCGCGTGCAATCAACACGCGTTGCGTTTCGCCAGTGGACAACGTGGCCATCGCCCGTCCCACCAGGTGGCTGGCCTCAATGTGCTGCAGGGCTTCCCGCGCGCGCTCACGCATCGCGGCCGTGGGCACTTGCCGGTCGGTGACGCCACGCGTGGCGAAGAAGCCGGACAGCACGGCGTCGAACACTTCCAGCGGCGGATGGCTCGCGTAGTCGCGCTGTACCGAGGGCGAAACAATGCCGAGCAGCCCGCGCAAAGCCTCGACGTGCCAGCGCTCGCGGCCGAAGATGCGCACGCTGCCGCGGCCGTCGGCACGCGCCATCGGATACAGCTCGCGCGCCACCAGTTTCACCAGGCTCGACTTGCCCGAGCCGTTGGGCCCGAGGATCGCCGTGTGCTGACCCGCGGCCACGCGCAGCGTCAGTCCGTCCAGTACGCGCTGGTCGCCGCGCATCACGCTGGCATCGTCGATTTCCAGCAAGGCTGCGTCGGGATCGGGGTGTGAAGTGGGGCTGTCGTCGCTCATGGGTGCCACCTTGCCTGCTCGGCGAGCACGCGGCAATGCGGTGGGCGGCATTATCCGGTCAGCGTCGCCCTGCTCAGCCTGTCTTCCGGGTGCGCGGTGCCCACGGCGCGGCGCGCCAGCAAGCGTAGAAATATTCGCTGAGCTGTTTGTGCACCACATGGATGGGCAGGCTGAAACCATCGCGGAAGGCGTCGTTGCGTCCGTCGACCCATGCACCGAATTTCCATGCGGACACCAGGTCCACCAGGTCGGCCGGTGGATAGGAACGTCGGATCACCAGCGCGTTGCCTTCCACCGTGGTGCCGTTGTCGGGGCTGCCCAGGATGGCCTTGTCATCGAGCTGGAAATACGAGCGCGCATGGCGCGCGGCAATTTGCCGGGCGCGCTCGCTGCCCACTTCATCGAACGCGGTGACCGTGGTCTTTCCGGGCTGGCACTGGATCGTGAGCCGATGGCTTCCGCGCCGGCCGGTCTGTCGAAGTTCCAGGGTGGGGATCGGCGAGGACAACTGCGCCGTGACGGTCAACGGAAGCTTGCCGTTGTTGGCCAGTCCGGTGGCGATAAGTCGGTCCGCCGTGATCCAGGCGATGCCGGATGCGGGGCTGCCCGCCGCCGCGGCAAGCTGGCGGGCGTCGATGCCCATGGCCGTCAGGAACGCGGTTACACGCGACGGGGTGGCGGTCGAGTTGCTGTGGGTGAGCGCATCGTGACTAAAACCCATGCGATCCCTGCCGCTGGGCGCCCATCGATACAGGCCGCCCAACCAGGCATAGACACAGGCGTCGACGCATACGGCGGTTTTGGCGGCCACGCTGGCGTGTTTCGGAAGCCGCGGCGTACCCAGGTGGGTGGCCATGCCCTGCTTGCGGAACAGACGGCCCAGCGCGATGCCCGCCGTCACGTCACCGCCGTCGCTGCTGAGATAGACGTCCGAACCGGGTGGAATGCGCCCGGATTGGACCATCGCCTGCAACCGTTGCGGCGCATGGGCGTCGATCTCGCCGTGCAGGTACACCTGGGGATGCCCGGTCATGGCGAGCGTCATGCGGTCGTTGAATATGCGGATTTTCAGCGGCCCGCGCGACATCGAATGGGCCGCCGCCTGTGCCGGTACGCCGAGCAGACCGAACCCGAGCGCCAGCACCGGAAGGATGCGCGCGGCGGCGCGAGGGCGGCACGCGTGACGGTCGGCTGGGTCGGGATGCACGCAAGGCTCCTGCTGCCAAATCGGCGAGTGTGTCAGTTCAGCGATGTCCGGTAAATGAATGCTTCGGGTGCCGGCGGCAACTGGTCCACATGATCCCGTTTCCCCTTCGTCAGCGCTGGCAGCCCTCCGGTGATGAGCGACGCTGCGGGGACAGGCCGATCCAGACCTTTGCCCGTCTTTCCGGCGAATACTGGAATCCAGCGCCTTCATGCAGTTGCGCAGGCACTGGATCGCGGCGTTCGCCGGACAACGGCTTGTTCGGACCCTGTCTGCCCAGGTTCAGGCGGCCGACGTCTCACGCGGTGAGACGACTTCCCGGCCTAATCGGGCGATACCCCCGTGGATGCCGACCGATGAATGCCCTGCCCGACCGTTACGCCACCGACGAGCTTGTATTGCGCGATCCGGGTGACGGCCGATCACTGGCCCAGCGGCTATCCAAACGCTATGCAGCGCGCATCACCGGAGCATTCGTGGTGCCCGGGCGCGAAGGCGCGTTCGCACCGTTGCCCGAGGACCTGCCCGAGGCGCTGGCCAACGCACTGCGCACGCGCGGCATCGACCAGCTCTACAGCCACCAGGCGCAGGCGTGGCATGCGGCCCGGTCTGGCGCGCACGTGGCTATCGTCACGCCCACCGCGTCGGGCAAGTCGCTGTGCTACACGCTGCCGGTGATCAGCGCGGCCATGCAGAATCGCGCGAAGGCGCTGTATCTGTTTCCGACCAAGGCGCTGGCGCAGGACCAGGTGGCCGAGCTGCTGGAGTTGAACCAGGCCGGCGAGCTGGGCGTGAAGGCGTTCACGTTCGACGGAGACACGCCGGGCGATGCGCGCCAGGCCATCCGTCTGCACGGCGACATCGTGGTCAGCAACCCGGACATGCTGCACCAGGCGATCCTGCCGCATCACACCAAGTGGGCGCAGTTCTTCGAGAACCTGCGCTATGTGGTGATCGACGAGGTGCACACCTATCGCGGCGTGTTCGGCTCGCACGTGGCCAACGTGATCCGTCGGCTGAAGCGCGTGTGCGCGTTCTACGGCGTGACGCCGCAGTTCATCCTGTGCTCGGCGACCATCGGCAACCCGCGCGAACACGCCGAGGCACTGATCGAGGACGTCGTCACCGCGATCACCGAAAGCGGCGCGCCGACCGGCGACAAGCATGTGCTGCTGTGGAACCCGCCGGTGGTCAATCCCGATCTGGGCCTGCGCGCGTCGGCGCGTTCGCAGACCAACCGGATTGCCCGGCTGGCGATCAAGTCGGGCATGAAGACGCTGGTGTTCGCACAGTCGCGCAGCATGGTCGAGGTGCTGACCAAGTACCTGAAGGACGTGTTCGACCACGATCCGCGCAAGCCGCCACGCATCCGCGCCTATCGCGGCGGTTACCTGCCGAAGGAGCGTCGCGCGGCCGAGCGGGCGATGCGTGAAGGCAGCATCGACGGCGTGGTCAGCACATCGGCGCTGGAGCTGGGCGTGGACATCGGCAGCCTCGACGTGGTGGTGCTCAACGGCTACCCCGGTTCGGTCGCCGCCACCTGGCAGCGCTTCGGGCGTGCCGGGCGGCGCCAGCAATCCGCGCTGGGCGTGCTGGTGGCCAGCTCCGATCCGCTCGATCAATACCTGGTGCGCCACCCCGAGTTCTTCCAGGACGCCACGCCGGAACACGCACGCATCCAGCCCGACCAACCGCTGATCCTGCTCGACCACATCCGCTGCGCCGCTTTCGAGCTGCCGTTCGTAGGCGACGAGATGTTCGGCACCGAGGTCGCCACGCCCTGGCTGGACCTGCTGGGCGAGGAAGGCGTACTGCATCGCGAGGGCGATCGCTGGGAATGGATCGCCGACAGTTACCCCGCCATCGCGGTGTCGCTGCGCTCGGTCGCCGATGGCAACTTCGTGGTGGTCGACCGCACCGACGGACGCCAGACCATCATCGCCGAAGTCGATTATTCCGCTGCGGCGGTGACTTTGTATGAAGGCGCGATCCACATGATCCAGTCGCTGCCCTACCAGGTCGAACGGCTGGACTGGGAAGGCCGCAAGGCCTATGTCACGCGCACCCAGGTCGATTACTACACCGACGCGATCGACTACACCAAGCTCAAGGTGCTGGACTGCTTCGACAGCTCGCACGCTGGATGCGGTCACGCCCACCACGGCGAGGTACACGTGGTGCGACGCGTGCCCGGCTACAAGAAGATCCGCTTCTACTCGCACGAAAACATCGGCTACGGCCCGGTCAACCTGCCCGACCAGGAACTCCACACCACGGCGGTGTGGTGGCAATTGCCGCAGGCGGTGCTGGAGGCCGCGTTCGAGCAGCGCCAGCAGGCGCTGGATGGTTTCCTCGGCGCCGCATACGCGTTGCACATCGTGGCCACGGTGGCGGTGATGGCCGAAGCGCGCGACCTGCAGAAATCCGTGGGCAGCGGCGACGGCGCCTGGTTTGTCAGCGCCGACCTCAGCGGCCGCGGCCAACTGCGCGGCAGCGACGGCCAGCCGGCCGCACTGGCACCGGATGCGCCGTTCACACCGACTGTGTATTTGTACGATGCGTTTCCGGGCGGCATCGGTCACAGCGAGCCGCTGTTCCAGCGCCGCGAAGATCTGGTGGCCAAGGCCGTCACCCTGATCGAGCGCTGCGATTGCCGCGCCGGCTGTCCTGCCTGCGTAGGCCCGGTGCTGGCCGCCGACGAACTGGCTGTCGACGACGCGGCCGCGGCCACGCCCAAAGCGCTGGCGCTGCGCGTGCTGGCCTTGCTGGTGGCACTGTGAGCGTGCTCGCCGAGCGGATGCGCAAGCTGCGCGCGGAAGCTGGCCGAGCTTCGGCGACGTTGGCACCTGCCCCGCCGCAACCTCCCCGCGCTACCGCCAGCGCAATCGTTCCCGCACCCCAACGGGTGCTCTCCCCGGAGCTGCGCCGCCTTCTGCAGCGCCACGCGCAACAGAAACGCGGCCCGAGCACGCTGTCGTCCAGTGACCGCGATGTGCCCGGCGTCGAGATCGCGCCGGGCCTGCGCTACACCGAAGAGTTCGCCGACTGGCTCGACCCGCCGGCCATCATCGATGCCGGCTTCGCCCGGATGGAGCCAGTCCATCACCAGCGCCTGCTGCATTTCGACACCGAGACCACCGGCCTGGCCGGCGGCACCGGCACCCGCGCCTTCATGATCGGCGCCGCCGACTGGATCGACCGCCGCTTCCGCATCCGCCAACTCACCCTCACCACGATGGCGGCAGAGACAGCGATGCTGCGCCGGTTCGCCGAATGGTTGAACGAAGACACCGTGCTCGTCAGCTACAACGGCAAATGCTACGACGCGCCGCTGCTGGCCACCCGCTACCGCCTCGCCCGCCTGCCCAATCCGCTGGCTGGCCTGGGTCATCTGGATTTGCTGCATCCGGTACGCCGCCACTGGAAACAGCAATGGCCCAATTGCCGCCTGGCCACCGCCGAACGCCAGTTGCTCGGCGTGGTGCGCGAAGACGACCTGCCCGGCTCCGAAGCCCCCGCGGCATGGCTCACCTACTTGCGCGGTGGCTCGGCCCGGAACCTCCGGCGGGTGGCCGCGCATAACGTGCAGGATCTCAAGAGTCTGGCGGGCGTGCTGCTGAGGATGGCGGCGATGCCACGTTGATGTGTCGGCTTGAGGTGCAAACCACTTCCGTCGCCACTATTATTTTCCGGTCGGCGATCGGATTCGCTGAAAACAGGGGAATAAGATGAAGTACTTGCTTGCAGCAAGCTTGATGCTGGCACTCGCGGCGTGCACCAGTGTGAAAGTGAAACCGGTCGACGCCAGTATTGCCATGAAGCGCGTATGCATTCACACCAATCCTGCCGTGAAGGTCGACGATTTCGTCATGGTGATGCAGGACGGATTTCAGCGCCACGGCATTGCGGCGGAAGTGTACGACGGCAATCCGCCCGCATCCTGCGAATACGTGGTCGACTACACCGCACTTCGGTCGTGGGACTTCAAGCCCTACCTCTCCCACGCCGAAATACGCATTACGGAACACGGCCGGCTGGTAGCGTCTGCCACCTATCACCTCAACGGCAAGGGTGGCTTCGACATGGGCAAGTGGAGAGGCACGAAGGCGAAGATGGATCCGGTCATGGACAAGCTGTTGGCCGGCTTTCATCCATAGACGACGTGCGCGGGGCGGAAGCCTGGCCACCACGCCTGCGCTTCCCATCAACCAGGTTCGCATCGTCATATGCCGCGACATTCAGGAGTCGGAGACCTGTATATGCGAACTCACGGCAAGCTTGTGAACTGGAACGACGAGCGAGGGTTCGGTTTCATCGAACCGTCCTCCGGCACCGAGGAAGTTTTTGTCCACGTCTCCGCCTTTCCGTGTGACAACGTTCGCCCGCGAGTCGGCGAATTCATCTCGTTCGACATCGACCAGCGCGCAGACGGCAAGAAGCAGGCGCTGCGCGTAATGCGACCCGGCACACGGACTCCCGAAGCGAAGCGCTCTGATCCAAAACCAGCCACAGCAGTTGAGCGAGGCCAACTTGTCACCTTGATCAGCGTGTTGCTTGTGGCCGCCCTGGGTTGGTATGCCTATGCCAGGCTGGTGGCTGATCGAATCACACCGCCGGCGCCCGTCGGGCAATCCATCGCTCATCCCACGCGGGCACCGGCCTCACTTGGGTCGCGATGTGATGGACGCACACGATGCTCCCAGATGACGTCGTGCGCCGAGGCGACCTATTTCATCAAACAATGCCCCGGCACAGAAATGGATGGCGACGGCGATGGTGTGCCGTGTGAGAGTCAATGGTGTGGAAGTTCCTGGGCGCACTGAGTGGCAGGTCAAGGGGGATCTGATCGTCATCGCACAGAGTCCAGGTCTGACACGCCCTATTCGTGGAGACACAAACGTTTCGCCAGAGGTAGCAAGCAATGGCAACCGACAAGACTTTCGTGGACTACGTCCTGGAGCAGGCCGACCTTGGCGACGCGCTCACGTACAAGAAGCTGTTTGGCGAGTACGCGCTCCATCACGCGGGCAAGTTGGTCGCTTTTGCCTGCGACAACAGTCTTTTCATCAAGCCCAGTTCGGCCTCCAAGACGCTGGCACCGGATCTTCCGCAGGGCCCGCCGTATCCGGGCGCCAAGGATTATCCGGTTGCCGACGAGCTGCTGGATGAGCCGGACATCTTGAGAGAGCTGTTGCTGGCAACGTCGACAGCGCTGCCCTTGCCGAAGCCGAAAAAGCCGCGCCGCTTGCGAGGGGGATAACCGCGCCATATGCACGGCCGCGACGTGACGTTCGCTTCCCCTGCATAGCGGGGGAAGCTGCCCGGAGGGCTGATGGGGGGCTTTTGCTGTGTCGCATGAAGATCAAGAGCACCCCCATCCGCCTTCGGCACCTTCCCCCGCTACGCAGGGGAAGGAAAGCCACTGCGCCGCGCGCAGGATCGCGACCGTGCCGTCGCTTCCCCTGCACGCGGGGGAAGCTGCCCGAAGGGCTGATGGGGGCTTTCGCTGTGTCGCATGAAGATCAAGAGCGCCCCTTCCGCCTTCGGCACCTTCCCCCGCTACGCAGGAGAAGGAAAGCCACTGCGCCGCACGCATGCTCGCGACCGTGCCTTCGCTTCCCCTGCACAGCGGGGGAAGCTGCCCGGAGGGCTGATGGGGGGCTTTTGCTGTGTCGCATGAAGATCAAGAGCGCCCCCTTCCGCCTTCGGCACCTTCCCCCGCTGCGCGGGGGAAGGAAAGCCACTGCGCCGCGCGCAGGATCGCGACCGTGCCTTCGCTTCCCCTGCATAGCGGGGGAAGCTGCCCGGAGGGCTGATGGGGGGCTTTTGCTGTGCCGCATGAAGATCAAGAGCGCCCCTTCCGCCTTCGGCACCTTCCCCCGCTGCGCAGGGGAAGGAAAGCAAATGCGCCGCACGCATGCTCGCGACCGTGCCTTCGCTTCCCCAGCACAGCGGGGGAAGCTGCCCGAAGGGCTGATGGGGGCTTTCGCTGTGTCGCATGAAGATCAAGAGCGCCCCCTTCCGCCTTCGGCACCTTCCCTCGCTGCGCGGGGGAAGGGAAACCACTGCCCCGCGCGCAGGATCGCGACCGTGCCTTCGCTTCCCTTGCACAGCGGGGGAAGCTGCCTGGAGGGCTGATGGGGGGCTTTTGCTGTGCCGCATGAAGATCAAGAGCGCCCCCTTCCGCCTTCGGCACCTTCCCCCGCTTCGCGGGGGAAGGGAAACCACTGCGCCGCGCGCAGAATCGCGACCGTGCCGTCGCTTCCCCTGCATCGCGGGGGAAGGAAAGCAGGCGCGGAAGTGGCGTCGATGCCTACTTGTTCACAGGGTCGGCGAGTAGCTTCGCGACTTCTTCGGCCAGCTGTTGTACGCAGAGTGCCATCTCGGCGCGCCGGGTCCGGAAGCTCAGCACGCATACGCGTCCGAGGTATCGCTCGCCGACCGTGGCCCCGGTGAGCATGATCTGGCCGCGGGCGGTGATTCGAGCCATCAGCAGGCGGGTGGCGCTGTTCTGTGCCGCGGGTGTGTCCAGTCCCGGACCTTCGAGATGGAAGGCGAACAAGGAAAGTTGTGGCGCGGCGTCCATCACGATGCCTGGAATGCGTGAAATCTGTTCGGCCGCCCAGACGGCCAGCTCGCGCTTTTCGGCCAGCGCGGCGCGATAACGCGCGGCGCCAAAGAACTTCAGGGTGAGCCAGATGCGCAGGCCGGGAAAGCCGCGCGACAGATCCGGGCCGTATTGCGCCGGATCGTAGAACTCGCTCTGGTTGTCGGGCAGGTAGCCGGCGGTCGATGAATGCAAGGCGCGCAGCGCTTCGCCGTCGCGGACCAGCAACGCGCCGGTGCCGTAAGGCATGAACAAACCCTTGTGCGGATCGAGGGTGAGCGAGTCCGCGCGCGGCAAGCCGGCCAGCAGGGGTCGCAGTGCCGGCACCATGTGGAAGAAGCCGCCGTAGGCGCCATCCACGTGGTGCCACAGGCCCTCGCGCGCGGCCAGATCGGACACGGCGTTGATCGGATCGACGGCGCCGGTGTTGGTGGTGCCGGCGGTGGAGAACACCATGAACGGCTTGAGCCCGGCCGCGCGATCCGCCGCGATGGCGCGTTCGAGATCGTCCACACGCATGCGGAAGTCGGTGTCCACGTCGATGACGCGCACGCGATCGTGCGCGATGCCGGCCAGCTTCGCGGCCTTGGCGATGCAGTGGTGCGATTGCGAAGACACGTACAGCGTGCCGGAACGGATGTCGTTGCCCAGCAGCTTTTCGCGGGCGCAGGCGATCGCGTTGAACATGGCCATCGAGCCGCCCGTGGTGAACAGCCCGCGGGCTGTCGCCGGAAACTGCATCCACTCGCGCAACCAGTCCAGCGCATTGGCCTCCAGTTGCACCAGGGCCGGCGCCGCCTGCCAGATGCCGGTGTAGCGATTGGTGGTATTGGCGATCAGATCGGCCAGTGCCGCCGGATAGATGCCGCCGCCCGGGATATAGGCCAGGTAGCCCGGTGCGGGCGTGCCGAACGAGCGCGGAATCCATTCGTTGAACAACGGGTCGAGCAGCGCATCGAGCGCGGCGCCCTGCTCGGGCGCGCTCTCGCGCATCGAGCGACACAGCGTCTCGATGTCGGTGAAGTCACCGCAGATCGGCGCGTCCCGCAGCGCGCTCAGGTGCGCTACCGCTCGCGCGAGCACAGACTCGCCCATCGCCTGCATCTCGCCCGCCGACAACTCAAGGTTCGCCGGGTCATCTTTCGCATTTCCGTTCAAGCCTTTGTCCTCCACAGTCGCCTATGTCGGGTGGCCCTTGAAAGCTCACCCACTTCACTCGCGCTGCTGCGCATCAAACGGGCACGCCGGACTTTGCGTGTTCACCCGACCGATCCGCCTCACTCAGCAAACGACCCACCGCCGCGCCCAGCGCCATATCCTCCAGCACACCGAAGTGCTGTTCGCGCAGTCGCCCTTGCGCATCGATCAGGATCAGCGTCGGCGTGCCCTGCATGGCGTAGGCGCGCATGGTCAGCGGCAGCGGATCGCCCCCGGCATGCTCGTCCACGCCCACCGGGAAGGTGTAGCGGTACTCGTGCAGGAAGGCTTCCAGCGCCAGCGGACCCTGAGCCTCATGGTGTTCGAACACGGTATGCAGGCCGATGACGGCCAGACGTTCGGCGGGAAACATCTGGTGCAGGCGCTTCATCTGCGGCAAGGCCTGCATGGCACAGCCCGGGCACAACATCTGGAATGCATGTGCCACCACGACGCGGCCGCGCAGATCGGTCAAGGCCAGGGGAGCGCTGTTGAACCAACGCAAAATGTGCCACGGCGGGGCGAGGTGTTCGATGGCCACAGCTTCTCTCCGGCGGAACGATCAGGCCAGTCTGTGCGTTCGGCCGGCGAAGTACAAACTCGGCTTCAATGGAACCGGGAATCAGCGCGCGGCGATCACCACCGGCTCCGGCTGTAGCTCCACGCCGAACTTCTCGCTCACGCCGAGCATCACCTTCTGCGCCAGCGCCCACAGCTCCGGTCCGGTGGCCTTGCCGTGGTTGACCAGTACCAGCGCGTGACGATTGGAGATACCCGCATCGCCTTCGCGAAAGCCCTTGAAGCCGGCGGTCTCGATCATCCATGCGGCAGAAATCTTGCTGCGACCATCGGGTTGCGGCCAGACAGGCAGTTCCGGGTACTCGCGCTTCAGGGCATCCAGCTGCGCAGCGTCGATGATCGGATTCTTGAAGAAGCTGCCCGCATTGCCGATCACCGCCGGGTCCGGCAGCTTGCGTGTGCGCAGGCGCACCACCGCCTCGGCCACATGGAATGGCGCCGGCGTATCCACGGACATGCGCTGCAGTTCTTCGGCGATGCCGGCGTAGTCGGTGCGCAGCGGACGGCTGCGCGGCAACACGAAGCGCACCGCGGTAACGAGGTAGCGGCCGGGCTCGTGCTTGAACAGTGAATCGCGATAGGCGAACGCGCAGGCGGCATGATCCAGTGTCACCACGCAACGCTCGCGAAGGTCCCAGGCCTCGACACTCTCGATGAACTCCGCCACCTCGCAGCCGTAGGCGCCGATATTCTGGATCGGCGCGGCACCGACGGTGCCGGGGATCAGGATCAGGTTCTCCAGCCCGGCGAGGCCCTGCCCCAGGGTCCAGCGCACGAAATCGTCCCAGCGCTCGCCCGCGGCCACCGCGATGCGGACATTGTCGCCGTCGCTTTCCACCTGCACGCCGCGGGTCGACATCAGCAGCACGGTGCCATCGAAGTCACCGGTAAAAAGCACGTTGCTGCCCTCGCCCAGCACCAGCAATTTGCCCTGGCGCACTGTGGGGAAATTCAGCAGCTCAGGCAACTTGGTGGCATCGCGGATATCGGCGAGCAAGCTGGCGCGCGCGTCGACGCGCATGGTGTTGAGCCGCGCCAGTGACGCGTTCTCGGCAAGGCTGTAGCCGCCCATGTCGGTTCGTTGCACTGGTGTATCGACGTGATCAACTGACATGGTCGAACTCATCCATGGGCACCGCGCGTTGACGGCGGATCTCGTTGACGCATTCGGCCACCAGGTGCGGGCCACGATAGATCAAGCCGGAATAGACCTGTACCAGCGAAGCACCGGCATCGAGTTTCTCGGTCGCGTCGCTGCCCTCGAGAATGCCGCCCACGCCGATCAGCGGAATGCGTCCCTGCAGTCGCTTGTGCATGCCGGACAGCACGCTGGTGGAACGCTCGAACAGCGGCTTGCCGGATAGGCCGCCGGTCTCGCTACCGCGTGGGTCGTCGGCCACGGTGGAGTGATCGATGGTCGTGTTGCTGCAGATCACGCCGTCGATGCCGGTGCGCAGCAATACCTCGGCAATCGCATCCAGCTCGCCCTCGTCCAGATCCGGCGCGATCTTGAGCAGCATCGGCTTGCGCCGGCCGTGCTGTGAGCCGAGCCGCTCCTGCGCCGCGCGCAGGATCGAGATGAACTTGTGCAGGGTCGCCTCTTCCTGCAGGTCACGCAGGCCCTTGGTATTGGGCGAGGAAATGTTCACCGTGATGTAGCTGGCGTATTCGTAAACCTTGTGCAGGCAGGTTAGGTAGTCGTTGACCGCCTTCTCGTTCGGCGTGTCCTTGTTCTTGCCGATATTAATGCCCAGCACGCCGTGATAGCTGGACTGCTGCACGTTGCGCACCAGCGCGTCGACACCGCCGTTGTTGAAGCCGAGTCGATTGATGATTGCCTCGTGCTGCGGCAAGCGGAACATGCGCGGCTTGGGGTTGCCGGGCTGTGGCAGCGGCGTCACCGTGCCCACCTCGATGAAGCCGAAGCCGAGTGTGTCCAGCGCGTCGAGGTGCTCCGCATTCTTGTCCAGGCCGGCGGCCAGGCCCACCGGATTCGGAAACTGGATACCGAACACTTTGGTCGGCACATCGTCCGGCGGCGTGGCGATGCGGTGCGCGAAACCGCTGCGTTGGGCCACGCCCAGGCTGTAGAGAGTCAGCCGATGCGCTGTCTCCGCATCGAGCTTGAACAGCAGCGGGCGCAGGATGTCGTAAAGAGCCAAGTCGGGTCGCCGGCAGTCGCGAAGTGGTGAAGTTTAACGTGGGCGCGGCGTGCCCGGCGTCGAATGGCTCACGTCGCACCATCCAGCAGGCGCATGGTCCACGCCGGTTCAGCCATTGAGCAACTGGCCACCGTCGACCACCAGGGTCTGCCCGGTAATCCATCCCGCCCATGGCGAGGCCAGGAACAGCGCCGCATGCGCCACTTCCTGCGGCGTGCCGTAGCGACCGAACGGAATCCTCGCCAATACGTCGGCGTAACGCTTCGGGTCGTCCTTCCGGCACTCAGCCCACAAACCACCGGGAAACTCGATCGAACCCGGCGCTATCGCATTCACGCGAATCCGCCGCGCGGCGAGAGCCTGGGCCTGCGATGCGGTGTAGTGGCTCAGCGCCGCTTTCATCGCGCCGTACGACGGGCCACCCGGGCGCGGCCGCAAGGCGGAAATCGAGCTGGTATGCAAAATGACCGGATGCTTCGACTGTGCAAGATGCGGCAGCGCCGCCCGCGACGCGCGCACCGCCGCCATCAGATCCACATTGAACCCGGCCAGCCACGCCTCGTCATCGTCACGAAAGCCATAACCACTGGCATTGTTGACCAGCACGTCGATGCCGCCGAGGGCGTCTGCCGCCGCAGCGACCCAGGCCTTGATCGCTTCGGGATCAGCCAGATCACAGCCTTGCGCATGCGTTGCCACATCGTGCGCCGCCATTTCCAGGCGCGTCTCCTCCAGGGCCGCCGCGCCACGGGCGCAGATCGACACCGCCGCACCGGTCTGCGCAAAACCCAGCGCGATGCTGCGTCCGATGCCCCGACTGCCGCCAGCTACCAGTACCCGATAACCGCGAAAATCCCATGGAATGGTGGCTTGTTCGTCAGGCATCAGGCAGGACTCATGCCCAATGGAAGAACGCCACGCCGAAAGCCAGGAAGGCGATCAGCACGAACAGCGCCAGAATGCACAGGGCAATCTGGGTATATCCCAGCACCAATCCCGCTACGGCCATCCCGTCGCCTTCCGGGCGGCGATCGGGACTGGCGTTGCGGATCTCGCTGCGCGCCATGTGTCCGCAGATGATCGCCACGACAGCACCGATGAAAGGCAGCACAACCCAGCTGAGTATGCCGAACACCAGGCTTACCACTGCCAGCGAACTGGTCGGCGCCGCGGGTCGGTAGGAGGTCATTCGCTCGCTCATCGATTTGCTCGCTCATCACGCCAACATGGCCAGAAAGCGCATCGTAGCGTGATCACCCGCGGACAGCGAACTGCCCGCGGGCGCAGTAACGCTTACAGGTCGAACTTGATGCCCTGGGCCAGCGGCAGCGAATCGGAGTAGTTGATGGTGTTGGTCTGGCGGCGCATGTAGACCTTCCATGCGTCAGAACCGGACTCGCGACCGCCGCCGGTTTCCTTCTCGCCACCGAACGCGCCGCCGATCTCGGCGCCCGAGGTGCCGATATTGACGTTGGAGATGCCGCAGTCGGAGCCGGCGGCGGACAGATACTTCTCCGCGGCCTTCAGGTTCTGCGTGAAGATCGCCGAAGACAGGCCCTGCGGCACGCCATTCTGCAGTTCGATCGCCTCGTCCAGGGTCTTGAACTTCATCACGTAGAGGATCGGTGCGAAGGTCTCGGACTGCACCACCTCGTCGGAGTTTTTCAGGCCGGTGATGATGGTCGGCAGCACGAAGTTGCCCTTGCGATCGGTCAGCGCGGAGCCGCCCGTGGCGACCGTGCCGCCGGAGGCCTTGGCCTTCTCGATCGCGGCGAGGAAGCCCTTCACCGCGTCCTGGCTGTTCAGCGGGCCCATCAGCGTGGTCGATTCATTCGGATCGCCGATCTTGCCTTCGACCTGCTTGTAGGCCTTGACCAGCGTATCCAGCACGTTGTCGTAGATCGACTCGTGCACGAACAGCCGGCGCGTGCTGGTGCAACGCTGGCCGGCGGTACCGACCGAGCCGAACACGATGCCCGGAATGGCCAGCTTCAGGTCGGCCGACTCATCCAGGATGATGGCGTTGTTGCCGCCCAGTTCCAGCAGCGAACGACCCATGCGCTGCGCCACGCGCTCGCCGACCATGCGGCCGACCTTGGTGGAACCGGTGAAGCTGACCAGGCCCACGCGCTTGTCGTCGACAAAGGCCTGCGCCAGGTCGCTGCCCGCGTCGTTGAACAGGAAGAACAGATCCGGGTAACCACCGTCCTTCAATGCCTCGTTGCAGATCTTCATGGTGGCAATCGCGGTCAGCGGCGTCTTTGGCGACGGCTTCCAGATGCAGATGTCGCCGCAAGCGGCGGCCAGCATCGCATTCCATGCCCACACGGCGACCGGAAAGTTGAACGCGCTGATGATGCCGACGATGCCCAGCGGGTGGTACTGCTCGTACATGCGATGGCCTGGGCGCTCCGAATGCATGGTGTAGCCATACAGCATGCGGCTCTGGCCCACGGCGAAGTCGGCGATATCGATCATCTCCTGCACTTCGCCGTCGCCCTCGGGCTTGATCTTGCCCATTTCCAGTGACACCAGCGAACCCAGCGCGTCCTTGTGCTTGCGCAGTGCCTCGCCACACAGGCGCACGGCTTCGCCACGCAGCGGCGCCGGCGTGGTGCGCCATACCTTGAACGCCGCCTGCGCGCGCTTGACGATCACCTCGTAGTCGGCAGCGCTGGACGCATGCACCGTGGCAATCACCTCGCCGGTGGCGGGGTTTGCCGGCTGCAGCGTGCCGGCGTCGGTGGTCTTGGACCACTCGCCCTGACCGAGGTAGGTACCGGAATGTTCAGCTCCGATACCGAGCGACTTGAGGATGGCGTGGGACATAGATGACTCCTGGGATTCGTGGCATCCGTGGACGCCGTGAACTGAAAATGCAATCTGCCATTCTAGCAGGCTGACTCGCTCGCCGCCGAACCGGCCAGCGGCAACGCATGGATCGCGTCGCCGCGGGATCCATGCGAAAATCGCCGCGCCGCCCCTGTAGCTCAGTTGGATAGAGCGGCCCCCTCCTAAGGGGCAGGTCGTACGTTCGAATCGTATCGGGGGCACCAATCGGGGCGAACACGAGGGTCGGTTCTGCCGACCTTCGTGCTTTGGCGCGGTCGAGTCGTACTCAGGAACTGCACGACAGCATCGAGCAACCGGCCTTGTGCCGCGCCCAGTCCGGCCGCTTCCGCGCGAATGCTTCGCGGCCGGGTTGCTCGTCGTACGGGTGACGCATCATCTCAAGCAATTCGTGGATGCCGGAGGTGTCGCCCGCCGTGGCCCGGTCGATCGCCTGTTGCGCCAGATAATTGCGCAACACGTAGAGTGGATTCGCCGCGTGCATGCGTGTGCGACGCTCGGTGGCCGAAAGCGTGTCGTTGCCCAGACGAGCGGCGTAGCGCGTCAGCCATTCCGCCAGCGAAGGTTCGGCCTGGCGTCGTTTCGCCTCGTCGTAGAACGCATCGCCCATCGGCTGCAGGCGTGGCGCCTGCGGATCGACATCAGCCAGCGCGCGAAACCACAGCGTCATGTCGATCTCGGCCGTGGTCATCAGCTCGTGCAGTTGCTGCATCAGCGCCACATCCGTATCACGGCACTCCGCCAAACCCAGTTTGCCCGCGATGTTGGCCCGATCTGCGGCGGCGTACGCCGCGGCGTAGCGATCCAGTCCCGCCTGCAACGGCGCCACATCGTCGAACAGCGGCGCCAAGGCTCCGGCCAGGCGGCTCAGGTTCCACCATGCCACGTTGGGCTGTTGGCCGAAGCGGTAGCGGCGGCGCTGCGCATCGGTGGTGTTCGGAGTCCAGTCCGGGTCGAAATTGTCGATCCAGCCGTACGGGCCATAGTCGATGGTGAGGCCGAGGATCGACATGTTGTCGGTGTTCATCACGCCATGCACGAAGCCCACCCGCATCCAGTGCGCGATCATGACGGCGGTGCGCTCGCACACCTGGGCGAACCATTCGGCGTAAAGCATCTCGCCCTGCCCCGAGAGTTCGGGAAAGTCACGGCGGATGGTGAAGTCGACCAGTTGCCGCAGCAGCGCGACATCGCCTCGCGAAGCGGGCAGCTCGAAGTTGCCGAAGCGGATAAATGACGGTGCGACCCGACAAACGATGGCGCCCGGCTCCGGTGCGGCGTGTCCGTCATAGAACATGTCACGCAGCACGGACTCGCCGGTGCCGACCAGGCTCAAGGCGCGCGTGGTTGGCACACCCAGGTGATGCATCGCCTCGCTGCACAGGAATTCACGCACCGATGATCGCAGCACGGCTCGGCCATCGGCACCGCGCGAGTAAGGCGTCAGACCGGCCCCCTTCAGTTGCAGTTCCCAGCGCTCGCCAGCGGCATTGATCACCTCGCCCAGCGAGATGGCGCGCCCATCACCAAGCTGGCCGGCCCAGTTGCCGAACTGGTGGCCGCCGTAGTTCGCCGCATACGGCTGCATGCCTTCGAGCAAGGCATTGCCGCCAAACACCTGAACGAACTCGGGGGCGGCGATATCGGTTGCGCTGAAACCCAGTCGCGCGGCCATCTCGGTCGAACAGGCCAGCAACTGCGGCGCACTGACCGGTGTCGGTTCAACCAGCGAATACAACGCGCTTTCGACCTGGCGCAAGCGCGCACCCTGCTCCGGATCACCGGGCAGTTCGGTGACAAACGCATTGTCGAAGCGGGGAGTGAACATGAGTGCCAGAATGCCGAAGGGGGCGAACCACCTTACATCTGGCCGCCGTGAATCACGTTCAAGGCCCGCGCTATAGTCCGCACCGCCCCCACAGAGCAATCCGGAATGAGCGACGACGCACAAAGCAACCTCAACAATGACGCCTTGCCCGAGGACGCGCCGTTCATCGCCGAGACCACGCGCTGGCTGGAGCGGGCCGTGATCGGGTTGAACCTGTGCCCGTTTGCCCGTGCGCCGCATGTGCAGGGCAAGCTGCGCATGCGCGTCAGCCATGCCCGCGACTCCGACGCCTTGCTCGATGACTTGTGCGGCGAGCTGCAGACGCTCAACGCCCTGACTCCGGACGAATGCGAGACCGGCCTGCTGATCCATCCTTTCGTGATGACCGATTTCCTCGACTACAACGATTTCCTCGATGTGGCCGACGCCGCGGTGCAAACGCTGGGTCTGGAAGGCGAATGGCAGGTCGCCAGCTTCCATCCGCAATACCAGTTCGCCGACAGCGCCGCCGACGCGATCGAGAACTTCAGCAACCGCTCACCCTTCCCCACCCTGCATCTGCTGCGCGAAACAAGCGTCGAGCGCGCGATGGAACAGATGAGCGATACCGACGCCATCTACCGACGCAATATCGAGACACTCCAAAGGCTTGGTCGGGATGGCTGGCAGGCGCTCTGGACGGACGAGGAAAACTGAACCGGGACCACAACACGGCGTTCAGGGCGCGGCTGTCATGCTGTCGCGTGATCAATATCCCCGACCCCTACGAGCAGGCCGTCGACCCGGGCGTGCAATGCACGACTTGCGAGGCGGTTTGCTGCCGCCTCACCGTGGTGCTGATGCCCGAAGACCGCGTGCCGGCCTGGCTCATCGACCATGACAAGCACGGCCTGGAAATTCTCGCCAAGGGCGAGGATGGCTGGTGCGCCGCGGTAGACCCGAACACGTCCCGCTGCACCATCTATGAAAATCGCCCGGGCATCTGCCGCAAATTCGCCATGGGCAGCCCCAGCTGCCGCGACGAGCGCCGCAAATGGTTCGGCGCACCCATCCCCACCGCCGTCCATCTGCTGTAGGGCGGGCTCGGCCCGCCATTCGTCGTGCCGCGTAACTTCTGTTCCCGTAGGGCGGGCTCCGCCCGCCATTGACCGCGCCGAGAAACCTCCGGCGGGCGTAGCCCGCCCTACGATGCGAAGATCAGTGCCGAGCAATCACCGACACGACGGGCAGCATGCGTGGTTCGGCGCACCCGTCCCCACCGCCGTCCATCTGCTGTAGGGCGGGCTACGCCCGCCGCTCTGCGTCACCCCGTCGCACATTGTTGGCGGGCACAGCCCGCCCTACGGGGCTCTGCGTTCCTGCAGTCCGGGCGGAAGGGCAAAAATCAGGGCGATCTCGTCCGCCCCCAGCATTCGCCATTCGCCCAGCGGCAGGTCACCCAGCGCCAGCCCGCCGACCGAAACCCGTTGCAAGGTTTCGACGTGGTTGCCAGCCGCTGCAAACATCCGGCGCACCTGGTGATAGCGCCCTTCGGTCACCGTAAGCCGGGCATGGCGTGCTCCGAGCAGGTCGAGCCTGGCCGGCGCCAGCGGCTCCTTCTCCGATTCGAGCATCAGCGTGCCGCTGGCGAACAGCGCAGCCTCGTCGCCGCGCAGGTCTTGCGCCAGAGTGGCTTCGTACACCTTGGCGACCTGTGCCTTGGGCGAGATGATCCGGTGCAACAGCGCGCCGTCGTCGGTAAACAGCAACAGACCCGTGGTATCCCGATCCAGCCTCCCTACCGTGGACAGCGCCGGGGAACGCACGCTGTAACGCGGCGGCAGCAGGTCATAAACGATACGGCCGGGATCCTTGCGCGAACAGGTGACGCCCAGCGGCTTGTTCAACATCAGCACCAGCCCCGGTGGCGGGTCCAGCGGCTCGTCGTCGACGCGGATCGTCTCGTGCGGCACCACGTCATCCGCATACAACACCTCGCCCTCCGCGTCGGTGATGCGGCCACTGCGGAACAGCTGCGTCACGTCCTTGCGACTGCCGTAACCGAGGTTGGCGATCAGCTTCACCAGTTTCATGCGCGTACTCCGGTCGCCTCGATCACCTTGAACCCCTCCTGCGTCACCCGTGTACGTACCTCGCCAAAGCGTCGATCGAGCAGCGCCTCGTAAGGCAGGTGCCGGTTGGCCACCAGCAACAAGCGGCCATCCGGCAACAAGGCGTCGGCCGCGCTGGCGATGAACGCGCGGCCCAGCTCCGGCAGGTCGGCACGGCCTTGATGAAACGGCGGATTGCTGACGATCGCGTCGTAGCGCTGCGGCAAGCCGCGTGTCACGTCGTGCCAGTGAACATCCACTGCGATGTCGCGGCCACATTCGCTTTGGGCCCGCGCCAGGTTGATCCGCGCCGGTTCCAGCGCGCGCGACTCGGCCTCATACAAATCCAAGGCCTCGACCCGTGGGCAACGCGCAACGACCTGGCAGGCAAGATAACCGTAACCGGCGCCCAGATCCGCCACCCGCCCGTGCAGATCCTGCGGCAGGTGTTCCGCCAGCAATGCCGAAGCGCGGTCGATGCGATCCCACGCAAACAAGCCCGGCCGGCTGATATAGCCGCCGCTGATTTCACGCGGAGCATCCAGCGCCAACCACGCCGCCAGCAGATCCTGATCCACCGCCTCGGCGCCTGCCCAGAACACCCGGCACTTGTGCTTGGACAAGTGCTGCACGGACCCAGCCAGCTGCGCCAGATCCGCCTCGCCCGATTTCGCACCTTCGTTGTTCGGCATGCTGGCCACCACCGTGCCGCCCGCTGCCACCAGCGTCAGTGCGCGGGCAAACAAGGCGCGCGCCTCGTCCCGTTGACGCGGCGGCAACACCAGCACCAACGGAAAGCGCTCGTCCGCAGCAGGCTCACCCACGCGCAAGCCGTTGCGCGCCAGCTCATCGGCAAAAGGCAGGAAGCTCTGCTCGCACAGCCAGCCCGGCTGCGCCATTTCGCGCAAACGCAGGCCGGCCCGCGCCCGCAGGAACAGCACGCGCCCATCAGCCGGCAAGGCCAACTCCGCAGTCTCGAAGGGCACAAACAAGGCAGCCAGCGCCGAATCCGGCGCCGCCGCGAAAGTCCCGGCAGCCGTCACATCAAATCATCGGTAGCGAAGCAAGGGCCGTAGTGTAGTGGCGCAGCGCACGATGTATTCGCCGACGAAGCATCGCTCTGCGGAAATGGCCTTGTCGTCGGCTGCATGAAGGTCATCTTGTTCAATGTCGGTCGTATCAGCTGAAGTCTGACTTTTCGTTCGAGGCGGAAGGTTTCGTCGTCGCTCGATTCCAACGTTGGGCGTACCATCACCGGATGGTTCCGAGGAAATAGACATGATCAAGCATTTCAACCGAATCAGTCTCGCTGTTGGCGTCCCTGGTCTCCTGATCCAGACTTTGGCGTCCATTCACCATTGGCCCCCAAACCAACAGGTAGTCGGCACCACTTTGGTGTTGCTGGGAACAGGTTTGCTGATCGTGGGGTTGTCGTACTATGCGAAGGCCAAGGGTCACCACCCTGCTTGGGGGTGCTCGGGTTGGTTTCCATCATTGGGGCGATCATTCTGGGTCTCATGCCCGACAACGCAAAAGTGACTACCAAGGCCACCACCTGAACCGACAAGAGAGTTCTCCCGGCTCCGTCGGAGCACAGGTGTCATCCAACACTCCCTGCCCGCTCAACCTCGAACCTCATATCACGCAGCCAGAACCATGCATCGATACGATCCAGAACGTGCACCGAAGCCCCGGGCATGGCTGGCGCTTGACGAGATGGATCGCGTCGATCTGGTGGAAAGGTACCACCGCAAAACTGGCGTGGACTTGCCAGATCTGAATTCACACGCCGCCATCCACGTGGTGGTGGAGAATCAACTGGCGATGGCGCACGATCCGGTCGTCCGGGCGATGAAGAGGCTCATGGCCGGCGGCTTGTCACGCCATGATGCGGTGCACGCCATCGCTTCGGTGCTGGCGGAGCACCTGTTCAACCTGCTCAAGGACGAGGTTCAGTCGACCGAGGCCATGGCCATCTACGACGCGGCCATCGAGCGCCTCACGGTTGAGAGTTGGTACGAAGACTTTCTGTGAGTTCAAGAGCCGCGCGGTGCATTCTTGCGCGGAAACCCGACCCTCGATCAAGCTGCCTCCCCTGCCCGCGTTCTTCATGCCATGCACCCCGGAGGTCACTGCAAACATGTTCAAGAATCTCATCCCGAAAATCTTCTACGAGCATTTGCAGGACGGTCTGAAGTTCTTCGTTGATGGCCTGGGGTTCAAGGTTCTGCACCAGGATGCAAGCCTGGCGGTGATTGCCCGTGATGGCGCCAAGGCCTACATCATGCAGAGCCCGGAATGCGCCGCGCTGGACAGGCCGGAGCTTGCGATCGACACGGACGACGTCGACGCGATCTACAGGGAGTTGTCACAGCGCTGCCCGGAGCTGCTGCATCCGAACTCCAGCAAGGTTTCGCTCAAGCCATGGGGCTCCCGCGAGTTTGCCATGCTGGACAAGACGACCGTCTGCGTCGTGTTCCGGCAGTGGCCAGACGATGACTGAAATACACGTTGCGGCACCGACCGTGCCGAGTTTCCGGTAGCGATCCGGCAGTCAGGCGCATTTCTTGCGATGGGCCGCCATGGGTTCAGTGCCCGGTGGTGACCGAGCTTGCGGCCGCCGGCAGCTCCTGGAGCATCTGCTTTGCCAACGGCTGGTAGCCGCCGTCAAAATGATGACCACCCCGCTTGGCGTGTACGGTGACCCAGGTGGGCAAGCCTGGCTCATCGCAGATGCTGTCGTCGGCATCTTCCAGCCCGAAGTAGCAAACCACGGGTGGCTGGCCATGCAGGGCCTGCAACGGTGGCAACGGATCGAAGTGGCGGATCGGGTTGACGTGCTGCAGTACGGTCTTCAGATGTTCCTTGAACCACCCCTGCTTGATCATGTAGCCCTGCAGTTCGATCTCGAAGGTGCCGTCACGGCTGGGCGAGAGCAGCACCATCTGGGTGATCCGCGCCCGGTTGGCGGGGCTGAGTTTGTCGACGATCGTGGGCAGCACGTCTGCGCCGAAGGAGAAGCCGACCAGCCATACGCGGCGCTTGCCCCATACGCCGAGATATCTGGTCATCAGCGCATCGAGTTCGCGAGCGGTCTGCGCCGGATCGCGTTCGCGCCAGTAATACTTGAACGAATTGATGCCCAGTACCGGAATGCCGCGGTCGATGAACGCGATGCCGAGGCGCCGGTCCAGGTCGGCCCAGCCGCCGTCGCCGGAAACGATGATCGCCATCACGTCACCCTTGCCCGGCGGAGGCGCGATGCTGTGACTGGCCACCGGCCAGACCACGGTGGCCTTGGTCAGACTGATGCGCGACCACGGACTCCATGCCAGCAACACCGCGATCAATCCCGCCACCACGGCAACGAGCAGCACGATCTTCCATCGCTTCATCGACGCACCACTCCGGACAGTCCGCCGGAAATCAGGCTGGCCACGTTGGTCAGGATCACCGGCAAGGCAATGCCGCGCGGCACCGCCATGTAGCGCGGCTCCCACTGCGGATCGAACTTTTCCTTGTAGCGCTGCAGGCCACGGAAGTTGTAGAAGCGCTCGCCGCGCCCGAACACCATGGCGCCGAAGCGATTCCACAGCGGGGCATGACGCCGGCTGTGCAGGCCGGCCAGTGGCGCCATGCCGAGATTGAACCAGCGATAGTTCTCACCTTGCGCCCACAACATCAGCTCGACGAACAGGAAATCCATGAGGCCGGCCGGACTGTCCGGCCGATGCCTCATCAGGTCCACCGAAGCTTCCTCTCGGGTTTCGTTGAGCAACAGGTTGGCAAAAGCCACCGGTTGCTCGCCCTGCCATACCACCGCCATCGGCATGCGGCCGAGGTAGCGCGGATCGAACGCTCCCAGTGAAAAGCGCTTCTCGCGCACGTGCTTGTCGCGCAGCCACGCATCGGACACCGGCTTGAGCCTCGGCAACAATTCCGGCACGGCCTCGATCGGCACGATCTCCAGCCGCAAGCCTTCGCGTTGCAGCTTGTTCACCGTATTGCGCAGCACTTTTTTCGATTTGCCGTCGAGATTGAAGGTGTCCAGACGCACGCGGGCCTCCTCGCCGATCTTCAGCAGGTTCAGGCCCACCTCCAGATACAGATCCACATTCGCCGGACTGACCTGGTAGAACACCGGCCAGCCACCGGCGCGCTCGCACTGCTCGAGAAACGTCCACACCAGTTCGCGTCGAATGTTGTCGTCCGTGCCGACCGGGTCACCCATCGCCACCCAGCTGCGCCCGACCGTATCGAACATCACGAACGCCTGGTGCCCGGCGTCGAACAGCAGGGTCTTGTCACCCATCAAGGCCAGATGGGCCTGCGTCGACGGGAACTGTTTGATCAACGGCAGCGCTTGCGCCAGCTCGGCCTCGGTGGGTGGCTCGCGGCGCAGGTGCTGGGGCCGGATCAGCGCAGCCGCGGCGAACAATACGCCGGCCGCAGCCGCGGCCACCAGCGCCCGCAAGGCGCGCGGCGCACCGCCGTGATGCAGGCTGAATTCCCACCACAGGTCGGCACTGTAGTCGACGTGCTTGTAGCTGAACATCACCAGCCACGTGGCGCAGGCAAGCGTTGCCACGATGGCCACGATCCAGCTCACGCTGAAGCTGGTGCTGAACAGCGAGGCGCGCCGATAGAACAGGCGATGCGCCGGCGCCAGCGCCATCGCCAGCAGCGTCAGCAGGGTGGCCTCCTCGTAATCGATGCCTTTGAGCAGCGAGAACACCGCGCCCGCCAGCAGCAGCACCAGGGTCAGCCAATAGGCCGCGTCCAGCCGCCGCTGCAGGCCGCGCGCCAGGATCAGCAACAGCATGCCGATCACGCTGGCCAGCAGGTGCGAAACCTCCAGCACCGACAGTGGCAACAGCTCGCTCAGCACCGCCATGCGGCCGGGCAGTGCACGCGTCGCACCGGAGAACAGGAGCACGGCACCGGAAACCAGGGTCAGTCCGGCAAAGAAGGACGGCAGCAGGCCGGTGAACCAGGGCGCCCACAAGGATTTCTCGCGCAGCCCGCGTGCCTCGCGCTGCAACACCAGCACCGTCGCCGTGCACAGCGGCAGCAGGTAGTAGATCACCCGGAATGCTGCCAGCGCACCGAGAATCGGCGCGGTCAGTTCCGCATTGCCGGTGGCGCCGAAGCCGGCCAGCATCACCGCCTCGAATACGCCCAGACCACCGGGCACGTGGCTGACCAGTCCGATGATCTGTGCGATCACGAAGATGGCCAGGAAGTGACCGAAGCCGTTGTTGAGTGCGTCGGGCATCAATACGTACAGCACCGCCGCCGCCAGACCCCAGTCCAACGCGCCCACCAGGATTTGCTTCAGCGCAGTCCACGCCGAAGGCATCGGGATCCGCCAGCGCCAGATCCGCAGTGGCCGATGGACCAGCGCACCGAGCAACCACGCCAGCGGCACGGCAACCAGGACCAGGCCCAGCGGCTGGCTCAGCGAGGCAAGTGGCAGCGCCGTCGGCAGCGGTACCGACAACAGAGTGAGGCCGGTGAGTGCCAGCAGGCCCAGCCAGAAGCTGGTGGTGCAGAACAGGACGACCCGGGCGACCTCGCCAGTACCCAGTCCGTTCTGGACATAAAACCGATAGCGGATCGAACCGGAGACCAGCAGCGACATGCCCACCGCATTGCTGAAGGCATAACTGATGAACGAGACCAGGGTGGTTCGCTGCCACGGGAGCGCGCGACCGATCGAGGCCAGCGCAAAACGGTCGTACAGCGTCATCACCGCATAGCCGAGCAAGGTGAACAGCACCGCCAGTGCCACGCGGGCGTGCGACAAGCCCTGCACGTAGCTGCGCACCTGGTGGTAGTTCACTTCCCGCGCCAGCAGGTGCAACGCCCACAAGGCCAGGCACAGCATGCCGATTGACAGCAGCGGGCCGGCCAGCCGACGCAGCGCCGCAACGCCTTGGCTTGGTGCTACAGCCAGTGCATCCGTGGCGGCCGGCACCTGTTCGATTTCAACTTGCTTCACGCGACACCAGACTCCGTCAGGCAGCTCGCCCCATTCGCATGATCCAGCGGTACAGCACGGTGACGCTGGCCGCGAACACCACGCCGCCGATCCAGATCGCGGGAACCTCAAAGTCCTTGCCCACCACGGCGATCGGGTTATTCGTGCCGCTGAATGCCACCACGCCGGCATAAAGCACTGCCAGCAGACTCTCACCGACGATCAGGCCCGAGGCCAGCAGCACGCCCAACTGCCGGGTGGCCTCCGGTTTCGGCTCGCGCTCGGCACGCCGATCGAACCACGCACCGACCAGCGCGCCCACCACCACCATCAACGTGGTCGAGGTCGGCAGGTAAATGCCCAGCCCGACTGCCAATGGCGGCAGCCGTGGCCCGTTCTTCTTCATCAGGCCGAGCACCTCGTCCAGAATGATGATCGCCACGCCGATGCCGGCACCCAGGCCGATCATGTCCCATGGCACGTTGCCGGTGATCACGCCCTGCGCCAGCGCCGAAATCAGGCCAGCCTGCGGGGCGGCCAGTGCACGCGCCGGGTCGGCGCCCGGAGCACCGAGGAAGCCGAAGGTGTGCTGCAGCAGATCCATCACCGGCGGAATCACCACCGCGCCCACCAGCACGCCGATCACCAGCGCCCACTGCTGCAGCGATGGCGTGGCATCGACCAGTTGACCGGTTTTCAGGTCCTGCAGGTTGTTGTTGGCGATCGAGGCGACGGCAAACACGATCGAGGTGAGGAACAGCGCAAATCCGACCAGCGCCTTGTCCGCGCCCGGCGGCAGGAAGGGCTTGACGCCGGCCACCAGCAGCAAGGCCGCGATCACCACCACCAGGATGCCGATGCCCGACAACGGGCTGTTGGACGAGCCGATCAGGCCGGCCATGTAACCGGTCACTGCCGACACGACGAAGCTCAACAAGACCACGAACGCGATGCCACCCAGCACCAGCGTCCAGGTGGCGTCGCCGAGCCCGTTGATCTCGCTGAAATGCCACAACAGGTAACCGATCGGGACCAGGCACAGCAGCGAAATGATGCCGACCAGGCCGATCGGCATGTCGTGCTCGGTGCGTGGCAGCTCATCCAGCGTGCCCGATTTGCGTGCGCGTGACGCTTTCATCGCGCCAGCCAGGCCGCTGATCAGCGGTTTCATCAGCTTGGCCAGGGTCCAGATCGCCGCCACGCCGATCGCTCCGGCGCCGATGAAGCGCACATAGTGACTCCAGCCAGCCTGCGCCACCGTGAAGGCATCACCTGCCGTCCAGTGCAGATGCGTGAAGTACGGTACCGCCCAGGCCCAGCCGATCACCGCGCCGAGCAGCATCGCGATGCCGACCCACAGCCCGACCAGGTGCCCGATCGCGAACAGCGCGAAGGAAAGCCCGAAATCGAAACCGGTGGTGCCGGCCCTGTCGCTGCCGACCCGGAAGTAGTCCGTGACGCTGCTGGCAAAAATACGTGTCTGGACAATCACATAGAAGATGGCCGACACGATCGAGCCCCACAGCACCGCCTTGAGTCCCGCGCCGCCGGTCTCGACGGCCGTGGCACCATCGACGGCAGGCGCTTCGCCGGCGCCCACCTTCAGCACCTCGGCGCAGGCCACGCCTTCCGGATAAGGCAGGTCCGAGTCCGTCACCAGCGCACGCCGCAACGGGATCGTGTACATCACGCCGAGAATGCCGCCGGTGGCGCAGATCGCGGCCGACGTCCAGAACGGAAAACCGGTCCAGAACCCCACGATCACCAGCCCGGGCAACACGAAGATGATCGCTGACAGCGTGCCGGCAGCCGACGCCACCGTCTGCACGATGTTGTTCTCCTGGATCGTGGCGTCGCGCATCGCCTTCAGGATCGCCATCGAGATCACCGCGGCGGGGATCGACGTCGAGAACGTCAGGCCGGCCTTCAACCCGAAATACACATTGGCGGCGGTGAACACGATCGTGATCACGATACCGATGATCACGCCGCGCACGGTCAGTTCGCGGCGCGGCGAGCTGGACAAGACTGGCTGGGTCACTGGACGATCTCCCCCGACGAAAACTGGTGCGCACGATACCGCGGATTGCCTGTCCAGCGATATTCCCGGGCAGCGCGGACGCCGCGCCATACCACGTCACGCGGAGTGACAGGCCCGCTCCAGCGCCGCAACGTGCTGGTTCAGCCGCGGCCCCAGGTAACAGTGCGAGCCGCAAGGCAACAGGCCGACGCGGCCGAATTCACGCAGGTACCACGATGGCGCGCGCGACACGAAACCCTGCCGGTCGCCGGCCACGTCATCGCGACTGGTGAACACTTCCAGGAACGCCAGCCCCTCGAGCATCTCGCCGATGCCTTGCAGGCCGGCGCGGATCTCGGCCGGCTTGAGGTAGTGCAACACGTCGGTGCACACGACCAGATCGAAGCGGTGGTCGAAGCGCAGGTGTTCCAGTTGGCCGAAGCTCGCCAGGCCCACGTTGCGGCTGTGCCCGTAGCGCGCCACGACGTAGTGGCTGGCATCCAGGCCGCGATAATCGACGGCGGGACGCAGCTTGCGCAACGGCGCCCGCCAGCTCGCCTCGCCACAACCGACGTCGAGCACATTGCGCAGTGGTCGCCCGAGGTAATACTCGGTCTGCGCCACCACCATCGCCACCTTGCGCCGCAGCTCGGCCGGCGACCCCACGGCGTGATTCGGGTCGCGGTACCACTTGTCGAAGTAGTTGCGGTCGTAAGTCTTGGGCATCGGTGTTCATGTTCAATTTAGCCAGAAGCCATGTTATCGCGTCGCCGCGATCCGCCGGCATCGCGGCATCACCTTTCGCATGCGTCTTTCTTGTCAGGATCGGTGGGTCTTCCACTGATCAGGATGCTGCATATGGCCATGGTCCGCTTTCGTCTCATCGGTAGCCGCGACGATGCCGACACCGTCATCGCCGGCCTGCACGGCATGGACGGTATCGAGCACATAGAGGAGATCGACGACCTGATGCCCGACATGCGCGACGATTCAAGTTCAAGCGACTCGGTCAGCGACAGTGGGGCGCATGCCTACTGCATCGAGGTCGAAGTGCCCACCGATGGTCGGGCCGACTCGGTGCGAGGCAACGCCGAGGTGCTCGCCCATGCCTGCGAGGCCGGGATCGAGTTCGTCGACGAATTCTGAACCCGTCGCACTGCCCTCTCCGGGCTTGTCATCCGCATGGCCCTTGCCGCGTTGAACTGTCTGCGACGCCGTCGTGAACCACACCCCGACCCGCAAGGACATTGCGCATGCACACCCCATCTGCCTGGCGACACGGGCTGTCGATCACGGCATGCACCTGCCTATGGATGTTGGTGGCGGTCGCGTCGTCAGCCAGCGCCTCGCCCCCAGCCTCCAACGGGTTGAGCCAGACCGATGCCCGGTGGCTGCAACGCGCCGGTTTCGGCCTCGATTCCGCCACGCTGGACAGCTACCGCAAGCTCGGGCGCCAGCGCTGGCTCGAGCAGCAACTGGCGGATCGCCACGACACCCTCCCACCGGCCGTGCACGACCTGATCGCCGGCTCCCCCGCACTCACGACGCCGCCGGAAAAACTTCTTGCCGATGCGATCCAGGCACGGCGCGCGTACAAGTCGATGCCCGATGGCGAAGCCAAGGTCGCGGCAAAAAAAGAGCTGCAGAAGCAACTGCGGGAGCTGGGCCAGCAAGCCCAGCAGGCCGAATTGCTGCATGCCATCTACGGCAGCAACCCGTTGAAGGAGCAGATGGTCTGGTTCTGGCTCAATCATTTCAGTATCTACGCCGCCAAGGGCCGCGTGCGCCTGTTCGCAGCGGACTACGAGGAACACGTGATCCGGCCCCATGCGCTGGGCAAGTTCCGTGACCTGGTGCTGGCCACGTTGAAGAGCCCGGCCATGCTGGAGTTCCTCGACAACGCAAAAAACGTCAAGGGCAAGACCAACGAGAACTACGCGCGTGAGTTGATGGAGCTGCATACACTGGGGGTTGGCTCCGGCTACACCCAGCAGGACGTGCAGCAGTTGATGCTGATCCTGACCGGCGCGGGGATTGCGCCCAAGGCGCAGCGTCGAGCCGGTCGCGCCGGCTTCACCCAGGCAGGCCTCGTGCGCGATGGCCTGTTCGTGTTCAATCCGCGCAAGCACGACTTCAGCGACAAGGTCTTCCTGGGCCAGCAGATCAAGGGCCGTGGTTATGGCGAGATCGAGCAGGCAGTGGACCTGATCAGCCGCCAACCCACTTGTGCCCACTTCGTTTCGCGCGAACTGGCCGAATATTTCGTCGCCGACACGCCACCGCCGGCGCTTGTGGACGCGATGGCGCAGACCTTCCAGCGGACCGATGGCGACATCGCGGCGGTGCTGCGCACGATGTTCGAGTCGCCTGCCCTGCTCGCCGGCAACCCGAAGAAGTTCAAGGACCCCACCCAGTTCCTGGTGTCGGCCATGAAGCTGGCCTACGACGGCCGCCCCGTCAACGACGCGAAACCCCTGGTCAACTGGTTGAACCAGATGGGCGAACCGGTGTTTGGCCGGATCACCCCTGACGGCTGGCCGCTGGATGGCGCCAGTTGGTCCGGCTCCGGCCAGATGGCGGCGCGCTTTGCCGTGGCGCGCGCCATCGGCAGTGGCCGCAACCGCCTGTTCGTGGACGACCCCGGCACGGCGGAGCGCGGCAAGCCCTCCGCTGCGCCGGCCATCGATTCGCCGCTCTACCGCACCGCCATCGAACCCTTCCTGTCCGATGCCACCCTTACCGCGCTGGGCAAGGCCAAGTCGGCGATGGAGTGGAACACCTACCTGCTGTCGTCGCCCGACTTCAATTACCGCTGACCGACAGCACGAGCCAGCCCGCGAGGTATGCCATGAACCGCCGAGAATTCCTGCTTGCCGCCGCCAGCGCCGCCGTGGCGTTGCCGGCGCTGTCCTTCACCGGACGCCTGTTTGCCGCGCCGGCAAACTCCCCGCGTTTTCTGCTGGTATTCCTCCGCGGTGGCTACGATTGCAACAACCTGCTGGTGCCTTGCGCCAGCGATTTCTACTACGAATCCCGCCCCACGCTGGCCATATCCCGCCCCGACGCAGCCAATCCGGACAGCGCGATCCGGCTGGATGCGCATTGGGGGCTCAATCCGGTCGTGCGCGATTCGTTGCTTC
This sequence comes from Rhodanobacter sp. G2-10, assembly GCF_055809185.1. Classification (NCBI taxonomy): domain Bacteria; kingdom Pseudomonadati; phylum Pseudomonadota; class Gammaproteobacteria; order Lysobacterales; family Rhodanobacteraceae; genus Rhodanobacter; species Rhodanobacter sp. G2-10. The sequence goes on along the minus strand of NZ_CM147900.1, from coordinate 1,705,455 downwards.
CGCTGTGGCAGAACAAGCAGCTTGCCTTCGTGCCATTCGCCGGCACCGACGACTTGTCGCGCAGCCACTTCGAGACGCAGAATAATATCGAGTCCGGCCAGCCCACCGCGCACCGCGCCAGCTTCCGCTCGGGCTTCCTGGCACGCCTGTCCAGCGAGCTCAGCGGGGTGCCGGCGATTGCGTTCACCCGGAACCTGCCACTGAGCTTCCAGGGGGCCGGCAGGGACATCCCCAACATTTCGCTGAAGTCTGACCCGAAAGCACGCTTCAATGCGAAGCAAGCGGCGATCCTGAGCGACATGTACAAGGGCACGCCGCTGGCTGCTGCCACCGCCGACGGCCTGGCCCTGCCGACAACCATTTCAAATGACCTGCGCAACGAGATGATCAAGGCCAGTCGCGGCGCTCCGAGCGCGCGCAGTTTCGCCACCGAAACCCGCCGCATCGCCACGCTCATGCGCGATCAGTACCGGCTCGGTTTCGTCGACGTGGGCGGATGGGATACCCACGTCAACCAGGGCAGCGTCAGCGGTGGACTGGCCAACAACCTGCGCAATCTCGGCGAAGGCTTGGCTGCCTACGCCGAGGCGTTGGGCGACGAATGGAACAACACCACCGTGGTAGTTCTCTCCGAGTTCGGCCGCACCTTCCACGAGAACGGCGACAAGGGCACCGACCATGGGCATGGCACAGTGCACTGGGTGCTCGGCGGCAAGGTCAACGGTGGACGTATCGCCGGCGAGCAGGTCGCCGTGCAACCGTCCAGTCTGCTGCAACACCGCGATTACCCGGTGCTGACCAACTATCGCGATATGCTCGGTGGCCTGTTCGGGCGCATCTGGGGCTTGTCGGCAAGCCGACTGCAGACGGTGTTTCCGCAAGCACGGCCGCGGGATCTGCAGCTGGTTTGAGCCGAGGCGAAGGGAAGTACTTTGCTGTCCGCTGCCATGCTGTGCAGCCTGTTGGCCGTTGGTCAGAGCGCCCCCATCCGCCCCGTCGGGCACCTTCCCCCGCGTCGCGGGGGAAGGAACACCGCAACATGGCTCGTATGGATGTCGCTTCCCCCGCATGGCGGGGGAAGGTGCCCGACAGGGCGGATGGGGGCAGCTCTTCAAGACCGCGCCGGCGGTGCCTGGATGCCGCGGCGCATCGCAGCCGCCTCTGCTACCTTGCGAGTCCTGTCGACCGAACATCCCGGGGAAATGGTCATGCTTCCAACCTACCGCAGCGCTGCCGCACTGCTCGTCTGTCTGCTTGCATGGCCGGCCCTGGCCGGCACGGAAACGCAGGCACCGACGCCAACGCCAGCGCCAACGCGTGCCCAGTTGCTGCAGAAGTCCAGCGCCGCCGAATGGCGCACGCCCGACCCCAACAACTTGCTGGTGATGCAATTGCCGAGCGGACGCGTGCTGATCGAACTGGCACCGGACTTCACCCCGCTGCACGCCGCCAACATCCGCACGCTGGCGCGGCAGCACTATTTCGACGGGCTGGCGATTGTTCGCGTACAGGACAACTTCGTCACCCAATGGGGCGACCCGGCCAGCGACGACAACGGCGACAAGAGGAAGCTGCGTTCGCTGGGCAAGGCGCGCAGCACGCTGCCGCCGGAATACACGCGCCCGATCGATTCCAGGCTTGAATGGACCGCCCTGCCCGATGGCGATGTCTACGCGCCCGAAGTCGGCTTCAGCGAAGGCTTTCCCGTGGCACGCGACCCGGCCAGCGGAGAGGAATGGCTGACCCATTGTTACGGCATGGTGGGTGTGGGCCGCGACTACAGCCCGGAAAGTGGCAGCGGCAGCGAATTGTATGTGGTGATCGGCCAGGCTCCGCGTCGGCTTGATCGCAATCTGGCCATCGCCGGGCGCGTGCTGGAAGGCATGCCGCTGTTGTCCAGTCTGCCGCGTGGTACTGGACCGATGGGCTTCTATGCCAAGCCCGCCGAGCGCACCCCGATCAAGTCCGTACGACTAGCCTCCGAGCTGCCGCCCGCACAGCGCCCCGCCGTGCAGGTGCTGCGCACCGACAGCGCCACCTTCGCGGCCCTGCTGGACGCCCAGCGCCATCGGCACGATGCGTTCTACAAGGTTTCGTCGGGAAAAGTCGGCCTGTGCAGTATCGACGTGCCGATGCGTGATGCAGCATCACCGTAAAGTCCGTCGACAAATTGCCGATCGTCCGGAATCTGGCCAATGGTGTCAGTCGGGATCAGACGAATCCGCCTGTTTGCCGTGTGACTCGGTGCCACCCTTGCGGTTCAGAGCCAACACCTCCCAGGGCTGCATGCGGCTATAGTAAGGCCAGTCTGGTGACAAGGTTTTTCCATGGGAAGCTCAGGCCAAGCACCACCTCGGCCAGCCAAGAGGCAATCATCCGGTCCGCACGGGACGCGTCTGTATTCGACCGAGGCGCTGCGCCAGTACGCCGTCGAAGTGGAGGCTGCCCCCGCCGGACCAGCCAGCGCCAACCGGCCAGTGCTTGAGGGGATCGGGCCGGGGCTTGAGCACCTGCGATTTACGCTGCACGCCGGTCGGCAGACCTTCGGTCGAGGTAGCGAGAATGATCTGATCATCGATGACCCGAGCGTTTCCGCCTCGCACGGTTGGATCATCATCCAGTCGGGGCACTACGTGATCATGAACACGCTGTCCACCAACGGCACCTACGTGAACGACAACCGGATCCATGAGGCCACACTCAAGCACGGTGACCATATCCGGCTGGGACAAGCCGAGTTCCTGTTCCTGACGCGCGAGGACAAGCGACGCTTCGGCTGGCCGCGACGGCTGGCACTGGGGCTGATCCTGATCCTGATCCTGGCTGCACTGCTGGCGTGGCACTTGTTCTGAGCCACCGGGAATGACCGAATCTGAGCTCCCCAAACGGATCGGGCGCTATCGCATCGATGGCGTGCTGGGTGAAGGCGCCATGTCGATCGTTTATGCCGGCTTCGACCCCGATATCCAGCGCGAGGTGGCGATCAAATGCCTGCACCGCGAGGTCGACGCCGACCCGGCCTATCGCCGGCGCTTCGTGACCGAGGCGCGTGCGGCCGGTCACCTCACCCACCCGCACATCCTGACGATTTTCGATGCCGGGGAAAGTGAGGATGGCCACTCGTATATCGCCATGGAACGGCTGTCGGGGGAAACCCTGGCCAGCCGTGTTGCACGCGAAGGATTTCCGTCGACTGGTGTGATCCTCGATCTGGCTGAAAAAGTAGCGGCCGCACTGGACTATGCCCACGCCAAGGGGATTGTCCACCACGACATCAAGCCCGAGAACATCATGCTCGGCAGCGACTGGAGTGTGGTGAAGGTCAGTGACTTCGGTGTCGCCGAGCGAAGCCACGGCAATGCCCCCTCAGCCACACCTCGCGAGGAAGTGGGTGGGACCCTGTCCTACATGGCTCCTGAACGATTATGCGGACAACCCGGCGACACGCGCAGCGACTTCTTCTCGCTGGGCGTCATGCTGTATTGGCTGGTCACCGGCAAGCTGCCTTGGCGCGAAACCGATGATATCCAGCGCCTGATCCGCGAGCGCCGGCGCATACGCCTGCCGGGAGTGCTGCCGCGTGACCCCTCGACCCCGGCCATTCTGGTCGACATCGTGCGGACCCTGTTGGCGCCGGATGCCGCGGAGCGCTATCAACGCGGCGCCGAGATTGTCGAGGACCTCCGCCTGGCAAGACGCGAGCACGAACGCTTGCAGGAGCGCCCACTCGACCGACGCATCATCTCGTTGCGTGTGCGCTGGTCCGGCCTGCTCGGCGCCGTGCTTACCCTGACCTTGCTGCTCGGGCTGGCTGCCATCTACGCCAAGCAGAATGTTGCCGTGACCGGTCTCGCGCTGGACTTCGGCAGCTCGTTGGGCCACATGATTGCCAGCGAATCGGCCGAAGACCTGCTGCTCGGCGATCGGGCCGCCACGCGTGCGCTGGTTCAGGATGTAGCCCGCAACCGGCAGATCAGCTACCTGGCCATTGCCGATCGTCGCGGTGAGGTCATTGCCAGCACCACGGCGGAGCAAGTCGGGCAGACCCTGCCCGCGCTGGCAGGAAAGCACCCACCAGGACACAAGGGTGATTTGCAGAGCTATCGCAGTCGGGTCGCCAGCGACTTGAAAGCTGGCGAAATGCTGCTGTTCGACATGCCCATCCGTTATCAGGCCGCCACCGTGGGCGAGCTGCGCCTGGGGGTCAGCGACGCACCGCTGCTGGCGGCGCAGAAGACGACGTTGTGGGTCATCATTGCCGTGTTGCTGGTGACACTCGTCGCCGTCGTGGGGGCGGCCTACTGGATGTCGCGGCGCGTGATGGCGCTGCTCGATCTGTTGGGCAACGCGATGCTGCAGGTGGCACGTGGCGACTTCCGTTATCGGATCCGCCTCGCCCGCCGTGACGAACTGGGTCGCGTGTTTGCAACCTTCAACCTGATGAATGGTGCGCTGCAATCGAGTCGCACGCGAGTTCGAAAGGGTGATTCCATCGCGCCGTCGGACCGTGCCGACCAGCCCACCGTGATCCTTCCGCGGGGCGATCCTGCCGGTACGCCAAAAAAACCCGGTGACCAAGGCCCTGCCTGATGTCCTGCTGACCCGGCGGGACAGGTTCAGGCGTGCTCAGAGCTGCTTGAGCCGGCGCTTGAGCTCGATCGCGCGGGCCCGATATATCTTGGCCGGCTCGAACTCCGGATCGATCACCAGCACCCGATCCCACAGGACAATCGCCTGATCCAGATGCTGATCGCGATACAGCACGATAGCCTGCTGGTGGTCCTGCGCAACCAAATCCCTGCGCAAGGCTTCGGAAGCAGGGCCACTGGGCTTCAGCTGCGGGTAGAGAGTCAGTGCCTGATCGAGTCGGCTCAGCGCCTGTGCCAGCTGTCCTTGCTGCCTCAGGTCGACGCTTTCCTGCTGCAACCTTGCCGCTTTCACCGCTGACGGGTCGCGCGCGGCGCTCGACGCCTCGACTGGCGGCGACGCGCTGACCGGCGCCGATTGGCTCGCCGAGTCACCGGCAGCGGCACCCCTGTCTGGCGTCGCCATCGGCGCGGAGGCTGGCAGGCGCAGACTCTCGCCAACTTGCAACATCGAAGGATTGGACGATCCGTTGTAGCGGGCCAGCACCAGGAAGCGCGTCGCGTCACCGAGGTAGCGCTGGGCCAAGCTGCTGTAGGAATCGCCCTGTCGCACCACGTAAGGCCTGCTGGCGCGACCAAGCATTTCCACGGGGTCGCCGGTTAGCTGTTTCAGCAAATCCTGCGCGGTTCGATCCCCCGGATGTTGCGCAAGATAGGTACGCAACTCCTTTTCACCTGCGCCATAGCGGCCGCGCTGGAGCTGATCGTTCACTATCGACGCCAGCGGCGAACTGTCGGCCGTACCGGTGGACGCTCGTGCGATCTGGCCGTTTGCCGTGGCAGGCTCGACGAGCACCCGCGACTTGAGCTTGGCAATCGGCGCGCAGGCGACCAGCAGCAGGCAGACCCATGATGAAAGCCCCGCGAGGGCCACCCGTCGCAAACTACCCCCGCCGTCCGACTTTCTTGTTGCCATTTTTCCTGCTCTGTGGAACACGGTCATCAGGCTCACCGCCCAAGCATCCGGGCCAGACGACGCGGCAACCCGGCCGCCCAGCCTGCCTGAAACGAGCCGACCCGAAAAAAAATCAGGCTGACATTGTCACCCGCTTCTCCACCGCGTTCCAGCACCCGTGCCATGGCCTCGCGCAACGCGGACTTCTGGTCGCGCCGTTGCGCAAGCCGCGCCAGTTCTGTCGCGGACAAAAACTCCCACGCGCCGTCGCTGCACAGCACAAACGCCTGTCCCGCACGCAAGACGGCCGCGCCATGATCCACCTTCGGCGGATGCGGGCCACCGAGACCGCGCAGCAACTTGTGCTGGTCCTCGTCATGCGCCGCCTGCCCTGCAGCCAGTTCGCCGCGGCGCACTTTCAACTGGGTCACGCTGTGGTCTTCGGTCTGCCCCAGGCAACGCATCCCCTGGAAGCGATACAGCCGACTGTCACCCACATGCGCCCAGCAAACGCGGTCACCGCGGATCAACAAGGCCACCACGGTCGAATGCGGCTCACCGGCTGCGAGATCCAGACCCCGTCGACGCAACTCGGCGTGCGCCTGCTGACACAGGGTTTCGAGAAAAATCGCACCGGGCTGGTGGCGCCACTCGGCCCGCTGCCACAGCCGCCGGGCGACATGAATGACACCCTCGGAGGCGAGTTCACCGGCGCCATCACCGCCCATGCCATCGGCTACCAGCAGCAATCGCGCATCGGCCTCCGGATCGTGCAGGCAGAGCAGTTGGTCTTGCTGGCTGGGCCGGCCACCTCGGGCACGCGCGGCGGCGACCCGAGGCAGGAAGCAGGTGTCGATGTTCTCGTCCATGCAGTATTTATACGCAGGCAAGCTGCTGGAGCATAGTGCGCGCCAAGGCCTCGTCCGCACACATGGCGACAGTGCGGCAGCATCCGCGCGAACGACGGCAATTCTTGCGCGGCAACGACCTCAATCGAAGGTGTGCAGGCCACACTCGCGCTTGAGGCCGAAAAAACGCGTGTCTTCGGGAGCCATGCCCGGCTCCCAGCGACGGCTGGTATGGCGATCGCCGACCGAGACGTAGCCCTGCTCCCGCAGCGGGTGATACGGCAGGCGATGGCGACTCAGATACTGCCCGATGTCGCGATCGCTCCAGTCGGCCAGCGGATGCAGTTTCCAGCGGCCATGACGGTATTCGAGAATCTCGATGGCGGCGCGGCTGCGTGATTGCTGCCGCCGCAAGCCGGCGATCCAGCTGCCCGCATGCAGCTCGTCCAGCGCCCGCTGCATCGGCTCGACCTTGCGCATCTGGTTGTAATGATCGAGGCCGCTTATCCCCTGCTCCCACAACCGGCCATCGCGCGCCTCCATGCGTGCCGGACTCAGCGGCGACTGGTAGACCTTGAGGTTCAACCCCAACCGGTCGGTGAGTGAGTCGACGAAACGATAGGTCTCGGGAAACAGATAGCCGGTGTCGATCAGCACGACCGGAATCTCCGGCCGCTGTCGCGTGACCAGATGCAGCGACACGGCGGCCTGTACGCCGAAGCTGGAGGTAAGCACGTGCTCGCCCGGCAACTGCTCGAAGGCCCAGGCCACACGCTCTTCGGCGCTGAGCGCGGCCAGCCGCAGATTGAGCTCGGCCAGCTGCGGCGGCTCCGGTGCCGTTGCGGTACGAAGCCGCGTCATGCCAGCACCGTGGCGGGGATCCGCCGCGAAGGTGCCGGCACGAGAATGGCCGCGCGCAACAGAAAGTCACCAAAACCCTCGCCCGCTTCCCGCTCGGCAGCATAGCGGGCGAACAGTGGATCGAGCGTCTCCAGTATGGCTGTCTCGTCGATGTTCTCGCGATGAACCTGGTTCAATCGCTGTCCGCGAAAGTCGGCACCCAGGCGCAGGTCGTAGCGCCCCGGGCCACGACCGACCAGCGCGATCTCGCCCAGGTACGGCCGGGAACAACCGTTCGGGCAACCCGACAGACGCAGCAGGATCGGCGTATCGAGCAGGCCATGGCGATCCAGCAGTGCTTCCAGTTCCGGCAGCAACTGCGGCAGGTAGCGTTCGCTTTCGGCCATCGCCAGGCCGCACGTCGGCAGCGCCACGCAGGCGATCGCATGCTGGCGGATGGCACTGTGTTTGCGGTAGCCGTCCATGCCGTGGCGGGCAACGATCCGGTCGATCAACTCGCGGTCGTCCGGCTCGACGTTGGCGATGATCAGGTTCTGGTTGCAGGTAAGACGGATGTCACCGGTATGTACGCCGGCCAGTTCGCGCATGCCGCTGAGCCAGGTCTGTGCGGGCCGGTCGAGCAGGCGCCCCGATTCCACCTGCAGCGTGAGGTGCCAGCGGCCGGCGTGACCCTGGATCCAGCCGTAACGATCGCCGTTGTGCTCGAAGCGAAACTCGCGTGCCGGTTCCAATGCCGCACCGAGACGGCGCTCGACCTCAGCCCGGAACACATCGAGGCCGCGACGGTCCAGCGTGTACTTCAACCGCGCGTGCTTGCGCTCGTCACGGTCGCCCCAGTCGCGTTGCACCGAAATCACGGCTTCAGCCAGCGCCAGCAGGCGTTCGGGTCGCACGAAACCGATCACGTCGGCCAGCCGTGGGTAGGTCGTCGGGTCGCCATGGCTTGCACCCATGCCGCCACCGATCGCCACGTTGAAGCCGGTCAGTTCGCCACCCTGCACGATCGCAATCAGGCCCAGGTCCTGGGCAAACACGTCGATGTCGTTGAGCGGCGGTATCGCCAGGCCGATCTTGAACTTGCGCGGGAGGTAGGTCGACCCGTACAGCGGCTCATGCTCCGCCTCGCCCGTCAGCTTTTCGCCATCGAGCCAGATCTCGTGATAGGCGCGGGTCTTCGGCTTGAGGTGTTCGGACAGGCGCACCGCCCACGCGTACGCCAGTTCGTGCGCCTCGGATTCGACCGGATTGGTGTTGCACACCACGTTGCGATTGACGTCGCCGCAGGCGGCGATGGTACTGGCCATGGCCGCGTCGATCGCGGCGATCGAGGGCTTCAGATTCCGCTTGATGATGCCGTGCCACTGGAAGGTCTGCCGCGTGGTGATGCGCAGCCCGCTGCTGGCGTATTCGCTGGCGATGGCGTCGAACGCCAGCCACTGCGCAGTCGTCATCACCCCGCCGGGCAGTCGCGCACGCAGCATGAAGGCGTAGGCCGGCTCCAGCTTCTGGCGGCGCCGCTCGTCACGGATGTCGCGGTCGTCCTGCTGGTAGCTGCCGTGGAACTTCAGCAACTTGGTGTCGTCGTCGCTGATCGCGCCGGTGACCGGATCAGCCAGGCCCTCGGCGATGCCCCCGCGAAGGAACCGACTGGCGCTCTTGATGTGTTCGAGATGGGAAGGCATGGGGATTCTTGTCTGGAAGGTGCGGCCACGGACAGCTGCTTTTGGCTCTTGCGTTCACGAGCGAACGCAGACAGTGATGGTCAATAGACGTCGCGCGCATAGCGACCCGTTTGCAGCAATTCGGCCAACCACGCTGTCGCTTCCTCGGCCGACAGCCTGCCGTGGGTGGCGATGATGTCGAGCAGGGCCTCGTGCACGTCGCGCGCCATGCGGGTGGCGTCGCCGCAGACGTAGACGTGGGCGCCCTCGCGCAGCCACGCATACAGTTCGCGACCGTGCTCGCGCAGCCGATGCTGCACGTAGACCTTGGCGTCGGTGTCGCGGGAGAAAGCCACGTCCAGGCGGTCGAGCGCGCCGCTGCGCAAAGCCTCCTGCCACTCGAGTTGATAGAGGAAATCGTGCCGGAACTGGCGGTTGCCGAAGAACAACCAGTTGCGGCCGCTAGCCCCGCTGGCCTGACGCTCCTGCACGAAGGCGCGGAACGGGGCCACACCCGTACCCGGTCCGATCATGATCACGTCGCGACTGCCATCGGCCGGCAACCGGAACCGCTCGTTCGGCTCGATGAAGACCGGTATCCGCGCGTCGTCGCCGGCGGCCGCCAGGAAAGCCGAAGCGGCGCCGAGGTGGGCGCTTCCATACGCGGTGTATTCCACGATCGACACGGTCAGATGCACCTCGTCTGCGCCGACCACCGCGGGGCTGGATGCGATTGAGTAAAGGCGGGGCGTCAACGGGCGCAGTGCCGCCACCAAGGCCGGCGCATCCCAGTGCGCCGGGAAGCGGCGCAGCAGGTCGATCGGCTGGTGGGTGGCCAGCAACTCGGAAAACGCGGCTTGCGCACCGGGCGCCAGAACACGACGCAATGCCTCGTGCCCGCCAGCTTCCGCCTGCGCCAGCACCAGTGGGCGGGTCAGGCGGGTCAGTTCGCGGTCGTGACCGAGCCAGCGGGCCAGTGGCTGGCGGCGGCCGTCATGCTCCACTTCGGCATCGCCATCCAGCTTCAGTTCCGCCAGCCATTGGTCGACCAGCGACGGCGGATTCTGCGGCCACACGCCGACGGCGTCACCCGCTTCGTAGCGCAGCCCGGAGCCTTCCAGCGACAACTCCACATGGCGTACCTCACGCCCGCTTTCTCGCGAAACGATGCGCTGGTTGTCCAGCAACGGCGCCGCAAAGGGATGTTCACGGGCATGCGGCGCCGGTGCCGGCGCCTCATGCACCGCATGCAGCGCGCGGCCCGAAAGTGGCGTGACCGCCGCCGGACCCAACGCCTCGCGGGCTGTCTGCAGCGCACGCGCCGACCAGGCCGACGCCACCGCCTCGAAATCCACATCCGCCTCGCCGAGCTCGACCAGCCGCTTGCCACCCAATTCGGCCAGGCGCGCATCGATCGCGCGGCTCACCGCGCAATACTTCGGGTAGCTCGAATCACCCAGCCCCAGCACGGCGAACTTCAACTCGGGAAGTTTCGGCGCCCGCTTGCCGGCAAGGAACTCGCAAAAGCCGATGGCGTCATCAGGCGGGTCGCCGTCGCCCTGGCTGCTGATCACCACCAGCAAGTGGCGTTCCTGCGCCAGTTCGCGCAATGGATAGGCGCCGGCACGCAACAGTCGCGCCGGCAAGCCCGCTGCTTCGGCGGCGGCGAACAGCCGTTCGGCCAGGCGGCGCGAGTTGCCGGTCTGACTGCCGTGGACAATGGTCAGACGCTCCGCTGATGCACCCGCCGTGGCAGCACCGACCACGGCAAGCTCGGCATGCGCCGGCAAGCGGGAAGCTGCCGCCGCGCTGTAGGCCGCGATCCAGTAAAGGTCTGCCGGGGCCAGCCCCTGGGTGAGCCGGGTCAGCAGGGCAAGCCTGTCCGCATCGAGCGACGGGGCCGGCGGCAGGGATTTGATGACAGCGTTCACAACTTGTCCTTTTGGACGTCTTTACGTCTGAATGGACATCGTATTCGCGTGCCATGGCTGGACAAAAGCATATGTCGGCATGACCTTATGCCGGCGCCTCATTTATGCGCTTTTGCGCCAACCGCCTATACTTCCGCTCCCATTCCCGCGTTGCCGGCCTGCTTGAACGAATTGCTTGTATTCATCGCCGTCGGCGCGCTCGCCCAGCTGGTGGACGGCGCGCTAGGCATGGCCTTCGGCGTCACTTCCTCGGGCTTGCTGCTGGCGCTGGGCATGCCGCCCGTGGCGGCCAGTGCCAGCGTGCACTACGCGGAAACCTTCACCTGCGGCGCCTCCGGCCTCAGCCACTGGTGGGCCGGCAACGTGCGGCGGGCGCTGTTCCTGGCCCTGGTGATTCCCGGCGTGCTGGGCGCACTGATCGGCGTATGGATCGCCGTCCACGTCCCGGCGACCTGGCTGCGAACCCTGCTGGCGCCCTACTTGCTCGGCATGGGTGCCTTCCTGCTGTTTCGCAGCACGCGGCAGGCCGGCCAGCGCGGTGACGTACCCAGGGGCACCCGTGCAACCGGCTTCGTGGCAGGCCTGGTCGACGCGATCAGCGGTGGCGGTTGGAGCGCGATCACGGTGACCATGCTGGTGGCGCGTGGCCTGCCCCCGCGCGCGGTGATCGGCAGCGTGCATCTGGCCAAGAGCGTGGTCAGCGTTGCCGCCAGCGTCAGCTTCCTGGCGACGGTAGGCCTCAGTCATGCCTCGGCCGTGCTGGGCCTGATCATCGGCGGTGCCCTGGCGGCTCCGTTTGGCGCCTTCTTCGTGCGACGGGTGCCTGGGCGCGTGCTCACCGCCCTGGCCGGCTTTGCGGTGCTGGCGCTGGGCGTGTTCAACACGATTCGCCTGTTTGCCTGAGGCGCCCATTACAATTGGCGGATGACTACCATCCAGCCATATCCCGTCGAAGTGCGTGGCCGCGCCGGCCAACCACTGGGCATGAGCCCTGCCCGGTTTCTGCGTGACTACTGGCAGAAGCGTCCGCTGTTGATCCGCAATGCCTTTCCTGACTTCCAGCCACCACTGCAACCCGATGACCTGGCGGGGCTGGCGTGCGAACCCGCGGCGCTGGCCCGCCTGATCGTGCATGACGACAAGCGCGACCGCTGGCACGTCAATTCCGGACCGTTGAACGAGGCCGATTTTGCCAGCACGCCCGACAGCAACTGGACCTTGCTGGTGCAGGATGTCGACAAATGGGATGCCGACGTGGCCGGCCTGCTGCAGCACTTCAGCTTTCTGCCGAGCTGGCGCGTCGACGACGTGATGGTTTCCTATGCCGAGCCTGGCGGCGGCGTCGGCGCCCATGTCGACCAGTACGACGTGTTCCTGCTGCAGGGCCTGGGCCAGCGCCACTGGGCGATCAGCGACGATCCGCTGGCGCCGAAGGCATTCCGCCCCGATATCGAGCTCAAGCAACTGGTGCAGTTCGAGCCCACCCACGAATGGCTGCTCGATCCGGGCGACATGCTCTACCTGCCGCCGGGGGTGCCGCACGACGGCACGGCCTTCGGTGGTCCATGCATGACGTTCTCGGTCGGCATGCGCGCCCCGTCCCAGGCCGAGTTGACCGGCGACCTGGCCGACTACATCGCCGAGCAACTGCCGGAGGAGCTGCGCTATGCCGATCCCGACCTCAAGCCCGCCAAGGCCACCGGTGAAATCGACCGCGCCGTGCTCGATCGGCTGAAGCAGGCCCTGCCGTTCGCCGCGGCATTGCGCGACGACCGGCTGCATGACTGGTTCGGCCGATTCATCACCCGCTATCGCAGCGCCCAGACACCCGCGCCGCTGGGCCGGCCATTGAGCGCCGAGGTGTTGGCGGCGAAACTGGCCGACGGCGGGCAATTGCTGCGCCACCCCTGGTCTCGCCTGGCCTGGAGCCGTACCAGGACCGGCTGCGTACTGTATGCCAGCGGCCAGGCCTATCCGGCCACGCCGGCACTGGCGCAACAGCTGTGCGAGGAGCGGGAACTGACACCGGCTCGCAAGCCGCCGGCAGCCGAGCGCAATCTGCTGCTGGCCCTGGTCAACGACGGCCACCTGCTGCTGCGCAAGGCGCGCAGGCGGCAATGAAACTGCAGAACTTCCACGTCGAGATCGCCGATTGGTCACGTGACGACCAGCGCGAGGCCCTGCTCGACCTGCGCGACAAGGTCTTTATCCAGGAACAGCACGTGCCCGAGCAGCGCGAGCGCGACGGTCTGGATGTCGACTGCTGGCACGTGCTGGCCCGCGACGGAGCTGGCCAGCCGATCGGCTGCGGCCGGCTCGCCCCAACGCGCAAGATCGGCCGCATGGCGGTACTGCCGGAGTGGCGCGGGCAAGGCGTGGGCGTGGCCTTGCTGCGGGAGCTGCTCAGCCGGGCCCGGACGCAGGGCTGGCCCGATGTCGTGCTGGACGCCCAGGTCAGCGCCATCGGCTTCTACGAACGCGCCGGTTTCGTGGCACATGGCGCGGAATTCCAGGACGCCGGCATCACTCACCGGGCCATGCGCCTGATCCTGTCTGCAGAGGAAGGCCGCAAAGAGCCAGCGCTGCGCGATACCGGCGCCCTGCCCGCGGCTACGCGCGATGAAATCGCGGCAGCGCGGTTGCAGCTTCTTGGCGACGCACGTCATCGGCTGGCGATCCGGGTGCCGGTGCTCGGTAGCGAAAGCTACGCCAGCGCGCAGGAGCTGGACGAATTGCGGCGCATCGCCACCTCCGGTCGCAGCGCACTGATCCGCATCCTGTTGCACGATCCTGACGCCGCCCTGCGCAACGACCACCGCCTGATAGCCCTGGCGCAGCGCCTGCCCAGCTCGATCCAGATCCGCATGCCGGTGGACGAGGTCGACCTGACCTGGGCCTCGGCCTGCCTGCTCAATGACGTGGGTGGGTATCTGTTCCTGCCCGACGCCGAACGCGTGCAGGGGCGCGCCGCGCGCAACCACCGCGCCAACGCGGCGCCGCTGCAACAGCATTTTGACGAGGTCTGGGATCGTTCGGAGCGCGCCAGCATGCTGCAGACGCTGGATATCTGACCTCACGACCCGCGCAGAATGAACGGCAGCTGGCCCGCGATCCGCGCCGTGAACAAGCGGCAAGATGCGCCAGCCACACCATCCAACCCACTCCGGACGATGCCACCGGCACCCGGGAAGCCACGTCGCAAGCCGCTTCCCGCCCGGGCATGGGTTGCCGCACTGCGGCAAGCCAAGGGTATAATTCACCGGATTATCCCCAGCCATCCGCATGAGCGGCCATTCGGACCAGAATACCGGCCGGAAGTCGCGACGTTTCGCTCACACGAATGGCTGCAAGCCTCTCTTCCCTGCCGGTGGTGACGTGAGTACAAACCTGATTCGCGAGTTCTTCGATTCTTCCCAACTCGCTGGCGGAAATGCCGATTACGTGGAATCGCTGTACGACGCCTGGTTGGCCGACGCATCGGCCGTTCCATCCGAATGGGCAAGCTATTTCGAGACCTTCAAGGGTCGTGAATCCGGTGACGTGCCCCACGGCGCGGCAATCGCCCGCATCGAGGCCGCCCAGAAGCAGCGTCGAAACGGCGCAACCGGCGCGCCGATGAGTGACGAGTACGCACGCAAGCAAGCCGGTGTGCTGCGCCTGCTCACGGCGTATCGCTCACGCGGTCACCTTGCGGCCGACCTCGATCCACTCGGGCTGGCGGAGAAGATGATGGCGCCCGACCTGGGCTTGTCGTTCCACGGCCTGTCCGACGCCGACCTGGATACCGAGTTCGATACCGGCAACTACGCCGGTGGCGGCAAGCGCCTGAAGCTGCGCGAACTGCTGGCTCGACTGCGCAAGACCTACGCCAGCACGATCGGCGCCGAGTTCATGCACATCAGCAATCACGAGCAGCGCAACTGGATCTACAGCCACCTCGAACAAGCCGCCGGCGAGAGTGGCCTGGACAAGGCCGGCAAGCAGCGCGTGCTCGATGGCCTCACCGCCGCCGAAGGGCTGGAGCGCTATCTGCATACCAAGTACGTCGGCCAGAAGCGTTTCTCGCTGGAAGGCGGCGACAGCCTGATTCCGATGATCGACGACGTGGTCCGCGCCGCCGGCGACAACGGCATCAAGGAAGTCGTGATCGGCATGGCCCATCGCGGCCGCCTCAACGTGCTGGTCAATATCCTGGGCAAGCCGCCGAAGACCTTGTTCGACGAATTCGAGGGCAAATTCGACCATCCCGACGATCCGGGCCACTCCGGCGACGTGAAGTACCACATGGGTTTCTCCGCCGACGTCAAGACGCCCAAGGGCGGCACGCACGTGGCGCTGGCGTTCAACCCGTCGCACCTCGAGATCGTCAACCCGGTGGTCAGTGGGTCGGTGCATGCGCGCCAGACCCGCCGTCGCGACACCATGCACACGCAGTCCATGGCGGTGTTGATCCATGGCGACGCCGCGTTTGCCGGCCAGGGCGTGAACATGGAGTTGTTCAACATGTCGCAGGCGCGCGGTTTCAAGATCGGCGGCAGCCTGCACATCGTGATCAACAACCAGATCGGATTCACCACCTCCAACCCGCAGGACGCACGCTCCACCATGTACTGCACCGATCTGGCCAAGATGGTCAACGCGCCGGTGCTGCACGTGAATGGCGACGATCCGGAAGCGGTCATCCTGGTGACCCGACTGGCCTATGAATTCCGCAAGCAGTTCCGCCGCGACGTGGTGATCGACCTGGTCTGCTACCGCCGCCACGGCCACAACGAGGCCGACGAACCCGCGGCCACCCAGCCGGTGATGTACAAGGTCATCCGCAAGCGCCCGACCACGCGCGATCTGTATCAACAGGAACTGGTGAAGCAAGGCGTGCTGGCCGAGGGCGAGGCCAAGAAGCAGTTCGATGCTTACCGTGACCGCCTGGAAACCGGCACCTCGATGACCGACCTCGATTCGTCTCCGGTCCGTGACAGCCAGGTGGACTGGGCGCGCTTCCTTGGCGGCAAGCTGTCGACGCCCACCAAGACCACGGTGCCGAAGAAGAAGCTGCAGGAGCTGGCCCAGAAGATCCTCACCATTCCGGGCGACCTCACGCTGCAGGCGCGCGTCGCCAAGATCTACGACGACCGTCGCAAGATGGCCAGCGGCGAGCAGCCGGCCGACTGGGGCTTCGCCGAGAACCTGGCATACGCGACCCTGATCGACGCCGGTTACGACATGCGCCTGGTCGGCCAGGATTCGGGCCGCGGCACCTTTTTCCACCGCCATGCCGTGCTGCACGACCAGACCGATGGCCGCACCTGGATGCCGCTGGCCACCGTGCGCGCGGACGCTGACGTGGAAGTGATCGACTCGCTGCTCAGCGAGGAAGCGGTGATGGCATTCGAATATGGCCATTCCACCACCGATCCGGACACGCTCAACATCTGGGAGGCCCAGTTCGGTGATTTCGCCAACGGCGCGCAGGTGGTGATCGACCAGTTCATCAGCTCCGGCGAGTCGAAGTGGAATCGCCTGTGCGGCCTGGTGCTGCTGCTGCCGCATGGCTATGAAGGCCAGGGGCCGGAACATTCCTCCGCTCGTCTCGAGCGCTTCCTGCAACTGTGCGCGATGGACAACATGCAGGTCTGCGTACCGACCACGCCGGCGCAGGATTTCCACATGATTCGCCGGCAGATGTTGCACAAGGTGCGCAAGCCGTTGATCGTGATGACGCCGAAGTCGCTGTTGCGCCACAAGCTGGCCGTGTCGACACTGGATGAGCTGGCCAACGGCGGATTCCAGATGGTGATCGGCGAACATCGCAAGCTGGCGGCGAAGAAGGTCAAGCGCGTCGTGCTGTGTTCGGGCAAGGTCTACTACGACCTGCTCGAAGAGGCCGAGAAGCGCGAGCTGAAGGACGTCGCCCTGGTGCGCGTCGAACAGCTGTACCCGTTCCCACGCTCCGAAGTCAGTGCCGAACTGGACAAGTATCCTTCCGCGAAGGAAGTGATCTGGTGCCAGGAAGAGCCGATGAACCAGGGCGCCTGGTTCCAGATCCGCCACCATCTGCAGGCATGCACCGGCAACCACCACAGCCTGTCGTACGCGGGCCGCGCGCGCTCGCCGGCGCCGGCTGCAGGTCACCACAACGCCCATGTCGCCGAACAGATCGCACTGGTCGAACAGGCGCTGGTAGCGTCGGTCGGCACCGATCATTCCGCGGAATAAGCTTTTTCGAACATGTGGCCAGGATGGCCGCTTCTTGATCTTTGCGCTCAGGGACGAACGCACAAACTCAAAGGCCGATCATGTCCATCGAACTCAAAGTCCCCGTCCTGCCCGAGTCCGTCTCCGACGCCACCATTGCCAGCTGGCACAAGAAAGCCGGCGATGCGGTCAAGCGCGACGAGAATCTTGTCGACCTCGAAACCGACAAGGTGGTGCTTGAAGTGCCCTCGCCGGCCGACGGCGTACTCAAGGAAATCCGCCACGAGGTCGGCGACACGGTGAACAGCGAACAGATCATCGCGATCATCGAGGAAGGCGCCGCCGCGGCCGCCCCGGCCAGCGACGACGGCAAGGGCAAGGACAAGGAGGACAAGAGCGACAAGGGCGGCGCTGACAAGAGCAAGAGCGAAAAGAGCGAGGCGCCGAAGACTTCCGCCAAGGACACCGAGGATCTCTCCCCGGCCGGTCGCCGCGTTGCCACGGAAGAGAATATCGACCCGTCCAAGGTCACCGGCACCGGCCGCGACGGTCGCGTCACCAAGGAAGACCTGGTCAATTACGGCAAGGGCGACAAGACTGCAGCGGTTGCACCCGCCCCGGCCGCCAAGCCCACGCCGGGCTCGCGTCCGGAAGAGCGCGTGCCGATGACCCGCATGCGCGCACGCATCGCCGAGCGCCTGATGGAGTCGAAGAACTCGATCGCCATGCTCACTTCGTTCAACGAGGTCAACCTCGCCGAAGTGGTAAAGATGCGCAAGACGCTGGGCGAAGCCTTCCAGAAGGAACACGACATCAAGCTCGGCTTCATGAGCTTCTTCGTCAAGGCAGCCGCCGAAGCGCTCAAGCGCTACCCGTTCGTCAATGCCTCCGTCGACGGCAATGACGTGATCTATCATGGCTACCAGGACATCTCGATTGCCGTGTCCACCGACAGGGGCCTGGTCACGCCGGTGCTGCGCGACGTGCAGGACATGAGCTTCGCCGACGTCGAAAAAGGCATCGCCGATTACGCCACCAAGGCGCGCACCAACAAGCTCTCCCTGGACGACCTGCAGGGCGGCACGTTCACCATCACCAACGGCGGCACCTTCGGCTCCTTGCTGTCCACCCCGATCGTCAACCCGCCGCAGAGCGCGATCCTGGGCATGCACACGATCAAGGAGCGCGCCATCGTCGAAAACGGCCAGATCATCGCCGCACCGATGATGTACATCGCGCTCAGCTACGACCACCGCATCATCGACGGCAAGGACGCGGTGCTGTTCCTGGTCGACATCAAGAATCAGCTGGAAAATCCGCAAAGAATGCTTCTTGGCCTGTAGGCCACGAAGCATTCGGGAATCGGGAACGGGGAGTCGGGATTGGTTGAAAGCACCACCCGCTCCGCTCTTCCGGTTCCCTCCTCCCCATTCCCGATTCACGTGAGCGAATGAAATGAGCGAAAAATACGATGTCATCGTCATCGGCGCCGGTCCGGCCGGCTATGTGGCTGCGATTCGCGCCGCGCAGCTCGGACTGAAGACCGCGTGCGTCGATGCCTTTGCCGGCAAGGACGGCAAGCAGGCGCTTGGCGGCACCTGCCTCAACGTGGGCTGCATCCCGTCCAAGGCGCTGCTCGATTCCTCGCGCCAGTTCCACAACCTCACCAGCAACTTCGACGTGCACGGTATCAGTGCCGACAACCCGCGCATCGACGTGCCGACCTTTGTCGGCCGCAAGGACAAGATCGTCAAGCAGTTCACCGGCGGTGTCGCGCAGTTGTTCAAGGCGAACAAGGTCACGCCCTACTTCGGCACCGGCAAACTCCTGAAAGGAAACTCGGTGGAGATCACCGGCGCCGACGGCAAGAAGGAGACCATCAGCGCAACCAACGTGATCCTGGCATCGGGCTCGGTGCCGATCGAGTTGCCGTTCGCGAAATTCGACGGCAAGGCGATCGTCGACAACGCCGGCGCGCTGGACTTCACCGAGGTACCTAAGCGCCTTGGCGTGATCGGCGCCGGCGTGATCGGGCTGGAACTGGGCAGCGTGTGGAAGCGCCTGGGCTCGGAAGTGACCATCATCGAGGCCCTGCCCGACTTCCTTGGCGCTGCCGACGCGGATATCGCCAAGGTCGCCCAGCGCGAGTTCAAGAAGCAGGGGCTGGACATCAAGCTCGGCGCCAAGTTGTCCAAGGCCGACGTCAAGAAGGATGGCGTGCACCTAGTCTACAGCGACAAGGACGGCGACCAGAAGCTCGTGGTCGACAAACTGCTGGTCGCTGTCGGCCGCCGCGCCTATACCGCCGGATTGCTCGCCGACGACACCGGTGTGAAGCTGGACGACCGCGGCCGCATCGAGGTCGACGAGCACAACCATACCGGCGTCGACGGCGTCTGGGCGATCGGCGACGCCGTGCGCGGCCCGATGCTGGCGCACAAAGGTTCCGAGGAAGGCGTGGCGGTGGCCGAGTGGATCGCCGGCAAGGCCGGCCACGTCAACTTCGACACGATTCCGTGGGTGATCTACACCGAGCCTGAGATCGCATGGGCTGGCAAGACCGAAAAGCAGCTCAAGGACGAAGGCGTTCCGTACAAGGTCGGCAGCTTCCCGTTCGCGGCCATCGGCCGTGCCGTGGCGATGAACGAAGGCGTGGGCCAAGTGAAGATGATCGCCCATGCCGAAACCGATCGCATCCTGGGCGTGCACATGGTCGGCCCGGGCGTGTCCGAACTGATCGCCGAGTGCGTCGTGGCGATGGAGTTCAAGGGCTCCTCCGAGGATCTAGCGCGCATCGTCCACGCCCACCCGACCCTGTCCGAGGCCGTGCACGAGGCCGCACTGTCGGTCGACAAGCGGGCCATTCACAAGGGCAACTGAGCGTCTTGGCCGATTCACGACGGCCTGCTTGTGGTGACATGGGCAGGCCGTACGTTCTTGAGGAGCGAGGGAAGAGGAGTGAGTAGCGAGAGAAAGCCGGAGCAAACATTCGCAACGCCTGACTCCTCTCGCGTCTCATCACCCGCCATCGCCTCGATCGCTCAAGCCGCCCACGATTCCCTCTCACTTCTCACTCCTCTCCCCTCACTCCTGCCCTTATGACTCAACCGAACGCCATCTGCGTCTACTGCGGTTCCAGCAGCGGCAGACATCCCGAATATGCCGAGCACGCACGAGCCTTCGGCGCGGCAATGGCCCGACGTGGCATCGCCCTGGTTTACGGTGGCGGCAACGTGGGCCTGATGGGCGTCCTCGCGGACGCCGTGCTTGCCGGTGGCGGCCGGGTCATCGGCGTGATCCCGCGACAACTGGTCGAACTCGAGGTGGCCCACCCGGGGCTGAGCGAGTTGGTCGTGGTGGAGACCATGCACCAGCGCAAGACGCGCATGTACGAGCTGGCCGATGCTTTCGTTGCGTTGCCGGGCGGCTTCGGCACGATGGACGAGATGTTCGAAATGCTGACCTGGGCGCAGCTCGGTCTGCATCGGTACCCGTGCGCGTTCCTCAACGTGCGCGGCTACTACCGCGACCTGCGCGCGATGATGGACCACATGGTCGACGAGAACTTCGTGCGCTCGCACCAGCGCGACAGCATCTGGTTCGGTGACGACATGCAGGCGCTGTTCGACTGGATGCAGACCTACGAAGGCAGCTACCAGCCCAAGTGGATCGATCGCGAAAGCGTCAAGGCCTGAGCGACCGAGAAAGACAACCCGCCTCGCCATGGAGGCAGAATCCCTTCATGAACCACAAGTTCGTTGGCATCGCCATGACCACGTTGCTGCTGTTCGGCTGCGCCAGCTCGCCGCCACGACAGAACATCTGCAGCGTGCTCACGCCGGGGATGAGCTACGCTGAGGTACGCCAACTGCTTGGCGAACCCGCCATTGACCGCACGACTTCGGGAACCGCAAGCCAACGCACCGTCACGCACAACGAGGTCACAGCCGACGGTCCGATGGACTACACCGGCGAATCGCACGATCTGTTCGGTGGCAAGCACCGCGAGATCGCGTTGAGCGCAATCTTCAAGGGCGACCACCTGATCCGCGTGAAACATTGCAGCGATTCACTGCACACCACCAGACCGGCCAACGGCAAAGGGGGATGAAATCATGAACCGATCCGCAGACTTCCGCGCCTTCCGCATCCACAACGACGAGGCCGGTTACCGCGCCGGCATCGAAAGCATGCAGGCCGATGCGCTCACGCCGGGCGAAGTGCTGATCAAGGTCGCCTACTCCTCGGTCAACTACAAGGACGCGCTGGCCGGCTCCGGCAAGGGACGCATTCTGCGCCACTATCCGCTCAACGGCGGCATCGACGTCGCCGGTCGCGTGGTGGCTTCCACCGACCCGGGATTCAAGGAAGGCGATGCCGTGCTGTGCACCGGCAGCGGCCTGTCGGAAACGCGCGACGGTGGCTACGCCGAGTACGCGCAGCTGGACGCACGTTGGACGATTCCGCTGCCATCGGGCCTCTCCCTGCGTGAAAGCATGATCCTGGGCACGGCCGGCTTCACCGCCGCGCTGGCCCTGCTGCGCATGCAGGACAACCGGCAGACGCCGGAACTGGGGCCGTTGGCGGTCACCGGCGCCAGTGGCGGCGTGGGCCAGCTCGCCATCGACATTTTCAGCCGCGCCGGCTACACGGTGCATGCGATCAGCGGCAAGAGCGACCATTTCGATTTCCTGCGCGAGCTGGGTGCCAGCGAGTGCATCGATCGCCACCAGCTCGCCTTCAGCGGCAAACCGATGGACTCGGCGCGCTTCGGCGGCGCGCTGGACAACGTAGGCGACGGCATGCTGAGCGGGCTGCTGCCGCTGATCAGCCCCTACGGCAACGTGGCCCTGTGCGGCAACGCCGGCGGCATCGCCTTCGACAGCACCGTCATGCCGTTCATCATCCGCGGCGTGAGCCTGCTTGGCGTGGCCTCGGCCGGCACCGCGCGGGACATACGCGAAGACGTCTGGCGCCACCTCGCCGGCGCCTGGAAGCCACGCTGCCTGGATCGCATCGCGACTGGCGAAATCAGCCTCGATGAATTGCCCGACACCTTCGAGCACATGCTCGCCGGAAAGTCGTTTGGGCGCACCGTGGTGCGCATCGACTCCACGCTTTGACGCTGGCGTGGTTGGAAGTACCATCGTCACGCCTTAGAATCACCGAACCTAGCAGGGAACATTCAACTTATGGCACGCATCCTGATCGTCGACGACTCCCCCTCGCAGTTGTTGGGCATCAAGCGAATCGTCGAGAAACTCGGGCATGAGACGCTCTCTGCCGAGGACGGCGCCGCCGGCGTGGAAGTGGCCAAGGCGGAACTGCCCGACCTGATCCTGATGGACGTGGTGATGCCCAACCTCAACGGCTTCCAGGCGACCCGCACGATCAGCAAGAACGCCGATACCGCGCACATCCCGATCATCCTGGTGACCACCAAGGACCAGGAAACCGACAAGGTCTGGGGCATGCGCCAGGGTGCCAAGGCCTACGTGACCAAGCCGATCAAGGAAGAGGAACTGGTCAAGGCGCTGGACGAATTCCTGCCGGGCTGAGCCTGGCTTCGCAGCGTGATGAAAAACGGCGCCTGAAGGCGCCGTTTTTCTTGCCGCAACGAACGTGACGCACACTACCCTGCGCGATAGTCCTGGTACGATTTTTCCTCGACCAGTTGCGAGCCCAGTTTCAGATTGATCGCGCGCTTGAACGCGGCACGCTCGTCGTTGCGGAAGTACACCGAACGCGCCAGTTCGATGAAATCGTGATCGAACTCCTGCGCGCGCTCCTTCAGCCGGATCCTGTCCTCGATATCCCACAGCAGTTCGTTCACTGCCAGCAGACTGGCACGCTCTTCGCTGATATCGGTTTGCGAGGCCGCATCGTTGGCCCAGGTCGCATTGAGCAGGTCCAGCTCGTTGCGCACGTTCGCCAGCTTGGCTTCATCGTGCATCCGCCGCGACTTGATCTCGAGGATGGTGATCTTGTCGATCAGCTCGCCGTAGGACACCGGGGTCTGGATCAGGCTCATGCTTGGCTCCCATTCAATGGCTTCGAGACAGTTCGAAAAGCGCCCTGCTGCACCAGCGCGCAGGCCTTGGCTACATCGCCATCGAGCGCGCGGTCGCGATGCATGAAGCCGATCTGTTCGCGCAGGATGGCATAGCCCTCGCGCACGCTGGCACCGGCATGGAAATCCCCGGCACCGGCGAGCGCGGCGGCCAGTTGCTTCACTTCGGCAACAAACTGCTCGTGATGCGGCTGGTCTTCACGCGGCGCGTTGGTGATCTTCGCGGCCAACGCCTGCCAACCGCCGCGACTGGCCAGCCGACGTGCGGCATTGAGCATCTCCTGGCGATAATCCAGTGCCTGCGCGGCGGTGTACAGCTCCAACGCCAGCACGTGGCCAAGGTCATCCACCATCTCCAGCACATGGCGCGCCTCGTTGGCGCCCATCGAAACGTGATCCTCGGCATTCGCGCTGGTCGGTACCGAGTACACGCTGGCCGGATGCGCGCGGGTGGCCAGGTCGTTGACCAGCGCGGCTGCGGTGTACTGCACGATCATGAAGCCGGAATCGGTACCGTCCTCGTTGCCGGTCAGGAACGCGGGAAGACCGTCGCTGGTTGCCGCATCGACCAGCTTGTTGAGGCGTCTCTCGGAAATAGAGGCCAGCACCGGCAGCGCCGCCTTCACGTAGCTCATGGCCAGTGCCAGCGGCATGCCGTGGAAGTGGCCGGCGGAAATCACCTGCTCCTCGATGAACTGCGCATCGTCGTGGTCGGGGAAAATCAGCGGATTGTCGGTGACCGAGTTCAGCTCGATGTCGAACACCCGACAGACCTGATGCCACGCATCGCGCACCGCGCCATGCACCTGTGGCATGCAGCGCAGGCTGTAGGCATCCTGCGGCTGGTGCTTCTTGCCGCCCTTGAACGGCAGGAAGCGACTGTAGAACGCCTCGCGACCATGACGCTGGTTGGCGGGCACCCAGTCCCAGCTGATGTCGAAGCTGAGCGACTGGTCATCCGGCTCGCTCCACGCGTCGGCGCTCCACGCCTTGAAGCGCGGCACCAGGTGATAAGGGATATCCAGCAAGGTCGAACCGTCCAGCAGACCGCGCACCCGTGCTGCCGTATCGACCTGACCCGGGTGCGGACGCAAGGCGTGGACCTCGGGCCGCAAGGCCCCGCTACGGCCGGCAAATGCATCCAGGGTCATCGCGGCCGCAAGGTCGGCGGTGTCCAGCAACTGTTCCAGCGTGTCCAGCGCCAGCGCACCGGTCGCCAGCATTTGCGCGGTACCGTTGTTCAGCGCCAGGCCTTCCTTGAACGACAGCCGGATCGGCGTCAGACCGGCGCGTTTCAACGCCTCGGCGCCAGGCATCCGCTCACCCTGATAGAACGCTTCACCGCCGCCCAGCAACACGATGGCCAGATGCGACAGCGGCGCCAGGTCGCCACTGGCGCCGACCGAGCCCTTCTCGGGCACCACCGGCACGACATCGGCGTTGAGCATGGCGGTCAGCGCTTCCAGCGTGCTTGTGCGAATGCCGGAGTGACCGCGCATCAGCGTATTGATGCGGATCACCAGCATCGCCCGCACCACATCCGCGGCAAACGGTTTGCCCACGCAGACCGCGTGGGTAATGATCAGGTTGTGCTGCAGCTCCTCCAGCAAGGTGCCTTCCGGCTGGTGTGGATTGCCCCCCGGCAATTCGTCGCGCAGCCGGTGCGCGCCGAGCAGCTTGTCCGCATTGCTGCCGAAACCGGTGGTGACGCCATAGGTAGGCTCGCCGCAGCTGACCTTGTCGGCGAGAAAGTCGGCCGCGCGCTGCACGCGCTGCAGCCCGGCCGGATCCAGCGAAACCTTGCCGCCGTTGCGCGCCACTTCCACCAGTTGCGCGCGGGTGAGGCTGTTGCCGTCGAGAACTATGGTTTCGCTCACTGCAAGATGCTCCATTTCACTGTCGTTATTCCCGCGCATCGGAATCCAGGGCTTTGGCGCGTGGGTGCAGTCATTCCCGCGCATGCGGGAATGACTGCACACGGATATCGCTCAGCCCATCGCTGCCGCCTGCTCCAGTTCCACCCGCAGGGTCTTGATCAGCTCCTCCCGCGCGACTTCGAACTGATCGGCACGACGCAGATCCTTGACCGTCACCACGCCCTTGGCGATCTCGTTCTCGCCGA
The DNA here is from genome assembly GCF_055809185.1 of Rhodanobacter sp. G2-10. Taxonomy (NCBI): domain Bacteria; kingdom Pseudomonadati; phylum Pseudomonadota; class Gammaproteobacteria; order Lysobacterales; family Rhodanobacteraceae; genus Rhodanobacter; species Rhodanobacter sp. G2-10. Next base: position 1,680,226 of record NZ_CM147900.1, on the reverse strand, counting down.
GCACGATCACGAAGCGGATGCCGGCACGGTCGGCGTACTTGAACTGCTTGCCCAGCTTGCCGCCTTCGAGCACCACTTCCGTGGCGATGCCGGCACCGCGCAACTCGCTGGCCAGTGCCAGGTAGGTCGGCAGCTGCGCCTCGTCCATCTGGGTCACCAGCACGTCGACCGTGCTGTTCGCCGTGCTGATCAGCCCGGCGTCGCGCAGTTGCCAGTAAAGCCGGGTCAGCCCGATCGAGATGCCTACCCCGGGCAAATGTGACTTGGTGTATTGGCCGGCCAGATTCTCGTAGCGCCCACCGGAACAGATCGAGCCGATCTGCGGATGCTCGTTGAGCGTCGTCTCGTAAACCGTGCCGGTGTAGTAATCGAGACCGCGCGCAATCGACAGGTTCAGTGCGTAATGGGTTTCGGGCACGCCAAAGGCGTGGATCAGACCCAGCACTTCCTTCAACTCGTCGCGGCCCTGCTCCATCGTCGCCGGGCCGGCGCCCAGCGCATCGAGTTTGTTCAACGCGTCCTGCAGCGACGTCGAGCGCACCTGCACGAAGGCCAGGATCTTCGCGGCCACCTCGGCACTGAGCCCGAACGCATCCCCGGTCAGGGTATCGCGCACGTAGTCCGCGCCGCGCTTGTCCAGTTTGTCGACCTCGCGCAGCACCAGCATCTGTTGTTCGCCATCGACGATGCCCAGGCTCTCGAAATAGCCGCGCATCAGCTTGCGGTTGTTGAGCTGGATGGTGAACGGACCGATCGCCAGTTCGCGAAACACGCTGTAGATCACCGCGGGAATCTCGGCGTCGTAGCGCACCGACAGGGAATCCTTGCCGATCACGTCGATGTCGCACTGGTAGAACTCGCGGAAGCGCCCGCGCTGGGCGCGCTCGCCGCGATAGACCTTCTGCATCTGGTAGCGGCGGAACGGAAAGCTCAGCTCGCGCTCGTGCTCGGCCACATAGCGCGCCAAAGGCACGGTAAGGTCGAAGCGCAAGGCCAGTTCCGGCGTACCCTCCTCCGCCTTGCCCAGCGCGCCGGTCGACTGCACGAAATACACCTGGCGCTCGGTCTCGCCGCCCGTCTTGGTCAACAACACGTCGGCGTATTCGATCACCGGCGTTTCCACCGCGAGAAAGCCGAAACGCTCGTAATTGCGGCGGATCACGTCGAGCATGCGCTGGAACGCGATCTGGTCGAGCGGCAGCAGCTCGAGCACGCCGGGCATGGTACGGGCCGGGGTAAGCGCCATGGAATCCTCTGCTCACAATGGGGACATTCCGCCACGCGACAGACCGCACGACGGCAGCCGTCAAGAATAGCAGAGTGGCGCGCCCCGCCCGCAGTCCGTTGCCTGGTCCGCGTGGCCGGAAGGCTGCCGGTTTGCACACGGAAACACTTGGCGAATTGCCCTGCACGCTGCTAACATGCCGCGCTTACGTGGGGCGGTAGCTCAGCTGGGAGAGCGTCGCGTTCGCATCGCGAAGGTCGTGGGTTCGATCCCCATCCGCTCCACCACGAACACTGGAAGCCTCCGGTCACGCCGGGGGCTTTTTTGTCGGTGCTCGCCTCATGGCTGCAAGTCTGTGCGTGCCGTCATTGCCGTTGCGGCAACGCCGCTGCATGTGCATCAAGCCGGCGGGCGACGGCCGGATCGAGACTGGCCATGAATTGTTCGACGGCGTCGGTGTAGGCCGAGGGCAGTCCCAGCTGGGCATTGATCTCGCCGTGGCGCATGTCTTCTTCGAGCACACGCGCGCGTGAACCGAACGATTCGGCCTTGCGTACGAAAGCATGTGCCTGCGGACAGGACTCACGACGCTGACTGGAACACACGGCAAGGAACGGCACGGTGCGACCGTGCAGCTGCTGGTACGGCGATGCTGCCGACCAATCCGACGGCTGCGCACCGAAGGCCTCGTCGTAAAGTCGAAAATGGCGGCCCTGCATGATCTTCACCACGTCGAGGGCGGCGCTGTCCAGCGAGATCGTTCCGAGCCACGGCTGCGCCCCTTGCGCCTGCGCCAGCGCCGGTTCCGCGGTCAGCAGCGCCACCAGATGCGCGCCCGCCGAATGCCCGATCAGGATGAAACGGCTCGGATCACCGCCCCAATCGGAGGCCTTGCGCTGGGCTTGCGCCAGCGCACGCGCCACCTGTCGTGCCTGCTGCAGCGGTGGGGTGTCGGGCAGCATCGGGTAGTCCGTCGAGATCACGATGAAGCCGCGCGGCAGCCAGCGATCGATCTTGTTCTGGACCACGCCGCGGGCATCCTTGTCGCCGCGCCGCCAACCACCGCCATGCACCATGAAGATCACCGGCGCCGCGCTGGCGTGCGCCGGCAGATAGACGTCGAAGCGCTGGTGCGGGTCGTTGCCGTAAGGCACGTCGCGCACCACGCTGCCGCCGGAGGGCAGCGTCACCGGCCCGCGCGACTGGACCATGCTGGGGCGCGCTCGTTGCTGCAATGGCTCGACGTGCGGCGCAGTGGCCTGCGCCGGAGCAAGCCGCGCAAGCAGGACCAAAACTACCAGCGCCGTTGACCGGAACGCGTCGCGAAGGTTGTGTTTCATCATTCTCTCCTGAAATGGAACCCTTTTTTCATGACGTCGTTGACCGGGACCCGGGCACGATACGCTGCGCAATCCCCGCCAAACGCCACGTCCAAGTCACCAACAGCAACGGTTGCTGGCGAGATCAGGTTTACGGCAGATTCCCGGCGCGCCTTCGGTGGGCCGCAGGGATCTGATTGGCCGGTGATCCCGGTTCGCCCGGCCCGGATGCGCCGCGAACGGAGGGAGGTTGACTGCCGGTGTTTGCTATGACGCCGCGATTGCGATTACCGAGCGCAAAGTTCGCCAGACAGCACAATCGGCAGCACATGCGAACGGAAGGCCATTTGTTCTATCGTTGCGACTCCCCTCGGCGCATCGCGCCGCGCCTCGTCCCCAGCACATCCCGGTCCAGCATGCAGACCCGCGTCGAAAGCGCCCCGTTGTCCCCTGCCGCCATTCCCGTCTCGACCGACACGCCGGCCAGCAAATCACCCAACGACGGTACCCAGTTCGCGGTGCTTGGCGGGATCAGCTTTGCGCACATGCTCAACGACATGATCCAGTCGCTGATCCTGGCGATTTATCCCTTGCTGAAAAGCGGCTTCGACCTCAGTTTTGCCCAGGTCGGCCTGATCACGCTGTCGTTCCAGCTCACCGCTTCGATGCTGCAGCCGCTGGTGGGCATGGTGACGGACAAGCGGCCGATGCCGTACTCCCTTCCGGTCGGCATGGGCTTCACCCTGTGCGGCCTGCTGTTGCTGTCGGTTGCGCCGAATTTTCCGGTGCTGTTGCTTGCCGTCGCCCTGGTCGGCACGGGCTCGTCGGTGTTCCACCCCGAATCGTCGAGGGTGGCGCGCATGGCCTCGGGTGGAAGGCATGGCCTGGCGCAATCGCTGTTCCAGGTTGGCGGCAATGCCGGCTCGTCGCTGGGACCGCTGCTGGCCGCGTGGATCATCGTGCCGCACGGGCGTGGCAGCGTGGCGTGGTTCTCGCTGGCTGCCTTGCTGGCCATCGTGGTGCTGCTGCAGGTGGGACGCTGGTACCGCCTGCACCATGTCGCACGCAGCAAATCCCTGCCGCGCCACCTCACCGTTGCATCGCTGTCGCGCAACAAGATCATCGGCGCGCTGATCATTCTCGGCCTGCTGATCTTCTCCAAGTATTTCTACCTGGCCAGTCTCAGCAGCTATTACACCTTCTATCTGATCCACAAGTTCGGAGTATCGGTGCAGAGCGCGCAGGTGCACCTGTTCGTGTTCCTGGCCGCGGTGGCTGCCGGCTCGTTGATCGGCGGTCCGGTCGGCGACCGCATCGGGCGCAAATGGGTGATCTGGGTTTCGATCCTGGGCGTCGCCCCGTTCACCCTGCTGCTGCCCCACGTCAACCTGGCCTGGACCGGCGTCCTGACCGTCGTCATCGGGCTGGTGCTGTCATCGGCATTCTCGGCGATCCTGGTCTACGCCCAGGAACTCATTCCCGGCCGCGTCGGCACGATCTCCGGTCTGTTCTTCGGCTTCGCCTTCGGCATGGGCGGCATCGGCGCGGCCGTGCTCGGCGGCCTGGCCGACACCCACGGCATCGAGTACGTCTACCGGTTGTGCGCGTGGCTGCCGCTGATGGGCGTGATCACGGTGTTCCTGCCGAACCTGGAGCGGCCCACGCGGGCACATCGCGCGCCCCATGCCAGCACCGATCAAGGCTCGGCGTAACCCCGGCCTCAAGCCGCGGAAAGTGCCTTGCGCTCCGCTGCCCCCGCCAGCTCATGCATCCATCCCACGGTGGCGTCGAGCACCTTGGCGATCTTGACTCCGCGTGCCGAGAAAATCTCGGCCAGCGCCTGGTAGTAGCCCAGCGTGCCGTCGCGACCACCGGTGAAACGGTCGAACACGCGGCGGCCCACTTCGGGATCTTCCAGATCCTGCACGATGGCGCGCGCGTTGTGCAGCTTGTCGCAGGCGCTGACAAGCAGGGCCTGCTCGCCGGCCGCTTCCAGATGGGCAAGATAAGCCCGCTTGCGTGCGACCCAGTCGCGGCGTTTGGCGTCGGCATCGGCATGGACGGCCTTGCCCTCCGCCGTGCCATCCGTGCAGTCCTTGACGATGCTGGCCACGGCCACGCCAAACCGTTCGCGGATAACCGCTTCATGCCCCGCGCCGCAATCCTCGATGGTGTCATGCAACAGCCCGGCAATGGCCTGGTCCTCGTCGCCGCCGAATTCGATGACCAGGCTGGCCACCCCGAGCAGATGGTAGATATACGGAATATCCGAGCCCTTGCGCACCTGCGTGGCATGGGCCACACGCGCATAGTCGACGGCGCGGCTGAAACGGTCGGTAAGTACGGTCATCAGTTGTTCCTTGCTGGTTTCCCCATGCCGAGGATGACAGCGCACCGTCGCATAACGCGAGATTCTGCACGGACGCAAGCACCCGTCACGCAATGACGGCGCACACAAAAAACCGGCTTTGCCGGCCGGTCTCTTGTGCTTGCGCGTCGATGGAATGGTGGAGGTGGCGGGAGTCGAACCCGCGTCCGAGGGCGTTCAATGCCCGGATCTACATGCTTAGCTCGCCGTTCGATCTCGTTCCGCGACAAGTACGGTGGGCAAAACGCACCGCGGAACCAGCCTGATTGATCTAGCCTACGACCGCCAGGCGACAGTCTTCAGCGATCTCATGATAATGACCCTACACCGACGAGCATGAGCACAAGTGGGTTCGGGGCTTACGCCTTAAGCGGCGAGAGCGTAGTTGTCGTCGTTGGCAACTATGAGTTTGCTGCTGGATTTACGAGGAAAGCTGCCCCCTCGGCATGCACCAAGTCATCTCACTACCCCCGTCGAAGCCAGGACACCCCCGGGGAAAACGATTTGACCTGATGAGTATATGGGGGCGATGAGCACGACGGCAATCACCACGCCATGTCGCCGCGAGCTGTCGTTCATGTACCGCCGTGCCGCCCGTCCGTGCGAGGAGGCCACCGACGCCATCCACTGCTCAATCGTTGACCACTTCGCAGTCCAGTGTTGTTCAGGCGTGAAGCCAACGTCTATACTTGCCGGGTTGCATTACCTAAGTCGCAGCGTACTGGTGGGAATGATCTCGATGACTCGATTGCACATGCTTGGCCTGATCGCGGCCACTGCTCTTTTCGCTACTGCCAGCGCGCATGCCGAAGGCGACAAGGCCGCGGGGAAAAAGTTGGTTTACACCTGCGCCGGCTGCCATGGCGTACCCGGGTACACGAATGCGTATCCGCAATACCCGGTGCCGAAGATCGCCGGCCAGAACGAGCAGTACATCGTGGCGGCGTTGCACGGCTACAAGAGCGGTGATCGCAAGCATCCGACCATGGACGCGCAGGCGGAAAGCCTGTCCGACACGGATATCCAGAATATCGCCGCCTACCTCTCCAGCCTCGCCAAGTAGTTGCAAAGGAACTTCCGCATGAATCGTGCGCTTACACTGATTTCTTTCGGCGCCGTGCTGGCGTTCGCATCCGCACCGCTGCTGGCCAACGGCAACGCTGCCGCCGGCAAGACCAAGGCTGCCACCTGCTTCGCCTGCCATGGCGCGGACGGCAATTCGACCGACCCGCAATACCCCCGCCTCGCCGGCCAGTACAACCTGTACATGCAGCAGGTGCTGCACGAGTACAAGGACGGCCAGCGCGACAACCCGATCATGAAAGGCATGGTGGCCACGCTGTCCGACCAAGATATCGAAGACATTGCCGCGTATTTTTCCAGCCTGCCGAGCAAGCTCGACACGCTCAAGGGTCACATCGGCGGCGACAAGTAAGCCCGACCGGTCATTTGCACGAGGAGGCCCGCGAAAGCGGGCCTCTTCATTCCACGGTCGCGCCGATCCCTCAGGCGATGGCGGACTTGCCTTCGGCCTTGCTGTAGTAAGGCTTCTCGCCACCGGCATGGTCGGTGGCATCCCGCACCGCAGTCACCTCGGGCACGCGTTCGCGCAAGGTCTTTTCCACGCCTTGCTTCAAGGTCACGTCGACCATGCCGCAACCGTGGCAGCCGCCGCCAAATTGAAGCACCACGGCTCCTTCCGCGTCGATCTCCAGCAAGCTCACCCGACCTCCATGCGAAGCCAGCTTGGGATTGATCTCGGCTTCCAGCACGTAACGCACGCGCTCGATCAAACCGGCGTCCGCGCCGGGCACGTCGCCCTTGATCTTCGGCGCGCGAATATTGAGCTGGCCACCGGTGGCGTTCGGTTCGAAGTCGATGCTGGCCTGGTCCAGCCAGCTGGCGCTGTCGCCATCGACATGGAATTCGAAACCGGCGCACTCGATCGTCCATTCTCCGCCTGCCAGGTCGACCGCCTCACAGAATTCCAGCTCGCAACTGGCCGCTGGCGTGCCCGGCGCGGTCACCCGCAGGCGGATACCGAGACCCTCGATACCTTGCTGGTCAAGCAGGCGCAGAAAGTGTTGCTGCGCCCGTTCGGAAATGTCGATCATGCTTGGCTCCGGTGTTGCTCATGGGGAGGCGATGGATTGCATCGGCTAATCAGCACCATTTTAGTCCTGTTTCGCCACGAATGGTCGGAATCACGATGCTTTGACTTTTTCCGGTGCAGCTTCGACCCTTCGCTTCCTGACAATCGACCCACCTGGAGCACCCGATGAACGTCAACGATCTATCGACCAAGCATTGCCAGCCGCGAAAGGGAAAGGAGCACGCACTTGGCGCCGACGAAGTGGCTGAGTTGCTGAAGCGCCTGCCCGGCTGGCAGGTACGCGACGACGGCAAGGCCATCGTCAAGGATTTCAAGTTCGATGACTTCCACCGCACGCTGGGTTTCATCAATGCGGTGGGTTTCATGGCCAACCACGAGGATCATCATCCCGACCTGGAGGCCGGTTACGGCCATTGCCAGGTGTTGTGGTCGACCCACGACGTGGGTGGGCTCTCGCTGAACGACTTCATTTGCGCAGCGCGGATCGAAGCACTGCTGGCGCGTTGATCAGAAATCAGTGCGCGACTTCTCGCGGGTGTAGACGAGTCGCTTGCCCTTGACCGAGAGCGTGTCGAGAAAATCCTTGAGATCGGTCGGCAGCGGCGCGGAGAAGCTGTACGCCCGCCCGTCCAGGTCAAAGCTCATGTGCGCCGCGTGCAGAAACAAGCGGTGCAGACCCATCTCGCGGTAGCGCTTGTTCATCTCGCGATCGCCGTATTTCGGATCGCCCGCGAGCGGGTGGCCGATATGCGCCGCATGCACGCGGATCTGGTGCGTGCGGCCCGTCCCCAGGGTTGCCTGCATCAGGCGGGCGCTGGGGTATTGCTCCATCTCACGAAAGAACGTCAGCGAGGGTTTGCCGCTGTCGGCTACCCGCACCATCCGCTCGCCACCCTGCATCACGGACTTCAGCAGCGGCGCGTTGACGTCGAACTTGGCCTTGGAGGGATGACCCAGCATCAGGCACAGGTACTGCTTGGTGACTTCGCCGGCGCGGATGGCCGCCTGCAGGCCGGTCAGGCCGGCGCGGGTCCTGGCCAACACCAGCACGCCACTGGTATCACGATCCAGCCGATGCACCAGCTCCAGGTGCTCCTGCGGCCGCGCGGCACGCAGCAGTTCGATCGCGCCGTGGTTGACGCCACTGCCGCCGTGGCTGGCCACGCCGGAAGGCTTGTCGATCACCAGAAAATGCTTGTCCTCGAAAATGACCGAATCGGCCACCTCGGCGACCTGCCCGGCCGCCGGGGCACGTCCTTCGGGCCGTTCAGCCACCCGCACCGGCGGAATACGCAGCGTATCGCCATCAGTGAGACGCGTGTCGGGCTTGGCCCGCTTGCCGTTCACCCGCACCTGACCGGTACGCAACAGGCGGTAGATCATGCTCTTGGGAACGCCCTTGAGCAGGGTCATCAGGGCATTGTCGATGCGCTGGCCATCCCGCTCGGGGCCAATCGCGACTTGACGAACACCGTGAGGTGCGTCGGGGGAAGTTGCCGTCTGCATTGAAAAAAGCCTGCTTAGATAGGATACTCGCCAAGCGCTGGTTTCCACCTGTCTGCCGTATGGACTGCGTGGAGTGCCCGCCCGTGACGTCGGCGAGGATTGCGCCGGTTGCCTCTGGTTGCCGGTCGCGGCTCCCTTTCATCGTAACGGTTTGGGCTGGTGTTTGTCCGATGCCATCGGGTATCGCGGCAGCAGGCGCAGCTGACCGAATCATCCCCGACACCGGCAACGGTGCCGTTTTTTTGCCGCTTTACCGCAGCGGCGCGATCCCCGGCAGGCCGCCATTCAAGGCGCCACCGAGGCTCGCGACGCACGGCCAAGCCGAGGATTACCACCATGAAACGTATGTTGATCAACGCGACTCAGCGTGAAGAGTTGCGTGTGGCCATTGTCGATGGCCAAACCCTGTACGACCTGGACATCGAAATTCCTTCGCGGGAACAGAAAAAGTCCAATATTTACAAGGGCCGAATCACCCGAGTTGAAGCATCACTCGAAGCGTGTTTCGTCGAGTATGGCGCCGAGCGTCACGGCTTCCTGCCGTTGAAGGAAATCTCCCGCGAGTACTTCACGCCGGGCCTCGACCACCACAAATCGGGCATCCGCGAACTGGTCAAGGAAGGCCAGGAAGTGGTCGTGCAGGTCGAGAAGGAAGAGCGTGGCAACAAGGGCGCCGCCCTGACCACCTTCATCAGCCTGGCCGGCCGCTACATGGTGCTGATGCCGAACAACCCGAAAGCCGGCGGTGTCTCGCGCCGGATCGAGGGCGAGGATCGGCAGGCGCTCAAGGAAGCACTCGACCATGTCACCGTACCTGATGAGGTCGGCCTGATCGTGCGCACCGCCGGCCTCGGCCGCGATGCCGAAGAATTGCAGTGGGACCTGGACTACCTGCTGACCCTGTGGAAGTCGATCTCCGAAGCCGCCGGCAAGCAGAAGGCGCCGTTCCTGATCTACCAGGAATCGAAGCTGTTCATCCGTGCCCTGCGCGATTATCTGCGCAGCGACATCGGCGAGATCCTGATCGACGACGAGCCGCTCTACAACGACGCGCGCGAGTTCATGCAGCAGGTCATGCCGAACGCGCTGCGCAAGCTGAAGCTGTACCAGGACGACACCCCGCTGTTCACCCGCTACCAGATCGAAACGCAGATCGAGAGCGCGTTCGACCGCCAGGTGCGCCTGCCCTCCGGCGGCTCGATCGTGATCGACCAGACCGAGGCGCTGACCGCCATCGACGTCAACTCGTCGAAGGCCACCAAGGGCAGCGACATCGAGGAGACCGCGTTCAACACCAACTGCGAGGCGGCCGTGGAAGTGGCGCGCCAGGCGCGCATCCGCGACGCCGGCGGCCTGATCGTGATCGACTTCATCGACATGGACAGCCCGCGCCACCAGCGTGAAGTCGAGGAACGCCTGAAAGACGCGCTGAAACTCGACCGTGCCCGCGTGCAGGTCGGCCGCATCTCGCGCTTCGGCCTGATGGAAATGTCGCGCCAGCGGCTGCGCCCGAGCCTGGGCGAGGCGACCCAGATCACCTGCCCGCGCTGCGAAGGTCACGGCTCCATCCGCAGCGTGGAATCGCTGTCACTGTCGACCCTGCGCCTGATCGAAGAACACGCGATGAAGGACAACACCGGCCAGGTGCTGGTGCAGGCGCCGACCAGCGTGGTCAACTTCCTGCTCAACGAAAAGCGCGCCAGCGTGGTGGAGATCGAACTGCGCCACAAGGTGCACGTGATGATCGTCGCCGACGACAAGCTGCAGACGCCACACATCGAGATCCAGCGCATCCGCGAAGCGGACATGGGCGAGCACAGCAAGCCCAGCTACGAAATGCTGACCGCCGTGCAAACCACCGAACTGCCGAAGATGGGTCAGGCCCTGGGCAGCGGCGAGCAGCCCGCGGTAAGCGGCATCGTTCCGGGTACGCCTGCGCCCGTCCGCGACGAAGTCGCCGCACCCGCTGCCGCGCCGAGCCAACCTGCGCGTCGGCAGACTTCTGCCGCGCCTGCCGCCGCACCGGCAGCAGGCGGGCTGCTTGCCCGACTGTTCGGCTGGTTCCGCACGGCCGAAGCTGCTGCGCCCGAGCCGGGCCGCAGTTCGGCCGCGCGCAAGGACAGCAATACCCGTACGCGCCGTGATGAGCGTGGCACGCGTGCTTCCAGCAACGGCACGCCGGCGCGTCAACCACGACGCGACTCCACCGCGCAGCAGGCGCAGAAGTCCAGCTCGCAGCAGCAGGCACGGAGCAATCGCCAGCGCAACAACGAAAGCTCGTCGCGACAGGCCCCGCAGTCCCAGACGCAGACCGCCCGTGCCGAGCGCCAGCCGAAAGCGACGGCGAACGGCGACAACGCCGCAGCAAGGCCCGAGCGCAAGCCGCAGACCCCGAAGCCCGAGCGGGCGCCACGTGGCGAACGTACCGATCGGGCGACAACCGAGGCACTGGACGACGTCAAGAAGGAAGCCGCCGCGCTCGCCACACCCGTGACGGAATCGACGGACGCAGCCGGCACCGCTGACAAAGGGAACGAAGCAGATGGCGGCCAGTCACGTCGCCGTCGCGGCCGTCGTGGTGGCCGTCGTCGCCGTCGTCACGAAGATGGCACGCCGACCGTCGACACCGAGAAAGCGCAGGCGCTGGACGATGAAGATCGTGACAACAACGCCGACTCGTCGGCGCGCAACAAGCCAGCCAACAGCTCGCCAAGCGACACCGCGAAACCCGCTGCATCGCCTGATCCGCGCGTCGTGAACGAATCCGCGGCGCCGAAGCCTGCGGCAACGGGCAATGCACCCGCAGCGGCAGCACCGGCACCGGTATCGGACAAGCAGCCAGCCGTCGCGTCAAAGCCTGCCGAGAAGCCGGCCCCGATTGAAGTGCCAACCGACAACGCCGCCAGGTCGAGCGGAACTGGTTCGGCACCCGCTCCGGCCAACGCCGCATTCAACCTGCCGACCCTGCCTCCGATCCCGGAGCACAGCCAGCCAGCACAAGCCGGATCGGATCAGCCCAGGTCAACCGACGCGACGCCCCACGTTGAGCCGAAGGCCGCGCCAGCGCCAACAAGCTCGCCGGTGCCCGCAAGTGTCGAGCCAGCGCGGCCACAGGTAGCTCGCCCAGTCGTGCAACCCGAGCCTGCACGCCCGACCACGCCAGCCCCGGTCAGCACGACGGCAGCCGTGCCACCGGCGACGACCCCAACCACGCCAGCGCCACAGCCGAGCCAACAGCAGGGGCGTGCACCTGCGGCCCCGGCACCCGCGCCCAGCCCGGTCATGTCCGCGCCAATCCGGCCGGTAGTACCCACGTCCAACGTCGCGCCGGCGCCGGTTGCCGCCACGCCGGCACCAGAGCGCGCAGCCCCGGTTTCGCCGGCGACGGTCACGCAAACGACGGTCACGCATGCCTCGACACCGGTAAACCATCAGACGGTGACGGTTGCTGCAGCGGCGACGGCGCCGCAGCCGAAACAGGGCGATCTGCTGGCCCAGCCCGCTCCCGTCATCAAAGCGTCGCCGGCAAGTGAGCCCACACGTGAACCTGCGGTCAACGTGCCGGCGAGTGCCGACAAGCCCGATCGTGAGTCTCACGACTGAGGCGGCATGTCATGAAAGAAAAAACCGGACGCTTGTCCGGTTTTTTTTTGCTTCAGGGAACCAGAACGCGGGCGTCAATTGCCCACGTGATGGCTCGGTGCGTCGATCAGACCATGCACGGTCATCAAGTGTGCCAGGCTCAACACGTGATCCACCTGCAGTTTTTCCATCAGCCGCTGCTTGTACGTGGAAACGGTCTTGGGGCTCAAATTGAGTTGCTCGCCGATGATTGTCAGCGGCTTGCCGCGCACCAGCATCATCGCCACTTCCAACTCGCGACTGGAGAGCATGTCGAACGGCGACGCGCTGCCATCGAGCGTGGCAAGCGCGAGCTGCTGCGCGACGGCCGGCGCGAGGTAGCGCCTGCCGCCAGCCACCTGCCGCACCGCCGAGACCAGTTCCTCAGCGCTGCAGCCCTTGGTCAGGTAGCCAAGTGCGCCGGCATCAAGCAGCCGTTTGGGAAAACGTGCGTCGTCAACCACCGTGACAACGACGATGTGGGTGGACAGCTTTGAGCGGCACACGCGCTCGGTGAGCTCGATCCCGCTCATTCCGGGCATATGCACATCCACCAGGGCAATGTCGGGCGACAGCGTGCGAATCAGGCGCAAGCCCTCTTCGGCACTACCCGCTTCTCCACTGATGTTGATGTCCGGCTGCTGCTGCAGGATCATCCGGAAGCCGGTGCGAACCAGCTCATGGTCGTCCACCAGGACAACATTGATCATGTAATTCCTCCTTGACTGGACTGCTTGAAATTAGGCTGCGCGGCCAACCAATGCAAGGGCCACGATCCCCGTTCCCGTAAAGGCCAGACCTGGCCCCGTCTTCCCGCGATGCCCAGGCGATCGGAATCCGGTCGGGACACCTGCCAACCACCGAGCCGCTGCGACCAGGTCGCATCCACCGATGCATATCCCCGAGCAGTGTCACTCCCCGCTGGCGGACGTTCCAACCAGCGGACACCGAGTCCACATCGAATTCACCCCGTTGCGCAGGGGCAACCGCATCGTGCGCGAATCCCCTCCGCCGCCAGCCACTGCCCGCAGGCAGGATGTCACGCACCCGCCAGTCGATCTGTCAGCAAACCCCTACGATGGCTGTACGAAATTCGCCTTATCCCCCCCCAAACTGCGGATTGACCCATGGGCGCGCCCGCCTTGCCGCGTCTGGAACAGAAAAACCGCCAATGGGCGGCTTTTCGTGCTTCGATTCCGGCATGGCATGCCGAAACCTTCAATATGGTGCCCAAGAGGGGACTCGAACCCCTACGACTTGCGTCGCTACCACCTCAAGGTAGTGCGTCTACCAGTTCCGCCACCTGGGCAGGTGTGTTGCTTCAGTGCTTTTTCGTTGCCGGCGGCGTCGCGGCCGGTACGTCACCCTGGCTTGGGGCCGGAGTGCTGTTCGTGGCTGCCGGCACCGCCGCCGGCACAGCCTTGTTGTCGCTGGCTGGCGTGGCCGCGGGTACTTCCGAACCGGTTGCCGCCGCGGGCGTCGCTGGTGCAGGCGCCGGCTGTTCAGTCGCGCCAGCCATCACCCCCAGACCACTCCCAGCGGCCTGCGGAGCACCATGGCCATGCAGGTAGATACCCATGCCGAGGCTGAGCAGGAAGAACAGCCCCGCCAGAACACCGGTCGCGCGGGTCAGGAACGTCGACGAGCCGCGCGCGCCGAAAACCGTCGCCGAAGCGCCGCCACCGAAGCCCGAGCCGGCATCGGCGCCTGCTCCGTTCTGCAGCAGGATCAGCACGATCATCGCCGCAGCGATCAGGATGTAAAACACGCTGAAAATGACGAACATAAGTTTCTTGTGGAGCCTGTTTGCTAGCTGGCCTGGGGCGCCTGGTGTGCAGCGGCGCAGATGGCAAGAAAGTCGGCTGCAGTCAACGAAGCGCCACCGATCAGTCCACCGTCCACGTCCGCCTGCGCGAACAACTCGGCGGCATTCGCCGCCTTGACACTACCGCCGTAAAGCAGTCGGGTCAGACGGGAAAGTGTAGCATCTTCGGTTTCCAGTTGGCTACGAATGAAACCATGGACTTGCTGGACCTGCTCCGGCGAGGCGGTACGGCCGGTGCCGATGGCCCAGACCGGTTCGTAGGCGATGACCGCCGTGTCGAAACTGGCAACTCCGGAGCTCCGCAGCACCGCCTGCAGCTGGCGCGCAATGACCGTTTCGGTCTCCTCGTTCTCGCGCTGCTGCAAGGTCTCGCCCACGCACAGGATCGGTGTGAGTCCGGCAGCACGCGCGGCAGCGAACTTTCGCGCCACCAGTTCGTCGTCCTCATGGTGGTACTGCCGGCGCTCCGAATGCCCGACCAGCACCCAGCCGGCACCGACATCCGCCAACATCGCGCCGGAGACTTCACCGGTATACGCACCCTGCCCTTCGTGCTCGCTGAGGTCCTGCGCACCGATACCCAGACCGCTGTCGCGATGCTGTGACGCCAGCTCGGCGAGATAGGGAAACGGCGGGAACACCGCGACGTCGATCGACGCCGGCTTGGCCGCAGCCACCTCTTTCACGAGGGCGGCGGCCATCGTACGGCTACCGTGCATTTTCCAGTTGCCCGCGACCAGTTTCTTGCGCATGGTGTGCATCCACGACAGTCAAACGCCAAGCTTAGCGAGCGTTCGCGATGGCGGCAAACGTCAGGATGTCGCGCCCGGGTGGCGTGGGCAGCCAGCGTGGTCGAGAATGCAGTTCAACCCGATGGAGCTCCCGATGACGCCTGCACGCCCCCTCAGCCTGATTACCGGCGCCTCATCCGGCATCGGCGCGGAGTTCGCCCGGCAACTCGCCGCCCTGGGGCACGACCTGGTGGTCACCGCACGCCGTGTCGAGCGACTGGATAGCCTGGCGGCCGAACTGCAGACGCAACACGACACACGGGTCACCGTGCTCGCGCACGACCTGGCCGACCCCGCCGCCGTCGCTTGGCTGTGCGATGCCCTGGACCAGCGCGATTTGCAGGTGGACTGGCTGGTCAACAACGCCGGCTACGGCGTGCCCGGCGCATTCGATGCCAACAGCTGGGCCACCCACGCCGACTTTCTGCGCGTTCTGCTGACCGCACCCACCGAACTGGCATGGCGCCTGCTGCCCGGCATGCGCCGACGCGGCCATGGTCGCATCGTCAATATTGCCTCGCTGGCCGGACACGTCCCGGCACCGGCCGGACACACCTTGTATGCCGCAAGCAAGGCGTACCTGATCAAGTTTTCGCAGGCGCTGGCGCTGGAGAACCAGTCGCACGGGATCCACGTGTCGGCATTGTGCCCGGGCTTCACCTGGTCGGAGTTCCATGATGTCACGCGAACACGCGACAAGATGAACAAGTTGCCCGGCTATATGTGGCTGACCGCCGAGGAGGTGGTGCGCCAGGGTATCGATGCCGTCGAGCGCGGCGACGCGGTCTACATCCCGGGCCGGGTGAACCGCTTGATCAAGTCGATGCTGCAACTGATGCCCGATCGCCTGGCCTCGAGACTGTCCGCCCGGCAAGGAACGCGCTACCGGGATTCCGAAGCCCGCTGACCCACGCCATCGCAGCGGTCATTGCAGCCACTTCTCCGACACCAGGTTTCGCACGCATGTCACTGATGCCCACCCAGATGCGTCCCCTGCCTTATCGCAAACCCCAACACGGCCGCGACTACTGGGTGGTGGACGACGCCTTGGCGAACGCGGACGAGGTACGCGCGCGCTGCCTGGCGAGTACCGACTGGGAGATGGGCTACCCGCATACCGGCGAAGTGTGGCCCGGCATGCGCACCACGCCGGCCTTGCTTGATCGGGAGTTGGCGACGCTGGATGCGAAAATCCGCGAACTGACCGGCGCCGCCAGGGTCTGGGTCGAGCAGAGCGAGGCCGGCACCCTCCTGAACCACAACTGCGTGCAGCTGGTTGGTTCGGTCGAAGGCTCGGTGAAACCGCATACCGACTCCTCGCACCTGTGCCGTTACGCCGCCGTGCTGTATCTCAACCCGGACGTGCCCAAGCATTGCGGAACCAGCTTCTTCCGCCAGCGCATGCCGGGTGGCCAGCTCGGCGGCAACATCGTGCTGCCGCCACATCGCAACCTGGCCGAAGCGCTCGGCAACCGCTTCGTGCAGCCGAACTCATTCGTCGTGGATGTGCAGGTGGAACATCGCTACAACCGCCTGCTGGTCTACAAGGCCAACCTCATCCACAGCGCCAGCGCCTACTGGGGACTGGAAACGGCGACCAAACGCATGACCGCCGTCTTTTTCTGGATGGCCTGAAGATCCCCGAACACTGAACACCGAAGGCCGAACACCGCTTCCCACCTAAATCAACTTGATCTCACGCAACCGCTGCAACAAATATTCGTGCGAGCTGATCGAGGTGTCGTAGCGGCGCGGGTTGTCCGGCGTGATGCATGAATCGAGCGGATCGAGCATCACATCCGGATTCGGGTGCAGGAAGAACGGCACCGAATAGCGCGGCTTGCGCGCGTTCTCGTTCGGCGGATTGACCACGCGATGCGAGGTGGAAGGATACACGTGGTTGCTCAGGCGCTGCAGCATGTCGCCGATATTGACCACGATGGCGTCGCCCTCGGTGGTGATCGGCAACCACTCGCCATGGCTGAGCACTTCCAGCCCTTCGGCGCTGGCGCCGACCAGCAGGGTGATGAAGTTGATGTCCTCGTGGGCTCCGGCGCGCACGTTGGGCACGTTCTCGTCGGTGATCGGCGGGTAATGGATCGGCCGCAGGATCGAGTTGCCGACCTCGGTCTTGTCCTCGAAGAAATTTTCCGGCTGCTTGATGTGCAGTGCCAACGCGCGCAGCACGCGCGTGCCCAAGTGATCGAGCGCCTCGTACAGGCCATAGCCGTAACGCTTGAAATCCGGCACCTCGGCCGGCCAGATGTTCGGCGGCATCACGTCGGCGAACTTCGAGTCACGCGGAATCTCGCGCCCGATGTGCCAGAACTCCTTGAGATCGGCGTACTGGCTGTCCTTGGCGGTCTCCACCTTGAACGGCGTGTAACCGCGCGCGCCGCCACTACCAGGGATGTGGTAGTGCATCTTGGTATCCGAAGGCAGCGCGAAGAAGCGCCGGAACACATCGTAGGAACCGTCGATCAGCTCGCGGGGAATGCCGTGGCCGCTGATGCAGCAGAAACCGAATTCACGGTAGGCCGCGCCAATCTCGGCGACAAAGGCATCGCGTTCGGTGTCGTAGCGGCGGATATCGAGGGTGGGAACATGCTTCATGGCTGTGATCCATTCAAGGGGCGTGCGGTCGGGTTCCGCCACCGCAAGGGCGGGGCACGTCGGGCCAATCCATGGCGACCTTGTTGCTGCGGCTACAGGTTCACGAGCGTTCGGCTGCCGATTTTACAGCCCCGGCCAGCTTCTCTGCCAACTGCCGCACTTCCGCGCCGTCGGAGCCTTCAACCGTGACGCGCACCAGCGGCTCGGTGCCGGAAGCACGCAGGACCACGCGACCGCGGCCTTGCAGGGTCTGCTCGACTTCGGCCAGGATCTGGCGTACCTCGTCACTTTGCAGGGCCTCGCGCGCGCCGCAGGCGCGTACGTTGAGCATGATCTGGGGGAGCTTTTTCAATCCCTGGCGCGCCGTGATCAGATCCTCGTTGCTCTCCGCCAGCGCCTCCAGCACGGCCAGCGCAGCGATGATGCCGTCGCCCGTGCTGGCACGATCCAGACACAGGATGTGGCCAGAGGTTTCGCCACCCAGGATACCCTGGTGCTGGCGCAACTGCTGCATCACGTAGCGGTCGCCCACGTTGGCCCGGATCAGGGCTATGTCGAGTTTGGCCAACGCCTGCTGCAAGCCGAAATTGCTCATCAAGGTGCCCACTACCGGCCCGGTCAGCTGGTCACACCCGCGCAGATGTCGCGCCAGGATATAGAGGATGTCGTCGCCGTCGGCCAGATCGCCGTGCCCGTCAACCAGGATCACCCGGTCGCCGTCGCCATCGAACGCGATGCCGAGGTCGGCCGCATGGTCGCGTACCGCCTGCTGCAGCGTCTCGGGATGGGTCGAGCCCACCGCCTGATTGATGTTGAAACCATCCGGCTTGTCGCCGATCGCAACCACCTCGGCGCCCAGTTCGGCGAACACCTTGGGCGCCACCAGATAGGTGGCGCCATGCGCGCAGTCGATGACCAGCTTGCGTCCACGCAGGCTGAAATTCTCGGCTACGGTGGCCTTGCAAAACTCTGCATAGCGCGCGACGGCATCATCGACACGCACCGCCTTGCCAAGTTGCTCGGACGGCACGGTGGCAAAATCGGCATCCAGTTCCCGCTCGATCGCCGTCTCCACCTCGTCGGACAATTTTTCACCCACGGCGGAAAAGAACTTGATGCCGTTGTCGTGGTGCGGGTTGTGCGATGCACTGATCACGATGCCGGCCTGGGCGCGCATCGAGCGGGTCAGGAATGCCACCGCCGGTGTCGGCATCGGGCCGAGCAGGCCGACATCGGCGCCGGCAGCCACCAGTCCGGCCTCCAGCGCAGCCTCGAACATGTAGCCGGAAACACGGGTGTCCTTGCCGATCAGCACCTTCGGACGCTTGCCGCCCTCGCGCGCCAGCACCGCGCCCACGGCGCGTCCCAGCTTCAGCATGAAGTCCGCGCTGATCGGCCATTCGCCGACCAGTCCACGAATGCCATCCGTGCCGAAGTATTTGCGATCACTCATGTTGTCTTCCTGAAAAGCTGGGGATTCCCGTGCGGCCACTCAAAGGATGCCTCAATCATCGTCCGGCCACCGCGGCATCGCGGGTCGATCATCCCGGCGTGGCATCGCGTCGGCCGCGCGTACCGCCTGCCATACGGCCAACGCATCGACCGTGGGCAGCACGTCGTGCACACGTACCACGCGCGCGCCGCGTTGCACCGCGATCAGGGCTGCCGCGGCGGAACCCGCGGCGCGATCGGCGGGCGTGGCGCGCCCGGTCAGCGTGCCGATCATGCGCTTGCGCGACAGGCCGGCGTACACTCCCCCGCCCAGGTTGGCAAAACGCTCCAGGGCACACAGCAAGGCGACGTTGTGCTCCAGCGTCTTGCCGAAGCCGAAGCCGGGGTCGACCAGCACCTTGCGCCGGTCCATGCCGGCCAGCTCGCAGGCGAACAACCGATCAGTGAGAAACCGGTGCACCTCGCCCACGACATCGTCGTAGTGCGGATCGTCCTGCATGCTGCGTGGTTCACCCAGCATGTGCATCAGGCACACCGGCACGCCCAGTTCGGCCGCCGCGTCCATTGCGCCGTCGCGGCGCAACGCATGGACGTCATTGATCATGCCGGCGCCTGCGGCCACGGCGGCGCGCATCACCTCCGGCCTGGAGGTATCGATGGAGATCGGCACGGCAGTGCGGGCAACCAGCTGTTCGATCACCGGCAGCACGCGCCGCAGCTCCTCTTCCACGGACACTTCGTCGGCGCCGGG
Organism: Rhodanobacter sp. G2-10; assembly: GCF_055809185.1. Classification (NCBI taxonomy): domain Bacteria; kingdom Pseudomonadati; phylum Pseudomonadota; class Gammaproteobacteria; order Lysobacterales; family Rhodanobacteraceae; genus Rhodanobacter; species Rhodanobacter sp. G2-10. The sequence continues at coordinate 1,660,642 of NZ_CM147900.1, read as the reverse complement.
ACGAGTCGATTCGCCGCCGACATCGAGCATGTCGGCGCCCTCCTCGACCATGCGCAGCCCATGCGCCACGGCTTCGTCCACGCTGCCGTGGATGCCCCCGTCGGAAAACGAATCGGGGGTGAGGTTGAGAATGCCGACCACGCGCGGGCGATCCAGCGGCAGCGGTCGGCCTGCGCAATCGAGCACCGGTGCAAACGGATCGTTCGACACGCTCACCTCCCCGTCCGGTTACGCGTCGGGTGACGCATCAGATTCCACCTTGCCGCCAAGCTCGCCCATGTAGCGGCGGTAGTGGCGCAACTCGGCGATGGAGTCGCGAATGTCGGACAGCGCGGTATGCGCCGATTCCTTGCCCACGGCTTTGGCGATTTCCGGCGCCCAGCGTCGCGCCAGTTCCTTCAGCGTGGACACATCGAGATTGCGGTAGTGGAAATACCGCTCCAGCCGCGGCATCTGTCGATGCATGAAGCGGCGATCCTGGCAGATCGAATTGCCGCACATCGGCGACTTGCCGGGCGGCACCCAGGCGCGCAGGAAATCCACCGTGGCCTGCTCGGCCATCTCGTGATCGGTTTCGGAGATCAGCACCTGGCGCCACAGACCGGATTTGTGGTGCTGGTTGGTGTTCCAGCTGTCCATCGATTCCAGCCGGTCGATCTCGTGGCGTATCGCGAATACCGGCCCTTCGGCCAGCACGTTGAGGTTCTTGTCGGTGACGACCGTGGCGATCTCCAGGATCGAGTCGGTGTCGGTGTCGAGGCCGGTCATTTCCAGATCGATCCAGATCAGGTTGTCTTCGTGGGCTTGGCTCATGGAATCTCCTTGTGCCGGGAAGTTTATCAGCCTTGCCCGCGTCCGATGCCCGCGTGCGATCATCCGGGCATGCAGACCCTCTTCTGGCACGACTACGAAACCTCCGGAGCCGATTCGCGACGCGACCGCCCGCTGCAGTTCGCCGGCATCCGCACCAGCATGGAGCTGGAGGTCATCGGCGAACCGGTGATGTTCTACGGCAAACCGTCACGGGAAATGCCGCCCCATCCCGACGCCTGCATGATCACCGGCATCACGCCCCAACAGGCCGAGCGTGAGGGCGTCAGCGAGGCCGAGTTTGCCGCCCGTGTCCACGAACAACTGGCCACGCCCGGCACCTGCGGGGTCGGCTACAACTCGCTGCGCTTCGACGACGAGTTCACCCGGCAGATGCTGTACCGCAACTTTTACGAGCCCTACGGGCGCGAGTGGGAAAATGGCAACTCGCGCTGGGACCTGATCGACCTGGTGCGCATGTGCCAGGCCTTGCGGCCGGAAGGGATTGTGTGGCCGACGCGCGACGACGGTTCGCCCAGCTTCAAACTGGAACACCTGGCCAGCGCCAACGGGCTGAACCAGGAACGCGCTCACGACGCGCTGTCCGACGTCTACGCGCTGATCGACCTGGCCCGTCTGATCCGCGTGCGTCAACCGCGACTGTGGGACTGGTACTACGCACTGCGGCGCAAGCAGAAGGTGTTCGAGCTGCTCGACGTGGTGAACATGACGCCGCTGGTGCATGTTTCCTCACGCTACCCGGCCAGTCGCCATTGCCTCACGCTGATCGCACCGCTGGCGCCCCATCCGGGCCGCAGCGGCGAAATCATCGTGTATGACCTGGCCACCGATCCTGCCCAGTGGCTGGCCCTGGACGAAGACGAGATCGCCGATCGCATTTTCACCCCGCGTGCCGACCTGCCCGAGGGCATCGAGCGTATCCCGCTGCGCACCGTGCGCGCGAACCATGCCCCGGCGCTGGCGCCGCTGTCCGTACTGCGAGGGGTGGATCTGGACCGTCTGCAACTGGATCCGGAGCGCTGCCTGGCGCACCGCGACACCCTGCGCGCGGTCGACGGCATCGCCGAGAAGCTGCGCCGGGTATTCCAGCGGGCTGCCGAATTTCCTCCGCCGGAAGACCCGGAGTTGGCGCTGTACGGCGGCGGCTTTCTTCCCGATACCGATAAGCGCCTGCTTGGTCAGGTTCGCGCCACGCCGCCGCAGGAACTCGCCACACGCGCGTTCCCGTTCCGCGACCCGCGCTATCCGGAGCTGCTGTTCCGCTATCGCGCCCGCAACTGGCCTGAAGCACTGGATCCGGATGAGCAGACCCGATGGGAAGCATTCCGCCGGGACCGCCTGACCCGACACACGGCCTTGACCGGGCTCACGCTCGACGACTATTTCGCCCGGCTGAGCGAACTGCGCCATGCTGCGCCGGCGCAGGACAAGCTGGCCCTGCTCGATCAGCTGCAGGCGTGGGGCGAGGAGCTTGCCGCCAGCATCGATGACATCTCGTCCGCGTAGGGCGGGCTCTGTCCGCCTCCACCGCATGCCAGACCTTCGGCGGGCAGAGCCCGCCCTACCGAATCCGACGACGGACCACCATGCCGCAAACCTACTTCACTCCCGCGACCTTTCGTTTTCTGCGCGCGCTGGGGCGCAACAACCACCGGGAGTGGTTCCACGCACACAAGGACGACTACGAGCGCCATGTGCGCGAACCATTCCTGCAGCTGATCACCGACATGCAGGCGCCACTGGCGAAGATAAGCCCGCACTACCGCGCCGATCCGCGCAAGAGCGGCGGCTCGTTGTACCGCATTTATCGCGACACGCGCTATTCCAACAACAAGCTTCCGTACAAGTCATGGCAGGGTTCGCGCTTCACCCATGAACGACGCCGTGAAATCCAGGCGCCCGGCTTCTATCTGCATATCGAACCGGATGACTGTTTCGCTGGGGGCGGCATGTGGCACCCCGAACCCGGTGCGCTGAAACACATCCGCGAATTCCTGGTCGACAACCCGGCGGCGTGGAAGCGCGCCACCCAGGGCAAGGCCTTCCGCGAACATCTGCAGCTGGGCGGCGAGTCGCTGGTGCGGCCGCCACGCGGCTATGACCCCGCACACGAGTTGATCGAAGATCTCAAACGCAAGGACTTTGTCGCCACCACCCGCTTCGACGAAGCACTGGCTTGTTCCAGCGAACTGCTGCCTCGGACGGTGGCCACATTCAAACGCGTCGCCCCGCTGATCGACTACCTGTGCGCGGCACAGGAGCTGGAGTTCTAGCAGCCTGTCGTCGTTGAGCCGACATCACGGACAGGGCCGCACCGACGCCCACGCACGCCGTCAGTGCCACGTAATGCGCCGGCGCGAGCACGCCCACGCGCTGCACCAGCAAGCCGATCAGCGGCGGCGTCAACCCGCCGAACACGGCATACGCCACGTTGTAGGAGAACGACAGGCCGGAAAAACGCACCGCCGGCGGAAACGCCGTGACCATCAACGCCGGCACCACGCCGACCACCCCGGTGCTGAAGCCGGCCAGCGCATAAAGTGCGACGAAATGCGTGCCGCCTGACCGCACGTCGAGGTAGAGCGCATAACTGGCCAACAGCAGACCGAGCGCACCCACCAGCAGCGTCCGGGCATAGCCGAGCCGGTCCGCCAGCCAGCCATAGCACAGGCAACCCACCGCCAGCGCGAACGCCGCCACGCTGTTGCCGACAAAGGCGCGTGCCGGCGCAACATGGAAGGTCGACTGCGCCAGCGAGGGCGTCATCAGGATCACGACCACGATCGCCGCGGTCAGCATCCAGGTCACCAGCATCGACAGCAGCACACTGGGCAGGTGGTGTACGAACACCTGCTGCAGCGGCAGGCCGCGGGCCAGTTCCTTGCGCGCGTGCATCTCCTCGAACACCGGCGTCTCGCGCAACCAGCGGCGCAACCACACCGCGAGGAAACCGAACACGCCGCCGATCAGGAACGGCAGCCTCCAGCCATAATCCAGCACCTGCGCCGGCGACATGCCGCGATTGATCGCGACCGCCACCAGTGAACCGATCAGGATGCCGACGGTGAGCCCGGAGGTGAGGCTGGCGCAGGCGAAACCGATCCTTTGCGGCGGCACGTGCTCGGCCACGAACACCCACGCACCGGGCACCTCGCCACCCACCGCGATGCCCTGCACCACGCGCAGCAGCAACAGCATCAGCGGCGCCAGCGCTCCGACCTGCGCGTACACCGGCAACAATCCTATGCACAAGGTAGGAAGCGCCATCAGGAACACGCTCAGCAGGAACATCTTCTTGCGTCCCAGCGTGTCGCCGTAATGCGCCATCACGATGCCGCCCAGCGGCCGCGCCAGGTACCCGGCCGCGAAGATGCCGTACACCTGCAACTGCGCCAGCCAGGGCGCCGTCGCCGGTGGAAAGAAAAGGTGGCCCAGCGGGATCGCGAAAAACACGAAAACCACGAAGTCGTAGAACTCCAGTGCGCCGCCCAGCGCCGACAACAGCAACGTTCGCGCATCGCCCCGGCCCAGCCGACCGGCCGCCTGTATGACAGTGACTGAAGACGTGCTCATCGGCTGGTGGGATTGCCCTTTTCGCAAGTGCGCCACGTTAGCAGCGATGACTGTCCGAGACATCCACAGGAAGATTGTGCACTTGCGTCAAGACGCGCACGTATGGCGCTGATAGAGTCCATACCGTGCCGCATGGTTCGGGGGGATCATGCGGCACATCCTGACGATGCCCATCGGCATCACCCGTAGTCGACCGGCCTGCAGCACGGGTGGTTTGGCGTTCCTGTGATCGGGCGAGTCGGCTTCACTCGCAGCAGTTTGCTGCATACGAGGGGAGACACTCACGTGAGACGCACAACATTGATGTTGTCACTTGCCCTGGCCTGCACTGGCGCAGCTGCCACCACCACCGGCGTGGCCCTGGTGCACGGCACCGGCAGCCAGACCGACGCCTACAACGACTACTGGCAGTCAGCCATGGTCGAAGGCATCCGCAACGGCCTCACCGACCGCAACAATCTGCTGGTGGTCAATTGCGACTTCACCCAGTACATGTGGGACACCCGGGCGGCCGGTTGCCTGGCCGGGCAGCTCGACGGATTCATCACCAGCCACCACATCGATCGACTGGTCGTGATCACCCATTCCAACGGCGGCAACGTGATGCGCTGGATCCTGTCCAACCCGACCTGGGATGCGCGCTATCCGAACATCATCAGTCACACCGTCAAGGTTGACGCCATCGCCCCGTCCAGCGCCGGCACGCCGCTGGCCGATGCGGTGATTGCCGGCAACGTGTTCGAGTCCGCGCTGGGCTGGCTGCTCGGCTACAAGAACGACGCGGTGCGCCAGCAGCAGGTCGGATGGATGGCTACTTACAACCAGCAATACCTGCTCGGCACCTCCGGCCGGCCGGCGTTGCCGGTGCCGTTTCGCGACGTGGTCGGCACGGATGTGGTCTCCGGTTTCTGGAAAAGCGAGGCGTACTGCGGTGGTTACTCCCAGAGCGTTGGGCTGGAGATCACCCAGAACTGGCTGAGCAGCTGTTCGGATGGCTTCATCGAATGCTCGAGTGCCAGTGCGGCCGGCACGCTGTGGTTCAAGGACAAGCAGCGCACCAGCCATGGCTATGTGCTCAACCACAACCAGAGCCGGCGGGCCTGCTTCGGCCTTCAGTCCATCCTTGCCAACGACATCAGGGAGTGAATGCCATGAAGCACAAGATACTTGCCAGCGCCTTGCTGGCCATCTTCACCGCGGCTCCCGCCTTAGCCGGCACGCACGCCTTGCTTCCCGCGCAACCCGGGGACCTGGTGCCGACCACCCTGCTTGCGGGCGTCGCCAGCCCGACCAGCCCCACCCTTTCCACCCAACTCACCAGCGCGGCCAAGGCACGCATGCCCCGCATACGCATGGAACGCCGGCCGATCAGCGTGAGCTGGGCGCTGCCGCATGACCAACCGGTGAAGAGTGCGGCAAAGCCCTTCGTGCGCAGCAGCCGCGAATACTGGATGGACGTCTCGGCCACCACCTTGCAACGCGGCATCGAGCTTCCGCTGACCGCTCCCGGCGCGATCATCCGGCTGAGTCCCAGCGACCCGCAGGGCGGCCGGCTGGATGCGAGCAAGGTACAACTGCAGCTGGGTCGACAGTCGCTGAATCTGCAGCAGGCAAGCAGCACGCTGGCCGACGCGCCGTCGTTGCAGGCGGCCGGCATGGATGTGCCGCAAGCCTCGATGATGTTCAAGCTCAAGCCGGAACTGGGCAGCGGCATCGCCACGCTGCAGGCGCCCGCTGCCAGCGGTCGTTACGTGGTTCACGTGTTCGAGCCGGAAAGCCCCTACAGCGTTGCCGCGCACGGTGATCGCAACGAGGTGCTGCTGGGCAACGCCATGCACGTGCGCGTGGCTATGGATGACGCGGGAAAAACCGCACCGCTGGCTGCCGTCGGCGGGTTCCTGCGTGCACCCGACGGCACCACGACCACCCTCACCTACCAGCAGCAACGCGACGGCAGCTTTACCACCGAGGTGCAGCCCCGCAACATTCCGTCCGTGCCCGGCCTGTGGGAAGTGCACAGCTTCACTGCAGGCACCGATACCGCCGGCAACGAAGTGCGCCGCGACACCACGACCGTGTTCGCCGCAGCGGTCCCCACCGCACGTTTCAGCGGGATGGCGAAAACCTCGCGCAGTGCCGATCACGGCATCGACATCACACTGGGCGTGACGGCCGCGAGCACCAGCCGGTTCGCTGCCTCGGCCGTGCTTTACGGTCGTGCCGCGAACGGACGCATGGTGCCGGCGGCGTTCGCGCAATCGGCAGCCGTGTTGCGCAAGGGTGATGGGCAGCTGGTACTGCATTTCGACCGGGACAGCATCAAGGGAGTCGGCGCACCGTTCGAGCTGCACGACCTGCGCCTGCAGGATCAGCCGGCTGTCAGCCTGATCGAGCGGCAGACGTTGGCGCTGCGTTTCGACACCCCGTAGTGCCGGCCGGCGTATGCCATGGACGGCATCCGCCGGTCACGCCTCCGCAAACGGAAACGCCAGTACGTCGGCAATCGCATCGGTGTCGGCAAAGCACATCAGCAGGCGCTCGACACCGAGTGCCACGCCGGCACAATCGGGCAGCACGTCGAGCACGCTCAGCAGGCGCTCGTCGATGACCACCTGCGCCAGCCCGCGCTCGCGACGCATGGCGTTCTCACGCTCGAACCGGGCGCGCTGCTCGGCGGCATCGTTGAGTTCGTGGTAGCCGTTGGCCAGTTCGTACGGCCCCAGGTACAGTTCGAAGCGCTCGGCCAACGGTGGTTCGCCCGGGCGGATCTTCGCCAACGCGCACTGGCTCGCCGGATAGTCGTGGATCACGGTGATGCGATCGCGCGGAAATGCCGGCTGCAGGCGATGGGTGACAAGCAGGTCGAGCCAGTCGTCGCGGCAAAGGCCCGACGGATCGATACCGTACTCATCCAGCGGCGCCCGCAGATGCTCGACCGGGGCATGCATCGGATCGATGTCCAGTTCATCGAGAAACAGCTGCCGGTAGCCCTGGATCACCACCTCGGCCCGCCGCCCCACCATGGCCAGCGCCGCGTCGACCAGACCGATGGTCTCCTGCATCAGCCGCCGATGGTCCCAGCCGACCCGATACCACTCCAGCATGGTGAATTCCGGGTTGTGCCGGCCGCCGGCCTCGCCATTTCGGAACACCCGCCCCAGCTCATAGCAGTCGCCGATCCCAGTGGCGAGCAGACGTTTGAGTGGATACTCCGGCGAGGTACGTAGCCAGCGCTGGCGTGCACCGGCATCGACGTGGCCACTGAAGCAGGTGGTGAAACTGTCGATGTTCGGCTCGGTGTTGCCCGCGGCTGACAGGATCGGGGTTTCCACCTCCAGCACATTGCGTTCGGCGAAGAACGCCCGGATCCGCTGATACAGCCGCGCACGCAGCTGCAACGCCGCAACCAGCGACGACTGGCTCAACGCGATGCTCCGTGTTGGTCCAGCAAGGCGAGCAGGCGTGCTTCGTCCCACACCTCGACGCCCAGTTCGGTAGCCTTGTCCAGCTTGGACCCGGCCTCGGCACCGGCCACCACGAAACTGGTTTTCTTCGACACGGACCCGGAAACCTTGGCGCCCAGTGCCTCCAGCTGCTGCTTCGCCGCATCGCGCCCCAGCGTTTCCAGGGTGCCGGTGAGCACGATGGTCTGCCCCTCAAGCGGCAGGGTGCTCACGGCAGCGGCTACCGGGATCGCATCGAGCAGGCGCCGCATCGCGGCCTCGGCACGATCGAGCCGGGCCGAAGCGGCGCTGTCGTCAAGGAAACTCGCCAGATTGGCTGCCGCCGCCTGGGGCAGACCCGCGACGATCCAGTGCGGCGCACCGGCCGCGCGCAACTGTTGCAAGGTGGGAAAATGTTGGGCCAGCAGGCGGGTACGTTTGGGTCCGAGCTGTCCGATCGGCGCCATGTCGAGCAGGTGCGCCAGATCGAGTTTCTCCCGCAGCTTCGGTGAGGGAGGCGCCTCATCGCCAAAAGTGATGTTCCGGGCCAGCAGATCGTCCACCACCTGCTGGTTGCCCGGTTGTGCAAAGAAGCCTTCGATCGAATCAGCCACTTCGCTGCCGATGTCCGGCAGCAGGCGCAACACCGGCGCCGGTGTGCTGCGCACGAAGTCGAGCCGACCCAGCCAGCTCGCCAGGGTCTTGGCCGTACTTTCGCCGATGTGCATGATGCCCAGCGCGAACAGGAAGCGCGCCAAGGTGGTGTGCTTGCTGGCAGCGATCGCCTCGACCAGGTTCTCGGCCCACCGGGTCGCAACCTTCCCTGCTTTCACGGTTTCCGGGGTGGTTCCGTCACGTTCGTCGGCACGCTGCTTCATGGCGACAAAATCATCGACGGTCAGGCGATACAGGTCGGCAGGCGTCTTTACCATGTCGAACTCGACCAGCGCCTCGGCGAAGCGCTCGCCCAGGCCTTCGATATCCATCGCACGGCGCGAGGCAAAGTGGATCAGCGCCTCCTTGCGTTGCGCCGCGCAGATCAGCCCGCCGGAGCAGCGCCATGCGGCGGCACCCTCCTCTCGCAACAGTGCCGAACCGCACACCGGGCAGTGCGCTGGCATCTGCCACGGTATGGTGCCATCGGGACGTTGCTCCTCGACCACGCGCACCACTTCCGGAATGACGTCACCGGCACGGCGCACGATGACGGTGTCGCCGATTCGCGCATCCAGCCGCGCCACCTGGTCGGCGTTGTGCAAGGTGGCATAGGTGACGGTCACGCCGGCCACTTGCACCGGCTCCATCCGCGCCCGCGGCGTGGCGGCGCCGGTGCGGCCGATCTGCACCTCGATGTCGAGCAACCGGGTGGTCTGCTCCTGCGCCGGGAACTTGTGCGCAATCGCCCAGCGCGGTGCGCGCGAGACGAAACCCATCTCGCGCTGGCCGGCGTAGTCGTCGAGCTTGTAGACCACGCCATCGATGTCATACGGCAAGCTGTCGCGCCTGGCGCCGATGCGATGGAAGTACGCGATCAGGCCGTCGAAACCTTCCGCAACATCCACCTCCGGCGATACCGGAAAACCCCACTCGCGCAGCTGTTGCAAGGTAGCCGAATGGGTCGGCGGCAGTTCACCGCCGTCGACCACGCCAATGGCGTAGGCGAAGAAGCTCAGGCGGCGTTTCGCCGTGATGGCGGGGTCGAGCTGACGCAGCGAACCGGCCGCCCCGTTGCGGGGGTTGGCCAGCGGCTTTTCGTCATGGGCGCGCGCATGCTCGTTGAAGGCTTCGAAGTCCTTGCGCAGCATGATCACCTCGCCGCGCACCTCGAGCACCTCCGGCCAGCCCTTGCCGCGCAACTTCAACGGAATCGCCCGCACCGTGCGCAGATTGGCCGTCACGTCCTCGCCGGTTTCGCCATCGCCGCGGGTGGCTCCCTGCACGAACACACCCTGCTCGTAGCGCAGGCTGATCGCCAGGCCGTCGAGCTTCGGCTCGACCGAGAACACCAGCCGATCGCGCTCCACCGTCTGCGCAATGCGGCGCACGAATTCGGCCACTTCATGAAAGCGCTGGCGGTCGGTGTCGCCTTCCTGCTCAAACGCATTGCCCAGCGACAACATCGGCATGGCGTGCCGAACCTCGGCAAAGCCGCCGCGCGCGCGCGCGCCGACCTTGCGCGTCGGTGAGTCGTCGGAGGCCAGTGCGGGGTACTTCGCCTCCAGCGCCTCCAGCTCCCGCATCAGGCCGTCATAGGCGGCGTCGGTAAGGTCCGGATCGTCGAGTACGTGATAGCGGTAGTTGGCCTGCTCGATCTCGGCCCGCAGCGCAGTGGCGCTGGCCAGGATCTCGGCGGGGACTGTGGGTTCGGCCATGCGGGTCTCCATGCTCCCCGCAGTTTAACGACTGGACCGTCGCACCGTCTTCGACATGCAGCTCAGCGATGCAGATGGCCGGCTGCTTCCGGCTGGTAGGCGATTTCCAGCACCTTCAGGCGACGCTTGCGCCCGTCGGGCATCGGCCAGTTGATCATCTGACCCTGCGCCAGGCCCAGCAGCGCGCTGCCTACCGGCGCCAGGATCGAGACCGTGCCGGATTTGCCGGCAGCATTGGGATAGACCAGGGTCAGCGTCATTTTCTCGCCGTTGTCTTCATCCTCGAAGGTCACGGTGGAATTCATCGTCACGATATTCGCCGGCATGGCCGACGGCTCTACCACGTCGGCACGATCGAGCTCGGCGGACAGCGGCTGCAGCTTGGCCGCTTCGGCCGCCGGCAGGCGCTCCAGCAAGGCTTCGATGCGTTGCAGATCGATGCGCGAAACGGTAATGGCTGACTTGCTCATGACTTTTCCTGATCCAAGCGGCTCCTGCCGCACAAAAACACGCGCCAGAACGAAAGCGTCCCGGCGCGTGAGGTCGGTTATTTGCTGCAGCGCCTGGCATTGCATGGGCGGCAGGTGACACGAGTGTAACTGTGCAAAAACCCGAAGTGAATTACAAGCTGTCACAACAGGTATCTCACCCGGTTACGCCACTCCCCTTTCGATTACAGCACATCCTGACGATTGGCTATCACGGGTTCGCCCATATTCGCTTGGCCAGATGTGCGTGAACGACCCGCATTGAGCCGTGCCGCCATTCTGCGTGGCACCTCAGGCTGTTACTCTAGAGCGCGCGTCATTCGACGTGATCAGTCCCATCTCCAGGAGAATCCATGCGAAGGCTGTTTGCCCTGGCCGCCCTGTTTGCCAGTGTCCCGGCGCACGCTTCCGAAGCCGGCGCGAACGTCAACTTCCACCTGACCATGCACCCGATCGGCTGGCTCGCGCTGGTGCTGTTCGTACTGGCCTACGTCGCGGTGATCCTGGAAGAACGCATCCACGTTGCCAAATCCAAGCCGGTCGTGCTGGCCGCAGCGCTGATCTGGGGCCTGATCGCCTGGCAGACCGGTGGTGCCAGCGGCGCCCAGGAAGCGCGGCATGCGTTCGAGGCGATGTTCCTGGAGTACGCGGAGATCTTCTTCTTTCTGGTCGTGGCGATGACTTATGTCACCGCCGTGGGCGAGCGCGGCGTATTCGACGCGTTGCGCAACCAGCTGACAAAGCGACGCTTGAGCTATCGGACGCTGTTCTGGATCACCGGCATGCTGGCGTTCTTCCTGTCGCCGATGCTGGATAACCTGACCACGGCGCTGGTGATGTCCGCGGTGATTCTCGCCGTGGGCGCCGGCAACGCGCGCTTCACCACGCTCGCCCTGATCAACCTGGTGGTGGCGGCCAATGCGGGCGGCGCCTGGAGTGCCTTCGGCGACATCACCACGCTGATGGTGTGGCAGGCGAACAAGGCCGAATTCTTCGAATTCTTCCACATTTTCGTCCCGTCGCTGGTGAACTGGCTGGTGCCCGCGGTGCTGATGTTCTTTGCCGTGCCCAGCGGCCGTCCGGAACCCTCCGAAACCAGTACCCCGATCAAGCCGGGCGGCATCAGCATCTGCCTCACCTTCGCGCTGACCGTGGCGATCACCGTGGTGGGTCGCCAATGGCTCGGCATGCCGGCCGCCTATGGCATGTTGACCGGCCTGGCCCTGCTCAACCTGCTGGCCACCCGGATCGACTATCGCCAACGCCGCTACGCGCTGGCCCAGGGCATGGAGCCGCAGACCTATTCGATCTTCCGCATCATCGCCAATGCGGAGTGGGACACCTTGCTGTTTTTCTACGGCGTTTTCGCCTGCGTCGGCGGCCTGGCCGCGCTGGGTTATCTGGAACTGGCCTCGACGCACATGTACGGCAACCTGGGCTACACCGCGGCAAACTCGATCATGGGTGTGCTCTCGGCGATCGTGGACAACATTCCGATCATGTTCGCCGTGCTGAAGATGAACCCGCCGATGGATCATGGCCAGTGGCTGCTGATCACGCTCACTGCCGGTGTCGGCGGCAGCCTGCTCTCGGTCGGTTCGGCTGCCGGCGTGGCGCTGATGGGCGCCTCGCGCGGGCAATACACCTTCATGGGACACCTGCGCTGGAGCTGGGCGATCGCACTGGGTTACATCGCCAGCATTGCCGTCCACATGTGGATGAACGCGCATCTGTTCGGCGGCACTTGACCGCCCCGACGTCACCACCTGAGCCACACGGAATCCATCACACCGATGCATCATGCCAGCGACATCCTGCTCACCCTGTTCATCATTTTCATTGCCGCCCAAATCGGTGCGGAAATTGCGCAACGGATCAAGCTGCCTGCGGTAGTCGGCGAGATCGCCGCGGGCTGCGTGGTGGGTCCGTCGATGCTTGGCTGGCTGGCACCCGAGCAGATCCTGCCCGGTACGCCGGTGGATGTGCTGGCCGAGATCGGCGTGGTGCTGTTGCTGTTCGCCGTGGGCCTGGAAACGCGGTTGGAAGACCTGAAAAAGGTAGGCAAGAATGCCTTCCTCGTCGGCGTGCTGGGTGTGATCGTGCCGTTCGTCGCCGGCGCCCTGTGGGCGCATGGGGAGGGCTTTGAATGGATCAAGTCGCTGTTCGTGGCTGCGGCCTTCGTGGCCACCTCGGCGGGCATCACCGCGCGCGTACTGCAGGAGCTGGGCGTGCTGCAGCACACGGAGAGCCGGGTGATCCTGGGTGCCGCGGTGATCGACGACATCCTCGCCATGCTGCTGCTCGGCATCGTTTCCTCATTGCAGGGCGGCGGCTCGCTCAACCTGCAGTCGCTGCTGCTGACCCTCGGCGGCGCAGTGGGTTTCGTGGCACTGATCGGCTGGGGCGGCACCAAGGTGATGCGGCGCCAGTCCGGCTGGCTCGAAGCACCGATCAGCTCGCACTCGGCGTTGACGCTGGTACTGGCGCTCTGTCTGGGACTGGCCTGGCTGTCCACCCGTTTCGGCCTCGCCGCGATCATCGGCGCCTTCCTGGCTGGCATGATCGCCTCGGAGACGCGCCAACGCAGCGAACTCGAACACCAGACATTGCCGCTGCTGGCCTTCATCACCCCGTTCTTCTTCGTGGTGACCGGCGCCAAGATCAACCTGGCCGAACTGGCCAGCGCCCACGCCCTGTGGATGCTGGCGGTGGTGACCGTCATCGCGATCGCCTCCAAGCTGGTCGGTGGCTTTTTCGGGGCCTTGTCGCTGGGTCGGCGCAGCGCCACCATCATCGGTTTCGGCATGGTGCCGCGCGGCGAGGTGGGCGTGGTGATCGCCAGCCTCGGGCTCGCTGCCGGTGTATTCAGCGAGCAGATCTACGCCATCATCGTGGCCATGTCCCTGCTCACTGCCATGGTGACGCCCCCGGTGCTGGCCTGGTTGTTGCAGCGCCAGCGCGACGACTCGATCCGGACGCCAGCAGCGCCTGGCTCTGACGACTGAGCAGGAGGTCGGCCAATCCCGATCCTGCACGCAAGCTTTTTGCGTCCGCCGGCGCTATGCTCGCGAGTGTCAGGGGACCCGGGGGAGCTCCATATGGATGCACGACATGAAGACTGCGCTCATTGTCGATGACGACGCGCTGGTGCTGGAGTCGATCGACCTGCTGCTGTCGCAGGCTGAAGGTTTTCGCACCATCCGCGCACTGGGCGTAAACAGCGCACGAAGCGATCTGCAGCAGGCACGGATCGACGTGCTTGTCGCCGATGTCATCCTCGCCGGCAGCACCACCGGCATCGAGCTGTGCGAATTCGCCATCGAGCGACACCCGATGATCGCAGTGGTCGTGATCACCGCCGACAATGAAGTACAGCGTGGCGATATTCCGGAACGCGGGATCTTCCTGCGCAAGCCCTTCGGCGGGGCACAACTGCTCCAGGCTATTGATGCTGCGCTGGAGCGTGCACGTGACAACGTGCACGGCGATTCGCACGTCGATTGACCGGTGACGGGGAGCCTGGAGCAGGCTCGCCAGTCACCGACCATTCGCCGGCAATCAGTGCTTGTTCTTCTTGCAGGAACCGGGATTGTTGTGATGGCCATGCCCACCTCCGTGCTTGCCTTTTTTCGGCTTGCACTTCGGGTCCGGCTTCGGCACGGGCGGGGTACCGTGGCCGCCACCACCGCCACCCGACGAACCGCCGCCGGAACCGCCGGAGCCACCGCCACCGTTGGATGAGCCGCCACCGGTTGAGCCGCCCGAGCCATTGCCCGCACCGCCCGAACCATTGCCGGAGGACCCACCCGGGCTACCGGCAGGCGGCGTACCACCCGTCGAGCCACCTGCATTGCCACCAGTTGCAGGGGGAGGATTGCCGGCCGAGCCGCCACCATTGGCACCACCCCCCGTTGCCGCACCCGATCCACCGGTGTTGCCGCTCGAACCACCGCCCGCGGCCCCGCCCTGGCCTCCCCCGGCACTACCCGCACCACCTGAAGGCACGCCGGCACCGCCCGCCGGGGAGGCAAGATTTCCGCCGGTCGCCGCCGTGGGCTTGTTGCGGCAGATCGGCGGAACATCCGCGTAGTTGCCCGACACCACGCCGCAATGCCAGCTGACACTTCCGGCAAAGGTCGGCGTGAACTGGATCACGGGGTCGACGTCGGCGCCGGTGTCAGTCGTGGTCGCCACGATCACGCCGTCGGGATGGACAACGATCGAGGCACAATAGTCAGTCGGACTGAAACTGAACGTGGTCGACCGCATCGACACGGCAAGCTTGGCTGGCGCGATCAGATTGATGCACTCGCTGACGCGACTGCGGGTGGCGTAACCGCCGTACGCTGGAATCGCGATGGCCGACAGGATCGCCACGATCGCCACGGCGATCACGACTTCAATCAGGGTCATTCCTCTGGACGAGAACTTCAACTTCATCATGGGTTTCCAGTGGCTCATGGGAGCGGCAAGCGGGCTTGCCGGGGATACTCAAGCAAACTACGTGCCAGCCCCTGAGCACCCGATCCCAACCCATGAAACGCATGCATCCCCACGAAAGTGCCGCTGAGCGGCCACTATTCACGGTGAGCGGCAGGCCTTCCCTCACGCTTCTTGGTCGCCGGCCCTGGTGACAAGTCGTCGACGAAAAAAAAGACGGGCCGATACAGATCGACCCGTCTCTTCAAGTCCCACCGGTTCAAGTCACCCTGATCAGCACAGGGTGATGTCCATTCGACTTCACTTGGTGAACAGATGCTCCACGCCAGCACGCTCCTCGCGAAGCTCCTTGCTGCTGGCATCCATGCGGGCACGCGAAAACTCGTTGATCGCCAGGCCTTGCACAATCTCGTACTTGCCGTTCTTCACGGTAACCGGATAGCCGTAGATGACGCCCGGCGCGATGTCGTAGGAGCCGTCGGACGGAATGCCCATCGAAACCCAGTCGCCCTCGGCGGTGCCCTGTGCCCAGAAGCGCATATGGTCGATGGCGGCGGACGCGGCCGATGCGGCGGACGAGGCACCGCGCGCCTTGATGATCGCTGCGCCACGCTGCTGCACGGTGGGAATGAAGTCGTTCTCGTACCAGGCCTGATCGATCAGCGACATCGCGGCCTTGCCGTTGACCGTGGCGTGATGGATGTCCGGATACTGGGTCGAGCTGTGATTGCCCCAGATCGTCATCTTGCGGATATCGGTAGTGTGGCTGCCGGTCTTCTCGGCCAGCTGGGACAGGGCGCGGTTGTGGTCCAGGCGCACCATGGCGGTGAAGCACTTCGGATCCAGATCCGGCGCGTTCTGCTGGGCGATCAGGGCATTGGTGTTGGCCGGATTGCCGACCACCAGCACCTTCACGTCACGCTTGGCGTGCGCGTTCAGCGCCTTGCCCTGCGGAGCGAAGATCGCGCCGTTGGCCTCCAGCAGGTCCTTGCGCTCCATGCCGGGGCCGCGCGGGCGCGCACCGACCAGCAGAGCGTAGTCCACATCCTTGAAAGCCACGTTGGCGTCGTCCGTGGCCACCACGCCGGCCAGGGTCGGGAAGGCGCAATCATTGAGTTCCATCACCACGCCTTCGAGGGCTGGCAGCGCCGGGGTGATTTCCAGCAGGTGCAGGATCACCGGCTGATCCGGGCCCAGCATGTCGCCGGCGGCGATGCGGAACAGCAAGGCATAGCCGATCTGGCCAGCGGCACCGGTGACGGCAACTCGAACGGGGGCTTTCATGGACTGTGACTCCTTCTTGGGTATTCGGTTTGATGTGGGAGCGCACCGAAGTGCGCGAGCCTTTGATCGCGCACTCCGGTGCGCTCCTGCAGTGTCGTGATCAGCTCAACTCGGCAAAAAACTCCGCGATGCGGTCCAGGCCCGGCTGCAACTGCGCGGTGGGACAGGTGTAGGAAATGCGCATGGCGTGTGGTTCGCCAAAAGCGGAGCCGGGTACGCAGGCGACGCCCTTGGCTTCGAGCAGCGCGGCACAAAACTCGACGTCGTTGCTGATCGCGGTGTTGCCATGGCGTTTGCCGAAGGCCGTGGAAATGTCGGGAAACGCGTAGAACGCACCCTGCGGCCGCGGACACACCACGCCGGGGATCGCGCTCAAGGCAGCGAATACGATGTCGCGCTTGCCGGCAAACTCGATGCATTTTTCCCGCGGTATGTCCTGTGGACCGGAGAACGCGGCTGCCGCGGCGGCCGTGATCACTTCGGGCAGGCTGGTGATGTGATTGGAGTTGAGCGTGGTGACCGCCTTGGCCACCGACTGCGGCCCTGCCAGCAGGCCCACCCGCCAACCGGGCATGCCATAGGTCTTGGAGATGGAATCGACGAAGATGACCCGCTCGCGCAACTCAGGCCGGGCGAACACGAAATTGTGGTAGCCGATTTCGTCGAACACCATCGAGTTGTAGATGTCGTCGGTGATCACCCAGGTGTCCGGATGCTTCACCAGCACCTCGGCCAGTGCGGCGATTTCCTCGGCGGTATAGACCATCCCGGTGGGGTTGGACGGATTGTTGAACAGGAACACCTTGGGCTTGCGCGCCAACGCTGTATCGAGCTGCGCCGGGGTGAGCTTGTAGTTCTGCTCCCGCCCGCAGGGCATCACGTGGACTTTTGCACCAACGATGTCCGCGATGTCGTGGTAGGTGGTCCAGTACGGCGCGGCGAAGCAGATCTCGTCGCCTTCATCCATCAGCGCCTCGGCCAGGTTGTACAGCACCTGCTTGGCGCCGATGCCGATGGAGAGATTCATCCGCGTATAGCCGCTGAAACCAAGCGCCTCGATGTGCGCCAGGAAGGCGTCCAGCAGCGTGTCTGCGCCACGATTGCTGCCGTACTGGCCGGAGTCGTGCGAGAGTGATTCGCGTGCGGCGGCATACACGTGCGAGCCCGGCAGGAAGTTCGGCACGCCGATCGAGAAGCTGATGATGTCGCGACCCGCAGCCTTGAGTTGCCGAGCCTTTTCGGCGATCACCATGATCGCGCTGGGCTTGGCACGACCGACACGTTGGGCGAGCTGGGGCATCTCTTTTCCCGAGGCAGAGGAAGCAAAGGCGCTGATTTTACCACGCAGGCCCGGATGCGCGCCGCCCGCCACGGCCCGATGCGGCGGGCGCTGCCGGAAGAGCGCATGATGGGGTCGTCCGACTGGCGGACGGCACGACCTCACCTGCACGGGAGCGCCGCATATGCATTGGCTTTGGGTATTCGTGATCGGATTGATCGTGGGCGTGGTGGCGAAGCTGTTGATGCCGGGCAAGGACCCGGGTGGCTTCATCATTACCGGTCTGCTGGGCATTGCCGGCTCGCTGCTGGCGACCTGGGCGGGCCAGAACCTGTTCGGCTGGTATCAACAGGGCGAGAGCGCCGGCTTCATCATGTCGGTCATAGGCGCGATCATCCTGCTGCTGATCTATCACCTGATCCGGCGCAAGTCGACCTGATCATCGTGCGGGCCGGGCATGAGCCTGGTTGTGTGCCAGCGTTGCCGGTCAGGGGCTCGACCGGGCATCGGCAGCTGGGCGCCCTCGGCGGAAAACGAAAACGGCCGCGGGACTCATGCCCGCGGCCGCCTCCGGTTCCTGCCGGGGCGATCAGCCGCGCTGGTCGAGCACGGCGTTCCAGTCCTTGATCCGATCGGACTGGGCCGCGAGCAGCGCATCGACGTCGCCCTCCACGCTGACCTTCTCGATCGTGTCACCCTGCTGGATGGTGTTGACCACGTCCATGTCGGCGGCATCGACCACTTCGCCGAACACGCTGTGCTTGTCGTCCAGCCAGGGCGTGGGACCGTGCGTGATGAAGAACTGACTGCCATTGGTACGCGGCCCGGCATTGGCCATCGACAGCACGCCGGGCTTGTCGTGACGCAGCGACGGATTGAACTCGTCCTCGAACTTGTAGCCCGGACCACCCCGGCCACTGCCTTCGGGGCAACCGCCCTGGATCATGAAATCGGCGATCACACGATGAAACGAGAGTCCGTCGTAATAGCCGCGTTTGGCCAGGTTGACGAAATTGGCCACCGTGACCGGCGCCTTGTCTTCGTGCAGGCGCAGGTGGATCGGGCCGCGATTGGTGGTGAAGGTGACATTGATGGTCATGGCGAATCTCTGGGCTTCGAAAGCTGCAGCGTGCCATCTTCACGGCACGCGGATCGTGAAGAATACCGCAGGGTGGGCGTCGACGACACGCCATCGGTGCCAAAGCAGCGCTGAACAAGTCGGTATCCGGTGTGGCCAAGCCACACCATTACGTGGCTACGCTTGCGCTCGATACTTGCTCAGCGTTGTTCCACGCCAAGGCCCAACGTCCCCGGCTCCAATGCGCCCGCACCCCGCGGCTGCGCCGCCGGTGTCGGCACTTCCCGCGGCCACGCGGCGCCTTCATACAGATGCGCCCACAACCGATCCAGTGCCACGTAGCCGTACGGCAACAACGGCACGTGCCGGTCACCGAAGCCGGGCAGCGGCAGGAAGGCGTCGAAGTGCTGCGCGTAAGGCACTCTCCAGTACAGCGGATGACGGCCCTGCCCGCGCAGCCAGGCCACATACGGCTCGGAGGTGAACGCCGTCGGCAACAAACCGTCGCTGGCTCCGTGCACCACCCACAGAGGGAGGTCGACACGCGGCAAGCTGGCCGCCGTTGCGTCGACCGATGCGTGCAGCATTTGCGCATCGTGGTCTTTGCCGGTCCACAGCGCACGCAGGCAGTCTTCGCCACTCAAAGTCGGATCGGGCGAGACGCCGATGCCACCGAACAGGCCCACGCCGTTGCCCGGTGGAATGCCCGAGGCATCGGCCCACCATGCCGCCCTGGCCACTGGATCGGTGACACCCGGCAACCCGCCGGCGCCCGATGCCGCGTAGTGGAAGCCGCATGGCATGTCCAGCGCCCCACGGCGCAGGTACGACGATGCGTAACCGGCGGTAATCACGCGCCACAGATCAAACGCCGTGGTGCTGGCCGCCGTGACCATCGCCTGATCGGTCCAGCCGTGCGCATGCAGGTGTTGGTAGGCCTCGCGGGCCTGCTCCGCCACGGTTCCGCCGCGCAATTTGCCCTGCGCACGCAGGCTGGCGCAGCGCAGTGGCCACGCCGGTGGTGGCTGGCCAGTGGCGCCACGGGCAAACGGCGCACTGGCGAAACGATCGTCAGTCAGCGCGCAGGGCAGCCAGATGGCCGCCTCGGTGGCGTAGTCGTAGAGCGGGCGCCCGCCATCAGCGACGTACACATTCGGCTCAAGCGCCACCACCCCGGCCAGGAAGCCTTCGTCATCCAACCCCGCCGCCTGCAGCACGGCGCCACCGCCGTTCGACAGCCCGGTGGCGATGATCTTCGTGTTCCGCGCGGTGAACGGTGCTTCATCCGGATAGGCCCGATCCAGCATGGCCAGACCGAACTGCGCGGCCTGGATCACGTCCCGGCCCCAATCTGCTTCCGGATTGTCGCCCGAATGCATCTGCTTGACGGCAATCCCGGCGGTCGACGGCGCCGGTGGCGGCTGGAACTCGAGCTCGGCCTCGCCACGCTTTGCCCGGCGCCCATCCAGCGCCACGCCGCTGTTGTCGGCATAGTCGTAGTAGCCCGAACCGGTGCCCTTGTCGGTGTACGCCACCGCGCAACCGCGCGGCAGGCCCCAGGCGCCGGCCAGGGCGATGGCACCATAAATCCCGCGCGAACCGGACGAGGCGGTCACCACCAGGCAACGCTTCTGGTGATCGAAGCCGTCCGGCAACTGCAGCAGCACACGATGCGGTGCGCGGGCACCGGGGAGGTGCGCGAACATCTGGTACTCGCGCCCCGGTACATCCGGCACGCCACCGTAAACCGTTCCGTAGCCGCCCAGTGGGCCAAGGTCGGCAATGCCCTTCCAGCTGGTCTGGATCGCACGTCGACGCAGTTCGGCCGCCGTCGGCTCCAGCGGTTTGACAAATGGCACGGGGGCGCCGGCCAGGCCGGTCAGGCCCAGGCCTGCACTGAGCAAATCGTCCTGGCCCCGATGCTCGGTTATCCGCACCGTGCCGATATCGAGTTCACGCATGGTCGACTCCCTGACTGCCGGCCCACCGGCACAAGCGGACAGCATGACGGAAAGCAGCACAGGCATGCACAGCCAGGTCAACCAGCGGGCGATATCGTTCATGCTGACACCATAACAACTGGACGGCCCGTTGCCATCGTACGAAAGTCCACTCTCGACCAGAAGGCTGCTTGCAGCGAGCCGTTGGCCGCAATGACTCGACGCCGGCGCCCCGGCCCGCTAACTTGCAGCTCATGACGAGCTTGCTGATCGCTGATGACCACCCGCTGTTCCGCGCTGCTTTGCGTCAGGCCGCCGAACACAGCCTGCCTGACTGCAGGGTTCGCGAGGCGGCTGATCTGGAAGCCGTGCTCGTCGCGCTGCGTGCCGAGCCCGAAACCGACCTGGTGCTGCTCGACCTGCACATGCCCGGCAGCCAGGGACTGTCGGGCCTGGCCGCGCTGCGCGGTCAGCATCCGGGCGTGGCGGTGCTGGTGGTATCTGCCCATGACGAACCGCGAGTGGTGCGACGCGTGCTCGATCACGGCGCCGCCGGCTTCATCCCCAAGAGTGCAAGCCCCGCCGAGATCGGCGAGGCGATCCGCCGCGTGCTCGACTGCGGCAGTTCAATTCCGGCCGAACTCGCCGAGGCCGTGGCTGCGCTGCCGGTCGACCCGACCGATACCGATCTGGCCAGTCGCCTTGCCCGTCTCACCGAGCAGCAATCGCGCGTGCTGGGGCTGCTCGCCGAAGGCTTGCTCAACAAGCAGATTGCCGACCGCTTGTCGATCCAGGAACGTACGGTCAAGGCGCATGTCACGGCGATTTTCGAGAAACTCCAGGTTCGCAACCGGACCCAGGCCAGCATGGTGCTGAAGTCGCTGGAACTGGGCGAACCCGGACGCGTCGGCTGACGCGTCAAGGCCCGCTCACGCGAAGTGTGTCGCGTCGACCTCAGTGTTGGAGCGTCGCATGAAGTATTCGTGCAAGTATTTCTCGCCCTCGTCGCAGAACACCGTGACCACGGTTTTCAGCTCCGGGAAGCTGTCCCTGATGCGCTTGGCCGCCAGCATGTGCGCGCCCGAGCTCGGACCGCAGAACAGCCCGTGCTGACGAGCCAGCCGCTTCATCTCGGCCACCGCGTCTTCGCTGGACACCGACAGCACGTCGTTCACCAGGCTGGCATGACGCTGGAAGATGCCCGGCACGAAACCGTCGGAAATGCCCTCGATGGTGTGCGACGCAATTTCGCCGCAAAGAATCGTGCACGATTCTGACGGCTCCATCGCAAACAGCCGCACGTTCGGGTTGACCGCGCGGAACGCCTGCCCCACCCCGATCAGGGTGCCGCCGGTACCCACCCCGAGCACCAACGCATCGGGTACACGACCGTCCGGCAGCTGGGCCAGGATCTCGGGCCCGAGCACCTCCCGGTTCTCCTCCACGTTCCATTCCGACTCGAACTGGCTGGGACAGAAGTGACCGGGTTGCTGGCCCATTTCCTTGGCCCGGGCCAAGGCCTCGTTGACATGGAAATTGCCGCAGAACAGCACCTCGGCGCCGAACGCACGCGAGATCGCCACGCGTTCGCTGGAGAGACCCTCGGGCATCACCACCAGCATGCGATAGCCCTTCACCGCCGCCACCATCGACAAGGCATTGCCGGTGTTGCCGCTGGTTGCCTCCACGATGGTGTCGCCGGGCTTGAGCAGGCCTTCCTGTTCGGCACGTTCGATCATGTACTTGGCGATCCGCGCCTTGATCGAGCCGGACGGATTCAGGAACTCGATCTTGGCGAAGACGCCCTCCAGCTCGATCAACGGCGTATCGCCGATGGCGTCCAGGATGCTGCCGGATACCTTGTCGAATTTCGCAACCATCTCAGCCAGCCTCATGCGCGTGCTGCATCGTGTCCAGCGCCAGCGCCGAGTGTGCGTAGGCGCCGCCCGCGCGCATCTCGGCCGCCACCCAGATCGCCTCCATGATCTGCTGCTCGGTAGCACCCTGCTTGAGCGCTTCGGCAGTGTGGCCCTTGATGCAATACGGGCACTGCGTGACATGGGCGACGGCCACGGCGATCAACTGCTTGGTGCCATTCGGCAGGGCGCCGTCGGCAAACACGGCGGCACTGAACGCCTTGAAAGCTTTCAGCGGTTCCGGCGCCAGTTCGCGCCGCTTGCGTGCCAGCTCGACGGTGGATTGGGGATACATCGAAGTGTCCATGGTCTGATCCTTGGATTGGGCAACGGATGCCCCCAGCGTGCTCGTCGGGGAACTTGCAGGAGTGGCCTGCTTCACGACGTTTCGGCGTGGCGTATCCGCCGGGGGCGTCGAACTTGCCAACCATAACGCGGAGCGGCCCGCGCGGCACTGATACGGATCACGCAATGATCAGCTTTGCGGCTGCCGATCCGGGCAACGCTGAACGAGTCGATATGCAGATTCGTGAAGCCACACGATACGCGGGTTCGCGCAACGCGACACGTGATCAGCGCCGCCATGGCGGCACAGTCGTTTCGGCGCACCGCAGACGGATTGCCGTCGGCAGTCGAAAGCGCCCCCATCCGCCCTGTCGGGCACCTTCCCCTGTAAACGGAGGAAGGGACTTTCATGCGATTGTTGTTGCCGCATACCTTCCCCCGCAACGCGGGGAAGGTGCCCGACAGGGCGGATGGGGGCAACTGTCCAAGGCAAGCTTGGATGAATCGGATGCCTGCATGGTGATCCACATGATGGCGGGCGCTGCGTCGCCGCTACCTGATCGGCGTTGCCCAACTCGAATTCGTCCAATTCGCCCGGAGGGCGGCATCCGGACCAAATCCCACACCTCTTCCACGCACCGCTACCCCTGCTTCGTTTCGCGGGTCAACCGTGTACCGATTCGCTGCAACGTTTGCCGGAGTGCCAGCGGCTTCAGCGGCTTGTACAGCACGCCCACGCCCGCCTCGAGCAGTTGTCTGCGCAGGTCGCCGTCGCGATCGGCAGTAAGCATCACCGTGGGAACGTCGACGTGCAGCTCGGCCAGTTCCTGCCAGACATCCAGTCCGGTCCGACCGTCGTCAAGATGGAAATCCAGGATATTGATATCCGGCCGCCATGGGGCGCACCGCGCCTGCTGCGCATTGCGCGCCGCGTGCACCTGCCAGCCCCATCCGGCGAGCAAGGTGGTCAACGCAGCGAGCGCTGCCGGTTCGTTGTCCAGCACCAGGGCGCGCCCGGATGGCAGTGGCTGCAGTGCGCTCGCCACGGGCGCCTGACGAGGAGTGGCGGCGGTGAGCGGCACATCGAGGTGGAACACACTGCCCTGCCCCGGCCACGAGCGCAGCCCCAGCGGATGTCCGAGCAGATCGGCCATGCGCTGGGCGATCGACAAGCCCAGACCAAGCCCCTGACCGCCCGCGGTACTGCCGCGTCGGAACTCCTGGAAAATCAGCAGCTGCTCTTCCGGCGCGATGCCGGCGCCGGTATCCCACACCTCCAGTCGCAGTTGTTGACCGCGCCGCCGCGCGCCCAGCAAGACGCGGCCATGACTGGCATAACGCAGCGCGTTGGACAGGAAGTTCTGCAGCACGCGTCGCAACAACTGCGGATCGGAATGCACCCATGCCCGGGTGCCCACGACGTCCAGTCGGATATCGCGATCAATCGCCATGGCGCGAAACTCGGCGCTCAAGGGTTCGATCACCTCGGCCAGCGGAAACGCGCGCAGCTGCGGATGCAGGCGACCGCCTTCCAGTCGCGCCACATCGAGCAGCCCGCTGAGCAGGCCCTCGGTTGCCGCGAGCGCCCCGTTGAGATGTTGGGCCGTCTGTTCGTGGTTGCCGGGTTCGGCCAGCGAGTGAGCGAACAACTGGGCCGCATGCAAGGGCTGCATCAGATCATGCGTGACGGCGGTGAGGAATCGACTCTTTGCGTCGTTTGCCGCCTGCGCCTCGGCCGAGACCCGGGCCAGTGCGCGGGTACGCTCGGCGACGCGCAGTTCCAGCGTCTCGTTGACGCGCTTGAGCGCCGTCTCGGCCTGGCGAAATGCAGTGACGTCGGTGAACGTCGCGACGAAGCCGCCGCCAGGCATCGGGTTGCCGCGGATCTCCACGATCGTGCCATCGGGAAAGCTCCGCTCGGACAGGTGGCGGGTACCGGCGCGCATGTGTTCCAGGCGCCGCTGCACCTGGGCCTCCACGGCACCGGGACCCAGCATGCCCGCTTCGAGGTTGTAACGGGTCAGGTCCGCCACCGGACGCCCCACCTGCAACATCCCGGGTGGGTATCTGAACAACTGCGCATACGGCGTATTCCACGCCACCAGATGCAGCTCCGCATCCACCACACAGATGCCCTGGCTCATGTTTTCCAGCGCCGCCTCCAGCACACGCTGGTTGAAGCGCAGATCCTGCGCGGCCTCGCCCACGATGGCGACCACCGTATCCAGATCGTCCTGCCCCTGCCGATGCACCACTTCGAGCAGCAGGCGTGCCGACGCTGCGCCAATTACCGCAGCCAGTTCGTGCTCCACCTGTGCGACGCGCCGGGTCCCGGACGAGCCGCTTGCCGGCGCGCCATCGAACAGATGCTCGACCCGCTCGGGCGGCAGGAATCGGGCTGCCAGCGCGCGCAGTTCGGAAACGCCGACATGGCCCACGCTGACTTCCCGGGTTCCGTGTCCAAAACGCGAACCGGCCAGCGCCAGCATCACGGCCACGTTTGCCGCCAGACTCACCACCACCGCGCGACCAAGGCGGTTCCAGTCGCCCAGCCCGAGCAAGTCATCCGGCGCCAGCCATTGCAAACCGAGCGGACCCTCGTGCAGCCAGGGCAACGACGCCGGCAACAGCGCCGGCAGCACCGCGTAGATCCACACCACGGTGCCCGAAGCGAGGCCCGCCATCACCGCGCGCGGACCCAGCTGCGGCCGGTACATGGCCGCCAACACCGCCGGCAGCAGCCCGGCCAGCGCCGAAAACGAGATCGCACCGATGTCGGCAAGTGCTTCGTTGCGCGCCAGCAGACGACTGTAGGCCCATGCCAGCATGATCACCACCAGGATGGCCATGCGCCGGTGGTTGAGCAGTTCGCCGCGCAGATCGACGTGCTCGTCGCGACCCCAGCCCGCGCGCACCCGCAGAGGCGCGATGAAGTGGTTCACCACCATCAGGCTCAACGCCAGCGTGGCGATCACCACCATGCTGGTGGCGGCGCTCAGTCCGCCCAGGAAAGCCACCAGTGCCAGACCGTGCTCACCCTGTGCCAGCGGCAACGCCAGTACGTACATGTCCGAAGACACGCCGCTCGGCCCCAGCAGCGCATCGCCGAGGCGGGCCAACGGCAGGATCGGCAGCGAAATAAGCAAGAGGTACATCGGGAACAACCAGCGCGCAGTATGCAGGTTGCCGTCGTTGCGACACTCCACGATGCCGGCGTAGAACTGGTGCGGCATGGTGAACATCGCCAGTGCGCCCAGCAGGATCAGCGCGGGAAAACCGCCACTGTCCGGCGGCGCCGGCAGATTCATGGGCAATCCACTCGGCACGGCCGTGAACAACAGGCTCCCGAGCGCCAGCATTGCACCGAGCTTGAACAGCGACTCGAACGCCATCGCCAACACCAGGCCGCGGTTGTGCGCCATGGTCGACGCGCGTCGCGTGCCGAACAGCATCGCGAACAACGCCATCAGCAAGGCCACATACAGCGCGCTGTCCTGCCACGGTTCCGACTCGGCCAGCTGACCCTGGCTGAGAATGCCGTAGCTCATCGCCACCGCCTTCAGTTGCAAGGCGATATACGGCACGATGCCGATCACCACCACCGCCGTCACCAGCGCGGCCAATCCGGAATGTCGGCCCAGCCGCACCGCGATCAGGTCGGCCAGCGATCCCGCGTTGTACTCGCGCACCAGTTGCACCATCCGGCGCAGGAATTTCAGCCCGAACAGATACATAAGGATCGCGCCGACAAACGTCGGCGGCAGCCACCAGCCGGAGCGGCTGGCCTGGGTAACGGTGCCGTAGAACGTCCACGAGGTGCAATGGATGGCCAGCGACAGTGCGTACACGATCGCCCAGCGCTTTTCGAATATGTTGGGTCGCCGCTCGCCCAGCAGCGCGACGCCGAACAGCAGGCCGAGCCAGCACAATGCCGCGATCGCGATGACGCTGGCGCTCAGCATGGCAACCCGAGTGTTGGGGATGAATTATGCGTCCTCTCTTTCGAAAAACAGAGCGGTCGATCGCCTGCGGCGACCGAGTCACTTTCTCTTGGCCACTCAAGAGAAAGTGACTCGCCCTCCGAAGGAGGACGAAAGCTCTTCGCCATTGGTGCGGAATAAGCCTCGCGCACGACCGAAGGAAGTCCCGTGTGGACAGGGTGCGCTCCCGCAGCCAAACAAAGGCGCGAATGGCGACGCCCTGCCATCAATGCCCGATTGGCAGGCCTAGCGTACGCACCGCGTTCACCAGCCAGCGCAACTGCACGCCCTGGCGTGTGTCGTAATCGGCTCCGGAATATCCCCACCAGTCCCAACATGCCTGCGGATTCAAAGGCGCGAAACTTGCGCGAGTCTGAGGATATAGCACCACCACGTCGTAGGCATCGGCCCATCGGTTGAAGCCCGCTTCGCGAACGAAGGCTTCACCCACTCCCTCGGCATTCTGCTTGCAGCCGTGGAAGGCCACCAGCAAGCCACAGGACTTCCCGGCTTCGCATTGCGGCGGCACGTAGAGATAGCCGGTATCGGCTAGAAACGCGTCGTGGCCGTCGGGGCGATACGCATGCTGGTCGAACGCGCGCAGTTCGCCGTGCGCCTGGACCGCTGCGTCGGCACCGGGGCCAAACATCTGCCGGAAAATTTCGCCGGCGGCGTCAAAGCCGCAATGACCGAGATAGGGTGGCACGGACTTGTCACAATCCTCGCCACGGGCAGCCACCGGCAGGTTGTGCGCAAACGCGCGCTCGCCGTCGTCGTGGATCTGCATGCCCTGCAGCGCCGGCGTGGTGTCGCGCAACTTTTCATAGAAGTGCACCGCAGCTTCCGCTACGGCAGGGGCAACCAGCGCGTCATCCTTGCCGTGCAACAGGTAGACACGCGCGTGCGCCAGGTCCTGCAGCGCCCCGAGCCGCCCATCCGCCGACGCCTTCGTGACCTTTGCCACGAGCGCATCGACGTCCGGTGCCGGCGTGCCCTTCATGCAGTTGCCCAGCGCCACGGCCAGCTTGCCGTCCGCACATCCGTAGGGGCCGCCGGCCACCAGGGCCGCATTCGGGAACAGCCCCGGATAGGCCAGTTGTGCCTGGCCCGCCATGTACGCACCGGAGGAAAGGCCGGTGACGGCTACCCGTGAGGGGTCGAGCTTCAGCGCAGGCAGCTTGTCCGATGGTTTGGCGGCGCAGGCGCTGGCACTGACCAGCAACGCCAGGCCGGCCAGACGCATCACGTGTCTCATCGACATGAACATCTCCGGAGGCGGCATCGACGATGCCCTGGCCGGATCGTACGCCGTGAGGGAGCGGCGCAAGATCCGGCTGGTGCAGGCAGCTAATTCAGAACGTGTAGCGTGCGGATAGCGTGACCATTCGCGGCGCACCGTAGAAGCCCGTGATCACGCCCAGCGCAGCGATGTTGTAACCGGTGGTGCGGTACGACTTGTTGGCCAGGTTGGTGCCCTGCAGGCTCAGCGTCCACGGCTGGTTGATCTTCCAGATCACGCCGGCGTTCCACAGCCCGTAGGAGGGTTGGGCGATCAGCGGTGACAGCGTGGTTTCCGGATACACCATGGTCTGGTAGGTGTAGTTGATCCGCGTGGTGAGACTGCCTTCGTTGCCCAAAGGCTGCGAGTTTTCCAGGCTGAGACCGCCGGACCATCGCGGTGCATTGGTGAACTTCTGCTGGTCGGCAATGTTCACGCCGCCGCTCATGAACTTGGTGTACTTCGTATGCAGATAGGCGAACTGTCCGCTGAAAGTCCAGTTTTCGGCAGGTTTCCAGGCGAACTCCTCCTCCAGGCCGTCGATATGGCCCTTGCCGGCGTTGGTGAAGTCACCGAAGAAGCCCTGGCTGCCGTTCGGCAACGTGTACGACGAGAACACCGAGAGCTGGATGTCGGAATACACGTTGCGGTACAGCGCCGTGTTCATCATCAAGGTGTCGTCGAAAAAGGTCATCTTGCTGCCCAGCTCGAAGGACTGCACCTTTTCGTCATTGATCGGTCGACAGGAGCTGGGGATCGCCGCGCAGTTTGCGCGGATGTTGAAGCCCCCCGAGTGGAAGCCTTCGCTGTAGCTCGCGTACAACTTGACCTGATCGTTGACGCTCCAGTCCAGCGAAACTTTGGGCGAGATATTGGTGGTGGTATGCGAGCCGCTGAAATCGGCCAGGGTCAGAACCGGCGTCTGGAATGTCTCGTCCGAGTAGCCCAGGTTCAGGATCTTCGCCGATTTCGTTTCACGACTGAAACGCGCGCCCACGTCGAGACTCCACGACGGGCTGAGATCCCAGGTGAAGTTGCCGTAGGCAGCCGTGCTCTTGGTGCCGATCGACCCGCCGGTGCTGCCGTACTGGGCCAGCCCCAGCGTGCTGTACGGCGGCGAGCCGAGGAAGATGTTGTGAATCTCGCCTTCGGCGGAACCGTTGAAATAGAACAGTCCGAGCACGCCGTGGAGCGCACCGCCTGCGTCGTAGTTGGCCTGGAACTCCTGCGTGAACTGGTGATCCTTGTAGATCGCATTGACATCGACCAGCTTGGGCGGCAACGTGTCGAAATCGATGTTGGTGTCGGTCGAGGAATCGCGATATGCGGTCACCGACTTCAGCGCCCAGTCCGCGCTGGCGATCCAGTTCATGGTCAGCGCGGCGCCCTCGAGCTTGGTGTGGTTGAGCTGCGCGAAGCCGCTGCGCGTGTCGAAATCGCTCTCCAGCGGCGGATAGGTCGGATAGAACTTGTTGGCTACCAGCATCTTGGCGCCACGCGGATTGGAGTTGTCGCGCACGCCGTCGACTTCGAGTTGCACATTGAATTCGTTCGACGGGAAGAACCCCAGCGACAGGCGCCCGGCATTGGTGTTCTTGTTGCCGTTTCGGCTGCCGGTATCGATGTTCTTGCCGAAACCGTCGTTGTGCAAGCTGGCCACCGCAACCCGTCCGCGCCACACGCCGTCGGCGCTGGCGCCACCGATGCCGGCCTTGAAATCCTTCTCGCCGTGCGTGCCGACGGTTGCCGAGACATGACCTTCCGTCTTGGTCGGCAGCGACTTGGAGATGTATTTGATCGCGCCACCGATGGTGTTCTTGCCATACAGGGTGCCTTGCGGACCGCGCAGCACTTCGATCCGCTCGACGTCGAACACATCAAGCATGGCGCCCTGCGGGCGAGCCAGGTAGACATCGTCGATATAGATGCCCACGCCCGGATCGAAACCCCAGGTCGGGTCGGCCTGCCCCACGCCGCGGATATATGCGGTGAGGGTGGTGTTTGAGCCGCGCGCCGCGTAGATCTGCAACGAAGGCACCTTGCCCTGCAGATTGCCGAGATCCTGCACGTTGTCGTTGAACAGCTTTTCCGCGGTGAACGCCGTAACGGCAATCGGCACATCCTGCAGGGTTTCCTGACGCTTGCGCGCCGTGACCACTACCGTGCCCAGTTGCTTCGCATTGGCTGGCTTGGCCGCCACGTCGGTCTTGTCGGCTGTTGTCGTGTCCCCGCCCGCCTGCTGCGCCTGCAGCGGCCCCATCATCGCCAGACCCAACACCAGACCGATCGCCGAACTCAGATGCGTGCGTTTCATGACGTCCCCTTCGCTGTGAATGCATCGCTCGCGCGAATGCTGATGAAAGCAAGCTTAGGCAACCGTGCAGGGGGCGACACTTGTACCTTCGTACAGTGCCGTCGCCGCGACGCCTCCGGGATACTCCAAGCCTGTCGCCATTGACGAGGCTGGGGGAGGAACACGGATGGCATTCTTGATCGTGCTGGCCGCGCTGTGCTTTCTGATGCTGGCCGCTTACCGCGGTCACAGCGTGATCCTGTTCGCGCCCATCGCCGCGCTGGGTGCGGTACTGCTGACCGAGCCGTCGCTGGTGGCACCGATGTTCACCGGTCTTTTCATGGAGAAAATGGTCGGCTTCCTGCGACTGTACTTTCCGGTGTTCATGCTCGGCGCCCTGTTCGGCAAGCTGATCGAGCTTTCCGGGTTCTCCAAATCCATCGTGGCAGCCACCATCAACCTGGTCGGGCGCAGTCGCGCCATCCTGTCGATCGTGGTGGTCTGTGCGCTGCTCACCTACGGCGGCGTCTCGCTGTTCGTGGTGGTGTTCGCGGTGTATCCGTTTGCCGCCGAATTGTTCCGTGCCAGCGACATCCCGAAGCGCCTGATTCCCGGCACCATCGCGCTGGGTGCGTTCACCTTCACCATGGACTCGCTGCCGGGCACGCCGCAGATCCAGAACATCATCCCCACCGCCTTTTTCGGTACCAACACCTGGGCGGCGCCCTGGCTGGGCACGATCGGCGGCGTGTTCATCCTGGTCGTGGGCTTGGCCTATCTCGAGTGGCGTCGTCGCAAGGCCGCTGCCCGAGGCGAAGGTTACGGCACGAAACTGCTCAATGAGCCGGCACCCTTCGAGCACGGCAAACTGGCCCATCCGTTGATCGCACTGTTGCCGCTGGTCCTGGTCGGCATCAGCAACAAGTTGCTTACCGACCTGATCCCTCGCGTCTACGGCGAAACCCAGTCGTTTATTCCCGCCGTCGTCGGCAAGGCAGCGCCGGTGGTCCAGGACGTGTCGAAGATCGCTGCGATCTGGGCCGTGGAAGGCGCATTGTTGCTGGGTATCGTATGCGTGCTGGTGTTTGCCTGGCGCCCGGTACGCGAGCGCTTCGCCGAAGGCAGCAAGCTGGCCGTGAGCGGAGCACTGCTGGCATCGATGAATACTGCGTCCGAGTACGGGTTCGGCGCCGTGATCGCTGCCCTGCCCGGTTTCAAACTGGTCGCCGATGCCTTGCATTCTATTCCCAATCCGTTGATCAACGAGGCAGTCACGGTGACCGCGTTGGCCGGCATTACCGGCTCAGCCTCCGGCGGCATGAGCATCGCGCTGGGCGCGATGGCGGAGACTTTCATTCACAACGCGCAGGCCGCCGGCATTCCGATGGAAGTGCTGCACCGCGTGGCGGCCATGGCTTCGGGCGGCATGGACACCCTGCCGCACAACGGCGCGGTCATCACCCTCCTGGCCGTGACCGGCCTGACCCACCGGCAGGCTTACAAGGACATTTTCGCGATCACCATCATCAAGACCCTGGCGGTCGCCGTGGTGATCGCGACCTATTACCTGACGGGTGTGGTCTAGCAGTTTTACCGACAACGACACGGCGCCAATCCCCCGGTCAGCTCCGCTGACTGACGACGTCGCTCTCGATCCGGGGTTGCCGGCTTCCATGCCCGCAGCCCTCCCTGGTTCCGCGCGCGGAACCGTCGTGAAGCGAAGGAGGTATCAGCGATGTCAATCAAGACCTGGGTTCTTGCCCTGCTCGCCCTGTTTGCTCTAGCCGCATTGCCCGCCCATGCCACCTGCCGTGACAGCGTGGTGCTGGTACACGGCAACACCGGCAGCCCAGCCGATTTCCAGAACACCTACAACCTGCTGCGACAGCGCGGCTGGACTGACGCCCAGATCATCGCACCCAGTTGGGGCAACTCGTATTGTGCCGCTTGCAACGACCACAACGGCAGCGAGGAAACGCCGGTCCGGAACGCGATCAGCGCGGCCATCGCCAGTTCCTGCAATGGCCATATCGATGTGATCGGCCATTCGATGGGCGTGACCCTGGCCATGCGCGAGATCGACAAACTCAAGGTGGCCAGCAAGGTCGACGTGTTCATCGGTATCGCCGGCGCGGTGCACGGGCTGTGGTCGTGCGGCATGTATCCCTGGAACGTGGCGACCAGTACCTGCGGCACCTACGGCTTGTCGGTGGGCAGCCCGTTCCTGCAAAGCATCGCCGGGCATCGATTCGCCACGCACATGTATTCGATGAAGTCGTGGACCGACGAGATCAACTGCTATGCCAGCTGTCTCGTCTATGGCGTGCATACCTCAACCATTCCCGGCGAGGACTACAGCTTCGACTATCCCTACGGCCACTATCAGCTGTTGTGGTACACGGCCACCGACCAGGTGAACCTGTTGCAGTGATTTCCCCAAGGCGGCGCGCCCAGGGATGCCCTGATCATCGGCGCGCCGCCTTTTTTGATAACCTTCGCACTGTCCGCAGCCAGGGCCTACTCGTTGAGTCCGGGGGCGTCACAGGGGAATCATGGAATGAATCTTTCGCGCGTTGTCTTCGCGGCCGCCCTCGTGGCTGCCGTTCCATTGCTGACTTCCTGCCATCGTGACCAGGCTGCTGCCAAGGTCGACGCGAAGGCCGTGCAGCAGGCACAGGACCAACTGGCACAACCGGCCTGGTTGCGCTCGCACCTGCCGGCCCACACCGTGGCCTATCTGCGCATCCCCTCGCCCTGGGGTGTGGTCGGCGGCGTGCCGGATGGGCGCCCGCTCGACGCAGCCACCGCCAGCGCACAGAACCTCAAGGCGGTCGCCGCCATTCGCACTGCCATCGGCAAGGATCCGTTGCTGACCGACAGCGGCATGGCGCCGTACGTGTCGGCCTTGCTGGTGGATATGCGTTCGCCACTGGAGGCGGTGGCCGTGGATCCGATGGGCATGATGTCGCCCAACAGCCAGGTGCTGCTCTCGATGCGAGTAGCCCAGCGCAGCCCTGCCGAGATCAATGCTCGCTTCGCCCAGTTCGCCAGCCCTGCGCTGCAACTGGCGACACCAATGAATGCTACCGGTGACGGCCAGCTTGCCAACGGCAAGCCGCTGCATTTCGATGCGAAGAACCAGCGCCTGTTTGCCCTGGTCGGACGCCAACCAGCCAGTGCGACCCAGCTCGCCGCCCTGCTTGCCGGCATGGACAAGCCGGTGGCGGACGACCCCACCAGCAAGGCGATCGCCGCGCAGGAAGCCCACATCGATCAGTCCGGCGAAGGCCTGTTCGGCTGGGTCAGCGTGCACGGCGTCGGCGGCATGGCCGCCGGCGCGCCAGCGCTGCAGCGGCTGGGCAGCCTGCCCGGCGACCTGGTCAGCAAGGCGGACAGCATCTCGTTCGGCGCCGGCAGCGTCGCCGGCCATGGCCGTTTGCAGATCCGCCTGTATTCACCGCAGGCCCGCCTGCTCGGCTACCTGGCGCCGAAGCAGTTCGATCCCGCGTTCAAGGTCGCTGGCACACCGCTTTGGGTAGCCAACTTCGCCTTGCCCGATCGCGAGCAATGGCAGCAGTTCGAAAACAACCTGTCGCTGGACTTCGGCGCTGAACACGCGGCCTCGTGGCGCAAGGCCATGGCCAAGCTGCAGACCGAAGCCGGCTTCGATCTCGCCGATCTCGGCTCCTGGGTCGGCCCGGAAATGGTCAGCTTCGAGGATGATGCCGGCAGCTACACCGCGCTGCGCCTACGTGATCGCAAGGCGCTGTACGCCCATCTCGAACAACTTGCGAAGCGCCGACACTGGCACTACCGCGTCCGCAAACTGGACGGGGTCGAGATCCACGCGCTCAGCACCGCCACCACGGCACCCAAACCGGCGACCGCGGACAAGTCTGCATCCCTGGCACAGCTGGTTTCGCGTATCGGCACGCATTTCTACTGGATCGAGGATGGCGACTTCCTGATCTTCGGCCGCGTCCCGCAGGCACTGGCCGACCGGGTTGCCGCCCGTCCCGACACCTCGCTGGCACCGTGGATGCAAAGCCGGGGCTATCCCGGCGAACACAGCCTGGCCGGCGTGCTGGCGGTGACCCATCATGCGCAGCGCGACGCCTACTATCACTATCTGCAGATCCTGCAGATCCTCGACGACATCAGCGGCGCCGACACGGATCTGATGGACATGCCGGCCGCTCATACCCTGAACCTGCCGGACCGTGGCGTGGCCGGCGCCAATATCGGCGTCAGCGCGGATGCACTTTCGCTCAGCCTCAACTACGAACAGCAGCCACTCGAGCTGATCGGAGCCAGCAGCAGTGGCAGCGGCACCACCGCCATCGCCGGTGCCGCCATCCTCGCCGCCATCGCGATCCCGGCCTACCAGGATTACATCGTCCGCGCACAGGTCAGCGAGGGCGTGGTGCTAGCCGCCGGCGCGAAGACCGCCATGCTGGAGTACCGGCGCAGCCACGGCCGCTGGCCCGCCAACAACGCTCAGGCAGGCCTGGCCAAGCCGGATGACATCCATGGCGTCTACGTCGACAGCGTGAGCGTGAACGCGGACGGCCTGATCAACGTGCATTTCAGCGCCACGCCACCGCAGAAGGCAAACGCCACGCTGGCCGGCAAGACCCTGAGCCTGCAGGCAACATCGGCAACGGGCGACGTCTGGTCGTGGCCATGCGATTCACCGGATATCAAGGCCAAATACCTGCCCGGCAGCTGCCGACAGCCCTGATCGGCTGCTTGTCGCGCTATTCGCCCGGGACCCGACGAAGGTCCCACGCGAATGCGTGGCTCGTCGCCCCCATCCGCAGACAGGCAAACTGGCGCTCAAACCCGTATAATTGACCGGTTAACCTTCCGATAACCCACGTGGTGGCTGCATGCGCCACCCGAGTGCTTTCCATGTCTATCGAAAATCTGCGCAATATCGCCATCGTCGCCCACGTCGATCACGGCAAGACCACCCTCGTCGACTGCCTGCTCAAGCAATCCGGCACGCTGAATGAGCGCACGGTGCTGGCCGAGCGCGTGATGGATTCGAACGACCAGGAAAAGGAACGCGGCATCACGATCCTGGCCAAGAACACCGCCATCACCTGGCGGGGCAACCGCATCAACATCGTCGACACCCCGGGACATGCCGACTTCGGTGGCGAGGTGGAGCGTGTACTGTCGATGGTCGACTCGGTGCTGATCCTGGTCGACGCGATGGACGGCCCGATGCCGCAGACCCGTTTCGTGACCCAGAAAGCCTTCGCCATGGGGTTCAAGCCGATCGTGGTGATCAACAAGGTCGACCGCCCCGGCGCGCGTCCGGAGTGGGTCGTCGAGCAGGTATGGGATTTGTTTGACCGCCTGGGCGCCACGCCCGAGCAGATGGATTTTCCGATCGTCTACGCCTCGGCACTGAACGGCTATGCCGGCCTCGACGAGAACGTGCGCGAAGGCGACATGACGCCGCTGTACGAGGCGATCATGCAGCACGTGAGCAAGCCGGACGTGGACCCGGACGGCCCGTTCCAGATGCGTATCAGCCAGCTCGACTACAGCAGCTTCGTCGGCGTGATCGGCATCGGC
Source organism: Rhodanobacter sp. G2-10 (assembly GCF_055809185.1). NCBI lineage: Bacteria > Pseudomonadati > Pseudomonadota > Gammaproteobacteria > Lysobacterales > Rhodanobacteraceae > Rhodanobacter > Rhodanobacter sp. G2-10. The sequence goes on along the minus strand of NZ_CM147900.1, from coordinate 1,624,575 downwards.
CGCATCCAGCGCGGCACCCTGAAAAAGGGCATGCCGGTCAGCGTGATCGACCGCCACGGCAAGAAGCGCCAGGGCAAGGTGATGCAGGTGCTGGGCTTTCTCGGCCTGGAGCGGATCGAGCAGGAAACCGCCGAGGCCGGCGACATCGTGGCCATTTCCGGCATCGCCGACCTGACCATCTCCGATACCGTCTGCGCGCTGGACACGCCCGAGGCGCTGCCAGCGCTGACGGTGGACGAGCCGACCATCTCGATGACATTCCAGGTCAACAATTCGCCGTTTGCCGGCAACAAGGATTTGTCTGGCGGCAAGTTCCTCACCAGCCGCCAGTTGCGCGAGCGTCTGGAACGCGAGCAGGTGCACAACGTGGCGTTGAAGGTCGAGGAAGGTTCCGACGCCGACAAGTTCCTGGTCTCCGGCCGCGGCGAGCTGCACCTGTCGGTGCTGATCGAGAACATGCGCCGTGAAGGCTATGAACTGGCCGTATCGCGTGCGGAAGTGATCATCAAGGAGATCGACGGCCAGAAGATGGAGCCGATCGAGCAACTGGTGGTCGACGTGGAGGAAGTCCACCAGGGTGCCGTGATGGAGCGGCTCGGCGCGCGCAAGGGCCAGCTCAAGAACATGGAATCCGATGGCAAGGGTCGCGTGCGTCTGGACTACGAGATCCCGGCGCGTGGCCTGATCGGCTTCCAGAACCAGTTCAAGACCCTGACCCAGGGTTCGGGCCTGCTGTTCCACGTGTTCGACCACTACGGCCCGAAGGAAGAAGGCCAGATCGCCAAGCGCCTGAACGGCGTGATGATCGCCAACGCCGGCGGCACCACCCCGGCCTACTCGCTCGGGCCACTGCAGGATCGCGGCAAGCTGTTCGCTGCCGAGGGCGACAATGTGTACGAAGGCCAGCTGGTCGGCATCCACGCCAAGGACAACGACCTCACCGTCAACGTGATCAAGCCCAAGCCGCTGACCAATATGCGCGCCTCCGGCAAGGACGATGCGATCCAGCTGACTCCCGCGATCAAGTTCACGCTGGAACAGGCACTGGACTTCATCGACGACGACGAGCTGGTCGAGATCACCCCGAAGGAAATCCGCCTGCGCAAGAAGCACCTCACCGAGAACGACCGCAAGCGCGCCTCGCGCGGCTGAGTCGCCCCGGAACCCGTCGGACTGGGGCGGTCGAGATCGGCCAACTCAAGTCCGGGGAGCTCCTGGCACCAAACCAATCGGGCAGGAGTCGGCTGAACCGGCTCCTGCCCGATTGGCTTTCCGCCTTGCCGCTCAGTTGCGCGGATTGAAGTCCGCGAAGCTGGTGCGCAGAGCCTCATAGGCCGCACGTTGCGCTTCGTTGTCGGCCGTCGGGGTGCGAATCGACAGCTCCACCAGTTGATCCCCCGGATGGCTGCCAGGCATGCCGCGGCCCTTCAGCCGCAATTTGCGGCCGGATTGCGAACCGGCCGGTATACGCAAGTCGACCGCACCGGCCAAGGTCGGCACCGGCACCGTCGCCCCGAGCGCTGCCTCCCACGGCGCAATCGGGAGCACGTGCACCACGTTGCGGCCATCGAGGCGAAACCGCGCATCGTCGCGGATGCCGATTTCCAGCAGCAGGTCACCCTTGGGACCGCCGGCCATGCCGGGCTGACCCTGTCCGGACAGACGGATCACCTGACCGGGCTGGATACCGGCGGGGATCTTCACCTCCAGTACGCGCTCGCCGCCGGCCGGATCGCGCATGGACAGGCGCGTGCGACCGCCATCGAATGCGGTCTGCAAGTCGATCTGCACGGACGCCTGCACATCCTGCCCGCGCCGCGGGCGCGGCTGGCCACGATGGCCGGCGGCCGCGCCACGGCCAAACAGGCTTTCGAAGAAGTCGCTGAAATCGCCACCGTCGCCACTGAAGCCCTGTTGCTCCTGCCAGCCCGGCGGCGGCCGGAACTGTTCGCCCTGACGATAGCCGCCGGCTCGCAACTGATCGTAGGAACGCCGCTTTTCGGCGTCCTTAAGCACTTCATTGGCTTCGTTGACGGCCTTGAATTTTTCCTCGGCGCCGCCTTCCTTGTTCTTGTCCGGGTGGTATTTGCGTGCCAGCTTGCGATAGGCCGCCTTGATCTCCGCCTCGCTCGCATCCGGCTTGACGCCGAGAATTTCGTAATAGTCTTTGAATTCCACACCCGCTCCCGATCATCGGTGACGCTGGACACAAGGCCGCGCCCCGCCGCGGGACATTATCCACGGCGGGGCGGGCTTTCACACGGTTTCTCAGTTGGCGGTATTGATCGTGATGCGGCGCGGCGTGGTTTCCGGCTTCTTGGGGATCGAGATCTCCAGCACACCATGCTTGCCGTGCGCGCTGATGCCATCCGCATCGGCACTTTCCGGCAACGCAAAGCGGCGATGGAAGGTGCCATACACGCGCTCCTGGCGGGTCAGCTTGCCGCCGGCTTCCTCGCTGTCGACCTTGCGCTCGCCCTTGATGGTGAGAATGCTCTTGTCCATGCTCACCTCGATCTCGGACGGGTCCACGCCCGGCACATCGACCAGGATCATGAAGCGCTTGTCTTCCTCGCGGATATCCACCCGCGGCGCCCACTGGCTGGTTTCCACGGTGGACTGGTCGCTGTCGCCGGCGCCGAAAAACCGGCTCATGACCTGGCGCAAATCATCCGACGGCACGAAGTCACGGTTCCAGATGGATTGACGGCTCATGTTCATTTCACTGCCTCCTCATCAAGTTGTGCGGCACGATTGCCGCCTGCACTGGAAAATAGGTACTTTCGGCGCGGATTCAAGACATCGCGCTCTCGAACGCACTAGCATGGGCGCCCCCTCCCCAAGCGAGTCCCGCATGTCCATCCAGCCAGGCAGCCCCCTTCCCGACGTGGCGATCAAGATCATCGACGGTGACATCCAGCCCGCACGGACCGGCCCCTTGTTTGCCGGCCGCAAGGTGGTGCTGTTCGGCGTGCCCGGTGCCTTCACGCCAACCTGCTCCAACAGCCACCTGCCCGGCTATGTCGCGCACTTCCCCGAGTTCCAGGCACGCGACATTGCGGTGATGTGCCTGGCCGTGAACGACGCCTACGTGATGCAGGCGTGGGCTGCGGCGCAACAGGTCCCTGCCGGACTGCTGATGCTCGCCGACGGCAACGCCAGCTTCACCCGTGCGCTGGGCCTGGAACTTGATGGCAGCGACTACGGCATGGGGCTACGCACGCGTCGCTTCGCCCTGTACGCCGTGGATGGCGTGGTGAGCCAGTTGCATGTCGAGGCGCCCGGTGAGCTGCGCGTCTCCACCGCCGAGGCGATGCTCGCCGCGATCGGCTCGTGAGATTCCCGCGATCGGGCTTGCCCTCGCGCGCCCGCAACAGGATCACCGGCGGCGGCTGATATGCTGCGCCGATGGATATCGTGAACAACAGCTCCGCGGCTCGCATGGCCGAGCGGTTTCGTGGCTTCCTGCCGGTGGTGGTCGACGTGGAAACCGGCGGGTTTGATGCCGAGCACGACGCATTGCTGGAAATCGCCGCGGTGCCGCTATGCATGGACGAGGCCGGCTTTCTTGCGTTGCTGCCGACGGTTTCGACCCATGTCGAGCCGTTTCCCGGTGCCAATCTGGACCCACGTTCGCTGGAAATCACCGGCATCGATCCGGACAACCCGTTGCGCGGCGCGCTGCCGGAACGGCAGGCGCTCGATCACGTGTTCCAGGTGGTGCGCGAGGCAGTCCGCGATGCCGGCTGCCAGCGGGCGATCCTGGTCGGCCACAACGCCGCCTTCGACCTGGGCTTTCTGAATCAGGCCGTGCGTCGCTGCGCGCACAAGCGCAATCCGTTCCACCCGTTCAGCTGCTTCGATACGGTCAGTTTCGCGGGTCTGGCCTATGGCCAGACCGTGCTGAGCAAGGCGGTATTGGCGGCCGGGTTGTCATTCAACAGCAGCGAGGCACACTCGGCCGTGTATGACGCCGAGCGCACCGCCGAGCTGTTCTGCACCGTGGTCAATCGCTGGCGTCAGCTGGAACTGCTGGAACAGGCCCACAGCGGCCTGGCCGCCTCCTGAGGCACGAGGGTTCCTGTATTCGGAAAGTGGTCGGCCGTCGGCGTCCGGCCATGCCGCTATAGCGGTTCGCCCGGAAATGTCGTGCGAGCACGACGTCGACGCCAATTGCGCACTATCCCGAAGATCCCGATGGCGATCCAGGCAACTTCCAACAGGAAGGCAGACAGGTTGAACGCACCAATGACCAGCGACAGCGCCACGCCCAGCGCACCCAGGACGTTCATCAGCTGATACATAAGGCCGTTGCCGCGCAGTCGTTGCGCCTGCAGCAACAGAAACGCCAGCAGGATCAGTGCCACGCCGATGTAACCGGCCCAGTCGTACCAATATGTCATTGTTTCGTGCCTCGCTGCCGCAGCGCCTCGAACAATACGACGCCGGTGGCTACGGAAACGTTCAGACTCTCCATCGGGCCCGGCATCGGGATCTTCGCCACGAAATCGCACAGTTCACGGGTCAGCCGCCGGAGACCCTCGCCTTCGCTGCCCAGCACGATCGCCACCGGCCCCTTGAAGTCGATGCCGTAGACGGTGGTGTCGGTGTCGCCGGCCAGACCGGTGATCCAGACCCCGGCATCCTTCAGCGTACGCAGCGTGCGCGCCAGATTGGTCACCGCGATCAACGGCACCCGATCGGCGCCGCCGGCCGACGCCCGCCGTACCACCGGGGTCAGTCCGACAGCGCGATCCTTGGGCACGATCACCGCCGTGACCTTCGCCGCCGCCGCGCTGCGCAGGCAGGCGCCAAGATTATGCGGATCGGTGACTCCATCGAGCACCAGCACCAGGGCGTCGCTGCCGTCGCGTTCGAGCAAGTCAGGCAGATCGCTCTCGTGCGCGGCAGGAGCCGCTTCATAACGCGCGACCACGCCTTGATGACGCGCTTCAGCGGCATGCTTGTCCAGTTCCTCACGCGGACGGTGCCGCACCGGTATATTCAACTTTTTCGCGCGCTCGGCCAGCTCGAGCACCCGCGTGTTGCGCTGGCCATTCTCCACCAGCACTTCCCGCACGCGCTCGGCATCGTTGCTCAATGCACCTTCGACCGGGTTGATCCCGACGATCCAGCTCTCACTCATGACTTGCCTTTGGGTTTCGGTCGACGCCTGGAACTTTTCTTCGCTGCAGGCGCCGCAGGAGTTGCCGTGCCACGTCCCGCCGAATCCTTCTGGCGCGAGCCACGGGACGCCGATGATTTTGTCGCCTTGTGCGCCGGACGCTGCTCGCCCGCCACTGCACGCGACGACGCATTATCCCCCGCTGACATTTTCCGCGGTTCCGGCGCGGGCGCAGCGGCATCGGCCTCCTTGCGACCGAAGGCGCGGCCGATCGCCTTGCCGGCACGGCCAAACATGCCCGGCGCCTTGGTGGGTGCGGCTGCCTTCTTCGGCAGCGAGTAGCGTTCGCCACTGGCCGCGTAGTCGTAGGCCTTGCCGCTGCCGCCCGGAGGCGTCGCCGGCGTACGCGGTGACACCAGCCGGAAGTCGATCTTGCGATCCTCCAGGCTGGCCCGCAGCACCTGGATGCGCACATGGTCGCCGAGGCGGAACTGCGCACCGGTGCGCTCGCCCTTGAGCAATTTCCGGGTCGCGTCGAAGTGGTAGTAATCGTTGGCCAGCTGGCTGATGTGAACCAGGCCGGATACCTTCGATTCGTCCAGCTCGACGAACAAGCCGAACGAGGTGACGCCGGTAACAACCCCGTCGAACTCGCTGCCGATGTGCTTTTCCATCCAGGCGCACTTGAAGCGCTCGTCGACGTCGCGCTCGGCCTCCTCGGCACGTCGCTCGCGCTGTGAACAATGCACCGCCATCGCCGCCATCTCCGCCGGGGTGTAGGTGTAGTCGGCCGGCTTGCGTCCGCTCAACGCGAAGCGGATCGCGCGATGCACCAGCAGATCGGGATAACGCCGGATCGGCGAAGTGAAGTGCGCGTAGGCCTGCAGGGCCAGGCCGAAGTGGCCGCGGTTGTCGGGCTGGTACGCGGCCATGCTTTGCGAGCGCAACAGCACGTTCTGGATCAGCTCGCGCTCGGGACGATCGTGCACCATGCGCAGGATTTCGGAGAAGTCGGCCGGCGCCACCTCGGCCACTGGCGGCATGCGCAGCTTGAACTCGCGCAGGAACTGCTGCAGGTCCTCGTATTTCTCGGCCGGCGGCGGCTCGTGCGCGCGGAACAGCGCGGGGATCTTCTTCTTTTCCAGGAACAATGCCGCCTGCACGTTGGCGGCGATCATGCATTCCTCGATCAGCTTGTGCGCATCGTTGCGCTCGGTGGCACCCATGGATTCCACGCTGCCACTCTGGTCGAGGCGGAACTTCACTTCCGGCGTCTCGAAGTCGATCGCGCCACGACGTTTGCGCTGGGCCGCCATCGCCTTGTACAGGGCGTGCAGGTTCTCCAGCTGCGGCAGCACGTCGGCGACCTCGTGCCGCGCATCCTCATCACGCAAACCCACCGCCTGCCACACCTTGTCGTAGGTGAGACGCGCATGGGACAGCATCACCGCATCATAAAACTTTGATCGCGTGACGTTGCCTTCGGCATCGATGGTCATGTCGCAGACCATGCACAGGCGATCGACCTTCGGATTCAACGAACAGATGCCGTTGGACAGCGTCTCCGGCAGCATCGGCACCACGAAGCCGGGGAAATAGGTCGAGGTGCTGCGCTCGTAGGCCTCGCGATCCAGCGCCTTGCCGACCTGCACGTAGTGCGATACGTCGGCAATCGCCACGATCAGGCGCCAGCCGCCTCCACGCTTTGGCTCGGCATACACGGCGTCATCGAAATCGCGCGCATCGGCGCCATCGATCGTGACCAGCGGCAGTTTGCGGAGGTCGGTTCGACCCTCGCGCTCGGCGGCCGTCACCTCGCCCTCCACCTGGGCGGCGTCGCGCAACACTTCGGCCGGCCATTCGTGCGGCAGGTCGTGGCTGGCGATCGCCATTTCCACCACCAGCGAGGGCTGCAGGCGTTCGCCCAGCACCGCACGAATCTCGCCCAGCGGCCCGCGATGTGGTGTTGGCGGATCGGTGATCTCGACGACGACGATCTGGCCCGACTTGGCGTCATGCTCCTGGCCCGGCTTGATCATCACGTCCTGGTTCAGGCGGCGATCATCGGGACATACCAGAGTCACTCCGTCCTCGATCACCACGCGACCCACCAGTCGCGGCGAGCGTCGCTCCAGCACTTCGGCAATGGCACCCTGCTTGCGCCCGCGCCGGTCGATGCCGACCACGCTGGCCAGCACGCGGTCGCCATGCAACACGGTGCGCATCTGTTGCGGTGAGAGATACAAGTCATCGCCACCCTCGTCGGGGCGCAGGAAGCCGTAGCCCTCGGCATTGGCAAGCACTCGCCCCGGGATCAGGTCGAGCTTGCGCGTCGGCGCATAGCCGCCGCGCCGTCCCAGCAACAGCTGGGCGTCGCGCACCATCGCCGCAAGCCGCTTGCGCAGCGCTTCGAGATCCGTTTCTTCATCGATGTGCAACGCCTCGGCGATGCGCGCCTCGGTCAACAGCTCGCCACGCTCTTCGAGCAGGGCGAGTATGGCCTCCCTGCTGGGAATCGGGCGGTCGTAGCGTTTCGCCTCGCGCTCGGCATGCGGGTCGCGGCGTTTCGATGCGCTGCCGCCATCGGCCTTGCGCTGGCGGTTTTCGGGCTTTGCCCGACTGGAGGACGACTTCTCGCCCTTGCCGGACTTCGGGGGATTCTTTCTGGTCACTAAATATCCTTGTGGTATCGGCGCCGCGCAGAATGACACGACGCAGCGCATGGTTGTGAAAAGAGTTGACAAGCAGACGGCCGATGCCTACATTACGCGGCTCACGCAGCTCGCAGAGCGGTGTGACACCTGCCCAGGTGGCGGAATTGGTAGACGCACTAGCTTCAGGTGCTAGCGGGGGCAACTCCGTGGAGGTTCGAGTCCTCTTCTGGGCACCAATTGTAAACGAAGGCCGCCTCTCAAGGCGGCTTTCGCTTTTTCCGGGTTCGATTGAAGTCAGGAAGCGAGCTCTAACTGCGCTGGCCAAGGTGCGTGAGGCACCGCCGGCCACCCTGCCCGGCGACTCACGCCATCGCCGGCCCCTTCAGTTCGATCATGTTGCCTTGCGGATCGTACAAATAGATCGACGGCCCCTCGCCACGTGCACCGTAGCGAGAACCCAGCTCACCGATGCGCACACCATGCGCCCTGAGGTGCGCCAGGATCGCCGCCTCGTCATAACCTTCCACGCGCAGGCACAGATGATCCATGTTGTGACCCTCAGCGCTCGGGGCGGCACCGCCATGGCGCCCAAGCCTGCCGTCCACGGCCACCAGATCGATCAGCGATGCTCCGGCGCGCAGCTGAACCAGCCCGATCTCGTCCTGCCGCCGCTCCTCGTGACAGCCCAGCACCTCGCAATAGAAACGCTGCATCGCCTCCATGTCGATGGCGCGCAGCACCACATGGTCGATTTCACCCAGTTGGATCACGGGACCTCCAAAAGCCGGTAACGGGGTGATCTAGCATAGTCCCGGCGGCACCCCAACCACAGCCACCCGGGACCACATTGCCCGCGCAGGCCCTGTATAATCGTGGTGGTAAACGCATGGTGGGAGAAGACGGCGCACCCTTCCCGGGAGTGCCGGCTGCCGAAGACGCAACGCCCGTAATCGCTCAGGCCCCACACCACCACGCGCAAACACTCTGGAGAGAGCGGCTGCCTTCACCGGCGCATGCCGCCGCCGAAGGGGCACGAGACGCTCGCGCGTTTCCAAACTCTCAGGCAAAAGGACAGAGGGGCGCCCACGTGCGGCATGCACGCCCGGCCTTCATCGGCCACTACCGGACGCCCGTCATGAGCCAGAATCCGTCACCCTCCCTGCGCGAACTCGAAAACCACGGTGCGTTCATCGAACGCCACATCGGCCCGAATGACGCCGAGATCGCGCAGATGCTGCGCGTCATCGGCCATGATTCGCTGGAGTCGATGACCGACGCCATCGTGCCGGGCGGCATCAAGTCCGGCGCGCCGCTGGCCCTGCCCCGCGCGATCACCGAAGTCGAAGCACTGGCCCGGATCCGCGCCATCGCGCAGAAGAACCAGGTGTTCCGCAGCTTCATCGGACAGGGCTACTACGGCACCCACACCCCGAACGTCATCCTGCGCAACATCCTGGAGAACCCGGCCTGGTACACGGCGTACACGCCGTATCAGGCCGAGATTTCGCAGGGCCGCATGGAGGCACTGATCAATTTCCAGACCATGTGCGCCGACCTCACCGGCATGGAGATCGCCAACGCCTCGCTGCTGGATGAGGCCACCGCCGCCGCCGAGGCGATGACCCTGGCCAAGCGCTCGTGCAAGTCAAAATCCGACGTGTTCTTCGTTTCGCGTGGCGTGCATCCGCAGACGCTGGAAGTGGTGCGCACCCGTGCCGAACCGCTGGGTATCGAACTGGTGGTTGGCGACGACAGCGAAGCGGCCGGCACCGAAGCCTTCGGCGTGCTGCTGCAATACCCCGACAGCTTCGGCAGCATCAACGACTACCGCGCGGTCGCCGAGGCGGTGCATGCACGCGGCGGCGTGGTCGCCGTGGCCACCGACCTGCTCGCGCTGACCCTGATCGCCGCGCCGGGTGAATGGGGCGCCGATATCGTGGTGGGCAACTCCCAGCGCTTCGGCGTGCCGTTCGGCAACGGCGGCCCGCACGCCGCCTTCATGGCTTGCCGCGATGCCTACAAGCGTTCGATGCCGGGCCGTCTGATCGGTGTATCGATCGACGCCGAAGGCAAGCCCGCCTACCGCCTCACCCTGCAGACCCGCGAGCAGCACATCCGCCGCGAGAAGGCCACCTCGAACATCTGCACCGCCCAGGTACTGCTGGCGGTCATGGCCAGCATGTACGCGGTCTACCACGGCCCCGCAGGCCTGACCCGGATCGCCCGGCGCACGCACCGGCTGGCAACCATCCTTGCGGCGGCCCTGCGCGACAAGGGCGTGGCCGTGGGCAACAACTTCTTCGACACGCTGCACATCACCGGCGTCGATGCCGCGGCGATACATGCCCGTGCCGAGGCGGCGCGTATCAACCTGCGCCGCATCGACGATGGCAGCATCGGCATCAGCTTCGACGAAACCACCACCCGCGAAGACCTGACCCGGCTTGCCGCGCTGTTCGGTATCGAAGGTCTGGACGTGGACGCACTGGACGCGGCCGCGAGCGATGCGGTGCCGGCGGCGCTGCGCCGCCACAGCGAGTTTCTCACCCACCCGGTGTTCAACACGCATCACAGCGAGCACGAACTGCTGCGCTACATGCGCGCGCTGGCCGACAAGGACCTGGCGATGGATCGCACCATGATTCCGCTGGGTTCGTGCACGATGAAGCTCAACGCCACCGCCGAGATGATCCCGGTGACCTGGCCGGAATTCGGCAACATCCATCCGCTGGCGCCAGCGTCGCAGACACTCGGCTACAAGGAACTGATCGACGGCCTGGAGGCGATGCTGGTCGAGTGCACCGGCTACGACTCGGTCAGCCTGCAACCCAACTCGGGCGCGCAGGGCGAGTATGCGGGCCTGCTGGCGATCCGCGCGTACCACCGCTCGCGCAACGAAGCCCATCGCGATGTCTGCCTGATTCCCGAATCTGCCCACGGCACCAATCCCGCCTCGGCCCATCTGTGCGGGATGACCGTGGTGGTGACCAAGTGCGACGCCCACGGCAACGTCGACGTGGAGGACATCCGCCGCGCCGCCGAAAAATATTCCGATCGCCTCGCCGCGCTGATGATCACCTACCCGTCCACGCATGGCGTGTTCGAGGAAGACATCGTGGCGATCTGCGACATCGTGCATGAACATGGGGGTCAGGTTTACACCGATGGCGCCAACATGAATGCGCTGGTCGGCCTGGCCAAGCCCGGCAAGTGGGGCTCGGACGTCTCCCACCTGAACCTGCACAAGACCTTCTGCATTCCGCACGGCGGTGGTGGCCCGGGCGTGGGGCCGTGCGCGGTCAAGGCGCACCTCGCGCCATTCCTGCCGCGTGGGTATGCCGACATTCCGGCCGACGGCGATCAGGATGATCGCAAGTCACCAGTGGGCATGGTTTCGGCCGCCACGTTCGGCTCGGCCAGCATCCTGCCGATCAGCTGGATGTACATCGCGCTGATGGGCCAGCAAGGCTTGCGCAAGGCAACCCAGGTTGCGCTGCTCAATGCCAACTACATCGCCAAGCGACTGGAGCCGCACTACCCCACCCTGTATACCGGTCGCAACGGTCTGGTGGCGCACGAGTGCATTCTTGACCTGCGTGCGCTCAAGGACGCCACCGGTATCGGCGCCGAAGATGTCACCAAGCGGCTGATCGATTTCGGCTTCCATGCCCCCACGCTGAGCTTCCCGGTGGCCGGCACTCTCATGGTCGAACCCACCGAAAGCGAATCGCAGTTCGAACTCGATCGCTTCATCGACGCGATGATCCAGATCCGCAACGAGATCCGCGCGATCGAGGAAGGCAAGCTCGATCGTGAGGACAACCCGCTCAGGAACGCGCCGCACACCGCCACCATGGTGAGCGCCAGCGAGTGGACCCATGCGTACCCTCGCGAGTTGGCGGCATTTCCGCTGGCCAGCCTCAAGCTGCAGAAGTACTGGGCACCGGTCGCCCGTGTCGACAATGTGTATGGCGACAAGAACATCATGTGCTCCTGCATTCCGGTCGACGCCTACAAGGACGAGGTTGAAGCGTAGGACAGCGGCCGCCGGCTCAGCCGGCGGCCGCCAGCCGCGCCTGGCCCGTTGCCTTACCGTCGACGCGACGACTGCATGACCGGAATGATCGGCCAGGCGACAAGGCCAGGCCGATCTGGTGCTCCACACGCATCCTCGCCGCCTTGGCGGCAAACCAGGCCCGGGATCCCATCAGGAGCACACCACCTGCTGCCCCGGCTCGACGGCAGACCTCGATCGATTCGCGCAAATGCGCCACCAGGCCCTGGCTGAAGGCTTCGTTCAAGGCAGCAGCGGCGAAGGGCGGCGCGACATATTCGTCCAGCATGCCGGCCAGCAAAGTGGCCACGCGCAATGCGATCTGGCGATTGGCCCTTGCGACATGAAGCGCCCCCGCCGATGCCTGCCACACGTCATCGATCGCTTCGACCAGGGCATGGAACTCGCTCTGGTTCAGTGGCCGCTGCGCCAACGGCAAGTTGCGCCGACGAATCAGCCATTCCTGGTCCACCGCGGGCAACGCATGGGATCGATGGATGGCGCGGTCAAGCGCCCGGCAACGCGAGAGACCGCCGCGTGTCAGCCGCTCCGCCAGAGCCTCCTGGGTCAGGGGTTGCGCACGCGCCGTGCCATCGTCCTCGTACCAGCGGCGATATTCCAGCGTGGCCGTGGAAAACAGGTCGCGCGGCGGTCGCACCGTCGCGCGCGCTTCGGCAGCGTCATCGAGTGTCGGGGCCAGCGCCCGCAAACCGGCGACTCGCGCGGCAATGACCCGGCCGAGCAGCACTTCCGCCCGAACCAGGTGCACATGATAGGCGGCATGGGGGTCGTGCGACTCCCTCGCCGGCAGGTAGACGAAGCGGATGCGGGCGGCCTCCGGGGCAGCGGTCGGCTTGCCAGCGCCTACGGGCAGTCGGCTCATGCCATGACAGTCCTGCCCGGAAAGCCGGCAACCAATGACCAGTGCCGGGTGCGCCGTGGGCAGCTTGTTCAGGGCGGAGGCAAGGAGTGGATCCAGAAGGGTCGAGTGATCGGCCCTTGAAGTCGTTGTCGAAGGGAATACTGGTGTTCTGGACACGCGCACGAATCGACCTTCTTGCCGAAGAAGCCCACTGCGATGCACCTCCGCCAACACCGCAATGCGCCTGGTTGAACTACTCGTCGCCCGCCTGGACGACCCTGTGCAAAACATCGCACACACGGTTGCCGTGGAGTGTGCCGCAGCACGCAATCCGGAAACGACACGGACAATTGGCGGGGACCCCGATTACCGTATCCGGGGCAAAGCAGGCATCATGGGCGGCTGACCGTCCCTGTCACCCGTGCCGGCCACCGACAACGCGGCACGTCAATGCCTCCAAACACGACTGACCCTTCATGACCACCACCAAACCAACTCCTGGCGACGACCCGGATACCGACCTTCTGACCCGCCTGCGCGCTGCAGCGCAGCTCCTTGAGTCCGTGGCTGACGATCGGCAATTGCTGAACCTGCTGCCAGCCGAAGATCGCCAGCGCCTGCATCAAGCCGTGGCGCGCGTGTATCACCCCGAGCCGGGCACCCGCCGGATCCGTCTGAAGGCCGCCGAGAAGGCGCGGCACGCGGCGAAGATTCAGGCCGAGGACAAGCTGCTCAACCAGACAGGCATCCGCACCCTGCGGCGCCAACCGGTATTCACCACGCCCAACGTGTTTGCGCCCGAGGGGTTCCTGCCGCACGACCTGGCACCGGATGAGGATGCCGCCGAGCCGCGCGAATCGATCAAGCCGAAGCACTGCTACGTGTGCAAGCAGAAGTACGCGAGCATCCATTTCTTCTACGACCAGCTGTGCCCGGAATGCGCCGCGTTCAACTACGCCAAGCGCAGCGAACTGGCCGACTTGCGCGGACGCGTCGCCCTGCTCACCGGTGGCCGCGTGAAGATCGGCTATCAGGCTGGCCTGAAGCTGCTGCGTGCGGGCGCCGAGCTGATCGTCACCACGCGTTTCCCGCGGGATTCCGCGGCCCGATACGCGGCGGAGCCGGACTTCGCGGACTGGGGCGATCGGCTGCAGATTTTCGGACTGGACCTGCGCCATACCCCCAGTGTCGAGGCGTTCTGCCAGGAACTGGTCGCCACCCGCCCGCGGCTGGACTTCATCATCAACAATGCCTGCCAGACCGTGCGACGGCCGCCGGATTTCTACGCGCACATGATGGAAGGCGAAACCGCCGCCGTGCACGATCTGCCCGAGGCCGTGCGCGCATTGATCGGTCATTACGAGGGCCTGCGCGGCTCCAGCATCCTGCCGGAAGCCGGAATCGCACGACCTGATGCAGCCCTGCCGGGCCTGAGTCGTGCCGCCGAGCTGTCGCAACTGCCGCTGCTGCCGGAGGAACTGCTGGCGCAGAGCCACCTGTTTCCCGAAGGCCGGCTCGACCAGGACTTGCAACAGGTCGATTTGCGCGAACGAAACTCATGGCGCCTGTTGATGGCTGAAGTGCCTTCGGTGGAACTGCTCGAAGTACAGCTGGTCAACGCGATCGCGCCGTTCATCATCAACGCACGCCTGAAACCGCTGATGCTGCGCACCAGCGAGCGCGACAAGCACATCGTCAATGTGTCGGCGATGGAAGGCCAGTTCTACCGCAACTTCAAGACCACGCGCCACCCGCACACCAACATGGCCAAGGCCGCACTGAACATGATGACGCGCACCGCGGCCACGGATTACCATAACGACGGCATCCACATGAACAGCGTCGATACCGGCTGGGTCACCGACGAGGACCCGGCCGCGCTGGCCGCGCGCAAGGTGGTCGAGGAACGCTTCCACCCGCCGCTGGACATCGTCGATGGCGCCGCGCGCATCGTCGATCCGATCATCCACGGCATCAATACCGGTCAACATGTGTGGGGGCAGTTCCTGAAGGATTACAAGCCCACTGACTGGTGAAACGCTCGAGTAAAGGTGCCGCGCCTCCTTGCGATCGGCAACCAGCCCGAATTCGAGCGCAAGACCCGGAGTGCGGTGGTCGCAGCCGATCCGTAGATTGAGCCCATGAGCGTGAGCCTGGCGCGATAATCCACGGGAGCGTACCGCCATGAAGACCTTGGACCAACAAACCGGATTTGCCGCAGCAGCCATCCTGGCCGACCCACGCTGGGCCGCGGTGCAGGCGCGCGACAAACTGGCCGACGGCAGGTTCTTCTACTCGGTGCGGACCACGGGCGTGTATTGCCGCCCTTCGTGCGGGGCCCGCCGGGCGCGGCCCGAGAACGTGGCGTTTCACGCCACCGCCGCTGCTGCAGAGCGTGCCGGCTTTCGCCCGTGCAAACGCTGCAAGCCGGATCAGCCGTCGCTGACCGAGCAACACGCGGCCATGGTCACCGCGGCCTGTCGCGCCATCGAGCAGGCCGAGACCACCCCCACGCTGGAACAGCTGGCCAGGCCGAGCGGGCTCAGCCCGTTCCACTTCCACCGCGTGTTCAAAGCGGTCGCCGGGGTGACGCCGAAGCAGTACGCCGCGGCACATCGCAACCGCCGCCTCCGCGACGAACTGGAGCGCGCCGCCACGGTCACGGAAGCGATCTTCGACGCCGGATACAATGCCAGCAGCCGCTTCTATGAAACCGCCGACCAGGTGTTGGGCATGACTCCATCGAGCTATCGTGCGGGCGGTGCGGATAGCGAAATCCGTTTCGCGATTGGTGAGTGTTCGCTGGGCGCGATCCTGGTGGCGCAGAGCGAACGCGGTGTCTGCGCGATCCTGCTCGGAGACGATCCTGACGCCTTGGCGCGTGATCTGCAGGATCGCTTCCCGAAGGCGCGACTGATCGGCGGCGACGGCGCCTTTGAACAACTGGTAGCCCGCGTGATAGGCCTCATCGAGACCCCCGCGATCGGCCTGGAACTGCCGCTGGACGTGCGCGGCACCGCATTTCAGCAACGCGTGTGGCAGGCGTTGCGTGACATCCCCGCCGGCAGCACGGTCAGTTACAGCGAAGTCGCCCGGCGCATCGGCTCGCCCGCAGCTGTACGTGCGGTGGCCGGCGCCTGTGCGGCGAACATGCTGGCCGTGGCAATTCCGTGTCATCGGGTGGTACGCAACGACGGCGAACTGTCCGGCTACCGCTGGGGCGTCGAACGCAAGCGCAAGTTGCTGGAGCGCGAGGCCGGGACATGAGGCTGCGCCCATTCATTCTGCCCAGCAACTCAACGCGTTGATTGGCAACGTCCCATGACCATGCGTGACTTGTTCCCGACATCACATGCCGACACTCGACGGGACGAACCGTTGTGCGATGGCGCGGTAGTGCTGCGCGGTTTCGCGCTCGCCGGCGCGGCGGCCTTGTTGCAGGCGCTCGACACCATTGCTGCAAGGGCACCGTTCCGTCACATGACCACGCCCGGCGGATTTCGCATGTCGGTCGGCATGACCAATGCCGGGCCATTGGGCTGGATCAGTGATCGCCGTGGTTATCGTTACGACCCGATAGATCCGATGAGTGGCGAACCGTGGCCAGCCATGCCTCCGGAATTCCTTCGACTGGCTGTTGCCGCGGCCACGCATGCCGGTTTTGGCGATTTCGTGCCGGACGCCTGCCTGGTCAATCGCTACGCGCCCGGCACGCGGCTGAGCCTGCACCAGGATCGCGATGAACAGGACTATCGTCGGCCGATCGTATCGGTCTCGCTCGGCCTGCCGGCGACCTTTCTTTTCGGGGGACTGCAGCGGTCCGATCGCCCGCAACGTGTGCCGCTGGCACACGGGGATGTGGTGGTATGGGGCGGCCCGGCGCGATTGCGCTTTCACGGCGTATTGCCGCTGAAGCCCGGCCACCACGACCTGCTGGGGGAGTGCCGGATCAACCTCACCTTCCGGCGGGCTGGTCCTGGCCGGTAGCGCGAACACGCTGGCTGATCGGACTGATATCGGATGTCGGCTGGCTGCCAAGTTGCTACCCTCGACAGTCCATCCACCAACGGGGCAGGCATGGCTACTGACCACGGCATCCACACCATCGACACGGGCTTCGTACGGCCCGGCTTTGACGCCGCCTACCTCGTGGTGGAAGGCGGTCGCGGCGCGTTCATCGACTGCGGCACCAATCATTCCGTTCCACGCATGCTGGGCGCCCTCGACGCGGCGGGCCTCACCGCCGCCGACGTGGACTGGCTGATCCTCACCCACGTGCATCTGGACCATGCCGGTGGCGCGGGCGAGCTGATCGCACGCTTGCCGAACGCGCGTCTGCTGGTGCACCCGCGCGGTGCGCGCCACATGATCGACCCCTCGAAGCTGTGGGCCGGAGCCAGCGCCGTTTATGGCGAAGCCGTGATGGAGCGCGAATACGGGCGACTGCGGCCGGTGCCGGCCGAGCGCGTGGTCGAGGCCGAAGATCAGCACGAGATCAATCTCGCCGGCCGGATCCTGCGCGCCCTCGACACACCCGGGCACGCAAAACATCACAACGCAATCTACGACGAACAGGCGAACGTGTGCTTCACCGGCGATGTGTTCGGCCTGTCCTATCGCGAATTCGATACGCGGAACGGCCCATTCATCCTGCCGACCACCTCGCCAGTGCAGTTCGACCCGGATGAGCTGCATGCATCGATCGAGCGCCTGGTCGCACTGAAGCCTGCCGCGATGTATCCCACTCATTTCGGCCGTGTGGAAGACGTCAACCGTCTAGCCGCCGATCTGCACGTGCAGATCGACGCGATGGTGACGCTGGCACTAGACGCACGGGGAGCCGCCGATCGACATGCAACGCTGGTGGAGGGCCTGACCCAGCTGTACGCCGGGCGTGCCCGTGAGCACGGCTGGAAGGGAGGTCGCGACGGGCTGGAGCAACTGCTGCACATGGATATCGAACTCAATGCGCAGGGACTGGAGGTGTGGCTCGATCGTCCGCAACGAGAACCTGCCTGATCGCCGCAAGCGAATCGTTCAGGCCAGGCGCGTGCCGTCGGGAACGGGGCGCTCCAGTGCGGCAAGCACCACGCCATCGTCAGTCGGAAAGCCGGTGAGCAGGAACTGCGACCGAAACGGACCAATCTGCTTCTCGGGAAAATTGATCACGCCCACCACCTGTCGACCGAGCAGATCCTCAGCCTGGTAGAGCGCAGCGATCTGCGCACTAGTCTTCTTTTCCCCGTACGGGCCGAAGTCCACCCATACCTTCCAGGCCGGCTTGCGTGCCTCGGGGAAAGGCTCCACCCGGGTCACCGTCCCGGCCACGATCAGCACCTTCTGAAAATCGGCCCAGCTGATTTGTTCGGTCAACGTTTCGCTCATCCTTCCAACCTCGACTTCAGGCAATCACGACCTTGTTGCCACCAGTAGCTGGCTTGCGCAGCAAGGTAACCAAACGGTCGCCACGTGTTGTCCAGACCATAGTCGGCGAACTGCTTCCAGCTGTCATCGCCCTCGGCCAGCGCAGCGGCCAGCATTTCACCGGCAGCACAGGTAGGCGCCAAGCCATGCCCACCAAACCCCTGTGCCCACCACAGCCCGCCGCCATCGCCCCCGATCTGCGGCATCTGGTGTCGTGCATAGCTCATCAGGCCCGACCACGCATGGTCGACTTTCACACCGGCCAGCTGCGGAAAGACGCGCAGCAGATCCCTGGTCAACAGCCGCTTCACCGAGACAGGTGACCGATTGCATACCGAGATGCGTCCGCCCCACAACAAGCGGGTATCCGGCAGCGCGCGGTAATAGTCGAACGCGAAGCGGCTGTCGTAAATCGCGGCGCGAGTGCGCAGGCAATCATCCAGCCGATCGCCGAGCGGTTCGGTGACCATGACGTAGGTGGCGATCGGCAGGATGGCGCGGTCGATGGCCTTGCGCAGACCGGCCAGATAGCCGCCGCAGGCCAACACCACCTCGTCGGCGAGCACCTCGCCCTGTGCGGTCTGCAAACGCCACTGCAGACCTTCGCGTGCGAGACGGTGGACACCGCTACCCTCGTGAATGCGCACGCCCCGCCCGGCCGCGGCCGCGGCCAGCCCGATCGCGTAGTTGAGCGGATGCAGGTGCAGGGCATCACGCTCGAACAATCCGTCGTGATAGCGCTCGCTGCGAATGCAATGGCGCAGCTCCTCTTCAGGCAGCCATTGCCAGTCCACGCCATATTGTTCGGCCAGCCGTTGCTGGCGCTGCCGCAGCACGGCGGGATCTCGAAACCAGTTGGCCCAGATCACGCCGTCGTCCACCACATCGCAGTCGATGGCATAGTCGCTGACCCGCCGACGAATGCGATCGACTGCTGCGGTAGTGAGTCCGAACAGCGCCGCCGCCCTTTGCTCGCCCAGCTGATCGAGCAGCGCCTGTTCGCCCAGCGAATAGCCGGCGAACACGAAGCCTCCATTGCGACCGGATGCCCCGAAACCGATCTGTTCGCGCTCCAGCAGCACCACATCACGCACGCCACGCTCAGCCAGCCCGAGGGCGGTGTTGAGACCGGCAAAGCCACCGCCGATGATGGCGACGCGCGCGGCGACACGGCCCTGGAGGGGCTGGTAGGCAGCGTACGGCGTGGCCGTGGCGCGGTAGTAGGAAGTGGATACGGACGAGCTCATCTGCCAGATCGACCCATGCCAAAGCCCGGCACCGGGCAAACATGACTTTCCCTGCCTGCGGAACTACAACGCAGGACACGTTGGCCCGGACAATCGTGCTCCGTCACCCCGGTTCAGAGTTGGTCGAGAAACGCGCGCACCGTCGGCGCCAGTTTCGGATCCTGCATCGCCATATGCATGGTTGCGCGCACCAGGCCCGCCTTGTTGCCACAGTCGAACCGGGTCCCCTCGAAGCGGTAAGCAAGCACCTTGCCCTGCTCCTTCAGCATGGCCTCGATCGCGTCGGTAAGCTGGATCTCGCCGCCGGCACCGGGCGTGGTCTGCTCCAGCAACTGGAAGATGCGACCGGGCAACACGTAGCGGCCCACTACCGCCAGGTTCGACGGCGCGTCGGCCGGCTTGGGTTTTTCGACCATGAAGCGGATCGTCGCGCTCCGGTCGTCCAGTGGAGTAGCGTCGACAATGCCATATTTGTCGGTCTCGTCGTGCGGCACTTCCTCGACCGCGATCACGCCGGCCTGCTGCGCATCCGCCAACTCGGCCATCTGCCGCAATGCGCCGCGACCCTTTCCATTCCAGATGAGATCGTCGGGCAGGATCACGCCGAACGGTTCGTCGCCAACCACGGGCTTGGCACAGAGCACCGCGTGCCCCAGACCAAGCGCCTCGGGTTGGGTCACGAAGATGGCCCGCACGTGCCGCGGCAAGGTGCCCTGCACCAGTGCCAGCAGTTCGGCCTTGCCTTTCTCGTGCAACTTCGACTCCAGCTCGTAGGCCTTGTCGAAGTAGTCGGCGATCGCATGCTTGTAGCGATTGGTGACGAAGATCAGCGTATCGGCGCCAGCGTCCACCGCTTCATCGACAGCGTACTGGATCAACGGCTTGTCCAGTACTGGCAGCATTTCCTTGGCAACCACCTTGGTCGCCGGCAGGAAGCGCGTGCCGAGGCCGGCGACGGGGAATACCACTTTGCGCAGGGGCTTGCTCACTCATTGACCTCCGGATTGATACGACGGATCGACACCACGTTGTCCGGCTGCGCCGATTCGCTCCAACGGAACGAGGGCAGCAGACTGGACACGGAGCGGCGAAGCTCTTCCTCATCATAGGCATCGACGGCGCCGACCGTCTTGTTCAGCAGCGCCTGCAAAAGCTCCCATGACACCTCCCGGTGCTGTGCCAGGAAAATTTTCGGGTGGGAGGTGGCTCGATAATTCTCAAGAGGATGAAACAGCTCTTCGAACAGCTTTTCACCCGCGCGCAGGCCCGTATAGACGATCGGAATCTCGCTGCCCGGCTTCTTGCCGGCAAGGCGGATCATCTGTTCGGCAAGATCCCGGATCTTTACCGGTTCACCCATGTCCAGCGCGAAAATCTCGCCACCCTCGCCGATGCTCGCGGTCTGCAGGATCAGCTGGCAGGCCTCGGGAATGGTCATGAAATAGCGCGAAATCTCGGGATGGGTGACGGTCACCGGGCCACCGTCGCGGATCTGACGCCGGAACAGCGGCACCACGGAACCAGCCGAGTCCAGCACGTTGCCGAAACGCACGGTCATGAAGCGCGTGTCGGAATGCGCATCGAGGTTCTGACAGTAGATTTCGGCAACGCGCTTGCAGGCGCCCATCACGCTGGTCGGATTGACCGCCTTGTCAGTCGAAATCAGCACGAAACACGACACGCCGACGGCACGGGCCGCATCGGCCACGGTGCGGGTGCCAAGCACGTTGTTGAGAAACGCCGAACGCAATTGCATCTGCAGCATCGGCACATGCTTGTAGGCTGCCGCGTGAAACACCACTTGCGGTTGCGCCTCGGCAAATACCTTGCGCATGGCCGTCTCGTCGCAACAGTTTGCAAGCACGCCGTCGAGGATCAGATCGGGAAAGTCAGCACGCAATTCCTGGGTGATTCGATACAGGTTGTATTCGCTCACCTCGACCACGGTAAGCGCCTGGGCACCAAGGCGGGCAACCTGCCGGCACAACTCCGAACCAATCGAACCACCGCCACCGGTCACCAGCACGCGCCGACTGCTCAAGGTCTCGCGGATGGCGGTCCAGTCCAGTTCCACCGCGTCACGACCCAGCAGATCCTCGATCGCCACTTCCTTGATCTGGTTCATGTAAGCACGGCCCGCCACCACATCCTCGAGCCGAGGTACCGTCCGGTACGGCAGGTCCGTGATGTCGCACAAGCCCACCACGCGCCGCATTTCGGCCGTGGACGCGCCGGGCAAGGCAATAAGGAGCATGTCCACCGCCGCCTCACGCGCCAGCTGGGGCAATTGATCCAATCGACCCAACACCGGATGGCCATTGATGCTGGCGCCGCGTAGGCTCGGGTTGTCGTCGACGAACCCGACCACGGCATAGCGATTGTCGCGGCGCAGGTCGCGGCAAAGCACCTCGCCAGCCCGGTCGGCACCGACGATCAGTACCCGCTTCGCGGTCTTGCCCTTGAACAGGTCGGCGCGGCTGTCCTTCCAGTAGCGGTAGGCCAGCCGGGGACTGCCCAGCAGCAGGGCAAGAATGCCCGGGTACAGCAACATGACCGAACGTGGAACGCCTTCCAGTCGATCATAGAGAAACAGCGACACGCCGATGGCCAGCGAACCGATGATCGATGCACGCACGATGTTCCACAGATCGGGCAGGCTGGCGAAGCGCCAAACACTCTTGTAGAGGCCGGTCCAGCGGAAGATCAGCCCTTGTACCAGCAACACCAGGGGAAACTCGAGCAGCTGGAAACTGACTACTTCGTCGGGTCGCAGGGCGTAACGCAGCCATTTGGCGATCCACCAGGCGATGGCAGCAATCAGCAGGTCGTGCAACACGACTGCTATCCGCGGATGGATGACTCCGACAAACTTACGAAATGACATGGGGAGCCTTGTTCGCGTTGTGCCGCAACAAGCGACGTTTCAGGTACAGCCACGTGGCTGCAGCAACCGCATAGACGACCATGGTAACGGTCAACGCCACGTGCAGATGACTCCACGCCAACCAGGCCATTGGCGCCGCCACCAGCAGGTTCCAGCCCATATAGACCGAATCCACCCTTGCATGGGTCCGACCGCGCCGCACCAGCCATTGGTAGAGATGCTCGCGGTGAGCCGCGTACCAGCGCCGCCCCAGCCACATCCGCGCCAGCAGGGTAAGACTGGCATCCATCATGAACGCGGAAGACAGGATCAGCGCCGGCCACAACAAGGCATGATCAATCCGCCATAGCATCGCGCCGAACGCAAAGATCAGCAAGCCCACACTACCGCTGCCTACATCGCCCATGAAGATTCGCGCCGGTGGCCGGTTGAAGAGCCAGAAGCCCAGCGCAGACACCGCCAGACACCCGGTCAGCAAGGCCAGCATCGGCTGATGTGCCGCCCAGGCCAACGCAGCCAGGCCGCTACCGACGAAAATCGCCTGCTGCGCCAACAGCCCGTCGATGCCATCCATGAAATTATGCAGGTTGATGCTCCAGGCACCCACGAGCAGCAACAACGGCAGCCACCAGCATGACGTGCCGGCAGCCCCCAGACCTGCCGAGAACAGCGCAACTGCCAGCAACTGCGCGGCAAAACGCGGCAACACCGGCAGCGACCGGTGATCATCCCACCAGCCAGCCAGCGCCACCAGCAGCAGCGCCGCGCACAGGCCAGCCAGCATCGGATGCCCAGACCCGCCCATCGATCCGCCCCAGCCTGCCCCGCCCAAACAGATGAGCATGGCCACGACGATGCCGATGCCGCCACCGCGAGGCGTCGGAATATCGTGCGAGCGGCGCTGCCCAGGCAGATCCAGCATGCCGCGTCGCCGCGCATAGCCGATCGAGGCGCCCACCAGCAATACGGTGATCAAGAAGCTAGTCAGCAACCATCCAATGGTCATCAGGATCGTCATGTCACTCGCCGGCAACTCCGTGTATCGGCCGGATCGTACTCCAGCTCTTGCAGCTGGGGCATTGCCAGTGATGCGCCTTGGCGCCGAAGCCGCAACGGTTGCAACGATACATCGCCTGGCCTTCGAGCAACTTCCGGGTCAGATCGCGCAAGATCAGGAAATTCTCCCGCGCCTCGCCCTCGATCTTGTCCATCGTGGCGTCGAGCAAGGTCATCAAACCGCGTACTGACGGCCGCTGACGCAACTGTGCCGTCAGAAAATCGATGGCGGCGCGCTCGCCGTCGCGTTGCCGATAAATGCGAGCCAGCGCCAGGATCGGCGACACGCCGTGGTAGCGCCCGAGCATGTCGCTCAGGAACGCTTCGGCGCGCGCCATCTGTTGTGACCGGGCATAACTGTCCAGCAGCGGCGGCAGGATGTCAGGGGTGAATGCGCTGTCGGCGTGGATCGCTGCCTCGAACGCATCGATGGCCTCGGCGTGCTGGCCGTCCTCGGCCTGCATGCGCCCGGTAATCATGAACGCGCGCACGCAGTCGGACTGGCACTCGAACGCCTGACGCAGGTAGTCGCGCGCTTCCGCTCGCGCGCCATGCTGGCGTGCACGCTCGGCCAGCTCGCAATAGAACTGGGCGATCATCGGCGCCTCGTCTTCGCCAGTCATCACCTCGAGGCGCCGAGCATGCTCGATGGCCTTGTGCCAATCGCGCTCGTGTTGATAGATCGCGATCAGATGTCGCAGCGCCGAGGGCGCGTGCGAATCCATCGCGACCAGATCGGCGAACAACGCTTCGGCGCGGTCGAGCAGGCCTGAACGCATGTAGTCTTCGCCCAGTTCCAGCAGCGCCACGGTCTTCATCGCCTCGGACAAACCGGGCCGCGACACCAGGTGTTGATGCAAGCGGATCGCCCGGTCCACTTCGCCACGCCGGCGGAACAGGTTGCCCAGTGCCAGGTGCGTCTCGACCGTGTCGCGATTGTATTCGGCCAGTTTCAGGAAGACTTCGATCGCCTTGTCCTGCTCTTCGTTGAGCAGGTAGTTCAGGCCTCGGAAGTAATCCGACGACAGCTCGCTGACTTCAGCGCCGGAACGCCGCGCTCCGATCTGGCGCGAGGCCCACCACCCGAGCACGAACGCCACGGGCAACAACGCAGCCAGCACGTAAAGTGGATTCATGACTTGACCGTCGGCTTCCTGTCCGCGCGGGAAGGCTGGCGCGACTTGCGTGGCCGCGATCCCAGCCATGCGGTCAGCCCGCCAAGCAACCAGCCGACCACCAGTGCTCCCAGCAGCGCCGCACCCTTGGGCAGCTGCAGCTGGGCAAATCCGAAGTCGTAACCGACCATGCCGGCATTGAGCGCTCCCAGCACGATACCGGCGGCAACAAAGATGACCAGGGTGATGATGGCAAGCAATCGCATGATTGAACTCTACCTGATTGATCCTGACTGGCACAGGAGGCACAAGGCCGCTTCCATCGGCAGCCGGACTGCGCTACCCGTGTCAAGCAAACGACAGCCAAAGAAAAGGCAGGACCGACTCACGCCGCCTGCCTCGGGTCTGATCTTGATGGACGCCTCAGTCGGCGTCCTTGCCCAGATCAAGGTTGACGCGTTCGCGCAATTCCTTGCCTGGCTTGAAATGAGGAACGTGTTTGCCCGGCAAGGCCACGGCTTCGCCGGTCTTCGGATTGCGTCCCATCCTGGGCGGCCGGTAGTGCAGCGCGAAGCTGCCGAACCCGCGCACCTCGATGCGCTCGCCCTGGGAGAGGGCCTGGCTCATCTGCTCGATGACGCTCTTGACGGCCATCTCGACATCGGCAAACGCGAGGTGGGTCTGGCGCCGTGCCAGCGCTTCGATCAATTCGGATTTGGTCATGGGCCCCAATGTCCGTGACGTGAAACAGCGGGGCGGCGATTGCCGCCCCGCGTCGTGCTTGCAACTGGCGATCAATCGGCCTTGTTGAACTGTTCCTTCAACAACGCGCCGAGCTTGGTCGTGCCGCTGGCGGCCGAGGAGTAATCCACGGCTGCCTCGGGCGCATCTTCCTCGTCCTTGGCGCGAATCGAGAGCGACAGCTGACGACCCTTGCGATCCATGCCGGTGAACTTCGCTTCCACCGCGTCCCCGACTTTCAGGTGCTGGGTGGCATCGTCGATGCGCTCCTTGGCGATGTCGTTGGCGCGCAGGTAACCCTCGACGCCTTCGCCCAGATCAATCACCGCGCCCTTGGCGTCGACTTCCTTGACGGTACCGTTGACGATCGTGCCACGCGGATTGGCCGCCATGAACTGACCGAACGGGTCCTGTTCCATCTGCTTGATGCCCAGCGAGATACGCTCGCGCTCGGGGTCCACGGCCAGCACCACGGCTTCGATCTCTTCGCCCTTCTTGAAATCGCGAACGAGATCTTCGCCGGACACCTGCCAGGAGATGTCGGACAGGTGCACCAGGCCGTCGATGCCGCCTTCCAGGCCGATGAACACGCCGAAGTCGGTGATCGACTTGATCTGGCCGGAAACCTTGTCGCCCTTCTTGTGCATGGCGGCGAAGGCTTCCCACGGGTTCGAGCGGGTCTGCTTGATGCCCAGCGAGATGCGGCGACGCTCTTCATCCACGTCCAGCACGGTCACTTCGGTCTCGTCGCCGACCTGCACCACCTTGGCCGGGTTGACGTTCTTGTTGGTCCAGTCCATCTCGGACACGTGCACCAGGCCTTCCACGCCCGGCTCGATCTCGACGAAACAGCCGTAATCGGTGACGTTGGAGACCTTGCCGAAGATGCGGCTGCCGACCGGGTAACGACGCGAGATGTTCACCCACGGATCGTCGCCCAGCTGCTTCAGGCCCAGCGAAACGCGGTTGCGCTCCTTGTCGTACTTCAGCACGCGCACGTCCAGCTCGTCGCCGACGTTGACCACTTCGGACGGATGACGCACGCGCTTCCACGCCATGTCGGTGATGTGCAGCAGGCCGTCGATGCCGCCCAGGTCCACGAACGCGCCGTAATCGGTGAGGTTCTTGACCACGCCCTTGATGACGGCACCTTCGACCAGGCGCTCCAGCAGCTTCTCGCGCTCTTCGGAGAACTCGGTCTCGACGACGGCGCGGCGGCTGACCACCACGTTGTTGCGCTTGCGGTCCAGCTTGATGATCTTGAACTCGAGTTCCTTGCCCTCGAGATAGGTCGGCTCGCGCACCGGGCGCACGTCGACCAGCGAGCCCGGCAGGAATGCGCGGACGTCCTTGATGTCGACGGTGAAGCCGCCCTTGACCTTGCCGGAAATCATGCCGGTGATGGTCTCTTCCTTGTCGAACGCCTGCTCCAGGTCGTCCCACACCATCGAGCGCTTGGCTTTCTCGCGCGACAGCTTGGTCTCGCCGAAACCGTCTTCCAGGGCTTCGAGGGCTACCTTCACCTCGTCGCCAACCTGCACTTCCAACTCACCGTCTTCGCCCTTGAACTGGTCAATCGGGACGATGCCTTCGCTCTTCAGGCCTGCGTTGATCACGACAACGTCATTGCGGATTTCCACAACGATGCCGGTAACGATGGCGCCGGGCTTCAGCTTGGCAATGGCCTGCTGGCTCTGTTCAAACAGTTCGGCAAAACTTTCAGTCATGTTGATTCCATAGTGGGAAAAGACCGTATGTCCACTGCGCTCGGATGGGTTGTTGCGCAGGAACTATCCGGTCCACCGGTTGGGGGTGCTTAAGGTGGCTCGCGCAGAGCCGACCGTTGTCACCGTGGGTCAAAACCCCCTGCCACGGCAGGGGCACAAAAGCCGCCGCACCATCCGATCAGGACCGCACGACGGCAAATACTTTCGCGACGACCTCGTCGATAGCCATGCCCGTGGTATCCACGAGGACAGCATCATCGGCAGGCTTGAGTGGCGCGACGGCACGCGATGCATCACGGCTGTCACGCGCCTCAATTTCACGCTGAAGGCCGCCAAGTGTAACGCTGAGTCCCTTTTCCTTCAACTGCTTATAGCGCCTTTTCGCCCGTTCGGCGGCGCTTGCCGTCAGGAATACCTTGTGCGCCGCATCGGGGAAGATGACGGTGCCCATGTCGCGCCCGTCCGCCACCAGCCCGGGCGCTTTGCGAAAGCCCAGTTGCAGCGCCACCAGGGCCTCGCGCACGGTCGGCATCGAGGCGATGGCCGAGGCCGCCGCGCCTGCGGTCTCGGTACGCAACTCGTCGGTAGCGTCGTGGCCGTTGACGATCACCCGGGTCTCACGCCCATCCGTTGCCGCCCGGAACTGGATTTTCGTGTTCTGCGCGCAACGGGTCACCGCCTCCACATCCGACAGGTCCACCCCGCCCATGCCCGCGGCATACCCCACAGCGCGGTACAGCGCGCCCGAATCCAGCAGTCGCCAACCCAGCCGCTCGGCCACCAGGGCGCTGACAGTACCCTTGCCCGATCCCGACGGTCCATCGATGGTGAGTACGGGAACTGGGGCGGCATGGGTCATGACAGCATCCTGGCAACATAAGTAAAAGCGGGCAGTCTAACGCGTTGACCCCGCTGAAATCGCGTGCTATCTAGCCCCTCTGCCCCAGCCTGCAAGCGATGGTCTTCCCAATCCATGAATGATCTTCGCCGCGAGTTCGACCAAGCCGCCCGGGATGTCCAGCGGCTGGCCAAGCGACCAGACAACGACACCCTTCTGAAACTGTACGCGCTGTACAAACAGGCTTGCGAGGGCGATCTGAAACGCGCCGCGCCCGGCTTTTTCGACTTCGTCGGCACGGCCAAACATGAAGCCTGGCTCCAGTTGAACGGTGTTCCGGAAGAGGAAGCCATGCGCCGCTACATCGCGCTGGTGCACCAGTTGCTCGCCTGAAAAGTGTCGCCTCTTCGATACGGCGCTTGCTTTCGGAGGGCGAACACCGGCACATTCATACGATCGTTTGAGCCGCCAGTGGATCGCATGAATTACCCCAACCTGTTTGCCCCGCTCGACCTGGGCCACATCACCCTGCCCAACCGGATCCTGATGGGGTCGATGCATACCGGGCTGGAAGACAAGGCCGGCGACTACGACAAACTGGCCGCGTATTTCGCCGAACGCGCCGGTGGCGGCGTGGGCTTGATGGTCACCGGCGGCATTGCGCCCAGTATCGAAGGCTGGCTGAAACCATTCGGGGGCAGGCTCACCATGCCCTGGCACAAGCCGCGCCATCGCAAACTCACCAGGGCCGTGCACAGCGAGGGCGGGCGCATCTGCATGCAGATTCTGCACGCGGGACGCTACGGCTATCACCCATTGTCGGTGGCACCTTCCAGAATCAAGTCACCGATCACGCCGTTCACCCCCCGCGCGCTTTCTGCGCGAGGGGTGGAGCGAACCATCAACGACTTCGTCCATTGCGCAAGGCTTGCGCAGGACGCACGTTATGACGGCGTCGAAATCATGGGTTCGGAAGGCTATCTGATCAACGAGTTCATCGCCGCGCGCACCAACCAGCGCGACGATCGCTGGGGTGGCGACGCCGCCCGGCGCATGCGCTTTCCGGTGGAGATCGTGCGGCGCACCCGCGAAGCCGTCGGGCGCGATTTCATCATCATCTATCGCCTTTCCATGCTCGACCTGGTGAAAGGCGGCCAGGACTGGCCCGAGGTGGTGGCGCTGGCCAAGGCCATCGAAACCGCCGGCGCCAGCATCATCAATACCGGCATCGGCTGGCATGAAGCACGCATCCCGACCATCGTCACCAGCGTTCCGCGCGCCGGCTTTGCCTGGGTGACCCGAAAGCTCAAGGGCGAAGTGGGTATTCCGCTGGTTGCCACCAACCGGATCAACATGCCCGACGTGGCCGAACACATCCTGGCCGAGGGCGAAGCCGACATGGTGTCGATGGCGCGCCCGTTGCTGGCCGATCCGGCCTGGGCCATCAAGGCGAAAACGGGTCGCAGCGAGCGGATCAATACCTGCATTGCCTGCAATCAGGCCTGCCTCGATCACGTATTCCAGAACCGCCGGGCCAGTTGCCTGGTCAATCCGCGCGCCTGCCATGAGACGGAACTGAAGATCGAACCCGCCGCCGTCCGAAAACGCATCGCCGTGGTCGGCGCCGGACCCGCCGGCATGGCCTGCGCCAGCGCGCTTGGCGAACGTGGACACCAGGTAACCCTGATCGACGGCGCCGACGAGATCGGCGGCCAGTTCAACTATGCCAAGCAGATACCCGGCAAGGAAGAATTCCACGAGACGCTGCGCTACTTCCGGCACCAGTTGGCCGACATGGGCGTCGACGTCCGGCTGGGGGAGACGGCCGACGTGGCTTCGCTGCGAGATGGCGGTTATGACGAGGTCGTGATCGCCACCGGCATCACGCCGCGCCGGGTCACTTTTTCCGGCAGCGATGATCCGCGCGTGCTCGGCTATCTCGACGTGCTGGCACGACACCAACCGGTCGGTGCCAAGGTGGCCATCATCGGTGCCGGCGGCATCGGATTCGATGTCGCCGAATACCTGGTGGAGGCAGCCCCCTCACCCACGACCGAGGTAGACCGCTGGGCCCGCCAATGGGGCGTGGACATGAAGCTGGAACAGCGCAGCGGACTGCAGCTCCCGCGCCCTGAAGCGCCGGAACGACGGGTCTGGTTGCTTCAGCGCAGCGAGGGACGTCTCGGTGCACGACTGAACAAGACCACGGGCTGGGTGCATCGGGCCACCCTGAAAGCCAAGCAGGTCACCATGCTGGGCCAGGTCCGCTATGAACGCTTCGATGATCAGGGCCTGCACGTCAGCGTCGACGGCAAAGCGCAAGTTCTCCCGGTCGACAACGTCGTCGTGTGCGCCGGGCAGGAGTCCAACCGCGAACTGGCCGACGATTTGATCGCGGCCGGCCTGATCGTGCACGTGATCGGCGGCGCCGACGTCGCAGCAGAGCTGGACGCCAAGCGCGCCATCGATCAGGGCACCCGGCTGGCCAGCACGATCTGAGGTGTGCTGGCGATCAACGGCGAAAAAGAAAGCGCCCCGCAGGGGAGACGCATCGACATGGGTTCAGGGGGGGGAGTTGAACCAGATGTCGTATTTAGCGTCGCTGCGGGGCGAGGGCCGCCGCCACTAGGGGGGAGGGGAAGTGGCGGGACGGGTGGCAGTTTATGATCGACGCGATAAAGTATCCAATATATATTTCGCGCCTCATTAATACGATATCGCTATATGTTTGACTTCCGCCAGTTGCGCTATTTCGTGGCCGTCGCCGAGGAGCTCAGCTTCACGCGTGCGGCCCTGCGCCTGCACATTTCCCAGCCGCCGCTGTCCCAGCAGATCCAGTCGCTGGAACAGGATCTGGGTGCCCGCCTGCTGGATCGCAACAAGCGCCACGTCAAACTGACTGAACCGGGCCGGGTCTTTCTGGATCAGGCGCGCCAGATCCTGGCCAAGGCGGACGAGGCACGCAGCCAGGTTGCCGCCGCAGCCGCCGGATACAGCGGCCATTTGCGGCTGGCCTACACGGTTTCCGTCTCGTTTCACCCTACATTGCCGCGAACCTTGCTGCGCTACGGCCAGATTGCGCCCAGGGTCGCCCTGAAGCTGGTCGAGATGTATACCGAACCGCAGTTTGCCGCCCTGCTCGCCGAGGAAGTCGATGCCGGCTTCGTGCGTAGCGAACCGGTGCATGCGCAGGATGTTCGCCGTCTGCGGCTGAGTGTGATCGACCGCGAGCCCCTGCTGCTGGCCATGCCGGCCGGTCATCCCCTGGCGGGACGCAGCAGCATCAGTCTCGCCGAAGTGGCCGGCGACGCATTCGTCGCCCAGCCCCGCGCGCTCGCTGCCACGCTGTACGATCGCTTGGTCACGCTGGCAAACAACGCCGGATTCCAGCCCTCCATCGTGCAACAGGCCCAGCAGATCAACGGTTTGCTGGTCCTGGTCGCCGCTGGCCTGGGGCTCGCCCTGGTGCCGGCGAGCATACGTTCGGTGCACCTGGCTGGTGTCTGTTATGTGCCGCTGGAGGATCCCGATGCCTTCCTGTTGCTGGCGGTTGCTTGTCGGGCCGACGACCAGTCTCCTGCCCTGCAACAATTTCTGGCAACCGTGACGGAAACGTCCATTGCAGCGGGCTTGTGAGCTGCCAATGGAATGGCTATACTTGGGAGCTTGAATTTTTCTTTTAGTGTCAGGAGCTGGCCGTGAAGGTGCTTAACTCTTTGAAGTCCGCCAAGGCGCGGCACCGCGACTGCAAGATCGTGCGTCGTCGCGGCAAGGTGTTCGTGATCTGCAAGAGCAACCCCCGTTTCAAGGCTCGTCAGCGCTGAGTCAAGCGCGGCGATGCCACGAAAAGGGCCGCATCCGCGGCCCTTTTTTGTGGCTGGACATCCAGGCCGCGGCGACTTCACCGCGCCCGGAGCCATCTCATTCGTAGCGGACGTCGATGATTTCGTAATGCTTGACGCCATTGGGCGCAGTGAACTCGAAGCTGTCGCCGGCACTCTTGCCGATCAGTGCACGAGCGATCGGCGACGACACCGCGATCAGTCGCTGCTTGATGTCGGCCTCGAGGTCGCCCACGATCTGGTAGGTCACCGCCGCACCGCTGTCCTCGTCCTCGAGATCGACAGTCGCGCCGAACACGACCTTCTTGCCTGGGTTGAGGCGGGCTATGTCGATGACTTCAGCCGTCGACAGCAAGCCCTCCAGCTGCGCAATCCGTCCCTCCGTGAAGCTCTGCAGCTCACGCGCCGCGTGGTACTCGGCGTTCTCCTTGAGATCGCCGTGCGCGCGCGCTTCGGCAATCGCGGCGATGATGCGCGGGCGATCCGTTGATTTGAGTTTTTCGAGTTCCGCACGCAGGCGTTCGGAGCCGGCTTTGGTGATCGGGGCGCGACTCATGAGCTGAGCTCCTTGTGCAATTCCTGCAGATTGTGTACTTCACCATCGCCGCGGAAGTCCAGCGAATGCACCAGCGCACGGGCGCCG
The DNA here is from genome assembly GCF_055809185.1 of Rhodanobacter sp. G2-10. Lineage (NCBI taxonomy): Bacteria > Pseudomonadati > Pseudomonadota > Gammaproteobacteria > Lysobacterales > Rhodanobacteraceae > Rhodanobacter > Rhodanobacter sp. G2-10. The sequence continues at coordinate 1,592,363 of NZ_CM147900.1, read as the reverse complement.
GCCACGGTCGTGGAATAGGTGACGCGATGCTGCAACGCTTCGCGCCGGATCGAGAAGGAATCGGCAATGGCCTGCTTCCCTTCGGTGGTGTTGACGATATAGGCAATTTCGCCGTTCTTGATCGCGTCGACGATGTGCGGGCGCCCTTCGAGCACCTTGTTGATGCGTTCGCAGGGCACGCCGTGCGCGGCCAGGAAACTGGCCGTGCCGGAAGTCGCCACCAGGCTGAAACCCCGCACAATGACCTCCTTGGCCACCGGCAACAGGAGTTCCTTGTCGCCATCCCGCACCGACAGGAACATCTTGCCTCCCGTCGGAGGGTGGATGCCTGCCGCTTCGTGAGCGCGCGCGAATGCCGCACCGAAACTGCGGCCCACGCCCATCACCTCGCCGGTGGAACGCATCTCCGGGCCAAGAATCGGGTCGACGTTCTGGAACTTCAGGAACGGGAAAATCGCCTCTTTCACCGAATAATAGGCCGGAATGACTTCCCGAACCGCGCCCAGGCTGGCGAGGGTCCGCCCGGCCATCACGCGGGCCGCGACCTTCGCCAGCGGCACGCCCGTGGCCTTGGATACGAACGGCACGGTCCGCGAGGCACGCGGATTCACTTCCAGGATGTAGACGGTTTCCCCCTGGATCGCGAACTGCGTGTTCATCAGGCCGACGACTTTCAGTTCCTTCGCCATCGCGGTGACCTGGCGCCGCAATTCATCCTGCACCTCAGCGTTCAGCGAATACGGCGGCAGCGAGCAGGACGAGTCGCCGGAGTGCACGCCGGCCTCCTCGATGTGTTCCATGATGCCGCCCACCAGCACGTTGCCCTCGGCGTCGGCGATCACGTCCACATCCACTTCCACCGCATGATCGAGGAAGCGATCCAGCAGCACGGGCGAATCGTTGGAAACCTTTACCGCATCGCGGATATAGCGCGACAAGTCGGTGTCATCATGTACCACTTCCATCGCGCGACCGCCGAGCACGTAGCTCGGGCGCACCACCAGCGGATAGCCGATCTCGCGCGCCAGCGCCAGCGCCTCGTCGGCATTGCGCGCGGTGCGATTGGGCGGCTGTTTCAGCCCGATCTTTTCGATCATGTGCTGGAAGCGTTCGCGATCCTCGGCCAGATCGATCGAATCCGGGCTGGTGCCAATGATCGGCACGCCGGCCGCCTCCAGCGCACGCGCCAGCTTCAGCGGGGTTTGCCCGCCGTACTGCACGATCACGCCCTTGGGCTTTTCCAGATGCACGATTTCCAGCACGTCTTCCAGCGTCACTGGCTCGAAGTACAGGCGGTCGGAGGTGTCGTAATCAGTCGAGACCGTTTCGGGATTGCAGTTGACCATGATGGTTTCGTAACCATCCTCGCGCAGCGCCAGCGAGGCGTGCACGCAGCAATAGTCGAACTCGATGCCCTGCCCGATCCGGTTCGGGCCGCCGCCTAGCACGATGATCTTCTTGCGGTCGGTCGGGTGCGCCTCGCATTCTTCCTCGTAGGTCGAATACATGTAGGCGGTGCTGGTGGCGAACTCGGCGGCGCAGGAATCCACTCGCTTGTAGACCGGGCGCACGCCCAGCGTGTGGCGCAGATGCCGCACCGAGGCCTCGTCCGTATCCAGCAATTCGGCAATCCGCGCGTCGGCGAAACCGAGCCGCTTCAGCTCACGCACCCGCGGCGCGTCGAGCGCCGTGATGCCCTGCTCGGCAATCTCGGCTTCGGCCAGCACGATGTCCTCGAACGCGGCAAGGAACCAGGGGTCGACCTTGCTCAGGTCGTGCACCTCCTCCAGCGTCAGCCCGGCGCGAAACGCGTCAGCCAGATGGAATACCCGATCCGGGCGCGGTTCACGCAGTTCCCGCTTGAGCGTGGCCAGGCCCGTATCGGAACTGATATCCAGATCGGTCGGGTTGAGCCCGGTCTTGCCGATTTCCAGTCCACGCAGCGCCTTCTGCAGCGCTTCATGGAAGGTACGACCCATCGCCATCACCTCGCCCACCGACTTCATCTGCGTGGTGAGACGGGCGTCGGCGGATGGAAATTTCTCGAACGCGAAGCGCGGAATCTTGGTGACCACGTAGTCGATGGTCGGCTCGAACGAAGCCGGCGTGAGTCCACCGGTGATGTCGTTCTTCAGCTCATCCAGCGTGTAGCCAACCGCCAGTTTCGCCGCGATCTTGGCGATCGGGAAACCGGTGGCTTTGGAGGCCAGCGCCGACGAGCGCGACACGCGTGGATTCATCTCGATGACAACGACGCGACCATCGGCTGGATTGATGCCGAATTGCACGTTTGAACCACCGGTGTCCACGCCGATCTTGCGCAGCACCGCGATCGAGGCGTCGCGCAGGCGCTGGTATTCCTTGTCGGTAAGCGTCTGCGCCGGCGCCACGGTGATCGAGTCGCCGGTATGCACGCCCATCGGGTCGAGGTTCTCGATCGCGCAGACGATGATGCAGTTGTCCGCCGTGTCGCGAACCACTTCCATTTCGAACTCTTTCCAGCCAAGCACCGATTCCTCGACCAGCACCTCGCCCACCGGCGAGAGCTCCAGGCCATGCTTGACGACCTCCTCGAACTCTTCAAGGTTGTACGCGATGCCGCCACCAGTGCCACCCAGCGTGAAGCTGGGCCGGATCACGGTCGGGAAGCCCACCTTGGCCTGGACCTCGAGCGCCCGTTCGAAGGTGCGCACGATTTCGGCCTTGGGGGATTCCAGCCCGATCTCCCCCATCGCCACGCGGAACAATTCGCGGTCCTCGGCCATGCGGATCGCCTCGCGCCGGGCACCGATCAATTCGACGTCATACTTCTCCAGCACACCATGATCAGCCAGTTCGAGAGCGCAGTTGAGGGCCGTCTGGCCACCCATCGTGGGCAACACGGCGTCAGGTCGCTCACGCGCAATGATGCGCTCCACGGTCCGCCAGTTGATCGGCTCGATGTAGACCGCGTCGGCGGTATCCGGGTCGGTCATGATCGTGGCGGGGTTGGAATTCACCAGGATGACCCGGTAGCCCTCTTCCTTGAGCGCCTTGCAGGCCTGTGCGCCGGAATAGTCGAACTCGCAGGCCTGGCCGATCACGATCGGTCCGGCTCCGATGATGAGGATGCTCTTGATATCGGTACGCTTGGGCATCTCAGCGGGACTCCTGCATCAGTTCGGCGAAACGTTGGAACAAATAGCCGACATCGTGCGGACCAGGACTCGCCTCGGGGTGGCCCTGGAAACAGAATGCCGGGCGATCAGTCAGCGCGAAGCCCTGCAACGACCCGTCAAACAGGGACACATGGGTAACACGCACATTCGTCGGCAGGCTGGCAGGGTCAACGGCAAACCCGTGATTCTGCGAGGTGATCAGCACGCGGCCGTCATCCATATCCTTGACCGGATGATTGGCGCCATGGTGGCCAAATTTCATCTTCAGCGTCTCGCCGCCCAGGGCCAGGGCCATCAACTGGTGGCCAAGGCAGATGCCGAACAGGGGAATCTTCGCGTCGAGGAAGGAGCGCACCGCCGCGATGGCGTATTCGCATGCCGCCGGATCACCGGGGCCATTGGACAGGAACACGCCATCCGGTTGCATCGCCAGCACGTCGGCGGCGGGCGTCTGCGGCGGTACCACGGTGACGTCGCAGCCCTGTTCGGCCAGCAGGCGCAGGATATTGAGCTTGGTGCCGAAGTCGTAGGCCACCACCTTGAAACGTATTTCCGGCTGGTTGAAGGCGACGCGATCCAGATCGTAGACACCCTGGTTCCAGGCATACGATTTGGCAGTCCCGACCACCTTGGCCAGATCCATGCCGTCCAGGCCGGGAAAAGCGCGCGCCTTGGCCAGCGCGTCGTCCAGGTCGATCTGCTCCGCCGCCACGATGCAACCGGCCAGCGCGCCCTTTTCGCGCAGAATGCGGGTGAGCCGCCGCGTGTCGATGCCGGCGATCGCCACCGTGCCATGACGCGTGAGGTAATCGGACAGGCTTTCCTTGCTGCGCCAGTTGCTGGCACGGCGCGGCACGTCGCGTACGATCAAACCGGCCGCGTGCACGACGGCGGACTCCACGTCCTCGTCATTGGTGCCGGTATTGCCAACGTGTGGATAGGTCAGGGTGACCAACTGGCGCGCATAGGAGGGATCGGTGAGGATCTCCTGATAGCCGGTCATCGCGGTGTTGAAGACCACCTCACCGATGGTTTCACCGGCGGCGCCAACGGCATGACCATGGAACACGCTGCCATCTTCAAGGGCAAGCAGAGCGGGTAGAGGCATTGCGATATCCGCCTTTTTTGATACAGCAAAGTCCGCAAGCCGCCGTATCGCTGGCTTGTGGTGCTTGGGAGGGAATTAAATCCGGGCGGGTGGAAATGATAGGCCGCGACCGCGTTTCTGTCCACCTTACGCTTACTGAACCGGCGACTTTCCCTGTATCCGGTCCTGGCCTGCCGAGCGTTACACTAGTAGCCTTTTCAACGGAGCTGAAGACCTCATGCGTGCCACCGTTCTGCTCGATCCCGCGCGCCTTGACCGCCCGGATACCACGGTGCTGCACCAACCCTTTCCGTTCATGGTGGCGCACGGCCAGCTGCCGGACGAGATACGCGGCGACCTGGATCGCGACTTTCCGCGTTTCCCCAGCGCGGGCTTCTTTCCCTACGATCCGAGCGACTGCGGGCCCAGCGTAAACACCTTGATTGAAAACATGACATCCCCAGCCTTTGCCCAGGCAATCGGAAAGCGCCTTGGCATCGAGAATCTGGGGCAGTATCCGACCTTGGTGACCTTGTGCCGGCTACTGAACAAGCGACACGGCACCATCCACACCGACAGCAAATCGAAGATTGCCACCGCGCTGCTCTACCTGAATCCGCAGTGGCCCGACACCAGCGATGGCTGCCTGCGCTTCCTGCACCGTATCGACGACATCGACAGCGTGGTGGTGCCGGAGCTGACGCCTCTTTATGGCGAGTTCGCGGTATTCAAACGCTGCGAAAATTCGTTCCACGGCCATTTGCCGTACGAGGGCGAGCGGCGGGTCATCCAGGTCGCATGGCTTACCAGCGAAGAGGAAAAGCTGCGCAAGACCAAGCGCGGGAAGTTCTCGCGGGCATTCAAGAAAGTGTTCGGGAAGCTGGACACCAAACTGGGCGCCGGTCGCGATCGCAGCGCATCACACCCCGACTGACCAATTGGTCTCAGCGGGAGGTGGTGATCACGTCATCAAGCTGCCAGTGACCAGGCTTCTGGTCGGCCAGCCAGTACGCCGCTTGCAGTGCGCCGCGTGCGAACACCGACCGATCGGTCGCACGATGGGTCAGCTCCAGCCGCTCGCCCTGCCCGACCAGCAAGGCGGTATGCTCGCCGACGATATCGCCGCCACGAACCACCGCAAAACCGATGCACCCTTCGCCCCGCGTACCGGTTTGCCCTTCGCGACTGTAAACCGAGGTCGCCTCCAGCGTGGTTTCCCGCGCATCAGCGGCAGCACGACCCAACGCCAGCGCCGTACCCGAGGGAGCGTCCTGCTTGCGGCCGTGGTGAGCCTCGACAATCTCCAGATCCCAGGCCGGCAGCGCCGCTGCCGCTTCCCGCAACAGGCGCGTCAACACTGCCACGCCAAGACTGAAATTGGCGGCACGAAGAATCGCGATATGCTCGCCGGCCGCGGTGAGTCGCCCTTCCAGCGCCGCATCGAGGCCCGTGGTGCCGCTTGCCAGCGCCGTACCATGCGCCAGGCAGTGATCGAGGGCTGCCGCCAGGCCGGTCGGGCCGCTGAAGTCGATGACCACGTCGATGGCCGGCGCAGCATGCCAGTCATGCGCATAACGCAGCGCATCCGTGCTGCCGGGAAACACCGGCTGACCATCTTCCGCCGAACCGGGCGCCACGACCGCATGCCGCAGCACGAAGCGTGGGTCCTCGCCGAGCAACCCCAGCAGCGCACTGCCCATGCGACCAGAGGCACCATTGATGGCGAGGCGGACAGGGCGTGGCATCGATCGTGTGCTCCGGTGGGTGAAATGTTTTTACGCCGTGACCTTTGACCAGAAATCCTTGACGCCATCGACCCAGCCCTTGGCACGCGGCGTGTGCTTGCCCGCGTCACTGCCGGCAAAGGAGGCTTCCAGGGACTCCAGCAACTCGCGCTGCTGCTTGGTCAGGCGTACCGGAGTTTCCACCACCACGCGACAGATCAGGTCACCATGCCGGCTGCTGCGCACCGATTTCACGCCACGTCCGCGCAGCCGGAACTGTGCGCCGGTCTGGGTTTCCGGTGGAATGCTGATTGGTACCTCGCCTTCCAGCGTCGGCACGGGCAGTTCGGCGCCCAGCGCCGCCTGCGAAAAACGGATCGGCAGCTCGCAGTACAGGTCGCTGCCTTCGCGCTGGAAGATCGCATGTTCGCGCACGTGCACTTCCACATACAGGTCACCCGCCGGCGCGCCGGACGGACCAGCCTCGCCCTGCCCGCTCAGGCGGATGCGATCGCCGTTGTCGACGCCTTCGGGGATCTGCACCGACAGCGTGCGCGTTTCCTCGATGCGTCCTTCGCCGTGGCATTTCCTGCACGGCTTCTCGATCGTCTGGCCGGTCCCTCCGCAATGCGGGCAGGCCTGCTGGATCGAAAAAATGCCGTTCTGCATGCGTACCTGGCCGTGGCCGTGACAGGTCGCGCACTTGCTGACCTTGCCGTCCTCCGAACCACTGCCGTTGCAGTGATGGCAGTTGACCTGGGTGGGAATCTCGATCTGTCGGCTGACACCGAACACGGCCTCTTCCAGATCCAGCTCCATGATGTAGCGCAAATCGGCACCGCGACGGGCACGACCGCGACCGCCACCACTCCTGCCGAAAATATCGCCGAAAATATCGCCAAAAATGTCGCCGACATCTCCAAAACCGGCGCCACCGCGACCGCCCATGCCGTGCTCGAACGCCGCGTGGCCATGCTGATCGTACATCGCGCGCTTCGAAGGATCGGACAAAACCTCGTAGGCCTCCTTGGCCTCCTTGAACTTGTCCTGCGCCGCCGGGTCATCCGGACAGCGATCCGGATGGTATTTCATCGCCAGTCGACGAAACGACTTCTTCAGTTCGACCTCGCCGACGCTGCGTTCGACACCCAGCACTTCGTAGTAGTCACGCTTGCTCATCTTGCATCCAGATTGCCTTGTTGCGCCCCTGCCGACCGGCGACAACGAATATCACCTCACCACACAGCCCGCGCCAGGAAATCCCGGCGCGGGCTGGTGAACGTCGACCCTGCCGACAGTGGCTGCCGGTCAATGATTACTTGTCGTCCTTGACCTCGGTGAACTCGGCATCCACCACGTCATCGGGCTGGGCCGAACCACCCGGCGCCGACTGTGCGCCATCTTCCGGCGACGCGCCGCCTTGCCCTTGTGCAGCCGCATACAACGCCTGCGCAACCTGCTCCAGTTTCTCGACCTTGGCCTCGATCGCCGCCTTGTCCTCGCCGTCCTTGACCTTCTCCAGGTCGGACAAGGCGCCTTCGATCGAGCTGAGCTGATCCGCCGGCACATTGCCGCCATGCTCCTTCATGGCACTGCGCGTGGCGTGCACCAGCTGGTCGGCCTTGTTGCGGGTGGCCACCAACTCGTGGAACTTCTTGTCCTCTTCCTTGTTCGCCTCGGCGTCGGCGACCATGCGCTGGATCTCTTCCTCGGACAGGCCCGAACCGGCCTTGATCTCGATCTTCTGTTCCTTGCCGGTCTTCTTGTCCTTGGCCGACACGTGCAGGATGCCGTTGGCGTCGATGTCGAAGGTGACCTCGATCTGCGGCATGCCGCGCGGGGCCGGATCGATACCCTGCAGGTCGAACTTGCCCAGCGACTTGTTGGCGTTGGCGCGCTCGCGCTCGCCCTGCAGCACGTGCACCGTCACCGCGGTCTGGTTGTCGTCGGCGGTGGAGAAGGTCTGCGCGGCCTTGGTCGGCACCGTGGTGTTCTTCTCGATCAGCTTGGTCATCACGCCGCCCATCGTCTCGATGCCGAGCGACAGCGGAGTCACGTCCAGCAGCAGCACGTCCTTGACCGAACCACCCAGCACGCCGCCCTGGATCGCCGCGCCCACGGCAACGGCCTCGTCCGGGTTGACGTCCTTGCGCGGGTCCTTGCCGAAGAAGTCCTTGACCGCTTCCTGCACCTTGGGCATGCGGGTCTGGCCGCCGACCAGGATCACGTCGTTGATGTCGGACACACGCAGGCCGGCATCATTGAGCGCGGTACGACACGGCTCGATGGTGCGCTTGATCAGGTCTTCCACCAGCGCCTCGAGCTTGGCCCGGGTCAGCTTGATGTTGAGGTGTTTCGGACCGGAGGCGTCAGCCGTCACGTACGGCAGGTTCACGTCGGTCTGGTGATTCGAGGACAGTTCGATCTTGGCGCGCTCGGCAGCGTCCTTCAGGCGCTGCAGGGCAAGCGGATCCTTGCGCAGGTCGATGCCCTGCTCTTTCTGGAACTCGTCGACCAGGTAGTCGATGACGCGCATGTCGAAGTCTTCGCCACCGAGGAAGGTGTCGCCATTGGTGGCCAGCACTTCGAACTGCTTCTCGCCGTCGACTTCCGCGATCTCGATGATCGACACGTCGAAGGTGCCGCCACCGAGATCGTAGACCACGATCTTGCGGTCGCCGCCCTTCTTGTCCAGGCCATAGGCCAGCGCGGCCGCGGTGGGCTCGTTGATGATGCGCTTGACTTCCAGGCCCGCGATCTTGCCGGCGTCCTTGGTCGCCTGACGCTGGCTGTCGTTGAAGTAGGCCGGCACCGTGATCACCGCTTCGGTGATGGTCTCGCCAAGATAATCCTCGGCGGTCTTCTTCATCTTCATCAGCACCTTGGCCGAGATCTCCTGCGGCGCCATCTTCTTGCCGTCAGAGGTTTCGACCCACGCATCACCGTTGTCATGCGCAACGATGCCGAACGGCACGATACCCAGGTCCTTCTGTACCTCGGCATCGCTGAACTTGCGACCGATCAGGCGTTTCACTGCGTAGAAAGTATTCTTCGGGTTGGTCACGCCCTGGCGCTTGGCCGAGGCGCCCACCAGCACTTCACCGTCCTTGTTGAAGGCGACGATGGATGGCGTGGTGCGATCGCCCTCCGAGTTCTCGATGACCTTGGCGGTGCTGCCGTCCATCACGGACACGCAGGAATTGGTGGTACCCAGGTCGATGCCGATGATCTTGCCCATGTTCATGCTCCGAATCTATTGGCGGCCCCCGCGGCCGCGATGGTTTCCAGATGGGGTTTTGCTGCGGCGATTCAATGCCGGCGGCGCCCCTGATTTGATTTCTCGATCCGCGTCGACGGGGCGATACGCCCGCCGATGCTGCTGCCTTCAGTCTTTCGCCACGGCAACCAGGGCCGGGCGCAGCAGACGATCGTTCAACACGTAACCTTTCTGCAGCACGCTGACCACCGTGCCCGGCGCCTTGCCGGGCGCATCGACCATGCTCACTGCGTGGTGGCGCTCCGGGTCGAGCGGCTGACCCATCGGGTCGACCTGGGCCATGCCATGGTTTTCCGCCACTTTCAGCAAGGCCTTGAGCGTGAGGGTGAGCCCCTCGCGCATCGAGGCCATGTCGCCGCTCTCGACCGCCAGGCCGCTCTCCAGCCCGTCGTACACCGGCAGCAGTTCGTTCAGCAATTTCTCATTGGCAAATCGCCGCGCCTGCTCCAGGTCGCGATGCAGCCGACGACGCTGGTTCTCGATCTCGGCCTTTTCCCGCAACACGGTTTCGTGCAGTTCGTTGTTGGTCGCCTCCAGTTCGGCCACGCGGGCCTGCAACATGGCGATTTCGCTGGCGGCGGACTCCTCCGGCGCATCATGTTCCTGCGCCTCGTCATGCGGCTGAGCGTCGTTGTTTTGCATGCATCACTCCAAACATAAGTCCACGGCCGGCACGATGGCCCGCCATCCGATTCACGAAAGTCCCACCTCTGCTGCCGGTTATAGGGTCGTCGCGACGCGATTCAAGGCGTCACTCAGCAATCCGGCCGTTGCCTGTACCACCGGAATCACCCGCTCGTAAGCCATCCGGGTCGGCCCGATCACCCCGACGGCACCCAGCACCCGGCCCTGTGCGCCATAACTGGCAGTCACCACGCTGCAGCCATCCAGCGCCGCAAACCCCGACTCCTCGCCGATGAACAGGCGCACACCGGGGGCCTTGGCGCATACCTCCATCAGCTGCAGCAATTCGTTCTTCTGCTGGAACGCGTCGAACAGCTCCCGCAACCGCTGCAGGTCGGCCAGCTCGGAATACGCCATCAGGTTGGTCTGGCCGCTGACCAGCATGTCGGCAGCATTGGCCTGGGGCGCGAAAGAGGCCGTGGCAAGCTCCATGGTGCTGGCCAGCAGCCGATTGAGCTCGCTGCCGGTCTCACGTATTTCCGCCAGCAGATGAGCGCGGATGTCGTCAACGCGCAGGCCGGCGAAGTGGCTGTTGAGGTAGTTTGCGGCCTGCTCCAGATCGCGGGAGGCCAAGGGCTTGGCCAGTTGCACGATGCGGTTCTGCACCTGATTGTCGGTGAACACCAGGATCACCAGCACGCGCGCGTCCGGCAATGCGACAAAGTCGATGTGGCGCAATGGAAAATCGGCCTGGCGTGGCAGCGTGACCACACCGGCAAACCGGGTCATCGCCGACAGCAATGTCGACACGTTGCCGAGCAGATCGCGGGTTGTGGTCGGGCCCGGTGGCAACTCGCTTTGCAGGCGCGCCATTTCCGCCCGTGGCAATGGTTGCAGCTCGATCAGGCTGTCCACGAACAGTCGCAGACCGCGCGGCGTCGGTACCCGGCCCGCCGAGGTATGTGGCGAGGCAACCAGACCGGCATCTTCGAGGTCTGCCATGATGTTGCGGATGGTGGCCGGGCTCACGTCCAACCCGGACGAGCGCGACAGCGTACGCGAGCCGACCGGCTCGCCGTCGACCAGATACTGGGCAATCAGCGTACGCAGCAGGCGTCGCGCGCGGGCATCGAGATCGTGGCCGTGTGGATTGATCATGCTTGTAGCAGTTCCTGAGACACAACAGAAATAAGGTCTGCGCGCGCCGCTTGCAAGCACAAGCGGTGTTTGGCAGCCAGGGCAGTCAGGCCAATGTGCCCCGCTCCGTGATCCGGACGTGGGGCACGGCACCGCCTGCCTCGGACTGCCGGCCCCGGCAGGCTCCCGTTACAATTCATCCACCCCATTGCTGATCTGCCCATGCTTACTTCGCTATTCGTCCGCCATTTTGCTGTAGTCGAGGCCGCCGAGGTGGCTTTCGGTCCAGGCCTGACCGTGGTCAGCGGCGAGACCGGCGCCGGCAAATCACTGCTGGTCGACGCATTGATGCTGCTGGCCGGAGCGCGCGCCGACAGCAGCATGGTACGTGCGGGCAACGACCGCGCCGAACTCGCCGCCGAGTTCGACCTGAGCGACCTGCATGAAGCGCAGGAGTGGTTGCGCCGGGAGGAGCTGGACGACGAAGGCAGCTGCCAGCTACGCCGCGTGCTGCGTGCCGAAGGCAGCTCCAAGGCCTGGATCAACGGCCGACCGGCCAATGCGCGCCAGCTCGGCGAGCTGGCCGCCCTGCTGGTCGAGATCCACGGTCAGCACGAACATCAGGCGCTGCTGTCCCGATCGCATCAGCTGACCTTGCTGGATGCCTACGCCGGCCACGACGAATGGTTGGCGCAAACACGGCTGCAGGCCCGGCAATGGCGTGAACTGGATCAGCGCATCAGCAAGCTCACCGGTGGCGAGAACCGCGAGCAACGCATCGAACTGTTGCGCCACGAGTTGAGCGAACTGGAGAGATGGGCCCTCCCCCCCGCCGAGCTGGCCGAACTCGAGGCCAGCCACAAACGCCTGGCCAACGCCGATCGTCTGGCCGAAGGCAGCGCCGGCATCGTCGAACTGCTGGATGGTGAAGGCGAGTTCGCCCTGCGGCGCAGCGTGGTCCGCGCCCAGGCGGAACTGGGCAAACTCGCAAGCCTGGACGACAAACTGGCCCCCTGGCTGGAGTTGCTCGACAACGCCAGCATCCAGCTGGCCGAAGCTGCCGACGGCCTGGGACGTTATGCCCAGGATGTCGATATCGACCCCGCTCGCTATGCCGATGTCGATCAACACCTGAGCCAGCTTCATGCCCTGTCACGCCGCTATCGGATGCCCGTGGAGGAACTGCACGACAAGCTGGCAGTGCTGCGCGACGAACTCACCGAACTCGAAGGTGCCGGCGATGCCCTGGAGCACCTGGCCCTCCAGCGCGAAAAGCTGCGTGTCGAGTACGCCAGCACGGCGGCCCTGCTGAGCCAATCCCGCACGGAAGCAGCCCGCAGGCTGGGCCAAGAGGTCACTCTGCTGATGGGGGAGCTGGGCATGACCGGCGGTGTGCTGCAGGTCGAGCTGGAACCGGTGGACGGCGACGAGCCGGACGCGCAGGGCCAGGAGCGCTGCGAGTTGCTGGTCAGCGCGAATCCCGGGCAGCCGCCCCGGCCACTGCGCAAGGTCGCGTCGGGCGGCGAGCTGGCCCGCATCAGCCTCGCCATCGAAGTGGCCACCCTCGGCAAGGACTCGATCGGCACCATGATCTTCGACGAGGTCGACAGTGGCATCGGTGGTGCGGTGGCCGAAGTGGTCGGACAGAAATTACGCACCCTGGGCGCCGAACGCCAGGTGCTGTGCGTGACGCATTTGCCACAGGTGGCGGCACAGGGTCACGCCCACCTGCGAGTGAGCAAATTCAGCGAAGGCGGGGCTACCCGCACCCGGATCGATCAGCTCGATGCCGCCGGCCGCCGCGATGAGCTGGCGCGTATGCTGGGCGGCGTGGAAATCACCAAGGAAACACGGGCGCACGCCAAACAGATGCTGCAACGTGCGCAGGTCGACTGACCGGTCAGGCTGACGGCGACAACAGGCCTCGTTCCGTCGCCACCCGGTACAGATCCAGCTCGGACCCGGCGCCCAGCTTGCCCATCAGACTGGCCCGGTGGATGTAGACGGTCTTCTGCCCGATTCCCAGTTCTGCAGCAACCTGCTTCGGTGTGCGTCCGCCGGCGAGCAACAGGAACACCTCGCGCTCGCGCGCCGTCAGGCGGTTGACCGGATCGAGCGCCGCGTTGGGCTGCTCGGCACGGCGCTGGCGCAAGTCCGAGCTGAGGAAACACTCACCCTGCATCACCGCACGCAGCCCCGCCACCAGCTCCTCCGGTGCCACGCCCTTGGTGACATAACCACTGGCGCCCCGACGCAGCGCCTCGGAAACATACGGATCGCCGTCATGCATGCTCAACACCACCACGCGGGTCTGCTCGTGGACGCTGCGCAGATGCTCGATCAGGGGCAGACCGCTGCCATCGGGCAATGACAGATCGAGCGCCACCAGATCAGGACGCCAGTGCCCCACCGCCTCCACCGCATCGTCTGCGCAGCGGCACTCGGCCACCACATCCAGATCCGGTTCCAATTCGATCAGGCGCTTGAAGCCTTCACGAACGATGGCATGGTCATCGACCAAAACGATGCTGTACATCGCCTTACTTTGCCACACGAACGTCGGCCTTGGGCGATTGAAATCCCGCGCGCGACCAAACTCCAGCGCAGATCACCGGCGCAGTCACCGCATGTACCATCGGCGCATGCGCTCGAAGTCTCTCCTGCTACCCAACTCCGGCCCCATCCTCGGCGCCGGCTACCTGGTGCTGTGGTTGTTGCTGCAGACCACCGCCCAACCTTTCTGGATGCTTCCCTACGGCCTGCGATTCGTCGCGCTGCTGCTGGCGCCAACGCGCTACTGGGGCTGGTTGATCGGCGCCGAGCTGCTGGCCGTGGTAACGATCGACCTGGGCCAGGGACTGCCCCTCGGCTGGACCGGTCTTGCGCTGAATGCCTTGCCGGGAATGATCGTGATGGTGGCCTGCATGTGGCTGCTGCGCAGGCTCCATCTGCATCCGAGTCTGCACAGCCCGCAGGAAGTCACCCGGCTGCTGCTGTCCGTGGTGATGGTGGTCACGGCCACCACGGCGGCCGATGCCACCATGCTTGCGTTGACCCAGGCGCCGGAGTCATCGGACCTGATGATCCGCACCGTGGCCGAGGAGCTGCTCAGCCACTATCTGGCGATACTGCTCGTTGCACCCGTGTTGATCATGGTGTTCCGCACCCGGTTGGAGCGGTCGACATGGATCCGGTTGCTGACGGATGGCGTGCTGGTCATGGTGCCATCCATGACGATTCTGCTGATCCTCAGCGAGCGTGCCGCTCCGCAACCGCAGTTTGCCCGCGTGCTGTCGCTGGCCCCCGTGCTGTTCTTCGCGTTCCGCCACGGATGGCGCGGTGCCAGCCTGGCCATGCTTATCACCAGCCTGGGCATGACCCTCGTGGATCGACACCTGGGGCATACGCCATCCACCGCTTCCGCCTACCTGTTCCTCGCCGTGGCCGGCACGGGCGCGCTGATGCTGGGTTCGGCCACTGACGCCTTGCGCAGCAGCAGCGCGCGGGTCGCAGAACAGAATGTCTACCTCGGCGCAGTCAATCGCCGATTGGATCAGTTGGCCCATCAACTGCGCGACGCTGCCCGCGGCAACCTGCAGGCTGAAGAGAGCGAGCGCCGCCATCTGGCGGCCGAACTGCATGACGAACTGGGTCAGAACATCACCGCCATCCAGACCCACGTGAAGCTGGCCCAGGCGCGCCTGCGCGAGGCCGGCATGGAGGACGTCAGCACGTCCATCAACACCATACTCGGACACATGCGACGCGCCTTGCATCGTCTGCTGGATGACCTGCGCCCGGCCGTACTGGACGAGTTCGGCCTGCTGCGCGCACTCGATGAAGGCCCCATTCGCGATCTGCTGACCAGTGCCGGCATGCGCTTCCATACAGAGCTGCGCGGCGACCCCCGGCGCCTTGACGACGACACCCGGACCGCCATCTACCGACTGGTGCAGGAAAGCGCCACCAACACGGTCAAGCATGCGCACGCCAGCGAATTCAGGCTGCGCCTGCGCATCGGCGAACGCAACGGCATTGCGTTGGCCCTGCTCGATATTCGCGACGACGGCACCGGCCTGCCCAACCGGCTTCCGCGCGGTGGGCGCGGGCTGCAGGGCATGCGCGACCGGGTGACTTCACTGGGTGGCCAGTTCCGGCTGCGTCCGGATCATCCGGGCGTACACCTGCGTATCTTGCTGCGCAGCAACAAACAAAACTAGGAATTTTTCTGATACCGGAAACGTGAAGGCATCGTTAGGATATTGTCTATTGATGTGGGGGAGCCGCCATCGCAGGATGGCGGATCAGGGTCACCGTGGGGACGGTGGTTCTGAAAAACGGCAGGATGCCGTTTCGCCGCCACCTGGCGACGGGCCCGGAAACGCGCGAGCAATTGCGCAGGCGGGCCGAGTCGGGTGGCGGAGCAGCCGCAAGGTGGACAGGAGTCCACGTTGCGGCTTTTTTTTGTGTCCGCGATTCCACCGCGAAGCCGTGGCGCCGGGGCGCGGCTGCAGTCGATCAGCCTTTGGTCGGCCTACGCTTGGGGCGCACGTAGAGCACCAGACTGTGGTCCTCGATCACGTAGCCGTGCTTGGCGGCAATTTCATGCTGCAATCGCTCGATTTCCTCGCTGACGAACTCGATGACCTTGCCGCTGTCTACATCAATCATGTGATCGTGGTGCTTGCCACGATCAAGTTCATAGACCGCCTGACCACCCTCGAAATTGTGCTTGACGATGATGCCCGCCGCCTCGAACTGGGTAAGTACCCGATATACCGTCGCCAGCCCGATGTCTTCCTGGTGCGCCAGCAGTTTCTTGTACACATCCTCGGCGGTCAGGTGATGCACACCCTCTTCGTCGAAGATCTGCAGGATGCGCATGCGCGGGTGGGTCACCTTGAGGCCGACGCGGCGCAGCTCTCTGGTTTCCTGTTCCATAACCCATCTCCATACACGGGGATACCGAGGCGGTAGTGTATCATCCGACACCTTTACGACCCTGGACGCAACACGCATGCAAAAGCTGATCACCCTGCTGGTAATCGCCATGCTGGCGCTTTCCATTGCCGGCTGCCATATCGCCTACACGCCGGACGTGCAGCAAGGCAATCTGCTCGACAAGAAGATGGTCGATCAGCTCAAGCCGGGCATGACCAAGCACCAGATCCTGGTCCTGATGGGCACACCGTCCGTCAGCACGCCGTTCGATCACAGTCGCTGGGATTACGTATCCACCCAGTCCCGGCGCGGTGGCCCGGTCAAGGTACGCACGTTCACGCTAACCTTCAACAACGACACACTGGTTCGTACCGAAGGAGATTTTTTCTCGAAGGACGACCAGCAGTTGATCAAGGAAAGCAAGAAATACAACGTCAGTTACCCGGTCAACGAGACGCGCGGGGACAAGAGCGAGTCGCCGAAAGACAAGGACGATGGTGGTTTCGGGCAGGAACCTCCCGGGAGCGGACACTGACTGAGGCAGCAACGCATCCCCTTCGCTTGCGACCGGCGTCGCGCGTGCTTCAACGAGTGCGTCGACGCCGTGCGTCCTTCGGATCCTGCACCAACGCCCGATAGATCTCGACCCGGTCGCCATCACGCAACAGCTGGTTTGCGGTGACCTTGCGGCCGAAGATGCCCAGCCGGGCCGAGTCGATGGCGCCTGCCGACAACACCGGCGCCATCCCGCTGGCCTCTATCGCCTGCATGACCGAGCTGCCCGCAGGCAGGTCGACTCTTCGCCGCTCGACCTGCATGGCTGCATCGACGTGGATCACCTCGACCGCAATGGTGGGCTCAGCCATAAACCCGCTCGGCCTCGCGACAGAAGTCGTCGACCATGCGCCCGGCCAATCCCTGGAAACCCAGTTTCAGGGCGCCGCCTCCGAGTCTTCCCGCATAGTCGAAATCGAGGGCAAACGCGACCTTGCAACCGGCATCACCCAGGGCAATGAAATCCCAGACGCCCTCCAGACTGCGAAACGGGCCTTCGACCAGGTTCATCTGCAAGCGGCGCGGCGGGTCGACCACGTTGCGCGTGGTGAAGCTCTGGCGGAAGCCGGCAAACTTGAGATCCAGGCGCGCGACCAGCGCGTCGTCATGGCGCTCAAGCACGTCGGCTCCCACACACCAGGCGAAGCGCTTTGGGTATGCTTCAACCTCATTGACCAGGTCGAACATTTGCTCAGGCGAATATTTCACCAGTGCGCTGCGACGAATTTCGATCACGGCAACCCTCAATCGCATGGGCATTCATCCTTGAATGCAAAGATCAAAAGGCATCCACGCAAGGATGCACTCTTCACAATCGCCGGCCCTGACGGGCTGGCAGGCCAGGCGGCTGCTCAGTGCCGCGAAGTTTAACGGACATGGCAAAAGCGAAGGACAAAGACAACAAAGGCAGCGGCACCATCGCGCTCAACAAGCGCGCTCGCTTCGAATACCACATCGACCAGCGCTTCGAGGCCGGCGTGGCCCTGCAGGGCTGGGAGCTGAAGGCGCTGCGTGCAGGGCGGATCAACTTCGGCGACAGTTACGCGGTCGTTCTGAAGAACGAAATTTTCCTGATCGGCTGTTCGATACCCCCGCTGATCAGCGCCTCCACCCACGTCATCACCGAGGACCGGCGTACCCGCAAGCTGCTGCTTCATCGCAAGGAGATCGACCAGTTGGTCGGCGCGGTCGAGCGCAAGGGTTACACCCTGGTGCCTACCGCCATGTACTGGAAGGGCAACAAGGTCAAGGTCGAAATCGGCCTGGCCCGCGGCAAGCAGGAGCACGACAAGCGGGACGCCGAAAAACAGCGCGACTGGCAGATCGAGAAGCAGCGCACCATGCGCTCGCACAACCGGGCGTCCTGACTGCCACCCTGGAGTGAAAGGGCCCCGCGCGGAGAAGGCCCTTTCAGCATTTCATCCAGGCACGCTCAGGCGAACGGATCGTCCAGCACGATGGTGTCGTCCCGATCCGCGCCGGTCGCCACCAACGCCAGCCGACAACCCGAGAGTTCCTCCACGGCACGCAGATAGGCACGGGCCGCAGGCGGCAGCTTGGTCCAGTCGCGGATACCGGCGGTGGACTCCTGCCAACCCGGAAATTCGAGGTAGACCGGCTGGCACTCGTCCCAGCCATCCGCGTCCAGCGGCGCCAGCTCGCGGCGCTTGCCACGGTATTCGTAGGCGATGCAGACCTTGATGGTGTCCAGCCCGTCAAGAACGTCAAGCTTGGTGATCGCCAGCCCGTTGATGCCGTTGATCTGGGTGGCGCGCTTGAGCGCCACCAGATCGATCCAGCCGCAGCGACGCGGCCGGCCGGTGCTGGCACCGAACTCGTTGCCCTTCTTGCGCAGCAGCTCACCCATGTCGTCGTGCAGTTCGGTCGGGAACGGGCCGCTGCCCACGCGCGTCGCGTAGGCCTTGCAGATGCCCAGCACGTAATCGATATCCTGCGCACCCACGCCGGTACCAGCCAGCGCGCCACCGATCGTCGTGTTGCTCGAGGTGACGTAGGGATAGGTACCGTGGTCGATGTCGAGCAATGCACCCTGCGCACCTTCGTACAGGATGTTGCCGCCTTCCTTGCGCAGGTCGTGCAGGATGGTGGCGACATCGTCGACCAGCGGTCGGATGTACTCGCCCCAGGCCAGCGCGTCCTTCAGAACCGTGTCGTAGTCGACCGGCTCGGCTTTCAGCCACTGGGTGAGAATGAAGTTGTGGTAGTCGACGGCGGTTTTCAGCAGAGCCGGCAGCTCATGCGGATACATGAGATCGGCCACGCGGATCGAGCGGCGCGCCACCTTGTCCTCATATGCTGGGCCGATGCCGCGCCCGGTGGTGCCGATGGCCTTGCCACCGGCGGCGATTTCGCGCGCTTTGTCGACCGCGATGTGATACGGCATGATCAATGGCGTCGCCGGGCTGATCTTGACCCGTGAGCGCACCTCGACGCCATTGGACTCAAGTTCGGCGATTTCCTTGATCAGCGCCTCCGGCGAAAGCACCACGCCGTTGCCGATCAGGCACAGCGCGTCGTCGCGAAGAATGCCCGAGGGGATCAGGTGCAGTACGGTCTTCTTGCCCTTGATCACCAGCGTATGGCCGGCATTGTGGCCACCCTGGAAACGCGCCACCGCACTGACCCGCTCGGTCAGCAGATCGACGATCTTGCCCTTGCCTTCGTCGCCCCACTGCGCACCCAGAATGACTACCGACTTGCCCATGATCTTCTCGCTCGACATCTGCATTGGTAATGACTCCTGCTGGGAGCCGGGAGACGGGCGCCCCCGATCAGAGGGAGCGCGGCCGTGAATGCTGCTCACTATGGCGGCCC
This sequence comes from Rhodanobacter sp. G2-10, assembly GCF_055809185.1. NCBI lineage: Bacteria > Pseudomonadati > Pseudomonadota > Gammaproteobacteria > Lysobacterales > Rhodanobacteraceae > Rhodanobacter > Rhodanobacter sp. G2-10. Next base: position 1,573,025 of record NZ_CM147900.1, on the reverse strand, counting down.
GATTTCCACTACTTCGGACCTATTTTTTCGGCGCAGGATCGCCGAAGTAGTGCAGGAACGGGGAATCCGGCTTGAGTATCAGCACACCCTTGCCGTCTTCCATCGACGCCCGATAGGCGGCCAGGCTGCGGTAGAAGGCGTAGAACTCCGGGTCCTGGTTGTAGGAGTGCGCGTAGATCTGAGCGGCCTTTGCATCGCCCTCGCCTTTCACCTTGGCCGCATCGCGGTTGGCATCCGCCTTCAGCACCTGTGCCTGGCGATCGGCATCGGCCTTGATCTTGGCAGCCGATTCCTGGCCGGTATAGCGAAGCTCGTTGGCCAGCTGCAGTCGTTCCGCGCGCATCCGCTTGTAGACCGACTCACTGACCTCGTTGGGCAAATCGATGCGCTTGATTCGCACGTCGACCACGGCGATGCCCAGGTTCTTGCGCGCCGACGCATCGGTCTGGGCCCGCACACGCTCGGTGATGTCCTTGCGTCCGCCGGAAATCAGGTCGGGCAAGGTGCGCGCGTTGAACTCGAAACGCAATGCGTCTTTCACGATCGGGGTCAGCCGCTGCGCAGCCTGAAGGCGATCGCCGCCAGTAGCGCGGTAATACTTGGCGTTGTCGACAATGCGCCACTTGACGTAAAAGTCGACGTTGACGCTCTTCTTCTCCGAGGTGAAGTAGCGCTCCGGTGGTGCATCCAGCGACAGAATGCGCTTGTCGAAATGAATCACCTGCTGGATCACCGGCAGCTTGAAGTGCAGTCCCGGCTGATAGTCGGTCTGCACGATGCGGCCGAACTGCAGCACCAACGCACTATGGCCTTCACTGACCACGAACATGCTGCTCAAACCGAGCATGATCACCACGAACGCGACAACGGCGGCAACGATCCTCTTCATCATTGCGCTCCCTTGTCATTGGCACTGCTGGCGGACGATGGCGCCGAGACGACGGCGCCCATCTGACCAGAGGACCCCGTGGAGGTGGTCGATCCTTGAGTCGAAGGCAAATTGATGATGTTGCGGCCGCTGGAATCGTCGACCACCTTGGTGTTGTGGGCCATCACCTGCTCCATGGTTTCCAGCCACAACCGCTTGCGCGTCACCGCTGGCGCCGCCTTGTACTGGGCCAGCATCAAGTCGAAGCGCGCCGTGTCGCCCTCTGCACGCGCGATCCGCTCGGCCTGGTAACCAGCAGCCTCGGCCGCGATGCGGGACGCTTCGCCGCGCGCGACCGGAACGACCTTGCTGGAGTACGCCAACGCCGCGTTCTCGATGCTCTGCTTGTCCTCGCGGGCGTTGTTGACGTCGTCGAACGCATCCTTCACCTCATCCGGCGGTGCCACGTTCTGGAAGCTGACTTCAGTCACCCGCAGCCCCGAGTCGTAGCTGTCCATGGTTCTCTGCAGAGCCTCCTGCGCCCTGGTCACCAGGTTGGCGCCAGCGGCGGACAACACCTGATCCATGTCGCTGCCACCGATCACGCCGCGCACGGCGGCTTCGGCCGCGGCACTGATGGTGCCGTCCGGATCGGTCAGCGAAAACAGGTACTTGCGCGAATCGTCCACCTGGTACTGCACGGTGAAGTCGATCGTGATGATGTTCTCGTCACGGGTCAGCATGGCCACCTTGTCGTTGACCGAGCGGATCCGCGTGGCCTCGACCTTGGTGACCGATTCGATCGGCTGCGGCAGCTTCAGGTGAAAGCCGGGTGGCAAGGTTCGCGAATACTGCCCGAAACGCAATACCACGCCTTGCTGGCGCGCGCCGACAATGGTGTAGCTGCTGAACAGCAGGCCGACCACGATCAGGACGAGGATTCCGGTCAGGATGCCGCCTGGCCCCTGGCCAAATTTGCCGCCACGGTTCTTCAGCTTCGCCAGCAGGTCGTCCAACGCCGATTTGCCGGTCGGGCGCTTGCGGTTCCACGGATCATTCTGCCCGCTCTTTCCGGGTTCATTCCATGCCACGAGTCAGTCTCCTTGGAGCCGTCGGGAGGCCGGCAACGACGGCCGGAACTTGCATTGAGCCATCCGGGTGAACCCCGGCCGGCAACGTAACCCGCCACGCAGCATCGCGCAGCGCGCAAACAGGTGGGATTCTATCAGAGTCGACTGGCAACGTCCGGCGGAAACGGCCTCAACCGACCTCATCGAGCAGCCCCCGCAACAGCTGTGCTTCGGCCAGGTTGCCGCCACTGAGTGGAGCGATCACGCTGCGCGGCGCGTCGATATCCAGTTGCCAGCCGTATTCGTCGACCGTCTCGCCAGTGATGGCGCCGGCAGCCTTCAGCCGGGCATGCAGGCGCCCCGCCGACAGCGGCAAACGCAGTGCGGATTGCACCCGTTCTCCGCCCAGCAGCTCGCCCAGCGCCTGCCGCAGCAGGTCGAGACCGGCGCCAGTAGCGGCGGACAGCCACACCCGGAACGGCTTGCCGCTGCCATCCCGCTCGATTCGCGGTTCCGTGCCGGCGAGGTCGATCTTGTTCATCACGTTCAACTGGGGCACGTCGCCGGCATCGATTTCTTCAAGCACCGTGTCGACCACCTGATGCAACCGCTCCCGTTCCTCGTCGGCGGCATCGCTGACGTGCAACAACAGGTCGGCGTCACGCGCCTCGGCCAGGGTGGCGCGGAAGGCGGCCACCAGGTCGTGCGGCAGCTCGCGGATGAAGCCGACCGTATCGGCAATCACGGCCGGGCCGCAGCTGAGGTCATCCAGCTTGCGCACGGTGGGATCGAGCGTGGCAAACAGCTGGTCGGCAGCATAGACGTCACCGGTCGTCAGCGCATTGAACAGCGTCGACTTGCCGGCGTTGGTGTAACCGACCAGGGCCACCCGCGGCACCGTGTTGCGCAGCCGCGCACGGCGCTGCTGGCCGCGCTGGACCTGGACCTTTTCAAGCCGCCGGGTGAGCTGCTTGACGCGCTCGCCCAGCAGTCGACGGTCAGTCTCCAACTGGGTCTCACCCGGGCCACGGTTGCCGATGGCACCACCGCGCTGCGTGTCCAGATGGGTCCAGCCGCGCACCAGGCGGGTGGCCAGATGCTTGAGCTGGGCCAGCTCCACTTCCAGCTTGCCTTCATGCGAGCGGGCACGCTGGGCGAAGATGTCGAGGATCAAGCCGGCACGGTCGACCACACGCACCCCCAGGTGCTTCTCGAGGTTGCGCTCCTGCACCGGAGTCAACAGATGGTCGACCAGCACCAGGTCGGCCTCCAGCGCGCGGGCCGCCTCGGCGACTTCGTTGGCCTTGCCGCTGCCGATGTAATAGCGGGGGTTGGGATCCTCGACGCGGGCGCTGACAGCCCCCAGCACTTCGGCACCGGCCGACTTCACCAGCTCGGTGAACTCCTCGGTCCGTCGCGCCACGTCGCCGGCGCCGCGCGAATGCGGCAGGACCAGGAGCGCGCGATCGCCTTTCTTCTGTCGGTCAAACACGAGTGGACGTGATCCTTCAGGAACAAACCAACGTCATGCGGGCAGACCGTCGCGGAATCAAGCGCTTTCGTGGGCCGCGACAGCGTCGTCCGACTGCTGGTCATGGCTTTCATGGCCGTCGTGGCCATTGCCGATGCGCACGTTGCGGCTCGGCACCACGGTGGAAATGGCGTGCTTGTAGACCATCTGGCTGACCTGGTTGCGCAGCAACACCACAAACTGGTCGAACGACTCCACCGTACCTTGCAACTTGATGCCGTTGACCAGATAGATCGCTACCGGCACGCGCTCACGCCGCAACGCATTCAAGAACGGATCCTGCAACGATTGCCCCTTGGACATTTCTTGTTCTCCCCTTGCCACGAACAGACCGGAGAAAAAACGCCTGCGGCGCCCCGGTCCAACATGACTGGATGTTAACCGCTTTCAAATGCTTGATGAAAGAACATTTTCTCGCCGGACAAGTGCGCTGGGTCACGCTGGGGGCGCCACGTCGACCGATCCATTCAGAAACAGCCGAACGGCGGTGGCGACGTGCTCAACCAAGGCCGGCTGATCGGGCTCGAACATCCGGGCACCATGATCACTGCGCAACCAGGTGATCTGCCGCTTGGCAAGCTGGCGGGTGGCAAAAATGGCGCGCTCGCGAAATTCCCCGGCATCGAGCAGGCCATCCAGGTGCTCCCAGGCCTGCCGGTAACCGACCGCACGGATCGCCGGCAGCTCGGCGTGAAGATCGCCTCGCACTCGAAGCGCACGCACCTCGTCGAGAAAACCTTCGTGCAGCATGGCATCGAACCGTCGCGCGATGCGTTCATGCAGCCGCTGCCGCTCGGCGGGAAGCAGCGCCAGTTTGAGCACTCGCCACGGAAAGCGTCCCGGCGAGCCGCGACGCTGCAATTCGGACAGTGGCCGACCGGTCAACTCGAACACCTCGAGCGCCCGCTGCAGCCGCTGCGTATCATTGCTGGCGATGCGGCCGGCAGCCACCGGATCGATGCGGGCCAGACGCTCATGCATGGCTGACCAACCCACGTGTTGCGCTTCGGCGCCCAGCCGGGCCCGCGTCGCCGGATCCGCTTCGGGCAAGTCGGACAGCCCCTGCTGCAAGGCGCGGAAATAAAGCCCGGTACCGCCGACCAGCAACGGCACCCTGTCCCGCTGGCTGATCTCGCGCATCACCGACCGTGCATCGACCGAAAAATCAGCCGCCGAATACGGCTCGGCCGGATCACGGATATCGACCAGAGCGTGCGGATGGCGCGCCAAGGTCTCCGGGTCCGGCTTCGCCGTGCCGATGTCCATGCCGCGATAGACCAGCGCCGAATCGACGCTGACCAGGTCCAGCGGGAAACGGTCGCTCAGTTCGCACGCCAGCGCCGTCTTGCCCGATGCAGTCGGGCCCATCAGGAAGATGGCGAGCGGGCGGGTATCGATGGGCATCCGCGCAGTGTAACGGCGTACCGATTCGGTTGGAGCGCACCCTGTGCGCGACACCTCTTCATGATCCAGAGCATCGCGCCCAGGGTGCGCACCTGCAAAACACGCGCAGCACAAACTGCCGACTCAGGTGGCCGGCACGCCCATTTCCTTGAGCAGGTTGTCGGCGTGATCGAGGTGGTGCATCACCCACAGCATGTAGCGCACATCGACCTGGATCGAGCGGTTGAGCTCGGGGTTGAACAGCCAGTCGCCACTGACGGATTCCCAGTTGCCGTCAAAGGCGAGACCGACCAGTTGACCGTTGGCATCCATCGCCGGCGAGCCAGAGTTGCCGCCGGTGATGTCCAGGTCGGCCAGGAAATCGACCGGCAGCGTGCCCTGTTTCGGTGAGGCGTAGCCATCGAAGGCGTTCGCCTTGATCGCGGCGATCTCGGCGTCGGGTGCGTTGAATGGCCATACGCCGGTGTTCTTCTCGACAATCCCCTGCACGGTGGTGAACGGTGCGTAGCTCACGCCGTCGCGTGGCGCCACCCCCTGCACGTTGCCGAAGGTGACCCGCAGCGAGCCGTTCGCGTCCGGATAGACCGGCAGCTTCTGCGAATCCTTCCAGGCGATCATCGCCTGCATGTAGCGCGGGCGCAGTTTGCTCAACTCGCCATCCCGCGCGTCAGACTCGTCGCTCAGCTGCTTCAGCTGCGGCTGCACCGCACGGGCCAGCTTGAGCATGCTGTCGCTGCTGGCTTGGATCGCCTTGCTGTCGGCGTTGAACCACTTGAGGCGCTGATCGACCCCATCCAGCTTGCTTCCCGCATACAGGGCGGCCACCTTCGCCTTCAGCTGCGACTCGGTTTTCGCGCCGGCCAGCCAGGCGTCCAGCGCGGGCAAACGCTGCGCCTGCGGCAGCGCCACGTAGCGCGTGAGGCCATAGACCATCAGTTGCTGGTCGACCTTCGGATCGAAGCGCCGATCCATCTGCCTGAGGCCGCCCTCGATGCGTACCCAGTCCCGCTGCTGATAGCCGGCATCGCGATCCAGGTCGGCCTTCGGACGCTCCTTGGCCAGATGGGTCAGGCGCACTGCCGTACTGAACATCGAGGCGCGATTGACCAGGCCGATCGCCAGGTTGCGCTCGCGATTGGCCTCATTGGCGGCAATCTGCTGGCGCAACTTGCCGATGTCGGCCGCCAGCGCAGCGTTCTCGGCACCGCCTTGCTGCTTCAACCATGCTTCCAGACTCGCCTCCTGCGCGCGCTTGACCTTGACCGCGTCGGCACGATGCAGACCTTCCAGCTGACCACCGAAATTCTTCAGGTAGTTGTTCAGGCTGGCGACCATGCTGGCGTACTTCACCGCTACCGCGGGATCGGCCTTGCCCGCGGTGTTGATGATGTTGAGCGTGTCTTCGTAAACCTTGATCTGGGTGGGGTACGTCCAGTCGATCGCGCCCTGCACTTCTTCGGCAAGTCGGTAACGATTGGTACGGCCCGGATAGCCGACCACCATCACGTAATCGCCGTTTTCCACGCCTTTCGGATTGACCTTGAGTACGTGCTTCGGCTGGTACGGGACATTGTCTTTGGAGAATGGCGCCGACTTGCCGTCCTTCGATACATAGGCTCGCAAGTAGCCGAAATCACCGGTGTGGCGCGGCCACATCCAGTTGTCGACATCACCACCAAACTTGCCGATGGAATTGGCCGGCGCATAGACAAGCCGCACGTCCTTGATCTCCAGCTGTTTGATCAAATGGTAGCTGTAGCCACCATGGAACGAGTAGACGTCGCACCGATAGCCGTCGCTCTCGCAGCCCTGCACCTGTTCCTTGATCGCCATCTCGATCGCCTTGTAGCGATCGGCGCCGCTCATCGAGTCATTGAGCTTCGCGGTGATGTCTGGCGTGACGTCGCGGATTTCCTCGGTGACAAAGACCCGCGCAGACGGCCCGGCCGACAGTTCATCAGCCTTGGTCTTCGCCAGAAAGCCCTTTTCGATCAGGTTGTTTTCCGGCGTGGAGTTCAACTGCAAGGCACCGTAGACGCAGTGATGGTTGCTGACCACCAGACCCTCGGGCGAAACAAATGACGCCGTGCAGCCGCCCAGGCTGACGATCGCACCCATCGGATAGGCGGTGAGATCCGTCAACGACTTCGGATCGAGCTTCAGGCCATGCTGCTGCAACGTGGCAGCGATACCCGGGAGCTGGGCGGGCTGCCACATGCCTTCGACGGCATGGGCGGACGAGATGAAACTGACGGATACGGCGGCGGCGAGCAATAAACGACGCAAGATGTTCTCCTGTGGGGCACCCGTCTCACCAGAGCGGGCGGAACGAAAACGCAATAACTTACGACTTATGCCCCACCCGAGCCGCAAAAGGCATATGCCGCAAGTCATGCCCGGACTGGTCGTTCAGGTACGCCATTCTGAGGGCAGTGTCCCACGCCCGCGCAGTCCTGATCAGCGCTGCCAACCGCGCCTTCGCCGGAAAGCTCGCGGTAGCACCCTATAATGGACGTTTCTCCTACCCCGTTCGCGGGGCAACCGATGGACGCTCCCATGCCGCAGACAATGAAAGCCCTGGTCAAGCGCAAGCCCGAAGTGGGCATCTGGATGGAAGAAGTACCGCTACCGCAGGTCGGTCCCAACGAGGTGCTGATCAAGATCGAGAAGACGGCGATCTGCGGCACCGACCTGCACATCTACAAGTGGGACGAGTGGAGCCAGCGCACGATCACTCCCGGCCTCACCATTGGGCATGAATTCGTCGGTCGTGTCGTCGAGATCGGCCCGGGCGTGACCGGCTACAAGGTCGGTGACCGCGTATCCGCCGAAGGCCACATCGTTTGCGGCCATTGTCGCAACTGCCGCGCCGGTCGCCAGCATCTGTGCCCCAATACCGTCGGCATCGGCGTGAACCGCAATGGCGCGTTCGCCGAGTACATGAGCATGCCGGCGTCGAACCTGTGGCCGATCCCCGACCAGATTCCGTCCGAACTGGCGGCATTCTTCGACCCCTACGGCAATGCCGCGCATTGCGCGCTGGAATTCGACCTGATCGGCGAGGACGTGCTGATCACCGGCGCAGGTCCCATCGGCATCATCGCCGCAGGCATCGCCAAGCACGTGGGCGCACGCAACGTGGTGGTCACCGACGTCAACGATTTTCGTCTCAAGCTGGCCGCCGACATGGGCGCCACCCGGGTCGTCAACGTCACCAACCAGTCAATCAAGGACGTGATGAAGGACTTGCACATGGAAGGCTTCGATGTCGGCCTGGAAATGAGCGGCAACCCGCGCGCCTTCAACGACATGCTCGAATGCATGTACCACGGCGGCAAAGTGGCGATGCTCGGCATCATGCCCAGGGGCGCCGGTATCGACTGGGACCGGGTGATCTTCAAGGGTCTCACCCTGCAAGGCATCTACGGCCGGCGCATGTACGAAACCTGGTACAAGATGACCCAGATGGTGCTGACCGGTTTTCCGCTGCAGAAAGTCCTCACCCACCAGATCCATATCGACGACTTCCAGAAGGGCTTTGACCTGATGGATGTCGGCCACTGCGGCAAAGTCGTCTGCAGTTGGCACTGAAGTGCCGGGATTCGGGATTGGGGATCCGGGATTCGAAAGAGCCCGTTTCCATCTAACCACTCCCGAATCCCCATTCCCCATTCCCCATTCCCCAATCCCGGCTTCCCCATGACCTATACCGCCAAAGACCGCTACGCCAGCGAACTGGAGTCCATTCGCGAACAGGGCCTGTTCAAGGCCGAACGCGTGATCACCTCGCCGCAATCGGCCGAGATCGAGCTCGAAGGCGGACGCAAGGTATTGAACTTCTGCGCCAACAATTACCTTGGCCTGGCAGACCATCCGGACGTGATCGCCGCAGCCAAGCAGGCGCTCGACAGCCACGGCTTTGGCATGGCCAGCGTGCGTTTCATCTGCGGTACGCAAGACCTGCACAAGCAGCTGGAGGCGAAGATCGCCGACTTTTTCGGCACGGAGGACACCATCCTCTACGCCGCCTGCTTCGATGCGAACGGTGGCCTGTTCGAACCGCTACTGGGCGAGGAGGACGCGGTGATCTCCGACGCGCTCAACCACGCCTCGATCATCGACGGCATCCGGTTGTGCAAGGCGCAACGTTACCGTTACGCCAACAGCGACATGGCCGACCTGGAGAAGCAGCTGCAGGCAGCCGACGCGGCCGGGGCACGTACCAAGCTGATCACGACCGACGGCACGTTCTCGATGGACGGATTCATCGCGAAGCTGGATGAAATCACTGCGCTGGCAGCGAAGTACGGCGCGCTGGTGCACATCGACGAATGCCATTGCACGGGATTTCTCGGCGACACCGGCCGCGGCGCGGCCGAGGTCCACGGCGTGATGGACAAGATCGATATTTTCACCGGCACCCTGGGCAAGGCACTCGGCGGTGCCCTGGGCGGGTTCACTACCGGCCACAAGGATGTGATCGAACTGCTGCGCCAGCGCTCGCGCCCTTACCTGTTCTCCAATTCGTTGCCGCCACACGTGGTTGCAGCGGCGATCAAGGTATTCGACATGCTGTCCAGCGCCGACGATCTGCGTGAGAAACTCAAGGACAATACGCGCTACTTCCGCCAACAGATGACCGCCGCAGGCTTCGATATCAAGCCAGGCGTGCATCCGATCGTTCCGGTAATGATCCACGACGCGAAACAGGCCCAGGCGATGGCCGCCGAACTGCTGGAAGAAGGCATCTACGTCACCGGGTTCTTCTTCCCGGTGGTACCCAAGGGTCAGGCTCGAATTCGCACCCAGATGAGTGCAGCGCATACCCGTGCACATCTGGACCGGGCCATCGCGGCGTTCACCAAGGTGGGGCGGAAGCTGGGTGTGATTAGGGTCTGAAGGCTGACGGGGAGGGTTGGATTCCGCGGACCGGTGTTCGGTGTTCGGTGTTCGGCGAGCATCGGTTGCCGGCGGAGTGCTACCGACGGGTCGAAGGCGTCGTGAGCGAACGCGCTTCGTCTGCGCTCAACTGTCGCCAGTGACCCTTCGGCAAATCGCCCAGCGGCAGCGGACCGATCGCGACCCGGATCAAGCGTTTCACGTCGAAACCCAGTGCAGCCAACAACCGGCGGATATGTCGGTTGCGCCCTTCGTCCAGCACGATCTCGAGCCACGCGTTCCGATCACCCGCACGCAACAAGGTCGCACGCCGAACCTTGAGCTTCTCACCTGCATCAACAATACCCGACTGCATGGCAGCCAGCATGGCCGCATCCGGCTGTCCGGACACCTGCACATGGTAGGTTTTTTCCAGATGGCTGACGGGATCGGTGATGGCTGCGGCCCAGCCCGTGTCATTGCTGAGCAGCAACAACCCTTCACTCGCCTTGTCCAGCCGACCTACCGGCCCCAGCCATGGCAGCCCGGCCTTGGCTAGCGCCGTGTACACAGTGGCCCGACCCTGTTCATCGGAAGCACTCACCACCAGCCCACGCGGCTTGTTGAAAGCGACATAGACGCTCTCGGCCGACTCCACCGCCTGTCCGTCAACTGCAATCGTCTGCCGGTTGATGAGGGTCGGATGATACGGATCAAGGATTACGCGACCGTCCACGCTTACCCGCCCCGCACGAACCCATTGCTCTGCACGACTGCGCGAACAGACACCAAGTTTCGACATCACGCGAGCCAGACCGTGTCTCGGTGTCTGAACCGAAGACACCGTCGAACGAGGGGGTCGGGGCGGCTGTCGAGGCATTTGCGGCAGGTCGGCGTTTAAGCGGAGTCGAAACGGGGTTTGTGATCGCGCTGGAGAACAGGAGGAATTTACGTCAGTACGCTTTCCATCCGGATAATAAAAAAAGCCCGGCCGAAGCCGGGCTTTTCATACTACTTCAGCAAGGTTCGATTACTGCTTGACCTGCAACTCCGTGCGACGGTTCTGTGCACGACCGGCGTCGGTGTCATTGTCACCGATCGGGTCGTTCTCACCGTGGCCGATCGGGCCTTCCAGGCGGCTGGCGTCGATGCCGTGGCTGGTCAGGTAGTCGTACACGATCTTGGCGCGACGCTCCGACAGCTTCTGGTTGTACGCGTCAGTACCCTTGGAGTCGGTGTAACCGGCAACCGTCACATGCACCTGCGGGTAACGCTGCAGGGTATCGACGGCCTGGTTCAGCACCGAGATGGAATCGGCAGTCGGCTCGGCCAGCGACTTGGAAATGTCGGTTTCGCCAACCTTCGGACGGTCGAACTTGAAGTTCACACCACGCAGATCGATCACGACCTTCTGCGGGCAACCATCCGGCCCGACGATCGTACCGGCAGCCGTAGCCGGGCACTTGTCTTCGCAGTCGTTCACACCGTCATTGTCGCTGTCGAGCGTGGAGCAATCGGGCTGAACCGGAGCCGGGGCGACCGCGACCGGAGCCGGGGCGGCGGCTGGCGCGCCAAAGCGCGACACCACGCTGAAGCCGACAAACCAGTCACCGTAGCTGCTGTTGTTCGGGTTGGTGTCCTTGTCCCACTCGAAACGATAGCCGGCTTCCAGACGAATGTCCGAGCTGTCGCTGACCGTCTTGGACAGACCACCGCCAAGTTCCGCAGCCGGACCCCAGCCATTGTCATTCATGTTCTGATGATGGCTGCCCATCACGCCGACGAGGCCGTAGGGGCGCCATGCGTTCCAGTCACCCGCATAGAAGCGCGCCGCAACGCCGATCGCCGTGCTGGCCCAGGAGTTGGAGCTGTGACCACCGCCGTTGGCGGGACCATTGTCCATTCTCCGCTTGGTGCGATCCGCGAACACATCGAGCGACATGTTCGGCGAAAGGAATCGACCGAAACCCAGACCGTAATAGATCTGGCGGCTGTTGGTGTTGCGCTCGTTGTCGTTGACATAGCCACCCACGGTCGGGGCGATATACCAGCGCCCGTCATAGGACGAAGTCGCCATTCTGCTGGACGAGTCGGCGGGCGCGGCACTGGTGTCTTGCGCATGAACGGCACCCACGCCGCCCAGGGCCAGCGCAATCAGAAAATACAAGCCCTTACGTTTCATCAGGTGTCTCCTCAATTATTAGGATTTCGCGTCCGTTCGACCCCCACCGGAAGTCGCGCGTCAGAACTTCAATTAACAATTACTTCGGCCTTCACCAACCCCAGCCTCTTAGCAAGTTGTGACAGGCCGCACACATTGTAGCAAAAACGTTAAGCCATCAGCACTTTCAACTACCAACCAATAACATTCGGTGATACTCCGTTCAGGTAGGGATCAAGCCGGACTGAAGGGCGTCGCCGAAGGACCGGTGCCCGGAAATCACCCCGTCACCAGCAAATCGAAGGTCAGTCCACCCGCGCCGATCATCCATATTGACCGTGCCTACAATGTGAAGAGCCGCAGAAACTGCTGTAAAGGCATTGCATCCAGACTGGCCGGGTCGCTGGTCGCGTCCATGATCGCCTGGACCTGATGTGCCGGCAGGTGCCCGCGCATCGCCGCCTCGAATTTCTGCAGCAGCACCGGGATGCCCTCGGCGCGCCGCTTGCGGTGACCGATCGGATAATCGATCGACACTTTTTCCGTGCTGCTGCCGTCCTTGAAGAACACCTGCACCGAGTTGCCGATGTAGCGCTTGGCCGGATCGAAGTAATCCCGCGTGAACTGCGGATTTTCGGTCACCGTCATCTTGTCGCGCAGGGCGTCGATGCGCGGGTCGGCGGCCACATCGTCGTTGTAGTCGCTGGCCACCAGCTGGCCGAAGATCAGCGGCACCGCCACCATGTACTGGATGCAGTGGTCGCGATCGGCGTAGTTGGCCAGCGGGCCGGTCTTGTCGATGATGCGGCAACCGGCTTCCTGGGTCTCGATCACGATCTTCTCGATCTGATCGAGCTTGCCGGCGACTTCGCCATGCAACTGCATGGCGCACTCCACCGCCGTCTGCGCGTGGAATTCGGCCGGGTAGCTGATCTTGAACAGCACGTTCTCCATCACGTAACTGCCGAACGGACGCTCGAACTCGAACGGCTTGCCGCCGAATGCCACGTCGTAGAAGCCCCAGGTCTTGGCCGACAGCGCCGACGGGTAGCCAACCACGCCGCGATAGACCGCATTGATCGCGTGGGTGACCGCGCGACGGCAGGCATCGCCGGCAGCCCAGCTCTTGCGCGGGCCGGTGTTCGGCGCGTGGCGATAGGTGCGCAATGCGCCGTTGTCGATCCAGCTGTGCGACACGGCCGAGGTGATCTGCTCCTTGTTGCCGCCGAGCATCGCTGTGGCGACCGCGGTGGAAGCCAGCCGCACCAGGATCACATGATCCTGGCCCACCCGGTTAAAACTGTTGAGCAAGGCGTAGCAGCCCTGGATTTCGTGTGCCTTGATCGCATAGCCCAGCACGTCGCGCACGGTCAGAGGTCGGCCGCCTTCCCGCTCGGCCTGGCGGCTGAGGTAGTCGCCCACGGCCAGGATGCTGCCGAGGTTGTCCGACGGATGGCCCCATTCGGCGGCCAGCCAGGTATCGTTGAAATCCAGCCAGCGGATCTGGGTGCCGATCGCGAACGCCGCCTGCACCGGATCCAGCTCATGGCTGGTACCCGGTACGCGCGCGCCGCCAGGCAGCGTGGCGCCCGGTACCAGCGGCCCCAGATGCTTGACGCATTCGGGGAACTTCATCGCCAGCATCGCGGTGCCCAGGGAGTCGAGCAGCATGTAGCGCGCGGTGTCGTAGGCCTCCTTCGAGTCGATCTGGTAGTCGACCACGTAATCGGCGATGTCGACCAGCGGCTGGTCGGGATCGGGACGGACGGCAGAACGGATGTCGTGCGCACTCATGTTGAATCTCGCGGCGGGGAAAACGGACATTTTAGCCGACTGCCGCCGGGCGTGCCTTGACCGCGAGGGCCCGCCAACCCGACAATCACTGCACCCTCGAAAGGGAGTAGTTCCCGTGGCGCTCCTCGCCACGGTGCAGTGATCGTCAGCACGGGCGACGCCTCGCCCCGGTCACTGCGGCAGCCTTGGTTGCGAGCGAGACTTTTGTGGTGGTCACGGGCCGCGCGCGTCCGTGGCTGCCGCATTGTCTGGACGCGCCAAGGAACGCTGCATGGATCTCTTCCATCCCGATTTCATCTCAGGCCTGCTGGCCATCATCCTCCTTGACCTCGTGCTGGCGGGCGACAACGCCATAGTCATCGCGATGGCGGCCAGCCGTCTGCCGAAGGCACTCCAGAAAAAGGCCATATTCTGGGGTACGTTCGGGGCTATCGCGGTGCGCTTCCTGCTCACCGCCGGTGTGGTGTACCTGCTGAAGCTCCCGGGACTGCTTCTGGCGGGCGGCGTGCTGTTGCTGCCGATTGCCTGGAATTTGCTCCGCCATCGCGCCGAGGACGATCCCGAGATTCGCGTCGCGCATACCTTCTGGCAAGCGCTGCGCACCATCATCGTAGCGGACGCCCTGATGGGCCTGGACAATGTGCTCGCCATTGCAGGCGCTTCCAAGGGCCACCTGGGCCTCGTCATCATCGGCCTGCTTATCACCGTGCCGCTGATCGTATGGGGATCCACCCTGATCCTGAAGCTCATGGAACGGTTCCCGATCATCATCTATATCGGCGCCGCGGCGATCGCCTGGACATCCGCCCGGATGATCTCCAGCGATCATTTACTGCGCCCGTGGTTCGACAGCTATCCATGGGCCGTGTGGGCGCTGGACGCGGCGCTGGTGATCGGTATCTGCGCGCTGGGTTGGTGGGCCGAACAGCGGCAACGAGCAAAGCAGGGCTAAAACTGTTGCGTGATGATTAATTATTGTTTTATGATAATTCATCGTCGCCAACAGGAAACAAGCTCATGCCGATCGACACCGGAAGTCACTCCTTGCGGAGCTTTTTCAGCAAGCAGCGCGGCCCATCTGCCGATAGCACCCTCACCCGTACCCGGCGTCGCGCACGCAACCTGATGTCGCTGGCCAGCCTGCTCGGTTTTTTCGTGGTGATCTGGTGGCTGGTGATTGCCCTGGTTGTCTGGCGCGCCTCCGGCACCCCCTCCAACGATGCTCCGTTGTCGCAACATTTCCTGAAGTACTGGCATTGGGCGGCGGCGAGCAAGCCGATCGATGCGCCCGCACTCGTCTTGGCATGGCTGCTGACGCTGGCCGCCAACCTGGCTCCGATCGTGTGCCTGCGCCGACTTGGTTACGCGTTGTACACACAGCCCCCGCTCAGTTTCCTCGTGGCCCGTCGCTTCCTGTGGCTGGGCCGTGCGCTGGTCGCCAATATCGTGATCGGTTTCGCGGCCGGGCTGATCGCCGCCAGTCAGCTCAAGGGATACGACTTCAGCTTCAGCCTCGGCTTCTGGGGGACCTTCGTCGCCGCCATCCTGGCCTATGTCGTCGCGGACGTGATAGGCGAAGGCGCCCGCGCGGCCGAGGAAAACCGGGAGTTCGTCTGATGCCGATCATCGTGCAGGTAGACGTGATGCTGGCCCGGCGCAAGATGAAGTCCAAGGATCTGGCGGCCACCATAGGGATCACCGAGGCAAATCTGTCACTGCTCAAGCAGGGCAAGGTGAAAGGGGTGCGCTTCGGAACGCTCGAGGCAATCTGCGCCGCGCTGGATTGCCAGCCGGGCGATCTGCTCGAGTATGTCGCGGACGATCAAGCCGATCCCGCCCTGCCCTGAAACGAACAATGGCGCCTAACGGCGCCATTGTTCTCGCTCTATCAGGCAGCTCTCAGCGCTTGTCGATCGGCACGTAGGCCAGATCCTCCGGGCCGGTGTAGTTGGCGCTGGGACGGATGATCTTGCCGTCCTGGCGCTGCTCGATCACGTGCGCGCTCCAGCCGGCGGTGCGCGAGATCACGAAGAGCGGCGTGAACATCGCCGTGGGCACGCCCATCATGTGGTAGGTGCTGGCCGAGAACCAGTCCAGATTGGGGAACATCTTCTTGACCTGGGCCATCACCTGCTCGATCCGCTCCGACACGTCGAACAGGGTCGGGTTGCCGCCGTCGGTGCAGAGTTTGCGCGAGATCTCCTTGATGATCTCGTTGCGCGGGTCGGAGACCGTGTACACCGGATGACCGAAACCGATGATGATCTCCTTGCGCTCCACGCGGGCCCGGATGTCGGCTTCCGCCTCGTCGGCGCTGCGATAGCGCGAGATGATCTCCATCGCCACTTCGTTGGCGCCGCCGTGCTTGGGGCCGCGCAGGGCGCCGATCGCACCGGTGATCGCGGAATACATGTCCGAACCGGTACCGGCGATGACACGCGCGGCAAAAGTCGACGCATTGAATTCGTGCTCGGCGTACAGCACCAGCGACTTATCCAGCGCGTGGGCGTGCAGTTCACTGGGCGGTTGGCCATGCAGCAGGTGCAGGAAATGCGCGGCGATCGAGTCGTCCCTGGTCTCGGTCTCGATGCGCTTGCCGTTGTGGCTGAAGTGATACCAGTACAGCAGCATGGAGCCGAAGCTGGCCATCAGTCGGTCGGCGATTTCCCGCGCTCCGGTGGCGTTATGGTCATCCTTCTCCGGCAGCACGTTACCGAGTACCGAACAACCGGTACGCAGCACGTCCATCGGGTGGGTGGCGGCCGGCAGCAGCTCCATCGCCGCCTTCACCGGCGCCGGCAGGCCGCGCAGCCGCTTGAGCCGGGCCTTGTAGTTCTGCAGTTCGGTCCAGGTCGGCAAGACGCCATGCACCAGCAGGTAGGCCACTTCCTCGAAGCAGCCCTTCGCCGCCAGGTCATGGATGTCGTAACCGCGGTAGTGCAGGTCGTTGCCGCTGCGGCCCACGGTGCACAGCGCGGTGTTGCCGGCGGCCACGCCGGAGAGGGCAACCGATTTCTTGGGTTTGGGCATGGACTTGGTCGTTTCGCTCATCGTGGGAACCTCGATCGAGAAAGATGCGTCGACGGGCCATCCCGTGGACGTAGAAAGGTCAGTCAGCCCGGCTTGCCACCGCCGAACAGGTCGTCAAGTTTGCGCTCGTAGGCGTGGTAGTCGAGATAGTCGTACAACTCCTCGCGCGTCTGCATCGTGGGCACGGCCGCTTGCTGCGTGCCGTCCCGACGCACGGTCTCGTAGAAATTCAGCGCCGCCTTGTTCATGGCGCGATAGGCGCCGCAGCAGTACAGGATGATGTCGACATCGGCACCGGCGAGCTCCTCGCGGGTGAACAACGGAGTCATGCCGAATTCGGTGATGTTGGCCAGGATCGGGACCTTCACCGCCGCCTTGAACTGGCGGTACTGCTCCAGCGTGTAAATGGCCTCAGGGAAGATCATGTCGGCACCGGCCTCGACACACGCGAGCGCGCGCTCGATTGCCGCCTCCAGGCCCTCCACCGCGATCGAATCCGTGCGCGCCATGATCACGAATTGGTCGTCGCTGCGCGCATCCACCGCCGCCTTGACCCGGTCGACCATCTCGTCCTTCGACACGATCGCCTTGCCCGGCCGGTGGCCGCAACGCTTGGCTGCCACCTGGTCCTCGATATGCAGCGCGCCGGCGCCTGCCTTGATCAGCGAGCGCACCGTGCGGGCGATATTGAACGCCCCGCCCCAGCCCGTGTCCACATCGACCAGCAGCGGCAAATCGCAAACGTCGGTGATCCGGCGGATGTCGGTGAGCACGTCCTCCATCGAGCTGATGCCCAGGTCCGGCATGCCCAGCGAGTTGGCCGCCACACCACCACCGGACAGGTAGATCGCCTTGAAACCCGTGCGCTGCGCCATCCGCGCTGCATACGCGGTGATCGTGCCGACCACCTGCAGTGGCTGTTCCTCGGCGACGGCCGCGCGGAAGCGCGCGCCGGGGGATGCTGTCTGTGCCATGACACCTCCGCGTAAAACCGGCATTTTAGCGCATCGCGAAGATCCACCCGACGCGCTTCGGGGGGTGACGAACCGGCAACGGCCACGTACATTCGCCCCATGACCAATTCCAGACCGCTGGCCACACGCATCCTCTGGGGACTCGCCATCGGCGTGGTCGCCGCCTTGATCACCCTCGGCGTCGGCGAAATATTCCCGCCGGTACTGGACGTGATGCGCAAGGTGTCGGTCGCCGTGCTCGACCCCTTCGGGCAGATCTTCCTGCGCATGCTGTTCTTCGTGGTGATCCCGCTGGTATTCGCATCGCTTGCTTCCGGTGTGGCGCAGCTCGGTGACCTGGGCAAGCTGGGGCCGCTGGCCGGACGTACCTTCGGTCTGTTCGTGGCCAACATGCTGATCGCCGTCGCGCTCGGCCTGCTGATGATGAACCTGCTGCAGCCCGGCCATCACTTGGCTGCCGACGCGCAGGCGCTACTGATGCAGGAGTACGGCGGCAGCGCGATGCAGGCCGTCGACACCAAGGCCAGCCAGCCTGGCATGAGCTTTGCGACCGTGGTCGAGATGTTCATGCCGCGCAACCTGTTCGGCGCCTTCGTCGGCAACAGCCGCGGTTCGCTGGGCGATGTGCTGCCTCTGATCCTGTTCGCGATCCTGGTGGGTGCTGCGGCGACCAAGCTGCCTGAAGACAAACGCCTCAAGCTGCAAGGCGCACTGGACATGATCAGCGAGGTCATGACCGGCATCGTCGGCTTTGCGCTGCGACTGGCTCCGTATGCCGTGCCGGCCTTGATCTACAGCGTGATCGTCAAGGTCGGCCTGGACATCCTGTTGACCCTGTCGGTTTTCGTGATCGGTTGCGCGGTAGCGCTGATGCTGCACCTGTTCGGCACGATGTCCGTGTGGCTGCGCTTCCTGGCGCATCGCTCGCCGCTGGCGTTCTTCCGGCAGGTGCGTCCGCTGCTGATCACCGCCTTCTCGACCAGCTCGAGCAGTGCCACCCTGCCCGCCGCACTGGCCACCGCGCATGACGATCTCAAGCTGTCCCCCAGCACCGCCGGCTTCGTGCTGCCGCTGGGCGCCACCATGAACATGAGCGGCACCGCCTTGTTCGAAGGCTGCGTGGTGTTGTTCGTGGCACAGGCCTTCGGCGTCGAGCTCACTCTGGTCCACCAGGCCATCCTGATGCTGCTGGCCGTATTGAGCGCGGTGGCGGTGGCCGGCATTCCCGGCGGCTCGTTGCCGCTGATCGCCGGCCTGCTGGCGACCTTTGGCGTGCCGCCTGAAGGCATCGGCATCATCATCGGGGTCGATCGCATCCTGGACATGTTGCGCACCACGGTGAACGTGGGCAGCGACATCGTCACTGCCGCGGTGGTCGATCATCAGCTGCGCGACCGCCTCGCCGCCTCTCCTTAGGCCCAGATTTGTTCCCGCGGCTTCACGGGGCTTGAAGCCGCCCTGTGTGATCCTACATATGGATAGCCACAGCCAATCGAAGCGATGCCAATAATCAATTGGATATATCGCCCCGAGGGTCGTAGCATGATCCACATTCTTCAACCACCACGGGAAGCAAGCAAAGATGTCCCTGATCAATACCGAAGTGAAACCTTTCAAGGCCCAGGCGTTCAAGAGCGGCAAGTTCATCGAAGTCACCGAGGCCGACTTGAAGGGCAAGTGGTCCGTCGTGTTCTTCTACCCGGCCGACTTCACCTTTGTCTGCCCGACCGAACTTGAAGACCTGGCCGACAACTACGCCGAGTTCAAGAAGATGGGCGTGGAAATCTACAGCGTCTCCACCGACACGCACTTCTCGCACAAGGCGTGGCATGACACGTCCGATGCGATCAAGAAGATCGAATACACCATGATCGGCGATCCGACCCATGCCATCTCGCGCAATTTCGACGTGCTGATCGAAGACGCCGGCATGGCCGACCGCGGCACCTTCGTGATCGATCCGGAAGGCAAGATCCAGATCGTCGAGATCAACGCCGGCGGCATCGGCCGCGATGCCAGCGAGCTGCTGCGCAAGGTCAAGGCCGCCCAGTATGTGGCCGCCCATCCGAATGAAGTGTGCCCGGCGAAGTGGAAGGAGGGCGACAAGACCCTCGCGCCGTCGCTGGATCTGGTCGGCAAGATCTGATTTTCCCCGCGTCACGTTGTATCGAACCCGGGCGCCGCGGCGCCCGGGTTCCACCCAGGATGCTTGTGCCAGCGGCCCGTGCCCGGCCTGTCCTCCCCCCGCAGGCCGCCCTCCCCCCGGCGCCGGCCGCTGTCCCAAGCGTCCCATCCCCGCCTCGTGTTCCCCCGCATCCCCTTTCGGAGTGTTCGCCATGCTCGACGCAACCCTCAAATCGCAGTTGCACTCCTATCTGGAGAAGCTGACCCAGCCGATCGAACTGGTCGCTTCGCTGGACGACAGCGCCAAGTCGCGTGAGTTGGACGAACTGCTGCATGAGATCGCTGCGCTGTCGGACAAGATCAGCCTGCGTCGTGACGACGGCGACGCGCGCAAGCCCTCGTTCGCGATCAACCGCGTCGGCACCGACATCGGCGTGCGTTTCGCCGGCATCCCGTTGGGCCACGAGTTCACCTCGCTGGTGCTGGCCTTGCTGCAGGTCGGCGGCCACCCGTCCAGGGCCGCGGCCGATACCATCGAACAGGTGCGCAAACTCGACGGCGATTTCCGCTTCGAGACCTATTTCTCGCTGTCCTGCCAGAGCTGCCCCGACGTGGTGCAGGCGCTGAACCTGATGAGTGTGCTCAACCCGCGTATCCGGCACGTGGCGATCGACGGCGCGCTGTACCAGGACGAAGTCGAGGCCCGTCAGGTGATGTCGGTGCCGGCCATCTTTCTCAACGGCGAGGCGTTTGACCAAGGCCGTATGACCCTCGAGCAAATCGTCGCGAAACTGGACACTGGCGCAAGCGTCCGCGAAGTCGGGAAGCTCAAGGCCAAGGAGGCGTTCGACGTGCTGGTGGTCGGCGGTGGTCCGGCTGGCGCCGCAGCGGCGATCTATTCCGCGCGCAAGGGTATTCGCACTGGTCTGGCGGCCGAACGATTCGGTGGCCAGGTGCTGGACACGATGGGCATCGAGAACTTCATCTCGGTGACCTATACCGAAGGCCCCAAGTTTGCCGCCGCGTTCGAGCAGCACGTCCGCGAATACGACGTGGATGTGATGAACCTGCAGCGTGCGGAAAAACTGATTCCCGCCAGCGATGCCACGGGCGGTCTGGTCGAGATCCAGCTGGCCAACGGCGCCACGCTGAAGTCGAAGACGGTCGTCCTCTCCACCGGCGCGCGCTGGCGCCAGATGGGCGTGCCCGGCGAGGACGAATACCGCAACAAGGGCGTGGCCTACTGCCCGCATTGCGACGGCCCGCTGTTCAAGGGCAAGCGCGTGGCGGTGATCGGCGGGGGCAACTCCGGCGTCGAGGCGGCAATCGACCTGGCCGGCATCGTGGCCCATGTCACCCTGGTCGAATTCGACAGCAAGCTGCGCGCCGACGAAGTCCTGCAGCGCAAGTTGCGCAGCCTGCCGAATGTCGACGTCATCGTCAGCGCGCACAGCACCGAAGTGCTGGGCGACGGCCAGCGAGTGAACGGTTTGGTCTACAAGGATCGCGTCGATGGCGTGATGCACAGTCTCGAGCTTGACGGCATCTTCGTGCAGATCGGTTTGCTGCCGAACACGGAATGGTTGAAGGGCACGATCGAGCTTTCGCCCCGCGGCGAGATCGTGATTGACGACCGTGGCCAGACCTCGCTGCCGGGCGTGTTTGCCGCCGGCGACGCCACCACCGTGCCGTACAAGCAGATCGTGGTGGCGATGGGTGCCGGTTCCACGGCGGCACTCAGTGCCTTCGATCACATCATCCGCAGCCCGCTGCCGGCGACGGCCACCGTCCAGACTGAGGCTGCCTGATTCGATGACCGCGGCAGCCCTCGGCACACGCCGCGAAGCTGGTTGCCGGTTCGGCTATGCTCGGACGGCCAGCCTCAGGGCACGTCATCCGGCTTGAAAGACATGACCCCGCTGCAGCAGTTCATCGAAACCCATCCGCGCTTGTTCGTGCTCACCGGCGCCGGCGTCAGCACCGACTCCGGCATCCCGGACTATCGGGACCGCGAGGGCCAGTGGAAGCGCGCACCGCCGGTGACGCTTCAGGCCTTCATGCACGAACCAGCTACTCGCCAGCGCTACTGGGCGCGCAGCTTGATCGGGTGGCCGCACTTTGGTCGCGCCCTGCCAAACACCGCGCACCGAGCCCTGGCAAAGCTTGAGCATCGGGAACAGATCGAGCTGCTGGTAACCCAGAACGTCGACCGTCTGCACCAGCGCGCCGGCAGCAAGCGAGTCGTCGACCTGCACGGCCGACTCGATGAAGTGCGCTGCATGGCCTGCGACTGGCGCTTGCCGCGTGATGATTTCCAGCAGCAGCTGGTCGAACGCAATCCGGCCTGGCTGCAGTTCGATGCCGCCATCGCCCCGGACGGCGACGCCGACCTGGAGGACCAGGACTTCGCGCGCTTCGAGATACCGCCGTGTCCGCGTTGCGGCGGCATCGTGAAGCCCGACGTGGTGTTCTTCGGCGAGGGCGTGCCGCGAGACCGGGTCGATGCGGCCACGCAAGCCTGGCACGCGGCCGATGCCGTACTGGTGGTCGGCTCATCGCTGATGGTCTATTCCGGCTACCGCTTCGTGCAGGCAGCGGCGAAAGCCGGCAAGCCGGTGGCGGCGCTGACCCTGGGGCGCACCCGTGCCGATGCGCTGCTCAGCCTCAAGGTCGATGCCTCCTGCAGCGATGCCCTCGCCTTCGTGCTCGCATCCGGGCGCTTGGCCGCGAACTGATCAGATCGTCGCGACGATGCGTCCGACTTCGGCCAACACCTTGCTGCGCTGCTTGCCGTCCAGCGACGAACCGACGTAGTAGGCCGTCACCAGGATCGGGGCACGCCGTGGCGGATGAAAAATCGCCACATCGTTACTCTGGCCGTGGCCGCTGCCCGTCTTGTCGCCTGCCCGCCAGTCGGCGGGCACGCCGGCGCGCAGCCTGTCGAGGCCGGTGGTGCAATCACGCAGCCAACCGGCCAGCCGTTCGCGCGACGCCTCGCTCAACACATGCCCCAGCAGCAATCGCTGCAACGTGTCGAGCATCGCGTTCGGCGTGGTGGTGTCGCGTATGTCGCCGGGACTGGCGTCGTTGAGTTCGGGCTCCATGCGATCAAGTCGTGTCACCGCATCACCCAGGCCGCGCACGAACCGCGTCACTGCCGCCGGCCCGCCCAAGCTGGTCAACAGCAGATTGGCAGCAGTGTTGTCACTCAGCGTGATCGCCGCCATGCACAACGCAGCCACCGTCATGCCTGGCGCGCCGACGTGCTGGCGGGTCACCGGTGCATAGTCAAGCAGAACGTCCGGCCCAAAGACGATGCGCCGATCCAACTGCTCCTTGCCGGCGTCGACCCGCGCCAATACGGCGGCCACCGCCAGCACCTTGAACGTGCTGCACAACAGGAAGCGTTCGTCGCCACGCTGCGCGATACGACGGCCCGAGCCGGTATCGAGCATGGCCACGCCAAGCCGCCCACCATGGCGGCGTTGCAGCGCCGCCAGGCGGGCCGCGGCACCCGGCTCGCCTGCGGCACGCGACACCAGTGGATGCAGGATGAGCGCAGATGCGCCAAACAGGCCATTCTTGAGCAGATCTCGACGATTCACGCAGCTACCTCGATGTCAGTTGTGGGGGAACAGCAAGCTGGATCATGCTGGGCACGGGATCGGGCGATCCACGGCACGATACATGGCCGTTTCATGGCAAGTCTCTGACTGCAGCCTGCGCGCAGGTAACCTTGGGTCGGTCCCAGCGAACCCCATGTATATGTGTTGCCGACAGTGTGTGTGGCGAACACGCCTGACCTTCACCTGCGAGACTGCCATGTCGAACTATTCCAAGACCCCCGAAGCCGTCGCCCGCCTCACGCCCGAGCAATACCGGGTCACCCAGCAGGCCGCCACCGAACGTCCCTTCGACAATCTCTACAACGCCAACAAGGCGCCCGGGCTTTATGTGGACATTGTCTCCGGCGAGCCGCTGTTCACGTCGCTCGACAAGTTCGAGAGCGGCTGCGGCTGGCCCAGTTTCACGCGTCCGCTGCAGAGCGAGCACGTGGTCGAAAAGCGCGACGACAGCCACGGCATGAGCCGCACCGAAGTGCGTTCCCGAGACGGCGACAGCCACCTCGGTCACGTCTTTCCGGACGGCCCTCGCGAGACCGGCGGCCTGCGCTACTGCATCAACTCCGCCTCGCTGCGCTTCATTCCCGTCGACCAGCTCGAAAGCGAGGGTTACGGCGAGTACCGCAAGCTGTTCGATGCCAATCATCGAGAGCCGGTCGCATGAGCAACCCGATCGAACGAGCCGTTCTGGCCGGCGGCTGCTTCTGGGGTATGCAGGAACTGATTCGCCAGCAGCCCGGCGTGCTGTCCACCCGCGTGGGCTACTCCGGCGGCGATGTGCCCAACGCCACCTACCGTCACCATGGCACGCACGCCGAGGCCATCGAGATCACCTTCGACCCGCAGCGGATCAGCTACCGAACCCTGCTGGAGTTTTTTTTCCAGATCCACGATCCGAGCACGCCGAACCGGCAGGGCAATGATCGTGGCCCCAGCTACCGCTCAGCCATTTTCTACACCGGCGAAGAGCAAAAGCGCGTGGCCGAAGACACCATCGCCGACGTGGATGCGTCGGGTCTCTGGCCAGGCAAGGTGGTCACCGAGCTGGCGCCGGCTGGTGATTTCTGGGAGGCAGAGCCGGAGCACCAGGACTACCTGCAGCATTACCCCGGCGGCTATACCTGCCACTTCGTCCGACCGGGCTGGAAGCTGCCGCGCCGCGCCTAGTACATGACCGGTCGGGAGATGCACTGTGTCCTGCTCCCTTTCGCAGGTCGGTTCTCCGGATGACTTCCCGCACTCAGGGCTTGAGTGATGCGGCGTAGGCCGAAACCGAAATCATGTCCTTCAACGTGAGGCGCGAGACCACCTGCTGCATGGGCAGAGTCGCTTCGCTATGTCGGTATCCCAACGCGAATTGCACAAGTTGCCGGGTGAGATAGGTTGGCGAACGACCGGCCAGCGGGGGAATGTCGGCCACTCCGTGAAGATCCGGGCCATGGCATGTCGTGCAACCAGTGGTCTTGCCTGCGCCGGTGGAAGCAAGCAGGCGACCCCGTGCGAGGCTGCCCGGCGGCACGTAGGCGACAAAGCGCGCATGCCCGTCGCCCATTTCCACCAGTTCCGGGTTGATCGGCAGCTCGATGATCCGGTCGCCGATCGGTTCGGACTGTCCACCCTTGTCAGGTAACAGCATCCACGATTCGACGTGCGTTTTCGGCACCCGCGCCGTCTGGACGATCCGGACCCGGCTCGAGGCTAGATGCAGTGCAGAGAAATACGCGGCAGCCTGCTTCAGGTCCGCGTCGTCCACGTGGGTCGCCTCGACATGCATCTCGTCGTTGGCACGCGAACCGTCACGAAATGCACGAAACTGTTCCTGGATGTAGCCGGAGGGCAATCCGGTCAACGTGGCTGTATGGGAAATGCCGGTCCCGGTGGGTCCATGGCACTCCGCGCAGGGCATGGCCTTGTCATCGCCACGGGCCACGATCGCCGGCATCCGCGGATGATCCTGCGGCCACCAGTCCGGCACCTGGGACTGGAGCTGTTTTTGAGTGTAGCTGCGGGCACTACCCGGCACGTGCATCAGCGCCATCGGGTCAACCGGAGGCCGACCTGCCTGCAGGGCCTCTTGTTGGGCGTCGCTCCAGGGAGTTGCCAACCAGTCCATCGCCGCACGCATCTGCGCATGCGAGTCAACCGTCAGGCCAGCGCCTGCCGCCCATGCCGGCAGGCCTGCCAGCGCCACATACAGCCACCACCCAGCCCGCCCCGCCTGAAGACGCACCTTCATGTGGTTGACCCTCGTTGCTTGCAGCCCCTTCCTATCAGGGCCTCCGGCACTGCCGGACGCCCGACCGGCAGCATCCTACGACGGGCGACCTGAAAAAGGAAAAGGTCGCGTCGGCGCGCAACTTTCCGGCACCCGGCGGCTCGCACAAGATTGCCAGGGAAGGTACCAGGGCGGCCACGCCACGCCAGCCAATCAGCGCTCGATGGCTTGCTCGATGCGCCGGTCCGGGATCAACCACAGCATCGCCGTCAGCGCATACAGCAGCTGCGCCGCCCACGGCCGCCAGAAGGCCAGCGCGATGCCCGTCACGTAGAGCACCGGCGAGATCTTGCCCTTCCAGTCCGAACCGATCGCCTGACGAAGCACGGAGCCGGTGCCATCCACCGCGATCAGGCGTTGTTGCAGGATCACATACGCGATCGCCGCCATCAGCAGCACCACCCCGTAAGCCACGGTCGGCGGCATTGCGTGATGACTCTCGCCCATCCAGGCGGTGGTGAATGGAAACAGCGACAGCCAGAACAGCAGGTGCAAGTTGGCCCACAACACGGCGCCGGACACCCGATGGCTGGTCGAAAGCATGTGGTGGTGATTGTTCCAGTAGATGCCCACATAGACGAAGCTGAGCACGTAGCTGAGCATCACCGGCGCCAGCGGCAACAGGTCCTTCATCGAGTGCCCGGTTGGCACTTTCAGTTCCAGCACCATGATGGTGATGATGATCGCGATGACACCATCGCTGAACGCTTCCAGCCTGCCCTTGCCCATTCGACACCTTCTTTCGGATTGATCCGGGAGCAACCACCAGAGCTTGTGCCGTCCTCCAGCCACGCCGTCAGGCACAGCCGCGATCGCGGCGCCCCGATTCTCCCCACACGATCAACTCAGGAAGTTCGCCTGGGTTCGATCAGCGGATGATGGCATCCACGGCCTGTCTCGCCAGAGTTGAAATGAAGCGAAACAGCATGCGTCGACATCGTTCTGCCGCTGCCCCGTTCCCCCGTACCGTACCCACAATTCATCCGGGAAAAAAGAGGTATGTGCGCCAATAACCCGTCCCGCGTGACGTGAGGCTCTCGCGCGCGCAAGCCCTCACCCGTCCCCCGCAGCAGGAGCTCATCCGGCCACATCCATCTTTCCAGATGCGGGAACCCGTCGCGCGCAGGAACGGGTACGCTGGGCACGGTTCCGGCGAGGCAATTCCGATGAGCAAAGGCACGCACGACTACCAGGGCGATCCACGCAACGAAACAATCCTGATCAGCGTCAATGGCGAACTGTTTCCACGCCAAGAAGCACGGGTGTCGGTGTTCGACAGCGGCTTCGTGCTGGGCGATGGCGTATGGGAAGGTCTGCGCCTGCACGAGGGTGGCCTGCCCTTCCTCGACCAGCACCTGGATCGCCTCTACGAGGGCGCACGCGCGATCGACCTCGACATCGGCCTCGATCGCGACCAGCTCACCACACGCATTGTCGACACCTTGCGCGCCAACCACATGCAGTCGGACGTGCACATCCGGCTGATGGTGACCCGCGGCATCAAGGCCACGCCGCACCAGGACCCGCGCTTCGTCATCGGCGAGGCGACCATCGTGATCATCCCGGAGTACAAGCAGCCGCTGCCGGCCACGATCGAGCAAGGCATCCGCCTGTTCACGGTGCACGTGCGTCGCGGAACCCCCGACGTGCAGGACCCCAAGCTCAACAGCCACTCCAAGCTCAATTGCATACTCGCCTGCGTCCAGGCGCAGAAGGCCGGCTACGACGAAGCACTCATGCTCGACCCGCACGGTTTCGTGGCCACCTGCAACTCCACCCACTTCTTCATCGTGCGGCGCGGCGAAGTGTGGACTTCCACCGGCGACTACTGCCTGGGCGGCATCACCCGCGCCAACGTGATCCGGTTGTGCCGCGCCAACGGCATCGCGGTGTTCGAGAAGAACTTCAGCCTCACCGAGGTCTACGGCGCCGACGAGGCTTTCGTCACCGGCACCTTCGCTGGCGTGGTGCCCGCCAACGAAATCGATGGCCGCCGCATGGGTGCCGGCCGGCGCGGCCCCATGGTCGAACGCCTGCAGCAGCTCTACATGGCGCTGGTGCAAACGGAAAGCCGCTCAGGGCCACGCGTATGAACGAGGCACGCGATGCCCTGCGCATTGCCATGTGGTCGGGCCCACGCAATATTTCCACTGCGATGATGCGCGCGTGGGAGAACCGCGCGGACACCGCGGTCATCGACGAACCGTTCTACGCGCACTACCTGCTGGCCACCGGCGTCGATCATCCCGGCCGTGACGAGGTGCTTGCCAGCCAGGAGAACGATGCCGTGGCAGTAGCTGCCATGCTGACCGGTCCAATCCCGGACAACCTGCCGATCTGGTACCAGAAGCACATGACCCAGCACGTGTTGCCGGACATGCCACTGGACTGGCTCGACGGGGTCAGCAACTGTTTCCTGATCCGCCACCCGGCGGCGGTCGTGGCCTCGTTCACCATCCAGCGACCCGATGCCGCCGCTTGGGAACTCGGCTTCGAGCAGCAGGCTCGCCTTTTCGATCATGTCTGCGACCGGCTTGGCGCCGCGCCGCCGGTGATAGACGCCAGCGAGGTACTGAAAAATCCTGCAGGTATTCTGGGTGCCCTGTGTGCGCGGCTGGGCATTGCTTTCAGCCCCGCCATGCTGGCGTGGCCGCGCGGTCCGCGTGCCACTGACGGTGTATGGGCACCGTACTGGTATGCCTCGGTGGAGCGTTCGACCAGCTTCGCGCCGTATCGGGATCACGAGGACCGGCTGAGCAGCTTCCAGCGCAAGCTCGTCGATGAATGCCAACCGCATTACGACCGGCTTTCATCCTTTGGTCTTGCCGCTTGCTGACGACCGGGCGGCGGGCGGGACGAAGCACTCAGTCCCGAGACAACCAGCCACGAATGCCAAACCAGACCAACGGCAAAGCCATGCTGACGAGAAGCGCAGCCAGCGCCATGGGATAG
This sequence comes from Rhodanobacter sp. G2-10, assembly GCF_055809185.1. Lineage (NCBI taxonomy): Bacteria > Pseudomonadati > Pseudomonadota > Gammaproteobacteria > Lysobacterales > Rhodanobacteraceae > Rhodanobacter > Rhodanobacter sp. G2-10. Next base: position 1,544,341 of record NZ_CM147900.1, on the reverse strand, counting down.
CCCCAGACTTTGTCCAACTCCGGCATGTGCTTGAAATTCATGCCCCAGATGCCGGCCAGGATCACTGGCGGGATCGTCACCACCGACGCCACGGTCAGCAGCTTCATGACCGCGTTCTGATCGGTGTTGATGAAGCCCAGCACGCCATCCTGCAGAAATTGCAGCTTGCCGGTCAGCTGGTCGTCGAACTCGTCCAGCACGTCCAGATCGCTCGCCAGCACTTTCACACAAGCCGTGGATTGGTCATCCATCCAGTCGGGCGCCCGATGCTGCACGAACCCCACGACCCGCCCCAGCCCCAGCAACGAGGTGCGGTATCGCGCCAGCCGCCCTTCCAATTGACCGATGCGAACCAGCTTCTTTCGCAACTCGCGGGTACGTTCGTTGGCTGCAACAAACACGTCATCCGACAAGCGCGCCACATCTCCGGCAATGCGCTGCATCTGATCCGCAACATCATTGGCAATGGCGTCAAGCAAGGTCACCATCAGACGCGGGCCATTGAATGGGTCCGTGCCTTCCCACAATCCGGCAAGGGCCTGGTCGAAGGCCCGTGACGACTGATAGCGAAGCGTCACCAGCTGCTCCTCCATCACCAACACGCCAAGAGGCTCCGACGCGCCATGCGGATGATCCGCATAGAGATGGACATGCAATGACATCACCTGTCCGTCGTCCCAGCGGCCGCTGGAGAGACCGAGGCCATTGATTTCTTCGCGCTCAGGCAACGATGCGCCCGTCAGCGATTCGACAACCGCCTGCTCGGCCGCGTCCGGATCCACCAGATCGAACCACGCCACGCCATCGGGCAGCGGTTCGCCTTCCGTCCAGATACTTGAGGTTTGCTTGTCGTAGCGATGGATCCTGAGCATGTGCATGGCCTTTGCCGGCAAGCGGCATCTGAAAACAGGGGAAAATCGGCAAGGCATGAAAGCAGAGCCGAAGTGCAGCCGGCGTCATCACGGCCCGTCGAAAGCAGCGTTCAATTCTGCGGCGCCAGGCTGCCCGGACGGAGCCAAGGGGACGCCGCCGCGCGAAGGTGGACCCTTGATCAGTTGCGATTCAGAACCCGAAACGCGCAAGCGCCTCGGAGACGCGGGCCCTGGTCGCTGCCGATTGCATCGGAAACGCGCGGAAGAAATCCTCCCTGTCCAGCCTGGGGCTGCGTTCGCGCACGTTGGCAGCCCAGGCCGCGGCACGGATCGCGTCGCCAGCCAATGCATGAGCCGCCACGGCGATCATCGCCAGAAACACATGGGCACCGGGCGAGCATGCCGCGCGCTCGGCCCAGTCGGCAGCTTCCGCGTCCTCGCCCAGCATCATGTGGGTGAAGGCGCGGGTACCCAGCATCGCGTAGTGCAGCGGATCGAGTGGACTCAACCGCATCGCCAGGTCCACGTGGCGGCGAGCCTCCGCGCCACGATGCGCCAGCACTTCCGTCCAGGCCTGGGCATAGATTCCCTGCGCATAATTCGGACTGATGGTGGTGGCGCGTTCAAGCCACGCAAGGCTGCTCTCCAGGTCGCCTTCCAACCAGAAGCTGCGTCCCATCGCGAAGTTCACGAAAGGATCGACCGGATCAAGCTCGAGACCACGAGCCGCGAAGCGCCGCGATAGCGCGATTTCGCCAGCGAGATCATCAGAGTGGTGCATGAAGGCTGTCTGGAAGTGCACGAACGACAGGCCTGCATGGGCGCGCGCGAAACCGGGATCCAGGGCGATCGATCGCTGGAACAACGAATTCGCCACCGCGTTGTCCGCGCGGTTGAACCGGTACATGTGCTGCAGGCCCAGATGGTAGGCCGACCAGGCATCGAGGTTTTCGCTTACCGACAGACGCGCCAATGCCGCCTCGTGCAGCGGAATCCGGATATCCAGCGCCGACAGGGTCTGTGCGCGGATGTCTGCACGCAACCGATGGACATCGTCGATCGCGCCAGCAAAATGCTCGGCCCAGACGACTCCACCGTCGCGGGTATCGATCAGTTCGACCGTCACGGCCAGCGTGCTGCCGGCCATCTCGACGGTGCCCGCAAGGTAATAGCGCACGTTGAGCAGGCGGCCAATCTCACCGGCTTCACCTTGTGACCCGCGCAGTCGAAACGACGACTCGCGGGCAGTGACAAACAACCAGCGCAGGCGCGCCAGTTCGGTGATCAACTCGTGCGGCAGGGCATCGGCGATCGTCGCATACGGCCCGGCGGCACCGAGCAAGCGAAATGGCAACACCGCGATTGACGGCCGCGAACTGCCCGCGACCGGAGGATTGCCTGTCTGCGTGGTGCCCGCGAGTTCCACGGCACCCGATCCGACGACACGCGCCTCCGCCACGAAGCGGAAGCCCTGGCCATGAACGGTCTTGATGAAAGACTGCGTCTTGCCGTCGTCGCCGAGCGCCTGGCGTGCGGACTTGATTCGGCTGGCAATTGCCGCGTCCGAGACCAATCGGCCATCCCACACCTTTTCCAGGATCTCGTCCCGGGAGACCACCCGTTCGCGGCTCTCTATCAGCAAAGCGAGCAAGGCGAACACCTGGGGTTCCACGAGGCGAACTTCGCCACTGGCGCGCAATTCGAACTTCGCCAGATCCAGCTCGAACAAACCGAATTGGTAGATCATGCGCAAGCATAGAACAGCGGCGGCGAAATCTTCCGTGAATCTGCAGCCATTCTCCATGGAATCTGCAAGCATGCGCGCCTGGGGCGTGCTTCACTTGATTCGACGGCGACGGGGCGACCCGGGACTGCCGTTGAACTCGCAAAGGAGTACCGACATGCCCATGGTCACCATCGACGTCATCAAGGACGTCTTCACCCCGAAGCAGAAGCAGGAAATCATCACCCGCGTCACCGATGCCATGGTCGCGGTGGAGGGCGAAAACCTGCGCGGCGCCACCTGGGTCCGCATCAACGAGTTCGCAGGCGGCGACTGGGCCATCGGCGGCAAGCCGCTGCAGGCATCCGACGTACTGGCGCTCGCTGCAGCCAGGACGGCCTAGGAGCCGAATCACGATGCAAATCGCCAAGCAGGACATGCCCGTCAGAATGAAGGCTCCCGGTGCCGTCGCTCGCCAGCAACGGGACTTTGGCGATGCCGCTGGATACGGCACGATCAGCGGTGAGTACTTTTCACTCGCCGCCGGCACCGATATCGCGCCCCTGCTTCATGGACTGAAACATGATCTTTGCCAATGCCCGCATTGGGGCTACGTACTGCAAGGCGAGCTGACAGTCACCTATGCCGGTGGCCGGTCCGAACAACTCGCCAGCGGCGAATTGTTCTACTGGCCACCGGGACACACCGTCAGCGTCAGCCACGACGCCGAGCTCATCATGTTCAGTCCACAGCGCGAGCATGGTGAAGTCATCGAGCACATGCTGAGAACCATGGCCGGCTGATCAATGGATGGCGCCAGCTGACGCAGCTCGACTTCCCGGTTCGAGTCCGCGACCGCCTGGCCTTTGAATCGTCTGTTCCGAAGTTGCCGCGGCTGCATCCCGTATCGAGGCATGCGGGCGGACCTGCGCGTCGTCGAGATCCGATGCAATCCACATGAGCAGATACTCGCTCATGCATCTGATGTGTGTGACGTTGAAGCGAGGACCCGACTTTTCGATGCATTCTCGCGCGAGGTCACTCTCGTCGGCCAGCCAGCAGCTGCTCTGAGCAACATTCGAAAAGGCCTTGCCGCCGCGCCGCCAGACTTGTGGTTGCACATCGCCGCAAACCACTCGTGCCTATTGCTCAACCCCTCCCGAGCGCTCCCGAGACGACAAAAGAAGCTGCGGAGTGTGACCCCCAGCGTCATTATCTGACCTCGCCCTCGTCGATGTGGTGTCAGATCGAAAGATCGTCCGCGAGGCCGGCGGACCCCACGAACGCCACACGAAGGAAATCCGCGCTCACCGGCCGGCCTTTCAAATTGGAACCGGACGCTGAAGACGGCACGGGTGCCACGAGAAGCCGTGCAACTGACGCACTCCTATCCCCCGCGGACATAGCCGCTCCGCACCGCGGCGTGCAATGCGCCGAATTTTCGATCGACGCAAATGCGACGCGCCCGCGCTCTTCGACGCAACGCTTGCGAACCCGCCATCCGCGACCGATCAAGTGCTGGCACGCCGCTTGCTCGTACCCATTCAATGGCACCCGCCAAAGTCGGCATTCGAGTTTCCACGCGAGGGCACGAACGAAACAACAGGAATCGCGAAGTCATGCTGGAACTTGCGCTGAGCACCGCCATTACCACCATCGAGGAGAAAATCGCAATCACGCCTCGACTTGAATCGATCAAGCGATGCCATGTTGCTGCGAATAAAGCCTTCACCCCGACACCAGGCGATTCTGATAGCGTTCGAGAAGCGCCTGGCTCCGATCGCGGTGTCACTGCCAGAGAACGCGACAAAACCACGACTACTGCAAATAAATGACCCCGACGTTACCACCGCTTGCCGACGTGCTCGACCTGATGCCTGATGCAGTCTGCGTCGTTGATGCCGACGGATACTTCTTGTTCGTCAATGCGAGTTTCCAGCGCATCTTCGGCTACACCTCCGAAGAGGTACTTGGCCGGCAAATCTTCACCCTGGTTCACCCCGACGATCGTGCGGCCACTGTCAAACAGGCCGAAGCGGTCATGGCTGGCAAGCTGCAGTTCCATTTCCGCAACCGCTACATCCACAAAGATGGCCACAACGTGGACATCCAATGGTCGGCCCGTTGGCTACCCGAGCATCGCGTGCGCATCGGCGTCGGCCGGGAAGTGACCGAGCTGCGCCGCCTCGAGCGTCAGCTGGAACACCGCGCCAATCACGATTCGTTGACCGGGCTGGCCAACCGCGACCGCCTGCGTGTCGAACTGCAAACCGCGATCGACCGCGCCACCCAGACCGACAGCAGCGTGGCCCTGCTCTATCTGGATCTCGACGGCTTCAAGTTCGTCAACGATCGCGGTGGTCACGATGCTGGCGACCTCCTGTTGCGCGAAGTCGCCGTGCGTCTGCAGCAGGGCATTCGTCTGGGCGACATGGTCGCCCGCGTCGGCGGCGACGAGTTTGTCGCGCTGCTGCCGGGCTGCCGCGACGCCGATGCCGCGCAATGCGTAGCCGATGGATTGCGCGCCCGGCTCGCCAGGCCCTTCAAACTCTCCGACGGCCTGTTTCAGCTGGATGCCAGCATCGGCATTGCCTGCTTTCCCGCCGACGGTACCGACGCCGATACCCTACTGACACGTGCCGACGAGGCCATGTATGTGGTCAAGCGCCAGCGATCGCTGCGCACGGTGGACAAGTCCGGGCAGGATATCGTCGACTGACGCAACCGGTCGCTTCGAACAAGGTTGGTTGCCCCCGCAAGAGATCCGCGAGCAAACCTGGCATCCACCATGACCCCCGGGCGTTCGGTATCCTGCAGGCATGGCGCACCTGGTATCGACACTTGACTCCCGCCTGCGCAGGGCCGCCGCGTGGTGCCTGACCCTGTTGCTCGTCGGGTGCGCCACGGCCCCCGATCAACAGGCGTCCTGGCCATCACCGACGCAAGTGCGAGCGGAGATCGTGCAGCGCTTGCCTGCCGACGCGCCGGATCGCACCGGCTGGGCCAGCGACATCCAGACGGCATTCGCGACGCAGCACATCAACCCGAATCCCGAGAACATCTGCGCCGTGCTGGCGGTGACGGCGCAGGAATCCGGCTTCCAGGCTGACCCGAGCGTCCCCGACCTGCCACGCATTGCGCGCGAGGAGATCCATCGTCGTGCGGCTGCGCATCACATCCCGCAGCTGCTGGTCGATACAGCACTGAAGATCCATTCACCGGACGGCCGTTCGTACAGCGACCGTCTGCAGCACGCGCGCACCGAACGCGAACTGAGCAGCATCTACGAGGACCTGGTCGCCAGCGTGCCCTTGGGCAGGCGTCTGTTCTCGGACTTCAACCCGGTGCAGACCGGTGGCCCGATGCAGGTCAACATCGCGTTTGCCGAAGCACGCGCGGACGACTACCCATACCCCGTCGAAAACAGCATCCGCGACGAGGTGTTCACCCGTCGCGGCGGACTGTACTTCGGCATCATGCACCTGCTTGGCTATCAGACTCCATACACGCGCAAGGTATTCCGTTTCGCTGACTACAACGCCGGCCAGTACGCGAGTCGCAACGCGGCGTTCCAGAACGCCGTGAGCGCTGCCACCGGCATCCCGCTGGCGCTGGACGGGGATCTGCTCAACCCCGGTGCACCGCTGGACCGCCCCGGCGAAACCGAACGTGCCGTGAGGAGCCTGCGCAGCGACCTTGGCATGAACGCTCGCGCCATCCGAAAGGCACTCCAGCGCAGCAACCGCCTGGACTTCGACGACACCGCCCTCTATGCGCGCATCCATGCCCTCGCCGACGCCCGCACGGGCAAGCATCTGCCTCGCGCCATGATCCCCGGCATCCAGCTGGACAGCCCCAAGATCACGCGCAAACTGACCACGGCGTGGTTTGCGAAACGCGTGGATGCGCGTTATCGCCGCTGCATGAAGCGGTGAGTCACACAAGTACGGTGAACACAAGGCCACTCGGCTTCAGCCTGGTTTCGTCGACCAGCAGTCGCGCTGAAAAAACGGCTCAACAACGCGCTTCTCCAGCACACCCAACGGAGCCAGATTCGCGCACCAAACCCGAAGCAGTGAACTAGATCCGAAGGGCACTTGTCTGGCCCCAAGGTCCCGCTGTTCCGTCATTCCTGCGAAAGCAGGAACCCAGTGTCCCCGCCTTCGCCGGACCATCGAAGGCTTCTTGACCCTCGCTTTCACGAGTATCGACAGCGCAAGCAGGTGAAGTTCAAACCTGACTCATGTTTCCAACACCGCTTTCATCGGAAAAGGGACCCTCTGACCGACCCTGACCACTTGGTTCGAAATCTACAGTCCAGACCGGCAACTGTCGGGAAGAAATTTGTCGTCAATATCCGGGGTTGCACACAGCCATGACACCGTGGTTCCGCGCCGCAACGCGATCAGCGTCAAGACGCGACCAGCAAGATGCTCGTCGACTGACGTTTCATCGAACTTCATCAGGACACTACCCTTGGAAATCCCTATCTCACTGAAATACTGGCTGTGGAGCTCCACGGGAGACAACAACCCTGCCGCTTCGTTGTTTTCAGGCAACCCGCCGTGCCCCCGCAGATAGTCTTCAACCACAGATTTCTCGTGGGCAACAGAAGCCAACGCTTCAGTTACCTGCTTTCTTGCAACGCTGACTTGGCGAAGTGAATTCCCGATCCACGCCAGATTCGAAATCACGATCACGCCCCAGACCAGCAGCAGTGCTTGCCACGCCGTCCATCCCTTCGCTGCACCGCCGGGCCGCCACTCACCCGCGCTCACGAACCTGCGCTGGCCTCCGTCCGTTGTGATGGCTCGTTGGCCGCGAGGCGCCACCAACTGCACCAGGAACGCCAGCGTAATGAGCATGAGCAGTACAAAGAAGGTCATGAGCCACGTGACAAGAGCCCAGAACAACAAGGAGCTTTCATCATGCGTGTAACAGATCACACGAGCCGAAAACCGGCCCGCTGCACAAACCCGACCATCCAGGCCACCCGCCACCGCAGATGCATAGAACGCGAAGAAAAGCATCAGCAAAACACCTGCCAGAACGAATTGGCACACCTTGTGGAAAATGACGTTCTCTTGGAAAAAGCGGGCCCACACGAGCCACAGGATCACCCAGAAGGTGAACACGATTGCCGTGGCGTAGAGAAAACCGTTGGTATCCGCGAGACGAACCAGATCTTCCATGTCAAAACTCCATTCCGTGCCAAAACAGGGGTCAGAGTCTGAAGTTTCCCCACGAATCATTCCGCTCAATCAATAACTTACACGCGCCGTGATTGAACGGTGCACGCATGATGCGGTCATTCCTCACAGGTTACGAAGCCAGAGGAGACCACACCATACGTGCCACCGAAGTATTGCAAAAGTGTTTGAGCGGCGCACTCGACTCGATGCACGCAGTGCGCAGCCGTGTGTTGCTGCACGCCGTCGAAGCGACAGCAAAACAGGGGTCAGAGTCGACTTTTGAACAACGGTACCTCCTCAAGCCGCCGCCCGAACAAGGGGACGTCGCGAATTAAGCGCAACGCATTGGCATCGCCGGCCAACGTAGTCGACGAAATTAGTTTGCCACGTCCCCTTTGATCCGTCCCCTTTAGTCCAGAAATGAATTCGCCTCCAAACTCACGCATCGGGATCGAAGTAGTCGCTATCGATGCGTTTGACTGTGTAGGTAGCCTCCTGGCTTACGCCTACGTCGTGGCGGATCATCAACTCGGCTAGCTTTAGGCCATCGATCAACACGATCTTCTTGCTGATTTTGCCAACGTAGTCACGAGCCTCCGCAGTGAAGGCGGAGGTCGTGATAAACACACCCTTGTTGGCACGCTCGCCTTCCAGCGAGCCGGAAAACGCCTGCACCAGAGGGCGACCGACGTTGTCTTTCCAGCGCTTGGCCTGCAGGTAGATCTTGTCCAAGCCAAGCTGGTCCTCGTCAATCACGCCATCAATGCCGCCATCGCCAGACCGCCCGACGGTATGTCCCGCCTCAACACGGGAGCCGCCGTAACCCATTGCTAGCATCAAATCCACGACGATCCGCTCGAAGTATTCGGGGCTAACCTGCTTCACGCGCTCCAGCAATTCGTCGGCGAGGTCTCGCCGCAACTGCGAGTGCATTCGCTCAAGCGTTTCACGCGGCGTCTCGTCTTCTGCCTCAGGCGCACTGCTGTCGGCCGCCGTCTGGGTCGCAGCCGATTTGGATGGGCGAGCCCACTCCGCAAACTCGGGGTAACGCATCAACCATGCGTCGTTGAGGTTTGCCGGATTCTCCTGCAACACCGTCTTTCCGCGCTCGGTGATGCTAACCATCCCCCACTTCGGTGACTCCACCAAACCGGCCTTCTTAAGAAAGGTGCGGGCCCATGCAATGCGGTTGCGATAGGTGTGGTCGGTACCGCTCGGCAGCATTTGGCTCAGATCGCTGTCGCTCAGGCCCGCCTCCGTAGCGAGCGCGTCGTATACCTCGGACATCCGCCGCTTCTGGCCATCGCTCAGCAGCCGTAACAGCGGCAGATACCACCAATCGTATTTGGGCACGGCCATATCTTGCTCCTTGTCCTGAGACCTTACGAGACCATCGGCAACTTCAACCCCTGCTCTGTGGCGCACTCCACCGCAATCCCATACCCCGCATCCGCATGCCGCATCACCCCGGTCCCCGGATCATTCCACAACACCCGCGCAATCCTCTCATCCGCTTCCTTCGTCCCATCACAAACAATCACCAACCCCGAATGCTGCGAATACCCCATCCCCACCCCACCCCCATGATGCAGCGAAACCCACGTCGCCCCACCAGCGACGTTTAGCATCGCGTTGAGCAACGGCCAGTCGGACACCGCATCGGAGCCATCCTTCATCGCCTCGGTCTCGCGATTCGGTGATGCCACCGAGCCGGAATCCAGATGATCTCGCCCGATCACCACCGGCGCCTTCAGCTCACCGTTGCGCACCATTTCGTTGAAGGCCAGCCCCAGCTTGTCGCGCAAGCCCAGCCCGACCCAGCAGATGCGCGAGGGGAGCCCCTGGAAGGCGATGCGCTCTTTCGCCATGTCCAGCCAGTTGTGCAGGTGTTTGTCGTCGGGGATGAGTTCCTTGACCTTGGCGTCGGTCTTGTAGATGTCTTCCGGATCGCCCGACAGCGCGACCCAGCGGAACGGGCCGATGCCGCGGCAGAACAGCGGACGCACGTAGGCAGGCACGAAGCCGGGAAACGCGAACGCGTTTTCACATCCGACGTCTTTGGCCATCTGGCGGATGTTGTTGCCGTAGTCGAAGGTGGGGATGCCTTGCGCGTGGAAGGCGAGCATCGCGTCCACGTGGGTCTTCATGGACAGCTTGGCGGCGCGCGAGGTGCCGAGCGGATCGGCCTTGCGCCGCTCGAACCACTGCTCCACTGTCCAGCCCTGCGGCAGGTAGCCGTTGACCGGGTCGTGCGCGCTGGTCTGGTCCGTGACCGCGTCAGGCTTGACGCCGCGCTTGACCAGCTCGGGCAGGATGTCGGCGGCGTTGCCGAGCAGCGCGATGGATTTCGCTTCGCCGGCCTTCGTGTATTTCACGATCCGCGCTAGCGCGTCATCGAGGTCGCTGGCCTGCTCATCGACGTAGCGGGTCTTCAGGCGGAAGTCGATGCGGCTCTGCTGACATTCGATGTTGAGGCTGCATGCGCCGGCGAGGCTGGCGGCCAGCGGCTGCGCCGCGCCCATGCCACCGAGGCCGGCGGTGAGAATCCAGCGCCCCTTCAAATTCCCGTCGTAATGCTGGCGCCCCATTTCGACGAAGGTTTCGTAGGTGCCCTGGATGATGCCTTGCGAACCGATGTAGATCCACGAGCCGGCGGTCATCTGGCCATACATCATCAAGCCCTTTTTATCGAGCTCGTTGAAGTGTTCCCAGGTCGCCCAGTGCGGCACCAGGTTGGAGTTGGCGATCAGCACGCGTGGCGCGTCGACATGGGTACGGAACACGCCGACCGGCTTACCGGATTGCACCAGCAGGGTCTCGTCGTCGTTGAGTTCGCGCAGCGATTTCAGGATCGCGTCGAAGCATTCCCAATTGCGTGCGGCGCGACCGATGCCGCCGTACACCACCAGCTCGGCCGGGTTCTCCGCCACCTCCGGATCGAGGTTGTTCTGGATCATGCGGAACGGCGCTTCGCTGAGCCAGCTCTTGCAGGTCAGCTCGGTGCCGCGCGGCGCGCGGATGCTGCGGGTGGTGTCGATACGGGTGGGTGCATTCATGGAATAGAAGTCCTGAAAGTGACCTCCCTGAGTATAGCGCCGAGGCGATGGCCACCGGCCTGCATACGGCGAGGTTGATGTGGCCGGCCAGGCCGTTGATTCCGGCAGGACGAAAGACACTGGTGCCGGGAAACGAATCGCCGGATTCTGCGCAAATCCCCACGTGGAGGGTCGGCCCATGGAACACCTCGCCTTGCCTTTGCTGCTCCTTCTCGCGACGGCCACGCCCGGCGTGCCCGCACATCAAGATGCTTCCGCCAAGGCGGTCTGCCAGGTCTGGCAGCGCGAATTGTCGTTCGCGCAAAGCGTGCAACGACACGACCGCAGCGCGTTCGCTGCGCACCTCGTCAAAGATGCCGTGTTTGACGCCAACTCGGCCAAGCCGACGCAGGGGCGCGCGGCGGTCACCCGGGCATGGAGCGGCATCATCGAGGGCGAGACGGTGCGGTTGAGCTGGTATCCCGAACATGTGGTGGTGGCCGCCACCGGTGCCCTGGCCACGTCCAGCGGACCCTACCTGTTGGAGAACCGGGCAGCGACTGCAAAGACGCGCTATGCGATCGGACGATTCGCCACTACCTGGCTGCGCGGCAACGATGGTATCTGGCGGGTGGTCTTCGATGGTGGCGAAGCACCGAGGCCGGCGGACGAGGCAGCAGTGACATCGTTCGAAGCCGGTCGCAAGCTGGACTGCCCGGCCGACGATGCCTGAGCAGCGTCACCCATCGATGTCCGAAAACGGCGAGTCTGGCCAGGAAAGCGGTGCTAGCCTCCACCCATGTCCGAAGCGCCTATCGCCACCCTGCCCGCCCCCACCGTCTGCGAACAGGCACGGCTCAGCCGCGATGCACGCTTCGACGGGCTGTTCTTCACCGCCGTCACCAGCACGCGGATCTACTGCCGCCCGGTCTGCCCGGCGCCGGCACCGAAATCATCCAACCTTCGCTACTTCGCCAGCGCCGCTGCCGCGGAAGCAGCCGGTTTCCGACCGTGCCTGCGTTGCCGGCCCGAGCTGGCGCCGGGGAACGCGGTATGGCATCGCGGTGAACACGTGGTGGCGCGTGCGCTGAAGCTGATCGAAGCCGGGGAACTGGCCGAACAGTCGCTGGAACAGCTGGCCACGCGCGTCGGCTTGGGCGCGCGCCAGCTGCGGCGCCTGTTTGTGGCGCATCTCGGCGCACCGCCGCTGCATGTGCACACCACGCGCCGTCTGCTGTTCGCCAAGCAGCTGCTGGTCGAAACCACGCTGCCCGTGACCGAGGTGGCGCTGGCCGCGGGATTCGCCAGCCTGCGCCGCTTCAACGCCGCGTTCGCGCAGGCAAACCGGATGCCCCCACGCGAGTTGCGCCGGCAACCACGCGCCGCGCTCGGGAACGGCCTGATATTGCGCCTGGGCTATCGCCCACCGTACGACTTCGAGGCGATCCTGACGTTCTTGCGCACGCGCGCCCTGCCAGGCGTCGAGCTGGTCGATGACCACACGTACATGCGCGTGTTCGGCCCGGCCGGTGCAGCAGGATGGTTGCGCCTGAGCGCATGGCCGGGTGGCGAACATGCACTGAAGCTGGAACTGCACGGCGCGCCACCGGCCCAGTTGCTGCCACTGGTCACGCGTCTGCGGCGGATGTTCGACCTGGATGCCGATCCACGCGTGATCGCCGCCACACTCGGCGCCGGCACGATCCTGAAACCCATGCTGCGCAAACACCCCGGCCTGCGCCTGCCCGGTGGCTGGGATGGCTTCGAGATCGCGGTGCGCGCAGTGCTCGGCCAGCAGGTCAGCGTGGCAGCCGCACGCACACTGGCGCTGCGCATCGTGCAGCAATACGGCGCAGCAGTGGACACGCCATTGCCAGAGGGGTTGCAGCGGCTGTTTCCCACGCCGGCGCAACTGGTCAACGCAGACTTGCGGCAACTCGGCGTGACCACCGCGCGCGCCGCCACGATCCGCGGCATCGCGCAGGCGCTGCTGGACGGACGCGCGGACTTTCACCCCGATCAACCGCTGGATGATTTCGTGGCGCGCTGGGTGGCGCTGCCCGGTATCGGCGAATGGACGGCCCATTACATGGCGATGCGCGCCCTGAGCCATCCCGATGCCTTTCCCGCCGCCGACCTGATACTGCGTCGCGCCGCCGCGGGTGACGGACCGGAGCTGAGCACGAAGGCGCTCGCGGCACTGGCCGAAGCGTGGCGGCCGTGGCGCGCCTACGCGGTGATGCATTTGTGGCGTGCCAGTTCCAGCACCCCGGCGAAACCTCGCCGCGACAAGCGAAAGGCAAACGCATGACATCGAACACCATTCACTACGACGAGATGGACAGCCCGGTCGGCACCCTGCGACTGGTGGCTGATGACGCAGGTCTGCGCGAGATCTGGTTCGAGCACGAACGGCATCCGAAACAGGCGGATCCCGGCTGGGTTCGCGCCAAGGCGCCGTTGCGGTTTGCCCGAACCCAACTGGACGAATACTTCGCCGGTGAGCGGCAACACTTCGACCTGCCGCTGCATCCGCTTGGCACGCCGTTCCAGTTGACGGTATGGGAGGAACTGCGGCGCATTCCGTATGGCAAGACGATCAGCTACGGCGAATTGGCACGGCGCATCGGCAAACCGCAGGCGATGCGTGCCGTCGGCGCCGCCAACGGTCGCAATCCGTTGCCGATCGTGGTGCCCTGCCATCGAGTGATCGGCGCGGACGGCAGCCTCACCGGGTTTGGCGGCGGCCTTCCGATCAAACGTTGGCTGCTGACGCTAGAGCATGCCCTGCCCGCAAATGATCTGTTCACCACGCCTGCGGCGCCGCTGCGCGGTGCGAGCTGATCACGCGAAGTCAGTCGTCAACCCCCACTGCGCGATGAGGCCGGCGCATCCTGCGGAATCACCCGTGGCAACGCGTTGACCTGGTCTCTATAGCGATCCACAAGGTCCTGCTGCGCCGCGCGATCCCGATGCTGCTGCGCCTGATCGGCCTGCTGCAGTTGCCGCTGCAGAGCCGCATCTTTCGCGCCAGGCTGCTTGGCCTGGTCGGAAACGGATTGATGCAATTGCTGCTGTAACTGGCTCTTCTGCAGTTGATCCGTCACCTGCTGTTGGCGAACCGCCTGCTGGAACTGCGTGTCCGGTGGGGGCGCAATCGTTTGCCAGGCGCAAGCGAGGCCGACCGGCGCGAGCACAAGTGCGCCGATCAGCAGCGGTTGAACTGTGCGACGGAACAAGAGAATGCGTGCCATGGCGATGACTCTGCGCGATCATGTGAGGATTGTTGAACCCATTCTGAGGCTCGCCACATGAAATTCCTGTTTCGCCTGCTGCTTTGCGCGTTGGCCGCCAGCAGCCTGGGCTGCGCCCACCAGCCCTCGATCAGCGCAGCAAGCGGCACGGCTGGCACAAGTCATCCGACGCCGCTGCTGCTGATCTCGATCGACGGCTATCGCGCCAACTACCTCGACCGCGGCCTCAACCCGACCCTGCAGATGCTGGCGGACAGCGGAGTGCGTGCCCGCTGGATGCAGCCGTCATTCCCCTCGCTGACCTTCCCCAATCACTATGCGATCGTCACCGGACGCTACCCGGACAACAATGGCATCGTCGACAACAAGATGGTCGATCCCAAGCTGGGCAGCTTTTCGCTCAGCGACCGCAAGGCCGTCGGTGACGGACGCTGGTGGGAAGAAGCCGAACCGATCTGGGTCGACGCCGACCGCCATGGCCTGAAGACCGCCACCTTGTTCTGGCCGGGGTCGGAGGCTGCCATTCACGGTTATCGACCTGATCATTGGAAGCTCTACGACGTCAACATGTCGTACGACGCGCGAGTCGACCAGGTGCTGCACTGGCTGGACTTGCCGCCGGGCCAGCGACCCTCCTTCCTGACCCTGTATTTCGAGGGCGTCGATACCGCCGGCCATTACTACGGCCCCGATTCGCCGCAGGTGAATGAGGCCATGCGCGAGGTCGACGCTGCACTGGCCCGCCTGATGGCCGGGCTGCGCCAGCGCGGCCTTTACAACCACCTCAACCTTATCGTGCTGGCCGACCACGGCATGGCAGCCACACCGCTTGACCAGCGCATCCAGCTCGACGACCTGATCGACCCCAGCCGTGCCCACGTCGTGGCAACCGGCCCGCTGGCCAGCCTCAATCCGGACCCCGGCTACGAAGCCGAGGCGGAAGCAGCACTGCTCAAGCCACACCCGCACATGACCTGCTGGAAGAAATCGCAGATCCCCGCCCGATTGCACTACGGAAAGAATCCCCGGGTACCCAAACTGGTCTGTTCGGCCCAGGTCGGCTGGCTGATCGTGAGTCGCCACAAACAGATGTTGCATGGCGAAAAAGCACTGCTGGGAGACCATGGCTTCGACAATGCCGCGCCGGAGATGCGTGCGCTGTTCATCGCACACGGCCCGGTGTTCCGCCAGGGGGCGGTGGTCCCGGCCTTCCCCAACGTCGACGTCTATCCGCTCATGACCCACCTGCTGGGCATCCCCGCCGCGGTCAATGACGGCAGCTACGACGCGGTGAAAGGCATGCTGAAACCGACTTACCGCTGAGCCTCAGCCAACGGGCTTGCTCCGAATCCCGAATGCCCAATCCCCAATCCCGAACTAAGGCATCGCCCCGCGACTCATCGGCGTGGGTGGTGTCGCCACATTGACCAGGGGTGGCAAGCGCACCAGGCGCAGCGCGATCAGCAGTCCCGCCAGCACCAGCACGCCCACGAACAGCGCCACGCCGTTCCAGCCATGTGATGCATAGAACAGGCCGCCGCTGGCGCCAGCGATGCTTGAGCCCATGTAGTAGCAGAACAGGTAGACCGAGGCGGCCTGCGCCTTTGCCGCGCCAGCACGCCGACCGACCCAGCTGCTGACGATGGAATGTCCACCGAAGAAGCCGAAGGTGACCGCCACGATGCCGAGCATGATGAGCCACAGCGGTTGCAGCATGGTGAGCGTCACGCCGACCAGCATCAGTGCCAGCGCCGTCCACAACACCTTGCGTCGTCCCAGCTTGCCAGCCAAGTGCCCCATCCAGGCCGAGCTGAACGTACCCACCAGGTAGATGCCGAAGATCAAGCCGACTACTGCCTGGCTCAGGTTGTACGGCGGCGCCAGCAGGCGATAGCCCAGATAGTTGTAAACCGTGACGAAGGCACCGAGCAGCAGGAAGCCCTCGACGAACAGCCACGGCAGGCCGCGGTCATGGAACATGCCCGAGAAGCGGCCGAGCACCATGCGCCACCGCAGCGGTTGTGCCTCGAAATGCCGCGATGCCGGCAGCGAACGCGAGAAGATCCATGCCGCCAGCAGGCCGATCACGCCAACTACCGCCACGCCCACGCGCCAGTCGAAGAAGTCGGTCAGCACGCCGGTGATCAGACGCCCGCCCATGCCACCGACAGCGCTGCCGCTGATGTACAGCCCCATGCCGAGACCGATTGATTCGACGTGCATCTCCTCACTGAGGTAGGTCATCGCCACCGCCGGCAGCCCGCTCAGGGTCAACCCGAGCAGCGTGCGTACCACCAGCAACGCGCCCCAGCTCGGCATCACCGCCGAAAGCAGCACCAGCACCGCGGAGGAGAGCAGCGAAGCGACCATCACCCGCTTGCGTCCCCACGCATCGGAAAGCGCACCAGCGAACAACATGGCGAATGCCAGCACGCCGGTGGTCAGCGACAACGACAACGCGCTGACCGCCGCGCTCACGCCGTAGTCGTCACTGAACTCCGGCATCAACGGCTGCACGCAGTAGAGCAGGCCGAACGTGGCAAAGCCGGCGGCGAACAGCGCCAGGTTGGTACGCTTGAATGCCGGGGTGCCGTGGTGGATGAAGGCCACGGACGGCGTCGCAGAGTCGTGCAGTTCTGACATGGTCAACTATCCGGCGGTCGGTGCGGCTCTATTCGACCCACCGGAACACATCGAGAATGGCACGCTCACGGCGCACCGACTGGCGACATCCGCGCACGCCGGCTCAACCCTGTGCCGTGACTGCTGTCACGGCCTGTTGATAGCGTGCGGCGATCCGCACTTCGTCGCGATGACGGAAGTCGCGCACCTGCCACCGCCCACCGGTCATCACGTCGCGCACCAGCGGCGTGTTGCCGGCAAACAGGAAGCTGTCCAGCGTGGATTTCTCGGTACGTGCGGCCAGCAGCGGCGAGGTCTCATCCAGCACGATCAGGTCGGCGCGCGCGCCTTCGCGCAGCTCGCCGATCGGCACGCCCGAAGCTTGTGCGCCTCCACGCAGCGCCGCGCTCCACAGCGTTTCGCCGACGCTCTCACCGGGCCGCCGCGCGGCAATGTTGCGGTGGCGCGTCTGCAAGCGCTGGCCGTATTCCAGCCAACGCAATTCCTCCACCGGTGAAACCGAAACATGCGAGTCGGAACCGATACCCAGCGTACCGCCGGCATCCAGGTACGCCGCCAGCGGGAACAGACCGTCGCCGAGATTCGCCTCGGTGGTCGGGCACAGGCCGACCACGGCACCGCTGCCCGCGATCTGCGCTGTTTCCGCCGCGGTCAGATGCGTCGCATGCACCAGGCACCAGCGCGCGTCCACGTCGGCATGATCGAACAGCCATTCCACCGGTCGCGCACCGCGCATGGCCAGGCAATCCTGTACCTCACCGATCTGCTCGGCGATGTGGATGTGAATCGGGCAGTCGCTCGCCAGGCCGCTGGCCAGCACCTCGCGCAGCGCCTTCTCCGGCACCGCGCGCAGGGAATGCAGCGCGATGCCGACGCGCAAGCCGTCGCCCTCGAGCGCCTGCAGCTTCTCCAACAGGCGCAGGTACGCCTCAACATCATGACCGAAGCGTCGCTGTCGCTCGCCCAGCGGGCGGCCGTCGAAGCCACCGCTCATGTACAACACCGGCAACAGGGTCAGGCCGATGCCGGCTTCGCGTGCGGCCTCGACCAGCGCCAGCGACATCGCGTCCGGGGCCGCATACGGTGTGCCATCCGGCTGATGGTGCAGGTAATGGAATTCGCAGACCCGCGTGTAGCCGGCCTTGAGCATTTCGACGTAGAGCTGGACGGCGATGGCCTTGAGCTGGTCCGGGCCGATCGTGGCGGCGAAGCCGTACATGGTTTCGCGCCAGCTCCAGAAGCTGTCTTCCGACTTCCCCCTGCGTTCGGCCAGGCCGGCCATCGCCCGCTGGAACGCGTGCGAGTGCAGGTTCGGCATGCCCGGCAGGACCCAATGCCCGATCGACTCGGCATGTCCGCCGACGTCCTCGGCCAGGTTGCCCGCCTCAGTCACGCCGAATGCCGCCTCAGCCTGCCAGCCACCCGTGCGCCACAATTGATCAGCTTTGTAGTGGGTACCGAGGCTGCGCTCACTCATGGCATGGACTCCGAGGCGACTGAACGCCGCAGTGTAACTGCTCAGCGCACGCCTTCACCCAGCCGCGAGCCCGACTATGCATAATGCCCGCATGACCAGGAAAACCACTGAAAACACCCCTCGCCTGCAACTGCGCCAGGCAAAGTCCACTGATGTCCCGCAACTGGTCGAACTGACCGGGCGGGTCTACGGCCCCGAATGGGGCCACTCGGCGGAAATGCTGCTTTCCCAGCAGACCCATTTTCCGGAAGGCCAGTTCGTGGTCGAGTATGAGGGCCGACTGGTCGGCTATTGCGCCACCTTCCGCATCGACGAAGAGGCCGCGCTGAAGCCGCACACCTGGTCGCAGATTACCGGCGGCGGCATGGGCTCCCGTCACAAGGCCGACGGCACCTGGCTGTACGGCATGGAAGTGGTGGTGCATCCGGACTACCGCGGCATGCGCATTGGCCAGCGGCTGTACCAGGCACGCAAGCGCTTGTGCACCGACCTCAAATTGCGTGGCATCGTGTTCGGCGGTCGCATTCCGGGGCTGGCCAAGAACATGTCGCGCTACGGCAGTGCCGAGGCCTATGTGCAGGCGGTGATCGATGGCAAGCGGCGCGACCTCACACTCAGCTTCCAGCTGCACAACGATTTCGAGATGATCGGCCTGCTGCGCGAATATGTCCCCTCCGACCATGACTCACTCGGCTTCGCCGTGCACCTGGTGTGGCGCAACCCGCGCCTGCTCGACCAGCCGGACATGCCGCCGATCACCTCGCAGCGGCACCTGCCCGATTCGGTACGGGTGGCCTCGGTGCAATATTTCCAGCGTCGCATCCACTCCTTCGAGGAATTCGCCACCCAGGTCGAATACTTCACCGACATCGCCGCCGACTACAACGCGGATTTCGTCACCTTTCCCGAACTGATCACGCTGCAGCTGTTGTCGATCGAGAACACCGAGCTGTCGGCGTTCGACTCGATCCGCAAACTGAGCGAGTACACGCCGCAAGTGAAGGAGCTGTTCACCCGCCTTGCCGTGCACTACAACATCAACATCATTGCCGGCACGCACCCCACCAGGCAGGCCAACGGCGACATCCACAACGTGTGCTACGTGTGCCTGCGCGACGGCTCGCTGCACGAGCGCGAAAAGCTGCACGCGACGCCGAGCGAACGCAACGTGTGGAACATCACCGGTGGCGAGAGCGCCGCCATGGTGCAGACCGACTGCGGCCCGATCGGCGTGATGATCTGCTACGACTCGGAATTTCCCGAGGTGGCGCGGCACCTCACCGACCAGGGTGCACTGATCCTGTTCGTGCCGTTCTGCACCGACGTGCGCGAGGGCTACCTGCGCGTACGCTACTGCTCGCAGGCCCGCGCGATCGAAAACCAGTGCTACGTGGTGCTCTCGGGAAACGTCGGCAACCTGCCCGGGGTCAACAATTTCGACATCCAGTACGGCCAGAGCTGCATCCTCACCCCAAGCGACTTCCCGTTCGCGCGCGATGGCATTGCGGCCGATTCGACACCGAACATCGAGACCGTGCTGTTCGCCGACCTGAGGCTGGAAAGCCTGGCCCGGGCGCGCAATGCTGGTGCAGTGCAGAACCTGAAAGATCGCCGCTTCGATCTCTACGAAACGCGCTGGCGCCCACTCCCGCACTGACGGTAACCGACCAAGGTCTGCGATACTTGCAGGATGACTGAGCCCGCAAAAGCCCCGCCGACCTCATCCAACCCCAGGTTGCAGGCATTGCTCGGTCACGAGTTTTTTGCGCCGCACCAGTGGAAACGCCGACTGGCGCTATGGGTCGGCGCCATTGTCGTGGCGCTGGCAGCGATCCTGTTCGCGAAGGCCAGCACCTGGTCGTATGACCTGTTCCTGATGATGCTCGGTTACGGTGCGTGGATTCCCCTGCTGGTCACGCCGGTGGTGTTCGGACTGCTGGCCTGGGTCACCGAAGGCAAACTTCGCGCCACCCGCGGCAGCGGTATCCCCCAGGTCATCGGCAGCATGCACATCGAGGATGAGGGCTTCCGCCAGCGCATGCTGGCCTTGCCCATCGCCGCGGGAAAGATGGTGCTGACCCTGATCGCCCTGGCGGTAGGCGCCTCGATCGGCCGCGAGGGCCCGACCGTGCATGTTGGCGCCGGTTTGTTCTATTCGTTGGGCCGGCGTTTCGGCTTCACCGACCCCAAGGCTGCCTCGCGCTTCATCCTTGCCGGTGGCGCCTGCGGCATCGCGGCCGCGTTCAACACACCACTGGCTGGCGTGGTATTTGCCATTGAAGAATTGGCCGGCACGTTCGAACACCGTTTCAGCGGCCTGTTGCTTACCGCCGTCATCGTCGGCGGCGTGGTCTCGATGGGCGTACTGGGCAACTATTCCTACTTTGGCGAGGTGCAGGCGAACCTGCCACTGGGCCATGCCTGGCTGGCCGTGCTGCTGACCGGCGTGATCTGCGGCCTGCTCGGCGGGCTGTTCGCGCGCCTGATCCTGCTGAGCCGTCGCGGGCCGCTGGCCTATGTCGGGCGCCTGCGCTCACACGCTCCGGTGCTGTTCGCCACCGGCTGCGGACTGGCGCTGGCGCTGATTGGTTTCTTCTCGCACAACACCGTCTACGGTACCGGTTACGACCAGGCCCGCGCCTTCGTGCAGGAAGCGGCGGTGACACCGGGACAATCTTTCGGCATTGCCAAGCTGCTGGCCAACGTCGTGTCCTACTGGGCCGGCATTCCCGGCGGCATCTTTTCACCCGCGCTCGCCGTTGGCGCGGGCCTGGGCCACAACATCGCCCACTTCCTGCCCAACGTGCCGGCAGCCTCGGTGGTGTTGCTGGGCATGAGTGCCTATCTGGCCGGAGTGACCAGCGCGCCGCTGACTTCGGCCGTGATCGCGATGGAACTGACCGACAACCAGGACATGGTGATCCCGATCATGGCCGCTTGCCTGATTGCGCGCGCGGCATCGTCGCTGTTTTCGCCGACGCCGGTGTACCGCGACTTCGCCGAACGCATGGTGCAGGATTTCGAGCAACAGCAAGCCGCCCGCGCCGAAGCCTCGGAACGGGAACGGGTGGAAGCCGAGGCGCCGACACACGTAGGCAAGACCAGTGCCTTCGACGAACGTGCCGCACCCGAAGACAAGCCCGGCGAAACCCCGCCTGACGACTCGACCACACCCTGAACTGCGGAGCCTGCCCATGACCTCGCCACGCTGGGATCGCTTGTTGTTGAATGCCACCTTGGCTACCTTCGCCGACGACTCGCCCTGTGGCCTGATCGAGCAGGCGGCGATCGCCATGCAGCATGGACGCATCGCCTGGCTGGGGCGCGTGAATGACCTGCCGGATGCGCCGAACGTGCTCGCCGACGAGGTGGAGTCCCTCGATGGCGCGCTGGTGACTCCCGGCCTGATCGACTGCCACACCCACCTGGTATTCGGCGGCGACCGTGCGGACGAGTTCGACCTGCGGCTGAACGGGGCCAGCTACGAGGAGATTGCCCGCGCCGGTGGCGGCATTGTCTCCACCGTCAGGGCGACCCGTGCCGCCAGCGAGGATGTGCTGTACGCCCAGGCGCTGCCGCGCGCGCAGACCCTGCTCGCCGACGGCGTGACCACACTCGAGATCAAGTCCGGCTACGGCCTGGATCTGGACAGTGAGCGGCGCATGTTGCGCGTGGCCCGTCGCCTCGGCCGTGAGCTGGGGATCAGCGTGCGCACCAGCTTTCTCGGCCTGCACGCACTGCCGCCGGAGTTCCACGACCGTCGCGACGACTACGTGGCACTGGTGTGCGACGACATGTTGCCCACACTGGCCGCCGAAGGCCTGGTCGATGCCGTCGACGCGTTCTGCGAGAACATCGGTTTCAGTTCGGCGGAAACCCGCCGACTGTTCGAGCGGGCGCGTGAACTGCGTCTGCCGGTCAAGTTGCATGCCGAACAATTGTCCGACCAGAACGGAGCCGCGCTGGTGGCCGAGTTCGACGGACAATCCGCCGATCATCTCGAATACCTGAGCGAATCCGGCGCCAGGGCCATGGCTGCTGCGGGTACGGTCGCCGTGCTGCTGCCCGGCGCCTACTACACCTTGCGCGAAACAAAGCTGCCGCCGATCGACCTGCTGCGTGAACACAAGGTACCGATGGCGATCGCCACCGACTGCAATCCCGGCACCTCGCCGCTGCTTTCGCTGCGCCTCGCCACCAACATGGCCTGCACCCTGTTCCGCCTGACGCCTGAAGAAGCGCTGCGCGGCGTCACCGTGCATGCGGCACGTGCACTGGGTTTCAATGACCGCGGCACGCTGGCGACCGGACAGCGCGCCGACGTGGTCATCTGGAATGCGCGGCGGCCTGCCGAACTGTGCTACTGGACCGGCGGCAATCTGGCGCGACGCATCTATGTCGGCGGCGAACCCGCGTCCCGCCGCAAGGCAGCAAGACGATCCCCCACCGCCTGATAGAACGCATCGGGCAGCTGCGCCCTGACCGGCACGCGCCACCAGTGCAGTCGCGCAAACCGGCGGCACTTCACTGCGTCCTTGTCGGTCATCAGCACCGGCAAGCCATCGCCAAAGTCCAGGTTCTGCGGTGCAAACAAGTGGTGATCCGGAAACGCGTGTTCGATGACCTTCAGACCAGCCAGGCGCAGGCTGTCGAAAAAGCGATGCGGATTGCCGATGGCTGCCACCGCATGAACATGCCGCCCGTACCAGTCGCTCAGCGCTTCGTACCGATCATCCGCCAGCGCAACCAGTTGGTCACCCTGAAGCTGCATCGGATACTCGCCGCTGGCGGCCACGCCGCCGTTGCACACCCGAAGATCGACCCGTTGCAGGCGGCTCATCGGCTCGCGCAACGGTCCGGCCGGCAACATGCGACGATTGCCGAAGCGCCGTACGCCATCGATCACGCAGATCTCCACATCACGCGCCAAGGCGTAATGCTGCAAACCGTCGTCGGCGATCACCAGATCGCAGCCGGCATCGAGCAGCAGCCGCGCCGCAGCAGGCCGCTCGCGGCCGATCGCCACCGCCACTCCACTGGCGCGAATCAGGCACGGCTCGTCGCCGACCTCGGCCGGGTAAGGCCGGTCGCCCAGCAACATCGGCCCGCGCTGGCTGCCACCATAGCCGCGACTGACCACACCGGGCCGATAACCGCGTGCCCGCAATGCCTCGGCCAGCGCAATCGTCAACGGCGTCTTGCCGGTACCCCCCACGCTGAGGTTGCCGACCACGATGACAGGCACCGGCAGGCGCGTGCTGTGCTTGGCACCGATCCGATAGAGCCAGCCTCGCAGGCGTACCAGGCCGCCGTACAACCCTGCCAGCGGCCAGGTCCACCAGGGCGGCCGGGTATCGCCGTACCAGGCTGATTCGAGCGTATCGATCAGCGCCATGGAGAGTCCTCAGTCGTCGGCCAAGCCGGCCGCGAAATCGTGGAACTGCATGCGATGCAGCGCGGCATACTGTCCGTCCAGCGCGATCAGCTCCGCGTGTGTGCCGCGCTCGACGATACGTCCATGATCCATCACCGCGATCTGGTCTGCGCCCTCGATGGTGGACAGCCGATGCGCGATCACGAGCGTGGTGCGATCCTTCATCAAGCGCTGCAGCGCCTGCTGGATCAATCGTTCCGATTCGGTGTCCAGTGCACTGGTGGCCTCGTCCAGCACCAGGATCGGCGCATTCTTGAGAATCGCACGAGCGATCGCGATGCGCTGGCGCTGACCACCCGACAGCGTGTTGCCGGCCTGCCCCACGCGCGTGTGGATGCCCTGTGGCAAGGCGCTGATGAACTCCATCGCGTTGGCCGCCTCGGCAGCGGCCACGATGTCCGACTCGCTGGCACCGGCAAGCTCGCCGTAGGCGATGTTGTTGGCCACGGTGTCGTCGAACAGCACCACGCTCTGCCCGACCCAGGCGATCTGCCGTCGCAGCGACGCCAGCGTGTAATGCTCGTAGTCCTCGCCGTCCAGCACGACACGGCCGGCGCTGGGTTCGTTGAAGCGCGGCAGCAGGCTGACCAGGCTGCTCTTGCCGCTACCCGAGCGCCCCACCAACGCAGTGACCGTGCCCGGTGCGCAATCGAGATCGACCTCGCGCAGCGCGGCAACATCGTTGCGCGGATAGACCAGACTGACCCCGACGAAGCGGAGTTCACCACGCGTGCGTCCGAGCTCGGCGGTGCCGTGATTCTGCTCCGGCGGAAGATCCATTACCGCGAAAATATCCTCCGCAGCCGACAGACCTCGCTGGATATTCGCCTGCACATTGGTCAACCGTTTCAGCGACGGCAGCATGGTGCCCATCGCGGTAAGCACGGAAAAAAACACGCCGGGGGTAATGTGCGCCAGCACCTGCGGCCGGGTGCCCAGAAACACCAGCGCGGCCAACGCGCTGGCCGCCACCAGTTGCACGGTCGAACTGGATGCGGCGTTGGTGGCCGCGATTTTCAGGTTCAGGCGGCGGGTGTGCCGAGTGATCTCGCCGAACCGCTCCGCCTCGTGGGCCTGGCCGCCATATACGCGCACCTCGCGATGCGCACCCACCGACTCTTCCACGGTGCCGGTGACCGAGCCCATGCTGCCCTGGATGCGTCGGCTGATCTGCCGGTAGCGGCGGGCCACCACGGTGGCCACCAGCGCAATGGCCGGCACCATCACCAACAGCGAAAGCGTGAGGTAGGGGCTGTAGTACAGCATCACGAACAACATCGCGATGACCGTGAAGCCGTCGGTGATCGCGATCTTGGCCGCGCTGCTCGCCGCGGCGGCGACCTGCTCGCTGGTATAGGTGATCCGCGAAACCTGCTGCCCCGACGGCTCGCTGCCGAAATACGGCGCGGGCAGTTTCAAGTAAGCGGAAAAGACTTCCTGCTGCATGGCCTGCACGACATGTCGGCCGATATAGGAGACGCCGTAGTCGCTGACGAAGGTACCCAACGAACGCGCCGAGAAGATCGCGATGATCCAGATCGGCATCCAGAAGATCAGGTACGGATCCTTCTGCGCGAACAAGTTGTCGATCATCGGCTTGATCAGGCCGGTGAACAGCGCCAGGCCGCCGCCGTCGGCCAACATGCCGACAAAGGCGACCAGCCCGATCGCCCAGTAGCTCCGCGTATAGCCGAGCAGGCGCTTGTAGGTCGGCCAGCTTCCGGTATCCGGCGCGTCGGCCTGCTCCGCCTTCATTGCTTGGCGCCCGGCTTGCTCGGCGTGGTCGCAAGAGACAGGTGGGTGAAGCCGAGCTGGCCCAGCGCGTCCATCGCGGTGACCACATTCTGGTTCGGCGTCATCGCGTCGGCGCGAATCGTCACGTTCTGGTCGCGGTTGTCGCCGGCATTGCGCGCGATGGTCTGCTTCAACGGCTCGATGCCCTCGCCCATCACTTCATCGCTGCCCACGTAGAAGCGCCCGTCGCGATCGATCATGATGGTCAGCGCCGGCGCATGCATGTCGCGGTCCGAGGTGCTTGCCTGCGGCAGGGTCACCTTCATCCGCGAATGCTGCACGAAGGTGCTGGTCAGCACGAAGAACATCAGCAGGGTCAGCAGCACGTCGATCAACGGGATCACGTTGATCTCGAAATCGTCCCCACGGCGGTCGTTGCTGATACGCATCGCCCGCGCCTCAGCCCGCGCTCGGCGCGGCCGGAGCCGGGCTGCGACGGGCCCGGGCCGGCGCGGGAGCCGCCAAGGTCAGGTCATCGAGCAGGGCCGTGGCCTGCTTCTCCATCTGCACGCAATAGCCGGCCACGCGCGAACGGAAGTAGCGATGCAGCACATACGCGGGAATCGCCACGGTCAGGCCGGAGGCTGTGCAGATCAGCGCCTCGCCGATGCCGCCCGCCATCTTGGCCGGGTCGCCGATGCCGCCGCCCATCACTTCCATGAACATGCGGATCAGGCCGATCACGGTGCCGAACAGCCCCAGCAGCGGGCCGATCAGGGCGATCGTGCCCAGCGTATTGAGGTAGCGTTCCATCCGGTGCACCACGTGCCGGCCGGTGTCCTCGATGCGCTCCTTGATGATCTCGCGTGGCTGCCGGCGCACCGCCAATGCCGCGGCCAGCAGTTCACCCAGCGGCGAGCCGCTCGACAAGGTTTCCAGGTGTTTCGGGTCAAGCTGGCCCGAACGCGCCCACTGGCGCACCTCGTCGCCCAGGCCCGGCGGCAGCACCGAGCTGCGACGCAAGGTCCAGCAACGCTCCAGCACGATCGCCAACGCGACCGCCGAACAGATCAGGATGGGCACCATCGCCCAGCCGCCCGCCATCAGAATATCCAGCACCTTTCAACCTCGCCGCGCCATGCTCCGGGAAGCGCGCATGATAGCAGCGTCGCCCGCGCGTACTGCGGCAGGCGTGGCAATCCGGCGATCCACACGCGCCTATTCGCGCCAGTAGCGCTGTTGGCGCAAGCGCCAGCCCTGTTCGCGTCGGGGCGGCCCGTCGGCCGGAAAATCCACCGCCATCGCTCCCTGTACTGCGGTATTGAAGAACGGCACGTGAGCCGCGGCGTAGCGTGCCACCACTTCGGGGCGTGGATGACCGAAGCGATTGCGCCAACCCGCCGAAACCAGCGCCAGTGGCGGCTGCAATGCCGCGATGAACTCGGCGCTGGACGAACTCTTGCTGCCATGGTGGGGCACCAGCAGCACCGGCGTCGGACCAGCACCCAATGCGGCCACCACCGCCGGCTCCATGCGGGAGCTGATGTCGCCGGTGAGCAGCAGACGCGCGCCGCGCGTCTCGACCAACAGCACGCAGGAACTGTCGTTGTCGCGACCGCCGCCGCCCGGACCCGGACTCAGTACGCGAAAACGCACGCCATCCCACTGCCAGGCCTGCCCGGCGACACATTGCGTCATGGGCACATGCATGCGTGCCGGCTCACCGGCGAGTCGACGTGCCTTCGGAAAAGCCTCGATCACGGCCTCGGCGCCCCCGGCATGATCGTTGTCGCCGTGGCTGATCATCAACATGTCCAGCCGAGTAATGCCCAGCGCGTGGATTGCCGGCAACACGGCCGCGTCACCCAGGTTGAAACCCGAGGGATAGCGCGCACCGGTGTCGTAGACCAGCGTGTGACCATGCGTGCGCAGCAGCACCGACAAGCCCTGCCCCACATCCAGCACCCACGCCTGGAAGGCCCCTTCGGCCGGCACGATGCGCAGCGGCAGCAACAGCGGCAGGAACAGCAAGGCGCCGAGCCAGCGCAGCGGCACACCGCGCGGCAGGAACATCCAGATGGCTCCAAGCAGCGCCAGCAGCAGGGCCAACGGTTGCACCATCGGCAGATACCAATGGGCGCCAGGCCAGCCTGCCATGCGTTCCAGCAGCCACCATTGCCCGTGCACGATATGCGCCGCCAGCCACAGCACCGGCGCGGCCAGCGGCGGGCACACCGCCAGCAGCAACATGCCGAGCAAGGCGCACGGCACGATCACGAAACTGACCAGCGGCACCGCCACCAGGTTGGACAACGCCCCGACCAGCGAAGCCTGGCCAAAGAACCACAGGGTCAGCGGCAGCAGCGCCACGGTCATCAGCAGTTGCCCGGCTGACAGCTCATGCAGGAACGCACGCCAGCCCCGCCCCCGTGACTGCAGAAACAGGATCAGGAACGCCACGCCCACAAAGGATAGCCAGAACCCTGCCGCCAGCACCGCCAACGGATCGACCAGCAGGATCGCGATCAATGCCAACGCCAGCGAGTGGGCACCGCCGCCACGTCGGCGGCTGCAGCGCGCCAATGCCACCACGGCGATCATCAACAGCGTGCGCACGGTAGGCAGGCCGAAACCTGCCAGCGCACTGTAGACGCCCGCCGCCCACAGGGCGGCCGCAGCCTGTGCCTGCGGGCGCGGCAACCACAGACCAAACCGCGGGAACAACGCGTAAGCCAGCCACGCCAGCCATACGCCAAACACCGCCGCCACACCCACATGGAACCCGGATATCGCGATCAGATGCGACACCCCGTTGGCTCGCGCCACCGCCCAGTCGTCCTGACCGAGCCCGCGCGTATCCCCCACCGAGAACGCACGCAGCAAGGCGGCATCATGCCGATCGGGCACACGCGCCTCGATCGCATCGGCGATCGCCGCGCGCACACCATCGACGCACCAGAACGGCGCAGCCAGGCGGGTATTGTCCTCGTCGTCACGCACGTAACCGGTGGCATGGATGCCGCGCTCCAGTGCTGAACGCTCACTGTCGGCCGCACCAGGATCAAGCAGGCCGCGCGGCCGCTTCAGGCGCAGCAGCAGATGCCAGCGCGTACACGCCTGCAGCGGCGGCGCACCCTGGTACCAGGACACCGTGATACGCCCATGCAGATCCAGCGGCTTGCCATCCAGCGTCGCACGCTCCACCCGCAGGGAGAACCGGCTGGCATCGGTACGCGCCAACGGCAGACCGACCAGGGTGCCCACCACCGCGATGTCGCGCCCTTCCAGCGCGCGCGGCAATCGGGCATCCATCGCCAGTGCGCCGCGCCAAAGCGCCCAACCCACGCCCAGCAGCGTCCAGGCGAGCCAGCGCCAACGCGGCAAGCGCCAGCCCAGAACGGACGCACCGACCAGGACGAGTAGCGCCGACCAGGATGGCGGCAACCAAGGCAGGCCCTGCACCAGCAATACGCCGACCAGCAACGCAATGGCCGCGATGATTGCCGTAGATCCCGCCCTCCCTTGTGCCATGCCGCCGGTCCCGCTCCTTGCTGGATACGGTCGAGCCTAGCGCGGCAGCGAGGTTGGCGTGGATGAAAAACCCGTAGGCGCAAGCCGATACATCGCGCTTGCAGGTACGGTGTCAGCTGGCCGGCGTTTCCTGCAGCACGCCGTTGTGCAACACCAGAGTGCGGTCCATCTTCGCCGCCAGGTGCGGATCGTGGGTGACCAGGATGAAACTGGTGCCGATCTCGCGGTTGAGCTCCAGCATCAGCGCGTAGACCTGGGCAGCATTTGCCTCGTCGAGGTTGCCGGTGGGTTCATCGCCGAGCACACAGGCAGGCCGGGTGACCAGCGCGCGCGCCACGGCACAGCGCTGGCGCTCGCCGCCGGAAAGTTCGGAGGGCTTGTGATGGGTACGCGATCCCAGACCGACCCGCTCCAGCAAGGCCACGGCCTGCTTCTGCGCCTCGTCGATCGCGGTGCCCCGAATCAGCAGCGGCATGCACACGTTTTCCAGCGCCGTGAATTCCGGCAACAGGTGATGGAACTGGTAGATGAAGCCCAACGAACGATTGCGCACGCGACCGCGTTCGGCGTCGGAGAGCTTCGACAGCACGCGACCGTCCACCTCCACCTCGCCGGCGGTGAGCGTATCGAGCCCGCCGATGATGTGCAGCAAGGTGCTCTTGCCCGACCCCGACGCACCGACGATCGCCATCGTCTCGCCGCGGCGCAGCGTGAAGCTCACGTCGCTCAGCACATTGGTGCGCAAACCACCCTCGGCGTAGGTCTTGGCCACGTTGCTTGCACGCAGCACGTTTTCGTTCGACGGCATCGCGATCTTCTCATTCATAGCGCAGCGCCTGCGCCGGCTGCGTACGCGATGCGCGCCACGCGGGATACAGGGTAGCCAGCAGCGAGAACACGAAGGTGAGCAGCGCCACCCAGCCCACGTCATGCCAGTCCAGGCGACTGGGTACCTCACTGATGTAGTAGACATCCGGTGACAGGAAGGTCACATGGAACGTGTGCTCGATCCATTTGATGATGCCGGGCAGCTTCCAGGACAACAGCGAGCCCAGCCCAACGCCGAAACCGATGCCGACAAAGCCCACCAGCAGCCCCTGCACCATGAAGGTGCCCATGATGCTGCGCGGCGTGGCCCCCAGCGTGCGCAGGATCGCGATGTCGGCCTGCTTGTCGGTGACCAGCATCATCAGCATCGAGATCAGGTTGATCACCGCCACCAGCACGATCAGCGACAGGATGATGAACATCACCATCTTCTCCATTGACAGCGCATGGAACAGGTTGGCGTTGTCGTCCATCCAGGTGCGCACGCCGTAGTACTGGCCCAGTTTGTCGGCCAGCTCGCGCGCCACCGGGCGTGCACTGAACAAGTCATCGAGGCGCAGGCGGATGCCGGTCGGCCCGCTGAGGCCATTGAGCTTTTCCGCGTCGTGCATGTTGACCAGGGCCAGCCCGGAGTCGAACTGTTCCATGCCCAGCTGGAACGTGCCGACAACATGAAAACTGCGCATGCGCGGAATACCGCCCATCGGCGTGGCGCGCATCTCCTGCACGGCCATCGTCACCCGGTCGCCCACGCCGACGCCCAGCTGCATGGCCAGATCGTGGCCGAGGATGATGTTCCAGCTGTTCGGAGTCAACTGGTCGAGCTTGCCTTCGACCATGTGCTGCCCGATATCGACCACCTTCGGCTCCTCCGCCGGGTCGATGCCACGCACCCTTGCCCCGGCGGATCGCCGCGCCAGCAACATGGCCTCGCTCTCGACATACGGCGCCGCGCCGAGCACGTGCGGGTTCTCATGCGCGATCTTGAGCGCTTTCGGCACGTCCTTGATGGCGTCGTCGATGCTCACGATGGTTGCTTGCGACACGGCGCCAAGGATGCGCGAACGCATTTGGTAGTCGAAGCCGTTCATCACCGACATCACCGTGATCAGGGCGATCACGCTGATCGCGATGCAGACGATCGAGACGGTGGAGATGAACGAGATGAACTGATTGCGGCGCTTGGCGCGCGTGTAGCGCAGGCCGATGAAAAGTTCGAGCGGTCGAAACATGGGCGATTCGCTTGTGGGGGTCACTGGGCGGGCCGCCCGGTCATCCATTATCAGGTATTCGATGAGACCGCGCTGACGGCGCGAAGTTGCCGGCTCTCAGAACCTCGGCAACGCCTCGCCGGGCGTCAGCGTGGCCAGCCGCATGCGCAGGCGGCGACGAATATCGGCATCGCTGTTGTCCGGTGCCAGCAACAGCGCGTGCACGCCGCGCTCAGCGGTACGCAGACGCAGCAGCACCAAGACGCCAAGCACGCGGAACGAGAGCAGTTCGGCCGGCACGTCCTCGTTGTCGGCCATGTGCAAGGTCCAGTCCAGCTCCGCGCCCCACCCCGCCGCCACGACTGCTGCGGTCCGCAACTGACGGAGTGCGCGCCAGGTCGCCAGCAGGACAGCAACGATCAACGCCAGGCGAACCCACAACGGCAGCGCGCAATACATCACGGCGAGCAAGGCCAGCACCGCGACGAGCAGCATCACGCGCTGCAACCAGCGCGAGGGCGAATAATCAAAGCCGATGGCGGGCGCGGATGTCATCGATGATCGCCTGCCAGTCCGCGCGCCCGGGACGGGCATGACCCATCACCCAGTCCCAGAGTTCCGGATCCTGCACATCGAGCAGTTCGTCGAAAGCTTGTCGCTGGGCTTCGTCGGCGGCATCAAAGCATTCCTCCAACCACCCTCCGAACATCGCGTCCAGTTCACGCGTGCCTCGACGAGCACGCCAGCGCAGGCGGTTCAGAGCGGAGGCTAGGGACTCGGGACTCGGGACTCGGGACAATTCGGCAACATCGACGTTCGCCGCGAGGCTCGGGTGACCAGGCGTAGGCTCCTTCCGAGTCCCGCCTGCACTCATGCGCTACGCCGCTCCACCATCAACTTCTTGATCTCGGCAATCGCCTTGGCCGGGTTCAGTCCCTTCGGGCAGGTGCGCGTGCAGTTCATGATGGTATGGCAGCGATACAGCTTGAACGGGTCTTCCAGGTCATCGAGCCGCTCGCCGGTGGCTTCATCGCGGCTGTCGGCGATCCAGCGATAGGCCTGCAGCAGGATCGCCGGGCCGAGATACTTGTCGCCGTTCCACCAGTAACTCGGGCAACTGGTCGAGCAGCAGGCGCACAGGATGCACTCGTACAGTCCGTCGAGCTTCTTGCGCTCTTCCGGCGACTGCAGCCGTTCATCAGCGGGCGCGGGGCTCTGCGTGCGGATCCAGGGCTTGATCGATGCGTACTGGGCATAGAAATGGGTCAGATCGGGAACCAGATCCTTCACCACCGGCATGTGCGGCAGCGGATAGATCTTCACGTCACCCTTGGTCACGCTGTCGATCGCGCAGATGCAGGCCAGCGTGTTGGTCCCGTCGATGTTCATCGCACAGGAACCGCAAATGCCCTCGCGGCAGGAGCGGCGCAAGGTGAGCGTGGGATCGATCTCGTTCTTGATCTTCAGCAGCGCATCCAGAACCATCGGGCCGCACGCAGCCAGATCGACCTCGTACGTGTCGATGCGCGGATTCTTGTCGTCATCCGGCGACCAGCGGTAGATACGAAACGTCCGCGGCTGCTTCGCGTCCTTGGCCGGGTAATGCTTGCCGGGCTGGATCTTGGAGTTCTTTGGCAGCGTGAATTCACCCATGGCAATGCCCTTCAATATTCTGGAAAACCGGACGTGACATCGGTCGCGCCAACTCAGTAAACACGCTTGGCCAAGGCAACCGATTCCACCTCGTCGGTCAGCGTGTTCAGATGCACGGGACGGTAGTCGAAGCGTGTCTTGCCCGCTGGATCAACCCATACCAGCGTGTGCTTCAACCATTGATCGTCGTCGCGCTCCGGGAAATCTTCGCGTGCATGGGCACCGCGTGATTCCGGGCGCTGCTCGGCCGAGTGCATGGTCGCCACTGCCTGGTCCAGCAGGTTGGCAAGTTCGAGCGTTTCGATCAGGTCGGTGTTCCACACCAGCGAGCGATCGCTGACCTTGACGTCCTTGAACGTATCGAACACTTCGGAAATCTTCTGCTTGCCTTCGGCCAGTGTGTCGCCGGTGCGGAATACCGCGCCATAGCGCTGCATCGTCCGTTGCATGTTGAGGCGGATCGCCGCCGTGGGCGTGTTGCCGTCGGCGTGGCGCAGCTTGTCGAAACGCTCCAGCGCCTTGTCCAGCGCACTGGCCGGCAGATCCTTGTGCGCAGCGCCCGGCTCGATGATCTCGGCGCAGCGATTGGCGACGGCGCGCCCGAACACGACCAGGTCAAGCAGTGAATTGGAACCGAGGCGATTGCCGCCGTGCACGGACACGCAGGCTGCTTCACCGATGGCAAACAGGCCCGGCACGACCACGTCCATGTCGTCGCCGCGCTTCTGCACGACTTCCCCATGGTAGTTGGTGGGAATGCCGCCCATGTTGTAGTGCACGGTCGGCAGTACCGGGATCGGCTGCTTGGTGACGTCCACGCCGGCAAAAATGCGCGCGGACTCGGAGATGCCTGGCAGACGCTCGTGCAGCACCTCGGGCCCCAGGTGCATCAGGTTCAGGAAGATGTGGTCCTTGTGCTCACCGACGCCGCGACCCTCGTTGATCTCCACCGTCATTGCGCGGCTGACCACATCGCGCGAGGCAAGATCCTTAGCATGCGGAGCATAGCGCTCCATGAAGCGCTCACCCTCGGAGTTGGTGAGGAAGCCACCCTCGCCACGCACGCCTTCGGTGATGAGGCAGCCGGCGCCGTAAATGCCGGTGGGGTGGAACTGCACGAACTCCATGTCCTGCAGGGCCAGCCCGGCCCGCAACACCATGCCACCGCCATCGCCGGTGCAGGTATGCGCCGAGGTGGCACTGAGGTAAGCACGACCATAACCGCCCGTTGCAAGTACCACGGCCTGGCCGCGGAAAAAGTGCAAGGTCCCTTCGTTCATGTCCAACGCCAGCACACCGCGGCAGACACCCTCCTCGTCAAACACCAGGTCGATGGCGAAATACTCGACGAAGAACGTGGCGTCATGCGCCAGCGCCTGCTGGTAGAGCGTATGCAGGATCGCGTGGCCGGTGCGGTCGGCGGCAGCACAGGTGCGCTGCGCCGTGCCCTTGCCGTAATGCGTGGTCATGCCGCCGAACGGGCGCTGGTAAATCTTGCCATCATCCGTGCGCGAAAAAGGCACGCCGTAGTGTTCAAGCTCGATCACCGCTTCCGGCGCGTGCTTGCACATGTACTCGATCGCGTCCTGATCGCCCAGCCAGTCGCCGCCCTTGACCGTGTCGTAGAAATGGAAGCGCCAGTTGTCTTCGCTCATATTGCCCAGCGCAGCGGCGATGCCGCCCTGTGCTGCCACGGTATGCGAGCGGGTCGGGAACACCTTGGTGATGCACGCCGCCTTGAGTCCTTTCTCGGCCAGGCCGAAGGTGGCGCGCAGGCCCGCGCCACCGGCGCCGACCACGACCACGTCATAAAGATGTTGCTGAACTTTGTAGCTTTCCATGAAATCGCGGCCTCGCGTCTTGTCTTATGGGGTCAGCGCAATGCGCAGCACGGCGAGCACGCCTGCCAGGGCGCCCAGCACCGCGAGGAACTTGATCGCCACCAGCAGCACGACTTCCTTCCAGCGGGTGTGCACGTAGTCCTCGATCACCACCTGCAGACCAAGCACCGCATGCCAGAACATGGTGAGCACGAACGCGATCAGCAGCAGCGCATTCCATGGCTTGGCCACGGTGGCGCGCGCCGTCGCGTAATCGGCGTGCAACAGGCACAACACGGTGATCACGAACCAGATGCCAAGCAGCACCAGCGCCGCGGCGGTGACCCGCTGGGTCCACCAATGGCTCACGCCGGACTGGGAAGAACCCAGACCGCGTGCAACTTTCATCGGGTTGCGCCGATCCTTCGCCACGGCTTCCTTCCCGCTCATGCCGCACCTCCCGCCATCAGAACATAAGCCCATACCACCACGGTCAGCACGATGCTACCGGCAACCGACAACCAGCTGGAGCGCACAAACTGCGGAATCTCGTAACCGAGACCGGCATCCTGGATCAGGTGACGGATGCCGTTGCACAGGTGGTAGAACAATGCCCAGCTCCAGCCGAGCATCAGGATGATGCCGATCGGGCTGCCGATGAGATGCCTGAAATCGTTGAAGCTGCTTTCGCCGGCGGCCAGTTGCAGCAGACCACAAACCACCAGCAGGCTGCCGACCGCCAATGCGATGCCGGTGGCGCGATGCGTGATGGAGGTCATCATCTGCACCTGCCTCTTGTAGATCTGCAGGTGCGGCGAGAGCGGTCGTTGCGTATTTGCCATGGCGGCTATCCTGAATTGGAATCGCTGGTGTTCGTACATGTGTCCGTGCCGACCCCTGCTATCGCAAACGTCGACATTCAATGAGCCGCGAGGCTTCTAGAAATCGATGCAACGCCCGTTCTTTTCCCAGTCACCATATCGCGTGGGATCCAGCGCCGGACGCTCCGCCGCCACCTCGTCTTTCGATGGTTCGGCAGGAACTGCGGTCACCTCCGGTTCAACGGAAGCAGGCGTGGATTCGACGGAGGTCAAGGTATCGGACATGGCATTTGGTAGCCGATAGAGGTTAATACTTGCGGCCATGCAGCACAACCATGGACAGGCGGCTGCATCCGCTGCTGTCAACCACTTGTGCACACGAAAGAACACCCCAATCTTGGAGCAGCATGCACCAGTCCCCGAACGCTGAAACCCTGCTGCTTGAAGGCCCCGATGCCGGGGCGTTCGCGCACGCCCAATTCAGCAGCGCAGTCGACACACTTGTCGTCGGCCAATGGCAGTTCAGTGCCTGGCTGGACGCCAAAGGCCGCGTGCGCAACTTCTTCCACCTCGCCAGACTCGAGCAGGAGCGCTATCTGCTGTTGCTGCGTGGAGGTGACGCTGCGGCCATGGCCGAAGCACTGCGCCGTTTCGTCTTCCGCTCCAAGCTCGATGTCACGCCACTACCCACGCGTGCACTGACGACCGGCACCGCGCAACCGATGCATGTCGTGACGGAGAACGGCGATGTGTTCTCGCTTGGCTGCGGCAATCACAGCCTCGACATCGCCGCGCAATCGGACTCGGACCATGCGTGGCGGCTGTTGCAACTTCGCAACGGCTGGCCGTGGTTGCCGACATCGGCATTGGATACATTGCTTCCGGCCGCATTGTCGCTGCAACGACTGCATGCGGTAGCGGTCGACAAGGGTTGCTATCCCGGTCAGGAAATCGTTGCCCGCCTGCATTTTCGCGGTGGAAACAAGCAGCACCTGTACCGCGGCACGTTGTCGCAGCTGCTGCCTGCCGGCGAGATGCTGCATATCGATGGGCAAGAAGTCGGCCGCGTGCTGGACGTGGTCGCCAGTGGCGATCACATCGAAGCGCTGGTGATGTTGAGCGAACCCCGGGTATCGCAGGATGCCGTGGAGGTCATGCGCACTTTCGACAACCACACGACCATGCAAATCCAGACATCCTGGCCAGCTTGAGTCCTGCCTGTTGATCCAATTGGTTTGATCGCGGCACTTGTCAACACACCATGAGTAGAAGTTAAACTTCGGTTACACGGCACTTGCCAGTGGTCGATTCCGCCACTAGCATGCCGCCGATCGAATATCGCGACATCCGGAACACGGGGTGTCGATTGACGCGACGAACCGGAAGAATCCGTATCGGCGCGACCCGGCAGCAACAACGTCGGATGAAACATCGCCTCGTCACCAACGAGCGCGAAGCAGCAGGAGCCCATGAAAGCCGACATGGCTTCTCCGCTCCCTGCATCATCTTAGTTCACACCGGCTCCGCACAGCCGCATGAATCGCCACAATCCCGTGGCAAAGCGTCATGACCACAAGTTTCGGTCTTGACGGAAGATCCAGGTGGAACGGCCTGCCCGCCCGTCCACCGCAACGGCGCCCGAAGCTGCAATCTGCTTCGCGCGTACAGCACGTTGGAGGCAGAACATGAAACTTTCCCTGCTGTTGTGGCTGACGACACTGATGCCCCAGCCCGTGGCCGACCAGGCTTGTCTGGCCACGACGGTCTACCTTGAAGCACGCAGCCAGCCCACGATCGGTCAGCTTGCGGTAGCCGAGGTGGCATTGCGCCGTCGAGACCGCGGTCACTACGGCAACACGGTGTGCAAGGTGGTCACCGCACCGCACCAGTTCGCTACAACCACCACGTCCGGCTCGTTCGAGATAAGCAACTTCAACGCGTTCGTCAAGGCATGGGATCTTGCCGGCCGTTCGATCCACAACTGGCAGCTTCCACCCGCCGAGCGTCGCATGGTCGTACCGCACGCGGATCACTTCGCCACCACGACCATCTCGCCATCGTGGTCACACAATCGGCCCAGCGTGACGATAGGAGATCACTCCTTCTACGCCGTGAACTGACCTCCGGCTCCATGGTGCCCGCAGAAAGAAAAAGGCCATCTTTCGATGGCCTTTTCTTTTGGACGTCCAGACGTCCACAACCAAACCATGGCATCAACGCGGATAGACGTGGTCGCCGCGCACCTCGACATAATCACCGCGGCGCAAGCCCGGGTTCTCGCGTTGGGTAACCGTTGCGTATCGACCATCGTCCAGTCGCACCACAATACGCCATGCAGGCACATCGCCGTCATTTCGCTTGCCAACCTGGTTGCCGACGACGCCGCCGGCCACGGCTCCGGCCACGGTGGCCGCCTTGCGGCCGTCACCCTTGCCGACCTGGTTGCCGAGCACGCCGCCAGCCACCGCGCCGATAATGGCGCCCAGCGTTCCGCCGTGGCCGCTGCCGCCCTGGATATAGACCTGCTGCACTTCCTGCACGACGCCGCAAGTATTGCAGCGCACAGGTTGGTTGGAGTAACCCGACGGCTGGCCCCGGTAATAGCCACTATTGCCGTAGGGCTGGGTGGCGCACCCGGCAAGGGCGAGGCCCGCCGTCATTGTCATCGCGAGGGCAATCTTTCCGGTCAATGGGTTCATCGGGTTCTCCTGTGGCTTGAATGGGCTCAGTGAGCGTCGGAAACGGACACCACGCCTTCCTGCACCTCTACGCGATCACCGGGGTCGTGATCCATGCGCACGGTACGTGTAACGCCGTTGTATACGTAGCGAACGTCGTAGCCGACGAGTTTGGTACTCGTGTTGTCGACGGTACTGCACTTGCGCTCGACAGATGTCGTCACCTGCGCCTTCTGGTGGTGCGCCTCGATGCGGTTGCCGGCGTAGCCACCGCCTACCGCACCCGCTACGGTCGCGAGTTTCTTGCCATCGCCGCCGCCAATCTGATTTCCGACCAGACCACCAACTACCGCACCAATCGCCGTACCCGCAATCCGGTGCTTGTCCTTCGGGGGTTCGGTGTGGGTGACGGTCTCATCGTGGCAAACCTGCTTGGGATTGTTGACCGTCTTGCGCACCGGATCGACGCTGACCACCTTGGCATATTTCACGCCGGCATCAGCCGTCCCGTCTGCACTCCCTGCGTCCGCGCTGCGATTGCACGCCGAGACACCCGTCACCAAAGCCGCAGCGATAGCCGTTTTCAGTACATTGGTCATCAATCTGTTCATCACCACGATCTCCTCTGTTTGGATGCAGCGTAATGTCCGGAATGTGCATTGGACGTAATCGTCTGCACCACCATTGAACCGACACGCAACTGAATCGCAGCTAGCTCGACTTCACTACGTTGTTTTCACGAAACTTTCGCGCATTCGGACGCGCCCCATGGAAACCCGCATGCACCATCTCGTCGACAGCCACGTCCATCTCGACCTGCAAGCCTTTGACGTTGATCGCAGCAAGGTCATCAAGCGCGCCCGCGATGCCGGCATCGCGCACATGGTCGTACCGGCGGTCGATGTCGACAGTTGGCCACGCATCTCGAAACTGTCCTCGGGCCAGCCCGACGTCCATCCGGCCTATGGCCTGCACCCAGTTTTCCTGGACCGTCATGAGCCGGCGCACCTCGATCGACTTGAAGCATGGTTGCGCGACAACCCGGCCGTCGCCGTGGGCGAGATCGGATTGGACTTCCACCAGACCGGACTGGATCGCGAGCTGCAACGCTTCTACTTCACCACGCAGTTGCAATTGGCGCAGGAACGGAAACTGCCGGTAATCGTGCACGCGCGGCAGGCACTCGAGGAAGTCAGCCTCACGCTGCGTCAGTGGAAGGGGCTGCGCGGCGTGGTGCACAGCTTTTCGGGAAGCGCGCAACAGGCCAGGCGGCTGTGGGACATCGGCTTCCATCTCGGCATCGGCGGTCCGGTCACGTACGAACGTGCGCAGCGCCTGCGCCGCATCGTGGCCACGATGCCCATCGAGTTCCTGCTGCTGGAAAGCGATGCACCGGACCAACCCGACGCCGCCCATCGCGGCCAGCGCAACGAACCCGCGCGAATCACCGAAGTGCTGCGCTGTGTGGCCACGCTGCGCGGCGAATCCGAAGACCATGTCGCCGAAGCAACCACCCGCAACGCACGGCGCTTGTTCGGCATCGACCGAGATCGTTGACGAGCAGGCACTTGCAGGCATATTTGCACGTCTGATATTTTAATTCACTGGTGAAATATGAATCAGTGAAATGGCCGACTTGGCAAACTGCATCGCGATGATGGACGAGGGGATAGGCCGGGTCGACCAGATCATCCCGCAGCTGCCCGCGCCGGAAGCACGCTTGTGCCGTTTGATGCTGATGCTAGGCAGCACTATCGAACGGGAGCTGGAGTTCAAGCTCAAGCCGAACAAGCTCAACCACAGCGAATTCCTGACCCTGATGATCCTCTACAGCCGTCCGGATGGAAGCTCCACTCCGGGCGAACTTTGCGAGTATGCGACCCAGGGCGCCACCAACATGACGCGCATTGCCAACGCCCTGCTCAAGCGCGGTCTGATCAATCGCAGCGCCAGCCAGGAGGATCGCCGCCGGGTGCTGATCCGAATCACGCCCACCGGCCGGCGATTCGTGCAGAAGATGCTGCCGCCGATGTTCCCGCAGCTGGGTTCCATGTTTTCCGGCTTCAGCGACACCGACAAACGCCAGCTTGACCGGCTGCTGCGCAAACTCGCCGGCAACCTGGACCGCCTGAGCGAACACCGCCTCTCATGAAGGACTCCGAGATGAAGCCTGCCCCGCTACGCGGTCGCGCGCTGTTTGTCGCCGTGACCGCACTGATCCTGGCCGCTTGCGCACACGCGCCCGCCAAACTGGATCGACCCACGGCGCTGCGCGACGACGTGCCACTCGCCGGGCTGCAGGCTCCTGTCCGCGCCGGCTGGCCAGCCGCGCAATGGTGGCGTCAGTATCACGACCCGCAGCTGGATGAGCTGATGGATCGGGCGATGCAGCAGTCACCGGATCTGGCACTGGCCCAGAGTCGCGTGAGCAACGCCGAGCAGTCGGCTAGGCTGGCGGCGGCACAACTGGGGCTGTCCGTGAACGGGAGCGCACAGGTGGCCCGCCAGCGCCTGAGCGATCACGGCCTCATTCCAAGCCAGTTCCTTGGCTTCAGCTGGTACAACCAGGCCGATCTCGGCGCGCAACTGCAGTACGACTTCGACTGGTGGGGCAAGAAGCGCGCCACGATGGAGGCCGCGCTCGATCAGGCGCATGCCGCCGAAGCGCAGCGCAGCGCTGCGGCCCTGGCACTGCAGTACGCCGTGGCTGATACGTACTTCGGTTGGCAGGCTGACCAGGCACGCCTGCAACTCGCCGAGGAGATGGTCACCACCCAGCGGCAATTCGTACACATCGCCGATTTGCGGGCACGGCAAGGCGTCGACTTGCCGGACGAGGCACAGAAGGCGCGCGCGCGCCTCGCCGCGGCACGCGAAATGCGCGTAGCGCTGGACGGCTCGGCAAAGATTCGTCGCGTCTCGCTCGCGTCGCTGCTGGGACTCGCCCCGGATCAGCTACCCGAGCTCAAGCGGCAATCGCTGCCCGCGGTGGACAGCGGCATTCCCGCCAACGCACGCCTGGACCTGATCGCCCG
Organism: Rhodanobacter sp. G2-10; assembly: GCF_055809185.1. Taxonomy (NCBI): domain Bacteria; kingdom Pseudomonadati; phylum Pseudomonadota; class Gammaproteobacteria; order Lysobacterales; family Rhodanobacteraceae; genus Rhodanobacter; species Rhodanobacter sp. G2-10. The sequence continues at coordinate 1,503,400 of NZ_CM147900.1, read as the reverse complement.
TCGCCCCGACATCGCTGCCAGCCGCTGGCAGGTCGAGGCTGCGCTGCGCAAGACCGACGCCGCGCGCGCGCAGTTCTTTCCGGATTTCAGCATCAGCGCCATGGCCGGTCTGTCCAGCATCGACCTGGACAAGCTGCTCACCACCGGCAGTCGTGTGTTTTCCCTGACCCCCGCCCTGCACCTGCCGATCTTCAACGCCGGCTCGCTCGAGGCGAACTACGGCGTAAGCAAAGCACAACTCGATGCTGCCGTGGCCCAATACAACAGCACCGTGCTGACCGCTGCACGCGAAGTGGCCACTCAGGCCCTGGGGGCACAGCAATTGGCAGCGCGTCGTCACGAGCAACAGGCGCAACTGGACGCCGACCAGCAGCTGCTGGCCAGCGCGCAGGCACGCATGAAACAGGGTGTGCGCGACGCCCGCGAGAGCCTTGCCGCAAGGGCGCAATGGCTGCAGCAACGCGATGCGGCAACTCAGCTGCGCGCGCAGGCGCTCAGCACGGACCTGTCCCTGATCAAGGCTCTGGGCGGTGGCTACCAGGCCACCAAGCAAGCCGACACGAATCCCACTTCACCTGGTACCGCCGGAGCCGCTGACCATGAGCGCCACTGAAACCGACACGTCTTCCGTCGATAACGAAAGCGGCATGGCCGCCAGGGATCCAGCCAAGCGTCGGCGCGCCCTGCTCATCGTCGCCGGCGTTTTCATCCTCGCTGGCGTGGCCTGGTTCCTGCTCTGGCTCTTCGTGTTCTCCACCCGCGTGGTCACCGACAACGCCTATGTCGGCGGCAATCAGGTGGCGATCTCGGCCCAGGTCCCGGGCACGGTGGTGGCGATTCTGGCCGACGACACGCAACGGGTGGAGGCGGGCCAGGTGCTGGTGCGACTGGATCCGACCGACGCCAACGTGCGTCTGGAGCAGGCGCGGAGCGCGCTGGCCCAGGCCGTGCGCGGGGTGCGCCAGCAAACCAGTTCGGCCTCAAGCGCCGATGCGCAGGTAGCGACCGCCCGGCTTGCCCTGCAGAAGAGCGAAGCCGACCTGAAGCGTCGCCTGCCGCTGCTGGCCGCACATGCAGAGTCTCCCGAAATCGTGCAGCACCTGCGCGACGGCGTCGCCCAGGCACGCTCGGCACTGGCGGCCGCCGAAGCCCAGGCGGCCGCGGCACACGCCGCGATCGACGGCACCCAGGTAGGGCGGAATCCGGCCGTGATGCAAGCGCGTGCCAACTTCCGCGCCGCCTGGATCGCCGCGCAGCGCAACGCGATCTACGCACCGGTATCCGGCTATGTCGCCCAGCGCAGCGTGCAACTGGGCAACAGCGTGCAGCCGGGCCAGCAGCTGATGACCGTGGTACCCCTGCACAATCTGTGGATCGACGCCAATTTCAAGGAAAGCCAACTGCGCCACATCCGCATCGGCCAGCCGGCGAAGATCGTGTCGGACGTGTATGGCGACGACGCCGAGTTCCACGGCAAGGTGATCGGCCTGGGCGCGGGCACCGGCAGCGTGTTTTCGCTGCTGCCGGCGCAGAACGCCACCGGCAACTGGATCAAGGTGGTACAGCGCGTGCCGGTACGCATTTCGCTGGACAACAAGGAGCTGGACAAGCATCCGCTGCGGATCGGACTGTCCACCGAGGTCACCGTCGACATCACTGACGACAAGGGCTCGGTACTCGCCGAGGCGCCGGCCCGGCAGCCAGTAGCACGGACTGACGTGTACCAGCAGATGACCGGCAAGGCCGACGCGGAGGCCGAGCAGATCATTCGCGCCAACCTCCCGCAAGACGCCCAGTGAGTCGAGCCTGAAGCCGATGGCCGCCACCCCCGACGACGCCAACCCCCTGAAGCCGCTGCAAGGCGGCGCCCTGGTCCTGCTGACCATCGCGGTGGCTTTCAGCACCTTCATGGAGGTGCTGGACATGACCATCGTCAATGTCTCGGTGCCCCACATCGCCGGCAGCCTCGGCGTGAGCCCCAGCGAAGGCACCTGGACGATCAGTTCGTATGCGCTGGCCAGCGCCATCATGCAGCCACTCACCGGCTGGCTGGCGCGGCGCTTCGGCGAAGTGCGCACGTTCATCACCTCGGTGTCGCTTTTCGTGGTGTTCTCGATGCTGTGCGGCATGGCCACCAGCATGCCCGCCCTGGTGATCTTCCGCCTGTTGCAGGGCGCCGGTTCCGGCCCGATGGTGGCGCTGTCGCTGGCCCTGCTGCTGTCGAGCTACCCCAAGGCGAAACAGGGCATGGCGCTGGCATTGTGGGCGATGACCGTGGTGGTGGCACCGATCTTCGGGCCGATCCTGGGTGGCTGGCTGACCGACAATTTCTCCTGGCCGTGGATCTTCTACATCAACGTGCCGGTGGGCGCGTTGGCTGCGGCCATCACCTGGGTATTGCTGCGCAAGCGCGAGACCAGGACCTACAAGTCGCCGATCGACGTGATCGGCCTGACCTTGCTGGTGATCGGGGTCGGGGCGCTCCAGTTCATGCTCGACAACGGCAATGACAACGACTGGTTTGCCTCGCCAACGATCCTTGCCCTGGGCATCATCGCCCTGGTCTGCCTGACCTTCCTGATCGTGTGGGAACTGCACGCAAAACATCCTGTAGTCGAACTGTCCCTGTTCAAGCGGCGCAATTTCACGGTGGCGGTGGTGGCATTGTCACTGGGCATGATGGCGTTTTTCGGCATCAACGTCGTATTCCCGTTGTGGCTGCAGATCGATCTTGGTTACACCGCCACCTGGGCCGGCCTGGCCAGCGCACCGGTGGGCGTGCTGGCATTCCTGATGGCGCCCGTGATCGGCGCCAACATCCAGCGACTGGAATTGCGTGCGGTGGTGACGTTTGCCTTCATCGTGTTTGCCGGCACCTCATACTGGTTTTCCCTGTTCGACAGTTCGGCGTCGTTCGGCACCCTGATCCTGCCGCGCTTCGTGATGGGTGTCGGCATCGCCTGCTTCTTCATTCCCTTGAACCAGATGTACCTTTCCGGACTGGACGCGGACCAGGTCGCCAGCGCCTCGGGCCTGGCCAACTTCTGCCGCACGCTGGCCTCGAGCATTTCGACCGCGGCCACGGTGACCTTGTGGCAGCACCGCGGCGAGTACCACCATGCGGTGCTGACCGAACACATCACCCCGGCCGCTCCGGCGGCCACCGGCTTTCTGCAGCAATTGCGCCATGGCGGTTTCTCCTCGCAGCAGGGACTGGGGCTGGTCGATCAATTGATCACCCGCGAGGCGCTGACCTTGTCGGTGAACGACGTCTACCTGGTATGCGCCGTGCTGTTCGTCGCGATGATCCCGATGCTGTGGCTGGCGCGGCCGCCATTCGGCAATGCAGGGGGCGCCGTCGGGCACTGAATGACGCAAAATGCTGCACCCTCGCGCTGCAACATGAATGCGGCATGGTGACTGGTGCGGCGCAATATTCTCTGCTAGCTTGTGTCGCATGGCACAAACCAAACGCATCATCAAGAAGTATCCGAACCGTCGTCTGTATGACACGGAAATCTCCAGTTACATCACGCTGGAGGAAGTTCGCCAGTTGGTGCTGGACAACGAGAATTTCGAAGTCCGCGACGCCAAAAGTGGTGAAGACCTGACCCGTTCGGTACTGCTGCAGATCATCTCCGAGCACGAGGACAAGGGGCAGCCGATGCTGTCGCCACAGCTGCTCAGTCAGATCATCCGCTTCTACGGCGATTCGCTGCAGGGCTTCATGGGGCCTTATCTGGAGCGCAGCCTGCAGGTATTCCTCGACCAGCAGACACAGTTCCGCAGCCAGCTCAACAACCTCATGGGGCAAACCCCCTGGAACACGCTGAACGACCTGACCGAGCGCAACATGGCCGCGTTCCAGGCCATGCAGCGCGGCTTGATGGACACCGCCGCCAAGGTCGTGCCGACGCCGCCGCCCGCCGGCAAGCGCGACGGCAAGAAATCCGGCTGAGTTCCGCCCGGCACGGTGACGCCCATCGGGCGTCACGGCAAACCCCCTTCCCGACCACTGCAGCACAACATGTGCTGCCTTGCGGCATGAACCGTCCCGAAGACCGATCTCAATGAACCAGACAAACCCTCAAAAACGCATTGCCATCGTCACCGGCGGCATCGGCGGGCTGGGCACGGCGATCTGCCGGCACTTGGGCCAGGCCGGTCGCCAGGTGATCGCGGTGGATCTTGCCGCGCGCGCCGATCGCATCGAAGCGTTCCGTCACGAGCTTGCCGATCTTGGCGACGCCGTTGCCTTCGAGCCAGCCGACGTCAGTGACTTCGACAGTTGCCAGCAACTTGCGGCGCGCATCGAGAAGCAATACGGCAGCATCGACATCCTGGTCAACGCCGCCGGCATCACCCGCGACGCCAGCCTGCGCAAGATGACGCCGCAGCAATGGCACGAACTGATGCACGTCAATCTCGACGGCGTGTTCAACCTGTGCCGCAACGTGATCGAAGGCATGACCGCGCGCGGTTTCGGTCGCATCGTCAACATCAGCTCGGTGAACGGCCAGACCGGCCAGTTCGGGCAGACCAACTATTCCGCTGCCAAGGCCGGCGTCCATGGCTTCACCATGGCGCTGGCGCGCGAGACCGCGCGCAAGGGCATTACCGTCAACACCGTCTCGCCCGGTTACTGCGACACGCCGATGGTCGCTGCCGTGTCCGAAGAAATCCGTGCGCAGATCATCGCCGGCATCCCGGTCGGCCGGCTGGGCTCACCCGCCGACATCGCCCGGGCCGTCGCCTTCCTCGCCGCCGACGACGCCGGCTACATCACCGGTGCCAACCTGCCGGTGAACGGCGGCTATTTCATGAGCTTCTGAACAGGCCTCGGGAGCATCGGCATCAGCGAGGACGGCCACCGAAAAGTGCGGGGACCAGGATGCCGGCCAGCAGGCCGAAACTGCAGCCCAGGCTGATCGACATCGCCATCTCACCGGTGATCGATCCAATCGCCGCACCGGCGGCGACACCCAGGCTGCCCCCGATGACCAGGTGGCGTTCGTTGCCGTCGCGGCGGGCGGCTTCACGTTTCTTGTCAGACATGTCCGTTTTCCTCCAGCCGGGGCTTGCCGGCGTAAACCTCGAAATCGATGTCCTCGAAACGCACGCTGTGCAGCATGAAGCCGATGAACAAGGCGACGATCATCTGGAAGTACAGGCTCATGGCGGGCGCATCCAGGTCATGCAGGTTGAGCGCGTCGCCGGCACTCTGCCAGATGAAGAACACACTCAAGGCGCAGCTCAGCAGCAATAACGAAGTCAGTTGCGCCCGGATCTGGCGAACGCGATCCTTGCCCGCCTGGTAGGGATTGAGCTTGCGTCCGTACAGTTGGCACAGGCCGACGGCCACCAGCGCAAGGTTGCTCACCACGATGACCAGCGCTTTCTGCACGGCACGGCTGCTCAAGGCCGCACTGAAGTCATGCGCCAGCAACTCGAAGCCGATCACGCCAGCCAACAGTGCCAGCGCCAACGCCAGCAGACCGGGCGACAGATACTCCCGCAGGCGACGTCGCCGCAACTCGGCCTTGCGGGTGGTGTCGGTGTTGGCCTGGCGCATCAATCGGAACTGGCGAAAGCCAAGCAGCTCGATGACCAGTAGCGGCAGGAACTGGATCACGCCATACAAGGCGGGCCAGAATTCCGAAATACGCCCATCATCGGCAAAACTGCCACCATCCACGGCGAACGCGCAATACAACAGCACAAAGCCAAGCGCGAAGACCACCCGGCTACTCCATTGAAACAAGGTCCGACCGGCATCGTAGGATTCGATCGAGCGGGGGTACAGCCTGGGGTAGCGCTCGGGCGGATACTCCGTGCGGAGACGGTCCACGCGGGCGAGGATAATTCTGGGCAGCCAGTACGAACTGGCAAAAATCTGTCCCAGACTCCCGGCCACTGCCCTTTTCCACCCTGCTGGAATCAAGCTAGGCTGCGCCCTTTCGGGGAGGCGCATGGGCAACGACAACAACCGACAGCCGCGCACGTTTTTCGGCCAGCCGATGGCGCTGGCCTACCTCAGCTTCACCGAGGCGTGGGAGCGTTTCTCCTACTACGGCATGACCTCGATCCTGGTGCTGTACATGAGCCAGGCCTTGCTGATGCCGGGTCATGTCGAGGGCATCGTCGGTTTCGCCAGCTTCCGCGCCGGGCTGGAATCGGTGTTCGGACCGATGACCACACTGGCGCTGGCCTCGCAGATCATGGGGCTGTACACCGGCCTGGTGTATTTCACGCCGGTGCTGGGTGGCTGGATCGCGGATCGCCTGATCGGCCGCCGCGTGGCGGTGATGCTCGGCGCGGTGCTGATGAGCGCCGGCCACGTGGCGATGGCGTTCGATGCCTCGTTCCTGCTCGCCTTGCTGCTGCTGATCACCGGCAGCGGCCTGCTCAAGGGGAATATTTCCACCCAGGTCGGCGAGCTTTACGCCGAATCCGACGGCGAGGGGCGCACCCGCGCGTTCGCCATCTTCTCCGTGGGCATCAATGTCGGCGCCGTGCTCGGGCCGTTGCTGGTCGGTCTGCTGGCGCAGCTGTATGGCTGGCACGCGGGCTTCGGCCTGGCCGGCGCGCTGATGCTGATCGGCCTGGCCACCTACATTGCCGGGTTCCGCTACCTGCCACGCGATCGCCTCCGCAGCGAACCCGCACGCGTGAAGGCGCCGCTGGATCGTCGCCAATGGCGCATGGTCGGGGCGCTGGCGGTGGTCTCGGCGATCACCATCTTCCAGAGCATCGCCTATCTCCAGAACACCAACTTGGCGCTGGTCTGGATCAACCGCAGCGTCGATCTGAACCTGCTGGGTTTCCACGTACCGGTGGCCTGGTTCAACTCGATCGATCCGCTGGCCAGCATCCTGGGCGTACCGCTGCTGCTGGCGCTGTGGCGATTCCAGGCGGCACGTGGGCGCGAGCCGGACGACTTCGGCAAGATCGGCACCGGCGCGTTCCTGGCGGCGGCAGCGAACCTGGTGCTGGTGGCCGCATGCATCGCCGGCGCACGCGTCTCGGCGCTGGCGCCACTGCTGTACGACATCATTCTCGGCATCGCCTTCCTGTACTACTGGCCGACCCTGCTCGCGCTGGTGTCACGCGCGGCACCGGCGCGGGTGAAGGCGACGCTGATGGGCGCGGTGTTCCTTACCTTGTTCGTCAGCAACACCATCATCGGTCGGCTCGGCGGCCTGTACGAGCACATGACGCCGGCCGCGTTCTGGGCCATGCACGCCAGCATCGCGGCGGTCGGCGGTGTGCTGGCTTTCGGGCTGCGACGTCCACTGAAGCGGGCACTGGAAATCGACTGAATCCCAGAAGCGAGGGCAAGCTCGCTTCCTCCACACGGCAGGCGCCATCGCCGGGATTGCAGTCTGGCGCCGCTTGCGGAACAGTGGGCGGGTTTTCCAAATGGTTGGCAACATGGCGCAACAACCCATCACCCTCGTCGGCGGCGGCCTGGTCGGCGCACTGCTGGCGGTGCAACTGGCCCGCCGTGGATTCACGGTCGAGATATACGAAAAGCGGCCGGACCCCCGACGCGCCGGATTCCTCGGTGGTCGATCCATCAACCTGGCCCTGGCCGAACGCGGTCTGCAGGCGCTGCGCATGGCCGGACTCGCCGACGAGGTAATCCAGAGTGCTGTGATGATGCGTGGACGCATGGTGCATGATCGCGCCGGCAACAGCGGCCTGCAGCGCTACGGCATCGACGACAGCGAAGTGATCTGGTCGGTCTCGCGCGGCGCGTTGAACATCCTGCTATTGAACGCGGCCGAGAAGGCTGGTGTGCGGCTGCATTTCGGGGAATCGCTGGTTGCCGTGGATTTTGATCGGCAACGCATTCGCGTGGCCGATGCCGAGGGTACCGAACGTGAAGTCCCGGCAGGCCTGCTGATCGGCGCGGACGGCGCCGGCTCCGCGCTGCGCGCCGCGATGAACCAGCATGCGCCGCTGGGCGAGCGGGTCGAACCGCTGGGCCACGGCTACAAGGAACTGGAGATTCCGCCGGCGCATGAACTGGCTGCCGCCCTGCAACAGCTCGGCGGCGGTCGCGACCAGTACGCGCTGGAACCACATGCGCTGCACATCTGGCCGCGCGGCGGTTACATGTGCATAGCCTTGCCGAACACCGAAGGCAGCTTCACCGTGACCTTGTTCCTCCCCGCGCAGGGCGCGGCACCCAGTTTCGCCACCCTGCCCCACTCGGCGGCGGCGGCAGCCTTCTTCAGCGAGCAGTTTCCGGGCCTGCTGTCGCTGCTGCCGCGTTTTGCCGAGGATTTCGACCACAATCCGGTGGGCACCTTGTCCACCCTGTATCTCGACCGCTGGCATCTGGATGGCCGCGCGCTGCTGGTCGGCGACGCCGCGCACGCGATCGTGCCATTCCACGGCCAGGGCATGAATTGCGGCTTCGAGGACACGGTGGTGCTGGCCGACCTGCTCTCGGCCACACCGGACGACAGCGCGGCGGTGTTCGCCGAATTCCAGCGCGTTCGCCAGCCGGATGCCGATGCGATCGCGCAGATGGCGCTGGAGAATTACATCGAAATGCGCGATTCGGTCGCCGACCCGCATTACCTGGCCAAGCGCGAACTCGGCGCCATGCTGGCGGCGCGCATCCCCGGGCATTACATGGCACGCTACCGCCTGGTCACCTTCACCCACGTCCCTTACGCCTACGCGCTGCAACGCGGACGCGCGCAGGACGCCCTGCTGGAGCAGCTGCTGCGCGAAACGCCGCAAGTGGCCGACGTCGATCTCGACGCCGCCGTGCAACGGTTCCAGACCCACCTGCCACCGCTGCCGGAGCTGCGCCATGGATGAATTTCTGCTTGAGGCGTTTCGCGCCACGGCCTACCACGTGTGCGTGGATACCGTGACCTGGGGGATCATCCGCGTCGACCTGCCACTGCCAGCCCAGCTGGTGCCTGCGGTGGGTTCGCGCCCGTGGGCTTTCATCACGGCGTGGAACCCGCAGGCTTCCAAGCGACCCGACGCGGAAAATCTCGCCGCGCAACGCGAGCTGCTGAGTGCCTTGCAGAGCCACGCCGACGTTGCCGTGTATGCGGCCATCGGGGTCGGCGACAGCGGCTGGGCCGAACCCAGCCTGTTCGTGGTCGGCGCCGATACGTCGGTGATGGATGGGTTGGCCGCACAACATCGCCAGCTGGCCTACGTGCACGGCCAGGCCGACGGCGCCGCCGTGCTGCGTGAAGTGAAATAACCCGGCCAGCGGCAGCACGCCGCATGGACAAGCGCCACCGGCATTGCGGACAATCATGGGGATGACCGCCGCCCACGCCGACGTGCCCCTGCTTGAAGCGCGGGCCTTGAGCTTCCATCGCCAGGACGAACCGGTGTTCGCGCCGCTGGATTTCCAGCTGCATGCGGGCGAGCTGGCCTTGGTGGAAGGCGACAACGGCAGTGGCAAGACCACCCTCCTGCGCATGCTGGCCGGCCTGCTGCATGTCGGTGCCGGCAGCTTGCACTGGCGCGGTGCGCCGCTGCAGCGCGACGCCTGCGCCGGCGAGATCCTGTTCCTGGGCCACCAGCTGGGCCTCAAGGCCGACCTCAGTCCGCGCGAGAACTTGCGCGTCGCCGCCGGCCTGCATGGCAGTCGCGAGGATGTGACCGCTGCCGGCGTACTGGCCGGGATCGGCCTGCGTGGCTACGAAGATGAACCGGTGCGCCGGTTGTCGGCGGGGCAGAAGAAACGCGCCGCGCTGGCCCGCCTGCAGCTGTTGCCGGCCACCTTGTGGCTGCTTGACGAGCCCTATGCCAACCTCGATCGGCGCGGCATTGCCCAGGTCAACGCCTTGGTCGAAACACATACCAGCCAAGGCGGCGCGGCCCTGGTCACCAGCCACGGCAGCGTGAGCTTCCACGGCGGCGAGCCGCGCCATATCCGGATGCACGCATGAGCGGGCCGTCACTGTCCGGCGCCTGCCTGGCCGTGTTGCAGCGCGACCTGGTGCTGGCCTGGCGCCGGCGCAGCGACATCGCGATGCCGGTGCTGTACTCGCTGATCGTGACCATGCTGTTCCCGTTCGCGCTGGGGCCGGAAGACACGTTGCTGCAGCGGATCGCCGGCGGCGTGATCCTGGTCACCGTGTTGCTGGCCATGCTGCTGGCGCTGGATGCGATGTTCGCCAGCGATATCGAGGACGGCTCGCTGGAACAGCTGATGCTGGCACCGCAGCCGCTGGCGCTGATGCTGGCCATGAAGATCCTCGCCCACTGGCTCACCACCGCGCTGCCGCTGATCGTGATCGCGCCGCTGCTGGCGGCGATGCTGCACCTGCCCGCCGCGGTGATTCCGGTGCTGCTGCTGGGGTTGCTGCTGGTGACGCCGCTGATCAGCCTGTTCGGCGCGGTACTGGTCGCGCTGACGGCCGGCACCCGCCGCTCTGGTATGCTTCTCGCTTTGATGCTGCTGCCCTTGTGCGTTCCTGCGCTTATTTTTGCCGCCGGCGCGGTGGCAGCCGCCCAGCAGGGCCTGCCCTGGCTTGCACCGATCAGCTGGCTTGCCGCCGTCCTGGTGCTGGCCGTGGTGCTGGCACCACTGGCTTGTGCCGCCGCCCTTCGTATTGCCCTGGATTCGTGATCCCCTACGTTTATGGCTAACTGGATCCCACTCTGGTTGCACCGGCTGAGCTCGCCGCCAACCTTCTACCGTTTCGCCGGCACCCTGCGACCGTGGGCGATGGCACTGGCCATCGTGCTGGGCATCGTCGGCCTGTATGGCGGCCTCGTGCTGGCGCCCGCCGATTACCAGCAGGGTGACGCCTACCGCATCATCTTCATCCATGTGCCCAGCGCCTGGATGAGCATGTTCATCTACGCCGTGATGGGCGTGTCGGCCTTCATCGCGCTAGTGTGGCGGATCAAGCTGGCCGAGGTGGTGGCGATGCAATCGGCGCCGATCGGCGCGGCCTTCACCTTCATCACCCTGGTCACCGGATCGCTGTGGGGCAAGCCGATGTGGGGCACCTGGTGGACCTGGGACGCGCGGCTGACTTCCGAACTGGTGCTGCTGTTCCTGTACCTGGGCGTGCTCGGCCTGTATCACGCGTTCGAAGACCGACGCCAGGGCGCGCGCGCCGCCGGTTTCCTGGCCATCATCGGCATCATCAACGTGCCGATCGTGCACTTCTCGGTCAACTGGTGGAATACCTTGCACCAGGGCAGCACGGTCAACGTCTTCGGTCAATCCAAGATGGCCTGGGACATGCTGTGGCCGCTGCTGACGATGACCCTGGCCACCAAGTTCTATTACGCCGCCAGCCTGTTCCGGCGCGCGCAGACCGACCTGCTGGATCTGGAAAGCGGCAAGGACTGGGTGCGCAAGATCGCCCAGAGCGAGGCTGCACGATGAACGCGCTGCAAACCTTTTTCGCGATGGGTGGCTACGCGGCCTACGTGTGGCCTGCCTACGCGCTGTTCTTCATCGTGCTGCTCGCCGACACCGTGGCTCCCCGCCTGCGCCGTCGTCGCGTCCTTGCTGAACTTCGTGCCCGCCTGGCGCGTCAGAGTGCACGTCAGGAGCGCGATACCTCCCCCATTCCACCCTCCGCCTGATTGTCGGCGGCCGACTGCCATGCCCATGAATCCCACTCGCAAACGCCGGCTCATCATCGTCCTGCTGATTCTCGCCGCCGCCACCGTGGCCACCGTACTGGCCGTGGTCGCGCTGCAGAACAACATGAACTACCTGCTCACCCCGAGCCAGGTGCAATCCGGTCAGGCCAGCGACTACAAGACCTTCCGCCTCGGCGGCATGGTCAAGGCCGGCTCGATCCAGCGCAGCAGCGATTCGCTCAAGGTCACCTTCACCGTGGTCGACGCCGGCGGCGCGATGCCGGTCGAGTACACCGGCATCCTGCCCGACCTGTTCCGCGACAACCAGTCGGTGATCGCCACCGGCCACATGGACGGCGCCCGCTTTGTCGCCACCGAAGTGCTGGCCAAGCATGATGAAACCTACATGCCGAAGGAGCTCAAGGACGCGATGGCCAAGGCGCATGAGAACAAGAAGATCGAGGACTCCGCGAACGGGGCATCGGCCACGGGAGGTCGCAATCCATGAACATGCGTATCGCTGCACACCCGCCTAGCCACGTCTGCGCCTCTGCCACCCGCCCCCGCGAATCCCTGATCCCCAACCCCCAATCCCGGCTCCGCCCATGATCCCCGAACTCGGCCAACTCGCCCTGATCCTTGCCCTGCTGCTGGCGCTGGCGCAGGGTGTGCTGCCGTTGATCGGCGCGTGGCGCGGCAATCGTGCGCTGATGGCGGTTGCCCGTCCGGCGGCCACCGGCCAGGCGGTGTTCGTGGCGTTTGCGTTCGGCATTCTGGTGTGGGCCTTCCTGCACTTCGACTTCTCGGTGCAGTACGTGGCCGACAACTCGAACCTGGAGTTGCCGTGGTACTACCGCATCGCCGCGGTGTGGGGCGCGCACGAGGGCTCGCTGCTGTTGTGGATCCTGATCCTCAACGTGTGGACGGTGGCACTGGTCGCGTTCAGCCAGAAGCTTCCTGAAGTATTCGGCGCGCGCGTGCTGGCCGTGATGGGACTGATCGCGGTGGGTTTTCTCGCCTTCATCGTGTTCACCTCCGATCCGTTCGGCCGACTGCTGCCGATGCCGGGTGACGGCGCCGACCTGAATCCGGTGCTGCAGGACCCGGGCATGGCCTTCCATCCGCCGGTGCTGTACACCGGCTACGTGGGCTTTTCGGTGGCGTTCGCCTTCGCCATCGCCGGCCTGCTCGGCGGCGAGCTGGAGCAGGCCTGGGTGCGCTGGGCGCGGCCCTGGACCAACGTGGCGTGGGCTTTCCTCACCATGGGTATCGTCGCCGGCAGCTGGTGGGCATATGCGGAACTGGGCTGGGGCGGCTGGTGGTTCTGGGATCCGGTGGAAAACGCCAGCTTCATGCCGTGGCTGGTCGGACTGGCCCTGATCCACTCCCAGGCCATTACCGAGAAGCGCGGTTCGCTGCGCGCGTGGACGATTCTGCTGTCGATCTTCGCCTTCTCGCTGAGCCTGCTCGGCACCTTCTTGGTGCGCTCGGGCGTGCTCACCTCGGTGCATGCGTTCGCCTCGGACCCGCGTCGCGGCGTGTTCATCCTGGCCTTCCTCACCATCGTGGTCGGCGGCTCGTTGCTGCTGTATGCGCTGCGCGCACCCAAGGTCGCCGGCGGCAAACCGTTCAAGCTGCTGTCACGCGAGACGGTGCTGCTGATCGGCAACCTGATGTTCGCGGTGGCCGCGGCGATGGTGCTGCTGGGCACGCTGTTCCCGCTGATCGGCGACGCGCTGAACCTGGGCCGGATCTCGGTCGGGCCGCCCTACTTCGGCTTCCTGTTCCCGCTGCTGATGGTGCCGGTGGTGCTGCTGATGCCGTTCGGGCCGTTCCTGCGCTGGGGCAAGGGCGAATCACCGCTGCTCAAGCAGGTGCTGATGCGTGCCGGTATTGCGGCGGCGGCCTGCGCGATCGTGGCGGCGTTCTTCGTCGACGGCAAATTGAAGGCGATCGTCGGTGTGGCTTCGCTGGTGTGGCTCGGCGTCGGTGTGCTGCTGTACGCCTACATGCGCTGGCGCGACATGCCGCGTGGCCGGCGCTACCCGGGTGAGATGGCTGGCATGCTGCTCGCCCATTTCGGCGTGGGCGTGTTCATCGCGGGCGTACTGCTGTCCGAGTCGTTGAGCGTGACCAGCGACGTGCGCATGGCGCCGGGGCAAACCCAGCACATTGGCAGCTACGATTTTCGTTTCGACGGCGTGCATCGCACCACCGGCCCCAACTGGAAGGCCGACCAAGGCGTGATCACGGTCACTCAAGCCGGCAAGCAAGTGGCCGTCCTGCACCCGCAGAAACGCACCTACCCGCGTGGTCAGGTGCAGACCGAGTCGGCGGTCGACGCCGGCATCTTCCGCGACCTGTACGTGGCGCTGGGCGAGCCGATGGATGCCGGCAACATCGAGGGCGCGTGGGCACTGCGGCTTTACTACAAACCCTTCGTCCGCTGGATCTGGGGTGGCGGCCTGCTGATGATGCTGGGTGGTTTCACCTGCGCCGCCGACAAGCGTTTCCGCCTCAAGCGGACCGCTGCCGTGCGCGCTGACCTGCAGCCACAGGAAGCGGGCGCATGAATCGCCTGTTGCCGTTCATCGGTTTCATGCTGCTGGTGGGCCTGTTCGGCTTCGGCATCTGGTGGAACACCAAACATGATCCGAACGCGATCCCCACGCCGCTGCTGAACAAGCCCGCGCCCGCGTTCAACCTGCCCAAGCTCTACGAACCCGAGCAGAAGGTGAGCAAGGCCGACCTGCTGGGCCAGCCCTACCTGCTGAACGTATTCGCCAGCTGGTGCATCGAGTGCGGCGTGGAGCACCCCGTGCTGACGGCCGCTGCGCCGACGCTCGGCGTGAAGCTGATCGGCTACAACTACAAGGATGCGCCGACTGACGCCAAGGCCTGGCTGGCCGCGCACGGCAGCCCTTACGCCCTGCTGATCGCCGACGAATCCGGCCAGACCGCGATCGACTTCGGCGTGTACGGCGCACCGGAGAGCTTCCTGATCGATGCCAGGGGCGTGATCCGCTTCAAGCACATCGGCCCGATCACCCCGGACGTGCTGGCCACCAAGCTGAAGCCGGCGATCGCCGCGATGCTGAAGGAGAAGCCGTGATGCGGGGAATTGCAACGACGCCACCCGCGAGCGGGCTCCTGCGCCTGATCTTCGTGGCGCTGCTGGTATTCGGGGCCTTTGCCCACGCGCAGGCGATCGAGCCGATGCCGTTCACCAGCCACGCGCAGGAGCTTCGCTTCCAGCACCTCACCCGGCAGTTGCGTTGCCCGATGTGCCAGAACGAAACCCTGGCCGATTCCAACGCGCCGATTGCGCGCGACCTGCGCAACCAGATCTTCAAGCTGATGCAGCAAGGCAAGAGCGACGAGGAAATCAAGCAGTATCTGGTCGCGCGCTATTCCGACTACATCCTGTACGACCCACCGCTGAAGCCGGGCACCATGCTGCTCTGGTTCGGCCCGCTGCTGATCCTGCTCGGCGGTGCCGGCGTGGTGCTGGTGGCCATCCGCAAGCGCAAGCGCGAAGGCGTTGAGACAACGACAGTCGGCGACAGCGTCGACAACGGGGAAGATTGGTGAAGATCGCTTTTATCGTGGTCGCCGCGCTGATGGTGGCGCTGGCCCTGGCTGCCTTGCTGGTGCCCCTGGTGCGCGAAGGGCGCCGCACCGGCCACAGCCGAGGCGTGTTCGTGCTCAGCCTGGGTATCGCCCTTGTCCTGCCGTTGGGCGCCGGCGTGCTGTATTTGACGGTAGGTACGCCGGCGGCACTCAACGGCGTGTCTGCACAGCAGCAGGCGCAGATCAGCCTGCCGCAAGCCATTGCCGAACTGCGCAACCATCTGGCGCAACAGCCCGACGACCAGCAGGGCTGGATGCTGCTGGCGCAAACCAGCACGATGCTGCACAAGCCTTCCGATGCGCGTGATGCCTACGAGCACGTGCTGAAACTCGACCCCAACAACGCCGAGGCGATGGTGGGTTGGGCCGAAAGTGATTCGATGCAGCGCGACGACCACATGATCGAAGGCCGCGCCCGCGACCTGCTCCAGCGCGCGGCACGGCTGCACCCGGACAACCAGCGCGCCTTGTGGCTGCTCGGCATCAGCGACTTCCAGCGTGGCGATTACCGCACCGCGGCAGCCACCTGGCGACTGCTGCAACCGCAACTCGAACCAGGCTCCAAGGTCGCCAAATCCGTGGCCGAACAGATTGCGGTGGCCGATGCCCGCGCCGGCGGCGCGCCCGCCAACGCCTCCAGCTCTGCAGCAGCGCCGGCGCCGCAGGGCGCCTCGCTCCAGGTGGAAGTCACCCTGGCCCCCAAGCTCAAGAACCAGTTGGCCAAGCGCGATGTGCTCTATGTCTACGCGCGCGCCCCGGATGGCCCGCCGATGCCGCTGGCCGTGGCCCGGGTCGATCCCGTCGAGCTCCCCGCCACGGTCACCCTGAGTGACGCGATGGCGATGACGCCGGCGCTCAAACTCTCCAGCGTCCCGCAGGTCTTCGTCGGCGCAAGAATCAGCCACGACGGCCAGCCGACGGCCCAGCCCGGCGACCTCGAAGGCGACGCCGGCGTCATTGCGCTCGAGCGCAAGACGCCAGTGAAAATCACCATCGACAAGGTGCATTGACGATGGGCGACGCCCGCCGCTACTTGCCGTTGCCTTCCCCGTTTGCGATGAAACGCGGCGGCGCACTGAACGGCGCCCATGTTGCCTACGAGACCTGGGGCAGCCTGAACGCCGCACGCGACAACGCCGTGCTGGTACTCACGGGCCTGTCACCCAGCGCGCACATGACCTCGTGCGAGGAAGACCCCAGCCCGGGCTGGTGGCAGGAAATGGCCGGCCCCGGCAAGGCGATCGATACGGATCGCTGGTTCGCCATCTGCGTGAATTCGCTGGGCAGCGACAAGGGCTCCACCGGCCCGGCCTCGATCGACCCGGCCACCGGCGAGCCGTACCGGCTGAGCTTTCCGCCACTGGCCCTGGAAGACGTCGCCAACGCAGCCCACGCCGTGGTCGACAGCCTCGGCATCGAGTGCCTGGCCTGCCTCATCGGCTGCTCGATGGGCGGCATGAGCGCACTGGCCTACATGCTGCTGCACCCCGGCAGCGTGCGGGCGCACATCAGCGTGGACACCGCACCGCAGGCGCAACCGTTCGCGATCGCGATCCGGTCGCTGCAACGCGAGGCCATTCGTCTCGACCAGCATTGGAACGAGGGCGTCTACGACGACGAGAACTATCCCGAGATCGGCATGAGCATCGCGCGCAAGCTCGGCGTGATCACCTATCGCTCGGCGATGGAATGGAACGGCCGCTTCGCCCGCATCCGGCTCGATCCGGAACAGCGCGAAGACGAACCGTTCGGCCTGGAGTTCCAGGTCGAGTCCTATCTCGAAGGCCACGCCCGCCGTTTCGTGCGCAATTTCGACCCCAACTGCTACCTGTACCTGTCACGCGCCAGCGACTGGTTCGACATGGCCGAATACGGTCACGGCAACGTGCACGAGGGGCTCAAGCGCATCCAGATCGAACAGGCGATGGTGATCGGCGTCAGTACCGACATCCTGTTTCCCCTGCAGCAGCAGGAACAGATCGCCGAAGGCCTGGAAGCCGCCGGCGCCCGGGTGGAATTCGTGGCACTGGATTCGCCCCAGGGCCACGACGCGTTCCTGGTCGACATCGAGAACTACAGCCCCGCCATCGGCGGCTTCCTGAAACAGGCTGACAGCCGGGTAGGCAACGCGCTGCTAAGCTAGAGCGCTACCCGCACCCACCGAGACCGCCATGCTTACCCTGGATTTCCCCGGCAGCCGCACCCTGATCGACGCGATCGATGCCGCCGTGGTCAAACCCACCACGCACGAGCTCACCGACAGCCTGCGCAACAGCCTGTGCCAGCTGATCCGCGACAAGGCTGTCACCCTGCCCGCCTGCGTGTTCGAAGCCAATCCGGAACACTACGCCCGCCGCGAGCTGTACCGCAGCGAGAAGCATGGCTACTGCGTGGTGGCGATGACGTGGGGCCCCGGCCAGGGCACGCCGATCCACGACCACGACGGCATGTGGTGCGTCGAGGGCGTGTGGAACGGCGCGCTGGAAATCGTGCAATACGAGCTGGTGGAACACCACGAGCGACGCTACTGCTTCCAGCCCGTCGGCTCGATCCAGGCTGGCGCCGGCTCCGCCGGCAGCCTGATCCCGCCGCACGAATACCACAGCATCCGCAACCCCAGCGACAACGCCGTCACCGTCAGCCTGCACATCTACTCCGGCCCGATGATGCGCTGCTCGGTATTCCAGCCGCTGCCCGAAGACCGCTGGTACGACCGCGACGTGCGTCAATTGGGTCTCGACCGCGTCCACTGAACCCGGCATAATGCCCGACTCACACATGCCGGTGTGGCGGAATGGTAGACGCGGCGGACTCAAAATCCGCTTGTGGTGACACAGTGGAGGTTCGAGTCCTCTCACCGGTACCAATGATCAAGGCCGCTTTTGCGGCCTTTGTTTTGTTCCGCAGACTCTGTGTCGCGGCTGAGCCTGCCCCGGGTTCGACCTCGATCCGGCCAGGTTTGCGCGTCGCACATGGGGCGGCGTGCAGCATCCGGGCCAGGTCATGCCGCACGCAATCGCGGCCTCCACTGCATGGCATACGCCACCCGCTGCGCTCCCGCAGGATAGCGCCACACGGGCTACGGCCGGCAAGTCACCCGACTTATGCAGCTGCTCGGGCCGCGTTACCACGCAGCGCCTGCTGCCAGACGTGCTGATAGATGTGATCGGCTGCCGCTTGCTTGTCGGCTTCAGTGAAGGGTGGCGTCGGCAACTCGGTGTAGACCTTGTCGAGGATGAAGGTCTCGACATCCGCCTTGGTCTGCTCTTTCTCCCAGAAATGGTCGAGTTGTCCAAGGCGCTGCCGGATCGCCGCGAGCAGGTCGCGGCTGGCCTGCTTCACGCGCTCGCGGTCCTTCTTGCTCAGGTCGTCGCGCCGGATCAGGTCGAACAGCGCCAGCTCCTCTTCACTCAGTCCTTCGCGCAGGTGGCGGTTCTGCTCTTCGTCCAGGCTGTCGGCCAACTCCATCAGGCGGCGGAAGGTTTCCTCGATGGTGATGCGGTTCTTGTCGTTGTTGTAGTCGGCCACGATGTCTTCGTAGCGCTGCTGGTAGTCCATGCGCGTCGCGTTCTTGCCCAGCATCTGCGCAAGCTTCGCCTCCACGATGTCGCGGATGTCCTTGAGCACCGTGGCCTTGTGCTTCACCTTTTTGGCGAACTCGTCGCGCAGCCTTTCCATGTTGATTCTGGACAGGTCGTAGGTCCGTCCGGCAGCCTGATCGCCACCTGGGGTTTCGGTGCGGATGGCGGCGTTGACGATGCGATGCAGTTCCTTCAGCAGCGCCGTCACGTCGGCAGTGTCGCGGCGTTCGATGAGCTTCTTGTAGATCGCCTCGATGTTGTCGTGGCGCTCGGCATACTGCAGCGCGGTGGGTTCGGTCAGCAGTGCCTTGAAGCGGGTGAACACCTGCCGTGCCAGCACCTCGAAGCGGCGTTTGGCGGTGTCCGAGGTGTAGACGGCTTCCACGGCATCACCGAACAATCCCGTCCGCACAAAACCGGTCGCGCCGGCGAATTGCGCAGGATCGAAGCCGAGGCTGCGCAAGTGCGCTTCGGTGGCTTCCAGCGCCTCGACCAGCGCCTGTACGCGCTCTTCGATCGGCACCACGATGTCATCGTCGCTGTCACCGTCATCACCCAGCGCGTACTGCGCCAGCGCCTCGCGCAGGCTTTTCAGCATGCCGTTGTAATCAACGATCAGGCCGAAGTCCTTGCCGGGATACACGCGGTTGGCGCGGGCGATGGCCTGCATCAGCGTGTGCGCCTTCATCGGCTTGTCGAGGTACAACGTGGAGAGGCACTCCACGTCGAAGCCGGTCAGCCACATCGCGCAGACGATCGCGATGCGGAACGGGTGATCGGGTTTCTTGAAGGCCAGCTCCAGATCGAGGCGCTCGCCGTCCGCCGTCTCGAAGCCCTGCTTCATCCGTGCGCGGTGCGGCACGATGTCGAAGTCCCAACGCTTGAAGTCGGCCACCTCGTTTTGCGCCTCGCTGATGACAATCTCGATCAGCGTGGACTCCATCCACGCGGCCTGTTCGCGCAAGCGATCGGCCTGCGCATCGAGTTGCGCGGCGGCGCCGGCATCGGTCGCAGCCTGCGCCTGCCGCTTGCGCGTCTCGGCCTCGGCGCGGATGGCCTTGGCCTTCGCCTGCCAGCGCGGCGCAATCCGCTGGTACATGCGCGCGCAGGTGATCTTGTCCACGCACACGAACAGCGCCTTGCCCGATTGCCAGCGCGTGGCGCAGTGCTCCACGAAATCGGCAGCGATGCGGTCCAGCCGCTCGTCGGCGGTGATCACCGCGTAGTCCTTGCCCAGCAACTTGTCCAGTTGCGCCTGTTGGTCGGGATCGAGTTCGGCCTCCTCGATCTTCTCGGCCATGCGTGCGTTCAAATCGCCGCAGGCCACGCCTAGCTTTTCGCCGCGGTTTTCGTACACCAGCTTGACGGTGGCGCCGTCCGCTTCCGAGCGCTTGAAGTCGTAGCGCGACACGTAATCGCCAAAGATGCGTCGGGTCAGCTCGTCCTGCTTGAACAGCGGCGTGCCGGTGAAGCCGATGAAGGCCGCGTTGGGCAGCGCCAGGCGCATGTTGCGCGCGAGCCGTCCAGCCTGCGTGCGGTGCGCCTCGTCGGACAGCACGATGATGTCGTCGCGCTCGCTGTAGGGTTCGCCCGGCTTCACGTCCTGATTGAACTTGTGGATCAGGCTGAACACGTACTCGTGGTTCTGCGCCAGGATCGCTTGCAACTCCTTGCCGCTGGCCGCGCGCGGCGTGGTCTTGTCGGCGACGCCGCAACCCGTGAAGGTCTGGTAGAGCTGATCGTCCAGATCGTTGCGGTCGGTCATCAGCAGGAAGGTGAAGTTGCCGGGCAGCTTGCGCCGCACCTTCTCGGTAAAGAACACCATGGAATACGACTTGCCGCTGCCCTGCGTGTGCCAGAACACGCCCAGGCGCCCAAGATCGGGATGCGCGCGCTCGATGATGTCCACCGGGCCTTGCGGAATGTAGCTTCCCGCTTCTTCCGCCGCCTTGGAGTACTTGTCTTGCCTGCGCCTCCTGGGCGCCTTACGCGCCAGCGGCAGTTCGATCACGCGATGGCGCAGCCGTTCGCCGACGGGCAATTCCGCCTTGATCGCCTGCTGCCGCGCCACCGAGGCCACGGCGCGGTTCACGCCCAGCACCTGATGGTTGCGCGCCACGATCTTGCGCGTGGCGCCGGCGCGGCTGTCGTCGAACAGGATGAAGTTCTCGACAAGATCCAACAGCCTGTCGTGCGCCAGCATGCCATTCAGCAAGCGCTCGGCATCCACGCGGCCGGCATCGTCCTCGTCCAGCCGCTTCCACTCGTAGAAGTGTTCCCAGTGGCTGGTGATGGAGCCGTAGCGCGCACGGTCGCCGTTGGACACGATCAGGAAGGCGTTGTGGTGGAAGGCATGGCCGATCACCTGCTCGTCCATGTAGTCGCGCAGGTTGTTGTCGAAGCCGCTGCGGATGTTCTTGTAGACGGCCTTCAGCTCGATGAACACCAGCGGCAGGCCGTTGACGAAACACACCAGATCGGCGCGGCGGTTGTAGTGCGGCGTGCGCAGGCCGGTGAGCTTCAGCTCGCGCACGGCCAGAAAACGATTGCTGCCAGGCGCGTTGTCGAAGTCGATCACGCGCGCGCGGCCGTTTTTCTGGTGGCCACTGGCGTCGCGCCAGGTCACCGGCACGCCATGGCGCAGCAGGCGGTAGAACTCGTGGTTGTGTTGCACCAGCGAGCGGCTGGCGTCGAAGACGGTGAGCTGCCGCAGCGCGGATTCGATGGCGGTGTCCGGCAGTTCGGGATTCAAGTGCACCAGCGCCGCCCGAAGGTCGCGCGTCAGCACGGCTTCGGTGGCGTCCTTGCGGCCCAGCGTGCCGTCCGGCCCGAAGGTTTCGGTATTCCAGGCATAGACGGACTCCCAGCCGAGCCTGGCCAGATGCTCGGCGAAGGTCGCCTGCACCAGCTGGTCCTCGCTGTTGATGCCGGTAATCACCCAATCGCCCTCGCAAAATCGAGAATTGAGCGACAAAGACGATCAAGCGTTGCAGAAACATGGCCGACTTGATAACCGGACGTCAACCAATCCGCAATAAAAAGATCATTCTTCTCCAATCCGCCTTCGTTCCCATATCTTACTCGGGCTGCGTTCAACAACTGATCATAATCGTTGGGTAAATCCTGCTTTACGGAATCCCCCAGATTTGTTGACCAGATCGCATGATTCGCCCCAAACACAGAAACGTCGGGGAACGGCTCGTACTTCTGATCAATCAGTGTAATTAGCGCACGGTTATCCCGTTCATGCTTGCCGCGCTCACCCGCACTCGTCTTATTGCCGTCAGCGTCAAACACGACGAAGAATGGCAGCTCCAGTTCCGCAGCGATCGCCAGTGGTTGAATAAGTTTGTCCTTGCCATTCGCCGGGATCAAGTGGCACCCCAACTGCCTGAATTCAGGCCATCGCCCACAAAGATACAACTGCGTTGTAATGTAGGAAACATCTTCCAGCCCTTCAACGAGGACTGGAACCCGCGCAAAAAACATCTCCGCAATCCCTGGTTGGAGCGCCTGATGGATCTTTGCGATCAGTCCGTTGCTCGGGCGACCCTGGTCTTGGTTCAACGCCTTCCGTATCCGCGCACAAAGCCGTTCGAACGTAAGCGCCGTGACTGTGGATCCCGCATGCGCTGTCTGCCGTTGAACAATCCGCGTGTTCTCAAAACCGTCGCCGCTGACAAACAGTGGTGAGTGCGTGGTGACGAAGATCTGGTTATTCCCTGTGGCAAGCTCACTGAACACGTCTGCAAGATGGCGCGCCTGCGGCGGGTGCTGATACAACTCCGGCTCTTCGCAGCCAAGGATGAGCGTCGGCGCATCTGCCGCCTCGGAGTCAGCAAGCTCCTGCAACAGAGCCAGCAAATAGGAACGCTGCAAGCCGTGGCCCATACGGGCAAGGCTGCCGACAAAGTCGCCTTCACCCGTCTTTATTCCGACCACTGGTTGCTGGACCGTGACCGACTTGTTCGGATCGGCAAGCCATTCCATGCCGAGCCGGACATTCGAGTGCGCCCACGATTCCAGCCGGTGTCGCAGTGACTCGGAGATCTCGGTCAGACTCTGCTGGTTGCTATCCAGCAGGTCCTGATAACGCTTTAACGCATCGGTCTTGAGAGCTTCCAGCTCCGCATCAAAGTTGGTTCTCGCACGTACGGCTCGTGCAATCAGCTTTCCAAATGCCGTGTTTTTTGCCTCAAGCCCTTCTTCTTCCGCATCCTTGACTGCCGGTACATAAACCCACTGTACAAAACGCGCAAGCTTGCCGGTACTGTTGATACCATAGAAATCGTCGGTGCTTGGAATGAGTACGCACTGATCGGCGTGCGTTGCTTCATAATCCCGTAAAGCCTGCGCTTTTTCGTCTTTCGATCGTGGGTTGGGCAGATCCGTGAATTCTGTCCGCAAGCCGTCGTAAATCGAAGTCAGTTCAGCCGCCTTGGCACTCGCCTTCTCCGCCTCGAAGAACGCGCGGAACTTCTCCATGCCAAGCCGTTGTCCATAGTGCTTGACGGTGCCCAACCCTACAGCACTGTCAAAAACTGCTTCCGCCGTTACGACAAGTTCACCCTGGCGAGCGTAGGCGACCAGCTCTTCACTGGCCCGCTGGCCCAGTCCGTCGAAGGTCACCGTAACCCTGATCGGCATCGTCGTGTCTTTTTTGAAGTAATCCTCGTCGATGAGCTTAGTGATGTCTGTGGTTGCCGAGCGATCCTGGAAGAAGACGTTCAACGCCGCGAGTACATTCGACTTCCCTGCGCCATTCGGGCCAACAAAGCAGGAGTATGGATTCACGGTAATAGTTTGATCCTGAAAACTGCGAAAGTTTTCGATTCGAATGCTCTTGATCTTCACACGACGATCCTTCCATTCATGAGACGCGGCAGCAGCAAGTCGCGGGCTTGGGCAAGTTTTTGGTTTTGCTGTTCCAGATTATCAATTTGATCCAATGTGTTCGCGAACTGTTCGGCAAACAATTCGCGCAGCCGTTTCGGTGGTACCGACGCAAGCCAGCTTTCAATGTGCTTCGGCTTCAGATGCAAAACCGTTGCGCCGGTGGCATGCTCCCTGACTTCCGGCGAGAACCGCGAGAACCGAAACATCCCGTAAATCCACGCCGGCTCGTACAGCTCTTTGGGAACGGCCTTCACCAAGTCCATCGAGAAAATCGCGACTTCATCAACCGTCCTGGGTACACGGGCAGCTTGCGCGACGATCATCGCTTCTCGCGTCATGTCAGTGACGGCGATCATGATGTCACCCGGCAATGCTTCGTGATGGTCTTTATGTTCGCCGCGAAAGCACTTGAGCCCTGAGATGCGAAACCCGCCGCCGCGGTCGATGCACTTCAGATTGACGAATGGCTGTCCATCCGTTTCGACAAGCTCCTCGCTGCTGTAGCTCCTGCCACGATGTATCTCCACCAGCTCGCCAACAGGCACGCGTTGCCACCCTTCGGGCAGGCCGTCGACCAACTTGGCGTGTTCGTAGCCGGGGAAGCGGAAGTGGACGAACCACTCGCGGTAGAGCAGCCGCGCCGCATCTTCCAGCAACGCGATCCGCCGCCGGTTGTTTTCCATCAGATCGTCGTAAGCGGAAAGGATGCTTCCAGCGATCTTTTGGCTGTCCAGCGAGGGCAGGTCCGTCATACGCAAACGCCTGATGTCGCGCATATTGACGTGCGTCGCCGTCGCCCCCGTCTCACCAGCGAGCAAAGCGCCTTGCTGCATTGGCGCAAGCAGGTAGTAGCAAAGGAAGTCCGGATCAACCTTCGTTCGATCTGGCCGCAGGTGAACTGTTCTCTGTCCGAGGCACACCGTTTGCCCATCCTTGATTATCGCGACATTTCCGGCAGGAGCTTCCCTTGCCAGAATCAAGTCACCTGCTTGCGGAACAGCCCGTCTGGTCCACTCGTTGTAAGTCTCCTCGGATACGCGATTGACGCCTTCAAGAATGAGCCGGCCCCGCCCAACGTTGGGTGTTCTTATCGAAGGAAACCCCGTGTCCTGCGTCGGAGCAGTGTTGTGCAGGCAGTCCACAATGAACTCGCAAATGTCGTCCAGAGTTTGCGGCGCCGCACTCACAACGCCAACTCCTCAAAGTTCTTCGCAATCGTCGCCGCGAGCTTCGCCGCTTCCTCGTTCAAATCCTTCAGGTCGATGTGGATGGCGCGCAGGGTTTCCTCGAAGTCGAAATCCTCATCAATCTCTTCCGGCGCCACGCCGACGTAGCGGCCGGGCGTGAGGCTGCCGTCTTGCGCGGCGACTTCCGCGCGGCTGACGCGCTTGACCAGGCCGGGCACGTCCACGAGTTCGGCATCCGGGAAGCGCTCCTGCAGCCAGTCGGCCTGCTTCACGAAATAGCGGGTCAGGCGCAGGGCCTCCAAGGCGTCCACGCGCGCGGCGTCCAGCGCCTTCTTGCCCTTGTTGATGGCGGGGTTGTCCCAGTTCTCCGCATCCTTGGCAACGAGTTCCTTCACCGCCGTGTCGGCCGCGCGGGCGGCGAGCTTGGCTGCAAGGTCGATTTGTTTGGTGAGGTCGCGGCAACGCGTGGCCACGTGGTGCAGCGCTTCGCGGGCCTTGTGCAGCTTGGCGTTGTCGGGCTTGGCGTCGGGTTTCCACGCCTTGGCGCGGGACTGGACTGCATCCGTCAGTGCTTGCGCATCGGCGACCAAGGTGCCGCGGGTGGTGGTGAGTTCGTCCCACGCGGCGTTGAAGCTCTCGGCCTGCTTGTTCTTGCGCTGTGCCTTGGCGAAGGGCTGCATGCGCTGCATCTGCGCGTCCAGTTCTTCACGGAACGCTGCGAGCGGCGCGCGCACGGCCTGCCCGTGATCAAGCGCGCTTTGCAGGTAGCGTTGCACCAGGGCGAGAAAGCGTTCGCGCTGGCCGCGATACAGCCAGACGATGGCGGCGATGTTCTGCTGCTGCTCGGGACTGAAATCGACGATGGCGCGGGTGACCTTGTGGTAGATGCCGCGCGCGTCGAGCATCAGGATGGCGTCACGGCGCTTTTTGTCGCGCTCCTTGGCGCGGTCGAAAAACCACAGCTGGCACGGCACGGTGCGGGTGTAGAAGAAGTTGCCGCGGATGTCGATCATCACGTCCATGGCGCCGGTGTCCACCAGCCGTTGCCGCACGGCGGCTTCGTCGCGCCCGGCGCTGGAGGCCTGCGAGGACATCACCACGCCGGCGCGGCCGTTGGCGTTCAAGTAGCTGTAGAAGTAGCTCAGCCACAGGTAGTTGGCGTTGGAAACCTTCTTGCCCTTGTTGACGCCCGGCAGGCCAAACGGCAGGCGCGGGTCGCCCTTGATCTTGTCGGCGTCCACCTCATCCACGTTGAACGGCGGGTTGGCCATGACGAAATCGCACTTGCCCACCAGCTCGTGCGGATCCTTGTAATAGGTGATGGCGTCGTTGCCGGCGCGGATGGAACCTTGCAGACCGTGCACGGCCAGGTTGATCTGCGCCAGCTTCGCCGTGGTTTCGTTCTTCTCGTGGCCGTAGAAGGTGACACGGGCCATGGGGTCGGCGCCTTCGGCCTCGATGAAATGGCTGGATTGCACGAACATGCCGCCCGAGCCGCAGGCGGGGTCGAAGACGATGCCATGGTCGGGTTCGATGACGTTGACGATGGTCTGCACGATGGAGGGCGGGGTGAAGAACTCGCCGTTGTCGTGCGCGCCCTGCTTGGAGAACTCGGCCAGGAAGTATTCGTAGATGCGGCCGAACACGTCGCCGCCCGCCGTGCGCAGGGCTTCGGTGTCGAACTTGCGCATCATGGATTCGAGCAGGTCGTCGTCGAATTTCTCGTATTCCTTCGGCAACTGGCCGGCGAGCGGCGGGAAGCGCGCTTCCACCGCTTCCATGGCGGCGACAAGCGCGTGGCCCAGACTGCCGTCCTTGGGTTGTTCCAGGATCACGTCGTAGCGCGCGGCCTTGGGCAGGTTCATGGCGCGGCGCTGGGTGAAATCGGCATCGCGCAACGGGCGCTTGGGCATGCTGCCGCCCGCCTGATCGGCGGCGATGGCCTTGCGCGCGGCGTAGTAGCGGTTGCTGGCGTGGCGCAGGAACAGCAAGCCCAGGATGGGCATGAAGTATTCGTTGGAGGCCAGCCCCGAGTTGGCGCGCAGCTGGTCGGCCAGCTTCCACAGGTCGGCGCCGAATTGGTCGAGGTGGGCGAAGTGATCGGCGGTCATGGATCAGTCTTTCCGGCTTGCGGTGTTGCCGTAGGGCAGCACGGGATGGTCGTCGCTGGTGAGCAGGCGGACGAAATTGGGATGCAGGAACAGCTTTTCGCGCCCGACCTTGACCTCGACCAGCATGCCCAGATCGGCCAGCTGCTTGAGGTAGACGGAGGCGGTCTGGCGCTTGGCGATGTCGCCGTCCACCAGGTTCTGGATGCGGCAGTACGGCTGCACGAACAAGGCATCGACCAGCTCGCGGCTGTAGATTTTCGGCGCGTGCGTGCGCACGAAGTCCGTGGCCTGCGCGTGCAGGGCTTGGATGGCGCGGATCTTGTCGCCGGTCCAGCGCGCGGTCTGGGCGACCGCATCGAGCATGAAGGCGATCCAGTCCTGCCACGCGCCGTCGCGCGTGACGGCAAGCAGCAGGCGGTAGTAGTCGATGCGATGGCGCAGGATGTGGCGGGACAGGTACAGCACGGGCTGATCCAGCAAGCCCTGTTCCACCAGCAGCAGCAGGTTGAGCACGCGGCCGGTGCGGCCGTTGCCGTCGAGGAACGGATGGATGGCTTCGAACTGGTAATGCGCGACGGCCATGCGAATCAGCGGATCGATGTCCGTGGCGTCGTGGATGAAACGCTCCCAGTTGGCCAGCTTGCCGCGCAGCAGCGCCTCGCCCTGGGGCGGGGTGTAGACGACTTCGCCGGTGGCGGCATTCTTGAGTGCGGTACCGGGGACGCGGCGGACATCCATGTCGCGGTTCTTCAAGCGGCTGCACACGCGCACGGCGGTGCCGGTGCCGAGCGGGCGCTCGGCCAGCGATTCGAATCCCTCGCGCAGGGCGGCGCGGTAGTTCAGCGCCTCCTTGGTGGCCGGGTCGGCAGCCTGCTCGTCCTGGGCGAAGCGGAACAAGGCATCGCTGGTGGTGACGATGTTCTCGATCTCGCTGCTGGCCTGGGCTTCCAGCAACGGGATGGTGTTGATGAGGACGGCCTGGTTGGGGATGGCGGCGCCGACGCTCTTGAGCTCGGCCAAGGCGGCGCGGGCCTCGATGCAGGCCTTGAGCAGGGGCCGGGACTCGATGTCGGCGGCCGGCGGCAGGGCCAGCAGGTCATCATAGGGTCGCTGGGGATCAAAGGGCATGTCGGTGGTTCCCGGGGTCATCGACACGTCTTGACGACATGTCGAAGGCGTCGACATTAGCTCACAACACGTTCGAAAACAAACAATTCATCGACATGTTTGGCCGAAATGTCGATGAATTGGCTTGTTCGGTTGCAAAGCAGCCTGGGCGGGAGAACACCATGACGGCGCTCAGACTCGCGATCAGAGCAGCGCAGCTGGCTCGATGGTGCGTTCGACCTTGATTGCCGGCGCTATTGGCGCCGCACGGTCATCTGTCGAAAGCGCAGCGGGCCTCGTCACAAGCCAGATCCGCTTTTCCGGCCTACAACTCCCGCACCACGCGGAACCCCACGCGCCCACTGCGTATGTCGCTGGCCGCCCCCTGCCTGAAGGCGGAGATCACCTGGGCCGGGGAGCTGCCCCATGAGCCGCCGCGCAGCACGTGGGCACTGCAACCGGGGTTGATCCAGGCGCTGCCGTCGTCGGGGGCGCGGATGTAGTTGTCGTGCCAGCAGTCGGCCACCCATTCGGATACGTTGCCGTTGATGTCGTACAAGCCGAACGGGTTCGGCGCGAAGCTCATCACGGGTGCCGGTCCCCAGTAGCCGTCGCGGTAGCCGCGAAATGCGTTGCTCCAGTGGCGGCCGCTGCGCGAGCGGTCGCCGGAGCCGGTCAGGTTCCCTACCTTGTGATCGGGCGTGCCATCGCCCCACCAGTAGGGCGTGGTGGTGCCGCCGCGCAGCGCGTATTCGAACTCGGCCTCGCTGGGCAGCCGGTAGCGTTTGCCGGTGCGCTCGCTCAGCCATGCCGCATAGGCCACTGCGTCGTTCCAGGAAACGTTCACTACCGGCAGGTTGTCTGCCGCCTTGCGGCCGGAATAGTCATCCTGCCAGTCGGCCTTGGGGTCATCACGCAGCGCGCCGCTGCGTTCGTCGTAGACGCTGGCGCCACCGAGTTTGATCGAATCGGGAACATAGCCGCTGGCACGCACGAATTCGCGGAACTCGCCCACCGTGATCTCGGTGCGCGCCATGGCGAAACCCTTGCTCAGCGTGACTTGGTGCTGCGGGTGCTGGGCGTCTGTACCATCCTTGTTGTTCGGCGCCGCCCCCATCAGGAAGCTGCCGGTAGGGATCACCACCATCGCTGGCGTCTTGCCCGGCAGGTCGACATAGCGATCGGTGAACACCTGGCCCGGCTTGTAGTTGGCATAAAGGCGCGCATTGGTCAGCCGCTCATCCATGTCTGCCAGATCGGGCAGGTCGGCGTCGACGGCGCGCGCCTGCGCCGTCAGTCTGGTGGCGAGTTCGAGATTGCCGGCATCCAGCGCCAATCGGGCCTGTGCCAGCACGCTGCTGGCGCGTTGCTTGCGCAGGTTTTCGATGCGCAGCTGTACGTCGTGCATCTGCTGCGAGCCGGGCCGGATGGCCTGGGCTTGCGCAAGTTGCTGCTCGGCCCCGGCAAAATCATTCTGCGCCACCGCGGCCAGCGCCCGATCCAGTACGGCGCGCTGGACCTGGAAGATACCCTGCTCCGCCACCGCATTTTGCGGATCGAGCTGCTGGACCTGACGATACAAGTCCAGTGCACTGCCGCCCGCGGGCTGATCGGCCTTGCCCTGCTGCAGCAATACCGCCGCCTTGGCCAGCATCGGACGCACCGTGGCCAGCGTTTTCAGGTTGGCTTCCAGCTGGGCCACTTCCTCGTCCGCGTTCGGTACCGCGCGCAACGCATTGAGCAGGTCTTCCGCGGCGTCGACGTCGCCCACTGCGATGTCCTGGTCGATCTGGGCAACCAGCCGCGCGCGCACGTCGAACAAGCCTTGCACCGCGCGGCGGCTGTCCGGCTTCTCTTTCAGTGCCTGCGCGAACAGGGCGGCCGCGCTGTTCGGGTCGCCCGCCAGCTGCCCCGCGTGCAGTGCCTTCACGGCACGTTCCAGCAAGGCCTTGACCTCGGGAGTCTCGTCGGTTTTCTGTTCGGGCAAGTTGGCGTTCTTGCGGTTGCGCGCCACGATCACCGCCGTCGGCGCCAGGGTCAACGGCGGCCCGGCATTGATTTCGTTGGCCGCCGCCACCCGTTGCGGCGGCAGGCCGCCATTCATCAACACGCCGCCCAGCGACATCGAACGTTGCGGCGTCTGTCCGGGTTCAACGTGGAACAGATGCGGGAAAAAGTGGTAGGTCAGTGCGAATCCCAGCACGAGCACGCCCAGCGCCCCACCGAGAAAGCGCTGACGGCGCAGGCTTGCGTTGCTTGGCATGGATGGGCGTCCTTGGTGCGGCCTGTTATCGTGCTTGGCTCACCATAGGCACAAACTGCCGGCAGGGCAATCCGTGCCGGCCACCTTGAAGGACTCCCGATGTCGTTGCCCGAAACCGCTGCAGCCGAATGGATCGACCAGGCCGAAAGCCTGCAGGCCTGGCTGGCAGCACTCCCTGCCGACGCGGCGGTCGGCCTGGACACCGAATTCATGCGCCGCAATACCTTCTATCCGCAGCTGGCCCTGCTCCAACTCGGCTGGAACGGTCGCCACGCGCTGATCGACCCGCTGGCTTTCGATATCGGCGAGGCACTGCAGCCGTTGCTCGGTTGCGGCCCGGCAGTCACCGTGATGCACAGCGCCAGCGAGGACCTGGAGACCCTCGCGCCGCTGCTGCCGGACGGCCCGCATGTCCTGTTCGACACCCAGATCGCCGCGGCCTTTGTCGGCATGGGCCTGGGCATCAGCTATCGCGCCCTGGTGGCCGAGCTGACCGGCGTCGAGCTGGACAAGGGCGAGACCCGCTCGGACTGGATGCGCCGGCCGCTGACCGCTTCCCAGTGCAGTTACGCCGCCCTCGACGTGGTGTACCTGAAAACCATCCATGAGCAGCTCAACGAGCGTCTGCAAAAACGCGGACGCAGCGACTGGCACGCCGAAGACTGCGAACGCCTGAAACAGCGCACGCATCGCGAAGGAGACTCGCAGCCGCAGCGTACCCTGCGTGCCGCCGCCGACTGGGCCCCGGCCACGCAAGCCCTGCTGCGCCGCCTGCTGTTGTGGCGCGACCGCAGCGCACGCCAGCTCGATGTGCCACGCCCATGGCTGCTCGACGACACCCTGGCGCTCAATCTCGCGCAACAACCCCCCGGCACCCTGGCCGACCTGGAGCAACGCGCGCGTGGCCAGCGCGCCTTGCGCTCGGCGCAGCGCCGCGAATTGTTCGAGCTGGTTGCCCCGGCCGTCGACGCCGCCGAAATCGACGCCACCGCCAGCATCCCCGGTCACCCCCAGGGTCACGCCAAGCAGGCACTTGGCGCCATGAAACAGCTGATCGACAGCCTTGCCACGGAACTGGATCTTCCCGCCGGCCTGCTGTGCCCGCGCAAGGTCCTGGAGGAATACGTCGTGACCGCCGAGTGGCCGGAATTTCTCGAGGGCTGGCGCCGCGAGGTGCTCCACGACCGGCTCGCCAGCCTGCTCCCCGGGTGACCTCGCCGGGCCAACTGCCTGTTGCCAAGTTTCCCTCTGGCTACTAAGATACGCGGCTTCCCACGGGGTGTAGCTCAGCCTGGTAGAGCGCTACGTTCGGGACGTAGAAGTCGCAGGTTCGAATCCTGTCTCCCCGACCAAGAACAACGATCAAGGCCGCTTTCGAGCGGCTTTTTTTGTTGGCGCGAAAATGGGCAGGCCCGAAGGGGAGCCCGCACGGCAGCAATGGGACTGCCCGCGGCAAGAAGGCATGGTCCCTGCGCAGGGATATGCGATCAGGCGTGCCTCAATCAGCGTTTCTGGCGATGCCGCTCATCCAGCACCCTCGCCACATCCACCAACGATAGGTTTCTTGCCCGCAATGCCACGGTGAGATGGAACACCAGATCCGCTGCCTCACCCAGCAACTCGCCATCTTCCTGCACCACCGCGGCCAGCGCCGTCTCCACACCCTCCTCGCCCACTTTCTGCGCGATGCGGCGGATGCCGCCGTCGAACAACTTGGTGGTGTAGCTCCCTTCGGGACGCTCGGCGTGGCGTTTGGCGACCAGCGCGTCGAGTTCGGCGAGAAAGCCCAGTGGCGGATGTACTTCGGCGCTTTCGCCGAAGCAGCTTGAGGTGCCGGTGTGGCAGGTGGGGCCGTGAGGATCGGCCTGGATCAGCAGGGTGTCGGCGTCGCAGTCGAGGCGGATCGACTTCAGCGCCAGCACATGGCCCGAACTTTCGCCCTTGGTCCACAGGCGCTGCTTGCTGCGGCTGTAGAAGGTGACCTGGCCGCTGGCCTGGGTTTGCGCCAGGGCCTCGACGCTCATGTAGCCCAGCATCAGCACTTCGCCGGTGAGCCAGTGCTGCACGATGGCAGGAAGCAGGCCGTTGCCTTTGGACCAGTCCAGGCGGCTGAGGTCGGTGTTTGGTTGACTCATGTGGTTGTCCTCATGCATGGCGCCGGGGCGGTGACCTGGTAGCTTCGATGCGTGCGTGGTCAGGTCAGGCGCACGGCAACGCCCTGCTCCCGCAGGTATTGCTTGAGCGCGGGAATGGCGATGGCACCGGAGTGGAATACGCTGGCGGCCAGTGCGCCGTCAACGTCGGCATCGAGGAATACCTCGCGAAAATGCTCGATGGCGCCGGCGCCGCCGGAGGCGATCAACGGTACCTGGCAGATCGCGCGCGCGGCGGCAAGCTGTTCGAGATCGTAGCCACTACGCACGCCATCACTGCCCATGCAGTTGAGCACGATCTCACCTGCACCGCGTTGCTGCACCTCGACGATCCAGTCGATGGTCTGCCGGGCCAGCGCCCGGGTCTTGTCGGGGTTGCCGGTGTACTGACGCACGCGCCAGTGGCCGTCCTCGTCGCGCAACGAGTCGATGCCGACCACCACGCATTGCACGCCGAAGGCCGCGGCGAGTTCGTCGATCAACGCGGGGCGCTCCAGGGCGGGCGAGTTCACCGAGATCTTGTCGGCACCGGCATGCAGTACGGCGCGTGCCTCGTCGACCGAACGGATGCCGCCGGCGACGCAGAACGGGATGTCGATCACGCGGGCGACCTGCTCCACCCAGGCGCGATCCACGCTGCGTCCTTCGGGGCTGGCGGTGATGTCGTAGAACACCAGCTCATCGGCGCCTTCGTCACGGTAGCGCAGGGCCAAGTCGACGATTTCGCCCATGACCACGTGGTCGCGGAAGCGCACGCCCTTGACCACCTGGCCGTCGCGCACATCGAGGCAGGGAATGAGGCGGCGACTCAGCATGCCAACGCCGCCTCGACGCTGAAGCGCCCCTCCAGCAGGGCGCGTCCCAGGATCACGCCCTGCGCGCCGGCTTCGCCCGCCGCCCGGATGTCGTCGAGCGAACGCACGCCGCCGGACGCCTGCACGGCCAGTGCCGGCACGCTGGCCGCAAGGTGCCGGTACAAATCGAGATTGAACCCCGCGAGCATGCCGTCGCGATCAATGTCGGTACACAGCAGATGACGCGCGCCGTGCTCGGCGTACCACGGCGCCAATTCGTCAAGCGTGCGCACTTCGACTTCGGTCCAGCCCGCACTGGGCAGCGCCCAGCGCCCGTCGATGCGGCGCGTATCGAGCGCCACGGTCAGACGTTCGGCGCCGTACTTCGTCAACCAGTCGGCAACCTGTTGGGGATCGCGGATGGCCACGCTGCCCAGCACCACGCGTTGCACGCCGGCGTCGAACAGGCGCTGCAGATCAGCCTCTTCGCGCACGCCGCCACCGGCCTGGATCGCCATGCCGTCGGCAGCGATCGCCTCGATCACCGCGAGGTTGTCGAGACTGCCCGAGCGCGCACCGTCCAGATCGACCAGATGCAGCCAGCGCGCGCCGGCTGCGGCGTAGCGAGCGGCCAGTTCACGCGGGTCGGCCGCATAGGTCGTCTGCTGCCCGTAGTCGCCCTGTTTCAGGCGCACCACCTGGCCGCCACGAAGGTCGATCGCGGGAATCACTGCAAAGGTCATAGGTCGAGAAAATTCCGCAGGAGCTTGGCACCGACCGCAGCCGAGCGTTCGGGATGGAATTGCATGCCGTAGTAGTTGTCGCGGCCGATCACGGCGGAAAATGGCTGGCCATGATCACTGCTGGCGAGCGTCCATTCACCCACCGGCACCGCGTAGCTGTGCACGAAGTAGGCCTGCTCTTCGTCACCCAACCCCGCCAGCAGCGGATGCGCATGCTGGACGCCGAGATGGTTCCAGCCCATATGCGGCACGCGCAGGCCGGGAGTCTCGGCGAAACGGCGCACCGGTGCGGGAATCAGGCCCAGGCACTCGGTATCCCCCTCCTCCGAATGCGCGCACAGCAGTTGCATGCCGAGGCAAACCCCCAGCACGGGTTGCCGCAACGAGCGCAACAACTCGACCAGGGACAATTCCTGCAGTCGCGCCATGCCCGGCCCGGCTGCACCGACGCCCGGCAGGATCACCTTGTCGGCCGCGCGAATGGTTGCCGCGTCCGCGGTCAATGCCGCGTCCACGCCAAGCCGCTGCAAGGCAAAGCGCACGGAACCGATATTGGTGCCACCGGCATCGACCAGCACGACGCTCATTACAGGGTGCCCTTGGTGCTGGGCAACTCGCTGCCCTCGCGGCGGATCGCCTGGCGCAGGGTACGGGCGACGACCTTGAAGCAGGCTTCGACCATGTGATGGGCGTTGTCGCCCTGCACGGACAGGTGCAGGTTGGCGCCCAGGGATTCGCACAGCGAGCGGAAGAAGTGCGGCACCAGTTCGGTCGGCACTTCACCCACGCGTTCGCGCGGGAAGCTGCCCTCGAACACGAAGTACGGGCGACCGGACAGATCCAGTGCGGCACTGGCCTGCGCTTCATCCATCGGCAAGGTGAAGCCGTAGCGACCGATGCCACGTTTGTCGCCCAGCGCCTGTTTCAACGCCTGACCCAGAGCCAGCGCGCAATCCTCGATGGTGTGGTGCTCGTCGATATGGGTATCGCCCTCGCACTTGAGGTCCAGCGCGAAACCGCCGTGCTTGCCGATCTGTTCCAGCATGTGGTCGAAGAAGCCCAGTCCGGTATGCGCCCTGGGCTCGGCTACGCGGTCGAGATCAAGGTGGACCGTGATGCGCGTTTCCCTGGTGTTGCGAATCACGCTGGCGGTACGCGGCGCATCGAGCAATTCGTGCGCCAGCATGTCCCAGCTTGCGCCTTGCGGCCCCACGCGGCAGCCACGCACACCCAGGTTGGCGGCGAACTGCAGATCAGTGTCGCGGTCGCCCACCATCGCCGAGGCGGCGCGGCTCCAGCCATCATCGGCCAGGTAGTGCCGCACCAGGCCGATGCCGGGCTTGCGCGTGTCCAGGCCTTCGTGCGGAAAACTGCGGTCGACCAGCACCTCGCCAAAGCGGATGCCTTGCGAGGCGAGAATGTCGAGCAGCAGCTGATGCGGGCCGGTGAAATCCGCCTCGGGAAAGCTGTCGGTGCCCAGGCCATCCTGGTTGGTCACCATCACCAGTTCGTAGCCAGCTGCCACGAAACGCTGCAAGGCGGCGATCACGCCGGGGAGCAAGGCGAGCTTGTCGAAACGATCGATCTGCTGGTCGGCCGGCTCCTCGATCAGGCAACCATCGCGATCGACGAAAAGTATCTTGCGGCTCATGGAGTGGATTCCTGCAGGGCGGCGAGCATCCGGTCGTTCTCGGCCGGCGTGCCGATGGTGATGCGCAGGGCATCGCCCAGCTTCGGGTAGCGCCGGATGTCACGCACCACGACGCCGGCAGCAAGCAGCCGTTGATACGCTTCGCCGGCATTGGCGAAACGCACGGCGAGAAAATTCGCCTGCGACGGCAACACCGCGCGCACGCACGCGAGCTTGGCCAGGCTGCCGCGCACGCGCTCGTGTTCGTTGCGGATCGTCGCCACGTGCTCGCGCGCCTGCGTCTGCCCTTCGTCCGAGAATGCGGCCATCGCCGCCGCCACGCACGGCAGCGGGATCGGATAAGGCGGCATGATCCGGCGCAGCAACGCAATCACTTCGGGGTTGGCCAGCAAACTGCCGATGCGGGCGCCGGCGAGAGCCCACGCCTTGGACAAGGTGCGCAGCACGGCCAGATATTCGTAGCGGTCGATCAGATCCGCCACGCTGCGCTCGTAGGCGAATTCGATGTAGGCCTCGTCCACCACCAGCAAGGCGCGGCCATCGATCGCCTGCAACAGGCGCTCGAGATCTTCGCGCGGCACGCATTGGCCGCTGGGGTTGTTCGGTGTGCACACGAAAACCAGTTTGACCGCCGGCGTCATGGCGGCGAGCACCGCGTCCACGTCCAGCGTGAAATCATCGGCCAGCGGCACCTCGATCACCGCGGCGTGCTGGACGCGGGCGCAGACGCTGTACATGCCGAAGGTCGGCGGCTGGATCAGGATCGCATCCTCGCCGGCGCGGCAGAACGCGCGAACCAGCAGGTCGATGGCCTCGTCACTGCCGCGGCCGAGCAGCAGTTGCTCGTGGCGCACGCCGTACAGCCCGGCCAAGGTCGCGACCAGCTCGGCGGGTTGCGGTTCCGGGTAGCGATTGCAACCCAGACCGTCATCGCCCAGCGGCGCCCACGCCGATTCGTTGGCGTTGAGGAAAACCTCGCCGCCACGGGCTTCCATGCGCGCCGAGGAATACGGCTGCATCGCGCGGATCTCCGGCCGCGCCAGGTCGAGCACGCTCATGGCATCGTCTCCAGCACGGCAAGGCGCAAGGTCACCGCACGCCGATGGGCCTCCAGTTGTTCGGCCGCCGCCAGCGTCGCCGTGCACGGGCCGATGTGGCGCAGGCCGTCGGCGGAAACTTCCTGCACGCTGATCTGCTTCTGGAAGCTGGCCACCGAGACACCGCTGTAACTGCGCGCATAACCGTAGGTTGGCAACACGTGATTGCTGCCGCTGCAGTAATCGCCCACCGACTCCGGCGTCCACTGACCGAGGAAAATCGAGCCTGCGCTGTCGATACCACCCAGCAGGTCGCGCGGTGCGGCGACCTGCAGGATCAGGTGCTCGGGCGCGTAGCGATTGCTCACCTCGACCGCCTGCGCCAGCGACTCCACCGCGATCAGGCGGCTCTGCACCAGTGCGCGCATGGCGATCGCGTTGCGCGGCAGCGCGGCACACTGCTGCTCGACCTCACCTGCCACCTGCTCCAGCAGTTCGCGGGAGGGACTGAGCAGGATCACCTGCGAATCCGGCCCATGCTCAGCCTGCGACAGCAGATCGGCGGCAACGAACACCGGATTGGCCTCGGCATCGGCGATCACCAGCACTTCGGAGGGGCCGGCCGGCATGTCGATCGCGGCGCCTTCCGGGTCGGACGAGACTTGCAGCTTGGCTTCGGTGACCCAGGCATTGCCCGGGCCGAACAGCTTGTCGCACTTCGGCACGCTGTCGGTGCCATAAGCCATCGCGGCGATCGCCTGCGCGCCGCCAAGCTTGAACACCTTGTGCACCCCCGTGAGCCGCGCAGCATACAGCACGGCCTCGTCGCAGCGGCCATCGGCACGCGCGGGCGAGCACAGCACCACCTCGCGGCAACCAGCAATCCGTGCCGGAATACCAAGCATCAATGCGGTTGACGGCAATGGCGCGCTGCCGGCCGGCACATACAGCCCGACCCGGCTGATCGGCCGCGACATGCGTTCCACCCGCACGCCGGGCGCGGTCTCCACCGCGACGGGCTGCATGACGGCCGCGCGATGGAACAGTTCGATGCGTGAAGACGCTTCGCGGATCGCGGCCTTCAGCGCGGGATCGAGCGCTGCCTCGGCCGCGGCGAACTCGGCCTCGTCCACCGCGATGGCATCCAGCGTGCAGCGATCGTATTTCGCGCTGAGCTCGCGCAGCGCCGCGTCTCCACCTTCGCGCACGTTGGCGATGATCTGCGCCACGCCCTGCCGCAGGTCGTCAGCGCGCAATTGCGCGGGCCGGGCCAGCGCCTCGCGACGTGCCGCCTCATCCACCGTATTCCAATCCAGACGCTTCATGCGAGTCTGCTCTTCATGCCAGCATTTTCTCCACCGGCAACACGAACATCTCGCGTGCACCGGCTTTCTTGATCTCTTCCAGCTGCCGCCAGCTCACCTCGCCGGCGCACAGCGCCTGCAACATCAGTTGATCCGGCTGCCCGGCCACCGGCAGCAGGGTCGGCTGCGGGCCGCCCGGCAACAACCGGGTCACCGCCTCCAGCGTTTGCCGGGAGGTCTGCAACAGCAGCAGTCGCGACTCGCGCACCTGGATCACGCCGTCCAGCCGTTTCAGCAGCAGTTCCAGCATGTCGCCCCGCTCGTCCACCGGCAACGTCAACGGGCCGGCCAGCACCGCTTCGCTCTCCAGCAGCACGTCGGTCTCGCGCAGCTGGTTGGCGACCAGCGTGCCTCCGCTTTGCACCAGGTCGCAGATCGCGTCGGCGGTGCCCAGCTTGGGGGCGATCTCGACCGAGCCGGCCAGCGTCACCACGCCGGCATCGATGTGGCGCTCACGCAGCCATTGTCCGAGCAGGCCCGGATACGACGTGGCGATATGCCGGCCAGCCAGATCCTTCGGTTCGCTGTAATCCATCTCCTGCGGCACCGCGATCGACAACCGGCAGCGACCGAAGCCCAGCGGCCGCAATTCGTCGAGCGGCTCGCTGTCACGTCCGGCCGTGAGCTGGAACTCGCCCAGTACATTGCGCCCGACAATGCCGAGGTCACACACGCCCTGCGCGATCAGGCCCGGGATATCGTCGTCGCGCACCAGCAGCAGGTCGACCGGCTCGCCCTCACCAAAACAGAACAGCTTGTCGCGGCTTTGCCGGAAGGTGAGCCCGCAACGGCTCAGCAGATCCAGCGCCGGCTCGGTGAGCCGGCCGGATTTCTGCATCGCGATACGCAAGCGGTCGCGTGGTTTCATGCTTTCTTCCTTGCTGTCTGTGCCTGTCGCCGCGCCGCCCGCGCCGCCGCGGCGAGATAGCCGCCGCTGCCCTGGTTGAGGTAGCGCGCGACCCGCCCCACGGTGGTGATGCTGACCGCGGTGCGTTCGTGAATCTGCCGATACGGCATGCCTTCGAGCAGGTAAGGCACCACCCGCCAGCGGTCGACCAGCACCTCCAGTTCGGCCGGGGTACACAGGTCGCGCAGGAACGCCGCCATCTCGTCGGTGTTCTTCAACGACAGCAGTGCCTGGTAGAGGCTCAGCTCGGCGGACTCGGCAGGTGTCTCGGGATCGAGTGATCGACGCTTCATAATGTACTAATGCATTAATACAAGGTTGCGCAGCTTACACGACATGCGGCATGGCAGCAATAGTTATCTGCGCACAAAACCGTCCATCCCCGACGTGCTGGAAAATGCATCGCGCATTGATCCACAGGCTGCGCGTCTGGCTGGCAGCCGCCCAAAAGAAAACCCCCGCCGAAGCGGGGGTTTTCTGGATGCGTGGAAGCGCGAGTCAGCTCAGGCCGACTTCTTCTTCGTCGCAGCCTTCTTCGTCGCCGGCTTGGTCACCGTCGGCTTCGCGCCCACCACAGCCGGGGCTGCAGTATGCGCACGCGAATTGCCGTAACTGCTGCGGTTGATCTTGCCGCGACGGGTCTTGCGATCGCCCTTGCCCATGGAAATACCTGATTTGTCTGATGAACGGCCTTGCATCATAGCAGTGCTGGCGAAAACGCCATAGTCAGGCCGGCCCGTGCCCGGAGCAGCCTGGCGTCTCATCGGGACACGCGCCCGGGTCGATCTGCACGGTGACGTGCTCGACCCCGAAGCGCTCCCGCAACATCCGCCGGATGGCCTGCAGCGCCCTCGCGGCGTGGGCCTGTTCGTCCAGTTCGGCATGCAGCGTCGCCATGCGCGAACCCGACGCCAGTTGCCACACGTGCACGTGATGGATGCTGAGGATGGCCGGGTCGGCTCCGCGCAGCGACTGTTCAACCACGGCACCATCCACGCCTTCCGGCACGCCCTCCAGCAAGATGTGCGCAGAGCGCCGCAGCAGTCGCCAGGCATTGCCGAGGATCAACAGCGACACCAACAGCGACAGCACCGGATCCGCCCACAGCCACCCGAACCAGCGGATCGCCAGCGCGGCGAGCACCGCCGCCAGCGAGCCCAGCAGGTCGCCCAGCACATGCAGGCTGGCACCAGCCATGTTGACGTCGTCATGCGCGTGGCCATGCAGCGTGCGCAGCACCAGCGCGTTGACCAGCAGACCCGCGACAGCCACCACCAGCATCACGCCGGACAGGATCGGCCCGGGATGCAGCAACCGTGTGACCGCCTCGTAGATGATCCAGCCAACCAGCACGAACTGGCTCAAGGCGTTGACGAAGCCGACCAGCACTTCCATCCGCCCGTAGCCGTAGCTGCGCCGTGCATCCGCCGGCCTGGCCGCCATGGCCGCGCCGACCACGGCGAGCAGCAGGGCCAGCGCGTCGATCATCATGTGGCCGGCGTCGGCCAGCAAGGCCAGTGAGCCGGACCAGATGCCGCCGATGGCCTCGGCGACCATCATCAGCACGGTCAGTACGAACGCCACCACCAGCTTGCGTCGACGGGCGGCGGAGTCCGCGCGAACAGGTCCGTGTTCGTGGTCGTGGTCGTGGTCGTGCTCATGCTGATGGTGGGCGTGCTCGTGGCTCATGCACACATGCTAGAAACCGGCACGGTCGTTACACAATCACCACGACGGCACCAGCGCCAGTACCAACGGTCCGCCGCGTGAGCCTTGCTCAATGAGCACACTGCGGACCATGCACGTGATCAGCGGCCAGCTGACGATCCCGACGCAGGTTGACGAAATGGGCAGCAGCCAGCAACAAGCCGCCGCAAGTCACCAGCACGCTGTGCAGGACGATGGAATAGCTCTCGGCGAACGTGACGCCAATCAGCAGCAAGGCCAGTCCGGGCGTGGCCAGCAGCAAGGGCAATGGCTGCTGGTGGCGACGAAAGCCGCGAACCAGCGCGACCATGGCCAACGCGCAAGCGAACATCACGAAACCACGCTCGAAGCGATGGTCAGCCAGGAACTCAAGTCCCACCAGTGGCAGAACCGCCAGCACGAAGGGCAACAAGGCACAGTGGATCGCACACAGGAACGAGGCGGCTGCACCGATGCGATCCGCCACTTGCCACCAATGTGATTTGTCTGACTGCCCGGAGTCCATCTCTGCGCCTGGCGTCGCCGCAGCGGCGATCCTCATGTTCTGGCCTGACATGTTACATTATAACAATCCAGACCGCCACACATGGAACTGCCTGCTTCAGCCCTTGCGACAGCTCTTGCAGACACCGTGAACCTCGAGCGTCTGCGCCTGCGGCCGGAAGCCCAGCGCACGGGCCTGCGCCTCGATCAGCTCGGCCACCCGCTCATCGCAGACTTCCTGCGCACTGTCACAGGTGTCGCAAATCAGGAACGGCACCTGGTGTGCCTCGGCCGGGTGATGACAGGAAACGAAGGCGTTGATCGACTCCAGCTTGTGGATGAAGCCGTTTTCCAGCAGGAAGTCGAGCGCCCGGTACACGGTCGGCGGCGCGGCGTTGCCATGCTGCTCACGCAACTGGTCGAGCAGATCGTAGGCCTTGACCGGCTTGCCCGCGGTCGCGACGAGTTGCAGCACTTCCTTGCGCAGCGGCGTCAGGCGCAGGCCACGCTCCTTGCTGGCATGTTCCACCGCGCGCACGAAGCCTTTCGCATCATGATGATGATGCGAATGGTGCGTATGCAGGTTGTCGGTGCCATCGTGGCTCAAGACGCTTTCCTCACGTTGAAATTCCGTCGGGACTCGGGAGTTGGCGAGGCCCGGTTTCCGACAGCGTGCCTATCCGGTGGATCCGGGTGCGTGCCGGCAACTCCCCGGATCATACATCGCTCGATGTGGACCTCAGCGTGAAAGCGGCGGCGGCTTCACCGGCCGCGTGCGACGGGGCTTGCACAGGATCACGATCCATCCGATCGGCCCAAGCACCCATGCCCACACAACAGCCTCCACCAGCCGGCCGCGCCACCAGCCAAGCAACAGGCCGACGGCGACGAACCCCAGGTTCCACCAGAACATGGCGGCCCAGGGCACCATATGCAACAGGTTGAAAAAGACGTGCCAGAACGCTCCCGGGGCATCGAGATCGACACCCTGGGTCGCCCTGGCAAGCAGTTCATCCATGGGTGGCGCTACTTCACGACCGCTCAGCCGCCGGCAAGGGCCAGCGCCGCGTCGACGCGGCGGAGCGCCTCGTCGCGTCCGGCCAGGTAGATCGTGTCCTCGATGGATGGCGAGACCTGGGTACCGGTCAT
Source organism: Rhodanobacter sp. G2-10 (assembly GCF_055809185.1). Taxonomy (NCBI): domain Bacteria; kingdom Pseudomonadati; phylum Pseudomonadota; class Gammaproteobacteria; order Lysobacterales; family Rhodanobacteraceae; genus Rhodanobacter; species Rhodanobacter sp. G2-10. The sequence continues at coordinate 1,461,048 of NZ_CM147900.1, read as the reverse complement.
CGCCACCCGCAGCGGCTGGGCGATCTTGCCCATGCCCAGCTCCAGCTTGGACGCCACTTGCTCGATGACCTGATGGATCGGCGCCGGCTGCCACTCGCACTCGGCCAACAGGGATCTCGCCGCCTCCAGCACCTGGGACGCATTGGGGTTCTTCAAATGCTTGGCCACCGCCTTGTCATCCCACTCCAGGATCGGGCCGTACCAGATCTTCGCACGCTCGGCCATTTCCTTCAGCGTATGCACGCGCTCGCGCAGCGCCACGATCACGTCGACCGGCGCCGGACCCTTGCCCACGTCGATACCCGCCCGCTGCAGGTGCCATTCGAACTCGGGCACCAGCGACTCGGGCGCGTCGGTCTTCAGATAGTGCTGGTTGAGCCAGGCCAGTTTTTCGGTATCGAAACGGGACGGGGCCTTGTTGCCATCGGCGATGTCGAACAGCGCAATCATCTCCTCGCGCGAAAAAATCTCCTGATCCCCGTGCGACCAGCCCAGTCGCACCAGGTAATTCAGGATGGCGTGCGGCAGGAAACCGTCTGACCGGTATTCCATCACGCTGACCGCGCTGGTGCGCTTGGAGAGCTTCTTGCCCTCCTTGTCCAGGATCATCGGCAGGTGCGCGAATTCCGGCACTTTCGCGCCCAGCGCTTGGTAGATATTGATCTGCCGCGGCGTGTTGTTGACGTGGTCGTCGCCGCGGATCACTTCGGTGATACCCATGTCGATGTCGTCGACCACCACCGCGAAGTTGTAGGTCGGCCAGCCATCGGAGCGGAAGATCACCAGGTCGTCCAGCTCGCTGTTGGCGATCTCGATACGACCCTTGACCTTGTCCTCGAACACCACCGAACCTTCCAGCGGGTTGCGAAAGCGGATCACGCGGTTGGGGTCGTCCCGACAGGGCTCATTGCGGTCGCGGTAGTAGTCGTTGTAGCGCGGCTTGCCACCGGCGGCCATCGCCGCGGCGCGCATCGCCTCGATTTCCTCCTTGCTCTCGTAGGCGTAATAGGCCTTGCCGGCGGCCACCAGCTCATCGGCCACCTGCTTGTAACGGTCGAGCCGCCGGGTCTGATAGAACGGGCCTTCGTCCGCGTCGAGACCGAGCCAGTGCATCGCGTCCAGGATGGCCTGCACCGCCGCATCGGTGGAACGCTCGCGATCGGTGTCCTCGATGCGCAGGATGAACTGGCCTCCGCGACGGCGCGACTCCAGCCAGCAATACAACGCGGTGCGCGCGCCGCCGATGTGCAGGAAGCCGGTGGGGCTGGGGGCGAAGCGGGTACGTACAGTCATCGGAATGTCGGCAACGAGTAGGCGAAGCTGACGATTTTAGCCGATCTGCCGCATGCCACCCTGCACCATTGCGCCCACCTCGCTTATTTCACGTGGATGGTGATCTTCTTCGACACCAGCGGCGGGTCGAACGGCACGTGGTTCTGGTCGCCGAGTTCCAGTTGCAGTGTATGCGTGCCCGGGGTGAGCTTCAGCGTGGTCTGGGTCTGGCCGCCGCCGAAGTGGATGTGGTGGGCATCCGCCGGAATCGGCTGACCCGCGGGAGGCATTTCCTTCACGTCGACCAGCAGGTGATGATGGCCGGTGTTGTCCTTGGCGACGCCGGCCGGCGCAACGCCCATGCCATCGAGACCGAAGCGCACGGTGACCTCCCGGCCGACGGTGGCACCGTCGCTGGGCGAGATGATGTAGACCTTGGCGCCGGCAGGTGCGTGGGTGATCGGCAGGCCGGGGGCATCGGCAGCCATCGCCGTGCAGCTCAGGCCGGTCAGTGCGAGCGCGAGAAGCATGCGTTTCATCTTCAGTCTCCAACCAGGGAAGCAAGGGCCCAGTGTAAGCGCTGAACGGCGCGATTCCTGAATCGGGTGTTCCATGACGCCCCTGCCGCACTCACGCACCGATTCCGATGCCACCCGACAACTGCGCAAGATGCAGCCACGCCGTCATGAGTTCGTTTGCGCTCAGGCAGATAGCTGAACTTGTCCACAGGCTTTACCGGCGACGCTCCACAACTGCTGTGGAGAACTTGCACGTGGCTGCACAAAATATCGCCAAAGCGTGGCAAGTGCCCGCCAGCCAACGGGGAACGGCGGTTGTCCACAGGCTTGTACAGGAGCCACCCACAATCGCTGTGGAAAACTCCAGCGCGGATACGACGATGCCGCCCGAAGGCGGCATCGCTGGTGGCGTACGCAAGATCCGGAATCAAGCCGCGCGATCTGACCGGGTGAGGAGGCCGAACAGGTCGGCCAGCTTGTCGCGCATCTCGCGCCGGTCGACGATCATGTCGATCGCACCATGGTCGAGCAGGAATTCCGAACGCTGGAAGCCCTCGGGTAGCGTCTCGCGCACGGTCTGCTCGATCACGCGGGCGCCGGCGAACCCGATCAGCGCCTTGGGTTCGCCAATGTTGATGTCACCCAGCATGCCGAGACTGGCCGAGACGCCGCCGGTGGTCGGATTGGTCAGCACGCTGATGTACGGCACGCCGGCATCGCGCAGGCGCGCCAGCGCGGCCGATACCTTGGCCATCTGCATCAAGGAGAACAGCGCCTCCTGCATGCGCATGCCGCCGCTGGCGGCAAAGCACACGAAGGCACTGCGATCGGCCAACGCGCGCTCGGCGGCACGCGCAAACTTCTCGCCACCGACCGAGCCCATCGAGCCGCCCATGTAGGCAAAATCGAACGCCACGGCCATGAGCGGCCGGCCCTTGAGCTTGCCGCTCATCGCCAGCAGGGAGTCTTTCTCGCCGAACTTTTTCTGGGCGGCACTGATGCGATCACGATACTTCTTGGAGTCCCGGAATTTCAGCGGATCGGTGGGTTCCATGCTGGCCCACTGCTCTTGCATCGACCCCTCGTCGAACAAGGCGGCCAGGCGCATCCGCGCACTGATGTAATGATGGTGGTCGCATTTCGGGCAGACCATCAGGTTGCGTTCGAGCTCCGGCTTGTACAGCACGGTGCCGCAACCGCCGCACTTCTCCCACACGCCTTCAGGCACCGAACCCTTGCCGCCATTGGCTGGCAGGGTGCGGGTACGCGGGTTCATGATTTTCTGCAGCCAATTCATTGCAACACCTCAACGTTTTCTGACCTGAAACGGTCAGACGACCGTTTCAGCGTGCATCCAGCGCAGTGCGGATCGGGTGCAGGAACTCCCGTGCCCGACTGGCAATTTCCACCGCGTCCGTGGCACCCGACAACCGGTCGACCAACGCACTGCCGATCACCACCGCATCGGCAAACTCGCCGATCGCCACCGCGCTCGCCGCATCGCGGATACCAAAACCGACCGCCACCGGCGCCCTGGCGCGGGAGCGGACCTCGGCAACACGCGAGGCAATGTCGCTGGTACTCAGCTGCCCTGCCCCGGTAATGCCGGCGAACGACACATAATACAGGAAGCCCTCGGCCGAACCGCACAAGGCGGTCATCCGGTCAGGCGCGGTGGTGGGCGCCGCCAGCAGGATCTGCTGCAGTCCGGCGTCGCGCAGCGGTTGCAACACGGCCGATTCCTCCAACGGGCAATCCACCAGCAATACACCGTCGACACCCGCCGCCACGGCTTCCTCGGCAAACTTCGCGTAGCCATGGATCTCGACCGGGTTCAGGTAACCCATCAGCACGATCGGCGTATCCGCATCGCGCTGACGGAACTCAGCCACCCAACCGAGCACTTCCCCGAGGCCGACGCCTTGGTTGATCGCCCGCTCACTGGCGTGCTGGATCACCGGGCCGTCCGCCATCGGGTCGGAAAAGGGCACGCCCAGCTCGATCAGGTCGGCACCGCCCTCGACCAGCGCATGCATCATCGACACCATGTGCGCGGGCGAAGGATCACCTGCCGTGACGAATGGAATCAGGCCGGTGCGGCCAGCGGCTTTCAGCGCGGCAAAGCGACGGTCGATGCGGCTCATACCTCGACTCCTTCACGCGCCGCGATCGTGTGCACGTCCTTGTCGCCACGGCCGGACAGGTTGCACAGGACCATGCCGTCCCTGGGCAGCTCGCGCGCCAGCTTCATCGCCTGGGCCACGGCATGGCTGGATTCGAGCGCGGCGAGAATGCCCTCGGTGCGCGCCAGCAGATGGAACGCCTCCAGCGCCTCGTCGTCGGTGACGCCGACATATTCGGCGCGGCCGGCGTCCTTCAGGAACGCGTGCTCAGGCCCCACGCCGGGATAGTCCAGGCCGGCGGAAACCGAATGGGTTTCGGTGATCTGGCCATGGTCGTCGCACAATACATAGGTGCGATTGCCATGCAGCACACCCGGTCGCCCTGCCGCCAGCGAGGCCGCGTGGTGACCGGTGGCGATGCCCTCGCCGGCCGCTTCGGCGCCAACGATGCGCACGTCCGCATCGTTGAGGAAGGCGTGGAACAGGCCGATCGCGTTGGAGCCGCCGCCGACGCACGCGGTCAGCACATCCGGCAGGCGCCCGTACTGTTCCAGCACCTGCGCGCGCGCCTCGCGCCCCACGATCGCGTTGAAGTCCCGCACCATCTTCGGATACGGATGCGGGCCAGCCACGGTGCCGATGATGTAGAAGGTGTCAGCCACGTTGGTGACCCAGTCGCGCATGGCTTCGTTCAGCGCGTCCTTCAGCGTCCTCGAGCCCGAGGTCACCGGGACCACCTCGGCCCCGAGCAGCTTCATCCGGTAGACGTTGATCTTCTGCCGCTCGATATCCACCGCGCCCATGTAGACCACGCAGCGCATGCCGAAACGCGCCGCCACGGTGGCGGTCGCGACGCCGTGCTGACCCGCGCCGGTTTCCGCGATGACGCGCGGCTTGCCCATGTGCCGCGCCACCAGCGCCTGCCCGATGGTGTTGTTGATCTTGTGCGCACCAGTGTGGTTCAGGTCCTCGCGCTTGAGCAGGATGCGCGCGCCGCCGACGTGCTGTGACAGGCGTTCGGCGTGATAGACCGGGCTGGGTCGGCCGACGTAGTGCTGCAGGTCGCGGTCCAGCTCGGCGATGAAGCCGGGATCGGCACTCAGACGCTCGTAGGCCTCGCGCAACTCGGCCAGGGGCGCCATCAGGGTTTCGGCCACATAGCTGCCGCCGTAGTCACCAAACCGTCCCTGGGCGTCGGGCCAGCGCTGATAGTCCTGGATCGTGGGCATGCGAATTCCTGTGCGAAAAACTGAAAGCCAGCTTGAAAGGCGATTGCGATCATCCGAGGATATCCCAGCCATCGGCGACAAAAAAAGCGATAAGATCGCCATAACCTGTCAGGAATACTCACAAGTGCCGGATCGCGGTCTGCCACCACTCAATGCCCTGCGCGCGTTCGATGCCGTAGCGCGTCTGCGCAGCGTCACTGCCGCCGCGAGCGAATTGCATGTAACGCATGGTGCGGTGAGCCGACAGTTGCGGCTGCTGGACGAAGCCCTGGGGCGGCCGCTGTTCACGCGCCAGGGGCGTGGCCTCGTGCTTACCGACGCCGGCAACCAGCTGCACGAGAGTGCGGGCGGCGTGTTTCAGCAACTGCGCGAGAGCTGGGCCGGCCTGCGTCAACAAGCGACCCAGGCGCCGTTCGTGCTGGGTTGTTCCAGCAGCCTGCTGGCGCGCTGGGTGATTCCGCGACTGGACCGACTCGGCCAGGACCTGCCCGGCCTGCCGCTGCATCTTTCGGCACAGGAATCCGCACCCCCGGCCGAGCTCGACCGGCTGGACGCGCTGTTGCTGCTGGCGGCACCGCCGTGGCCGATCCGCTGGCAGGTCGAGGTGCTGGCGCCGGAACAGATCGGCCCCGTGGTCAGCCCGGCTTACGCCGGCTGGCCCCGGTTGCGGGGGCAATCCGCCGATCGCCTGCTCGACGAACCGCTGCTGCACACCACCTCGCGCCCGCAGGCATGGCCGGACTGGTTTGAGAGCATGCAACTGACGACGCCTCGGTCACCGCCGGGCCAAGGCTTTCCGCACCTGTACCATCTCCTGGAAGCGGCCATCGCCGGGCTGGGCGTGGCGATCGCGCCCGCGCCGCTGGTGGCCGACGATCTGGCCAGTGGTCGCCTGCTGGCGCCTTGGGGTTTCCGACCGACCACGGCAAAATGGATTCTCGCCAGCACGCGGCGATCGCCCGATCACCGCACCACGATGCTCGCCGACTGGCTGCGCGAGGAACTGGCCGGGGGCTGAGCCAGCCCACGTCACAGATTGCGCCGGATCATTCCCTTGAGCTTTTCCACCAGCTCGGGCGTGAGTGGTCCGAGGATGCCGCGCGCCGACGCGGGGATATGCGCGGCGGGATCTTCCTCTCCAAACACGTAGTGATCGAGCAGGCCGCGCCAGGCCGCACGCTCAGCCGGGCCCAGCGACTTGAAAGCAAGTATGCAGTGCAGCAGGCCATCCAGCGCACTCGACGTGGCCCGGCCGCCGTCGATGCCGGCGGTCCACCAGTAGTTCACCAGTGCATTGATCTGCTGCAGCGAAGCCACGTGGTGCCACCACATCGGCGGGATATAGATCGCGTCGCCCGGCATGAGCTCGGCCACCTGGGCGTGCATCATCGCGTCACGCAGGCGCGGAAAGCGCGGGTCATCGAGCTGATCGAGCCGGGCCATGCTGATCGCCGTGCCGGTCGGCGCAAAGTCCAGCGGCCCCACATACAGATTGCCCACCTGATCGCTGGGAAACAGGGTGAAGCGTCGGCTGCCGCAGACCACGCAGGCGATGTTGTGGTACTCGTCGAAATGCGCCGGTGTGGTGACGCGATTGCCGATCCACAGTCGCGGCGCCACATCCGGGCCCAGCAACGGCATGGCGTGCCGCTCGAGAAAACCCGGCAGGCAGGCGGAGATCAGCGCGCTCTGCAACGCCAGACCGGGCGGATCAGGCTGCCGACTGTACAGGGCCAGGCGCTGCAGCACCTGGGTGATGGATACCTGGAAGTGCTCGTAATTGAAGTGCTCGCAGTCGGCGTCATAACCGATCACACCGTGCTCGCACGGCGGCAGCCGCAGCACATTCACGTCCGTGCCATTGTCCCAGGCCGCCAGTTGCTGCGCGAAGGCAGACTCCGAACCGGTCGCCAGTTGCACCAGGGGCCACTCGCGACACAAGCCACGCAGGATCAGCGGACGATCGTGCGCCGTGATCTCGCCCAGCGATGGCGCAGCCCCGGCGGCGCGATACTCCTCGATGGCAGTGGGCATGCAGGTCTTCCGATGGCGACGCTTCAGTCAGCATGCATGCTATCGCGACCACCCCGTACCGTCATCGGCAGCGTGGCAACCTGCACCTCACTCAGCCACCAACCTCCGCGTCTGCCTCACGCACCGCCTGCACGAAGGCGGCCAGACGTGCGGCATCCTTGATCCCCGGCGCCGCTTCGACGCCGCTGGCCACATCCACCGCCCACGGGCGCAGGCGCCGCACCGCATCGCCCACGTTGCCGGCATGCAAGCCGCCGGCCAGAACCCATGGTTGATCATGCTTCCCGGATAGCAGTGACCAGTCGAATACCTTGCCGCCACCACCAATTTCTCCCAGCCCATGTCCATCGAGCAACAAACCGGCCGCACTCGGAAAATCGTGCAGGCGCGCCAGTGCCAACGTACCCGCTCCCATTGGTACCGCCTTCAGGAAAGGGCGACCGAACTGCGCACACCAGGCATCGATTTCCCCACCATGAAACTGCAGCAGGTCGGGTTGCACCTGCTGAATCACGTCGTCGACCTGCCGCGCATCGTCATCCATGAACAAGGCCACTGTGGTCACAAAAGGCGGCAGCGAATCGACAATGGCGCGCGCCTGATTCGGCGTCACCTGGCGCCGGCTACGCGCAGTAAACACCAGACCGATGGCATCGACGCCCAAGCTGGCGGCCAACGCCGCGTCCTCGACACGGGTCATGCCGCAACACTTGATACGGGTCATGCCAATACCCCAGGCTGGCTGACTTCATCGGGCAACCCCCAGTGGCGCTCATAGCGCGGCCCGATGAAAGTCAACCCTGAAGCGAGCGCCGTAGGGCCTGCCACCTGCCGATTGCGGCCCGCCAGCAACTGCCCCATCCACTCGACCGGCTGCTCGCCGCGACCGATCAGCAGCAACGAACCGACGATGTTGCGCACCATGTGGTGAAGAAAGGCGTTCGCCTCGATCTCGACCAGAACCTGTTCACCCTCGCGTCGCACGCTGGCCTTCAGAACGGAGCGCCGCGGATGCGCCGCTTGGCACGACAAGGCCCGGAACGCGCTGAAGTCGTGCTCGCCAAGCAGCGCCTGCACGGCGGCATGCATGCGATCGGTGTCCAGCGGCAGGCGCTCCCACGTGACATAGCGAGCGTCCAGCGCGGCCCGCACCGGCCGATTGAGGATGCGATAACTGTAGCGTCGGCTGCGCGCCGCGAAACGGGCATGAAAGCTGTCCGGCACCAGCTGCGCCCACAGCACGGCCACGCTGGCCGGCAGGTTGGAGCACGATCCCAGCACCCAGCCACGCATCTCGCGCCGCGCCTCGGTGTCGAAGTGCACCACCTGGCAACGACCATGCACACCGGCATCGGTACGCCCAGCGCAGCTGATCTGCACCGGGTGCGCCGCGACGCTCGACAGCGCGCTCTCGACCGCCGCCTGCACACTCGGCCCTTCGGTCAGCCGCTGCCAACCGAAGAACTCGGTGCCGTCATATTCGATGCCGAGGGCGATGCGCATGAGCTGAAGGATATGTCCCGAAACAACGTGGGAGATTACAACGACAACGGGCCGGCAAGGCCGGCCCGTTGGATCACGCAAATCCGGGCTGGGTGATCAGCTCAACCCGTCAAGCAACCGGCGAGCCGTATCGCGCTGCATCTGGCTGCCTTCCTTGAGCACTTCTCCCAGCATGGCGCGAGCGCCATCGGCATCGCCCATGTCCAGGTAGGCGCGCGCCAGATCGAGCTTGGTATCGACCGGATCGTCACTGAATTCGATGGGGTCGTGTGATTCCGGCGGCAGGTCCTCGTGCTCGGACGCGTCCCAGGCAGCCGGTTCCGCCTGCGGCTCGGTGTACTCGGCATGCGGCCTGACCACCGTTTCGTCATCCGCCGGCGTCGACGACGGCGCGTCCGACCCGGTCGCCGAAGGATGCGTCAGGTCGAAGTTGAAGTTGTATTCGCTGACCCGCTTCGGCTCCGTCGGCAGTGACGGCGGCAACGTGGAATCGACCGTCGGGGCGTCGCTTTCGTCCTCGTAGTCATCGATGTCGAAACTCTGGCCTGTCTCGGACCCGGACGCAGGCGCTTCTTCGTGATGATCGAACAACGGATGCTCCGGCGCGAGATCCTCGCCCATGTGCACCACATCCTGCCATTCATCCTGCTCCGGATCGGTGATGTGCGCATGCATCGCTTCGGCGGCCGCCTCGAAGCGCTCGACGTCGCGCCGCGAGTAGTACAGGGTGACCAGTTCCAGGTGCAGGTAGATATCGTCGGGGTGCTCGGCCAACTGGTCGAGCAGTTGCTCCTGGTCGGTGTCCTCGTCGTCAAGCAGGCCGGCATCGGACGGCGCGGTATTGCCGAAACGATCCGCCAGCGAAGAACCGGCCTTGGCCGCTGCCGGCTTCCGTCGCCGGCCGAGCAAGGCCAGCAAAAGCAGCAGCACGATGGCTGCCGCTCCCGCAGCCCAGGCCCAGGTCTGCATGTACCACGGCGCTTCGGCCACCTTCACCGGAGCAGGCGCGGGCTTGTTTGCCGGCTTGGTTTCCTCCGGCTTGGCTGCCGGCGGCGCAACCGCCTGCTGCGCCGGCGCCACCGAGCTGGCGGCGGCCAACGCCGCACTACCGGCCGGGGCCATTGACGAACCCGAGGCCGCGACGGAGGCCGCCGTGGCCATCGCCGAGGTTGCCGCGGTCGTTGGCGCCGTTTCGGCTTCGGCGCTGGAACCAGCAGTGGCGACCGCCGGTTCCATCTCGACAGGTGCCGCGGGCTCCGCGCCGGCCGTCTTGGCCGGCGGCTCCGCCGCTGGTGCACCGGCGGCCTTGCGCGCAGCGGCAAGCTTGGCCTGCAGCTCGGCAATCTCGCTGTTCTTCAGCGACAGCAGATGCTCGTTCTTGCTGTTGATCTCGTTGAGATCCTTGAGCCGCGCCTTCAGGTCGTTGCCTTGCTGTTGCAGGCTGGCCACGTTTTCCCGGGCGCGCAGCAGATCATCACGCAAGCTGGCGGCGGACTTGTCGCTACCGCCCGATGCCTGGCTGCTGGTGCCGCCACCGACTTTTGGCGGAACCAGGGCGAGCCGGTCCTCATTGCCGGCGCTCGAGGTGTCGGATGTACCGGACGAAGTCCCGCGCGTTGCCGCGTCCGCCACCAGCGCCGGCTTGCCCGGCATGCCGGCGCGCCAATCGCTGTTCTGACGGCGCACCTCGGCGGCGGCAGCCGCCAGCGTCATGGCCTGGGCCTCGGCCGAGGTAGGCACGCGCAATACCGCGCCGCTCTTCAGCGCGTTGATGTTGTCCTTGTAGAAGGCATCGGGGTTGGCCTGTTGCAAGGCCAGCATCATCTGCTGCGCATCCACCCCTGCCGGCGACACGCTGCGCGCGATGCCGGAGAGAGTCTGGCCGCTCTGAACCGGACCATAGCGGCCATTGGTGACGGCCGCTGGCGCCGGCGCGGGAGCGGGTGCGGGAGCTGCGGCAGGAGCCGCCCGGGTCACCACCGGCGCTTTCGCGGGCTCGGGCTTGCTCGGAGCGGCCGGCCTCGCCACGGTGGCTACCGGCGTGGACGCGCCCGGCGGATCAAGCAGGATGGCGTACTCCCGCACACTCTTGCCGCCCTTGCCGTCCACCTGGATCAACAGGTCGAGGAACGGATCATCCACCGGCACACTGCTGGTGATGCGGATCACCGGATGTGCGCCACCGGCATTGGCCACGCTGAAATGCAGCGGAATCCTGGTACGGCCACCGACGATGCCGGCGCGCTCGAATTGCTCGCTGGAGGCAAGCTGCACGGTCAGGCCTTTCAATTCACCCGGATTGTCCGGGTGCAGCGGGATTTCCGCCAACAGCGGCTGCCCCAGCGCCGACTTGACCTGAACCTGGCCCAGATCCAGCGCCATGAGCTGGCTGCTGCCCAGCGCCAACGCCACCAGCATCGACAATTTCAACGAACGATTCATGCATGCTCCCCCGAACGATCCTTGGCGCAACTCTTCTTGAAAGATGCCGCCACCTCGGCGGCGGCTGCGTCATTAGTGCCGCCACTTTAGTTATATGCAGACCAATCAACAATAGCTGTGGCGAATACTTGCGACACATTGCTGCAGCGCGTTCTTGCCTGGAGCGCGGAATTCACGGGTGCCCAACCGCCGGCTCGGGCTGCAGTTGTGACAGTTTCCGGCGCAGTTCGGCGATCTGCTGATCCTGCTCCCGCAGCCGCTGGCTGGCACGATCACTGTCCGACTCCTGCCTGGCAACCTCACGCTCGAGGCGCCGCACCTCGATCTGGTCATGTTGCATCCGCTGCTGGATTTTCGGCACCGCTGACACCGCCGCAGACGGGTTGCGTGCCGGTGTCGCAGCCGCTGACGGCGGCGAGGCCCACGCTGGGAACGTCAGAACAAATCCAATGAAAGCAATTGGTTGCAATATGCTCATGGCTCTAGAGATAGTCCTCGATCAGGAGTTCAGCTATCTGTACCGCATTCAGGGCGGCGCCCTTGCGAATGTTGTCCGACACCACCCACATGTCCAGCCCCCGGTCATGCGAGATGTCCTCACGGATGCGGCCGACGAAGACGCCGTCCGCGCCAGCACCCTCGCCTACCGGCGTAGGATAGCCACCCGGTTTGCGCTCATCCACCAGCACCACCCCGGCGGCCTGTCCGAGCAGCTCGCGGACCTCGTCCACGGTGATCTTGTCGCTGGTTTCGATATGCAAAGCCTCGGAGTGACCATAGAAAACCGGCACGCGCACCGCGGTCGGGTTTACCTGGATCGAATCGTCCTCCAGGATCTTGCGGGTCTCCCATACCAGCTTCATCTCTTCCTTGGTGTAGCCATTGGGCTGGAAGTCGTCGATCTGCGGGATCACATTGAACGCGATCTGGGCCGGGAATTTCTTGCCCGGGTCGACGCTTTGGAAGTTCAGCAGCGCCGCGGTCTGCCTGCCCAGCTCCTCCATCCCGCTGCGGCCGGCGCCCGAGACGGACTGATAGGTCGCCACGTTGATCCGTTCGATCTGCGCGGCACGGTGGATCGGGGCCAGGGCCACCAGCATCTGCATGGTCGAGCAATTCGGGTTCGCGATGATGCCGTGATTGGTGTACTGAGCGATCGCATGCGGGTTGACCTCGCTGATCACCAGCGGAATGTCGTCCTGGTAGCGGAACTCCGAGGTGTTGTCGATCACCACGGCCCCGGCTGCCGCCGCGCGCGGCGCATGTTCGCGACTGACCGAACCGCCGGCGGAAAAGAACGCGATGTCCACGCCGTCGAAATCATAGGTATCCAGCAACTGGACGGTGATCTCCTTGCCGTCGAACTTCACCTTGCCGCCGGCCGAGCGCTCGCTGGCCAGCGGCACCAGCTCGCTGACCGGAAAATTGCGCTCGGTGAGGATCGCCAGCACGGTCTCGCCGACCGCGCCGGTGGCACCGACCATGGCGACCTTGTAACTGCTCTTCTGACTCATGGGTTGTTCGCTCTGGATGGAAGGGGCAACGTGCCGCTCACAGCACGTTCGGGTTGAGAATATTGGGCGGCCGCCCGGCCTGCGGGCCGTGGCCGAACAGTGCCAGCACATTGTCGACCGCAACCGCAGTCATGGCGCGGCGGGTTTCGGTCGTGGCGCTGGCGATATGCGGGCTGAGCAATACGTTGTCGAGTGCAAGCAGCTCCGGATGTACCTCGGGCTCGCCTTCGAACACGTCCAGTGCCGCGCCAGCCAGGCGTCGCTCGCGCAGGGCCGTGGCCAGCGCGGCATCGTCGACGATGCCGCCGCGGGCGATATTGACCAGCATGGCGGTGGCCTTCATCTGACTCAGCTCGGACGCGCCGATGGCATGGCGCGTCTGTGCCGTCAGCGGCACGGCGAGCACCAGGAAATCCGATTCCGCCAGCAACTGCTGTTTGGTGACCAGGCGAGCGTTGCAGGCCCGCTCGTCCGCCTCGGGCAGCGGCGAGCGATTGTGGTAGATCACCGGCATGCCGAAGCCGATCGCCCGCCGCGCGATCGCCTGGCCAATGCGCCCCATGCCGAGGATGCCCAGCGTGCGTCCGCGCACATCGGTGCCCAGCCACGCCTTGAACTCGGTGGCATGCCAATGTCCGGCACGCAACCAGCGTTCGGCGGCCGACATGCGCCGCGCCGCGCCAAGCAGCATGGCCCAGGTGAAATCGGCCACGCTCTCGTTGAGCACGTCGGCGGTGTTGGAAACCGCGATGCCCGCCGCACTCATGGCATCCAGGTCGATGTTGTCGTAACCCACCGCGAGATTGGCCACGATGCGCAGGTGCCGGGCGTCGGCGATCTCGGCCGCGCCGATACGATCCTTGAGCCCGACGATGACCGCATCCTGCCCGGCCAGTCGCTGCGCCAGCTCGGACGCACTCAGCTTTCGCTCGCGATCCTCGACGCTGACCTCGAAATGCGGCTCCAGCCGGGCGATGACTCCGGGGAAAGTGGGGCGGGAAACCCAGACGCGTGGCTTGTCGGACATCGAGCGGGTTCCGGCTGAAGTGAAACGTCAGGCGATGCGGGGTGCTACCGGCCCCACGTCGCCACACTGCGACCGGTGGCGCAATGCATGATCCATCAGCACCAGCGCCACCATCGCCTCGGCGATTGGCGTGGCACGAATGCCGACGCAAGGATCGTGTCGTCCCTTGGTGACCACGTCCACCGGTTCACCGGCCAGGTTCACGCTGCGGCCGGGAATCAGGATGCTGGACGTGGGCTTCAGCACGATCGACGCGACAACCGGCTGACCGCTGCTGATGCCCCCGAGGATACCGCCCGCATGATTGGACGTAAAGCCGTCCAAATGCATTTCGTCACGGTGCTCGCTGCCACGCTGGGAAACGGCCGCGAAACCATCCCCGATCTCCACCCCCTTGACCGCATTGATCGACATCAATGCGCTGGCCAGGTCACCGTCGAGCTTGCCGTAGATCGGCTCACCCCAACCCGGCGGTACGCCGTCGGCCACCACGTTGACGCGCGCTCCGATCGAATCACCGGCCTTGCGCAGCCTGTTGATGTAATCCTCCAGCGCGGGCACCTGTGCCGCATGCGGCCAGAAGAACGGGTTTTCCTCCACCGCCGACCAGTCGAAGTCGTCGGGCGCCATGTCACCAATCTGCGCCAGATAGCCACGCACGTGTACGCCGTGCCGCTCGGCCAGCCACTTCTTGGCCAGCACGCCGGCCGCTACCCGCATGGTGGTTTCGCGCGCGGACGAGCGCCCACCGCCGCGCGGATCGCGGATACCGTACTTTTGCCAATAGGTGTAGTCGGCGTGGCCGGGGCGGAAGGTCGAGACGATGTCGCCATAATCCTTGCTGCGCTGGTCGGTGTTGCGGATCAACAGCGCAATCGGCGTGCCCGTGGTCTTGCCCTCGTACACGCCGGAAAGGATTTCCACGTCGTCCGCTTCATGCCGTTGCGAGGTGTAGCGGCTGCGTCCCGTGGCGCGACGCTCCAGGTCATGACGGAATTCTTCCGGGTTGATCGCGAGGCCGGGCGGACAACCATCGATCACGCAACCGATGGCCGGCCCGTGGCTTTCGCCAAACGTGGTGACAGTAAGGAGCTTGCCGAAGGAGTTGCTGGACACGGTGATCTAAGTCCCACAGGAGAATCCGCTACAGCTTAACCGCAAGGCCGGGCAATCAGGCATGCCAGGCACGACCCGGACAATCATTTCGTAGCAGCATGTCCCTGCCTTGTGAACACGCAGGGCAACTGCGCAAAACGTGACCGTTCGGATTGACACGGTTGCAGCGGTTGTCCCAGCATTCCTCGCTCTACGCATGGAGACCAAAGGAATGGGCAAGCGGAGTCTGGGTTTGGTGTTGCTGATGGCCGCGGTAATCGGCGGCTGGTTTCTCTCCAACTTTCTGGTGCTGCGGTTTCTGGGGCTGCGCGACGCGCCCCTGGCCTGGAATACCTGGTGGCAGTATGCGCGAGTGATGGACCTGCCCCGATGGGCCCCTTTCGCCACCACGATCAAGCTCAGCGCCCTCGCCGGTTTCGGCCTGCCCCTGCTGGCGTGGATCGGATTGGCAATTCCGTTGTTCAAGGCACGGCGCGAAACCCTGCACGGCGATGCCCGCTTCGCCACCCTGCACGACCTCAGGAAAGCCGGGCTGCTCAAGCAGACTCCGCAGAGCATCCTGATCGGCACGTACAAGGGGCATTATCTGTGGCTGGGTGGTGCCCAGCACGTCATCACCATCAGCCCGACCCGTTCGGGCAAGACCACCAGCATCGCCATTCCGGTACTGCTCTCGTATCAGCAATCCATGGTGGTGCTCGATCTCAAGGGCGAGCTGTTCAAGGCCACCAGCGGCTGGCGTCAGGCGCAGGGTCACGCCATACGTGTCTGGGCACCCTACGACGAGGCGGGCAATACCCATCGCTTCAACCCCATGACTCCACTGGCGGGAATGGACCCGGGCAAACGCATCGGCGAGATCCAGACCATCGCGGCCATCCTGTATCCGGACGAAGCCGGCAAGGACCCGTTCTGGACCTCGCAGAGTCGCGCCGCATTCACCGCCTTTGCGTCCTTCATGTTCGAGCAGTGGGATAACGGGTGCCGACGCGGCCACCAGGACATGGATCCGAATACGCACGAAGGTTTCCCCAGCCTGGAGCGCATCCTGCGCCTCTCCAGCGGCACGGCCGGCCGGGGCATCAAGGAAACCCTGCAAGTCTTCCTCAAAGATCCGGGCTACGCCTTCATCAGCCCACAGACGCGCACCGTCTTCGGCAACCTCGCCGGGCTGGCCGAGCAGACCTTCTCCTCGGTGATCGCCACCATGCAGGCGCCGCTGCAGCAATTCCTCAGCCCGATCCTGGCCGCGGCCACCAACGCCACCGACTTCGACGTCACCCGCCTGCGCAAGCGTCCCACCACGCTGTACGTGATTATCCCCACCAACAAGCTGGACGAAAGCAGCAAGCTGCTGAACATCTTCTTCAGCACGGTGATCGGCAACAACCTCACCCGGCAGCTCGGCGAGGAGCCCGACCTGAAATACCAGATGCTGATGCTGATGGACGAATTCACCGCAATGGGCCGCGTCGACGTGTGGGCCAAGCGCATCTCGATTTCGGCCAGCTATGGCGTGCGCGACCTGTGCATCGTGCAGAGTCGCGCACAGCTGCGCTCGGCCTACGGCGACGACGACGCGCAGAACTTCATCACCAACCACGGCGCGCAGGTCGTGTTCGCCCCGCGCGAGCAGAGCGACGCCAACGAATACAGCGAAATGCTCGGCTACAAGACCGTGCGCAAGCAGCACCGCAGCACCAGCCGCGGCCGCGGCACGAACCAGGTCTCGATCAACTACACCGAAGAGAAGCGCGCGCTGTTCCTGCCGCAGGAGATCAAGGAATTGCCCGCCGATGACGAGCTGATCTTCTACGAAGGCTGCAAACCGATCCGGGCGAAGAAAAACTGGTACTTCAGGGATCGTCAGCTCAAGGCGCGGGCGAACATGCCACCAGTGAAGATCAAGACGGTGGTGAAGCAGCCAGCGCAGACGACAAATACACGGAACATCGTCCGACCGGAAAGTGCGCAGGAAGCCCAATGGCTGGCGAACTGATGCCTGTGGCCATGACGCTCCGAAGACCTTCGCCGGATTTCTCCATCGTTGCACGCTCACCGGGAACCTGGACTCGCCGCATGACCCTCCGACACCTCGCCGCCACCTCACTCCTCGCCCTGGCCTTGACCACAGGATGCTCGCCCATGCCCCACGGTGACCCCAACAATCCGCAGAAGAATCCCCACCCGGTGCAGCGCTACGAGGTTATCGCCACGGCCGACGCGCCGGGATCGTGGGATTCGGTGAAAGGCAGAGTTTTTTTCGATGTCACTAACGAAAATTGCACGCCGGAAGACAAGTTTCTTGGGGTGCACGAATTCCCCAGGGACGTGACGCGCTATGTCGACATGACCCGCATCGATCAAAAGACGTGGAAAGGCTATTTCTACCGGGACTACATGCAAGATGAGAACTACTACGAGTTGGGCCCGTGCCACTGGGATGCCACTGGTGTTGCGGTCGACTACGTCGCGGGAGGGGTAACTTTTACCTCGAGTCTTGCGCTGGGCAGCTTTCCACCGGAGGGGGCACAAGCAACCTATTTCAGAAAGATCGACGTCAAGAAAAGCGAAGAGGGTAATCCTGATCTCGTGCGATACGGCCCAGCGCAACTGAGTTCTTCTGACCCTGAAGTAATCCGCCAACCTGATGCCCATTTCCCGATCACGGTAACGATCAAGGAAGTCACGCCATGAATTCTGCCCTCCAGACGTCGGCCGACGCCGCCCTGGATGCGTACAGGAATCGCAGCGAGGATATTGGAAAACGTGTGTTCTTGAACGATCACGAATATACGGTGTTCGCGTACAAGGAGGATCCCACCAATGGCTTCCACGCCACGGCCTACAAAGAAGTCGCCCCGCCCCACAACATCATCATCGCCTATCGCGGCACCGACCCGGACTACAAGCACCACACTCGTACCACGGCGCAGGACGCCTACATCGATTTCATGATGGTGAAGGACAAGGTCAATCTGCAGGAGGGCGCTGCACGTGCCTTTACCCAAGAAGTCATCAACAAGGCGCAAGCGCAAGGCATCTCCAAAGACCAGATCACCGTGGCCGGCCACTCTCTCGGTGGCACGTTGGCAGAGATCGAGGCCCTGGAGTTCGGCTTGTATGGCGTGACGTTCAATGCCTACGGTGCCGTGGACCTGGGCTACGGTGTACCCGAGGGTGGCACGCAAGTGACCAACTACGTGATGGCCGGTGACGTGGTGAGCGCTGCCAGTCGCCACTATGGGCAGACGATTGCGCTGGCTACGGAAGACGACATCGCCAGCCTGCGCGCCGGTCGCTATCTGGACGCGCCACCGGGTGCGCCCGCACCCAATCCGCTGCTCGCGATGCGCCTGGGCGACCATGGTGGCGGGCATTTCACCGGCCCCGACAGCGTGCTGAAGCCTGAGAATCTGGCGCAAGTGCGGCAAAACTATGCTGAACACAAGGCAGCTTTCGACCACCTCCGCAGCGACATTCACGCCGATCGTGCCGAACTGGCCGTGGCCTTGAGCAACCCCGACAGTCGCAATCTGGCAACCACCTGGGCCAACCTGCCGCCGCAGATGCAACAACAGCTGGCCGAGTATCACGCGCACCTGGTGGATCGCTCAGTTCAGTCCGCGGTCGAACACAACCGAGCTGTACAGGGCGTCGAGTGGGGGCTGCACGAGTCCGCCGCCGCGTTCCAGAGCGGAGGCGAGTACGCGCAGCAGGCGGCCGAGCAGACGGCGCAGCGCTTGCATGCCGCCGGGCAGACCATGCAGCGCCAGACCGACGATGTGGCGCGTGGCGCGACAGCGTTCATGCCGGTGGCTCCGCTGGCCGCTACCGGTCTCGCCCTGGGGGCGGAGGTCGCCGGCCATGTCGGTCGAGCCGAGGCCGACGGTTATGCGACGGCCAGCCGACTGACCGGACAGGCTGTGCATGCCGGCAGCCAGTTTGTCGCCGGTCAGTACGAGCTGACCAGGCACACCGTTGAAACAGGCGTCCATCTCACCGCGGAGGTGGCCACGGAAGTGGCGCACACGCAGGAATCGGCGTTCGTGAAGGGATTCGATCTCGCTCTGGATACATCGCGGCGCGCAAGCCAGGCCTACGATGCCGCGCGTCAGACCGTATCGCGTGGCATCCATGCCGCCGAGCAGGCGGCGGGTCAAGCCTATGACACGCTGCGGAATCCGGAGCAGTGGTTTCATCACGACGCACCGTCGATTCCGGTATCGAATGCCCGGAGCCACGCGGCTGCATCCGCCGACCCGGGTGATGCGCGCAACGACCCACGCCATCCTGCCAACCCGCACCACGAGCTTTACCAGCACCTGAAAGCGCGCGTTCCGGACGCCAGTGAAAAGCGCCTGCTGCAGTTCACCGGTGCCTGCCACGCGCAAGGCATCGGGGAGAACAATCTCGGTGAAATTGTCTTCGATCGACAGCGTGGACAGATGACGTTCCACCCGTTGTCTGCAGGCCCGTTGGCGACCGTGGATCTGCGGCACCCGTCACCCGAGCCGGCGCAATCGATCCAGGAGCTGCAGCAGATTGATCAGATGCATGTGCAGATGCAAACCCTGATGCATGCACAGACGAGCCGGCAACAAGCGCCGCTGCAGTGAGATCGTGCTCCGCAGGTGCCGCGCACCCCCAGAAAAAATGGGCTGACGCATACCCATGTCGACTGATGTCCAATCCTGAGGTTTGAGCATCCCGGCGTGCACGACACGCAGCTATTGAACGACCCGGGTGTTGCTCAGCGATCGGCCGGGAGATGGCGCCACTCCCGCTCAAGCATGGCGAAAATCACGTCATCGGCCCACTCGCCCTTGAACCACAGGCTTTCGCGGTGATGCGCTTCCTGGCGCATGCCGAGCGCGCGCAGCATGGCCATGCTGGCGAGATTGCGCGGATCGACCGACGCATGGACGCGATGGCGGCCGAGTTCGCCGAACACGAACGCGAACACGGCGCGCACCGCTTCGCTGGCGTAACCGTGACCCTGGTGCGCCGGCATGATGCTGACCCCGAACTCCACCGAGCCTTGCGGATCTTCAGGCAGGCACAGGCCCAAGTCACCGATCAGCTCGCCGCTCTCGCGCAGGCGGATCGCGCGCTGGAACCATCCGTGCGACGGCTGCAACGGCTGCGCATCGATGAACTGGTGCACCTCGGCGAGGTTGGCCGGGCACCAACCCTGGTAGAGCGCCACCGCGGGATCGCCGCGACAGGCAAACAGGCTCGCCGCGTCGGTCGCTCGCAACCTGTCGACTCGCAACCGGGCCGAGACGAGTTCCACGGCTCAGCCAGGGCGCCGGGCGGCGGCTGCAGCCCTGATTGCGTCGGCATGCTCCACCAGGTCGCGACGCTCCAGCGCAAACACGCCCATCTGGCCGACCTTGAACTCGATCCAGACAAAGGGCACTTCCGGCAACAGCGCGGCAAGCGCGTGTTCGCTCTCACCCACCTCGACGATCAGCAAACCGTCGTCGGTGAGATGGTCGGCGGCCTCGTCGAGCATGCGCAGGCACAAGTCCAGGCCATCCACTCCGGAGGTCAGGCCAAGTTTCGGCTCGTGCGCATATTCGCCCGGCAGCGCGGCATATTCGTCCTCGGTGACATACGGCGGGTTGGAGACGATCAGGTCGTAGCGCCGGTCCTTCACGCCCTCGAACAGGTCGGAGCGGATCGCCTCGACGCGAGCCTCGACGTGCTGGAACACGATGTTCTCGCGCGCCAGCGACAGCGCCTCGTCGCTGATGTCGACAATATCGACGTGCCAGTCCGGATTGTATTCGGCCATGGCAATGCCGATGCAGCCCGAACCGGTGCACAGGTCCAGCGCGCGCTCAATGCGGCGCTCGTCCAGCCATGGCGCAAAGCCCGATTCGATCAGTTCCGCGATCGGCGAGCGCGGCACCAGGGCGCGACGATCACTCTTGAACTTCAGTCCCGCAAACCAGGTTTCGCCGACGAGGTAAGCCACCGGCAAGCGCTCGCTGACCCGACGCTCGATCAACGCCAGAACGTTCTCGCGCTCGGCCGTGGTGAGCCGGCCCGCGCCGTACGCCGGCGGGATATCCGGCGGCAGGTGCAGACTGGCCAGCACCAGATGGGTGGCTTCGTCGATCGGGTTGTCGTGGCTGTGGCCGAACGTCAGCCCGGCCGCGGAAAAGCGGCTGGCGCCGTATCGGATGAAGTCGATGATGGTGGCAAGCTCGGCAGTCACGGCAACACCCGAAACAGGAAAGTCGGCAAGTATAGCTTCCGCCGGATAACCGGGAATCGAGCACGGGCAAAATGGAAACTAGCTTCCAGCAAGCCGCCCTTCTCCCACTTCTCACTCCTCTTCCCTCACTCCTCTCCCTATACTGGCCGGATGACTTTCAAAGTACTCCTGCAATACATCGTCCCGCACCGCGCCCTGTCCCGAGTCGTCTACTGGGCCACGCGCTGGACCTTCGTGCCGTGGAAAAACTGGCTGATCGGCACCATCGTGCGCAACTACGACGTGGACATGGGCGAAGCAGCCCAGCCCGACCCGCTGGCGTACCAGCACTTCAATGCGTTCTTTACGCGCAAGCTGCGCGCCGACGCCCGCCGCGCTGATCCCGATCCGGCCGCCGTGTTGTGCCCTGCCGACGGGTGCGTCAGCCAGGCCGGCACCATCGTCGAGGGCCGGATCTTTCAGGCCAAAGGGCAGGAATACACCGCCGCCGAGCTGCTTGGCGGCGACGAGACGGCCGCGGCACCGTATCGCAACGGCTCTTTTGCCACCATTTATCTGTCGCCCCGTGACTACCATCGCGTGCACATGCCACTGCAGGGAACCCTGCGCGAGACGGTGCATGTCCCCGGCCGCATCTTCAGCGTGGCGCCATTCGCGGTGGAAGCGATTCCGCGGCTGTTCGCCCGCAACGAGCGACTGGTCTGCCATTTCGACGGCGAACACGGTCCGTTCGTGGTGGTGATGGTCGGCGCGATCCTGGTTTCGTCGGTAGCCACGGTCTGGGACGGCCTGGTGATCCCGCCGTACGCCTCGTCAGTCCGGCGCAAGTCGTTCGCCGGTCAGGGCATCACGCTGGAACGATTCGCGGAAATGGCACGCTTCAACATGGGCTCCACCGTGATCGTGCTGTTGCCGGCCGGCAGCGCCAGCCTGGATCCCCTGCAAGCCCAGCAAGCGGTGCGCGTCGGCCAGCGACTTGGCCTGGAGCGAGGCGCCGGCACCGCAAACTGACGCAACGCGTCATTTTGTGACGTTCTACGCGCAATTTCCCGGGTGCTTTGCTACGATCGGGCGGCAGAGCAGCAACCGCTGCCGCCCAATTCAGCGCCGAGGGGACTCATGCAGATACTCACTCCATTGTTCGTGGCCATGCGCGCTCGGCAGTTGGGCCGCCAGTTCCGCGACATCGAACGCAGTATTCGGGCGCTGCCCAAGCGCAACTGCGACCGGCTGAGCATGCTCACCTTGCGCGAGATCGGTCAGGCCTCACGTGGCGACTTTCCGCATCTGTACGGCACCCCGCCCGAATCGCGTTACCTGCCCTGGGGCCAGGGCACCGACATCGGCTACGAGCGCGCCCGGTCAAACAACGCCGAAGTCGCGCTGCGTGGAATCGCGCTGTGGTTGGCGGTGGCCTATCACGAGACCAAGAACGCCACTCATCCCGGCTTGCAGATGCAGCACCGCCGCCTGTTGCAGCTGTTGCGCGAGCTGAAGGAAGTCCAATCCAGCAAGGGCAGCCTGGAGAGCTGGATGCAGGAAAGCGCGGTCGCCTGAAGGCTCCGCGTCAGCGGCACGCACCTGTCCCGGCTCAACGGCAGGCTGGCACCTTCAAGGACTGGCCCGCGCGGATGCGGTGGTGCTTGAGGTGATTCATCTCGGAAATTTCCTGCACACTCGAGCAATGCAACTTGCGCACGATGCTGATCAGCGTGTCGCCACGACGCACGCGATAGGTAGTTGTCGTGGGCGTTGCCCGCTTCGCATCGGGCACCACCGGCACGGTGGCCTGGTGCAGGTCGGCGGCAAGAATCGGCCACGGACCATCGACGCAACGTGAGGCGTAGGCTCGTTCCAGCTCCTTCGGCACCTGCAGCTGGGTTCCCACCGGCTGAGTCGCGTCGTGGGCAAGCCGGGGATTCAGATTGCGCAATGTGCGGAACCAGCCGTCACTCATGCCGTCGGCCGAACCCAGGCATACGGTGAGTTCATCAATGGAAGCCGGGCGTTTCAGAGTGATCTTCCCCGGTGTGCCGTCGATCTTGGGAAAGCGCAGGTTGTAGCTGTCCGGATGCAGGAACAGCCAGGCTGCGGCCAGTACCGCAGGCACGTAATCCCGCGTCTCGGCCGACATCTGGTCGTAGATGCGCGGGTCGTAGAAGCTCACCGAAGGATCGTCGCCCACCGCGCGCCGCATGCGGCCCTCGCCGCCGTTGTAGGCGCCGATGACAAGTTCCAGATTGTCGTTGAAGATGCGTAGTTGTTCGTTGATGTATTCGGCGTTCGCCCGTGCCGATGCGGCGGGATCGAAACGGGTATCAAAACCGTTTTCCACGCCCAGACCGAAACGCATCCCGGTGGCATACATGAACTGCAACGGGCCGGACGCGCCGGAACGCGAGACCGCATGAACCTTGCCGTTGGACTCCTGCGCCAGCATGCCGAACAGCAAGGCTTCGGGCAGACCTGCCTTCTTGTAGGCCGGCCACATCTCGTGGCGCAGGTACTGGTAGTTGACCCAGGCGTTCATAAGGTACTGACGCCGCTGCGTCAACCACGTCTCCAGCGCCGCCTTCACCGGGCCGTTCATCGCGATCATCTGCGACAGTTGCTGCCCATGAAGCAAGGTCACGCTGCGTTGCGCCTGCGGCAGGTTGGCCGCGCCCTCATGGCTTCCCGCAAGCGCGGCCTGGGTCGAATCGACATCCCCAGCCAGGTCCTGATCGTCGCTGAAATCGCCATCCTTCAACCGCAACAGGTGGTCGAACACGGAAAAGAATCGCTGCGGATCGCAGCCGGCGGTATTTCCGCACTTCGCCGAAGCCTGCTTGAGCTTGTCAAGCGATGTCCTCAGCGTGAGCTCCGAAGCCTCCAGGTCGCCAGCACGCGACTGCTGCAGCGCCGTCTCATAGCCCTTGCTTGCCTGATCCAGCTGGCTGTACAGCGAATCCACCTCGGCGGACGGCTTGGCGCCGCCATTGCTGGCGCAAGCACCGAGCAGACTGCATGCCAGCACGAAAGCCACCAGACGCACCGGGCGAAACCTGAAACTCAACGACATGGGGAACGGCGCCTGCAAAAGTGACCACGATAGCGGGCCGGCTGCCCCGACTCAATGCACCCCGTCACAGCCATGACAAGCCGGCCCGGTTGGCTACAATCGAACGACCTGCAACGGAAGGACCGCCATGACCGACATCCTGATCGGCCGCAACGACAGCACCAGCGTGAGCCTCGACCCGCATTACGGCAACCGCCACGGCATGATTGCAGGAGCCACCGGCACCGGAAAATCCGTGTCCCTGATGGTACTGGCCGAGGGATTTTCGCGATTGGGCGTGCCCTGCTTTTTGGCCGACGCCAAGGGCGACCTGGCCGGCCTGGCAATGGCTGCCGGCGAACCGGGGGACAAGCTCAATGCGCGGCTGGCCAAGCTCCAGCTCACCGACTGGAAGGCGCAGGCAAACCCGGTGGTGTTCTGGGACATCTACGGCAAGCTCGGCCATCCCGTGCGCGCCACCATCAGCGAAATGGGACCCACCCTGCTCGGCCGCGTGCTGGAATTGAACGACACCCAGGAGGGTGTGCTGGAAGTCGTTTTCAAGGTGGCCGACGACCAGGGCTGGCTGCTGCTCGACCTGGCCGACCTGCGCGCGCTGCTGACGTTTGCAGCCGACAATGCCAGGGACATCTCCACCCGCTATGGCCTGATCAGCAAACAGAGCATCGGCGCCATCCAGCGCGCCCTGCTCCGCCTCGAGGGCGATGGCGCCGAGCAGTTCTTCGGTGAACCGGCGCTGGAACTGGCCGACCTGATGCGTCAGGACATGAGCGGTCGCGGCATCATCAATGTACTTGCCGCCGACCAGCTGATCATGAAGCCGCGGCTGTATTCCACCTTCCTGCTGTGGCTGCTGTCCGAGTTGTTCGAGCAACTCCCCGAAGTGGGCGACCTCGATCAGCCGAAGATGGTGTTCTTCTTCGACGAGGCGCACCTGTTGTTCGACGACGCTTCGCCCGCCCTGCTGCAGCGCGTGGAACAGGTGGTGCGGCTGATCCGCTCCAAGGGCGTGGGCGTGTATTTCTGCTCGCAAAACCCCGACGATGTACCGGGCGTGATCCTCGGCCAGCTCGGCAACCGTATCCAGCACGCGCTGCGCGCCTTCACGCCACGCGACCAGAAAGCGGTGAAGGCCGCGGCGCAGACCTTCGTCGCCAATCCCAAACTCGATGTCACCGAAGCCATTACCAAACTCGCCGTCGGCGAGGCGCTGGCCTCCACCCTGGCCAAGGGCGGCGTACCCACGCCGGTGGAGCAGGTACTGGTGACCACACCCGGCTGCCGCATCGGCGCGATCACCGACGCGGAGCGCTCCACCATTCGCCAGCGCTCGCCGGTGGGAGCGAAATACGACACGGCGATCAATCGCGAATCCGCCTCGGAAATGCTGGCCAAACGCGCCGAGGACAAGGCCGCCGACGCCACCCAGGTCGCCGCCGATGCGCCCACGAACAACTCCCCCACGACGGCGGGTCCGGGCTGGAGCGGTGCGATCCACGATGCCCTGTTCGGCACCAAGCGTCGGCAAGGCATGATCGAGGCGATGGGCAAGCAGATGGCGCGTACCGCCGGCAGCCAGCTGGGCCGGCAGATCCTGCGCGGCGTGCTGGGCGGCATCTTCGGCGGCAAGCGCTGAGAGGTCGCCATGTCGCGTATCGAAGTCGTCGACGCCGGCACACCGTTCGGCGAGCGCCTGGTCAGCGGCTTCGGCTATCCGCTGCGTGGCGCGGGGCTTGCCACCTGCACCGTGCTCGCGCTTATTCACTATGTCGGGCTGCTGCCTTCGTACATCGGTGCAATCGGCAGCACGCTGGTGTGGGCGGCCACCTGGCGCTACGCCGCCGATTGCCTGCTGCACACCGCCAACGGTTACGCCGACCCACCCGAGGTGGGCCTGGACAGCAACAGCACGGCTGGCTGGGGACTGACTGCGATCCATCTGCTGGTGGTGGCGCTGTGCGTGCTCGCCATCGTGTTCTGGCCCTACCTGTTCTGGCCGGTGCTGATCGTGGCGATCCTGGTGCTGCCAGCGATCGACATGTCGCTGGCCTTCGACGCCAACATGGCATTGGCGCTCAATCCGCTCACCTGGGTTCGCATCGCGCACGGCTTTGGCCTGGTCTATCTGGTGCCGGTAGCCATCAACCTGCTGCTGGGCATCACCATCGTGCTGGCCTCGCTGAGCAGTGCCTTGCTGCCGCGCATCTTCGCGCTGCCGTTGTTCGGTTTCGCCTACAGCTGGCTGATCGTGCTGGCGTTCCACTTGATGGGCGTACTGATCCACCAAAGGCACGAGCAGTTCGGCATGGATCCCGAAGCGCCGCGGCTGGCCCGGGCCGGCGGTCAGGACGACGACGACAGGCTGCTGCAGGAAGTCGAGGCGCTGGCACCGCACGATGTGCAAGCCGCCACTGGCCTGCTGGTCGAACGACTGCGCACACGCAGCGCACCGGCTCCCATCCACCTCGCCTATCGGAAACTGTTGAAACAGCAGCAGTTTCACGATGCGCTGCTGGTGCACGGACAGATCTGGATCGCGGCGCTGATTGCGCAGGGGGAATCCCGCAGGGCGCTCGGCGTGCTGCAGGAATGCCTCGGCATGGACGCAGGCTTCATCCCGGACGATCCGCACACCTGCGGCGAACTGGCTGACTTGTCCGCGCGCCTGGGTATCAGCCGGATCGCGGTGACGCTCTGCCGTGGTTACCTGCAGCACTGGCCCAGGGATGTGCAGGCGCCCCACTACGGGCTGCTTGCATCGCGCCTGCTCGCCGAACACGCCGAACAGCAAGCCGAGGCCATGCAACTGCTCGATCAGCTTGCGTCGGCATGGCCCGAACACCCCATGCGCGCCGAGATCGAACAGCAACGACAGCGTCTGGCCGACCTCGCATGAGTCGCTGGCGTCCACCCTCGCCCGGCTCCACCGCCATCATCAGTCGTGAGGGCTTCGAGCGGCTCAAGGCGGAACTGGAACATCTGTGGCACAACGTCCGTCCGGACGTGGTCAAGGCGATCACCGCCGCCGCGGCCGAAGGTGACCGTTCGGAAAACGCCGAATACATCTATCGCAAGAAGCAGCTGGCCGAGATAGATCGTCGCGTACGTTACCTGAGCAAGCGGATTCCCTCGCTGAAAGTGGCCGAAGGTGCGCCCGGAAACCGAGAACAGGTGTTCTTCGGCGCCACCATCGAACTGGAGAATGTCGATAGCGGCGAAACGCTCCGCTATCGCATCGTCGGCCCCGACGAGACCGACGCGAAACAGGGCTGGATCAGCATCGACTCGCCGATCGCGCGAGCCGTGCTCAAGAAGCGCGTCGACGACGAGTTCGTTGCCGAATTGCCGGGTGGCGCAGCTACTTTTGCCGTTGTCGCCGTGGACTACGGCTGAATCAGCAGGCGCGTGTCGCGCTGATAATCGCGTTCGATCTGATCCAGTCGCGCTTGCCGTGCCTCGGGGCTGACCCACTGGCCGTGCTCGGCCTGTGCGCGCAGCAGGGCATATTGCATGTCGACGAAAGGCTGCAACACCCGGCTGGTTTCCGGCACGAAACCGCCGAGGTCGGGAATGCGCGCAAGCTGACTGCGCTCACGCTCTCCTTCAGCGCCCGGAGCGCTGCCATACGCCAACAGGAATGCCTTCAGGCGGTCACCCAACGCGGCGGGCACACCTTCGCGCAGCACCAGCACGCCTGACGGGATCAGGCGCGAACGCCAGATCACCTTGAGTTGCGCCGCCTCACGGGGGAAGTTGCGCCGAAACAGATCCATGTCGGGGTTGTTGCTGCTGGCGACGTCCACTTCGCGATTGACCACGGCAAGCAGATTGCCCTGGTGGTCTCCGACCTCCACCCTGCCGAAGTAGGTGTCGGAATTGAGTCCTCGCGGAGCAAACACCCAGGCTTCCGGGGCGGTGTAGCCGGTGACCGACAAGGGTTCACTGCGCGCATAGCTCCAGCGGCCGGGCGCTCCCAGCAGATCGTCCAGGGAGTTGATCGGGCTGTCCGCCCGCACCACCAGCATCGCAACATTGCCGCGCGCGCCGTCGCTGCGCAGGAATTGCGCGAACACCTGCATGTGCTGGTGCGTCACCGCCTCGACCGCCAGCTTCCCGGAAAGAAAGGCAATGTCCACGCGCTGCGCGCCAATGGCTCCGGAAAGACTGGCGTAACTGCCCACCGACACCGTGGTCACCGGGTGGCCAAGTTGCTTGCGCAAGTCATCCAGCAACGGTCGCCACTGCTCCAGTGACTCGGCCGCGCTACCGATCGGCAGGATGCCGAAGCGGATCGGCACCACCGGATCAGACGGGCTTTCCGCCGCGCAAACCGAATTGGCGGCAAGAGCGGCCATGGCCAGCAACCAGCATTTCAGTCCGACGTGCCGGGAACCATGCCAGCCCGACCACGATTGCCACCAGTGTCTTGCCATACCCAATGCACTTGCCCCTGCTTTTGCCGCTGTGCTCTGTATAGTCGTGATCGTCGAGCAGGGCAAGGTGTGGGGTTTTCGAAGTGTTCGGTGTTCAGTGATTGGGTGATGCGGCTATGGCTGGGCTTGGCGGGGGAGGAGGATGCTGGGCGGGGGGTATTTTCGGCCGGCGCGTTTTGGCTGATAGCAAACCGTCGTTTGATGAAATTTCTCTTCCTCGTTGTCGCCGTGCCACCCCGGCAGGCCGGACAGGGGCAACGGGCGCAGTTCGAGCGGGTCGTTGAGCAACTTGCCGCCCGCAATCGCTTCGGCGCAGCGGGCACGGGTTTCATCGAGGCTGGCATCGGCTGACTGGAATACCAAGGCCTTGGCGACCAGCAGCTTGCCCGGATTCAGGGCCAGCTCGTACAAGGCGTGCCCGAACAGCTCCAGCTGTATCGTGCCGTCCAGCCAGGCTTGCCGCCGGCGCCAGAACAGGCCGTGCCAGTCGTGTGCATCCCACAACGCCAGCAGCGCGGGATCACCCAAGCGCACGATGACCCCACCTTCGTCGAACTGGGTCAGCGCATATTGCGCACGGGATCGGATTTTCAGACCCATGTGCGCGATCTCGGCAACCTGGCGCCGGTTCAGGGCCTGCTTGAGCGCCGGCTGGCGCAACCAGATCAGGGCGTTCATCAGATCGTGCCAATTGCCCTCGCGCGTGGCGATCTCGCCGCGTTCGGCAATGCGCTGTTCGTAGTGCAGGCCGTCGGCCAGCAGCGCCGGCGTCTGCGCCACAAAGCGATAGGCGACGTAGCGAGGCACGCAGGCGTTGAGCTGTTCGATCGACGGCCACGCATCACCTTCCAGCCATGCCGCGTGGTCGCGCCACGCCAGCAAAGGCATGCGCTCGAAAACACCGGGATCAACTCTGCCACGTGCAGGCGCGACGTAGCGCACGACCGAATCAGATGACCGCAAGCGTCGGATGGGCGAGTCGCGCGTGCAAGTCGTGCTCGCCCGCACCTTCGACAACCACCTCGACGAACTGGCCCGGCTTCAGCTTTTGCCCGTCGGCAATCAGCACGGTGCCGTCGATTTCCGGCGCATCCGCGGCGGAGCGTGCAATCGCGCCCTCGTCACCCGCCTCGTCCACCAGCACCTTGATGGTGCGACCCACCTTGCCCTGCAGCTTGGCGGCGGAGATCTCCGCCTGCACCGCCATGAACTGCTCCAGGCGGTCTTCCTTCAACTCTTCGGGGACCGGATCGGGCAGTTCGTTGGCTTTCGCGCCGTCGACGGGCGAATAGGCGAACGCACCGACGCGATCGAGTTTCGCCTCGCGCAGGAAATCGAGCAGCTCCTCGAACTCGGCGTCGGTCTCACCGGGAAAGCCCACGATGAAGGTGCTGCGGATGGTGAGTTCCGGCACGGCCTTGCGCCAGTTGTTGATGCGCTCCAGCGTCTTGTCGATATTGCCGGGGCGCTTCATCAATTTCAGGATGCGCGGGCTGGCGTGCTGAAACGGGATGTCCAGGTAGGGCAACAGCTTGCCCGCAGCCATCAACGGCATCAGCTCGTCCACATGCGGGTACGGGTAGACGTAATGCAGTCGCGTCCACACGCCGAGCTCGGACAGGCCCTCGCACAATTCGGTCATGCGCGTGCGATACGACTTGCCATGCCACTGGCGCTCGGCGTACTTCAGGTCGACGCCGTAGGCGCTGGTGTCCTGGGAGATCACCAGCAACTCCCTGACCCCGCCCTTGACCAGCCGCTCGGCCTCCAGCAGGACCTCATCCACCGGGCGCGATGCCAGGTTGCCGCGCATGGACGGGATGATGCAGAAGCTGCAGCGGTGATTGCAGCCTTCGGAAATCTTCAGGTAGGCATAGTGCTTCGGCGTGAGCTTCACGCCGGTGTCCGGCACGATGTCGATGAACTTGTTGCGCTTGGGCGGCAGCGCCGTGTGCACTGCGCTCATGACGCTGGCGTAGTCCTGCGGGCCGCTGATCGACAGCACGTCCGGATAGGCCTCACGGATCAGCCCGTCGCGCTTGCCCAGGCAGCCGGTGACAATCACCTTGCCGTTCTCGTTCAGCGCGGTACCGATCGCATCGAGCGACTCCTGCACCGCCGCGTCGATGAAACCGCAGGTATTCACCACCACGGCATCAGCCGCGCCATAGGTGGGCACGATTTCGTAACCCTCGACTTTGAGCTGGGTGAGGATGCGCTCGGAATCCACCAAGGCCTTGGGGCAGCCGAGGCTGACGAAACCTATCTTGTGGGCGGGGGTAGACATGGGGCGCATTACCAGTGGAAGGTGGGCAAACGCTTGATTGTAAGGGATCGGAGCGCGCGGAGCAGGAATTCCCTGGCTCATCACGCACGCTGGCACGCCTTTCGACAACGCCAGGCGCCAGACACCCCAGTCGAATCCCTTTTCCCGGAGCCAGTTCCCTGTTCCGCACTCCCCTCACTGCCTAGAATGGTCATTCCCCCACCGCCGGAGTCTCGCCATGGGCCAAGCCATCACGATCCCCACCAACGGCACCCAATGCATCGGTGCCTACATGGCCGAACCCGGCAGCAAACCCAAGGGCGGGCTGGTGGTGATCCAGGAAATCTACGGCCTCAACGCACACATGCGCAGCATGGTCGATCGCTTTGCCGAACTGGGTTACACCGCCATCGCCCCCGCTTTCTTCGACCATCTGGAGACTGGCGTGGAACTGGACTACGACCGCGCAGGGACCAACAAGGGCAAGCAACTGGTCACCGAGCTGGGACTGGAACGCGCCGTCCAGGACGTGGCCAGCGCCGCGGAAGCGATCGCTTCGGCGGGCCGGATCGGCACGGTCGGCTATTGCTGGGGTGGCACAGTCGCGCTGCTGGCCGCGCTGCGGCTGGGACTGCCGTCCGTGAGCTACTACGGCGCACGCAACCTGCCGTTCCTGCATGAAGTACCGAAGGCTCCGGTGATGTTCCATTTTGGCGAGAAGGATCCGCACATCACCCCCGAGATGGTGGAGAAGCACCGGGTGGCCATGCCGCAGATGGAGGTTTACACCTATCCCGCCGACCATGCCTTCAACCGCGACGGCAGCGCGCCTTACCACGAGGCCAGCGCGAAGCTGGCGCTGCAACGAACGCTGGCGTTCTTCGAAAAGAACCTGGGTGATTCATGAGTTGCGGCGCATTCGCACTCGATCCCCGGCTTGGCGCGGATACGCGCCTGGTCGCCTCGTTGCCATTGTGCGACGTTCGCTTGATGAACGATGCGCGCTACGCATGGCTGGTGCTGGTCCCACGACGCGGCGACCTCATCGAGATTGCCGACCTGAACGACGCGGATCAGGCCGCGCTGTGGCAGGAAGTGAATCTCGCCACCCGCGCACTGCGTGTGATCGCACCCTGCGACAAGCTCAATCTGGGCGCGCTGGGCAATATCGTCAAACAGCTGCACGTGCACTTGGTCGCGCGCTGCGAAGGTGATCCTGCCTGGCCTGGCCCGGTCTGGGGCCATGGCAAGGCGCAGCGCTACGAGGAAGTCGCGCTGCACGAGCGGCTTGCCGCACTGCGCGATGCACTCGAGGCACCGGGCTAGCGTGGATTCCGCGCCGATCCAGTTTGAGCCGCTTGCCGAGGACGCCTTGCTGCTGCGTTTCGGCGAGCGCATCGACGCCGTGCTCAATGCACGCGTACATGCCGCCGTCACGGCCTTGCAGCATGCGTTGCCGCAACTGGAATGCGTGCCGGCTTACGCCAGTGTGCTGCTGCGCTTCGATCCGTTGTTCTGGCGCAACCACGGTCCATCCCCGCATCAGGCACTGGAACAAGAGGTTCGCGCGGCGATCGACAAAAGTGAAACCTCGACCCGCACTTCGCGCGAACGGGAAATCCCGGTGTGCTACGGACGCCGCCATGGAGCGGACCTGGCCGAGGTAGCCGAACACCTCGGCCTGTCGACCGACGAGGTGATCGCGCGTCATGTGGCCGCCGACTATCGTGTCGCGATGCTCGGTTTCGCCCCCGGCTTTCCTTATCTGCTGGGACTCGATCCGGCGCTGGCGATGCCGCGCCGAAGTGATCCACGCCAGCGCATACCGGCCGGCAGCGTGGCGATCGGCGGCGCGCAGACCGGTATCTATCCGGCACCGTTGCCTGGCGGTTGGCATCTGATCGGACGTACGCCGCTGCGGCTGTTCGATGTCGCCGCGACGTCGCCGTCGCTGCTTGCCGCAGGGGATCACGTACGCTTCCGCGCGATCGATCCGGATGAGTTCGAACAGCTCGAAGCGGAACAGAACCGGTGAGCGTGAGCGTGCTCAAACCCGGCCTGCTCAGTACCCTCCAGGATGGTGGCCGCCCCGGTTACGCCTCCATCGGCGTCGGTCGTGCGGGCGCGATGGACACGCCGGCATGGCGGCTGGCCAATGCGTTGGTAGGCAATCGCGGTGATGAAGCCGCACTCGAATGCACCCTGCTCGGCCCGACCCTGCGCTTTGACCAAGCCGCCTGGATTGCACTGACCGGCGCACCGATTCAGGCTCGCATCGGCGCATTCGACGTGCCGCCCTGGACGGCCTGTCGCGTGCCTGCGGGAAGCGTGCTGCAGCTGGGCGGCATGGCCAGCGGCTGCCGCAGCTATCTCGCCGTGCGCGGCGGTTTCGACGTGACCCCGGTACTGGGCAGCCGCAGCAGCGACCTGCACGCAAGGCTCGGCCACGCCGCGGGGCGCGCGCTGCAGGCTGGCGACATGCTGCCGGTCGGCCGCGCCAGCCAGCCGCACGCGCAAGTCGCCACCGATGCCGCCCACGCGCTGCCGTGGGGACTGGACCCGCAACCGTGGTTCGACTTCGCCTCTTCGCCGATAGCGCTGCTGCACGGCAGCCATTGGGCGCAGCTGGACCGGGCCTCGCAAGAGCGCGTGTATGGTTCGCGCTTCCGCGTCGGCAAGGACAGCAACCGCACCGCCAGCCGTCTGGATGGCCAGACCTTGCAATTGCGCGCAGCGCTGGAACTGATCTCCGAAGCCGCCCTGCCCGGCACCGTGCAATTGCCGCCTTCCGGCCAGCCGATCGTGCTGATGGCCGAGGCGCCAGTTACCGGCGGATATCCGCGCATCGGCCAGGTTGCCGCGGTCGACCTTGCGCGACTGGCACAGCGCCGACCCGGGGATGCCGTATGCTTTCGGCATGACACGCTCGAACACGCGATGGCCCGCTTGGCCGAGCGCGAGCAAGCGCTCGACGCCCTGCTGGAGCATGTCGCGAAACGACTGCAACAAGACGGATTCCCCCGCGCATGAAACAGATCGACCTCAACTGTGATCTTGGCGAATCGTTCGGCGCCTGGCGCATGGGCGAGGACGCGGCCTTGCTGGACGTGGTCAGCTCGGCCAACATCGCCTGCGGATTCCATGCCGGCGATCCGGTGATCATGCAGCGGACGGTGGAGCTGGCCGCCGCACGCGGCGTGGCGCTGGGCGCCCATGTCTCGCTGCCCGACCTGCAAGGCTTCGGCCGGCGCGAGATGAAGGTGAGTGCCGCCGAGGTGTACGCGATGACGCTGTACCAACTCGGTGCCTTGCATGCTTTCGCCCAGGCTGCCGGCACGCGGCTGGCCCACGTCAAGCCGCATGGCGCGCTCTACAACATGGCGGCACGCGACCGCGCACTGGCCGACGCGATCGCCGCTGCCGTGCACGCCTTCGACGCACAGCTGATCCTGTTCGGGCTTGCCGGCTCGGCGCTGGTCCAGGCCGGCCAGGCGCTGGGCTTGCCGGTGGCGGCCGAAGCCTTCGCCGATCGCCGCTATTGCGCCGATGGCTCGCTGCAACCACGGGGCGAGGCAGGCGCCGTGATCGCCGATCCGGCTGCCGCGACCCGTCAGGCCCTGGCCATCGCCCGCGATGGAATGGTGACCGCCACGGACGATTCGCACATAGCCCTTCATGCCGACACTTTGTGCCTGCATGGCGATGGCGCGGACGCCGTGGCACTGGCACGCCAGCTGCGCGCCGCCCTCGAAGCGGCCCACGTCCGCATCGCCGCGCCGGGCGCCGCATGAGCCTGTTCTCCCTCACGTACGCGGGGCGCACATGAACTACTGGCCCCTGCTCGGCATTGCCGTGATCGTGATCGGCTTCGCGCTGCGCTTCAACGCGGTACCGGTGGTGGTTGCCGCCGCGGTGGTCAGCGGCCTGCTGTCGGGCATGTCGATACCGGATCTGCTCGCCCTGCTCGGCCACAGCTTCGTGTCGGAACGCGTGCTGATGCTGTTCGTGTTGACCCTGCCCGCGATCGGCCTGCTCGAACACGCCGGCCTGCGCGAACATGCCCAGCGCTGGATGGCACGATTGCAACGCCTGACCCTGGCGCGACTGTTGATCGGTTACCTGCTGGGGCGGCAGTTGCTCGCCACCCTGGGACTGACCAGCGTGGCCGGTGCCGCGCAGACCGTGCGCCCGCTGCTGGCACCGATGGGCGAGGCAGCCGCTGAAAAGATCCTGCCAGAGCTCGACCAGGACGACCGCGAGGAGCTGCGCGCGGTGGCCGCCGCCACCGACAACATCGGCCGATTCTTCGGCGAAGACGTGTTCGTCGCCATGGGCGGGGTGCTGCTGATCCAGGGCTTCTATACCCAGCATGGCATCGAGCTGAGTCCGCTGGCCATCGCGCTGTGGGCACTGCCGACCGCGGTGGCGGCCTTCATTATCCAGTCGACGCGTATCTGGCTGTACCAGCGCCGCCTGCAACGCCGCGCCGTCGCGCTTCAGGCACGGGACAGCTGAGCATGCTGCGGATCGAACACGCCTACTGGTTGATCGCCGCGTTCCTGCTCTACAGCGGCTGGCGCAATTTGCGCGCCGGACATCGGTGGCATGCCGCGTTCTGGATCGTGCTGGGACTGCTGTTCGGCACCGGCGATCTTGTCCTGGCGCAGTCAGCGGCGGGACATGCACTCCCTGCACAAGTTGCCGGTGTCGGCGTGATCGCACTCGCCCTGCTCGCACCGCGACTGAAGCGCAAGACGCACCCGGAAAGCCGCAGTGCCGAACAGCGCCTGCAATCGGCAATCCAGCTCGGTCACCGGCTGCTCGTGCCGGCCCTGCTGATCCCGCTGGTCACCCTGCTGGTGGCGCTGTTCGGTGGCTACCTGGTAATCGGCGAGCATGCCTTGTTCGCCGCGCGACAGATGACCCTGACCGGCCTGGCACTGGCCTGTGTAGTGGCACTGTTTGCCGCGTCGCGGGTAGCCCACACGCCCATGCTCGAAGGCGTCGCCGAGGGCCGGCGCCTGCTCGACGCGATCGGCTGGGCGGCCCTGCTGCCCTTGCTGCTGGCAGCGCTTGGCGTGGTGTTCACCGAAAGCGGCGTGGGCAACGCGATCGCGGCGATCGCCACCGATTTCCTGCCCACCGGCAACGCCACCGCGGCGCTGCTGGCGTTTGCGCTGGGCATGGTGCTGTTCACCGTGATCATGGGCAATGCGTTCGCCGCCTTCCCGGTGATGATGGCCGGCATCGGCCTGCCCCTGCTGATCCACCAGCATGGCGCGCACCCGGCCATCCTCGGCTCGATGGGCATGTTGTGCGGCTACTGCGGTACCCTGCTGACGCCGATGGCCGCCGATTTCAACCTGGTGCCCGCGGCATTGCTGGAACTGCGCAACCCGTACGGGGTGATCAAGGCGCAGGTATGGAGCGCCGTGTGGATCTTCCTCAGCACCTTCCTGATGATGTGGCTGCTGGTATTCCGATGAGTCGTCACGCGAGGCGCCCATGACCAAGAGCTTGCCACGCATCCTGCTGACCGGCTTCGACCCGTTCGGCGGTGAAACCATCAACCCCTCGTGGGAAGCCGTGCGCGCCCTGCACGGGCGACGGATAGGTGGACATGTGGTGGTGGCCCGTCAATTGCCGACCGAGTTCGACGCATCGCTGCGCCTGCTCAAGGCCGCCATGCGCGAAGTGAAACCGGCGTTGATGCTGGGCGTGGGCCAGGCCGGCGGTCGTGCACAGTTGTCACTGGAGCGGGTGGCGATCAACCTGCAGGACGCACGCATACCGGACAATGCCGGCGCGCAGCCGATCGACGAACCGGTGATCGAGGGTGCCCCCGCCGCCTACTTCAGCACGCTGCCGCTGAAGACGATGCGGGCCGCCCTGCGCGAGGCCGGTGTGCCGGCGGAAATCTCGCACAGCGCCGGCACCTATGTTTGCAATCACATCGCCTACGCGATGCTGCATCTGAGCGCGACAAGACGCGGCCTGCGCGCCGGTTTCATCCACATCCCGTACCTGCCATCCCAGGCCGCAGGGCTGCGAGGGGTCGCCAGCATGGCGCAAGCCGAGGTGGAGCAAGGGCTGCTGATCGCACTGCGCGCGGCCACCGCGGCGAGCCGCGACCGCAAGCTCGTCGGTGGCAGCCTCGACTGAATCCGCCAAAAACCAGCAAGCCCGCGAGTCGCCTCACGGGCTTGCCGATTTCGCATGTGGCGTGGCCTGGCCCTGATCAGCCACCGCCGCCGTGATCGACCGGCGGGGGTGCCGCTGCTGGCGCGCGCTGCTTGTGATCCTCAAGCTGGCGCGCCTTGGTGTTGACCGGGCTGATCTGGGTCAGCTGGCCCTTGTGGTCGAAAAAGTAGGCAAGAAACCCATAGTCGATCGACATGCGCGCCAGGTACTGCAGGTGCTTCTTGCTGACCTTGGCATCATCGCTGTCGATCAACAGCACTTTCGCGGGCAACTTCCCCTGGTCGCGCAGATAGGCGAAATGGCTGCCGGCATCCGTCGCGGACAGCACCGCGCCATCGATCAGGAACTGGCCATCCTTGTACGCCTGCATCGTCACGCCGAACTCGCCCTTCATGGACGCCGCAAGATGTTGCTCCTGCTTGGCCTGACCGCGGTGACAGCCAGCCAGCAGCAGGACGCTGCCCAACATGATCGCGGCCGTGATGCGGGCCAGCAAGGTGGACGTTCGGCTCATGCGGATCTCCTGGAAAGGCAGTGGTGCAACTCAAGCGGAAGGATTCTAGCAGCCTGCGGGCCCAAGGTTCGTCGAAACGCAGCGCCGTTCAGGTAGACGTGGTCAGGTTCGCGGCAGGGTCACGCCCTGCTGTCCCTGATACTTGCCGCCGCGATCCTTGTAGCTGGTTTCGCACTCCTCGTCCGATTCGAGGAACAGCATCTGCGCCACACCCTCGTTGGCGTAGATCTTCGCGGGCAGCGGCGTGGTGTTGGAAAACTCCAGCGTCACGTGACCTTCCCACTCCGGCTCCAGCGGCGTCACGTTGACGATGATGCCGCAGCGCGCATAGGTGCTCTTGCCCAGGCAGATCGTGAGCACCTTGCGCGGGATACGGAAGAACTCGACCGTGCGCGCCAGTGCAAACGAATTGGGCGGGATGATGCACACATCCGCCTCGACGTCGACGAAGCTGGACGGGTCGAACGCCTTCGGGTCGACGATCGTGGAATTGATATTGGTGAATACCTTGAACTCGCGCGCGCAGCGCACGTCGTAGCCGTAGCTCGAGGTGCCATAGGACACCAGCCGTTCGCCGTCGCGCAGCTTGACCTGGCCGGCCTCGAATGGCTCGATCATGCCCTGCTCCTGCGCCATGCGGCGGATCCACTTGTCGGATTTGATGCTCACGCTGACCCCGGTTCGGTAACCGCCCTGCAAGCGGGCGCAAAACGACAAAAGTACACGCTCAGCCCCCCATCACGCCAGCACAAGGCCGAAAATCGAACACCCCGATCACCCCGCCGGCACCCCCTGCACCACGATCTTCCCCAACCCCAGCGACTTGTTGCGCGGCTGGCGCGACAGCCGGCCGGCCGCATTGCGGGCGATTTCGCGATAGCGGGCGGCGATGTCCGAATCAGGCATCGCCACCACCGACGGGTTGCCGCCATCGGCCTGTTCGCGGATACGGATGTCCAGCGGCAACGACCCCAGATAGGCCACACCGTACTGCGCCGCCATGCGCTCGCCGCCGCCTTCGCCAAAGATGTGTTCCTCCTGGCCGCAGTTCGAGCAGACGTGGGTGGCCATGTTCTCCACCACCCCGAGCACCGGCACCTCGACCTTCTCGAACATCTTCAGCGCCTTGCGGGCATCCAGCAGGGCAATGTCCTGGGGTGTGGTGACGATCACCGCACCGGCCACCGGCACCTTTTGCGAGAGGGTGAGCTGGATGTCGCCGGTGCCCGGCGGCAGGTCGACGATGAGATAGTCCAGCTGCTCCCAGCGGGTGTCGGTGAGCAGTTGCATCATCGCCTGGGTGACCATCGGGCCACGCCAGATCATCGGCGTGTCGGCCTCGACCAGGAAACCGATCGACATCACCGGCATGCCGTGGGCCTGCATCGGAATGATGCTCTTGCCGTCCGGCGAGGAGGGTTTGCCGCTGACGCCGAGCATGGTCGGCTGGCTGGGACCGTAGATGTCCGCGTCCAGCACACCGACCTTCGACCCTTCTGCCTGCAGGGCCAGGGCCAGGTTCGCCGACACCGTCGACTTGCCCACGCCGCCCTTGCCGGAAGCGACCACGATGATGTTCTTCACGCTTGGCAACGGCCCCAGCGTGCCCTGCACCTTGTGCACATGGACCCGACTGGTGATCGAGACCGTGGCAGCATCGATCGCCGGATCTGCCTGCAGCGCCTCGCGCACGCGGGCGCTGATCGCGTCGATCGCGCCAGCGGCCGGATAACCCAGTTGCAGGTCGACCGACACCCGCGCGCCGTCCACCCCGACCGCCCTGGTGGCCTGATCCAGCGTGGCGCCTGAGTGGGGATCAGTCAGCCCGCCAAGGATCTGGCGGACCAGCGCTTCGTTCGCCTGTGTCATGTCGACTCGGTAGTAATGAAAGAGAACCATTATGCCAGCGCACCCATTTCGCCAGACTGACCCAGATCAGCGCTCCTGGCTGAACGGTTCGACCAGCTTTCCGCAATGCAGCTTGACGGCCCGGTTGAAGCTCGCCAGTCTCACTTCCATACGCTTTCGTACGGGAGGATCACCATGAAGCTTGCGTTCCGTTTTGCCATCGCCACCAGTCTGCTGTTCGCTGCCGGTGCCGCCATCGCGGCCACCGACACCCCCGTCGGCACCTGGAAGACCATCGACGACGACACCCACCAGGCCAAATCCATCGTGGAGATCACCGAGAACAACGGCGAGCTGCAAGCGCACATCGTCAAGCTGCTCAACCGCAGTCCGGAAGACATTGCGCGTGACGGCGAGGTTGCGGTCTGCAAGGAATGCGACGGCGAACGCAAGAACAAGCCGATCGAAGGCATGAACATCATGTGGGGCGTGCACAAGAATGGCGATGTCTGGGACGGCGGCCATATCCTCGATCCCAAGAGCGGCAAGGTCTACAAGGTCAAACTGTCGATGCTCGACGGTGGCCAGAAACTCAAGGTGCGCGGCTTCATCGGCTTCTCGTGGATCGGTCGCTCGCAGGAGTGGGAACGCCAGCCCTGATCACCCGGGCATGAGCGGACGAAAAAGCGCGCTTCGGCGCGCTTTTTCTTTGGGGCGGCGGCGCATGTGCGTACCGACCGGTTTGGACGTCCATGCCATAATGCGCAGTCATCCCAAAGTCGTGCACCCCATGTCCCGTCGCCTGCTCGTCACCCACGCCCTGCCCTACGCCAACGGCCCGCTGCACCTGGGCCACATGCTGGGCTACATCCAGACCGATATCTGGGTGCGTGCGCAGCGGATGATGGGCAACGAAGTGCATTTCGTGGCCGCAGACGACGCCCACGGCACGCCGATCATGCTGGCCGCCGAAAAGGCCGGCATGACGCCGGAGGCTTATATCGCGCAGATCCGCGCCGGGCACGAGGCCGATTTCAGCGACTTCCATTTCAGCTTCGACCACTACCACACCACGCATTCGGACGAGAACCGCGAGCTGGCCTCGCTGATCTATACCCGGTTGCG
This sequence comes from Rhodanobacter sp. G2-10, assembly GCF_055809185.1. NCBI lineage: Bacteria > Pseudomonadati > Pseudomonadota > Gammaproteobacteria > Lysobacterales > Rhodanobacteraceae > Rhodanobacter > Rhodanobacter sp. G2-10. Next base: position 1,420,596 of record NZ_CM147900.1, on the reverse strand, counting down.
CGACGGCGGCTACATTGCAAAACGCACGATCAAGCAATTGTTCGATCCGGACAAGCAGATGTTCCTGCCGGATCGCTACATCAAGGGGATCTGCCCGAACTGCGGCACAGCGGACCAGTACGGCGACAACTGCGAACACTGTGGCGCGACCTACGCGCCGACCGACCTGATCAATCCGTACTCGGTGATGTCCGGCGCCGCGCCCGAGCTGCGCGATTCCGAGCACTATTTCTTCGAGCTGTCCAAGTTCGAGCCGTTGCTGCGCGACTGGTTCGCCGGCAAATTCACCGGGGGCAAGCCGGTGGCCAACAGCGGCGTGGCGGCCAAGCTGCGCGAATGGCTGGACGGCGGCCTGAAGGATTGGGACATCTCGCGCGATGCGCCCTATTTCGGGTTTCCGATCCCCGACGCGCCGGGCAAGTTCTTCTACGTGTGGCTGGACGCGCCGGTGGGTTACCTGGCCAGCTTCAAGGCGCTGTGCGACAAGAGCGGGCTGAAATTCGACGATTTCCTCGGTGCCGACAGCAGCGCCGAAATGCACCACTTCATCGGCAAGGACATCATCAATTTCCACGGCCTGTTCTGGCCGGCGATGCTGCATGGCGCCGGTTTCCGCACGCCCACCGCGCTGCATGTCAACGGCTACCTGACGGTCAACGGCGCCAAGATGTCGAAGTCGCGCGGCACCTTCATCCAGGCGCGCACCTACCTCGACGCCGGCATCCACCCGGAGTTCCTGCGCTACTACTTCGCCACCATGCTCAACGACGCGCCGGTGGACGTGGACCTCGACCTCAAGGCCTTCGAGGAACGCATCAACTCGCACCTGATCGGCAAGTGGGTGAACATCGCCAGCCGCACCGCCGGCTTCATGCACAAGCATTTCGACGGCAAGCTGGCCGATCACTTCGAGGCCGAGGAAGCCGCGCTGTGGCAGACGCTGCTGTCGCACTACGACGGTGTCGACCAGCTCTACGAAACCGGTGAGTTCGCCGAAGTGACCCGTCGTTTCGTCACCATCGCCGACCTGGTCAACGGTTATATCGCGGCCAAGGCACCGTGGGTGATCGCCCGCGATGAAAACCGCCGCGACGAACTGCAACAAGTCTGCACGCTGGCCTTGCACGGCTTCCGCCTGCTGTCTGGCCTGCTCAAACCCGTCCTGCCGGCCACCGTCGCCGCCGCCGAACAGTTCCTCGCCGCGCCGATCGCCAGTTTCGAGGATGCCCGCCGCGAGCTGCATGGCCACACCGTCAACGAGTTCGAACCGCTGCTGGCACGCATCGACCCCAAGCGCATCGCGGCCATGGTCGAGGCCTCGAAAGAATCACTCGGCGACTCGCCCGAAGCACCCAAAAGCCCGAAGAAGAAATCCATGACCGAGAACACCAAGGCCAGCGCGCCACCCGCCAAAACCGCAGACACGACTTCCGCCACCATCACCATCGACGAGTTCAGCCGGCTCGATCTGCGCATCGGCAAGGTCACCGTCTGCGAATTCGTCGAAGGCTCGGACAAGCTGCTGCGCTTCGAACTGGACGGCGGTGAGCTCGGCACGAAACAGATCTTCTCCGGCATCCGCGCGGCCTACGGCGAACCCGAACAGCTGGTCGGCCGCAACGTGGTGTTCATCGCCAACCTGGCGCCGCGCAAAATGCGCTTCGGCCTGTCCGAAGGCATGATCCTGTCCGCCGGCGACGGCGGCAGCGACCTGTTCCTGCTCGGCGCGGACCAAGGCGCCAACCCAGGCGCCCCCGTCCGCTGAGGGATCCTCCGCTGATCCTGCCCGTAGGGCGGGCTCTGCCCGCCGCTTCCGGGCGAAGGTCCGGCGGGCAGAGCCCGCCCTACGTCTTGCGCTGTTCGGGGTGATCAGCGCTCGCGATCACGCGTATAGGTCACGAACACACCCACAAGATCACCGTTCTCGACGTAGTTCTGCATGTCCACGAAGTGATAGCCGCGGGCGGCGAAATCCGCGTGCGACTTGGTCAACTGGTTGGCCAGGTGCTTCTTGCGGAAGCCGAAGGTGGCGTCGACGAACACGGTGACGGTTTCGGGTGACGATCCGGTTGCCGTTTCGGCGCGCACCGGGCCAGCATGCGTCAACATGACCGAACCGGCTCCGCCGAGCACGGCAGCCAGCAACAAGGACGCGAGGTAGGATGGTTTCATGCAGCTCTCCTGAAGGTCATCCACGACGGATGCTCGATTGCGGGACAATGAGCGGCGATTATCGTTTGTTTGAGCCGTATGCATGAGTGATCCCATCGACACCCTGGTCGACCGCATCGACGCTGTGCTGCCGCAAACCCAATGCGAGCAATGCGGCTACCACGGCTGCCGACCGTACGCGGAAGCGATCGCGCGCGGCGAAGCACGGATCAACCAGTGCCCGCCCGGTGGTGCGGCGGGTATCGAAAAGCTGGCCGCACTGCTGCAACAACCCGCGTTGCCGCTGAATCCCGACCACGGGGTCGAGAAGCCGCGCATGCTCGCGCGCATCGTCGAGGCAGACTGCATCGGCTGCACCAAATGCATCCAGGCCTGTCCCGTCGACGCCATCGTCGGCGCCTCCAAACTGATGCACAGCGTGCTCGCCGACGACTGCACCGGCTGCGAACTGTGCGTGGCCGCCTGCCCGGTCGACTGCATCGAACTGGTGCCGATGCCGGTTGAGCAGATCGACGAAGTTCATGCCGACGCCGCCCGTAGCCACTTCCAGCGCCGCGAGGCACGCCTGGCACGCGACCGCGCCGAGCGCGCAGCCGAACTGGCCGCACGCAAGGCCGCCGTCGACGGCGCAACGCAACGCAATCCGGTGCTGGAAGCGCTGGCCCGCGCGAAGGCAAAAAAACAGGGAAAAACTCCATGAAGCGCGCCGATGTCATCGACATGTTCACCCGCTTGCGCGAACTCGATCCGCACCCCACCACCGAACTGCTCTACACCACGCCGTTCGAGCTGCTGGTGGCGGTGGTGCTGTCCGCGCAAGCCACCGATGTCGGCGTGAACAAGGCCACCCGCAAGCTGTATCCGGTGGCCAACACGCCGCAAGCGATCTTCGATCTGGGCGAAGACGGGCTCAAGCGCTACATCAGCACCATCGGCCTGTTCAATGCGAAGGCAAAGAACGTGATCGCCCTGTGCCGAATCCTGCTCGACCAGCACGACGGCGAAGTCCCCCGCAGCCGCGAGGCACTGGAAGCCTTGCCCGGCGTGGGCCGCAAGACCGCGAACGTGGTGCTCAACACCGCCTTCGGCGAGCCGACCATCGCCGTCGACACGCACATCTTCCGCGTCGCCAACCGCACCGGCCTGGCGCCGGGCAAGGACGTGCGCGCGGTGGAGGACAAACTGCTCAAGGTGATCCCCGCCGAATTCCGGCAGGACTCCCATCACTGGCTGATCCTGCATGGTCGCTACGTGTGCAAGGCGCGCAAGCCGGATTGCCCGCACTGCGTGATCCGCGATTTGTGCCGCTACAAATTCAAGACCCCCGACGCGTGAATCGCCGCGGCTTCTACCGAGGCTGTGTGGTCCAAAACGGCTCACCGCTGTCGCGGCCTGACTGTCGAGTTGCCGGCAGCCCGTTGCCTCGTCTCGCCAAGTTGCTGTCACGCGCCGGTTGGCTCGTCTCATTGCCCCACCAAGACGCGTTCGATGTTCTCTCAAGAATTGGAGATTCCCGCGCGATTTGCCGTGGCATGCATCGACCGTGACTAGACTCGGATCACGCGACCTTGACCTGGATAGGCCGAGTCTCACGGAAGGCGCTGAAGCAAGGCAGCATTGCGTCAACCCGTGCGGAGCCTGCATGAAGTGCAGCGGCAACCACTCCCGATAGAACGCCGATCAGGATTACCAGATCGCGAATGGTCAACGATCCAGGACAGAACATGCAACCGGGCAGCTGCTGAACGATGTACCCGGTCGCGTGGTCGCCCGAAATTCCCAATCGAACGCATCACCCATCAGGAGTCAGCTGCCATGACTGTGATTGTCGAGCGAGTGCCCCAACGGGCCATCCATCCATTTCACGCGTTCATGCTTGCCGGAGCCGTACCGCTGTTTCTCGGCGCGTTGTCGAGCGACATCGCGTATGCCCGCAGCTTTCAGATCCAGTGGAGCAACTTCGCGTCCTGGCTCATCGCCGGGGCGCTTGTTTTCGCTGGGCTTGCGCTGCTGTGGGCGGTAATCGATCTTTTTCGCGCCAGTCGGCGTGGCACATCCGGGGTCACCTATTTCGCGCTGCTGCTGGCCACCTGGGTGCTGGGCTTCATCAACGCGCTGGTACACGCCAAGGATGCCTGCCATCATGCCGGACAGCCTCATCCTGTCGGTGATCGTCGCCGTGCTGGCGTGTGCGGCGTCCTGGGTCGGTCTTTCCACGGTTCGTGCGGGAGGCGCAGCATGAAACGCCTGATGATCGCCGTTGCCGTGGCGGCCCTGCTGGGCGCATGCGGTGACAACAACCCGAATGAAGCCCAGTACTACGGTGCCGAGCCGACGCTGCCGCCCCCGCAGCGCGGGTTGCTTCCGAGCATGACGATCGCCAAGCCGGCACTATGGGGCGAGCAGAGGCCGACGGTGCCGCAGGGCTACACGATTACTGCCATCGCCACCGACCTGAATATTCCGCGTCAGACGCTGGTGCTTCCCAACGGCGACATTCTGGTCGCCGAAGGCCGCGGTGGCGGGGCAGCGCCGTTGAAGCCGAAAGACGTGATCGCCGGCCGCATCAAGGCCTAAGGCAACACGTCGGTAAAGAGAGGCAACCGCTTGACGTTGCTGCGCGACACCGCCGGTGACGGCAGCTACAAGGAGCGGACCGTATTCGCCGAGGGTCTCAACGCGCCCTACGGCCTCGCCCTGGTTGATGGCAAGCTCTATGTCGCCAACCAGGATGCGCTGGTGCGTTTCGATTACCAGGATGGCCAGACCAAGGCCAGCGGGCCGCCGGTCAAGATCACCGACCTGCCGTCGGCCGTCAACCACCACTGGACCAAGGCATTGGCCGCGAGTCCGGATGGCCGCTTCCTGTATGTCGGCATCGGCTCCAACAGCAACATCACCGAACGCGGAATGGACGCCGAGGTCGACCGCGCCATGGTATGGCAGGTGGATGCCCACACCGGCGCACACAAGCCTTACGCGACCGGTTTGCGCAATCCCACGGCGCTTGCCATCCAGCCGGAGACGGGCGCGTTGTGGGCGGTGGTGAACGAGCGCGATGAACTCGGTCCGGACGTGCCACCCGACTATCTCACCTCGGTTCGCGAAGGTGGGTTCTACGGCTGGCCTTACAGCTACTGGGGCAAGAACGTCGACACGCGCGTGCGGCCGCAAAACCCGGCCAAGGTGGCTTCCGCGCTCACCCCGGATTACAGCCTCGGCGCGCACGTGGCCGCGCTGGGTCTGGATTTTTCCACGCCGGCGATGGGTGCCACTTTCGCGGATGGCGCATTCGTCGGTGAGCATGGAAGCTGGAACCGCAAGAACCCGGTCGGCTACAAGGTGATCTTCGTGCCGTTCCGCAATGGTCGCCCCGACGGTCCACCGGTTGATTTTGCCACCGGCTTTCACGGGGCCGACGGCAAGACCCGTGGCCGGCCGGTCGGCGTGACTGTGGATCCGCGCGGCGCCCTGATCGTGGCCGACGACCTGTCGAACACCGTCTGGCGCATCAGTCCGCGCCGCTGATCTTCACGGCCACATGGGTGGGCCATTGACCCGAGCTCGCCACGGAAGGCGTGGCGCGCACGAATCGCGGTCGGGCCCGGCACTCCGCGCAAGGTACCCCGCTGAAATTCTGCAGGCAGCCATGGCAACACCCGTGGAATCAACCGACCATCTGACCGGCCCCGGCGAGCATGGGCTCGCCATCGAGGATCATCCTGGATAGCCGCAGACGATTGCCGCGCGCCGTCACACGTTGGCGCCTGCCATCGAATTCCAAGCGAACGGATCGAGCCGCCTCATGCTACGACCCAGAGTCTCCCATTTGCTCCTGACCCATGGCTCTACGCCCACCATGCGGACTGACACGCAATCCACTCCAACCATGGCCCTCAGTCTCAGGAGGATGCATGCTCACCCGTCATGACTGCATGAGTTCCACCGACCACGGAGACGCTCATGCCCGCTTCCGGCACCGACCGCGACGCTCGGTATGCGCAGACCCGGTTTGGCGACTCGGTCACCGTCCCTGGGTTGATCCCGCAAGCTGATGACATCCACTGACGTTGTGACAAGGCATTCGCATCGCCTGCTTCGGCACGCCTGGCCATTTGCGGCGCTGCTGGCTGCGCTGCAGATCCCGTTCGCGGCGGCAACAACACCCACGCCTCCACATAGGGTCACGACCTTGCCATCGGTATCGGTCACGGCCACCCGCACGCAGCAGGACCCTTTCCAGATCCCGGCCTCCATTGATGTGGTGGTCGCGCCGCCCAGCGGCAGTCTGGACGTCAACCTGTCGGAGCTGTTGCGGGGCATCCCCGGAATCCTTGCGCGTGATCGTCAGAACTACGCCCAGGACGAACAGATCTCCATCCGCGGCTTCGGTTCACGCTCGACCTTCGGCATCCGCGGCGTACGCCTGTACACCGACGGCATCCCCGCAACCATGCCCGATGGTCAGGGCCAGGTCTCGCACTTCAACCTGGATTCGGCCGAACGCGTCGAAGTGCTGCGCGGACCGTTCTCGGCACTGTACGGCAACGCCGCCGGCGGCGTGGTGCAGTTGTTCACCGCGGACGGCAGCGATCCCGCGCAGGTACGCCTTGGCGTCGCCGGTGGCAGTGACGGGCTGCTGCGCAGCGAGATCAACGCGCGCGGCATCAGCGGCTCGCTCGACTACAACCTCGACTTCACCCACTTCCAGACTGACGGGTACCGCGACCACAGCCGTGCACAAACCGCGTCCGGCAACGCCAAAATTGCCTGGCAACTCGACCACGACCGCCGACTGACTCTCGTCGTCAATACCTACCACGTGCCCGGAGCGCAGGACCCGCAAGGTCTGACCCCGGCACAATATCGCCAGAATCCGCGTCAGAGTTCGACGCCATCGACCCTCTACGACACGCGCAAGAGCGTCGCCCAGCAGCAGGGCGGACTGATCTACGAAGACACACTGAGCACACATGGCACGCTGCGCCTGATGGGCTATTACGGTGAGCGCAGCATCGAACAGTTTCTGTCCGTACCCATCGCGGCCCAGCTCAGCCCACTCTCCCAGGGCGGCGTAATCGCACTGGACAATGCGTATGGCGGCGTCGATGCACGCTGGACCTGGTCCGGCACGCTGGCCGGACGACCCTTTGAACTCGTGATCGGCGCCAACTATGACAATCAGCAACAGCATCGCACCGCCTACGAGAACTTCATCGACGACACACTCGGCGTCAAGGGACGACTGCGCCGCGACGAGGAGGATCGCGTCTACAACCTGGACCAATTCGCGCAGGCGACCTGGCGGGTGAGCGAAAACTGGACGCTTATGGGTGGCGTGCGTCACAGCCGCGTGCAGTTTCACTCCACGGACCGCTACGTCACCGCCATCAACCCGGACGACAGCGGCGCAGCCAGCTACACCGCGGCCACCCCCGTCGCCGGCGCGATGTACCAGGTGTCGCCACAGGCACACCTTTACGCGGCGTGGGGACGCGGCTTCGAGACGCCAACGTTCTCCGAGCTTGGCTATCGCAACGACGGCCTGACCGGACTGGCGCTGTATCTGCAACCGGCCCGCACGCACAGCATCGAGATGGGATTGAAGCTCAAGCCGACGACCTCCAGCCAGCTGCACATGGCCGTGTTCCGCGCCGACAGCCGCGACGAGCTCGCCGTGGCCAGCAGTTTCGGAGGGCGCACCACGTACCAGAATATTCCCGACGCACGGCGCCAGGGCGCCGAGCTGTCCTTCCATAGCCAGCTCACCGAACTATGGCGTGTCGACGCTGCCTACACCTGGCTGGACGCGACCTTCCGGTCGGCCTACCGGACCTGCGTCGGCGCCGGCTGCGTCATCACCAACACCTCTGTGGCAGCCGGCACACGCATCCCGGGTGTGCCGCGATCCCATGTTTACGCCGCCTTGCATCGCGGCGCAGACACAGGCTGGCAGCTCAATCTCGACAGCCGCTACCTGGGTGCCGTGCCCAGCAACGATCTCGACAGCGTGCGCGCGCCCTCCTACGCCGTGTTCGGCCTGGGTGGCGGCTATATCACCCGACACGGCCTGTGGCGCGTTCATCTCTTCGCACGCGTCGACAATGTGCTGGAACGACGCTACGTCGGCTCCGTCATCGTCAACGATGGCAACGGCCGCTACTTCGAGCCCGGCCCAGGGCGAACCGTGCTGTTTGGCTTCGATGTGCGCTGGCAGGACAAGTAGTCCCGCGACGGGAGAACCGGAGCAGCTAACCGCGCCACCTCAATCCGCCCCTTCCCCATTGATCGCCAGCACCACGTGGTCAGCGCCGTGTGCCGCCATGCGCGTGATTGGTTATTGGATCGGCTCTTGCAACCACCGGCGACCACACCAGGCGCTCGGCATGAAGACACCCGCCGAGGCGTATGCTTTTGCGGCCTGACCTGTGCAGGAACCGCTGGGTGACTACAGAAATGCAGTCTGGCAACGTTCGACCCCGCAAAGCACTGACACGTCACACGCACAATCAGGACAACACCAACACCGGCAGTGGCCCGACAGCCCAGGGCAAATGCGCCATGCGCCCGGGGTTGACGGAAAGTCTCCTGAGGAGATGGTAGGCGACTCGCCCAATGGACATCGTAAGACCTTCTTGAGCTCTTGACCGGTACGCAGTTGAGTCAGTCCGCGATGCACCCGCGAAGGACAAATATTTCATTTTCGCCTTTCTTTCCAGCGTAGATGCGTGTGAGAGTTATATCTGGGGTTCGTTCGTGAACAATCGTGACCTTTTCGACCAGGTCTCCACCCGGTGCGACCAACGCCACGTTTCCATGCTCGAAGAGATCTACCAGCATTGATTCTATGAAATTCATATTGAACCAATCTGAGAAGTTATAGCGAAAAAGATCGCGATCTTCACGCAATGGCATGTCGGCGCGGATGGACTTAACCAATGCTCTTGCAGTAGCAGCGGAATCGGGTATGGACAGCTTGTTGAGGAAGGCAGTCATCGAAGCTTGGCTAACAAACACAACATGGTAAAGATCGATTCGGTAGTAGAAAGCCGGCCCTGTTGGTTTGCTCTGAAGACGCACAACGACGGATTTGACGCTCGGCTTCTCTCCTGGGCTACCGCAGACGTCTGCAGCAAAGGCTGACCAAGAAGTCAGGACGAGAAGCAACACGACAAGTATACGTTTCATAGGCGCCTAACGCTGGAATTGAGCGGCGTGCGGATTTTCGTCCGCCTCGGACGTTTTGTTAGGCACTACGAGTACACCAAAGTGCCGGCTGGAAGTTTGATGCCGCACAGTGGCGCATACGCCACACCATTGCCGTAAACAAGGTACTTGCCGTCTGCTGCTGCACGGGCGAGCTTACGAAGCTTTGCGACCAGTGCCAGCGCCCGAGAACGGAAAAGCAGTGGCTCAACGGGTACGGAAAGTGCCCCCTGATATGCCTGATGCGTGCCGAGGAATGGTCTCCAAGAGCCAGGCTGAGACTGAAGATTTTGCTCAAGAGCGTCGAGGGATTGTAAGCACGCAACCAAATCGCCCTCCTTCAAAGCGAACATGACGTTGATGGAGCCAATGCCAATGCCGGCATCTCGTCGGGCGTACTTTTCAAAGGGGGGAAACAATAGAAGGAAGTAGCCTAACGAGTGAAAATTGTCCGTGCGAAATCTCATCTGGCCACGTTCGAGTGGCCAGACGCGCTCCTGACACTTTGGGCTGAGTCCGACGACATGATGCATGGGGCTATTGCTGCCTAACGTAGCTGTAGAAAAACCCCCTCGCAGCCTATCATTCGTCATGCCCGCAAAAAAGTGGGAAACGAGACGAGGCGACGATGGCGCGATACCGGCACTACGACCCCGATCAGATCAAGATGATCCCTGTGTGTTACGGGCGGCAGCTGCTGCCTGGCACCTTCGAACACGCGCTGAGCTACCTGATCGACAACGAGATGGATCTCGGACGCTTTGCCGACCGTTTCAAGAACGACGAGACCGGCGCGCCAGCCTACGATCCGGCGGTACTGCTCAAGATCGTGTTGTTCGCCTATTCGCGCGGCATCACCTCCTCGCGCACGATGGCGCGGGCGTGCACGGAGAACGTGCTGTTCATCGCTCTGGCGTGCGATCAGCAGCCCCACTTCACTACCCTGGCGCACTTCGTGGCGACACTGGGCAAGGAAGTCGAGGCGGTGTTTCGTGATGTGCTGATGGTCTGCAACGCGCAGGGTTTGATCGGCAAGAACATGTTTGCCATCGACGGCTGCAAGCTCCCCTCAAACGCGTCCAAGGAATGGAGTGGCACGAGCGCGGATTTCGAGCGCAAGGCCGCGAAGATGGAGCGCGCCGTCGCTCATCTGGTCAAGACCCATGCCGAGCAGGATGCCAGCGAGGCGCTCGATCCCAACGAGGACAACCAGCGCCGACACGAAGAACGCACCATCGCCACCTTGCGCAAGAATGCCGGCAAGCTGCGTTCTGCGCTGGCCACCACGAGCGAGCGCCTGGGCGCCAAAGGCAAGCCGATCAAGCGCAACCTGACCGACGCCGAGAGCGCCACGCTCAAGAGCGGTCACGGTGTCGTGCAAGGCTACATCGGCGTTGCCGCCGTCGATGGCGAGCATCAGGTCAAAGGCACGCCGGCCACCTGCGAAGCGTGTCCGCTACGCCGCAAGTGCCTGCGCAAACCCGATGTCACTGCCGTGCGCCAGGTGGCCTTCTTCGAAGGCTCGGTCGCGAGCAAACTGCCAAACCCGCATTGCCGCGCGATGCGCGAAAGGATCGATAGCCCCGAGGGTCGCGCGATCTATGCCCACCGCATGGGATTGATCGAGCCGGTGTTCGGTCACATCCAGCAACGCGGCCTGCGTCGCTTCACACTGCGTGGTCGAGCCAAGGTCGACACACAGTGGAAGCTGTACTGCATCGTCCACAACGTGGCGAAGCTGCAGATGTACGGCAAGATAGCCGCGTAGGCCAGCGAGCTGGGCCAAAACGCACGTGACGAGGACGTTTGGCCGGCCAAAATTTCGCCGATTGTCGACAACCGGGACGCGAGGGAAGTTCTTCACGAGCATCAAACAAAAATCCGCCGGGTGGCGGACTCGTTTCGTAGATCCGAAATGGGTTTTTCTACAGCTTCAACGCTGGAGTTAAGCGGCGGCGAAGCCGTCCGCCTTGAACGAACTGTTAGCCACTACCTGCTGACGGAAGCATAGTAGCTAGGCAAGTAAGCGCAGCTGCGGCAATGGCCTTGACGGTAACGCCAGTGGTCATGCAGCGCCAGCAGTCGAAGCGTCCCCGCTGTGTTGCAAAGTCGAGTGCGCTGCTGAGTAGATGAAAGCCAAGGGCAAGCCATGCCCACAATGGCGTTGCGGACGGCTTGAACCACGGGCAAAGGCCGCATAACACCAGACAAAAGCACATCGCATAGATCAAGTACTTTTTTACGTCACCTACCAACGGATTTCGATCTTGATAGATCATGTCTGCTTGGGTTTCAGGGTCGGCCATGATGGCGCCACCGAAATAGCCGACGATGCCGTGAGCAACGGCAATCACTTTCATGTAAAGGAGCGCATTTTCCATTGGCTAACGCTGGAATTGAGCGGCGGCGCAGCCGTCCGCCTCGAATGATTGGTTAGGGCGCGGCCCGACCGTAGATGATGAGATGGTTGATGAGAGCATGACTCTCTTTGCCACCCTGCAAATGGCCGGAAAGTTCTTTGCCACCCCAAGCTTCCGACATGAAATGATCGTGCGCATGGCCAGCGCCCTCCGCCGTGGCAGCGATCGACTCAATGTGCCGAGCGAGAAAGCGTAGACCTGCCGGCGATCCATGGATGAAAACCTGCTCAGATGCTTCGTCGATTTCAACCGAGAGTAGATGGTTGGTCATGTAAGCCCTAACGCTAAGTCGACCCAAGAGTTTGGGTGTTGCACCGAGTATGCAACGTCGATCCTGACCGGACAAGAGAGGAATTCTTGCAACAGATCAGGCTCTTGCATGGCAGCACTATCGTCGGCGTAGGCGCAAGCTGCCGGCGTTATCGGACACTTTTGAGGGTGTATGAGTTACGCAGACGGAAGTGAGGGTGTAACGGAGGCGAAAACGCCGCGGTTGCTGCATCTGGCAGGTGCGCGGTTACGCCTGAAGCATTACAGCGCAAGCCGACTAGCGAAGCAGCGCCCCTCCCCCGACAACGGATCAACAAACCCCATCCCTCGCGCCAACAACTTCAACGGCCGCCCATAGTCATCCGGTGCGACCTCACCCAACCCGGGATAAAAAGTGTCGTGCAGGATCGGCGCACCCAGCGCCGCCATGTGCACCCGCAACTGATGCTTGCGCCCGGTCACCGGATACAGCGCATAGCGCCAGTGCGCGGCGCCCCGCTCCATCACCTCGATGCGAGTCTCGCTGTTGGGCTCACCATCGACCTCGCACATGCGAAAAAACGGCTCGCCGCGCACGATCCGGGTCCGCCGCCACAACGGAAACTCCAGCTCCGGCAGTGGCGCCGCCAAGGCCTCGTAGCACTTGTCGATCCGGCGCTCGCGAAACAGCGCCTGATAGGCGGAGCGGCTGGCAGGATTGGCGGAAAACAGCACCAGCCCCGCGGTAGCCCGATCGATACGGTGCAGCGGCACGAGCTGCGGATTGTCGAGCCGTCGGACCAATCGCCGCAGCAGGGTCTGTTCGACGAAGCTGCCGGCGGGGATCACCGGGAGGAAGTGGGGCTTGTCGACCACGACCAGATGCTCATCCACGTGCAGCACGTTCTCGGTGAAGGGAATCAGCGCCTCGTCCATCACCTCGCGGTAGTAGTGGATTCGCAGGCCGGAGCTGTAAGGCGAGTCGACGGCAATCGCCACACCCTCCCCGTCCAGCACGCGCCCGCGCGCAATCCGGTCCAGCCATTGCGCGCGACTGATCGCGGGAAAACGGGCGCACAAGGCATCGAGCACGCTCGACCACTCGCCCACCGGCAGATGCACGGTGCTGGCCTGGCTGGCGCGACGGAAGGGTGGAGTCGGCATGGGCCTGCCAGTCTAGCGGCCCTGAGCGCGTACAATGTGCGGTTACCGTCCCTCGGCACCGCGCATGGCTCTCAACTCCACCATTTACAAAGTCGAACTGCAGATCAGCGACATGGACCGGCATTACTACGCCACCCATGCGTTGACCCTGGCGCGGCATCCGTCGGAAACCGAAGAGCGCCTGATGGTGCGTCTGCTGGCCTTCGCCTTGTATGCGGACGACCGCCTGGAATTCGGCAAGGGCCTCAGCGACGAGGAGCAGCCGGCGCTGTGGCGCAAGGCGTACACCGAGGAGATCGAGCTGTGGATCGACGTCGGCCAGCCCGACGAGACACGCATCCGCAAGGCCTGCGGTCGCTCACGCCAGGTCGTGGTGATCAATTACGGTGGCCATGCCGCCGAACTGTGGTGGGACAAGGTCGGCTCCGTGCTGGGGCGCCACAAGAACCTCACGGTGCTGGACATTCCCGTGCCCACGATCGCCGGGCTGGTCGACCTGCTGCAGCGTGGCATGCGCTTGCAGGCCCTGATCCAGGACGGCCAGCTGCAACTGATGAACGACGCCGATGCGGTGGCGGTCGACCCGGTCGTGCGCATGGCGCCACCTGAAACCGTCAACTGATCGCCGCATCACCCATCCTTTTCATCCCTGTCTACCGGAGTCATTCCATGCGCTGGTTGCTGTCCCTGCTCGCCCTGATCATGCTCGCTGCCTGCACCGCCACCCCGCCGGCCCAGGCCAACGGGAGTGTCGACAAACTCACCACCATCGACACCAAGGTCGGCACCGGTCCCGAGGCCAAGGCCGGCATGAAGGTCACCGTCCAGTACACAGGCTGGCTGTATGACGCCAGCGCCAAGGACAAGCACGGCACCAAGTTCGACAGCTCCTACGACAGCGGCATGCCGTTCTCCTTCGAGCTCGGTGCAGACAAGGTCATCGAGGGCTGGGACCAGGGTGTGGCCGGCATGCGCGTGGGCGGCAAGCGCACGCTGCTGATTCCTGCGGCGCTGGGCTACGGTGCGCGCGGTGCCGGTGGCGACATCCCGCCGAATGCGTCGCTGGTGTTTGATGTGGAGTTGCTGGACGTCAGCGCACCGTGACGTAGAAGGCGGCGGGCAGAGCCCGCCCTGCGCGCGGCGCGGCCCGGCGGCTTTTCGCTCAATCTTCCTGCGCGGCCGCTTCCCGCCCCTGCTGGCGAATGATCGCCTCCTCGCGCGCATCGATGATCGACTGCATCACGCTGTCCACGTCGGCGACGCGTTCGTCGAACTCGAACTGGCCGGTGAGCTCGCTGTCGGGGTGCAATTCGCCCAGCTCGTACAGCGCCCACATCTCCTCGCCATAGTGGGTGTCGAGCAGCTCGGGCGCGAAGCGCGACAGGCTGATGGTGATGTTGCCCACGTCACGACGCAGCATGGTGCGTGCGTTGTTGTTGCCCGACGCGCTGACCACCTGCGGCAGATCGATGATGACCGGGCCATCCGGCCCGACCAGCACGTTGTATTCGGACAGGTCGCCGTGGATCAGGCCCACGCACAGCATGCGCGCCACCTCCTGCATCAGGAAGCGGTGGTACTCGCGCGCTTCATCCGCCGACAACTCGACATCACCCAGGCGCGGCGCGGAATAGCCATCGGCATCGGTGACCAGTTCCATTACCAGCACGCCGTTGAAAAAGCCGTGCGGCTGCGGCACCCGCACACCGGCGGCAGCGAGCTGGTACAGCGCGTCGACCTCGGCGTTCTTCCAGGCCTCCTCGGCTTCGCGGCGACCGAATTTGGTCGCCTTGCCCATCGCGCGCGCCTGACGACTGCCGCGCACCTTGCGCCCTTCCTGGTACTGCACGCGTGCCTGGAAGCTGCGCTGCGCCATGTCCTTGTAGACCTTGGCGCACCGGATGTCGTCGCCGCAGCGCACGACGTAGACAGAGGCTTCCTTGCCGCTTTTCAGCGGCCTGATCACCTGATCGATGACGCCATCGTCGATCAGTTCCTGCAGTCCCTTCGGCGTTTTCATGGATGGCGTGGCTTCAACATGCGAAACAACGCCCATTATGGCCGATCGGTGCCCCCATTCAGACCCCCTGCAACGAATCGCGCGCCGCTGCGGCGAGCTCGAACGAGCGCCGCCGCGCCGCATGGTCGAAGACGTTGGCAGTGAGCATCAGTTCATCCGGGCGGTGCCGGGCGATGAACGCGGCAAGGCCGCTTTTCACGGTGTCCGAGCCACCCACTACCGCGCAGGCAAGCGCGCGCTCGACCATCTGCTTTTCCGGCGGCGTCCAGTACGCTTCGATATCGTCGATCGGCGGCGGGATGAGCCCCGGCCGACCACGGCGCAGGTTGATGAAGCTCTGCTGCTGGGTGGTGAAGGCCCGGCGGGCTTCGGCATCGCTGTCGGCAGCGACCACGTTGATGCCGAGCATCGCGTACGGCTGCTGCAATCGCTCCGAAGGCACAAAATCACGCCGATACAGCGCCAGCGCCTCGTCCATCGCGTCGGGGGCAAAGTGCGAGGCGAACGCAAACGGCAGCCCGAGCCGGGCCGACAGCCGGGCACTGAACAGGCTGGAGCCGAGCAGCCACACCGGTACCTCGACCCCGGCGCCTGGCACGGCACGCACCGGCTGGGCCGGCTGCGCCGGCTCGAAATAACCCAGCAATTCGACCACATCCTGCGGAAACGCATCGGCGCTGTCGAAATAGCGGCGCAATGCGCGGGCCGTGGCCTGGTCGGTACCCGGCGCGCGGCCCAGGCCAAGATCGATCCGCCCCGGATGCAGCGACGCCAGCGTGCCGAATGCCTCGGCCACCTGCAGCGGCGCATGGTTGGGCAGCATGATGCCGCCTGCGCCCACGCGGATGGTCGAGGTACCGCCAGCCACATGGCCGATGAGCACGGCCGTGGCCGCACTGGCGATACCGGGCATGTTGTGGTGCTCGGCCAGCCAGTAGCGCCGATAGCCTAGCCGCTCGCCCCACTGCGCCAGGTCCAGCGTGTTGTGAAACGCCTGGCGGGCATCGCTACCCTCGGTGACGGGCGCCAGGTCGAGGATGGAGAACGGAATCATTGCGCAATCCCTCGGAACGGACTCGATGATCTGGGGGCAGCGCGCCGGATTGCCAGCGTTGGCTCGGCGCCATGACCGGGGATGTCATCGCCGGCCGGCATGGCGCCACGCTTTCAGTCGGGTGGTGGCGGCCACGGCGCCGGCGCCAACTCAACTTTTGCGGTGCGCGGTCGATAGGATGGTCTAACAGCAGAATTCCAGGCGCTGAAAGAGGGCACCCGCTGATGTGGGCAGGCATGTGGCGGCGCGTTTTTCCGCGCCAAAAGGTGGCAGTGAGGCGTACTCCCCCGGTGTCGGGAGTAGCGACTGCACGTGCCGCCGCGCCCGCACCCGCGCCCACTCCGGCACCCGAGGCCGCTCCCGCCCCTTGCCTGGAACTGATCAGCGAGGACTTCCACCGACTTGTGCTGGGTCTGCCGCCGGGCCAGGCCAGTGAGCCGTCCGCGATCGAGCAGGCCATGCTCAGGCGGCTGGATCTGCTCAGCGCGCGCTTCGACCTGCGCAGTCTGCCGCGCTTGCCCACGGTACTGCCGCAGCTGCTGCGCACGCTGAGAAGCGACGAGGCCGCTGGCGGCGAACTGGCCAAACTGGTCGGCCGCGATCCGCTGATGGTGGGCGAAGTCATGCGCGCCACCAGCACCGTGTTCTACCGCTCGGCGCAGCCGATCAGCAGTCTGCAGCAGGCCGTGGTGCTGCTCGGCCAGGAAGGCTTGCGCCGTGTGATCACCCAGCACGTGATGAAGCCGATCCTGCAGTCCAACGCGGGAACCATGGGCCACGCCGCGGGCGATCGCCTGTGGGGTCACGCGGAACGCTGCGCCCACGTGTGCGCGTGGCTGGGCCGCTACACCGGTTGCGATTCGTTCGAGGCCTATCTGGCCGGCATCGTCCGCCATGCGGGTACGGGTGCCATGGTGCGCCTGCTGGATCAACTGCTTGCGGGACAGACCGCGCCCCCGCTCTCGCCCAGCTTCGTCCAGAGCTGTGCAAGGCTTGCCAACCGCCTTTCCCTGCAAGCGGCCAAGCAGTGGGAACTGCCGGCACGCGTACTGCAGGCGATGACCGATTGCCAGAATCCGGTCACCCCGACCTCATCGGCGCTGGGCCGGGCATTGTCGATGGCGGACAGCATCGCCAGCGCGCGCATGCTGGTCGAAAACGACTGGCCCGATGCGGCGACGGACCTCAGCCACTGCTGGCCCGACATCATGGCGCCGGCGCAGATCGCTCGCGCCCAACGCGACCTCGAACAGTATCTGGCGCGCGAATCCCTCACGTCCTGACGGAAAGTCGCCGACGCGATCCCTGCCGTTCAGCGGCGGCCCTCCCCGCCGGCACCGGAACCGCCTAGACTGGTCTGCAGCAGACCCCGACACCCGCGTCGGGTCACGGAGAGCAGACATGAGCAAGGGCATGGATTCGAAGAAGAGCCAGAAGAAGCAGCCGACCAAGACGCTGAAGGAAAAGCGTGCCGCCAAGCAGGAAAAGAAGAAGGACAAGTGACCACGCGCGATTGATGGCCACCTCAGGCGGTAGCTGTCGGTGCCCCGGAAACAAGCTGACCGGGCGCTCCGTATGGAAGCCCGTCGCCAACGCCCGGGGCGGATTTACCAGTTGAGCGCCAGTGGATCCACCGCCGGCAGCGTTTCGCATTCATTGCGGGCGGTCTTGGTGTCCTGGCCGACGCACAAGGTGAAATACGCCGGCAGCCCGGTGATCTCCCTGCTCGCTCCCGTCGCCAGGGCGAACTGTCGGGCCGGGTCGGGTGTGCATGACGAAGCGGTCATGGCACGCCGCCGCGGCGTGCGGCAATCGCTCACCAACAGGCGGTAATGACAGCTGCCACTGACGCTGCGGATGCAGGTGATGTCGGCCACGTCCGCGATCGTCGTGGTCCTGCTGTACAGCACCTCGACGCCGTTCACGACCGAGTGGCTGACATGGGTGTGGCTGCCCACGCCATCGAAGCCGAGCAACGCCAGCACGAAATAGATCAAGGCGATGAGGTAATGCATGGTTCACCTTCCTGTCGTCCAGACTTGAAGCGTGGTTACATGTTGCGGAACAGCGTCATGAACGGCTGGCTCACGCTCAGCGTCTCCGGTCGCCCGCGCAGTCGCACGATGCCCTTGCCGGTGTCGTCGCGGGTGACTCCCGCGACGGCCTTCATGTTGACTACGGTGCCGCGATGGATCTGCTTGAACACCGTCGGGTCGAGCACGTCGAGCAACTCGCGGATCGGCGTGCGCAACAGCGCCTCGCCCTCGGCCGTGACCACCGTGGTGTATTTGTTGTCGGCGCGAAAATAGGCGACGTCGTCGAGCAGGACGAGACGGGTCTCGCGGCCGGCACTGGCCGTGATCCAGCTCAGTGGTGGCTCCCGCTGCGGCGACCACGGCTTGGTGCCGAGTTGCCGGACCAGCTCCGCCAGCGTTTCGGCGCCAGTCTGCCCGCTCGCGATGCGGTCCTGCACCCGCTGCACGGTTGCCGCCAGCCGATCGGCTGCGATGGGTTTCAACAGGTAATCGATCGCGCCGCGCTCGAACGCGTCGACGGCATATTGATCGTAGGCGGTGACGAACACCACCTGGGTGGCGGGACAGGCTTCGGCCGCGGCCGTGGCGACCTCCAGACCGGTCAGGCCGGGCATGCGAATGTCGAGAAAGGCCACCTCGGGTCGATGCTCGACGATCGCCTCCAGCGCGCTGGCGCCGTCCTCGCACTCGGCGACGACCTGCAGTTGCGGCCACGCCTTGTCCAGGGCGGAGCGCAGCGACTGGCGCAGCAACGCCTCATCTTCGGCAATGATGCCCTTAGCCATGGGACGACTCCTCGCTGTATTGGTTTGGCACGTTGATGGTGGCCGCGACACCCTGCGGGAAATTCGCCGCGATCACCAGGCTGGCCTGCCCTGCATAGATCAGCTTCAGTCGCTCGCGGGCGTTCTTCAGACCAATCCCGGTACCGCTGCCCTGCGGGTCGAAACCCTTGCCGTCATCGGCCACGGTCACCGCCACCCGTGCATCCTGGCGCCGCGCGAAGATCCATACCGTGCCCTCGCCCGGCCGCGGCTCCAGGCCGTGCTTGATCGCGTTTTCCACCAGCGTCTGCAGCAGCATTGGCGGCAGCGGCGTGGCGAGCAGCTCGTCCGGCACATCGATCTGCAGGTTGAGGCGCGTGCCCATGCGGATCTTCAGGATCTCGAGATAGGCGCGTGACCGCTCCAGCTCTTCGCCCAGCGTGGACAAGGTCCGATCGGTACGCGGCAGCGAATGGCGCAGGTAGGCGATCAGGTGCCCGAGCATCGCATCCGCGCCGGCCGGATCGCTGCGCACCAGCACCTGCGCGCTGGCCAGCGTGTTGTACAGAAAGTGTGGCTCCACCTGCGCCTGCAGCAGGCTGAGTTTGGCGATGGCCAGTTCCTTTTCCGTCGCCGTCTGCGCCGCGGCAGCCTGCTCGCCACGACGGCGCGAGGACACGCCCTGGGTGACCGCACGGGCGATGGCCTGGAGGTTCTCCAGATTGACGCCGTCGTCGACCTGCAGCCAGTCACTCCATGGCGCGCTCTGTGGCTCGCAGACCAGGCTGAAGCTGCTGCTGCCATCGCCACGATTGACCGTGGCCAGGATCCGGTTGCGCTGGCTTACGATCCAGCGCATCGGGTTGTAGCGCCCGAGCTGGACCAGATCGTACGGATCGGCGTAACGGGCGGTGGCCCGAATCTGCAGATGGCTGCGCGTGCTGTCGACGTGTTCGACGCCCGGCAGCTCGCGGATGGCGGCATCCAGCAGGTCGAACGCCTCCTCGGCCTCGAACGGCACTTCGATCTGCCGGCGCTGCCGGCTGGCCAGCGCGGCCGAACTCAATTTGCCGGCGATCATGCGTACCCGCACCAGGTGCGAGTGGGCGCGGATCACCACGAAGACGATCGCCACCAACCCGAGCAGTTGCGCCAGGTTGCCGAGCGGCGACCAGATCCAGTCGAGCAACAGGGACACCATCAGCACCAGCAGGTACCAGACGATGATGAGTCGGGCGTAGAAGAACAGGGTTCTGATCACGACGGCAGTTCCGTTGACTGGGGAGCGGGGTCGAGAATAGTGGCCAGTGCACGGGAAATCCGCCGCTGTGCGACGAAACCCCGCTGGGGCCGACAGAACCCCGCGGCAGCGACGCGAAGCCTCGTGCCGGTCGCATCACGCGAGGCCTTCAACCCATCTCGGGACACTCCAGCCGCATGGGCTGGACGACCAGCCCGGTGTCGCTCACCTTCAACGGGCCGCTGCATGCAAATCCGAAATGGCGGTACACCGGCACCGCCATCGCCGACGAGTTCAGGGTGAAGCAACGGGTGCCCGCGCGCCGCTGTGCATCGCGCAACGTGCGTTGCCACAACTGTCGCGCGATACCGCGTCCATGCCAGCGCGTGCTCACGAAAAACTGGAACAGGTGCGAGTCGTCGCGCATCGCCGCCACCCCGAGCACGCGCCCGTCGTCGAGACAGGCCAGATGAAAGCGCTGTCCGGCAATGATCTTGCGGCGAATCACCGCTGCCCACATGCCATCGAGCAAGGGGCCCGCCGCGCTCGCCGGCTGGTCGGGCAGAATCCAGCGACGCGTCACCCGTCGCGCCAGCTCGCCGATGGCCCGCGCATCCTGCGGGCGCCCCAGGCGATAGCGGATGGGCGGTGGGTGCATCACGCCGCGGAACGGAACACCAGGCTGCAGCAGGTCACGGCGCCTTCGGCCTTCTGCAGTTCGGACACGTCGACGACGGTCACGTTGAAGCCGGCATCCCGCAGGCGCTGCCGCGTGCGCGGAAAGCTTGCCGGCATGATCAGCGCGTCGCCGATGCGCAATACATTGGCCGCATGCGGCTCGGTCGGGTCGACCTCGATAATGCGGAAGTCCGCGAACTGCGAGCGCTCCACCCAGGCGGGCTGCAACAGCAAGGTGTCGTCGGACAGCGCCGTGACGGCCGATTTCAAATGCAGGCAGTCACGCGTGGGTACACCCTGGACCGCGTAGCCATGCGCCATCAGCAACTCGCGCAATTGCGCGATGCCGTCCGGATTGCTCCGGGCGGAGTTGCCCACATGAATTGAGCGACCGACCCGCAACACATCGCCACCATCCAGCGTGGCCGGCGCCTCGATGGCGCGCAGCGGCCGGTGGTGGCGCAGCACATCGGCCACGCTGGCCACTTCAGGGCGTCGCGACGGCGCACCCGGCCGGGTCAGCACGGCGACCTCGTCCAGCACGATCGCCACATCCTCGACAAACACCGAGTCCGGCAGCTCGCCCTCCTCCGGCAGGTTGTGCACGCTGCAACCGAGGGACTCCAGTGCGCGCAGATAGTCGTGGTGTTGCAGGCGCGCACGCGCCACGTCGATCGGCTCGCGCGGAATGTGCGACAACTCGCAGCGACCAAGCGAGGAGCTGACGGTGCGGGTCACGGCATGCCACATGCGAAATTCCTGTTGGTCTGGCGACGTGCCTACGGCGGCGGATGACGGGCTCGCCATGCCTCCAGCGCGCGCTGGTAGCGTTCGAGCGCATCATCGTGCACATCGTACACACAACGCACGCAGCCCTCGCCGCAGCAATCGGCGGCATCCGGTTCGGGCGGACGCCGTGGCATGGGGTCAGCCGGATCGTCGTCCGGCGGGTTGTGCTGTTCGGAGATCACGTCATCGTTTCCGGCGGGGTGACAGCTCATGCGGCGGCGCCGAAATGTCGCCATGGATTCGCACCCGACGCATGGGAAGCAACGGGCCAGTGCTTGTCACAACCCAGCCTCTCCGGTAACCGGTGGCGCCGTCAACCTCAGGCGGGCCCGATGGCGCCGCCGGTTCCGCCCGACGTCGACACCCTCTATTTCAGCGGCTTGCGGAAGCGATAGACGAACTGGTCGGTATGGCCGCGTATCGACTTGTCGAACACCGTGGCGGTGTGCGGATCAGCCGGGTTGCGCAGCACGTTGCTCTCTGCGTCGAAGACGAAGCCGGCCGCCTCCACCTCACGCTTCACCACCGCCGGATCGATCCGGTGCAAGGTGTTGGTGTCCTTCAGCCCCGAGCCGGCAGGCGCGACATGGTCGATCACCACGAACAGCCCGCCCGGCTTGAGCGCGTCGTAGACCTGCTTGTCGAACTTGGCCATGTCGACCGGACCCATGAAGGGATCGTGGTAGTCGTGGTAGTTCTGCGAGGTGAACACCGAGATCCACCGGCTCGGGCACGCTCAACTGCGCCGCCGGCTGTTGCAGCAGGCTCACGTTGGCGTAGTGCGGCGTGGTCACCAGTTGCTTCCAGGTGGCCAGGCTCCTGGCGGAGAATTTCGCCATTTCGTCGGGCCAGACCGTGTAGACGTGCCCGGTTGGTCCCACGATGGCGCTGAACACGCGCGTCCAGTAGCCACTGCCCGGCACCAGCTCGAGCACCTTCTGGCCGGGCTTGACCTCGGCAAACGTCATCACCAGCGCGACCTTGCGCCGTGAATCCTCGTGCTGGTCGGCCTGCCGCGCCGGGTCGTCGACACCCCTCTGCACGGCTGCGGTGATCGCTCCGCTGTGCAGGTTGGCTACTTGCGCCGGCACCGTGGTGGGAAGCGCAAGGACGAGCAACGCGGCAAGCAGGGTCAGGCGCATGTCATTCTCCGATGGCGGGCGGGAGTCATGGATTTTGCTCCTCTTTCGCGAAGAAGGCAGCATGCCGTTCGGCCCAGGCAGCGTGCATCACGGGGCGTAAGCTGCACGTGCAGCAAATGTCTTGCTGCGGTAAAACATGGCAGGCATCCCTCGCTTGCCCCACCGGAGAGTTCCGTGCGCCCCATCTCGATCCTGACCATCGTCGGCTGCATCTTCCTGATCTGCTGGTGTACGTCTGGCCACGCTCAATCGATATCCCAGGCGCAATGGCAAGCCCAACAGATCGCGGCGTCGCAGAAGTCGGAAACGATCATGCGCGAAGCGAACAAGCACAAGAGCCTGCTCGCTCAGTACGAGGCGATGCTGTACCCGTATGTCACCACGCCGGATCCGGCCTTTCACGTCATCTTCGGGCAGTACCTGAGCTGGTACCAGACCTTCGTCGGGGACTATCCCGATGCCGCGGTCAGCTTCTCGATCAAGCAGGCGGCACTACCGGACGACCGCCCTTCGCCACTGGGCAACCCCGACTACACGGCTCGTCCCGCCCTGGAGGTGATTCCCGAACTGGCAAGAAACCACCGCATCGTCCTCTTCAACGAAGCGCACAACGTCGCACTCACGCGCACCTTGACCGTGCAGCTTCTGAGCAAACTGCGTGCAGAAGGTTTTGGCTACTTTGCGGCCGAAACCCTTTACCAGACCGACACCGGGCTGCAGACCCGCGGCTATCCCGTGGCGGCCAGCGGCTTCTATACCAAGGAGCCGATCTGCGCCGAGATGGTTCGCACCGCCTTGAAACTGGGTTTCAAGGTGATCGCCTATGAAACCATGACCGATGCCGGCGGCAATCTGCGGGAGACCGAGCAGGCAAGGAATCTGTACGACAAGGTCTTCAAACACGATCCCCACGCCAGGCTGGTGGTGGATGCCGGCTACGCCCACATCCAGGAGTCAGGCGTCTACCTGGGTGGCAAGTCGATGGCCCAGCATCTGCGCAAGCTGACCGGCCTCGACCCGCTGACCGTGGAACAGACCATGCTGTACCCCCATCCTGCGGCCGACGGCGACCATCCATACTACGGCCCCATCATGGAAGCACTGAAGCCCGCCGAGCCGATCGTGTTCGTCAACAAGGCCGGCGAGCCCTGGTCGTTGCGACCGGGTTACGACGTCAGCGTGTTTTTTCCGCCGCAAAAGATGCGTCGCGGCCGTCCCACCTGGCTGAGTCTTGGCGGCTTGCGCCGGCCGTATTACGTTACCGCCGACCGCTGCAACCACACCCTGCCCTGCCTGGTCGAAGCGCGCTATGCCGACGAAGGGGCCGACGCGATACCTGCCGACCGCCTGATTCTGTCGCAGTTGCCCTTGAACGCGACGGTCAGTGACCGTGTCAGCGACGGCTTGCGCGTTCCCGTCAGTGAGCTTTACCTGCGTCCGGGCAAATACCGCCTGACCTACTCCGATGCCGGCGCGCGTGAGTTGTATGGCAAGGACATCACGGTTTCCGACGGTGCGGATCGCAGCAATCGTCGGAAAGTCGACCCGCGCTCCGGCATGGTCCACTGCGCACCTGCCGGTGCACTGCCGTCCAACCTCCAATCCAAGACTGAGGCATGCACGCCGTAAGCAATTTCATGGCAACGACAGGAACACCCGGCAAGGCGCACGGCATCTCCGGATGGCGCGCGACTGCAGGGGTCTGCCAATGTGCTCGTGAGTCGCACGGCAGGCGAATGCCGGCACATCGGCGTATAAACGCACAGGGTGACATCGCCTGAATTCCCAATCGGCCCGCCAGGTTTCACGGCGTCGTGGCCGATCAATCCATGAGGAGTAGCAACCGATGACTCGACGGAACCTGCGCTCACTGCTTGTCCTGACTGGCGCACTTGCCACCTTCGCGGTGGCCGCGGCGACCGACCAAGGCAACCAGGCCGATGCTCCCATGCTCGGCTTTGCGCCAGACAACGCCAGCGCCCAGCAAAGCCTGGAGCAGCGCTTCGACGCCCAGCTCGATCCTGCGGACCAGCGGCGCTGGATGAAGCAGATGGCGTCCGAGCCGAACCAGGTCGGTTCGCCGCATGACAAAGCGAATGCCGAGTTCATGCTGAAGAAGTTCCGCGAGTGGGGCTGGGACGCACATATCGAGACATTCAGCGTGTTGTATCCCACGCCGAAGAAGGTGGCGCTGGAACTGCTTGGGCCGCACCCGTTCACCGCCGCGCTGCACGAGCCGCCGATCCCCGGCGACGCCACCTCCGGCCTGCCCGGCGCACTGCCGCCGTACAACGTCTACGGCGGCGATGGCGATGTCACCGCCGAGCTGGTGTACGTCAACCAGGGCATGCCGGACGACTACAAGGAACTGGCCCGCCGTGGCATCGATGTGCGCGGCAAGATCGTGATCACCCGCTACGGCGGCGGCTGGCGCGGACTGAAGCCGAAGCTTGCGCAGCAACATGGCGCGATCGGCTGCCTGATCTACTCCGACCCGCACGACGATGGCTATGCGCAAGGTGATGACTACCCCAAGGGCGGCTGGCGCCCGCCCGAAGGCGTGCAGCGCGGCTCGGTGGCCGACATGCAGCAGTATCCCGGCGACCCGCTCACCCCCGGCATCGGCTCCACGCCCGGCGCCAAGCGGCTGGCGATCAAGGATGCGAAGACCCTGCTGAAGATTCCGGTGCTGCCGATCTCCTACGCCGACGCGACCCCGCTGCTGCGTTCGCTGACCGGCCCGGTGGCGCCTGCCAACTGGCGAGGCTCGCTGCCACTGACCTACCACGTGGGCCCGAGCACGGCCAAGGTACACATGACCGTGCTGTCCGACTGGAGCCGCAAGGCGGTCTATGACGTGATCGCGATGATCAAGGGCAAGACGGCGCCGGATCAGTGGGTTGTCCGCGGCAATCATCATGACGGCTGGGTCTTCGGTGCGTGGGACCCACTGGCCGGCAACGTGGCGATGCTGGCCGAAGCCAAGGCCATCGGCGCCCTCGTCAAGCAGGGCTGGCGGCCGCAACGCACCCTGGTCTATGCCAGCTGGGACGGCGAGGAACCCGGCCTGCTCGGCTCCACCGAATGGGCTGAAACGCATGCCAAGGAACTGCAGGCCAAGGCCGTGCTCTACGTCAATTCGGACACCAACGGACGCGGCTTTCTCGGCGTCGGCGGCAGTCACTCGCTGCAACACCTGGTCAACCAGGTTGCCGACGGCGTGGCCGATCCGGAAACCCACGCCAGCGTCGGTGAACGGCTGCGTGCGCACCTGATGATCGAGGGCAGCAGCCCAAACGCGAAGCCGGAGGCCAAGCTGGCCGCGAAGCTGGCTGCCAAGGGTGGCGACCTGCCGATCGAGGCACTGGGCTCGGGTTCGGACTACAGCGCCTTCCTGGAGCACCTCGGCATCACCACCCTCGACCTCGGCTTCGGCGGCGAGGATGACAACGCGGGCATCTATCACTCCCGCTACGACTCATTCGACCACTACACGCGCTTTGGCGACCCCTCGTTCGAATACGGCGTCGCCCTGTCCAAGGTGGCCGGACACATCGTGCTGCGCATGGCCGACGCCAATCTTTTGCCACTGCGTTTCGGGGATTTCAGCAGCACGCTGGACCGCTACGTCGGCGAACTGCACAAGCTGGTGGATACCACGCGCAAGGCTACCGCCCAGCAACATCGGTTGCTGGACATGCACGCGTATGCATTGAACGCCGATCCGACCCGGCCGCTGGCGGCGCCGGAACGCGAATCCGACGTGCCCGCGATCGACCTCGCCCCGCTGGACAAGGCTGCCGCCGCACTGAAGCAGAGCGCGCAGGCCTTCCAGTCCGCCTATGCGCGGCGTGCCGCAGCCGGCTTCAAGCTGCCCGCCGCGCAGCAGGAAAAGATCAACCGGCAGATGGGCAGGATGGAACAGGCCCTCACCGATGCCGCCGGGCTGCCCGGGCGGCCCTGGTTCAAGCACTTCATCTATGCCCCCGGCATGCTCACCGGCTACGGCGTCAAGACCGTTCCCGGCGTGCGCGAGGCAATCGAGGCCCGACGCTGGGATGAAGCCAATCGCTATGCGGTGATCACCGCGCGGGTGCTGGACGGCTATCGGGCAAAACTGGATCAGCTGACCGCGATGCTGAATCACGCCAGCTGACGGCGGAAAGGCGCGCGGAAGCCGCGTGTCGGACGACCCATGGACGGGTCACTCGCGGATCGAACGCGCAGGCACCTGCCCGTCGACACAAGACCATGACGCAGACAAACTCCACTCCATCGCGTGTGCGCAAGCTGCACCCGGGCTGTTTCGCGTTGGTGATGGCGACCGGCATCGTCTCCATCGACGTCAACCAACATGGCATGCCGATGCTGGCGCAGGTGTTGTTCGCCCTCAACCTGGTGGCTTTCGCGCTGCTGGTGTTGTTGACGGCGCAGCGATTGGTGCTTGTCACGCAGGAGGTACGGGACGATTTTACCAACCCGGCGCGGGGCGCGGCCTTCCTCACCTTCACTGCGGCCAGTTGCGTCTTGGCCAGCCAATGCCTGCTGGTCGTGTCCTGGCCGGGCTGCGCCGCCGCGCTGACCGTGGTCGGTGCGGTCAGCTGGACCTGCCTGCTTTATCTGCTGCTGCTCGCCGTGATCACCGGCCAACGCAAGCCCGGCTTTCGTCGCAGCATCAATGGCGGCTGGCTGGTGGCGGTGGTCTCGACCCAATCCCTGGCGGTGGCGCTCACCTTGCTGGTGGCGCACGGTGGCGCCGCACCGGC
This sequence comes from Rhodanobacter sp. G2-10, assembly GCF_055809185.1. NCBI lineage: Bacteria > Pseudomonadati > Pseudomonadota > Gammaproteobacteria > Lysobacterales > Rhodanobacteraceae > Rhodanobacter > Rhodanobacter sp. G2-10. Next base: position 1,392,896 of record NZ_CM147900.1, on the reverse strand, counting down.
GCTCGGCTGGCTGTTCGCCGCGCTCTGCCTGTACCTGGTCGGCGCGGCGCTGTACCTGATCCTGATCACCCTGATCTTCTACCGGCTGCTGTTCCTGCCGCTGGCGGCAAGCGGCTTCACGCCACCGTACTGGATCAACATGGGCGCCCTGGCGATCACCACCCTCGCCGGCAGCCTGCTCGTGTTGCATGCGCCGGCCCAACTGCCGCTGGGCGATCTGGTGCCGTTCGTGAAGGGCTTCACTTTGTTTTTCTGGGCGACGGCCACGTGGTGGATTCCGCTGCTGGCGATCCTCGAACTGTGGCGCCACGGCTTGCGCCATGTTCGCCTGCGCTACGAGGTCGACGACTGGGACATCGTGTTTCCGCTGGGCATGTACACGGTCGGCACCCACGCGTTGGCGCAGGCGCTGCATCTCGATTTGCTGCAGCCCGTATCGGAGGTCGGCGTTTACATCAGCCTGCTCGCCTGGGTGCTGGTGGCGGCCGGCGCGTTGCGGCACTGGCGACGCGCCCTGGTCAGAACCTGATCAGGCACGAGCGCCACGCGTACCGCAACCCGGACGGTGGTTGAGGTACGCGCGATGAGTATCCCGCGGGCAGACGCCTGGCATCAGGCGCCGGCTTGCGCCTCGCCTGCAGACGCGCGACTTTCGGCGTGGCGCACCTGTCCCGCGCCGCGCAGCACGAAGCGTTCGATGGTCAGCGCTTCGGCACCCATCGGCCCGTACGAATGCAGGCGCGTGGTGGAGATGCCGATCTCGGCACCCAGGCCAAGCTCGCCACCGTCGCTGAAGCGCGAGGAAGTGTTCACCATCACCACGGCCGAGCGCAGGGCATGCACGAAGCGCTCGGCAACGGCCTGGTCTTCCGTGACGATCACCTCGGTGTGGTCGGAGCCAAAGCGGCGAATATGCGCGATTGCCTCGTCCGCGCTGTCCACCATGCCGACCGTCAGCTTGAGGCTGAGGAACTCGGTGGCGAAATCGTCGTCGCTGGCCGGCTCCATGTCCGGGCACAGCACGCGCGTGCGTTCGTCGCCGAGCAGTTCGACGCCGCGCTCGCGCAACGCCGTGGCTGCGCGCGGCAGGAACACCGCGGCCACGTCGGCATGTACCAGCAACGTCTCCAGCGAATTGCAGGCGGAGGGCCGCGAGACCTTGCCATCGATCAGGATATCCAGCGCCTCGTCCAGATCGGCATCGGCGTCGACGTAGAGATGGCATACGCCCTTGTAGTGCTTGATCACCGGCACGCGCGCGTTCTCGGTGACAAAGCGAATCAGGCCCTCGCCACCACGCGGGATGATCAGGTCGACGATGTCGGACAACTGCATCAACTCGAGCATCGCCTCGCGACTGAGGTCATCCAGCAGCATCAACGCATGTTCGGACAGGCCGGCATCGCGCAAGGCGCCGCGCAGGCAGGCGGCGATCGCCTGGTTGGAACGCACCGCCTCCGAGCCTCCGCGCAGGATCACCCCGTTGCCGGCCTTGAGGCACAGCGCGGCGGCATCGGCGGTCACGTTGGGACGTGCTTCGTAAATCATCGCGATCACGCCCAGCGGCACGCGCACGCGCTCGATCGTGAAACCCTTGTCCGAACGCTCGCTGCGCGTGACCTGACCGACCGGGTCGGGCAGCTCGGCCACCTGGCGCAGGGCCTCGGCAATGCCGCGCACACGTCCCTCGTCGAGCGCGAGGCGATCGAGCATGGCTTCGCCGATGCCTTTTTCGCGCGCCGCCTTCATGTCTTCGGCATTGGCCGACAGAATCGTCGCGGCCTGCGCCTCGAGCGCATCGGCCATCGAGCGCAGCAAGCGGTTCTTGGCGTCGGTGGAAAGTTCGGCAACCTGCACGGCGGCCTGCTGGCAAAGAAGCGCGGAATCGCGCACGGATCCATTCATGACGTCACTCCCAAATCGGTGGTGATGACCAGATCATCGCGGTGCACGATGCTCTCGCCGTAGCTGTAGCCCAGCTTCTGCCGGATGTCGCGGGTATGGCTGCGGGCCAATTGATTGATCTCCGCCGCGCCGTACTGGGTGATGCCGCGGGCGACGACATAGGGCTCGCCGTCCGGGCTGTCGCCCACGATCTCGACCATGTCGCCACGATGGAATTCACCCACGGCATCGATCACGCCTTTGGGCAGCAGGGACGCACCGCCTTCGCTGAGCGCCTTCGCTGCGCCGGTGTCGACGTGAATGCAACCGGGTACCGCAGGCACATGCAGCAGCCAGTACTTGCGCGCCTGCAGGCGGGTGGCACTGGTACGCAGCAAGGTGCCGTGCAGCAGGTCGCGCGACAGCAGGTTGACCACCTCGCCGTCGCGGCCATTGAACAAGATGGTCTGGATACCGGCGGCCGCGGCCTTCTCGGCTGCTTCCAGCTTGGTGCGCATGCCGCCGGTACCCACATTGCTGCCGGCGGCGCCGGCCATGCCCATGATCTCGGCAGTGAGCTCATGCACTTCGTCGATCGGCTTGGCGTCGGGGTCGCTGCGGGGATCGGCGGTGTACAGGCCGTCGATGTCGGTGGCGATCAACAGCATGTCGGCATCGATCAGCGCGGCGACAATGGCGGCGAGATTGTCGTTGTCGCCCAGGGTGAGCTCGTCCACCGCGACGGTGTCGTTTTCATTCACGACAGGCATCACGTTGTAGGCAAGCAGTTCGCTCAGCGTGGCGCGGGCGTTGAGATAGCGACGCCGGTTGCGCAGATCGTCATGGGTGAGCAGCACTTGCGCCAGCGGGCGATCGAACAATCGTTGCCACAGCGCCACCGTCTGGGTCTGCCCCAGTGCGGCCATCGCCTGGCGCGCGGCACTGCTGGTGTCTTCGGGAAGATGCTGCAACAACAGACGTCCCGCTGCCACGGCGCCGGATGACACCAGCACCACTTCGCGACCGGAGGCGTGACACGAAGCGATGAACTGCGCCAGGCCCAGCGCGTAGCGGGTACTGAGGCCGCCGCTGTCGGCAGCGAGCAGGCTGCTGCCGACCTTGAGTACGGCTCTGCGCCATGGCGGCACGGTTTGCTGGCGAAACTTTCTTAACTGGGTCATCGTCCTCGGAACAGGTCTGCGTCGGAAACTTATCCTTCGAAACATGGGGGCGATCGATACGATTGCAAGCCCGGCCATCGCGGCGGTGGTTCTCGTCGCCTGCACAGCAGGTACGCCGACCTCAGGTGGTGAACGCAGGCAGCTGATCAGGAAGGTTCGCCAGGTCGTCGCGATGCACCACCTCGGCGCCGTGACTGTAACCGAGCAACATCTCTATTTCACGGCTGTGCCGTCCAGCCAGGCGACGCACTTCGGCGGCCGCATACTGGCTCAGCCCGCGCGCCACCCTGTGCTGCCGGGCATCGATGATATCCACCAGATCACCACGCTGGAACTCGCCATCGGTCGCCACGATGCCACCCGGCAGCAGTGAGGCACGACCTCGACCGAGCGCCTGCGCCGCACCCGCGTCGACATGAATCCGGCCACCACTCGCCGGCGCATGCAGCAGCCAGTATTTGCGTGCCTGCATGCGTCCGTGCGGAGCGCAGACCAGGGTGCCGCGCAATTGTCCCTGCGCCAGCGCCTGCACCGTGGCGGCATCACGGCCGTCGAACAGCGCGGTCGGAATGCCCGCCGAGCCCGCCTTTTCGGCTGCCTCCAGCTTGGTGCGCATGCCGCCGGTGCCGACCGCGCTGCCGCTGCCACCGGCCATCGCCATCACCGCCGGCGATATCGATTCGACGCGGGCGATCGGCGTGGCGGCGGGATCGCGCCTGGGATCAGCGTTGTACAGGGCATCGACGTCGGAAGCGATCAGCAACAAGTCGGCATCCACCAGCGCCGCGACGATGGCCGCCAGATTGTCGTTGTCGCCGAGCTTGAGCTCGTCCACCGCCACGGTGTCGTTCTCGTTCACGACCGGCAGGGCGTCCAGCGCCAGCAGACCGTGCAGGGTTGCCCGCGCATTGAGGTAACGACGACGATTGCGCAAGTCATCATGGCTCAGCAATACCTGCGCCACCGGCCGCGGCGACAGCGATTGCCACAAGCCGATCATCGGCGCCTGGCCCAGCGCGGCCATCGCCTGGCGTGCGGCAAGATCGCGACCACGGGCTTCGTTTGTGCGCAACAGCGCCCGCCCGGCCGCGACGGCGCCGGAGGACACCAGCACCACTTGCCGGCCTGCCGCGTGGCTGCTGGCGATGAAGTCAGCCAGCGCCGCGGCAAAGCGCGGCGTGAGCCCACCGCCATCGGCCGCCAGCAGGTTGCTGCCGACCTTGAGCACGGCGCGTCGCCAGGATGGCAAGGGCTGGATCGGTAGCTCGCTCATGCCGCATCCTCGTCAGTGGTCGAGCTGATCCAGCCGTGTCTTGAGTTCGTCCAGGCGCAAGTCGTTGCCGGCGCCCGGCGACGTCCGCGCAGCCAGGCTGCCCTCCGGTGTGCGGCCCTGGCCCGCGGATGCGGCGGTTTCCGCTGCGGCGCGATAGGCGTCGCGAAAAGGCACGCCGGCCGCGGCCTGTTCGATCGCCACGTCAGTGGCATACATCGCCGGCTCGATCGCGGCGCGCATCACCGACTCGTTCCATTGCAATCGCGCCAGCAGATCGGGGACCAGCTCCAGCGCGCCCAGACCGTGGCGCACGCCATGGAACAACGAGCCCTTGGAGAACTGCAGATCGCGTTGGTAACCGGACGGCAGCGACAGCAGTTGCTCGATCTCGGTACGCGCCGCCGCAACACTGGCATAGCTGGCGCGCAGCAGTTCGATTACGTCAGGGTTGCGCTTGTTCGGCATGATCGAGCTGCCGGTGGTGTACTCGTCCGGCAGTTGCACGAAGTTGAACTCGGCGGTGGTGAACAGCGACAAGTCCCACGCCATCCGGCGCAGATCAAGCAATGCCCCCGCAATCGCCTCCAGTACCGCCATCTCGAACTTGCCGCGTGAGAGCTGCGCGTAGATCGGGCTGACCTGCATCCGCGCAAAGCCGAGCGCGCGCGTGGTGTGGTCGCGATCCAGCTTGAGGTTCACGCCGTAGCCGGCGGCGGTACCGAGAGGGTTGGCGTCGACCAGGTCCAGCGTCTGTCGCGCACGCAGCGCGTTGTCGACAAAGCCCTCGGCGAAGCCGGCAAACCACATCGCGGTGGAGGAAACCACGGCGCGCTGCAGGTGGGTGTAGCCCGGCATGGGCAGGGCCGGCTGCGCGGCGCGTTCGATGCAGACCTCGGCGATCGCGCGGCAATGGGTCTGCAGCGCCAGCAGCTTGTCTTTCAGCCACAGCCGGGTGGCCACCAGGATCTGGTCGTTGCGGCTGCGCCCGGTGTGCACGCGCCGGCCGGCATCTCCGAGCCGTTCGGTGAGCCGCGCCTCGATCGCCGAATGGCCATCCTCGAAGCGCTCGTCCAGCACGAATGCACCGCTTTCGAAATCCGCGACCAACGCGTCCAGTTCCCGCTTCAGTGCCGCGGCATCTTCGGCACCGACCACACCAATGTTCGCCAGGCCCTCGACATGCGCCTTGCTCGCCGTGATGTCGTGAAGAAAGAACTCGCGATCCAGCAACACGTCGTCACCGGCGAGGAACCGCATGATCTTCGCATCGATCTGGATACCGGATTTTTGCCAGAGAGGTTGGGTCATGGTTCGGGTCCTGATTGGATCGGGTAGGAGCGCACCCTGGGCCTGAAAGCTCCTTCGTCACGTCACGACGAGCGTCGCGCACAGGGTGCGCTCCTACAACGATGGAATGGCGGTGTATTCGTCCACGCCGATCGCGCGGTTGATGTTCTGCATGGCTTGGGTGGCGGCGCCCTTGAGCAGGTTGTCCAGCGTGGCCACGATCACCACGCGCCTGCCGTCGGCGGCCATGGCAAAGCCGCCGATTTCGGCTTGATGATGGTGTGCGATCCGGCTCACCCAGGGCGCCTCGTCGGAAACATGCACCAGCCTCTCGCCCTCGTAGGCCGCACGAAAGCGCTGCAGCACATCCTCGCGCTTCAACGGACGCGCGAGGTACAGGTTGCTGGTGACGGTAAGCCCGCGAAAATGCGGGGCCACGTGCGGCATGAACTCCACGGGGATGCCGAGCCGGAACGAGGCTTCCTTCTCGTGCATGTGGCCGGTGAGCGCATACGGCATGAGGTTGTCGCGCAATTTGTCCGGGTCATTCTTGTCCGATGGCGTCGTGCCGGCGCCGGAGTAGCCGGACACACCAAAGCACACCGGCGGCGCGGCCAGCAGGTCCTTCAGCGGCGCGACAGAAAGCTGCATCGCCGTGGCATAACAGCCGGGATTGCTGATGCGGCGTTCGCCACGCCAATGCTCGCGTGTAAGCTCAGGCAGCCCGTAGTACCAGCTCTTGTCGAAGCGATAATCGGCGGACAAATCCACAATCAACGGGTCCACGCCGGCTTTGTCGAAAGCCTCCACGCAAGCCGCAGCCTTGCCGTTGGGGAGCGCAAGGATCACCACGTCGGCGCCCAGCCTGGGCAGGTCTTCAAGGGCGGGCGCGCTGTAACAGAGATCGCCCCGGTATTCGGCCACGTGGGCGTCGACACGCTGGCCATCCAGCTCGCGCGAGGAGACGAACGACAGCTCCAGCGCCGGATGCGCCGCGATCATGCGGATCAGCTCCGTGCCGGTGTGGCCTCGCGCGCCGACGATGCCGATGCGCTTTGCATTGATGCTCATTGCTTCAGTCCCTCAAGGTCGGCTGACGTTGGGCGCAGTGCACCACGCAGCGGGAAATCGTGTCCATGTCCTCGATGCCGTACCAGAACACCTTCCAGCGCGGCTGCTTGAGGCAACCATCCGATTCCGCGTAGTAGAACGGATTGATCGCATTGCCGTGGCGCGAACGCCAAAACAGGCGCGGGTTCTCCTCGCGCATCACCTGCCATACGGCACGCCCCAGGCCTTCGCCCTGGGTATCGTCGAGCACGGCGAACTTGTCCAGGTAGGCGAGACCCTCCTCCATGGTGAGAATCATCGCCGCGCGATAGTTCTCGCTGACATAGACGCGGGACGGCACCGTACGTTCGAAGTAATCCGGCGTCAGGCTGCGACCGAAACTCGACTCGATCAGCCCGCGCATGCGTACCAGGTCGATGCCGGCCCACGAGTCGAAGCGCAATACTTTCTCGCCACGCCGAACCAGGGTGCCCGAGCCCTTGTGGGTGAACAACTCCTTGGCCAACTCAGACGGACGGGTGATCGACACCGACGAGGTCAGCGGCAGGTCCGCCAGCAGTTCGGCGATCTGCCGGATCTTCAGCCGCATGCCGCCATTGAGCCACGGCTGCTCCATCAGGTGCTCGAATTCGGTGCTGAGATTGATCGAATCGATCAGCTTGCCGCTGTCGTCGAGCAGGCCGCCGGTGCCGGTCAGGAACACGATCTTGTAGGGTTGCAGCACGCGCACCAGTTCGTTGGCCGCGACGTCGGCATTGATGTTGAGGATCTGCCCTTCCTCGGTCTCGCCCAGACTCGCAATCACCGGGATCGAGTTGGCGTGCAGGCTGGCATCGATCGGCGCCAACTGGATGCTGCGCACCTTGCCGACCAGGCCGTAGGTGTCCCGATCAAGGTAGTCGGCGGTGAACACGCCGCCGCCTACCGAGGTGGCGCGGGTCTCCATCGACTGCAGCGCTTCGACCAGCTTCAGATTCTGTTGCTGGAACACGCGGCGCACGATGCCGAGCGCCTTTGCCGAGGTCACGCGCAGGCCATCGACGGTCTGCTTTTCGATCCCTGCAGCCGCCAGTTCCTCGTCAAGCTGCGGACCGGCACCATGCAGCACGATCGGGGTCAGCCCCACCTGCTGCAGGAAGGTAAGCGATGAAGCCAGATCGACCAGATCGTCGCGCAGCACGGCACCACCGACCTTGACCACGGCGAAGCGCTTGGCGTCGACCGCGGAGAAGCGTTTGAGGTACTGCTGGACTTCCTTCGCGCTGCCCATGCTCGAAAGCAGGCGCACGATGGTCTGCCGCGTATTGTTGTGATGCTTGTGCGTTTCCATGTTCATTCCTGGCGTTCATCCCTGGACGCGAGAGTCGGAAGCCGGCCGTCCCTGGCCGGACTCTTCAATGATTCGATAGACCGTTTGTGCATAGCGCTCGAGCTGATCCAGCGCCACCCACTCGTCGGCACTGTGCGCCTGGGCAATATCGCCGGGGCCATAGACGAAAGCCGTATAGCCGGCGGCAGAGAACAGCGCCGCCTCGGTCCAGAAGTCCACCGCATTGCCCACGGGTATTCCCAGTTCGTCGGCGAGATCGCGAGCCGCCAGCCGGTTCGCTTCGGCGTTCGCCGTGTCGCCTGCCGGCAGGGACGGCCCGCGGAACGTTTCGGCAAACTCTGCCGGCTCGGGTTCGACCAGGCCACGGAACTGCGCCAACAGCTGATCCGGATTCATCGTCGGCAGCGGCCGCATGCCGAAGCGAACCTCCGCGCTGGGCGCAATCATGTTCGCCTTGATGCCACCTTCGACGCGGCCGATATTGAAACGCAAGCCGGTCAGGCCGCCGAAACGTTCATGCGACTGCGCTGCCACGAATTCCAGCGCCGCGTTGCCCCAGCGCATCGCCTGATGCAGGGCGCTGTCACTCGGCTTCTGTTCGCCCGAGGCATGCCCCGCCTGGCCGGCAAACCGCATCAGCACCGACTGGATGCCGCGATGCGCCAGCACCGCTTCGCCGTTGGTGGGCTCCGCCACGATGACCGCATCGTAGCTGCGCGGTTCGCGCAGAAAGCCGGCAATGCAACGCGCATCGTTGGCTTCCTCGTCGGTGGAGAACAACAAGGCGAGCGGTCCGTTGCTGGCGTTGGCCACCGCCAGCAACGCCGCGGCCGCGCCCTTGATATCGCAAGCACCCAGGCCGATGGCATGATCGGACGTCAGCCGCAACACATGCGGATCAGCCGTCCACGCCGGCGAATCCGGCACCGTGTCCAGATGCACGTTGAACAAGTACTTCGGCTCGCCGCGCACCGCATGCAGCGCCACCGCACCGGCGCCGAAATCCGTCACCGACACCTCAAAGCCCGTCAACTGCACACGCAGATAGTCGAAGATGCCGCCGGTATCGATCGCCCGCGGCGGATTGCGCGTGTCGAAGCCGACCAGCGCGCGCAGATGCTGCAAAGTTGCGGTGAGCAGCGCCGACGAATCCCCAATCCCGAATCCCGAATCCTGATTCACGACCGGTTGACCTCCGCCCACAACGTGGAGCTCATGCCGAACAGCTTGATGAAGCCCTCGGCCTCCTCCACACCCCAGTCCGCCGACTGGGCATACGTGGCGCCCTTCGCGTTGAGGATGTGCTTCGACTCCACCGCCACCGCGCCGACGCTGCCACCGTTCGTCTGCAGCGTCACCGTACCGTTGACGGTGGCCTGGCTGGAGGCGAGAAACGCTTCGAGATCGGTCTTCAGCGGGTCGTGGAAGAAACCCTCGTAAACCAACTCCACCCACTTGCGCGCCACCTCGGGCTTGAAACGGTTCTGCTGCTTGCTGAGCACGGCTTCCTCCAGCGCGCGGTGCGCGACCAGCAGCGCCGTCAGACCTGGCGCCTCATAGACGATGCGGCCCTTCAGGCCGATCGTGGTATCGCCGGTGTACAGGCCGCGACCGACGCCGTACTGCGCGAACATGCCGTTCAACTTCGCCAGCATGTCGTGCCCGGCGATCGCCTTGCCATCCAGGGTCACCGCCTCGCCATCGACGAAACCGATCTTCACCTCAAGCGGTTTGGACGGCCATTCGGCGCGCGGCTTGCACCAGCCCACGGCGCCTTCGCCGGGAGCTTGCCACCGGTCGATCTCCCCACCGGACATGGTCAGACCGAGCAGGTTCTCGTTGATGGTGTAGGCCTGCTGTTTGGCCCGCACGCCGAAGCCGCGTTCCTCCAGGTACTTCTGCTCGTAGGCGCGGGTCTGCGTGTGCTCCTTCTGGATCTCGCGGATCGGCGCCAGAATCTGGTATTCACCCAGCGCCTTCACCGCCAGGTCGAAGCGCACCTGATCGTTGCCCATGCCGGTGCAACCGTGCGCAATCGCGCGGGTACCCAATTCGGCGGCACGCTTCAGCGCAGCCTCCACGATCAGGTAGCGGTCCGACACCAGCAGCGGGTATTGGCCCTGATAACCCTCACCCGCCCACACGAACGGCTTGACGAAACCGTTCCAGATCGCCGGGCCGCCGTCGATCGTGACGTGGCTGGCCACGCCCAGTTCCTGCGCCCGGTTCTCGATGAATGCACGCTCCTCGGCGTCAACACCGCCAGTGTCGGCAAACACCGTGTGCACGGCCCAGCCACGCTCCTGCAACCAGGGCACGCAGAAGCTGGTGTCGAGTCCGCCCGAGAACGCGAGGACGATGTCTTTGGAACCGGGAATGGGAAATGGGGAATGGGGAATGGCTGGAGTGTCGGTCATGTCGAGTTCCGGTTCTTGAATGATTTGAGTACTGGCGAGGCCGCGAAGTAGCGCTTGAACGATTCGCTATTCCCGATTCCCGATTCCCGGCTCCACCACCAGGCGCGGCTCGCAGCGCACCGGGAAGTTCACGGAATTGGCGATGAAACAGGCGTGGTGCGCAGCTTCATGGGCCGCCGCGGCCTTGCCCGTATCGCTGCCGGCGGTGATCGTCACCACGGGATGCAACACCACCTCGACGAAACGTCCGCCGTCGCCATCGGTGGCCATGCGACCTTCGGCGGCATCGGTGTAGGCGGTCACCACCACGCCAGCCACGGTCGCCATGTGCAGGTAGGAAAGCATGTGGCAGGCCGACAGCGCGCTGACCAGCAGGTCTTCGGGGTTGTGCCTGGAAGCGTCGCCGCGAAACGTCGGGTCGGCCGAACCCTGCAGCGGTGGTTTGCCATCGATGCGGATCACGTGGTCGCGGCCGTAGTTGCGATAGCCGTCCGTACCGCTGCCGCGGTTGCCAGTCCATTCCACATCCACGCGATAGTCATGCTGCAGGGTCATGCTTGCGGCTCCTGTGCGGCCATCAGTTCGGCCAGTTCGGCATCGCCGTCACCGTCGCGCTGGCGCAGCCCCTCGATGACGCCGGCACGATTTCGTGCCGGATGGTTCTGGCTCAATTTGAACTTGCCTTCGATCCGGCCGATCGCGACTTCGAGACCCACGATGGCGCGCAGCGATTTCTCGATGTGATCCTCCGGCGCATCCGCGATTTTCCACGGCTGCGGCTGGCTGGCTTCGTGGCGATCGGTCAACCGTTCGAGAAGACGGCGCAGCCAGCTGGCGTCGTCGACCACCCGCAAGCGCCCGTGCACGTGTACCACGGCGTAGTTCCAAGTCGGCACCTCACGACCCGTCTCGTGCTTGCTGGGGTACCAGTTCGGACTGATGTAGCCGTCCGGACCGCGAAAAATCAGCAACACCTCGACCCCATCCATGCGCGTGAGCTCGTTGCCGCGTGCGACATGGCCGTGCAACCTGCCATCGACAAGTTCGAAAGGCAGGTGATTGGCGACCAGTCCGTCAGCCGTATTCGCGACCACGGTGGCGAAGGGACAAGCCCGGATCAGACCGTCCAGAATGTCCGCACGCGTTTCCTCGAAGTGCCTGGGTGTGTACATGGTGTCTCTCAAGCCCGATCGATCAACGATGTCATCACCGCCTTCTGCACATGCAGCCGGTTCTCGGCTTCATCGATGGCGATGCATGCCGGTGAATCCATCACGGCATCGGTGGCCTTGATGTTCCGGCGCAGCGGCAGGCAGTGGCTGAACAGGCCATGGTTGGTCAGCGCCATCTTCGCCTCGTCGACGATGAAGTGCTTGTTCGCCTCGCGCACGGGCTTCTCCTGCTCCCAGCGGCCGAAGAACGGCAGCGCACCCCAGCTCTTGGCGTAAACCACGTCGGCGCCGCGATAGGCTTCCTCGATATCGTGGCTGACCTTGAGCGAACCGCCATTCTGCGCGGCATTCTCACGACCGAACTCCATGTAGCGTTCGTCCAGTACATAGTCGGGCGTGGGACACAGCAAGGTCACGTCCATGCCCATCTTGGTCGCGATCAGCAGCGCGGAATTCGCCACTGCGGTGTTCAGCGGCTTGGGATGATAGGTCCAGGTCAGCACGTATTTCCTGTTCTGCAGGTCGCCCAGGTGCTCCTTCAGCGCCAGCACGTGGGCCAGTTCCTGGCAAGGATGGGTGATAGTTTCCATGTTGATCACCGGCACCGTGGCGTACTGCGCGAATGCCTTGATCACCTTGTCCTGCCGGTCCACCGCCCAGTCCTGGAACTTGGGAAAGGCCCGCACCGCGATCAGGTCGACATAGCGCGACAGCACGCGCGCCACTTCGGCGATGTGCTCCTCGGTGTCGCCATCCATCACGCTGCCCACCTCAAACTCGATCGGCCACGCGTCCTTGCCCGGCGACAGCACCACCGCGTGGCCACCGAGCTGGAACGTTCCGAGCTCGAAACTGGTCCGTGTGCGCATCGAGGGATTGAAGAACAATAGCGCCACCGACTTGCCGGCCAGTTGCTGGCCCCGCGGCGAGCGCTTGAACTCGGCGGCCTGCTCGAGCAGGGCATCGATCTCGGCGCGGCTGTAATCCTGGGTGGTGATGAAATGTCGTGATGGCATCATTTTCTCCAATCCTCAAACACAAAAAACCCGGCGCGATGGCCGGGTCTTGTCGTCGATACACATGAAAAGCGTGCGACAGCCTACCCGGCCGGATGACGAATCATCGGTCGGCGCGCACGCGACGTCATGCCAGCGGCCGCACGGGCGCTGGTGAGTACGGTGGCGGTATAGACGGCTGAAGACATGCGGATTCCAGGTGGCTGGCGATCATCATGGCGAGATTTTCGCTGCCATGCAACAAAAATTTGAATCGACAGGCCGGGCGGATGCTGGGGTCTGTTGCTCGAGTGGGGAATATGGCCGGATGCGCACTGCAACCGACGACTTGCCGCTCCCGCAGAGGGTGGCCGCTGGAAATGCAATCGCCGCCTCGCGGCGGCGATCGTTCAGCGCTCAGATCACGACTCAGTCCACCGGCGTAACCGACACCCGCACCCGCAGGCGTTCGCCGGGATCGTAGTCCAGTCGCGACATGTAGACCTCGCCGCGGTAGCGGTATTCGACGTCGTAGCCGATGATCCGCCGCTGCTCGGTGACCCGGTTGACCTCGCGGCATTGCGTCTGGGTGGTTTCGTAGTCGCGACCACGACTGGCCCGATTGCCGATCGCACCGCCGGCCACGGCGCCGGCGACGGTAGCCGCCTTGCGTCCGTCACCCTTGCCCACGGTGTTGCCCAGCACCCCGCCAATCACCGCGCCGAGGACCGTGCCTGCCGTGTTGTTGCCGCCTTCATGCCGCACCACCCGCTGGTCATAGCACTCTTGCTGCGGCACATTGGTACGGGTAACGCCCTGCACCGGATCGGCGCGCAACACATCGGCCCAGCCATAGTGGGCACTGCCGTCGTTATTGGGATAGGAGGCGTTCTGCGCGTGTGCGCCCACCGCCATCATGGCCAGCGCCAGTGCAGAAACCCATAACTTGACCATGACCAGCTCCTGTACCCATTGCCATTCAACGCGCCGCGCGCGTACTGGCAGCATTCCAGCAAATTCACACTGAATACACGCTTAGGCATGCCCCGGCCGTTCAGGTATGGCGTGACCTGCACGCTGGCCTGTTCAGGCCAGCCTGGCCGCGCAAGCCGGACATGGAGCGGATTGCGGTGCAAGGAACGACGGCCCCGTGCCGGCCCGGCAAGGCGATCGCCGCCACGGCTTGTTAAGATGCGCCGCCGGCCTTGCCGGGCCTGCCAGCACCCTTCGCGGATTTCATCGATGCCGATTTCGCTCTACAACAGCCTGACCCGCCGTACCGAACGATTCGTACCGCTCGACCCCGAGCGCGTGACGATGTATCTGTGCGGCCCCACCGTGTACAACTTCGTGCATATCGGCAACGCGCGCGGCCCGGTGGTGTTCGACGTGCTGGCGCGATTGCTGCGCCGGCACTACCCGCAGGTGGTCTACGCGCGCAACATCACCGACGTGGAAGACAAGATCAACGCCGCCGCGCTCAGCGAAGGCGTGCCGATCTCGATCATCACCGAGCGCTACGCGAAGGCGTACCACCAGGACATGGACGGGCTGGGCATCGCACCACCGGATATCGAACCCTACGCCACCGCGCATATCGGCGAGATCATTGCGATGAATGAAGCGCTGATCGCCGACGGCCACGCGTATGCGGCCGAGGGGCATGTGCTGTTCGACGTGGCGTCGTACCCGGAGTACGGCGCGCTTTCCGGGCGCGACACCGAGGAGTTGATCGCCGGCGCACGCGTCGAGGTCGCGCCCTACAAGAAGAATCCCGCCGACTTCGTGTTGTGGAAGCCCTCCCCGCCCGAACTGGCTGGCTGGGACAGCCCGTGGGGCCGCGGTCGTCCGGGTTGGCATATCGAGTGCTCGGCGATGTGCGCCGCGCAACTGGGCGAGACGATCGACATCCACGCCGGCGGCGTCGACCTGCTGTTTCCGCATCACGAGAACGAGATCGCCCAATCCACCTGCGCCCATGGCGGCAAGCCGTTCGCACGCTGGTGGATGCACAACGGCATGCTCACCTTCGACGGTCGCAAGATGTCCAAGTCGCTGGGCAACGTGCTGCTGGTGCACGAGCTGCTGAAGATGCACCCGGCCGAAGCATTGCGCCTGCGCCTGCTCAGCGGCCACTACCGGCAACCGCTGGACTGGTCCGAAGCCACCATCCAGCAGGCGATCAGTACGCTGGATGGCTGGTACCGCGTGCTGCGCGACCTGGCCGCGATCGAGATCCCCGCGAACGAATTGCCGGTACCGGACCGCGTCGAGGCCGCCCTGTGCGACGACCTCAACACGCCCCAGGCGCTGGCCGAGCTCGCCGTGCTTGCCGATGCGGCGCGCCAGTCGGGCACGCCCGCAGCCAAGGCCGCGCTGCTCGGCGGCGGCGCCCTGCTCGGCCTGCTGCAGCAGGACCCGGAGGCGTGGTTCAAACGTGGCGGCGAGCAGGCCGTCGATGCCGTCCGGATCGAGGCCTTGCTGGAGGAACGACGCAGCGCACGCGCCGCGCGCGATTTCAAGCGTGCCGACGCGATCCGCGACGAGTTGGCCGGCATGAACATCGCGATCGAGGACGGTGCGCAAGGCACACGCTGGAGCGTAGTGAAGCAGTGAGCCATCGATCCGGGGTTTCACCAGCGGGCCTGCCCTGCGCGATAATGCCCGGATGAACGACATGGCCAACCCCAGCGCCGAGCACGCCCAGCAGGAAATTGCCGAGGAGTTTTCGCTCTTCGGCGACTGGTCCGAGCGTTACCAATACCTCATCGACCTCGGCAAACAACTTCCGCCGTTTCCCGAAGCATGCAAGACCGATTCCTATCGTGTGCATGGGTGCCAGTCGATGGTGTGGCTGGTGCCCAGTGGCGACGCCGAGAAAATGCACTTCGAGGCAACCAGCGACTCGGCCATCGTCTCCGGCCTGCTCGCACTGCTGCTGCGGGTGTACTCCGATCGTCCCGCCAGCGAGATCGTTGCCACCGAACCCAGGTTCATCAGCGCCATCGGCCTGGCCAAGCACCTGTCCCCCACCCGCTCCAATGGCCTGGCGGCGACCCTGGCCAAACTGAAAGGCTATGCCGCAGCGCTAGCCTGAGCTGCAGCCTGCCCTGCAACACCCGGGAAACCAAACGCAAAACCCCGCGCGAAGGCGGGGTTTTGCGGATTCAGCCTCGATGCTCCGAAGCGTCAGTCGCCCATCTGCTTCTGCAGATGCTCACGGCGCTCCTGCGCATCCAGCGAGAGCGTGGCGATCGGCCGCGCATCGAGCCGGTCGACGCCAATTTCCTCGTCGGTCTCTTCGCAGAAGCCGTAGCTCCCTTCCTCGATGCGGCGCAGGGCCTTGTCGATCTTGGAGATCAGCTTGCGGTAGCGATCACGGGTACGCAGCTCAAGCGAATTTTCCGTCTCGCGGGTGGCCCGCTCGGCCTCATCGCCGACGTCCCGCACTTCCTCGCGCAGGTTGTCCATGGTCTGGCGCGATTCTTCCACCAACTGGTCACGCCAGGTGCGCAGCTTGTTGCGGAAGTAGGCCAGGTGCCGCGGACTCATGTACTCCTCGTCACTGGAGGGGCGGTAGTCCTTGGGCAAATCGATGGTGCTGGTGGAGGGTAATGCGTAGCGCCCGTCTTCACGGGTGACGCCATTATCAAGTTGTTTTGTTGCCAGTTTATTCATTGGGGACGACGAATTCTTCGATTTCTTGTGGGAGGAAGCAGAACGCCCGGCTGGGGGGGCCGCCTTGGGCGTCACCATGGCTGTAGCGCTCGCCACTTTGCCCTTGAAGAGCCTGCTCGTGGACGACGCAGATGACTTGCTCGCCGCTGCCACCGGCTCCGGCCGGGCAGCGTGCTTCGCCGGAGCCTTGCGCGGTGACGCGACCGGCGTGGCTGGTTTCTTGCCGGCGGCCTTGCCGGAAGGCTTGGCTACCGATTTGTTCGCTGCGCCGGTTTTTGGTGCAGGCTTCTTGGCGACGGCCTTGCCCGGAGCAGGCTTCTTCGCAACAACCTTCGCGACGGGAGCCTTCTTGGCTGGTGCTTTCTTGACCGGGGCCTTCTTGACTGGCGCCTTCTTGACTGGCGCCTTCTTGACCGGCGCCTTCTTGACCGGCACCTTCTTGACTGGCGCCTTCTTGACTGGAGCCTTTTTGGCCGGCGCCTTCTTGGCCGCAGCCTTTTTCGCCGGCACCGCCTTCTTCGCGGAAGTCTTGCTGGCCGCCGGCTTTGGTGCAGCCTTCTTCACGGCAGCCCGCGCCACCGGCTTGGTGGATGACTTGGCGGATGACTTGCTGGCGCTCTTCACGATTCGCTCCTTGCCTGTGGCGGCCTTCGCCTTGCCAGCAGCGGCCTTGGTCGACGTCTTGCCTTTGTGCGCCTTGGTGGCGGTCGAGCTCGCTTTGGTTTTCGCCATATCCCTTCACCTTGGTTGGCCGTGGCGGCCGGGTGTTATAGCCGATGTGCCCCACACCGGCAAGCCTGTTTCTGGAATACTTGTACCACTACACGCTGCACGCCGTTCCGGCAATGTGAACATCCTGACCCGATTGATACTGTGGTTGCTTCGTTTGTACAAGCGTTGGCTGAGCCCTCTGCTTGGCGCGCGCTGCCGCTTCCACCCCACCTGCTCCGATTATGCACGGATTGCGGTAACGCGTTTCGGGCCAGGACGCGGCAGCCTGCTGGCCGCCTGGCGACTGCTGCGCTGCCAGCCACTGTGCGACGGTGGCGAAGACCCGGTGCCCGAACACTTTCGTTTCCGGCGCTGCCGCGATCACCAGGAATCCCACGATTCCCACTGATCGTGGTCGCGAGCGGAACGAGTCCCGCTGTATCCGCAAATTCTGTACCCGCCCGCACACTGCGGCAACAGACCACAGGCGCGCTAGCCCACCGAACCGTAACCGCCCTCCACGCCCTTGCTGGCGTAGGCCACCGCGTCATGCGGGTGGAGGCTCTCCTGATGCTCGACGCGCACGTGGAAGTCGCCCAGACGATCGTCGACATCAAGCGCTTTCTGGATGCGTCGTGCCGCATCCTCACAAAACATCAGGTTGCCGCCGTTGGCCAAGGCGAAGGCCTGCTCATCCTCGCGCTTGACCGCGGTCTGCACTGGCGTGCCCAAGGCCTGCTCGACCCGATCGATCAGCCCGATCAGATGGAAGCCGACGCCAGCCACGGGACGCACGCGCAGACGCGCCACGCTGCGCTGCGCATGGGCGGTGGCAACAATGCCCTTCTCACTGCCCAGCCAGGCCAGCACGGCCGCATGCTGCAGCGGCTGACCGGGCTCGAAATCGTGCGTGAACTGGTCCTGGATCAGCTGCCGGGACAGCGCCGCCGATGCCGGACAGGTCGAGGAATAAACCACCTCGGTACCGAACTCCAGCAAGAACTCGTCGCCGACCAGGCTGGCCTCGACGCACACCGGATACGCGCGCCAGCCACTGTTGGCGCTCTTCAGCGCCGGGCGGCGCACCAGGTGTTCGAAATGAATGCTGAGACAGGCGCGATCGGACAGATCCGCGTGCGAATCAAGAAAGCCGCGCAGCAGCGCCTTCAGCGTGTCGGCGCCGAGGACCTGCGTGCTCAGTGCCTGTTCCACCTGCAGGTACAGGCGCGACATGTGGATACCGCGCTTGTCCGGCCGCTTCAGGTTGACGAAGGCACCGACCCTGGCACTGGCACGCTGTGCCTGTCCGTCGCCCGCATCGAACAGCACCGGAACCTGGATGTCGGCCATGCCGACCCAATCCAGCGCGCCCGCAAGATGGGGCTGTGCATGGACGGCGACGTCGGGCAGCAGGCGGGCGGTGTTTTCCTGATTCGGCATGGTGGGGGTCCTGACCTCGGCGAAGCATCTCGCCGCAAAGCTGACAATCTTGGGGCATACGGCCCCGGGCACAATAGTGGCATGGTGGAAACGCTGTGTATCGGGCCAACTCAACGGCACTGACGCTGCCAGGCTCGAGCGGCCTGCCAGGCCTGCAGCGCGGTGGACAAACGGGTTCGCGGCTGACCCGCCTGCAGCGTGGCCAGCGCGTCGGCGGAGCGCGCGGCACGGCGCGCCAGCTTGCTGGCGTGAGACGACTCCAGCGCACGAAACACGCTGAGCGGACCCGGCAGGGCAGTCGAGCCACGCCAACTGGCCAGCAAATCCCCGAGCTGCGCCTTGACTGCCTGTTGTCGCTGCGCACTGGTTTTGCGCAGCTGCGTGCGATCCAGGCCGTGTCGCGCCAGCCGCGCCATCGGCAATGCCAACCGATCGCAGTCCGCGTCGGAATCCAATCGCAGTAGCACATGGAGCAAGTGATTCAGCACCGCGACCTGAGCGGCGCGCGTGGGCGAAGCATCGGCGCCGTACCACCAGGACGTCTCCAGCGCCGCCAGCGCTCCATGCAACGGCATCGCGGCCTGGATCTGGCCGGAATAGTCGGCGGCCGTGCCCTGCTCCAGCTGCTCCATCGCCGCGCGCACGGGCGCCAGCCACAGTTCGCTGGTGATGGCATGGGCGCGCTCATCATCAAACAGCACCTGGGTCAGCGGATGACGACCGCCACTGGCCGCAGCGCCCGCCAGCTCTTCGGCCCACCACCCAAGCTTGGCGGCGGCCACCTGTGGCTCGCGTATGCCGTAGGCGGCGCCGAGCAGTTCCTGTTCCAGCGCAGCCAGCGCGACATGGCCGGGATAGCGCCGGCCATCGACAAAGGCAAGCGCGACGCGTTGCTGCGGTTGTACCGCCAACCACTTGTCGATGAATCCCTGCAGCACTGCACTCTGTTCGACCAGCTCGATCATGCGACGCTCGACTCCAGCTGCAACAGCGCGGCCAGCTCGGCGGGATGATCCACCACGGCGTCGGCACCCCAGGCATGTGGGTCGCCGCCGTCCAGATAGCCCCAGGTCACCGCCACCGTGAACAGGCCCGCTGCCGCGCCGGCCTGAATGTCGCGACGATCGTCGCCGACAAACAGGCATGCCGCCGGTGCAACCCCGGCGCGGGCGCAAGCCAGCAGGACCGGCGCCGGATCGGGCTTCTTCACCGCCAAGGTGTCGCCGGAAACCACCGCACTGGCGCGCTCCGCCCAACCGATGCGGCCGACCAGTTCGTCGGTGAGAAAGGCGGCCTTGTTGGTGACGATGCCCCAGCGCAAACCGCGACTCTCCAGCCGCGCGAGCAGATCATCCACGCCGTCGAACGCGCTGGTCTGCCGGGCCATGACCTGCTGGTACAGCTCCAGGTAACGGGGCACCAATGCTTCCACCGCCGCTTCGCCACGTGCCGCGAAAGCACACCGGAGCACGGCGCGGGCACCACGCGACACCACCTGGCGCACCGGTGCGTACGGTGGCGGCTCGATACCTTCCTCGACGCATTGCGCCTGCAGCGCGGCGTACAAATCCGGCGCACTGTCCAGCAGGGTTCCGTCGAGATCGAACAGCACGCCGGCGACCGTCTGCGGCAAGCGCTTGCTCATGCCGGCTTTTGCGCGCTGAGCACGTAGTTGACGGCGGTGATCGGGGTAAGCCACGCCTTGCGACTGAGCGGGTTGTAGGCCATGCCCTGGACGTCCTCCAGCTCCAGTCCCGCATGGCGCAGCAGCCGCGCCAGCTCGGAAGGCTTGAGGAACTGCGCGTAGTGGTGCGTGCCGCGGGGCAGCATCTTCATCACGTACTCGGCCCCGATGATCGCCGCGCCGAACGCCGCCGGGGTGCGATTGATGGTGGACAGGAACAGGCGGCCACCGGGCTTCAGCATCGCTGCCAGGTCGTTGATCAGCGCGGCGGGATCAGGCACGTGTTCGATCAGTTCCATGCAGCAAACGGCGTCGAAACTGGCCGGCTCGGAGGCGGCAAGGTCGGCCGAGGATTGCACCCGGTAATCGACGTCCAGGTTCGACTCGTGCAGGTGCAGCTTGGCGACCCCGATCACCTTCTCGCCAAGATCGATCGCGGTAACCTGCGCACCGGCACGCGCCAGCGTCTCGCTCAGCAGCCCGCCGCCGCAACCGACATCGGCGACGCGCGAGCCACGCAGATCCGTGCGGGCCGCGATGTAGTCCGCGCGTACCGGGTTGAGGTCGTGCAGCGGGCGTGATTCGCCATCGGGATCCCACCAGCGTGCTGCCAGGGTATCGAAGCGGGCGATCTCCTCCGGGCTCACGTTGGGAACGGGCTGCGCTGCTTGCATGGTGGAATCCTCGTATTGCGCCACACTGGTGGCTCGCCGGGCAGTTTACTTGGCCCGCCATTCGTACACGGTGAGCTGCCAGCCGCCACTGAGGTGGGCCGGGTCGTTGTGCGCGACGGTGGTCGCCTCCGCCAGGTCGGCGGCGTGCAGCAGATAGGCACCGCCGGACTGGTCGCCGAATGGGCCGGCCAACTCCAGCCGGCCCTGCTCGCGCAGGCCATCCAGATAGTGCAAATGACGGGGCACCACGGCCGGATCGAACGCGGGGCGACGCATCGCCAGGATCAAATAACGATTCATGGCCAGGCTTCTTCAGATGGCGGCGATGCGTTCGCGCCAGGCGCGCGTGCGCTGCAGGATCGCCGTGGTGTCCATGTCGGGCAACTGGCGCGCGGCGAGCTTGCGGCGTCCCGCAATCCAGACATCGGTCACCTGCTGGCGGTTGCAGGCATAGACGAGCTGCGAAGCGACGTGGAACAGCGGCTGCGTCTCCAGGTCACTGAGCCGCACCGCGGCCAGATCGGCCTGCTTGCCGACCTCGATCGAGCCGATCTTCGCCTCCAGACCCATCGCCTTCGCGCCGTTGAGCGTGGCCGCGCGCAGAGCGAAAGCCGCATCGAAGGCCGCGGCATCCCTGGCCACCGCCTTGGCCAGCTGCGCGGCCGTGCGCATCTCGCCGAACATGTCCAGGTCATTGTTGGAAGCGCAGCCATCCGTGCCGATCGCCAGGTTGACCCCGGCTCGCCGGAACTGCTCGGCCGGGCAGAAGCCGGAGGCCAGCTTGAGGTTGGACTCCGGGCAATGCACCACCGAGACGCCAGCGCTGGCACAGGCGGCGATCTCGCCCTCCGTGGCCTGGGTCATGTGCACGGCAATCAGGCGATCGTTGACCAGACCCAGCTTCTGCAGGCGCTGGAACGGGCGCAGCCCGCTCTTCTTCTTCTCGTCCTCGATCTCCTGGACGGTCTCGTGCGTGTGCAGGTGCACCGGGATGTCGAGTTGATCGGACTGCACACGGATGCGCTCGAAGCTTTCGTCCGACACGGTATAGGGCGCATGCGGCGCGAACGCGGTGCTGACCAGCGGATCACCGATGAAGCTGTCGTGCACCTCGGCCGCACGCTCGAAATATTCGTCCTGACTCTTCGCCCAGGCGGTGGGAAATTCGATCACCGGCAACCCGACCACGGCGCGGAAACCCAGCTTGCGATAGGTGGCACCGATCACGTCCGGGAAGAAGTAGTTCTCGTTCGCACAGGTAGTCCCGCCGCGCAGCATCTCCGCCACGGCCAACTCCACGCCGTCGCGCACGAATTCCGGCCCGATCACCTTCGCTTCCGCCGGCCAGATGTGTTCCTGCAACCACACCATCAGCGGCAGGTCGTCGGCCAGGCCGCGGAGCAGCGTCATCGGATTGTGCGTGTGGCTGTTGACCAGGCCGGGAATCAGGGCATGCTCGCCCAGCTCGACGCGCTCACGCGGCGCATAGGCGGCACGCGCGTCGGCGATCGGCAGGACCGCCACGATCACGTCCCCATCCACCACCACCGCGTGCTGCTCCAGCACCACGGCATCGGGTTCGACCGGCACCACCCAGCGCGCTTCGATGACCAGATCAACGGGCTGCGGGGCGGAATGGCTCATGCTTCACCTTTCATTGCGGGGATGGATATGACCAGGGGCGGCACCTTGCGGTCGCCGCCCCTTTCGAGCTCTGGTCCCGGCGGAACCGGAGAGAGCGGGCGAAGGCGCGCACGGATCGCGCGCCAGTGGGTCACTTCACTCGGCTGTCGTACTCGCCGGTGCGGGTGTCAACCTTGATGATTTCGTCCTGATTGACGAACAGCGGCACGCGCACCACGGCGCCGGTCTCCAGCGTGGCGGGCTTGCCGCCACCGCCCGAGGTGTCGCCACGGACGCCCGGATCGGTCTCGACGATCTTCAGTTCGACGAACTTCGGCGGCTGCACGGCAACGATGGCGCCGTTGAACAACGTCACCACGCATTCCTCCTCACCCTTCAGCCACTTCCAGGCATCGCCCATCGCGGCGAGGGAGGCGGGCACCATCTCGAAGGTCTCCATGTTCATGAAGTTCCAGACGCGGTCCTTGCCGATGCCGTCGATGAAGGACAGCTGCATGTCGGTATCGGTCGCGTCGGCTTCCTCGAACGAGTCGCTGGACTTCAGCGTCTGCTCGGTGGTGCGGCCATCCTTCAGGTTGCGGATGCGGATGCGGGTGAAGGCCTGGCCTTTGCCCGGCTTGATGAAATCCGCCTCGGTGATGATCCAGGGATCGCCGTTGTGAAGGATCTTCTTGCCCGTTTTGACGTCATTGAGGCCAAGGGTCGCCATGCGCTGTCTGCTCCAAAGGTAAAACCGCCTTGCAGGGCGGCTAAAATGGGTATCTTTTACGGGCCAAACGGCCCGCCCAAGGCCCGCCATGATAACCGCAAGCCCCAGCGCACGCCTATCTTCGCCTGCAACCGACTGGCGCGAACTGTGGCGCAACGCCATCACCGACCCCGTCGAACTGCTCCGGATGGTGGGTCTGGGCGAGCGCAGCGACCTGCTGCCAGCGGACGACGCCGGCTTTGCGCTACGAGTCCCACGCGGCTTCGTGGCCCGGATGCGCCACGGGGACGCGCGCGACCCCCTGCTGCTGCAGGTGCTGCCGCAGCGCGCCGAACACGACCAGGTCGAGGGCTACAGCATTGACGCGGTGGGCGACATGGCATCGAAGGCGGGGCATGGCCTGCTGCACAAGTACGATGGGCGTGCCTTGTTGATTGCCAGCGGCAGTTGCGCGATCAACTGTCGCTATTGCTTCCGCCGCCACTTCCCCTACAACGAGGAGATCGCTGCGGCGTCCCGGTGGCGCGAGGCTCTGGCCCAAGTGCGCGCCGACCCGTCGATTCGCGAGCTGATCCTGTCCGGCGGCGACCCGCTGGCACTGGCAACGCACAAGCTGGAGGAACTCACCCAGGGCCTGGCCGACTTGCCGCAGGTGATCCGGCTGCGCATCCACACACGCCTGCCGGTGGTCCTGCCCGAGCGGATCGATGACCACTTCATCGCCTGGCTGGAGGCGCTGCCGCTGCAGAAGGTGGTCGTCCTGCACGCCAACCACGCCAACGAGTTCGACGCCGGGGTGGACCAGGCCTGTGCCAGACTGCGCGGTGCCGGCGCCAGCCTGCTGAACCAGTCGGTGCTGCTGCGTGACGTCAATGACGACGCCGCGACGCTGGCCGCGCTGTCCGAGCGGATGTTCGCCGCCGGCGTGCTGCCGTATTACCTGCACCAACTGGACCGGGTGCAAGGTGCCGCCCATTTCGAAGTCAGCGACGACCTGGCCCTGGGCCTGCTGCAGCAATTGCGCACACGTTTGCCCGGATACCTCGTCCCCCGCCTGGTGCGCGAAGTGGCGGGCGATTCCGCCAAACGGCCGCTGTAACCTGTCATGCCGAACCGGCCAAAGTCTGCTGCAAACCCCGTTCCCGCTGGCGGCCGACCGCGGAATCCGTTACAAACACTCATTGACAGCGATCTGGCGGGCTATCAGGCAGCACCCTCATCGAACCACGGACCACGCCCCACTCCATGAAAAAAGACTTCGTCATAAAGATCCTGTTCGTCGAGAACTCGCTCGAAGAGGCCGAACAGATCATCAGCCTGTTGCGCAACAGCGGCATTGCCGTCAGGCCGGCGCGCGCCACCAACGTCGAGCAGCTGCAGGCAGCGGTGAACGAGCTGGAGCCGGACGTGGTGATGTTCGACCCGGCGGTGACTGACGTCACCCTGGATGAAACCATGGGCGTGCTGGAGGCCTACGGACGCGATTTCGCACTGGTCGGCCTGGTTGCCAACATGGACAACGAACTGGTGGCCAACCTTTTCGTGCACGGTGCTCGCGGGGTTGCCTCAAGGAGCCATCCGAAGCAGTTGATTGCGGTCCTCAAGCGCGAATTCGAATCGCTGCATACGCGCCGTCAGGTTCGCTGGCTGCACACCGCGCTGCGCGAAACCGAGCGACGCTGCGATGCCCTGCTCGACTCCTCCACCGACGCCATCGCCTATGTCCACGAAGGCATGCATGTCCGCGCCAACCAGGCCTATCTCGATACCTTCGGCTACGAAAGTTTCGATGATCTGCTTGGTTTGCCCCTGCTCGACATGATCGACGCGGCGAACGCCGACGAAATGAAGGCCCTGCTGCGCGGACAGGCTCACCAGGGCAAGTTCCCGGCCCAGCTCACCTTGCGCGCACGACGCGCCGATGACAGCCGCTTCGACGCCACCGTGGAGTTCGCGCCGGCCACATTCGAGGGCGAGCGCTGCCTGCAGATCGTGTTCCGTCGACAGATGGTCGACCCGGCCATACTGGAGCAGTTGCAGCGCGATGCCGTCACCGGTCTCTACAACCGCCAGCACATGCTGGTCTGCATCGACGACGCCGTGACCGCGGCCGCCAAGGGCAAGAAGGGGCAATCGCTGCTGTTGATCGAGCCGGACAACTGGACCTCGCTGGTCAACGGCATTGGCCTGGGCAAGGCCGACGAGCTCCTGGCGGGCTTCGCCGACCGCATCCGCATGCTGCTTGGCGCCGACGACATCGCCGGCATGCTCGCCGAGCACACGCTGGGCGTGGTGCTCGACTCGCGTTCGGACGAGGCGATCCGGGACTGGATTGCCAAACTGCAACACAGCGTCAGCAGCGAGATCTTCGACGCCGGCACGCGCTCGATCACGGTCACCGCGAGCGTCGGCGGCAGCCTGTTGGGCGAAAAGAACGCCAACAGCGAGCTGCTGCTCAACCAGGCGAACCACGCCCTGCGCACTGCCCAGAACCTGGGCGGCAGCCAGGTCGAAATTCACGACCCGGCTGCCCGCGAGAAAGCCGACGAGGAGCGTGAACACTATTGGCTCGATCTGCTGCAACAGGCGCTGGCAAACAATGGCCTGGTGCTGTATCACCAGCAGACGATCAGCCTGCAGGATGTCGATGGCGAGTTCTCGGAAATCCTGCTGCGCATGAATGGACC
This sequence comes from Rhodanobacter sp. G2-10, assembly GCF_055809185.1. Taxonomy (NCBI): domain Bacteria; kingdom Pseudomonadati; phylum Pseudomonadota; class Gammaproteobacteria; order Lysobacterales; family Rhodanobacteraceae; genus Rhodanobacter; species Rhodanobacter sp. G2-10. The sequence goes on along the minus strand of NZ_CM147900.1, from coordinate 1,367,059 downwards.
GCAAGGCGAGGTCTTGCCCGGGTTCTTCATGCCGATCGCCGAGAAGCACAACCTCACCGGCGCCATCGACCGCTGGGTGCTCGCCGAAACCATCCGCGTGCTGCAGGCACGCGAATCGCAGGCTCTGCCCACCACGTTTTTCGTCAAGCTCACTGCCGCCTCGTTGCAGGACGAGACGCTGCTGCCGTGGCTGGAAGAGCGCCTCGGTGCCGCCAAGCTCAAGCACAGCCACCTGGTGCTGGAGATGACCGAGAGCAAGGTGATGACCTTGTTGCGGCCGGCGCAGGAGTTCGTCAACGGCTGGAAGAAGCTGGGCGGCAGCTTTGCATTGGAGCAGTTCGGTTCGGGCCTGAACTCGTTCCAGCTGCTCAATCACATCGACGCGGACTACCTGAAGATCGACCGCAGCCACATGGCCGATTTGCCGCAGCACCCTGACAGCCAGAAAAAGATCACCGAAATCTGCCAGCAGGCGCACAGCCTCAAGCGCATGACCATTGCCGAATGGGTCGAGGACGCCACCAGCACGTCGCTGCTGTTCTCCTGCGGCGTGGATTTCGTGCAGGGCAACTTCCTGCAGGTGCCGCAGCGGTTGGAGTAACAGCAAAGCCGGGGCGTCTCTCATGTTTTCGTACGGCGGGCTCCGCCCGCCGCCTTTGGCCGCGCCCCGAAAGGCAACGGCGGGCAGAGCCCGCCCTACGGCATGCCCGCCGAGTGGATCGGGAACCCCACCAGCACGTCGCTGCTGTTCTCCTGCGGCGTGGATTTCGCGCAGGGCAACTTCCTGCAGGTGCCGCAGCGGTTGGAGTAACAGCAAAGCCGGGGCGTCTCTCATGTTTTCGTACGGCGGGCTCCGCCCGCCGCCTTTGGCCGCGCCCCGAAAGGCAACGGCGGGCAGAGCCCGCCCTACGGCATGCCCGCCGAGTGGATCGGGAACCCCACCAGCACGTCGCTGCTGTTCTCCTGCGGCGTGGATTTCGCGCAGGGCAACTCCCTGCAGGTGCCGCAGCGGCTGGAGTAACAGCAAAGCCGGGGCGTCTCTCATGTTTTCGTACGGCGGGCTCCGCCCGCCGCCTTGGGTCGCGCCTCGACAGGCAACGGCGGGCAGAGCCCGCCCTACGGCTTGCCACAAGCAAGAACCCCCGCGGATCGCTCCGCAGGGGTTCTTGTGCAGCCCATTGCTGGCGCGAGTGGTTTACTCGGCAGCGGCGGCGGCAGCAGCCTTGGCATTGGCCTTGGCGGCGGCAGCGGCGGCGATGTCTTCCTTGATGCGGGCAGCCTTGCCTTCCAGGCCACGCAGGTAGTACAGCTTGGCGCCGCGCACCTTGCCCCGGCGCTTCACCGTCACCGAGTCGATCTGCTGGCTGTGCGCCTGGAACACGCGCTCCACGCCGGTGCCGTGCGAAATCTTGCGCACGGTGAAGGCCGAATGCAGACCGCGGCTGCGCTTGGCGATGACGATGCCCTCGAACGCCTGCACGCGCTCGCGGTTACCTTCCTTCACCTTGACGTTCACGACCACGGTGTCGCCGGGACCGAAGTCCGGCAGCTGGCGGGTGATCTGCTCGGATTCGAACTGTTCAATGATCTTGTTCATGGCGCACCTGTCGGTTCACTTAAAGCGATATCAAAACTGCGGTCGTCATTCGGCCGCATCCTCGTGCCGTGCCTGATGCTGCGAAGCATGCTCACGGCGGAATTCTTCCAGCAACGCACGGGATTCAGCATCCAGTGCACGCTGTGACAACAAGTCCGGCCGTCGCAACCAGGTTCGTCCCAGTGCTTGCTTGAGGCGCCAGCGGGCGATTGCCGCATGGTCACCGGACAGCAACACCTCCGGCACATCACCCAGCGCATCACGCACCGGTTTCGCATAATGCGGACAATCGAGCAGCCCATCCGAAAATGAATCCTGCTCGGCCGACGCCGCGTCATTCAACGCGCCATCCTGCAAACGTCCCACCGCGTCGATGATCACCGCCGCGGCGAGTTCACCGCCGGACAGCACATAATCGCCGATGGAAAGCTCCTCGTCGACCTCGTGCGCCAGCAGACGCTCGTCCACTCCCTCGTAACGTCCGCAAAGCAGGCCGATGCGCGGCAGTTTCGCCAGCGCCTCCACCCTGCCCTGCGTCAGCCGCGCTCCCTGCGGACTGAGATAAATCAGGTGCACCGGTTCCGGTGCTGCCTCGCGCATGGCCGCCAGGGTCGTGCGCAAGGGCTCGATCATCATCACCATGCCCGGACCGCCGCCATACGAGCTGCTGTCCACGCTGCGATGCCTGTCGGTGGCGTAGTCGCGCGGGTTCCAGGCTTCCACCTGCAACAACTCGCGTTGCTGCGCGCGTCCCACCACACCAACCGCGGCACACTGGCGCACGAAGTCGGGAAACAGGCTGACGACGTCGATGCGCATGATCCGCGTTCCTCAAGTCCCGCTGCCCGGCGACGTCAGAATTCAGGATCCCAGTCCACCACGATGCGCCCTGCAGACAAATCCACCGAACGCACATACGAACCCTGGACGAAAGGGATCAGCCGCTCGCGCGCGCCATCCCTCACCACCACGACATCGTTGGCACCGGTGGCGAACAGGTGACTGACCCGCCCCAGCTTCACGTCCTGCGTGGTGACCACCTCGAGTCCTTCGAGATCGACCCAGTAATACTCATCCTTCGCGGGGGCGGGCAACTGCTCACGGGCGACGTAGATGTCGGTACCGATCAGCCTGGCTGCCTGTTCCCGGTCGTCCACCCCGGGCAATTGGGCCACCATGCCCTTGCCCTGTGCGCGACCCTTCACTCCCGTGATCTCCCTTTCACCATCTGGCGCTTCACCGAGCAGCCACGGCTGGTAATCGAAGATCCGCATGCGCGGCTCGGCCCAGGATTCGATCTTGAGCCAACCCTGCACACCATACAGCCCGACGATGCGCCCGATCAGGACGCGCCGACCGGCTGTCGTCATGCTCAGGCTGCCGGCTGCTGCTGCAGCTTGCCGGCTTCCTTGACCAGGGCGGCGACCTTGTCGCTCATCTGCGCACCCTTGCCAACCCACTCCTGCACGCGAGCAACGTTCAGCTCGAGACGCTTGTCCTTGCCCGACGCAACCGGGTTGTAATAGCCGACGCTCTCGATGTTGCGGCCGTCGCGCTTGCTGCGCTGATCGGTCACAACGACGTGGTAGAACGGACGGCCCTTTGCGCCACCGCGCGAAAGACGAATCTTGACCATGGTAGAACTCCGAAAATGCCGAATCAGCGGCAGGCGCACGAGAGTCGTGCGCGGTAAACGGGGCATTTTAGCGGGTTTTCGGGAAAATGGAAGGGCTGGAGAGCAGGAGCGCGCGAAGAAGAGTGCGGAGTGAGAGAGGCCGTTTTCGCATTCTCTCTCTTCTCACTCCTCTCCCCTCACTTCTCGCTCTTTCACCGCATCGGCGGCAACCCGCCCATCCCGCCCATGCCCTTCATCGCACCGCGCATCTGGCGCATCAGGCCCTTGCTGCCGCCCTTGCCCAGTTTGGACATCATCTTTTCCATCTGCATGTACTGCTTCAGCACGCGGTTGACGTCGGCCGGCTGGGTGCCGGAGCCGCGGGCCACGCGGGCGCGGCGCGAACCGTTGAGCAGGTTCGGATGGCGGCGCTCTTTCTTGGTCATCGAGTTGATGATCGCGATCATCTTGCTCATTTCACCATCATTGACCTTGGATTTGACGCTGTCAGGCAGGCTGGACACGCCCGGCAACTTGTCCATCAGGCCAGCCAGGCCACCCATGTTGCCCATCTGTTCCAGCTGGTCCTTCATGTCGTTCAGGTCGAAGCGCTTGCCCTTCATCACCTTCTGGGCCAGCTTCTGCGCCTTGTCCTGATCGACCTTGCGCTCGACCTCCTCCACCAGCGACAGCACGTCGCCCATGCCGAGGATGCGCTGCGCGAGGCGATCGGGATGGAACGGCTCCAGCGCGTCGCTCTTCTCGCCCGCGCCGAGGAACTTGATCGGCTTGCCGGTCACGTAACGTACTGACAAGGCGGCGCCGCCACGGGCGTCACCATCGGTCTTGGTCAGCACCACGCCAGTCAGCGGCAGCGCCTCATCGAACGCCTTGGCCGTGTTGGCGGCATCCTGACCGGTCATGGAATCGACCACGAACAGGGTCTCGATTGGCGTGATCGCGGCGTGCAGAGCCTTGATCTCGGCCATCATCGCCTCATCCACGTGCAAGCGGCCGGCGGTGTCGACCAGCAGCACGTCGACGACTTCCCGTTTCGCCGCTGCGACCGCATCCTTCGCGATCCGCACGGGATCCTGGCCGGCCTCGGACGGGAAGAACTTCACGCCGACCTGTTCGGCCAGCGTGCGCAACTGCTCGATCGCGGCCGGACGATAGACGTCGCAGCTGACCACCATCACCTTCTTTTTCTTGCGCTCGGTCAGCAGCCGCGCCAGCTTGGCGACCGTGGTGGTCTTGCCGGCGCCCTGCAGGCCAGCCATCAGCACCACCGCAGGCGGCTGCTGGGCCAGGTTGAGCTCGGTGTTGGCCACGCCCATCACCATGGTCAGCTCATCGCTGACCACCTTCACCAGCGCCTGGCCGGGTGACAGGCTCTTGGCGACTTCCTGACCGACCGCCCGCACCTTGATCCGCTGGATCAAAGCCTGCACCACCGGCAGGGCGACGTCGGCCTCGAGCAGCGCGATGCGCACCTCGCGCAATGCTTCGCGGATGTTTTCATCGGTCAAGCGGCCACGACCGCGCAGGCGATTGACCGTGGTGGAAAGGCGTTGGCTGAGCGATTCAAACATGGGTTGGCACGCAGTTTTCTGGAGCCTGCAAGTATAGCGGACGCCTCTGGCGAGCAGAAAATCGTTCCGATCTGCAGGTACGGGCCAGCGGGATCGACATCGGCATGGACAGATCGTTGGCGATATCCGCCGCGTCGCAGTCAGGCAAGCCCGCCCAGCAGGATAGCGGCACCGATCCATACGCACCACTTCGCAGCATCCGCGCTGGGGAACCGTGAGCCGCCACTCCTCCTCCAACATTCACCTGTCCGCGGCGCTGTGCCACACTTCCGGGTCATGTCGCTGACCATTCCTTCCATTCTGGCGATCGTGCTCTACGTTGCGGCCGCCACCTTGCTGGCCGCACCGCTGGCCGGTTGCCCACGTACGCCGCGACGACTCGGCCTGGCTACCGCAACCGTGGCGGTGCTGCTGCAGGCCGCTGTCCTGCTGGGTGCGCACGGCGGGAGACTGGACCTGCACTTTTTTGCGGCACTGTCTCTGGTCGCCTGCGTGGTCGCCGCGCTGACCCTGCTGGTGAACCTGTCGCGGCCCGTCGCCGGGCTCGGCGTGTTCGTGTTTCCGCTGGCGGCACTGTTGCTGGGTCTGGATGTGTTCCTGGCACCGCCGACGACGCCCAAGCCGATCGACTGGCAGATCCAGTTGCACGTGGCCATCGCGTTGCTCGCCTACAGCCTGCTTTCGATTGCCGCGGTGCTGGCGCTCCTGCTGGCCGTGCAGGAACGCGCCTTGCGCTCACGTCGGCCGGGATTGCTGGTGCGCGCGCTGCCGCCGCTGACCCAGACCGAAGCCCTGCTGTTCCGCCTGATCGGCGCCGGCTTCGCGCTGCTCACCCTGACCCTGCTGAGCGGCCTGTTGTTCATCGACAACATCCGCGCCCAACATCTGGTGCATACCACCGTGCTCAGCGTGGTGGCATGGCTGATATTCGGTGCGCTGCTGTGGGGCCGCTGGCGACACGGCTGGCGCGGGCGCAGCGCGGTCAACCTCACCCTGTTGGGGATGGCCGTGCTGGGACTGGCCTTCTTCGGCTCCAAGTTCGTGCTGGAAGTGATCCTGCAGCGCCCGATGGGTTGAGCACGGCTCAATGACAGGCGTCGATCGCCTCGCCCAGGCGCTCCACCCCGACTACCTCCATCTCGCCAACCTTGCCCTTCTTGGGTGCGTTTGCCTTAGGCACGATGGCGCGGCGGAAACCATGATGGGCCGCCTCCTTGAGCCGTTCCTCGCCATTGGGTACCGGACGGATCTCGCCGGACAGGCCAACTTCGCCGAAGGTAACCATGTGTTCGGGCAGCGGCCGGTCACGCAGGCTGGACAGCACCGCCAGCAGGACCGGCAGATCGGCGGCGGTTTCCTGCACGCGGATGCCGCCGACCACGTTGACGAACACGTCCTGGTCGTAAGCCGCCACGCCGCCGTGCCGATGCAGTACGGCCAGCAGCATCGCCAGCCGGTTCTGCTCCAGGCCCAGGGTGACCCGGCGCGGGTTGCCCAGCGAGGATTGATCGACCAGCGCCTGCACCTCGACCAGCAGCGGGCGGGTGCCCTCGCGGGTCACCATCACCGCACTACCCGAGGTCGGCCCGGTGTGGTTGGACAGGAAGATCGCCGAGGGATTGGGCACCTCGCGCAAACCCTTGTCCGACATGGCGAACACGCCGAGCTCGTTGACCGCGCCGAAGCGGTTCTTGAACGCGCGCAGCACGCGGAAGCGACTGCCGGACTCGCCTTCGAAATAGAGTACGGCGTCGACCATGTGCTCGAGCACCCGCGGGCCGGCGATACCGCCCTCCTTGGTGACATGGCCGACCAGGAACACGGCGGTGCCGGTCTCCTTGGCGAAGCGGGTCAGTTTGGCCGCCGACTCGCGCACCTGCGACACCGAACCGGGTGCCGCGCTCAGCAACTCGGTCCAGATCGTCTGTATCGAGTCGATCACCAGTACCTTCGGGCGCGCCGCCATGGCCTGTTCGAGGATGCGCTCGATGCAAGTCTCCGCCAGCGCCTGCAACGGCTCCAGCGCAAGCCCGAGGCGCTGCCCGCGCGCAGCGACCTGCGCCAGCGATTCCTCGCCGGTGACATAGACACTGGGCAGATGCAGGCCCAGGGTGCCAAGCACCTGCAGCAGCAGGGTCGACTTGCCGATGCCCGGATCGCCACCGATCAGCACCACCGAACCCTGCACCAGCCCCCCACCCAAGACGCGGTCTAGCTCGCCGATGCCGGTCAGCGTGCGCGCCTCGGTGGTCAGCATGACTTCCGTCAGCGGCGTGATCTTCGGCGCGCCGGCGGCGGCGCCGGCGTAGCTGGAACGCTGCGCACCCACCGACGCCTTGCCCGAGGTGGCTGGCTCCAGCACGATGGCGCTGAGCGTGTTCCACGCCCCGCATTCGATGCACTGGCCTTGCCACTTGTTGTGCTCTGCGCCGCAGTCGGTGCAGACGTAGGCAGTCTTGGCTTTGGCCATGGAGCGATCCGGATCAATGAAAGGGATGGAAGATCGAGCTTAGCCTGCAGCGGTCGCAAACCGCGAGACGCAAGATCGCGCTCAGCTGTCATCTTCCACGAACAGCACGCGACGGGTCATGCCGCAGGTGAGGTCGTAGGAGATCGTGCCGGCCTGCGCCGCCACGACTTCCACCGGCAATCCGGGCCCCCACAGCGTCACCCGGTCTCCGATGGCCGCGTCGGGGGCATGACGCAGGTCAAGCGTGACCAGATCCATCGATACGCGTCCGATCAAGGGTACACGCCGCTCACCGACCAGCACCGGCGTGCCGGCGATGGCACTGCGTGGGTACCCATCGCCGTAGCCCACGGCCGCGACACCGACTGGCATGTCCTCGGGACAGGTCCAGGTGCCGTTGTAGCCGATGCGCTCGCCCTTGCCGATCCGGTTGATGGCGATCAATCGCGTGCTCAAGGTCATCGCCGGACGGAAGCCGAAATCGGCGCCGCTCTTGCCGTCCACCACGGAAAGGCCGTAGAGCAGACCGCCCGTGCGCACCCAGTCACCACGCGCATCCGGCCAGCCGAGTACGGCAGCGGAGTTGGACAGCGACCGCGGCCCGCTGAACTGCCTGGTGACCTCGGTAAAACGCGCGATCTGCGCCGGTGTCTGCGTGCCGTCGAAAACTTCGGAATCGGAGAAGTGGGTGAGCAGGCCGATCTCGGGATCGATACCCGCCATCGCCGCAAGTTGCGCATGCACGGCAGCGACACGTTCGGGGGCAAACCCGAGCCGATGCATGCCGCTGTCGATCTTCAGCCAGACGCGCAGGCGCCCACGCGCCGGCGAAGCCTCGGCCAGCCACTGCAGTTGCGATTCGTGATGGATCGTGGCGTCGAGCTGCAGGCGCTGCATCTCGGCGATGTCGCCGGCATTGTCGGGCCCGGACAACACCACGATGCGCTGCCGATGCCCCGCCGCGCGCAAGCGCAAGCCATCGCCGAGCGCCGCAACCGCGAATGCGTCAGCCTCGCTGCCGAGCGCGCGCGCCACCCGCTCCAGTCCATGCCCGTAGGCATCGGCCTTGACCACCGCCATCACCATCGCCGGCGCCGCCAGCGCTTTCAGCCGCGCCAGGTTGTGGCGCAGCGCGGCGAGGTGGATGGTGGCGACGGTGGTGCGGCTCATGACTGCAGGGAATCGGGAATGGGGAATCGGAATGGGTCAAGGGCAGAAGCACCTCGAGCGTGCGAGCCCGAACGATTCTCCATTCCCCATTCCCGATTCCCTGCCCTCAATCAAACCCTCCCACGAACGAATCCGGCGCGTAGTTCACGAACTTGGTGTAGTGGCCGATGAAGGTGAGCTTGCAGGTGTCGGTGGGGCCGTTGCGCTGCTTGCCGATGATGATTTCGGCAATGCCCTTGTCGGGCGATTCCTTGTTGTAGTACTCGTCGCGGTAGATGAACATGATCACGTCGGCGTCCTGCTCGATGGCGCCGGATTCGCGCAGGTCGGACATCATCGGGCGCTTGTCGGCGCGCTGTTCCAGCGAGCGGTTCAACTGCGACAGGGCAATCACGGGCACGTTCAACTCCTTGGCCAGGCCCTTGAGTGAACGCGAGATTTCTGAAATTTCGGTGGCGCGATTCTCCTTGTTGCCGGGCACCTGCATCAGCTGCAGGTAATCGATCACGATCAGACCGATCCCGCCATGCTCGCGATGCAGGCGCCGCGCGCGCGAGCGCATTTCCACCGGCGACAGGCTGGGCGTGTCGTCGATGAAGATCTTGGCTTCCGACAGCAGCGCGATCGCGTTGGAGACACGCGGCCAGTCCTCCTCTTCCAGCGTGCCGTTGCGCAGATGCTGCTGATGGATGCGTCCGACCGACGAAATCAGGCGAAATGCCAGCTGCGAGGAGGACATCTCCATCGAGAACACCACCACGGCCTTCTTGCTGCCCAGCGCGGCGGCCTCGGCGATGTTCAACGCGAATGCCGTCTTGCCCATCGAGGGACGCGCCGCCACGATGACCAGATCCGACGGCTGCAGGCCGGAGGTGAGTTCATCCAGGTCGGTGAATCCGGTGCTGACGCCGGTGAGCTGGCCGCGGTTCTGGTAACGCTCGGTGAGCAGCTTGAAGGCATCCTTCACCGCCTCGCGCATCGAGACGGAATCCTTCTTGCCGCGCGCACCCGACTCCGCGATGTGGAACACGCGTTGCTCGGCGCTTTCCAGCACCTCATGCACGCTCTTGCCTTCGGGCCGATAGCCGTCCTCGGTGATCGACGTGCCGGCATCGATCAACTGGCGCAGCACCGACTTCTCGCGCACGATCTCGGCGTAGGCCGCAATGTTGGCGGCACTGGGCGTGCTGTTGGCCAGCTCGATCAGGTAACCGGCGCCGCCGACCATTTCGGCCAGGCCATTGCTCTCGAACCAGTCACCCAGGGTCACCGCATCGCACGGCATGCCCTTGTTGGCCAGTTCGTTGATCGCGCGCCAGATCAGGCGATGATCCTTGCGGTAGAAGTCGTCCTCGGCCAGCCGGTCGGCGACGTTGTCCAGGGCCGCCGGCGCCAGCATCAGCCCGCCCAGCACCGCCTGCTCCGCGTCGATGGAATGCGGCGGCACGCGCAGCGCCTCGATCGCCGACGAAGGGGGTTTGCGTTCGGGCACAAAGGACATCGACTTACCTCACACGGAATCGGGCAGCATGCCCACAGCCATCGGGCTGCTGCACTGACCCGTGATCATACGCGGGACCATCTCATCCTCCGAGACAACAAGTCTGTGGATAAGCTGTGGGTTGGTGGGGATAAGGTGGAAAACCCGTGTTCGGTTTTCAGTTTTCGGTGTTCGGGGCTTTCGCTCTCCCGACTCCCCACTCCCGGCCCCAAAAACAAACGGGCGCCCTGGGGCGCCCGGATGCTTTCCCGATATCGGGAGATTGCTTGCCTGCTCAGTTGTCGCTGACCACGATCACCTTGACGCTGGAGTGGACGTCGGCATGCAGGTGCAAGGCCACTTCGTACTCGCCGGTGTTGCGCAGCGGGCCTTCGCCCAGGATCACTTCGCCCTTGTGGACTTCGTGGCCCTTGGCAGTCAAAGCCTCGGCGATGTCGCGCGGACCGACCGAGCCGAACAACTTGCCTTCGGCACTGGCGTGGGCGGCGATCTCCACCGATACGTCGGCGAGCTTGGCCTTGCGGGCCTCGGCGTCCGCCAACACGGTGTTGGCCTTGGCTTCGTATTCGGCGCGACGCTTCTCGAACGCTTCCAGATTGGCTGCGTTGGCGCGCACGGCCTTGCCCTGCGGCAAGAGGAAGTTGCGACCGTAACCTGGCTTCACGACGACCTTGTCGCCGAGGTTGCCCAGGTTGCGGACTTTCTGCAGAAGAATGAGTTCCATGATGATTCCTGTTCGTTAGCACCGGTGTGGCCCGGCGCAGCCAGAGGACGGTTGTCCGAAGGGCGGGGATTCGGGATTGGGGATTCGAGATTCGGAAGGGCGCGATGCGGCGCACTGCCGCTTCTACCCAATCCCGAATCTCAAATCCCGAATCCCGGACGTCAATCAGACGTCGTGGTTGTCGGTGTACGGCAGCAGCGACAGGAAGCGGGCGCGCTTGATCGCGGTGGCCAGCTGACGCTGGTAGCGCGCCTTGGTGCCGGTGATGCGGCTGGGGACGATCTTGCCGTTCTCGGTGACGTACTGACGCAGGGTGTTGAGATCCTTGTAGTCGATCTCCTTCACGTCTTCGGCAGTGAAGCGGCAGAACTTGCGGCGGCGGAAAAATTTGGACATGGTCTTGGGTTCCTATCAGTCGTCGCTGTCGCGATCGTTGTCGCTGTCGCTATCGCTGTCGTCACGGCTGCTACGGCCGCGGCCATCGCCATCGCTGTCGTCGTCACGGCGACGGGTGGATTTCGCGTCGTCCTTTTCCTTCGACTTCAGGATGAAGGACGGCTCGGTGTCAGCCTCGTCGCGGCGGATCACCATGTGGCGCAGCACGGCGTCGTTGAAGCGGAAGCCTGACTCGAGCTCGTTGAGCGCGTTCTGGCCCACTTCGATATTGAGCAGCACGTAGTGCGCCTTGGCCAGGTTCACGATCGGATAGGCCAGCTGACGACGGCCCCAGTCTTCCAGGCGATGGATCTTGCCGCCATCGGCCTCGATCAGCGACTTGTAACGCTCGAGCATGGCAGGAACCTGCTCGCTCTGGTCCGGATGGACCATGAACACAACTTCGTAATGACGCAGGGTCATTGTGGGTGGACTCCTTGTGGATGCGGCCTTGCGGCCTGGCAGCCTCCCGCTGGTGCGGTGAGGCAAGTGTCCTGCCGGCACCCTCTCAGGTACGGACAGAAGCGGAATTGTACGACGGCTTGCGATCGCCACGCAAGTCATTGAAAACCCAGTACCTGATGATCCGAACGGCTCAGCTGACGGTAAAGCTCTCGCCGCAGCCGCATTCCCCCGTGGCATTGGGGTTGTGGAACACGAAGCTGGCGTTGAGGCCCTGGCGCTGGAAGTCGATCACGGTGCCATCAACCATGGCCAGGCTCTTGTCGTTGACGATCAGGGGAACGCCGTCCACTTCCACCAGCCGATCGTCGTCGCCCATCGTTTCGGCCAGGTCCACGACGTAGGCAAAACCGGAGCAACCGGTGCGCTTCACTCCGAAGCGCACGCCTGCCGCCGCTGGCGTGGAAGCCAGGAAATGGCGCATGCGTTCGTTCGCGGCGGGGGTGATGCTGATGGTCATGACGGCAGATCCGGTCTCGATGGCGTGACGCGAGGTGTCGCGGTGCAGGCAATGGCTACATTATCATGCGCGTTTGGCATGGCGCGCCGCAGCGTGCCGGTGCCGGCAACCCGTCACGCCGATATGCGGCGAACCAGCAGGAGTTTCAATCCATGGCCGTGGTCAGTGTGAAGCAGGCTTTATCCGGTGCCATCGAAGCCGGCGACACGGTGACCGTGCGCGGCTGGGTGCGCACGCGGCGTGATTCCAAGGCCGGCCTGTCCTTCGTCAATGTCACCGACGGCTCCTGTTTCGACCCGATCCAGGCCGTCGCACCGGCCACGCTGGCCAATTACGAGAGCGAGGTGAAGCACCTCACCGCCGGCGCCGGCCTGATCGTCAGCGGCACCCTGGTGCCGTCGCAGGGCAAGGGCCAGGCGTTCGAGATCCAGGCTTCCGAAATCATCGTCACCGGCATGGTCGACGATCCGGAAACCTATCCGATCCAGCCCAAGCAGCACTCGATGGAGTTCCTGCGCGAGGTCGCCCATCTGCGCCCGCGCACCAACCTGTTCGGCGCGGTGACCCGCGTGCGCCACACCATGATGACGGCGATCCATCGCCATCTCACCGAGCAGGGCTTCTTCTGGATCAACACGCCGATCATCACCACCTCGGACGCCGAGGGCGCCGGTGACATGTTCCGGCTGTCCACGCTGGACCTGGCCAACCTGCCGCGCGACGCCCACGGCAAGATCGACTTCCGCAAGGATTTCTTCGGCCGCGAGGCATTTCTCACCGTATCGGGCCAGCTCAACGTCGAGGCCTATTGCCTGGCGATGAGCAAGGTCTACACCTTTGGCCCGACCTTCCGCGCCGAGAACTCCAACACGGCGCGCCACCTGGCCGAGTTCTGGATGGTCGAGCCGGAGATCGCCTTCGCCGACCTCACCGCCAACGCCGATTGCGCCGAAGTCTTCCTGAAGGCGATCTTCAAGGCGGTGCTGGACGAGCGTGCCGACGACATGGCGTTCTTCGCCCAGCGCGTGCAGAGCGACGCGATCACGCGCATGGAAGCCTTCATCGCCAAGCCGTTCGAGCGCATCGATTACACCGACGCCATCGAGATCCTGAAGAAGTCGGGCCAGAAGTTCGAATTCCCGGTCGCCTGGGGCATCGACCTGCAGACCGAGCATGAGCGCTACCTGGCCGAGAAACATGTCGGCCGTCCGGTAGTCGTCATGAACTATCCCGAGGCGATCAAGGCGTTCTACATGCGCCTGAACGACGACGAAAAGACGGTGGCGGCGATGGACGTGCTGGCGCCGGGCATCGGCGAGATCATCGGCGGCAGCCAGCGTGAGGAACGGCTGGACTACCTTGATCGCCGCATGGTCCAGTTCGGTCTCGATCCAGCCAACTACGGTTGGTACCGCGACCTGCGCCGCTATGGCACAGTGCCCCATGCCGGCTTCGGCCTCGGCTTCGAACGGCTGCTGGTCTATATCTGCGGCCTGTCCAACATCCGCGACGCCATCCCCTATCCCCGTGCCGCAGGCACCGCCGAGTTCTGAGTATCCACCCAAGCTCATGCCGTACCGTCTTCTCGCCATCACTGCCGTCTTTGCCGCTGCCACCGCGTTGACCGGTTGCCACGCCGCCAAGGCGCTGCTGCCGCCAAACCTGCGCCCACCGTCGGAGGACACCGGCGATCCGCTGGTACTTGCCCAGCAACAACTGCAACTGGCCACGCCTTGCTGCAGCAGTTTCGCCGACTTTTCCTACCGCAACCTGTTGCCATGGCAGCCCCAGAAATTCGTCCTGGGCAGCGCCAGCATGGTGGCCAACCTCAACGGCACCAAGAGCTATTTCCTGGCGTTTCGCCTGCCGACGGACGTGAAGCTGCCGTACCGGGTTGCGGTGAAATCGGAATTGAACGGCCGCTGGTTGCACAACAGCTACCTGTTTGCGCCGACCATCGTGCTGCTGGATGACGGTTTCCAGGCGATCCGGTCCGAGGACATTCAATTGTGTGAGCACATGGGCTGGAGCGACGAAACTACCGGCGCCTTCGGCAGTTTCAAGGTCGAAAGCAAGCAGGCCCGCTACCTGCTGGTGTACAGCTCGAGCGATCAGCAGTCGGGCAAGACCTACTGGGAGCAGTCGCCGGCATCGTTCTCGACCACCACCGCCGCGACCCTGAAGATGAGTTCCACCGGCAGCTTCAGCATTCCGCACGGACCCGATGGCTCGCTGTGGATCGGCCTGATGAACTCGGCCTACAAGAAAGCCGTCGACAGCGCCGTGTGTGGCAAGGCGCCCAACGGGGACGGCCTGCTGAACAATCTGCCACTGCCCTGGGGCGGCAAGCGCGGTGGTTCGTCGTGATCCTGCTGTACCTGGTCCTGCTGCTCGCGGGTGTCGGCCTGTTCGCGATGTCCCTCGTGGCTCCCTTCCGACTCGCCACGCTACTGCGGGAACGCTACCCGCAGCATTGGCAGGTGATCGCCGAAGCTGACCACGCCGCACCGTCGAGATGGCGCCGCTGGTTCCTCATGCAACACGTGCTTCGCTCGCCTGCGCTACCGGCGCTGGGCGATCCGGTCATCAACCGCTGGCGCCACCTGTGGCGATACGGCCCCTGGCTGGGTTGGTTATGCTGGTTGGGCGCGCTGGCGATGCGACTGTTTCCCTGACCGGATGCAGGAGCTCGCCGTCCCGTGCTCCGCCAGGTGCCGGGCGCGATACCTGCCCGAACCCGGCGGTGCTGCTGCAGCCCGCCAACATCAACCGGAGCCAACCACATGCAACTGGATCTGAGTGGACGTCATGCGCTGGTCTGCGGCGCGTCGCAGGGCATCGGCCGCGCCTGCGCGATCGAACTGGCCTTGCTGGGCGCCAATGTCACCGTACTGGCGCGGCGCGGAGACGTGCTCGCCGAACTGGTCGAGAGCCTGCCGCGCATCCACGACGCCCAGCAACATGGCTTCATCGTGGCGGACGCCGGGGACACCGACGCCTTGCGTGCCCAAGTCGAGAACCTGGTTGCCGAAGCGCCACTGCACATCCTGATCAACAACAGCGGCGGCCCGCCTCCGGGCAGCATCGTCGAAGCCACGCCGCCGGATTTCCTCGATGCCCTGCGCAAGCACCTGCTGGCCAACCATGTGCTGGTGCAGGCCGTGCTGCCCGGCATGCGCGACGCTGGCTGGGGTCGCATCGTCAACATCATCTCCACCTCGGTCAAGGAGCCGATCCCGGGTATCGGCGTCTCCAATACCACGCGCGGCGCCGTGGCCAGCTGGGCCAAGACCCTGTCGACGGAACTGGCGCCGCTGGGCATCACGGTCAACAACGTGCTGCCAGGCTCCACCCAGACGCCGCGCATCGAGCAGATCGTGGCGGCACGCGCGAAGAAATCCGCTCGCGACGAACAGCAGGTGCAGCAGGAAATGACGGCCGAAATCCCGATGGGGCGCTTTGCCGATCCCTCCGAGACCGCCGCCGCGGTGGCCTTCCTCGCCTCGCCGGCCGCCGGCTACATCACCGGCGTCAGCCTGCCGGTAGACGGAGGTCGCATGCGCTCGTTGTAAGCGCGCATACGCCAGCGTCCGGTGCAATTGCCGGCCGCTGGATTTAAGATGGTACGGATGCCTATCCTGCGCCTTGCCAATCTGATCGACGGCCGCCTGCAGGCGCCCATCCACGACCGCTGGCTGGATGTACCCGAACCCGCTACCGCCATCGTGTTTGCCCGCTGCCCGGATTCCGACGCGGCTGATGTCTCCGCGGCAGTGGACGCGGCCACACGTGCAGTCCCCGGCTGGGCGGGCACTCCGATCGAGCAGCGCGCCCGCTTGCTTGAGAAACTTGCTGCGCTGATCGAGGCACGAGTCGACGAATTCGCTGCGCTGGAATCGCGCGACAGCGGCAAGCCGCTGAGCCTGGCGCGCCGGCTGGACATTCCGCGCGCGGTGAGCAACCTGCGCTATTTCGCCGCCGCGATCATCAGCTGGGGCAGCGAATCCCACGCGATGGAAGCCGGCGCCGGCGGTACCGCCGCCATCAACTACACCCTGCGCCAGCCGCTGGGCGCGGTCGGCTGCATCAGTCCGTGGAACCTGCCGCTATATCTCTTCAGCTGGAAAATCGCGCCGGCACTCGCCGCCGGCAACACGGTGGTGGCGAAGCCCTCCGAGGTGACGCCCTGCACCGCCGCGCTGCTGGGCGAGCTCAGCATCGAAGCCGGCTTCCCGCCGGGCGTACTGAACATCGTGCAGGGGCGCGGCCCTGCCGTGGGCCAGGCGATCGTGGAGCACCCCGCGATCAAGGCGATCTCGTTCACCGGCAGCACCGCCACCGGCGCGCACATCGCCAGCACCGCCGCCCCCCTGTTCAAGAAAGTCTCGCTGGAAATGGGTGGCAAGAATCCGGCCATCGTGTTCGCCGACGCCGATCTGTCCGACGCCAACCTCGATACCATCGTGCGCTCGGGTTTCGCCAACCAGGGCGAGATCTGCCTGTGCGGTTCGCGCCTGCTGGTACAGCGCTCGATCTACGCCAGCTTCCGCGAGCGGTATCTGGCCCGCGTGCAGGCCCTGCGCGTGGGCGATCCCGACGACGCGGACAATGATCTCGGCGCGATGGTTTCGCAGGCGCACTACGACAAGGTGCTCGGCTGCATCGAACAGGCGCGCAGCGAAGGCGGTCGCATCCTGTGCGGTGGCGAAGCGATCCGACCCGCCGGCCGCTGCAGCAATGGCTGGTTCATCGCACCCACCGTCATCGAAGGACTCGCCGCGGACGCGGTCACCAACCAGCAGGAAATTTTCGGCCCGGTAGTCAGCCTGATCCCGTTCGAAGACGAAGCCGAAGCGCTCGCAATCGCCAACGACAGCCGATACGGACTGGCCGCGTCGTTGTGGACGCAGGATCTTTCCCGTGCCCACCGGCTTGCCGGCCAGCTCGAGTTCGGCATCGTGTGGATCAATTGCTGGCTGCTGCGCGACCTGCGCACGCCCTTCGGTGGCGTCAAGCAATCCGGTATCGGCCGCGAGGGTGGCAGCGACGCGCTGGATTTCTTCACCGAACCCAAAAACATCTGCATTGCCTGGCGCGTGTCGCCCGGACAAAGCTGAGACACGCACACCCGCACTTCTGGAGCCCCGATGAATTCACTGAAAGACCTGCTTGCCAACAACCGCCGCTGGGCCGACCAGGTCACCGTGCAGGACCCCGCCTTTTTCGAGCAGCTGTCGCAACAGCAGGCTCCGCAATACCTGTGGATCGGCTGCTCGGATTCGCGCGTACCGGCCACGCAGATCGTCGACCTGCCGCCGGGCGAGATCTTCGTGCACCGCAACGTGGCCAACGTGGTGGTGCATACGGATCTCAACGCGCTCAGCACCATCCAGTTCGCGGTGGACGTGCTCAAGGTCAAGCACATCCTGGTGGTAGGCCACTACGGTTGTGGCGGCGTTGGCGCCGTGCTCAAGGAAAGCCGTCTTGGCCTGATCGACAACTGGCTCCGGCACATCACCGACATCGCCCTGAAGCACGCCGACAAGCTGGATCCCGCGCAGTCGTTCGCCCTGCGCCATGCGCACTTGTGCGAACTCAACGCGTTGGAGCAGGCGCTCAACGTATGCCATACCACGGTGGTGCGCGAGGCGTGGGAACGCGGCCAGCCGCTGGCCGTGCATGCGTGGATCTACGGCCTGAACGACGGCCACATCCACGATCTGGGACTCGACGTGCGTGGTCGCGAACAGTTGCCCGAAGCCTATGAAAACGCGGTGGTGCAACTGACCCGCCGCTGGACCGGCGAGGCATGAGCGAAGGCATCCGCACCGATGCCGCGCCGGCACCGGTCGGCGCCTACCCGCATGCGCGCCGCGTCGGCGACCTGCTGTTCCTGTCCGGCGTCGGCCCACGCCAGCCCGGCGGCAATGCGATCCCGGGCAACCTGCACGACGCCGATGGCCGACTGACCGCCTACGACATCGAGGCGCAATGTCGGCAAGTGTTCGCCAACGTCCGTGCCGTACTGGAAGCCAGCGGCGCAGACTGGACCGATCTGGTCGATGTCACCGTGTTTCTCACCGACATGCAGCGCGATTTCGCCACCTACAACCGCATCTATGCGGAGTGCTTCGCGGGCGTCGACGCCTGCCGCACCACGGTTGGCATCAGCAGCCTGCCGACACCGATCGCGATCGAGCTCAAGTGTGTTGCCGCGCTGCCGGCAAAAGAGAACCCGCCGGCCTGAGCCGGCGGGTTTCCCGATTGCGACGCGATCAACCGCCGGCTTTTGGCGCGGGCGCCGCGGCCTTGGCCGCCTTGTGATGCTTGTGGTGTTTGTGATGTGACGCGTGATGGGTTGCGGTCTTGGCAGTCTTCGCTGCCGGAGCAGCCTGCGCGGTCGGCGCCGGAGCCTGCGGGGCCGCCGCCTGCGCCAGCACGGAACCGGAGAGCGCGATACCCGCCACCAGCAGGGAAGCAATCAGAAGTTTGCGCATCATGATGTCGAACCTCGAACGAGATAGGTGCCGTGGACCCGGCCGGAACCCGGCAACGCGGGCGGCACGGCGAGGAGACAATGCGACGCCAACGGAATACCGACGCTGAACACATCACGTGATTTCCTGCGCGCGGCAGCGGTCACGTATTGACTTTGTTTTCGCTTTCCGCGAAACGGCAAATTCTTGCGTTCATTCGAGGCAGATGCGCAGCAACCGGTCGATCTGCGCCTGTACCTCAGGTGCCCTTGCCTCGTCGTATTCGAAGCTCGCCTCGTCCATGTAGTTGAGTTGCGCCAACTCCAGTTGCACCGCCTGCACGCCGGCATCGGGACGACCATAGTGACGCGTGATGTAGCCACCCTTGAAGCGGCCGTTCACGGCCACGGCAAAGCGCGATTGCGATTCCAGACAGGCCTGCAGCCGTGCCTGCAGCGGCGCACCGCAACTCGTGCCGGTCGCCGTGCCCAGGTTGAAATCCGGCAGCTTGCCGTCGAACAACATCGGCACCCGGCTACGGATCGAGTGACCTTCCCACAACACCGCGCGACCATGCTCGGCACACAACCGCGCAAGTTCCTGCGACAAGGCGTCATGGTAGGGCTGCCAATAGCCGGTTATCCGTTGTTCAATTTCCGCGGCGTCCGGCGCGCCGCCATCCAGGTACAACGGCTCGCCATCGAAACCCACGGTCGGCACCAGCCCCGTCTCGCGCTGGCCCGGATACAACGCATGACCATCCGCCGGCCGATTGAGATCCACCACGTAACGCGACGCCCGCGGCTTCAGCACGCTGGCGCCCAGGGCCTCGGCCAGTGGTTCGTACAACCGCGCCACATGCCAGTCCGTATCCGGCGAACGTCGCGCCGCCGGATGCATCCGCGCGGCAATCTCATCGGGAATGAAGCTGCCATCATGCGGCAGACTGATCAACAGCGGCACGCGACCGCGATGCAGGGTAAAGATAGTCATGCGGGCATTGTACGCGGCGCGAGAACGGGAAACGGACGGAGCCTGACGACAACCAACCGAACACCGAACACCGAACACTGAACACCGAACACCGCCCTACACCCCAAACCTCCCCGGCGCATACACCGTCGCATCAATCTCCGCCGGCATCCCTCCCAACATCGACGCAATCAACTCGCCGGTGGCCGCCGCCATGCTTACCCCGAGCATGCCGTGCGCGGTCGCCAGCCACAGATTGCTCCAGCGCTTGCTCGCACCGATGATCGGCACCTCATCGACGCTCATCGGCCGCCAGCCCCACCACTGTTCCAGCAGCTCGGTCCCTTCCGGCTCGCGCAGATTGGCGGCGGCCCCGCGACGCAACGCATCCAGCCGCGTGTGATTCAGCCCTTCACGGTAACCGGAGAACTCCATCGTGCTGCCCAGCCGGTAACCGTCGCTCCAGCTAGTGACGCAAACCGAAGGTTCGCGCAAGGTCAACGCATGCCGTGGCGCCAGCGCAGGTCGGCGGTAGGTGAGCGAATAACCCTTGCCGGGTTGCATCGGCAAACGCAGGTCGAGCTGCTTCGCCAGCAGCGGTGACCACGCGCCGAGTGCCATCACGATACGCTCGGCGCGGAACGTGCCACGACTGCTTTTTACGCCCCTGATTCGCGCGCCTTCCGTATCGAATCCTTCGATGCATGCCCCGCTCTCGATCACGCCACCGAGTTCCACCACGCGCCGGGCCAGTTCAGCCACGTAGCGATCCGGCCGCAATGACGCATCGCCCGGATGCATCAATCCGCCGACCACGCCGGGCTTCAGTGCAGGCTCCATCGCCTCGACCTGTTCGCCAGAAAGCGGCTGCGTTTCGATACCGAGCTTCTCCAGCAACGGCGTGTGTTCCTTCTCGTCGAGCTTCTGCAGCCTCGTCGTGCGATAGACATACAACGTGCCTTGCTCGCTGAACTCGCACGCGAGTTTTTCATCGCGCACCAGCTCGCCAAGCAACTGCCGCGAGCGCTGCAGGATCGCCAGCCGCGCCTGCGTCGCCGCATGAAAATCGCGCCAGTTGCAACGCCGCGCAAAACCCAGCAACCAGCGCAGCCGCGGGCCGTCCATTCGCGGATTGAGATACAGCGGCGCGTCGGCATGGAAGATCGAACGCAGCGCGACCCCGACCATCCCGGGCATCGCCAGCGGCAGCGCGTGACTGGGCGTGATCGTGCCGCAATTTCCATGCGAGCTGCCGCAACCGGGCGTGCCCTGCTCCAGCACGCGCACGCTGGCGCCAGCCTTCAGCAGGTACAGCGCGCAAGCGAGCCCGATCACGCCACCGCCGAGGATCAACACGTCGTCTTGGTTGTCATGCATGGCTCGCATTCTATCGAGCATGGTGTGGACGCGGTGCCCTGGCGCTTGCGCATTTCTGCCCTGCCGTTGTTCGCGCCTTCTCCGTCACCAGTGGTCCCCCTCCGCCATCGCCCACACCCAATTCGTCCAGTTTCTGAGAACTTTCCACCAACCTGTTGATTTGATAACCTCGGCGCGACTCAGGCCGAGGTTGGATCATGCACTTGGAGCGCTCGCTGCGAGCCACACCCCTCTCGCCACGTGTACTGCGATGGTTGTCTCTTGGCATGCTGCTGCTCCTGCTCACCGCCTGCGCCAGCAGTCCGCATCGACGTGAGTCCACCTACAAGGGGTCGCATTCCGCCCTCGCCGACCTGCCGGCCAAGGCACCCTCGGCGGCCAGCGCCGGTGAAGCCAACGACATCCTGTTTCGTGCAATCGGCCTGGTCGGCACGCCCTACCACTGGGGCGGCAACACACCCGCGGGTGGTTTCGATTGCAGCGGCCTGGTCGACTACATCTACCGCACGGCGGCCGGCATCAAACTGCCGCGCACTTCGCACGAGATGGCATCAATGGATGCGCGCAAGGTACGCCGGATGACCCAGCTGGCCAGCGGTGACCTGGTGTTTTTCGATATTGACGGCAGCATCAGCCACGTTGGCGTGTATGTCGGCAAGGGCCGCTTCGTGCATGCGCCGAACAGCGGCGGTACGGTGCGGCTAGACGATATCGACGGACCGTATTGGGGGGAGCATTTTGCGTTTGGGCGGCGGGTGTTGGATTGAGAGATTGAGGGCGGATTCCGGAGGGCATTGTGTTCGGTGTTCGGTGTTCGGACACGCGCAGATACAACACGCACGTTTGTGTTGGAGGGGCGGATGTCGACCCGAAGCTGTCATTAATGAGAAGAATTTCGCTTCGGGAAAAATTCGCTAAACACATTCATACTCAATGAGATAAGTGATCCAAAACCGGAGTTTTTTGGTAAATGCCTCAAGTACACGATAGGGGATCCTCCGAGCCGCACTTTTGCTTTAAGTGTCCTGGGGCTTCCTCCCACGACGGGATGCGGTACGCTCGCGGTGGGGGAAGGAAAACCGTATGACAGAACTTTTGGGGGACGAAGGAGTCAAACCGGATGCTCTCGAGCTGCTGCTTCGGGACAGGCCGACCGATGAGAAGACGGGCGTCAATGCCACTCTCGGGTTTACCTACCAACAGTGGTGGGGCGCTTTGGCAGTAGCAGAACTGCTCGCAAACGATGAAGACTTCGCAGTCGGCATGGAAGTCAAAGAAGACGTAGCGCTTCTGGACTCTGCCGACTCGCCCACAGCGGTCGAGTTTTGCCAGATAAAGAAGAACGAGCAGACAGGTGGGTGGAAGCTAAAAGACCTCCGAACGGCAGGCCGACAACGCAGGGACAAGACGCGCGATGCGTCGCCTCTGGCGAAGCTTTACAAACGCAGGACTGACTTCTCTGGCCACCCCACTAGGCTCCGGTTTGTCTCGAATGTCGGAGTGAAGGTCTCGCTCGAAGAAGCAGAAAATGTTTTTGTCAATCAGTGCCAATTGTCCGACTTAGCGGCAAGCCAGCAAAAAGAGCTTCGGGAACACTTAGGGAGGCAGTTGGGCATTGCAGCGGAAGACCTCGACCTGAGCAACTTTGCAATTCATCGCAGCGATCTACCATTAGGGCAGCAACACTTCTTCCTTGCTGGAAAGCTTGCGGAACTCAGCGAAAGTGGGAAGCTTCCGTTCGATTTGAAACGGCCGACAGTCGCGGCGCGCGTCTTGGCATCAATAATGCAATCGAAGGCTTCGAACACCGGGTACGCTTCGAACTTCACCGAGTTAAAGAAGAGGCTTCTCTCGCGAAGCGAAGCCGTGCAAATCCTCGCAAGCGTTGCCGCAGCAAAGCCTCAGATCGGCGAAGTCTTGGATGGA
This sequence comes from Rhodanobacter sp. G2-10, assembly GCF_055809185.1. Lineage (NCBI taxonomy): Bacteria > Pseudomonadati > Pseudomonadota > Gammaproteobacteria > Lysobacterales > Rhodanobacteraceae > Rhodanobacter > Rhodanobacter sp. G2-10. Next base: position 1,344,282 of record NZ_CM147900.1, on the reverse strand, counting down.
GCCATCGCCCGGCTTCACGCCGAAACGCACCCCTTCCAATCGGTCAAAGCTATCCAAGTCGAGCGCGTGACTGTGCTCGCCCATGCCGTGGATCGAACAAACAATCAGCTAAAGCAGTGCGTCTCAGTGCTTGCGACACACATCAACGACGTTTTGGCTGCGGCGGATGGCGTCAAGCTGGGGGAACTCATGGACAAGTTGGTGGAAGCAGGCCTCGCCGCAAACGCTTCCGTATTCGTCGGCCTCAAGCCTGGATACATAAACGCGGTTGCCTTATTGGTGCTAAACGATGGAATCGAAATCGACGTACTCCATGTTGCGGCTCATCCGGAATCTGAGGCTCAAGCATGAGCCGGAAAGTCACCTTCAAGACGCTCTTTCTGATATCGCAGAGAGACGCAAGCGCTCGGAAGCTGGACTTGGCCAAGCAGACTCTCCTTCTCGGCTCGAACGGGACGGGGAAATCGAGAATCACTAAGAACCTGTTCTGGGTCTTTGGCTGCAATCCGCCCAAGCGCAACGTCGGCAACTGGGACGCTGAAACTATCGGGGCGCTTGAGTTCTTGTTTGAAGGAAAGGATTACTTCGTTTTGCGCCAGGGGAACCGCTTGGGGCTATTCCTCGATGGGCGGCTGCTTTTTGGCACTCAGAAGATGAGCGATTGGACCCGACATATCGCCCGGATATTTGGCTACCGCCTCCAGCTTCCCCGGCATAAGGGCGAGCGCTTCGATCAAGCAGGGATGGAATACCTGACACTCCCGTTTTATATGGACCAGGACGGCAGTTGGGGTGCTAGTTGGGACACATATGAAGACCTCGGTCAATTCAAAGCTTGGAAGAAGCCTACATTCGAGTCCTTCATCGGACTCAAGCCCAACGCCTACTTCGAAGCGAAGCAGAAGCAAGATGAGCTATCAGTCGTCTTAAATGAGAAGCGCAGGGAGTTGGATGCTCAAGCCGCAGCCTTTCGGCGCGTCGAGGAAATTCTCCCAGAAGACGTACCAACTCTAGACCCTCAGGCTTTCCGTAGCGAACTGGCAGATCTTGGCAGGAAGGCAACTGACGCCTACAACCTCCAGATAAAGACGCGCGCGAAGCTGCTCATGGTGATGAACACGCGTGAGCAGATGCGGGCAGAATTGCAACTAGCTGGAGCGGCCCACAAAGAATTGAGCGCAGACATTGTCTATTTGTCCGACCTTCCATCCGGCCCTATCGAGTGTCCCACGTGTGGCGTCCAACATGAAAACTCATTCCATGCACGCCTCACACTCTCCCAAGATGCGGACACGATGGCCGCTCTCGTCGCGGAGCTCCACGCCCGCTCAAACGAGCAGAGGTCCGAAGAGGAAAGCATCCGATCACAACTTTCGGAAATCACTAGAGCCATCGCCGAGTTTGATCGCACGGCGCAAGAGCGCAAGGCGGACCTCGCATTGAGCGAACTACTCGTCGCGCAAAGTCGGCGCACCTTGGACGAGGCATTCCACCGCGTATCGCTGGAAATCAAAGTCAGCCTGACGGACCTTGAGGCTCAAGAGCGGGAGCTAAAGGCCCGTGCTAAACAGTTCCTCGATAGGCATCGCATCAAGACTGTGCAGGAATACTTCTCGAACGCCGTTGCCATGTTCTCACAATCGCTCAATGTTCCAAGCGACGAGCAGGTGTCCAAGGTTGTACCTGGGAATCGTGCTGAGGCTGGAGGCAGTTCTGCGCCACGCTCCATGCTGGCCGTCCATCTCGGGCTCTTGAGCACAAACGCTGAGTATGGGGATTGCCCCCTGTTTCCGTTTGTCATGGATACCCCACAACAGTCCGGGCAAGACGAAAAGAATCTCCGGAAGATGATCGAAGTTGCCGGACGTGCTGCCAGCGCAAGCCATCAGGTGGTCTTGGCAATCGAAACACTTCCGGCTGACCTCGACATTTCCAGCTTTGAGGTTGTTCCATTTGAGAAGAGCCACGGCGCTCTATCGAAGGAGCAATTCCCCGCCGTCGCGGAGGTCATTCGCGGACCTCTCAAATTGCTTAATGAAGCACTGGTATTTGGGGAAAGCTCCAGGAAGCAAAGTGGCCGGACTCGCGCCCAGGACTTCTAAGATCCACCCGGGGCAATCCTTAGGACAACAGAAGTTAGACAGGGGCTGGAAGGTGTCGGAACTCAATCGCATTTGCGCTGCTTGCATCAGGGAGCCTCGTCTCGCCTCCATCGTTGATTCTATTGGCACTCGTGCCGAATGCGCCTACTGCGAAAGGACTGGGCCGACGGTTGTCCTCGAAGAGCTGGTGGATCGCTGTGAGCACGTAATCGAAACCTATTACGAGCCGACCAGCTTGGAGGATTCCGTCGTCCTTTACGACAGAACCCCAGCGGGTGACAGCCTCAGGTCTGTTCTAGAGGATCTCCTCGGGGCAGACGAAGGCGTGCTCGATGACCTCACCGAATCACTTACCGATCGATGGTTTGATTGGAGCTCGCATGAGCACCGGTACGGCGATGATCCGTACTTCGCCGAAACGTCGCGACTCCCATCTACCTTGGGTGTTGAATGGCGAAAGATGGAAGCGAGCCTCCGCAGTGAGGCACGCATCGTCAATCCGAGGGTTATTTCAATCCTTGAGAGGATTTTCGGGCCGCTCCTGGACTACCGGACGGCCAGCGGAAATGGGGTCATCTTGGACGCCGGGCCTGGTACCGGATTGCCGAAGCTCTATCGGGCGCGCGTGTTCCAAACATTCGAAGAGCTGGAGAGTGCGCTTTCTCATCCCGCTAGAGCTGCAGGACCACCTCCCTCTGATGTTGCGCGTGCCGGACGAATGAACGCGCGCGGTGTGTCTGTGTTTTATGGAGCGAGCATTCCAGAGATTGCTGTATCGGAGGTGCGGCCTCCCGTTGGAAGCCATGTGCTGGTCGGTACTTTCAACTTTACTCGCCAGCTGAAAGTCTTGGACTTGGATAAGCTGGCGGAACTGGTCTTGCATCCCGGCACGAGCTTTTTTGACCCGAGTACCGAGGAAATTGTTAGCAGCAACAACTTCCTGCGCACTCTTTCGAGTCGCATGATCATGCCTGTGATGCCGGAGCACGAAGACAACGGTTACCTGACTACACAAGCAATCGCTGACTTCTTAGCCACCCATCCCAACCTTAACCTGGACGGCATTGTCTTTCGCTCCGTTCAGTATCAAGGACCGGGAGCACAGCAGGGGCGGAATGTGGTGCTGTTCAACAAGGCGTCAAGAGTTGCTTTCTCGGGCGAGAAGGAGTGCCCCACGAGTCATGTTCAACTATCCGAAACGGATGAGGATGGCGACCATTGGAATCCTGAGATCAACGTGGTGCATCCAGATGATCGCTCCCAAGTGCCCCATTGGTTCGCCGATCCGGACGAGCGCGCGACGACGTTGGAGATTGATCTTGATGAACTTGAGATTCAGGAAATTGAAGGGGTCCACTTCACCACCGCGAAAACACACGTGACGAAGTACGATGTGCCGAGGCGCGATAGGCCCCCTAGGCGGAGGTCGCCGTTCTAGCGAGCGCGCACCCCGTATAAATCGTGGTGTGTACGTGGCTTGATCTACGGCCCAAACGAGTACCGTCTTGGCCGATAGCCGCCTCCTGACACCGAATCAGAAACGAAAAAGCGGCGCCGGTGGCGCCGCTTTTGTTCGACCCGCAGAGTCGCCCCTCAGTGTTCCGCACTGCCCGGCGGATGGGCGTGCCCGTGCTGGAGTTCTTCTTCGGTGGCTTCGCGCACTTCGCCGATGGCCACGTCGAAATGCAGGTCCTTGCCGGCCATCGGGTGGTTCACGTCGACGTCGATCGTGGTCATGCCGACTTTGTGCACGGTGACGGCGCGCTGACCACCCTCTTTCAGTTGCAGCACGGTGACCATGCCGGGCTTGAGCCGGTTGGCCTGCGGGAAGTATTTCTTCGACATGCGCTGGATCTGGCCCTCCTGACGCTCGCCATAGCCGTCTGCGGCGGCGATGTCCACGGAGAGCTCTTCACCGGCCTCGTGGCCTTCCAGCGCGGTCTCCAGACCCGGAATGAGCTGGCCGTGACCGAGCAGAACCCACAGTGGTTCGTCGCGGTCGCGCGAGCTTTCCAGCTGCTCGCCTGCCACGGTCAGCGTGTAGTGAAGCGAAACCACCTTGTCCTTGCCAGCTTTCATCATGGATCTCTTGAGGGTCTGCAAACCGGCGATTCTATCAGGTGTGGATGCGGCCACGATGAGCTCCGCTCAACTGCTAGGCTGGTACCTTGCCGACAGACGGGACGTGGATGGACCGCGACGCACGCCAGCGCATTGCCAGCTACTACGACGGTCACATGCGGCGCTGGTATGTGCGTGGCAAGCTGGCCAGCGACCCGGTGTACGCGGCCAGCGCCGACGTGTTTGCCGGCAACGGGCTGCCGCTGCTCGACATCGGCTGCGGGATGGGCTTGCTCGGGCAATACCTCCATGCATGCGGGCACCGTGCAGCCTATCTCGGCGTGGATCACGACGAACGCAAGATTGCCGCCGGTCGCCGCGCCGCCCGACGGGCGGGGCTGGCCGAAGCGGTCGAACTGCGCTGCGTGGATGCGCACGAGCTGCCACCGATGCGGGGGCATGTGGCGCTGCTCGACGTGCTGCACTACCTGCCCGCACCCGCCCAAGTCACGCTGTTGCAGCAGGCGATCCGGCATCTGGCGCCGCATGGCCGACTGGTGATCCGCAACGTGTTGCGGGAGGCCAACTGGCGCTTCCATGCCACCCGGCTGGAGGAATTCTTCCTGCGGGCTTCGGGCTGGATACCCGGCGGCGCACAGCACTATCCGGATGCCGACGAAGTGCGCCAGCCGCTGGAAGCCGCCGGCCTGGTGGTGCGCATCGCCCCACTGCGTGGGCGTACGCCGTTCAACAGCTACCTGGTGGTGGCGCAACACGGGGCCTGAGCCGGCGTCGTCTGCATCGTGCATTGCACCATCAGTTCGGATATACTGCGCGGCGCGGCCGACCATCCTGGCCGCTGCGGCACACCGCCGCCCCCTTCCCCTTGATTCGCAACACGGTATGAACACTCCGGGTTGCACAGGAGTGTTACATGTCTTTTGATTCGCTGGGCCTTGCGCCCGCGTTGTTGCGTGCGCTCGCCGATTACGGCTACACGAAACCCACCCCGATCCAGGCTGCGGCGATTCCGCCCGCACTGGAAGGCCACGACCTGCTCGCGGCCGCGCAAACCGGCACCGGCAAGACCGCCGCGTTCGCGCTGCCGCTGCTGCAGAAGCTCTCCACCAGCGGCGAGACGATGACGCGCCGCCCGCGTGCGCTGATCCTCACCCCGACCCGCGAGCTGGCCGCGCAGATCCAGGACAACATGCGCAGCTACAGCAAGCACATGCGCGTCAGCAGCACGACCATTTTCGGCGGCGTCAGCATGGGCCCGCAGATCAACGTGCTGCGTCGCGGCGTGGACATCGTGGTGGCGACCCCCGGCCGCCTGATCGATCACATGCAGCAGCGCACGCTGGATCTGTCCGCGGTGGAAACGCTGGTGCTGGACGAAGCCGACCGCATGCTGGACATGGGCTTTCTGCCCGCGCTGAAGCGCATCCTGCAGTCGCTGCCGAAGAAGCGCCAGACCATGCTGTTCTCGGCCACGTTCCCGCCGGCGATCAAGACGCTGGCGATGGAGTTCATGCACAACGCCCGCGAGATCTCGGTCTCCGCGCCGAACACGGTGACCACCCTGGTCAGCCATCAGGTGCACCCGGTCGACGCGTCGCGCAAGCGCGACCTGCTGCTGCATGTGCTGTCGCAGGACAGCCGCCGCCAGACGCTGGTGTTCAGTCGCACCAAGCACGGCGCCGACAAGCTGGTGACCTTCCTCAACGCCTCGGGCCTGCGCAGCGCCGCAATCCATGGCAACAAGAGCCAGAACGCCCGTACCCGCGCGCTCAGCGATTTCAAGAGTGGCCGCGTCACCGTGATGGTGGCCACCGACATCGCCGCCCGCGGCATCGACATCGAGCAGTTGCCGATCGTGATCAACTACGACCTGCCCTCGGTGGCCGAGGACTACGTGCACCGCATCGGCCGCACCGGCCGCGCAGGCCTGGAAGGCCTGGCACTGTCCCTGGTCAGCCATGACGAAAGCGGTCTGCTGCATGACATTCGCAAGCTGCTGAAGCAGGACATCGCGATCAACCCGGTGGCCGGCTTCGAGCCCTCCGCGCCGCTGCGTCTGGACGCCGGTGCCCCGCGCCCGAAGCAGGGTGGCGGTGGCCAGCGCCAGTCGCGCGCGCCGCGCCAGGGCAAGCCCGCCGGTTCGGCTCGGCCGAACGGCTACGCGCCGCAAGGCCGCGGCGACCACGCCGCCGGCAACCAGCGCCGCCGCACGAATCGTCGGCCGGCCGCCAAGGCCTGAGCAGAACCACCACAAGCGACAACGAAAATGGCGGCCTTCGGGCCGCCATTTTCGTGTGACATATCCCGCAGCCGGTTCAGCGGATCTTCGCCGTGAGCACGTGGTCTTCCCATTGCCCGGCGATCTTCAGATAGGCGCGTGCATAACCTTCGCGCTCGAAGCCGAGCCGGGCCAGCAGTCGCGCGCTGCGCTCATTCCGCGGCAGATAATTCGCCATCACCCGATGCAGGTCCAGCTCGCCAAATGCCCAGGCAAGGGTGGCTTCAAGCGCTTCGTGCATCAAGCCGCGGCCTTGCCAGCGGCTGCCGATGCCGTAGCCGAGCAGGCAGGCCTGGAACGGCCCACGCATCACGTTGGACAGGGTCATGCTGCCCAGGATCTCCTGCTCCGCGGGATCGAACAGTGCCAGCGCATAGCCGCGATCCAGTTCGGCGACCTCGCGTGCGTCGCGCACTGCCCGCGCACACTGCTCCAGCGTGTAATAGTCGGCCGAACGCAGCGGCTCCCACGACGCCAGGTGTTCGCGATTTTCCAGGCGGAACTTCAGCAACTTCGACGCATCGGCCGGCTCTGGCAGTCGGATCACGCCATGCGCCGTTTGCAGTCGGGGCCCCTCTCTCACAGCAACCCCAGCGCCTCGGCATGATAATGGAGATGGTCATCGATGAAGCTGGAGATGAACCAGTAGCTGTGGTCATAACCGGCATGCCGGCGCAGCAGCAACGACTGCCCCGCCTCCGCACAGGCCTGGTCGAACAATTCCGGTTTCAGCTGTTTGTCCAGAAATGGATCGGCCTCACCCTGGTCGATCAGGATGGTGCCCGGGAAAGTCTGGCGCCGCACCAATTCGCAGGCGTCGTACTCAGCCCAGGCATTGGTATCTTCGCCCAGATACCGCGGCAACGCCTTGTGTCCCCATGGCACCCGGCTGGGCGCCACGATCGGCGCGAAGGCCGATACCGAGCGATACCTGGTCGGCTGCTTCAGCGCGAGGGTCAGGGCGCCATGTCCGCCCATCGAATGACCGCACAGTGCGCTGCGGGAGATGTCCACCGGGAAGTGTTCCGCCAGCAACGCCGGCAGCTCGTCGGCCACGTAGGTGTACATGTTGAAACGTGACGACCATGGCGGCTGCGTGGCGTCCAGGTAGAAACCCGCCCCCTCACCGAATTCCCAGTCGCCGGTGGCGCCGTCAAAGCCGGTGTCGCGCGGACTGGTATCGGGCATCACCAACACCAGCCCCAACTTGGCCGCCAGCCGTTGCGCACCGGCCTTGATCGTGGCGGTTTCCTCGGTGCAGGTCAGGCCGGCGAGAAAGTACAGCACGGGACAGGCCTGCTTCGCTGCCTGCGGCGGCTGGTACAGCGCAAAGCGCATGGGCCCACCGCAGGCTTGCGAGGTGTGCTGGTAAAAGCCCTGTACCCCGCCGTGCAGGCGCTGTTCGGAAATCGTCTCAAGCGTAGCCATCCTCAACCGCCTCCAGGCCGTGCATCCAGCCCCGAGCATAGCGGTGCGAGTGTGTACGCGACATTCAGCAAATGGTCCCACGCCGACCCGCCCGGACTGGTAGAATGCGCCCCTTGCGCGCCGCATTCCCGGCGCTGCCATGGTTTCGAGGTTCCCCCATGTCTTCCCCCGCTTCCGACCACGCCCCGGCTTCGCCCGGTTTTGGCGCACTCGCGCTGCATCCCGACGTTCTGCGCGTGCTGGCTGATGTCGGCTACGAATCGCCGTCACCGATCCAGGCCGCCACCATCCCGCCGCTGCTGGAAGGCCGCGACGTGCTGGGCCAGGCGCAGACCGGCACGGGCAAGACGGCCGCATTCGCCCTGCCGATCCTGTCGCGGATCAGCCCGCGCGCCGGCAAGCCGCAGGCACTGGTGCTGGCGCCCACGCGCGAACTGGCCATCCAGGTGGCCGAGGCGTTCCAGCGTTACGCCGCGCACATCCCCGGTTTCCAGGTACTGCCGATCTACGGCGGCCAGAGCTACGGCCCGCAATTGCACTCGCTCAAGCGCGGCGTGCACGTGGTGGTGGGCACGCCCGGTCGGGTGATCGATCACCTGGACAAGCACACCCTGGACCTGTCCGAGCTGAAGTATCTGGTGCTCGACGAAGCCGACGAAATGCTGCGCATGGGTTTCATCGACGATGTCGAGAAAGTGCTGCACGCGACCCCGCCCGAGCGCCAGGTGGCGTTGTTTTCGGCGACCATGCCGACGCAGATCCGCAAGATCGCGCAGCGGCACCTGAAAGACCCGGTCGAGGTCACGATCAAGTCGTCGGCATCCACCACGCCGAACATCCACCAGCGCTACTGGTTCGTCAGCGGCATGCACAAGCTGGACGCGCTGACGCGCATCCTCGAAGCCGAGCCATTCGACGCGATGATCATCTTCGCGCGCACCAAGCAGGCCACCGAAGAGCTGGCCGGCAAGTTGCAGGCACGCGGCCTGGCAGCGGCGGCCATCAACGGCGACATCGTGCAGGCGCAACGCGAGCGGGTGATCCAGCAACTCAAGGACGGCAAGCTCGACATCCTGGTGGCCACCGATGTGGCCGCGCGCGGCCTCGACGTGGAGCGGATCAGCCACGTGTTCAATTACGACATCCCGTACGACACCGAAAGCTACGTGCATCGCATCGGCCGCACCGGCCGCGCCGGTCGCAACGGCGAGGCGATCCTGTTCGTGAGCCCGCGCGAGCGCGGCATGCTGCATGCGATCGAGCGCGCCACCCGGCAGCCGATCGAGCAGATGCAGCTGCCCTCGGTCGAGGTCGTCAACGACGTGCGCATCGGCAAGTTCAAGCAGCGCATCACCGACATGCTGGCGCAGGGCGAGCTGGGCCAGTTCCAGCAACTGATCGAGCAGTACGAACAGGAGCACAACGTGCCGGCGATCGAGATCGCCGCCGCGCTGGCGCGGATCGCACAGGGCGACCAGCCGTTGCTGCTGTCACCTCCGCCCAAGCGCGAGAAGTACGAGCCGGCATCGCGCGAGCGCAAACCGCGCGAGCAGGACAACGGCGCCCGCCCGCCGCGCGAACACAAGCCGCGCACGCATGAGCCGCGCACGCATGAGCGTGCCGCGCCGCCGCGCGAATTCGGTACGCGCCCGGTGCGCGCCCACGCCACCGAGCAAGGCAAGCGCACCTACCGCGTCGAGGTGGGCCACGAGCATGGCGTGAAGCCGGGCAACATCATCGGCGCGATCGCCAACGAGGCCGGGCTGGACAGCCAGTACATCGGCCGCCTCAGCATCCGCGACCACTACAGCCTGATCGACCTGCCCGACGGCATGCCCAAGGAAGTGTTCGAGCACCTGAAAAAAGTGTGGGTCGTGCAGCAGCAGTTGCGGATCCACGAATGGGACGGCACCGACACCGGCACTAGCGCGCGGCCGGCGCACAAGCCCGGGGGCTACATGAAGCCTGTTGGCGGATCCAAGCCCCGACCCGGCGGCGGCAAGCCACCGCGACACAAGTAGGTCCAGCCAAGCAACGGGCGCGGCCGGACGGTCGCGCTCAGGCAATCTGCGGCAACGGCGGGTCGCCGGCATCGAATGGATCGAGCCAGTCCTCCGGCTGCAGCACCGGCAGCCCGTGCGCTAGCCGCGCCTTGTCGCACTGGGGGCTTGCCGCACCGGATTCCCACGAAGGCTGGACCTCGCGGCACACCGACGGTCGCCGCGGATAGATGCCGCAATGCGCGGCTTCGCCGACGACGCCCTGCAGGGCCGTGCAACGTGGCTGCGCCACGTTGGTGCCGCGCATCGCCAGGCGGTGGTGATCAAGTTTCTCGGTGAGTTCCGGTGGAACGGTTCCGCCCAGGAAAGCCTCGGCCTCGGACCAGTGGAACGCGACACGATAGTGCGCGCAACACGCACCGCAACGCAGGCAGGGATGAAGCATCGGATGACGCCAGAGCGCACCCCGAGGCGCGCAGCACGCGAAGTCTAGAGTGTGTCGGGCCGGCCAGGGATGGAACCCTGGCCGGCCTGTTCAACCACCGCTCAGAGTTGACCGGCGAACGTGTTGCATTGGTCCATCTCGCCGCTGTTGAAACCGGTCTTGAACCACTTCACGCGTTGCGCCGAGGTGCCATGGGTGAAGGTGTCCGGGCGTACCCGTCCCTGCGACTGTTGCTGCAAGGTGTCGTCGCCGATGTTGCTGGCCGCGTTCAGCGCTTCTTCGATATCTCCGGGTTGCAGCCAGTTCAACTCGCGCTGGCTGTGGTTGGCCCACACGCCGGCATAGCAATCGGCCTGCAGCTCCTGCCGCACCGAGAGTCCGTTGGCGCCGTCCATCGGCTGGCCCTGGCGCTGCAACTGCCGCACCCGATCGAACACACCAGTGAGCTTCTGCACGTGGTGGCCGATCTCATGCGCGATCACATAGGCCCGCGCAAAATCGCCCGAGGAATGCAGCTGATCCTGCAATTGCTGGAAGAACGCCAGATCCAGATACACCTTCTGGTCGGACGGGCAGTAGAACGGCCCCACCGCGCTGCTGGCACCGCCGCACCCGGTACTCACGCCGCCGCTGAACAGATGCAGTTTCGGGTCGACGTAGGTCATCCCCTTCGCCTGGAATATGTCGCCCCAGGTCACCTCGGTCGAACGCAGAATGGCGCTGACAAACGCCTTCTGCTGGGGATCGACCTGGGCCGGCACTCCGCTCTGCGTCGGCGCGCCGGTTTGCACGCTGCCCTGATCCAGCAGCGCCAGCGGGTTCTTGAAGAACACCCAACCCAGGATCGCCAGCACGATCAGGCCACCCAGTCCCATCCGGCCACCGCCCCCGCCGCCAAAGCGCCGGCCACCACGTCCGCTGTCGACTTCGACGTTGCTGCTGCTGCCACCCTTTCTCCAATCCATGATGCCCTCGCGCGCTGCGCACCGTGCTGCGGTGCCGTCGTACGACGATAGCCGCTTGGCCGCGATCACGCTACGCGCCGGTTGCAGCTAGAGTACGAACTCTTTGATCGAGGACCCGCCATGACCCAGCTACCCGCCCTGGTTACTCTGCTCACCGTATTGTTGTTGTTCGGTACCGTCGTCATGGTTGGCCGGGCTCGGGGCAAATACGAGATCAAGGCGCCGGCGGTGACTGGGCATCCGGCGTTTGAACGCGCCTATCGGGTACAGATGAATACCCTGGAGCAAACCGTACTGTTCCTGCCCACGCTGTGGCTGGCCGCGAACTACGGCTTCAGCGGCTGGGCCGGTATCGTCGGGTTGGTCTGGCTGGTAGGCCGCGTGTGGTATGCCGCCGCCTACCTGGGTGATGCCGGCAAACGCGGCCCCGGCTTCGGGCTCGGCATGCTTGCCTGGTTGGTGCTGGCGCTGATGGCCTGCATCGGCGTGATCCGCGCCATGGCCGTGGGTTGATCCTCGCACCAGACTGTTCATCCAGAGAATGCCGATCCGGACCGAAGGTCTCCGGCATGTTCTTTCGCACCACCCGTTCGCCATGGATATTCTGACCATCGACTCCGTGACCGCTCCATCCTGTACCAGACTGCCACCGGAACTACCGCGACCCATGCCTGCCCCGGGCATCTGGATGGCGCTGGGCTGGATCGCGCTCTACTTCGTGCTGCAAGCCATTGGCGGCAGCGTCGTTGCGGTGATTCTCGCCGTCGCCACCGGCCAGCTCCACTCATGGCAGGAGTTGCTGGATCTGCCCGGCGTCATCCATCGCACCCTGCAACAACCCGGCATGCAGGCGCTGCTGGTGATGATCGTGCTCGGCCTGGCCGCGGTCTCGATCATGCTGCTGATTCGGCGACGCTGGCCGCACCTGTGGCCGCTGGCGCATCCGCCCGGCTTCGGCTTCGTTCGCCCGCAACAGGCTCGCTTCCTGCTGCTGGCGGTGCTCATCGGCTTGGCTGCGCCGATTGTCGGTGGATGGCTGACCCAATGGCTGGCACAAGGCCATCCGGTCACCCAGAATATCCGGCAACTGGGCGAAAGCACGCCCCTGGCCTGGCGCGTCCCGCTGGTGCTGCTGGTGGTGAGCCTGGGCCCGCTGGTGGAAGAACTGCTGTTTCGTGGCGTGCTGTTGTCTGCGCTGCTGCAGCGCTGGGGCCGCATTGCCGCGATCGGGCTCAGCTCGCTGGCCTTTGCACTGGCCCATCTGCCCGGCCTGGGCTGGAAAATATATGCCCTGCCCGCTCTGTTGTTGCTGGCGCTGGCTCTGGCCTGGCTGCGACTGCGCTCGGGTTCGATCTGGCCCAGCGTGGTCGGCCACGGCGCCAACAATCTGCTGGCGGTGGCCGCCTGGTTCGTGGTGGCTCACCCGGGCGGATGAGGTCACCCGCTGACGGCACCGAATTCGCGCAGCAGCCGCGACGTCTCGAACAGTGGCAGGCCCATCACGCCGGAATAGCTGCCTTGCAAATACTCGACCAGCGCCGCACCACGCCCCTGGATCGCATAACCACCAGCCTTGCCGAATGACTCGCCGGTAGCCGCGTACGCGGCGATGGTCGCCTCATCGAGCGAGGCGAAGCGGACCTGCGACACGCACACATCGCTCGATTCGCGCGCGTCCGACACCAGCCACACGGCCGAGATGACCTCGTGCGTGCGCCCGGAGAGGCGACGCAACATCGCCATCGCATCGTCCGCATCACGCGGCTTGCCGAACACCTCGTCGGCCAGCACCACCTCGGTGTCCGAGCCCAGTACCACGGCATCGCCTCGCGCATCACCGGTCAGCGACATCAGGCCCGCGCGCGCCTTGTCGTGGGCCACGCGGCTGACGTAATCACGCGGCGGCTCGGCGGCATGCCGCTGTTCAACCACCTCGACCTCGATGATCGAGAAATCCACACCGATCTGCTGCAACAACTGCCGGCGGCGAGGCGATTTTGACGCGAGATGGAGCATGCGGGTTTCCGGATCACGTGGGCGACAACACAGCATAGCGGCAGCCCCGCCTGCACGCAGATGCGCCGGATCGATAGAATGACTTCTTGCCTCTCACGGCAGGAGAAATCGCCATGCACCATCGCCGCGGCTCGTGCTTGCTGTTGCTGTTTGCGGCAATGCTCTCCTCCGTCGCCATCGCCGGCACGAAGTCGGCAGAATCGGGAGCGCCCGCGGGCATGCACGCCTTCGTCGACCACTTGCTGGCGCGCATGACGCTGGAGGAAAAGGTAGGCCAGCTGAGCATCGCCGGTGCCGATCGCAAGGACCTCGACCAACTGGTGCGCGAAGGCCATCTGGGCGGCACCAACGGCGTACTGCCGGGACAGGATGTGCTGGCCCACACCCGCCGCATGCAGCAACTGGCGATGCAGTCGCGACTGCAGATCCCGCTGTGGTTCATGGGCGACGTGAACCACGGATTCCGCACCATCTTCCCCGTCCCGTTGGCGCTGGCTGCATCCTGGGATACCGCCCTGGTCGAGCGCGTGCACCGCGCCGCCGCCACCGAAGCCACCGCGGCCGGCGTGGACTGGACCTTCAGCCCGATGGTCGACATCAGCCGCGACCCACGCTGGGGCCGCGTGGTGGAAGGTGCCGGCGAAGACCCGTATCTGGGCGCCGCGATGGCGCGCGCGCAGGTGCGCGGCTTCCAGGGCAACGACCTCGCCGCACCCGACACCATGCTGGCCACCGCCAAGCACTTCGTCGGTTACGGCGCGGTGGAAGGCGGACGCGACTACAACGCCACCTACCTGCCGCAAGGCCTGCTGCACGACGTCTACCTGCCGCCGTTCCAGGCGCTGGTCGATGATGGCGTCGGTGCCGTGATGCCGGCGCTGACCACGCTCAACGACATTCCCAGCACCGCCGACCGTGCGCTGCTGACTGGCCTGCTGCGCCATCGCTGGGGCTTCGAAGGTGTGATCGTCTCCGACTTCGACGCCGTACCGGAGCTACAGCAACACGGCATCGCCGCCACGCCCGCCGAGGCCGCGCGACTGGCGCTGGCCGCCGGCATCGACATCGACCTGCACAGCGGCACCTACCTCGACCAGCTGCCTGCGCTGGTGCGCAGCGGCCAGGTGCCGATGCGTGAAATCGACGCTGCCGTGCGCCGCGTGCTGGTGGCCAAGTACCGACTGGGCCTGTTCCAGGACCCGTTCCGCTATGGCGACGCAAAACGGATGCAGCAGGTCACCCTCTCGCCAGCGCATCGCGCCTTGGCGCGTCAGGCCGCGATCGAGTCGATGGTGTTGCTGAAAAACGAGCGGCACACGCTGCCACTTTCCACCGGCCGCCGCATTGCGGTGATCGGCCCGCTGGCCGATGCACGTCGCGCCATGCTGGGACAGATGAGTGCCGAGGGGGAACCGGAAGACGTGGTGCCGATACTCGACGGTATCCGCAACGCCGCCGGTGCCGCTGCCGCGGTGACGTATGCGCGCGGCGTCGAGGTCACCGGAGATGATGTTTCCGGCATCGCGCCAGCCGTGAAAGCCGCCGCGGACGCCGACGTTGTCGTGCTGATCGTCGGCGAGGACGAGACCCTGTTCGGCGAAGGCAACAGCCGCTCGCAGCTGGGCCTGCCCGGACACCAGCTCGACCTGGCCAAGGCGATCGTGGCCACCGGCAAACCGGTGGTGGTGGTGCTGATCAATGGTCGCCCGCTGACCATCCCGTGGCTGCACGATCATGCGAGCGCCATCCTGGAAGCGTGGGTCCCCGGCGACGAAGCCGGCCCCGCCGTCGCCGACCTGCTGTTCGGCAAGGCCAACCCCTCGGGCAAACTGCCGATGACCTTTCCGCGCGACGTCGGCCAGATCCCGCTCTACTACGCCCATCTGGAAACAGGACGAGCCTGGGATCCGTCCACCCCGGTAAGCCGGCACTACACCACGCATTACACGGACGTGCCGAACACGCCGCTTTACCCGTTCGGCTACGGTCTCAGCTACACCACCTTCAGCTACGGCCCGGTGAGCCTGGACAGCAACCACCTGGACCCAGGCGGCACCCTGCACGCCAGCGTGCGCGTGACCAACAGCGGCCCGCGCCGCGGCAGCGAAGTCGTGCAGTTGTACGTGCACGACAAGGTCGCCAGCGTCAGCCCACCCGTCCGATCGCTCAAGGGCTTTCAGCGCATCACCCTGGCCCCCGGCGCCTCCACCGAAGTGCGCTTCGCGCTCCGGCCCGCCGACCTCGCGTTCTATCGCGCCAGCGGGAGCATCGGCATCGAGGCAGGCAGTTACGACGTCTACGTCGGCGGCGACTCGACCGCGACGAACTCGGCGACGTTCGAGCTGCTCGACAACTCTGCAACCAAGCGCCTGCACTCCCAGCCTGAGCAAGACTGAGCGGCACTTGGTCGCCGCGCAACGCAAGCGTCAAACGCTTGTGTTGCGTTCTGACTCGCCCCGGGGGTCCGACGAGGCGGTTCCGATGGATCACTGAAGGCCGCCCCAAAAATATTCGCTCGCAACGTGCAGAGTCGGGACAAAAGCAACCATCGCGCCCGCACCACCGGAACCCGTCAAAGCTGCTCCTGCAATACCAACCCGTACTCACAGAAGCCCTGCTCACGCTGCCAGCCAACCGACTCGTACAGCGCCTGCGCGGGCAGATTGTCGAGTGCCGTCGACAACGACAGGCTGGCGGCGCCGAGGTTGCGCGCGTGATCGGCGGCGGCGATAAGCAGCGCTCTCGCCACGCCCTGCCTGCGCGCGACTTGCGCTACAAACAGGTCGTTGAGCAGGTAGGTACGCACCGCGCGCACTGACGAGAACAGGGGATAGAGCTGGGTGAAGCCCAGGCCCACATGCTTCTCGTCGGCAGCGAGCAGGATCTGTGAATCGCGCAGCGTCAATCGTTCGGCCAGAAATCTGCGCGCACGCTCCGGACTGGCAGCCTGCCGGTAAAACTGGCGATAGCCATCGAACAGTGGCACCAGGGTATCGAGGTCGGCGGGGCCGGCGAGGCGGATTTGGCAGGTCATGGCGCGAACGGGTAGCGGGGAACGGACGAAGCATAATCGCTCGGCCACTGTGCTCGTCGTCATGCCCCTCAGGCGCGGTGGTAGGGATGCCCGGCGATGATCGTGGTGGCGCGATACAACTGCTCGGCCAGCACCAGCCGCACCAGCATGTGCGGCAGGGTCAGCGGGCCCAGTGACCAGCGCTGGTCGGCGCGTGCCAGCACCTCGGGGGCGTGACCATCGGGGCCACCGATCAGGAAGGCGACATCTCGGCCGCCCATGCGCCACTTTTCCAGTTGGGCGGCCAGCTCCTCGCTGGACCAGGTCTTGCCGCGGCCGTCCAGCGCGACCACGTGGCAGTCCGTGGGCAAGGCGGCGAGGATCGCGATGCCTTCATCATGCATCGCCCGCGCATCATCGCGGCCCTTGCCGCGGTTGCCCGGTTTCAATTCGAACAGTTCCAGCGGCAGCTCGTGCGAGAGTCGCTTCCGGTACTCCGCAAAGCCCCTGGCCACCCAGTCGGGCATGCGTTCGCCGACGGCGATCAGGCGTGCGCGCATGCTTGCCGCTCCAATGAAAATCCGCGCCTCTTGCACTCACCACGACAAGAGCCGGCGGGCAGAGCCCGCCCTACGGCGCCTTCGATCCTGCATGTGATCAACCGGGGCGTCCTGCGCAGGGAGACGGAAGCATGTCAGCCAGCTTCGGCTGCATCCATTTCGTGGCCATGGTCCCCGACCGTCCACAGCCGTTCCAGGCCGTAGAACTCGCGGATACGCGGCAGCATCACGTGAACGATCACGTCGCCCAGATCCACCAGCACCCACTCGCCTTCCTGTTCGCCTTCCACGCCCAGTGGCATCACGCCGGCTTTCTTGGCGTATTTGCCGACTTCGTCGGCGAGGGATTTGACATGGCGCGCCGAGGTGCCGGAGGCGATGACCAGCAGGTCGGCGATGGAGGTTTTGCCGCGGACGTCGATTTCGCGGACGTCCTTGGCTTTCAGTTCTTCCAGCGCGTCGATGACCGACTTGCGCAGGGTTGCCGTGGTGACGGTCTTGTTGCTACGGGCAGTACTCAAGAGGATGGGCCTCGATACAGGATCGCAGCGCAAAATGGCGCGGTCGCAGTATAACCGCCCTTTCAAAAGGCTACGTCAACGTAGTCGACCGGGGTTGGGCTGCCGGGCAAGACGATGAATGCTGGCCTTGGGACGAATGGCACTGACTCAAGCTCGTCATCCTCGCGAAAGCGAGGATCCAGCAGCCTTTGATCGTTCGCCGAAACCGGAAGGCACCGGGTTCCCGCGTTCGCAGGAACGACGGAATGGCAAGGCTTTGGGCTTGTGTAAGTGCCATTCGGCCTTGGGCCCACTTCAAACGGTACGGTTCAGGCAAGGAGGTCCGTGTACTGGGGGTGGCGTTTCATCCACGCCGCCGCATACGAACAGGCCGGCACGACCTGCCAACCGTTGTCTCGCGCCGTTTCCAGCGCCTGCTGCACCAGCGCACCGGCAATCCCGCGGCCGCCGACTGCAGGGGGTACTTCGGTGTGGGTGATCGTCATCACGGACCCGACGAGCTGGTATTCAAGCAGGCAATCGACTCCGTCGACGCGTGTGACAAATCGTCCGGCTGCCGGATCATGCTGGATGGAAGGTGACATGAGGATGCTGCCCGTGTGCGAAAGCCCAAGCATATAGGAGCAGCTCGAGCTAACCGGGCGTGAAGACCCACGCCGCCAAAATTCGCGCGGACTGCATGCCGCACCTGTCATCGTGGTATCTGTTCATCGAACCCACGCAGGAGTCTGCCATGAAGAAGTCCGCTTTCGCCCATTGGTCCGGTGGTATCAAGGACGGCCAGGGCACGATCTCGACCGAAACCGGCGTGCTGCGCGAGGCGCCGTATGGTTTCAAGTCCCGCTTCGAGGATGGACCCGGTACCAATCCGGAGGAACTGATCGGGGCCGCCCATGCGGGCTGCTATTCGATGGCATTGTCACTGGGCCTTGGGGAGGCCGGACTCACCGCCGACAGCATCGACACCAAGGCAGTGGTGAGCCTGGACAAGGACGGCGATGGCTTCACGATCAGCGCCGTACACCTGACCTGCGAGGCCAGGGTTCCGAAGGCCGACAAGGCCACGTTCGACCGCATTGCGGAGGCAACCAAGCAAGGCTGCCCCGTTTCCAAGGTGCTGAAGGCCAGGATCACGCTGGACGCCAAGCTGCTTTGAATGTCGACTCAGGCCGCGGCGACGTCGTCCAGTGATGTCGCCGTGGCTTCGTTCCGGCGTCGCCGGCGCACCGCCAGCGCCAGCTCGACCAGGACCTGCTTCGACGCATCCCAGTCCAGGCAGCCGTCGGTGATGCTCTGGCCGTAGCGCAGCGGCTGGTCGGGTCGCAGTTCCTGCCGGCCGCCTACCAGGTGACTCTCCACCATCACGCCAAGAATATTGCGGGCACCGCCGGCCACGCGCGCGGCGATGTCGTGGACCACGGCGGGCTGGTTCTCGGGCTGCTTGCCGCTGTTGGCGTGACTGGCGTCGATCATCACCCGCGCTGGCAGGCCATGCCGGTCGATCGCGGCACAGGCGGCGGCAACGCTGGCGCTGTCGTAGTTTGGTGCCTTGCCGCCACGCAGAATCACGTGGCAGTCGCCATTGCCACGGGTGGTCGCCACGGCGGCCCGACCTTCCTTGGTGACGGCCATGAAATGATGCGGTTGCGCCGCCGCCTGCACGGCATCCACCGCGATCTTCACGTTGCCGTCCGTGCCGTTCTTGAAGCCGATCGGGCACGACAGGCCGGACGCCAGTTCGCGGTGCACCTGGCTCTCGGTGGTGCGCGCCCCGATCGCACCCCAGGCAACCAGGTCGGCGATGTATTGCGGCGTGATCATGTCGAGGAACTCGCAACCGGCCGGCACGCCCAGCGCATTGATGTCACGCAGCAGCGTGCGCGCCATGCGCAATCCCTTGTCGATGTGGAAACTGCCATCGAGATCGGGGTCGTTGATCAGCCCTTTCCAACCCACGGTGGTGCGCGGCTTCTCGAAATAAACGCGCATCACGATCTCCAGCGCATCACCCAGCTCCTGGCGCAACGGGGCAAGTCGGCCGGCGTATTCCAGCGCGGCGCGCGTGTCGTGGATCGAGCAGGGCCCGATGACCACCACCAGGCGATCGTCGCGGCCGGCGATGATCGCATGCAGCGCCTGGCGTGACGCGTCGACGGTAGCCGCCGCCTCCTCGGAAACCACGCAATCGCGCATGACTTCAGCCGGTGTGCTGAGCGGGGTGATGGCGCTGATGCGCAGGTCGTCGGTGGGGTGCATGGTGGCGGCTCTCCTGGTGGGTTCCCGGATGGCGGCCAACAAAAAACCGCCAGGGATGCTGGCGGTTCGGTGAGGTTGTTCGATCAGTTCAAAACGATCGCGCCCGCGCCGCCGCCATTGGCTTCGGATAGCCGTAAAACCAGAAAAACAGGCGGGAGGTGGCGGAGTGCATGTCGCCATTGATAACACAATGGACGTCCAAATCAAACCACGAGTGTTCCGGACGATAGACTGGGCGCATGTCCTCGCCTCTCGAATTGCTGACCCGCCCCGCCCGCGAACCGATCCGCCGCTGGGTGCTGAGCGCCTTTCCGCGCCCCGAAACCGGCACTGTCGACTACGACCATCCACAGGGCGACCCCGGCTTGTTCGGCCCGGACAGCGCCACCTGGCGGGTGCATTCGGACTTTCCCGGCATGCTGGCCGGCGGACTGGCCGCCCTGACCCTGCAGACGCTGCACCCGCTGGCGCTGGCCGGCGTATGGGACCACTCCAATTTTCGCGGCGACCTGCTGGGCCGGCTGCGTCGCACCACCGCTTTCGTGGGGGGCACCACCTACGCACCACGCGCCCAGGCCGAGGCGCTGATCGCCCACGTAAGGCAGATCCACGACCACATCGTCGGGCATGGCGAAGACGGCCGGCCGTACTCGGCCAACGACCCCCATCTGCTTACCTGGGTGCACGTGAGCGAAGCGTATTGCTTCCTGCAGGGTTACCGCCGTTACAGCCACATCGCCCTGCCGTGGGGTGCCGCCGATCGCTACTACGACGAAGTGCGGCGGATCGCCGAATCGCTGGGTGCCCGCGACGTGCCCGCTTCCGAAAGTGAGGTTCTGGATTACTTCCGCCAGATCCAGCCGGAGCTGGCCTGCACCCAGCGCTCGCGGGTGGTGCTGGGCCTGCTGGCGCAGGTGCGTCTGCCGGTGCCGGCAGCGAGTCTGTCGCGGGACATGTTCCTGCTCGCGGGCAACGCCTTGTTGCCGGACTGGGCCAGCTCCATGCTCGGCCGCACGCCACGGCAACAACGCCAGGCACGCTTCGCCGCCCACGCATTGTGGTCGATCGCGCCGGTGTTCCGCGCCGCGCTGCGCGACGGCATAGCCAGCCGCGCCTGCCGACGCATGGGTGTGCCGCCGGAGCAGTTGCAGCGCTGGCATTGACAGTCCCGCCGCATCGGCTAACGTCGTCCGGCGAGCATCAATCAGGGATTCCCGTGGCGACACTCATTCCCACCCGCAACAGCTGCCTGCCGCGCATGACCGGGGGCGAGAAGCGTGTCTCCGAGCGGCTGGAACAGAAGCTCGAGGATGATTACCTGTTGTGGTACGACGTGCCGATCGGGGTGCGCCAGCGGCATCCGGATTTCGTGGTGTTCCACCCCCGTCGCGGCCTGCTCGTGCTGGAAGTGAAGGACTGGAAGGCCGATACCATCCGCCATGCCGACAGCACCCAGTTCACCCTGGTGACCGAGCGCGGCCTGGTGAAGGAACACAGCCCGCTGCTGCAGGCGCGCGCCTATGCGCTGGAAATTGGCGTGGTGCTGGAGCGCGACCCGGCGCTGCGCCATCCCGAAGGCTCCCGTTACGCCGGCAAACTGATCATGCCGTGGGGCTGGGGCGTGGTACTGGCAAACATCACCCGCAAGCAGTTCGACGAAGGCGCGCTGGGTGAGGTGCTGCCCGAGCATCTGGTGATCTGCCGCGACGAACTGTACGAGACCGTCGACGCCGAAGCGTTCCAGGAACGCCTGTGGGCCATGTTCCCGCAGGTCTACCCGGTGGCGCTCACCCTGCCGCAGATCGATCGCGTGCGCTGGCACCTGTTCCCCGAATTGCGGGTCGAAGCGGGCAGCGGCCAGTTCGGCCTGTTCGGTCCGACCGACGACGCGGTGCGGCCGCTGGAAATTCCCGATCTGGTCAAGGTGATGGATGCGCAGCAGGAGCAGCTGGCGCGTTCGATCGGCGGCGAGCACCGGATCATCCACGGCGTGGCCGGCTCGGGCAAGACCATGATCCTGGGCTTCCGCGCCATGCAGCTGGCGCGCGAGATGGGCAAACCCATCCTGGTGCTCTGCTACAACAAGACCCTGGCGGCACGACTGGAACAGCTGATCGGCGAGCGCGGCCTGAGCGAGAAAGTGCAGGTCTACAACTTCCACAAATGGTGCCGCAAGATGCTGGTGGCCTACCACGTGGATCTGCCCGCCCAGGGCAGCGAGGACTTCTTCGGCCAGATGGTGCAGAAGGTGATCGACGGCGTCGACCACGGCCAGATCCCGCGCTTCCAGTACGGCGCCGTGCTGGTCGACGAAGGCCACGACTTCGAGCCGGACTGGTACAAGCTGATCGTTCAGATGATCGACCCGGTCACCAACTCGCTGCTGGTGCTGTACGACGACGCACAGAACATCTACGGCGACACAAATCGCCGCAAGATCAGCTGGAAGAGCTTGGGCGTGCAGGCGCAGGGACGCACCACCATCCTCAAGCTCAACTACCGCAATACGCTGGAAATCCTCTCCGTGGCACGCGTGTTCGCGCAGGACCTGCTGCAGTCACGCAGCGACGACGACGATGGCGTGCCGCTGATCGCGCCGGAGAGCGCCGGCCGCCGCGGCGCCGTACCCGAACTGGTCCGCACCGACACGGCGCGCGCCCAGCTCGACGTGCTGGTGGCGCGCCTGCGCGACGAACATGCCCACGGCCGCCCCTACTCCGACATGGCCGTGCTCTACCGCAACCAGTGGGAGGGCGAAAAACTGCACGAAATCCTGCAGCGTCTCGACATTCCCAGCCGGCTTGCCGACAAGACCGGCAAGCAGACCCTGTTCGTGGTCGAGGACAGCGTGAAACTGGTCACCATGCATTCCAGCAAGGGGCTGGAATTCCCGTTCGTGATCATCCCCGGCCTGGGCTCGCTGCCCAAGGAAGGCCAGAGCGAAGCCGACGAGGCCCGCCTGCTCTACGTGGCCATGACCCGCGCCACCGAACACCTGCTGCTGATCCACCACGACGACTCGGTGTTCTCCAAACGCATCCGCGACTCGATCAACCAGGTGCAGGGGCAGTTGAACGATCGGCAATGACCTGACTGATCCCTGGTTGGTGCCTCCGCATGTAATACATCCCGCACCCAGCGACGTGCTCTTGTAGGAGCGCACCTTGTGCGCGACGCTCTTCGATCCGTGACGAAGGGCAGTCGCACACAAGGTGCGCTCCTACAGTCCACGTGCATGCAATACATCCCGCGCCCGACGTCGCGCTCTTGTAGGAGCGCACCTTGTGCGCGACGCTCTTCGTTCCGTGACGAAAGGCAGTCGCGCACAAGGTGCGCTCCTACAGCCCACGTGCATGCAATACATCCCGCGCCCAACGTCGTGCTCTTGTAGGAGCGCACCCTGTGCGCGACGCTCTTCGTTCCGTGACGAAAGGCAGTCGCGCACAAGGTGCGCTCCTACAGCCCACGTGCATGCAATACATCCCGCGCCCAACGTCGTGCTCTTGTAGGAGCGCACCCTGTGCGCGACGCTCTTCGATCCGTGACGAAAAGCAGTCGCGCACAGGGTGCGCTCCTACACGAACCGGGGTAATTCGCTGCTGGTAGCCCACCCGCACATGCGCGACAAAGCGTGGATGGAAGAAACGGCAGGCCACGAAGCACTCCGCAAAGGCCGGGTCTCGCTACCCGGGCAGGTTTATTTGCTGACCACAATCACCGAAAACCGCATTTGCCATTTCGCGGAGATGGAACTCGCCCGCGCGGCATGCCGCGTGATGCTGGAACGTCGTGCCTGGGGGGACGCAAATGCGCTGTGCTGGGTCCTCATGCCCGATCACTGGCACGGGCTGATCGAGCTGGGCGATCACGACGATCTGTCGCTGGTCATGAACCGGCTCAAATCACTCATCAGCAAGGCGCTGCATTCACGGACGCAAACGCCCTTCCGATGGGCTCGCGGCTTCCACGACCGCGCCCTGCGTCGCGACGAAGACCTGCTCACCGCTGCACGATACATCATCGCCAACCCGGTACGCGCCGGTCTCGTTACGGACGTCAAAGACTACCCATACTGGAACTCCACGTGCATGTAATACATCCCGTGCCCAGCGACGTGCTCTTGTAGGAGCGCACCCTGTGCGCGACGCTCTTCGTTCCGTGACGAATGGCAGTCGCGCACAAGGTGCGCTCCTACAGTCCACGTGCATGCAATACATCCGGCGCCCAACGTCGTGCTCTTGTAGGAGCGCACCCTGTGCGCGACGATCTTCGTTGCGTGACGAAAAGCGGTCGCGCACAAGGTGCGCTCCTACAGCCCACGTGCATGTAACACATCCCGTGCCCAGCGACGTGCTCTTGTAGGAGCGCACCCTGTGCGCGACGCTCTTCGTTGCGTGACGAAAGGCAGCCGCGCACAGGGTGCGCTCCTACACGCTGAATGAGAGTGCATGGCGGGCGTCACGCCACCTGTTAGCGGCCATTGCCGATCGAGGAGCAACGCAACCCAGGTTACGAGATATGAAAATCGACACCTCCCCAGACCGCCACGTCCATGAACAGTCCTGACGAAACGCAGACTCAACGCGCGGCAGCGGCAATGCTTGAACTGCTTGCGCTCGGCGAGGCTGAAATCCATCCTGGTTCCCTGCTGCCACAGGACCAGGTGATCTCTCGCGTGCACAACCGCTTGCTCAGCCGGCTGGAAGCTCATGGACCGGACTCGACCCGGCAGTCACCGAACGTCAGCGCGGTCTGACTGAAAGGTACTGCCGATGCTCGCCATAGCGCGTGCCGCGCGTATCCACGTTCGCGCACAGATTGCCCTTGCCGCACAAGGTGACATCGGCGCCGTTGTAGGCTTTCAGCAACTCGGCGGAAAGCTGGTTGTCGCGGATGACCCGGGTGTAGTGCAGCGACAGCCATGCACCACCGGCAAGCAACAGCGTCAGCGTCAACACAACTGCGCCCATGGTCTTCCAGATCAACTGGCGGTGCAGCCGTTGCAGGCGGCTCATCTGTTCTGCCAACGCTTGCGAAGTCCTCTCGACATGCTGCCCCGCCGCGTCCAGGCGTTTCCGGTAGGCACCCATTGATTGTCCCAGGCAATCACGCACCACCGACACCATGCCGGCGGGCAGCGTCTGCAACATATCGTCGGCAGATGTCTTGACCATCGCGGGAAATTGTTGAGTCAACCCTTCCAGCGCGTCACTCAGGGCTTGCAAGCGCGAGCTGATGGCGGCACCCCGGCGCTCGTACTGCACCATCAGGGTCGCGGTCTTGTCGATCAATGCGGTCAATTGCTCCTGTTGCACGGCGTTACTCCTGCGGTCCCGATTGATCGTGTTCACTGCTGCATGACTGGCCCCTGAGAGGGTTGCAGCAACGGCGGCGCAGTCATCCCCTGCCGTTGCGCTGCCTGCTGCTCCAGCCAGTCAGCCTGCACGTCGGCACGTTCGAGCATGTTGCGACCTGCATGGCCATGCGCCAGTGATTGATTCTCCAGGCTGAAGGCCGTCCAGTCGTTGGCCTGTCCCGCCGCAAGCAGACGATCGAGCCGCATGGACAAGTCGCTGACCGGAGCCACGCTTCTCGGCTCGGGTTTCACCGTTTGCGCGCCGGCCATCACCTTCTGCCGCTCGAACTGTCGATTGAGTTGCTCATCGCGCGGCTCGGCATTGCAAGGGTCCGTCACCTGCCCGACCTCACGCTTTGGCACCAACAGTTCGTTGTAGCCATCCGGACCGAGTCGATCAACCTTGCGACCGAGTCGATAGATCAACATGCCATCCTCCGAGCGATGCACCACGTTCAGGCGCGGGTCGTCCGGCACGCTCTGCAATTTGAGGAACGGCCGGTCGCTCAAGGCATTGAGGTAGTCGATCATCAAGTTCTCACTGCGAATGGCCAGGCCGTCGCGGTGATAGCTGCCACCTATATCCGAGTGCACCCCAGCCACCTCCACGCCAAGGAAGCGGCCGTCCGCTGTCATGCCCGGATCGATGATGCGATCAGACTTGAACAAACTGCGCCGCTCGTCCGTGGAAATGATCTGGAATCCGGAAATCACCGAGGGCGGCAGGCGGCGATCATGATCGCGCACTGGCTCGCCGGTACCCACCGCGTCGAACAGACCCACGACCTGCGCTACCTGCCCAGGTTCGACCAGCGGAGGCTTGGTGTATTCGACGTGGGTGATCTGGCCATGCCGGTCACGCGTATAGACGGCCCCTGAAGGGTCCTGGATGCCGCGCTCATGCACCAGGCGCGCGAAACCTGCAGCCTCTTCCGAGCCCCGACTGAATCCAATGTCGGCCAGGCGGATTACGGCTTCGGGATCTTCCTTCTTCCATGCCCAAGACTTGTCGATGAACAACTTGTACATCTGTTCAATGCGCTCATCGTAAGTATTGCCGTTGATACCATCCAGTGTGCGACTGAGAAAATGATCCTGTGTACCGGGACCGGGAACGTAACCGGCCGCAATCTGATCGTTTCCAGCATCGTTTATCTGCTTGTCGATCTTGGCGACGTTCGTTGCATGCTGCGGGTCCTTGAACACATCGTTGCCCGTGCCGTCGAACGCAGCGAAAAACATATGCTCGTGTGGATTGTCGGCATGCACCAGCACCGGCGCGTCAAATTGTGACAATGCCTTCGCTGCGCCAACGTAACTCTGCAGTCGCCGTGCATCCGCCTCGTAGTACGGCACGCCGTCACTGCGGATGCCGTCCATGTCCAATTGGTCTTCGTGGCTCATTCCATTGCTCCACTATCAATAAGCATGCGTCCAAACCAGAAACAGGTCATCACGCCCGTAGCTGTACTTGTTGCCCGGCATCTGCTCTGTGCGGGTCGGCACAAGCATTTTCATGTATACGTTGATGACATGGTCGTCAACTTCCAAAAAAATGTTGGGGTCTCCGGCCACCGGACCATGAAAAAAATTCGCCATGTCAGCCTTGGGCACTTTGTGCCAGATCAACTCGTCCTGGAAGATTTCCGCAATATCAACCTTGGCCTCGTGTTGCAAACCGTCCAACGATCTCCACCGCACATCTGCAGGTGGGGGAAAGTTATCGATGCCAATCTCGACGGAATTCCAAATCTTGCCTCGATCTTCGGGCGAAGGCGCAGGGGGTGTAATGTCGTCGGGTGCAACTCCCACCTGATTGCGCCCGTTGTAGATTACGTCGCACCCAATCGTGTTGTAGCAATGGGCCGCGAAGTTGTGCTTCGCAAACCGCAACGGCACCGCCAGCGTTTCTGGAGGCGGTTGGATTTTCAGGGGCTGGGTATTCATGGCGGGGTGGCATCCTGTCGTCAGTGCAGCGGCGATCACTATCAAGGGAAATACGCGGTGGCGTATGGGCTTCCGTCGGCGCATGGGGCTCTCCTGCCTCAATCTGCAACGCCGTCGAATTTACGATCCCGAGGCGCGAGGCGCAATGCGCCAGTCGACGAATTCGCGACGTCGTAAGCCTTCACAGTTTTCCCCCACAACGTGACGAGGCTTGCACCCACGGCGTCGCCGATTGATACACTGCAAACTCGGTTCGCGCGATGGGCGCGATCAGGGGTGAGTACGGGGGCAGCATGGCGGGAAACGATCGGCGGCCGATTGCGGCGCGTAGCAGTACGTGGGCGAAACGGATGACGGCAGCGCTGGTTCGCACATCGATCACGCCGAACCAGATTTCCTGTGCCAGCGTGTTTTTTGCCCTGCTGGGTGCCGGGGCGCTGCTGATGCTTGCCGACCCTTTCGGCAAGCTGTTGTGCGCTGCGTGTATCGTGCTGCGCCTGCTTTGCAACATGCTCGACGGCATGGTCGCGGTCGAGGGCGGCAAGGGCTCACCAGCTGGCGCGCTGTTCAACGAAATACCTGACCGGCTGGCCGATTCACTGTTTCTGGTCGCGCTCGGCTATGCCGCTGGCCTGCCCTGGCTGGGCTGGCTGTGCGCGCTGCTGGCGGCACTCACTGCCTATGTCAGGGTACTGGGTGGTTCGCTGGGGCAACCCCAGGATTTTCGCGGACCAATGGCCAAGCCGCACCGCATGTGGCTGCTGGTGGCGGCACTGCTGCTCGCAGCCGCCCTTCCAGCGTGGCGTCATGAACTTCTGGTCAGCGCCGCCATCCTGATTGCCGCGGGCTCGATGCTTACCTGCATCACTCGCAGCCGCGCGATTGCGCTGCGACTGCGTGCCGACAGCGCCGCATGATCACCTCGCATATCCTGGTCGGACTGGTGCGCATGCTGGTAGGAGCGCATTCGCGCTGGATCGGCTGCGAACCGACGTCCGCGCAACGGATCTACTTTGCCAACCATGCCAGCCACCTTGACACGCTGGCGCTGTGGTCGGCGTTGCCACCCAGACTTCGCGCGACCACGCGGCCAGTCGCGGCGCGTGACTATTGGGGCCACGGCGGCGTTCGCGGATTCATTGCCGACCACGGCTTCCATGCCGTGTACATCGAGCGCGATCGCACTCGCTGCGAGGGCGATCCGTTGCAACCGTTGCGCGACGCATTGGACGAAGGCGAATCACTGATCATTTTCCCCGAAGGCACGCGCAGCCAGCAGCCGCTGCCGCAACCGTTCAAGGCCGGCCTGTTCCATCTGGCCAGCGATTATCCGCAGGCGGAACTCATACCGGTTTACCTGGACACGCTGCACCGAAGCATGCCCAAGGGCAGCCTGCTGCCGGTGCCGCTGACCTGCGTGGTGCGTTTCGGCGAGGTGCTGCGATTGCAGGCGAATGAAGGCAAGGACGATTTTCTCGAACGCGCCCGCGCGGCGGTGGTGGCACTGGCATGACGGCACAGGAAAAATTCTGGTGGGTGATGGGGGGCATCCTGGCCCTGTTGCTGTTGGCCAGCACGATCGGCTGGTGGCTGGGGCAGCGGGCGCCGCAGGACAGGCGCGAGGTGATCGACAATCTCAACGCGCGCATTCGCGCGTGGTGGTGGATGGCGGCGCTTCTGTGCGCCTGTTTCCTGCTGGGAAAGATCACGACCCTGGTGTTCTTCGCACTGGCCTCGTTCTTCGCGCTGCGCGAATTCGCCACGCTCACGCCGACCCGCCGCGGCGATCACCTGCCGCTGGTGCTGTGCTTCTACATCGCCATTCCGCTGCAGTACTCGCTGATCGGCATCGACTGGTACGGGCTGTTCTCGATCTGCATTCCTGTCTACGGCTTCCTGCTGTTGCCGGCGATCACGGCACTCGGCGGTGACACCGAGAACTTCCTCGAACGCACGACCAAGATCCAGTGGGGCTTGATGCTCACGGTCTACTGCGTGAGCTACGCGCCGGCCGTGTTGTTGCTGCACATCCCGGGCTACCACGGGCAAAGCCTGTTGCTGATGCTCTACCTGTTGCTGGTGGTGCAGATCAGTGACGTGCTGCAATACGTGTTCGGCAAGCTGTTCGGCAAGCACAAGCTGGCGCCGCGGGTGAGTCCGTCCAAGACGGTAGAGGGCCTGGTCGGCGGAGGACTTTCAGCTACCGCGATCGGCGCGTGCCTGTGGTGGATCACGCCATTCTCGTTCTGGGGTTCGGCCGGCATGTCACTGGTGATCGTGCTGGCCGGCTTCCTCGGCGGGCTGGCCTTGTCTGCAGTCAAGCGCAGCATCGGTGCCAAGGATTGGGGCAGCATGATCGAAGGCCATGGCGGCATCCTTGATCGGCTCGACTCGGTGACTTTCGCCGCGCCGATCTTCTTCCATATCGTGCGCTACGCCTACATCTGACCCTGGCGATACGGCGCAAGCAGGCTCGGCGGGTCGAACAGTCCGGACGGCAACTGGTAGCGCGGCTCACGGCCGGCGGCGAGCAATTGGCGAATGCGCGTGGCGGAAATCTCCAGCGGCGTGACCGACAACGCCAGCAGATGACCCGCTGGTGCGGACAGGGCGGCGGAGTCGCCCACCCAGCGACCACTGCTCGTCCGCTGCAACGCATCCGGCAGCGGCGCCTGCTCACCCGGACGGCTGAGCACGCCGATGTGCGCCAGGTCGAACAGGCGTTGCCAGCCGTGCCAGTCCGGCAGCCCGGCAAAGGCGTCGGCGCCGAGCAGCAGCACCAGCGGGCGGTCGCCATGTTCGGCCCGCAGTTCGACCAGGGTATCGACTGTGTAGGACGGGCCGCTGCGGGTCAGCTCGCGCCCATCCGCGATCAGGCGTGACTGGTCACGCAATGCCACCTGCAACATCGCCAGCCGTTGCTGCGCACTGGCCACGGGTGGCGGACGATGCGGCGGCATGCCCGAAGGCATCATCAGGACGTCGGCATCGAGCAGCTCGGATGCTTCCCATGCCACGCACAGATGACCGAGGTGGATCGGATCGAATGTGCCGCCGAAAATCGCCAGCGGTTTCACGCCAGCGCCCGGGCGGCACGCGGTTCGGCGATGGCGGCGATCAGGCGTTCGGCCTCCAGCCATGCGTCGCCGTGCTCGCGCCCTTTCGCCATGCGATCGATCCGCGCGGCGCGCGCCAGGCATTGCAGCCAGTGGTCACGCGGCGCACGACGCAGTGCCTGGCGAAACATCTGCTCGCGCGACTGCCACAGTCGCTCGACCTTGGCTTGCGCGGCAAAATTCTGCGCGTTGGCCAGGCGCAGGGCCAACTGCAGCTGGTTGACCAGCCAGCCCATCAGGGCAATCAACTCGTCACCCTCGGATCGCAGGCCGGCGAGCACCCGCAATGCACGCGCACCGTCACCCGCAAACGCGGCATCGGTGAGCTTGAATACGTCGTAACGGGCGCTGTCGGCAACCAGGCTTTCCATCTCGGCGGCATCGATCCGGCCTTCGCCGTGCAGCACCGCGAGTTTGTCGATCTCCTGCGCGGCTGCCAGCAAGTTGCCTTCGACCCGCTCAGCCAAAAGTGCCACCGCGTCCGCCGTGGCGCTCAGCCCGCGTGAAGCCAACCGCGCACCGATCCACGCGCTCCATTCGCTTGGCCTGGGTGCATTGAGCACCACCATCGTGCCGCTGGCGTCCAGCTTTTTTGACCAGGCACCCTCGTGCTTGTTGCTCCACTGCAAGGCGGTGATCAGCAGGGTGACATCGGGCGGCGGATCGGCGCAGAACGCATTGATCGCCTTGGCGCCCTCGGTACCCGGCCGGCCGGTGGGCAAGCGCAGGTCAATCAAGCGGCGGCTGGCGAACAATGACATGCTGGCACCGGCGCGCGCGACGTCGTTCCAGTCGAAATGCGCGCCGGCTTCGAGCACCTCGCGTTCGCCGTAACCAAGCTTCCTGGCTTGTGCGCGCAAGGCATCGGCCGCTTCCAGCACCAGCAACTCGTCGCCGGCCAGCAGGTACACCGAATCGAGCCGGTCCGCCGCCAGCGCTTTCGACCATTGGCCCTGGCTCAGCGGCATCAGTCGCTGCCGGTTGCCGACGGTGGCGCAGCTTGCCTGCCCGCAGCCTGCAGGCGGAACATGATGGCCTGCACCATGTCATTGTCGAGGCTCTTCTGGATCTGTTCGACCTGCGACGCATTGCCCACCGTGTTGCTTGCGTCGTAGCTGTACTCGCGCGACATGTTGATGCTCTGCATCGGCACCAGCGTCTGCCCGTCGGAGCCGGTGACGCCGAAGCGCACCGTGTAGTGGATGGCGTACTCGCTGATCCGCGCATAGCCGCCCGAGGTCAGCGTGTCGGTGTTGAATGCGGCGGTCGGCACCCTGAGCTCGGCAATACCCGAACCGGCGTTGTCCTCGACAGTGACACCGGCGCTCTCCAGCGCGCGCGCAAGCTCGCGCTGGAAGTTGCTGCTGCCGCTGACCGTGAGGTGGACCCGCTGCATCGACGCCGGCAGCGCGGCATTCTGGCGCAGATGAAAGCCGCAGGCTCCCAGCGCAAGCGTGACGAGCAGCAACAGCAAAATCTGGAGCGGACGGCGCAGCTTGAAGGAGCTCATGGATTTCATCCCGCGACGATGTTGACGATTTTGCCTGGCACCACGATGACCTTGCGCACCGTCATGCCTTCGAGGAAATGCACCACCTGGGGTTGCGCGCGGGCCATCGCCTCCGCCTCCTCCTTCGACGCACTGACCGGCAACTCGATGGTGGCGCGCAACTTGCCGTTCACCTGCACGGCCAGAGTCACCGCATCACGCACCAGTGCGGCCTGGTCCACGATCGGCCACGGCTGATCCTCCAGCACACCCTCGGCATGGCCCAGCACTTGCCACAGGGCATGACAGACATGCGGCACCACCGGGTTCAGCAGCAGCACCATCGCTTCCAGCGCCTCGTGGCGTACCGCGCGGCCCTGCTCGCTCTGGTCATTGAACTTGCCCAGCGCATTGAGCAGTTCCATCAGTGCGGCGATGGCCGTGTTGAACGCGTGGCGCCGACCGAAATCGTCGCTGACCTTCTGGATGGTTTCGTGCAGTTGGCGGCGCAGCGCTTTCTGGGCGGGATCGAGGGTGGCGGGATCGATGGTGGCCTCCGGTGAAGAGCGCCCCCATCCGCCTGCGGCACCTTCCCCCGCTTGCGGGGGAAGGGAAGTGGATGTGCCCCCCGCTTGCGGGGGAAGGGAAGTGGATGTGCCCCCCGCTTGCGGGGGAAGGGAAGTGGAGCGGTCTGCGACCACCGCCTTGATCATGGGATGGTCGGGATTCGCGACATGCGTGGTGACCTCACGCCACAAGCGCTTCAGGAAACGCGCCATGCCTTCGACGCCAGCCTCGCTCCATTCCAGCGACTGATCCGGCGGCGCGGCGAACATCGAGAACAGGCGCACGGTGTCCGCACCGTACTTGTCGACCATGATCTGCGGGTCGATGCCGTTGTTCTTCGATTTGGACATCTTTTCGGTGCCGCCGATATGCACCGGCTGGCCGTCGGCCTTCAGTGCGGCACCGACCACCCTGCCCTTGTCGTCGCGCTGCACCTCGATCGCGGCGGGATTGATCCAGTCCTTCGAGCCGTCGGCGTTGTCGCGGTAGAACGTGTCGGCGATTACCATGCCCTGGCAGAGCAGGTTTTGCGCCGGCTCATCCGAATGCACCATGCCGGCGTCACGCAGCAGCTTGTGATAGAACCGGAAGTACAGCAGGTGCATGATCGCGTGCTCGATGCCGCCGATGTACTGGTCGACCGGCAGCCAGTAGTTCGCGCGCTCATCGACCTGCGCATCGGCACCGGGGCTGGTGTAACGCGCGTAGTACCAGCTGGACTCCATGAAGGTGTCGAAGGTGTCGGTCTCGCGCTCGGCCGGGCCGCCACACTGCGGGCAGGTGCACTTGCGCCATTCCGGATCGGCCTTGATCGGCGACTGTACGCCGCTGAAGGCCACGTCTTCGGGCAGGACCACCGGCAACTGCTCTTCCGGTACCGGCACCGCGTCGCACTGCGGGCAATAGATCACCGGAATCGGACAGCCCCAGTAGCGCTGGCGACTCACGCCCCAGTCGCGCAAGCGGAAATTGACCCGACGCTGACCGCGGCCCTCTGCCTCGAAACGAGTAGCCAACGCGTCCAGCGCCTGCTGGAAATCGAGCCCGTCGTACTCGCCCGAGTTGACCAGGATGCCGCGCTCGGTGAAGGCGCATTGCTCAAGCACCCGCTCTTCAAAATCCTCGATCACCTGGACGGCGGACTTGATGTCGTAGGCATCGGTCTGGTGCCCTTCCAGCGCCGCGCGCATCGGGTCGGCACCCACGCCACGGGACAGGTCGTGGCCGATCTCGCGCAAGGCATCGACCACGCTGCGATCCACCACCACCATCTTGATCGGCAGGCTGTAGTGCTTGGCAAATTCCCAATCACGCTGATCGTGGCCCGGCACGGCCATCACGGCACCGGTGCCATAGTTCATCAGCACGAAGTTGGCCACGTAGACCGGCAGCGCTTCACCGGTGATCGGGTGGACGCCGCGCAACCCGGTGTCCATGCCGCGCTTTTCCTGTGTCTCCAGTTCCGCTTCGGAAACACCACCGCGGCGCAGTTCCTCGATGAAGTTCTGCAGCAACGGGCGCGATTGGGCCGCATAGCGGGCCAGCGGATGTTCGGCCGCGATCGACAGGAACGTCACGCCCATCAAGGTATCCGGACGGGTGGTGAAAACCGTGATCGGTTCGACCGGCGCGCCGTCATCGTTGACGTCGAAACGGATCTCCAGGCCTTCGCTGCGGCCCAGCCAGTTCCGCTGCATGATCTTTACCGCATCGGGCCAGCCCGGCAGCGTGTCCAGGCCGTCCAGCAGTTCCTGGGCGTAGTCGGTGATCTTCAGGAACCACTGCGGAATCTCGCGCTTTTCCACCACCGCACCGGAGCGCCAGCCCTTGCCGTCGACCACCTGCTCGTTGGCCAGCACGGTCTGGTCGACCGGGTCCCAGTTCACCACCGCGTTCTT
Source organism: Rhodanobacter sp. G2-10 (assembly GCF_055809185.1). Taxonomy (NCBI): domain Bacteria; kingdom Pseudomonadati; phylum Pseudomonadota; class Gammaproteobacteria; order Lysobacterales; family Rhodanobacteraceae; genus Rhodanobacter; species Rhodanobacter sp. G2-10. The sequence continues at coordinate 1,310,243 of NZ_CM147900.1, read as the reverse complement.
GCGGTAGGCCATGCCTTTTTTCAGCAGGCGGGTGAACATCAGCTGTTCCCAGCGGTAATACTCCGGCCGACAGGTGGCGAACTCGCGGCTCCAGTCAATCGCATAACCCAGCGACTTGAGCTGGTCGCGCATGTGCTCGATGTTGGCGTAGGTCCATTTCGCCGGCGCGGTGTGATTCTTGATCGCCGCGTTCTCCGCCGGCAGGCCGAACGCATCCCAGCCCATCGGCTGCAGCACGTTCTTGCCGTTCATGCGTTGGTAACGGCTGATCACGTCGCCGATGGTGTAGTTGCGCACGTGCCCCATGTGCAGCGCGCCCGACGGGTACGGCAGCATCGACAGGCAATAGAACTTCGGCCGCCCGGGGTCCTCGCTCACCTCGTACGCGCGCTGCGCCGTCCAGTAGTCCTGCGCGGCCGCTTCGACCACCTGCGGGCGGTAGGCGTTTTCGTCGGATTCGGGGGTGGTCGGGGCTTGATTGTCCTGCATGATTCCGGTGGCCATGATGCGGTGGGTGCCGCGCAATGGAAGCCCGCGGCAGTGAACGGGTCAGACTAGCCCAGCGCGGCCCGGTCGCCAAGCTGTTCGCGCCGCGGGGGCGCGGATCAACCTTCCGGGCAACTGGCGCCCTGCCCGGCAGCAAGCGCGCGGCCGACCGTGGCAATCTGCGCCGCCAGCTCGCCCAGCGCCTGTTGATGGCCCTGCACCAGGGCATCGTAGCCAGGCCCGACCGACTCGCGAATATGGCTGGTGCAGGCCAGCGACCGCTGCTTCCCCTGATCCTGCCAGCGCACGCTCCAGACACCCGCGATCAGGGCGTAGCTGCCCGGCTGCGAATCGAAGCGTCGCAGGTCCAGCCGGATCTGCAACACGGGCTTGCCACCCGAGGACATGCCACCAATGTCTCGACCAGGCAGCTCGCGCGCCAGGTCCGCCGCCAGCGCACCGTGCACTTCGTCGCCCAGCGGTGCGATCCAGCGTTCGCTTTGCAGCAGGGATACGCTTTGCCCGCCCTCGCGTACCACCAGCTGCGGCTGGTCGACCTGTGGCGGCACGCTCACCGGCAATACCTCGAACGCCAGTGATGCCGCCGGGTTCGACGAGCCAGTCACCGCCGAGGGCAGCAAGGTGTAGTAATGCATGGGCGCCGATGCGCAGGCGGCCAGCATGAGGATGGCGGCGGCCAGCAGCGGCCTGGCTTGACGGATCATGGCTTGCTCCCGGATTCGGGCTGGTTCGGTGGCGGCTGCGGCGTGGGTGGCGGATCGGCTCGACGCCCGCGCAACAAGGCTTCCGGGTGACCGCCCAGGTAGTCGCTGAGCACGCGCAGCGAACGCGCCATGCGTTGCACCTGCTCCAGCGTGGCACCCAGGTTGCGCTGCAGCGGCGAATCGCTCGAAAGCGCGTCGTTTGCCGTGCCCAGGGTCTGTTGCACGCCATGCAAGGTGTCCTTGAAGGCTGGCAGGGTCTGCCCGTTGACCTGTTTCAAGGTGGTATTGAGTCCGACCAAGGTCTCATCCAGATGCTTGCCGATGCTGTCGAAAGGCACCTTGTTCATCTTGTCGACGATGTCGGCCAGTTGCTCCTGCAGCTTGTCGAAGCTGCCTGGCGCGGTAGGTATGGTCAGCGGCTTGGCGTTCGGATCGAACGACACCTTGCTCGCATGCGGCACGAAGTCCAGCGCCACGTACAATTGCCCGGTAAGCAGGTTGCCGGTGCGCGCCTGCGCGCGCAGGCCCTGAGCGATCAGGCGCCCCATCATGCGCGACAGGTCCGGGCTCTCGCCGCGTGCCTTGGCCATGGCCTCGAGCTTTTCGTAGGCGCTACCCAGTCGCTGCGGGTAAACCACGGCCCCCACCAGTACCGGGAACTTCTGCGTCTTCTCGTCGTAGTCCAGCCGTACGGAGACCACCTTGCCGATGTTGATGCCAAGGAATTCCACCGGCGCGTCCACGGCCAACCCGCGCACTGATTGATCGAAACGCATGCGAATGTAGTGCGGATCGCCATCCGGCGGCGCCATCGCGGTATCCCGGTCGCCAAACAATTTGAAGGTGGCGTCTTCCGGCGCCCGCGTACTGTCGTGCGGCCCCGGCGGATCCTGGAACGCCACACCACCGGCGAGTACGGCCGCCAGCGACTGCGTATTGACCTTCAATCCGTTTGCACCCACGGACAGATCCACGCCACTGGCATTCCAGAAGCGGCTGGACTTGGTCACGAAGCGGTCGTTCGGCCCGTCGACGAAGATGTGGACCGAGACTCCCTTGCCATCCTTGTCCAGCGCATAAGACGCCACGCGGCCGACCTGGATGCGCCGGTAATAGACCGGCGAACCGACATCCAGCGAGCCAAGATCGTCGGAGTGCAGCACAAAACTGCGCCCGAGCGCTCCATGGTTGACGGCAGGCGGTGTCTCGAGCCCGGTGAAATCATCCTGGGGCTGTTTCGACTCACCGACATCGGCACCGATGAACGCACCGGAGAACAGCGTATCGATGCCGGACACGCCGCCCAGGCCAATGCGCGGCCGCACCACCCAGTAGCGCGTGCCCTTGGTGGCGAAGCCCTTCGCGCTCTTCTCCAGTGCCACCGCCACCAGCACATGGCTGCGATCGGCACTGAGGTGGATCTTCTTGACCCGCCCGATCACCACGTTCTTGTACTTCACGGGCGTCTTGCCGGCATCCAGACCCTCCGCGCTCTGGAAGCTGATGGTGATCTCCGGGCCGGCCTGCATCCAGTTGTGAATGACCAGGGAAAGACCCACCAGCGCCGCCAGCACCGGCACCAGCCAGATCAGCGACTCCTTGAACCGGCGCTGCTGCACTACCGGCCGCGGCAACTCGTCACGGGGCAGTCGGTTCTGTTCGACGTCGTTGTCTTCAGTCATCGGTGTTCCTGCCATCCCAGATCAATCGCGGATCGAAACTTATCGAGGCAAGCATGGTGAGTACCACGGTAAGTCCGAAAAAAATCACGCCGGGCAACGGCTCGACCCGGCTCAATACACTGAAACGCACCAGCGCCGTCAACAGCGCCACCACGAACACATCCAGCATCGACCAGTAGCCGATGAACTCGACCAGCCGATACAGCTTCGCACGCTGGGGACGCGCCCAGTCACTGCCCCGATGGCTGCTTACCAGCAGCATGCCGAGCGCGAGGAACTTCAGCATGGGCACGACGATGCTTGCCAGGAACACGATCACCGCCAGGTCCACCGAACCGTTGGTCCACAACTCGACCACCCCGCTGATGATGGTGTTGTCGTCGACGTCGCCCAGGCTGGCGGTGCGCATGATCGGCAGCACGTTTGCCGGAATGTAAAGGATGAAGCCGGCGATCAGCAGCGCCCAGGTGCGGGTGTAGCTGTTGGTCTTGCGTCGACGCAAGGTCGTGCCGCAACGCGGGCAAGCCATCGCATCGTCCACGTTGTCACCGTCGAGTCGCTCGTCGCCTTCGACGTTGCGGCAAACCAGGCCACACACCCGGCACCCGATCACGCCCAGGTCGACGGCACGCGGCAGACTGCTCATTCGCCCGGCTCCGGTGTGAGCTCCCACAGCTGGCGCATGTCGACCCCGGCGAAAATGGTGATCAGCAAGGTCAATGCGCCGTAGGCGTAGATCCCCGGATCGGCGACCACCTCGAAGTAGGTGTGCGCCTTGACGATGGCCACCAGCGCGCCCAGCACGAATACCTCGCTCATCGTCCAGGGGCCGATCCGATGCAGGGTCACCATCAACGGCGCAAAACCCGGAGCGCGCCGGCCGACGCGGGCAAACCACAACAGCCAGCCCATCACCAGCATCTTGGCCATCGGAAAAAAGAACAGGGTGGCGGCGGCGAGGATCGATACCACCTGGGCACCCTGCTGCCACATGGTGTCGATCATGCCCCACAGCGTGGTGGCGCTGTATTGACCGTTCAGGCCCAGGGTGAATATCGGCCAGATATTTGCCTGCACGAACACGATCATCGCGGTCAGGATCAGCGCCAGCAGTGCGTTCACGGTCAGGACGCGATGGCGATCGAGCTCGGCGCCGCAGCGCGCGCATCGCGCCACTTCGCCGCGATCGAGCGGACGCCGCCGGTAGACCGTATCGCAATGTTCGCAGATGACCAGCGCCTCGGACTGGCGCGTGTTCAATCGGCGGGTTGCATGTTCCAGGGAAGCCATCGGTGGATTCTCGCAAATCTGCCGTCAATGCGCTGGCGTTCCGCCCGACTCACCCGACGCCGCCTGCTTGATATGCTGGCCTTCGCCCTGATCTGAACCACATATCCCTGCCGCCGGAGCCTTTCGTGACCGATATCGCCAGCACCTCCCATGTCTTCGACATCGACCAGCAGACCTTTGAAACCGAGGTGCTGCAGGCCTCGATGGAAACGCCGATCCTGGTGGATTTCTGGGCAACCTGGTGCGAGCCGTGCAAATCGCTGGGACCGATCCTGGAAAAATTGGCCAACGAGTTCAACGGCAGCTTCCGCCTGGGCAAGGTCGATGTCGATGCCCAGCAGGAACTGGCGGGGATGTTCGGTATCAAGAGTATCCCGACCGTGATGCTGGTGAAGGAAGGTCAGGTCATCGACGGTTTTGCCGGTGCCTTGCCGGAAGGGCAATTGCGCGAGTTCCTGACCAGGCATGTGCAACCGCTGGATGACGACCGGTCGCAAGCCGAAGATGAGGAAATCGTCGAGGAAGCTCCCGAGGCGGCGATCAACCGCCTGCAACAGGCGATTGCCACCGAGCCGGCCAAAGCCGAGCTGAAGCTGGACCTGGCGCTGGCCCTGATGCATGCCGGTCAGAGCGAGGCGGCGCAGGCCCAGCTGGATGCCCTGCCCGCGAACCTGGCCACCGACGCGAGGGCGCAGCGCCTGCGCAGCGAGCTGGATCTCGCCCGCGCGGCAAAGGATGCGCCGGAGGCAGCTGCGTTGAAGCAGCGCATCGAAGCCAATCCCGAGGATTGGTCGGCGCGCGACCAGTTGGGCGTTCGCCTGCTGCTGGAAGGTGACGCCGAAGCCGGTCTGGAGCAGTTCCTCATCATTTTGCAGAAGGCTCGCGACTGGAACGACGGTCAGGCCAAGAAGCGCCTGCTGGCCGCGTTTGCCACGCTGGATGATGGGGAGTTGGTGGGGAGGTATCGGCGGCGGATGGCGTCGTTGTTGTTTTAGGGTGGTATTCGGTTTTCGGTGTTCGGTTTTCAGTAAGGGCAAAGTTCCATACGGTTGCGTACAGTCTGTTAGGATGACGTGAGTTTCACCATTCGAACGGTCCTTTCAATGCGCGCCAGCACTTTTCGTCGCCTGCTCAATTTTTGGCCGCCCTTCCTGATCAATGCAATCCGCGTGCAGTCGCTCAGTGACGATTACACCGAGGCGAAGGTGGTGCTGCGCTTGCGCCCGTGGAACCGCAACTACGTGAAAAGCCAGTTCGGCGGCAATCTGTTCGCGATGGTCGACCCGTTCTGGATGCTGCTGGTGATGCATCAGCTGGGCAAGGACTACTACGTGTGGGACAAGGCCGGTGCGATCGATTTCGTGGCGCCCGGTTACGAGGACGTGTACGCGCACTTCAAGCTGGAGACGGGCGTGGTTGACGAGCTGCGCGCCGCAGCCGCCGGCGGCGGGAAGGTGCTGCACTGGTTCGAGACCGAGGTGGTCACCGGCTCCGGCAAGGTCATTGCGGTCGTGCGCAAGCAGATCTACGTGCGATTGAAACCCAGGGCGCGCTGATCCGACCCTACCCGCGCTCGAAACCGGCAAGGGCGTCCAGCTGCCGTGAAGCACGCAACAGGCTGCGACCGCTCATGTCGTCCACCAGCCGTCGCAATGTCGGCGACTTGATCGGCCGCCCGGCCAGACGGCGGGACAGCCACAGGCATCCGCCCATGCCGACCACGCCCACCCCGATCGTCGCCCAGTACCAGGTCGGCGCCGCCACCACGTACAGGTCCACGCCGTACAGCCAGACCATGCCGACTGTCGTCACCGGCAACCACAGGAACCACCACGGCAGGCCCAGCAGCAGCTGGCTGTAGAAGCGGAAGCGCCGCAGTTGCGCCAATCGCCGCTGCAGCACGAGCACCGGCGCATCGAACAGATAGATGCGGCTGAGCAGGAACAATTGGGTGGCTGCCGACCAGATCGCGGCAATGCCGTAAGCGTGCAACACCAAGCCGATCACCAGCAGGTGCGTCGTCTGCCGGTGTTCCACCCAGAACGAGGCCACCCACGCCACGAAGAGCACCCAGATGGCGATCTCGACCCCCTGCATCAGCATGCTCCAGCGCATCGAGGCGCGAGCCTTGCCCAGGCCCCGATCGTGGAAGTCCTGACGCAACAACGCCTCCAGCGCGCCCTGGCGCAGATCCATGCGCGCCCATGCCTGTTTCATCTCATCAAGTTCCATGGTCATGCTCCCGTGCTTGACGCGCTGGCCATCTGCCCGCGCAGCTTCTGTTTGATGCGACTGATCTTGGTCGCCACATTGGTTTCGCTGAGGCCGAGGATGTCCGCCATCTCGGCGTAATTGCGGTCTTCCAGATACAGCAGGATCAGCGCGCGATTGAGCGGATCGAGCTGGCCGATGAATGCGTACAGCGCGGTCAGCCGCTCGTCCGGTTCGACACTCGCCCCTGCCTCACCGACGGTTTCCAGGTGGTGCGGCTGCAGCGGCTCCCATCGGTCGTATTCGGACCAGCGCTGCCGACGCGCCTGTGAAATCGCCACGTTGAGCGCGATCCGGTACAGCCAGGTCGAGAACTTCGCTTTCCGCTCGTCATAGCGCGCGAACGAGCGCCACAACTGCATGCTGATCTCCTGCACCAGATCCTCGCGATCGGCGGCCGTACGGCTGTACAGGCCAGCTACCTTGAACACGACGCCACGATGCTCGTGCAGCAGAGCTTCAAAACGATGTTGATGTGGCCTGTCTGTCATCCGGTCGATCTTCCCGAGGTTCCATCCATGATTCGCCGGAACACGGAAAAAATCACACCCAGGCGGAGACACCCTCGATGCGCTGGCATTGATCGCCGCGGCGCATCAGCTCTTGCGTGTGCCAGTGGAAGGGCAATGACCGCCCAGGGCACCCGTGCCGAAGGCCGGCTCGGCACCCTGCTCGCCACCCTCCAGCCAGGCGATCTTGGCCTGCAGGTATTCCCTCATCGCATGGATCCGCCCGGCCTTCTCCTCGATCGCCTGCAGCTGACCGCGCATCACCGCCAGCTTGCGCCCGGTATCCATCGCGCCGGCCTCGTATTCGCGATTGAGCGCAACAATCTGCTTGAGCGTGAAGCCCAGTTGCTGCGCCGTGCGGATCAGCGCCGCACGTTCCACGTCGGCTTCGACAAAGCGCTGATAACGGTTGCTGCCGCCCACACCCACCTGGGGGACGAGCAGGCCCAGCTTCACGTACAGGCGCACGGCATCACGACTCAGTGCGCTCTGGCGACAGAACTCGGCGATCAGCATGATCGGATCTCTTGACAAGGGGCATTACACCCTAGTTTAAGCTGCCCCCGACCAAATCCCAAGGATGCTCCGCATGACCAGCAAGATTGCTCTCATCACCGGCGCCTCGTCCGGTATCGGCGAGGCGACCGCACGTCGACTGCTCGCCAACGGCTACATCGTGTACGCCGCGGCACGGCGGCTGGAACGCATGCAGGCGTTGGCCGATGCGGGCGCGCGGCTGCTTTCCCTCGATCTCACCCGGGACGCTTCCATCGTCGCCGCCGTCGACGCCATCCGCGCAGCCGACGGGCGGCTCGACGTGCTCATCAACAATGCCGGCTACGGCTCCTACGGCGCGTTGGAGGATGTGCCGCTGAAGGAAGGGCGCAGGCAGTTCGAGGTCAACCTGTTCGGCCTGGCCCGATTGATCCAGCTCGCCACGCCGATGATGCGCGCGCAAGGCAGCGGCACCATCGTCAACATCACCTCGATCGGCGGCAAGATGCACGAGCCGCTGGGCAGCTGGTACCACGCCACCAAGTTCGCGGTGGAAGGTTTGAGTGACTGCCTGCGCATGGAACTGGCACCGTTCGGCATCGACGTGGTGGTGATCGAGCCGGGGGCGATTCGCACCGAGTGGAGCGGCATTGCACAGCAGAGCCTGCTGCAGTATTCCGGCCACACCGCCTACGCTGCGCAGGCAACGGCCCACGCACGCATGCTGGCCGCCAGTGACAGCTCGAAGATGAGCTCAACGCCCGACGTGGTCGCCCGCACGATTGCCCGCGCCCTGCGCGCACGCCGACCGCGCACACGCTATGCCACGGGCGGCGGCGCACGCACCATCCTGTTCCTGCGCTGGATCCTCGGCGACCGCGCATTCGACGCCGTGATGCGGATGGCGGAGAAGGGACTGGCCTGAGCGCAAGCCGATCGCGAATCGAGCCTCGCAAGCAACATCCTTGTCGGCACGCGAACTTCCTGGAAGCTGTTCAGGCTAGACGGAGAAATGGTGGGCGCGTCCCGCTTCGCCGGCATGCGGCTGCCGCAGACGTCGTCCGAATGCTATAAGACCCCCGAGGATGCGGACGCGCATGAGGCGCTTCCGGCAAGATGCCACAGGGGAAAACACATGTTGGACTTTCGACGCGCGCTTGTTGCGGGCCTGCTGTTGTTGCTGACCGCTTCGTTACACGCGCAGACGGTGTCATTTGCCGATCTGGCGCGCCACTTCCAGTACCGGGACGTGAAAATCTCGCCCGATGGCGAGTACCTCGCCGCCACCGCGCTGGTTCGCGGGCATGCCGGCCTGGCCCTGATGAATCTCGCAGACCACAAGGTACGGCTGGTGCGCCCACGCAATGGGGACGAGATCATCGACTTCTGGTGGGCATCGCCTACGCGGGTGGTGTATGCGGTGGGAACGCGCCTGGGCGGTTACGACAGACCGCTGCCCACCGGCGAACTCTACGCGGTCAATGCCGACGGCAGTGATTCGGCGATGCTGTACGGCTTCCGCAAGGGTGGCACACACATCGGCTCGCTGACCCGCCAGGCGGTCAGTACTCGGGGCACTGCCGATTTCCTCGCGTCGATTCCCGGCGATCCGGACCACATACTCGTGTCCACCAGCCTGTGGGAAGGCGGCGGCAAGAAGGGAGCCGTGGTCACCGCCTACCGCATGGATGTGCACACGGGCATGTTGCGGGCACCACTCCTGGCGCCGGTACGCGACGCCTACTTCCTGGCTGACCACCAGGGTCGCATCCGCTTTGCCTGGGCCGAGGATGCCCACGGCGGTATCCAGGTTTTCCAGCGGGCCGCGGACAGTGATGACTGGAAGCCGATGCCGGAACTGAGCAAGGGCCGCTCGACGCCACTGGCGTTCAGTGCGGACGACTCGACGGCGTATTTTGCCTGTCCCGGCGAGTCGGCCGGCTTCGCCATCTGCCGCTGGACGGAGTCTGATCCGGCCCTGCAGGAAGTCTGGAGCAATCCGGGCATCGAAGCAGACGGACTCATGCACGGCCTGGCCGAAGACGACATTGCCGGGGTCACGTTCATGGACGGCCGCGCCAGCGTAGTGCCGTTCGACATGGAGTCCGCTGCCGCAAAATCACTGGTCGCGCTGATGAAATTGTTCCCGGGCGAAAGCGTGCAATTCGTTTCCGGCACCCGCGATGGCCATCTGAGCGTGGTGCTGGTGGAGGCCGACGCCGACCCCGGCACCTTCTACCTGTTCGACTCCAGAAGCAGCAAGCTGACCCGGCTGCTGCAACGGGCGCCGTGGATCCTTCCGGAACGGATGGCGCGCAAACAACCCTTCGAGTTTGCCGCGCGCGATGGCATGAAGCTGCAAGGCTACGTGAGCTATCCGCCGGGCCACGTCAACGGGAAAAACCTGCCGACCGTGATGGTGGTGCATGGTGGACCGTTCGGCGTGCGCGATCGCTGGGACTACGACCCTGACGTGCAGGCGCTGGCCACCCACGGCTACGCGGTGGTGCAGGTCAACTTCCGCGGATCCGGCGGTTACGGCTACGACTTCGTCAAGGCCGGCTGGCGCGAATGGGGTGGCAAGATGCAGGACGACGTCACCGATGCCACCCACTGGGCGGTGGCCCAGGGCATCGCTGATCCGAAGCGCCTGTGCATCTATGGCGCCAGCTACGGCGGTTATGCGGCGCTTGAGGGCGCGGTGAAGGAGCCGGACCTGTACCGGTGCGCGATCGGCTACGTCGGCGTTTACGACCTGCCTCTGATTTTCCGCAATGACGATGTTCGCCATTCGACCAAGAGCGAAAACTACTTCATGCGGCAGATGGGCGACGACATGACCGAGCTCGCCGCCCGTTCCCCGATCAATCAGCTGGACGCGCTCAAGGCCCGCGTCATGCTGGTCGTGGGCGGCAAGGATGAAACGGTGCCGCCTGTCCAGGGCATCAACATGCACAAGGCCATGCTGAAGCGCGGGATGGATCATGCATGGCTGGAGAAACCTGGCGAAATGCACGGCTTTTACGACGAAGCCAATATCACCGAGCTCTACACGAAGCTGATCCAGTTCGTCTCCTCGAACATCGGCCCCGGGGTCACGGACTCGAACCCCCAGTAACTCGACAGCGCCACGTCCGCGAAGGAGGAGCGGCCCGATACGCCTGCCCGACAGGGTCCGACAAGCGGGGCGACGCCCTGGTCGCCCCGCTGACGGCAACTTCCGTCTTTCTCAACCGTGACTGGCGGAATTCGTGTAGACGTCGACCGACTGCCCGGGTCGCTTCAGCGAGGCATCGGCGTCATGTGGCGCCAGAGAAATCATGCGGCCATCCCGGACATACTCGATCTGCCGCGTGTCGCTGCTGAACACCGTCCGCGGTTGCTCCAGCTGCCCCGCCACCGCCTGGCTGTTGGCCAGATCGAGCTGCAACATGTGGGCGATCTCGGTACCGCTGTCACGCATCGCCAACTTCAATGCCTCTCCGTGGTTGTTCGCCCACGTCTCCGCCAGACGTTGTGCCCGCGTATCCGCATCCCAGTGGGCAGCCTCGGCCGCGGCTACGCGCCGGCGATGCTCCACCTGCTCACGATTGATCTTGTCGCGCAGATGGGCAACTTCCGGGTCACGTCGCTTGATTTCGGCATTCGCCGTGGCAATGTCCGCGTCGACATTCAGCGCGGCATAGCGAGCCTGCTCCTGTGCCAGCATGCGCTTGCCGTCCCCGGCGGTCTTGGCGACCACGGTCTTACGTGCCGACTGGTATACCAGCACGTTGTGATAGATCGGCTTGCCCTGCGTCCCGCCAACACCTTCGATCGATACATCGGCAATCACTTGCAGTGCGGAGAAGTCCGGCGTCATCGCATAGGTGGTATGCACCACCAGATGCGGTGACGCTTGGGCCGTCGCGCTCGCTCCCTTCGCAAAGCTGCTGAAAGTCGTGGGCTGCGCAGACAGCGCCTGTTGCAATGAATCACTCAGTGCAGACCTGGCGTCGAAACCTTGCAGCACCGCCCGCAACGGTTGGACATGCCGCTCGGCAAAGCGCCTTGCCTCGGCCTTCATCTCGGAATTGATGATCAGGGAGCCCAGTGCACCGCCGCCGGCAGCCGCCAGGATCGGCACCCCCGCGCCAGCCACCACATTGACGTATGCCGCAGAGAACGTGTCTTGCGCCGCAAGACTGTCCTGGTCAATCACCTCGACCACCGGCAACGGCCCCAGTGCCTGCAACTGTGCTGCACTCGGACGGACCATCTGCGATTGCGGCGCACAGCCGCACACACCCACCACCATTGCCACGGCAACGGCAAAGCCGATCTTTGGATTCACATGGTTCCCCTGTTGGTCTCGGACATCAGCTCGCTGACCCGTCAGAGCGGCGCAGCCAACCGAGGCTGAACTCTAGTCCTGTCCCTTGCAGCACGACAAGCTCACGCCGCGAGGCGATGTCGCAGAATTTTGCGACCCGCATGCTTAAATCCGTCCGCAGCCTTTCCGAAGCTGCCCCAAACGCGAAGCAAGTGCTATAAAAGCGCGAGGGGACGCGGTAGCGCACAAGACGCTGCCGCAAAAACACATCACAGGGGAATCAAGATGGTCCACTTGCGACGCGCCATGGTTGCCGCTTTGCTGTTGCTCTTGACCGCCGTCGTGCACGCACAGGCGGTGTCATTCGCCGACCTGGCGCGACACGACGAGTACAAGAGCGTGAAGATCTCGCCGGACGGCAAATACCTGGCCACCATTGCCGTGGTCAAGGGGCAGACGGTATTGGCCCTGATCCATCTGTCCGATCACAAGGGTCACGTGATCAACCCGCGACAAGGGGATGACGTCACGGATTTCTGGTGGGCGTCGCCGACGCGCGTGCTGTACACGGTGGGCGAGCACGTGGGCGGATACGACACTCCGCTCTCGACCGGCGAACTGTTTGCCGTGAATGCGGATGGCGGCGGAGCGGAAATTCTGTATGGCTATCGCAAGGGTGGCATGAGTACCGGTTCGCACACCCAGAAAGCCACGACCGACTATGGCAGCGCAGAGTTCATCTCCACCATTGAAGATGATCCCCACCATGTGCTGGTGGCCATCAGCTCGTGGGAAGGCGCCGGCCGCGAGCTGGCCCTGCCGGTGGCATACCGCATGGACGTGCGCAACGGAACCAAGGCCAAGCTGATCGTCGCGCCGATGCGCGGCGCGACCTTCCTCGCAGACCATCACGGGCACATCCGCTTCGCCTACGGCACCGACAACGACGACCGCGTCCAGGTCTACCTGCACCCGCTGGACGGCGACGGCTGGCAGCTGATGCCGGAGGAGAGCAAGAACCGCGAGGTGCCCCTGGCCTTCAATCGTGACGACAGCGCGGTGTACTTCAACTGCCCTGCCACTGGCGGCTTCGGCGTGTGTCGCTGGGACCCCGCGACGCAGAAGATGGCGCAGGCATGGAGCAACCCGACCGTTGAAATGGACGGTCTGCTGCAAGGCATGGCTCGCCACAGCATTCTCGGGGTGGGATTCATGGACGGCCGCACCGGCACCGCACTGTTCAACGGCACCTCGACCGACGCGCAAACATTGCTGGCCTTGATGAAGCGGTATCCGGGCGAAAGCGTGCGGTTCGTCTCCGGCACCAGCGATGGCAGCCAGAGCGTGGTACTGGTCGAATCCGACGCCAATCCCGGCACTTTTCTGCTCTATGACGCGAAGAAGCACACCCTGACGCCACTGCTGTCGCGCGCATCGTGGATCCATCCGCAGCTGATGGCGCTGAAGCAGCCCTTTGATTTCACTGCCCGCGACGGCATGAAGCTGCACGGCTATGTGAGCTACCCGCCAGGCCTGGAAGATGCGAAGAACCTGCCGACCGTCGTGTTGGTGCACGGTGGCCCGTTCGGCGTACGCGACCGTTGGGACTACGATTCCGACGTGCAGGCATTGGCCACGCGCGGGTATGCCGTGGTGCAGGTGAACTTCCGCGGCTCCGGCGGCTACGGCTACGACTACGAGAAGGCCGGCTGGCGTCAATGGGGCGGCACCATGCAGGATGACGTCACCGATGCCACCAAGTGGGCGATCGCCCAGGGCATCGCCAATGCGCAGCGGATCTGCATCTTCGGTGCAAGCTACGGCGGCTACGCCGCCCTGGAAGGCGCGGTGAAGGAGCCCGATCTGTACAAGTGCGCGATCGGTTACGTCGGCGTCTACGACCTGCCGCTGATGTACCAGCGTGGCGACACTCATCAGTCAAGCTTCGGCGAGGCCTTTCTCAAGCAGCAGGTCGGCGACAACCCGACCGTGCTGGCCCAGCGCTCTCCGATCAACCACATCGACGCGCTGAAAGCTCGGGTCATGCTGATCGTGGGCGGCAAGGACGTGCGCGTGCCGCCGATCCAGGGACTCAGCATGCACCAGGCACTGGCCAAGCACGGGATTGCGCATGAGTGGGTGTTCAAGCCGGACGAGATGCACGGATTCTACGACGAGGCAAATCGCACCGAGCTCTACGGCAAACTGCTGCAGTTCATTGCGGCGAGTATCGGGCCGGGTGCGACAGCGCCCGGTACCGCAGCGACAAAGTAGCCGGGATCCGGTCTGGAAGCGTTTCGCCACGGATGACCGCCGGCCGGCCGACGGGCATGGGTTGGTTGCGTGGGGGCCACGCGGTGGCCAGCACATCACGGCCCGACACATGACCCACGCAAAGGCGCTGCCAATCTGGCAAAGTGTGGTGATCCGTCGCCACACCATCCCGGGGGACTCATGACCATGCATGCACGTCGTCGGCTTTCGCTGGCCGCGCTGCTGGCGCTGACCAGCTTCTGCGCGGCTGCCGCCACCCATCCGAACGGCTCGATCACCCATGCGCGCGACCCGGCCCAGCCGATCGATCAGGCGTACACGGCACAGATCCTGAAAGACACCACCGACCCGTCGTTCAACTCGCCACTGACCGACTACCTGCCCGCATCGACCACGGTACCCACGCCGCTGAAGGTGCTTGGCCATATCGCTGGCGCACCGAACTACCTGCCCTATTCGGCCGATGTCTACCGCTACTTCCGTGCGCTAGCGGCGGCGAGCCCGCGGGTAAAGGTGTTCAGCATCGGCAAGACCGAGGAGGGCCGCGAGATGATCGCGGTGGCGGTCGCCGACGAGAATCTGCTGGCCGACCTCGACGCGAACAAGGCTCGGCTGGCCAAGCTGGCCGACCCGCGCAGCATCGGCATGGACGACGCCACCGCCGACGAGCTGATCGCGAAATCCACCCCCGTCTACTACATCACCGGCACCATCCACTCCACCGAAACGGGCGCACCGACGGCACTGATGGAACTCGCCTACCGCCTGGCGGTGGACAACGCGCCCTATATCCAGCACATCCGCTCGCACGTGATCACCCTGATCACCCCGATCGTCGAGGTCGACGGCCGCGATCGGCAAGTGGATCGCTACAACTGGCACCTGGCGCATCCGGGCGAGAATTACCCGCGCCTGCTGTACTGGGGCCACTACGTCGCGCACGACAACAACCGCGACGCGATGGCGATGACGCTGAACCTCACCCGCAACGTCGCCGACACCTTCATCGGCTGGCATGCGCAGGTGCTCCACGATCTGCACGAGTCGGTGCCGTTCCTGTACGACAACACCGTCGGCGACGGACCGTACAACGCCTGGATCGATCCGATCCTCACCGGCGAGTGGCAGCAGCTGGGCTGGAACAACGTGCAGCAGATGACGAAGTTCGGCATGCCCGGCGTGTTCACCCACGGCGACTTCGACACCTGGAGCCCGGGCTACCTGATGTTCATCGCGGCCATGCACAACGGCATCAGCCGGCTCTACGAAACCTTCGGCAACGACGGCGCGGACACCGTCAAGCGCATCCTCGACCCCAGCGAATACCAGCGCACCTGGTACAAGCCCAATCCGCCGCTGCCGGTGGTGACCTGGTCGCAGCGCAACAACAACAACTACCAGCAGACCGGCTTGCTCACCGCGCTGGATTATTTTTCCAACCATGGCCAGCTGTTCCTGAAAAACTTCTACCTCAAGAGCAAGCGTTCGATCGAGAAGCCCCAGCAGGCGGGTCCGGCAGCGTATGTATTCCCGGCCAATGACCCGCGCAGTGGCTCGCAGGCACAGCTGCTGCGCATCATGCAGCGCCAGCACGTCGAGATCAGCCGCAGCACGGCCCCGATCACGGTGAAGCTGCCGTCGGCCAAAAACGATGACGGCGAGGCGAAAGCGCCCACTTCGCGCACCTTCCCCGCCGGCAGTTACATCGTGCGCATGGACCAGCCCTATTCGCGCATCGCCGATACCTTGCTCGATCGCCAGTACTGGTCACCGGACGACCCGCAGAAGCATCCCTACGACGACACCGCGTGGTCGATGGGCGACCTGTTCGACGTCGACGTGGTGCGGGTCACCGACGACAGCATCCTGCAGGCGCCGATGAGCAAGCTGGACGGCGCGGTGAAGGTTCCCTCTGGCCTGGCCGCCATCGACGTGGCTCCGGGCAAACTGCCGCGCGTCGCCGTGATGCACACCTGGCTGAGCACCCAGACCGAAGGCTGGTGGCGCATGGCGCTGGACCAGCTGGGCGTGAAGTACGACTACATCAGCACCCAGGACGTGGCCAGGCTCGGCGACTTGCGTGCGAAGTACGACGTGATCCTGTTCGCGCCGATCGGCGGCGTCGGCACGCAACGGATCGTCGACGGCATGCCGATGTGGGGCAACCCGATGCCGTGGAAAACGACCAGATTGACGCCGAACATCGGCCACATCGACAGCACCGACGATGTCCGTCCCGGCCTGGGCGAAAGCGGCGTGGCCAACCTCAAGCGCTTCGTGCGCGACGGCGGCCTGCTGATCACCGCCGAGGACACCGCCCAGTTCGCCATCGACGTAGGCCTGGCCCCCGGCGTGTTCGTCACCCCCACCGACAAGCTCAGGGTGGTGGGCAGCGTGCTGCAGGCGAAGTTCGTCGATCGCGCCAGCCCGATCGCGGCCAGTTACCGCGGCGACGACCTCGCCCTGTACAGCGCCGAAGGACAGTCGTTCAAGGTGTCCAACCTGCTCACCGGCGACCACGGACTGCCCACCGCCAAGGACTTCCAGCGTCCCACCGGCCGTGGCGGCCCGCACGACACGGATACGCCCGAGGGCCGACGCTTCGTGCAGCCACCGGCGCTACCCGACGCCAAGCCCTGGCAAGCCACGCCGCTCAACACCGAGCAGACACGCAACAATCCCTGGGTGATCCCCGTCGACCAGCGTCCGCAGGTGATCCTGCGCTTCGCCGCCGCGGACAAACTTCTGATCGCTGGCCTGCTCGAGGGCGGCAGCGAAATGGCCGAACGCGCCGCCGTGGTCGACGCCCGCTATGGCAAGGGCCACGTGTTGCTGTTCGCCAGCAACCCGATGTGGCGTGGCGAGACCATCGGCAGCTATCCGCTGGTGCTCGACGCGATCAAGCATTTCGACAAGCTGGATGCGCCGCGCAAACCATGATTGGACGAGGAGCGGAGCGGCGGGCGGAGCCCGCCCTACCAACGCGTAGGGCGGGCTCCGCCCGCCGGCTCCTGTCACGAAGCGCCGCGGCCCCCGAGCCGATGCGCCGCCGCCAAGCCTACTTGGCCGGTGGCGCCATCATCGCCTCGCGCTTCGCCTTGAACGGACTGTCGGCGTACCAGGCCGGCCACACGCCAGCGTGGCTCAGGTGTTGGCCCAGCTCGTACAGCGCCTGCGTGTCTTCCAGGATGCCGGAGTAGTCCCAGTCCGGATTGAACACGTCTTTGGGCGTGTGATAGCGGTGTGCGGTGTAATCCTCGGCCGCCTTCTGACCGGCCGCCTTGCCGCCGTCGATCAGGTCCAGCCCGGAGCTGGCCAGCATGGCCGGCACGCCGGCGCGAGCGAAGTTGAAATGATCAGAGCGGAAATAGAAACCGTTCTCCGGCGTCGTCTCCGGCGAGATCACCCGGCCCTGGCTCTTCAACACATCCGCCAGCATGTCCTCCAGTTGTGACTGGCCCTTGCCGATCACGGTCATGTCGTGCGCGCGGCCGATGATCGGCAGCGCATCCACGGCGAGATCGGCGACGGTCTTGTTCAGCGGGAACACCGGCTGCGCCGCGTAGTACTGCGAGCCGAGCAGACCGGACTCCTCCAGCGTGGGCATGAAGAACAGCACGCTGCGCTCCGGCGCGGTCTTTTGGTGTGCGAACGCATCGGCGATCTCCAGGAGCATGCTCAGGCCGGTGCCGTTGTCGATCGCACCGCTGTACACCTTGTGCCCCGGGAGCGAAGGGTCGGTACCCAGATGATCCCAGTGCGCGGTGTAGATCACCACCTCGTCGGGCTTGGTGCTGCCCGGGATCATCGCCAGCACGTTCTTCGATTCGAAATGGCCGATCTTGTTCTTCAGGCTGATCGAGGCAGTCGCCTTGAGCGGCACCGGTTTGAAGCCCGGTTTGGCCGCCGCGGCGGCAAGCTGGTCGAAGTCCATGCCGGCCTCGGCAAACAGACGTGTGGCCGCGGCATGGGTGAGCCAGCCGGCCACCGGTAGCCGGGGCGCGGGATCGACGCTGGGCGGCAGGCTCAGTTGCGGACCGCGGTTGCCGTTCTGCAACACGCTGAACGGATAACCCGCCGCCTCGTCGCTGGTGTGCACGATGAAACAGGCGGCGGCGCCCTGCCTGGCCGCTTCTGCGTACTTGTAGGTCCAGCGCCCGTAGTAGGTCATGGCGCGGCCATTGAACAGCTTCGGATCACTCGTGGCGAAGCCCGGATCGTTGACCAGCACGATCACGGTCTTGCCCTTCACGTCCACGCCCCGGTAGTCGTTCCAGTGCCAGTTCGGCGCATCCGCGCCGTAACCGAGGAAGACGATCGGCGAGTTCTTCAGATCGACCTCCGGTTTCGACTGCAAGGTCTGCACCACCATGTCGGTCTGGTTGGCGAAGCTGGCCTGCTTGTCCCCGGCCACCACATTCAGCTTGACCTTGTCGTTCAACAGCAAGGTGCTGTCGGCCGGCACGGTCTGGAACCAGGAACCATGGTTACCCGGCTGCAGGCCCATCCGCTTGAACTCGGCCACCAGAAAATCGAGGGTGCGCTGCGCGCCCACCGTGCCCGGCTTGCGACCGCCGAACGCGTCCGAGGCAAGGGTCTTGTTGGTGCGGGCGAAATCCGCCGCGTTGATCGAGGGGGCCAGCGTCACCTGCGCCGCCGCTGGCGCGGGCGCCGCTGCGGCATGCAGTGGCAACATGGCCAAGCCCAGCGCGGCCAGTAGCACGGAATTCATCGCACGCATCGGTATGCTCCCCATCGGCGTAGTCAGCCACCTTTGTAACGCGCCCGTGGCTGACTGTCCATGCGGCCAACTCTCGCACGCCACGACGCGGCGTCAGATCACACGCTGCGCCCACACGTACACACTCCGCGGGCGTTGCCCTAAACGAGGCTCATCTGCGCCTGTCGGTTGTCAGACAGGTTGATCCGGTTGCGTCCATCGCGCTTGGCCTGATAGAGCGCGTCATCGGCATCGCTCATCAATTTGCGCAGCTCATAGCCTGAATTGGCTGCGGACGAAACACCGAAGCTGGCCGAAATCGTCAGGCCGGGGACACCCTCGCCCAACGATACCGAAGCGACGGATGCGCGCATCAGCTCGACTCTGGCCGTGACCTGATCCAGCGTGCATTCGGGCAACAGCATGCCGAACTCCTCACCGCCAAGCCGGCCGAACAGGTCGGTGGAGCGCAGATGAGCCTGGCAGGCTGCGACCGCGCGCTTCAGCACCCGGTCGCCCACCGCATGACCATAGGTGTCGTTGACCACCTTGAAGTGATCCAGATCGATCAACACCAGGCAGGCGTCGCGCGCCGACTTGCGGCAGTACTGCAACTGCCGCTCCGCCTCACTGACAAAATGCTGCCGGTTGAAGATGCCGGTGAGCCCGTCGCGCTGCGCCAATTTCATGAAACGCAACTGCGAGCGTTTTATCCGGTAGGCAATGAAGCCGATGAAGGCCAGCAACGACACCAGCAGGATGATCCACAAGCGGCTGGCCTCCATCGCCTTCTTCCCCAGCGCCTGCTGCAACTGCAGGATCCTGTTCTGCTTGGACAGCGTGTCGACCTGGAGCTTTTTCGCCAGCACTTGCTGTTTGACGGTCTGGTAGGCCAGTGCCTTGGCGCTGAATACGGTCAGATAGCCCTTGTCGGCGGCCATGTATTTCTCATGCCAGACAAGAGCCGAAGGGATGTCGCCCTGCCGCTTGTCCAGCTCGTATAGAACCTCGTAGGCCGTTGCAAGAGGCTCCGTATTTTCATTCTTGATGCTGTTGTCGATGGCACCATGGGCAAACGTACGCGCCGACGCAAGGTTCCCCGCCAGCCAGAACGCATGAGCAAGTGAAGCGTCAATGAGAGAAATCAGGGGCGGGTATTTGGTCTTCTTTACCTCGGCATACCCTTCCTGCAAAAGCTTTATCGCATCCTTCGGCCTGCCTTCCCGCAAATCGAGGTTGGCGCCGTAGTTGCGAATGAGATTCCCGAAGATGGGTTCAGCCGCCTTGCCACATTCCTCGATCCCATCGCGAAGACGATCGTCACTGGAGTGCAGCTCGCCACTCTTGAAAAGCGCCTCGATGATGAAATACTTGCCTCTGCATGCACCCGAACCGGTCGGATTTTCAGCAAGCAGCTTCTTGGCGTAGGTCAAAGCCAGGTCGTACTGTCCCGCCTCGGAATAGAGCTGGGAGGCCACACTCAATCCCGTGAACCGGACGCCTTTGTCGGTTGTCGTGTTGAGCTGATCAACAAGAGGGTCCAGCCGCGCGAAAGCATCCTCGTACCGAGTTGCAATGCCGAGAATATTGACGGTGGTAAAACCGGCACGAAGACGCAGGGCGGGGTTGCCGGATCGGGCAATTATCTGGTCAAGCAGGGCGATCGATTTCTTGTAGTCGCCTTTATAGGCGATTTGCCATGCCTTGAGATAATCGAGATACAGCTGGTCTTCCGGAGCAAGCTTTACTGTCCCGCTGCTCAACTGGCGCAGCACACCAGCAAACTCCACGGGATCCGATGTCTTGATGAGGTCGGCCCGCTTGAGCAGCTCGTCGGCGGTGGCAGAAGGCACGTTGGCACTGGCCGTGCCTCCCAGCACAGCCGCCAGCAGTACGATTCCGGTAAAAATGACCCGAAGCCGTGTGCCCAGACCATCCATTTTTCTAGTCTGCCGTTGCCATCAAGCGAGCTGCGGACCCGGAAGGAATCTCATCGTCATCCCGGGATGGCGCCTCCTCCGTATCATCGTCCTCTTCTTCCGCAGGACACAGCGCCAAACAAACGTTTCCGCCCTCCAGCAATTGCTCGAGACGCCGCTGATCCTTGGCCAGGATCGCAGCCCTGATCTCCGGATCAACTTGTGCTTGCGTCAATGCAAGCTCCATATCGGCCACAGATGCGTGACGAAGTCGTGCATCCTGTCCCAGCCTTTCGATCAGATCGATCACATTGGACATCGATTACTCCTCAAGGATATTGATAGATTCCATAGGTCGCCAGGACGCTCTGTCCACTGACCAGCGACGTTCCTGCGTGGATTCATTCCCCCACAACTTTTCATCGCATGCGCTGAACCCGACGGACAGAACCAGTCGCTGTGCCGCCAGGTTTTTGCTTGAGAATCGCGACCATACTTCGTCCACGCTCGTCATCGTGAAAACCCGATCCACCAGCGCCGCCAACCCCTCCCGCGCGATCCCCCGCGACCGTGACTGTCCGGTCAATACTAAGCCAACTTCCTGCCGAATGGCATTCAGGTGAAACTCGGGCAATCCGCAGATGCCGAGGGGGCGCTCGGATACCTTGTCCAGAATGACCAGATAGACGCAACCGGGTGGTTTCTGCCTCATCCTGGCGAGAATGCCGGCAAATGCGCGCGAGGCTCTTGCTGCAGTCATCGCCGGACCTATGAACCGCATGATGTCCGGATCGGTATAAAGCCCGCAAAACAGGGCCTCATCCTCTTGTGTGAGCAAACGGAGTCGCAACCGGCGCGTCTCCTGCTCAAAGCGGGTCGCCATGACCGTGCTCATCCCGGCGTGAACTCGCAGCCTGGGACACGGTTAGGTCCAGCGAGTCCAGCCGCGCCCTCATCGCATGATCCACCAGCATGGCCCGCGCCGGCGGAATCACCACGGTATCGGCCATGTCGACGTCAGCCCGAGGCAGATCGCGCAGGGGCAGTCGTTCGATTCGGGCCGACTGGATTGGCAGGGTCGGCGTGCGATAGATGATGATCTCGTGGTCAAGCGGGTAATCACGCGCCAATACTTCGACCAGCAACTCACGATACGCGGGGCCGGTCGAGAACCGCGCCAGCGATTGGTCCCCTACCAGACCGACCTGCCACAGCACCAGATACGCCGTCGGATCGATCCGGCGCTGGTAGAACAGCAGTTGGCTGGCCTCATAATGTTGGCATCCGACCCGGCCGGGGTCGATGCCCAGATCGGCATACAGGCAGTCCTCGGCGGAGATGCCCGGCTCCATGTGCGCGGCGTAGCCTTCGCTGCGGGCGACCTCGATCGCCTTGTGCGGCGCCCAGGCAAACACGCCGGGATGACCGTAGAACACCCCGCACACCTTCTTCCCCGCGCGCACCCCGGTGAGCATGGCCTCGACCATCTGCCGATAGGTCTGCATGCGTGACTTGCCCTCGTGGTAGTACGGCTGCAGGCTGCGCACGTCAGGGTGCATGCGCTGCAGCCACAATTCCACGACGCCATCGGAGAGGCCGGCAAACACCACGTCGGCCTGCTCGATATGGCTGCGCGCCAGCGGCCCGAGGTGTGAGCCCAGTGTCATGCCCAGGCCAACGCAAACCAGGCTTCCGGGCAACTGACGATCATCCATGCAAACCGCTCCCCTGAACTATGAACTGGAGCGGATTATGGCAGTTGTCCGGCGTGGCACCGGCGGCTCAGGACGCGCCGGGAGCCGACTTCGACGGCAAGGCCTCAAGCAGCGGCTTGATCAGATCCAGCGGCAACGGGAACACGATGGTCGAGGACTTGCCGTTGTTGGACATGTCGGCCAGTGTCTGCAGGTAGCGCAACTGCAGCGCCTGCGGCTGCTGCGCCAGCATCGCGGCGGCATCGCGCAGCTTCTCGGCGGCTTGCAGCTCACCTTCGGCGTGGATCACCTTGGCCCGCCGTTCACGCTCGGCCTCGGCCTGGCGGGCGATCGCGCGCACCATGGTGTCGTTCAGATCGACATCCTTGATCTCGACGTTGGCGATCTTGATGCCCCATGGGTCCGTGGCCTCGTCCAGCGTGGTCTGCAGCGTGTGGTTGATCGAGTCGCGCTGGGACAGGATCTCGTCCAGCTCGTGCTGGCCCAGCACCGAACGCAGGCGTGTCTGCGCCAGCTGGCTGGTCGCTTGCAGGAAGTTTTCCACTTCCAGCACCGACTTGTCCGAATCGACCACCCGGAAATAGACCACCGCATTCACGCGAACCGAAACGTTGTCGCGCGAGATCACATCCTGCGGAGGCACGTCCATCACGGTGACGCGCAGGTCGACCCGGATCATGTTCTGCACCACCGGGATCAGCAGCACCAGGCCTGGCCCCTTGGTGCTGGTGTAGCGGCCAAGGGTAAGCACCACGCCGCGCTGGTACTCCGGCAGGATCTTGATCGCGGAGAACAGCAGCAACGCGCCGAGAATGATCAGTACACCAACAAATCCGAACATGGTTGTCTCCGTCATGACAAGTGATTGAAGAAAGCCTTCCTGCGATCTTTCAATGAAACGGGTCCGGCATTTGTCCGCACCCGGCTAGATCTTCATCAGACGCATGCCGTGCCTGATTCGCGACAGGGCATCCCTGATTCCCACCACAGCAGGGCAAGGTTCTCAACGCCCTGCCCCATCAAACGTCCGCTTTGGCCTGCACCGGCTCGACCCGCAGCAGCAGTCCCTGCCGCGACACCACGCGCACCCTGGCGCCGACAGGCAGCGCGGCAGTGCTGTGCACGCGCCAGCGCTCGCCCTGCAACATCATCCAGCCCTCGCCGTTCTCGTCGATTGCCTCCAGCAAGCGGCCGGTATCGGCAACCATCGCGCCGTCGCCGGTGAACAGGCTGGCCCGGCGCGCGTGGAACACCAACCATACGATGATGCCCAGCAAGGCCGCGAAGCTCACCGCGATACCGGCGATCACGCCAAGGTTGACTGCATAGCCGGGCACACCTGTTTTCATCAGCATCACCGATCCGATCACGAACGATACCAAGCCACCCACGCCGAAGGCGCCTACCGTGGGATTGACCGCCTCGGCCACCAGCAGGCCGATGCCCAGTGCCATCAACGCCAGTCCGGCGTAGTTCACGGGCAGCAGTTGCAATGCATACAACCCGACCAGCAGGCTGATCGCGCCCACAATGCCCGGCAACATCGCGCCGGGATGCATGGCTTCCAGGGCCAGGCCGAAAATGCCGCCGAGCAGCAGCAGATAGGCAATCGTCGGATTGGTGATGATGGCCAGGAAGCGGGTCCTTGCGCCCGGCGCGTAGTCACGAACCGAGGCGCCCTTGAGCTGCAGCGTGACAGTGCGTTCGCCAAGCTTCACCTTGCGTCCGTCGGCCTTGGCCAGCAGGTCGCTCATGTCGCTGGCCACGAAGTCGATCACGTGCTGCTGCGCAGCTTCGCTCGCCGTCAGCGTGGCCGCACCGCGCACCGCCTGTTCGGCCCATTCCGCATTGCGCCCGCGCAGCTGCGCCAGCGAGCGTATGTAGGCGATCGCATCGTTCAACGCCTTGTTCGATTCGGCGCCACCGGCGGCCTGGTCCGGCTTGGCCGGCGCCGTGGAACCGGCCTTGGCCGGCGGCTCGTCGGCCTTCGGCAGCGGCATCGGCGTGGCGCCGCCGAGCGACACCGGCGTGGCCGCGCCCAGGTGGGTGGCCGGTGCCATCGCGGCGATCTGCCCGGCGTAGAGAATGTAAGTGCCGGCCGAGGCGGCGCGGGCGCCGCCCGGCGCGACGTAGACCAGCACCGGCACGGGACTGGCCAGCATGCGCGAGATGATCTGGCGCATCGACTCAGACAGGCCGCCCGGGGTGTCCAGCTGCAACACGATCGCCGTCGCGCCGTCGGTCACCGCGCGTTGCGAGGCATCGTCGAAATACTCGGCGGCGGCCGGCCCGATCGGGCCATCCAGGGTGATCCGGGCCACCTCGGCCGAATTCGCCGCCGGTGCGCCGACAGGCGCCGTGTCGGCATTCGCCGCCAGCAACGGCAGCATGCAGCAGAACATCACTCCGAACAGCCAACTGCCACGCAGCATGATTCCAGCCTCCACCACGTTCGCGACGTTGGCCCACTGTAGCCTGTCCCGCATGCAGAAACTGGTAAATTGCGCGAACCAGCTGAACCAATGGCTGCAGACACGACAAGACACGGCCGGAACGCGGAGAATCAAATGGCCCGGATCGACATTTCGCAGGTACCCGAGCGCAAGGGATCGGGTTATCCAGCACCGTTTGCAGCAGCCGCCGGCGCTCGCATCAAGCAGGCCCTGGGCGACGCCGGTGGTCTCACCGACTTCGGCGTCAACCTCACCCAGCTGCCGCCCGGCGGCTGGTCAAGCCAACGGCACTGGCATACCCACGAAGATGAATTCGTCTATGTGCTGTCCGGCGAGCTGGTACTGGTGACTGACGCCGGCGAACTGCCCCTGATGGCCAATGATTGTGCGGCGTTCCCCAAGAATCACGCTGACGGCCACCACCTGATCAATCGCAGCAACCAGGTGGCCGTTTATCTGGAGATCGGAACGCGCAGCAAGAACGATCGCTGCCACTATCCCGACGTCGACCTGCACTGGGACGGCGCCGTGTATTCACACAAGGACGGCTCGCCGTATCCGTGATACGGGTGAAGCCATCTTAGTGGCTGCCCGCGCTTGCGGGGCGCACCACGGTGGTCGGCACGGCCGGTTGCAGATGCTGACCGATCAGCAGGCTGCGGATGGCTCGCAGCTTGTCCTTGATTTTCGCCTCATTGGCCGAGCCCGTGCGCAGCAGCAGGCGCTGTCCGGACGATAGCGCCTCCAGGTTCGGATCGGCGTAGACGTAATAGCCCTTGTCGGAGCGCTGCAGCGCAGGCGGCTGGCTCGGTTCCGGTGCGGCCAGCAGATTGTCGATCACCGCGATCAGGCGATCGTTGAAATAGCCTTTCGGATAACCAAGCTGCTGATAGGCCTGCTGGAACAGCGGATAGGCGTGCACATACCAGCTGACCAACGCCTGCGGATCAACCTGCTCCACGATGGTCATGTACGGAACGTAGCGGGCGGCATTGGTCTCGGCGATGACTGTCTTGCCGTCGACTTCCAGGGTGACGAAGTCACCCTTTGGCGTGCGGGCCGGCAACATGTAGCCGCCAAGGCTGCGACCGGGCATCGCGTCGATACTCGCCACGATGCGTGCGATCAACTGCGGTCGCACCAGCAGCGAAGCCAGTTCGCTGTTGCCCGCCAATCGCTGCAGCGCAGCTGTCACGTCGGCGTCGCTTTCGTCCAACGCAGGCAACGCTGCCGTGGATGCCGCGGCCGGAGCCGTCTGTGCCTGCGCAATCGGATGCTGGATTGGTGCGGTCGCGGGAACGGTTGCACCGGGCGCCGCGGTGACGGGTGGAGGCGCTATCGATCGATCCTCATGCATGGCCTTGTATGCGAGAAACCCGCCTGCCACGACCACCACCAATACCACCACCATTGCAGCGACCCAGCTAGCTGTTGATGCCTGCCTGCCCATGATCTTCCCCGTAGTTGCGTCTCGATGCCCTTTTGACTCGCTCAAGCAAAAAACGTTCATCAAGCACCCTGTCATTCAGCTTGATCCGCGGCAACGCTTTCTTCGCACGCGGGCGGATAAGATGATCACGTTCCGGATTCAACTCGTTGTCTCATCGGCGCCCAACGCCAAGCTCCCATTCATGCACGACCCGCCGGCCCACCTGTCGGTGGTCTGCCCTGCCAGGGAGCGCCCATGCCCGGCTATCAAACCCGCGAACTCGTGGTACGCCTCGGCAGCCGGGATTTCCACATCCGGGCACTGAGCGACCTGCAGCAGTTTGCCGACCCGCTGCTGCTGGCCGAAGGGATCGGCATCTCGTCCGCGCAGTGGAGCCTGTTTGGCCAGGTCTGGCCGGCTGGACGCGTGCTGGCGGAGGCGATGTGCAGTCACGACGTCACCGGCAAGCGCATCCTGGAGCTCGGCTGCGGGCTGGGCCTGTCCAGCCTGGTCCTGCAGCAGCGCCGAGCCGACATCACCTCCAGCGACCACCATCCGCTGGCGGCCCTGTTCCTGCGCCACAACGCCGCGCAGAACCATTTGCCGGCCATCGCCTACCGCGACCTGCGCTGGGAAGTACCCGACACGACCTTGGGCCGTTTTGACCTGATCATCGGCAGCGACATCCTCTACGAAACCGGACACGCCAGCCTGCTGGCGGCGATCGTGCAGCGACATGCGCAGCCCGACGCCGAGGTGCTGATCACCGACCCCGGTCGCGGCAACAGTGCTCCATTCACCCGTGCGCTGGCCGGCCAGGGTTTCACCGTGATCGAATTGCGCAGCCGCTTCAACGAGACCGACGTCGAACCATTCCGTGGCCGCCTGCTCAGCTACCGGCGTGGTGACGTGATGGCCAACGGAGTGACGGCAACCGTTCAATAGGCGATTCGGCGGGCAGAGCCCGCCCTACGATTCCCGCGCGTACGTGACGATTCCTGCACGCAGGTGCGGTTCGCGCGCGTAGGGCGGGCTCCGCCCGCCGGCTCTCAGGCTTTCAACCGATACCCGCTGTGAAGAATCCACCACACCAGCCCCAGACAGACACCCAGGAACACCAGGGTCATGCCAAGGCTGATCTCGATGCTGACATCGGAAACCCCATAGAAACTCCAGCGAAACCCGCTGATCAGGTACACCACCGGATTGAACAGGGTGACCTTCTGCCAGAACGGCGACAGCATGTGGATCGAATAGAAGCTGCCGCCGAGAAAGGTCAGCGGCGTCACGATCAGCAGCGGCACCAGTTGCAGCTTTTCGAAGTTGTCCGCCCAGATGCCTATGATGAAACCGAACAGGCTGAAGGTCACCGCGGTAAGCACCAGAAAGGCCACCATCCACAAGGGATGTTCGATCTGGAAGTCGACGAACAGCCGCGCCGTGACCAGGATGATCGCGCCCAGGATGATCGACTTGCTCGCCGCCGCACCGACGTAACCGGCCACGATCTCGAAGGGCGACACCGGTGCCGACAGGATCTCGTAGATCGTGCCGACGAACTTCGGAAAATAAATGCCGAATGAGGCGTTGGAAATGCTCTGCGTCAGCAGCGACAACATCACCAGCCCCGGCACGATGAAGGCGCCATAGCTGACCCCGTCGATGCCGTTCATGTGCGAGCCGATCGCCGCGCCGAACACCACGAAATACAGCGAGGTGGAGATCACCGGCGAAACGATGCTCTGCAACAGGGTACGCCGCGTGCGCGCCATCTCGAAGCCGTAGATCGCCCGGATACCGTGGATGTTCATGCGCGCTCCCTGACCAGGTCGACGAAGATGTCCTCCAGCGAACTCTGGCTGGTCTTGAGATCCTTGAAGTTGATGCCGAGCTCGGCCAGCCGTCGCAGCAGGGTGTCGATGCCGGTGTGCTCGTCCTGTGCATCAAAGCTGTAGACCAGCTGCTGGCCATCGTCCGAAAGTTCCAGCGCATAATCGTCAAGCGCGGCCGGAATGGTCTGCAGCACGTCCTGCAGCTGCAGGGTCAGCTGCTTGCGGCCGAGCTTGTTCATCAGCTCCGCCTTCTCCTCGACCAGGATCAGCTCACCCTTGTTGATCACGCCGATGCGATCGGCCATCTCCTCGGCCTCGTCGATGTAGTGCGTGGTGAGAATGATGGTGACGCCGCTGGCGCGCAGCGCGCGCACCATCGCCCACATGTCCCGACGCAACTCCACGTCGACGCCGGCCGTGGGTTCGTCCAGGAACAGGATCTGCGGCTCGTGCGACAACGCCTTGGCGATCATCACCCGGCGCTTCATGCCGCCGGACAGGGTGATCATCTTGTTGTCTTTCTTGTCCCACAGCGAGAGGTCCCGCAGCACCTTCTCGATATGTGCGGGGTTGGCCGCCCGCCCGAACAGGCCACGGCTGAAGCTCACCGTGTTCCATACCGTCTCGAACGAATCGGTGGTCAGCTCCTGCGGTACCAGGCCGATCTTCATGCGTGCGGCGCGGTAGTCGCGCACCACGTCATGGCCATCGGCAATCACCCTGCCCCCGGTCGGATTGACGATGCCGCAGACAATGCTGATCAGGGTGGTCTTGCCGGCACCGTTGGGGCCCAGCAACGCGAAGATTTCGCCTTTGCGAATCTCCAGGTCGATCGGTTTCAGCGCCTGGAAGCCGGAGGCATAGGTCTTGCTGAGTTGTTCGACGGAAATGATGGGCGGCACGCAGCCTCCGCAATGGTGGTTCGATGGACGGCTGATGGTATGCCGGCACGCCCGGCGCTACCAGCATGCGAAGCGAAGATGCTGACAAACCGGACCGCCACCGCGGCCGGTGCCAAGACACGGGACAGGCGGCAACGCGCAGGAGTATCGTCCTCAAGCCGCGCCCGGCGGTATGCGAGGGGATGCCGATGATCAGGAAGTTTCCGTACGCCCGTTTTTTTGCCTGCCCGCTATTTGTCTTGCTGATGCTGCCGCTGCCAGCCCTTGCCACAAGCTCCAGCACCCATCCCGCCGCTGCCGCCTCGGCACCGGAAACCACCTGGGTGTATCCGGTGATCAAGGGCTTCGGCCGGGTGCATCCCAGGCCCGACGCCGCCGTGCAACCCGATCCTGCGGCCGACTACAAGGTGATCGTGGACGTGATCCACGGCGACAAGGATCATCACAAGGTGTACGGCTCGCTGCAGCGACTGGCGCGCACCGTGAACCTGATGGGTTTCGCCAGGGTGCCGCCCTCGCATGTGCATGTCGTGGCGGTGCTGAACGGCGAAGCCAGCTACGCGGCGGCCAGCAACGCCGAATACCGCAAGCTGTTCAAGACCGACAATCCCAACCTGCCGATCCTGCACGCACTGAAGCAGGCTGGCGTCACCCTGCTCGTGTGCAGCCAGGCACTGGCGGAAAACGGACTCAGCGATCAGGACATTGGCCCGGATGTCACGGTGTCGCTGTCGGCATTGAGCGATTTCGTGGTCTATGGCCAGCGCGGCTACAGCTACATGCAGCTGTAGGACGACCAGTCGGCGGCGCGCGCACGAATCAGGTGCGGAACGCCTTGCTGATCTCGAACGTGGCGATGGCACAGGCAGTCGCCACGTTCATCGACGAATTGAGCCCGATCATCGGGATATGCACCGCTTGCTCGGAAAGATCCAGCAAGGCCTGACACACGCCGGTGTTTTCCGACCCCAGCACCAGGCAGATCCGGTCCGACGCCTGTACCACCAGCTTGCGCACATCGATGCTGGCGCTGGTCAGTTCCAGGCTTATGATGCGATACCCGCTGGCCTTGAGCTCGTGCAGGACCGGTATGGGATCCGGCGCATGGCTGAAAGGCACATGTTTTTCTGCCGCGCGCGAAGTCCTTCTCAATTTGCTGTTGGGTGGCACTGCCGACCTGCCGGTGAGGTGGATTTTTTCCACGCCCAGCGCGTCCGCAATCCGGAACAGGCTGCCCACGTTCATCGGCAGATCGAGATCGTGCGCCAGATAACACAGCGAAACCGCGCTCTGCGCGGGTCGATGATGTGAGTGGTCCAGCTGGATGTTCTGCACGGTCAGTCCCGGTGGCGCGATGACGATTATGCGGCAGGCGCCCGGATCGGCACAGCTGCGCCGGAGCCACACTGAACCGGTCGACCGCCGTACCGTCACGCCATCTGGCCACGCGGCGGCGCTTGCGGGCCATACTTCGTCGACCGGCTGTGCGCCGTACCGATAGACAAGCATGCCAACCGCCAGGCAGAGCGCCGGACAAGTCAGCGCAGTCGATACTCGATCGGCATTGCCCTAAGCTCCATCGTCATGAACGCCATACTCAAGCATCCCGTCGTGACCGGTTGGCGGCACTGCTGGCAAGGCAGCCTGTTAATGCTTGCCGTTGCGCTGCTTGGCGCCTGTGCTGCCGGCGGCGATGTGACGCGACCGATCCCGACGCAACTGATTCGTGCGCCGCAGGCGGCGCATCGCGTGGTGGTGATGCTGCCCGGACGCGGCGACGATCTTGCCGGTTTGCAGAAGCAAGACGTGGCGCAGCTGATCCAGCAAGCGTGGCCTGATGCGGATGTGGTACTCACCGGGCTCACGATGCCCTGGTATCGCGCCGGACTGGCGACGAGCCGCCTGCACGATGAAGTCATCGCACCGCTGCAGTCACAAGGCCATCGCCAGATATGGCTGGCCGGCATCTCGCTCGGCGGATTCGGCAGCCTGCTCTACGATCGCGCCTATCCTGGCCAGGTCGATGGCATGTTGTTGCTGTCACCTTATCTGGGCGATACGGCGATCCAGCGCGAGATCCGCGACGCTGGCGGGCTGGCGACCTGGCAGGCCGGGCCGTCGCAAGCGATCGGACCGGACACGTTCCAGCACGAGCTGTGGCGCTATCTGCAGCACTGGTCGACCCGTCCGGCACGCACCCGGACGGTGTGGCTGGCCTACGGCGCCAGCGAGCGCTTCCGCGACGCGATCGAACTGATGAGCCCGTACTTGCCGACCGGGCATGTATTCATGCTGCCCGGTCGCCATGACTGGACGCTGTGGAAGCCGGCCCTGCGCAAACTGATGATGGCGGCATCAGCAGGTGACGTTCCCCCGCGTTGACCACCAGCCCGCCACAACTTACGCTCACAGCAGCAACAACAGGATCGGGGCCACGATGCCTCCGACCAGGACGCCGCCAAACACCCCCGGCCTGCGGCTGAAACGCCAGGCCATCCAGAGTCCGCTCAGCACCGACACCAACAAGCCCAGCGCGACCACCGCGAAGAATATCTTCATCGGCAACAGGTTCTTCCCTGGCCTTTTGTCGCTTTCAGTTCGTTGCATGACGGACGAAGCTGCAGCCGCTGATGGCTGCGACGCTGCAGTCGCCGTCGGTGGCTGGCGGTGCTTCTTCGGCGAGACCACGAGGGTCTGCTTCTTGTGCAGTTGCGCCATGCTGACCAGCCACGTGGGCGGGGTGTAGCTGCTGCCGCGACTGGTCTCGTGCAGGCTGAACGTTTGCAGGCCACCCGTCACCGCGAAAAACAGCAGCGTCGGAGCCGTGAACACGCCAAGGTAAAGGTGGAAGGTCCGGATGATCTTGAGGAGGCGGTGGCCCAGCAACATGGCATCGACATCGTGCGGAAAAGGTGGCACAGGGTAACCGCGTCCGCTTGCTGCAGTCATCCGATGGCGCCGTGATCCGAACTGCTGCTACGCTCATCCGCGGTGCCAGCCAACTGCCGTCGGAATGCGACGGCAATCCAGCGCTGGCCCATGGTTCAAGGTTGGAGCGAGAGCGTGCCTTTTGAAATCGAAGAGCGCCGCATTGATGTGGCCGAGCTGCAGCTCGGCATGTTCGTGTGCCGACTCGACCGGCCTTGGGAAGATACGCCATTCCTGTTGCAGGGCGTCGCGCTGACCCGGCTGGAGGATATCGAGACCCTGCAGCGTCTGTGCCGCGAGGTCTACATCGACACCCGGCGTGCGGTTCCGCCGGATACGCCGCCAGCACTCACCCGTACCGACGTATCGCGCTATCGCTTCAGCAGCAGTACGAGATATGCCGATCTTGCGCCGGTCGAGGAGGAGGCTCCCCGGGCGCGTGCCGCGCTCGACAATGCCTCGCGCATTGTGGATGGCCTGTTCGAGGACATCACCAGCGGCCGCGAGCTGTCGGTCGAACACGTCGAGCAGGCCGTGCGTCCGCTGGTGGACACCGTGCTGCGCAGCGCCGATGCGTTTTTCCTGGTCGAGGGGCTGCGCCGCAGCGACAGCTACTCCTACAGCCACGCGATCAGCTGCAGCGGATTGGCCGCGGCTTTCGGGCGGCACATGGGCTTCGACGAGGAGACGATTTTCAGCCTGGCCGCCGGCGGCCTGCTGATGGACGTGGGCAAGACCCGCCTGCCCGAGGACCTGCTGCAGTACCAGGGCTCGCTGGCACCAAGCGAAGTCGACGTGATCCGTTCGCATGTCGATCATGGCCTGACCCTGCTGGACGATGCAGGCATCGCCAACCTGGATGTGCTCGACATCGTGCGCACCCATCACGAACGGCATGACGGCAGTGGCTATCCCGAGGGCCTGTCCGGCCACACGATTCCGATCACCGGACGCATGCTCGGCATCATCGACAGCTACGACGCGATGTCCAGCGCGCGCCCCTACCGCGCCGCGATCTCGCGCCACCAGGCGCTGCAGCAGATCTATGCCGCGCGCAACCGGTTGTACCAGGCCGAGATGGTCGAGCAGTTCCAGGTCTGCCTGGGCGTGTACCCTACCGGTTCGCTGGTCGAGTTGAGCACTGGCGAGATCGCGATCGTGATGGCGCAGAACCAGATCCGCCGGCTGCGCCCGCGGGTGGCCATCCTGAGCGCGCCGAACAAGCAGCCGCTGAGCGATTTCCGGCCAGTCGATCTGATGAAGCTGGGCGACAAGGACAATATCGACATCGTGCGCGGCCTGGCTGTCGGCGATTATGGTATCGATGCGAACCAGTTCTTCCTGTAATGATGATGTTCGTGCGCCCCGATCCACTCCGCTGCCAGGGACCTGCCGTCGGCACATGTTGAACCGCCAACAAATCTTCAGTGAGATCGAGGCGCACATCCAGGCGAATGCCGGTGAGCGTTTCGCGATACTCGTATTGCGCGTACTGGGGCTGCGCGAAATCAATCTGCGCTTCGGTTACGCCCAGGGCGAACAAGCCGAGGACACCGCGCAAGCGCTGATCCAGCACTCGCTGCGCCCGGTCGATCGCGTTTTCCGTGCCGGTGACGACAGCTTCGTGGTGCTGCTGCCAGCCATGCTCAGTCACAACCATGCATTGCTGGCAAGCGCACGCCTGACCCAGGCGTTCGAGCAGCCGCTGACCGGCACGATCTCGCCCTGGCTGGTGCGACCGGTCATGGGCGTGGCGCTGTATCCCGAGCACGGCCCGAGCGCCGATCGTTTGTGTCGTCGTGCCAGCATGGCGCTGGACGAGGCACAGCGACGCGGCGAGCTCTGCGTGATCTACGAACCGCACGACACGCAGATCGAGATCTTCTACGACGAATTGCGCGAGGCGCTGGACGCCAACCGCCTGCAGGTATTCTTCCAGCCGATCTGGGACCTGCAGGAAAACCGCATCGCCGGCGCCGAGTCGCTGGCCCGCTGGAGCAGTCCGAATCACGGCGAGGTTTCGCCAGCCAACTTCGTCCCGTTTTCCGAACAGAGTGACCTGATATCGGTACTCACCCGCTGGAGCGTCAACACCACGCTGCGTCATGTCGCCAGCCTGCCGCCCCGGCAGAAGCTGGGCTTCGCCATCAACTTCTCGCCGCGCGTGCTGTCGCGTGCAGGCGTGGTCGAGCAGTTGATCGGCGCGCTGGAGATCTGGGGCGTGCCGCCGACCTCGGTGATCGTGGAGATCACCGAAACCACCCTGGTCAACGATCTCGAAGTCAGCGTGCAAGTGCTGCGACGTCTGCGCGACCAGGGCATCCGCATCGCGATCGACGATTTCGGCACCGGCTACTCCTCGATTGCCTACCTCAGGCAGTTCCCGGCCACGGAGCTGAAGATCGACCAGTCGCTGGTTGCCGGCATGCGCCGCGAAGTGCACACCGCCAAACTTGTGAGCGCCATCATCAACATGGCCCATCACATGGACTTGTCGACCACCGCGGAGGGCATCGAGGACGCCGCCACCAGGACGATGCTGACCGACATGGGCTGCGATTTCGGCCAGGGCTTTCACCTGGGTCGGCCCGAGCCGGCGGCGGACTTCATCGCGCGATTCGCCGATGAGGGAGACTCGCCGTGACGCCGGAGCGCTTGCGGTGGCGTCCCGATCCCAACGGAACCGGAGCCGATGTCCGCCGGGCAGCCCGCTGAAACGGCGGGCATCCGCTTCAGCATCGAGCAGGCCGACAAACGCTACGGACAGGTGGTCGCGCTCGAGCGGATCGACCTGGAGTTCGCCGCAGGCAGCACCACCGCGCTGATCGGCAGCAGCGGTTCGGGCAAGTCCACGATACTGCGTCTGCTGCTGGGCCTGGAGTGGTCCGACCACGGCTGCGTGCGGATAGATGGCCGCGTGCTTGAGGTCGCCGACGTGCTCGCCTTGCGACGACGCGTCGGCTACGTGATCCAGGAGGGCGGCCTGTTCCCCCATCTCACCGCGCTGGGCAACCTGACCCTGTTGCCGCGGCACCTGGGCTGGAGCGCCGACCGCATCCGCGAGCGCGTGAATTCGTTGGCGGCGCTGACCCATCTGCCGTCCGGCGCGCTCGACCGCTATCCGGCCGAACTGTCCGGCGGCCAGCGCCAGCGGGTCGCACTGATGCGCGGGTTGATGGCCGACCCCGACGCGTTGCTGCTGGATGAACCGCTGGGTGCACTCGATCCGATCGTGCGGCATGAGCTGCAGGACGAACTGAAACACCTTTTCGACCGGCTCGGCAAGACCGTGATCGTGGTCACCCACGACCTGACCGAAGCCGCCTGGTTCGCCGACCGCCTGGTGTTGCTGCGCGAAGGCGCCGTGGTACAGGACGGGACATTCGAGGATCTGCGCGATCGCCCGGCCAGCGAGTTCGTTCGCCAGTTCGTGCAGGCACAGCGCCATCTGCCGGAGCGCTCGTGATGCGGAATATAGGCGCCATGTTCCTGCTCGCCGCGTTGTGCACGTGGCCGGCGCTGGCGACCGCGCAGCCGATGCGCATCGGCTCCAAACAGTTCACCGAGTCGGTGATCCTGGGTGAAGTCGCGCGGCTCAGTGCGCGCGATGCCGGTGTGGATGCAGTGCACCGGCGCGAGCTTGGCGGCACCAGCATCCTGTGGAAGGCCTTGCAGCAAGGCGATATCGACGTATACCCGGAATACACCGGCACCTTGACCCAGGAGCTGCTCAAGGGCGTACCGGCCGACGCCGACATCGCCGCCCTGCGCGCCAAGCTGAAACCGCTGGGCATCGGCATCACCGATGCGCTCGGCTTCGACAACACCTATGCCATCGGCATGCGCGACAAGGAAGCAGCACGGCTGGGCATCAGGCGAATTTCCGATCTGCGCGATCACCCGAAACTCCGTTTCGGTTTCTCGAACGAATTCATGGATCGCGGCGATGGCTGGCCCGGCCTGCGCAGCGCCTACGCATTGCCGCAGGGCGACGTGCGCGGCCTGGATCACGCCTTGTCCTATCGGGCCCTGGCCAGCGGCGCAGTGGACGCGATCGACCTGTACAGCACCGACGCCGAGATCCCCTACTACCACCTGCGCACGCTGGTCGATGACCGTCACTACTTTCCGCGCTACGAGGCGGTCTACCTGTATCGA
Source organism: Rhodanobacter sp. G2-10 (assembly GCF_055809185.1). Taxonomy (NCBI): domain Bacteria; kingdom Pseudomonadati; phylum Pseudomonadota; class Gammaproteobacteria; order Lysobacterales; family Rhodanobacteraceae; genus Rhodanobacter; species Rhodanobacter sp. G2-10. The sequence continues at coordinate 1,274,143 of NZ_CM147900.1, read as the reverse complement.
TTGTCACTGAAGCAAAGCGCACCGGCCTTCCTGTCCGCACTGCAGAAGCTCGCCGGCCGCATCGACGAAGACACGATGCGCCGCATGAACGCGGCGGTGAAACTCCACGGCCGCAGCGACACCGATGTTGCCGCCGACTTCCTCGGCACGCATGTCGAAGCGGGCCGGCACGGCCTGTGGCAACGCCTGCGTCAGCGCAGCGTGGAGCACATCGAACTGGTGGCGATTTCGCTGGGATTGGCGCTGCTGCTGGCGATCCCGCTGGGCATCCTGGCCGCGCGCCTGCGCCGGCTGGGGCAACTGGTGATCGGCGCCACCGGCATCCTGCAGACGGTACCGTCGCTGGCCATGTTCGTGTTCATGATCCCCTTGCTCGGCATCGGCCGCTGGCCCGCGATCGCCGCCCTGTTCCTGTACAGCCTGCTGCCGATCGTGCGCAACACGCACGCCGGCCTGGTCGGCATCGCACCCGAGTTGCGCGAGTCGGCCGCCGCGCTGGGACTGCCACGTCATGTGCGCCTGTGGAGGATCGAGCTGCCGCTGGCCACGCGCTCGATCCTGGCCGGCATCAAGATCGCCGCCGTGATCAACGTGGGCACCGCCACCCTCGCCGCGCTGATCGGTGCCGGTGGTTACGGCCAGCCGATCCTGACCGGCATTCGGCTGGACGACATCGACTTGATCCTGCAGGGTGCGATACCTGCAGCGATTCTGGCCCTGCTGGTGCAAGGGATGTTCGAACTCGTCGAGCGGGCGCTTACCCCGCGCGGCCTGCGCCTGCAGCCACGTCAGTAGGCCGGTGCCGAATCAGGCCTTCTTCAGGAAACACGCCTTCAAGACCAGGCCCTTGATCTTGTCCGAGTGGCCTTCGATGTGTTCGACGTCGTCCTCGACCAGGTGAATGTTGCGAATGATCGTTCCCTGCTTCAACGGGATCGAGGAGCCCTTCACCTTCAGGTCCTTGATCACCGTGACCGAGTCGCCATTGCTCAGTACATTGCCGTTGACGTCACGCACCAGCGGCGCGGCCTCGGCGTGGGATTCGCCCATGGCCATCGGCCACTCATGACCACAGTCCGCGCAGACGTAGTTGTCGCCATCGGGATAGGTGTTCTCCATCGCGCATAGCGGACAAGAGGGAACATCAGACATGGGTCGAACCCTCAAACAGGCCATGGTAGCCATGCAGTATAGCGGCGCGGCCGCGACCGGCCTTCGGGCTTGCCGCGATCGCTGCGCTCGACTCCGCTATCCTGTCTCAAGTCCGCTGCGAGATAAGCGCCATGTTCCGATCCCTGATGTTCTCCCTGGCACTGGTCGCCACCCCGCTCGCCACGTCTGCCGCCACGCCAGCCGACGTCGCCCTGGCCGACTTGCCGAACGTTTCGTTTCCGGCGCCGCACCGGGTGGCGTCAGGCGGATTGCAGTCCACCGACATGGCCGCGCTGAAACACGCCGGCATCGAACAGGTCATCAACCTGAGGCTCGATGCCGAAACACCGGATTTCGACGAAGCCGCCGCCATGCGGGACGCCGGCATTGCCTACCACCACCTGCCGATTGCCGGCGCCAGCGCGCTGACTCGTGAAAACGTCCTGAAATTCGACAAATTACTGAACGATGCGAAAGGCCAGCCCACCTTGGTCCACTGCGCCAGCAGCAACCGCGTCGGCGCAATGATCGCCCTGCGCGCCTTCCTCGTTGATGGCCGGTCGAGCGAGGCCGCCATGGCCGAAGGTCGCCGTTGGGGCTTGAAGAGCCTGGAACCGGCCGTGCGCCAGCGTCTGCAAACCTGGTCCGGCGACGTACCATAACCCGCTGCACCGATCAGGCACCAAGCTACCGGGACGGTCATCCGGGATACCATGCGCCACCTCCCACGTTTCTCGGCATGGCACTGAATCCAACGCCCTCAACGCTGCCACTCACCTCGCCGCTGCCGCTGCGGGCCGTGCTGCTGATGCTGGCCAGCGCCAGCCTGTTTGCGCTGATGGCGGTGGTGATCCGCCTTGCCTCCGCACAGCTGCACCCGTTTCAGATCACGTTCTTCCGCAGCGCGTTCGGCGCGCTGTTCGCACTACCGTTGCTGTATGCACACGGATGGACCTTGCTGCGTACGCCGAGGCTGGGCTTCTACGTGGTGCGCTGCGTTCTGGGCATGGGCAGCATGCTGGCCGGCTTCTGGGCGATCGTGAACCTGCCGCTGGCCGAAGCGGTGGCGTTGTCGTACTCGTCACCGCTGTTTGTCACCATCGGCGCGGTGCTGTTCCTGGGTGAGATCGTGCGCCGCCGACGCTGGAGTGCCGTGTTGATTGGCTTCATCGGCGTGCTGGTAATCGTGCGCCCGGGCAGCGCCGCGTTCACCGCCGCCAGTCTGGTCGCGCTGTTCGCCGCATGCATGTCCGGTGCGGTCACGATCAGCATCAAGTCGCTGACCGGCAGCGAGCCGGCCGACCGCATCGTGCTGCTGACCAGCCTGCTGTGGGTGCCACTCTCGCTGCCCGCGGCACTGACCGTGTGGCAGTGGCCGCACCCGGACATCTGGCCGTGGCTGGTGCTTTCCGGCGCACTCGGCACCGGCGGACACTATTGCTGGACGCGCGCCTTGCGCATGGCCGACGCCTCGCTGCTGGCCCCTTTCAGTTACCTGCAACTGCTGATCGTGGCCGGACTGGCATGGTGGATCTTTGGCGAGCAAGTGACCCGCTACACCGTGGCAGGCGCCGCCATCATCATCGGCGCCAGCCTGTACATAGCCCAGCGCGAGCACAGCCTGGCCAGGCAGCAGCGCCGGGCACTGCCTGCCGCACGCGCCGAACCACCGATCTGATCGCACCGGGCATGGACACCGCCCGGCATCGATCGATGCCGGGCGGGCAAGCCACGCGCATGGCCATCCATGCGCAACGGGTCAGCCGGAAATCATCCAGTCTCTCAGCGGCCGAGATCCTGCAGGAAGCGGTCGGTGTACTGCAGCGGGGTGCTGCCGCTGACCGAGTTGCAGATCGGCGAGGCATGGTCGTTGTTTCCGGCGCACGGCGTATCCCGGTCCAGCGACCAGTAGTGCAAACCCGCCAGGCCCTGACTCACGGCATAGTAGGTGACGGTGTCGACATCAGCCGTGGTGAACACTTCGCTGCTCACGTCGTTCACGCCAATCATCGGGGTGAGTTCGATGTGGTCAGCCGGGATGCCGTAGGTGTGCTCCAGGTTGACCACCGCCTGGATCGCCGACTGCCCCATGTCGCACTTGCCGTTGGATACCACGCAGACGCCGGGACTGGCACCGCCGAAATCCATCACCATCAGGTTGATCGTGTAGTTCGGCAGGTTGGCCGCCTGGACGGCCCGTACCACCATGTCACCCACGCCGTTCAAGCCACCGTAACTGCCATCCGACGACGCCAGCGTGGCCAGCGTGAACGAGAAGCGCAGGTCGGGATACAAGGTGTGCGCATAGGCAGCGTTCGATACCAGGCTGTTGATCTGCGCCTGGGTCTGGCCACCTTCGATGTCGAAATCCACGCCGACCATGTGGGGTGACATGTAGCGAGCCAGGAACTGGGCCATGCCCGATGGCGTGGAACAGGTGAAGGAACCAGCCTGCCCGCCGGTCGAAACCACGTAATCCACGCCCGCGTCGACCAGCGGCTGGATGTTCGCGCTGGCAAAGTTCGCCGCAGGAATGCCGCCCCAGCTCTCGCTGCCGCACTCGCCGGAGGCGAACGCCAAGGTGATGGCTCCCAGATTCGGTAGCTGGGTGGCCACCAGGCTACCGGCACCGACCACCGGAATCGGGGTGCCGGTCACGGCGGTCCGCATGGTGTTGGTGTTCCAGTTCAGATTGATCGTGACGTCCTTGTACGGACTGAACAGCAAGCCGCTGGCCGAGCCCGAACCGCCACCCGTGCCACCGCCACTGCCACCGCCGGTACCACCGCCCGTATCGCCGCCACCTCCGTCGCCCGTGCCAGTACACGATCCGACGACAGTCCAGGGTTGGCCGGAACCGGTCGCTCCGCTGTGCGTGGCCGGATCATCCCCTTGCGTCCACCAGTTCGCCGAGTAGTTCACGCCATCCTCGCTGACCAGATCGCCACCGTTGTACGCCGTGGCCGCACTCCACCCTGCGTCGCAATCGCCCGAGCCTGAACTGCCAGAGCCACCCGAGCCGCCCGAACTCCCGGAACCACCGGAGCCACCGGAGCCGGACGAGCCTCCGCAGACACCTTGCGCTGTCCACGGCTGGCCGCTGCCGGTGGGCCCACTGGCCGTGGCTGGATCGTTGCCTTGCGTCCACCAGTTCGCCAGAAAGTTCGTGCCGTTCTCGCTGGCCACGTCACCGCCGCTGTATGCGGTCGTCGCATCCCACGCCGCGGCACAGGCCGGTACGGACTGGGCGAACGCGGACTGTGTCGGCACTGCGGCAAGCACAGCCACCGACAAGCCGGTGCCCATGGCGCTGCCAAGCGCACTCAAGGCCAAGCCTGACCACAAAGCAGATCGTTTCACATGCATGAGATGTCTCCTGTAATGAATTGCATCGCTACGGGTGGGTTCTCAAGGCGAGTGCATGTCTGCATTCCTGCAGCATCCGGGTGGGGATCCCGTCACCTTGCGCGTCCGTGCCGGGTACTGCTTGTTATGACTACTATCACTCCGTATTAGACTCGAATGACAACGTTGTCTATAGGAAATTTTCCAAAGCGTGACTGTCGGCGCAAAAGGCGACACGTATCGGCACATGCCGCTACCCGCGACATTGACCGGCAAATTTACGGGAATTTTTCCATCATGTGGCTGGAAGCCGAGACCATGGCAGCGCAGCAAGGGAAGCGCGATGACAGCTCACACGCAGCCGCATGCGGCGACTCCACGCTCATGTCAGCGCATGTCGAGGCATGGAATGACAACGGTGTCTACCATGACCACCAAGTGACTCCGCAAAGCGATCTCATAAGCGTAGCCACACGCGGGAATCTCTCGCGCAGTCTCCCGAGGACATGAATTGCAGCAATGACCAGGGAACGTCGATTCCGGGCAGCCGCCGGATTACCGAAGACGCTGATGGGTTGGCGCCCGCCCAGGCCCGACCGAATCAGTAGTCGTCAGGCAAATCAGGCAAATCAGGAAGATTGGCCAACTCGGCCAGCATATCGATCGGCTCCGGCTCCGGCGCGCTGGCGAGTGGCCAGCGGCCAATCACTTCGTGCTGGGAGTGACCGAAAAAACTGCGCAGCAGCAGGAACTCACCCACATGCCACTGGATCGGCGTGATCGACTCTTCGATTGCGTCGATCGCTGGCCCAAACTGCAGCGCCACATGTGGCAAGTAGCTGGAGACACCACCGACGTGCAGACCGACCTGGCGTTGCGCCTCGGCGATGGCCTTGCGCAACGCCAGGACGGATCGGCTCGAGACCGAGTCTGCGCAAAGTACAAACGGAAACTGCCCGCCCGTGACGATGCAACGCATGGCGGTATCGAGCGTGACTACGAATCCGGCAGACTCTACTGCCGCACCGGCGGCCAACAAGGCCTGTTCCAGTGGTTGCCGCAGCAACTCGGTTCGCCCCATCGGACACAGCAGCAGGTGCAGGCTTTCGACCGGCACCGGAATGCCGCTGATCCGCTGCGCCTTGCGGAATCGCGCAGCCGCGTGGGCGATCGCGGATCGTGCCTGATCGTCCGGTCGCACAGCAAAAAAATAGTCGATGCCGGCGGGCAGTTCAGTGGGGGGCAACGGGGTCGGAATGGCCTGTACCTCCACGGCAATCGCATTGGCGACGGTTGACCTGGGAGCCTGACGGGAATTCGGCGGTACAGACGAATTCGCGGACCGGCCAGCTCAAGTCCCACAAGCTCCCAGGCAAAGATACTACCTCCGCGGGACGGATGGCTGTGACGCCCGTCGCTTGGCGGCGTCGGCGGCTGACGTCAGTGAGGGCAACGGCAATCCGCGCGTTGACAGGCGGCCTGAACAGGTTGTACTCATTGGAATTATCACGGGAATGGAGTCACGCGATGCATCAATCATGGACGTGCCGGTTCGCCGCCCTGTTTGGCCTGATGATGTTCAGCTCGGGCGCCCTCATGGCCCGCGAAGCAGCCCAGGCCGATGCCAGGGCTGCTGCCCATGCCGCCTGGATGGATGAGGGCGTCACGACCCTGTCCGCCATGCCGGACACCGATGCCCTGGTGACCGCCGGCGTACTCGCGGGACAGTTGCCGAATGCCCAGGCCCGCTCTCTGGACCTGCTGGATCGGGCAGTGGCCTCCGCGCCGCAGGCCACCGACATCGGCCTGCTCGACATCACCGCCTGCGCGGCGCAACCAGGCTGCGATGCGCTGAAGCGCGAGGCGCGCATGCGTCACATCGCTCCGCACAACGGCATGTTCTGGATCGTTGCGCTGCACGATGCATCAACCCGCGCCGACCAGGCACGCATTGACGCCGTGTTGGCCCGGATGGCGCAAAGCACCAGTTTCGACATGCACTTCACGTCGATGGGTCGACGCCTGCTCGCCGGCTTGAAGCGCATGCCACCTGCTCCCGACATGCGTGGCACACCGCACGACGTGGCGCGGTTGGTGCAGGCCGGAAATCTCGTCACTGCCTTCGCGATGCCCCCGATGCAGGATCTGGTCGAGGCGTGCAAACCCGTCGCGCCAACTTCCGCAGTGCGCCGCAAGGCTTGCCGCGCCATCGCCACCTCGCTGCGTCACGGCGATTCGCTGGTCACCAACATGATCGGCTTGCGACTGCAGGAATGGACCGCTGCCAATGACGCGGACCGCAACGATGCAATTGCGCAGCGCCGCCTGCTGCAGTGGAAGATGCATCAGTTGCGTGCCGTGAACATGCACTCCGCGATGCCGCCAGCCCGGCAGGCCCGCCTCATGCTGGCGCACGAGAATGAAGCGGAAGGCTTCGACGCGGTACTGCATGCGGCGGGCTATCCGCTCGATCCCCCGGCAAACTGGCAACCGCAGCAACCGGCGTCCGCATCGGTCACGCCAACTCTTCCCTGACAGGCCGCTCCACACTCTCCCGATGGCGCCCCACCGTCGCCGGCGCGCGCCTCCACACTCCCTTCCGACTTGACATTCACGGCGTGGACCGCCACGGTCAAAGGCCGGCTCGGGAGTGGCAGATGCCGTCAATTGCAAGCATTTTCGATGAGATGGGCTGGCCTGAGCCGGTTCGGCCACCCTATGCCCTGATCGATTCGTGGCTGAAATCCACTCCCGCCGACCAGTTGGCATTGAAGCGTCGCGAAGCCGAGGTTCTGTTCCGCCGTATCGGCATCACCTTTGCCGTGTATACCGAGGGCGGTGATGCGGAGCGCCTGATTCCGTTCGACCTGATCCCGCGCGTGCTGGCACAAGCCGAATGGCAGCGCCTGCGACGCGGGCTGGAGCAGCGCGCGAAGGCGCTCAATGCGTTCCTGCACGACGTGTACCACGATCGCGAAATCATCCGCGCCGGCCGTGTGCCCGAGCGACTGGTCCTGCACAACAGCGAGTTCCGTCCTGAAATGGCCGGACTCGATCTGCCCGGGCAGATGTACGCGCATATCGCCGGCATCGACATGGTGCGTACCGGACCGGACGAGTACTACGTGCTGGAAGACAACTGCCGCACGCCGTCTGGCGTGTCGTACATGCTGGAAAACCGCGAGGTAATGCTGCGCCTGTTCCCCGACCTGTTCCGTCACAACCAGGTCGCGCCGGTCGCGCACTATCCCGACCAGCTGCTGGCCACGCTGCGCTCGCTGGCGCCGCCGAACTGCCCCGGTGAACCGACCATCGTGCTGCTCACCCCGGGCATCCACAACAGTGCCTATTACGAGCACGCCTTCCTCGCCGACGAGATGGGCATCGACCTGGTCGAGGGCGCCGACCTGCTGGTCAGCAAGGATGTCTGCTATCAGCGCACCACCGCGGGGCTGGAACGGGTCGACGTGATCTACCGCCGCGTCGACGACGACTACATCGATCCACTGGTGTTCCGCCCCGACTCGATGCTCGGCGCGCCCGGCCTGCACTTCGCCAATCGCGCCGGCAACCTGACCCTGACCAACGCGGTGGGTGCCGGTATCGCCGACGACAAGGCGGTGTACATCCACGTGCCGGAAATGGTGCGCTTCTACCTGGGCGAGGAACCGCTGCTCAACAACGTGCCCACCCACGACTGCAGCAAACCCGATGACTTGCGCTACGTGCTCGATCACCTTGACCAGCTGGTGGTGAAGGCGGTGCACGGCTCCGGCGGCTACGGCATGCTGGTCGGGCCGCACGCCAGCAAGGCCGAGCTGGACAACTTCCGCGCGCTGCTGAAAACGCGGCCAAACGACTACATCGCACAACCCACCCTGGCGCTGTCCACCGTGCCCACCTTCGTCGATGCCGGCGTGGCGCCGCGACACGTCGACCTGCGCCCCTTCGTGCTGTGTGGCGCCGACGAAATACGGATCGTGCCGGGCGGACTGACCCGCGTGGCCCTGAAAGAGGGTTCGCTGGTGGTCAACTCGTCGCAGGGCGGTGGCACCAAGGACACCTGGGTACTGGAAAGCTGATGCTCGCACGCACTGCCGACAATCTGTTCTGGCTGGCGCGCTATCTGGAGCGCGCGGATTATCTGGCGCGCCTGCTGCAGGTCGCCGGCCACATGAGCGCGGTGCGCGTGGACAGCCAACCGAACAACGAATGGGAGTCGGCGATCGTCGCCGCCGGTTGCCGCGAGGATTATTTCGCACGCCACGAGGAGGCCGACGAGGCCAGCGTCATCCGCTTCCTCGCGTTCGACCGGGAGAACGCCTCCTCCATCGTCAACTGCATCGAAACCGCGCGGCGCAATGCGCGCGCCGTACGCACCTCGCTGACTGCCGACATGTGGGAGGCGGTGAACGCCAGCTGGCAGGAGCTGTCGAGCTATCGCGCCGAGTCGATGGACGCCGATCGGCTTGCCGATTTCCTCGACTGGGTGAAGGCGCGCGTGAGCCTGTTCCACGGCGTGACCTCGAACAACATGCTGCGCCGTGACAGCTTCCACTTCACCCGCACCGGCCAGTTCCTCGAACGCGCGGACAACACCGCGCGCCTGCTCGACGTGAAGTACCACGTGCGCCTGCCGCGGGTCAGCGATGTCGGCGGCGTGGTCGACTACTACCAGTGGCTGGCGATCCTGCGCGTGGTCAGCGCGCGGCGCGCTTACCGCGTGCTGTTCAAGGGACTGGTCGAGCCGGCGCGGGTGGCCGAACTGTTGATCACCAGCAGCGTGTTTCCGCGCTCGCTGACGTTCTGCTACCAGCAGATCACCCAGCACCTGGACGAAATCGTGGGCCAGGATCCGCAACTGGTTGCCGAAGCCAAGCGCCAGGCCAACGCGCTGTATGCCGACCTGCGTTACGCCAGCGTCGACACCATCATCGAACAGGGGCTGCACGAATATCTCACCCGACTGATCGAGCGCACCGCCGAGCTGGGCGCGCAGATCGCCAGGGGACATCTGTTTTAGCCATGCAACTGCATATCGTCCACGACACCACGTATCGCTACGACCAGGCCGCCAGCCTGATCATCCAGGCGCTGCGCATGTGGCCGGCGCCCAGCGCCGGACAAACCGTGAAAGCGTGGCGCGTGTCGGTCGACGGCAAGCCACTGAAGCCGACCTGCAACGACGGCTTCGGCAACCCGGTGGCGACCCACACGATCGACCGCAACGTGGAATCGGTGCAGCTGTCGGTGCGCGGCGAGGTGGAGACCATCGAGCGCCACGGCGTGCACGGGCACCCGCAGGAGTCGCTGCCGCCCGTGTTCTACCTCGCTGCGACGCCGCTGACCGAAGGCAACGACGAAATCATCCGGATGGCAGCGGCTGTCGACGAAGGCGCTGACCCGATCGAGCGATTGCACCGCTTGTGCAACAGCGTGCGCGACCACGTCGACTACCTGCCCTACCAGACCGATGCCGAAACCACCGCGGCCGCCGCCTTCTCCGCCGGTGCCGGCGTATGCCAGGACCACGCCCACGTGTTGATCGCGGCAGCCCGCTCGCTGGGATTCCCGGCCCGCTACGTGAGCGGCTACCTGTGCCCGATCGCCGATAGCGCGGCCGCCAGCCATGCCTGGACCGAGATTTTCGTCGACGCGCTGGGCTGGGTCGGGTTCGACGCGGCCAACCGCCAGTCGCCGGACGAACGTTATGTGCGGATAGGCTGCGGCCGCGACTATCGCGACGCCGCGCCGGTACGCGGCGTGCGCCTGGGTGGCCTGGCCGAGACGCTGGAAGTGGCGGTATCCATCGCCGAGTCGCGACAAAAGGCACAATAGGCGCCCATCCGCACCTGCCATCCAAGGAGTAGCGCGTGACCTATTGTGTAGGCCTGTTTCTCGACGAAGGCCTGGTGATGCTGGCCGACACCCGCACCAATGCGGGGCTGGACAACATTTCCTGTTTCGCCAAGCTGCAGCAGTTCCATCGCCCCGGCGAACGCATGATAGCGACCATGACCGCGGGCAACCTGGCGGTGTCGCAAGCGGTGATCAACCTGATCCAGGAAGGCCTGCCGCACCCGGACACCGGCGCGCTGCAGACGATCTTCGACGTGCCGACCATGTTCGGCGCCGCCGCCCTGGTCAGCCAGGCCGTACGTCAGGTGTACGACGTCCACGGCAAGGCGATGAAGGAACAGGACGTGCCGTTCGACGTCTCGATCCTGCTCGGTGGCCAGATCGCCAACCGCACCATGCGCCTGTTCCAGGTCTATGCCGCCGGCAACTTCATCGAAGCCACCGGCGACACGCCCTTTCTGCAGGTCGGCGAGCACAAATACGGCAAGCCGATCCTCGATCGCGCGGTAACCTCCGCCACCTCGTTGACCGACGGCCTGAAGCTGGCGCTGATCTCGATGGATTCCACCCTGCGCTCCAACCTCAGCGTCGGCATGCCGCTGGATGTGCTGACTTATCGCAACAACAGCATCGACGGGGTCGAGAGCCACCGCATCGAGGAAGGCGACAGCTACTTCCAGATGATCCGCGAACGCTGGTCGGCAGCCTTGTCGGAGGCCCATCGGAACATCCCCTCGCCCGACTGGCTGGGCCACGCCCCACCCGTCGCAACCCGGCGCTGAGCAAACGCCCCGCTCAGGCACGCCTGCAAGCTGTGAGAATCCGGAGACCACATCCGGTGCTGTCGCTGGGGTAACATCGTGCTTGATGGTCACCAAGGGGGTGATCGCCGGTCGGCGTGCATGACCCACCCATGACTCTGTACGTGTCCAGTCTGCTCGTCGCCTGCGGCATCTGCCTGTTCGCGGGTATTCATGCCGTACTGGCAGGGACGGCGGGAAGGCGCGAGCCGGTGATCCAGGCATTCGGCTGCCTGAGTCTGCTGTTGGCCGGCTACCTGCTGGTGACCGCGGCCATTTTCCAGACCGACGCCCTGCCCACCGCACGCTCGCTGATCCGCTGGCAGCTGGCCATTGCCTGCCTGGTCTTTCCCACCGCCGTGTGGTTTCTGGGTCTGTACACCAGATTGCGCCACTGGCGACGCTGGCTCGGCCTCGCATGCGCCGTGTTTGGTGTACTGCTCGTCATCAACATGTTCTCGCCCAACAGCGTGATCTATTCGGACATCGTCAAGAACGGCCCGATCAGGCTTCCGTGGGGCGAGCAGGTCAACGACTACTTCGGCCGCAAGGCGCCACTGTTCGGCATCTATTTCATGGCCAAGGATCTGGTTTTTGTGTGGTCCATCGGCGCCTGCATTGCGCTGTGGCGGAAGCACAACGCGCGCGCCTGGCCGCTGGCGTTGTTCCTGCTTATCCAGAGTGCCGCCGCCATCCACGCGGAGATCGTCAGTCGTGCCGACCTCCGAACGGTAACCTACGAGCCACTTGCCTTTCTTTCGCTGGTGCTGCTGATGGGCGATCACCTGCGCCGGGAACTGCAGCAAAGTGCCGCCGTGCTGGCCCGCAATCTCGATGAGCTGCGCGCCGAAACGGAGCGCCGGCGACAGGTGGAATCCAGCCTGCGCCGGCTCGCCTACCACGATACGGTGACCGAGCTGCCGAACCGGCTGGCGCTGCGCGAGCACGTGCAGAGCGCGCTGGCAGAGGCACAGACCGCCGACAGCGCACTGATCTTGTTGGATCTTGATCATTTCAGAACCATCAACGAGACGCTCGGCCATGACATCGGCGACAAACTGCTCAACGCGGTGGCAGCGCGCCTGGTATCAACCGTGCCGCCGGACAGTCTGGTTGCCCGCCACGGCGGCGATGAGTTCGCACTCTACGTGAAGCTTCCGATCGACTCGCCGCCGCCGGCGGCCGCCCGCGAAATCGTACGTACGCTGACCGCACGGCTCACGGCACCGTTCAACATCGACGCGCATGACCTGGCCATCGGCGTGAGCGCCGGCATTGCGCTGCTGCCAGGCATGGCCAACGATGTCGATACCGCGCTGCGCCAGGTCGCCGTGGCGTTGCACCAGGCCAAGGCCGCAGGCCGCAATACCACCGTGGTGTTCGAGCAACTGATGCAGATACAGGCCGATCGGCGTCTGTTGCTGGAAAAAGGATTGCGACTGGCGCTGGAGCGGGACGAATTCGAGTTGCATTACCAGCCTCAGCTGGACGCAGGTGGGCACTTCGTTGCCGCCGAGGCGCTGTTGCGCTGGCGCCACCCGCAACATGGCCTGATCTCACCAGCCGAGTTCATTCCGATCGCCGAGGAGACCGGGCTGATTCATGCCATTGGACGCTTCGTGCTGCACCGCGCCTGCACCGAACGCGAGAGCTGGCCGGAGTCCGTCGCCAGCGCACGCGTATCGATCAACGTCAGCCCCTGGCAGCTGTTCGCCCAGGACTTCGTGCGCACCGTGCACGAAACCGTCAAGGCCACCCACACCCGGCCAACGCAGATCACTATCGAGATCACCGAAAGCGCACTGTTGCACGACCCGGACGATCTCGCGCACAAGATGCGTGAACTGGCGAGCGTGGGCTTTCGCTTTGCACTCGATGATTTCGGCTCGGGCTACGCCTCACTGGGACATCTGAAGAAGTTGCCACTGCACGAGCTGAAGATCGACCAGGTTTTCGTCGAAACCTTGCAGCTCGGTGTGCCCGATCCCTTCATCAAGGCGATCATTGCGGTCGCGCATGAGCAGCAGTTGTTCGTGGTCGCCGAAGGCGTGGAAACGGAGCAGCAACGCGAGGTGCTGGCACAACTCGACTGCGATGCCATCCAGGGCTACCTGGTGTGCCGCCCGATCCCCGCGAGCGAGTTCCTCCGCTGGCTTGAACAGCATGCAGCGGCGCCGGACGCCGCCACCGCCTGACCGGCCGGCGGGCAGAGCCCGCCTACGGCACCTGGTAGGGCGGGCTCTGCCCGCCGGGTCGTCCGCATCAATGCAGAAGGTCATCAACGGACGACGCAAGGGTCACGCCTGATCTTTGCTCCAGCCGCATCTCAGCGCAGCTGGCTGTCCTTGCTGCCGCGACGGTTGTACAGACCGGCGCTGCGTGCCTGCGCATCCTCGGCTTCCTGACAGGCGACGCACAAGCGCACGCCGGGCACGGCCTGGCGCCGCGCCTCAGGAATCGGCGCATCGCATTCCTCGCAATGGGTCAGACCCGGGCCACGACGCAACTGTCGGCGCGCGCGCTGCACGCCATCATTGACCGTGGCATCAATCTGATCCTGTACGGCGCCGTCGCCGGCCCAGCCGGTTGCCATCGGGAATCTCCACAACTGTCCATACCCGAAAGATACCCCCGATACGGGCCCAGGCCCAGCCGCGGACTTGCAACCATTCAGGCGGGAGCGATGGCATCAAGCACGTGTCCGTCGCCCCGTCACGATCCACGCCGGTCACACGAAGTGATCGTCACGCGGACCGCGCGCTCGCTTTGGCGGACTTGTGCATGATGGCCGAGGCTGTGACTATCGGACGCAAACTCCATCGCGCCCGTCTGAGCCGTTCGACTGTCATGCCGTTTCCGGGCGCATTCCCTCCGCCCCGACACAGGAAGCGATCATGGAGAATCACGACGCCCCCGTTCACCGCACGGCCAGCGACGACAAACGCCTGAAGCGCGACATCGGCACGATCGGCCTGCTGTTCACGGCGGTCGGTTCGATCATCGGCTCCGGCTGGCTGTTCGGTGCGCTGAGCGCGGCGCAGATCGCCGGCCCGGCCTCGATCATCGCCTGGGGTCTGGGCGGCATCATGGTCATCCTGATCGGGCTCTGCTACGCCGAACTGAGCACGATGTTCCCGGTATCTGGCGGCGTGGTGCGCTTCCCGCACTACGCGTTCGGTTCGTTCGCCAGTTACACGCTTGGCTGGATCACCTGGCTGGCGGTGGCCTCGACCACCTCGATCGAGGTGCTGGCCGCCCTGCAATACTCCACCAATTACGTGCCCTGGCTGCAACGACTGGAAGATGGCGTGCCGGTGCTCACCCTGCCGGGACTGGCGGTGGCGATCGGGATGCTTGCGCTGTTCAGCCTGATCAACGTGATCGGCATCCGCTGGTTCGCGCGGCTCAACAATGCGCTGGTGTGGTGGAAGCTGTTCATCATCGTGCTGGTGATCGTGGCGTTTCTGCTGACCGCTTTTCACGGACGCAATTTCACCCATGCCGGTGCGGGCGGCTTCATGCCGTTCGGCTGGGCCGGCGTGTTCTCGTCCATCGCCACCGCCGGCATCGTGTTTTCCTATCTCGGCTTTCGCCAGGGTGTGGAACTGGCAGGCGAAACCAGCAAGCCGCAGCGTAACGTGCCGCTGGCCATCATCGGCTCGATCCTGATCACCGGGGTGATCTACGTCGCGCTGCAGGTCGCCTTCATCGGCGCGCTGCCGACCGAGGCGTTGACCCATGGCTGGGCCAACATTGGCACCAGTTTCGACGCGGGTCTCAGCGACATCGCCGCCACCTTCGGGCCGCTGGCTGCGCTGGCCGGCGTGATGGGACTGACCTGGCTGGCCGTGTTGCTGTACATCGATGCGGTGATCTCGCCGGCGGACACCGGCTTGATCTACACCACGGTGACCTCGCGCATCTCCTACGCGATGGGCCGCAACGGCAATGCGCCGCGCAGCCTGGCCAAGGTCAATCAGCGCGGTGTGCCGTGGGTCAGCGTGATCGTGACCTTCATTGCCGGCACGATTTTTTTCCTGCCGTTCCCGGGCTGGCAGAAGCTGGTCGGCTTCGTCACCTCGGCCACCGTGCTGTCGTTCGGCTCCGGTCCGCTGGCGCTGATTGCGATGCGCAAGCAATTGCCGCGACAGGCACGACCGTTCCGCCTGCCGGCAGGCAACCTGGTGGCCTACCTGGGCTTTTTGTCATCGAACCTGATCGTGTACTGGTCCGGCTGGGAGACCACCTGGAAACTGCTGGTCGCCGTGGTCATCGGCTACGTCATCCTGCTGCTGCACGAGCTGCGTTACCGCGCCACCACGCCACGGCTGGAATTCCGATCCGGCCTGTGGGTGCCGGTGTGGCTGTGCGGGCTGGCGGTGATCAGCTGGCTGGGCGAATACCCGGCGCTGGCCAAGGGTGCCGGCAACGTGGGCCTGCTCGGCTTTGGCTGGGCCATCCTGGTGCTGGCGGTGTTCTCGGGCCTGATTCTGTGGATGGCTACTGCGCTGTGCCTGCCGCCGGGACGGATGGAACACCATCTGGCCGACCCGGCCAATGGCACGCCGGCCGAGCGGAAAGTCGATCCATCGGGCGACGGAAACACCACGCAACCTGCCTGAATACCCGAACGCGCAGGGTGCACCGCGCCCTGCGTCGATTCGCAGCAGGGCAGGTTCCCGGCGTAGTGCCAGAATGGAACCCTGACCCCACCAGGAGCCGCACCATGCCCTCGCAACCCCACCGCGGCAATGTGCTGCCCAGCGACGAAAGCGTGGCCAAACAGCTTTTTCTCGGCAATATCCTGGAGGAGAACCTGTTCCCGTATCCGGAGATTCTTGCCCGCGACAAGGAATTGCTGGGCGCGATGACCGACGCGATCGACCAGTTCCTCGACGACAAGGCGGCCGACCTCAAGCAATACGACCGAGCCGGCGAGCAGCCTGTCGAGTTCATCCAGGCCTTGCGCGAGATGGGCCTGTTCGGTCTGATCATCCCCGAGGAATTCGGCGGCCTGGAGCTGTCCAACGGAGCCTATGCCCGCGTGCTCGGCCAGACCAGCAGCCACGACAGTTCGGTCTCGCTGACGATCGGCGCGCACAGCTCGATCGGCATGAAGGGCCTGCTGCTGTTCGGCACCGACGAACAAAAGCAGCGCTACCTGCCCAGGCTGGCCAGCGGCGAGTTGATCGCCGCTTTCTGCCTCACCGAGTCCGGCGCCGGCTCCGATGCCGCCTCGATCCGGACCCGGGCCGTGCGCAACGACGACGGCAGCTGGACGCTCTCCGGCGAAAAGATCTGGATCACCAACGGCGGCATCGCCGACTTCTACACCGTGTTCGCGCGCACCGACACATCCGAAGGCAAGATCACTGCCTTCATCGTCGAAGCGGCATGGCCCGGCGTGAGTCACGGCCCGCACGAAGACAAGATGGGGATTCGCGCGTCGAGCACCACCACCGTCGCGTTCGCCGACGTGCAGGTGCCGCCGCAAAACGTACTCGGCCCGGTCGGCAAGGGCTTCAAGGTGGCGATGAGCATCCTGAACAGCGGTCGCACCGGACTGGGTGGCGGCGCGGTGGGCGGCATGCGCTCGCTGATCCGACTGGCCTGCGCGCAGGCGAAGGAACGCAAGCAGTTCGGTCAGCCGATCGCGGAGTTCGGGCTGGTGCGCGAGAAGATCGCGCAGATGACGGTGGATTGCTTCGCCGCCGAAAGCGCCGTGTGGATGGTGGCGTACCTGATCGACAGCGGCGGCAGCGACTATTCGGTCGAGGCGGCGATGAGCAAGGTGTTCGCCAGCGAGGCGGTGCAGCGCGCATCGTATGAGGCACTGCAGATCGCCGCCGGCAACGGTTTCATGCGCGAGTTCCCGTACGAGCAGATCACCCGTGACACGCGCATCCTTTCGATCTTCGAGGGCACCAACGAGATCCTGCACTTGTACATCGCGCTTTCCGGGCTGAAGGGTGTGGGCGCGGGGCTGAGCGAGTTGAAATCGGCTGTGGGCGAAATCTTCAACGATCCGATCAAGGGCTTCGGTGTACTGGGCAGCTACACCGGCCGACGTGTGCGCGAAGCCACGGGGTACGGCATCGACCGCATTGCGCACGGGCTTTCGCCGCGGCTGCGCACGGTTGCCGGCATGTACGAAAAGTACACGGTGGAACTGTCCAAATCCTCCGACCAGTTGCTGCGCCGGTACGGCAAAAAAGCCACCGACATGCAACACGCACAGAAGCGTCTGGCCAGTATCGCGATCGATCTCTTCGTCGGCCTGTGCGTGCTCTCGCGCGCGGACAGTCTCGAGAAAAATTCACACCCCGCAGCCGCCGAGGCGGCCAACATTGCGGAAGTATTCGCCAGGCAGGCACGCCGACGGATGGCTCGCAACGTGCGCGGACTGGATCGAAACGAGGACGCCGCGATCGAGCAACTGGCCGGCGCGGTGCTGGCCCACGACGGTTACATGTGGGACGTGATCTAGGCATGCCCTGATCTATTCAACACAGCCGGTGACGCCTGCGTTGAATGGATCAGGGCATCCCTGGCAGCGCTGGCCGCAGAAACCTTGGAGAGCGCGATGATGCCTTCGCCATGGCGTGCGTCCACCGGGGTCTGCACCTCGTCCTGTCATGCAAGCCCGAGGAGAGGCGCCGCCCACGGATAAAGGCATCATCGCAGGCCGAAGGTTTCTGCGGCCCACGCTCCTTCGTCTGCACGAAACATGCCCCCAGGTCGGGGGCGCGTTTGCGGCACAGCTTCTCCGCGACCATGCTCGGAACTCCGTTTGACTCCCCGAACCGGCTGGGCCATAGTCCAGCCAGTCTTGACTGGACGGGGCCTGTCATGATCCTTCAGAACGTCATCTGGACCATCGCGCTGGTTGGCATGGGTTTGGTCGCGCTGGGTTTCATCCACGTAATCCGCCAGGCTGGCAAGCCCGCCGACGATGCCGCGACACGCAAGGCCGCGCACACGTCCAACGTACTGAGACGATGGCTGTTCGGCGCGCTGCTGATCATCTTCGTGGGTGCTACCTACGGCACCCTCCGCCACTTCCCGATACCGCTGCAGAACGCGCCGCTGGACGCCCACCAGGTGGTGGATGTGGTCGGCCGGCAATGGTCATGGCAGATCACGCCAAACACCGTGCACGCTGGCAGCCCGGTGGAATTCCGGGTGACCAGCCATGACGTGAATCACGGATTCGCGATCTACGCGCCTGATGGGCGCATCGCGACCCAGACCCAGGCGATGCCCGGTTTCACCAACAAGCTGGTGTACACGTTCACGCAACCGGGTACCTACAAGGTCATGTGCCTGGAGTATTGCGGCATCGGCCACGCGCCGATGACATCCGAGATCGAGGTAGTCGCGGCGAGCGGAGACTGATCATGGCTGCATTGACGATGTATCCGGACAACGAGCGTCTCGAAGGCGGTAACCGGGTTGCCTTCAATCTCTACATCATCTCGGCCGTGGCGTTGTTCGTGCTGATGATGCTGCTTGGCCTGACCATGCGCATGGGACAGGCGACCTGGCTGTCGGTACCGCCCGATCTGTTCTATCGCATCCTGTCGATGCATGGCGCCGGCATGGTCGGCACTGCTGCCCTGGCGACCACCGCGGTGATGTGGTTCTTCCTGCGCAAGTACGTCCGGCTGCACCTGTGGGCGTTCGTTGCCAACTACATACTGTTCCTGCTCGGTGCGCTGTGCATCATCTTCGCGATCTTCGTCGACGGCTACGCTGCGCTGTGGACATTCCTGTATCCGCTGCCGGTGCACGGCATGGGGCTGTGGAGTCCCAACGCCGCAGCACTGTTCATGCTCGGCTATCTGCTGATCGGCGTGGGCATGCTGGTGTTCTATCTCGACGCCGCCGCCGCCATCATCAAGGTGCACGGCAACCTCGGGCGCGCGCTCGGACTGCAGTGGTTGTTCCGCGGCACGATCGACCCGGATCACCCGAAGACCGTGGTGGCCAGCACCATGGTGATCATCGCCAACGTGCTGGGCATCCTGGCCGGCGCGGTGGTGCTGGTGATGGGCCTGGTCAATATCTATTACCCCGAGATGGCGCTGAACGCGTTGGTGGCCAAGAACCTGATCTACTGGTTCGGCCACATGTACATCAACGCCACGATCTACATGGGCGTGATCGCGGTATACGAATTGTTGGCGCGATACTCGGGCAAGCCGTATCCGATCTCGCGACCGTTCATCTGGTCGTGGGCGGTCAGCACCGTGTTCGTGATCATCGTGTTTCCGCACCACCTGCTGATGGACTTCGCCGAACCGCGCTGGATGTTGATCATGGGACAGGTGGTGTCGTATGGCGCGGGATTTCCGGTGTTCCTGGTCACCATGTACGGCGCGCTGACCAACATCTATCGCTCCAACATGCGCTGGACGATGCCCTCGCGGCTGCTGATCCTGTCGCTGTTCGGCTGGGCGGCAGGCATCGTGCCGGCCATCCTCGACGGCACCATCCGCATCAACCATGTGATGCACAACACGCAGTGGGTGCCCGGTCACTTCCACTTCTATCTGCTGCTCGGGGTGCTGCCGATGGCGCTGGCGCTGATGTTCCATGTGATCGGCCAGCGTGCGGATGCGCCGCCGAACACGGCTGCGGACCGGCTTGGCTTTCCGGTCTACCTGATTGGCGGCCTGATCTTCGTGTTGGCCTTCCTTGACGCCGGACATCTCAGCGTGGCGCGACGGATGGCAACGCACCTGCCGGAGTGGACCGGCACCGACAAGGTGGGCTCGATCGGCGCGATCCTGGTGGTGCTGGGCATGCTCTACTTCGCGATCCGCATCACGGTGGGCCTGCTGAAAGCACCAGCGCGCGGGAAAGCCGATGGCGCTACTGCGAACACTGCTGATTAGCCTTGTCTTGCTGGCGGCGGGCCTGGGGGTACTGGCCGCCGCCACGCATGGGTTTCGCGCCTATACCACCGAGACCGCCCGCCGTATCGACGTGAGCAAGCATCCGCGACCGGTTCCGCCGCTGCCGTTGCAGACTGCCGACGAGACACACACCAGTTTCGCCGAATTGCGCGGGCGCTGGCTGCTGGTCGATTTCATCTACACGCGTTGCATGACTTACTGCTCGGTCCAGGGCAGCGAGTTCGCGCGCCTGCAACGCCAACTGGCCGACCCGATCGCCGCGGGCAAGGTCAGCTTGCTGAGCGTCAGCTTCGATCCGGCACACGACGATCCCGCCGCGCTTGCCGGTTACCAGCGCCGGCACGGTGACCAGGGCGCAGGCTGGATCGCGGCGCGTCCGGTCGATCAAGCGGATCTCACGGCACTGATGCGCGTCTTCGGCGTGGTCGCCGTGCCGGACGGGCTGGACGGCTTCGTGCACAACGCGGCGATCGCGGTGGTCGATCCGCAGGGCCGCATCGTCGCGATCCTGGACTGGAACGATTTCCGCGCCGCCGCCAGTTACGTTACCCGGCGGTTGACGCCATGAAACAGCTGTCCACCGGCAGACTCTGCCTGGCCGGTGCCATGCTGTGGGCGGTGCTCGTCGTTCCGCCCGTGCGCCACGCGCTCGAAGCGACGATGATCCTGCAGATGCTGGTACAGATTCCGCTGCTGGCAGTGGCTGGCTGGGGGCTGGCGCGGGGCGCGCCGGGCTGGCTGGAGCGGTCCGTATCGGCATGGAATCATCGCGGCATCAGCGGATTGCTGCTGGCCTCGCTGACCGGCATGGTGTGGATGCTGCCACTGGCGATGGACGCCGCGCTGGACGATCCCCGGATCACCCTGGCGAAGTTCCTCAGTGTGCCGCTGCTGATCGGCGCACCGATCGCACTGAGCTGGCCGCGTGCAGGTTTCGTGGTGCGCGGCGTGGTCCTGCTCGAACTGATTGCCACCATGCTGCGACTCGGTTGGCTGTACGTGATATCACCCGAGCGCCTGTGCAGCAATTATCTGCTGGACGACCAGCAGCGACTCGGCAAGATCCTCCTCGTGGCTGGATTCGCGATCCTGCTGATGCTCATCTGGAAGCTGATGTGGGGGCATGTCGACAGTGGCCGCGGGGAGCACGAGGATTCCCCGATCGAACACGACTGACCGGGTACGCCTGCCTCATGGACTGCGTGCCTGCAACCGCGCCCGCTGCGCGCGCAGCAAGCGCAGCGGCGCCGGCACGCGCGCACCGTCGGTGGTGAGCCCCGACATCACCATTCGCCTGAATGGCCCAAGCCGCGCACCTGCGCCCAGCGCAAGCTTGCGGACCACCCGGGCCGGGCGGCTGTCGTCGGTGTACAGGCCAGCCAGCATCTGCGTGGCCAGGTACAGCGGTCGGGTAGCCAGACGGTGTTGCCGCTCGTAGCGCTTCAATGCGAGTGGACTGCAGATCGACTGCCCCGCCGCCAGCGCCATGCGCAGTTCGCGCGCCAGCGTGTCCTGCCCGAGCAGGCCGAAATTGAAGCCGTGCGCGGTAACCGGATGCATGCCCACGGCAGCATCGCCGATCAGCGCAAAGCGTTCGGCCACGAAGCGTTTCGCGTACACCCCGACCAGCGGATAGGCGCAACGTGGGCCGGCCACCCGCATCGCGCCCAGGCGCTGCTGGAAGCGTGCAGCCATCGCCACCTCCAGCGCCGCATCGTCCAGTGCCAGCAGGGCCTGCATCTGTTGCGGCGGCAGGGTCAGCACCACCGAGGAAGTATGCGGATCGTGCAACGGCAACAGTGCCAGGGTCTGGCCGATGCCAAACCATTCCCACGCCACCTGCTCGTGCGACACGTCGTGTTGCATGCGCAGCACCAGCATGGTCTTGCCGAAATCATGCATCGAGGCGCCGATGCCCATGGCCCGACGACTCTCCGAGAAACGACTGTCGGCCGCGACCACCAGCTGCGCGCGCAAGGTGTCGCCATTGTCGAGTGTCACCTCCGCCCCATCGCTGCCGGTGCGAACCGCACCGACTCGTGCGCCGGTGATGCGCTCGACTTCGGGCAACTCCATCACCTCGGCATACGCGGCCCGGCGGATCGCGTGGTTGGACAGCAGCCAGCCCAATTGCGACTTGCCCGCCTCGTCGTGACGAAACATCAGGCCGTCACGGTCGTTGCCGTCGATCACCATGGCATCGCGCAGGGTGCCGATTTCGCCCTCGCGCAGACGCGCCCACAGGCCCAGCTCGCCCATCAGCCGCCGCGAGTGATGGGTGATCGCAATTTCGCGCCCGTCATCCGCCGGCGCGATCAGCGCCGCTTCCTGCTGCCGTTCGACCAATGCCATGCGCAAGCCGGTGCCGGCCAGCGAACGGGCGAAACACAGGCCGGCCGGGCCGGCGCCGATGATCACGATATCGAATGACATATGCAGCACGCTCCGCGACAGGTGGCCTGCAAGGTAACGGCGGACGTGCCCGCCTGCGCTGATTTCGGTCAAGCAAAGTGACGCCGCAGGACAATGGTCAGCCGCTGCAGCCGCCGCAGCAGATCGATGGCAACTGCACGATCTGTTCGGCAGTCACCGGCCAGCCGGTCCGACGCAAGACATCAACCAGATCTTCCGCGGTGGCAGAGGCAGATACCCGCATCACCAGGCCACTCATGTCCAGATCGACCACGGCGGTCGGATCCACGTCAAACAACGCGTCCTGCACGACGCCGGGCTCGGGAGATGCATCGACGATGGCAATATGGAATTCCACGGGATTTCCTGGCTACAGCGATACCGCCAAGGCACCGCGCCGTGGCATTTTCGAGGAAGCTCCCCCCGGCCACCTTGATCCCGGTCAAGTCCGGCCAGGACCGGTTGCCGCAGTCATCGGCAGGTTCCTAGTGCTGCTTGCCGGAATCCAGTGCGCCGCGCAGCAAGCTGTCGAGCAGCTCCTTCTTGTCGGACTTCGCGGGCGGCGTTGCCGCGGGCTTCTGCGCCGGGCCGTCGTTCAATGCGCCGCCGATTCCCGACTTGAGCAGGCCAGCCACGGCGCCGGGGTCCAGTTGGAAGCTCGGTTCGCTGGCAGTGCCGCCCACGCGCACGCCGATACCTTGCCCGGACGCTCCGCCGAGGACTCCGCCAAGCAGGCGCCCCGCCTTGGAGTTACCCAACAACCCGCTGCCCTGCCCGCCGCCGGCGATCGCCTGATCGAGCTTGACCAGCATGCGGAAATCGAGCTTGCCACTGGCGGCCATGCTGCCCTTGCCGGCAAGGCTGCCCAGATCGACGATCTCGGCGTTGGCCGGATCGGCGGTAATCCCTGACGGCGCGATCTTCAGTGTCGCCGCGGCATGCCGGATCACGGTGTCTTGCGGCGCCTTGATGCCGGCCAACGCCAGGGCACCGCCCAGCTTCGCGCCGAGGCTGTAGCCCGCCAGCCGCGAGTTGTCCAGCGACACCGGGCCACTGATCACCAGGGCGTCGAGCGGCCCTTGCGCGTGCAGGTCAAGGCCAAGGCTGCCGCCGCTGAGGCGCGAGTCCCTGGGCAGCACCACGCCGAACACCGGCAACAGCGGCTGCAGGTCGTCGACCGGCAACTGCTTGCCACGAAGGCGCAAATCCAGCCGCATGACCTCGGCCCGATTGTCGAAGCTGCCGCTGATGGCCAGTCGTGCCGCCCCGCTGCCCAGAGTGCTGTTCTCGATCCGGCCGCGGCTGCTGTCGAGCTGGTAGCTGGCCTGGTAATCGACCTGCAGCGGCTGTGGCGAAGGTGAACCGGCGGCCATCAACTTCAGTTGACGGGCATCGATGCGGCCGCGGGACTTCACCACACCATCGGCGGAGACAATCCGGGTGTCGATATCGAGCACGCCGCCGATACCGTCCCCATGACTCACCAGCCCGGCCCCGACCATGTCCAGATCATGCATCACCAGGTGCGCATCGACCGGCGTCAGCACCGCATTGCCCGCATGCCACGGGCCGAGCTTGCCATCCAGTTTCAGGGTGCCGCCACCGGCCATGTCGGCGCTCATCGAAAACGGGAACGCCGCGCCCAGGCCAACCTGGTCCGCGCTCAGCGCCACCTGCCGGTAGCTGCGCACGTCGCCCGTCGATCGTTGCAGATCGATGCGGCCATGCTTGATGCGCAGCTTGTCGACGCTGAACGCCAGCGGTTCGTCTGGCGATGCGGCTGACGGCGTCGCCGTCGTGGTTTCGCCAAAGCTGGCGAAGTTCCAGCGACCGGCCCGGTTCTGGACCAGGCGCACGCTGGGCTGGTCCAGCGTCAGCGACGTGATGTGCAGTTGCCGATGCAGCAACAGCGGCCACAACTGCACGCCCAGTTGCAGCGACTGCGCGCTGACGAAGGCCTGTCCGCCGAACGCCGGATCGTCGCCGATGCGGATGTCATCGGCATCCAGCGAACCCGACCATACCGACACATGCAACTTGCCCAGTGTCACCTCGCGCCCCAGCGCCTGGCTCAGCGTGGCCTGGATTTGCGGGCGGAAATGGTTGGCATCCAGCAGCAACAACGCACCCACGCCGGCGACAAGCAGCACAACTACAACGACGAGAATTGCAATCAGTACGCGTTTCATCGGCACAACCCACACGCCAGTGGTCGTCGCTCGATACTAGCCCACTGCGTCAGGCGAAGCGCGCTCCAAACGCTACGGCATGATTCGCGGTGAGCACCAAATCTGCGGCGGGATCAGACACCCGCCGCAGCTGCCGGGCGCTGGCACATGGCATCAGCCCAGCGGGTCACGTGGACCAGGCTCTCGGCCGGCCGGAACTTGATCAATCTCGCGAAATCGAGCCCGCTGAAGGCGACGATATCGGCGATGGTCAGCCGCTCACCGGCAATGAAACGGCTATCGCCGAGCTGGCGATCGAACAGCGGGAGCGCCCGTTCGGCCGCGCCGCGAAAGTAAGCGGCGACGTCGGGCACCTGCCGCTCCAGCGCGGCCAGCGCCGGATGACCATGTCGCACGGCCATCATCAGCGGAGTGGCGAGCAGCATTTCCGCGCGACGCGTCCACATTTCGATGACTGCCGTTTCCTGCGCATCGCGGCCGAACAGATTGGGCTCGGGATAGCGACTCTCCAGGTAACGGCAGATGGCGACGGATTCGGTGATCGTGCTGCCATCGTCCAGCTCAAGCGCCGGCACATGCGGCAGACCGGCATGCGCACGGTAATCGGCGCTGCGGTGTTCGCCCTTGAAAATATCGACCGGCACGATCTCGATATCCGCAATGCCCTTCTCGGCCATGCACCAGCGCACGCGGCGGGGATTGGGTGCGCGCTGGCTGTCGAACAGTCTCATCGGGATTCTCCGCCGGTTTCGGTTGCGCCATGGACTTGCAGCTTGTCCTGAGTTCGGGTCTCGAAATCGCTGGCAGCGTGCCGCTCGCGCAACTGTCCGGACAACTCGCCAAAGACACTGTTGACCATGCGCCCACGCCGCACCGCCGGTCGCTCGGCGATAGCGGCAGCCCAGCGTTGCACATGGGTGTATGTCTGCACCTGCAGAAACTCGCCGGCGTCGTAGAGCCGGCCTTCCGCCAGCAAGCCATACCATGGCCATACCGCGATGTCGGCAATCGAATAGTCGGCCCCGGCCAGATAGCGGTGTTCGGAAAGATGGCGATCAAGCACGTCGAGCTGGCGCTTCACCTCCATCGCATAGCGGTCGATGGCGTACTCGATCTTTTCCGGCGCATACGCGTAGAAATGACCGAAGCCGCCGCCCAGGAAGGGTGCACTGCCCACCTGCCAGAACAGCCACGACAGGCATTCGGCACGGGTCGCGCGATCAACAGGAAGCAAGGCGTCGAACTTTTCCGCCAGGTACAGCAGGATCGCGCCCGACTCGAACACGCGTACCGGCTGTGCGCCGCCACGATCCATCAACGCGGGAATCTTGGAGTTCGGATTGACCGCGACGAAGCCGCTGCCGAACTGGTCACCCTCGTCGATGCGGATCAGCCACGCGTCGTACTCCGCGCCGGCATGTCCCAGTGCAAGCAACTCCTCCAGCATCACCGTCACCTTCACCCCGTTGGGCGTGCCCAGCGAATAAAGCCGCAGCGGATGACGGCCCACCGGCAGTGCCTTGTGGTGGGTGGCTCCGGCAACGGGTCGGTTGATCCTGGCGAAACGCCCGCCGCTCTCCTTGTCCCATTGCCATATCTTCGGCGGTTCATAGGAGGCAGACTCGGTCACTGGCGTACTCCGCAAAAGACAGCCAGGCCCGGAAATTCTTCAAATCACCGAGCCATCGAAATATCGGGAATTCCCGGATATCCGATGAACGATCCTACCAGAGCAATTGATGCGCAAACCTTCAGCGCATCCGCCTGCAACAGGACCGGCTTTCGCGCCAGGGCCGTGGCGGCAGTGATCACGCGCCGTGCAATCACGGCGACGATTCGCTCAACCCCGACGCAGCCGGCGCGCCTTCGATGCATAGCCGACCGCGAGCAGCACGAACCACACGGGGCTGGCGATCAACGCCTCGCGCGTATCGGGTTGCAGGCTCAGCAGCACCAATACGAATACGAAGAAGGCGAGACACACCCAGCACATCACCACGCCGCCAGGCATCTTGTAGGTGGACGCTTCATGCAGCTGCGGGCGCTTGCGCCGGTACGCGATATAGGCGAACAGGATCAGCGACCACACGAACATGAACAGCACCGCGGACAAGGTGGTAATCAGGGTGAACGCGGTGATCAGATCGGGGATCAGATAAATCAGCGCCGCGCCCATGAGCAGGCAGAAACAGGAAAACAGCAAGCCGATCGACGGCACCGCCGCCCGCGACAAACGGGAAAACGTCTTCGGCGCGTGCTTCTCCTCCGCCAGGCCATAGAGCATGCGGCTGGTGGAAAAAATGCCGCTGTTGGCCGAGGAGGTCGCCGAGGTCAGCACCACGAAGTTGATCAGGCTGGCCGCCGCCGGAATGCCGGCCAGCACGAACAGTTCCACGAACGGGCTCTTGCCCGCCTCCACCAACCGCCACGGCGTCACCATCATGATCGCCACCAGCGCCAGCACGTAGAAGATGATGATGCGGATGGGGATCGAGTTGATCGCCTTGGGCAGGTTGCGCCTCGGATCGGCCGTCTCGGCGGCCGTGGTGCCGACCAGCTCGATGCCGACGAAGGCGAACACGGCAATCTGGAAGCCGGCAAAGAATCCGCTCAAACCTTTCGGAAAGAAACCACCGTCGTTCCACAAGTTGGTGATCGACGCCTGGTGTCCCGTCGGCGAGGTGAACCCCCAGGCGACCAGCGCGAAGCCGGTGACGATCAACGCGCAGATCGCGATGATCTTGATCAGCGCAAACCAGAACTCCATCTCGCCGAACAGCCTCACCGTGACCAGGTTCAGGCTGAGCAGGAGCAGCACGCACAGCACGGCGGGAATCCACGGCGCCAGACCGGGAACCCAGAACTGGGTATAGGCCGCGATCGCGATCACGTCGGCAATCGCGGTGATGATCCAGCAGAACCAATACGTCCAGCCGCAGAAGAATCCGGCCCACGGCCCGAGCAGGTCGGTCGAGAAATCGATGAACGACTTGTACTCGAGGTTGGACAGCAGCAGCTCGCCCATCGCCCGCATCACGAAGAACAGCATCACGCCGATGATCAGGTAGACCAGCAGGATCGACGGCCCGGCCAGGCTGATCGTCTTGCCCGAGCCCATGAACAGACCGGTGCCGATCGCGCCACCGATGGCGATCAGTTGCAAGTGTCGGTTGGAAAGGCTGCGTCGCAGGTGGTCGGGCTGGTCCAGCGATGCGGTCATGCGGCGCGCCTTGGCGGTAGGGATGCGCCAAGATACCGAAAACGCCGCGCTACAGCCATGCGCCCGGCATGGCGAGAACCGGTGTCGCCGACATTTCCCGCCGACGCCGCATCCCGGCCACCTCCCGCCAGACCCGTGCTGGCCCGAACGACGGGTACCAGCGCCCGCGCGCCACGATCATTCCGCACAGCATCGGCGAAAGGTTTGGTGTGCTCCACGCACCAACTTCAACGCGTCGGCGCATCATTGACCACCGCCACGCCGGTCGCATGCAGCATCGGCAAATCACGCCGGCTGCAGTGCATCCTGGATGTCTTCCACCGGCGCATTGGTGAAAGTCTTGGCGACTTCCATGACGATCCGCCGCTGCGCTTCCTTGTGCAGTTGTGGCCGGATCTGGCCCAAGGTCTGCGGATCGGCCATGAGCACGAGGTGTTCGTATTCGCTCTTCAACGCCGCCGCATTGAGTTGCTGCGCCAGTTGCTTGGCGAATGTCGCCTCATCCGTGGCCTGCTGGTCCGATTCGGGCGGTCGGCGACCGGCGGGTCCCTCGTCCAGCAAGTCCCGGGGTTTCAGCAGTTTCACCTGCTTCAGTGACACCTTGGTGGCGCTGCCCACATTGTGGAAGAGCCGCGCCTCGGCGCCATCGGCAACCATGATCCAAGTTCCAGTGGGAATTTTGTGCATGCAGGATCTCCTTGCGGGAATGCGTCACGGCCTGGCGCACTCCGCGGACGTGCGGGCGGCGGGCCAACTTCGTGTAGCCGACCACGCAGCGGGACAACGCGATGTGAAGAGGATTGGCTTGCCTCCTGCATAGGCCCGTGCTTCGCACCCGCAACGCCTCCGACGGAGGATGCAAAGCTATTCCGATACCTCGCAGACCTGTACCACCACGCGATTGCGTCCAGCGGCCTTGGCCGCATACAGCGCACGATCGGCCGCCAAAACCAGCGACCGCGACGAGCACTTCCTGTTTGGAGTCACCGCGCTGACACCGATACTGATGGTGACATGCGGGGCAACCAGAGACGCCGCGTGCTCGATCGACAGCGCCTGAACGCGGGCACACAACTGTTCGGCGAGACGCTGCGCATCGGTCAGCTCCGCACCGGGCAGCAGCAACACGAATTCCTCGCCACCGTACCGCGCCACCAGCGCCCCCGCCGCATCACCCACCTCGGCACACAGGCCGGCCAACGTACGCAGACAGTCGTCACCCAGCACGTGCCCGCACGCGTCATTGAGCGCCTTGAAGCAGTCCACGTCCGCCAGCAGCAGGGCCAGCGGCCGAC
Organism: Rhodanobacter sp. G2-10; assembly: GCF_055809185.1. Taxonomy (NCBI): domain Bacteria; kingdom Pseudomonadati; phylum Pseudomonadota; class Gammaproteobacteria; order Lysobacterales; family Rhodanobacteraceae; genus Rhodanobacter; species Rhodanobacter sp. G2-10. The sequence continues at coordinate 1,244,953 of NZ_CM147900.1, read as the reverse complement.
CCTCGCTCTCGCCGCGCTGCCAAAGTTGCTCCAATTGCCGGTCGAAGCAGCGGCGGTTGGCTATACCGGTAAGGCCGTCACTCATCGACAGCCGCTCCAGCTTGCGGTTGGCCAACTCAAGTTCGGCCACCACGCGCGCCAGATGCACCGCGCCGGCTATCTGCAGCGCGATCGCATCAAAGGTGGCGCACACCTCGCACGTGAAGAAATCCCTTGCCGTGCTCTCCAGATTCAGTACCCCGTGCAACCTCGCCTGATGCAGGATCGGCACCAGGTATTCGGCCTTCACTGCACGATTGCCGGGGATGTAATCAGGGTCGACGGCGACATCCTCGATCAGCACCGCGGTCCTGGACTGTACGCAACGACCTGCGGCGCCAAGCTCCACCGGCCAGGGCAGATCGGCAGGGAGCTCGAGGTCGAGCGTGCCCGACCAGACCTCCTGCACGAAATGGGTGCAGCGGTCATTGAGCAGGATGATGCTGGCAATGGCCACCGGCAGACGCTGCGCCACGCAATCGACGATGCGCTGAAGCATCGACTCCAGCGTGTCGCCCTGCAAGGCCTCCATCGACACCTGGGCCAGGATCTCGGTGAGCATCGTGCGCCGTGCCGACGCGCCGCGCTCATCCCACCGCCCGATGTCGGCGCCAGCCTGCTCCCCGTTGGTGCTGGTCTGCGTCATCGAGGTCAGTGGACTCCACAGAGGCCGTGCCGTCAACGGGGCCTGACCTTCCCCGGGCGCCCATGTCGATTTCGACACGGCCGGTTCGTCGCAGAATGGAGCCGACCGCACCCGTCAGCGCCCGCATCGCCAACCGCCGAGGATCACCATGCCAAGCAGACCACGCCCCACACCGGCCGCCGAGCCACTCCTGTACGCCCACCCGTTTTCCTCCTACTGCCAGAAGGTGCTGGTGGTGCTGTACGAGAATCACACGCGGTTCCAGTGGCGCCTGCTGTCGCCCGAACATCCGCAAGTGATGCACGAATGGGCCTCGTTGTGGCCGCTCAAGCGCATGCCGGTGCTGGTCGATGCCGGCCGCACCGTGGTCGAGGCCAGCATCATCATCGAGTATCTCGGCATGACGTATCCGGGCCCGACGCCGCTGCTGCCCGTCGATGCCCGTGCCGCGCTCGAAGTGCGCACGCTGGACCGCTTTTTCGACAATTACATCTCCACACCGCAACAGCAGATCGTGTTCGACAGCCTGCGACCGGAGGACCAGCGTGACTCGTACGGCGTCGGACAGGCGCGCGCCATGCTCGACAAGGCCTATGCATGGCTCGACCAATGGCTGGACGGCCGCACCTGGGCGGCAGCCGGGCAGTTCAGCCTGGCCGACTGCGCTGCGGCGCCGTTCCTGTTCTATGCCGACTGGACGCACCGGATCGATCCGGCATTCAGCCGGGTGATCGCGTATCGCCAACGTCTGCTGGCGCGACCGTCGTTCGCCCGAGCCGTGGAGGGGGCACGTCCCTACCGCAACCTGTTCCCGCTTGGGGCGCCCGATCGCGATTGATCAACTGCCATCCTGGAACTCACCAATGGATCCGGCCCCGGCCGCCGACGCGCCCTGCCGCCTTGCGCGCACTCGTGGGCGGCAACCGGCATGGCGCACAGCGCATCAAATGATGTGGAAAATCCAGTGCAAGGTGATCCCGACCAGCACCTCGGAAATCACGAACACGCAGAAGTAGACCACGAACCGCGTGGCCGGCTTCTCGTTCCAGTACCGATTCTTCTCGCGAAGCGCACGATCCGCCGCACGTCGTTCTTCGATATCCATGCTGTCTGCAGACGAGACGTCACCGTGGCTTGCGAGGTGGCCAGTCGTACCCATGGGCTGCTTCTCCGCGAAAGCTGTCATGACATGAATACAGCAACCGACCGGTGCGCACAAATGGCGAACCAGGCACCGTCGCCTGGGGCGGTGAACTATGGCGTAGCCGGAATCGCCAGGCTGCGTTCGGGATCGCCGGTGGCGCCGGTGCGCAGATTCGGCGGAATGTGCCCGACATCACCCACGGAAATCACCTTGAACTTGCCGTCCGCCTCGACCCGGATGCGGGTGATGCTGGCGTTGCCCACCGACATCTCCAGCCACGCCTGCGGATCCACGCCCAAGGCACGAACCACCACGTTGCGGATCACGTTGCCGTGGCAGACCATCAGGTCGGTTTCGTCATGACCGCTGGCAGGCTTGAAGTAGCGCGCGAACAGCCGGTCGAACTGCGCCTTGCAGGCTGCCAGTTCCGCCGGCTTTTCGCCCGCAATGACCTTGGTACGCCAGGTCGGCGGCGTGCATTCGGCCAGATCATCCACCACCTCGAAATGCCGCCCCGGAAAGTCGCCCACGATGACCGCCGCCGTGTCGCGTGCACGCTGCACCGGGCTCACATACATGTTGTCGAAGCGGGTCGGAAAGCCGGCCAAGCGCGCCCCCGCCAGATGCGCCTGCGCCACGCCAATCGGCGCCAGATGCGGCCCCAGCCTCTTGTCGGCATGCGCGTCAGGCAGGTAGTAACCGTGTCGCACCAGCACGATGGTGCGTGCTGCGGGTGTCGCCACCTCGAAAGCCCGCAGCGGTGCGATCAGCAACAGGCAGCACAGCAGTGGCAGCAGTCTTTTCACGACGAGTCCTCTTGAAGATTGCCCTGTGGGCAGTGGCATGTGGAAAGCACGATCGCTTCGCAGGCTCGAGACCGCACTCCCGGCACACGGCCGTGCACGGGCGGTCAACGCAAGCCCACGGTTCCGTTCGCTGCCTTGATCAGTTTCGCGGGGTCGTAGGCCACCCCGTCCTTGAACACGAGCACCACGTTCTCGATGTCGCTGATGTTCTTCGCCGGGTTGCCCTTGACCAGCACCAGGTCGGCAGCCTTGCCCCTGTCGATCGAACCGATCTCCTTGTCCACGCCCATGAAGCGAGCACCGTTAAACGTCGCAATCCGGATCGCCTGCACCGGCGTGAAGCCCGCTTCCACCAGCAGCTCGACTTCGCGCTGGTCGCCATAACCGGCGATCACCCCGCCATAGCCGGTTGGATCGAGACCGGCCAGCAGCGTACCGCCCGCCTTCACGAAGGCGCGCTCGAAAACCATCTCCAACTGGAATGCCTGCGGCCACGGCGAGCCCTTCATCGCCGCCACGCGCTCACGCGTTTTCAGATACTCGGCACGGGTCTGCGGCAGCATCGCAGCGAGCACCCGCGCATCCTGCGGCGCCCGGCCGGGCACGAAGGTCTCGAACACCGGCAGCGTGGACGTCACCGCGACGTGCTTCGCCACCAGATGCCTGACAAGCGCTCTGATTTCCGGGCCATCGACGCTCATCGTCGCCAGATGCGCAATCGCCGCCTTGGTGTCGGGACACACATCGGGCTGCTTGCCTGCCGTGAACTCGGTGTCCACCAACAGCCCGTGCTCGAGATCGTCGATACCCAGGTCCGCCGCTTCGGTGAAGCCGATCGAGCACAGGTGACCTGTCACCTTGACGCTTCGGGCATGCGCCGCCGCGATCGCCGCCGCCAGTTCGGCGCGGGTGATGTGCATGTAGGCCTTGAACGACGTGGCGCCCTCGTCGATCCAGTAATTCACCGTGTTGCGCGCATCATCCGTATCGACCAGCTCGTGCATCTGCGGCGTGAAGCTGCCCTTGCCTTCAAGATACGGCCCGGTAGTGTGCATTTTCGGCCCGGCAATCTGGCCGGCATCGATCGCTTTTTTCAGCTCCAGATCGGTATACGGCTCGGTGCTGCCGGTGGTGCGGATCGTGGTGACCCCGCCGGCCAGATACAGCTTGGGGAAGCTCGAGGCCTGCTCCGGATAGATTGCCTCCTTTGCAGCCGGATTCACCTTCGGCGCGGGGTAGAACATGTGGTCGTGCATGCCGACCAGGCCGGGGATCAGTGTCTGCCCACGCCCGTCGATCTGGGTCACTCCTGCAGGCAGCTTCACGTGGCGTCCCAGCGCCGCGATACGCCCGTCGCGCAGCAGCACGGTCTGGTTTTCCTTCGCCTTCGTGCCATGACCGTCGATCACGCGGACATGGGTGATGGCCAGCAGTGGCTGCGCGTGCACCACGTAGGCCTGAACCTGTGTCGACAATACCGGCATCGCCGCACGCGCGGGCGTCGGCAGGCTCGCGCCCATGCCGGCACAGATCATCGCGACAAGCAGCGCTCCCCGCGCACCACAGCCACTCGACAAGTCTTGCATGACGACTCCCCCGGACATGATCGGCGTGAACCCCTGTCCACGGCCATCGGCAGTTTCACACGTCTGACAGGGATCGGGCGACTCGGGCTGCAGTTTGATCCTGCATGGCTTGGCAAATCCATTTAGTATTGTATATTGACTATCAATTCAACGGACTAAAATCACCATGCCTCGCGAAAACCCCTGGTACGCACAAGTCACCACGCCCGCCCTGCTCCGCCACGCGCGAACCACCTATGGCGCAGCCATGCGTCGCGCGCTGGCCGAGGCCGGTTACGACGACATCCCGAAAAATGGTCTTTACCTAATTGGTGGCATGGCGTTTCACGAAGGCAATGTGCCGCTGGGAAACCTGGTCAGGGATCTGCGGGTCTCCAAGCAGGTCGCGGGCCAACTCGTCGATACCCTGGTGACGCGTGGCTATCTGCGACGCGCGATGGACGAACAGGATCGGCGCAAGCTGACCATCACGTTGACCGACCGCGGCCGCGCCGCAGCGGTCGCGCAAACTGAGGCCCGAAAGGAAATCGACGCCGAACTGATTGCACGCGTCGGTGCGAGAAACGTGGACATCGCCCGCAGGGCGCTCGCCGCGCTGGTGGAAATCGGTCGACGGCATGAAGCCGATCACCACGACTGATCCGGGCTTTTGCCGCCCGGGCGGCACCCATGCGCTGCAATGTCCGGCATTTCTTCATACGCGACGACCACGACCAGACGCCTGCGATGGCGGCTGGCCACAGGCCACTACTCCAGTCCACGCAAGACCTTCGCATGAACGACTACCTCTTCCTGACCCACCGATTGCCGCAGGGATCGAGCGCGCCATCGGGCGCGTGGGCACCTTATCTCGACCGGCTCCGCCGCACCGGCCATTTCAGCGGTGGCAGCGCCATCGGCGGCGGGCTGAGCGTGTCGCGTTCCGGTGTCACATCCGACACGACGTCCCACCTCACCGGCTACATCCGGATCAGCGCCCACTCCATCGAGGACGCATGCAAACTTCTTGAAGGGCATCCGGTAATCGATGCCGGCGGCACGATCGAGGTGCGCGAGCTGCCGCGGGATTGAGCGCATTGGGGACGCATCTTCCCTTCTCGTGTATTGAGCCACGGGCAGTGGACATCGGACCTGATCAAGGAGCTGCAGGCGAAGGGTTACGAGGTCGAAGTGCGTGTGGTCGCCGCGCACAAGCTGGAGAGCGAACTCGGCGTTCGCCACGGCTACTTGCTTCGTTGAAGTTTCGCGGGCCGTCATCCCGAGCGCATTGCTGGCGACCAAGAGCTGGGTATACCGGACTGGCCAAACCCATGCGCAAGCGTCCGTATCGCGGCATGCGATTTCCAACCCGACGTCGGTATCGACCTGTACTAGGATTGTCCTGATCCATCGAGCCAAGGAATGCCTCCATGCCAACTCTCCCTCCTCCGCCGGTGCCGCAACAGCTGCGCGAGATGCTCAAGGACTATCCGGAGCACATCGACAGATTGCAGCAATCCCTCAACCGATTTGTGGCGAACCCAAGACACGGAATCGGCCTGTTCGAGCAGGCCATCTGGGTGCTCGAAGGGGAGCTTGGAGCTTTCATGTCCGAGGCGCGCGCGGAAATCAAGGCCGCCGAAGCTGCCGGCGATGCGCAGGCGATCGCCAGGGCCAAAGAAAAAAGGTCCGCCATGGGATCTGCCCGACTGGATATGGGAGGACTGAATGACCTTTGGGCCTACCTAGAGTCTCACGAGGAGGCCTTCCGATGAGTGGGTCCTTGGACGACCTCGATCCGGCAACACATACGCACATCTTTGCCGAGGAGATCGTTCCCGATAGCAGATTGATGCTAAGGGCTACTCATGTGCATCCGAAGGCCATCCTCTTGGGAGGTCAACCCGGCGCTGGGAAAGGTGGCTTGGTTCGTGCCGCGTGGAATGAGCTGGAAAGAGACGCTATCGTCATCGACCCCGATGCGTTGCGTGATTTCCACCCGGATATCGAGAAATTCCAATCCACCAACCCTTACACATGGTCGGGGCGCACCCAAGCCGATGCCGGTCAATGGGCCGACGAACTGCGTGATGCCGCCGTCGCCCAGAAGAAGAACTTCATCTTCGACAGCACGCTGAGCAACGGGCAGTGGACGTCGGACCTGATCAAGGAACTGCAGGCGAACGGTTACGAGGTCGAAGTGCGTGTGGTGGCAGCACACAAGCTGGAGAGCGAACTTGGCGTTGATGCGCGCTTCTCGGGAAGTTTGGACGCTCGGGGTTACGGCCGCTACGTCCCGGCAGAAGCGCGCGAAGCGATCTACTCCAAGGTACCCGCCAGCCTGGACACGATCCGTGCCAGGACGGACGCGCCGATCCGCATCTTCGATCGCGAAGGCAAGGAACTGTACGACAGTCGCCACGATGTGCGACTGCCCGGACCGGCGCTGGAAGAAGCTCGTGAGGCGCGGTTGAGGGATCCCGGGGTCACGCGCGATCTCAGCCGGGGTTGGCGTGAGCAACTGCACTGGCACGAAACCCTGCCCGGGACGGTCGCCGACAATGCCAGGGTTGCGCCAGACACCGCACAGAGTCTGCTGGTGGAACGCAGCGCATTGAACATCGTGGAAAGCGTGCAGCATGATGCAGCGCAGGCGAGCCATCTCGACTCTGTGTTGCGCGTACGTCCCATGATGATCAAGGGCGCTGTCATGGCTGGCGAAGCGACTGTTGTCTACGAGGGTATCAGCGCCCTGCGGCGCAGCGATCAGTTGCTCGACCAGGGCAATCGCGTCGGCGCGCAATCCGAAGTGCTCCACTTCGGCGGTAGAACCCTGGGGATGTTCGGCGGCGCCGCGCTCGGTGCCGAACTCGGCGCGGCGGGCGGTTGGGAAACCGGGCCCGGTGCGCTGATCACCACCACCGCGGGCGGCATCGCGGGCGCGGTGGCCGGAGACAAGATCGTCACGGCGGTGGACAACTATCGCATCTATTCGCAGGAGGACAAGGACGGCCACACCTGGCACATGGACCCGCAGCAACCGGCGAAGGGTTGGACGCGGACGATCGAATCCACGCACGCCGACGTCGATCCCGGCGACTATCAGCTGCGGCCCTTCGCCCATCGAAGCCAGACTGTCACCGCCGATCCCGCGCTGGCCGACCGGCTCAACTACCAGGCCTCAAGCGTGGCCGTGGACATGGCGCTGGCGCATGCACCCTTGCCGCAGGATCCGTATGCGTTGCCCGCCAGCAGTCATGATGCGCCGAGCATTCGCGACAGCCCGTGGGTGCGGGATGCGCAGACGCATGCGTGGTCGCGCACGGTCGTTACCGGCGTGCTGGAACACGGCATGCTCAACCAGCACATCGAGCCTGCCAGCCCGCAACGCACCGCCGAGCTCGACCGCGCCGCCGAGGCGGTGCTGGCGCATAACGCCACGCAGACGCCGCACGCCATCGCGGCTCGCTACCAGGCGGCCTACGCGCAGTTCGGCTGGGATCGCTTCGGGCCGCCGCCGGAGTCCGTGACTCATCGTCTGAAGCAGTCACCGGATCATCAGCAGGGCCCCGACGGCAACGATTACACACGCGACGCCAACGGGCAGTGGACGACATCGCATTGGTACGGCGAGCGGACCGCGGAAGGCAACCTGAAAGATGAACTGGACGATGCCCGGCGACGACAGTCCGATGCCGGATCGATCGCCGCGCCTGCGCAGGCCGACACGGCGCGCAAGGCGGCCGAACCGGTCACCCGGCACAGCTCCGATCGCGAGATGTTCGATGCCCTGTGCACTGCCGCCCAGAACAAGGATGTCGACACGATGCGCACCGTGGGTCAGGCCTATCTGCAATCGGATCGGGGGCAAGCGTGGCTGGCGGAGGGACACCAACTGAACCAGCAGCAGGCGATGGCGCAGCAGCAAGCGACGCTGCATGCGCAACAACAGCCCCAGGCGCCGCAGGGGCCGGTGAGATAACGACGAGGATGGAACCTTGAACGCAGACAAGAACGAGCTTCACCCCGATGACCTTCGCGCGCTGGCGCTGCAGTTGGCGGCGTTCACCGGGCAGCTTGAGCAGCGTGGTGCTGAGGTGATTCAGCAAGCCCACGAGGCGGCGCAGCATCTCGCCAGAACGGCGACGACCGCCGCCGCTGCATCCGAGCGCATCACCGCCGCGGCGATCGAACAGTTCAGGCAGGCCTCCGCGGATGCGGTCGCCGATGGCATGCGCAGGCCGATGGAACAAGCCGGCCGCACGATGCAAAGCGGCACACGGAACATCCAGGCCGCTACCGACGCGCTGGATGCGAACGTGCGCGCCGTCGGCAAAGCCCTGAAGGCAAGCGCCTGGAAAGCATTCATCGCCAGTGCGCTGGCCTCCGCGGCGGTGATTGCAGCGGCGGTCTATATGAGCATCGGCGCCCGTCGGGATATCGCCCGCGCCGCGTGGATCGAGTCGATCAACGCGGCCATTGCCAACGGCCGGCTGGCGCCATGTCATGACGGCGGGCTGTGCGTCCGCACGGGCAGGAAGTGGGTTCGCATCGACCAGTGATGCGATCGCCTGCACCGATCACAATGCGGTGAGGTTGGCGCAGGCCGCCGCCAGCCATTTGCTGTCGTGCGCGGCTCCAGTCAGCAAGCTCCATCTCATGCAGCGCCTGATCGAATTGATGACCTGCCTCGCGCCTCGCCGACACGGGAAAACGCGCAGGTGATCGAGCCGGCTTCCGCGCGGACGGACTGGCTGCGGAGCGAACAGGCCGCAGTTGCGCAAAAATCGCCTGAACCAGACAAGCCGGTGATGTGGCATCCCGCGCAAGAAAGGCCCGGCGAACTCGCCGGGCTTTTCTTCGCTGGATGAAACGCCGAAGCTCAGGAACCCAGCAACACCCGGTTCATCCGCTGCACGAACGCTGCGGGGTCCGGCAGCTGTGCGCCGGCGGAAATCTCCGCCTGGTCCAGCAGCAGCGTGGCGAGATCCCTGGCCTTGGCATCGTCCGCCTCGCTCTCGATCCGCTTGACCAGGGCGTGCGCCGGGTTGATTTCCAGCGTGGGCTTGGACTCGGGCATGTCCTGGCCGGCTTCGCGCAGCAGACGGGCCAGGTGCGGGGCCATTTCGTAATCGCTGAGCGCGAGGCACGACGGCGAATCGGTGAGGCGCGCTGACACCTTCACATCGTCCACGCGATCGCCCAGCAACTCCTTCAGCTTTTTCAGCAGCGGCTCGGCTTCCCTGGTCGCTTCTTCCTGCTTCTTCTTGTCGGCCTCGTCCAGCGGCACCTCGCCCTTGGCCACGTTCTTGAGCTTCTTGCCTTCGTATTCACTCAAGGATCCGATCATCCATTCGTCGATGCGATCGGACATCAGCAGCACTTCGATGTCCTTGGCCTTGAACGCCTCCAGTTGCGGGCTGCCGGCGGCGGCCTTGTAGCTGTCGGCGGTGATGTACCAGATCGCGTCCTGGCCAACGGCCATGCGACCGATGTAATCGTCCAGCGACACGTTCTGCGCGGTGCCTTCGCCCTTGGTGCTGGCGAAGCGCAACAACCTGGCGATGCGTTCGCGATTGTTGGCATCCTCGCTGATGCCTTCCTTGAGGGTGTTGCCGAAGGCCTTGTAGAAGGTGGCGAACTTTTCCGGCTCGTCCTTGGCCAGCTTCTCGATCAGGTCGAGCACGCGCTTGACGCAGGCAGCCTTGATGCGGTCGACCTGGCGGTTGTGCTGCAGGATTTCGCGGCTGACGTTGAGCGGCAGGTCGTCGGCGTCGACCACGCCGCGCACGAAGCGCAGGTAGTTGGGCAGCAGTTCCTCGGCCGCGTCCATGATGAAGACGCGCTTGATGTAGAGCTTGAGCCCCTTGCGCTCGTCGCGCCCGCCCATCATCAGGTCGAACGGCGGCTGCGACGGCAGGTACAGCAGGGTAGTGAAGCTCTGGCTGCCTTCGACGCGATTGTGCGTCCACGCCAGCGCATCGTTGAAGTCGTGCCCGAGCGACTTGTAGAAGCTCTGGTAGTCCTCGTCGGAAATCTCGCCCTTGGGCTTGGCCCACAGTGCAGAGGCGGCGTTGGTGCTCTCGAACTCGTCGGTTGGCTTGCCGTCCTTTTCCACTGGCATGCGGATCGGGAAGGCCACGTGATCGGAATACTTGCGGATCAGCGACTTCAGCTGCCAGCCCTTGAGGAACTCGTCCTCGTCGGCCTTCAGGTGCAGGGTCACCGAGGTACCGCGCTTGGCCACGTCGACCTGCTCCAGCAGGTACTCACCCTTGCCGTCGCTTTCCCATTTCACACCCTCGCCTTCCGGCGCATCGGCGCGGCGGGTGACCACGGTGACCTTGTCGGCAACCACGAACGCGGAATAGAAACCCACGCCGAACTGGCCGATCAGGCGCGCGTCGGCCTGCTGGTCGCCGGACATCGCTTCGAGGAAGCGCCGGGTGCCGGAACTGGCGATGGTGCCGATGTTGGCCACCACCTCGTCGCGGTTCATGCCGATGCCGTTGTCATGCACGGTGATGGTGCGGGCTTCCTCATCCCAGCTCACGTCGATGTGCAGCTCGGTGTCGCCGGCCGACAACTCCGGCTTGGCGATCGATTCGAAGCGCAGCTTGTCGCAGGCATCGGAGGCGTTGGAGATCAGCTCGCGCAAGAAGATCTCCTTGTGCGAGTACAGCGAGTGGGTGACCAGGTGCAGGACCTGGGCAACTTCGGCTTCGAACTTGCGGGTTTCGGCGACGGGCGCGTTCATCGGCGGATCAACTCCATAGGGTGCAGTGATGTTTGGGTCATCGTTCCCCTCGACCAGCCACCGGCGAACCGGCGCCGGACAACTCCCGGGCAGCCGCAACGGCTGAGCGCGGGAACGCGACAACTGGCTCCAAGATTCGGGCGGCCTGCCGCGGTTTCAAGAGCATTCGACCGATAAAATGCCCCGCATGACCTATTGCGGCCGCTTCGCTCCCTCGCCTACCGGGCAACTGCATTTCGGCTCGCTGGTGGCCGCCGTGGGCAGCTGGCTGTGCGCCCGCCACGCCGGTGGCCAGTGGCTGGTGCGGATGGAGGATATCGACCCGCCGCGCGAGGTGGCCGGTGCCGCGGCCGCCATCCTCGCGGCGCTGCCGGCATTTGGCCTGGAGGCCGACGCGCCCGCGTTGTTCCAGTCGCAGCGGACGGCAGCCTACGACACGGCTTTCGAGCAATTGCGCGGTGCCGATCTGGTGTTCCCCTGCACGTGCAGCCGCAGCCAGCTGGCGACCAGCGGCGGCATCCACCGCGACGGCCGATGCGTCACCGACCATCAATCCGACCGGGTTCCCGCCTGGCGGCTGCGCGTGCCGGATATCGAGGTGGCATTCGACGACGCCCTGCTGGGGCCGCAGCGCGAGCGCCTGCGTGAGGTCGTCGGAGATTTCGTGATACGCCGGGCGGATGGCTGCTACTCCTATCAGCTGGCCTGCGTCGTGGACGATGCCTTCCAGGGCATCACGGAGGTGGTGCGCGGACAGGATCTGCTCGAATCCACTGCGCGGCAGATCTTTCTGCAGTGTTGCCTGGGCTTGCCCACGCCCGCCTATCGCCACCTGCCGCTGGTGCTGGATGCCGACGGGAAAAAGTTGTCCAAGTCCGCCCGCGCGTGGCCGGTGGACCCGGGCGAGCCAACGCTTGCCTTGCGTCGGGCACTGGCCTTCCTGGGTCGGCCGCTGCCGGACATGCCCACCGATGTGGCTGGCTTGCTGGCGCATGCGTTGACCGATTTCGAACCGGCACTTTTGCCGCATTGCAGCGGTCGTTCTGTCGCCTGAACCGCTATAACTGATCGGACACACCCATCCCGCATTGTCAGGTTCAACAATGGCGCGCGAGGATGGCGCGAACCCGCAGTCTCGGCTTGAGCAAACAGGAGATCGACGACATGACCCAGCGTACGGCATTGGTTACGGGCGGCACCGGCGGTATCGGCAGCGCCATCATTCGCTATCTGGCGAAACAGGGTCACAAGGTTGCCACCAACTATCGCGACGAGGCGAAGACCGAGGCATGGCGTGCCGCGATGAAGAACGAAGGCATCGAAGTGTGCACCGTGCGTGGCGACGTTTCCGACCCCGAAGCCTGCGCGGCGATGGTGCGCGCCATTGAGGAAAAATGCGGCCCGGTGGAAATCCTGGTCAACAACGCCGGCATCACCCGCGACACCACCTTCCACAAGATGAATTACCAGCAGTGGACGGATGTGATCAACACCAACCTCAACTCCTGCTTCAACGTCACCCGCGCTGTGATTGAAGGCATGCGTGCGCGCAAGTGGGGCCGCATCGTGCAGATCAGCTCGATCAACGGCCAGAAGGGCCAGTACGGCCAGGCCAACTACGCCGCCGCCAAGGCCGGCATGCACGGCTTCACCATCTCGCTGGCGCAGGAAAATGCCAAGTTCGGCATCACCGTCAACACCGTCTCGCCCGGCTACGTTGCCACCGACATGGTGATGGCCGTACCCGAAGACGTGCGCGAGAAGATCGCCGCCCAGATCCCGCTCGGTCGCCTCGGCAAGCCGGAGGAGATCGCCCATGCCGTGGCCTTCCTCACCGGCGAGGAAACCGGCTGGATGACCGGCGCCAACTTGGCGATCAATGGTGGACAGTACATGGGGTGGTAGCCCCGCAGTGGCGCTCTGCTTCGTGGGCACAGCCGCTGTCGGAGGCCGGGCATGATCGATCGCGATCGCCGCAGGTTTCTCGGGATGGCGGTCTCGTCAGCCGCTTTCGCCGCCTCCTGCGTGGCACCGCCCAGCATTCGGCGAGCATTGGCCCTGCCAGCCGCCGGGCGCAGCGGAAACATCGGCGACGTCCGCCACGTCGTTCTTCTCATGCAGGAGAACCGTTCGTTCGACCACTACTTCGGCACTCTGAGGGGGGTACGTGGGTTTGGCGATCGCCATCCGGTGCCGCTAGCATCGGGACTGCCGATCTGGCAACAAAGCGACGGCAGCCGACGCATCCCGCCGTTTCATCTCGATGCGCAGACTACCAGCGCGCTTCGCACGGCGAGCACGCCGCATACGTTCGCCGATGCTCAGGCAGCCTGGAACCAGGGACGATATGGCCATTGGCCCTTGATCAAGACGGCTCTTGCCATGGGTCACTACGAGCGCGATGACATCCCGTTCCAGTTCGCCCTAGCCGATGCATTCACTCTGTGCGACGCGTATCATTGTTCGCTAGCTACCGGCACCGACCCCAATCGGATCATGTTCATTTCCGGCTCCAATCATGATCCGGAGCGACGTCGGCGTGGGCAGAACTGTGACGACAGCCAGGCCGAAGTGAACAATCTCCGGTGCGAAGTCAGCGGCACATGGCCGATTCCCGGCTACGTGTACCAGGGCAGCGCTTTCGCATGGCCGACTATTCCGGAGGTGTTGCAGGCCGCCGGGATCGGCTGGCGCATCTACCAGGACCCGAACGACAACTGGTCCGGTCTGATGCACGGCGGACTCGCATTCGAAAGTTTCCGCCATGCACCGCCGGGATCGCCGATTCATGACGAGGGCATGACCCACTGGTCGCTGGAAAACTTCGCCGAAGACGCCGGGCGGGGGACGTTGCCGCAGGTTTCCTGGATTCTGCCGCCCCGACGCTGGTCCGAGCATCCCAGCGGATCGAGTCCGCCCGAAGGGGCGGAGTTCACCTCGCGCGTGCTCGACGCATTGACGGCGAACCCGCGCACTTGGGGACAGAGCGCCCTGTTCGTCGTCTTCGACGAGAACGACGGCTTTTTCGATCACGCGCCACCACCGGCGCCGCCGTCTTTCCTGCCCGGCGGCGGCCAAGCCGGGAAGTCGACGATCCCGGTGGAAGGGCTCTATTTCAACGACCCGGATCAACGCTATGTGCATCCTGATGACCCCTATCGCAGCCCGCTGCGCCCTTGGGGATTGGGACCCCGGGTTCCGCTCTATGTCGTGTCGCCCTGGAGCCGAGGCGGATGGGTCAATTCGCAAATCTTCGATCACACCTCCATCGGCCGATTCATCGAAAAGCGATTCGGCATCGTCATTCCATCCATCAGTTCATGGCATCGCGCGGTCTGCGGCGACCTGACCACGGCTTTCGACTTCGCCGGGAACGACGCTGGCAAGCCTTCCGCCGTACCACGCGCCAGCGAGTCAGCCGAACGCCTCCAGGCCGCCACCGGCAAACCTGCGCCCAGACCGCCGGGCGATCCGGAACCACTTTGGCAGGAACGCGGCGTACGCCCGTCGCGGGCGTTGCCATACCGGCTGTCCGTCGACGACATGGTCGATGTGGCAAATGGCACTATTGCCCTGACGTTCCGAAACACCGGGCGCGCCGGCGCCGTCTTCCATGTCTATGACCGCCTTCATCTCGACCGCATACCTCGACGCTATACAGTCGAAGCGGGCCGCAGCCTCGGCGACGCCTGGTTGACTGACGACGACTCGGGACACTACGACTTGTGGATCCTGAGGACCCAACGGATTCCTGCGCGAGTTCACCGGAGTGATATCGCCAGCCGGTGCCGCGGTTTCGGCGACGCTCGCGCACGACATGCGCCGACACTCAGTGCGCCTGACCATCCGCAACAGCGCATCGCGCGCTGCGGTAATGTCGATCGACTCGGAGACGTACGCGCCGAAGGGCAAATGGTCGTTCGAGGTTGCTTCGCGCGCGCAAGTCGTCCGAAGTCACTCATTGCGCCTCAGTAGCGACTGGTACGACCTGACTGTGAGCACCGCCGGCTTTCGGCGGCGTTTCGCCGGTCGGATGGAAACGGGCCGGCACGGCTGGAGCGACCCTGCCATGTAGCCCCAAGTGACTTCGCGCGCCAAAGCTTCAAGTTCTTTCGAACAACTTCTCCAGCACCTTGCCCACCGCCGCGAAGGCAAACGTGCCTGTCACGTGGGTGGCCGCGCCCAGGCCACCCCCGCAGGCCAGGTTCATCGCATCGCCGCCCGGCGGGCGAGTCCCGCAGACGCTGCCGTCCGGTTGCGGGTATTGCACGTTCTGCAGCGAATAGACGGCCGAGACGCCGAAATAGCGATCCGGATTGCGCGGAAAGTTGAAATCGGTGCGGAGCTTTTTGCGGATCAGGCTGAACATCGCGTCGTGCTCGGTGCGCGACAGGTCGCGCACGCGGATCTGGGTGGGATCGGTGCGGCCACCGGCCGAGCCGACGCTGACGATCGGCAGCTTGCGTCGGCGGCACCAGGCGATGGTTTCCAGCTTCACCCGGAAGGCGTCGCAGGCATCGAGTACCACGTCATAGCCGCGATCAAGCAACTCGTCCAGTGTCGACGGCGTCAGGAAGCGCTCGATGCCTTCCAGCCGGATTGCCGGGTTGATCGCGTGCACCCGCGCGGCCATCACGCCTACCTTGGACTTGCCGTATTCGCCATCGAGTGCGTGCAACTGGCGATTGGTATTGGACACACACACCTCGTCGGCGTCGATCAGGGTGAGCCGGCCCACACCGCTGCGCGCCAGCGCCTCGGCCGCCCACGAACCCACGCCGCCAACGCCGATCACGCACACGTGCTTCTGCGCCAGCGTGCCCACGCTGCCACTTCCATACAGGCGTTCGACGCCGGCAAAGCGCTCGGCGTGGCTGGTTGCTTCCGAAGGGGTCACGACGCGTCCTGATTCAAGTCAATTTGTGCATTTTATCGCGCCCGCTTGGATTCCCGGCAGGCCAACAGGCTATGCTTTGTGTTCACCCACCCGAGACGGAGTCGAACCGATGCGTGTTGCCCTGATGATCCTGCTCGGCCTGGTGATCGGCATCATCGGTACCGTCAACGTGATGAACGTGCTGAGCGAGCGCAACCCGATGCCTTCGGCGGTGATGCATACCTTGAAGTACCACATGGGCGAACTGGGCAGCGCGATCAAGGCCAAGCAGTGCGATGCGGCGAAAATCCAGCACCATCTGGCCCGCCTCGAGTCCACCGCCACCGACATCAGCCCGGTGTTCGGCACCGAGGTGCAGGACTTCACCGACCACGCGCACCAGCTGCAGGATCGATTGCAGCAGGCGGTGCATGCCGCCCCGACCACTTGCGCCGCGCTCGCCGCGGCGCTCAAGCCGGTTGGCGAAAGCTGCAAGAGCTGCCACGACAAGTACCGCTGACCCAGCCCGCGGCAGGGTCAGAAGCGGATCTTGCCGGTCAGCATCTGTCCGTACATCACCCAATCACCCATCAAGCTGTACAGCGGATGCTTGAAAGTGGCCGGGCGATTTTTCTCGAACACGTAGTGGCCGACCCAGGCAAAGCCGTAGCCCACCACCGGTATGAGCCAGAGCCAGCGCAGCTGGCCGCTCCACAGTGCCAGTACCAGCACCGCGATCACCAACGTGCTGCCGATGAAATGCATGCGGCGGCAGGTGCGATTGCCGTGTTCGCCAAGATAGAACGGATAGAACTCGGCAAAACTGGCGTAGCTGGACATGGCGGTGCTCCGCAACGGGATTACCCGATTCTGCCCGATTTTGCGTAGGGCGGGCTCGGCCCGCCGCTTTCGGGGATCACCAGCGAGAGCCGGCGGGCAGAGCCCGCCCTACCGCGGCTGGTCCAACCAGGCTCAGTCGGGCAGCGGTATGAAATCTTCTTCGTCGCCGGGGACCTTGGGGAAACGCCCTTCGCGCCAGTCGGCCTTGGCCTGCTCGATACGCTCCTTCGAACTGGCCACGAAGTTCCACCACAGGTGACGCTCGCCATCCAGCGGCGCGCCGCCGAACAGGATCAACCGGCTGGCTTCGCGTGCGCGCAGGACCGGAGCCGACGGGCCGGTCTGCACGGCCATGCGGGGTGACACCACATCCAGCTCACCCCAGGCGACCGCGCCTTCGGCCACGAAAACCCCGCGTTCCACATGTTCCGCCGGCATGGCCAGCTCAGCACCCGCCGCCAGATTCACCTCCAGCAGAAACATCGGCGCGAACACTTTCACCGGCGATTCCTGGCCATACGCGCTGCCTGCGATCAGCACGGCCTCCACGCCCGGCCACTGCAGCCGGGGCAAGGCTCCGCGCTCGTGATGGTGGAACTCGGGCGCAAGCTCGGCATCGACCTGCGGCAGCGCCACCCAGATCTGGACGCCGTGCAGCAACTGCCCGTTGCGGCGCTCATCCGGCGGCGTGCGCTCCGAATGCGCGATGCCGCGCCCGGCGGTCATCCAGTTCACCTCACCGGGGCGGATATCGGCCTGGCTGCCCAGACTGTCGCGATGGCGGATCGCCCCGTCGAACAACCAGGTCACCGTGGCCAGGCCGATATGCGGGTGTGGCCGCACATCCATGCCCTTGCCTGCTTCAAACGTCGCAGGCCCCATGTGATCAAAAAACACCAGCGGGCCCACGTGACGCGCCTGCAGCACGGGTAGCAGCCGACGCACGGTGAAACCGTCGCCGAGATCATGCAGCCTGCCTTCAATCAGAACCGGATCGGCTTCCATCATGGTCTCCATTGCGGCACCGGGCACGTTCACCAGGCGCGTTGATATTGCACCGGCGCGTCGATCTGCGCACCCAGAATCTCCGCGGCTCGGCGTGGAAAGTAAGGGTCGCGCAGGCTCTCACGGGCGATCAGCACGGCATCGGCCTCGTCCCTGGCGATGATCGCCGCAGCCTGTTCTGCCTCGGTGATCAGACCCACCGCACCGGTGGCGATGTCGGCTTCCCGCCTTATCTGTGCCGCGAACGGCACCTGATAGCCGGGCCGAAGCGGAATCTTCACGCCAGGCAGCAGGCCGCCGCTGGACACGTCGATCAAGTCCACGCCCAGCGGCTTGACCATGCTCGCCAACTGCACGCTCTGCGCGATGTCCCAGCCGGACGGACCGTTGTCCGGGGCCCAGTCGGTGGCCGATATGCGCAGCCACAGCGGCAGTGCATCCGGCCACACCTCGCGCACCGCGGCGATGACCTCGCAGGTGAGTCGGCTGCGATTTTCGAAACTTCCGCCGTAGCGATCGTCGCGATGATTGCTCAACGGCGACAGGAACTGGTGCAGCAGATAGCCATGCGCGGCGTGCAACTCGATCAGCTCGAAGCCTGCTTCCAGCGCACGGCGCGCGGCATCGCGGAAGTCTGCAATCACGGCCTGGATACCCGACTCGTCAAGCGCCTGCGGCATGTTCCAGCCCGCATCGAACGGCAGCGCCGAAGGCGCCACCACAGTCCAGTCACCCTGCCCCGCCGGCACCGGTCCACGACCGTCCCAGGGACGCAACGTGCTTGCCTTGCGTCCGGCGTGCGCCAGTTGCACGCCGGCGACCGAGCCTTGCGCCTTGATGAACCGGGCAATCGGCCGCCATGCCTCGACCTGCGCCTGATTCCACAACCCGGTGTCCTGCGGCGAGATACGACCGACCGCCGATACCGCGGTAGCCTCGGCAATGACCGCGCCGGCGCCACCCACCGCACGGCTGCCCAGATGCACCAGATGCCAGTCACTCGGCACGCCGTCGACGGCCGAGTATTCGCACATCGGCGACACCAGCAGACGATTGCGCAAGGTGATGCTGCGCTGGATCAAGGGATCAAACAGGTTCATCGGCAACTCCGGGCGGGATCAGTCCATCGAGATGCAGCCCCGACGCAGGGGAATCAAGCACCGCGGCGGGCGCCGACCGCGTCCTGCGCGGCAAGCCAATGGGCCATGCGCATGGCCAGCGGTTCAGGCGACTTCATCCAATCGAAATGGTCTGCCGGCCGGCCATCCAGATCCCGCGACGTGATCACCTCGATGGTCCGTGGCGCGGGACCGAGCTTGTCCAACAGCCACTGCAGTGACGCGGCAGGGCCCAGCCAGTCGTCGTGCAATCGCATGGCCAGCACCGGCAGACGCAGCTCGCCCAGGGCCTGCTCCAGGTCGCGATCCACGCCTTTGGCGCGGTACTGCCCCGACCGCCCACTGCGCGTCCAGTCGGCGATCACCCCGCGCGCCTCGTTGCCGCCAAACCCGAGCCGGCGTCCGGGCAGATAGCCGCACGCATTCGCCAGCACCGGTGCCAGCCACATGCACAACCCGACCAGCCAGCCATGCCGGAAGGTGCGCCAGTAGGGTGCGCCGCTGGCTACCAGCACCAGACTGTCGAATTCGCCGGGGTGCAGGCCCGCAAACAGCAGACCAAGCTGCCCACCGAGGCTATGTCCTCCCACGCTGCAGCTGGCCTGCGGCCAGCGCTGGCGCAAGGTGGCCAGGCCGGCGGCCAGATCCTGCTGCAGCAGTTCGCGATAACCCCAATCGGCATGCCGGCTGGCGCGCCGGTTACTGGAACCGATGCCCCGCCATTCGTGCAACACCACACCCACGCCGCGCGCCGCCAGCGCCTGGGCCAAGGGCAGATACTGCCGCGCCGGCATGCCCATCGCCGGCAACCAGTACAACAGGCGGCGCGACGAGTCCGGCACCACGCACAGCAATTCGAAATCCGCGCCGTCGGACGTGGACAAGGCGAGGGTCAGCGCTTCACGGCCAATCAGGGGGTCCGGTCCGGAGGGTGCAGCCGATGATGGATCAGTCATGCGCCGAGCCTAACCGGTGGCTGCAACAACTCAAAAAAAGGGCCGGCAAATGCCGGCCCTTTGCTGATCCCGGAACAGGCGGGATCACTCAGGCGTGACGTCTTCGGCCTGAAGGCCCTTCTGACCGTCCACCACCTTGAAACTCACTTTCTGCCCTTCCTGCAGGCTCTTGAAACCCGAACCCGTGATCGCGCGAAAGTGCACGAACACGTCAGGGCCACTCTCGCGGCTGATAAACCCGAAGCCCTTGGCGTCGTTGAACCACTTGACTGTACCTGTTTCACGATCCGACATGACTCACACTCCGATCCAATCCAGACTCTATAGACAATCCGGCCCTGACGGGCCGACGGTTTACTGAGTATGCCGAGGTCGGGTGCAACGGACGGATTCAGGAAATCCCCAGTGGACACACACGTAGCCGAGCAGACGCAGCGGCCCAAGCATAACGGATTTTTCAAACTGTGGTGATTTGTCAAGTGATTTGTCACATCGATTATCAAAGGGGGGCAAAGGTGGTGTCGGGACTTCCTTTCAATGAGTCCGATCCGAGCTCGCCGGCGGTTTATCCACCTGCGTCCTGCAGCGCACCAAAACAGCTGGAAGTGAACTGCTTGTCGCGACAAGTCGACGGCCGCGCGCAACAATGGGCGAAATTCAGACTTTCTTTACCTGGCAACCTGTTAAGTTAAGTCAAGAAACCCCATTACCGGCGACCACCATCGCGCCGGCCATCCAACCTTTCCAGGAGAGCCGATAATGCCCACCTCACCCCGCTTGGCTCTGGTCGCGACCATAATCGCCGGTGTGCTGCTGGCAGGCTGCGCCCGCCAACCGACCACTCGCCCCGAAGCCCCCTCGACCCGCGCTTCCACGCGCGCCCCCACGCCAACTGCGCCAAAGACCACCAGCACCAGCACCAGCACCAGCACCAGCACCAGCAAGGCCAGCGACGAAGACCAGTCGGACCGTACCGGCATTCCTGCCTGCGACGACTATCTTTCCAGCTATCTCGCCTGCCACCGAGCCGCACAAATCTTCGCACCCGACCAACTGCAAGATCGCTACGAGGCCATGCGCTCCAGCCTTCTGCGCGACTCGAGGAATCCGGATATTCGTCCGCAACTGGCCGAACGCTGCAATTCGCTGGCACGCAGCCTGCGCCAGGCACTGCACGGAAAGTCATGCGCAACCGGCCCGGCCCCCGCCGCCAGCTCGCCGTAGCGTTCAGGCGAGCCGGCGCAATTCGGCACGCAGCGGCCTGGCCAGGGTCGGGGGTTGCGTCCTGATCAACCGGACTTCCGGCGTATCGTGCCAGCGCGCCGTGTCGGCGATCGCTCCCGCCAGCGCGCTCAACAGCCGCGGCTCGATCGCCACGCCGGGCTCGAGATGGAGTGACTTGACCTCGAACACGCCGTGCGCACGGTGCGCCTTGGCATCCAGTCGTCCGACCAGGCGACCACGATGCAGGATCGGCAGCACGAAATAGCCGTAGCGACGGCGTGCCGCCGGTGTGTAGCACTCGATCCTGTATTCGAAATCGAACATCGCCTGCAGTCGGACCCGATCCCACACCAGCGGATCAAACGGTGACAACAGCGCGGTGTGGGTGGCGCGCAGGCGCCCCGCCTGCGCCCGTTGCAGCAGGTCGGCATGGTCGCGGTGAACATAGCCCTGACCATCCCAGCCCTGCACCGACACGGCCAGCAACTCGCCAGTGGCCAGCAGCGGCGCCAGCTCCCGCTCGGTGACCCTGGGCTTCAAGCGGAAGTAGTCGGCAATCCAGGCGGCTGGTGTCACGCCAAGCGCACGCACACTGTCGAGGATGAAGCGCTGGCGCAGCTCGGCCGCGGACAATGCCGCCACTGCCGGATCGGGCGGCGGATCGAGCCGTGCCAGCACGCGTTCGGCCAGATCATAGACGCGCTGGAACCGATCACGCCGCAGCACCATCAGCTCGCCCAGCGCAAACCAGGCTTCCAGCCAGCGCTTCTCCGGCTTCCACGCCCACCAGCCCGATTCACCGCCGCTGCCAGACCGGGTGAAGTCCGCTGCGAGCACCGGGCCGGACGAACGAACGTGCTCCAGCAAACCATCCATGCCTGCGCGCTGCTCGCGGTACATGCGTGCCGCATGCCGATGCGCCCAGTGACGATCCCGCTGCCCGCACCATGCCCGATGCCACGCCAGTTCACTGGCGCTGACGAAGCACGCCTCGTGCGCCCAGCACTCGGCCAGGCGTCCCTGTGCGAGGGCCTCGTCCAGCCACGCCATCGGATAGTCGCCGAGCCGCGCATGCAGCACCAGGTACGGGCTGCGCGCCACGACGTGGATAGTGTCGATCTGCAGCAGCTGCATGCGCTTGACCGCTGCCACCACATCGTCACGCCGGGCGCGCCGCCGTGGGGCCTGCAGCAGACCTTGCGCGGCCAGTTGCAACAGACGCGCCTGCTGCATGCGCAAAAACGGCCGTGTAGCTGAAGCCCCGCTCAATGGCATCCCGTCTTCACGCATTCGCAACCTTGATCATGAGCTGGCCTATACACATCGGCTGCTAGCCTGCTTAGAGATGATTTCGGCAACCGGCCCGGGCGCAGGAGGCCGTGGATCCGCTGCAGGCACCGGGCAGTTCGAACATACATTCTGGCATGGAGTAACCATCATGAAACTACGCACTCCCTTGTTCTCAGGCCTGGTCGCCAGCGCCCTGCTGTTCGGCGCCGGCGCGCTGGCACAGGACGCACCGGCTCCGGCAAGTTCGGCCGCGACGAGCAGCCCCGACACCAGCTCGGCCACGTTTCAGACACCGCAGGGCCTGGTCGTCATCAACAGCTCGCCGGCACCGGCGCCAACCTTCGGCCCGGCTCCCGATTTCGACCAGTTGTCGGGCGGCAGCAAGGGCATTACCGCCGAACAGGCGGCTTCCTATCCGCCGCTGGCAAACGACTTTCTCAATGCCGACAGCAACAAGGACGGCAAGGTCAGCAAGTCCGAATACGCTCGTTGGGTGAAACAGCTCCATTGACGGGTACCGTGGGGAGAGGGCCATGCCGGCCACGGCATGGCCCTTTCGGTGTGGCGGGCGAGGCGGGCGTGAAGCTTGTGTTCACGCCTTTTCGATAAACTCGCCGCCATGCCCAAACCGACCCTGCTGCCACCGCGAGCCGGCTGCCCCATACCCTGGACGTTCTCATGAGATTTCACCTGGTTGCCGCCTTGGCGGCACTGGCATCGTGTGCGACCGCCACCACCGCACAAGCTCAGAACCCCGACCCCACCGACATTCGTGGCTGCACCGCGATCGAAAGCGACGCGCAGCGACTGATCTGCTACGACCACGTCACCGGTCGGGTGAATCTTCCCGCTGCGCAGAAACGCGAGGTCGAAGCGGCGCCGGCCACCGGCCTTTTCAGCCATGATCGCTCTGCCGCTTCGATCACGGGCAACAACGAGGTAGCCACCCCGCTGTCGCTGCTGGACAGTCGCTGGGAGCTCTCGCCGGAAAGCAAGCTGGGCACCTTCAATATCCGCGGCTACAAGCCCGTCTACGTGCTTCCGGCCTTCGCCAGCAGCAACCAGAACGAGCGGCCACATAGCCCCAATCCCGACAATACGGTGGGTCAGAGCGAGCATCTGCAGAATGTCGAGCTGAAGTTCCAGCTCAGTCTCAAGACCAAGATCTGGCAAGGCCTGTTCGGCGACGCAGGCGACCTGTGGCTGGGCTATACGCAATCGTCCCGCTGGCAGCTCTACAACACCGATCAGTCCCGCCCGTTTCGCGAAACCGACTATGAGCCCGAGGTGATGCTGGTTTTCGATACCCACTACAACGTGCTGGGCTGGGATGGCCGGTTGCTGGGCATCGGTGTGGATCACCAGTCCAACGGCCGCGGCAACCCGCTGTCACGCGGCTGGAACCGGATCATTGCCAATGTCGGTTTCGAGCGCGAGGGCTGGACGGTCATGTTCCGGCCGTGGTGGCGCATACCCGAGCCCAGGGCCAACGACGACAACCCCGACATCAGCGACTACGCGGGCCGGGGCGAGATCGAAATCGTGCACGAGTGGCAGGGTCAGGAGCTCGGCCTGGTCCTGCGCGACTCGTTTCGCGGCGGTAGCAGACAGCACGGTTCGGCCCGACTCAGTTGGAGCTTCCCGATTGCCGGCAACCTGCGCGGCTACGCGGAACTGTTCAAGGGCTACGGCGAAAGCCTGATCGACTACAACCACAACGCCACCTATGTCGGCGTGGGTGTGTCCCTGCTCGACTGGTATTGAGCGGTAGCCGCCGACAAAGCAGGCCCGGCGAGTCTCCTCGCCGGGCCTGCTTGATGGCGGCTTTGACTGACGATCAGTGCTGGTAGCCACCGGCGCCGTGCACATGACCGTGTTCCAGCTCTTCCGCGCTGGCTTCGCGCACATCGGTGACCTCGATGGCGAAGTGCAGGGTCTTGCCGGCCAGCGGATGGTTGCCGTCGATGAATACCTTGCCGTCCTCGACCTTGGTCACGGTCACGTTGATTTCGCCCTGCGGGCCGCGACCCTGAAACTGCATGCCGGGCTGGATGTCATCCACGCCTTGGAACGCTTCACGCGGAACTTCCTGCATCAACTCGGCATGGTGCACACCATAGCCTTCCTCCGGCCTCACCTCGGCGGTGAACTTGTCTCCCACCGAGCGGCCTTCCATCTGCTTCTCGAGGCCAGGCACGATCTGGCCACTGCCATGCAGGTAGGTCAACGGATCGCGACCTTCGGAACTGTCGATGACCTGGTTCTGGTCGTCGGTCAGCGTGTAATGGAAGGCGGCAACGGAGTTTGGTGCAATCTGCATATCTGTCCTCGCAAAGGCGTTCGTATCGACCGACCATGTCGGCACAAGGGTGCAAGACTATCAGAACGATGCTGGCGGTCCTGCACGAACTGGCACGATTGGCGATACTGTCCCGATGTCAGGATTACCGCATTACCTCGCCCGTCCCTCTTTCCTGCTGGGCCTGATGGTCGCCAGCCTGCTGGCGTGGCCAGCCGGTGCCGCCACCCCATCAACACCGAAAACCAGCGCCGTTTCAGGACTCGCCGCACGTATCGATGCCTTGATAACGCAACCGCGTTTCGCACACGCCAGCTGGGGCATTGCGGTGGTATCGCTGGACAGCGGCCGCACGCTGTACGAGCACCGCTCCGATCGGCTGGCTCACCCCGCCTCCACCGCCAAATTGTTCACTGCCGCAGCCAGTCTTGCCACGCTGGGCCCGGCCTACCGCTTTTCCACGCGAGTCCTTTCCCGCGGCGCCATTCGCAACGGCCGGCTGGACGGCCAGCTGATTCTTTACGGCACGGGCGACCCGACCCTGGGTACTGGCGACAGCAGCGACTGGGCGGAGCAACTGGCGTCCCAACTCTACGCACGCGGAGTTCGCCAAGTGCACGGCGATCTGATCGCGGACGACAGCCACTTCACCGGCCCTCCGTTCGGCACCGGTTGGGAAGCGGGTGACCTGCAAAGCTGGTTCGCGGTGCCATCGTCCGCATTGAGCGTCGACGAGAACATCGTCAAGGTCACGGTGACACCGGGTGCCTCGCCAGGCGCGCAGGCGAGTGTCCGGCTGGCACCGGCCGGCGGAATCCCCAGGCTGGCGGGTTCGATCGAGACCACGCCATCGCCCTCGACCAGCAACGTGAATCTCTATCGCGCACCAGGCAGCGACACCCTGTACGCGTTCGGCAGCATTCCAACGCGCGCAGCGCCTGCACACTTCCGCCTCGCCATGGTCGACCCTGCGCATCAGGCGGCCCGCCAACTGCGCGTGGCACTCGCCAGCCGCGGCATCAACATCAGTGGCAAGACCGAAGTGCTGCATTGGCCGCTGGATGACAGCGCGCTGCTGACCGGCACACAGATCCTGGCCCAGGTACATTCGCCGACCGTTCTGGAGATCCTGCACCGCGGACTGAAGCGCTCGCAGAACCTCTATCTGCAAAACCTGCTGCTTGCCTTGGGCGCTCAAGCACAGGCGAACGCCACACAACAGCCAACCACGTTCCGCGACAGCCAGACATGGGGCCTTCGCGCATTGCGGGATTTGCTGCCGCAAATGGGCATAGCTCCGGAAACATGTCTGATCACCGAAGGCAGCGGTCTCTCGCGACACAACCTGGTGACGCCGAACGCGCTTGTGCACCTGCTCGTCTACCTGGCCAAACAGCCATACGCCAGCCAATTGCGCGACGCGCTTCCTTTGGCGGGCGTGGACGGCAGTCTGATCTACCGCATGCGCAAGACGGTCGCTGCGGGCAACATGCACGCAAAAACAGGCAGCATGTCCCACGTGCACAGCCTGGCCGGCTACGTCACCACGGCGGCCGGAGACCACCTCGCATTTGCCATCATGCTGGACAACTACCAACCACCGGTCGGCGCGCCACCAGCCAAGCGTGACGTGGATGCGATTGCGGTGCTACTGGCAGCCCACGCGGGCAGTCATTGAGGCAACGCGCGCGCCGCCTGTCAAAGCGCCCCCATCCGCCCTGCCGGGCACCTTCTCCCGTAAACGGGGGAAGGCAAATCTGTGGAGCTCTGCAGCACGCTTGCACGAAACAGTCCTTCCTCCGCAACGCGGGGGAAGGTGCCCGGCAGGGCGGATGGGGGCGCCCTCCAAGACCACGCTGACTACGTCAAGTGATCCGACCATTGCCCCGAGACAGCTTGCTGCACCGCGCCGGCCACGATCAGGCGCTCAGCATCTCCAGCGTCTCCTCGGCAATTTTCTGCGGAGTGTCGGTGGAGGCATAACGCTTCACCACCTGACCGTCGGTGTTGACCAGGAACTTGGTGAAGTTCCACTTGATCGACTCGCTGCCGAGAACACCCTTGCCCTCGCTCTTCAGCCACTTGTACAACGGGTCGGCGTCGTCGCCGTTCACCTTGATCTTGGCAAACATCGGAAAGGTCACGTCGTATTGGGTCTGACAGAAATTCTTGATCTCGGCCTCGTCGCCCGGTTCCTGATGGCCGAACTGGTCGCACGGAAAACCCAGCACCACCAGCCCCTGGTCGCGCTGGTCCTGCCACAGCGTCTCCAGCCCGTGGTATTGCGGGGTGAATCCGCACTTGGAGGCGACGTTGACGATCAACAGGGTCTTGCCGCGCCATTCGCTCAGCGAGCGAGGTTTGCCATCGATGTCGTTGACGGTGAAATCGTAGACGCTGGTGGTCATGACGGTGCTCCGGTGACAAGGCTCAATCAGGCAGCGTACGCCATCCATGCCGACTTTGCCCGGAGCCGGCACTTTCCGGCATATCCATATGCAGCGCGCTCCTTTGTGGATCACCGTTTGGATGGCTAATTTTGGTGGCCATCCATACGGTCCGGGACAACGCCTTGCTACACGTGATCGCGGTCATTCTCTCGTTGCTGCTGCTCGCCGGGGCCTTCGGCAGCGACCTGGATTCCAGTGACAACACGCCAGGCACCCACGCAGAAAAGAACGGGGGCGCCGCGGACAGCGTCGCCTCGACGAATTTCCCCGGCGGCGCCGGCGATCAGCCCTGCGAGGCGGGAATCTCGAACACCTGCCGCAAGTAGGCCACGTAGGCCGGGTCCTCGCACATGTTCTTGCCCGGCGAGTCACTCAGCTTGGCCACGGGCTGGCCGTTGCAGCGGATCATCTTGATCACGATATTGAGCGGTGCGGGACCGACATCGTTGGTGAGATTGGTGCCCACGCCAAAGGCCAGCGCGCAGCGCCCGCGGAAATGCGCATACAGCTGCATCACGCGTGGAATGTCCAGGCCGTCGCTGAAAACCAGCACCTTGTTGCGCGGATCGACGCGGTTGGCGCGGTAATGCGCAAGCACCTTCTCGCCCCAGGCGAACGGATCGCCGGAGTCGTGGCGCGTTCCGTCGAACAACTTGCAGAAGTACATGTCGAAATCGCGCAGGAAGGCATCCAGCCCGTACACGTCGGACAAGGCGATGCCCAGATCGCCACGGTATTCGCGCGCCCACGCCTCCAGCGCGGCCACCTGCGAATCGCGCAGCCGCGGCCCCAGCGCCTGATGGGCCTGCAGGTATTCATGCGCCAGCGTACCCAGCGGGGTCAGACCCAGCTTGCGGGCCAGCCACACGTTGCTGGTGCCGGCAAGCTGCGCATCAAGCCCGTCACGCAACGTGGCGACCACTTCCTCCTGCCACAGCCGCGAATAGCGCCTGCGGGTGCCGTAATCGGCGATCCGACACTCGGCGTAGTCGGGCGTATCGCGCAGCATCGCGATTTTCTCGCGCAGGCGACGACGCCCCTCGGCCAGATCCAGCCCCGCGCTGGTGCGGCGGAAGTACACCTCGTTGATGATCGCCAGCAGCGGCACCTCGAACATGATCGTGTGCAGCCAGGGGCCACGGATGTGGATGTCGATCTCGCCGGGCGCATCGGATGAGGGCTCGATCGAGACATATTTTTCGTTGAGCTGGAACAGGGCCAGGAAATCAACGAAGTCGCTCTTGATGAAACGCCAGTCTCGCAGGTAGTCCAGTTCATCGGCGCGAAAGCGCAGCTGGCACAAGGCGGCCAGCTCGGCACGGATTTCGTCGATGCACGAGACCAGGTCGATGCCCGGAGTCCGGCATTTGAAGCGATATTCCACCTGGGCAGCCGGATACTGGTGCAACACCACCTGCATCATCGAAAACTTGTACAGGTCGGTGTCGAGAAGCGAGTCGATGATCATCAATGGCCCAGGCGGTGGCGGAAGTCGCTGCTTGCCCATTATCCATGCCGCACCGTGTGCGCGTTGACGTCAACCGGACACGGCGCAAAAAAAACCCCAACGGCCAGGGGAGGACCGATGGGGTTTGTCAGGCGGCCTCCAGGGGAGGTAAGGCCGGCCCCTCAGCAACGCGGTGAACTGCGCCACTTCTTGTCGCCATCACGGCGATACGTGAGCTTAGTGTGTCCCCGTCCATGTGAGTTCAATGTGCAGGCCGGATCGCGTTCAGCCTGGCGACAGGGAGCGAACCCGGCAGCCTTGTCAATCAGCATGATCATCGGCATGGGCTGGCCTACACTTGGGTCCCTCGCTGCAAGAATCTCCCTGCCCGGAGTATCCGATGAAGCTGATCACCGGCGGCCTGATCGCGTTGACCCTGTTGGTGACGGGGATGCGCGTGCCCGTGCGGGCTGGCGAGCTCGGCATCGACCTGGGACACGGCGCCGTTCACTGGTCGACCGCCGCGCTGCTGGCGCGGCAGGACCTTCAATCCATCAGCATTCCGGCGGACGTGGCATTCAACCGCCCGATGCAGTATCAGGCAGTGCCGCTGGCCGACCTGCTTCGGGGCATCACCGCGGCGGACCACCTGCAGTTTGTCGGCGCCGACGGCTTCGCCGCCGAAATTCCTGCCGCCCTGATCCTGAACCAGCGTGGCAGCAAGGCCTGGCTGGCGATCGAGGAGACCCGCCATCCCTGGCCCGAACTGCCCGGCCAGCATGGCGGCGCCGGACCATTCTACGTCGTATGGACGAAGCCGCAGGCGGCCCGGGTCGGTCCGGAGCAATGGCCGTACCAGCTGGCCACGATCCGCAAACTGGACAGTATCGCGGCGCGCTTCCCGGCTATCCTGCCCGATCCGGCGCTGCCCGCTGACAGCCCCGTACGACGCGGTCTTGCCGTGTTCCAGCACAGCTGTTTCGCCTGTCACACGCTGAACGGTGTCGGCGATGCCAAGCTCGGCCCGGACCTGAACATCCCGCACAACCCCACCGAATATCTGCGTGCCGACCTGCTGCGCGCGTACATCCGCAATCCGCAATCGCTGCGCCGATGGCCGCAGGCAAGGATGCCTGGCTTCGGCCTCCAGACGCTGTCCGACGCCGACCTCGACGCCCTGCTGGCCTATCTGCGACACATGGCCCAACGCAAGATCGACCCGCCCGCCCCGCACTGAGACGGACCAAGACCGTTGAAACAGCAAGATCCGACGGAGACTCCCGGCATGCCTGACCAGGCGCCGTACCGCGGCATCGAACGGGCCCAGTGCGTGTTGCCGGCGGGAGACCTCGCCGAAACCATGCGGTTCTTTACCGAGACCCTGGGTTTTCGGCTGGACAGCATCATGCCGGCCGACGACCCGCGCAGTGCCCGACTCAGCGGTCACGGCATGCACTTGTTGCTGGAAGCGACCCATCGGGGTGATGCCGGGGTGCTTCGGCTCGGCACCACCGGCGATACCGACGGCAAGCCGATCATCGCGCCAAACGGCACGCGCATCGAGTTCGAGCCGACGGCGCCTCCACTGCAGCTGCCGCCGCTTCAGTCACGGCTGTGCATCGTTCGCGACGACGGCACCAGCGGCGCGTGGAAAACCGGGCGCGCCGGCATGCAGTATCGCGACCTCATCCCCGATCGCCAGGGCGGCCGGTTCATCGCCTCGCACATCCGCATTCCGCGCGGCGGACCGGTCGGCGACAATGTGCACCACCACGCCATCCAGCTGCAATTGATCTACTGTCGGCGCGGCTGGGTCCGGCTGGTCTACGAGGATCAGGGCCAGCCCTTCGTCATGCGCGCAGGCGATTGCGTGTTGCAGCCACCGCATATCCGGCATCGGGTACTGGAATCGTCCGATGGCCTGGAGGTTGTGGAGATCAGCAGCCCGGCGGAACACATGACCTACCTTGATCACGAGATGCCGCTGCCCACCGGTCGCCACCTGCCGCGACGCGATTACGCCGGCCAGCGCTTCGTGTTCGATCAAGCCGACAAGGCGTGCTGGAGCCACCAGGCCAGCACCGGCTGGGCCTACCGTGACCTTGGCGTGCATGCCGCGACGGACGGGATGGCCGACGCGCGAGTGGTGCAGCGAGCGCCAAGCGCTGAACCGTCTCCCCTGATCACACGCCAGGACAAGGATTTCGCTTTCGCCTTTGTCCTGGAGGGCAGCATGAGCCTGCAAGTGGATGCGCTGCCGCCGGAGGCGCTCACCGCAGGCGATGCCTTCGTGATCCCGCGCGGCATGCAACAGACCTTCGTCGACTGCTCTGCGGACTGGGCATTGCTGCAGGTCTCCGCCTCAGGTTGAGGCGAAGGCTACTTGTTGCCGACGGCGCTTGCAGCGGCGCCCGCATCCGGTTCGGATGGCAGCAAGGCCTGCAATTTCACGTCACGTTGTGCTTTCGGCTCCTTCGCCAGGCTACGCACCTCGGCATAAAACGCGGGCCAGCTGCCTTCCGCATGCTGGAAGAGCACCGCGAAGGCCGGCGTCCACTGATCGTACAGGCCGAACGGCAACAGCCGCGCGTTGTTGATTGGCCGCGCCACCCAGGCATCGTAGCGGTGGTCTTCGGGCCAGGCCTGCCGCTGCCAGAGTTTGTAGCGGGTTCGGAACGCGGCAATTTCGCGCTGCTTGCCGGCGGCCATCGCGGCGTCATCGATGCCGCTGGCGTACAAGGTCTTGAGGCGATCGCGCAGATCCAGCACCAGCCGGGAAAAGCCGTCAGCCATCGCCTTTTGGTGCCCACTTCGCGCCGGCAGGCCACGCGAGGCACGCCAGGCACGCAGGCCCTGCTCCTGCACGAAGGTGGCAAAGGATTCATTGAAGGCGGCGTCGCTCTTCACGTAGATCAGCTGGTGGGCCAGCTCGTGAAAAATGGTGCGGGCCAGCTCATCGTCATCCCAGCGCAGCATGCTGGAAAGAACCGGGTCCGCGAACCATCCCAGGGTCGAATACGCGGGCACGCCGCCGATCCACACGTCATCGCCATCTGCACGCTTGCGCGCCGCATCAGCCTTCGCCGCCGCCTCGCTGAACCAGCCACGGTAGGCCACGCAACCGGCAATCGGGAAACACTGCGGCACGGCTTGTACGGAGTAGCGAGGTGCAGCAAACACGTTCCACACCACGTAGGGGCGATCCAGCTGGACGTAGCTGGTGTAGCTGCGGTTGTCTGGCAGGCCCAACTGCTGCGAGGCGAATCGACGTGCCTGCAGGGTCAGCTGCAGGCGCGCCGCCAGTTGCGGGTCGAGATGCGGATCGCGCAGCAACTGGTCGATCGGGCGGCGATGCACGATCAACTCGCCCTGCCCGCGCACAGCCTGTGCGTAATAGCGGATGCTGCCGCAGGCCGACAGCAGCAAGCTGGCCGCCGTGATCATGAGCAGGCCCGGAAGTGATCGGCGCGACGGAGTCCCACGAATCAAGCTGCCCCCCGAAACCGGCTGCAGCGAGCCGGCTTACTGCCGGCTGGGCGCGCGTTCGCCCCTGCTACGCAACACATTGTTCCTGCGTGTATCCGGGCGCGGGGACGTCTGCTGCCGAGGCGTGGATGCACGAGGACGCGGGTGGGAGTCGCGCGGACGGCTCGTGTTTGCGTCGCCGCGATAACCATGGTCACGGCCACGATGATGGCCGCGGCGGTCGTGATCCCGGTAGCCGCGGTAATTCCTGCCGCCGTACCAGAACCGACTGACGCCGATCGACACGCCGGGCGCATAGCAGCAGCCGTAACCGTAGGAACCCCCGTAATACCCGGGATAATAGCCACCGTAGTAGCTGCCGTAATAGCTCGGCGCGGCCTGGTAGGTGGTACTACCTTGCCCGTAGTACGCATCTCCGCCCACTGTGGAACTGCGCACATAGCTGTAGCCCGGATCGTAATAGCAACCCGCCAACGCCGATGTGGCGAGAATCAGAACCATGCTGGCCAACAGGCGTTTCATGCGCCGTCTCCGCTGCGACTGGTGACTTGATCATGCACCAACGTGCTTGAACCCGTACTGAGTCAACAGGCATGGCTGGCCAGGAAGACCACCAGCCATGCCCAAGGCGGAGCTCCACCGTCGCAGGAGTCAGCCCTTGCGCTTGCTCTGCTCATTGCGCTGGGGCGCTGGCACAAAGGCATCCCCACCGCCCCCGGAACCGGCCACCGGCGGATGCAGTTCGGCTCCACTCGGCGTGGGCCTGGATGGGTTGGCACCGGGCCAGGTCGGCCCTTGCTGCACGCGTTCGTGCTTGGCATCAAGCAACGCCTGGATATGGGCGACCGCCTCTTCCGGACTGATGTGCCGGACCGGCTTCTGTGTCGCAGCGCTGCGCTTGCGCGCGGCGGCCTTCTTCGGTGCGGGTTTCGCGCTGGCCTTGCTTGCCGCGGGCCGGGCTGCCGATTTTCCAGACGTGGCCTTCTTTGGTGCCGCTTTGCTGAGTGCGGCCTTGCGGGCGACCGGCTTTTTGCCGGCAGGCTTCTTTGTCGCAACGCGCTTGGTTGCGCTCTTCTTTGCTGCCGTCTTCTTCACTGCTGGCTTTTTCGTTGCGGCCTTTTTCGCCGCCGCCTTCTTTACGGCGCTCTTTCTTGCCACCTTCTTGCCGGGCGCGGCCTTCCTGGTCGCAGTTTTCCTGGTCGTGGCCTTTTTTGCTGTGGTCTTTTTTGCCGAGCTCTTCTTCGCAGCGCCTTTCTTCGCCGCTGTCTTGCTGGTCGCCGGTTTCTTCGCTGCCGACTTGCCTGGCGAAGGCTTTGAAGAACTGCTGGCCGATGCCTTCTTCTTCTTCGTCGCCGTCTTCTCGGCGGGCGTCTTCTTTGCCGCGGACTTCTTCGCTGCCGACTTGCGTGTCATAGCCATGCGTTCGTTCTCCTGCGGTGACCGGTGAAAACCGGCCCCAGTATGCGCGTCTTGGACGCACAGGGCATTATGCAGTGCACGAACCGTTCATCCGTCGACAGGGCGGCCGGCGGATTTCGTGATGATTTGTTGCGGCAAGATCAGAAGGCCGGATGCAACAGCGCATCGACAAAATGCGGCAGCACCCGATGATTGATCAAAATGGTGAACAGCACACCGTAAGCCGCGCCCCACAGGTGCGCGCTGTGATTGACATTGCCCTGTCCACGCCGATCCATGTAGATCGAGTAAGCCGTGTACAGCACCGCATACACGATCGCAGGCATCGGGATCACCAGCACGATGATCAGCTGCCATGGCGCGATCAGGATGTAGGAAAACAGCACGGCCGAAACCGCACCGGAGGCACCCAGGCTGCGGTAGTCGGGGTTGTGGCGGTTTTTTAGGTAGGTCGGCAGGATCGAGACCACCAGGCCCCCGATGTAGAACAACGCAAAGCCGAGCGAACCGAGCATGCCGGTGTAGAACGGCTCCATCGCCCGCCCGAAGAAGAACAGGGTGAACATGTTGAAAAGCAGGTGGCCGAAATCCGCGTGCACCACGCCGTAAGTCACCAGCCGGTAGTACTCGCGCTGGCGGGTGATCGCCGGAGGCCACAGGATCAGGTCGTTCATCAAGCGGCTGTTGCTGAACGCCATGAACGACACGATGGCGGTAAGGGCAATGATGACCAGGGTGATCAGCATGAGGGTTCCGTAGCGCGCGGGCAAAAGTCGGCATCTTGGCGCGTCGAACCAGGCTTGTCGACCTGCGCTCCGGTGCGTGGTTTATGCCGGAAGGCATGGTTGATATCGCGAATGATCAGTGTCGCAACCGCGGCGGCACCTATATCATCCGCTGCTTTGCGCCGCCATCTGCGGACCGGTGATTTGCATGAGCCAGCTTCGTTACCTGCACCTGGACGTGTTCGCGGCCACCGCCGGAGGCGGCAACCATCTGGGCGTGGTGATCGGCGCGGATCGCTGGGACAGCGCAGCGATGCAACGCTTCGCACGCTGGACTGCGCTGGTCGAAACCACCTACTTGCTGCCGCCCACTGATCCGCAAGCCAGCTATCGCGTGCGGATATTCACGCCGCACAAGGAGATTCCCTTTGCCGGGCATCCCAGCATCGGCAGCGCCCACGCCGCCCTTGAATGCGGATTGGCCCGGCCTCTCGACGGACTGCTGT
The DNA here is from genome assembly GCF_055809185.1 of Rhodanobacter sp. G2-10. Lineage (NCBI taxonomy): Bacteria > Pseudomonadati > Pseudomonadota > Gammaproteobacteria > Lysobacterales > Rhodanobacteraceae > Rhodanobacter > Rhodanobacter sp. G2-10. Next base: position 1,210,355 of record NZ_CM147900.1, on the reverse strand, counting down.
GGCAGGAATGCGATGCCGGTGTACTGCCGATCCGGGTCGAGGGCAACGGCGTCGATCGCGAACTGCTGCTGAAATCTCCCGGCGAGCGCGTATTGCGTACCGGCCGCGATGCGCACCCGTTGCTGGCGGCAGCACTCGCCGGTATCGAGTGCGGTTCGTTGCCGCCGGCCCTGGTGGACGGGGGAAGGCGCTGGTGGCTGGCCGAGCTGGCGAACGAGGCCAGCCTGCGCGCGTGGCAACCCGACCACGCCGCGATTCTCGCATTGGCGAAGGCGAGCGACAGCATGGGCCTGTGTGCATTTGCGCGCGCGGCACAGGGTGAGCGGCAACTGGTAGTGCGCGCCTTTCCGGCCGGTGTCGGCATCGTCGAGGACCCCGCCTCGGGCGCGGCCAACGGGCTGATCGCCGCATATATCGCCCACGCCGAGCCGCACGGCCCGCTGGCACACGGCTACCAGGTCAGCCAGGGCCGCGAAATCGGCCACGATGCGCAACTGATCGTGCACATCGAACGTGACTCGATCTGGGTCGGCGGCCGCAGCCACACCGTGGTCGATGGCTGCCTGGCGTGGTCGGCCGGTTGAGCCAACGCTGATCAAACATCCACTGCACGGAACGGCGAAATTCCGGAAAGTTTGACCTTGCGCGGATTCGATCTGGTTCAGCGTTGTTCTGGAGAGCGCCCCCATCCGCCCTGTCGGGCACCTTCCCCCGTAAACGGAGGAAGGAAGAGCCGCGAATGCATCGCGGCACGGTCGCGCGCCCCCGCCCTTCCCCCGCAACGCGGGGGAAGGTGCCCGACAGGGCGGATGGGGGCACGCTTTTGCTGTCGATCCGCATGCCGTGCATCGATCACGCGCCGAACGCAGGCACCATCACGCAGCCATGGGGTTTCACGACACGTGATACCGACTTGTTCAGCGTTGCCTTAAGCTCGTCACTTCCTTGAGCGGCGGGAGCGCACCACCGTGTTCCACCCGATGCACTGGCTTGGGCAAGCCCTGGCCCGATACCTGTCGAAGCCGCGTGCCTCAGGCATGCATTTCGGCACCTCGCGCTTCGATCTGCTGGAGGCCTCGCTGCGGCCGGCTGATGTGTTGCTGGTCGAGGGCAGCAGCCGCATCAGCAGTGCGATCAAGTACATCACCCAGTCGAGCTGGTCGCACGCGGCACTGTACGTGGGCGACCGACTGCGCGACCAGCATCCGGAACTCGGCGCCCATGCCCTGATCGAGGCCGACGTGGTCGAGGGCGTGCGCGCCCTGCCACTGGAAGCGTACCGCGGGTCACACACGCGGATCTGCCGCCCCGTCGGGCTCGGTGCCGACGATATCGAACGCGTGATCGCACACGCCGCACGGCGAGTTGGCCAGCGTTACGACATGCGCAACGTGATCGACCTCATGCGCTACCTGGTGCCTTCGCCGCCGGTCCCCGGCCGCTGGCGCCGACGCCTGCTTGCGCTGGGCAGCGGCGAGCCGACCCAGGCGATTTGTTCGTCATTGATCGCCGCCGCATTCCAGAGCGTGCGTTATCCGATCCTGCCGATACTCGATCGCGACTACCGCAAACTGCAGGGCACCAACGCGGCACGCCGGGAGATCCTGCATATTCGCAGTTCCAAGCTGTTCACCCCGCGCGATTTCGACATCTCGCCGTATTTCCACATCATCAAGCCCATGATCGAGCATGGTTTCGATCCGCACCATTTGCACTGGGCTGCGTCGGTATCCGCCGAAGCTCGCCAATCACCCGCACCCAGGACATTGCAGCCGCCACTTTAGAGCACTCGCGACCATGCTGGGTCAAGGCAGAGTCGACAACACGTCAAGCCACCTCGCCCGCTGCTCGTCCCGAAGCCCACGCCCACTGGAAGTTGTAACCACCGAGCCAGCCGGTGACATCGACCACCTCACCAATGAAGTACAGACCCGGCACGAGTTTCGATTGCATGGTGCTGGATGAGAGTCCATCGGTATCGACGCCGCCCAGGGTGACCTCGGCCGTGCGGTATCCCTCAGTGCCACTGGCCGTGATCGGCCAGGACTTGAGCTGGCTGCCGATCTGGCCGAGTTCGGCTTCGCGGTACTGGCGCATGGGTCGATTGTCGAACCAGTGCTCGCACAGGCGCTGCGCCAGCCGCTTGGGCAACGCCTCGCCGAGGACGGTCTTCAGCTCGGCGAGCGGGCGCGCGGCACGCTGCTCGATCAACCAGTCGCCCACCTCCGCTTCGGGCAGCAGGTCGACGCGCAGATCATCGCCGGGCTGCCAATAGGAGGAAATCTGCAGAATGGCCGGGCCGCTCAGTCCGCGATGGGTGAACAGCAAGCCGGCACGGAAGCTCTGCTTGCCTACCCGGGTCTCCGACAGTGGCAGCGCCACACCGGCCAGATCCTGATAGTGCTCCTGGTGCTTGCCGCTGAGTGTCAGCGGCACCAGTCCGGCACGGGTCGGCAATACGGCATGGCCGAACTGGCGCGCCAGCTCGTAGCCGAAGCCGCTGGCGCCCATGCTGGGAATCGAAAGACCGCCACTGGCCACCACCAGCGACTGCGCGTGCACCTCGCCGCGCGCGCTGTGCACGCTGAAGCCTTCCGCTGTCTTGCGCACGCGCTGCACTCCGCAACTCGCTTCCACCGTGACAGCGGCGGCCGCGCATTCGTCCAGCAGCATGCGCACGATCTGCTTGGAAGAGTCATCGCAAAACAGCTGGCCCAGCTCCTTCTCGTGCCAGGCAATGCGGTGCTTGTCGACCAGCGCGATGAAGTCCCAGGGCGTGTAGCGCGCCAGTGCGGATTTCGCGAAGTGGGGATTGGCCGACAGATACTGCGCAGGCATGACGCCGAGGTTGGTGAAATTGCAGCGCCCACCGCCCGACATCAGGATCTTCTTGCCTACCTTGTTGGCATGATCGACCACCAGCACGCGGCGGCCACGCTGGCCGGCGGTGATCGCGCACATCAGGCCCGCGGCACCGGCGCCAATGATCAACACATCCACTTTCATTCAGGCATCGCCGGGTTCGTCTCGCTGCATGGGAGCACACGGCATTATCCATCAGCCACGCGCCGCATCGCTTACACTGGTGCGCCGCCCTGCTCGAGCACTGCCATGCCTTCCTTTGACGTGATCTCCGAAGTCGACAAGCACGAACTGACCAACGCGGTCGACCAGGCCAATCGCGAGCTGTCCAACCGCTTCGATTTCAAGGGCCAGGATGCCTCCTGGACGCTGGACGATTTCGTGATCACGCAGATCGCACCCAGCGAGTTCCAGCTGCAGCAAATGCTCGACATCCTGCGCGGGCGCCTGGTGGCGCGCAAGATCGACATCCGCGCGCTGGACGTGGGCGATCCGGAAACCAACCTCGGCGGCTCACGTCAGAAGATCACCGTGAAGCAGGGCATCGAGCAGCCCGTGGCGAAGAAGCTGGTGGCCACGCTCAAGGCAGCCAAGCTCAAGGTCGAGGCCCAGATCAACGGCGACAAGTTGCGCGTCACCGGCAAGAAACGCGACGACTTGCAGGAGGCGATGGCCCTGCTGCGCAAGGCCGAAGTCGAGCTGCCACTGCAATTCGACAACTTCCGCGACTGAACCCGCACCCGTAGGGCGGGCTCTGCCCGCCGGCTCTCGATGTCGCGACGGCAAACGCGCAGCGGGCAGAGCCCGCCCTACGGCGAACGATCCGGCGCTTTCGAAAGCAATCGCCCTCCCATGGCTGCGTTCACGGCCACCACGATCGCCACGGCGGCGGCATGGGTCAGCAGGTCGGTCGCCGCCGAATCATAGGGATGAAAAATTTCCAGCAGGCTGGCCGAGGCCGCCGCGCTGGCCAGGCCAATCATCACCGCGGTCAATACCGGACGCAGCGGGCAGGCACGGCGCAGCATCACGATCAGCAGGGCCGAGAGCGGTACCGAGAAGCTGATGATGAACACCAGGCAATCGGTGGACTGATGCAGGGTCGCAATGCTGGTATCCGGTGCCAGCCAAGTCCGCAGGCAACCCAGCCCGCTCGCACCGATCCACAGCAGCGCACCCGGCAGGGGCAACCACGCCCACGCCGCACGCCGCCCCGGCACGCCCAGCGAAAACGCCGCCCAGGCCGCGCTGATCGCCGTGGCCACCGCGCCCAGCGCAGCCCAGGCCAGATCCGGGGCGCCACCCAGACGCTGCAGCATCCTGGCGTCGCCGTAATACATCAACAGCGCCACGGCGGTCGCCGCCACCACCAGCAGCCAACCGGCAGCACGCAGCCAGGGCGGCAACAACCGCCGCACCGGCGCCAGCTCGGTGCCGAGACGGTCGATCAGTGCCTCATGCGACGGCAGCTCGGACATGACCTCAGGGCTCTCCATGGAAACGCTCGCGCAGCGCCTTCAGCGCGCGATGCAGGTTCACTTTCAGCGCACCGGTATTGCGCCCGGTCAGCTCGGCCGCTTCGCTCAGCGAGCGCTCGCGCAAACCGAGCTGCTCGATCGCCTGGCGCTGGCCGGGCGGCAGCGTCTCGATCGCATCACGCAGCTGCCGCGCACGCTCCTGGCTTTCGCTGGCTGCACTGGCATCGTCGGCATCCGCATGATTGTCGACGGCGACTTCGTCGCGCAATTCGCGGCGATCGCGACGACCGTGGCTGCGCAGCGCATCGATCGCACGCCGGCTCGCAATCGCCGTCAGCCAGGCATCGTAGGATCGGGTCGGATCGTAGGTGTGCCGTACGCGATGCACCGTCAACAGGGTTTCCTGCACCACATCGTCGAGATGATCGAAGGCCACGCCCCGGCGACTCGCGGTAGCCCGAATCAGGGGGATCGAGTCGGCCAGCAGCTTCTCGTAGGCGCGGCGGTCGCCTGCCTGCGCCGCAGCCATCCATGCCGCGCGACGCTGGTCGGGCGAGTCACTCGGGTTGGCGGCGGCGGATTCGGTTGGCACGGTGCGAGGCAGACTGACCCGTTGGGAACGTCCACTATCTACACTCATGAAGCCCGTGGCGGTCAAGGTTTGGGTGAGTAGGCCGGGGCATTGCAGCCCCAGCCTCTCGCAGAACCGGACGTGACACTCTCGCGTCATCCGGCTCCCATCATCCAGCCGCAGGATAGATTCCCTTCTCCCAATGCACGAAGGCACGGGGCGAGGCGACTGCCAACTTGCCAAGTGCACGAATGGCCCGCGTTTTATGACGGGCCAGCTTCTTGTACTTGCGCCTCAGCCACCGGGTCAAGTAGGCGTTCACGTGCTTCCACACGACGTCCATCGCAGAACCGCGGAACCGCCCGTAGTAGTTCATCCAGCCCCGAAGGATTGGATTGAACATGCGGGACAGATCGCCCACCTCACGGTCGCACATGAGCTGAAGGTGCCAGCTTCGGATGGTCTGCCGCATGGCGCGCAACGCGTCACGGCTGACCGCAGGCGAGAAGTTCACATAAATTCGGCCGTACTTGTCCACCGCCTTGCGCGGCTGGAAGGTGTAGCCGAGGAACGTGAACTTCACGACCGGGTAGTCCGCTGGACGGTTGACGTCGCGGCAGTAGACGATCCGTGTCTTGTCCGGATGCAGCTCCAACCCACAGGCCTTGAACCGCGCGGCGATCCGACGCAGGACATACTCTGCCTGCGCCTGGCTCTGGCAGTGGATGACCCCGTCATCGGCGTAGCGGCAAAACCGCACACTGCGCAGATGCTCGGCCACCCAGCGGTCAAACGCGTAATGCAAGAACAGGTTGGCCAGCAGTGGGCTCACGACACCCCCTTGCGGGGTACCCTGCGTCCGTTCCACCTGCCGTCCGTCCGCCATCACCATCGGTACCGTGAGCCAACGCTCGATGTACAGCAGTACCCATGGAATCCGGCAATGCTTACGCACCGCCCGCATCAGCAATGCATGGTCAATATTGTCGAACAATCCCTTGATGTCGAACTCGATCACCCAGTCGTAATCCCAGCACCGACGCCGTACACGGGCCACCGCATCGAGCGCCGAGCGCCCGGGTCGGTAGCCGTACGAGTCGGGATGGAACACGGGCTCAAGCACCGGTTCCAAGACCATCTTGACCACGGTCTGCGCCACCCGGTCGGCCACGGTGGGCACGCCGAGCATCCGCATACCGCCTGACTTCTTCGGAATCGCCACGCCCTTTACCGGCGGCGGGAAATAGCTGCCGGAGCAGAGCCGGTTCCAAAGCACGTACAGGTTGTTGCCGAGACGCTGTTCGAACCGTTCGATCGATTCCTGATCGACCCCGGATGAACCGCCATTGGCTTTCACACGCTTGTACGCTTCCCAGACCAACTGCTTGGGAATCGCAAACGGCTTGCTCACGCCCATGGGCTCCTCCTGCTCACGCAGTTGACCCATGAACGTGCGCGGATGACGCGGCCCCTTCGCTCCATCGCGATTACCGCGACTTCATCACTACTACGGACCGCTCCGCCCCTTGGTGACGCATCGGTACTATCGGCCTCGCCTTGCGGGCTTGTGCCTTTCCCTTGCCATCGCCACCGAAGGTTCCCGCAGTTCAACGCAAGAGCCTGAACCCGACTCACGCAGCCTCTACGCCGGACACCGCCTGGCCCATAAGCAGGCACCTGCCAGACTGATCCCGGAGCAACATCACTCCCCGGTTTCGATGTCATCTGATCACTTTCGACGCTTGAACGGCTGTTCACGGTTGTTCGTCTTTCGGGTTCATACCTGACGCCTCACGGACGCCTTTTCCGCAACGCTCACGACCGGGACTTTTGATCCAAGCCGCTTGCGGTGGTTTGCCACCTGCTCCTGCAAGCCGATGGCGAGGGACCTACCCTCATCTCTCACGCCGCTTGCTGCGGCACACCGACATCTCTGATCCAGCAACTGCATTGCGCGGGGACTGTCCTGGGGTGTTCGTTGCATCTGTGGCGCCGGTTACGTCGTACAACATGATGTAACCGGTGAAACACCAACGGCGAATAGCCACCAACTTCCCTCGGACGACAAATCCATGCTCGTGCTGATCCTCGCCTACCTCGGCGGCGTGCTGACCATTCTCAGCCCCTGCATCCTGCCGGTGCTGCCGTTCCTGTTTGCACGCTCGGACAAGCCGTTCATGCGCAACGGCCTGCCGATGCTGCTGGGCATGGCCATCACCTTTGCCGCCGTGGCCACGTTGGCAGCCGTGGGTGGCGGCTGGGCCGTGCACGCCAACCAGTACGGCCGCTACGTGGCGATGGTGGTGTTGGCCGTGCTCGGCCTGACCCTGCTGTCGACGCGCCTGGCCGAGTGGATCAGCCGACCGTTCGTGGCACTGGGCAATCGCCTGTCGAGCCGTTCTGAGCGCGATGGCGACTCGATCTGGGGCGCGGCGGGTCTCGGCGTGGCCACCGGCCTGCTGTGGGCCCCTTGCGCCGGCCCAATCCTGGGTCTTCTGCTGACCGCGGCAGCACTGAATGGCGCCAGCGTGCAGACCACCTTGTTGCTGCTCACCTACGCGGCGGGTGCCGCCACCTCGTTGGCCGTCGCGCTACTGATCGGCGGCAAGGTCTTCGCCTTGATGAAACGTTCGCTCGGGGCTGGCGAGTGGGTGCGCCGTACGCTCGGCGTGCTGGTGCTGTGCGGCGTGGCCGCCATCGCGCTGGGTCTGGATACCGGCCTGCTGACCCGCGTGTCGCTGGCCAGCACCAGCGGCATCGAACAGAAGCTGATCAACGTCGTGCGCCCGGCGCCGGCTCCTCAGGCGGTGCTGAAGGCGGGCGACCCGCTGCCGGTCGAGGGCGGATTTCCCTCGCTGGCGGGCGCCACCGGCTGGCTCAACAGCAAGCCGCTGACGGTGCAGTCGTTGCGCGGCAAGGTCGTGCTGGTCGACTTCTGGACCTACTCCTGCATCAACTGCATTCGCACCCTGCCCTACGTGCGCGGCTGGTACGACAAGTACAAGGATCACGGCCTGGTGATCATCGGCGTGCATTCGCCGGAGTTCGCATTCGAGAAAAACCCGGACAACGTCGCCAAGGCCGTGAAGGAACTGGGCGTCGACTACCCGGTGGCGCTGGACAACGACTACGCGATCTGGCGCGGCTTCCACAATCAGTACTGGCCGGCGCACTACTTCATCGACGCACGCGGACAGATCCGAAGCCATCATTTCGGCGAAGGCAACTATCACGAAAGCGAGGACGTGATCCGGCGATTGCTTACCGATGCCGGCCAGAAAAACCTGCCAGGCGGCTACGTCAACGACGACCATCACGGCGTGGAAGCGGCTGCATCCGGTGACCCCACGCGTTCCCCGGAAACCTACGTGGGCTATGCACGGGCGATGAACTTCGCCGGTGGCAATATGGCCCACGACGACCCGTGGGACTACCACGCACCGAAGGCCTACGCTACCAATCAGTGGGCGCTGGACGGTCGCTGGACGGTGCACGACGAGTACGCGCAACTGGATCGTGCCGGCGGCAGCATCGCGTACCGCTTCCGCGGCCGCGACCTGCACCTGGTGCTCGGTCCGGGCAGCGACGGCAAGCCGGTGCGCTTCCGCGTCACCATCGACGGCAAGCCGCCCGGCGCCGACCACGGCATGGATACCGATGCGGCGGGCAACGGCAGCGTCGACGGCCAACGCCTGTATCAACTGGTGCGCCAGGCCAACGGCACCGGCGAACGACTGTTCGAGATCACCTTCCTCGACCCGGGTGTGCGGGCCTATGCCTTCACCTTCGGCTGATTTCCACTTCCTGATTTCCACTCGCCCAAGGAGGTCGCCATGTCACGTCTTCAAGAAACCCTCGCGATGGACCGCCGCAATTTTCTGCGCGCCACGCTGGCCGGCGGCGCGGTGCTGCTGACCGGTGCAGGCCTGATGGGACCGCGCCTGTACGCGGCCTCCCAGGTGCCGGTCGGCAAACCCGGCAACGTGCTGCTGCAGATCTTCGGCGACGATGGCCGCGACCAGGGCGTACGCGAGGTCCCCCGGCTGGTGCTTACCGATGCACAATGGAAACAGCGCCTATCCGCCGCTGCCTACGAGGTCATGCGTCGCAATGGCACCGAACGGGCATTCAGCGGCAATCACACCAAACCTGCCGTGGCCGGCCTGTTCCGCTGCGTCGCCTGTGCCACCGCGCTGTACGACGCGGCGACCGAATTCCATTCCGGCACCGGCTGGCCCAGCTTCTGGCAGCCGATCGCCCGGCGCAACGTGATCGAGCAGACCGACCGCATGTTCGGCATGCGTCGCACGGCGATCAGCTGTGCCGGCTGCGACAGCCATCTCGGCCACGTGTTCGATGATGGCCCGCGACCCACCGGCCTGCGCTACTGCATGAACTCGGTGGCGCTGCGCTTCGTGCCTTGCACGACCGGCTGAATCGGCGCCTTTCATTTGCGCTCGACATGGTCTGTTGCAGCATGTGCGGATGTGGCGCATCACCTTCTACCTGTTGGCAATCATCGCCTTGGCGATCATCGCGGCGATCACTCCGGTCCATCCGCAGGCGCTGTACGCGCTGATCGTGGTGCTGCCGTTGATCGCGCTGGGTATCTACGACATCGGCTCGTCGCAGAACGTGCTGGCGAACTATCCGGTGATCGGCCATCTGCGCTACATCATGGAATTCATCAGCCCGGAAATCCGCCAGTACTTTCTGGAGGACGACGAAAGCGGGCGTCCCTTCAGCCGCCAGCAACGCGATTTGATCAAGGCGCGCGGGCGCGGCGACAGCGGCACGCATCCGTTCGGTACCGAATTCGACATCGAGAAATCCGGCTACGACTTCGCCTTGCATTCCATCGCAGTCAAGCAGGTACCAAAGCTGGCCGAGCGCGTGCAGGTGGGCGGCCCGCTGTGCAGCCGGCCCTACGACAGTTCACGCCTGAACATTTCGGCGATGAGCTTCGGCGCACTGAGCAGCCATGCCGTGCTGGCCATGAACAAGGGTGCGGCACTGGGTGGTTTCGCGCAGGACACCGGCGAAGGCGGCCTCACCCCGTACCACCTCGAGCACGGCGCCGACGTGATCTGGGAAATCGGCTCGGGCTACTTCGGCTGCCGCACGAAAGACGGCCGCTTTGACGACGAGGATTTCCGCGACAAGGCATCCAACCCGTTGGTGAAGATGATCGAGATCAAGATCTCGCAGGGCGCCAAACCCAGTCACGGCGGCCTGTTGCCTGGCGCCAAGGTCAATGCCGAAATCGCGCGCATCCGCGAAGTGCCCGAAGGCGAGGATTGCCTGTCGCCTGCATCGCATCCCGAATTCGATACGCCACGAGGCCTGCTCGACTTCGTGGCGCGATTGCGCCGACTGTGCGACGGCAAGCCGGTCGGCTTCAAGCTGTGCATCGGCCGTCGCAGCGAATTCCTTGGCATCTGCAAGGCCATGCTGGTCAGCGGCATCCTGCCCGATTTCATCACCGTCGATGGCGCCGAGGGCGGCACCGGCGCGGCACCCATCGAATTGTCCGACCGCATCGGGTTGAGCATCAACGAGGCGCTGCCGTTCGTGCACAGCGCACTGGTCGGTTGCGATCTGCGCAAACACATCCGGGTGATCGCCAGTGGCAAGGTCGCCACCGGTTTCGACATGGTGCACAAGATCGCCATCGGCGCCGACATCTGCAACGTGGCCCGACCGATGATGTTCGCCGTCGGGTGCATCCAGGCTCTGCGTTGCCACACCAACACCTGTCCCAGCGGTGTGGCAACCCAGGACCCGCGCCGCGCCCGCGCACTCAAGGTCGACGAACGCGCCGAACACGTGAAGAACTATCACCGCGCCACCATCGACAGCTTCATCGAACTCACCGGGGCGCTTGGGGCCTCACACCCCGACCAGTTGACCCCCGCGCACATCATGCACCGCATGCCGAACGAGCATGCTCGCAGCTACGCGGAGTTCTACGCCTACCTGGAACCCGGCGCGCTGCTGACCGACGCGGTACCGCAAGCGTTCGCCCGCGATTGGGCAGATGCCAGCGCAGAGCAGTTCTGAGCCAGTGGCGGTGCGCATGCCTTGGATTGGGCATCGTTTGTCGCCATCTTGCTTGATACAGAAGGGCCGGCGGGCAGAGCCCGCCCTACGTTCCCGGCTCCGTAGGGCGGGCTCTGCCCGCCGGCTCTTGCCGATCCAACGCCGGAGCCTGCCATGAGCACACCACTGGTCATCCCCTGCCCGCACTGCAATGCGCTCAACCGGGTACCCGCCGATCGCGTCGAAGAGAAACCCAGCTGCGGTCGATGCAGGACTGCCCTGTTCGACGGACATCCGGTGGAACTCACCAGCGCAAACTTCGACTCGATCACCGCCCGCGGCGACCTGCCCGTGCTGGTGGATTTCTGGGCGCCGTGGTGTGGCCCGTGCGTCGGCTTCGCACCGGTATTCGTGCAGGCTGCGTCGAGACTCGAACCACGCCTGCGCCTGGCCAAGCTCGACACCGAGGCGCAGCCGCAGGTCGCCGCGCGATTCCATATCCGCAGCATTCCTACCTTGATCATGTTCCGGCACGGCCGTGAACTGGCGCGCCAGTCCGGTGGGCTCAATGCCAGCCAGTTGCAGCAGTTCATCGAAGGCGCGCTTGCCAAGGGCTGAGCCGCGGCAAGCCGATACCCGATCCTTCGCACCTGCCGACCCGGCCACCAGGGCGTGACCACCCATGCCTTTCTGCACACTCCGCGCACGGTAATCTCCGGTTAAGCTCGGGGCTTTCGTCCGCGAGGAAAGCCCGTGCGCAAGTCCCTGCCATCTGTCCTGCTGACCGCCCTGGTGCTGGCCGGCTTCACCGCCGCCCCCGCGCTCGCGGCAGACACACACAAACCGGCTACGTCGGAAACCGCCGGCAGCGATGGTTTCCAGCTGCCGCCATTGCCTGCCGATGCGCATGTGACGCAGACCACCCGGGTCGACGGCAAGACGCTCAAGTACACGGTCACCGTAGGCTCGCTGCCGGTGCGCGACGAGAAGGGCAAGAAGACCGGCGAGGTGGTGTTCACCGCTTATACCATTCCCGGCAAGGACCGACCGGTGACATTCGCGCTCAATGGCGGCCCGGGCGCGTCCTCGGTCTACCTCAACCTCGGCGCGATCGGCCCGAAGAAAGTGGCTTTCGGCGACGAGGGTGACAGCCCGTCAGCGCCGCCGGTCCTGCACGACAACCCCGGCACCTGGCTGGGCTTTACCGACCTGGTCTTCATCGATCCGATCGGTACCGGCTACAGCCGCGCGCTGGTCGACGACAAGCAGGCCACCAAGGACTTCTACAGCACCGATGTCGACATCAAGTACTTGTCGCGGATCATGTACGACTGGCTGGTGAAGAACGGTCGCATGGACTCGCGCAAGTACTATGTCGGCGAGAGCTATGGCGGCTTTCGCGGCCCGCGCATCACGGCCTACATGCAAACCCAGCTCGGCGTGGCGATGAGCGGGGTGACCCTGATTTCGCCGTATCTCGATCCCGGCGCATGGAGTGACGACACCGTCTCGCCGCTGCCATGGATGACCACCCTGCCCTCGATTGCCGCTGCGCACCTCGAACGCGAGGGCAAGCTGAGTGCCGCCGCGATGGCGCCGATCATCGCCTACACCCGCGGAGAGTACGCGACCACGCTGATGAAGGGCCGCTCCGACCCGGCCGCGACCGAGGCCATGATCAAGAAGGTCACCGAGCTGACCGGGCTGGACCCGGTGTTCGTGAAGCGCTCGGGCGGCCGCATCGAGACCCAGGCCTACCTGCGCGAGGTCTACCGCGCCGAAGGGAAACTGGGCAGCCGCTACGATTCCAACGTCACCGCATGGGACCCGTTCCCGTACGCGCCGCATCAGGAAACCGGCGATCCGATCCTGAACAGCATCATCGCGCCGACGACCACCGCCATGGTCCACTTCGTGACCCAGACCGTGGGCTGGAAGGCGCAGGGCCGTTACAACGCGCTCAGCTACGAGGTCAATCGCCTGTGGCACCAGGATGATGATGCGCGCGACGGCTCGGTCAACCAGCTGCGCCAGGCGGTCGCCAACGACTCGCAGCTGCGCGTGCTTATCGCCCACGGCTGGGACGATCTGTCCTGCCCGTTCATGGTCTCGGTGCTTGCAGTGGACCAGATGCCGGCGATGGGCGACCCGACCCGGGTGCAGGTCAAGGAATACCCCGGCGGGCACATGTTCTACTCGCGCCCCGACAGCCAGGCCCTGCTCACGGCCGACGTCAAGAAGCTCTACGGCGTCAACTGATCCCGGCGACCCAGGGGTCGGCAGCGATGCCGACCACTGTTGCTCAATCCACCACGGCGCGGCTGCGCACCAGGTATTGCACGCTGAAGTTCTGCGCCGGATCGATCCAGACCCGCATCACCGCCAATCCGGCCCTTTCGGCCAATCCAGCAAAATCCTCCAGCGAATACTTGCAGCTGTACTCGACCTGGATTGCCTCGTTGTTGCGAAACCTCACCTTGCTGCGACCGATTTCCACCTGCTGCTCGCGACGACTGACGATCTGCGTCTCGACGCGTCCGGCCATCGGGTTGTAGCGTGCGCGGTGCGCAAACGCGGCAAGGTCGAAGTCGCTGCCGATTTCCCGGTTCAGCCGCGCCAGCATGTTGAGCGTGAACTCTGCGGTGACACCGGCACGGTCGTTGTAGGCTGCCTCGATCACGGCCGGGTCCTTCTTCAGGTCCACACCAACCAGGATGCCGCCCGCATCACCCATTTCGTTGCGCATCTTGCGCAACAGCAGCGCAGCCTCACGCGCCTCGAAATTGCCGATGGTTGACCCCGGGAAATACAGCACCGTGCGTCGCGGCGCACGTGGTGGAATCGGCAGGCGCAGCGGCTTGGTGAAATCCGCGCACAAGGGCTGCACCGGCACCTGCGGAAACTCGCTGGTCAGGCGTCGCACGCTCTCGCGCAAGGGTTCGGGCGAGATCTCCACCGGGACGTAGCAAACCGTGCGATCAAGGTGCTGCAGCAACATCCGTGTTTTCAGGCCGCTGCCACTGCCATATTCGACCAGTCGCACCTCCGTGCCGAGAGTGTCGGCAATACTGCCGGCATGCTCGCCCATCAAGGCGACTTCGCTGCGCGTGAGGTAATACTCCGGCTGCTCGCAGATCTGCTCGAACAGCGCGGAACCACGCTCGTCGTAGAACAGCCACGATGGCAGGCGCTTCGGCTTCAATGCCAGTCCATGCTCGGCTACCGCCAGTATGTCGTTCAGTGGAGGGCGACGCTCGTCGTCGCCGACACTGCAGGGTTGTACGCTGCTCATCGATCCTGTCCCAGTCGAAGCCCGGCGAACTGCCAGCGGGCGTGAGGTGGAAAAAAGTTGCGGTAGGTGGCTCGCAGATGCGTGCGTGGTGTCGCGCAGGAACCTCCTCGCAACACCCATTGGCCACACATGAATTTGCCGTTGTACTCGCCCAGCGCGCCGGGCAGCGGGCGGAAGCCCGGATAACTCACGTAGGGTGACGAGGTCCACTCCCACACGTCGCCGTACAACTGCAGCAGGCCGTCGCGGTCGCTTGCTGCCAGCGGCTGGTAGCGCCCTTCATCCTGCAAGTTGCCGGTGACGACCACATGCTCGGCCGCCGACTCCCACTCGAATTCGGTCGGCAACCGACCGCCGGCCCAGCGCGCAAAGGCGTCAGCCTCGAAGTAGCTCAAATGGCACACCGGCTCGTGCGGGTCGAGCGCGCGCAAGCCCGCAAGCGTGAACTCGCTGGCCAGGTCGTCCTGCCAATAGATCGGGTGCTGCCAGCCTTCACGCTGCACGGTGGCCCAGCCATCCGACAGCCAGAGCCCCGGCTCGCGATAGCCACCCTCACGCACGAAAGCCAGGTATTCGGCGTTGCTCACCAGCCGGTTGGCCAGGGCGTGCGGATGCAGCAATGCGCGATGCCACGGTGTCTCATTGTCGTACGCGAAGTTTTCGCCGCGATGACCGACTTCCACGATCCCTTCGCGGCCTTCGACGAAACGCAGCGGCACGGCCTTCGATGCTTCCGGCAACGCAATCGGCGCCCGATAAGCCGGCTTCAGCGGATTGCACCAGAATGCATGCTTGATATCGGTCAGCAACAGCTCCTGATGCTGCTGCTCGTGCTGCAGACCCAGCTCGACCAGGCCGGCCAGTTCCGGAGCGTCATCCCGATCGAGCAAGGCCTCGACGGCATCGTCGATACGCTTGCGGTAGTCACGTACCTCATCCAGCGACGGTCGCGACAACAGGCCACGCTGCGGCCGCGCGTGCATCGGGCCGACCGACTGGTAGTAGGAGTTGAACAGGTAGTTCCAGGCCGGATTGGGCGTGGTCCATGCCGGATCGCGGGCCAGCACGAACTGTTCGAAGAACCACGTGGTGTGCGCCAGGTGCCACTTCGTCGGGCTGGCGTCAGGCATGGACTGCAGCAACATGTCCTCGGCGCCGAGGCCGGCACACAGCTTCAATGTCTGCGCGCGCACCTGACGAAACCGCATGCCGATAGTGGCGCGCGCCGTGGGATGCCGATCCGTCATGCCCGCTGCGCCACCTTGGCGTCAGACCTGGCAGAAATGGGGAGCGTCGGACGGGGGGCTGGGCAGAAATGCATGCCGACAAGGATGCCGTGCCGATTGTTCACTTCTTGTGATCGGCGGCCGGATCCGCGCCATTCGCAGCCTCCCGCAAAGCAGCGAGCCCGGCCGGGGCCGGGCTCGCTGCCTGCTGCTCATGTGACGAGTTCAATCGTCGTCGTCATCGTGATCGTAACCGTCGTCGCGGATGTAGCGGGTGCCATAGGCATCGTCATAAACCACGGTACGCGTGCGCACCACGCGACGGGTCACCACGGGCGGCGCTTGCTCGTAAATCACACTAGGCGGCGGGCCGTACACCACCGGACGCTCGTAGTAGACCGGCGCCGGCCGCATGGCATCCGCAACCAGGCCCACCACGGCGCCGGTGACGATCGCTCCGGCAATCCAGCGGCCGCCATGCCGGTAGCCACCATGGCGGTAATGGCCGCCGTAATAGCCGTGGCTGTAGCCGCCATGGTGATAGCCACCGTGATAACCGTGGCCACCCCAGCCGCGCGCCGAGGCACTCAGCGGCATCGCTACCGCAGCCGCCATCGCCAGCCCGATCGCCACGAACTTGCCGGTACCAAGCAAACCCTGTCTGGTCATGATTGTTCTCCGTTGCACGACGCCGATACTCGGCTCGGCACCCTTAATATGAACTGAAAGGTTCACTTTTTGATGCGGGCGCTGTCCCACGGGTTGATGCCCGGGTCGGGCCGACGCCGACGCAGCAACCAGCAACCGTGAATATCCGCACGCCGGGCGAAATCGAAGGGAATGCTGTGCGCGGTCCAGTCCTCGATCTCGAAGCGCTGTTCCAACTCCTCCCGATCGAGCTTGAAGCGACGGAAATTGTTCGAGAACACGATCACGCCGTCGCGCGTGAGGCGCTCGTTGCAGGCGTCCAGCAACTTGACGTGATCGCGCTGCACATCGAAATCCTCGGCGCGCTTGGAGTTGGAGAAGGTCGGTGGATCGACGAAGATCAGGCCGTAATGAGCACGGTCGCGCTGCAGAAACTCCATGGCGTCGACCTGCATCAGGCGATGACTGGAGCCGCTGAAGCCGTTGAGCACCAGGTTGCGTGACGCCCATTCGAGATAGGTGGCGGACAAGTCCACGCTGGTGGTTTCCAGCGCGCCGCCGGCCGCCGCGTGCACGCTGGCGGTGGCGGTGTAGGCAAACAGGTTGAGGAAGCACTTGTCCCTGGCCAGTTCGCGCAGCTTGGCGCGCACCAGGCGATGGTCGAGGAACAGGCCGGTGTCGAGATAGTCGGTGAGATTGACCAGAAACTTCAGGCCATCCTCCTCGACCTCGATGAACTCGTTGCGCTGATCGAGCTGGCCATACTTCGAGCCACCCTTGCCGCGCTCGCGGGTCTTCAGCGCGATGCGCTCGCGCGGCACGCCGAGCACCTCTCCGGCAACCCGCGCAACCTCCCGCATGCGCAATCGCGCCACGTCGGCGGGCACGTCCGCCGGCGCGCGGTACTCCTGGATGTGCAAATGGTCGTCGCCATGCGTGTCGCCATAGATGTCGATCGCGGCGGCATACTCCGGCAGATCCTGATCGTAGGCACGCCAGCAGTGGATGCCCTCGCGAGCCAGCCGCTTGCGCAAATGCCTGACATTCTTCTCCAGGCGGTTCTTCAGCATCTGCGCACCGTCGGACAACGGCTTGGGCTCGCGCGGTTTCGTGTCGCGCTGTTTCAGGTCGAACGTCAGCAGCACCGTTTCCAGCGCGCCGTTGTACAACGCATAGCGCTTGTCCGCGTGCAGTTGCATCGCGCGGCCCAGTTCCAGGTCACCCGCCAGCACCGCGCCACGCCAGCCGGTGAAATGCGCACGCATGGTGTCGCCCAGTGCGCGGTACAGACGCGGCATGTCGGCACGTTCACCCAGGCGCTCGCCGTACGGCGGGTTGGTGATGATCAGGCCGTAGTCGACGCCGGCAGGGGCGGTGGCGTGGGTCACATCCTGCTTGTCCAGGGTGATGAAACCGGCCACATCGGCCTCCTGCGCGTTTCGTTTCGCCGTCTGCACCATGCGCGGATCGATATCACTGCCGAAGAACACGCTGCGCAAACCGCGCAAACCGACTTCCGCACGCTGCGTGGCCTCGTCCAGCAAGCCGCGCCACAGCGCGATATCGTGCTGCTGCCAGCCCAGGAAGCCGAAGTATTCACGGCGCAGGCCGGGCGCGACATCGGCGGCCATCAGGGCGGCTTCGATCAGCAGCGTGCCGGAGCCGCACATCGGATCGACCAGCGCCCCTCCGGCGGCGTACACCTCCGGCCAGCGCGCACGCAGCAGCATCGCGGCGGCGAGGTTTTCCTTCAGCGGCGCCTCGCCCTGCACCTCGCGCCAGCCGCGCCGATGCAGCGGCGTGCCAGCCAGGTCCAGCGACACCGTGGCGCGATCACGGCGCAGGCGCACGTTGATGCGGATGTCCGGCTCGTCGGTGTCGATGCCGGGCCGACTGCCGTCGCGCTGACGGAACTGGTCGACCACGGCGTCCTTCACGCGCAAGCCCACGAACTGGCTGTGGGTGAGCTTGCTCATCGCGGTGCCCGCGTCCACGGCGAACGTCCCGTGGGCGGCGAGATGAGTGCTCCAGTCGATCTCCTGCACGCCGCGATAAAGCGCATCGTCGTCGGCCGCGTCGAACTCGGCCAGCGGCAGCAGGATGCGACTGGCCAGGCGCGACCACAGGCAGGCGCGGTAGGCGGTTTCCAGTGTGCCCGAGAAATGCGCGCCGGCGAGCGCCTCACGCACATCAGTGCCCCCAATCACGCTCAATTCATCGCGCAGCAGATATTCCAAGCCTTTCGGACAGGTCGCGAAATAGTGATTCATGCCACATCCGCCAATTGATCAAGCAGGTGCAGAAACTGCGCCGCAATCATGTCCATGCTGGCACCCAGGCGATGGTCGTCATCGAGCACCAGCAGCGGCAGGCGCCGCTTGGCGGCAAAGCGCTGCACACCCGCCAAGGGGCAGACATCGTCGCTCCACCCATGCACCAGCAAGGTCGGCCCTTCCGTGCGCAGATCGAACTTGCGCGCATAGCCGGGAATCTCGCTCGGGGTCGCCAGCAGCAGCAGGCCAGCCACCGGTACGTCAAGCGAGACCAGTCCGGAGACGAAGGCACCCATGCTGGAGCCAACCAGCAGCGGCGGCGCATCCAGCGCCTCGACGGTGGCACGCAGCCGGGCGATCCTGGGCGCCACCGAATCGGCATGCCCGCGGGCGTCGGCGGCGCGGTAATCGGGGCGCTGCGTACTCCAGCCCAGGGATTCGGCGAGCATGGCCAGCATGCTGACCTTGGTCGCGTCCGGGCTGGAACCCGAGCCGTGCGAAAGTATGATCTGGCGACGCATGGCAGTTCCCTGAACACGCAACAAAGGCAAGCGCGCATGGTAACAGGCGCCGTTTGCATCCGACCCCGCAACCCTGTCCAACCAACCTCCGCGAGACACCTCCATGACCGTGACGATCCACGACGATCCGCTGCCCTATGCCGACACGCTTCCCGAGCGCACCGCCGACGAGGTCGTGCAGGTGGTGATTCATTGCACCGAACTGCCCGACCTGGCCACGGCGCGCGAGTATGGCGAGCGAGTGATGCACGCCAGCGGCACCGGCAACAGTGGTCACTTCTACATCGATCGTGACGGCGCGATCCATCGTTACGTTCCGGGCACGCGCATCGCCAACCATGTGCGCGGTCACAATCCGTACTCGATCGGCATCGAACTGGTGAATCTGGGCCGCTATCCGGACTGGCAGGACACACGCCACCAGGACATGACCGAGCCCTATCCCGACGTGCAGATCGACGCCTTGCGCCGTTTGCTGGCGCATTTGCGCGAGCAGTTTCCCAACCTGCGCGAGATTGCCGGCCACGAGGAACTCGATACCGACATGGTTCCGGCCAGCGATGCACCGGACAAACAGGTGCGCCGCAAGCTCGATCCCGGCCCCATGTTCCCGTGGGATGAGGTGCTGCGCGACAGCGGACTCGTACGGCACGATGCAGGCTAGAAACCTGCCACAACGCTTATAATCTGCGATTCCGTCTTGATCGCGAGCGTTTTCCATGCCCCCCAACCACGTCACTGAACTGGTCGAACTGCTGCAGCTCGAACGGCTGGAGGACAACCTGTTCCGCGGCCAGAGTCGTGACATCGGCACCCGTTTTGTATTTGGCGGACAGGTGCTGGGGCAGGCGCTGGCGGCGGCGCAGGAGACGGTCGACCCGACGCGCGAGGCGCATTCGTTGCATGCGTATTTTCTCCGTGCCGGCGATATCGAGGCGCCCATCGTCTACAACGTGGAGCGCACGCGCGATGGCGGTTCGTTTTCGTCGCGCCGGGTAGTGGCGATCCAGCATGGACAGCCGATTCTGAACGGCTCCATTTCCTTCCAGCAGCCCGAGCAAGGTGTCGAACACCAGACCTCGATGCCGGAAGTGCCCGCACCGGACGATCTGGAGCCGATGCGTCACCTGCCCCCGGATGAACTGGAGCGGCTGCCGGTGAAGCTGCAGCGTTGGCTGGGTATCGATGGGCCGCTTGAGTTCCGTCAGGTGTGGCCGCGTGACGAACTGCATCCGGTCAAGCGACCGCCGATCCAGCACATCTGGTTCCGGCTGACCTCGCCGATTGGCGATTCCGCCATCCTCCATCGCGCGCTGCTTGCCTATGCGTCCGACTTCCATCTTGTCGGCACCGCGACGCTGCCGCACGGCATTTCCTACATGACCCGGAACGTGCAGATGGCCAGCCTCGACCACGCACTGTGGTTCCATCGCCCGTTCCGCGTCGACGAGTGGCTGCTGTATTCGTTCGACAGCCCCACTGCCCAGGGCGGGCGCGGACTCGCGCGCGGGCAGATCTTCAGCCAGGACGGGCGGCTGGTCGCATCCACCGCGCAGGAAGGGCTGATCCGCGTACGCAACGGCTCCGCCGCGTGATCATGAACGCCCGTTCAAAGGCGTTCGCGTAAACTGTCCCCATGCGTCAGATCTACACCTCGCCCCGCCAGCAAAACATCGATTCCGTGGTCGCCCTGATGGCCGAACACGGCATTCAGGCGACCGTGTCCAATCGCTCGAACTACGACCGGCCGACGTGGCAACGGCACAGCTACGCGCCGCGTCGCCAGGACCGCAGCCAGTGGCCACAGGTGTGGATCACCCATGCCGATGACTACAGCAAGGCACGCAAGCTGCTGATCGATCTGGGCATCGACCCGGTCATCCGCCACGGCGAGGAGCTGGCGGCCGCGCGCAACCCGTCACCCATCGACCGCCGCACGCGAATCGCCACGCGGATACGAAGAGTCCTGCTACTCACCGTGTTGGTGGTTTTTGCGGTGCAGATGCTGCGCTATCTCGGGGTGTTCTGAACGGACCACTTGCACCTGCTGGAATGGTGCGACTGTGCCGGCATAGAATCGGATCATGCGCCGCTCCGATCCCGTACGCCTGTTCCAGACTCTGCCGCATACCTGCGGCTATTACCCTGAGCGTACCGCGCAGAACCTGGTGCTCGATCCGGCGGCACCGCGCCTGGATCAGCTTTACGGCCCGGCACTGGAGCGTGGCTTTCGCCGCGCAGGCGGGCATCTGTATTTTCCGCATTGCCCGCAATGCCACGCGTGCACGCCATGCCGCATCGACGTGGAGCATTTCCAGCCTGATCGCGCACAAAAGCGCTGCCTGAAGCGTAACGCCGACGTGGTCATCCGCGAATGCATGCCCGGCTACAACCGCGAACGCCACGCCTTGTACGAACGCTACCTGCGCAGCCGGCACCCCGGTGGCGGCATGGACGACGCCGATGCCAGCGACTTCCGCCGCTTCCTCACCGCGCCATGGAGTCCCACCCTGTTCCTGGAGCTGCGACACGGCGAGCACCTGCTCGCGGTAGCGGTGACCGATGTCTGCGTGACAGGTATTTCAGCCGTCTACACGTTCTATGATCCCGACCAAACCACACGCAGCCTGGGGACCCTCGCGATCCTGCAACAGATCGCGCTGGCCCGCCGCCGCGGCGTGCCATGGCTTTATCTCGGTTTCTGGATCGACGGTCATCCGAAGATGGATTACAAGCGGCGGTTCAAACCGCTGCAACTGCGCACGGCCAGCGGCTGGCACGAAATGCCGTAGGGCGGCCGGGCACGGCCTGCCACTTCGCTGGCGCCGGAGGAGTGAGTGAAGAGGAGCGAGAAGTGAGAGAAAGCGGCACGATACGGACTGCCGGCTTTCTCTCACTTCTCACTTCTCACTTCTCGCCTCTCCGGATACGGGTGGAGCTTTTCCAGCGACACCGACAGACCGTCATCACCGACCACGCGGCAATGCGAACGATCCAGCTGGCGCGGATCGTCGACGCCGCAACTGTGCGCGATGATACCAACCTCGTGCATCACGTTCTTCGCGTAGTGGTACACCTTCTCGCTCTTGTCGGTGACCACCAGGCCACGCTGAAGCTTGGGGTTCTGCGTGGTGATGCCGGTGGGACAGGTGTTGCGGTTGCACTGCAGTGACTGGATGCAGCCCAGCGACAGCATGAATCCGCGTGCCGAATTGACGAAGTCCGCGCCGATCGACATCACGCGTGCCACGTCATACGCCGTGATGCACTTGCCCGAGCAGATGACCTTGATGCGCTGACGCTGCCCACGCCGGATCAACGTGTCGATCAATTCGGGCAGCGCCTCGTGCAGCGGCAGGCCGACGCCTTCCATCAGCGTCTGTGGCGCGGCACCGGTGCCGCCTTCGGAACCGTCGACGATGATGAAATCGGGCGCGCTCTCGATGCCGCGGCGGTCAACCTCGTCGCACAGCTCCTCGATCCATGCCATGCCACCGAACACCGCCTTGAAGCCGGTCGGCTTGCCGGTCAGTTCGCGGATGTGCTCGATCGCGTCCATCAGTTGCGACACGTTGGCGATGTCCAGATGGCGGTTCGGGCTTTGCGAATCCTCGCCGACGGGAATGCCGCGAATCGCCGCGATCTCCTCGGTGACCTTGGCCGCCGGCAACAAGCCACCCATGCCCGGCTTGGCGCCTTGGCCGAGCTTGATACTGACCATCTTGACCTGCTTGTGCGCGCAGATCGCCTGCAACTTGCCGTCGTCCAGCTTGCCATCCGGCGTGCGCACGCCGTACTTGGCGGTACCGATCTCGAACACGATGTCGCAACCGCCTTCCAGGTGGTAGGGCGCCAGGCCGCCCTCGCCGGTATCCATCCAGATGCCGGCCTTGGCTGCACCGATCGACAACGCACGCACCGCCGGCGCCGACAACGCGCCAAAGCTCATCGCCGAGATGTTGAAGAACGCCGCGTGATCGTAGGGTTCGCGCGCATACGGCCCGATCCGCACCGGCTTCGGATCCACGTGATGGTTGCCCAGCGAGGGAAACGGTGCGTTGACAAAGAACGGCACACCTTCGGCACGCAGGTCGCGGGTCGAGCCAAACGCGTTGGTGTTCTCCGCGTTCTTCGCGGCACGATAAACCCACACCCGCTGCGCACGATTGAACGGCAGCTCCTCGCGATCACTCGAAAACAGGTACTGGCGGAAGAACTCGCCCAGGTGCAGGAACCAGTAACGAAAGTGTCCGATCACCGGGAAGTTGCGAAGCACCGCATTGGAGGTCTGGTTGCGGTCGACCACCCAGGTCACGGCCAGTACCAGCAGCGCCAGTATGAACAGCAACAACGCCACCAGGGCGATGGTTTCCACCAGCACGACCAGCCAATGCGAAAATCCCGTCGATTCCATCCCGTCGTCCCCTTGTCGTCACACGCGATTACGCAAGCGTAGCGCATCGACCGCGGTCATTCGCCGCCGTTACAACTCGATGCGCAGTTGCTCCTTCGCCCGCACCGCCTTGGCCACCGCCGCTTCCAGCGTATCCGCACGCGCCAGTGTCACCGCCATGCGCCGACGACCGCTGACCGTGGGTTTGCCGAACAACCGCAGCTGCGTGTCCGGCTCGGCCAGTGCTTCGGCCACGTTGCGATAACGCGGCGCGGCACCGTCGCCTTCGACCAGCACTGCGCACGAGGCCGACGGTCCGTACTGGTGGATCACCGGAATCGGCAGGCCCAGGATGGCGCGCGCATGAAGCGCGAACTCGGACAGCTCCTGCGAAATCAGGGTGACCAGGCCGGTGTCGTGCGGGCGCGGGCTTACCTCGGAAAAAATCACCTGGTCGCCGCGCACGAAAAACTCCACGCCGAACACGCCCCAACCACCGAGTGCGGCCGTGATCGCCGCAGCCTGGCGCTGTGCCTCGGCCAGCGCCGCGTCGCTCATCGGCTGCGGCTGCCACGACTCGCGGTAATCGCCATCTTCCTGACGATGACCGATCGGCGCGCAAAAGCTCACTCCACCGACGTGGCGCACGGTGAGCATGGTGATCTCGTAATCGAAGGCGACGAAACCCTCGACTATCACCCTTCCCTTGCCGGCGCGCCCACCGGATTGCGCGTAGTCCCATGCCTGCTGCAGCTCGCCGCCATCGCGTACCACGCTCTGGCCCTTGCCGGAGGAGCTCATCACCGGCTTGATCACGAACGGATAGCCGATGGCCTCGGCGGCCTCGCGATACTCCGCTTCGTCGCCGCAGAATCGGTACGGTGAAGTCGGCAAACCCAGATCCTCGGCGGCCAACCGACGGATGCCCTCACGATCCATCGTCAGCCATGCCGCGCGGGCAGTCGGAATCACCCGCTGCCCGTTCTTTTCCAGTTCCAGCAAGGTCGGGGTGTGGATTGCCTCGATCTCGGGCACCACCAGATCGGGCCTTTCCAGCTCGATGACTGCACGCAGCGCCTTGCCATCCAGCATGTCGACCAAATGGCTGCGATGAGCCACCTGCATCGCCGGTGCGTTGGCGTAGCGGTCGACCGCAATCACCTCGACCGCAAAGCGCTGCAGCTCGATGGCCACCTCCTTGCCCAACTCGCCTGCGCCCAGCAACAACACGCGCAGGGCGTGTTCGGAACAGGGGGTACCGATTGGCTTCATCGCTGCGCTCCCTATGAAAACGTGCATTGTACGTATCCGGCCTCGCGCCGGTCCGCGCCGGGACCTCGCGGGAAACCGACGCGCGGGCCGCTTGGTCCGCGCAGCGATGCTGTATCAGTCTCCCGACTTCGGCAGGGACCAGCCCAGGGCCACCCAGCCGACGACGAAGGCCACGCCGCCGAACGGCGTGATGATGCCGGTCCAGCGCGGCGCACCCAGGGCCAGTGCATACAGGCTGCCGCTGAACAGCACGATGCCGAGCACGAAGGCGCCGATGGCCCACTTCCGGCCGCGCCCGCGACCCAGCCCCACCGCCAGCACCAGGGCCAGCGCATGCCAGACGTGATAGTCCACGGCGGTATGCCGCAGCTCGTGCTGTCGGGCGTCGAGCACATCACGCAGCGCATGCGCACCAAACGCGCCGAGCAGGACCGCGCTGGCGCCGGCGACAGCCACCAGCAACGCGATTCGGGTAGTGACAGGTTGTCGCAGCATGAACGGAATTCCCGGATCTGGAGCCTCATCCGGCAAGCGCTGGCGTATGCTTGAACAGATGAAGTTCAGGGATTTTCGCATGAAGTTGCCCTCGTTTCGCCCGCTCGCCCTGCCGCTGTTGGTGGTTCTCGGCCTGTTGCTCGCCGGCTGCCACGGTGCCACGCCGCTGCCGTTGCGACTGACCAACCTCACCGGCCACATGCCGCAGCTGAAATTCACGCTGACCAATGACGAAGGCAAGACCGTCTCCGCGGAGGACTACCGGGGCAAGGTCGTGCTGCTGTATTTCGGCTACACCCATTGCCCGGACGTGTGTCCGCTGACCATGGCCCATCTGCACGTGGTGATGCAGCGCCTGGGCAAGCTTGCCGATGGCGCGCGCATCCTGTTCGTCAGCGTGGACCCTGCCCGCGACACGCCCGCCGTACTGCACAGCTATGTCAGGGCATTCGATGCACGCGCCACCGGCCTCACCGGCAAGCCACGGGACATCGAGGCGCTGGTGAAGCGGTACCGTTCCGCGTTCACCCGCGAGCCTGCGAGCAAGGACGGCAGCTACGAAGTCAGTCACAGTTCGGCGATCTACGTGTTCGACCGCGATGGCAATCCGCGCGTGCTGTTCACGCCAGCCAGCAAACAGGACGATCTGGTGCACGACCTGCACCTCCTGCTCAACAGTGGAGACCCGACATGAAACACGCCCCCTTGTTCGCGCTGCTCGCCGGCCTGGCACTCGCGCCTGCGGTGCACGCCACGGCCGCCGATCACGTGCGCGCCACGCATGCCTGGATCCGCGTGCTGCCCGGCAGCCTGCCGGCTGGTGCCTACGTGACCCTGGAAAACACCGGCGACCAGCCGGTCGCCCTGACTGGCGCCAGCAGCACGGCGTATGCGCAGGTGATGCTGCACCACAGCTCGACCGAGGGTGGCGTCAGTCGCATGACCATGGTGGATTCACTGCCGGTGCCCGCACACGGCACGGCGGCCCTGGCCCCCGCCGGTTACCACCTGATGCTGATGCAGCCGGTGGCGACGGTGAAGCCGGGCACCACGGTACGTCTGTTGCTGAAGTTCAGCGACGGCAGCACCCTGCCCACCGACTTCATGGCACGCCCGGCCAATGCGCTGGACGACGGCAGCAGCCACGCGGACCACACCTCGCACTGATTGCCAATGCCCGACGCTCAGTCGGGCAGGCTGCCGGCGATCGCCGCCGGTGGTCGCAGCGGCAGTGATCGACGCGGCAAGCGCCCGTTGCGCGACAGCCGCAGCCACAGACGCAGGGCCATCAGGCCGCCGACCGATTCGATCAGGGCTGCCGGCACCCAGGTGATCAGTCCGCCGATCATCTGGCCGGTCAACACGTTGAAGGTGAACGCTCGTCCGCAAATCTCGAAGATCGGGTACAGATCGGTGCGCGAGAACGTGACGATGGCGCCGGCCAGGATTTGCGGCGTCATGGTGATCGCCGGTGACAACACCCGCATGCCCGCCACCATCCGGCCGGGCGGATGCGGCCGGTGATCCAGCACCAGCGACCAGTACGCGAAGCCACTGATCAGCATTGTCCAGTTCATGAAGCGATAGACGCGCCAATCCAGCATCGCCAGCGTCTGCAGGTCCGGGATCAGCCAGATCAGCACGAACACGACGAACAGCACGGTGGCGATGGTCGGGTTCATCAGCACCCCCATCACCACCCGCCATGGCCAGGATCGCTGCAAAGGTCGCAACAGACGCACCCGCCACGCCAGCGGAAGGCCGGCGCGCAGCGCGCTCACCGGATACGCGGTGACGATCAGCAGCGGCGCCAGGTGATGCAGCAACAACTGCTGCAGGCGATGCATGAAGAACTCATGCTCGGCGTAGTAGTCGAGATAGGTGTGCAGCGACAGGTAGATGATCGCCATGCCGGTCCAGAACGCCAACTGGCGACCGAAGCCCACGCGCAGGCGCCGGCTGCCGCGCCAGTACAGCACGCATGCCAGCAGGAACGTGGCCAGAAACACCCACGAGAATTCCCACGGCACCACCCATTTCAACAGCGTTGCAATCACAATCAGGCTACCGCCACATCCATTCGCGCCGGCAACGGCCGGCAACCACCGCCCAGCATAATGCGATGTACGCGTGGTGTCTGCCTCGACGGCCGGGCCGGCTTGCGACAGATTGCCGCTTTCAGCGCCGGCGCCGGCTGTGTCGGGTGCGGCGCCAGCCGTACAGCAAGCCTATCAGTACCACCAGCCCCGGCACCAATACGATGTTGATCACCTTCAGGCGCAGACCCAGCGCGTCGATCTCGGCATTGAGCTGGTGCTGCACGTCGCGCAGCTCCTTGTTGATCGCCAACTGACGCTGGCGGAACTGCTCGATCTCGCGACGTTGCTCGGGCGTGATCGTGCTGGGATGGGTACCCTTGGCCGGCTGCAATTCGTCCAGCCGATGCCGGGTGTCGGCCAATTCCTTCTCCAGCTCCTGCTCTTTTTGCAGGAACTTCTGGTCCGCCACGTTGCGCAGCGCCTGCACCCGCGTGAACGGGCGCTGCGAGGTGGAACGGGCGCGGATCGACAGCAGCGCGGACGACCCGTTGAGGTTGTCGACAAGGTTGGTGATGAAGTCGCCGTTGTTGGCGAAGATCCGGATCATCGTCTGGCCCAGTATGGTCTGCGGCTCCACCCACAAGCGGTCGCTGAGCAGGTCGGTGTCGGCCACCAGGACGATCTCGGCGTTTGGCGCCGACTCACCGCGATAACCCGGCTTGCCGGCGTCCCCGGGAAACGCACTGACAAAGGTGCCATGCAGCCGCGCCGCCACCACATAGTGTGCGTTGTCCGCCTTGTAGTCCTGCAACAACCGGGTCGGGTCGCTGCTGGCGTCCATCACCTCCTGCGTGGGCACCAACTCGGCATCGGCGCTGCTTTGCAACAGCGGAATCAAGCGGGTGCGTGCGGTTGGCGTGAGGTCGAAATGGCCAGCCGTGGAGACGTTGATCCGCTTCAGACTGGCGGTGACCGGATCGTTGCGATTGAGCTCCTGCTCGCCAAACCAGAGCATCGCGGGGTGATTGAGGCTGTTGCCAGCCAACTCGATCTGCAGGCTGCGACTGCGGTCGAGCACGATCCGGGCTGGGTCGTAACTGACTCCCCATGCCGCAAACAGGCGCGGCAGATTCGACGCGTGCGCCGGCAATCCGCTGGTATCCGGCCGCAGCGGACTGCTATCGAGCTCGGCGTCGGGATCGACAAAGACCACCAGATGGCCGCCATGCATGACATATTGGTCAATCGCATATTGCGCGGCGGCCGGCAGGTCTTTCGGGTGGATCAGCAGCAGCACCTTGAGCTTGCTGTCGACCTGCTTCAAGGTGCCGGCATCCAGCATCTGCACCTTGAACAGCTGTGCCAGCTGCTGCATCACCGCCCAGGGCTGTTCGTCCAGTGCCGGCGCACCCTCCACCGGCAATGAGCTGATCACACCGATCGACGGCTTTTCGGCCTGGTTCAGTTCGTACAGCAGCTTGGCGATGTCGTATTCGAGAAAGGCCTCGCGCGAAGGGTCGAAGAAGGCGATCGACAAGGTCTTCTCGGGCGCACGTTCCTCTTCGTCTTCGCCCTCCGCGCCCTTCGGCATGGCGCTGCCGGCCAGTCCGAAAAACACACGCTCGCCGTTGCTGCCACCGTTGGCGGCGATCAGGCCGGCTCCCTCGGCGCTCGCCTCGTCGTCCGAATAAGGCACCGGATCAATGACGCGCAAGCGGATGCGCCCGTGCGAACGCGCTACCATCTCCTGCAACATCTCGCCTACGCGCTGCTCGTAGCTGCGCAACTGCGGCAGATCGCGGGTGGCGTGCTGGGAAAAATACAGGGTCAGGCGCAGCGGCCGTTGCAGGTTGTCGACGATCTGCAACGTGCCCGGCGTGAGGGTGTAGAGCTTGTCGGCGGTGAGATCGATCCGGGTCGGATGCAGCCAGCGACTGGTGGTCACGATCAGCGGGACGAATACCAGCACCAGCACGACCAATCCGGCGTACAGCGCGCCACGTCGGGTGAGTTGCAATGGCCGGGTAAACGACCGGGGCAGATGCCATCGGGGAAGGCGCATGCGTACCATCGCTCAGCGCGTCCGCTTCAGATCAAGCAGCAGCACGCCGGCAACCAGCCAGCCCAGCGTGCTGAGCAGGAAGTACACCAGGTCGCGCAGATCCAGCACGCCCCGCGAGATCGCCTCGAAATGGCGCAGCATCGACAGGTGCGCCACCGCATTGACCAGGCGACGAGGCAGCGCCCCCTGGAAAAAGTCCAGCACCTGCGGCTGCCCCGCCAGAATCAGCAGCACGCATACCAACGCAGTGAGGATGAAAGCCACCACCTGGTTGCGGGTCAGCGCCGACAGACACGCGCCGATGGCAATGAAGGTACCAGCCATCAACCAGCTCCCCACGTAACCGGCCAGAATCACGCCGTTGTCCGGCGTGCCCAGGTAGTTGACGGTGATCCAGATCGGAAAGGTCAACACCAGCGCCAGCCCGATGAACAGCCATGCGGCGAGGAACTTGCCGAGCATGGCCTGCCACAGGCTCAGTGGAAGCGTCAGCAACAGTTCCAGCGTGCCGCCCTTGGTCTCCTCGGCCCACATGCGCATGGTGATCGCCGGCACCAGGATCAGGTACAGCCACGGATGCATCCCGAAGAACGGCTGCAAGTCGGCCAGGCCGCGCTCGTAGAAGTCGCCAACGTAGAACGTGAGGATGCCGGCCAGCACCAGGAAGATCACCAGAAACACATAGGCCACCGGCGTCACGAAATAGCTGCGCAACTCGCGCCGCATCACTGCGCTGACCGGGCTCATGCGCTTGCTCCGGCTTGATTGCTTTCGCTGGTGATCTGCCGGAAAACCTCGTCCAGGCGGCCGCGTTCGAGCTGGATCTCCGAAACCTCCAGTCCTTGTTCGCGAAGCAGGACTTCCACCGGCTCCAGAATCCGCTCGCCGGGCTTCGGGAATACGGTGACGCGTCCGTCCAGCGGATCGACCTCGATCGCCGCCACCTGTGGCAACCGACCCAGCATTTCCTGCGACATGCCGCTGCCTGGCGCGCTGAACGACACTGCCCCGTGATAGCGCGAGCGGGCCTCCAGCTCGGCCGGGGTGGCATCCGCCATCAGCTTGCCGCGGGCGATGATCACCACCCGGTTGCACAAGGCGTGCACCTCTTCAAGCAGATGCGTGGAAATCAGGATGGTGCGGTCGCGGGCCATCACGTCAATCAACTGCCGCACCGCGTGTTTCTGGTTCGGATCCAGACCGTCAGTAGGCTCGTCCAGCATCAGCACCGGCGGATCATGCAGGATCGCCTGGGCCAGCCCGACGCGCCGGCGCAAACCCTTGGACAGTGTGTCGATGCCCAGCCCCAACACGTCTTCCAGTTGCAGCTGCTGCACCACTTCGTGAAAACGACGGTAACCGGTTTCGTCCTTCAGGCCACGTATGCGCACGATGAAATTGAGAAACTCGCGTACCGTCATCTCGTCGTAGCTTGGCGCACCCTCGGGCAGGTAGCCCAGCGCACGCTTGGCCTGCAACGGCTCGCGCATCACATCGTGACCGCACACCCACGCCCGGCCCGAGGTCGGCACCAGGAACCCGGCGATCATGCGCATCGCAGTGGATTTGCCCGCGCCATTGGGGCCGAGCAGACCAAGCACCTGACCTGGCTCGACACGGATGCTCAACGCATCGACTGCGGTGAGGTTGCCATAGCATCGGGTGAGCTGTTCGGTTTCGATCATGTCCGCTGGCAGGTCGTTGCACGACGTTCGGCAAGTATGCCGGATGCCGCATCGGCGCCGCGCTCTTCGCGGAATGTACCGCAAGACCCGGCGGTCCTCACGGCAGCGCGCCCCGCCGGTCGGACTCCCTCAAACAAAAAGGCCCTCCCGTCACGGGAGGGCCTTGGTCATGCCGCACTCTCCGACACTCTATTCCGCAGTACCGGATTCCGCAGGAGCGGCAGCGCTGCCGGCCGGGGCCACGCTGCCGGCAGGAGCCGGTGCGGAGCTCGCGCTGGCCGGCGCATTGCCCGAATCGTCGGTCGCAGGCTGTACACCGGCTTCCTGCTCCGGCGTCTGTGCCGGCGCTTCGATCAGCGGCAGCGACACCTGATGGACGGCATAGGACGTGATGCCACCGCTGGCGTCATTCACCTGCGGCGTCGTCACGATGTCATACGGCGGGCTCACGGTGCTGTCGAACTTGTAGCCGTGCGTCTGCGCATAGGCAGTCAGCATCTTCACGGTCTGCGGCACGCCGTTGAAGGTACCGTCCCAGGTGCCTTGCAGAGTAGGACCACCGAACGCCATCATGCCGCGCACGTCGCCCTCGACCACCAGTCGACCGGAACTGTCACGGCTTCCCGGGGCAGGTCCGGCAGCCTTGGGCGCATCCGCGGCGGTGCTGGCCTCGGCCGGCTCGGCCGGCTGGGCTGCACCGGCAAGTGCCGGCGCGGTGGGCGGCGTGAGCTGCTGTGCCTGTCCATCGATGGTAAGCGTGCTCGAATCAATCGGCAGCGCCACATCGAAGTCGAAATCAGGATCACCGTAGTTGGTGATGAACAGGATCGACGGGCCCGTGACATTGACCCCCAGCTTCTTGGCCTGTGCCTTCAGCTCGGTGTTCGCCTGGGCCATGACGTCGTCCAGCACCTCGGTACCACCCTTGCTGCGATCGATGTGGCGGGTGACGAACAGCACGGGAGTCGGCTGCGACTGCGCAATCTTTGGCGCCAGGTCGCTGTAGTCGACGTTGGCGACGCCTGCCAGCACGTTCTGCAGGTCATTCAAGCTGAACTGGATGAACGAATCGGGATCACCATGGATATAGAGGTTGGCGAACCGGTTGACCAGGTTCCAGCCGTACTTGACGTCGTAGGACCAGGTGACCTGGGTCAGGCGGCCGTGCCCCTGACGTTCCAATTCGAGAGTGAAATGCTTGTCGAGGCCGCGCCAGCTGTTGTCCAGATTCCAGACGATGGTCGCGTTCTGGGTGTTGCTGTCGATCTGGTCGAATTCCGGCGTGGCGCTGGCGATGGTCAGGCCGCCATCACCAATTTTGGAATCGCCGCTGGTCCAGCTGACTTCCGCACCCGGTCCATAGGCCTTGCCGGAGAACTTGAACTGCACATCGGGATCCATCGAACGGAGCGCAGCGTAATCCGGGAACCGCCGGAAATTGTTGAGAATGTCGTACACCGGCCGCAAATCCTTGCCGATGACCAGCTGGCGTTCGACATGACCGCTGCTGGGCATGACCACCGCTGCCAGGACACCAAGCACCGCAACGATGACCAGGGCAACCAGAAATTCAAAGAAACGCATCATTCCAGAGTTCTCCGAAGCGTTTTTACGCCAAACCTGAGGATATGTTCCCCCGCCGCCGCATTGAGCCACCCGCAGGGGCAACAGAAGGGGTCGGCACAAAAAAGGCCGAAGACACGGATGTTACTTGCTCGCGCGCTGGAACGCTATCGGCGCCGGGCACCCGCCACGCATCCCGGGGACGATGATCCCGACTGCCTGTACGTAGGCTCCCCGATGCCTCCACGCCGGTGTCACACGATGCCGAGTTCCAACGCCTTCAGGACCGCGCGCGTGCGATCGCGCACGCCCAGCTTGGACAAGATGTTGGACACGTGGTTCTTGACCGTGCCCTCGGCCACCTTGAGCGAATTGGCGATCTCCTTGTTGCTGTACCCGCCCGACAACAGACGCAGGATCTCGGTCTCACGCTCCGTGAGCGGGTCAGGCTGTTCCAGACTGGTGAACTGGTTCTGCATCCGCGCCACCCCGGCCATCAGGCGCTGGGTGACCATCGGCGCGACCAGCGAGCCACCGCCGGCCACGGTGCGTACGGCTTCGACCAGTTGTTCCAGCGAAACATCCTTGAGCAGATAGCCGCGTGCGCCTGCCTTGAGTCCTTGCAGCACCAGCTGATCGTCATCGAAGGTGGTCAGGATGATCGTCGGCGGCAGCTCGTTGCGTGCCGACAAGGCCTGCAGCACCTCCAGCCCGCTCATGTTTGGCATGCGCAGGTCCAGCAGCATCACGTCCGGCTGGATCCGGGGCACTTCCAGCACGGCCTGCGCGCCGTCGGCGCATTCGGCCACCACACGGATATCTTCGGCCAGGTCCAGCAGCGAGCGAACACCTTGCCGCACCAGGTTCTGGTCGTCGACGAGACAAACGGAAATCATCGCGAATCCTCGGTCATGGGAATCAGACGGGGGCAGCGTGGAAACCGGCGGCATTCACCGTCCGGCGCATGGCGCATTCTTGCACGCCAGTCCCATCCACAAACATTACGACACATTCAAGGCGGGCGGCTCAAACCGCGACGGCGTGTGCGCCAGCGCCGGCTGTTCACCCAACGGCAAGCGCACGGTCAGTGCAAAGCCCCGGGTAAGCCCCGTGTCCAGCGTCACGCTGCCGCCGAACTCGGCCAGCCGCTCGCGCATGCCGGACAGCCCGTTGCCCTCTTCCAGCTGGTCGACGCCGCGACCGTCGTCGCGGGCGTGCAGGCCCAACTGCCCGGCCTCGGCATAGGCAAAATTGAGCCACAGGTTGCGCGCGCCGGCGTGGCGCGCCGTATTGGTGATGATCTCCTGGGCGCAACGCAGCAGCACCTGGGCGCGCTGCGGGTCTTCCACGCTGAAACGCGGCGGCATCACCACGTGCACGTTCAGTCCGGGTACCCCGTCGGTGAGGCTGCGCAAGGCCTGGGTCAGGTCGATCGAGTCGTCCTGGCGCAGCTCGCTTACCACCTCGCGCACATCCGCCAGCAACACCCTGGCGGTGCTCTGTGCCTTGCGCACGTGTGCACTTGCCGCCTCGTTGGTGAGGTGGCTGGCCACTTCCAGGTTCAGGCTGAGCGCGGTGAGGTGATGGCCTATCAGGTCGTGCAGATCGCGGGCGATGCGCATGCGCTCGGCGATCCGGCTGGATTCGGCCAGCAGGGCGCGGGTGGCGCGCAACTCGGAATTGAGCCTGCGCTGCGCCTCGCGCTGCTCGGCCTGCTGGCTGGCCACCATCGAGATGGTGAAGGCAAGCACCGAAAGGCCTTCGAACAGGAAGGTCTGCAGAATCGCCAGCTGCACGCTGTAGTCGGGAAAATTGCTGAAAACCATGACCAAGCCAAGGTTCTGCAGCACGATGCACAGAACGCCCACCCAGGTCGGCAGCACCCAGGGCAACACCATGGCGATCACCACCATCAGCATCGCGGACAGGCCACTGTGGCTGTACCAG
The DNA here is from genome assembly GCF_055809185.1 of Rhodanobacter sp. G2-10. Classification (NCBI taxonomy): domain Bacteria; kingdom Pseudomonadati; phylum Pseudomonadota; class Gammaproteobacteria; order Lysobacterales; family Rhodanobacteraceae; genus Rhodanobacter; species Rhodanobacter sp. G2-10. Next base: position 1,175,989 of record NZ_CM147900.1, on the reverse strand, counting down.
CCCACGGCCATCGCCGCGACCGTCATCACCGCCAGTCCGATCAGCTTCAGCAGCAGGTGCCGGCGTGACCCCAGGTTGCCGGTGATCAGCCAGTACACCAGTCCGAACACCAGATAGCTCAACGTCCACAACAGCAACGCAAAATCGGGGCTGTGCAGCTGCTTCAGCTGAGCCACGCGCTCGGTGGCCCAGTTCGTCACCAGCGGCGCACCCATCGACAGATAGGTGAACAGGCCGGCGTAGCGAAGCAGACGGATATGGTTGAGATAGGGCCAGCGCATGGCTCGCATCATTGGCTGTGGCGACCTCTCGCGCAATGCGCGAGAAGTCATGGCTGCCGCCTGATCGGGGCGGGTTTACGAAGGTTTTACATGTGACGCGACTGATGTCAGGGCCACGGTCACATGGCATAATGCGCCATTGCGAGATCGACGCGTCGACCTCAGTCCTGAACTTACCATTGCGGAGCAACGAATGGCCCTTGCCATCCGCGACGTGCGCGAGCACGAGCTGGATGCCGTGCTGGCGCTGAACAACGCCGCCGGTCGCTCCATCCTCGCCCTCGACCCCGAGCAATTGCGCTATTTCTTCGAGCATGCCGACTATTTCCGCATCGCCGAAATCGACGGCCACCTGGCTGGCTTCCTGATCGCCCTGCGCGACGGCCACGATTACGACAGCCCGAACTATCGCTGGTTTGCCGGGCAGTACCCGCAGTTCGTCTACATCGACCGCATCGTGATCGCCAACGCCTACCGCCGCCATGGCCTCGGGCGCATCTTCTACTGCGACGTGCACAGCTACGCCGAAGTACGCGTTCCCCTGCTTACCTGCGAGGTGTTCCTGGAGCCACGCGACGACGTGGTGGTGCTGTTCCACGGCACCTACGGCTTCCAGGAGGTCGACCAGCAGAAGATGGGCGAGAACGGTCCGCAAGTCAGTCTGCTGGCCAAGGACCTGCCCAGTTACGGTTTCGTGCGCGACACCTGGCTCGATCACGGCGGCCTGCCCGACGTGCCGTGGCTGGCCGAGCGCGCGCGACTGGCCGACGCCGACGCCGGCCAGCGCCGGGTCGCCGGGGAACGTCGCCCATGAATGGACGGGTGGAGTCTGCCGACGCCTGCGATTTGCGGTTCGGCCAGGTGGGTATTGCCTGCGTACGGGTGCGCCGGGTCGATGCCGCGGCATTGTGCGAGGAACTGGAACGGCGCGTGCGCGCGGCACCGCAGATGTTCGCCCGCGCCGCGGTGGTGCTGGACCTGAGCCATCTGCTTGATCTGCCCGATGACGGCGCCGTCGATGCGCTGCTCGAAGCGGTGCGCAGCGCCGGCATGCTGCCGGTCGGCCTGGCTTATGGCACCAGTGCGACCGAAGCGCTGGCCAAGCGCATGGGTCTGCCGTTGATCGCGAAGTTCCGCGCCGCCTACGAGCCGGCGACGGCTCCTGCGGCGGCGACCGCTGCTCCGGCGCCTGCCGCATCGCCGCAGCCCGAGCCACAACGCGAGCAGATCTTGTCCGCCCCCGCGGCGGACAGCCCGCAGGGGGCCTTGCAGCACGCCGGGACCGTACGCTCCGGCCAGCAGGTTTACGCGCGCGATCGCGACCTGATCGTCATCGGGGCCGTGGCCAACGGCGCCGAAGTGATCGCCGATGGCAACATCCACATCTACGGTGGCCTGCGCGGGCGTGCCATGGCTGGCGCACAGGGTGACGAGAAGGCACGTATCTTCGTCTCCGACTTCCGCGCCGAACTGGTGGCGATTGCCGGTCAGTACCGCGTGTTCGAGCAGATCCCTGCCGAACTCGAAGGTCAATCCGTGCAATGCTGGCTGGAAGGTGAAAAGCTCTTGATCGCCAAGCTGTGATCATCCACAACACGTCATGTACAACAAGAACAATCACGCGGAGATGGGCCCTTGACTGCTGAGATTATCGTTGTGACTTCCGGCAAAGGCGGCGTCGGCAAGACGACGACCAGTGCCTCGCTCGCCACCGGCCTGGCCATGGCCGGCAAAAAAACCGCGGTGATCGACTTCGACGTCGGCCTGCGCAACCTCGACCTCATCATGGGCTGCGAGCGGCGCGTGGTGTACGACTTCGTCAACGTGGTCAACGGCGAGGCCACGCTGAAACAGTCGCTGATCAAGGACAAGCGCTACGACAACCTGTTCGTGCTCGCGGCAAGCCAGACGCGCGACAAGGACGCGCTGACCCAGGAAGGCGTCGAAAAGGTCCTCGACGGCCTGTCCGAAATGGATTTCGACTACATCGTTTGCGACTCCCCGGCCGGCATCGAGAAGGGAGCTCACCTGGCGATGTATTTCGCCGACCATGCGGTGGTGGTGGTCAACCCGGAAGTCTCCTCGGTGCGCGATTCCGACCGCATCCTGGGCCTGCTCGCCAGCAAGACCCGGCGCGCGGAAAAGGGCGAGGGTCCGGTCACCCAGCACCTGCTGCTGACCCGTTACAACCCGGCGCGTGTCGCGATCGGCGAAATGCTCAGCGTCAAGGACGTCGAGGAAATCCTCGGCATCGAGGTGGTCGGCGTGATCCCGGAATCGGAGAACGTCCTGACGGCCTCCAACAATGGCATCCCGGTCATCGTCGACGCCGACTCACATGCCGGCCAGGCCTATGGCGACACCGTGGCCCGCATCCTTGGCGAAGAGCGTCCACTGCGCTTCGTCGAAGTGCCGAAGAAGGGCTTTCTCCAGCGCGTGTTCGGAGGTTGATCACGATGGGTATTCTCGATTTTCTCAAGCGCAAGCCCGAAGCCACCGCCAGCGTGGCGCGCGAGCGCCTGCGCATCATCGTCGCGCAGGAGCGCTCCACCCGGGGCGCACCCGACTACTTGCCGATGATGCGCAACGAACTGCTCGAAGTGATCAAGAAATACGTCCACGTCGACCTTGAGGCGATCAACATCAATTTCGAACGCGACAGCGGCCACGAGATCCTCGAACTCTCGGTCACCCTGCCTGAAGGCGAGGGCAAACAGGCCGCCAAGGGCGAGGCCAAGACCGGCTGAGCAGCCCCGTCGGCTTTCCCGCCGGGCGGCAACCAGCCGCCCGGCCCATTCGTCGCCGCAACCACCCTCGCGCTACACACCCATGCATCCCGACAGTCACCCTTCCGCCAGCGATCCGGCCAGTACCGTGATGCGCGTGGGCCAGATCGGATTCGACGCCCCGGCGGCGCTGCTCGGCCGCTTCGGCCTGCAACTTGAGCGCGTGGCGACGGGCATGCCGATTCCCGGCAGCTTCTGGGGCGATGACGAGGCCGGCATCATCGGCACCACCGTTTACGCGCGCGACGACACCCCGGTCCATTCGCTGCTGCACGAAGCCGGGCACCTGATCGTGTTGCCACCAGAACGACGATCTGCGGTGCATACGGATGCCACCGATTCGATCGAAGAAGAGGACGCCACCTGTTATCTGCAAATCGTGCTCGCCGACGAACTGGCCGGCGTCGGGCGCGCACGCCTGATGGCGGACATGGACGCCTGGGGTTACTCGTTCCGGCTTGGCTCGACCCGCGCATGGTTCGAACAGGACGCAGACAACGCTCGTACTTTCCTGCAGGAGCGGGGCCTGCCCGGTTGAGCGCCGCAGCGATCATTTCGCGTGCCAGTCGCCGTCGTCACCCTTCTCGTATTTTTTCTTCACGGCAGCCCACGCAACTTTGTGCGCGGCCTCTTCGCGAGATTCGTCGCCGCGCCGCTCGTTCTTGTCGGCGTACTCATCCCAGGCGCTGTTGAACGCCCCCTTGTAGATTTCCTGCGCGTTTTTGGGCACATGATCGCGCACGGAATCAGGCAACTCGCTGATGTTTCGGTAAGGCATGACGACTCTCCACGGTGGCCGGACCTTCAGCTTGACCTTCGCGTCATCCACGATTCGTCAAGACGGTGTCGGCGCGGCGCGAAACGTGCGACGACAGCACGCAGCGACCAGCATCGGCGCCCTCAATCGGAAGAGCCGCGTTCGTAACTTCCCACATCGGCCCGAAACCCGATGGCGAGGCGATTCCAGCTGTTGATCGTGATGATGGCCATGCTGAGATCGACGAGCTCCTTGTCGTTGAACTGGCCATGCACCTCGTCGTACAACGCATCCGGCAGATCGTTCGTGGCAACCAGGGTAACCGCCTCGGCCCAGGCCAGCGCAGCGCGTTCCCGCGGGGAATAGAACGGTGCCTCGCGCCACGCCGCCAGCACGTGCAGGCGCTGCTCGGTTTCACCGGCGGCGCGTGCGTCCTTGCTGTGCATGTCCAGGCAGTACGCACAGCCATTGATCTGCGATACGCGCATCTTCACCAGCTCCAGCAGCGAATGCTCCAGCCCCGATCCGCGCACATGCGCTTCCATGCCCAGCATGGCCTTGAAGGCGGCGGGCGACGCTGTCCTGTAATCGACACGATGACTCACGGTGACTCCTCCTGTATTTCATGACACATGATCCGATGGCGCGCGAGGCTCACGGCTCGAACAGCCGCTGCGCATCGGCGTAGGTGAAATCTGCTGCCAGGCCCTCGAAGTTGCCGCTCGCCAGCATGTTGTCCACGGCGTGATCGACGGCAGCAAACGCCAGCAAGGGCAATCGTGTGGCCGTGGTGACCCTGGCGACGCCGAGCCGGGCCAGTTCGGCCAGACCGGGCATGCCCACGCCAGCCACCACGTTGACCGGCGCGTCGATCGCCCGTACCAGCGCGGCCAGCGTGTCCGGGGCGCCCAGCCCGATCGGGTACATGCAATCGGCACCCGCGGCCAGATACGCCTTTGCACGGTCGATGGCATCGCGCAGGCGGGCCGAAGGTTCAACATCGTCGTGCTGCATCCACAGATCGACCCGGGCATTGATCACGATCGGCACGCCGCTCGCATCGGCCGCGGCTCGCGCCGCGCGCACGCGCGCCGAAGCATCAGCCGTATCGCGCAACGGGCCGTGCCCGGGCATCCCATCCTCGATATTGATGCCCACCGCCCCGGCCGCGATCACCGCCTGCACGGTGGCGGCGACATCTGCCGGCCTCTCGCCGTAGCCGGTCTCGATATCGACAGTCACCGGCACGTCGACCACGCGGGTGACGCGCGCGACCGCCGCCAACACCTCAGCCAGCGGAGCACGCTCTCCATCGGCGTAACCAAGCGACCAGGCAACCCCGGCACTGGTGGTCGCAATCGCCGCGAACCCTCGCTGCACAAGCAATCGCGCGCTCGCCGCGTCCCAGCAATTGGGCAGAAGCAATATCTTCTGGCGATCGTGCATGCGGCGGAACGCCAGTGCCCGATCGATCTGTGTCTGTGGTGTCATCGGAAAGCCCGCTGCATCAATGTCCTTGAATCAGCTGCACAGATTACGCCACTGCCTGGACAGACGCAGAACAGGTCAATGTCCCCCACCCGAATGGCACTGGATTGCCGTGCCGCCAGTGTCTAGAGTCGTTCGGGACTACTCCGTGCGCCACGTGATGGAGAACACCATGGCGATCCGCAGGCTAGTGCTCTTGTTCGACGGCACCTGGAACAAGCCAGAGTCGAATACCAATGTGGAACGACTGCGCCGACTGATCGCTCCGGTCGACGCACGCGGCAATGCGCAGCTGGTCAACTACATTCCAGGCGTGGGCGTGAAGCGCGGACTCACCCATCTGCTGGGCGGCGCTTTCGGCTTCGGCCTTTCGCGGAACGTATGCGAAGGCTATCGCTGGCTATGCGATACGTGGCAACCCGGTGACCAGATCTACCTGTTCGGCTTCAGCCGCGGCGCCTACACCGCGCGCAGTCTCGGCGGCCTCATCCGCAAATGCGGCCTGCTCAAGCGCGCCCCGGGTGGCAGCGTGAACAAGTCCGCAGTAAGCCATGCCTACGATTTCTACCGCGACATCGGCACCAAACCGGACGATCCCGCCGCGGTCGCCTACCGCGTCGATCATTCGATCGAGGTCGACATCCAGTTCATCGGCGTGTGGGACACGGTCGGCTCGCTGGGCATACCCGATACGGCCTCCTGGTTCCCGTTCGCCCGCGCGCGCTACCAGTTCCACGACACCGAGCTCAGCAAGATCGTCAAGTACGCCTACCAGGCGCTGGCGCTGGATGAACATCGTGGCGACTTCAAGCCCGCCGTATGGACACGCAATCCGTACACGGTGAAGACAGGCGAATCGCTGACCACGAAGAAGCAGGAACAGATCGAGATCGAGCAACGCTGGTTCATTGGTTCGCACGCCGACGTCGGCGGCGGCTATCGCTGCGACGGCGCGGGGCGCCGCCCCGATCCGCTGCCCGACCTGACCCTGGCCTGGCTGCAACGCAAGGCGATCGACACCGGCCTCGGCTGCAGTGAACTGCTGATACCAGCCAGCGACGCCTGCCTGGGCGTGCCGCGCGACTCGTACAAGGAATTCATGCACGGCCTGTACAAGGAATTCCAGCCGCCGTTCGATCGCACCCTGGCCGGCGGCGTCAATGAAAAGGTGGACGAATCAGTGTGGCGCCGCTGGCTTGCCGACCCAACCTACCGCTCACCCAGCCTGGTTCGCGCACTCGCCAATGCAACCGTGCTGATGTCGGTGGAAGGAGCCACCGGCATACACGCCGGTCCTCCCGACTCGCACCCCGCACGCAAATGACCGCGCCGATCCCATTGGTTCAGCGCGGCTCGACAATCTCCGCCTGAATCACGGTACCGGGGTCGGTGTTGCGCAGGCCCTGATCCAGCGAGCGCCTGGTCAAGGTCTGATAGCGCCACCATGCCAGCACGCCTGTACCGGTAAGCGCCGAAGCGCCCAGCGCCAGGCCAAACATGGTGGTCGACAGCAGCGGTGACAGGACCCCGGCCACGACGCTGCACAGCAACAGGCTGGCGAAAGCCTGCACCGAGGAAATCCCGCCCCGCTGGCGAGGGAAGCGATCCAGCAGCAACAGGGTCAGGGTCGGGAATGCCAACTGCACGCCCACCGCATGCAGGATCAAGGGCAACATCGACCATGGCAATCGGGGTGCCGGGAATACCAGGGCCAGCGTGAGGTGCGCCGCACACGCCAGCGCCATCACCGCATAACCAAGGCTCACGGTCAGGCGCACGCTGGCGCGCTCGGCCATCCGGCCCGACAGCCACGCACCACCCATCAGTCCGATGACCACGGGGATGAACAGCCACGGAAAGCCCTGGGCCGACAATTGCAACAGCTCGCGCACGATCCGCGGCGCCGACGAGATGTACAGAAACAGGCCCGCAAAATTGACCGAGCTGGACACCAGCAGCGGCCAGAACACCCGCTCCCGGCCGAACGACGCGTAACTGGCAAGCAGATCGCGCGGCGCAAACCGGGTTCGCTGTTCGCGCGGATGGGTCTCATCCAGCAACAGCCACAACGCCAGCGACAACACGGCCGTGAAACCGGTCAGCACCCAGAAGATGCCATGCCAACCACCCAGCGGCAGCAGCAGCGCACCCACCATCGGCGCGATCACCGGCGCCACGCCGAAAATCATCATCACCTGCGACATCAGCCGCTGCGCGGCAGGTCCTTCCAGGCTGTCGCGAATCAGCGCCCTGCCCACCACCAGCCCGGCCCCGGCACAGGCGCCCTGCAGACCACGGCAGACCAGCAGCATCGTGTACGAGGTGGACAGCGCCGCGCCCACCGAAGCCATCGCGTAAAGCAGCAAGCCGGCGATCATCACCGGCTTGCGTCCGATCGCATCGGAGATCGCGCCATGAAACAGGCTCATCGCGGCGTAGGTGATCAGGTACACGCTGATCAATTGCTGCAGCGCCGCGTCGGCCACTCCGAAACGCCCACCGATGGCAGGGAACGACGGAAACACGGCATCGATCGAGAACGGGCCGATCATCGACAGCGCGGCGAGCAGCCAGGGCAGGCTGCGTCGTACGGTGCGCTGAGCGTGATTCATGGCGAAGGCAGGTGCATGGGTGGTCGGGCAGTATAGGGCCGCGCTTGACGCACAGGCCTGCCAATCGACTACGATGCGCCCAGGAGCCTGTCGACTTTTACTCGGTCGGTCTGCGAACTCATCTGTGCGGTTCATATTTCCTCGCACAGCTGAAACCTCGCCGCAACCGGCAGAGCCCGGCAGGCCCCTAGAGGGAGATGGCATGCCTCCCGTTCCGGAGCCGATATGCTGCGGACCGAACCGCTTCTCGTGTGATCCACGTTGAGGTTGATGATGCCTGCATCGCCGGTTTCCGGCGGCGCAGGCCTGCCTGCCGCCGTGGCAACCGAACACTTTTCATTCAATGGAGAAGCGCTCGTGAGTGTCAGTGGATTTGTCGCGATCGGCCTGGGCGGTGCCGTCGGTTGCTGGTGTCGCTGGGGGCTGGGCGTTCTGTTCAACCCGCTGTTCCCCACCCTGCCGCTGGGCACGCTGGCGGCCAACCTCACCGGCGGGCTGCTGATGGGAGTCGCCATTGGCCTGTTCCGAAACTTCCAGGCGGTGTCGCCGGAACTGCAGTTGTTCGTCATGACCGGCTTGCTCGGCGGCCTGACCACCTTCTCCACGTTTTCGGGCGAGGCCACCACCTTGCTGCTGCGCCAGCAATACCTGTGGTTCAGCGGACACGTGCTCGCGCATCTGGTCGGCTCGCTGAGCATGACCGTGCTCGGCCTCACCCTTGTCCGCAGCCTGCTGCGTCATTGATCGAAGGGAAAGCACATGAACCAGGAAACCGTTCAACAAGGCGTGCACCTGACCTTCTATTGCCACTCGCGTACCCGGCACGATGGCCTGCTGTTGTCCGAGTGGCTGCTGGAGCAGGCAAAGAATCACCATCTCGGCGGCGGCTCGGTGTTTCGCGCCATCGCCGGCTTCGGACGGCATGGCGTGCTGCACGAGGAACAGTTCTTCGAACTGGCCGACGACCTGCCGATCAAGATCGAGTTCCTGCTGCTGGAAGACGAGGCCGAAACGCTGCTGCAGCTGGTGCGCGACGCCAACGTCGACGCCACGTATGCACACTATCCCGCAAGCTTCGCCGTGCTCGGCCGGCACTGACCGGCACGAAGTTCACCAACACATGAGGCAAGGCATGAGCCAGGACGACCTGAAGGATCGCGCCAGCGCGCTGCTGGAGCAGGCCGGCATCCACATTGACGGCAGCGCCCCGATCGACCTCCGGGTACACGACGAGCGACTCTACGCGAGAGTGTTCGCACACGGGTCGCTCGGACTGGGCGAAGCCTACATGGACGGCTGGTGGGATGCCGACGACCTGCCCGGCCTGTGCACCCGTCTGCTCACCGCAGGACTGGACCAGGAACTGAAAACGCTTGACACCCTGCTTGCCCACCTCAAGGCACGTTTCCTCAACCTGCAGCGCGGCGAGCGTGCCTTCGAGATCGGCAAGGCCCACTACGACCTCGGCAACGATCTGTTCCGCGCCATGCTGGGCAAGCGCCTGGTGTATTCCTGCGGCTACTGGGCCAAGGCCGACAACTTGGACGATGCCCAGGCGGCCAAGCTCGACCTGGTCTGCCGCAAGCTGCAGCTGAAAACCGGCCAGCGCGTACTGGACATTGGTTGCGGCTGGGGCGAGGCGCTGAAATTCGCGGCCGAGCGTTACGGCGTGGAAGGCGTCGGCATCACCGTATCGCAGGAACAGGCCGAGTACGCGCGCGCGCTGTGCGCCGGCCTGCCGATCGAGATCCGCCTGCAGGACTACCGCGAACTCAACGAGCACTTCGACGCCGTGTTCTCCATCGGCATGTTCGAACACGTCGGCGGCAAAAACTACCGCAGCTATTTCGAGACCGTGCGCCGCTGTCTGAAAGACGACGGCCTGTCCGTGCTGCACTGCATCGGCAGCAACAGCGCGCCGGCGCAGACCGATCCGTGGATCGAAAAATACATCTTCCCCAATTCCATGATTCCCGCGGCAAGCCAGGTCACCGCCACGTTGGAAGACCTGTTCGTGGTCGAGGACTGGCACAACTTCGGCGCCGACTACGACCGCACGCTGATGGCCTGGCGCGAAAACGTCGAAGCCGCATGGGCCAGCCTGCCCGACACTTACGACGAACGCTTCCGCCGCATGTGGCGCTACTACCTGGCGGTATCCGCTGGCGTATTCCGCAGCCGTCGCGACCAGCTGTGGCAACTGGTGCTCAGCCCGCACGGCGTGCCGGGCGGCTATCGAGCGCCGCGCTGACCGGCTGCGCACGCGTCACCACGTTGACGGCGGTCGCGTCAAACCCTGGCGAGTTTGTGATAAATATCGGGCCAGCGCCGCGGCTTGATCTGTCGCGCATATCCGAGGGGATCGAGTGGAGGCCATGCTGGACAAGGCGAATGCGCGCGTCTATCGCTGCGGGGTGCACACCATCTCCCCCGCGACCCGGCGCCTGCATCTTGGTGAGCGCGAGGTCGATATCGAAGCCAAGGTTTTCGACCTGATCCTGCTGTTGATCGAGAACCGCGAAAGGGCACTGGCCAAGCAGGAAATCGTTACCGCCCTGTGGGGCCACCGGCCGATCACCGACGCGGCCCTGAGTCAGCTCGTGCACAAGGCGCGGCGTGCCCTCGACGACGACGGCGAGCGTCAGGCCGTGATCCGCACGGTGTATGGGCGCGGGCTGCAGTGGGTAGCGCCAGTCGATGTCGTGGCCTCGACCAGTATGTCGACACCGGCTCATGGCGTGAGCGACAAGGCGCCAGCTGGTTTGATCGAACCGGCTTCCGCGCGCTTTCGCGGGCGGTGGGCAAGGCGCTGGCCAGGGATGCTGGCGGCACTGCTCGTCCTCGGAGCCTTGTCGGTCTGGTTCATCCCGCGCGGCATGGCACCACCGGCAAAGCCACCACTGCGCATGGCGTTGTTACCGATCAACAACGCCACCGGCGACCCCACGCTGGACTGGACGGAACACGGTCTGCCCGGCTTGATCGCCAGTCTGTTGGGCAACCACCGCGACCTCCACGTGGTCGACCCGCTGCAGGTGGCACGGGTATGGGGCTTCACGCCGCCCCAAGGCAGCAGTCGCGCCGCGCACACCCGCTACGTTACCGACGCCAATGTGCTGGTGGCCGGCAAACTCACCCGGATCGAAGGCAAACTCTATCAATTGGCTCTGCATGTCGATACGGGAAAGCCGGGCAATGTGTCCGACCTGGTCATCACCGGCAGCGATCCGGGCACGGTGGGTCTGGCCGCCGTGCCGCGCCTGCGTCATGCGTTGCATCTGGACGGACCGGGCAAATCGCCGTTCGGCGAGGCGCCGAAGGATGCCTATCTGGCGGAGACGTTCGCACGCGGTCTCGATCTGGCGATGCATGGCGACTGGTTGGTCGCGCGCCCCTACCTCGCGGTGGTTGCCAAACAACAGCCCGAGCTGCTCGCCGCACGTTTCCTGCTCGCCCGGGCACAAGGCAACACCGACCAGCTGCCTGAATCCGACGATGGATACGCTGCACTGCTGAGCGAGGCCGAACGCGCCGGCCAGGTCGACATGGCGGCGCGCGTGCTGGCCGACCAGGTCGCCCAAGCCATCAACCGGCACCAGGACAGCAAGGCGCTGGCGCTGGCCACGCGAGCGCTGGCGGCGGCAAAGCAGGTTCGCGATCCGGAGATCTCCGCGCGCGTCTTGCTAACTGCAGCCAGGACCCAGGCGCGTCGAAAGCACCTGGATACAGCATTGCAGCAATACGCTCAGGCGCGCGAGCTGATCGAGAAAACGCCGATCCGGTCGTTGCAGCCCCTGCTGCACAACACCATGGTTTTCATCGCCAATGCGAGGAACGATCCCGCCGCTGCCATTGCCGCCGCGCGTGCCGAACTGGATGCGGACGAGGCGCTGGGCAATGAGCGCAGCAGCAATATCGCCAGATTCAATCTGGCCTACGCCCTGTCCATCGACAAGCAGCCACTGGCGGCCCTTCCACTGCTGGTGCGCACCTGGAACTGGAGCGCCCAGCATCACGATGACGCGTTGCAGGCCACCGCGGGCAATTTGATGAGCGGCCTGCTGTACGACCTGGGCGTGTATGAAGAAATCCGTCCGGTCGTCAACACCACGGCACGGATCGCCGCCATCGAGGGCAACGACTACATACAAGCCCAGGTACTGGGCTTGCGGGCAGGCGGCGAATACTTTCTCGGCAACCAAGCCGCGGCCCTGGCGGATTGCCGCAAGGCGAGCTCCCTGATTGATCCGTTGCAGGACCCTTCCACCGCCGTCGAGAAACTGATGATCGAGGCCTTCGTGGCCATCGCCGCCGACCCCTCTTCCGTCGCGTCCCTTCGACGCCGCGTGGACGGCATCGTCGCCCACGTTTCCGATCCGGCCGACGTGCGCTCGATGCAATATCTGGTACACGCCCTCGCCGCTGCCAGCGTGGGCGACCGCAAGGGAGCACGTGAGGCGCTGAAGAACGCCGCAAGCGCGCCGCAGGCATCGCGCGATCTGGTGCGCCAATTCGCACTGCAGATCGCGCTGGTAACCCACGATGATGCGATTGCCCGAAGCCAGCTTGATGATTTCGATCCTGCCCAGGCCGATGTGACCGCCGACACGCTGCGACTCTATGCTGCCTGGGCAGCACGCAACGGCGACAAGATCAACGAGCAGCGCGCCAGGGACCAGTTGGACAGCATGCGGCAAGCGCCGATCAGCGTGTTGGCGAAAGCCCATTTTGACTCGACCGCCTCCAGCGACGAGATCGGCGCTCGCCTTTGAACCGCTGACCCGACCACCCCATCGACTTCCATGTGGAGTCGCCAAGTTATTGATTGCAATCAAAGATAAGAGTTCGTAACAACCTCTTGACGCGAGCATCAAGCGCGCTCGAAGCACCTGCGCTGGAGTGGGTTCACCGCATCACGCCGACGGATGCGGCCCCATCTTCCACATGCAGGTATCGCTCATGATGCATAGCCCACTGCCCCGCAATCCGCATCCTGTGTCACAGGGTCGCTCCCATCTGGCCATCGTGCTCGCCACGCTCATGGGCGTGGCCGCCTCTCCGGTGGCAACTGCCGGCAGTCCGTTCGAATACCAGAAGGTCGGCGCCACGCTTACCTACTCCATCGAGATCACTGCGCAAGCCCATGACAGCAGCGCGGGCGGCAAGGAATGGTTCAAGGCTGACGAGAACCGGTATTTGCAAGGAACGCTGCACCTGGCGGGTCAACAAACCCAGGTGGCACATTTGGACAACGCCAAAGCCATGTTGGCTCGCGTCATCCCGGCGCGACAGGCGTTGGCCGCTGACGTGCCTAACATCCAGCGCATTGCCGCAGAATGCGGTGACGACGACGGGTGCATGACCTCGCGCATGACCGCATTGGTCAGCGGCATGTCGTCGGCGAAGCGCGGTGCGCTGGTCGGTGCCACCAAGGGGCCCGCCGCGAAAACGAGTCAGCATGACAGCGGCGTGTGGGGGCTGGACGGCCACACGTCATGTTCGATCGAGGCCACATCCCACGGTGCATCCAGCTACCGCTCACTGGACGTCGGCGAGGGATACTCCGAATACGTCACCGGTTCCGAAACGCGCAAGGGGCAAAGCCGGAATGACTGTCGGCACAAGCCGATTCCGGACGCACACGCGAAATGGGACGGTGACACCAAACTGCTGGATCTCACCCTTCCGGGCCTGACCTTCACCGAGCAGTGGAGCAGCGCCGACGGCAAGAGTGGCTCGCGGCAAATTGCCATAGACGACGTCGTCGTCGAGGGCTTGCGCTGGTCCGGCAAGGGCCCGCAGAAGGGCCAGCAAGTACGCCACATCACCACCAGCGCCGGAGGCCACAGCGTGCCCGCCACGATGACGATCCGCTGGACCTTTGCACCGGACCGATCCTGAGCCTTTCACGCCCGCTTCTCGCCGGACCACACGCGCATCGCGGTACCCGCCATGCGCTCCAACCATGGACACCCTTGAACATGCACGTATACCGCCTGGCCTTGCCTCTTATCATCCTGCTCACCCTCGTGCCCTTCGCGCCAGCCCAGGCCTCGCCCGACGCTTGTGCGAGCCGAGCCGACACCATGCTCCAAGCCATGGGCCGCAAGGATTACGCGGCGGCCAGCCGCGAGATGGGCGCACAACTGCAAGCCGCCCCGCAACAAAAGATGCTGATCTCGATTTGGGAGGCGCTGATCCGCGACAACCTGGGTCCGTACCGCTCCCACGGCACGGCGGAAACCGTGGACAGCAACAAAGACAGCACGACGATCAAAGTGCCGCTTCAGTTTGATCACAACACTCTCGTCGCCACCATCACCTGCAATCACAAGGAGGGTGGCGCGGTCGATGAATTCGTACTGTTCTAACACCCGGCCGTCAGGTACCAGGAAGGCAACACGATGAAAACCGCCCTGCGCGCCAGGCTGCTCGTCCTTCTCGTCGGGGTGGCCGTACTCACGACCGGCGCCCTGTTGTGGCGCAGTCACGGATCGACAACGGTCAGCCAACGATCCACCGTGCCCGCGGGTACGACCGCGCTTGCCGATACGCGCGATCCGGCCGTGGCAGCGACGGCAGCCACGGCGGCTCCTCCGCGCAAGATCTATCCGGTCGGCACCTGGACAACGGCGGTGCCGTTCATCAATCCGTTTGGTGCCCAGAAGGCGTACGGCTCGATCGAGCTCACTCGCAATGGCCAGCTGGATCTTCGTTACATCGACAAGACCAACATGGAAACCGTCCGCTCCAGCAGCGGCGAACTGTGGCAGATGCAGGTCGACTGGCATGACGACAATGCCAGCGCCTTCGACGATCTCTCCCGCTATGTGGCCGACCTGGGCGGCGAATCCTGGCCGGCCGATCGCGACAGTCTGGCGCTGCATGCGCGCGATGGCGACGGCAATGACTGGTGGGGCCTGGCCTCGCCCCACGGTGGCGGCTATCGGCTGACCCTGTGCAAGGAACTGCGACTACGCGCCGACAAGCCGCTCACCTTCCACACCGCCGACTTCAAGGACGGCGTGATCCATTTCACCACAACCAACCCGCGGCACGTCTTCCAGAGCCTCAGGCTGAACATGGAATCCGGCCAGACCACGCTGTTCGGCAGCAACACCTACCTGCAGGGACATTACCGGCGCGATCTCGCGTACCAGCACACGCTGTACGCCTACAAGACCCACGACTACGCGCTCGACGACCTGCCGCAGGACAGCAGCCTGCCGATCCAGTGGAAGCTGACCTGGAGCGGCAAGACCGATCCGAAGTCGCTGACGGTGACCCTGGAGGAAGGCGAGGACATGCTGCCGGTCCACGACGGCGAGCGGCTGGGCGCGCTCAGGGTACGCGGTGCCACGCTGGGCCAGGTGTGGGTCAGCGCACCCGACGGCATCTCGATCAGCCATCCCGAACTGGATCGCAGCGGCGAACGCACACCCGAAGGCGACACGCTGTTCTGGCTGCCGTCGGGCTACTGGAACATCAAACTGGTGCCCAACACCAACAAGGCGGCCTCCGACACCCTGGCCACCCGACTGGTGCCGGTCAGCGCGGGCGAGATGACGGTGCTCGATGTCGGCTCGCTGATTGATCGCGCGTATCGCGATCCGTCGGTGGAGCATGCCGGCGGCCTTGGCAGCGCATTGCATATCCTGGGTGCCAACACGCAAGGCGATCAGGCCACGGTGGACTTTCTACTGGAAAACGGCGCCGGCGCGAAGCTGCTGCCGACGACGGGGAACACGCAGATCGTCGAAGGTGGCAAGCCCACGAAGATCCTGTCGATCGAACGCCTGAAGACTCCGCCCAGCCTGGTGCTGGTGCTCGACTCCTCCGGCTCGATGCGCCGTTCGATGACCCGCGTACTCGCCTCCGCCCGCAGCTTCATCGAGGGCCTGCCGGACAACACGCGGGTGCAACTGGTCGATTTCGATTCGCAGGTACGCCCGTTCACGGGCACCAGCAAGGCCGAGGCGCTGCGCGATCTTGGCAAGATCAGCGCCGGCGGCTCGACCGCACTGTACGACGCGGTGCTGGCAGGGTTGAAGCAGCTCGACGGCGAACAGCGCCCGACCCTGGTGGTCTTCACCGACGGCGTCGACAGCCGCGAAGACCATTCCGGCAAAGGCAGCAGCGCGACCAGGTTGCAGGTGGCCCAGGCTGTGGCCGACTCGCACGTGCCGCTGTTCACCATCGGCTTCGGCCGCGGTCATGACGGCGCCACGCTGAAGGAACTGGCGGGGATGTCCGAAGGCACTTATTACTCCGCCGACGACACCACCGCGCTGGAGCACGTGTTCGCCTCGATCAACGACCGGCTCGGCAACCGGTTCGCGGCGACCTACGAGCGCCCGCGCGAAGCGGCCCCCTCGAACCTGCCGGTGATCACCCTGGCCACCGACATCAGTCAGTCGATGGACACGGCACCCACCGGCGCGGACTGCGACTACTGCAATTACCGCATCGACAAGATGAAGAATCTCTACCACGAGTTCATCAAGCAGATGCCGGCGAACAGTCTCACCCAGCTGATCAGCTTTTCCGGCGAGGTCAACGTCAGCCAGGTGTTCACCCAGCGCAAGTCCGACCTGCTGCAGGCACTGGGCAGCCTGGAGGTGCGGCCGGGCACCGACATTTTCGGTTCGGTCAGGCAGGCATACCTGTCGCTGAAGGGAGTGCCGGCGGAAAAGCGCGTCATCGTCTACCTGACCGACGCGGCGCTGGATGTGGACAAGGGCGACAAGCCGGCGTTCGAGAAGCTGCTGCAAGGCATCAAGGCAGACGGCATCCAGGTGTTGTGGGTCGGCATGGGCACAGCCGATGCCGAAGGCGCGTTCAAATGGGCGGCCGACACTTCCGGTGGCAAGTACGTGATCTCGGAAGACCCGGCGGTGCTTTCGCAGGCGCTGCAGGAGGTGCTGGCCAACGCGAAGGCGCGACCCGCCGGCAAGGCGGCAATCACCGTCAGTGTCAGCGGCCCTGCCGCGAACGGCAGCACGCGCACCGACGCCGACAGCAGCCTGCTCGAGTTTCCCGTGCTGCGCAGTGCCGCCGAGCATGTCGCCTTCGACACGATCAGCTACCGCACCGGCCTGCCCGCTCCGCAGTACGGCGACGCCGCCGCGGCGCTGGTCTATGGCCGCGACCTGCCCAGCCAGGACGTGACCATCACCAAACGCTTGCCGCTCGACGTCACTGGCAAGAACGCGGCGATGGCATGGCACGTACGCGAGATGTACTTGATGAAGCGCTTCCACGGCATCGACGCGCCCGGCGGGCAGGTCTTCATGGCGCTGGACATGACCATGAAAAACATCCAGTCCGAAGGTGCGCCCGACCTGATCCCCGACTTCGCCTCGCACTTTTTCGTCGGCCTCAATCAGGCTGGCGCGTGGCCCGCCTCGCCGGCGACCTGGCTGGCGCAGGCCCCGCTGGCCGCGCCCGGCGACAACAGCATCCGGATCGAACCGGACGAAACCGTCCACGGCGCGCTGCTTTTTCTGGTGCCCGACCAGACGATCAGCCAGCTGTCTGCCGATTTCTATGACACCAACAACGGCCACATCACCCTGCCGCTGGTCGGTCCGGCCACGCCGCGCCAGGTCGCACTCACCGCACTGCCCAAGGGCGTGAACGGCAAACTGTCGGACACGTTCACGATGGCGCTCACCGCCAGCCAGGACATGGACCGGATCGAGGACGTGGCCGCCGGCGCGGACAGCGAGTTCAAGGTGCTCGAGGCACGCCTGGATTCGAAACGGCAGGCCGACCTGCGACTGACGCCGTGGCAGCGCTTCTACCTCAGCGCCGACACGCCCGCCGGCCCGTTCATGCTGCCGGTCAACAACGCCACGTCGCGACTGCCGTTCGGTTTCCTGTGGCCGGTGACGCTGGCGCCCGGCTCGTCCAACCAGGTGCGCTTCGCCTTCCAGTTGCCGACCGCACTGAAGGACGCGCCGATGCAGCTGTACGCCGACCTGTCCGGCGGCGCCGCGGTGCTGCCAGTGAACGGCACGATGTCGCCTTCAGCGAGTACCACCGCAAGCTACCAGGGCACCGGCATGAGCCTGACCGTGAATGCCCTGGCCAGGGCGGCGGCGCCGCACTGGCCCTACGGCAACTACGTGGTCGCCGACGTCACCGTCGACAACAGCCAGGCCGGCACCGGTCTGTCCGGCCTGCGCGAAGCGTTCCATCTGGTGCCCGACGGCGCACCGCCGGCAGACGGACCGACAGCGCTGCCCCCTGACACCCTCACCGACCGGCTGTTGCTGGGCATCGACAAGGATTGGCAAGTGTTCGACGGCACGCGCCGGCGCGGCCTGCTGGTGTTCTCGCTTCCGCGCAGTTGGGACAAACGCACGTTCACCCTGCAATCGGAATTCTTCCCCGACCTGAAACTGCCGCTGGCCAAGGCCGCCTACGCACAGGGCGCACTGCTCGCCGATCGGGTGGATCCACCCGCCGATCAGCGCTTCGACCGGCAACTGGCGTTGGCGCTGAAGGGCACCATCGCCAACTACCGCGCCCAACTCGCCGCACATCAACCCGCACCCACAGCCGCACCTGGTGGCCCGGCACAGGATGTCCCGGTCCCCGCGCCGGCCATCGCCGGCGCCACACGGCTGGCCTCCGTCACCAGCATGGCCGACATGCAGGCGCTGCTGCAGGGACTGCGCTGGCTGCCCTCCCCGGACGACTACTGGCATTACCGCAACGCGCCCGAGTCGGTATTGACGCAAGGTTGGGGCAATGAAGGCGATCTGGCCCAGCTGGCCAGCGGACTGCTCGCGCGGCTCGGCTACGCGCCGTCACTGCGCGCGGTGACCTTGACCGACGCAGGCCGCAAGGCGCTCGCGACCCTGGGCCATGTCGACGAAGCAAAGGAACGCTACCTGCCCGCCTGGGCTTACACGGACGCACAAGGCCAACCGAAACTGTACGTCGTGCCGTTCATGAAAGACCTGTCCGAACTGGGCGGACTGGCGTTCCTGTCAGCCGATCAGGAAGACCGCACAATGACGGCAAAGGAAGCGCAGATCCGGGTGTTTTTCCAGCTGCGCCCGCGCGACACCCGCGGACTCAACGCCATGGCCGGAACCATGGCCGACGCGCTGACCGGCGGCAGTACTAGCGCACCCACGGCGAAGGAAACCCGCGTATTGCGCACCACACTGCCACTGGACGATCTGGGGCGCAGCCCGGTCGACATTCGCGTCGGCGCGCAGCAAGGCCGCTACACCGCGGTGCTCGAGAACCAGATCCTCCAGGTACCGGGCGACGACTACGTCGATCCAGCCAAGTACACGGTGACCGGTGCACGCATCGAAGTGGCGCTGCCCGAACGCACTCTGACCCACACGTTGACCCTGAAAAAAGGCGAGGACATCACTGGCGTGTTCTTCACGCTTGCCGTCAACCTGCCCGACCTGCCGCCCGAAGCTGCGGCCCAACTGCAGAAAGCCGCCGACGGCATCTATCTCGCGGTCGCCAAACCTACCGTGCACTCGGCGCTCGACTGGTACACCCGCAGCATCGTTTACCGCTTCGTCGCCAATCAGACCCGCTACGAAAACCAGCTCGCCAGCGACCTGGCCGTGACCACGGGCCGCACGAATCGCGAACGCACACTGCTGGTCACGGTACGCCGCGCCAGCGAACCCTCGCGGTTGCGCACCAGCATGGACCTGATGCAGTCGGCCAACGAACTGCACAGCGGCGCGGCCGAGGCCGTGCACGCATTCAACCTGATGAGCGGCATGTTCGCCTCGCATCTGGAAGGCGCGGTGTTGCCCGCCGACAAGGCCGACTTCATGGAGGCGTGGAATCGCAGTCCCGACGACACCCAATTGATCCTCAGCCTGGCCGAAAACCGAAGCCAGGATATCGAATACTTGCGCGCGCACGGCATGCCCGATTCGTTGATCACACGCATAAAGGCATCGAAAGCTGCATTGCTGATTCCCAGCAAGCCGACGCGCCTGTACGGCGAGGAACGCTGGGCGTGGCTGGAAGTCGATCCGGGCACCTACGAAACCATTGCGCTCATGGACACCGGCGAACATGGCAGCTTTGCCGACTACGTGATGGCGATGCAACCGATTGCTCCTACCAGCGGCGACTATCTGCAGTTCATGGTCGGCGGCTTCGTGGGGGTCGACACGGCAGTCTGGAGCGTCAGCAGTTTCTCGCTTGAAACCTCGGACTATGCCCAGGTACTCGCTGCCGCAGAGGACTACACCGCACAGATTGGAAAAGTGTTGTCCGGCGTGAAAAAGCTGGACAGCCTGACTGTCGCGTCGATCGACTTTCGCGCTGTCAAATTGTCGGCAAAGGTGAGCGCACCCAATGTGTTCGCCAAGACATTCGAGGATGCCCTGACCAGTCCGAAGCTGAAGATCGAGTTCAAGCAAAACCTGCTTACCTTCACCAACGGGTTCAAGGCCGGCGCCGCCTATTATTTCAAGCGTGCCCGGCCGCCCAAGCCGTCACCACCAAAAAAGCATTGAAGACGAGTACTTCACTGCACCATCACCACTGCGCTCATCCAGGGAAACTGACCCATGTCGCCACTGAACACCGCATCCCGCTGCCTGCAGCTTTGCAGCCTCATCCTTTCATGTGCAATTGCCGTCCTGCCAACGCCTGCAATCGCAGGCGAGCAAAACCCGCAAGCCACTGCCGCCGTTCGCGCGGTGAATCTCGATGCCGACCTGCTCAAGCGGGTCAGCGCGGCCGCTCTCGAAGCCACCGCGGCGCTGCGCGACAAAGACAGCGTGATGAGCCTGACCGATGACCAGGATCAGCCGCGCACCGTCGAGGCACTTGTCGCCGAAGTCGATGCCAGCCCGGAAACACAGGCCGCCCTGGCGCGCCAGCGCCTTTCGTCACGCCAGTTCGTGCTGACCACGCTGGCCCTGATCAATGGTTATTCCGCGGCCGTGGGCATGGGCGCGACGCACACGTTCGATGAGCACATCGGCGCCACCCTCGAGCAGGCGCGCTTTTGCCAGCAGCACATGGCGCAGATCAAGACGATGTTGGGGGCCGACTGATCCAGCGCCGTGATGGCGCCCGATGCAAATCCTCACGTGTGCGCTCAGCTCGCCGCGACCTCTTCCGCCTGGGCAAAATGGCGCGGCGTCACCAGCACGGCAGCCAGCGTGCACAAGGCAACGATCACCATGGCCAAGTAAATATCATGCGTGGCCACGTACATCGCGTGGCGCAGGTAGCCCTCGGCGGCGCCGTGCAATTGACCACCGTGCAACGCACCGATCACCGCATCCACGTGTTGCGGCAGATGAGCGCTCAGTGTCGCAGGCGCCCGGCTCAGTTCGGCAGCGATGGCGCTGTTGAAGATCGCCCCAACAGCGCCGCGCCCAGGCTCTGACCGAGGTAACGCGAGAAGATGTTGGCACCGGTGACCACGCCGCGCTCGCGCCAGGTGACGGTCGATTGCACCCCCACCAGCAGCGGCGTCGACAGCAGGCCGAAGCCGGCGCCAAGCGCGACCTGGTCGAGCACCACCAGCCACACCGGCCCGGGATATGGCAGCATCAGGAATCCGGCGGCGGCAATCACCACCAGCACCGCGCCGCCGAGCGCGGTGTCGCGAAAGCCGATGCGCAGATACAGATGCCCCGACAGCGACGAGGCCAGCGGCCAGCCAATGCTGATCGCGGCCAATACGAATCCCGCCGCAATGGCGCCCAAACCAAGGACCGACTGGGCAAAGGTTGGCAGGTAGGTATTCGGCCCCATCATCACCAGCCCCATGCCGACCATCGCGAGGTTGGTCCCCGCCAGCACCCGATGACGCCAGAGCCACCCCGGCATGATCGGTTCTGCCGCCCGTCGTTCGACCAGGACCGCTACGGCGATTAGTAGCGCGGTGACCGCAAATACGCTGAGGCTGGGCGTTGACAGCCACGGCCACGCCTGGCCGCCTTGCAGCAATCCGAACACCAGAGCGCCGCCCGCGGCCAGGACCAGCCCGGCACCGGCATAGTCGATGCGATGGCGCCGGTGTGACGGCTGCTCCTGCAGGAAGCGGCCAATCAGGACCAGCGACACCGCGCCGATCGGCAGGTTGATCAGGAAGATCCAGCGCCAGGATGCATATTCGGCAAACGCGCCGCCCAGGGTCGGGCCGACCACCGCCGCCACGCCCCATACGCTGGACAGCCAACCCTGGATCCGCGCGCGCTCGCGCACCGAATACAAGTCGCCGGCCAGCGTGTTCACCGTGGCCATGATCGACCCGGCGCCCAGCCCCTCCAGGCCGCGGAATGCGATCAGCGAGACCATGTCCCACGCCAGCGCCGAGGCGACCGAGCCGGCCAGGAAGACCAGCGTGCCGACCAGCAGGATCGGCTTGCGCCCGAACGTGTCCGCCAGCTTGCCGTAGATCGGTATGGTCACCGTCTGCGCCAGCAGGTAGATCGAGATCACCCAGGTGAACAGCGCAAAACCACCGAGGTCGCCGACGATCTGCGGGATCGCGGTCGAGACGATGGTGGTGTCCATCGCCGCCAGCATCATGGTCATCATCAGGGCTGCCAGGATCCAGCCACGCTGCGCGATGTCGGGCGCGTTATCGGACATGTGAAAGAGAGCTGGTTCGCACCCGCCCAAAGCTACACCATGCCCTGCCGCGCATCCTGATCGCGACGATCGGACAATCCGTGCTGCCGAGGTTCTGCTCCGCGATTGCGAATCCCGCAGCGCTGAGGCTCATAATCCGCCTGAGGCCTGTCGGCCTTCGGTCCAGGCGTCCGCGCCGGGCGACCGCAACGCTGGAGATTGCAATGGAAGAACGGGTCTGCGTATTCGATGATGTGTATACGGAAAGCTCGGCCCGTGCGTTCGCCGACAAGGAAAAACTGCAGGCCTTCGGCATGCTCGCGCGGATGAAGGTGTGGGATCGACCGAAAGAGGCGGACATCTCGCTGCATTCCACCGAGAAGCGTTACGAGCCGTTCTGGCACATCAAGGCCGTCCGTACCACGCGTTACGACAAGAAGACGACCTATTCGATCCCGCTGGGAAATACGCATATCCAGAGCGTGAGCCTGCTGAACCGGGAATGCGTGCCGGACGCCAACCACGTCTTGAAGCTGACGGGCGTGGAACATTGCCGCAGCGTGCTGGCCTTGGCGGAATACTTCGATGGCATGGCGCGCGAACACCTTGCGCGTGAGCTGGCCGATTACGTGAGCCACTATGTGCACGACGTGGTGCAAGCCAGCAGCGAACCGCACTTCATCGTGCCCTCGGTAACCGCCCAGTTCCTCGTGCAGGAAATGAAATCGCGCCTGATGAAGCCTCTGGCCGCGGACGAAATCCACGAAGACGTGCTGGAAGTCGAATCGATGACCTTGTACTACCGGCCAATCTACGCGTTCGACTTCCTCTGGAAGGACAAGCATGGCGTCATCGAAATCGATGGACTGAATGGCCGCGTCAATCGCGAAGGTCGCATGTTGTCGAACATGATGCGTTCACTCGGCTCGCGCGACACGCTGTTCGACCTGGGCGTGGAGATCGCCAGCAGCCTGGTACCCGGCGGCGGCGTGTTGCTGCGCATGGTCGATAAGCTGGCCAAATAAGTGCCGCGCGACCTTGCCCATTGATCCGGCGGGTGGCTTGGCCCGACACTGCACCCATGAAACTTCGCCTGCTGCTGCTTGTCGCCTTGTTCTTCCCCCTGCTCGCGTCGGCTCGTCCTGCGCTGTGGGTGGCGAAAGACGCCGACACCACGATTTACCTGTTCGGCACCGTCCACCTGCTCCCGGCCGATACCGACTGGCATTACCCGGGCCTGGACAAGGCCCTGGCCGCCAGCCAGACGCTGTATATCGAGCTGACCGATGACGATCAGGCCACCGTCGCAGCGCTGGTCCTGCGCCATGGGATAGACCCCACGCACCCGCTGAGTGGCCTGCTGGAGCCGGCCGAACTGCAGAAGCTCGAGGCAGCGGCGACACAGGCCGGGGTACCCGGTGGCATGCAGGCGCTGAACATGATGCGGCCCTGGCTTGCCGCCTTGACCCTGGCGGCGGCTCCCCTGCTGAAAGCCGGGCTCGATCCGCAGCACGGTGTCGACAAGCAGCTCAAGGTGCAGATGCTGGCTGCAGGCAAGCCGGTGCTTGGGCTGGAAACGGCCGAGCAGCAAATCCGCCTGCTGGCCGACATGCCCGAATCAACCCAGATCGCCTTCCTGCGCTCGACCCTCAGGGACATCGACAAGGGCCCGGCTCAACTGACCGAACTGATCGATGCCTGGAAGACAGGCGATATCGCGCGGATCGCGCGGATCGAAGACGACGACATGCGTCAGCAAAGCCCGGAACTCTACCAGCGCCTGCTGGTACAACGAAACCAGGCCTGGGCCGCAAAAGTCGCCAGCCTGCTCAAGCAACCCGGCACCGTCTTCATCGCCGTCGGCGCGGCCCACCTGGCCGGCCCGGACAGCGTGCAGGCCCAGCTCGACAAGATGGCGATCGAGGCCACACGCCTGTAGGAGCGCAGCGAAGTGCTCGATGCTTTTGCTCTGAATGACCCAACAGCAAGAGCCGTCGCGCACTTCGGTGCGCTCCTACAAGAAGCTTCCGGTTTCTGGCACCATCGACCGGTTATCTGCGCGTTGCGCGCCACACATCAGACCCCACTGAATGAACCTGCAAGCCAATTACGAACAGATCCCGCTCAAGGAATACGCCGAGCGGGCCTATCTCGATTACTCGATGTACGTGGTGCTGGACCGCGCCCTGCCCTTCGTCGGCGACGGGCTGAAACCGGTGCAGCGCCGCATCATCTATGCGATGAGCGAGCTGGGCCTGAACGCCACCGCCAAGCCGAAGAAATCCGCGCGCACCATCGGTGACGTGATCGGCAAGTTCCATCCGCATGGCGACAGCTCCAGCTACGAAGCGATGGTGCTGATGGCGCAGCCGTTCTCGTATCGCTATCCGCTGGTCAATGGCCAGGGCAACTTCGGCTCGCCGGACGACCCCAAGAGCTTCGCGGCGATGCGCTACACCGAGTCCAGGCTCAGCCCGATCGCCGAAGCCCTGCTGGGCGAACTGAGCCAGGGCACGGTCGACTGGGTGCCGAACTTCGACGGCACGCTGGAAGAACCCAGCTGGCTGCCTGCGCGTGTGCCACATGTGCTGCTGAACGGCTCGATGGGCATCGCGGTGGGCATGGCCACCGACATTCCGCCGCACAACCTGCGCGAAATGGTCACCGCCTGCATCCGGCTGCTGGACGAACCGAAATCCACGGTCGCCGAACTGTGCGAACACGTGCCCGGCCCGGACTATCCGACCGAAGCGGAGATCATCACCCCACGCGCCGACCTGCTGGCGATCTATCAGACCGGGGGCGGTTCGGTGCGCGCCCGCGCCGTCTACCAGCGCGAGGAAGGCAACATCGTGATCACCGCGCTGCCGCACCAGGTCAGCCCGTCGAAGATCCTCGAGCAGATCGCCGCGCAGATGCGTGCCAAGAAACTGCCGATGATCGAGGACCTGCGCGACGAGTCCGATCATGAAAATCCCACTCGGCTGGTGATCGTGCCGCGCTCCAGTCGCGTCGATGCCGACGAGACCATGCAGCATCTGTTCGCCACCACCGATCTGGAAAAGAGCTTCCGCGTCAACCTCAACATGATCGGTCTGGACGGCCGTCCGCAGGTCAAGGACCTCAAGCGCATCCTCACCGAATGGCTGAGCTTCCGCACCACCACGGTGACGCGCCGGCTGAACAACCGTCTGGCCAAGGTCGAACGCCGGCTGCACCTGCTCGAAGGCCTGCGCATCGCGTATCTGAACCTCGACGAGGTGATTCGCATCGTGCGTACCGAGGACGAGCCCAGGGCGGTGCTGATGGCCCGCTTCAAGCTCAGCGAGGAGCAGACCGACTACATCCTCGAAACCCGTCTGCGCCAACTGGCCCGCCTGGAGGAGATGAAAATCTCCGCCGAAGCCGACCAGCTCGAAGAGGAGCGTGCGCGCATCAACGTATTGCTGAAATCACCCGCCAAGCTGAAGGGTTTGATCAAGGACGAGCTTCGCGCCGACGCTGAAAAATTCGGCGACGCGCGCCGCTCGCCGCTGGTCGAACGCGAAGTGGCGCATGCGCTGGACGAAAGCGCGCTGGTGGCCAGCGAGCCCGTCACCGTGGTGCTCTCGCAAAAAGGCTGGGCGCGCGCCGCCAAGGGCCACGACATCGACGCCGAAGGCCTGAACTATCGGGAGGGCGACAGCCTGCTCGCCACGGTCAAGGCGCGCACCACCCAACAGGTGGTCTTCATCGACTCGACCGGTCGCGCCTACTCGACCCTCGCCCACACCCTGCCCTCGGCCCGCGGCAACGGCGAACCGCTCACCGGCCGCTTCAGCCCGGCCTCGGGCGCCAGCTTCGACGCGGTGATTGCCGGCGACAACGACACCCGCCTGATCCTGGCCAGCGACTTCGGCTACGGCTTTGTCACCCGCTTCGAGGCGCTCACCGGGCGGCAGAAGGCCGGCAAGCAGATCATCAGCCTTACCGACAAGGCCAGGGTGCTGGCGCCGCAGATCAGCGCCGATCCCGCGCGTGACCGCATCGTGGTGGTCACTACCGAAGGCCACCTGCTGATGTTCTCGGTCGCCGAACTGCCGGAACTGGACAAGGGCAAAGGCAACAAGCTGATCGAGATTCCGAAGAAGCAGCTGTCCGAGGGCGAACGCGTGGCCGGCGTTGCCGTGGTCAGCGAAGGCAAGGGCGAAGTCACCATGTACGCCGGCGCCCGCAAACTTACCCTGAGATGGCCGGATCTGGTCGAATACGGCGGCAACCGCGCCAGCCGCGGCGGCCTGCTGCCGCGCGGACTGCGCCGAGTCGAGCGAATCGAAACCACCGGCTGAACCACCGATCGCGTAGGGCGGGCTCTGCCCGCCACCCCCGCGTCGCCTCGATCCCGTAGGGCGGGCTCCGCCCGCCGCCCTTTGCCGCACTGCCTCGTCGAAAGGCCGGCGGGCAGAGCCCGCCCTACGAAACTGGCATGCCTGGGAACTTGGTGGCCGGCGTTGCCGTGGTCAGCGAAGGCAACGGCGAAGTCACCATGTACGCCGGCGCTCGCAAACTCACAAGCCGCGCCGGGCTGCTGCCGCGTGGACCGCGGCGAGTCGAGCGGATCGAAACCTCCTCCCGCCACCCCTCCCTCGCCACCTCGATCCCGTAGGGCGGGCTCTGCCCGCCGCCCTTTGCCGCACTGCCTCGTCGAAAAGCCGGCGGGCAGAGCCCGCCCTACGAAACTGGCATGCCTGGGAACTTGGTGGCCGGCGTTGCCGTGGTCAGCGAAGGCAAGGGCGAAGTCACCATGTACGCCGGCGCTCGCAAACTCACAAGCCGCGCCGGGCTGCTGCCGCGTGGACCGCGGCGAGTCCAGCGGATCGAAACCCTCCGCCCGCCGCCCCTCCCTCGCCGCCTCGACCCCGTAGAGCGGGCTCTGCCCGCCGTCCTTTGCCGCACTGCCTCGTCGAAAGGCCGACGGGCAGAGCCCGCCCTACGAAACTGGCATGTCTTGGAACTTGTCGGCGTGGCACCTTTCCAACAAGGATGTACGCGCCAACGCGGTATGGTGCGTTGAATGTGTGGCAACCCAGGAGTGCGCATGAACATCCCACGGTTTTTTCCCGCCATGTTGGCCACCCTGATGGTCACATCGGCATGGGCGCAAAGCGCAAGCAAGCCACTCAACCTGAAGCTGCCGCCCAGTGACCTGCCCGCTGCAAGCAGCAGCGCTGCCGTGGCCGCCAGTCCGTCCAGCAGCGCGCCCGGCGTGTACTACGGCGACACCAGTGGCCGCATGGGCAATACCGAAGTCGCCAGTGACGCCCGGCCTCCGTGTGATGATTCGACCTACAACCAGCCGCAAGTGCATGGCAGCGTCGGCGTGGGCGTGATGAGCGGTCGCCACGTGAACGGCAATTACCAGACCGGCACGGTCAGCGTCAGCAAGGCGTTCGGAAGCTGCGACGACCCCAGCGGGGTCGTCAATTTCTCCATCAGCAGCGGCACCGGTCGCTTCCACGATCGGGGGCACTGACCCGTCGCTCGGGTTCAGGCGTCGTGGTTGCCTGATGTCACCGTTCCGGGCCCCCAGCAGAAGTCGACCCTCAATCCGCCCAGCGCAGATCGCGCCATGGCGATCGTGCCGCCAGTGGCTTCAACCAGTTCGCGCGCAATCGCCAGGCCCAGCCCGCTACCTTGGTTCGCCTCGTCCAGACGGCCACCGCGCATCAGGGCCTCGCGAGTCTGTTCCGCCGCGATACCCGGGCCATCGTCCTCGATGCTGACGCTGGCCCACTCCGGTCCCGCCTGTGCACTGACCCTCACCTGTCGACGCGCATAACGCACCGCGTTCTCCAGCACCGCGCCGAGAATCTCCGAGAGATCCGTCGGCTGCACTGCCAGATGCAGGCTGGCCGGAATATCGATAGAGAACGCCAGTTCGCCACCGCGATCAGTCTGCTCGAGCACGGTCAGCAGACCTTCGACGGTGTCACGCACGGCGGCGTTGCCGCCGCGCTGGCGTCGGATCACCGCGACTCGCGCACGCGCCAATTCGGCCTCCACCGTGCGCCGGATCGCCGCAATGGACCTGTCCAGGCCATCCGCCGCCTGCGATGCACCGGCTTCACGCGCGCGCCGACTCTGCGCCACCATCGCCGACAGCGGTGTCTTCAGGCTGTGTGCAAGGTCGGCCGCACGTTGCCGGGCCACGCCGAGGTCGCGCTCACGCGCATCTGCCAGCGCATTGATCGAGTCGACCAACGGCTGCACTTCGCGCAGGCGCGATTCCGGCAACCGGCTGCTCGCGTTGGCGCGCAACACCGCCAGATCACTGCGCACTCGGCCCAGCGGACGCAATCCCAGTCGCACCTGCAACCAGGCCGCGGCAGACAGCGCCAGCCACAGCACCGCCAGAAACGCTGCCAACTCGCGAGCGAACTCCGCGCGCGCCGATACCAGGGGCGCACTATCCAGTGCCAGCTGGACCAGCACCGGCGGACCGGCGTCAGTGAGTTCGACGCGTCGTTCGAGGATCGAGACACGCTGACCGTATGGCCCCTCGGCATGCTGCATCTGCCAGTCGGTGGCGGAAAGGTCAGCAGGGCGGCGCAGATCGGCGTCCCACAACGAACGCGAGCGCAGCGTGCTGTGCGCGCTCGACACCTCCCAGTAATAGCCACCGGCCGGAGTTTCCAGGCGCGAATCCACGGGTGGTCGCTCGACCTGCAATGCGCCATCCGGCTCGATCACCAGCCCGGCGACCAGACGCAGGCCATCACGCGTCATCTCCGCCTGCAGGCGACGTTCCAGGTGACGTTCGAACAGCAGCGTCATGAACAACCAGGCCACCACCAACGCCAACAGGATGGCGGCCACCGCACCGACCAGCAGACGCCAGTGCAGCGAGCGGGTGATCACGATGTGGTTTCCAGCAGATAGCCGAAGCCACGTCGGGTCACGATCAGTTCGCTACCGAACTTGCGCCGCAAACGCGCCACGATCGCCTCGATCGCATTGGTGTCGCTATCCTCCGCCGCGCCATAGAGATGCTCGGCCAGCTCGCCAGCCGACACGGCGCGGGCGTCCTGATGCGACAGGTAATCGAGCAGGCGGAATTCCAGCGGTGACAAGCGCGCAGGCGCACCATCGAAGGTCGCACTCATGCGCGTGGTATCGAGCCGCAGTCGGCCGATCGTGACGATGCTGGACAGCCGCCCTGCGCCGCGCCGGATCAGGCCGCGCACGCGCGCAATCAATTCGCCCATCTCGAAAGGCTTGGCCAGGTAATCATCGGCACCGGCTTCGATACCCTCGACCTTCTCGGTCCAGTCGCCGCGGGCAGACACCACGATCACCGGGAACGCACGACCCGCCGCGCGCCAGCGCCGCAGCACCGACAATCCGTCCAGTCGCGGCAAGCCCAGATCCAGCACGGCCGCGTCGTAATCCTCGACATCGCCGCGATACCAGGCGCTTTCACCATCGCCGGCAAGGTCGACCGCAAAACCGGCCGCTTCGAGCGCACGCGCGATATCGGCCTGAATGTCGGGATCGTCCTCGACGACGAGACAACGCATCAGTCGTCCTTCACCTTGCGGATGACGCCGCTGCCGGCGTTCAATTTCACCTTGCGCACGCGACCACTTGCGGTGAGCACCTTCACTTCGTACTCCCAGCCATGCTTGCCATTGTCGAGCTCGACCTCGATCACGTCACCGGGTTCGCGCTGCTGCACGATCTGCAGGATCCGGCTGAGCGGCAAGATTTCGCCACGCTGCAGCAAGGCGCGCGCCTCGACATGATCGTCATGGTCGTGATGATCGGCCAGCGCCACCGGGGAAAGGGCCAGCGCCGACAACAGAAGCAACGCCATGGCCAGCGAGCACGGAATGGCGAGTCGACGCAGTGAGCGATTGTTTTTCATGGGCCGATCCTGCAACAGCCGTCCTGACAACAAGCTGACACGCAACGTACGACGCGTGTCAGCCACGCAGGCACAGACTGCGGGAAACACCTGTGGAATCGAAGTCTCCATGTCCTACGGCACGCGTGCAAGTCTGCCCATCTCCGTTGTCCTCCTCGTATTGCTGCTGTCGACTCCGTCCGCGCATGCCCGTGAGCCCGGCGCGGCAACGCAAGAGATCAGCACCTATCCCGCCAGCGAGTTCCGGGACAGCGCGCCCGCCAACGCCTACGACATGCTGTTGCGCGTGCCCGGTTTCGTGATCGTCGATGCCGACGCGGATGTGCGCGGATACGCGGGCGCGCGCGGCAACGTGCTGATCGATGGCGCCCGCCCGACCAGCAAACACGAGGACGCCAAGACCCTGCTCAAGCGCATCCCGGCGGCATTGGTCGAGCGCATCGAACTGATCCGCGGTGGCGTCTCGGGCATCGACATGGCCGGCTATGCGGTGCTCGCCAATATCGTGCGCCGGCACGAGGCCACCAGCGCGGGTGCGCTCGAAGGGGGATGGATGGCATCCACGGACGGCTGGTCGTCGCCGCAGGCAAAGCTCGAATACAGTCGTCGTCGCGACTCCCATGCCTTCGAGCTGGCCGCGAGCATCTCGCCAGAGCTGGACGACGACAGCGGCCGCGGCACGATCTACCACATCGGCCCCGACGGTGCCTTGCAATCGCGGGAACGACTGGACCGGCGCGTCGTGGACAAGCAGAGCGAGCTCACCGGCAACTGGCGCCGTCCGCTGGCCGGCGGGCAGCTCACGCTCACCGCCGCCATGCGTGGCGAACGCGAACGCACCAACACCGATCTCGCCGGTGACGACGGCGACGAAGTCGTGCGCGAGAATGAAGACACCCGGCAAGCCGAAGTCGGCGCGCGTTATGTGCGCGACCTGGGCGACCGCACGAAACTGGAAATGATGGCAACCCAGCACCTGGGCTGGCTGGATGACCTGGAACACTCGCGCGACGACGACGGGGACGAGACCTTCGACCAGCGCACGCGCACCGGCGAAAGTATCGGTCGCCTCGACCTGACCCACGCCTGGTCCGACACGCTGTCGCTCACCGGATCGCTGGAAGGTGCGTTCAATTTCCTTCAGAGCGCCGCCCACCTGCAGAGCAACGGCAACGCCGCCACCCTGCCCGGCTCGAATGTGCGCGTCGAGGAAAAGCGCGTGGAGATGGCGCTTGGCGCGACCTGGAAGCCCTGGCAGCGCTGGGTGCTCGATGCCGGTTTGCGCGTGGAGAAATCCGCCATCGAACAGACAGGCGACAGTCCGCTCACCCGTCGCTTCATTTATCCCAAGCCGCGCGCGGCGCTGCAATGGGATGTTGATTCGCGCGACCAGTTGCGCCTGTCGCTGTCGCGCGAAGTGGGCCAGCTCGACTTCTCCGATTTCGTCGCTTCCGCCTCGCTGGAGAACAACCAGGTCAGCGCCGGCAACGCTGAACTCGAGCCGGACAAGACCTGGCGCATGACGGCGGCATGGGAACACCAGTTCCTGACTGACGCCGCGTTCACCGTCAGCTGGACCCACGACCGCATCAGCGATGCGGTCGACCGCGTGCTGGTGATTACTCCGGACGATGTGTTCGACGCACCGGGCAACATCGGAAACGGTCGTCGCGATACGCTGGCGCTCGAACTGTCGTTGCCGCTGGACGACATCGGTTTCAGCGGTGCGAGGCTCACCTCCTCGATGCTGTGGCGACGCAGCCGGGTGACCGACCCGGTCACCGGCCAGTCCCGCCCCATCTCGGGCGAGAAGCCGGTCGAAGGTCAAATCGCACTGACCCAGGATCTCCCAGCCTGGAACCTGCACTGGGGCATCGCACTCGACCACATCGCCGAGCGCAAGACCAAGATCCGCTACGACGAGGTCAAGCGCGAATCGGAAGCCATGGGCTGGACCGTATTCGTCGAACACAACCTCGACCCGCACTGGCGCCTGCGCGCGGAAGTGACCGATCTGTTCGGTCGCGACTTCATCGAAACGCGCCGAAAATACGATGGTCCGCGTTCAGCAGCGACGCTCGATGAAGTAGAGCGCCGTCGTCGCCGCACCCCCGGCGTCGTCAGCGTGACCTTGCGCAGGAGTTTTGGTGGGTGAGGCAATCCCGGCAGCAAGAACTGCGAGAGCATCGTGTTCCTCACCCTACGTGGGCGCGCCTGTCGCAATCGGGCA
Source organism: Rhodanobacter sp. G2-10 (assembly GCF_055809185.1). Taxonomy (NCBI): domain Bacteria; kingdom Pseudomonadati; phylum Pseudomonadota; class Gammaproteobacteria; order Lysobacterales; family Rhodanobacteraceae; genus Rhodanobacter; species Rhodanobacter sp. G2-10. The sequence goes on along the minus strand of NZ_CM147900.1, from coordinate 1,143,343 downwards.
AGATGTACCGCCATCCGACGGCGGCGGGCGGAGCCCGCCCTACATGGCGATCGGGCGTGGGCCCGCTCACGCGTCGCTTAGTGCGTGGTTGAGCCTTTCGATCAGGAAAATTGTCCCTGACACGATTGTTCCGCCGCGGGTGATCTCGTTCTCCAGGTAGTGCGAGGCTTCGCGGAAGCCGTGCCTGCAACACGGGTCCTGCACCGCCACGCCGGCTTCCGCGTCACGCAGGAGGCCGATGAGATGCTCTCCGAATATGCGCTTCTTCACGTCCAACCTCCTTCAGTTGAGGGATTCGACTCCAAACGGGTTTGCTACTCAAAACTGGGAGGACGTCGCCCAAGCAGCCCGACCAGCCGCGCCTCACACGCTGAAAGATCGCACCCCCGCCGCTGCGAGACCATGAATGTGAGCGGCCCCATGTGCCAGGCGCGGCGCTCCAGTTCGACGAGTTCTCCGCTTGCCAGATCCTCGCTGACGAGGTGCCGTGGCAAGTGCCCCCAGCCGAGACCGGCCTTGAGCAGGTCGCGTTTGGCGCCGAGGTCGTTGACCAGCCACTGGCGCTTGCCGGCGACGCCCTGCTGGCTTTTTTCTGCGCCGGGCTGGTTGTCGGTGACGACGATCTGGGTGTGGCGGCCGAACTCGTCCACGGGGATGGGTTTGGCGGTCGAAGCGAGCGAATGGGATGGCGCGCATACCGTCACCATTTCCTCCTCGCGCAACCAATGGCGTTCGATGGCGTCCGGGTTCACCTCCGGCACGTTTTCGATCGTGACGGCCAGGGCACATACTCTTTCGAGCACCAGGTGCTCGCCGCCCTGCATGGTGGTGATGCGCAGGTTGATCGCGGCGGTCGGAAACTCTTCCTGCAGTGTCCGCAAACCGTTGATCAGGTGGGTGCGCGGGAAGTAGGCATCGACCGCCACCGACACCTGCGGCACGCCGGCCTTGGCGATCGCGCCGGCGCGGTTCTTCATTTCTTCGGTGCGCGAGATCACCGCCCGTGCGTCCGGCAGCAGGCTGCGGCCTGCTGCGGTGAGCTGCGCCTTGCGCGTGTTGCGCTCGAACAACTCGACATCGAACGCACTTTCCAGCGACTTGATCGCGTGGCTGATGGCCGACTGCGCGCGCGCGAGTTTCCGCGCCGCACCCGAGAAGCTCCCCTGATCACACACCGCAACGAACGCACGCAGCTGGTTGATGGTGACGTTGTCGAGCACGAGTTATCCAAAAACTAGATCGTATCAAGCGATTTTTCGTCAATTGTGTTGATGCGTCAAGCGACCCAGATTGTTGGAGCAACCGGCCCGAACGGGCCGGCGCACCCCATCCCATACTGAAAAGGACCATCTTCATGAGCTACGCCATCATTGGTTTCGGTGCCATCGGCCAGGCCCTGGCCCACGCTTTCGCCCGCAACAACATCGAAGTCTCCGTCGCCAGTCGGCGACCGCCCGAAGCGCTGTTGCCGCGAGCCCAGGCGATCGGGCCCACGGTTATCCCCACGACGCTGCGGGAAGCTCTCAAGGCGGACGTGATTTTCCTGGCCGTTCTCTTCGAGGGGCATCGCGAGGTCGCCAAGGCTCTTCCGGATTGGCGGGGCAAAACGATCATCGACGCGATGAACACGAATGACCCCGTCGAAACGCTCGACGGGCTCCCCTCTTCCGCCTTCGTCGCCAAGTCGTTCCCGGGTGCCAGGTTGGTCAAGGGCTTCAATCACTTGCCGTCGCGCACGCTGGCCACCGACCCAGAGGTCCAGGGCCGCCATCGGGTCGTGTTCCTGGCGAGCGACAACGAGGCGGCCACCGCGGAAGTGGCGGACCTTGCCAAGCGACTCGGGTTCGCCCCCGTCAACCTCGGCAAGTTCGATGAGGGCGGCACGCTGGTGCAGGCACGCGGCCGCGTCTGGGGCCCGCTGATTTTCCAGGACCTGTTCAAGAACGAGTCCGAGCGACCGGCGACCGCCGGCGCCGCATCGTAATCATTCCAACCAATGGACCTCCGGTAAGCCTCAAGCCTCCGTCATTCCAGCGAAAGCTGGAATCCAGCGACTCGGCCTCGCTGAACAGCCAAGACGCTGGATCCGAGCTTTCGCTGGGATGACGAGTTTGAAGCAGGGTTATCGAGGTTCCGCAGAGGATTCATGACATGAGCAAGTTGAATGGAAAGACCGCCGTGGTCACCGGCGGCGCCACCGGCATCGGCCGCGCGGCGGCAAAGCGCTTCATCGAGGAAGGCGCCTTCGTCTTCATCTTCGGCCGCCGGCAGGAAGCGCTCGACGCCGCGCTGGCCGAGCTCGGCCCCAACGCCCGCGCGGTGCAGGGCTCGGTTTCCGACGAGGCCGATCTTGACCGCCTTTACGCGGCGGTGAAGGCGGAGCGCGGCACTCTCGACACCGTGTTCGCCAACGCGGGGACGGGCAGCCTGCTTCCGCTGGGCCAGATCACCGCCGAGCACATCGACGACACCTTCGACACCAATGTGAAGGGCACGATCTTCACGGTGCAGAAAGCACTGCCGCTGATGGGCCAGGGCGGTTCGATCATCCTCACCGGATCGAGCGCCGGCACCACGGGCGCCCCGGCATTCGGCGTTTACAGCGCGAGCAAGGCGGCCGTGCGCAACCTCGCCCGGACTTGGGCGCAGGACCTCAAAGGTACCGGCATCCGGGTCAACGTGCTGTCGCCTGGACCGACGGCGACCGAACTGGCGAAGGCCGCGGTGGGCGAGGAAGGCATGAAGACGTTCGCCTCGATGAATCCGCTGCAACGCATGGCCGAACCGGCGGAGATCGGCGCGGCGGCGGCTTTCCTCGCGTCGTCGGACAGCAGTTTCATGACCGCCAGCGAGCTGGCCGTCGACGGCGGACTGGCCCAAATCTGACCAGCCGCTCCCTTCAGTCGCATGACTGCTCGGGACACATCAACTTTCTACAAAAGGAATATCCCATGTCGAACAAACCCGAACTCTCGAACGAACTCAGCGGCCGCCGTGCGCTGGTCACCGGCGGCACGCGCGGCATCGGCGCGGCCGTCGCGCAGCGCCTGCTCGATGCCGGCGCCAAGGTCGTAGTCGCTGCGCGCAAGCCTGACGACGACATGCCCGCCGGAGCCATCTTCGTCACCGGCGACGTCGCCACGAGCGAAGGTGTGAAGGCCATCGCGACACAGGCGCTGGCGGCGCTCGGCGGCCTCGACATCCTGGTGAACAACGCGGGCGGTGCGCGCGCGTTCCTGGAAGGGGCCTCGACGATTCCCGACGAGGCGTGGCACGACAGCTTCGCTCTCAACCTCTTCGCCGCAATCCGCCTCACCAACGCGGTCCTCCCCGCGCTGCGGAACTCCGAGGCCGCAGCCGTCGTGAACATATCTTCGGCGGCGGCGACGATACCGTTCGGCCCCTTCGCGCACTACGGCGCCGCCAAGGCGGCCCTCGAGTACTACTCACGCACGCTCGCTCTCGAAGTCGCGCCGGGCATCCGCGTGAACGTCATATCGCCCGGCGTCATCGCAACACCAGGTTCCGACGAGTTCGCCCGGACCACGCCGGGATTCTCCACCGAGGCCTGGCTTCAGCATCTGCCGATGGGCCGCATCGGCGCCACCGAGGACATTGCCGAGGTCGTCGCGCTGCTCGTGTCGGATCGGGGCAAGTTCCTGACCGGGGCGAACTACCGCGTCGATGGTGGCATGACGGCGCGCTGACGCATCCAACATGGCGCATGGCCAATGAATGGGAGCGTGGGCGTCAGTCGAGGCTACGAAGGACTGGTCAGGTTCGAGGGCGGCGGGCGGAGCCCGCCCTACAAGGGCGCGTTGAGCTGCTTACCCGTCGCTCAGGGCGCGGTTGAGCCGTTCGATCAGCGCGTCCTGGATGGCGCCGTTGGAAACGCAGACGTTGCCGCCATGGATATCCACCGTCCCACCGCTCACCGACGTCGCCACTCCACCGGCCTCGCGCACCAGGATGATTCCCGGTGCCATGTCCCACGCGTTGAGCGAGCGTTCCCAGTACGCGTCCCAGCGGCCGGCGGCGACGTAGGCCATGTCGACCGAGCAGGCGCCGGTGCGGCGGATGCCCGCGACCTCGTTGGACAACAGCGCCATCTCGCGGGCGAACACGGGGTGATCCGGCTTGCCGGCGAAGGGAATGCCGCAGCCGAGCACGCTGTCGACCAGGCGATGACGGGTGGAAACGTGGATACGCTGGCCATTGAGCCAACTGCCCTCGCCTTCCGCCGCGACGTACATCTCCTTCAACGCCGGCAGCCAGGTGACACCGGCAACCACCGCGCCCTCGCGCGCCAGCGCGATGTTGACGCCCCACAGCGGCGTGCCGAACAGGAAGTTGGTGGTGCCATCCAGCGGATCGACGATCCAGCTCTGCGCATCGTCGCTGCCACCGCTCGCGCCGCTTTCCTCGCCGAGGAAACCAAACGATGGCTGTGCTTTTCCCAGGATCTCGCGCGTGGTGCGCTCGGCTTCCTCGTCGGCAATCGACACCAGGTCGGCCGGCCCGGACTTGGTGCGTGTCACCAGCTCGCCGAGCTGACCGAAGCGCTGCAGCAGGCCGTCTCCGGCCACTTGCGCCGCCTTGATCATGGCCTTCAGTTCAGTCGAAGCGTGCATGGGTTCAGTCTCTGCGTCGTGTACGCCACAGGCTCAACGCCAGCAGCATGGAAAGAATGGATGAGCCGACCCAGAACGCGATCGCCGGACCGAAATTGTAGTGACGCACGCCATCGACGATCGTCATGCCATGCTGGATCAAGGTACCGGAAACCTGTTCCTGGATCCCCGCGCCGATATAGCTGCAGATGCCGATCACCCCCATCACCGCGCCAGCCACGCGCTTGGGCGCGATGTCCACCGCAAACAGGCCACCCAGCGACGTGACCAGGCCGGTCAGCCCCATGCCGAACAACACCATCGCAATGATCAGCGAGTACAGATGGTTCGGCCCGTAGAAGAACAGGAACAGGCCGGCCAGCTCCAGCAACGCGAAGATCAGGTTCACTGGCGGGCGATGCGCGTCGAACAATTTGTCGGAAATGAAGCCGAACGCGACCGCACCGGCCATGCCCGCCAGCGTGCTGATCATCAACAAGGTGCCGGCCATGGTCAGCGAATAGCCGTGCACTTCCTGCAGGTAGAGCACGCCCCACGAATTGATCGCGTAGCGAGTGACGTAGGTCGTGGCCGACGCCAGGCACAGCACCCAGATCGCCGGGATCTTCAGGATCGACAACTGGAGTTTGAGCACCGAAGTGATCTTCGGCTTGGCCGCCTCACCGAAGTTGTCGTGCTTCCACTCGTTGACCGGCGGCAGCCCCAGCGTGGACGGACGATCCTGCAGCAGCAGGTAGGCGCTGATCGCGGTGGCCACGCCGATCATGCCCGGCCCCCAGAAGCCGAAGCGCCAGCCGAACGTGGCCACGGTGGCACCCACGACGAGGAAGGTCAGGCCCTCGCCGATCGAGTGGGCGGTGCTCCAGATCCCGTACGTGCGCCCGCGCTCGCGGTTGGAGAACCATGCCGTCATCGCCACCACGCCCCCGGGGGCGCCGAAACTCTGGAACCAGCCGTTCAACCCCCACAGGATCACCGCCAGCCACACCGTGGTGACGAAACCCATCGCCAGATTGCACAGCGCGGTGGTGAGAAAGGCGAACGCGAGGAAGCGCTTCATGTTCGCGTGGTCGGCGAGGAAGCCGTTGGTCAGCTTGCCGATCGCATAGGTGTAGAACAGCGCCGATCCGATCAGGCCGAGTTCGGCCGGCGTGTAGATGCCGGCATCGATGATCGGTTTCTTGACCACGCCCAGCGCCAGCCGGCAGGTGTAGATCAGGCCATAACCCAGGGTGATCGCCAGCATCACGCGCAGGCGATGTTTGCGGTACTGCCGGTCGATGACGTCCTTGTCGGCGAGCTCGGGCTGGTCTGCGCCGGTTGCGAAATAAGCCAGCCATCCACCCGCCATGACGATTCCCCCTCGATGGACCCACGCCGGTGCGCGGTCTCGTTATGGCCAGCCTATTTCATTTTCACCAAAATTGGAAGATTAATTCCACTTTCTACAGAGTTGGAATAACGAAACTCTGTTCGATCGCCTCGCCTCCCCGGGGCCAGCGCTGCGTGACGGTCTTGGTGCGGGTGTAAAAGCGCACGCCGTCCATGCCATATTGATTGAGGTCGGCGAAACCCGAGCGCTTCCAGCCACCGAAGCTGTGGTACGCCACCGGCACCGGGATCGGCACGTTGATGCCGACCATGCCCACCTCGACCCGATCGGCAAATTCGCGCGCGGCGTCGCCGCTGCGGGTGAAAATGCTGACGCCGTTGCCGTAGGGATGCTCCGATGGCAGCGCCAGTGCCTCCTCGAAACTGCGCGCGCGCACGATCTGCAGCACCGGGCCGAAGATCTCGTCCTGGTAGCTCTTCATGCCGGCGGTGACGTGATCGAACAGCGTCGGTGCGAGGAAGAAACCCTTCTCATGGCCGGGGACGGAGAGCCCGCGTCCATCGATCACCAGCTCCGCGCCCTCGTCCACGCCAAGCTGGATGTAGGACTCGATACGTGCCTTGTGCGCTGCCGACACCACCGGCCCGTAATGCGCGTTGGCGTCGCTGGACACACCGACCTGCAACGCGGCGATCGCCGGCAGCAGTTTCGCGCGCAACGCCTCCGCGGTGGCTTCGCCCACCGGCACCACGACCGGCAATGCCATGCAACGCTCACCGGCCGAGCCATAGGCTGCGCCCATCAGGTCGGCCACGACCTGGTCGAGGTCGGCATCCGGCATCACGATGCCGTGGTTCTTGGCGCCGCCCATGCACTGCACGCGCTTGCCGTGCTTCGCGCCATTGGCATACACCGATTGCGCCACGTCCGACGAACCGACGAAGCTCACCGCCTTGATCCGGGGATGCTCCACGATCGCGTCGACGATCTCCTTGTCGCCATGCAGCACGTTGAGGATGCCCGGCGGCAGGCCGGCCTCGATCATCAGTTCAGCCAGCCGCACCGGCACTGAGGGGTCACGCTCGGACGGCTTGAGGATGAACGCGTTGCCGCTGGCGATCGCCGGACCGAACATCCACATCGGAATCATCGCCGGAAAATTGAACGGGGTGATGCCAGCCACCACGCCAAGCGGCTGCAATGCCGAATAGACGTCGATACGGGGACCGGCGCCCTGGGTGTATTCACCCTTCAGCAGATGCGGAATGCCGCAGGCGAACTCGATCACCTCCAGCCCGCGCAGCACGTCGCCGTGCGCGTCGGAGACCACCTTGCCGTGTTCGCTGGCCAGCAGCTCGGCCAGTTCGTTCTTGTGCACGTTGAGCAGGCGCACGAATTCCATCATCACCCGCGCCCGCCGCTGCGGATTCACCGCGGCCCAGCCCGGCTGTGCCGCGGCAGCACTCTGCACCGCGCGCTCCAGTTCGGCGGCGTTGGCCAGCGACACTTTTGCCTGCACCTGGCCGCTGTTGGGGTCGAACACGTCGCCGTGGCGACCGGAAGTACCCACCACGGTCTGACCGTCGATGAAATGTTCAATACTGCGCATGGCTCACTCCTTGGATGAGGTGTTGCGTCGGGCGATCCAGTCGTGTGCCGGGTCGTTGCGGAAAATCCACTGGCGGTGCGGTCCCGCCATCACGTTGAGGTAGTACAGGTCGTAGCCGTGCGACGTGCCCACCGGGTGGTAGCCGCGTGGCACCATCACCACGTCACCGTCCTCGACACACACGGTTTCGTCGAGCGAGCGGTCGTCGGTGTAGACCCGCTGAAACGCGAAGCCCTGAGGCGGGTTCAAGCGGTGGTAATAGGTTTCCTCCAGCGCGGTTTCTGCACCCGCCTCGGCGGTGTCGTGCTTGTGCGGCGGATAGCTGGACCAATGCCCGCCCGGCGTGATCACCTCGACCACCAGCAAACTGTCGGCCGGCTCGGTCTGCGGCAGGATGTTGCGCACGTAGCGGGTATTGGTGCCATCGCCGCGCACCTCGCGGCTCATCGCCGACTCGGCGATCAGCCGCGGATACCCTTCGCCCGATCCGGGAGCCGTGCAAACGGCCAGCTCGACCGGCCCGCTTGCGATCACTTCATAGTTCACGCCGGCAGGCACGTACACGGCGCCGGGAGCACGGTCCTCGAACGGACTGCTGCGACCACCGACATGCATGAAGTGCTGCCCACCCGCGTCGATATCGGCCATGCCCGCGACCACTACCAGGCAGACTTCACGCCCCGCCTCGCCGCCGGCGAGGCGCTGGCCGGGAGCGAGCTTCACCACCTTGAACCCGACATGCTTCCAGCCTGCGCTGGCGGGGGTCACCTCGAGCACGACGCCGGCGGCATCGGGATCACCTGGACGAATGCGCAGATCAGCCATCAGCGCAACCCAGCCTCGGCGGCACGCTGCTTGAGCGTGGCCAGGCCGAGCTTCGCGTAGATGCGTGGGTTGGCCAACGCCGGGTCCTGTTCCGCCTCGATCACGATCCAGCCGCTGTAGTGGATACCAGCCAAAGCAGTCATCAGCTTCGCGTAATCCAGGCCGCCGTCACCCGGCACCGTGAACATGCCCGCGAGCACACCATCGAGGAAGCTGGAGCCTGCACCGTGCACCTCCTTGAACACGTTCCAGCGCACGTCCTTGCAATGGACGTGCGCCACGCGCTCGGGATGATCGGCAATCAACTGCAAGGCGTCGATGCCACCGAGCGCAGCATGACCGGTATCCAGGGTCAGTCCCACCGATGACCCGGTGTGTGCGAGAAACGCATCGAGATCGACGGCACGCTCGACTACCGTACCCAGGTGATGGTGGTAGGCAAAACGCAATCCCTGCGCCTGGATGTAGTCGGCCACCGCAGTCAGACGCTCGCCAAACACACCCCAGCCATCGGCATCCAGCTGCGGCGTGGCGCGCATGGCCGTGCCGCGCTGGCCGTGGATAGCATTGCTGGTTTCGGCAAACACGAACACGGTGCTGCCCATCGCCTTGAGCAGGTTCAGGTGTGGCTGCAAGGCCAGGATCTCGTCCTGCGCCGATTGCGCCAGCAGCGATCCGCTGTACCAGCCGCCGATCAAATCCAGTCCGTGGCGTTCCAGCAGCGGCTTCAACTGGGACGCGTGGCGCGGGAATTTCCCGCCCAGCTCGACGCCCTCGAAACCCAGCTCCTGGATGTCCGCGAGAATGCTTTCCAAGGGCGTGTCGCCGCCCAGTTCGGGCATGTCGTCGTTGGCCCAGGCAATCGGGCTGACGCCGAAACGGATGCTCATGACAAATCCTTCTTCTGACGTATGCCCTCGTCGTAGGCGCGACGCGCAGCCTCGACCTCGGGGCGTTCGGAAACTTGCGGTACCGCCACGTCCCACCACCAGCCGCCGGCTTCGGTGGTTTTCAGCGGATCGGTATCGATCACCACCACGTAGCTGCGAGTCGCCGCACGCGCTCGCGCGATCGCCGATTCCAGCTCACCCAACGTGGCAACATGTTCGGACAGCGCGCCGAGGCTGGCGGCGTGCGCGGCAAAGTCGATCTGTGGCAGCGTCTCGTGCGTGGTGTCGGCCAGCAAATTGTTGAAACCGGCGCCACCGGTGGCGTGCTGCAGGCGGTTGATGCAGCCGTAGCCATGGTTGTCCAGCACCACCACGATCAACTTCCGGCCCAGCATCACCGAACTGGCCAGCTCGGAGTTCAGCATCAGGTAGCTGCCGTCGCCGACCATCACAACCACCTCGCGATCGGGCGCCGCCATCTTCACACCGAGACCGCCGGCGATCTCGTAGCCCATGCACGAGTAGCCGTACTCGACGTGATAACCGCCAGCACGCGTGGCCCGCCACAACTTGTGCAGTTCACCCGGCAATCCACCGGCGGCGCACACCACGATCGCGTCGTCGGAAACACCGCGTTGCACCACGCCGATCACCTGCGCGTCGCTGGGCAGCGTCTGGCTGGGCGCGCCAGCAGTAACGGCGTCGACCGCGGCATGCCACGCATCCACTTCCTGCGCGGCACGCGCCGGTGCATGCCAGTCATCCAGCGCCGTGGCCAGTGATTGCAGTACCTTGCGCGCATCGCCAACCACCGCCGTCGCATCGTGTTTATGTGCGTCAAACGGCTGCACGTTTATCTGGATCTTGCAGGCGTGCGTGAACAGGCTGCGCGAACCGGTGGTGAAATCTGCCAGTCGGGTGCCGATACCCACCACCAGATCTGCACGGGCCGCTGCAGCGTTCGCCGCGCTGGAACCGGTGACGCCGATCGAACCCAGTGCAGCGGGATGATTCCACGGCAACGCGCCCTTGCCTGCCTGGGTCTCGGCCACGGCCAGGCCAGTGGCCTCCACCAGCGCCGCCAGCGTCTGCTCGGCTTCGCTGTAAAGCACACCACCGCCGGCGATCAGCAACGGGTGCTTCGCCGCCTTGAGTGCGTCGACCAGCGCCTGCAGTTCCTCCTCACTGGCGTCCTGGCGTCGCTCGCGCCAGAACCGACGATTGAAAAAGGCTTCGGGATAATCGAAAGCTTCCGCCTGCACGTCCTGGCAGAACGCGATCGTCGCCGGACCGCAGCTGGCCGGATCGAGCATGGTGGCCAGCGCCTTCGGCAGCGCGTCCATGATCTGTTCGGGCCGCATGATGCGATCGAAATAGCGCGACACCGGGCGGAAGCAGTCGTTGGCCGAAACGGTGCCGTCGCTGAAGCTCTCCACCTGCTGCAGCACCGGGTCCGGCTGGCGGCTGGCAAACACGTCGCCGGGCAACAGCAGCACCGGCAGGCGATTGACGTGGGCCAGCGCCGCGGCGGTGACCATGTTGGTGGCGCCGGGGCCGATCGAGGTGGTGCAGACCATCGCGCGGCGCCGGCGCATCTGTTTCGCGTAGGCGATCGCCGCGTGCGCCATGCCCTGCTCGTTGTGCGCGCGCCAGGTGGGGAACGTGTCGCGCGCCGCATGCAGCGCCTCGCCCAGACCCGCCACGTTGCCATGCCCGAAGATCGCCCAGGCACCGGCAAAATACGGCAGCTCGCGCCCGTCGACGGTCACATGTTGCGCGGCGAGCCAGCGGATCGTGGCCTGGGCCGCGGTGAGTCGCACGCTCGTCATCTCACACTGCCTCCTTCCGTGCGCCCGATGCCGCGGTCCGCGCGGCGTGCCACGCATCGACCAGCACCCCGAAGCGGGCGGACAGGTCGGCGATGGCCGCCTCGTCATCGAAGCTGCCGTCCAGCCAGCGCGCGGCGGCGTCGGCGAAGATCGTGCGGCCCACGGCAAAGCCCTTGACGATCGGGCTGGCCGCGGCGATGCGGAACGAATCGACCAGTTGATCGCTGGGCGCCTGCAGGCCGAGCAGCAGCACGCCACGGCAGGCCGCATCGTTGTCGCGGATGACGCGCTCGATGTTCTCCCATGTGGCGATGTCGGCGGCGGGCTCCAGCTTCCACCAGTCAGGTTTCATGCCCCGATCATAGAGGCGCTGGATCGCGCGTGCCGCCGTGTGCTGGTCGATCGCCCCGTGGCGCGACGCAATCACTTCCACCAGCAGTTCATGCCGGGTCTTGCGACAGGCATCCTGCAGCCGCAGCAGCTGCCGCTCCTGCTGTTCGCGCAGGTCCTGCGGATCGTCCGGGTGATAGAACACCAGGCATTTGACGACGTGGTTGTACGGCCAGGTGAGCAGTTCGGTGGCCACGTCGGCGGAGCTTTCGAACACCAGCGGGCGCGAGCCGGGCAGCTCGATCGGACGGCCGATCCAGTATGGCCGATCGGCCGCGGCCTCCAGCGCGCGCATGCCGTAGCGGCCATCCAGCAACACGCCAAAAAGGTCGCCATCGCCGGCCAGCCGGTCGATCGCCTGCAGCACCAATGCCTTGAACGCGGGGATGCGCGCCGGATCGGCGCCGGTCTCGCGGCACAAATCCTCGAACTGGCTGCGATGATCCACCGCCAGCACGGTCAGGTCCTCGTGCACGCGGTTGCGCGTGGTCGCCCAGTGGACCTGTTCCAACGCGGCATCGTCGCGCAGGCGAAAGGGGCGTTCGCTGCCGTCGAGAAACAGCTGCAACTCTTTCCAGGTCGGCATGGCCGGCGCGCAGCCATGACGCGAGACCACCAGCGCACCGCAGGCATTGGCGTATTCGCAACAGGTCGCCAGCGGCTCGTCACGCAACCAGCCACGCAGGAAACCGGCCATGAACGCATCACCGGCACCGAGCACGTTGAACACCTCGATCCGGAAACCGCGGCCGACCACGCCGTCGTCCAGGCTGTCCGGAATCGCCGCGGGAAACGCCGAACACCCCGACGCGCCGCGCTTGCACACAAGCAACGCGGCGCTGCGCGTCCGGATCGCACGCAGCGCCTGGATCGTGTCGGTGGAACCGCCGAGGATGTGGATCTCCTCCTCGGTGCCCACGATCAGATCGCACAGCGGCAGTACCTGCTGCAGGCGCGCGGTCACGCCGGCATCGGCGACGAAGCGGTTCTCGCCCCGGTCCTTGCCGGTCAGTCCCCACAGCACCGGTCGGTAATCGATGTCGAAGACCACTTTCCCGCCCGTCGCGCGCGCCAGCTCGCACGCATGCACGGAAGCCTCGAACACATGGGGCTGCGAAAGATGGGTGCCGTTGATCAGCACCGCGCGCGTCGACTGCACCAGTTCCATGTCGATGTCCGCCACGACGAGCGCCATGTCGGCGCAGTTCTCGCGGTAGAAGATCAGCGGGAAGGTGTCCGGATCGCGGATGCCCAGGAACACCAGCGCGGTCAGGCGTTCACGATCGGTGACCACGCCATCGGCGCGCACGCCCTCGCGCACCAGCTGCTCGCGGATGAAACGGCCGAAATGGTCGTCACCCACGCGGGTGATCAAGGCGCTGCGCAAACCCAGTCGCGCGGCACCGATTGCCGTGTTGGTCGGGCTGCCGCCGATGTACTTGGCGAACGAGGTCATGTCCTCGAGGCGACCGCCGGTCTGCTCGCCATACAGGTCGATGCTGGATCGCCCGACGGTCACAAGGTCAAGCTGGCGCTCCACCCCTTCCATATGCACTTCTCTCACGGATACCCGCCGCCCACCGCGCCGGATGCACGTAATATATATTCTATTTTTATAGAAAAAGCAACATACGTTTCATTTTTTGCCGCGTCTGGAAGAAGCCAGCCGCGAACTGTTCCGCTGCGGCGTGTTGCTGGCAAACGCATACGAAATCACCAGCGCCTGAGCCAGGCACATGGAGGCGGACAGCGAACGGAACTTGCGGATCTCCGCTTCGCGCACTTGCAGCACAACAGTGGCCGGCTTGGCTACCGGGCTGACCAGGCTGTCGCTGATCGAAAGCACCCGGCAATGATTGGTGGCAGCCGCGTCGATCAACTGCACCGCCTCTTCCGCATATGGGTGATAGCTCACCGCGATCAGCAGGTCATGCTTGGTGATCGCATGGATCTGCTGTCGCGTCATGCCGCCGATGCTGTCGATGAATACGGTCTTCTTGTCCACCTGGTGCAGCGAATAGGCGAGGTAGGCCGCCACCGGGAACGAGCGCCGGAAGCCGGCCACGTAGACTGTCTCGGCCTCCTCGATCAGCTTCACCGCCGCGGCAAGGTCCTTGCGCCCCACCCCGTCGGGAAGGTTCTGCAGTGCCAGCACGTTGCCTTCGACGAACTCGGTCAGCACCTGCACCGGGTCGCCGACCGACTTGCCATTCACGTTCTGGCTGAACTGGCGCACGCGCTCGCCGTAACCGAGCGCGGCGTTGCCTGACAACAGTCCATCGCGGAACAAGCGCTGCATCTGGCTGGCGCCATCGAAACCGAATGACTTGGCGAAACGCACGATCGCCGACGGCTGCACGGCGCAGCGCTCGGCCAGCACCGCCAGCGTCTCCAGCGCCACCGCATTCGGTTCGTCGAGCACGTAACGGGCGATCTGCTGCAGGCGTTTGCTGAGCGAGTCGTAGCGGTCGAGGATGGCGGAGCGAAGTTCGTCGGCGCTGGTGGGCGGCACGTCCATTTCGACCATGGGGCTTTCCTTCGTGTTGGCCGCGTCCGTACATCGGCGACGGCATCTGCTGAAACATGGAGTAACTTGGCGGAAATTCTATTACACTCGAAAACAGAATATCAGTTCCATTTTCTGTGGCAACTCACCCCGGGGAGTCTACTCTTGGACAGAATCGACGTTGTCTTGATCGGCGCGGGCCGGATGGGCCAGGTGCACGGGCCCAATGCGGCCGGTCACCCGGGCCTGCGCCTGAAATACGTGGTCGATCCCCGCCCGGGCGCGGAGCAGTTTGCCGCCGCCCATGGCGCGGCGATGGCCACGCTGGAGCAGGCGCTGGCCGACCCGACGATCGGTGGCGTGCTGATCTGCAGCACCACCGACCAGCATCTGGGTCACGCGCTGGCGGCGGTCGGCGCCGGCAAGGCGGTGTTCTGCGAAAAGCCGATCGACCTCGACCTGGAAAAAGTGCGCGCGGCGCGATCGCAGTTCGAAGGCGCGCGTTTCCTGCTCGGTTTCAATCGCCGCTTCGATCCGCAGTTCGCGCAGCTCAAGCAACAACTGGATGCCGGCGTGGTCGGCCGGCTGGAAAGCCTGCACCTGGTCAACCACGATCCGGCGGCGCCCCCGCCGGGCTTCATTCCCACCAGCGGCGGCCTGTTCAAGGATTTCACCATCCATGACCTGGACATGGCGCGATGGCTGATGGACGAGGAGCCGGTCGAGATCTACGCCAGCGCCAGCTGCCTGGTCGATCCGGAAATCGGTCGCCAGGGCGACGTCGATACCGCGCGGTGCGTGCTGAAGACCGCCAGCGGGCGGCTTTGCGTCATCTCCAACACCCGTCGCAGCGGCTACGGCTACGACCAGCGCATCGAGGCATTCGGCTCGGCCGGCATGATTCGCGCCGGCAACGTGACGCAGGACACCGTGCACTCGCTGACCGAAGACGGCAGCCATGGCGCGCCGATCATGCCCGCGTTCGCCGAGCGCTACCGCGAGGCCTATCGCGCGCAGATCGACCACTTCGCCGACGTGGTGCACGGCCGCGCGCCATCGCGCACCACATACGACGACGGCATCGCCGCCCTGGTCCTGGCCGAGGCTTGCGCGTGGTCCGCGCAGCACGACCAGGCCTTCAAACTCTGAGCGAGACAGGATCATGCACAAAGTCATCCTCATCGGCGCCGGTCGCATCGGCCATATTCATGCCCGCAATGCCGCGCTGCACCCGCGCATCGAACTGGCCGGGGTGGTCGACGCCGTCGACGCCTCGGCACAGGCGCTCGCCAGGGAATGGAACAGTCAGGTAGTCACCCTGGATGCCGCCCTGGCCGACCCGACCATTCGTGGCGTGATCATCGCCAGCTCCACCGACACCCATCTGGATTACAGCCTTCGCGCAGCTGCCGCGGGCATGACAGTCTTCTGCGAGAAGCCGATCGACCAGGACCTCGGGCGCGCGCGCGGCGCCGCTACCGCGTTGAGCGGTGCCAACATGATGCTCGCTTTCAATCGTCGCTTCGATCCGAACTTCCAGGCGTTGAAAGCGCGCTTGGACAGTGGCGCCATCGGCCGGATCGAGAGTCTGCAGATCACCTCGAACGATCCATCGCCACCGCCCCCGTCCTACGTCGCCGTCTCCGGCGGTCTGTTCAAGGACATGGCCATCCACGATTTCGACATGGCTCGCTGGCTGCTGGGCGAGGAGCCGGTGCAGGTCTACGCCACGGGCAGTTGCCTGGTCGATCCCGAGATCGGCAAGCTCGGCGACGTGGACACCGCACGTACCGTGCTGCGCACCGCGTCGGGCAAACTTTGCGTGATCTCCAACAGCCGCCGCAGCGGCTTCGGCTACGACCAGCGCATCGAGGCTTTCGCCTCCAGCGGCATGGTGCGCGCGGACAATGTGCTGGAGAGCACCACCGAAGTCTGGAGCGAGGCCGGCATGGCCAGCGACCGCCTGCAAAACTTCTTCCTCGACCGCTACGCCGAAGCCTACCGCCGCGAGATGGACCACTTCGCCGACATGCTGGATGGGCAGCGCGCCTCGGTGGGTTACGCCGATGGCGTGGCCGCGTTGGCGCTGGCCGAGGCGGCTGCCGAATCGATGAAGGCGGGCGCGCCGGTCAGGCTTTGAGCAGGCGCCAAGGGAGTGAATGTTCCCTTCTCCCTTTGGGAGAAGGTGCCCAAAGGGCAGATGAGGGTGCGCCACGAAGCATGTAGTTACGTCCTGCGCCGAACCCTCTCCCCAACCCCTCTCCCGAAGGGAGAGGGGCTTCAAAAGCCCGGCTTCCGAACGATCAATGCGCCGCGGGAGTACGCAACGGCTCGACCAGCTTCCCGCTCACGATGCGCTCGAAGTCCGCCATCGGGCAGCGCTCGGCGCAGCCGGGGATCGGCAGGTACTCGTAGGACGGCGCGTTGGCCATGTCGAGTTCCTGCAACTCGCGCACCTGGTCCATCGTCTGCGACCGATAGAAGGCCCGCACGAACTGCGCGCCCGACGGATCGGCCAGCACCTCGAAGCCCAGCGCGCCAGCCGGCGGCGGATCGTCACGCGGATAGCCCGGCACCTGCCAGTGAAGGTCCAGCATGCCGCCGAGGTCGGCGATGTTGGTGTCGTGGCCGACCAGCACCGTCAGCTTCGGCCCGTGCTCCGCCGCGGCCAGCATCCGCGCTGCCAGCGGCGAGGCTGCCCGTACCGCGATGTACGGCGTACGGCCCTGGTAATGGAACTTCAGCGCGTGGAACTGCAACAGGGTGCCGATCTGCTCGCGGGTGAGATTGCCCCACGCCACGTCCTTCATCGGCATGCCTTCCAGGTACTCCAGCAGGAAGGTCTGGCTGGCGGTGGAGGCGATCCCGAACGGCGCGCCCACGTGCGGCCGGTCACCGTCTTCAGGCTCCAGCCCTGCCGGCATCTTCGAAATGTCGCAGGCCGTGTCCGGGGTGCAGCCCATCGCCTGGTTGAGCAGGGCAAACAGTGGCGCATGGGCCTGTACTTCCGCCGCCATGCCGCCGGCAGGCATCATCGCCTCCACCGCTTGCCGGGCCTTGTGCGCGTCCATCGCCACGGCCCCGGCTTCAAGCGGATGGAACTCGACGTCATCTTTCTTGCTGGCAGGGAACGTTACCGTGATGCCGCAATCGGCTGCCATGCCTTCCACCAGCGCACGCGCGGTGTCCTGGGTACGAGATTTCGAACTCGCCGCGACCACGATCTCGCCTTTGGCCGGGCATCCAGTCGCGGGCAACAGCCCACGCGACGCCCAGTTGGCGCGGTCCCACTGGCCAAGCAGGCGCACCGCGTCGTAACCGTGCGGAGTGAGCTCGCCGAAATCGACGCTCCACTTCGGCCACGGCTGCGGATGGGTGCCGTCAGGTGTGACCTGCGGTTTGGTCGGTGGCCGCACGCCGTGGCGCATCAGCATCACCACGCGCTGCAGCTTCAGGTCGCTGTCCGGCGCTGCATGGGACGCCGTCGAGGCCATTGCCTCGGTGGACGCCGGAGCAGGTGCCGGCGCAGCCGCGTCCGGCGCCTGCGCGCAGCCCCCCAGCCCGGCCAGCAACAGCGAGGCCGCCAGCAGGCGCTGGGATGGAACAACGAAATGGATGAAACGTTTCAGCTGCATGTTCTTTGCTCCTGGCAAAACGAACCTTGCCAATGCGTTCAAAAAAACGGCGACCCCGGGGTGGAGGATCGCCGCCAATTGCCGTGGGGACGGAATCCAAGAGCCCGCCAGGCTCTTAAAAGACCGCGCGCAAGGTCAACGACCAGCGCGGCGACGAACACTCGCGTTCGAGTTCCATGAAGTCCACGTTGTACGCCCGGTTGTTGGCCATCATCTGGGCCGCATCATCGCCGGCAAAGTCCTGCTCCAGCTGCTGGCTGCAGGAATCGAGCAAATTGTTGCCGGTCAGACGCAGCACGAATGCCTTGCCCAGACGTTTCTCGAGGAAGACTTCCAGGTTGCCGCCGTAGATCGTGCTCTGCATTTCGCCGGGCGAGTTGTGTTGATACGCGGGACCCTGCTTCTGGTAGCTGGCGCCGAAGCTGGCCTTCCACGCCGGAATATCCTGCGTCACGCCCACGTTGTAGACGAATGAAGGCTGGTCGTCGATGGTGGTGTCCCGGTCGGTGATCGGGTTCAGGCGTTTGGAGAACAACCGGGTGTAGTTGCCGAAGATGCCGGTGTTCGGCATGCCCAGCGCGCTCAGCGGCATCGACATGTCGAACTCGACGCCCCGCACCTTGGCGCTGCCGAGATTCTGGAACGTGTAAAGGCCACCGGGATAGTCGTCCGGATCCTGGCCCGCATCGCTAACCGGTCGCGCGGTTCTGACCATGCCGATCAGGTCGGAAATATTGCGCTGGAACAGGTTCACGCCCACCACGCCGTTGCGGCCGATGCTGCGCTCGTAGCCCAGGTCGAAGCCGAGCGAGCGCTCCATTTTCAGATCCGGATTGCCGATCGTCACGTCGTAGTCGCCGGGCGATTCCAGCGTGACCGACGGCACCAGCTGGTCGATGCTGGGACGGCGCACGGTGCGTGCCACGCTGAAACGCAGCTGGTCCGCATCGTCGAACTTCCAGCGCAGGTGCGCCGAGGGATTGAGCATGAACTCGTGGCTGTCCGCGTGACCGACGGTTCGGTCGGTGACGGCGCCGTTGACGGTGTCGGTGGTCACATAATCCTGGCTGCTGCGCGTTTTTTCGCCACGAACGCCGGTGGTTATCGTGAACCGGTCGGTCAGGTCCCAGTCGACCAGCGCATAGGTATCGAAGCGGTCTTCCTTGTAATCGAAGGTCCCGTCGGTACCTTTCTGCTTGGACTTGCTCAGCCCCGAGAGCTCCGACGCGGTGAAGCTGCGGTCCTTGTTCTTGAGCTGCATGCCGACCTTGAGTTGCGCCTTCACGATACCCAGCGACTGGGCCACGCCGGGCATGCGCCGCGTCACCGAAGCATCCGCCTGCCAGTTCTTGTCGTTGGCCTCGGTACCCTTGATCTTGTCCTTGGTGTCCGGCGTGTCCTTGAAGTAATGCTTGATCTCGCTGCCCTTGGTCACGTTGCGGGCGATATAGGCCTCGAAATCGGTCTGGTCGTTGAACGAGGTCTGGAACAGCGTGGAAAGTCCATAGCTGTCTTCGTCGATCGGAGTGGACTCGAACTTCAATTCCGGATTGGCCAGATCGAGGCCGCCGACGCTGCCGTCGCCCTCGTAGGTCCGGGTGTTCTCGTATTCGTCACGACGCGTGCTCAGGGCGAAGGCCTCGAATCGCAAGCTGGACACGTCGGACAGGCGCCAGGTCAGGTCGCCATTGAAAGACAGGTCCTTCGACTCGCGGGTATCGCCCTGCTCCTCGCGCGAAACGGCCCTGGACTTCGAGATGTCGTCCCAGCTCTGCAGGCTGTGGCCGTTGCCATGGGCCGCCACCTCGTCGGCGAAACCGACGGTGTTGCCGTCGACCACTTCCTGGATCGCGTGCTTCTCGTTGAAGCGTTTCTGCGCGTCCACCGTGAGCGAGTAGAACACCGTGTCGGCTTCATTGCGGCCAGACCAGGAAACGGCGGCATTCGGACGGAATCGACCGGTTTTCTTGTCCCACGTTTCGCCGACGCGGACGATGACGCCCGGCGGCAGGGTGGCACCGTCCTTGAGGATGATGTTGATGGTCCCGCCGACGCCCTGGCTGTCGAAGTCGGCTGATGGCGAACGGACGATCTCGATGCGATCGATGATTTCGGCCGGGATGCGGTCCACCGCCACCGAGCGATCGTTGCCGATGCCGGGCACCGCGCGCCCGTTCACCAGGATCTGCGTGTAGCCATTGCCCAGGCCGCGCATTTCCGGTGCCACCGATTCGCCGACGTCGCCGACAAAGGCCACGCCCGGAACCCGGCGCAATTGGTCGCCGACCGACACCGGCTCGAATTTGGCGAAGAATTGCTGGTCGTATACCAGCACCGGCGCCGGCACATCGATGTGGCTGCGATAGCCGATGTTGCCGGTAACCACCAGGGCTTGCAGGTTGACGGCCTTCTTCTTGCCATCCGCCGAGGCGGCCGATGAATCCGTGTTGCTGACCTGGTTGCCGGTGGCCGACTGGGCAGCATCCTGTGAAAAAGCAAGGCTTGGCGCGACCAGAGCGCAGCCGCTCAACAGTAGTGCAGCCTGCAACGCATTTCGACGAAAAGTGTGCATGGATCATCTACCCCCGAAGACGTGAACCACCTTCGACTACGCCCCCGCGGCGAAGTGCTGGCAACCCGAGAATACGAACAAACATTCCAAAATGCAACACATTTAGAATGTTTCGTGCAAAATGAATTCACCTGCCGTATGGTGACCCCATTGCAGCCCACTGCCAGGCCGGCCCGGCCGCCCGACCGAGGAGAAAGAAAGATGAAACCACGATCTCTTTGCGCACTCGTGACATCGCTTGCCCTGCTTTCGGCACTAGCCGGCTGCACCACGGCAGCGCAAGAAGGATCCGCCACCACGCCGGTGGCCGTGCGCGCAAGCGTGCAGACCCAGGCCACGCAAAGCGGCAAGACCGACTTCGGCGTGCTGGTGGCAACCGCGGGACCCTCGGCGCCCGGTCATCTGGTGGCCACCGCGGCGCTGGGCGGGCTGGAGGTCTACAGCCTCGGCGGTAAGCGCCAGTCCAGCGTGGCCGCCGGCGAAGTGGCCGGCCTCGACGTCAGCTACGGCTTTTCCCTCGCCGGCAAGCCGTCCACGGTGCTCGCCACCGTGGACGCCACCAGCAACAGCCTGCGGCTGTTCACGATGGATGGCGACAAACCGGTCGAAGCCGGCGCCCGCGCCATCCCGCTCGGTTTTGCGGTCGAGGGCGTGTGCCTGTTCCGCTACCGGCTGGACGGCGCACTGTATGTCGTCGCAGTCGGCGACGGCGGCGAGGTCGATCAGCAGATGATCTTCGCCACGGCCGACGGCAAGCTGGACGCACGCCAGGTACGCCGGGTCAACCTGCCGTCGAAACTGAAACAGTGCACCGCCGACAGCGACGGCAACCTCTACGTGGCCGAGCAGGAGGTGGGCATCTGGCATCTCGACGGTGATCCCGAAGCCGACCTGTCGGCCACCCTCGTCGACGCGCCGAGGTTGGGCCATCTGGGCAAGAAGGTCGAGGGCGTGGCCTTGTACGACGGCGGCAAGGGCAGCCAGTGGCTGCTGGCCTCGGACACGTCCAAGGGTCGCATCAACGTCTACGACCGCGCCGATCACGACGCCTGGCTCGGCAGCTTCAGCGTCACCAGCGCCGACCTGGGCAAGGCCGTCGACGAACCCGGCCCGCTGTTTGCCACCAGCGCCGCGGTGGGCAGCAAGTTCCCGCATGGCGTGTTGTTGATCAGCGATGAGGACGGTGGCGCGAACCAGCAGGTCGTGTCGATGGCCGACGTCGCCCGCACGCTGGGTTTGCGTGCCGGCACGCCGCGGGACCCCTTCGCGCGGGAACCGGCCTCGCTGCCGACGGTCACTGCCCTGGTGGAAACCGCGCCAGTGGATCATCCGGGCGACGCGGCGGACGACCCGGCGATCTGGGCGCACCCCACCGCCCCGGCGAAGAGTCTGATCATCGCCACCGACAAGAAGGCCGGCATGGCCGTCTACGACATGCAGGGCAAGCTGCTGCAGTTCCGCGCCGACGGCAAGATGAACAACACCGACCTGCGCGATGATTTTCCACTGGACGGGAAGAAAGTCACCCTCGTCACCGCCAGCGATCGCACCCACAAATCGGTGGCGATCTACCGGCTGGATCCGGACAGGCGCGAACTGGTCGACGTTGCCGATGGCCTGCAAGCCACCGGCCTGGACGATCCCTACGGCCTGTGCATGTATCGCAGCCCCACCAGCCACAAGACCTACGTGTTCATCAACACCGGCAGCGGCCTGATGCGCCAGTGGGAGTTGCTCGACGCGGGCAACGGCCGCGTGCGCATCAAGCAGGTGCGCGAGTTCCACCTGGCCAGCCAGGCCGAAGGTTGCGTTGCCGACGATGTCGCCGGCGTCCTTTATGTGGGAGAGGAAGATGTTGCCCTGTGGAAGATGAACGCGGAGCCGGATGGCGGCGACAGCATGACCGCGATCGACCGCGTCGCCGACAACCAGGCGATCAAGGACGACCTGGAGGGCATGGGCATCTATGACCTCGGCGATGGTCGCGGCTACGTCGTGGTTTCCAGCCAGGGCAACAACACCTATGCGGTCTATCGTCGCGGCGGCGACCACGCCTACCTGGGCTCGTTTGCGGTCGTGGCGGACGGTGCCCGCGGGATCGACGGCATTTCCGAGACCGATGGCCTGGACATCACCAGCAGCAATCTCGGCCCGGGCTTCGAACACGGCGCCATGGTGGCCCAGGACGGCCGCAATGTCCTGCCGGCGCAGAACCAGAACTACAAGTACGTGCCGTGGGAATCGATCGCCCGCGCCCTGAAACTGGAAATGCGCTAAAACCTCGCCGGGGCGGCGGCGCGACGTCGCCGCCTTTGGCATCCTTGGCGCCGGCAAGGCACACTGCGCATCTGGTCACACGATGCGCGGGACGTAGACATGCACGGCGAGTACAAGATGCCAGGGGGAAAACTGGTGGTCATCGACCTGCAGGTACACGACGGCCGACTGGTCGAAGTCCAGCTGAGCGGCGACTTCTTCCTCGAACCGGACGGCGCGCTCGATACGATCAACCATGCGCTCACCGGACAGCCGGCGGATGCCGGCGAGGCCGAGATGGCGGCTTCGATTCAGGCCGCGCTGGGCGCCGGCGTGATGATGTACGGCATTTCACCCGAGGCGATCGCGGTGGCCGTGCACCGCGCCCTGCACATGGATTCCGCAGCATGATGCGCAGCGAATGGCGCGACCACGACTGGCAACTGGTCCACGCCGGGCCACAGTCGCCGAGCCTGCACATGGCACTGGACGACGTGCTGGTGCACGAGGTGGGCGCGGGGCTTCGCCCGCCCACCCTGCGCATCTGGGAATGGGCCTCATCGGCGGTGGTGATCGGCCGCTTCCAGTCGTTGCGCAACGAGGTGGACATGGAAGCCGCGCAGCGGCACGGCGTCGAGGTGGTACGGCGGGTGTCCGGTGGCGGCGCGATGTTCATCGAGCCGGGCAACACGATCACCTACTCGATCTACGCACCAATGTCGCTGATCAAGGGCCTGTCGTTCCAGCAGGCCTATGCGCTGATGGATGAATGGGTGATCGAGGCGCTGGGTACGTTGGGCATCAAGGCGTGGTACCAGCCGCTCAACGACATTACCTCCGAAGGCGGCAAGATCGCCGGCGCGGCACAGGCGCACCGTGGCGGCGCCGTGCTGCACCACGTCACCATGGCTTACGACATCGATGCGCGGAAGATGCTCGAGGTGCTGCGCATCGGCCGCGAGAAACTCTCCGACAAGGGCACCACCAGCGCCGCCAAGCGCGTCGACCCGCTGCGCAGCCAGACCGGGCTGCCGCGCGAGGCCGTGATCGAACGCATGGTCGCCACGTTTCGTCGCCTGCACGGGCTCACCAGCGATGTGCTGCGTGCCGGGGAGCTGGCCCGCGCCGAGGTGCTGGCGCGCGAGCGATTCTCCAGCCAGGCCTGGCTGGCGGACGTACCGTAGTTGCAGGAGCGCACCTCACTGCTCCCCTACAAACGCGAGTACGACCACGACTGCATGCGGCCATCCTTGTATGGCATCACGCCGTGGAATGGTCGCGGGTCGTCGTCGAACACCAGCGGCAGGAAGTGGCGGTCGCCCTCCCACATCGGGAGCTCCATCAACCGATCCAGCGCCACCCACTCCAGCGTGCCTTCGGGATTGGTGTCGCACGGTGTGCCGCTGTAGCTGTCGATCACGAAAATGAAACCCAGCCAGTCCTCGCCCTGTTTGCCGAAGCCGGGCCAGTTCAAGGTGCCGCGCAGTTGCATCGAGTCGCAGGTGATGCCTGCCTCTTCCCGGATTTCGCGCCGCATGCAGGTGGCAATATCCTCGCCCGCTTCCATCTTGCCGCCGAGGCCGTTGTACTTGCCCAGGTGCTGGTCGTCCGGCCGCGCGTTGCGATGGATCATCAGCACCTGGGTGCGATCCGGCGACAGTACATAGCCCAGGGTGGCGACGATCGGTGTGTAGGGCATCACGGGCTCGCGGCAAAGCGCCAAGTCTAGCGGCAGCGACGGATCGACGCCTGGCATGTGACGACGGGCACGCATCCGACTTGCGTCGGCAACGCATGGCGGCGACCATCGACACATGTCTTTCTTCGTTTCGCACCCGTACTCGTGCGCGCCCCAGCCCCTGCTGGTGCGCTGGTTGATTCTTGCCATCCTGTTGTCGTGCCTGTCTGCCTGCACCGGCAAGGCACGGGCACTGGACTACAGCGAACTGGCGTTCGAGGGGCAAAACTATCGTGTCGTGCACATCGATCTCAAGCACGAACAGCTCGGGCTGTACTGGCGCAATCCGCAAGACGGCCAGGCCTTCGGCAGCATCGAACACCTGCGCGAATGGGGCCAGGCACACGGCCGGCAACTGCTGTTTGCCGCCAATGCCGGCATCTATGATCGCAAGTTTGCTCCGCTCGGCCTGCACGTGGAGAACGGCAAGACCCTGGTACCGTTGAACCTGGCACACGGCGATCCGGCGGCAGGCAATTTTTCGCTGTTGCCCAACGGGGTATTTGCCATCTATCCGGATGGCCATGCCGCGGTGCGCACCAGCACCGATTTCAAGGCCGACGGCAAGGCGGCGCAACTGGCCACCCAGTCCGGTCCGATGCTGCTGATCGACGGCGAACTCAACAGGCAGTTCGTCGATGATTCCTCCAGCCTGAAATGGCGCAGCGGGGTGTGCGCCAGCTCGCCCTACCAGGTGGTCTTTGCGATCAGCGAAGCGCCGGTGAATTTCCATACCTTCGGCCGTCTGTTCCGCGACAAGCTCGGTTGCCGCGACGCGCTGTATCTGGACGGCAGCATCTCGCAGTTCTATGTGGACGGCGAAGGCTACGTCGGCGCGCCCGCCTTCATGGTCAAGCCCTATGCCGGCATCTTTGCCGTGTTTGCCAAGCATTGAGCATGTCGACACGTCGTTGGCGCATCCTTCGTGCCGTTCTGCTGAGCTTGCTGGCGCTGCTGCTGGTCGCCTTTTGCACGGGGTGGTGGCTGCTTGCCGGCAGTCGCGCCCGGCTCGACGGCCAGCGCGAACTGACCGGCATCGAAGCGAAGGTCACCATCCACCGCGACGCGCTGGGCACGGTCACCATCGAGGGCGGCAACCGTGCCGCCATCAGCTACGCGATGGGCTACGTGCACGCACAGGAGCGTTTTTTCGGGATGGACCTGATGCGACGCATGAGCGCAGGCGAGCTGTCGGCCCTGGTCGGGCCGGCCGCCTTGCCTGTCGATCTCAATCACCGTCGCCACCGCCTGCGCGCGGTCGCCGACGCTGCCTACGCGCAATTGCCGCCAGCACAAAAGGAGATACTCGATCGCTACAGTGCGGGCGTCAACGCCGGCCTGGCCGACCTGCGAACCAAGCCCTGGGAGTACGTCCTGCTCGGCACCAAGCCGCAAGCCTGGCGGCCGCAGGACTGCATCCTGGTGATCGCGTCGATGTATCTGGACCTCAACAGCGACGGTCGCAATCAACGTGAACTGCGCATGGCGCAGATGCGTTCGGTATTGCCCGGCCCACTGGTGGACTTCCTGCTCGCAGCCGATCCCGACTGGGAAGCGCCGATCAGCGGCAGGCTGTCACATTCGCCGGTGATTCCCGGCGCCGATCTGTTCGACCTGCGCCAACTGCCGGCGCCAGCGACCTCGACCGCGCTGACCGATGTACTTGCGCCTGCGCTGGATGCCCCGCGCCCTGGCAGCAACAATTTTGCGGTGGCCAGCACGCTGACCCTGAACGGTTCGGCGATGTTGGCGAACGACATGCACCTGGGCCTGCGCGTGCCGAACATCTGGTTCCGGACCCGACTGCGCTATCCCGATCCGGGCGCGCCCGATGGCCAGCGCGACATCAACGGCGTCAGCCTGCCCGGCACGCCGGCGATGATCATCGGTTCCAACGGCCAGGTCGCATGGGGCTTCACCAACAGCTACGGCGACTGGGCCGACTGGGTGCGGGTGCAGCGCGATCCAGCCGACCCCAGCCGCTACAAGGTGCCCGACGGTTGGGCGACGCTCGAAACCCACGAGGAACACATCAAGGTCAAGGGAGCAGCGGACACCATCCTCAAGGTAGAGGACACCCGCTGGGGGCCGATCATGGCCAGGGACACCGACGGCACGCCGCTGGCACTGGCATGGATCGCCCACTATCCGCGCGCCTACAACCTCGACCTGATGCAGATGGAGCATGTACCGGACGTGGCCAGCGCCCTGCTGCTGGCGCCGCAACTGGGCATGCCTGCGCAGAACATGCTGGTCGCCGACAGCGCCGGCCAGATTGGCTGGACCGTGGCGGGCAACAGCATCCCGCTGCGAGCCGGGATCGATCCGTTGCTGCCTTCGGCTTGGTCGACGCCCGGTACCGGCTGGATCGGCTGGGCTTCGCCGTCGCAGTATCCACGCATCGAGCATCCCGCCGGCGGCAGGCTGTGGACGGCCAACAACCGCACGGTCGGCGGCACCGAGCTGGCCTTGCTCGGCAACGGCGGCCATGACCTCGGCGCACGTGCCCGGCAGATCCGCGACGACTTGCACGCACGCGCCAGTTTCACCCCCGCCGACCTGCTCGACATCCAGCTCGACGACCGCGCGGTGTTCCTCGGCCGCTGGCAACAGTTGCTGCAGCGGACTCTGGCCGACAGCAAGGACCCGGCTCTGCAGCAGCTGCGCCACCTCACCCATGCCTGGCGCGGACGGGCCGCCGTCGACAGCGTCGACTACCGCCTGGTACGCGATTTCCGCAACGAGGTCAGCATGGCCGTGCTGGCCCCGTTTGCCGCGCGGGTCAAACAGCAGTATCCCGACTTCAGCTGGCCCGGCCAGAACAGCGCGGAAGCAGCGGTCTGGATGCTGGTGCGTCAGCAACCGGCATGGCTGCTCGATCCGAAATACCCCGACTGGCACGCCCTGCTCGTCGATGCCGCCCGTCAGGTGACGCGCAAGCTCGGCCAGCAGCCCGGCGGCCTGGCGGCGCGCCACTGGGGCGAGTTGAACCGCAGCGACATCAAGCACCCGCTGTCAACCGCGCTGCCCGCCTGGCTGGCCCGCTTCATCGACATGCCCGATCAGCCGTTGCCCGGCGACAACAACATGCCGCGCGTTGCGGCGCCCGGCTTCGGCGCCTCCGAACGCATGGACGTGTCGCCGGGGCACGAAGCGCAGGGCATCCTGGAAATGCCCGGTGGCCAGAGCGACAACCCGCTGTCGCCCTTCTTCGGCGCCGGCCATGAAGCCTGGGTTCAGGGCCGCCCCACCCCGCTGCTGCCGGGCAAGACCTTGCACACGCTGACACTGGAGCCGACAAGGCGTTGACCGACCGTCATCGCGATCCGGGGCAGGCACATCCCCAGTGCAGCTATCGACGGGCTCCTAGGCCAACAACCGCTCACAGATCGCACGATACAGCTGCGGCAATTGCTCAAGCTCTTCCAGCGCCACGCATTCATCGACCTTGTGGATGGTGGCATTGACCGGCCCAAGTTCCACCACCTCGACGCCGAGCGGCGCAATGAAGCGGCCGTCCGAGGTGCCGCCGCCGGTACTCTGCTCCGGCTCGATGCCGCAGAGTTCACGGCAAACCGCCACCACGGTTTCGCGCAAGCGGCCACCGGGCGGGGTGAGGAACGGCTCGCCCGACAGATTCCACGCCATCATGTAGTCGAGCCCATGTTGTTGCAGGATCGCTTCGCTGCGTGCGCGCAACGCGTCAGCAGTGCTGGCGGTGCTGTAGCGAAAATTCATCAGTGCGGTCAGCGCGCCGGGAATGACGTTGCTGGCGCCGGTGCCGGCGTTGAGATTGGAAACCTGGAACGAGGTGGGCGGGAAGTCGGCGTTGCCTTCGTCCCATTGTTCGGCGGCAAGCGCGGCCAGTGCCGGGGCAAATTCGTGGATCGGATTGAGCGCCTGGTCGGGATAGGCCACATGCCCCTGCACGCCGCGCACGGTCAGCGTGGCGGAAAGCGATCCACGCCGTCCGACGCGGATCAAGTCACCAAGCTTCTGCTTCGCCGATGGCTCGCCCACCACGCACCAGTCGAGCCGCTCGCCGCTGTCGCGAAAGTGCTCGGCGACCTTACGCACGCCATCGAGATTGGTCGGACCTTCCTCGTCGCTGGTCAACAGCAGCCCCACGCGGCCGGCGTGATCTGGTCGCGCTGCCACGAACTGTTCCAGCGCCACCACCATCGCCGCTACCGAGCCCTTCATGTCGGCCGCGCCGCGGCCGTATAGACGGCCATCTCGAACGGTCGGTTCGAACGGCGGACTTTGCCAGTCCGACTCCGGCCCACTGGGCACCACGTCGACATGGCCCAGGAATACCAGGGTCGGGCCACCCGACCCATGCGTGGCCCACAGATTGTCCACCTCGCCGTAGCGCAGATGTTCCACCAGGAATCCTGCGCGCTCCAGCCGCGCGCCGATCAAGCTCAGGCAGCCGGCGGCCTCCGGTGTCACCGAACGGCGGCGAATCAGGTCACAGGCGAGATCGAATACGTCGGACATGGACACTCACGCAACACACGATGGGCAACACGCGCAGCATACAAGCCAGGAGCCTGTCGGGCTTGGGTGGTCGAGAAGAGAATTCGGCTGCGTGAGGAAAAATTCCTGACGATTCGCCGGTCCGTAGTGGTCTTGTGGGCCAAGATTCGGCGGGGATATGGCCCGCGCAGGCGGATTTGCAGACCGGCCAACCCATGCCCGACGGGCTCCTAGCTGAGCACGACGCCGAGCAAATGACCCACACCGTAAGTCAGCGCCGCCGCTGCCGTGGTGATACCGAACTGGCGCGCCACCGAAAACAGCATGCTGCGACCGGTGAACAGCGAAGTGCCGATGCCGATCAAGACCAGGCCAGCCGCGGTGGAACACACGCTGGCCAGCAACACCGCTTGTCCACCCAGCACCAGATAGGGCGCCACCGGAAAGAATGCGCCGCAGGCAAACAGGCAGAAGGAGGAAATCGCCGCGCCCCAGGCCGAACCGCCCAGCTCGCCCGGATCCACACCGAGGTCTTCGCGCACCAGCATGTCGAGCGCGGCCCGCGGTGTCTCCGCGATGTGCCCCGCCAGATGCTCGGCGGCCGCCGACTCCACGCCCTTGTCACGGTAGATGCCGGCGATGTGCGCCAGGCCGTCCTCGGGCGCCACCGCCAGACGCTCGGCCCGCTCGGTGATCTGCGCCTGGTAGAACTCGCGCGAACTGTTCACCGACAGCCACTCGCCCAGTGCCATCGAACAGGCGCCGGCCACCAGGCCGGCCAGACCGGCAAGCAGCACGGCGCGATCACCCGTGGCGGCACCAGCCATGCCCATCACCAGGCTGACGTTGGATACCAGCCCGTCATTGGCGCCGAGTACCGCCGCGCGCAAGGTGTTGCCGCTCTGGGTGCGGTGCCGATGGCGGGGCGCGCCTGTGCCTTCCTGCGCGATGAAATGATCACGGTGGCGGCTGCGATCGACCGGCGTCACCTCATGATCGGCGTGCTCCAGCCGTACCACGGTCGGCATCACGAACTCGGTACCGAAGTGCCGCGCAAGCCAGCTCAGCGCGCGCACGCGCAGACCAATGCTGGCCGCCGGCACGGACTCACCAAGTTCGCGCAGATGCGACTCCCAGAACTGCGCGTTGGCACGCTCGCCCGCGGCGATACGCTGATAGGCGCGGCTTAGCCGCGAGTCGGTCGCCAGTTCGGCCAGCCGTGCGTACAACGCCGCATTGTCGCGCTCGATCCTGAGGTTGTTGCGGAAGCGCCGCGCCTGGTGGCTGGCCATGTCAACGTCCGAACAGCTTCTTGAAGGCGTTGTCGGAAAAACCCACGCTGACCGAGCCATCGGCCTGCACCAGGACCGGCCGACGGATCAACGCCGGATACTCCTTCAGCAACAGCGTCCATTCCGGATCGCTGCCCGGGTTCTTGCGCTGCGGCAGCAGATTGCGCCAGGTCGTGGAGGACTTGTTCACCAACTTCTCCCAGCCGCCAAGCTGCGCTGCCCACGCTTTCAGGATCGCGGCAGGAACCGGGTTGGCGCGGTAATCGACGAAGTCGTGCGCGACGTCGAAGCGGACCATCCAGTTGCGCGCCTTGCGGCAGGTATCGCAGGTTGACAATCCATACAGCACGGGATTCATTCGCCACTCCGCAGCAGGTCGTTGATGCTGGTCTTGCTGCGCGTTTGCGCATCGACCTGCTTGACGATGATCGCCGCGTACAGGCTGTGACTGCCGTCCTTGGCCGGCAAGCTGCCGGCCACCACCACGCTGCCTGCCGGCACACGGCCATAGCTCACTTCGCCCGTGGCGCGGTTGTAGATGCGGGTGGACTGGCCCAGGAACACGCCCATGCCGATCACGCTGCCACGCTCCACCAC
The DNA here is from genome assembly GCF_055809185.1 of Rhodanobacter sp. G2-10. Taxonomy (NCBI): domain Bacteria; kingdom Pseudomonadati; phylum Pseudomonadota; class Gammaproteobacteria; order Lysobacterales; family Rhodanobacteraceae; genus Rhodanobacter; species Rhodanobacter sp. G2-10. The sequence continues at coordinate 1,112,761 of NZ_CM147900.1, read as the reverse complement.
CACGCCCTCGACCACTTCCGAACGCGCACCGATGAAGCAATTGTCCTCGATGATGGTGGGGTTGGCCTGCAATGGCTCCAGTACACCGCCGATACCGACGCCGCCGGACAGATGCACGCCCGCGCCGATCTGCGCACAGGAGCCCACCGTGGCCCAGGTATCGACCATGCTGCCGGCACCGACGAAGGCGCCGATGTTCACGTAGCAGGGCATCAGCACCGCGTCCTTCGCCACGTGCGCGCCCCGGCGCACCAGCGCGCCGGGCACCACGCGTGCACCCAGTTGCTGCAGTTCGTCATCGTTGCCGTGGGCGAAGCGCAGCGGCACCTTGTCGAACGCCTGCGCCGCACCGCCATCGACCACCCGGTTGGCGCTGATGCGGAAATACAGCAGCACGGCCTTCTTGATCCACTGGTTCACGCGCCAGCCACCTGCGCCATCCGGTTCGGCGACCCGGCGCTCGCCGGATTCCAGCAGCTCGATGACCTGCTCGATCGCCGGACGCAAGTGCGTCTCGACCTCGGCTTGCTGCAGCGCGTTGCGGCGATCGAACGCATCGTCGATCAAGGATTCAATGGATTGCATGGACACGAACCAACTCCGGAGCGATTGAAGAGTCGGCAGGATGCTGCGCGGACTTCCCGCCGCACCACGCCACCTGGCTGCCAAGGGTACACGCAGCCACAGGCGGACGTCGCACCTGGACGCCCAAAGACTGTCCGACAGGCTCCTAGAAGAAGCGCGTGACGAACAGCTCCTCCGGCACCGGCTCTCCCAGCAGGTAGCCCTGCAATTCGTCGCAGCACAGCTGGCGCAACACCTCTGCCTGGGCCTCCGTTTCCACACCCTCGGCCACCACGAGCAAGGACAAGGACTTGGCCAGGGTGATGATGTTGGTGACCAGACCCCTTGTTTCCGGGCTGTCCACCAACTGCGCCACGAAGGACTGGTCGACCTTGAGAATATCCACCGGCAGCCGGACCAGGTAGTTCAACGAAGAGTAGCCGGTACCGAAGTCGTCGATGGCGACGCGACAACCCAGCCTGCGCATACTCTCCAGCAGGCGAATGCTCTGCTCGACATCGTCCATCAGCAGGCTTTCGGTAACCTCCACATCCAGCAGTTGATCCGAAAAATGGGGTTCGAGCAGGGTGCGCGACTCGTCGAGGAAACTGGCATCACGAAGTTCGCGCGCGGAGACGTTCACTGCGACCCTGAAGTCGGGATGCCCCTTCGCCCGCCACGCGAGCGCCGTCTCCAACGCGGTCCGCATGACCCATCGACCTGCCTGCACGATCAGCCCGGTGTCTTCGAGAATCGGAATGAACTCTTTCGGGGAAATCATTCCGCGCCGCGGGTGCCGCCATCGAAGCAAGGCCTCCGCGCCGACGAGTCGCGTGCCATCGACGGCGAATTTCGGTTGATAGAAGAGCTCCATTTCATTGTGTTCCAGGGCCAGCCGCAGATCACGTTCCAGCTCAACGCGGCGCGACAGTTGTTCGCGCAAATCGTCGGTGAACACCGCACAACGGATCCTTCGCTTCGACGCTTCGCTCAATGCGGCGGTAGCGTTGCGTTCGAGCGCCTGGCCATCGGCGCCGTGCGCATCGCCGAAGGCGACGCCGCCGAGAAAGCTGATGTGTATCTGCTCGCCGGCCATGTCGTACGGTGCGTGGTCCATGCCCAGCAGCAGCTGCTCCAGCCACTCCATCTCCCCGTCGCAACCACCCTGCTTGGGCTGCGCTAGCATGAACACCTCTTCTCCCACGTGCGCCAGCAACACGCCGGGCTTGGCGGTGTCCTGCAGCCGCTGCGCCACGGCCCTCAGGAGTTGATCTCCGAAGTCGCGACCGCGTGAATCGATGATCCGGCCGAAGTTCGCCACGCTGATCACGGCCACGGTCATTTCCCTCCGCAGCAGCTGCTCGGCCAGCTGCCGTTGAAAGGCCGCGCGGTTGAACAGGCCGGTCACGGGATGGTGATAGGCCATGTATTCGAGGCGTTCGCCCTTGGCGAGAAAGTCGATGGCGTAATCAACTTCGCTCACGAGGCGGTTCAACAATTCGATTTCCTCCAGGTTGAACTCGTGTGGCGAGGGCGAATACAGCTCCAGCACACCCCACGGCGGAGTTCCCATCGGCAGAACGATCTGCGCCGCGATTCCCGTCGCCGCCACTTCGCTGCGAATATGGGCCGAAACATGTTGGACCTCATCGAAACCACGCACCACGACGATTCGCGCTTCCCTCAACGCACGCAAGCCCGGCCACAGACCATCGCCAGGCTGCCCCTCGGCACTCCTGCTGGCGCACGCCTCGATCAGTCGTATCGTGGGGGGCGGGCCGAAACTGGCTGCGGTTTCAAGCCCGGTCTCACCGGATGGAACGCCGATACGCGCCGCCACGAATTGGCCATGCCGCACGGCCACCTCGCAAACCTGCGCCAGCAGCGTGTCGCGATTGTCGGCGCGCAACACGACGTTGCCCATGGCGCTGAGTACGGCGTGAATGCGTGCCAGCTGCTGGATTCGGGCTTCCTGCTGCAAACGTTCGGTGATGTCCTGGTCGACACCGCGGTACCCGAGGATTTCACCATTACCACCCAGGCGCGGAATGGCGGTGCTCTCCAACACGCGGACACTGCCGTCACGATGCCGCCAGCGCAAGCGCCAGTCGTGCCAGCCGCGACGGGCAACGAACAACTCCCGTACTCGCGCGGCCGCCACTTCCCGATCTTCGGGATGCATCAGCTCGTACGCAGGAACGCCGATCAGCTCCTGCGGGCTGTAACCGAGGATCCGGGAAATCGCGCCATTGCTGTAGGTAAGCGCGCCCCGGGTGTCGTGCTCCCAGATCCAGTCACGACTGCTCTCGACGATGGTGCGGAACCGTTCCTCGCTGTTGCGCAATTCGTTCTCGACGCGAACGCGCTCGGCACGATGGCGCGAGGATTCGAGCGCCCGCTCCACCGCCGACGGCAATCGAAGCAGGTTGTCCTTGAGCACGTAGTCCGATGCTCCGCGCTGCAGCGCATCGATTGCCAGCTCCTCGCCGATGGTGCCGGAGACAAACAGGAACGGCACGTGTGGCGCCATCTCGCTGGCGATCTGCAGCGCTTCCTTGCCGCTGAAGCCCGGCATGGCAAAGTCGCTCAGGATCACTTCGGGTGAAAACTCGACCAGAGCCTGCCGAAGCATGTGTTCGCCCGCAACGGCCAGATGCGTGATCGGCCGCGGAAAGTTCCGCATGGCACGAACCACCAGCTCCACATCCGCGGCGCTGTCCTCGACCAACAGCAACTTCAGTGATGTCCGTGCGTCTGGATCGTCCATGGGTCACCCGATCGATTCGTTCGCCATCATCCAATACAAGCCGACCTGGACCACTCTTTCGGCAAATTCGCCGAAGTCCACCGGCTTGACCACGTAACTGTTCACGCCCAGTGCGTAGCTCGCAAGCACGTCGCCCTCCTCACGCGAGGAAGTCATCATCACGACGGGCACCGACTTTGTACGGTCATCCTCACGCATGCACGCCAGGACCTGGAGGCCGTCCATGCGCGGCATTTTCAGGTCCAGCAGCACCAGCTTCGGCATGCCCGGCTCGCGGCCGGCATATTTGCCCTCGCCAAGCAGGTATTCAACCGCCTCGACCCCGTCGCGAACCCACTCGACGCTGTTTGCCACGCCGCCCCGCTTCAGCGTTCTCAACGTCATTTCGGCATCCGCCACGGAATCTTCGACGAGAAGAATGTCCACCCGCTGTTGACTCATCCCATGTCCCTCCCAGGCTGTTCGCCGACGATCGGCAATTCAAACGTGAATGTGGCACCCTCGCCCAGCTCGCCTTCCGCCCACACCTTGCCGCCGTGGCGCGACACGATCCGCTGCACGATCGCAAGACCGACGCCGGTACCCTCGAAGTCGTCCTGCAAGTGGAGGCGCTGGAAAACCTGGAACAGCTTGCCGATGTAGCGCATGTCGAAACCGACGCCGTTGTCGCGCACCTGATAGCGAACGCTGGCGCCATCGCTCCGGCCAGTGACCTCGATCCGCGCATCGACGCCGCGCTTTCCGCTGTACTTGATGGCATTGGCTAGCAAGTTGGTCCACACCTGTTTCAGCAGGGCCGGATCGGCCTGCACGGTCGGCAGCGACTGCACCGAAATCGTGGCAGCGACGGAAATGCCGGAGCTCACTTCGCTCAAGGCACTGTCGACCAGGGCGTTCATGTCGATCGGGACGCGGGTCAACGGCTGGCGACTCAGTCGCGAAAAGGCCAGCAGGTCGTCGATGAGGCGGCCCATGCGCCTTGCACTCGCTCCGATTTCGTCCAGGTAGCGCCGCAGCTCGCCATCCAGCCGGTCCCCGCCATCTTCCTCGAGCATGCGCGCATAGCCGTCGATATGGCGCAGCGGCGCACGCAGATCATGCGATACCGAATAGGCAAAGGACTCCAGCTCGCGATTGCTGCGCGCCAGCTCCTCGGCGCCTTGTCGCAAGGTCTCGGCCGCCTGCAGGCGTTCGGTGGCATCACGGGCGACGCTGAACATGAGGTCGTCCGATCGCGACCAAGCCGCCGACCAGTCGATCGAGACCGCGCTGCCATCCTTGCGGATGAAACGGTTGGTGAACCCTGCCGCAGGTTCCCCGGACATCACGCGGGCGACCACCGCCGCCGTCCGCTCCTGGTCTTCCGCGTGCACCAGGTCCGTGTAGGAGCGTCCGATCAGTTCGGCCGGCGCGTAACCCCACTGATTCTGTGCGGCCGAACTCACCTTGAGGAAACGGCCCTCCTTGTCCACGGCACAAAGTACATCGAGCGAGTTGTCCATGATCAACTGGTTGAGCGCCATCGCCTGAACGCGCTTCTGCTCGCTGACGTCGCGCTCCTGTTCCAGTCGCTGCATGGCCCGGGCACTCCACCACACCAGCAGGGTGAAAATGATGATGTTGGCCTGGGTGAACAGCGCCACGCCCAGTTCCGTGCTGCACCAGCCACGGCGCTCGCTCTCGAGTCGCAACCAGCCCAGGGTAAAGAGCATCAACAGGCTCGCCGGCAGCAGGCGTCGCAGCAGCAACCCACCAAAACCGGCGCTGGTCGCCAGCGCCATGAAACCGACCGAGGGGCGCGCGCACAGCACGGCCATCGCCAGCATGAAGCCCAGGATCGCCGTGCGCGGCACCATCGGATGGCTTTGGTGAACGGTGTACAGCTCGTTCACGCCATAGGCGTAGCCGAACAAGGCCGTCAATGCGATCAAGGCCGCCAATATGGCGGTGATTTCGGCGGGTCGGCTGGCACGGCCGATGGTGGTATTCAGGGTCAGCAGCGAGATGCCGAGCAGGCAGAAAACCAGGGCGCTGTTGGCGCCCATCGGCGCCTCGCGGGCGTATTCGCCGACGGCGGTAAGGCGCGGTTCAATGATCGCCAGCACGCCGATGAGGAGGACCGCCACACTCAGGAGCAGCGCCAGATAGTGCAGCAGACCATGCGCAACGATCCGGACAGGAGGTGTTCGTCGCAACCACAGTGCCATGCCGGCAACCAACATGCCCCACTCGGCGGCGCGGCCAGGTACCGAAGTCACGGGAAGGTCGCCGTCAAGAATCCAGACACGGTGAGGCCACACCACGAGCCCCAGCACGCTGACCGCCATGGCCAGCACTGCCGCCAGGGCAGTGAATGTAGTGCAGCGCCGGTGCAGTCCGTGCAGTTCGTTCACCATCATGGCTTGGTCGCTACCGACCACTCGGTGCGCGAAACGAGCCTGATGCCCGGCATCATGGCGAGCATCGGCTCGCCGTGGCACAACATGACAGTCGACATGCGATCCACTCGCCTCCCCGTGAGCTCCCACCCCGCGCATCCACGCTAGCTCGATTGCACCATACTTTGATCCGCTTGTCAGGGAGGACCGACCCACAGCCAGCCGTTCGCTGAAACCTTGCCCAGGCAAATGCACGGACACCGACCACAGCCGGAGATCTCTATCGCCGACACCGTGCACAACATGCGATGCGTCCAGCCTGACCATTGCCTCGATGCGAATGCCGCCAGACAGGCCGCCGGCGATGACCAAACGCACGCGCATCGCTTGCTTGCCGATGGGGTGGTCCGCCAGCCGGGTCAGCCATCTGCCACGGGACGCGGCCCTCGTCGGGACACACAGGCGATAACCATCTCGATGGTGCGCGCACGACAGGTTTGAATGCTTGGGGCTATCCCTCATCGCATCGTTGCGGAGGTTTGCGCAGAGTACCGTCAAGCCACGCCTCTCTGCAGAACGCTGGAAGTCCACGGGGACCGTGCGTGCTGAACCCGCGCCCGAGGCTGCGAGGTTCATCCAGGTTTTACAGGGGCTCGCGCATACTTCCGGCTCCTGTCGAGGAGTCGCACATGAGCCAGATCAAGATCGCCACCTTCGTGGGCAGCCTGCGTGCTGATTCGTTCAACCGCAGGCTGGCTCGCTCCGTGCAGAAACTTGCTCCTGCCGAATTTGCCTTCACGCACATCCAGATCGACGACTTGCCGCTTTATTCGCAGGACTTCGATGAGGCCTACCCCGCCAATGCCGCGCAATTGAAGAAGGAGGTCGAAGCGGCCGACGGACTGCTGTTCGTCACACCCGAATACAACCGTTCGATCCCGGGCGTACTGAAAAATGCGATCGATATCGCCTCGCGTCCGTGGGGCACCAATTCGTTCGCCGGCAAACCCGGCGCCGTCATTGGCACCTCCATCGGATCGACCGGTACCGCCATGGCGCAGCAGCATTTGCGCAATGTGCTGGCCTATTTGGACGTGCCGCTGCTCGCGCAACCGGAGGTCTTCATCCATTTCAAGGACGAGCTGATCGCCGACGACGGCACCATCGCCAGCGAAGGTACCCGGAAGTTCCTGCAGGGCTTTGTCGACAAGTACACGGCGTGGGTGAAGCAATTTGCCGGCTGAAGCGTCCCTGGCGCCTCGCGAAGCAGGCGTCTCGCGGCGATCGCAGCGGCGGGATCTGGATGCAGACTTTGAGGTTCTTCGCTTGAACGGTGCCGCACAAGAGCCTCGCGCTGGCGGCAAATCGCGAAACCAGGCGTGCGCCGCACAGGGCGGTTACGAGGCCGTCCCGCCCACCGTCATCGAGTCAATCTTCAGGGTCGGCTGACCCACGCCCACCGGCACACTCTGCCCGTCCTTGCCGCAGACGCCCACCCCCTCATCCAGCGCCAGGTCGTTGCCGATCATGGACACGCGGGTCAGCACCTCGGGACCGCTTCCGATCAGGGTCGCGCCCTTCACCGGGCGGGTGATCTTTCCGTCCTCGATCAGATAGGCCTCGGAGGCGGAGAAGGTGAACTTGCCGTTGGTGATGTCGACCTGGCCACCGCCGAAGTTCGGCGCGTACAGCCCCTTCTTCACCGAGCGGATGATCTCGGCCGGATCGTGCTGGCCGCCACGCATGTAGGTGTTGGTCATGCGCGGCATCGGCAGGGTCGTGAAGGATTCGCGGCGACCATTGCCGGTCGGCGCCATGCCCATCAGGCGGGCATTGAGCTTGTCCTGCATGTAGCCCTTGAGGATGCCGTCCTCGATCAGCGTGGTGCACTCGGTCGGCGTGCCTTCGTCGTCGATGCTGAGCGAACCGCGGCGCCCGGCCAGGGTGCCGTCGTCGACGATGGTGACGCCCTTCGCCGCCACGCGCTGACCGATGCGGCCGGAGAAAGCCGAACTGCCCTTGCGGTTGAAGTCGCCTTCCAGGCCGTGGCCGATCGCCTCGTGCAGCAGCACGCCGGGCCAGCCGGGACCGAGCACCACGGTCATCTGCCCGGCGGGTGCGTCGACCGAATCCAGGTTCACCAGCGCCTGGCGCACGGCCTCGTCGGCAAAGCCGAGCGCGCGGCCGTTGTCGATCAGCTCGCGATAGCCGTAACGCCCGCCGCCGCCGGAATAGCCTTGTTCGCGGCGACCATTGGCTTCTGCGATCACCTGCACGTTGATCCGCACCAGCGGGCGCACGTCGGCAGCGAGGGTGCCGTCGGAGGCGGCGATCAGGATGGTGTCCATCGTCGCGGCAAGGCTCACGATGACCTGCTTGATGCGCGGATCGCGCGCGCGCGCATACGCATCGACTTCGCGCAGCAAGGCAATCTTGTCGGGATTGGGCAAGCTCTCGACCGGGTCGATCGACGGATACAGCGCGCGGGTGTTGTGCAATGCCAGTGGCTTGCCGCTGCCGTTTCCGTCATGGGCGATCGCGCGCGCGGCCTTCGAGGCTTCCAGCAGCTGCGGCAGCACGATTTCGTCGGAATAGGCGAAGCCGGTTTTTTCGGCGGACATCGCGCGTACGCCCACGCCCTGCTCGATCGAATGACTGCCATCCTTGACGATCCCTTCCTCCAGCGTCCACGACTCGCTGCGCGAATGCTGGAAGTACAAATCGGCTGCGTCGATCGACGGGCCCATCAATTGGGCGAACACGCGATCAAGATCACCGGTGGCGATGCCGCCGGGGGACAACAGCTTGCTTTCGGCAAGGGAAATCAGGGAATCCATGGGCTCGGCTTGTCTGCATTCAATCGGTAACTGTCCCACATGGGGCTGCGGCCAGCCACTTTAAAGCCGCGCGCGGCTGCCGGCAGCGGACCAGGAGCACGCGATCAAGGCTGGGTGGAACTCGTGGCCGGCGGCAAAGTGCTGGTTGATATCGCTGGCGAGCTGGTTGCCGGAGCCGGCACGGTGCCCGGCACTGCCGGCACGCTCAGCGGCGCGCTGAGCAGCGGTGGCACCGGAGGTGGCACCTCGCCGTGCTTCTCGATCAGGGTCATCTTCGGGTCATCCCAACTGCCGCTGATCCGGTAGCGGGCGCTGGCCGCCTTGTTCAGACCCTTGCCGAGCAGGCCTTGCACCGCGAAACCGGCCGCCGCGCCGATCGGGCCACCGACGACGGCACCGACGACCGGCAGGCTGTTGCCCACGTGCGGCACCACCAGCATCTGCTGGTCGTAGTCCCTGGCACGAAGACCGGTGCGGCCCGTGATGTTGATGTTGGCCGAGGGCCCCTCGATCGCCAAGTTGCTGGTGGTGGCATTGCCGTTGGCCAGCTGAAAATCACCGGTGATCGAATCGAAGGCCAGCCCCTTGCCAAAGACATCGCCGAAATCCAGCGTCAGCCGGCGCGGCAGGTCGGCCAGCGACACCAGTCCGAGCAGCCGACCCACGCCGGGCGAACTGGCCTCGGGGATGCGACCATCGTTGACCTGGATTTTCAGCGTGCCATCCATGGTGGCCAGCGACAGCGCGCTGGGACTGCCCGGCCAGCTGGCGTCGAGCTGGTCGCGCGTCTTGCCGCCATGAACCAGCCCGTTGTAGCCGAACGCCCCCAGCATCGCCCCCAGGTCCTCGGCGGCGAAGTTGATGCGCATGTGCGTGCGGCTGTCGGTGGCGGTGCCATTCCAGTCGCCGCTGGCGGTGATCTGCACCCGTTTCGACAGCGCCCGCAGCTGTTCGATGTGCATGCCCTTCGCCGTCGGCCATGTTTCCAGCCGCGCCTCGCCAAGCCGGGCTTCGCCCAGGCGCAGGTCGCCTACCCACAGGTGAAGCGGCGGCAGCGCCGCGGGATTGATGCCGGTGTTGGCGGGATCGGCAGCAGTCGCGGCAGGCTTGTCCGCGGCCTCGGTCGCCGTGCCGGCGGCGCGCGCCGTGTCGGAACTTGCGCCGGAAGCGGAATCGTCGTCCGGGGAGTCCTTGGGCCAGTACAAGTGGTGCATGCGTGCGGTGACGCCCCGTTTGTCCAGCGCCTCGGTCGGCACCTTGACGTTGCCGGCCATCGCCGGCCCATCCACGTCCACGTTCAGGACGCCCGGTTGCGGGGTGGCGCGCAACCGCAGCGATCCCAGCGACCGACCGAACCAGATGGCGTGATCGGTGTCGACATCCAGGCTTTCCAGTCCGGGGCCGTCGCTGCCCGTGCCCCCCGCCACGCGCTGAACCCAGCCGGTGACATCGAGCAAGGTGGCGTGGCCGCGGATGCGCAGATCGCGTGCCGGCAGGGTCTGCGGCATCTGGTCACCAAAGCTCAGCGTGCCCGCCAGCGGCTGGCCCGTAGCGTCGGGCAGCCGGAGGTGGCCACGGACGAGCTGACCCAAACCCAGCTGCAGGTCGCTCCCCTCGACCGGCAAGCTCATGCTCAGGTGCAGCGGAAGGCTGCCCGTTGCCGGCTTGTCCAACGGCGCCGGCAGCTGCAGGGCAATGCCGTTGAGCAACGAATCGACGCTCAGTGTCTGCGCCAACGCATCGGTTCCAGGCTGGTATGCGAGAGTAAAACCGATGGTGAAAGCACTGCGTCCCTGCGCGAGCTGATCCAGCCATTCCAGCGTGGGATAGTCCTGCACCAGTTCCGCCAACTGGAAATTCCCCTGCAAGGTGGCCGCAACGACGGTCGCCGGGTCGGCGTTGGCGCCGGCAATGGCCAGTTGCAGGCGCGACGGCTGGTCGTGAAACACCGTATCCAGCGGACCTGCCTGCAGGCCATGAAGAGTGAACGTCAATGGCCCGTTGAGCTTTTCCAGCTTGAGTTTCCAGTCAGGCGCCGTGAGCGTCGCATCACGCAACCGGGCAGCGCCATCGAGGCGCGCATCCTCGACCTTGCCCAACGGCAGGCTCAGGTGGAAATCGAATGTTCCCTGCCCGCCCAGCTTGAGCTTGGCCAGCGTGTCGGCCGCGTGACTGGCCACCGGACTCTTGCGGGAAAATTCCAGCAGGCTCGCGCCGCTGCCGCTGCCCTTCACGTTGAGATCCAGCAGGCCTTCGCCGAAGTCGGGGATCAGCGCCACTGCACGCTCGGTCTTCACCCCCAGCGAATGGCCCGCGCCGGCTTCGACCAGCATGCCGTTGTTGACGAAGCTGGCCACCGCATCGATACCCTCGGCGCGCGGCCAGTCCTGCCCATAGTCGAGGGTCAGGTCATGGATGACCGCACGCGCCTCGAAGCGCCCTTCGTTGTGATGGAACGGCCAGTCCGCCAGGTCGCCATGCACCAGCACTGCAGCCTGTTCGAGCTGGCCGGAGACCAGCGCCCGATCCAGCCACGCCACGGTGTCTGGCGGCATCACGTTGACGGGCCAGAACAGCTTCGCCGCCGTCACATCCGCGTGATCCACCGTGGCATACAGGTCAAGGCTAGGCGCGCCGCCAGCCTCCGGCATCACTGCCTCCCCGCGCACGCTGCCCGCATAGCCGGCGCCGACAAAGTCGAGGGTGTCGGCGCCCATGTGCCAACCACCGTCCGTGGGCCAGAACGCCAGCGTCCCGGCCAGTTTCGACAACGCGAACGGCTGGCGGAACACGTGCGGGAATGTCACTGCCGTGGCCTGCGCCGGCAATTCCAGTGAAAACGCTTCGCCATCGCCACGCAGTTCGCCGTGCAGGTGGCTCACCCCGGGCAATTTCTCGACCGGATCGATGCCCAGCCCGTCGAACTCGACCGCCAGCCGCTGCAGGCCGCTGGCGCGCGTCCAGTGCAATGCGACCTTGCCCAGTTCACCATGCGGATTCCCGGTGCCCAGCCACTGTGCCAGCGACGGCGTCAGGTCCGGCGTCAAGGCCAGCCACGGCAGCAGCGGCGCCAGTTGCAGCTTGCTCGCGGCAGCGTCCAGGCGAAGCTCGGGCGTGCCGGGATGATCCAGATTCAGCACCGCCGCGCTGCCGTCGTCCCCGGCCCAACGCAGCTGATAACCGTCGCCGGCGCTGCGGATACCTGCCAGGCCGTGCAGCGACGCCACCCTGGCCGTGCCACCCGTCGGCCCGCTGATCGAGAGCGTGTCCAGGTCGGCACGCAGCACGCTGCTGTAGAGCTCTCCGTGGCGCCAGTCGAGCCATGCGCTCAACTGTCCGGCGCCGTGGTCGACGGTGTAGCCAGCCATGTCGATGCCGTCGAGCAAGGGCTGCAACTGGGCCGCGTCGGTGCTGATCCACAACCTGCCGTCACGGCCATCCTGACTGAAGCGGCCTACCGCACGCACGCTGGCCCCGCCCACTCCCTCCCGGCGCAAGCTGCCGCCGAAGCGGATCCAGTCACCCTGATGGCTCACGCGCAGCTGACGGGAGAGCACGGTGTAGTGCTTGCCCAGCGTCGCGTCGGTGACCACCACGCGCAAGTCGTCGAGCCAGAGATCCAGCGACAGATGACCCAGCGACAGCGGCTGGCGATCCGCATGGCTAGCCGCGTTGAAGCCGTTGAGGTGCCAACCGGAAGCATCGTGCAGCAGATCCAGTTCCACGCCGCGTGCATAGACGTTGAGCAAATGTCGCGAGGGGAGCAGCCAGCCGCCCAGGTCCAGCCTGACCCGGGACTCCGGAAGATGCAGCACGTCGCCGGTTTCGCCAGCCGCCGGACCCACCTTCACGCTGTGCATCACGAACTCCGGACCGGATGCGGTCCAGCGCCCTTCCATCGACGCGAAGCTGACAGGGCGATGCAGCCGCTGGCTGAGCTGCCCGGCCACCCATGCCGGATGCCGCGCCAACAGCGGCAGCAGAAGTTGCGCCAGCGCGGCCAGCACGGCAAACAGGATCACCAAGACGCCCGCCGTCCATCCCAGGCCGCGGGCACAGCCGTGCAATCGGCGCCGCCACACTACGTTCACGCGCGTCGAACCGGGGCGGACTTACAACAAGACAACATCGAACTGTTCCTGCGAATAATGCTCTTCCGCCTGGAAGCGTATGCTCTTGGAGATGAACTCTTCCAGTTCGGCGACCGCCGCGGATTCTTCTTCGAGGATGCGGTCCACCACCTGCTGGCTGGCCATGACCAGCAGCTTTTCCGCATCGAACTGGCGTACGGCCCGGGTGATCTCGCGAAAAATCTCGTAGGTCACCGTTTCGGCAGTTTTCAGCACGCCGCGCCCTTCGCAGGCGGGACACGGTTCGCACAACTGGCGCGCCAGGCTTTCGGTCGTGCGCTTGCGGGTCATCTCGACCAGGCCCAGCGCCGACATCGGATACACGGTGGTCTTGGCGTGGTCGCGGGCCAGGCCCTTGCCAAGCATGCGCAGGACCTGGCGCTTGTGCTCCTCGTCGACCATGTCGATGAAGTCGATGATGATGATGCCACCCAGGTTGCGCAGACGCAGTTGGCGCGCCGCGGCCTGCGCTGCCTCCAGATTGGTGCGGTAGACCGTCTCCTCCAGGTTGCGCGTGCCGAGATAGGCGCCGGTATTGACGTCGATGGTGGTCATCGCCTCGGTCTGGTCGACGATCAGGTAGCCACCGGATTTGAGGGGCACGTCCTTTCTCAGCGCACGCTGCATTTCGTCCTCGACGCCATACAGGTCGAAGATCGGCCGCTCGCCATCGTAGTGTTCGATGCGATCGTCCAGTTGCGGCATGAACTTGTGCACGAACCGGGTCACCCGCTCGAAGGTTTCGCGCGAATCCACCCGAACTTTCTCGATATCGTCGTTGAGCATGTCGCGCAGGCTGCGCAGCGGCAGCGACAACTCCTCGTACACGCGCTCGCCCACGCGCGCCTTGGCGATGTTTTCCTGCACCACCCGCCACACCTTGCCGAGGTAGGTCACGTCGAATGCCAGCGATTCGGCACTCTGCCCCTCGGCATTGGTGCGCACGATATAGCCGAGCGGGGACTCGCCAATCAGCGGGCCGAGCACATCGCGCAATCGCTGGCGCTCCTCCTCGTCCTCGATCCGGGCCGAGATACCCAGGGTTTGCGCATACGGCAGCAGCACCAGATAACGCGAGGGAATGGACAGGTGTGCCGAGAGCCGGGCACCCTTGGTGCTTATCGGGTCCTTGACCACCTGCACCACGATCTCCTGGCCTTCGTGCACCAGTTCACTGATCGAGGGAACGTGGCCATTGCCGGCGGGCTCCTCGCCGTCGGCCACCGGAATCATCGGGCGCACGATGTCCGAGGCATGCAGGAACGCCGCGCGCTCCAGTCCGATCTCGACGAACACCGCCTGCATGCCCGGCATGACCCGCTGTACGCGACCCTTGTAGATATTGCCGACATAACCTCGCCGGGAGGCCCGCTCGACGTGCACCTCCTGCAACATGCCGTTCTCGACCACCCCGACCCGCGTTTCGCGCGGCGTCACGTTGATCAGGATTTCTTCACTCACTGCATACTCCCCGGATAGATGATCTTTATAGCGGGGCAACCACAGACTGTCGATGAACCAGAACGCGACAACGGCAAATCACGCCCCACGAATGCGACAGACAACGCAGAATTGAATGGACACCCCCCAGGAGTTGAACCCATGACCACCCCCATCCTGCTGGCCTGGAGCGGCGGCAAGGACTGCCTGCTGGCCTTGCAGCGCCTGCTGGCCGACCCGCAATGGCGGGTGGTCGGCCTGCTGACCACGGTCAACCGCAACTACCAGCGCGTGGCCATGCACGGCACGCCGCGCGAGGTGCTGCTGGCGCAGGCCGACGCGCTTGAGCTTCCGCTGGTCGAAGTGATGCTGGACTGGCCCGGCAGCAACGAGGCCTACGAGCAGGCCCACGCGCAGGCACTGGTCGAGGCGCGCATGCGCTGGCCGGGTATCCGGCATTGCGCGTTCGGCGACCTGTTCCTGGAGGATGTCCGCGATTATCGCGTGCGCCAGCTTGGCCGCGAGAACTGGCGCGCCGTGTTCCCGTTGTGGGGGGAGGACACCGGCGCCTTGTCGCGGCGCTTCATCAGCGAAGGCCATCGCGCCGTGCTGTGCTGCGTGGATACCCAGCAGCTCGATGCCGACTACTGCGGCCGCGCCTACGATGCGGCCCTGCTCGATGCGCTGCCGGCTGGCGTCGACCCCTGCGGCGAGCATGGCGAATTCCACACGCTCAGCTACGCCGGCCCGCTGTTCCGCCGGCCGCTGAAGCTGCGTCGGGGCGAATCGGTGCTGCGCGACGATCGCTTCCGGTTCACCGACTTCCTGCTGGACCAAGATGCCCCGGCGCGCTGAAGGCCACATCCTGCCAGACCTGCTGCAGCCGGGCCTGGCCCTGGTTTTCTGCGGCACGGCGGCGGGTCGGCGCTCGGCCGCCGAACACGCCTACTACGCCCATCCCGGCAATCTGTTCTGGCGGGCGCTGTTCGAGGCCGGTCTCACGCCACGGCTGCTGGCGCCGGCTGAATTCCCCCGCTTGCCCGACTACGGCATGGGGCTTACCGACCTGGCCAAGTGCCACTCGGGCAACGACAACCAGTTGCCTCGCGATGCATTCGACGCACCGGCGCTGCGCGCCAAGATCGAGCGTCACGCACCGGGTCTGCTCGCCTTCACCAGCAAGAACGCAGCCCGTGCCGCGCTCGGCCACAGCGCCGACTACGGCCTGCAGAATGAGCTGATCGGCAGCACGCGCCTGTTCGTGCTGCCGTCACCCTCGGGTCAGGCACGCGGGCACTGGCGCATCGATCCGTGGCTGGCCCTGGGCGAGCTGTACCGCACCCTCCGCGCAGACCGGCAGGGCGGGCTCCGCCCGCCGCTCTAGCCGCAGGACGAGGCCGCCTAACCGAAAACCGGCAATTGGCGTTCGCCCAACTCCACGCCCCCGGTGTGGGCTCACTCGATCGGCGTGTGGCGCAACTGACGCACCTGGCGGGCACGTACCACGGAGCCATGATTGCCCCAGCTGCGGCGGATGTAGCTGACCACGGCCGCCACGTCCTGATCGCTCAGCGTCTGGGCATACGGCGGCATCGAGTAAGGCCGCTGATTGGCCGCTGTGACAGGTGCAAAACCACCGAGCAGCACCATCCGGGTGGCGTTGATGCCGGTCGGTTCCGTCACCGAGGAATTGCCGCCCAGCGGGGGATAGACGCCGGCCACGCCCGCACCGTGATCACCATGGCAATCCGCGCAATGCCGCCCATAGATCTTGTTGCCCTGCTCGATCAGCGCGCCGGCATCGGGCGGTGTGGCGGGCGACGCAGGCGCCGGTCGCGCCGGCAGAGACTGCAGGTAAGTGGCGATCGCGTGCAGGTCGGTGTCGGTCATGTACTGGGTGCTGCCCGACACCACCGCCGCCATCGGACCGAAGGCCGCGCCGCGAGCTGACTGGCCAGTCTTCAGCAGGTCCACGATGTCCTGCGCGCTCCAGCCTTCCAGCCCGCCGTTGCTGGCGCTGCTCAAGTCTGGCGCATACCAGTTCTGCATCGGGATCTGCCCGCCAGCCAGTTGCGTGGTGCGCGGCGTGCCGCCCAACGAGTCGCGCGTGGCATGGCATTCGTTGCAATGCCCCAGGCCCTGGACCAGGTACGCGCCGCGATTCCACGCCGCCGATCTTGCCGTGTCGGGCTTGAATTCGCCCTGGCGGAAATACAGCGCCCGCCATGCCTTCAGGCTGTTGCGCACGCTGTAGGGGAAGGCCAGTGACGGTGCGCGATCGGATTGACTGGCAGGTTCCAGCGTTTGCAGCCAGGCGAAGATCGCCAGCGCATCGGCACGGCTTACCTTGGTATACGAGGTATAGGAAAACGCCGGATACAGCAGCTCGCCATGGCGACCCTTGCCGGCATGCAGCGCCTGCCAGAAATCCTCGAAGCTCCAGTCACCCAGGCCGGTCTGCTGGTCCGGCGTGATGTTCGGTACCGGGATATCACCGAACGGCGTGGCCAGCACCCGGCCGCCGGCATAACGCCGGCCGCCTTGCGCGGTGTGACAGCCGGCGCAATCGCCGACGATGGCCAGGTACTTGCCCTTGGCGATGAGCGCCGGATCGGCCAACGTGGCCGCGGCGACCTTGCTGGCGGATCGCGGAACGGGCTGGTGACCACCGCCGAACCAGAACCAGGCGAAGGCCAGTATCAGCAAGGCCACGATCAACAGCAGCAACCAACGCAGCCACCTCATGGCCTGTCCCCGGTCGCCCCCAACACGCCGCAGGCGAGCGGCGGCGTTACCGAGCCCGGGGGTTCCGGATGGATGTCGGCCGGCAATTCGCGGCTGGCCAATGCCGCGGCGACGGCCGTGATGTCCGACGGACCGAGCCGACTCGCCACGGTTGCCATGCAGTCAGGCGCCACCGTCGAGCGGGTATGCGTACGCCAGGACCCCAGCTGCGCGCTGATGTAGTCATACGGCAAGCCGATCAGCCCGGGCGTGGATGGTTCCACCCCCGTCAGCTGGCGTCCGTGACAACTGCTGCACGGCGGAATCTTGCGTGTGGGGTCTCCCTTCTCGATCAGCTCATTGCCACGCTGCAGCGTGGCCGCCGATAGGAATGGCACCGGCGAACGCCGGTAAGGCACCTGTTGCGCGGCGAAGTATTCGGCGATCTCGCGCATGTACGCCGGGGGGAGCTGGCGGACGGTGTATTCCATCGGCGAGTACTTGCGCAAGCCGTTCTGGAAATCCTGCAGCTGGCGCGCCAGATAGGCTGCCGGCTTGCCAGCCAGGCGCGGAAAGTAACCGCTACCGGGAGAACCCTGGCCATGCTCGCCATGACAGCTGGTGCAGGCGGCGATGCGCTGCTGCAGGGTGTCGGGAATGGTGCGCGTATCGGCGGCGCGACTGACAGCACCGTACGACACGGCAAGCATGAGCAGGACGACACCCCCGAACGGCCTGGCAACAAATCGGCGGACGTTCGTATTCATCCGCCCATTGTACGCGCGACCGATGTCCGCTTTCGCGTGCCAACCATCCCATGCCATCGCTCAACCGCGCCGAATGTCGACTCCGATCGGCGCACTGAAGCCAGCGCCGATCAGGCTCGACTGCCCACCGACTTGCGCACGATCAGCATCGCCAATTCCAGCGACTGTTCGTAATTCAGGCGCGGATCCACCATCGACTTGTACGCGCGATCCAGATCGGTCTCGCACAGGCCACGTGCGCCGCCGGTGCACTCGGTGACATCCTCGCCAGTCAATTCCAGATGCACACCACCGAGCCGGGTGCCGACGGCGGCGTGGATGTCAAAGGCCTGATCCAGCTCGCCGTGGATGTTGTCGAATCGTCGCGTCTTGTACCCGTTCGAGGTGCTTTCGGTGTTGCCGTGCATCGGGTCGGCCACCCACAGCACACGACGCCCTTCGCGTTTGACCGCCTCCAGCAACGGCGGCAGGGCGGTGGCGATCCTGGCGCTGCCCATGCGATGCACCAGGGTCAACCGGCCCGGCTCCTCGTCCGGGTTCAGCACGTCGATCAAGGGCAGCAATTGATCCGGCGTCACCGTAGGCCCGACCTTCACGGCAATCGGATTGCGGATGCCGCGGAAATACTCGACATGCGCACCATCCAGCGCAGCCGTGCGCATGCCGATCCACGGGAAATGCGTGGAAAGGTTGAACCAGCCCGGGTTGCGCGGCACCTCGCGCGTCAACGCCTGCTCGTAGTGCAGCAGCAGTGCTTCGTGCGAGGTGAAAAAATCCACTTTCGAGAAACCGGCAATGGGGCCGGCCAGGGTCTCCATGAAGCGCAGGGAATTCCCGATCGCCGAAACCATCTGCCGATACTCCGCGGCCAGCGGCGAATGGTCGACCCAGGCCAGGTCCCAGTATTCGGGATGGCGCAAATCGGCAAAACCGCCGTCGATCAGCGCGCGCACGAAATTCATGGTGAGCGCGGAATGCGCATGCGCCCGGATCATCCGTTGTGGATCGGGCCGCCGCGCCACCGGCGTGAACTCCGGCCCGTTGACCAGGTCTCCGCGGAAACTCGGCAGGCTGGTTCCGTCGCGAGTCTCGATGTCGGCCGACCGCGGCTTGGCGTATTGCCCGGCGAACCGGCCAACGCGCAGCACCGGCTTCTTCAAGCCGTGCACCAGCACCAGGCTCATCTGCAACAGCACTTTCAGCCGGTTGGAGATTATCGGGCTGGTGCAATCGGAGAAGCTCTCGGCGCAATCGCCGCCCTGCAACAGGAAGCGCGTGCCGTCCTGCGCCTCGGCGATGGCCTCCTTCAGGGCAAGCACCTCCCACGAGGTCACCAGCGGCGGCAGTCGGGCCAGTTGCGCGCTGGCGCTGGCCAGTTCGTCCGCATCGTCGTAGCTGGGTTGCTGCAAGGCCTGGCGCTGTTGCCATGAGGCTGGCGTCCACGGAACAGCCCCAGCCGAAACCGGCTTGTCGATAGCCGGTCCGGTCTTCAAGGTGTCGGCATGGCTCACTTGCGCACCGCCCTGCGCCGAACCGCCAGCACCGTCAGCGCCGCCAGCACGATGAACCACAGCAGGCTCCAGGCCGGCATCGGCAAACCGAGAATCGGTTCCACCGTGGCGCATTCACCGGAGCCGGTGAACACCAGCCTGAAGGCCTTGGCAAAGGGAAAGGCACTGAACATGTAGTCGAGCGGAGGCCCACAGGAGGGCACCTGGTCAGGCGGCAGCGACTGGATCCACAAATGTCGCGCCGCCACCACCGTGCCGAACGCCGCGCCGAGCCAGGCGCCGGCAGCATAGATCCAGCGCGCGCCACCACGCGGTGCGTGCAAGGCGCCGACCAGAAAGAACACGCCCATGACGATGAAGCCGATGCGCTGGAAGATGCACAGCGGGCATGGATACATTTGCCAGACGTATTCGGCAAAGAGTGCGAAACCGAGCAGCCCGGCACAGACCAGGAAGCCGACCAGAAAGCAGATGCGGTAGGACCAGCGAAGTGGATTCATGATGCTTTGTTGCGTTGCGGAATCACGACATTACCCGTTCGTGGCGACGCTGTCAGCAAGGCCATGCGATCGCGCGACAAACACGCTCCTGGTGGGGTCCCCCAGACGCAGAAAACCCGGCGGGTTGCCCGGCCGGGTTTCGTGTCTACGGGTGCGCGTCGCTCTGGACCGACTGCCGCCAATCGGCTTACTCGGCGTCGACAGCCTCGACCTGCGGACGACCGACCAGCTCTACGTAGGCCATGGGCGCGTTGTCACCCGGGCGGAAGCCGCACTTCAGGATCCGCAGATAGCCACCGGGACGCTCCTTGTAACGCGGCCCCAGCTCGACGAACAGCTTGCCCACCGCCTCCTTGTCGCGCAGGCGCGAGAAAGCGAGGCGACGGTTTGCGACGCCATCGGTCTTGGCCAGCGTGATCAGCGGCTCCGCCACGCGGCGAAGCTCTTTCGCCTTGGGCAGGGTCGTGCGGATCAGCTCATGCTTGAGCAACGAAGCGGACATGTTGCGGAACATCGCTTCGCGATGGCTGCTGGTCCGATTGAATTTGCGTCCGGATTTTTGGTGGCGCATGGTGAAGTTCTCTATGTCTGTTGTTATGAAAAATCGGCACCTGTGTCCGGTTTTCCGCGGTTACCCGCTTTTTTTTCGGGATTCGAGATTCGTGATTGGGGATTCGGCAAGGTCCGCCCTCGCGTGCTTGATGCTTTGACGAATCCCGAATCCCTGCGCTCCAAATCCCGCCTTTCAATCAACCCAGCTGCATGCCGTGCGACAGACCCGGCGGCGGCCAATTCTCGAGCTTCGTGCCGAGGGCCAGACCGCGCCCGCCCAGCACATCCTTGATTTCGGTCAGCGACTTCTTGCCCAGGTTCGGAGTCTTCAAAAGCTCCACCTCGGTCTTCTGCACCAGGTCGCCGATGTAGTAGATGCTCTCGGCCTTGAGGCAGTTGGCCGAACGCACGGTGAGTTCCAGATCGTCGATCGGACGCAGCAGCAACGGCTCGAAACCGCTCTTTTCTGCCGTGTCGGTCGCACTCTCGCGACGCGAGAAATCACCAAACACCGACAGCTGGTCGTTGATGATCTCGGCGGCCTTGCGGACGGCGTCCTCGGCATCGATCGTGCCGTTGGTCTCGATGTCCAGCACCAGCTTGTCGAGGTTGGTGCGCTGTTCCACGCGGGCAGCGTCCACTTCATAGGCAACACGCAGAACCGGCGCGAACGACGCATCCAGCTGCAGGCGACCGATCGGACGCGCTTCATCGTCCGGGTGCTGGCGCGCACTGGCCGGCTGGTAGCCGACGCCGCGACGCACCTTCAGACGCATGTTGAGCGCAATGTCCTTGGTCAGGTGGCACAACACGTGCTCGGGGTTGACGATCTCCACCGAGTGGTCGACCACGATATCACCCGCGGTGACGACGCCCTTGCCCTTCTTGGAAAGGGTCAGGGTGACTTCATCGCCGGTATGCTGTCGAATCGCCACATCCTTGAGGTTGAGCAGGACTTCGATCACGTCCTCCTGCAGGCCTTCCAGGGTGGTGTATTCGTGCAGCACGCCATCGATTTCAACCTCGACGATGGCGCTGCCGGGAATCGAGGAGAGCAGCACGCGGCGCAGCGCGTTGCCCAGGGTGTGACCAAAGCCACGCTCGAGCGGCTCGACCACGACTTTGGCACGGTTGGAGCCGAGCTGTTCGACGCTGAGACCACGCGGCCGCAGCACGCTTGTTGACGAAACTGCCATGAGAGCTCCGGTTGATTACTTCGAGTAAAGCTCGATGATCAGAGCTTCGTTGATGTCGGACGGCAGGTCACCGCGATCCGGCACAGATTTGAATGTGCCTTCGAACTTCTTGGCGTCGACTTCGACCCAGATCGGACGCAGGTCCATCGTGTCGAACACGGTCGCCGCTTCCTGCACGCGCAACTGGCTGCGTGCCTTTTCGGTCAGAGCGATCATGTCACCCGGGCGCACCTGATAAGAAGGAATGTTCACCTTCTTGCCGTTGACCAGAATCGCCTTGTGCGCCACCAGCTGACGGGCCTGGGCGCGGGTAACCGCAAAGCCCATGCGGAAGACGACGTTGTCCAGGCGGCTTTCCAGCAGGCGCAACAGGTTTTCACCCGTATTGCCCTTCAGGGTGGTCGCCTTGGTGTAGTAGTTGCTGAACTGGCGCTCAAGCACGCCATAGATGCGCTTGACCTTCTGCTTCTCACGCAGCTGCACGGCGTAGTCCGACAGGCGCATGCGCTTGTTGGCGCCATGCTGGCCGGGCTTGTTCTCCAGCTTGCACTTGGAATCCAGCGCACGCGCCGGGCTCTTCAGGCTGAGATCTGCACCTTCGCGACGGGCGAGTTTGCAAGTAGCTCCACGATAACGTGCCATGTTTTCTTCTCTTTGAATAAGTCCGGCCACGGATGGCCGGTTTTGATTCTCGCGGTCATGGGTGACCGCAAAAATTAAACCCGACGCTTCTTGGGGGGACGGCAACCGTTGTGCGGAATCGGCGTGACGTCGATGATGTTGAGCACCTTGTAGCCCAACGCGTTCAGCGAACGCACCGCCGACTCGCGACCCGGACCAGGGCCCTTGATCCGCACTTCCACCGTCTTCACGCCGTAGTCGCCTGCGGCACGACCGGCTTTCTCGGCGGCCACCTGGGCTGCGAACGGGGTCGACTTGCGCGAACCGCGGAAACCCGCGCCGCCTGCAGTCGCCCACGACAACGCATTGCCCTGGCGATCGGTGATGGTGACGATGGTGTTGTTGAAGGAGGCCTGCACGTGGGCCACGGCATCCGTGACAACGCGCTTGATCTTCTTCTTGGTTTTGACCGGCTTAGCCATGATTTCTCTTTTCGATGAGTGCGGCCCCGGGAGGCCGCTTCTTGATCTCGGCGATCAGGGAAAGATCGCGAAAATGCAAAATTACTTCTTGATGGCGCGACGCGGGCCCTTGCGGGTGCGTGCATTGGTGCGCGTGCGTTGGCCCCGAACCGGCAAGCCACGACGATGGCGCAGGCCGCGATAGCAACCCAGGTCCATCAGGCGCTTGATCGCCATGCCTACTTCACGACGCAAATCACCCTCGACGGTGTACTTGCCGATTTCGAGACGGATTTTCTCCACCTCGCCTTCACTGAGGGACTTGATCTGGGTGGTCGGAACCACGCCAGCATCCGCGCAGACCTGACGGGCCCGGCTGCGGCCGATACCGAAAATGCTCTGCAGACCAACCCAGACATGCTTCTGGACCGGCAAATTGACACCCGCGATGCGCGCCATGATGTACTCTCTCCGATGTGTTTCTCGCGCGGTAAACGCGCAATTTTAACCTGAATTACCCGAACTGGAAAGCCCTGCGACGCCGAGACGTCGCCACTCCCAGACTTTGAACATCCTTTCGCTGCATCAACTACGGCGAAGATTGCTTTTCTTTAGCAGACTCTCGTACTGGTGACTGACCAGATGCGCCTGGATCTGCGCCGTGAAGTCCATCACCACCACCACCACGATCAGCAACGACGTGCCACCGAAATAGAACGGCACATGCCAGGCCTGCTGCATGAACGATGGCACCAGGCAGACCATCACCAGGTAGATCGCGCCTACGGCAGTAAGACGAGTCATTACCGCGTCGATGTAGCTGGCCGTCGCCTTGCCCGGGCGAATACCCGGAATCAGCGCACCTGAACGCTTCAGGTTGTCGGCCGTTTCATCGGCGTTGAACACGATGGCGGTGTAGAAGAACGCAAACCCGATCACCATCACCGAAAACAGAATTTCATACAGCGGATTGCCGGGGCTCAACGACTGGGTCAGATCCTGCACCCAGCGCGACTGATGACCGGTGCTGAACCAGCTGACCGCCGTCGCCGGGAACATCAGCAGACTGGAGGCGAAGATCGGCGGGATCACGCCCGACATGTTGATCTTCAGCGGCAGGTTCGAGCTCTGGTTCTGGTAGGCCTTCTGCCCTCCCGAACGCCTCGCGTAGTTCACGGTGATGCGCCGCTGCGCACGCTCCACGAACACCACGAATGCGGTCACTGCCAGCACCAGGCCAAACACCATCAACAGCATGATCAGCGACAACTCACCATTGTTGGCCATGCCCAGCGTGTGCACCACCGCGCCAGGCAAGCCCGCCACGATACCCGCGAAGATCAGCAGCGAAATGCCATTGCCGATACCACGCTCGGTCATCTGCTCGCCGAGCCACATCAGGAACATGGTGCCCGCGGTGAGGCCCACCACCGAGGAGAATACGAAGCCGAATCCTGGCGTGTACACCACCGGCGCACCGCCAGCGGCAACCTGCCCCTGCAACGCCACCGCGATGCCGAACGACTGGAACGCCGCCAGCAGCACCGTCGCGTAGCGGGTATACATGGTCATCTTGCGCTTGCCAGCCTCGCCTTCCTTGCGCAGGGCCTGCAGGCTTGGCACCACCGAGCCCATCATCTGGAACACGATGGATGCCGAGATGTACGGAATCACGCCCAGCGCGAATACCGAGAAGCGTTCCAGCGCACCACCCGAGAACATGTTGAACATGTCCATCAGCCCGTTGCCATTGACCAGATTGGTCATGGCTTCGGGATTGACGCCCGGGACCGGTATGAACGAGCCGAGACGAAACACCATCAAGGCACCGACCACGAAGAGGATGCGCTGACGAAGCTCGGTCAGCTTGCCCAGTTTGCCCAGCGCATTGCCTTTGGCTGCTGCCACCCGATTACTCCAAGCTACCGCCGGCCGCCTCGATGGCAGCCCTGGCGCCGGCCGTAGCCAACAGACCCGACAGCTTCACCGCGCGACCGATTTCGCCCTTCAGGACGACCTTGACCTTCTTGGCGCGGCTGTCGATCAGGCCTGCCTGATGCAGCGCAACAACGTCGATCACGTCACCCTTGAGGTTGGCCAGCTGATACAGGAACACTTCCTGGCTCTGGGCCTTCATCTTCGAACGGAAGCCGACCTTGGGCAGGCGACGGTTCAGCGGCATCTGGCCGCCCTCGAAACCGAACTTGTGCGTACCGCCGGCACGGGCATGCTGACCCTTGTGGCCGCGGCCGGCAGTCTTGCCCATGCCCGAACCGATACCGCGACCCACGCGCAGGCGCGTCTTGTGCGAACCGGCAGCCGGCTTGATGTCATTCAGACGCATGATGATTACTCCTCGACCCGGACAAGGTAGTAGACCGTATTGATCAGGCCACGCACTTGCGGGCTGTCCTTCAATTCGCGGACATCGTTGATTTTGCCCAGACCCAGCGCCTTCACGCTGAGCCGGTGGCGCGCCTGCACGCCGCGCAGGCCCTTGACCAGGCGCACACGCACGGTGGCTGCGGATTCTTTCTTACTGGCCATTGCCGAGCACCTCTTCCACGGTCTTGCCACGCTTGGCGGCGATCTTCTTGGGCGAGGCAACCGCCTGCAGACCCTTGATGGTGGCACGCACCAGATTGATCGGGTTGCGCGAACCGACTGCCTTGGCCAGCACGTTCTTCACACCCACCACTTCCAGCACGGCACGCATGGCGCCGCCGGCAATCACGCCGGTACCTTCGGAAGCTGGCTGCATGTAGACGCGGGCGGCGCCATGGTTGGCCTTGATGGCGTACCACAACGTGCCGTTGTTCAGCTCGACATCCACCATTTGGCGGCGGGCACGCTCCATCGCCTTGGAGATGGCGACCGGCACTTCACGCGCCTTGCCATAGCCGAAGCCGACCTTGCCCTCGCCGTCACCGACCACGGTCAGCGCGGTGAAACTCATCTGGCGGCCACCCTTGACGGTCTTGGCCACCCGGTTGACGGCAATCAGCTTCTCGAGCAGGCCGTCTGAATTTTCGCGATCGTTAGAAGACATGTTCTATTCCATGTGCCCAGCGAACCGGGACTTTGCTTGCGGCTTGGCCGCTTGGAGTTGTAGGTGTCGCATCGGGCGGCTGTGCCGCCCATCGGCCAGAATCGACCGATCCTGCATCAGAACTTCAGACCCGCTTCACGAGCCGCCTCGGCCAGGGCCTTGATGCGACCGTGGTAGCGGAAACCGGAGCGATCGAACGCTACCGACTCAATCCCTGCTGCCATCGCACGCTCGGCCACGGCCTTGCCCACTGCCGATGCGGCGGCGAGGTTCTTGGTGCCCTTCAGGCCTTCGGCCACGGACTTCTGCACGGTGGAGGCCGCCGCCACCACGTTCCGGCCGGAAGCGTCGAATACCTGCGCATACAGGTGCTGACCGGTGCGATGCACCGACAACCGTGCCACCGCCAGCTTGCGGATGTGGCTGCGCGTGGACTTGGCGCGACGCAGGCGATTTTCGTTCTTGTTCATCAATAGTTCCTCGGAAAGCGGATCGACTTGGAGCTGCTGTTGTCTGCTTCTTTTTGAGAGTCTGGCCAGCGATGGCCAGTCCGTCGTGCAGTGACAGCGCCTTTAAGCCTTCTTGGCTTCCTTCATCGTGATCTTCTCGCCGGCATAACGCACACCCTTGCCCTTGTAGGGTTCCGGTGGGCGGAAACCGCGAATCTTGGCAGCAACCTGCCCTACGACCTGCTTGTCGACGCCCTTGATGACCACCTCGGTCTGCGTCGGGGTCTCGATGCTGATGCCCTCGGGCGCGTCGAACACCACCGGATGGGAAAAGCCCAGGCTGAGGTTCAACGACTTGCCCTGCATCGAGGCACGGTAGCCGACGCCAACCAGCTCGAGCTTGCGCTCGTAGCCGGTGGAGACACCGGTGACCATGTTGGAGAGCAGCGCACGCGCGGTACCGCCGAACATGTCGTCAGCGCCATCCTCAAGACTGATGGTCGCAACACCGTTGTCCACGGCAATGCTGACGCCCGGCAGGTGGTGCACGGACAGCGTACCCTTCGGACCCTTGACGGAGATGGCGTCGCTGGCGACGTTCATCTCGACGCCCTTGGGCAGGGAAATGGGTTGTTTGGCAACTCGTGACATCGTCAGACTCCTTATGCCACTTGGCCGATGACTTCGCCGCCCAGACCCTTGGCACGGGCTTGGGCGTCGGTCAGCAGACCAGCGGAAGTCGAGATGATCGAAATACCAAGGCCACCCAGCACCTTGGGCAGCTCGTCCTTGCCGCGATACACGCGCAGGCCGGAACGGCTGACGCGGCCAATACGCTCGATCGCGGGCTGGCCATCAAAGTACTTGAGCTTGATCTCGAGCACCGGCTTGCCTCCCTCGGAGGAAGCCATGGCGTCGAGAATGTAGCCCTCGTTCTTGAGAAGGTTGGCAATCGCCACCTTGAGTTTCGACGACGGCATACGCACGGTCGGCTTGCCCATGGCCTGGGCATTGCGAACGCGCGTGAACAGATCGGCGATGGGATCAGTCATGCTCATGAAAACATCCTTCAGAGTGCACCGATATCCGAGAAAACCGGAAATCAATCAAATTGTGAGCCAACATCACGTTGGCCTGCTTTGCGCAGACCGCCGACTATATCAGCTATTTCCCGCTTTTTCGAGTCTCGATGCGATAGTCGCATCAGCGGCACCGGACATGGGCCGCCGGATGAACCGGCACGGCGCACGACGCGCCCCACCGATCCGTATTTCTGGAATTACCAGCTTGCCTTGCGCAGACCCGGCACGTCGCCGCGCATGGTCGCTTCACGCAGCTTGTTGCGGCCCAGGCCAAACTTGGCGTAGACGGCACGCGGACGACCGGTCAGCGCGCAGCGCGTGGTCAAACGCACGGGGCTGGCGTCGCGCGGCAACTTCTGCAAGCTCGCCTGCGCTGCCATCTTCTCGTCATAGGAGGCCGTCGTGCTGAGCACGATCGCCTTCAGTTCGGCACGCTTGGTCGCGTACTTCTGGATGAGTTTCGCCCGCTTGATATCGCGGTTCACCATTGATTTCTTGGCCATGGATCTCGCCTATCAGTTGCGGAAGGGGAAGCTGAAGGCCGACAACAAGGCTTTCGCTTCTTCATCGGTCTTGGCGGTGGTCGTGATGGAGATATCCATGCCGCGCAGCGCATCCACCTGATCGAAATCGATCTCGGGGAAGATGATCTGCTCCTTCACGCCGAAATTGTAGTTGCCACGGCCGTCGAAAGCCTTGGCAGACACGCCACGGAAATCGCGCACGCGCGGCAGCGAGATGTTGATCAGGCGATCAAGGAACTCCCACATCTGGGCACGGCGCAAGGTCACCTTGCAACCGATTGGCCAGCCGTCACGGATCTTGAACGAGGCCACGGAGACACGTGCCTTGGTCGTGATCGGCTTCTGGCCCGCGATCTTGGCCATGTCGGCCACCGCGTTCTCGAGCACCTTCTTGTTGCCCGCGGCTTCGCCGACACCCATGTTGAGGGTGATCTTGGTGATACGGGGAACCTGCATCACGTTCTTGTAGCCGAACTGCTCGGTGAGCTTGGCGACTACCTGGTCTTTGTAGAATTTTTCGAGGCGGATCATGATCGTGATTCCTTACGCGTCCACGACCTCGCCATTCGAACGGAACACGCGGACCTTGCGCCCATCTTCGAGCGTTTTGGAACCGACGCGATCACCCTTGTTCGTGGCGGGGTTGAACAGCTGTACATTGGAGAGATGGATCGAGGCCTCACGCTCGACGATGCCGCCAGCCTGGTTGGCCTGCGGATTCGGCTTGGTGTGACGCTTGACCAGGTTCACGTTGGAGACGAACACGCGATCGCCTGCAACACGCAGCACGTCACCGCGCTGACCCTTGTTCTTGCCGGTGATCACGAGGACCTGATCACCCTTGCGGATACGATTCATTGTCTTGACTCCGCTTCAGAGCACTTCGGGCGCGAGCGAGACGATCTTCATGAACTTCTCGTTGCGCAGCTCGCGGGTAACCGGCCCGAAGATACGGGTACCGATCGGCTCGAGCTTGTTGTTGAGGAGCACCGCTGCATTGCCGTCGAAACGGATCAGCGAGCCATCGGAACGGCGCACGCCCTTGGCGGTACGAACCACCACGGCGTTGTAGACCTCGCCCTTCTTCACCTTGCCACGGGGAATGGCATCTTTCACGGTGACCTTGATCACGTCACCGATCGAGGCATAACGGCGCTTGGAACCGCCGAGCACCTTGATGCACATCACTTCCTTGGCACCGCTGTTGTCCGCTGCGGAAAGCGTGCTTTGCATCTGGATCATGGCTGCACCCTCCCTTTAGACGTTGGCGCGCGTGATGATTTCAACCACGCGGTGATGTTTGGTCTTGGACAACGGACGGCATTCGGCGATGCGCACGAGGTCACCCTCGTTGGCACCCATGTCGTCCTGCGCATGCAACTTGGTGGAACGACGGATGATCTTGCCCAGCAGCCAATGCTGTTCCTGGCGCTCGACCAGCACGGTCACCGTCTTGTCCATCTTGTTGCTGGTAACGCGACCCTCGAGGGTGCGTGCCTTCTTCTGATTTTCGCTCATGTCGGCCGTCCCTTACTTCTTGCTGCCGAGCACGAATTTCGTGCGGGCGATGTCACGCCGAACGCGGCGAAGCTGGTGCGGCTGGGTGAGCTGGCCGGAACCCTTTTGCATGCGCAGGTTGAACTGCTCCTTGCGCAGGTCCAGCAGATTCTGCTGCAGCTCTTCGGCCGACTGGTTCTTGATATCTTTGGTGGCCATCACATCACCGCCCTGGTCACGAACTGGGTCTGCACCGACAACTTGGCGGCGGCCAGGCGGAACGCCTCGCGTGCCGTCGTCTCGTCGACGCCCTCGATTTCATAGAGCATGCGGCCGGGCTGGATCGGCGCGACCCAGAACTCGACACTGCCCTTGCCCGCGCCCATGCGGACTTCGATCGGCTTCTTGGTGATCGGCTTGTCGGGGAACACGCGGATCCACAACTTGCCGCCACGCTTCACGAAGCGGGTGATGCAACGACGGGCCGCCTCGATCTGGCGCGCGGTCAGCGCGCCATGTGTGGTTGCCTTCAGGCCGAACTCGCCAAAGCTGACGAGATTGGAGCACTGGGCCAGACCATCGTTACGGCCTTTGAACTGCTTGCGGTATTTGGTTCGCTTGGGTTGCAACATGGCAACTCTCCTTACTTCGCAGACCGCTCGCGGCGGCCGTCACCGGCCTCGCGACGCGAATCATTACGACGACCTTCGCCACGCGGCTTCGGTGACTCGTCTTTCGACTCCTCGTTGACAGCAGCCAGGTCGAAGATTTCACCCTTGTAGACCCACACCTTGATGCCAATGATGCCGTAGGTGGTCTTCGCCTCGGCGGTACCGTAGTCGATGTCGGCACGCAACGTGTGCAGCGGTACGCGACCCTCGCGGCTCCACTCGGAACGCGCGATCTCGGCGCCGTTCAGACGACCGGACACGTTGATCTTGATGCCCAGCGCGCCCAGACGCATGGCGTTGCCGACCGAACGCTTCATCGCGCGGCGGAACATGATGCGGCGCTCCAGCTGCTGCGCGATCGACTCGGCCACCAGCTGCGCGTCCAGCTCGGGCTTGCGCACTTCATTGACATTGATGTGCGTGGGAACGCCCATCATGTCGCTGACTTCCTTGCGCAGCTTCTCGATATCCTCGCCCTTCTTGCCGATCACCACGCCCGGGCGGGCGGTGTGGATCGTCACGCGTGCGGTCTTGGCCGGACGCTCGATCTGGATTTTCGAGATGCCGGCGGCGGCCAGCTTCTTCTTCAGCATCTCGCGGACCTTGATGTCGGCCACGAGGTACTTGGCGTAATCGCCCTTGTTGGCGAACCACTTCGCGTTCCAGTCCTTGGCAATGCCGAGGCGGATACCGGTGGGATGAACTTTATGACCCATCGTCTATATCCTCAGTCAGTTGCCGACAACCACAGTGATGTGGCTGGTGCGTTTCAGGATGCGCGAACCGCGGCCCTTGGCCCGGGCATACATGCGCTTCATCGCCGGACCTTCGTCGACGAAGATGCTGGAAACCTTCAGCTCGTCAACGTCGGCACCGAGGTTGTTCTCGGCGTTGGCGACGGCCGACAGCAGCACCTTGCGAACCAGGTGTGCGGCCTTCTTGTTGGTATAGGTGAGCACGTCGCTGGCCCGGCCCACGGGAAGCCCGCGGACGAGATCAGCCACCAGGCGTGCCTTTTGCGCCGAAATGCGGG
The DNA here is from genome assembly GCF_055809185.1 of Rhodanobacter sp. G2-10. Classification (NCBI taxonomy): domain Bacteria; kingdom Pseudomonadati; phylum Pseudomonadota; class Gammaproteobacteria; order Lysobacterales; family Rhodanobacteraceae; genus Rhodanobacter; species Rhodanobacter sp. G2-10. The sequence goes on along the minus strand of NZ_CM147900.1, from coordinate 1,082,008 downwards.
CGCCGCGCAGGATCGCTTTGGCTTCAGTGCTCATCACTTGCCCTTCTTGTCGCCGACATGGCCTTTGAACGTGCGGGTCACCGCGAACTCGCCGAGCTTGTGCCCGACCATGTTCTCGTTGATCAGGACAGGCACGTGCTGGCGACCGTTATGGATGGCGATGGTCAAGCCGACCATTTCCGGCAGGATCATCGAGCGGCGCGACCAGGTCTTGATCGGACGCTTGTTGTTGGCGGAAACCGCAGCTTCCACCTTCTTGACGAGGTGAAGGTCGACGAACGGACCTTTCTTCAAAGAGCGAGGCATGTCGGCTTCCTGTTACTTGGTACGACGACGCACGATGAACTGCTGCGTGCGCTTGTTGTTACGGGTCTTGTAACCCTTGGCCGGCGTGCCCCACGGGCTGACCGGATGACGACCACCGGAGGTCTTGCCTTCACCACCACCATGCGGATGGTCGACCGGGTTCATCACCACACCGCGAACGGTCGGGCGAATACCCATCCAGCGCTTGGCGCCGGCCTTGCCGAGCTTCTTCAGGCTGTGCTCGCCATTGCCCACTTCACCGATGGTGGCGCGGCAATCGACCGAGACGCGGCGCATCTCGCCGGAGCGCAGACGCAGCGTGGCGTAACCGGACTCGCGAGCCACCAGCTGCACCGAGGCGCCCGCGCTGCGGGCGATCTGCGCGCCCTTGCCGGGACGCAGCTCGACGCAGTGGATCGTGCTGCCCATCGGGATGTTGCGCAGCTGCAGGCAGTTTCCGGCCTTGATCGGCGCCTCGCGGCCCGAGACCAGGCGATCGTCCACCTGCACGCCCTTCGGCGCGATGATGTAACGACGTTCGCCGTCGGCATAGCACAACAGGGCGATGTGCGCGGTGCGGTTCGGATCGTATTCGATACGCTCGACACGGGCGGCAATGCCTTCCTTGTCGCGCTTGAAGTCGATGATGCGATAGTGCTGCTTGTGACCGCCGCCGCGATGACGCGTGGTGATGCGGCCGTGATGGTTGCGACCGCCAGTGCGGGACTGCGCTTCGGTCAACGGTGCGTACGGCGCGCCCTTGTGCAGGCCTTCCGTGCGTACGCTGACTGCGTCGCGACGACCTGGCGAGGTCGGCTTGTGGTTGATTAGTGCCATTTCACAGAACTCCTGGCTCAGGCCTTGGCGGACACGTCGATGGACTGGCCATCGGCAAGACGCACGTAGGCCTTGCGCTTGCCCTGGCGGCTGCCAGCGCGGAAACGGAAGGACTTGACCTTGCCCTTGGTGTTGACGAGGTTGACCTGCTCGACCTTGACGTCGAACAAACCTTCCACGGCAGCACGGACATCGGCCTTGGTCGCGGTGGGGGCGACCAGGAATACGTACTGATTGTGCTCGGCCAGACGCGCCGACTTCTCGGAAATATGCGGCGCGCGCAGCGTGTCGAGAATGCGTTCGTTGTTCATGCCAGCCACTCCTCGATCTTCTTCACCGCATCGACCGTGACCACGACGTGATCGGAACCGACGAGGCTGACGGGGTTCAGACCCATCACGTCCAGCACGTGGATATAGGGAATATTCCGGGCGGCCAGGAACACCGACTCGGACGCATCCTCGGACACCAGCAGCACGCGACCGGAAACCTCCAGCTCGGCCAGCTTGGCGACCATCGCCTTGGTCTTCGGAGTATCCACACCGAAGCTGTCGACGACCTTCAAGCGCCCCTGCCGAACCAGCTCGGAAAAAATCGAGCGGATTGCGACACGATAGGCCTTGCGGTTGACCTTCTGCTCGTAGCTGCGCGGCTTGGCAGCGAAAGTGCGACCGCCACCGACAAAAATCGGAGCACGGTAATCACCGTGGCGGGCGCCACCGCCCTTCTGCTTCTTGAACTTCTTGGTCGTACCGGACATCTCGCCGCGGGACAGCTGCGACTGGGTACCGGCGCGGCCGGCCGCCTGGTAGGCGATCACGACCTGATGGACCAGGGCCTTCTTGTACTCACCGCCGAACACGTCGTCCGATACGTTGAGTGGCTTGGCGCCAATGACATTGAGTTCCATGGCGTCTCTCCTCAGCTCTTCGTCGTCGGGCGGATGATGACGTCGCCACCGGTGGCACCGGGGACCGCACCCTTCACCGCGATCAGGTGACGCTCGGCGTCGACCTTGACCACTTCCAGACCCTGCTGCGTGCGATTGACCGCACCCATGTGGCCGGCCATCTTCTTGCCGGGGAACACGCGGCCCGGCGTCTGACGCTGACCGATGGAGCCCGGCGCGCGATGCGACAGCGAGTTACCGTGGGTGGCGTCACCCATCTTGAAGTTCCAGCGCTTGATCGTGCCCTGGAAACCCTTGCCCTTCGACACGCCAGCCACGTCGACAATCTGTCCGGCGGTGAACACGTCGTCGGCCTTGATTTCGGCGCCCACTTCGTACTTGGCCAGATCCTCGGCAGCCACGCGGAACTCCCACAGGCCGCGACCCGGTTCAACCTTGGCCTTCGCGTAATGACCCTTCAGCGGCTGCGTCAGCAGGTTCGCGCGCTTGCTGCCCGCGGAAACCTGGACGGCGCTGTAGCCATCGTTGTCGTCCGTCTTCACCTGGGTCACGCGATTCGGCGTCGCTTCAATCAGCGTCACCGGAATCGAGCTGCCATCTTCAGTGAAGAGCCGGCTCATGCCGCATTTGCGGCCAACCAATCCGATACTCATCTTCGTATCCTGTCTGTCGCTCAACCGAGCTTGATCTGAACATCGACGCCAGCGGCGAGATCGAGCTTCATGAGCGCGTCCACGGTCTTGTCGTTCGGGTCGACGATGTCGAGTACACGCTTGTGCGTACGGGTCTCGTACTGGTCGCGTGCATCCTTGTCGACGTGCGGCGACGTCAGAATGGTGTAACGCTCGATCTTGGTCGGGAGCGGAATCGGACCGAGTACCGTGGCACCCGTGCGCTTTGCCGTCTCGACGATCTCGCTGGCCGAGCGGTCGATCAGTCGGTGATCGTATGCCTTCAGCCGAATGCGAATCTTCTGGTTCGCCATAACCGTGTCCTGTTGTCGAAAGAACGTAATGTGAAACGAAGCGGCTTCTCACCGCCTCGCACTACCTGTTGTCGCCATACCCGGAGCCGTCAAGAATCCACGGCCCGTAGTGAAAAGCCCAGGCGAGCATGTTTCGGCTCGTCTGGACTGAAATCCCTGTCACGCAGAAAACGCAATCAGCAGGGCGCACCCTGTGACGACGTTGACTTGCGAGGACCGCTCCGCGGTCAGCGAACTCGAAGCACTTCCTGCGCCTCATTTCGCGGTAGGTCGACCCCGGCCAGAGCCAGGACCAACAAGTGAGCTGCGAAGTATACCGGTAAAAATCAGCTTGGGGAAGTAGTTCGGTAACCGAACTGCCGCCAAATCTCCGAATACCTCACCAATGCCGGAGTTGGGAATGGAGAATCGGGAATGGTGCCGACCAAAAGCGCATGACGCTGCGTCTTTACGACTCCCGATTCCCGATTCCCGATTTCCGGCTTGTTACTTGATGACCTTGGCCACCACGCCGGCGCCGACGGTGCGGCCGCCTTCGCGGATGGCGAAACGCAGGCCTTCGTCCATCGCGATCGGATGGATCAGGCTCACCGCCATCTTCACGTTGTCGCCCGGCATCACCATTTCCACGCCTTCCGGCAGGGTCACCGCACCGGTCACGTCGGTGGTGCGGAAGTAGAACTGCGGACGATAGCCCTTGAAGAACGGCGTATGACGGCCACCCTCGTCCTTCGACAGCACATACACCTCGGCCTCGAAGTCGGTGTGCGGGGTGATCGTGCCCGGCTTGGCCAGCACCTGGCCGCGCTCCACGTCGTCACGCTTCAGGCCGCGCAGCAGCAGACCGGCGTTGTCGCCCGCCTGACCCTGGTCCAGCAGCTTGCGGAACATCTCCACGCCGGTGACCGTGGTCTTCTGCGTGTCGCGGATGCCGATCACTTCGATTTCGTCGCCGACCTTGATGATGCCGCGCTCGATACGACCGGTCACCACCGTGCCGCGGCCCGAGATCGAGAACACGTCTTCCACCGGCATCAGGAACGGCTTGTCCACGGTGCGCACCGGCTCCGGGATGTACGTGTCCAGCGCTTCCACCAGCTTGATGATCGACGGCACGCCGATCTCGCTCTGGTCGCCTTCCAGCGCCTTCAGCGCCGAACCGTGCACGATCGGGGTGTCGTCGCCCGGGAAGTCGTACTTCGACAGCAGTTCACGCACTTCCATCTCGACCAGCTCGAGCAGCTCGGCGTCGTCCACCATGTCCGCCTTGTTCAGGTAGACCACGATGTACGGCACGCCGACCTGACGGCTCAGCAGGATGTGCTCGCGCGTCTGCGGCATCGGGCCGTCCGCGGCCGAGCACACCAGGATCGCGCCGTCCATCTGCGCCGCGCCGGTGATCATGTTCTTCACATAGTCGGCATGGCCCGGGCAGTCGACGTGCGCGTAGTGACGCGTCGGCGACTCGTATTCGACGTGCGAGGTCGAGATCGTGATACCGCGCGCCTTCTCTTCCGGCGCACGATCGATCGCGCTGTAGTCCTTGAACTCACCGCCAAAACGCTCTGCACCCACCTTCGTCAGCGCGGCCGTCAGCGTCGTCTTGCCGTGATCCACGTGACCAATCGTGCCGACGTTGACGTGCGGCTTGGTGCGTTCGAATTTACCCTTTGCCATGACTTGATACCTCTAGATATAACCAATCGTCAGCGCGGCGTCGGCCGCTGGTTTGAATGTTCGCGATCGCCTTGATCGCACTGTACTTGTCGGAAAAGCGTGACTACCGCAGCCCTTTCCATTTCGCATCCCTGGGGATCGCGAACAGATCAGGCCTTTTTCATGACCTGCTCGGCGATGTTGTTCGGCGCCTCGGCGTAGTGATCGAACTCCATCGTGAACGTGGCACGCCCCTGGGTCAGCGAGCGGATCGTGGTGGCATAGCCGAACATTTCACCCAGCGGGACCATCGCATCGATGGTCTTGCCCGACGGCGTATCGTCCTGACCCTGCAGCAGGCCGCGACGACGACTCATGTCGCCCATCACGTCACCCACATACTCTTCGGGTGTCACCACCTCGATCTTCATGATCGGCTCGAGCAGCACCGGGTCCGCCTTGTTGAAGCCCTGCTTGAACGCCATCGAGGCAGCGAGCTTGAACGCCATTTCGGACGAGTCGACGTCGTGGTACGAACCGAACACCAGTTTCACCTTGACGCCCACGACCGGGAAACCGGCCAGCGGACCGCTGGTGATGGTCTCGCGCAAGCCCTTTTCGACGGAAGGAATGAATTCCTTCGGAATCACGCCGCCGGTGATGTCGTTGATGAACAGGAAGTCGTCCTTGATCAGGGCAGCGATCTTCTCGTCGGCACGATCCTCGGCCGTGATCGGAGAAAGCTCGATCACGACATGACCGTACTGTCCCTTGCCGCCAGACTGCTTGGCATGCTTGTAATCAGACTTCACGTCATTCGCGCGAATCGTCTCGCGATAAGCCACCTGCGGCTTGCCGACATTCGCCTCGACATTGAATTCGCGGCGCATGCGGTCGACCAGGATGTCCAGGTGCAACTCGCCCATGCCGGAAATGATGGTCTGGCCGGACTCCTCGTCGGTACGCACGCGGAACGACGGATCCTCTGCAGCCAGACGGCCCAGCGCGATACCCATCTTCTCCTGGTCCGACTTGGTCTTCGGCTCCACCGCCATCGAGATCACCGGCTCGGGGAAAACCATCCGCTCCAGCGTGATGATGTGGTCCTGCGCGCACAGCGTGTCGCCAGTGGTCACGTCCTTCAGGCCGACCGCCGCAGCGATGTCGCCGGCGCGCACTTCCTTCAGTTCGTGGCGCTCGTTCGCATGCATCTGCAGGATACGGCCAATGCGCTCCTTCTTGCTCTTAACCGGGTTGTACACGGCATCACCCGAGTTCAGCGTACCCGAGTAGACCCGGAAGAACGTCAGCGAACCCACGAACGGATCGGTCATGATCTTGAACGCCAGCGCCGAGAACGGCGCGGCATCCTGGGCCGGGCGAGTGGCCGCCTGCTCGTTTTCGTCGATGCCACTCACCGGCGGGCGATCGGCCGGCGACGGCAGCAACTCCACCACGCCGTCGAGCATGGCCTGGACGCCCTTGTTCTTGAACGCGGTACCGCAGAACACAGGAATGATCTCGTTGGCCAGCGTGCGCTGCCGCAACCCGGCGATGATCTCTTCCGTGCTCAACTCGCCGCCTTCGAGATACTTGTTCATCAGCTCTTCGGTGGCTTCCGCAGCGGACTCCACCATGAAGGCGCGCGCCTCGACCGCCTGGTCGACCAGCTCAGCCGGAATATCCTTGAGCTCGAACTTCATGCCCTGGGTTTCCATGTCCCAGCTGATGGCCTTCATCCGCAGCAAGTCGATCACGCCATCGAAGTTGTCTTCCGCACCGATCGGCACCTGCATCGGCACCGGATGCGCGCCGAGGCGGCTCTTGAGCTGGCTGACCACCTTGTCGAAGTTCGCGCCAGTGCGGTCCATCTTGTTGACGAAGGCCAGGCGCGGCACCTTGTACTTGTTGGCCTGGCGCCAGACCGTCTCCGACTGCGGCTGCACGCCACCGACCGCGCAGAGCACGAACACGGCGCCGTCGAGCACGCGCAGCGAACGCTCCACTTCGATCGTGAAGTCGACGTGTCCGGGAGTATCGATGATGTTGAAGCGATGCTGCGACATGGAGCCATCCATGCCCTTCCAGAACGCCGTGGTCGCAGCCGAGGTGATCGTGATGCCACGCTCCTGCTCCTGCTCCATCCAGTCCATCGTGGCGGCACCATCATGCACTTCGCCAATCTTGTGGCTGACGCCGGTGTAAAACAGGATGCGCTCGGTGGTGGTGGTCTTGCCGGCATCGATGTGGGCCATGATGCCGAAGTTGCGATAGCGCTCGAGAGGAGTGGTGCGTGCCATGGGTGTTTACCTTTGCCGGGCTGCCTGCCCTGTTTCAGCGCAGCCGTCCGGGCCGCGGATCCTGTTGGGACGTCAGACACGAATGCCTGACTTGTTGTTCAACGTCGCTGGGGGCGCCTGAACCAAGAACAGTCCGGCGTCAGCACGGACCGATGGCGCACCGTCACCATGGACGGCACGCACGACGACACGTGCTTACCAGCGATAGTGCGAGAAGGCCTTGTTGGCTTCGGCCATGCGATGCGTTTCCTCACGCTTCTTGGCAGCACCACCGCGGCTTTCGGAAGCCTCCAGCAGTTCGGCGGCCAGCTTGCGTGGCATCGATGTCTCGCCACGCTTGCGGGCGGCATCGATGACCCAGCGCATCGCCAGCGCCATGCGGCGGCCCGGACGAACCTCGACTGGAACCTGGTAGGTGGCACCACCCACGCGACGGGACTTCACCTCGACCGCCGGAGCAATGTTGTTCAGTGCCTTCTCGACCAGAACCACCGGCTCGGCATTCTTTTCGCCGATGTGCTGCAGCGCACCGTAGACGATGCTCTCGGCCACGGACTTCTTGCCGCTCTTCATCACCATGTTGATGAAGCGGGCGATCAGCTGGCTGCCATGCTTGGGGTCTGGCAAGACCAGACGGGCGGGATGTGAACCTTTACGCGACATGTTTTTTGTCCGTTGTTTTTTGCGGACATCCCTGTCCGCACGAAAGGCAGCCATCGTGGCCGCCACATGAATTCGCGGAGTCCCTATCCGCCTGGAATGCGACCTTCCTGGCCGCCCATTTTAAATAAGTTACTTCTTCGGACGCTTGGCGCCGTACTTCGAACGCGACTGGCGACGCTTGGTCACGCCGGCGCAATCGAGGCTGCCGCGCACGGTGTGGTAACGCACGCCGGGGAGATCCTTGACGCGACCGCCGCGGATCAGCACCACCGAGTGCTCCTGCAGGTTGTGGCCTTCACCACCGATGTAGCTGATGACCTCGAAACCGTTGGTCAGGCGCACCTTGGCGACCTTGCGCAGGGCCGAGTTCGGCTTCTTCGGGGTGGTGGTGTACACACGGGTGCAAACACCGCGACGCTGGGGGCTGCCCTCAAGCGCCGGCGAACCGCTTTGGTAGGTCTTTGGGCTGCGCGATTTGCGCACCAACTGATTGACTGTCGTCATGCGTAGCTGTTCCTGAAAACATAAAGGCAGCCCGATCAAGCTCGGTCTGCCAAGAAGCGGGAATTTAACATGAGCAGCCCGCCATAGGCAAGCTAGAACTCCGCCGTCCATGACCCGAACACGAGGTGCGTCCATGCACCTCTTTTCGTATGTCAGCGAATACAACCCGGAACGGGCTTATTCGACACCATCATCAGCGCCTACCGTTACCTCGGCAACCGAAGCTGCGGGGGTGGATCCGGAAAGCGTTTCCAGCTCGGTATCGGTCAAACCGCCCTGGCGACGACGCGATGCGTGGTATGCCAAGCCTGTACCGGCGGGAATCAGACGGCCGACGATAACATTTTCCTTCAGGCCACGCAAGGTATCGCGGGTGCCACGAACCGCCGCCTCGGTAAGCACGCGGGTGGTTTCCTGGAACGAAGCCGCCGAGATGAACGACTCGGTGGCCAGCGATGCCTTGGTGATGCCCAGCAGGATCGACTGGTACTCGGCCGGACGCTCGCCCTTGGCTTCCGCACGGTCGTTCTCGCCATTGATCCGCACGCGCTCGATCTGCTCGCCGCGCAGGTAATGGCTGTCGCCCGGCTCGACGATCTCGACCTTGCGCAGCATCTGGCGAATGATCGCCTCGATGTGCTTGTCGTTGATCTTCACGCCCTGCAGGCGATAGACGTCCTGGATCTCCTTGACCAGGTAGGAAGCCAGCGGCTCCACGCCCAGCAGGCGCAGGATGTCATGCGGACTCGGCTCGCCGTCGACCACGGTTTCGCCCTTCTCCACATGCTCGCCCTCGAACACGATGACCTGACGCCACTTCGGAATCAGCTCCTCGTGCTCGTTGCCATCGACGTCCTTGATGATCAGGCGCTGCTTGCCCTTGGTGTCCTTGCCGAAGCTGACGATACCCGAACGCTCGGCAAGGATCGCCGGCTCCTTCGGCTTGCGCGCCTCGAACAGATCGGCCACGCGCGGCAGACCACCGGTGATGTCGCGAGTCTTCGACGATTCCTGCGGGATACGGGCAACCACATCGCCCACGCCCACTTCGGCGCCATTCTGGATCGACACGATGGCACCGGCCGGCAGGAAGTACTGGGCAGCGATATCGGTACCCGGCAGTTTCAGTTCGCGGCCCTTGGCGTCTTCCAGACGCACGATCGGGCGCAGATCCTTCGCTTGCGTACCACGACGCTTCGGATCGGTGACCACCGCCGACTCCAGGCCGGTCAGCTCGTCGGTCTGACTCTGCACGGTGACGCCATCGAGGAAGTCGATGAAGCGCACCACGCCGGCCACCTCGGTGACGATCGGATGGGTATGCGGGTCCCAGTTCGCCACGGTCTGGCCCGGCTTCACCGCCGCGCCGTCCTTGACCGCGATCGAGGCGCCGTACGGCACCTTGTAGCGCTCGCGCTCGCGACCGCTGGCGTCGATCACGCTGAGTTCGCCCGAGCGTGACACCGCCACCAGGTGGCCCGACTTGTGCTGCACCGACTTCAGGTTGTTGTACTTCAGCGAACCAGTCGTCTTCACCGTCACGTTGTCCACCGCAGCGGCACGCGACGCGGCACCACCGATATGGAAGGTGCGCATGGTCAGCTGGGTACCCGGCTCACCGATCGACTGCGCAGCCACCACGCCCACGGCCTCGCCCATGTTGACCAGGTGGCCACGGGCCAGATCGCGGCCGTAGCAGAGCTTGCACACGCCATGCTCGGCTTCGCAGGTGATCGGCGAACGCACCTTGATCAACTGCACACCGGCCTTGTCCAGCTTTTCGACCAGCGCCTCGTTGAGCAGAGTGTCGCGAACCACGATCGGTTCATCGTCATCACCGGGGGCGTATACGTCCTCGACCACCACGCGACCCAGCACGCGCTCGCGCAACGGCTCGACCACGTCACCACCCTCGACGATCGGCTGCATGGTGATGCCGCTCTCGGTGCCGCAATCATCCATGGTCACGACCACGTCCTGCGCCACGTCGACGAGACGACGGGTCAGGTAACCGGAGTTGGCGGTCTTCAATGCCGTATCGGCCAGGCCCTTTCGAGCACCGTGGGTCGAGTTGAAGTACTGCAGCACGTTCAGGCCTTCGCGGAAGTTGGCCTTGATCGGGGTCTCGATGATCGAGCCGTCCGGACGGGCCATCAGGCCGCGCATGCCGGCCAGCTGACGAATCTGCGCCACGGAACCACGCGCGCCGGAGTCCGCCATGATGTACAGCGAATTCATCGACTTCTGGCTGACCATCTTGCCGTCGGCATCTTTGACCTGCTCGGTGCCGATGCCGTCGATCATGGCCTTGGCGACCAGCTCGCTGGTGCGCGACCAGATATCGACGACCTTGTTGTAACGCTCGCCGGCGGTCACCAGGCCCGACTGGTATTGCTGCTGGATCTCGACGACTTCCTTCTCGGCGTCGTCCAGGATCGGCTTCTTCTCGGCCGGGATCAGCATGTCGTCGATACCGATCGAGATACCGGAACGGGTCGCGTAGCGGTAGCCGGTGTACATCAGCTGATCGGCAAACACGACCGTGTCCTTCAGACCCAGCAGGCGATAGCTGGAGTTGATCAGGCGCGAGATGTTCTTCTTGGTCAGCTCGGTATTGGCCAGTTCGAACGGCAGGCCCTCCGGCAGGATCTCGGCCAGCAGCGCGCGACCCACCGTCGTGTCGACAATCTTGGTCTCGTGGGTGCGGCTACCGTCTTCGGCAATGTGCACCAGCTTCAGGCGCACCTTGACCTTGGCGTGCAACTCCACCACGCGGTTGTCGTAGGCACGACGTGCTTCGCCAATGCCGGAGAACACCATGCCGGAGCCCTTGGCGTTGATCAGCTCGCGGGTCAGGTAATACAGGCCCAGCACCACGTCCTGGGTCGGCACGATGATCGGCTCGCCGTTGGCAGGCGACAGGATGTTGTTGGTCGACATCATCAAGGTGCGCGCTTCCAGCTGCGCCTCGATCGACAGCGGCACATGGACGGCCATCTGGTCGCCGTCGAAGTCGGCGTTGAACGCGGTACACACCAGCGGATGCAGCTGGATGGCCTTGCCTTCGATCAGCTTCGGCTCGAACGCCTGGATACCCAGACGATGCAGGGTCGGCGCACGGTTGAGCATCACCGGATGTTCGCGGATCACCTCTTCCAGGATGTCCCAGACCTGGGCTTCCTCGCGCTCGACCAGCTTCTTCGCCGCCTTGATGGTGGTGGCTTCGCCACGCGCCTGCAGCTTGGCGAAGATGAACGGCTTGAACAGCTCCAGCGCCATCTTCTTGGGCAGACCGCACTGGTGCAGGCGCAGGGTCGGACCGACCACGATCACCGAACGACCGGAGTAGTCGACGCGCTTGCCCAGCAGGTTCTGGCGGAAGCGGCCCTGCTTGCCCTTGATCATGTCGGCGAGCGACTTCAGCGCACGCTTGTTGGTGCCGGTGATGGCGCGGCCGCGACGGCCGTTGTCCAGCAGCGCATCGACCGACTCCTGCAGCATGCGCTTCTCGTTGCGCACGATGATGTCCGGCGCATTGAGCTCGAGCAGGCGCTTGAGGCGGTTGTTGCGGTTGATGACGCGACGGTACAGATCGTTCAGATCGGAGGTGGCGAAACGGCCACCATCCAGCGGCACCAGCGGACGCAGGTCCGGCGGCAGCACTGGCAGCACGGTCAGCACCATCCATTCCGGCTTGTTGCCGGATTCGATGAACGCTTCGATCAGCTTGACCCGCTTGGTCAGACGCTTGAGCTTGGTTTCCGAGCCGGTCGAGCCGATTTCTTCCTTCAGGCGAATCACTTCACCCGGCAGGTCGATCGCACGCAACAGGTGGAACACGGCCTCGGCGCCCATGCGGGCATCGAACTCGTCGCCGTGCTCTTCGGTGGCTTCCAGGTACTGGTCTTCGCTGAGCAGCTGGCCGCGCTCCAGCGCGGTCATGCCCGGATCGATCACCACGAAGGCCTCGAAGTACAGGATGCGCTCGATGTCGCGAAGGGTCATGTCCAGCATCAGGCCAATGCGCGAGGGCAGCGACTTGAGGAACCAGATGTGCGCGGTCGGGCTGGCCAGCTCGATGTGGCCCATGCGCTCGCGGCGCACCTTGGCCAGCGTCACTTCCGTGCCGCACTTCTCGCACACGACGCCGCGGTGCTTCATGCGCTTGTACTTGCCGCACAGGCACTCGTAGTCCTTCACCGGTCCGAAGATCGCGGCGCAGAACAGACCGTCACGCTCGGGCTTGAAGGTGCGGTAGTTGATCGTCTCCGGCTTCTTCACTTCGCCGAACGACCACGAGCGGATCAGCTCCGGCGAGGCCAGCGCGATCTTGATCGCGTCGAAGTCCGGCGTGGCGCGTTGCTGATTGAAAAGATTGAGAAGGTCTTTCATTTGAATCTCCGGTCGGAGCAAATTCTTGGGTCGAGGTCCACGATTCGAGCAAAATCAATTTGCGGGATCCGGGATGGGAGGTCGGGGGCGCAAAGCTCTTGGCTCTTGCGAATCCCGAATCCCGATTCCCGAATCCCGTAACTCACTTGACCTCTTCCAGGTCGATGTTGATGGCGAGCGAGCGGATTTCCTTCACCAGCACATTGAAGGACTCCGGCATGCCCGCCGACATCTCGTGGTTGCCGTCGACGATGTTCTTGTACATCTGGTTGCGGCCCTGCACGTCATCGGACTTCACCGTCAGCATTTCCTGCAGGGTGTAGGCCGCGCCGTAGGCTTCCAGCGCCCAGACTTCCATTTCGCCGAAGCGCTGGCCGCCGAACTGCGCCTTGCCGCCCAATGGCTGCTGGGTGACCAGCGAGTACGGACCGGTGGAGCGCGCATGCATCTTGTCGTCGACCAGATGGTTGAGCTTCAGGTAATGCATGTAGCCCACGGTGACCGGACGATCGAATGCCTCGCCGGTGCGGCCGTCGTACAGCGTGGTCTGGCCCGACTCCGGCAGATCCGCCAGCTTCAGCATCGCCTTGATCTCGGTCTCCTCGGCACCGTCGAACACCGGCGTCGCCATCGGCACGCCTTCCTGCAGGTTGGTGGCGAGCGCAAGGATCTCCTTGTCGGTGAGTGACTTCAGGTCGACGTGCTGCACGGCACCGGCCACGTGCGTGTTGTAGATCTGGTCGAGGAACTTGCGGATCTCGACCACCTTCTCCTGCGCTTCGAGCATCTTCTGGATCTTCTTGCCCAGGCCCTTGGCGGCCCAGCCCAGATGGACTTCCAGGATCTGCCCGATGTTCATGCGCGAAGGCACGCCCAGCGGGTTCAGCACGATATCGACCGGCACACCGTCGGCGGAATACGGCATGTCTTCCACCGGCACCACGTTCGACACCACGCCCTTGTTGCCGTGGCGGCCAGCCATCTTGTCACCGGGCTGGATGCGGCGCTTCACGGCCAGGAACACCTTGACCATCTTCAGCACGCCCGGAGCGAGGTCGTCGCCCTGGGTGATCTTGGCCTGCTTCTCCTTGAAGCGCTTGTCGAACTCTTCCTTGTGGCGCTTGATCTGGTCGGCAGCGCGCTCGAGGAACTCGGTGACGTCCTCGTCCTTCACGTTGACCTTGAACCAGTCGTCCTTCTTCAGGCCATCCAGGTAGGCATCGGTGATCTCGGCGCCACGCTTCAACCCACCCGGACCGCTCTGGGCGGTCTTGCCGACCAACTGGATGCGCATGCGGCTGTAGATCGCGCCTTCGAGGATGCGGAACTGGTCATCCAGATCCTTCCGGACCCGCTTGACCTCGGTCTCCTCGATCTGGCGCGCACGCTTGTCCTTCTCGATGCCGTCGCGGGTGAACACCTGCACGTCGATGACGGTGCCGTCCATGCCCGGCGGCACGCGCAGCGAGCTGTCCTTCACGTCGGACGCCTTCTCGCCGAAGATCGCGCGCAGCAGCTTCTCTTCCGGCGTCAGCTGGCTCTCGCCCTTGGGCGTGACCTTGCCGACCATGATGTCGCCGGCCTTCACTTCCGCACCGATGTAGACGATGCCGGATTCGTCCAGGCGCGCCAGCGCCTGTTCGCCCACGTTCGGGATGTCGGCGGTGATTTCCTCGGCGCCCAGCTTGGTGTCGCGCGCGATGCACGACAGCTCCTCGATGTGGATCGAGGTGTAGCGATCTTCCTGCACAACCCGCTCGGAGAGCAGGATCGAGTCTTCGAAGTTGTAGCCGTTCCACGGCATGAACGCGATCAGCATGTTCTGGCCGAGCGCGAGCTCGCCCAGGTCGGTCGACGAACCGTCGGCCAGCGTGTCGCCTTTCTCCACCACATCACCGACGTTCACCAGCGGACGCTGGTTGAGGTTGGTGTTCTGGTTGGAACGGGTGTACTTGGTCAGCGTGTAGATGTCGACGCCAGCGTCGTTGTCACCGACCTCGTCCTCGTTCACACGCACCACGATACGCGCCGCATCGACCTGCTCGATCTCGCCGCCACGCTTGGCACTGACGATGACACCGGAGTCACGCGCCACTGCGCGCTCGATGCCGGTGCCCACCAGCGGAGTCTGCGAACGCAGGGTCGGCACGGCCTGACGCTGCATGTTCGCGCCCATCAGTGCGCGGTTCGCATCATCGTGCTCGAGGAACGGCACCAGCGCCGCCGCGACCGACACGGTCTGCATCGGCGAGACGTCCATGTAGTCCACTTCGGACGCCGGGCGCAGCTCGGATTCGCCGCGGAAACGGCAGGACACGAAGTCCTCCAGGAACGCGCCGTGCTTGTCCAGCGGCGAGTTCGCCTGGGCGATCACGTGATCGCCTTCCTCGATCGCCGACAGGTAATCGACCTTGTCGGTCACCTTGCTGTTGGCCACCTTGCGATATGGCGTCTCCAGGAAGCCATACGAGTTGGTGCGCGCATACACGGCGAGCGAGTTGATCAGGCCGATGTTCGGACCTTCCGGCGTTTCGATGGTGCAGACGCGACCGTAATGGGTCGGATGCACGTCGCGCACCTCGAAGCCGGCACGCTCGCGGGTCAAGCCACCTGGCCCAAGTGCCGACACGCGGCGCTTGTGGGTCACTTCCGACAGCGGATTGTTCTGATCCATGAACTGGGACAGCTGCGAGGAGCCGAAGAACTCCTTCACCGCCGCCGCCACCGGCTTGGCGTTGATCAGATCCTGCGGGGTCAGGCCATCGGCCTCGGCCAGCGACAGACGCTCGCGCACCGCACGCTCCACGCGCACCAGACCGATGCGGAAGGTGTTTTCGGCCATTTCACCGACCGAGCGAACGCGACGGTTGCCCAGGTGATCGATGTCGTCGACGGTGCCATGACCGTTCTTGATGTCGATCAGCACCTTCAGCACGTCGAGGATGTCGGAAGTCTCGCCCTGCTCCTGGACCAGGAGCTGCGAAGCCTCTTCCTTGCGCTCGGAGAAATACTTGTGGTCATACAGCACGCCCGGACCGAGAATTTCCTTGCGGCCCACGCGTCGGTTGAACTTCATCCGACCCACGGCCGACAGGTCGTAGCGATCGAAGGTGAAGAACAGGTTGAAGAACAGGTTCTGCGCCGCATCCTTGGTCGGCGGCTCGCCCGGGCGCATCATGCGATAGATTTCAACCAGCGCCTCCAGCGGCGTCTTGGTGTTGTCGATGCGCAGGGTGTGCGAAATGTACGCGCCGCGGTCCAGATCGTTGACGTACAGCGTCGGCAGAGTCTCGATACCGGCCTTGCGGAACGCTTCCATCTGCTCTTCGGTGATCTCGTCGTTGGCCGAGGCCAGCAGTTCACCGGTGCCCGGGTCGACGATGTCGGTCGCCAGGATGCGGCCGATCGGGTAATCGTCCGGCACTTCCAGCGCGCTGATGTCCTCGGCCGCAAGCTGGCGCACATGGCGCGCGGTGATGCGCTTGCCAGCCTCGACCAGCACCTTGCCGCCGATCGCCAGATCAAAGCTCAGCGTTTCGCCGCGCAGGCGCTCGGCCACCAGCTCCAGCGTGGTGCCACCCTTCTTGCCCAGGTGGAACACGTTGTGCTCGAAGAAGATCGCCAGCATTTCCTCGTCGGTGTAGCCCAGCGCACGCAGCAGCACGGTCACCGGCAGTTTGCGGCGACGGTCGATGCGGGTGTAGAGCGCGTCCTTCGGGTCGAACTCGAAGTCCAGCCAGGAACCGCGGTAAGGAATCACGCGGGCGGAGAACAGCAGTTTGCCGGAGCTGTGCGTCTTGCCGCGGTCGTGGTCGAAAAACACGCCCGGCGAACGGTGCAGCTGCGACACGATCACGCGCTCGGTGCCGTTGACGATGAAGGTGCCGGTGTCGGTCATGAGCGGAATCTCGCCCATGTAGACCTCCTGCTCCTTGATGTACTTGACCACCTTCTTCGATGCCGGGCTGTCCTTGTCATAGATGACCAGGCGCACGGTCGTACGCAGCGGCGCACCGTAGGTCATGCCGCGACTGCGGCACTCGCGTTCGTCGAACGCCGGCTCGCCGAGGCGATAATCGACATATTCCAGTGCAGCATTGCCCGAGTAGCTGGAGATCGGGAACACCGACTTCAACGCGGCATGCAGGCCTTTCTCGGCGCGCTGTTTGGGCGCGACATGCTCCTGCAGGAACTCCCGATAGGAGTCGGTCTGGATGGTCAGCAGGTTCGGCACGTCCAGGACGGGCGGACGCTTGCCAAAGTCCTTGCGGATGCGTTTCTTCTCGGTAAACGAGTAGGCCATGATCGGTAGCGCCTCGGTTCGCAGTGACGCCGGTGGTGCACACACCGGCTAAATGGAAAGAAATCTGGGAGTCGGGAATCGAGAATCGGGAATCGTCGAAAACGGCGCCGGGGCGCTGTCACTGCAATTCCCGATTCTCCATTCCCCATTCACGTACAACGGGCAAAGCCCGGGAGCTTTCGCTCCCAGGCTTGCTTGACATCAGGTCGAAGCGGCGGCGTACAAACGCCGATTACTTCAATTCGACAGTGGCGCCGGCAGCCTCGAGTTCCTTCTTGAACTTCTCGGCATCTTCCTTCGTCACGCCTTCCTTCAGGACGCCACCAGCCTCGGTGAGATCCTTGGCTTCCTTCAGGCCCAGGCCGGTGATGGCGCGGACGGCCTTGATCACGTCGACCTTCTTGGCGCCGCAGTTCTTCAGCACGACGTCAAACTCGGTCTGCGCCTCGGCAGCCGGAGCAGCAGCGGCCGGGCCGGCAACGGCAACCGGGGCAGCGGCGGTCACGCCAAACTTCTCTTCGATGGCCTTCACCAGGTCCATCACTTCCATCAGCGACTTCGAGGCGACGGATTCAACGATCTGTTCGTTGGTCAGGGACATTGCATTTACCTCTGGATGTAATTCGGTTCGGTTTGTTTAAGACGAAAGCAATCAGGCAGGTTCGGCTTCAGCCGGGGCTTCCGCGGCGACTTCGCCACCACCCTGCTGATCGGCCACCGCCTTGATGACACGCGCAAACATGGCGGCCGGCTCGGCCAGCACGCGGGCCAGCATCGACAGTGCCTGTTCGCGGGTCGGCAGCGCCGCCAGCACGTCGACATGCGACGCCGGCAACAACTTGCCTTCCACCGAGACGATTTTTGCCTGCAGTTTGTCGTTGCTCTTGGCAAATTCCTTGATCAGACGCCCGGCAGCGCCGGGTTCTTCCGTCGAGAATGCGTACAGCAGCGGACCGACGAGGGCGTCCTTGACGACCTCGAACTCGGTGCCCGCCACAGCGCGCGACGCCAGCGTGTTCTTGACAACTCGCAAGTACACACCGGATTCGCGAGCCTGCTTGCGCATCGCGGTCATCTGTTCGACCGTGGTGCCCGCATACTCGGCAGCGACCAGGGAGTGAGCCTTCGCGGCGACTTCTGCCAGTTCTGCGACTACTTCTTGCTTCTGAGACAGATTGAGAGCCATTGCACTCCTCCAAATGAACTCCGCTTGCGGCTCCTGCCGCTTGCGGTCCTGGGCGACGCCTTCCGTGACGTCGGGGGCACGTCGTGCCCCGGGTGTTGGCCTTTCCAGAACAAATCGAACCATTCCAGTCGGGGCAGCACCATCTACGCTGGCCGGATACCGGAGCATCCGATTAAGCGACCTCGTTGGCGACGCGGCGATTCCCTGCCAATACTTCAAGCTCCCTGCCCGTCGTCATCGCGCGCTGGTCACGCCCGCGGTCTTTGACAGCCATCCCGACCTGAAACGCGGGCCGGGACTGCCCTCAAAAACTGCCCGCCCCGGCATGACGCCGAGACGGGGCTTGAGTCTTACTTGGCGGCGATGGTCAGCGACGAGGTATCGACGGCAACGCCGACGCCCATCGTGCTGGACAAAGCTACTTTCTGCAGAAACTGACCCTTCGCCGAGGCCGGCTTGGCCTTGAGCAGGTCGGCAATCAGCGTATTGAGGTTTTCCGCCAGTTGGGAGGCCTCGAAGCTGGCCTTGCCGATGGTGGCGTGGATGATGCCCGCCTTGTCGTTGCGGAACTTCACCTGACCGGCCTTGGCATTGGTCACCGCGGTGGCGACGTCGGCCGTGACCGAGCCGTCCTTCGGGTTCGGCATCAGGCCGCGCGGGCCCAGCAGCTGGCCGAGCTTGCCCACCACGCGCATCGCGTCCGGCGTGGCGATCACGCGACCGAAATCCAGATCGCCGCCCTGCATGCGCTCGGCCAGGTCATCCATGCCGACGGCGTCGGCACCAGCAGCCTTGGCTGCCTCGGCCTTCTCGCCCGGCGGACAGAACACCGCAACCTTGACCGTCTTGCCGGTGCCATGCGGCAGCAGCGACGAGCCACGCACGCCCTGGTCGGACTTCTTCGCGTCGATGCCCAGACGCACGGCCACGTCCACCGACTCGGGGAACTTCGCCTTGGCGTTGTCCTTGACGATCTTGAGGGCTTCCTCCAGGCCGTAGAACTTGCCCGGTTCAACGGCAGCCTGGGCCGCCTTCATGCGCTTCGTGATCTTTGCCATGTTCTCAGCCCTCCACCGTCAAACCCATGCTGCGGGCGCTACCGGCAATGGTGCGCACCGCGGCGTCCAGATCGGCAGCCGTCAGATCCGGCTCCTTCTGCTTGGCGATATCTTCCAGCTGCTTGCGGGTGACCTTGCCGACCTTGTCGGTATTGGGCTTGGACGAACCCTTGCTGGTGCCGGTAGCCTTCTTCAGCAGAATGGTGGCGGGCGGCGTCTTGGTGATGAAGGTGAAACTGCGATCGGAATACGCGGTGATGATGGTCGGAATCGGCAGGCCCGGCTCCAGCTTCTGCGTGGCGGCATTGAACGCCTTGCAGAACTCCATGATGTTCAGACCGCGCTGACCGAGCGCCGGACCAACCGGCGGCGACGGGTTGGCCTGACCAGCCTTGACCTGCAGTTTGATGTAACCGACAACTTTCTTTGCCATGGGGATTTTCCTCGCGAGTGCAGGCGCCTTGCGGCTCCTCGCTGTTCACCGGTCCGTGGATGGAAGGAAGGATCAGCTTCGTGCCGATCCTGAAACGCGGACACGCCGGATCATGGAAAGATCCAGCGTGAACCGCGCAGTGTAGAGATTGATCTGGTTTTTAGCAAGTGCCGTGCCAGTAATGGCATCGATGCAAAATCACAATGCAGGGTGGTTGGCCTGGTGGGCCGAGCCCCCTCTCCAACCCTCCCCCGCGAGCGGGGGAGAGGGCGAAGGTGCCGAGCGGGAGTGGCCCGATCGAACCCTCCGTCAACTCAGGCTTTTTCGACCTGACCGAACTCCAGTTCTACGGGGGTGGAGCGACCGAAGATCAGCACCGCCACGCGCAAGCGACTCTTCTCGTAATTGACTTCCTCGACCACGCCGTTGAAATCGTTGAACGGGCCTTCGGTGACACGCACCATCTCGCCTGGCTCGAACAGCACCTTGGGCTTGGGCTTTTCCACGCCCTCGCGGACGCGGCTGAGAATGGCCTCCGCTTCGCTGTCCTTGATCGGCAGCGGCTTGTCGGCGGTGCCGCCGATGAACCCCATCACCTTCGGGGTTTCCTTGATCAGATGCCAGCACTCATCGTCGATGCGCGGCGCCTTGCCCTCGGTATTGGCCTCGATCTGTACCAGCACGTAACCGGGGAAGAACTTGCGATCGCTGCGGCGCTTCTGGCCACCGCGCATCTCGATCACTTCCTCGGTCGGGACCAGCACTTCGCCGAATTTTTCTTCCATCTCGGCGCGCTTGATGCGCTCCTCGAGAGAACGCTTCACCTGATTCTCGAAGCCCGAGTAGGCGTGCACCACATACCAACGCTTGCTCATGCTCACCTCAACCACCCAGCTTCAACAGCCAGTCGAGTATGACCGACTTCAGGATCAAGTCGATCAAACCCAGCAGTAACGACAGAATGATCACCACCAGGATGATCACGCCGGTCGTCTTGATTGTCTCGTCACGCGTGGGCCAGACCACCTTGCGCATCTCGAACTGCGACTCGGCCAGGAAGTTCCTGACCCGGCGTCCGAGGGCAGTGAAAGCAGCAATGGCCAGCGCCACCACCAATGCCACCACCACACCCAGGAGGCGCATCGAAGCGGGAATGGTTCCATCCCGGCCGAACCAGGAGTACGCAAAGATGCCCGCCGCCAGCACCAGCAAAGCCAGTGTCAGCTTGCCGATGTCGCCAGCGTTGGTGCCCTTGGGCTGTTCTGCCTTGGTATTCATGCGCGGTATTCGGGTGTCAGCAGCATGCCGTACCTTGCGGCCGACCCTGCCATCGTCACCCGTATGGATCCTCGGGGAAGTGGCACGCCAGGAGGGACTTGAACCCCCAACCTGCGGTTTTGGAGACCGCTGCTCTGCCAATTGAGCTACTGGCGTAGGAAACGAAAATTGGGAATGGAGAACCGGGAATGGTAACCGATCAGAGCATACAGCGCTCTGCCCTAACCATTTCCGATTCCCGATTCCCGATTTCCGGCTTGTTACTTGATGACCTTGGCCACCACGCCGGCGCCGACGGTGCGGCCGCCTTCGCGGATGGCGAAACGCAGGCCTTCGTCCATCGCGATCGGATGGATCAGGCTCACCGCCATCTTCACGTTGTCGCCCGGCATCACCATTTCCACGCCTTCCGGCAGGGTCACCGCACCGGTCACGTCGGTGGTGCGGAAGTAGAACTGCGGACGATAGCCCTTGAAGAACGGCGTATGACGGCCACCCTCGTCCTTCGACAGCACATACACCTCGGCCTCGAAGTCGGTGTGCGGGGTGATCGTGCCCGGCTTGGCCAGCACCTGGCCGCGCTCCACGTCGTCACGCTTCAGGCCGCGCAGCAGCAGACCGGCGTTGTCGCCCGCCTGACCCTGGTCCAGCAGCTTGCGGAACATCTCCACGCCGGTGACCGTGGTCTTCTGCGTGTCGCGGATGCCGATCACTTCGATTTCGTCGCCGACCTTGATGATGCCGCGCTCGATACGACCGGTCACCACCGTGCCGCGGCCCGAGATCGAGAACACGTCTTCCACCGGCATCAGGAACGGCTTGTCCACGGTGCGCACCGGCTCCGGGATGTACGTGTCCAGCGCTTCCACCAGCTTGATGATCGACGGCACGCCGATCTCGCTCTGGTCGCCTTCCAGCGCCTTCAGCGCCGAACCGTGCACGATCGGGGTGTCGTCGCCCGGGAAGTCGTACTTCGACAGCAGTTCGCGCACTTCCATCTCGACCAGCTCGAGCAGCTCGGCGTCGTCCACCATGTCCGCCTTGTTCAGGTAGACCACGATGTACGGCACGCCGACCTGACGGCTCAGCAGGATGTGCTCGCGCGTCTGCGGCATCGGGCCGTCCGCGGCCGAGCACACCAGGATCGCGCCGTCCATCTGCGCCGCGCCGGTGATCATGTTCTTCACATAGTCGGCATGGCCCGGGCAGTCGACGTGCGCGTAGTGACGCGTCGGCGACTCGTATTCGACGTGCGAGGTCGAGATCGTGATACCGCGCGCCTTCTCTTCCGGCGCACGATCGATCGCGCTGTAGTCCTTGAACTCACCGCCAAAACGCTCTGCACCCACCTTCGTCAGCGCGGCCGTCAGCGTCGTCTTGCCGTGATCCACGTGACCAATCGTGCCGACGTTGACGTGCGGCTTGGTGCGTTCGAATTTACCCTTTGCCATGCGCGTTAAACCCCGATGGAGTCAATCAATTAAAGGAAACTTCCCGTTGCCGGGCCGGCCATGACGGCCGAATGGATGGTGCTCATGACAGGAATCGAACCTGTGACCTCTTCCTTACCAAGGAAGTGCTCTACCGACTGAGCTACATGAGCGGAAACTGGTGGATCAACAGCAGCTGACACTTGCAGCGCAATGGAGCGGAAGGCGGGAATCGAACCCGCGTAATCAGTTTGGAAAACTGATGTTCTACCATTGAACTACTCCCGCTTGTGAGGAGCTATTGCGTTCGCGCCACTTTCGCGTCGCGGGTGTTGCTTCGGTGTTGCCTTGTTGCTTGAAACGCTTGTTGCTTGAAACGATGGTGGAGGGAGGTGGATTCGAACCACCGAAGGCGTAAGCCAGCAGATTTACAGTCTGCCCCCGTTGGCCGCTTGGGTATCCCTCCGAATTTTCTCAAAATCTGCGTGTTGCCTGATACCTGCGCCCGGGAGGTGGATGACTCCGGGCATCCTGCCCTTCGCCCCTTCGGGGCCAGCCCTGCGGGCTGTTCAAATTCGTTCCAGACGAATTTGTCGAACCACCGAAGGCGTAAGCCAGCAGATTTACAGTCTGCCCCCGTTGGCCGCTTGGGTATCCCTCCGAATTTTTCAGACTGCGTCGCTGTTTCGTGACCTCCAAACTGGCAGGTGCGCGAGACCTTGCTTCGGACTTCCGTGAAACTTGTTGGTGTACCTCCGCCGCGGGGATATTCCTGCAGCAAAGAACGCGTATTTTCACTGTCGGGTGGCACTACTGTCAACACCTGAGACGCACGGAACAGCACGCTTCGCACTGAAAGTCATGTGCGACCCGAGCGTGCACGCCGCTGGCGAGACTACCCGGTGATCATTGTGATCCGGTGAAGCGTCCGGCTGAACGCGCGTTGTCCGCCAGAAATCGAGGTGGCACACCGCGATGCCACGCACGATAACGAAAGATCAATAGTCCGCCCACACCATTTCGACAAGTGATCGGCTGTCCTGCCCCGTCATTGACTTCACGGAGCCACGCTTGCCGACGTCTTGCAACAACGCGCCCTACTCCTCACCAGGGCCGGAGGCGGGTCCGGCGCAACAGTCGCGCGACCCCTGGCTGGACAATGCCCGTTTCGGCCTCATTTCCCTCGTGGTGTTCGGACACCTGCTGGAACCGCTGCTCGCAAGACATCCCGGCCTCGCCGCCGCTTACCGTGCCATCTACGCGTTCCACATGCCTGCGTTCGCCTTCCTCTCCGGCGCGGTGGCCAGCGCGCGCATGGATCGTCGACTGGTCAAGAGCGTACTGTTCCGATTGTTGCTGCCCTATCTGATATTCCAAGGGCTGTATGGGCTTGCCTCCGAATGGCGGGGTTGGCCCGATGACGGTCCACATGGCATCACCACCCCGTACTGGCTGCTGTGGTACTTGCTCAGCCTGGCCTGCTGGCGATTATCGCTTCCCTTGTTCGCCCGATTGCGTGGCCGTATCTGGGTCGCCGTGGCCATCGCACTGGCCGCGGGTTGCAGCTCGCACATTGGCTACTATCTGTCCCTGTCGCGCACCCTGGTGTTCCTTCCCATATTTCTGCTTGGCTGGCAGCAGGCGCACCGCTGGCGGCAGTCCGCCGACGTTCGGGGCGCGCGCTGGCTGGCACTGGCGATTCTGCTTGCGCTGCTCTGCGCCGGCTACATCAGCCAACTCGACCCGCGCTGGCTGTATGGAAGCTATGACTACGCGGCCCTTGGCGCCTCGTCGCTGCACGGGGCCGCGCTGCGACTCCTGCTGATTGCGTGCTCGATGGCCGGCACCTGGGCCTTCCTGACACTGGTTCCACGCCGCCGGATGACCTGGTCCACGTTAGGCGCGCGTAGCCTGGGGGCCTATCTGCTGCAAGGGTTCCTGATCAACCTGGCGATCGGTGCGGGCGCGTTCGCCGTGCTTCGCCAAATGCCACGCCCGACGCTGGCGCCACTGCTGCTGGCCGGTGCCGCCGCGATGGCTGCCGTGCTGTCGACCCGACAGGTGCACCGCATGCTGGCGCCCATTACCGCGCCGCGCTGGCTGGAACGTCGACTCTGACGCCCGCCTGCCTCCAGAACTTGCGAAGCGGCGGTTCAGGTTCACGGCTTCGCCGAAACCAGCACCTCGTTCTCCATTTCCCTGGAAAGGTTCACCAATCGGTGCGCCAGAGCCTGCAGGCGGCGATCCTCCTCGTCCCGTGGCTGCCACGCCGGCACCGGCGTCGGCTTGCCGTCGGGGGCGTCCAGCGCCACGAATACCATCACGCAACTGGTCGCGAGGCGTTCTTCGCCCTTGCGCAGATTGCGCGCCATGACGTCCACCGCCAGGTGGATGCTGCTGGTGCCGGTATGGATCACGCGCGCCCGCACCGTCACCAAGTCGCCGATCAGGATCGGCGCCACGAACTGGATGCCACTGACCGAGGCGGTAACGCAGTAAGCGCCACTCCAGCCCACCGCACAGGCGTAGCCGGCCTGATCGATCCATTTCATCGCCATGCCACCGTGCACCTTGCCGCCGAAGTTCACGTCAGTGGGCTGGGCCAGAAAGCGGAAGGTTACTTCGTGTTGTTGTCCGGGCATGAATCGGATCCATTGGCGCAAGGCTGGAGCCACGATTATGCCCGGGCCGACCGATCCTGTTCGTCCATCGGGTCCCGCGATACGCCTGAAAACACTGGTTGTACGGTCTTCAAGGCGTCTCCAGCGGATCGTCGCTGTAGATCGCCACATGCGGCACACCGTCCGCGCCGATCCAGCCGCGGTACATGCCCAGGGTGTTGAACGGCATCGCCACGCTGCCATCGGCGCCGAGGATGATCGCGCCGCCGTCGCCGCCAAGCTGCGGGATCTCGTCATTGATGACCGCTTGTCCGGCCTGCTGCGCGGTTTCCTTCAGCATGGCCATGCGCAGGCAGATCTCGCGGGCGGCCGAAACTCGGATGTAGTACTCGCCCCAGCCGGTACCGGACACCGCGCAGGCCACGTTGGCATAGGTACCCGCACCGATGATCGGCGAATCGCCGACGCGGCCGTAGCGCTTATCGGTCATGCCGCCGGTCGAGGTCGCCGCGGCCAGCCGCCCCTCGCTGTCCCGCGCCAGCGCACCGACCGTGCCGAAGTGCTTCAACCCTGCCAGCCGCGCGCCCAGCTTCTCGCCGGCGGCGTCTTCCGTGCGCGCTTTCTGCAACTCCTCCCAGCGCTTGTCCGTGCGGAAATACCGCGGATCGACCAGCTTGAAACCCTGTTCGACGGCAAAGGTCTCGGCGCCATCGCCGACCATCATCACGTGCGGCGAATGCTCCATCACCGCGCGCGCCAGCAGCACCGGATTGCGCACGCGATGCACCTCGGCCACGGCGCCGGCGGCCAGCGTCGAGCCGTCCATGATCGAGGCGTCCAGCTCGTTCTTGCCGTCATGGGTGAACACCGCGCCGCGGCCGGCGTTGAACAGTGGATCGTCCTCCAGCACGGTGATCGCGGCGGTGACCGCATCCAGCGCCGGCTTGCCCGCCTTGAGTTCAGCGTAGCCATGGCGCAGCGCCAGTTCGAGCGCGGCGCGCGCCTGTGCTTCGATCTGTGGCGTCATGCCGGCCCGCTCCACCCCGGCGCCACCATGAATCACCAGCAGCGGCTTCACCTCGCCGTGCAGATCCAGCTGGCCGTCGCGCACGTCGGCAACGGTCTCGAACACCGGATGCTGCACGCCGAAGTTGCGCATATCGATCCGGCTTTGCGTACCGATCCCGGTCACCCGGACCCCGCGATAGTCCAACGCCTTGCCAGGCTTGATTCGCGACGGCAGCCCGTTCGGACGGACCAGCCAGGCGAAGCCGTTGTTCAAGGTGAACAGGCGGCCCTGGCCGTTGCCGTCAACGCACAGGGCCGCATCCTGATCCACGCCCAGGCCAACCACGTCGGGATGGCCCTGTTGCCGCAGCCGGGCGACAAATGCAATCAGCCGGCCGAGTCGTCCGCGCGCATGGAAATGGGTGTCGGTGATCACGTGCTGCAGATTCGGCATGTGCAGAAAGCCGTCAACCAGGGTGACCGCCTTGCCCAGAGGATCAGCCAGGGCATCCTTCGACACGATGCTGCCCCCGTCCAGCGCGCCGTAGGCAAAGCCGCCGAGGATCGCCAGCCCCGCACTGGTCCCGCCGATCGGCTTGCCTTGAGCCACGTGCTGGTCGAGCAGCGTGTTCAACGGCGTGCCTTTCCAGAACCGCACGTAATTGGCCTGATCGCCGCCGGCAATGAAAATGCCGTCGGCGCGACGCACGATCTCCAGCACCCGTGGATCGCTGGCGGCCGCACGGCTATGGAACACCAGCGTCTGCACCGAGGCCACGCCGCCGACGTCGTCGTAGAGTTCCTTCTGCATGTCGTCCGCGCCGGACGCACGCAGGATCAGAAAGTGCCCGTGCCCGCCCCTGGCGGCAAACCAGGCAAACGCCTGATGTGGCCATTCACCACCGCCCATCAGCATCAGCGCCGGCTCGGTGTCGCCCGGACGCGCCGTGCCGGGGTCGCCGATCTGGTAGTACTCGTAGCCAACCCGCGCGCTGCCCGCATCCGACGACTTTGCCGTGGCGCTGCTGGCGCCAAACACCAGGGTACAGGCCAGCATGCGGAGCACCTGCCGCAGATTGCTGCGGCATGGCTTGAAGAGATTCATCGGTCGATACCCCCGGTGGTTGTGGCATGGGCACCCGCCGAATGGCGGCCGCACAGTCATTGTTCGGGACGAACCGGCAGCACTTATCCCCCACCCGGATGCGAGCTGTGCTTCCAACCCGGATTGGCGCTAAGGTCACCGTCGTGGACGACTCCCTCGACAGCTGGTTTGCCCGCGAAATCCTCGTGCACGAAGGTGCGCTGGTGCGCTATCTGCTGCGCAGCTGGTTTCGGCGCGAGGAAATCCACGACCTGCGTCAGGAAGTCTACGTGCGCGTCTACGAGGCAGCGGCAAAGGCACGGCCGACGATGCCGAAGTCGTTCATGTTCACCACCGCCCGCCACCTGATGACCGATCGGCTGCGCCGCGAGCGCGTCGTTTCGATCGAGGCCGTGGGTGATATCGACGCGCTGAACGTCTTGATAGACGAGGACACGCCGGACCGACGCCTGGGCGCGCATCAGGAACTGAAGCGGCTCACCGAAGCTTTCGACCGCCTGCCCGATCGCTGCCGCGAAGTAGTCTGGCTGCGTCGAGTCGAGGAGCTGTCGCAAAAGGAAGTCGCTGCACGCATGGGCATCAGCGAAAAAACAGTCGAGAAACAGATCGCCAAGGGCGCGCGCCTGATCGCGAAATATTTTTACGGCGAAGCACACACGTATCGAAACGACCAGGGAGGCCTGCGGGACACCGCATTCGGGAACGGACATGGCCAGCAGCAGGGAGATTGAACAGACCGCCGCGACCTGGCTTGCCAGGCGCGATGGTGCCGATTGGACCGACCGCGACCAGCAACGGCTGGACGCGTGGCTGGGCGCATCCGTGGCACATCGCGTTGCGTTCATCCGGCTCGAAGCCGCCTGGCAGCAAAGTGGCCGCTTGAAGGCGCTTGGCGCAGGCCAGCATGCCAGCGGGACGCCTGTTCGTGGCAGTTGGACCCCGCCCCGATCCGGCAGCGTCGACGCGGCAGTGCGAATGCCTCGTCACGCACCTTCGGTCAGCTTCGCCAGGCGCTCGCGCCGGCACGTCAGCGACAGCCACCGCACGTCGTCGCGACGGACCTTCCCGGGACTGGCCGTCGCCGCTCTCCTGGCACTGACGGTGACCCTGGCAATGGGCTGGCATCACTACACCGCGGTAGAACAGGCATCCTATCGCACCGCTATCGGCGACCTGCAGGAAGTGCCGCTGACTGACGGCTCCACGGCCACCTTGAGCAGCAACAGCAGCATGGTGGTGACCATCTCCCGCAATGAACGCCATGTCGACCTGCAACAGGGCGAGGTGTTCTTCGTGGTGGCCAAGGATTCCGCCCGACCGTTTGTGGTCAGTGCTGGAGGGCGTCAGGTAACTGCTGTCGGCACCCGCTTCTCGGTCCGTCGCGACGCGGCCGACCTGCGGGTGGTGGTTACCCAGGGCCTGGTGCGGCTGGAATCGAATCCGCGCCCCGGGCAACCTGGCCACTCCACCACCCTGCTGCCGGCCGGGAGCGTGGCGTTGGCCAGCGACAGCGGCGTGGTGGTGCACTTCGGATCGATCGAGCAGGCCAGGGAGCATCTGAACTGGCGTAACGGCTTCGTCAGCTTTCACGACACGCCGCTGGCCATGGCCGTCGCAGAATTCAATCGCTACAACACGGGCAAGATCGTGATCGGCGACGCGCAGGTCGGCGCCATGCGCGTGGGCGGCAATTTCCGCTGGTCCAACACCGATGCGTTCGTGAGGCTGCTGGTTCAGGGTTTCCCGATCAAGGCAAACCGGACCGGCGACACTGTCGTGCTGACGCGGCGCTGATTCAGGCGGATTGAATTCCGAACGGGGGGATTTGTCGTTCTGGTTCGTCTCGACAGGAACGGGGCGCATATCGTGTGCGCCTGCAAGGGGAGAGGAAACCATGACCCGTTCGCTACGACGCGCGCTGTTGATCCTGGCTTGTTCAGTCCCGGCCATGGCAGTCGCACAAGCGCCATCAGCCCGCCAGATAGATATCCCCGCCGGCGACCTGGTCACCGCGCTGGACGCCCTGGCGAATCAGTCAGGCGCTCAGTTCATTTATCAGGCCGATCAGCTCCGCGGAGTGCGTACGCCTGGCGTACACGGCGTGATGTCGACCGACGACGCACTCGGACGGCTGCTTGCGGGCAGTGGTTTCAGGGTGCATCGCGATGACTCCGGCGCGGTCGTCATCGTCAAGGCAACTAACCCCCCGCCTGGACCGGTCGCGCCTGCCGGCAACCGCAGCTCGTCGGCCGCCGACCCGCAGGAGGCCACCAAGCTGGAAGAAGTCCAGGTGACCGGCTCGCGCATCCCGCGCGCGCAGATCGAAGGGCCCGCTCCGGTCACCGTGATCACCGCGAACGAAATCAAGTCCAGCGGTTTCGCCAGCGTGCCGGACGTGATGCGCGCGATCACCCAGAACAGCGGCGAGACGCAGAGCCAGCAATCGGCCAGCGGCGCCGACTTTTCGCCCGGCGCCGAAGAAGTGGACCTGCGCGGCCTCGGCCCCAATCACACCCTGGTGCTGGTCAACGGTCGCCGCATCGCCGACTTCCCGCTGCCGTTCAAGGGCCGCAGCAACTTCACCGATATCTCCAACATCCCGATCGGCATGATCGACCGCATCGAGGTGCTCACCGGCAGCGCCTCGGCGGTATACGGCTCCGATGCGATTTCCGGCGTGGTCAATTTCATCCTCAAGCAGCATGCCGACGGCACCACCATCGACCTGCGGTATGGCGACACCACCCGCGGCGGCGGCGCGTCGACCAAGCTGAACTTCTCCACCGGCTTTTCCCACAACGACTTCAACCTGGTATTCGGCGCCGAGCTGCTTGACCAGAAGCCGCTGTGGGCCTACCAGCGCAAGATCCAGGACTCCACCGCCGATGCGCCCACCGCTCGTTCGCAGGTGCCGCGGCGGGCCTTCCTCAACTACGACGAAAACGTCGATTACATCGATCCGGGTCAGGCCACCTGTGATGCCTTGGCGTATCTCAATGGCGGCACGACCGTCTATGCCAACCGGCCCCGCTACGGATATTTCTGCGGCAGCGCCGAATCGATCGGCTACGGCACCATCCTCAGTCAGCGGCGCGGCATCAACACCTATACGTCGGCCAACCTGAAGATCAACGACACCCTGTCGTGGTTCGGCGACATGCAGCTGGGTTACAGCAAGGTCGAACTGTTCCGCGATGTCGAGCAATGGAACTACCAGCAAGCTGACGGCAACGAGGACGGCTATTTCTACAACGCGCACAGCGGCATGATCGAGAACTGGTACCGCCAGTTTTCCCCGGAAGAGATGGGCGGCCTCGGCCGCGGGATGATCGAGAACACGCAGAAGACCTTCAGCCTGACCACCGGATTCAAGGGCACGTTCGGACAGGCCTGGGACTACGAGGCCTCGCTGAGCCACTCGCAATACAAGGCGCTGATCAGTTGGCCGCAGACGATCGCGGCGAAGGCCAATGATCTTTATCTCGGTCCGCAACTGGGTGTCGATCCCGGCAGCGGCCTGCCGATTTTCGATGCCGATCCGGTCCGCCTGTACACGCCGCTTACCCGCAGCGAGTACGACTCGATCACCGCGCGTACCAACTATCACCCGGAATCGCGCAGCGACACGCTGGCATTCACGCTGACCAATACCGAACTGTTCACCTTGCCGGCCGGGCCGGCCGGTTTTGCCGGCGTGGTCGAATACGGCAACCAGGCCTACGACCTCAAACCCGACCCGCTGGCCACCCAGTATTACTACTACAGCTGGAAGGATTCGGCGGGTCGCGGCAAGCGCAATCGCTGGGCAACCGCCGGCGAGCTGCGGTTGCCCTTGCTGGACTCGCTCAACCTCAGCCTGGCCGGGCGCTACGACCAGTATCGATTTGCCGACCACCAGACCGGCAAGCTGACCTACAGCACCGGTCTGGAGTGGCGCCCGATCGACACCTTGCTGCTGCGCGGCTCCTACGGCACTGCGTTCCGCGCGCCGGACCTGCATTACGTCTTCGCCGGCATCGGCAACGATGAAACCTCGGGCAACGACTACTACCGCTGCCGCACCGAAGAGCCCAACGAAGACATCACCGACTGTTCGTACTCCGACGAAGGCCTGATCCGCACCCGTCAGGGCAACCGCGACCTGGACTCGGAAACCAGCACCTCGTGGACCGCTGGCTTCGTCTGGTCGCCGGCCCCGAACCTGGACTTGTCGGTCGACTACTTCAACATCCGCATGCGCAACCAGGTGCAGGATCTCAGCACCGACCGCATCCTGCAGCTGGAAGCGAATTGCAGGATCGGTACCGACGTCAATGGCAACCCGGTCGATCCGAATTCGCCCAGCTGCATCGACGCCATCGCGCGGGTCAATCGCTACCCGACAGACAGCACGGTGGACCCGGGCGGCCTGTACGGAATCTTCGTCAATCCGATCAACGTGGCCAACGAGCGCACCAGCGGCATCGATGTCAGCGCGCACTACAAGCTGGAAACCGCGATCGGCACGTTCAGCCTTGCCGGCAACTACACCTGGACGCGCAACCACTTGTTCCAGCAGTACCCCGGTGACCCCACCGTGGACGAACTGGCGGTCAACAGCGGCTTCGACATCCCGCGGGAAAAGACCAGCGCCAGCGTGTCGTGGGAGCGCGAGGCATGGTCAGCCACCCTCTTCGGCACCCGCCTGGGTCGCCTGCCGAACTCGTGGTCGTACGACCAAGTCGTCGACACCTCGGCCGGCGATCCCGCCTGGGTCCACGCCACCTACCGCTACAACGCCACGCTGCAATACAAGTTCAACGACCATGCCCGGTTGTCGCTGGCGGTGGACAACCTTTTCGACAAGATGCCACCACGCGACCCGACCTACACTTCGTATCCGTACTACGACATCTCGTGGTTCGATGCAGCCGGACGCAGCTACTTCGTGCAATTCACCTACAAGCTCGGTGGCAGCCCGCTGTAAGCATGCCGGATGCGACGCCCTTCGCCGTCAACGGACGAAGGGTCGCGTGTCCATCGACTGCTACACATTGAACAGGAAGTGCAGCACGTCGCCGTCCTTGACGACATATTCCTTGCCTTCCTTGCGCAGACGGCCCGCCGCGGCGGCGCCGGCTTCGCCCTTGTACTGGATGAAGTCGTCGTAGCCAACCGTTTCGGCGCGGATGAAGCCGCGTTCGAAGTCGGTATGGATCACGCCGGCCGCCTGCGGCGCGGTAGCCCCGCGCTTCACCTGCCAGGCGCGCACCTCCTTCACGCCGGCGGTGAAATAAGTCTGCAAATCGAGCAGCTTGTAGCCGGCGCGGATCACGCGGTTCAGACCGGGCTCGTCCAGGCCCATGTCCTTCAGGAACTCGTCGCGGTCGGCATCGTCCAGCTGCGCCAGCTCTTCCTCGATCGAGGCGCACACCGGCACCACCTCGGCGCCCTCGGTGGCCGCGCGGGCGCGCACGGCATCCAGCAGCGGGTTGTTCTCGAACCCGTCATCCGGCACGTTGGCGATGTACATCAGCGGCTTCAGGGTAAGCAGGAACAGGTCGCGCACCAGCGCCCTCTCCTCTTCGTCCAGGCCGAGGCTGCGCGCCGACCTGCCTTCGTTGAGGCCGGCGGCAAGCTTCTGCAGCACCGGCTTCTTCGCTATCGCTTCCTTGTCGTTGGCCTTGGCTGCACGCTCGGCGCGGTTCAGCGCCTTGTCCACCGACTCCAGATCGGCCAGCGCCAGCTCAGTGTCGATCGTCTCGATGTCGGCAATCGGATCGACCTTGCCGGCGACATGGATCACGTCGCCCTCGAAACAGCGCACCACGTGGGCGATCGCGTCGACCTCACGGATGTGCGCCAGGAACTTGTTGCCCAAGCCCTCGCCTTTCGATGCACCTGCGACCAGACCGGCGATATCCACGAATTCCACGGCAGTGGGGATCACCTTCTGCGGATTGACGATCGCCGCCAGCGCATTCAGGCGCGGATCGGGCACCGGCACCACGCCCACATTCGGCTCGATCGTGCAGAACGGAAAATTCGCCGCCGCGATGCCGGCCTTGGTCAGCGCATTGAACAGGGTGGACTTGCCGACATTGGGCAAACCGACGATGCCGCATTTGATGCCCATGGTTTCAGATCCGGGAATGGGGATTGGGGAATGGAGAATGGGGAAAACAACGCGGTATCGGAATCGTCACCGATTCCCTATTCCCGATTCTCCGCCGTATGTAACTGCTGCATCGCCTTCTCGAACTGGCCATCCACCGCCAGCGGCAGCACGTCCAGTGCGCGGCCGATGCCGTCGACGATTGCGTCCTCGTCCTGCGCGGATGGTCGGCCCAACACCCACGGGGTGACCCGGTCGCGATGACCGGGATGGCCGATGCCTACGCGCAGGCGATGAAACTTGCCGTGGCCCAGGTGACCCACGATGTCGCGCAGGCCGTTCTGGCCTCCGTGGCCACCGTCGAACTTCAGGCGCACGGTTCCCGGTGGCAGGTCCAGGTCATCATGTGCGACCAGGCACTGTTCCGGTT
The DNA here is from genome assembly GCF_055809185.1 of Rhodanobacter sp. G2-10. Taxonomy (NCBI): domain Bacteria; kingdom Pseudomonadati; phylum Pseudomonadota; class Gammaproteobacteria; order Lysobacterales; family Rhodanobacteraceae; genus Rhodanobacter; species Rhodanobacter sp. G2-10. The sequence goes on along the minus strand of NZ_CM147900.1, from coordinate 1,048,509 downwards.
CGATCTTGTAGTAGCGCAGCGCCGAAACCAGCGCGATGCCACTCTTGTTCATGAAGGTGGCCGGCTTGAGCAACCAGACCGGCTCGCCGCCGATGCGCACGCGACAACTCTCGCCATGCAGCTTGCCATCGAAGGCAAAACGCTCGCCCTGACCGCTGGCCAGGGCATCCACTAGCCAGAACCCGGCATTGTGCCGGGTTCTGAGGTATTCGGCACCGGGGTTGCCCAGTCCGACGATGAGTCGCAAACCAGCCATGCGGACAAGCAGCAGGGACGACCCGCGCCCGTCGTGGACGCGGGTCGTCGCGGCTTACTTCTTGTCTTCCTTCGCGGCCGGCGCCGCTGCTGCCGGGGCAGCCTCTTCTTCCGCCGGAGTCTCTTCGACTTCTTCCTGCACGGTGTTGGCCGTAACCACCGGGATGTCGTGGCCTTCGCCCAGGTGCAGCGCGACGACTTCCACGTTCGGCGGCAGCTTCAGCTCCGACAGGTGGATGATGTCGCCCGGCTTCAGGTCGGTCAGATCGAGCTCGATGGCTTCGGGCAGATCCTTGGGCAGGCAGGAGATCTCGACTTCAGTCAGGTTCTGCGACACAACCACACCGGAAGTCTTGGCGGCCGGCGACTTCTCCTTGTTCAGGAAGTGCAGCGGCACGCTGACGCGGATGGTCTCGTTCTCGTTGATGCGCAGGAAATCCATGTGCATCATCAGCTGCTTGAACGGATGCTTCTGCCAGTCACGCACCAGCACCTTCTGCACCGCGCCATCGACATTGAGGTTGATGATGGAGGAGAAGAACGATTCGTTCTTGGCCGCGAGCAGGATGGTGTTGTGCTCGATCTGGATGCTTTCCGGGGCCTTGCCCGCGCCGTAGACAACGGCCGGCACGAAGCTCGCACGACGCAGGCGGCGGCTCGCACCTTTCCCCTCGTCCTTGCGGCTCTGCGCCTTGATTTCGACATTCTTGGACATTTCGTTTCACTACCTTGGTGGGTGTTTGCCGCCTCGCGGCGGCTTGGGTAACTTCCCCGCGACCAGGGAAGTTGTGTTGTAACGGGATTCGGGATTGGGGATTCACCTGTACCGATGCCGGCGCATTTGCAAATCCCCAAACCCCAATCCCGGCACTCAATCTACATACAGCGAACTCACCGACTCGCCAAAGGCGATGCGGCGAATGGTTTCCGCCAGCAACTCGGCGACCGAGAGCTGGCGAATCCTGGCGCAGGCCAGTGCTTCGGGACGCAGCGGCAGGGTATTGGTGACTACCAGCTGGTCGAGCTGGGAGCCTTCGATATTGCTGATCGCCGCGCCCGACAACACCGGATGCACGCAGTAGGCGACCACCTTGCGGGCGCCACGCTCCTTCAGTGCCGCGGCGGCCGCACACAAGGTGCCGGCGGTATCGACGATATCGTCGACCATCACGCAGGTCTTGCCCTCGACGTCACCGATGATGTTCATCACGGTGGACACGTTGGCACGCGGACGGCGCTTGTCGATGATCGCCAGCTCGGCATCATCCAGCCGCTTTGCAATCGCGCGTGCACGCACCACACCGCCAACGTCGGGGCTGACCACGATCAGGTCTTCCATGCTGTAACTGCGCCAGATGTCGGCCAGCAGCACCGGCGAGGCATACACATTGTCGACCGGAATATCGAAAAAGCCCTGGATCTGGTCGGCATGCAGATCCACCGTCAGCACCCGATCCACCCCTGCGGCGCCAATCATGCTGGCGGCCAGCTTGGCCGTGATCGGCACCCGCGCCGAGCGCGGCCGGCGATCCTGCCGGGCGTAGCCGAAGTACGGGATCACGGCAGTGACGCTGGCCACCGAAGCGCGCTTGAGCGCATCGGTCAACGCCAGCAGCTCGAACAGGTTGACCGCGCTCGGTGCGCCGGTCGGCTGGATCACGAACACTTCCTGCCGGCGAACGTTTTCCTCGATCTCGATCTGCACCTCGCCGTCGCTGAACGTACCGACCAGGGCCTTGCCCAGCGGCACGCTCAGGCGGTGGCCAACATCTTCGGCCAGCGCACGATGGGCGTTACCGGTAAACAGCATCATCGGTGCAGGCGTATCCACTAGAACTACCTCAGAAACTCAGCCAGCTGAATCAATGGCTGGGGCGGCAGGATTCGAACCTGCGTATGCGGGAATCAAAATCCCGTGCCTTAACCGGACTTGGCGACGCCCCAGTATTTGTGTATTCGGTGACGCTTGTATCGCTCAACTTCCACGCTGTCGCGCCAGCGCGTCGTGCAACGGTGACACATCCACGCCGCTGGCCACATAGGCGTCGAATGCCGCCGGGCAACGATCCGCCACGGCGTGCGCCCGCGCCAGCGATCGCAGCTCCAGAAACACGCAACCACCGCTGCCGGACAGTCGCGCCTCGCCGAAACGGCCCAGCCAGTCCAGCGCATCGGCCACCCGCGGGTAGCGCGCGCGCACCACCGGCTGGAAGGCATTCTCGGCTGTTTCGCCCGAAGCAAAGGACGAAATTGTCGCCCGCTGGGCATTTCGTGTCAATTCAGACGCTTGAAAAAGTGCCCCGGTCGGCACCGATTCCCGCGGATCGAGCACCACGTAGCGCCGCGGCGGCAGCCGCATCGGGCTGAGCCGCTCGCCAACACCTTCGGCCCAGGCGGAGCGCCCGCGCACGAAGACCGGCACGTCGGCGCCCAGCTGGCGCCCCAGCCCGGCCAGGGTGTCCTCATCCAGGTCGAGGCGCCACAGCCAGTTGAGCGCCACCAGCACCGTGGCCGCATCGGAACTGCCACCCCCCAGCCCGCCGCCCATCGGGATGCGCTTGGTGACCTCGATATCCGCGCCCGCCTCGCAGCCGGTGTGCTGCTGCAACAGCCGGGCTGCCCGCACGACCAGATCTTCCTGCTCGGTCACGCCGTCTGCGCCGCGAAATCGCCGGACTTCGCCGCCTGCACGTACGCGCAGGCGAACCTCGTCACCCCAGTCCAGCAGGCGAAACACGGTCTGCAGTTCGTGATAGCCATCATCGCGGCGCCCGAGGATGCGCAGGAACAGATTCAGCTTGGCCGGTGCCGGCCAGCTGGTCCATTCGTCGCGTGCCGGGGGCACCAAGGTCCGACTCATGAACACGCGCAGCTGATCGGGAAAGCCATGTTCGCGATCACGTTGCCGCGCATGGGCGAACGCCGGATCGTTCTTGTTGACCGTGACAAAACCGTGCCGCGCGTAGAACGGGGCATTCCAGGGCACATCGGCCAGCGTCCCCAGGTCCACGCGGCGATAGCCCGACTCGCGCGCCCAGGCGCAAGCGTGCTCCAGCAAGGCTGCGCCGATGCCGCGTTGGCCATGCGCGGGCAACACGTCGATCTCGGCGATGCCGATGGCGTCGCCGCCAAGCTCGACATCCAGCCAGATGAAACCCACCGGTTCACCGGAGCCGTCCTCATCCGATACTTCCCGGGCGACCCAGACCAGGCCACGGTCGATCGCCTGCCGCAACAGGTCCGGCGGCATCGACACGGCGGCATAACAGGGCCATGCCGGATGTCCGCGAAAGAGCTGCACCGCCTCGCGTTCGATAGCGTGCAGGGCGTCGACATGGCTGGGCCGGGCGCTTTCAATCTTGATGGGCATGATCAGGGCGAACTCTGCGCGCGGGCGGCGCCGCCAACGGGGCGCCAAGCCTAACCCAAGCGCGCCGGCTTACTGAAACTGCCAGGATTCGATCGACAGGCGCACCTTGTACGGTGGCTTCGCCGCGTACACCTTGGTGGGCAGCGGCGGCTGGCGGTCCTCGTCCCAGGCGCGGTAGTCGACCGACCAGCCATCTTGCTGCAGCAGCGAGGGCAGCCGGTTGTTGCCGAATCTGAGCACGGCCGGCCCGCCATCGGCACGCAAACCCAGCACCCACGCGCGCAGATCACCCAACGGAACCTCCCAGCCCAGCGCCTTGCGCATCAGCGCCTCCGCATCGGGCCCGCGCAGCGGCCCCCCATCCAGACCTTCGAGCAAGGCTCCGTCCGGGCCGCCGCTGAGACGGAAACTCTTGCCGGTGATCGGGGCGCGCAACACGAAGTCGTAGTGGTCGCCGTTCTGGGTCCAGCTGAAGCTGCCGCTGCCGCCATCATGTCCGTCGGACACGCCGAGCCGGCCCTGCAGCGCCCAGTGATCCGCCCCGGAAAGTGCCTGTTCTCGCGCCCGTTGCGCATCGAGCAGCGCGGCATCGCCCTTCATGCGTACTGCCGGCACGCACGCGGCCAGCAGCAATGGCAACGCCACGGCGAGAAGTCGCCAGGATCTGTTGTTCATGGGCGAAGCCGCTTCAGCGTGTCCTGCAGGCTGACGCTGTGCGGGTCGAGCTTGCGCACTTCATCGAAAATCCTCTGCGCATCCTGCACCCGACCCTGCTTCCACAGCACCTCACCCAGGTGGACACCGACATCCGCATCCTTGCGCGCGAGCCAGGCGGTCTTCAGCGTTTGCGCGGCCTGATCCAGATGGCCAAGCCGATACTGCAGCCAGCCCCAGGAATCCGCGATCGCCGGATCATGGGGTTTCGCGGCCCGGGCCGCCTGCAACAATTTCTTCGCCTCGGGCAGGTCACGGTTGGCGTCGGCCAGGGTGTAGCCAAGCGCGTTGCTCGCATCGATATCCCCCGGCTTGATCTTCAGCAGGTGCTGGAAATCCTTCACCGCCGCGTCGATCCGGCCTGCCTCGGCATAGGCCAGGCCGCGGCCGTAGAGCAGCCCCGGATCGTCAGGCATGACCTGCAACGCGCGACTGAACGCGGTTTCGGCCTTGGCGTAGTTCTTTTCACGCAGATACAGCTCGGCATCGGCCTGCCATGCCTGACGCAGTTGCGCGGGTTGGTCGAGAGAGTCGATCTGCAGCTGCTCCAGCAACTGATGTGCTTCCTTGCGCTTGCCCTGGGCATGCAGGATCAAGGCCGAGCGCAGGTCAGCATCGAAAGCGTGTGGATCCGCGTCCCCGACCTGCCGGTACCAGTCCAATGCCTGCTCCCCGAGCTGCTGCATCTCGGCCAGCTGACCCAGCAGATAAGTGCTGTGCTCCCGCACCTGCGACGGCGCCTTTTGCAACTCGCGATACAACGCCGCCAACGTCTTCATGTCCTTGTGCCGAGCCGCCAACGCAGCACGCATCGCGTAGGTGTCCGGATCCTGGGAGCCATGCGCGAGCAGCCGCAAGGCGGCTTCGTCATCTCCCGACTCACTGAGCATGCTGGCGTAGGCCAACCGCAAATGGGTGTTTTTCGGAGCCTTGGCCAGCGCCTTGCGCAACAAGGTCTGCGCGCCCGGACGATCGCCATCCTTGAATTTCATCTGGGCTGCCCAGGCATAGGTCTCCGCACTCTGGAAACGCTGCACCGCGGCTTCGGCAATCTGCATGGCATAGGCGTGGCGACCCAGTTTGTCGCCCAGCTCGCTCATCGCCAGCCAGGCCTGCGGGTCCGCCGGCAGGCGCTGCGGCGTGGCCAATGCCTCCAGCAGGCGCGCCGCCTGGGCCTGGTCACGCGCCCCCAGCAGCACGCGACCGAACTGCCTCCATGCGTCCTTGTCGCCCGTGCCGATGAGACGCTCCAACTGGCGCCTGGCCTCGTCCGTGTTGCCCTGGTCGAGGGCCAGTTCGGCCCGTGCCCGAGCGATTTCGGCCGGTTTCGCGCCCAGCTTCTGCCAGCGATCCAGCGCTCGTTTGGCGGCATCGTTGTTGTGAACCGCAATCGCCAGTCCGGCGGCCCGCTCGGCGACCTTCGGATCCAGGCTCAGCGCCATTGCCTTGTCGTAATGGGCGGATGCGCCTTCCAGGTCGGTGCGCCCGAGCGCCATTTCGCCGGCAAGCAACTGCGCCAGCAAGTCGTGTTCGGCATCCGGTGTCGCGACCGTCATCCGGGCGAGCGGTTGCGCCGTGACTGGTGCCGCTGGGCGCGACGGTACTGCGGCGCAAGCGCTCATCACGAGCACCAGCGCCGCCAGTGCCGTAAAATGCCGCAGTTGCTTGAACTTGAGCGACCCGCTCCGCACACTGTTCTTCATCTATCTGCCTGTTGCGACCGTATCAGTGAATACCGGAACCTCGGGTCAAGCTTAGCCCACGCTCCCAACCTTCTGTCTCCGAGATTTTACCTGCCTCATGCCGCTGATTGCCCTCGGGTTAAATCACCTCACCGCGCCAGTGAGCCTGCGCGAACAGGTGGCGTTCGACGAGGACGCCACGGGCAGCGCATTGCTTGAGCTCGCCCGCGAGCCGGGGATCGAGGAGGCGATGATCCTCTCCACCTGCAACCGCACCGAACTCTACGTGGCGGTGGCGGATGGCGCAGACGACATCCCGAAAGCCTGGTTGAGCCGTCACCATCATCTGACTCCGGGCAAGCTGGATGAGTTCCTGTACCGCCACGACGAGCGCGACGCCGTGCGCCACATGTTCCGCGTGGCCACCGGACTCGATTCGATGGTGCTGGGCGAGCCGCAGATCCTGGGCCAGGTCAAGAATGCCTATCAGAAGGCACGTCAGGCTCATGCACTGAAGGCACCGATGGATCGCCTGCTGCAGCACACCTTCGCCGTGGCCAAGCGCGTGCGCACGGACACCCGCATCGGCGCGCACACGGTGTCGGTAGCATTCACCGCCGTGCGCCTGGCCGAACAGGTCTTCACTGACCTGGAACAGGCCTGCGTGCTGCTGATCGGCGCCGGCGACACCATCGAGCTGGCCGCGCGACACCTGGCCGAGAAGCGTGCGCGCCGGTTGATCGTGGCCAATCGCACGCTGGAAAGCGCGCAGGAACTGGCCGCCCGCTACGGTGGTTATGCCGTCGCCCTGGCCGACCTGCCGCAACACCTGGCCGAAGCGGACATCGTGATTTCGTCCACCGCCGCGCGCCAGCCGGTTGTCACCCGCAAGATGGTCGAGGCAGCCATCGCGACGCGTCGGCGCAAGCCGATGTTCATGGTCGACATCGCAGTACCACGCGATATCGAGGAAAGCGTCCGCGAGCTGTCCGACGTGTACCTCTACGGCATCGATGATCTGCGCCAGGTAATCGATGACAACCGCCGCTCACGCGAGGCCGCGGCCCGCGAAGCCGACGCCATCATCGATCTGCAGGTCGAGCGCTACATGGCCTGGCGCCGCGCCTTGACCGTGAAGAATCCGGCGCTGGACATGCGCCACCATGCGGAAATCTACCGCGACGAAGTGCTGGACAAGGCGCGTGCCATGGTCGCCCACGGCAAGTCGCCCGACGAGGCACTGGCCTTCCTCGCCCACACGCTGACCAACAAGTTGCTGCATCACCCCAGCGCACGCTTGCGCGAAGCCGCGCTCAGCGGTGACCTGGATCTGTTGCATGCCGCCGGCCGGCTGTACGGGCTCGACCAGGAACGCGATGACGCCTTGTAGGAGCGCACCCTGTGCGCGAACCACACCGCGACAATCCGACCACTGATCGCGCACAGGGTGCGCTCCTACACGAAAGCTGACCCATCCACGCATGACCCCATCGATTCGCCGAAAACTCGAAGCACTCGCCGAGCGCCACCAGGAGATCGGCCTGCTGCTGTCGCAGCCCGAGGTGCTGGCCGACAACTCGCGCTTTCGCCAGCTGTCGCAGGAGTATGCCCAGCTCGAACCGGTCGCCGCGTCGCTGCGCGAGCATGCCCAGGCCGAGCACGAGTTGGCGGAGTCGCGCGCGATGCTGGATGACCCCGAACTTCGCGACATGGCCATCGACGATGTGGCGCGGCTGGAGCAGCGCCTGCAGGATCTCGATGGCGAACTGCAGCTGTTGCTGCTGCCCAAGGATCCTCGCGACGAAGCCAACCTGTATCTGGAAGTACGCGCCGGCACCGGTGGCGATGAAGCGGCGCTCTTTGCAGGCGACCTGTTCCGCATGTACCTGCGCTACGCGGAAAGCCGCCGTTGGCACGTCGAGGTGCTCAGCGAGCACGCCGGGGAACATGGTGGCTACAAGGAGATCGTGGCGCGCATCGAAGGCAAGGGTGCCTATTCGCAGTTGAAATTCGAATCCGGCACGCACCGCGTGCAGCGCGTACCGGAAACCGAGTCGCAGGGCCGTATCCATACCTCGGCCGCCACCGTGGCGATCCTGCCCGAGCTGGACGAGATCGACGAGATCGAGATCAACCCGGCCGACCTCAAGGTGGACACCTTCCGCGCCTCAGGCGCCGGTGGCCAGCACGTCAACAAGACCGACTCGGCGATCCGCATCACCCACTTGCCGTCCGGTACCGTGGTGGAATGCCAGGACGAACGCAGCCAGCACAAGAATCGCGCCCGCGCGATGAGCCTGCTGAAGGCGCGCCTGCTCGACGAGGCCCAGGGCAAGCAGGCCGCCGCGCAGGCACAGGAACGGCGGCTGCAGGTGGGTTCGGGCGACCGCAGCCAGCGCATCCGCACCTACAACTACCCGCAAGGCCGGATCACCGACCACCGCGTCAACCTCACCCTGTACCGCCTGCCCGAGACGATGCAGGGCGACCTGCGCGAGCTGATCGACACCCTGACCCGCGAACATCAGGCTGACCAGTTGCAGGCTCTGGGCAACGGCTGAACCTGACGCCGGGCACGCTGCAATTCACCCGGTGATGAAGCCGAACAGATCCTGCTCGGCCAGATTCTCGCGAAACACCTGCTCCACGCTGGCCGCCGGGGGCCCGTGCTGCAGCCACTGCTCCAGTTCGTCGACCGCTTGCGCCGGTCCGCTGGCCAGCACCTCCACACGCCCGTCATCGAGGTTCTTCGCGTGCCCGGTCAGGCCCAGGCCCAACGCATGCTGGCGGGTACTGGCGCGAAAGAACACGCCCTGCACCCGACCACTGACGATGAAGCGGGCCGTCGGCATCAATCCACTCCGATCCACTGCTTGAGCATGGCCTCGGTCACCGGCCCGACCCGGTGCTGCACGACCTTGCCACTGGGATCGATCAGGTAGGTCGTGGGCAAGCCGCGCGGCTCGTCAAAATCCTTCAAGGGCTTTTCCAGCGTGACCTGGGCAATCGGATACACCACCGGATGCTTGGCGAGGAAGGCCTTGATATCGGCCGGATCGCTGTCCTCGTAGGCCAGGCCAATGGCATCGACGTCCTTGTGACTGGCGACGAAATGGGAGATGTCGGGCATTTCCTTGATGCACGGCACGCACCACGTCGCCCAGTAATTGACGATCACCCAGTGCCCGCGATGCGCCGCCAGGTCGAAGCTGCTGCCATCCAGCGTCGTCAGCTGCAGGGTCGGTTGGCTCGGCATCGCCGCCCGGGTCGGCGCAGCGAAAGCGAGCGCGAGGATCGCGACAACCGCGAGGCGGGACAAGAACAAGGTCATGCGGGAAGTTCCTCGGTATCGGCCGCCGGATCGGCGGCGGGGGGATAGATCTGGTCGAGTCGGGTACCCAGTTTCGCCTGCAGCACGGTCGCCAGCTCATCCAGCATGACCAGCAATTCCGGCGAGAGTTCGATACCCAGCGCAGCAGCCTCCTCGACCGGATGCAACGGCAAACGGTGATGGGTGCAACGATACAGGCGCAGCAGATCGGTGCTGTCCAGGCTGCGACTGAGCAACCAGCCACCGGACTCGCCGCGCTGGATCAGGTCGGCCTGCTGCATATCGTCGAAGTAACCGTTGACGGCCCCGGCGGTCAGATAAGGCGCGCGCACCCTCACCACCGCCACATCCACGCATTCCCCCTTGCGCTGCGCGTCCACGAACAGCCGCAGCACGACCAGCAGACCGAGGAACTCGGCGCCCGCAGGCAGGGTTTCCGACGGCGGCTGATACTCGTAGGCGGACAGCGAGGCGGCAATCGAGGCAGCCAGGATCACGATCACCCACGACAGGTAGATCCACAGCAGGAAGATGGGAATGATCGCCAGCTTGCCGTAGATCTGCTGGTAGTTGTTCGCATGGCCCACGAATTGCGCAAAACCCCAGCGCGCGATCTCGAACAACACGGCGCCCAGCAAGGCGCCGATCGCCGCATCGCGGCGCGACACCCGCGTGTTCGGGATCACCGCATACATCAGCCACAAGGTGCAAAACGTCACCAGGAACGGCAGTGTCGCCAGCAGGCTGCTGCCAATGGTGTGGATCCGGTCGGAGGTGACGCTGAGAAACGGCATGGCGGTGACATACGACGTGGCCGCGATACCACCACCGACCAGGATCGGCCCCAGCGTCAGCGCCGCCCAGTACAACAACAGGCGCGAGGTCCAGCGTCGCGCCTGGTGCACGCGCCAGATCCGGTTCAGCCGATCCTCGATGCTGATCATCATCGACAACGCGCTGAACAGCATCACCAGAATGCTGATGCCGGTCAGCCCCTTGGCGTTGTCGGCGAAGCTCTGCAGTGCCTCCTGCACCTTGACGCCCGCCGCCGGGACGAAGTTCACGAACACGAAATCGATCAGTGTGTCGCGGGCGCCCGCAAACACGGGAAACACCGCAAACATGGCCAAAACCGCGATGGTGAGCGGCACCAGCGACACCAGCGTGGTGTACGACAGCGCACCAGCCGTCTCGAAGCACTTGTCATCGATGAAGCGCTGCCACACGAAGCGGCGAAAGTAATGTATGCGATCGGGATCGAATCGGCGTGCCATTGGCATCCTCTGTCAGCGGCGGCGGGCCGCGACCAATATCGAACGGTACACTAGCGTATTGGCCGTGACGGCCTCAATTACCTGAGTCGACGCCGCATGAATCAAGAAGTCCTGGTGCTGTACTACAGCCGCAATGGCCACACCGCCCAGCTCGCGCGCCTGATTGCGCGCGGCATCGAGGAAGTGGAAGGCATGCGGGCACGCCTGCGCCAGGTTCCGCCGGTGGCACCGGTCACCGAGGTGGCGCAACCGCCGGAGCCAGCGGACGGCGCGCCCTACGTGGTGAAGCAGGACCTGCTCGACTGTGTCGCCCTGGCGATGGGCAGCCCGACCCGCTTCGGCAACATGGCCGCTCCGCTGAAACATTTCGTCGATTCCACCGCCGCCGAATGGGCCAGCGGCACCCTGGCCGGCAAGCCGGCGGCCCTGTTCACCTCCACCAGCACCATGCACGGTGGCCAGGAGTCGACGCTGCTCAGCATGGCCTTGCCGCTGCTGCATCACGGCATGCTGCTGGTCGGCGTGCCGTTCACCGAGCCCCGGCTGACCAGCACCCTGAGCGGCGGCACCCCCTATGGCGCCAGTCACGTCTCCGGCGCCAAGGGCGACAACCCGATCAGCGAGGATGAGCGCGAACTGGCCCGCGCGCTGGGGCGACGTCTGGCCGACGTCGCACGCCGGCTGGGTGACAAGGCGTGAATGGGGCGACCCGCGCGCCGATCCTGCCGGTCTACCGAATCGGCCTCATCGCCTGGGCATTGCTGCTGTTGTTGCAGCTGCTCTGGCATGGCTGGCTGTTTCCACCGCAGCAGCTGCCGCGATGGGTGGTGCTCGCGTTCACCGTCGTGCCACTGCTGCTGCCACTGTTCGCCCTCGGCAACGTCCGCCGCGCATTGCTGTGGGTCGGTATCCTGAGCCTGTTCTACTTCTGCCACGGCGTGGCCGAAGCGTGGAGCACGCCTGACGAACGGATTCTGGCCGTGGCGGAAATCGTCCTGACCGTCGGCTTGATCGGCGTGCTGGGCGCCGGCGTGAGACGACGGGCCACCGCACCGCGCTGAGGCTGCTGCGGAGAAGCCCGCTGCAGTTTGCGCGCTTATACTCAAGGTCTGACCACAGCCGCGCGGAGTCCGCCATGTCCTTCCTGCAGGAAGCCCCGCAACTCGCCCACCCCTGTCGCAGCGACCGCCTGTTGTTGAGCCTGCTCGATCGCACGCTGCCCGCGGAGCGCCGCGCCGCACTGGATGCCGATCTCGACGCCTTGGGCGATTACGCGGTGATGGCATGGCAACGCGCCACGGCCAGCACGCGACGCAAGCCGGTGCTGACCCGCTGGGGCGCCTGGGGAGAGCGCATCGACCGGATCGAACTGACCACCGCATGGCAGGAAGGTCCGCAGCTCACCACCCGCCATGGCGTACTCGCCGCCGGTCATGCCAACCACGCGCATGCACGCCTGGAAGAGTTCACCCGCGTCTACCTCTACCATGTGGCCAGCGAGTTCTACACCTGTCCGCTGGCGATGACCGACGGCGCCGCCACGGCGATCAAGGCCTCCGGCAACACCGACCTGATCAAGCGGGTGCTGCCGCATTTCCTGAGTCGCGACGCCTCTGACTTCTGGCTCAGCGGCCAGTGGATGACCGAAACCACGGGCGGCTCCGACGTGGGCAACACGGAAACCGTGGCACGCCAGGATGCCAACGGCCAATGGCGACTGCATGGTCGCAAATGGTTCAGCTCGGCGGTCGTCGGCGAAGCCGCGCTGGCCCTGGCCAGACCCGAAGGCGCGGGCACCGGCACCAGTGCACTGGCGCTGTTCTACGTCGAGACGATGGACGGCGAGCGACGCAAACCGGAACTCGTCATCGACCGGCTCAAGGACAAACTCGGCACGCAGGAGCTGCCCACTGCGGAAATCCATCTCGACGGACTGCCCGCGTGGCCGTTGGGCGAGTTGGCCAACGGTGTACGCCAGGTGGCGCCGATGCTCAACATCACCCGCACCTGGAACGCGATCGGCGCGGTGGCCAGCATGGCGCGGGCCATCAACCTGGCGCGCGACTTCGCCACACGCCGGCAGGCGTTCGGCCGCCCGCTGATCGAGCAACCGCTGCACGCACACACCCTGGCCGACATGCAGGCGCAATTCGAGGCGGCCTTTGCACTGGCCTTCGAGGTGGCCCACCTGCTTGGTCGCGTCGAGCAAGGTGAAACGTCGCCCGAGGAAGCCGCCGTATTGCGACTGCTCACCCCGCTCGCCAAGCTGTGGACCGGCAAACTGGCGGTGAAAATCTGTTCCGAAGCGCTGGAATGCTTCGGTGGCGCCGGCTACATCGAAGACACCGGCCTGCCGCAGCTGCTGCGCGACGCGCAGGTCTACGCGATATGGGAAGGCACCACCAACGTGCTCTCGCTGGACAGCCTGCGCGCACTGGGCGGCAACAGCCTCGACGCGCTGCGCAACACCGTCGCCCGCTGGCTGGAAGGCAACGACGACATGCACGCAGCCACCACCATCAAGCAGACCCTCGACGCTTGCGCGCGCTGGCTCGATCAGCACGGAGGCGAACGCGACGCGCTGGAAGCCGGCGCGCGCGGTCTGGCCTTCACGCTCGCACGCTGCGCCGCCGCAAGCCTGCTGGCGCGGCAAGCCACCTGGTCAAAGAATCACGGTGATCGACGCCCCGCCGCCGCGCTGCAACGATTCGTCAACCGCGGACTCGATCGACTCGTTGCACCAGACCACCACAACACCAGCCTGCTGCTGAGTTGACCCCACGCCCGACCACCGCCGTAGGGCGGCCTCCGCCCGCCAGCTCTTCCATACCTCGCAACGAGACCCGCCCGGAGCGGCGGGCATACCCCGCCCAACGTGGAATTCCGCGTTTCACCCGAACGCCACCCGAAACATCGACCACACCGTAGGGCGGGCTCCGCCCGCCAGCTCTTCCATACCTCGCAACGAGACCCGCCCGGAGCGGCGGGCATAGCCCGCCCAACGTGGAATTCCGCGTCTCACCAGAACGCCACCGGAAGCATCGACCACCACCGTAGGGCGGGCTCCGCCCGCCAGCTCTTGAAGACCTCGCAACGAGCCCCGCCCGGAGCGGCGGGCATAGCCCGCCCAACGTGGAATTCTGCGTCTCACCAGAACGCCACCGGAAGCATCGACCACCACCGTAGGGCGGGCTCCGCCCGCCAGCTCTTCCATACCTCGCAACAAGCCCAGCCCGGAGCGGCGGGCATAGCCCGCCCTACGTGGAATTCCGCGTTTAGCCAGAAGGCCTCGTGAGCACGGGTGCAAGCGCACGGGCTAAAATGCGCGGATCACCCCACCGGCCTTCGACATGCATCATCTGACCATCGTCACCACGGGCGGCACCATCGACAAGATCTACTTCGACGACAAGTCGGACTTCAAGATCGGTGCACCGCAGATCGGCGAAATCCTGGGCCAGCTTGGCGTGGCATTCCAGTTCGACGTGATTCCGATCCTGCGCAAGGACAGTCTGCACATGGGTCCTGACGACCGTGCGCTGGTGCGCTCGACGATCGAAGCCCAGCCCCATCGCCACGTGCTGGTGACCCATGGCACCGACAGCATGGTGGATACCGCGCGGGAGCTGGCCAACATCAAGGGCAAGGTCATCGTGTTGACCGGCGCGCTGAACCCGGCCCGCTTCCAGGGTTCGGATGCGGTGTTCAACATTGGTTGCGCGGTGGCCGCCGTGCAGACGCTGCCCGATGGCGTGTACATCACCATGAACGGACGCGTATGGGATCCGGCCAAGGTGCGCAAGAACCGCGACGCCAACCGCTTCGAGGAAATCACTGGCTGACCGGAAAAAAGCAGGCCCGGTCGATTCGACCGGGCCCGCCATGCCGCTACTGCTCCTTGAGTGAAGCGACGGGCCATCCGTGGCCCACCAGGGGGTTACCAGCTGGCCTTCAGCGTCACGCCCGAATATGCGCGGTAGCCGTTGAGCATGATGTAGTACGTACCCGACTCGTTGCTGCCCGAGCAGGTTTCGTTGTTGCCGGCCTTGTACGGCCTGCAGTCGTAGCTGGTGGTCGTGGGCACGGAACCTTGCTTGACATACAGGTCCATGTCACCGGTGCCGCCCGACGTGGCGATGGTGAGCGCGCTGCCCGCCGGCACGGTCACCGTGAAGTACGTCTTCGAATTGCGCGCCCCTGAAATGCCGGTCACCGGCACGCCGTTCTGCAGGCCATCCGAACCACCGCCACCGCCACCACCGGTGGAGTACGAGGCCTTGACGGTCACGCCGGAGTACGACGAGTAGCCGTGTACCTTGATGTAGTACTTGCCCGCCGCCGGCGAAGCCACGCTGCAGCTTTCCGAATTGCCGCTCTTCCACGGACGGCAGTCGTAGCTGCTGGTGCTCGGGGCGCTGCCGAACTTGGTGTACAGATCGGCATCGCCGCTACCGCCGGAGATCGACATCACCAGGTTGCTGGCGCCAGCCGGCACGTTGATGAAGTAGTCGTTGTCGGCGCCTGTGGCACCCGACACGCCGCCTACACCGACGTTGTTCTGCAATTCGGTGGTGCCGCCACCGCCGCCACCGCCACCGGTACCCGGACAAGTCACGCCGACACCGTTGAATGCGGCAATCACGTCGTTCTTGTCGTAGCCCAGATCGGTCGCCGCCGACTCCACGCCACAGGCACCGGAGTTGAACGTGGAGGTCGCCGTCCAGTACACCTTGTTCGCCAACGCATACACCTGGAACGCCTTCTTCACATTCCAGCCACTGGTCTTGGCCAGCAGGCAGAACGACTTGTTGTAGACACCGCTGGAGTAGTGCACATCGAGGCCGGAGTTGTAGTTGGCCGCATTGTCGATCGAGCCGCCATCCTGCGGTGGATTGCACATGTAGCGCAGCGCCCCGCTGCTTTTCATGATGTCGGCGCCCACCAGGAAGTCGGCGGAGCCACGATCGAAATATTCCGCAGCCTCACCGGCGATATCCGAATAAGCCTCGTTCATGCCGCCGGACTGGCCGTTGTATTCCAGGCCGGAGTTCTGCTCGGTGTAGCCGTGGCTGATCTCGTGGCTGGTCACATCCAGCGACACCAGCGGATAAAAGGTGCTCGCACCGTCGCCGAAGTACATCGCCGAACCATCCCAGAACGCGTTTTCGTAGTTGGATTTGTAGTGCACCTTCATCAACAACTGGATGTTCAGTGGCGGCGCGCCGGTGTAGGACTGGTACATGTCATGAACCACACCACCAAAATGATGTGCATCGTTGACCGGTGAGTAGGCGCCATTGATCGCATCGGTATTGCTGGTCGGACAGGTGAAGCTGACCAGCGAGCCACCGGTGCTGGCGTGATTGAGGTTGTAAGTCTTCACGTCGGCGTTCTGCAAAGTGCAGGTGCTGCCGGACTGGGTCACATCGAGCGAGGCATAGTCGGTTCCGTAATTGTACTTGCCGGTTTTCTGATTGCCGCCCGGGCCGTTGGCCGAGGCATCGGTCAGGCCGTTCCAGCTGCGGATCACTTCGCCGGTGTTGGCATCGATGATCGCGGTCGGACGGCTCGGGTTGTCGCCACTGACGAAGTAGGAAACGCGGTACACCAGTCGCGGGGCGCTGCCTTCCTGCGGATACACGAACAGGTCGGCCTTCTCGTTTTCAAGCTTGGCACCACCTACCAGCATGGTGTGCGCATGCGCGCGCAGCGCGCTGATGGCGCGACCCTTGTTGAGCCGGGGCTGCACCGAGATCAGTTGCTGCTGCGACTGCTGCATCAGCTGGCCGGTGGCGCGCAACGCGTTGCCCTGCGCATCCTGCACGACGGCGATGCTGCGGCCATACACTGGCACGCCCCGATACATCTGCTGCTGACGCACGACGTGATGGCCTGTGTTCAAGGCCACCGCGCTGCGCGGCGCCAAGGTCATGTCCTGGCCGAGATTGAGCTGGGCAGCCAAGGTATTGGCCGGCACCGCACCCAGATTCTGCGCATGCAGAGTCTGGGTATTGGCGGCCGTGGCAGCCGTGGCGGTCGCCATGCCGATGGCAGCCACCAGCAGTTTCAGACGGAAATGATTGGGCATGAATAAAATTCCTCGACAAAATTTGGGGACAAACGGGCCCGATGCGGCCGCAAAGACCCCATGCAAGAATTTCCGTGCAAGGCACGGCGCGATATTCGTCAGTTGTCCGGCGATCCCCAACTACGTCCACAGGCGGCTGCCTCCCCCCTGCCTTTCCATGCAGGGACAGCACGCGGACGCGTAACTGCAAAACGGCCATCACGCCGCCAAAGGATCATTCGCCAGCCTCCCAGATGGCGAACCCCGTGGACGTTATTACTTGCGGATGATTCTGACAATCTGACTTTTTCCTACGCGACGTGAACTCGTTCACGCTCGTGCCGACCGGATCAAGCTTGCGCGGCATGGCCCGGAAAGCTCCGTACCGCGGGCATTCGGCGACCAGACGCGGGCAATCGGACACGCCAGGCCGGCTCGCCGGCGCAACGGCAAGCCACCTGATAACCCAGTGGGGGAACGCAAGATTTTTCGCCGCCGCCCGGTCGCTCTGGCAGCAGCCTCGGGGATTCAGAGCATGCCGGTTTCGAGCTTGGCCGCGTCGGACATCATCGAATGGTTCCACGGCGGATCAAACACCAGGTCCACCTCGGCCTCGCTGATCGTGGGGATCATCTCCAGCTTGGTGCGCGCATCATCGACCAGGATGTCGCCCATGCCGCAACCGGGCGCCGTCAGCGTGAGCTTCACGTACACCTTGCGTTCGCCGGTATCGGCGTGCTCCATGCTCAGGTCGTAGACCAGCCCAAGCTCGACCACGTTGACCGGAATCTCCGGGTCGAACACGGTCCGCAACTGGTCCCACGCCAACTTCTCGACATCGGCATCGGTGGCGTTGGGTGGCACCTCAATCGGCTCCGGTGGCTCCTTGCCCAGCGCATCGGCATCGTCACCGGCCACGCGGAACAGGTTGCCTTCCACATACACGGTGAAACTGCCGCCCAGTGCCTGGGTGATGTAACCGATCTGGCCGGCCGGCAGCGTCACCACGTCGCCCTGGGGCACCATCACGGCGTTGCAATCACGCACCAGGGTCACCGGTTCACTGCTCAGACTGAAACCACTCATGCCAACGCCAATCCCGTATCTGCAGGCACGACAGTGCGCCGTACCAGAATGACCATTATGCCGCCCGCGAGGCGCAGGCGCTTGTTCCAGATCAGGCCGGTGCCATTGAATTCAAGAGTCGATCACACCAACCGGGCCGCCAGCGCACGTTATGATGGGCGCTTTGCCGCCGGACAAACCGATGCCTTTCTTTCGTGCACGCTGGCGCCGCCGATGAGCATTCGCAGCGTGTTGCTGTTCCTGTTCGCGGCATTCAGCGCCGTCATGCTGGGACTCGCCGCAGGTGCCGTGTGGATGGTACTGGCCTTGTACCTGCGCCATCCGCTGCCGTGGTTGGCGGTGCCGATCGGGGCCATGTTGGGGGGGACTGTGCGCGGTTGCGTGCAGCGCGCCGGTATCGGCGCCATGCTGCTGGCCGTCGGTGCCACGGCACTGGCGGCGATCTACGTGAACATGCTGATCGCTGGCGTGCGAATCGCCGGCAACATGGGCCTTGGCATCATCGACGCGCTGCGCACTGCGGGCATTGGCATGTTGTGGGCGCTGGCGCGCATGGGCCTGGCCCCGGCGGACATCGTCTGGACCGTGCTTGCAATGCTGCTGGCCGGCTGGCTGGCATATGGCCGACGCAAACACCGGATCTGAGCTGCACGGTGACACGGCGGCTTCAGCCGCCGACCCCGCTCCCGCACTCGCCCACCGCAATCCGCCGGCTCTCACGTAATCGCATGGACTCGCCCCCGCGCATTCAGGCATCGCGGTGCCAGTGGTGGTGAGCTAGTGCTCCCAACACAACCGCGCGAGGGCGAGGCCATGAACAAGATTACTGCGATAGCCATCGATTTGGCCAAGAATGTGTTTCAGGTGGCGGGTGAAAACGCGCACGGTGAGGTGGTGCTGTCTGAACGCGTGAAGTCGCGCTTGGCGCTGCACAAGTTCATCCAGACGCTCGAACCACCGCTGACGGTGGCCATTGAGACGGGACCGGGTGCGCAAGCGTGGGCGCGGGAGATCCAGGCGCGCGGCGTCGAGGTGAAGATCCTGCCGGCGCAGCACACCGCCGCCCACCGCAGCGGCAACAAGAACGACGCCAACGATGCCCTGTCGATTCTTCGTGCCCTGCACGACGTGAGCGTGCATCCGGTGCCGGTCAAGACCCAGGAGCAGTTGGCCCTGCAGGCTCTGCACCGCGCCCGGCGCGGCTGGCGGCGGCGCATGACGGCGATCAGCAACCAGGTGCGCGGGCTGTTGCTGGAACAAGGCGTGGTCATGGCGCGCGGTAATCTGGCGCTGGTGCGCAAGGTCGACAGCACGCTGGAAGATGCCACCTTGCCGATCCCCGATCGTCTGCGTGCCCTGGTCGCCGAGCTGATGGGGGAATGGCGCGCACTGGGTGAGCGGATGGCGGCCACCGATGGCGAACTGGCTGTCTTGAGCCGCACCGAACCGCTGGCCCGGCACCTGTGCCAGGCGCGCGGCATCGGCCCCGTCATCTCCACCGCCCTGTCCTGCAAGGCGCTCAATCCGGACCGGTTCGCCAACGGCCGCCAGTTTTCGGCCTACTTCGGTATCACGCCCAGCCAGCACAGCAGCGGCAACACCGTTCGGCTGGGCCGCATGAGCCGGCGTGGTGACGCTTATCTGCGTAGTGCCCTGATCGAAGGCGCGCACGCGGTGATCCGGCAAATCCGTCCCGATGCCACCGACCCCTACAGTCGCCGCATCCAGCGCTGGGTCCAGCGCTGTGGCCGAAAGGGCGCGGCGGTGCGGCTGGCCAATCACAATCTGCGTGTGGTGTGGTTGCTGCTCAAGCACCCCGACATGCGCTTTTGCAGTGATCCTGCCCAGCGCGACACCGAAGCGCGGGAGGCGGCCATGCACTGAAAGGGCGCCCCATCACGGCCTGCCCGAGGAGCCGGTCTTGGGCGGCGCCCGTCCATGGCTTCGCAAGCGCTGACGCGCCATGGACTGCCGCCGCCCAAGACCCTCGGGGTCGGCATGCCGTGATGCGGCGTCGCACGCTGCCCTCCCGGCGCAACTCGCCTTCCCGTATGTCGTTTTGTCCCTTTGCGCGCTACCGCTGCTGCCCAGCTCGAATCATCCGGTCAGACCATCGTGGCACCAGGCCTTCCGCCCTACCGGCTCTTGCAGCCTCTTCGTAATCGGCCTTTCCACGAGCTCATCCGATGCCGGCCTGTGGTCTATCGACCACCTTCGTCAAGGCCTCATACATAAATGCAGCCAGTGCTTTCCTGCTCACGCAGCGGTTGACACCAGGGGCGAGTCCATACATAGGGCGGGCTCTGCCCGCCGGCTGTTGGTACGCGGGGTCCTCGAAGCGGCGGGCGGAGCCCGCCCTACGCGCTTTCGGTCGCAGACAGCGTAGCTGCAGCCATCGACCTCGCTCACGAACTCGTCCACCGCAACCTGCCGGCTCTCACGTAGGGCGGGCTCTGCCCGCCGGCTGTTGATACGCGGGGTCCTCGAAGCGGCGGGCAGAGCCCGCCCTACGCGTGGCTGCCCGCAGACGCGGCGACTTCAGCCGTCGACTGCTTTCACCTCGTTCACCAACTCGCCCACCGCAACCCGCCGGCTCTCACGTAGGGCGGGCTCTGCCCGCCGGCTGTGGCGCGGGATCCTCGAAGCGGCGGGCGGAGCCCGCCCTACGCGCTTTCGGTCGCAGACAGCGTAGCTGCAGCCATCGACCTCGCTCACCAACTCGCCCACCGCAACCTGCCGGCTCTCACGTAATCGCATGGACTCGCCCCCGCGCATTCAGGCATCGCGGTGCCAGTGGTGGTGAGCTAGTGCTCCCAACACAACCGCGCGAGGGCGAGGCCATGAACAAGATTACTGCGATAGCCATCGATTTGGCCAAGAATGTGTTTCAGGTGGCGGGTGAAAACGCGCACGGTGAGGTGGTGCTGTCTGAACGCGTGAAGTCGCGCTTGGCGCTGCACAAGTTCATCCAGACGCTCGAACCACCGCTGACGGTGGCCATTGAGACGGGACCGGGTGCGCAAGCGTGGGCGCGGGAGATCCAGGCGCGCGGCGTCGAGGTGAAGATCCTGCCGGCGCAGCACACCGCCGCCCACCGCAGCGGCAACAAGAACGACGCCAACGATGCCCTGTCGATTCTTCGTGCCCTGCACGACGTGAGCGTGCATCCGGTGCCGGTCAAGACCCAGGAGCAGTTGGCCCTGCAGGCTCTGCACCGCGCCCGGCGCGGCTGGCGGCGGCGCATGACGGCGATCAGCAACCAGGTGCGCGGGCTGTTGCTGGAACAAGGCGTGGTCATGGCGCGCGGTAATCTGGCGCTGGTGCGCAAGGTCGACAGCACGCTGGAAGATGCCACCTTGCCGATCCCCGATCGTCTGCGTGCCCTGGTCGCCGAGCTGATGGGGGAATGGCGCGCACTGGGTGAGCGGATGGCGGCCACCGATGGCGAACTGGCTGTCTTGAGCCGCACCGAACCGCTGGCCCGGCACCTGTGCCAGGCGCGCGGCATCGGCCCCGTCATCTCCACCGCCCTGTCCTGCAAGGCGCTCAATCCGGACCGGTTCGCCAACGGCCGCCAGTTTTCGGCCTACTTCGGTATCACGCCCAGCCAGCACAGCAGCGGCAACACCGTTCGGCTGGGCCGCATGAGCCGGCGTGGTGACGCTTATCTGCGTAGTGCCCTGATCGAAGGCGCGCACGCGGTGATCCGGCAAATCCGTCCCGATGCCACCGACCCCTACAGTCGCCGCATCCAGCGCTGGGTCCAGCGCTGTGGCCGAAAGGGCGCGGCGGTGCGGCTGGCCAATCACAATCTGCGTGTGGTGTGGTTGCTGCTCAAGCACCCCGACATGCGCTTTTGCAGTGATCCTGCCCAGCGCGACACCGAAGCGCGGGAGGCGGCCATGCACTGAAAGGGCGCCCCATCACGGCCTGCCCGAGGAGCCGGTCTTGGGCGGCGCCCGTCCATGGCTTCGCAAGCGCTGACGCGCCATGGACTGCCGCCGCCCAAGACCCTCGGGGTCGGCATGCCGTGATGCGGCGTCGCACGCTGCCCTCCCGGCGCAACTCGCCTTCCCGTATGTCGTTTTGTCCCTTTGCGCGCTACCGCTGCTGCCCAGCTCGAATCATCCGGTCAGACCATCGTGGCACCAGGCCTTCCGCCCTACCGGCTCTTGCAGCCTCTTCGTAATCGGCCTTTCCACGAGCTCATCCGATGCCGGCCTGTGGTCTATCGACCACCTTCGTCAAGGCCTCATACATAAATGCAGCCAGTGCTTTCCTGCTCACGCAGCGGTTGACACCAGGGGCGAGTCCATACATAGGGCGGGCTCTGCCCGCCGGCTGTTGGTGCGCGGGGTCCTCGAAGCGGCGGGCGGAGCCCGCCCTACGCGTGGCTGCCCGCATACGCGGCGACTTCAGCCGTCGACTGCTTTCACCTCGTTCACCAACTCGCCCACCGCTGCCTGTCCGTCGCCGTACAGCATGCGGGTGTTGTCGGCGTAGAACAGCGCGTTCTCGATGCCGGCAAAACCGGTGCCCTTGCCGCGCTTGATCACGATGACCTGCTTTGAATTGATCACGTCCAGCACGGGCATGCCATAGATCGGCGACGCGGGGTCGGTCTTGGCCACCGGATTGACCACGTCGTTGGCGCCGATCACCAACGCCACGTCGGTGTTGGCAAATTCCGGATTGATGTCATCCATGTCGGCGATCAGGTCGTACGGCACGCCAGCCTCGGCCAGCAGCACATTCATGTGGCCCGGCATGCGACCGGCCACCGGATGAATGGCGAACTTCACCTTGACCCCGCGCTTGATCAGCAACTGCGCGAACTCCCACACCTTGTGCTGTGCCTGCGCCACCGCCAGGCCATAACCCGGCACGATCACCACGCGTTCGGCATAGGCCATCATCACCGCAGCGTCCGCGGCATCGACCGGCTTCTGCGAGCCCTCGATCGCCTGCGCTTCCGCACCGGACGCACCAAAGCTGCCGAACAGCACGTTGCCGATCGAGCGGTTCATCGCCTTGGCCATCAACTGGGTCAGCAACGTACCGGCCGCGCCGACCACCATGCCGGCGATGATCATCGCCTCGTTGCCCAGCACGAAACCCTCGAACGACACGGCCAGACCGGTGAACGCGTTGTACAGCGAGATCACCACCGGCATGTCGGCGCCGCCGATCGGCAGCGTCATCATCAGGCCGAACAGCAACGCCAACGCGAAGAATGCGACGAGCAGCCCCGTGCTGGGATGGCCCGTGGCAATCAGCAAGCCGGCGACCACGGCCGCCGCCAGCAGCAACAGGTTCACCCCGCGCTGACCGGGGAATACGAAGCGCTTGTCCAGCCAGCCTTGCAGCTTGGCAAACGCGATCAGCGAGCCGGAAAAACTCACCGCGCCGATCAGCGCACCGAGCAGACCGAGTGCCAGCTCAACCGGCGACAGCAGGCTCAGGCTCTCGGGAATGCGCGAAGCCGCGTTGATCGCCCAGCTCTCCGGTCGCAGCGGCGAGGTGTCCGGCATGCCGGCCGGGTGCAGCAGGGCAAAGTTGCGCACGTAGGCAATCAATTCGACCGCACCGATGGCCGCCGCCGCGCCGCCACCCATGCCGTTGTACAGCGCCACCATCTGCGGCATCGCGGTCATCGCTACCCGCTTGCCGGTCCACCAGGCGGCCGCCACGCCGATAACGACCGCGGCGATGATCAAGGGCAGGTTGTGCATGTCCCGCACGAAGAACGTGGCCAGCACCGCCAACACCATGCCGTAGCCGGCCAGGACGATGCCGCCGCGCGCGGTGCGCGGCGAACTCATCCGTTTCAGGCCCACGATGAACAGCAAGGCGGCGATGAAATAGCAGGCCTTGATCACGGTCGGTAGCCAGGCCATCACTTGCCCTCCTTGCCGGTGTCAGGCTTGCTGGATTTGAACATCTCCAGCATCCGCTCCGTCACCACATAACCGCCGGCGGCGTTGCCTGCGCCCAGCAGCACGCCGATGAACCCGACGGTGATCTCGAAGGTGGTCTGCGCATGACCTAGCGCGATCATGGCCCCCACCAGCACAATGCCGTGCACGAAGTTGGAGCCGGACATCAAGGGTGTGTGCAGAATCACCGGCACCCGCGCGATGATTTCATAGCCGGTAAAGGCAGCCAGCATGAAGATGTAAAGCGCCAGGAAACCGTCGATCATGACCTTACCCCACGAAGATGCACCCGAAGCCGCATCATACGGGAACCTCGGCGCCCGTCGAGGCTCCCTCGCGGATCCATGCGTCGGGCGCTCAAACGTCGGCTTGCGGTCAACCCTTGGGTGTCTGCCGCGTTGAACACGGTAGATCCATCGATGGAGCCCGAGAATGAGCCAGGCGGCTACGCAACGGCGGCGGCCATGAGCACGTTGGCCGGCTCGCTGGAAGCGGACATGCTGGCGCGGGACGATGCGTGCGAGGTCAGTGAGACGCCCGCCACGCTGGATGCGTTCCTGGCGCAGGTCGAGCGGCGCGCATTCCGCATGGCCGAACTGCAACTGCGTCAGCGCGAAGACGCGCTGGATGCGGTGCAAGACGCCATGCTGCGGCTGGTGCGGCACTACCGTGACAAGCCCGCCAACGAGTGGGCGCCGTTGTTCTGGGGCATCCTGCGGCGGCGCATCGTGGACTTGCAGCGGCGGCGCAAGGTGCGCTCGATCATGGTCGGCTGGTTTGGCGGCGGTCGCGACGGCGAAGACAACGAGATGCCCGCGTGGGAACCGCCGGATCCGGGCCAGGGTCCACTCGGTCGTCTGCACGATGTCGAATCGTACGCAGCCATGGCGGCAGCGGTACGACGGTTGCCGGCTCGGCAGCGCGAGGCGTTTGTCCTGCGCATGCTGGAAGGCCTGAACGTGGCCGAGACCGCCAGCGCCATGGGCTGCGCTGAAGGCAGTGTAAAAACCCATCTGTCGCGCGCCATGCATCAGCTGCGCGACCAACTGGAGGACTGGCGATGAACTCGTCCGAAACCAATCAACACAAGAGCCGGGAGCACGAATCATTCGAACAGCGCGCGCACGAACTGTGGCGCGAGGCCGCCCGGCATGTCGATCCCGCCACCGCGGCGCGCCTGCGCGCTGCCCGCCGCGAGGCACTGCAGGAAGTACGGGGCGCGCGCCCACATGCCGCGCGCTGGCTGATTCCCACCGGCGCCGTCGCCGCCATCGCACTGGCCGCCATGCTGGTATGGCAACCGCTGCCGCGCATATCGTCCCCCACGCAGAACCAGCAAGTTGTCAGCGCGACGACGGAGCTGGACAACGAACTGCCGCCTGACGCCGAACAGGTCGACCCGGCCCTTTACCAGAACCTCGATTTCTACGCCTGGCTGGCTGCCAAAGACCGCCAACCGACCGCCCATTGAGCCATGATCAAGCATCTGCAACTGATCCTGTCCCTGTTGCTCACCGCCCTGCTCGCCAGCGCGGTCACGCCCTTGCGCGCGCAGACCGACACAGCACCAGCCACGCGCAGCAATGCAGCGGAGTCGACAGCACGCCCTTGGGCAAGCCTGGACCCCGCCCAACGCGACGTGCTGGCGCCACTGCAGCACGAATGGGACAAGATGCCGCCACGCAAGCAGGCAGCCCTGCTGCAGAAGGCACAACACTGGACCACCCTGCCTCCGGCCCGGCGTCAGGAAGTTCGCGAACGGATCGCGCGCTGGCAACAGATGAGCCCTGCGCAACGCCGCCAGGCGCACATCAACGAACGCATGTTCCGCAGCATGACGCCCGCCCAGCGCCAGCGCCTGCATCGGAGTTTTCAACTCTTCCAGCAGATGGAGCCATCGCAACGCCAGCAACTGATACAGCAGTGGCAGGCACTGCCGCCTGCGCAGCGCCAGCGCTGGAACCGCCAGCACGGTGAAAACACGCCAAAACAGCCGCGATCGAACAGTTCCGAGCGGCGGCACTGAATCTTCACCATCCCGGCAGCGATCAACACGCAGCGGCGACAAACCCGTGCAGGCCGGGGATCCGGGCAATCACATGCAGCGACTCAGCCGCTGCACGGCGGGCGGAGCCCGCCCTACGTGTCCGCACCGATCACGACATTGCTCCGGCAATCCACCACCGTAGGACCGGCTCTGCCCGCCGCTCCACCACGCCTCGACACCGATCACGTCGTCACCCCGGCGACCCACCGCCGTAGGGCGGGCTCTGCCCGCCGCCCCATCACGCCTCGACACCGACCACGTGGTCACCCCGGCGACCCACCGCCGTAGGGCGGGCTCTGCCCGCCGCCCCACGCCACGGGACAATCCCATTGCGGCGACCTGACGTCTCAACCCTGGAAGCGCGTCTCTCCGGCATGGGTCAGGCAGCTCTTGGCAACAAGCTCGTCGTCGAAATCCGGCTTCAGCTCGCCCTCGTGCACCAGCAACTCGACGAAGTTGAACACGTTGCGCGCGTACATCTCCGACGCATGCAGCGGCGCACCTGCGGGCAAGTTGAGCGGGCCCAGAATCACCACGCCACCGTGCTCGACCCGCTCACCGGGCCGGGTCAACTCGCAATTGCCACCGCTCTCGGCCGCCAGATCCACGATCAACGCGCCCGACTTCATGCCTTCCACCATCGCCGCGGTGAGAATCTTCGGCGCAGGCCGCCCGGGCACCGCGGCGGTGCTGACCACCACATCGAACGACTTCAGATGATTCGCCAAGGCCTCCTGCTGGGCCGCGCGCTCCTCCGCCGACAGTTCGCGCGCGTAGCCGCCGCTGCCTGCGGCGCTCACCCCGAGTTCCAGGAACTTCGCGCCCAGCGACTCAACCTGCTCGCGGGTCTCCGGACGCACGTCATAGCCTTCGATCTGCGCGCCAAGACGGCGTGCCGTGGCAATCGCCTGCAGCCCGGCCACGCCGGCACCGATCACCAGCACCTTCGACGGTCGGATCGTGCCCGCGGCAGTCGTGAGCATGGGAAAGAACTTGGGTGACGCCTCGGCCGCAATCAGCATCGCCCGATAGCCCGCCACGGCAGCTTGCGAGCTGAGCACATCCATCGCCTGGGCGCGGGTGGTGCGCGGCAGCAGCTCCAGCGAAAACGCGCTGAGCTTGCGCGCAGCAAGCGTTGCGATGCGCTCGGCGGCGCCGTACGGGCGCAGCTGGCCCACCACCACACTGCCCTGGCGCATGCCGGCAAACGCCGCATCGGCCGGTGGCAACACGCAAGCCAGCACATCGGCCTGGGCCAGCACACCGGCGCTGTCGGCGAAATCCACCTCGGCATAGGCGCTGTCGGGAAAGCCGGCGGCCCGCCCGGCATCGTGCTCCAGCAGCACCCGCATCCCCTTGCCGCGCAGCTTCTTCGCCATTTCCGGCGTGATCGCCACGCGTCGTTCGCCGGCAGCGGTTTCGCACAAGGCGGCAATGGTCACAGGCATGGCGCGATCCCTTTGGAGTGGTTCGGACATCTTAGCGGCAGTTGGCCGCGTCGGCTTTGATCCCTCCCGTTCTGCAAGAGTATGCTGACCCGCCGGCCCGCTGCATGAAACTGTCGGGGTCATCGCCGGAGATCACGATGCCCGCAAGCACCACTGCACTGGACGACCTGCTGGACCTGGCGCGCCAAGCGCGTGAACAGGCTTACGCACCCTATTCCCGCTTCCTTGTCGGCGCCGCCGTGCTCACCCGCGATGGCCGCCGCTTTGGCGGCTGCAACGTGGAGAACGCCGCCTACGGCTTGTGCAACTGCGCCGAGCGCACCGCCCTGTTCAGCGCGATCGCCGCCGGTTGCCAACCTGGTGATTTCGTCGCGCTGGCGGTGACCGCCGACACCCCGCAACCGGTCGCCCCCTGTGGCGCCTGTCGCCAGGTGATGGCCGAACTGTGCGATGCCGCGATGCCGGTGCTGCTGGCCAACCTGCATGGCGAGTCGGAGGAAACCACCGTCGGGCAGTTGTTGCCCGGTTCTTTCAAGCTGCCGCCGGCGAATTTGGGCTCCTGATCGAGGCTGGATGGGAAGCCGCGGCAAGGGCGGCGGGCAGAGCCCGCCCTATGTATGGACTCGCCCCTGGTGTCAACCGCTGCGTGAGCAGGAAAGCACTGGCTGCATTTATGTATGAGGCCTTGACGAAGGTGGTCGATAGACCACAGGCCGGCATCGGATGAGCTCGTGGAAAGGCCGATTACGAAGAGGCTGCAAGAGCCGGTAGGGCGGAAGGCCTGGTGCCACGATGGTCTGACCGGATGATTCGAGCTGGGCAGCAGCGGTAGCGCGCAAAGGGACAAAACGACATACGGGAAGGCGAGTTGCGCCGGGAGGGCAGCGTGCGACGCCGCATCACGGCATGCCGACCCCGAGGGTCTTGGGCGGCGGCAGTCCATGGCGCGTCAGCGCTTGCGAAGCCATGGACGGGCGCCGCCCAAGACCGGCTCCTCGGGCAGGCCGTGATGGGGCGCCCTTTCAGTGCATGGCCGCCTCCCGCGCTTCGGTGTCGCGCTGGGCAGGATCACTGCAAAAGCGCATGTCGGGGTGCTTGAGCAGCAACCACACCACACGCAGATTGTGATTGGCCAGCCGCACCGCCGCGCCCTTTCGGCCACAGCGCTGGACCCAGCGCTGGATGCGGCGACTGTAGGGGTCGGTGGCATCGGGACGGATTTGCCGGATCACCGCGTGCGCGCCTTCGATCAGGGCACTACGCAGATAAGCGTCACCACGCCGGCTCATGCGGCCCAGCCGAACGGTGTTGCCGCTGCTGTGCTGGCTGGGCGTGATACCGAAGTAGGCCGAAAACTGGCGGCCGTTGGCGAACCGGTCCGGATTGAGCGCCTTGCAGGACAGGGCGGTGGAGATGACGGGGCCGATGCCGCGCGCCTGGCACAGGTGCCGGGCCAGCGGTTCGGTGCGGCTCAAGACAGCCAGTTCGCCATCGGTGGCCGCCATCCGCTCACCCAGTGCGCGCCATTCCCCCATCAGCTCGGCGACCAGGGCACGCAGACGATCGGGGATCGGCAAGGTGGCATCTTCCAGCGTGCTGTCGACCTTGCGCACCAGCGCCAGATTACCGCGCGCCATGACCACGCCTTGTTCCAGCAACAGCCCGCGCACCTGGTTGCTGATCGCCGTCATGCGCCGCCGCCAGCCGCGCCGGGCGCGGTGCAGAGCCTGCAGGGCCAACTGCTCCTGGGTCTTGACCGGCACCGGATGCACGCTCACGTCGTGCAGGGCACGAAGAATCGACAGGGCATCGTTGGCGTCGTTCTTGTTGCCGCTGCGGTGGGCGGCGGTGTGCTGCGCCGGCAGGATCTTCACCTCGACGCCGCGCGCCTGGATCTCCCGCGCCCACGCTTGCGCACCCGGTCCCGTCTCAATGGCCACCGTCAGCGGTGGTTCGAGCGTCTGGATGAACTTGTGCAGCGCCAAGCGCGACTTCACGCGTTCAGACAGCACCACCTCACCGTGCGCGTTTTCACCCGCCACCTGAAACACATTCTTGGCCAAATCGATGGCTATCGCAGTAATCTTGTTCATGGCCTCGCCCTCGCGCGGTTGTGTTGGGAGCACTAGCTCACCACCACTGGCACCGCGATGCCTGAATGCGCGGGGGCGAGTCCATGCGATTACGGGGATGGATGGAACACCGCGGCAAGAGCCGGCGGGCAGAGCCCGCCCTACGGTGCGGTCGTTGCGGCGCGGCCGTTGTGGGGCGGGCTCTGCCCGCCGGCTGCTTCAACCAGGCAGCGGCAAACGCAAGTTCGCGTGCTGGCGACCTCCCCGCTAGCATGGGCATTCCCGATCCGACGAGTCGATTCATGCCCGACGCCCTTGACCTGCTCCAGCAACGTCGCTCCGTTCCCTCGCGCCAGCTTGGCGAGCCCGCACCCGATGAAAATGAACTGCAGGCGCTGCTGGAAGCGGCGATCCGGGTGCCTGATCATGGCAAGCTGGTGCCGTTCCGGCTGATTCGCCTGCAGGGCGACGCCAAGCTCACGTTCGGCGAGAAGCTGGCAGCCCTGCGCACGCAGAGCCATCCCGAAATATCGGAAGCCAAGCTCGAAAAGGAACGCCGGCGCTACACCTTCGCGCCGCTGGTGATTGCCGTCATCGTGCGCGTCGCTGCGGACAGCAAGGTACCCGAAATCGAGCAGAGGCTCTCCGCCGGCTGCGTGGCCCACAACCTGCTGCTGGGCGCCCATGCGCTGGGCTATGGCGCCCAGTGGCTGACCGGCTGGGCCGCGTATGACCCCGACGTTGCCGCCGTGCTGGGACTGGCCGCGAACGAGCACGTGATCGGCTTCGTGCACATGGGCACGCCGCAAATCGAGATACCGGATCGCGACCGGCCGGCGCTGGCCGACCTGATCGAGACGTGGGCGCCGTGACGGGGGCCACTCATGGACGTCCAGCCGTCCATCTGGTCGACGGCAGCCTGTATGTCTTCCGCGCCTGGCATTCGATGCCCAACGAGTTCTTTGACGCCGACGGGCAGCCGGTCAACGCGGTGCATGGCTACACCCGCTTCCTGTGCGAACTGCTTGAGCGCGCCCAGCCCGAACATATCGCGGTGGCTTTCGACGCGTCACTGACCAGCTCGTTCCGCAATACGATCTACCCGCACTACAAGGCCAATCGCGAGCTGCCACCGCCGGATCTGGAGCGGCAGTTCGTACAGTGCCGCGCGATCACCGAAGCGCTCGGCGTGCACTTGATGATCGACCACAGCTACGAGGCAGACGACCTGATCGGCAGCACCGTGTGGAACCTGCGCGCGCTCGGCTGGCGCAGCGTGATCGTGTCGGCGGACAAGGATTTCGGCCAGTTGCTGGGCGAGCATGACGAGCAATGGGACTACGCCCGCGGCCTGCGCTGGGGTCCGGCCGGCGTGCATGACAAGCTTGGCGTGCATCCGCACCAGGTCGCTGACTACCTCGCCTTGTGCGGTGACTCGGTCGACAACATTCCCGGCGTCCCCGGCATCGGCGCCAAGACGGCTGCGGCACTGCTCAGTCATTTCGGCAGCCTCGACAGCCTGCTCGAACGCATCGACGAAGTGGCCTTTTTGCGCATTCGCGGCGCGGCCAGCTGTGCCGCGAAACTCCGCGAACACGCCGAGCAGGCCCGCATGTGTCGACGCTTGACCCGCATCGCGCTGGACGCACCCGGCGCCAGCCGCATCGAAATGCTTGAACGTCAGCATCGTCAGGTGGAGCAGATCACCCCCTTGTGCGAACAGCTGCGCCTGGGCGCATTCACGCGCAGTCGGCTGCACGCCTTGCTGCGCTGAGTCGCGGCGGTTGTCCCGTCGTGCCCGACCCGTCAACATGCGCCCCAGCCTTCCACATTCGCGACTGTCCATGAACGATTCCTCCGACCGCATACCCGCCGATGCCAGCGCACCAGTCGAAACCTTGTGCGAGGGACGTTGGCTCAGCCTGAGAAAACGCGGCCGCTGGGAATACGCCGAGCGCAACAATCCCGCCGGCGCGGTGATCATCCTGGCGGTGACGCCGGACGACAAGGTGCTGTTTGTCGAGCAGTACCGCGTGTCGATCCTGCAGAACACCATCGAGATGCCAGCCGGGCTGGTCGGCGACCTGGCCGACCAACTGGACGAAAGCGCCCTGGTGGCGGCGCAACGCGAACTGGAAGAGGAAACCGGCTACCGGTGCCAACACGTCGAGTTCGTTCACCGCGGTCCCTCATCGTCCGGCATGAGCACCGAGATGATCACGTTCGCGCGCGCCTGGGATCTGGAAAAGGTCGGCCCCGGCGGCGGCGATCAAACCGAGAACATCGTGGTGCATGAAGTACCCCGTACCGAGGCCGGCGCGTGGCTGTTCGCCCGTGCGGGCGAAGGTTATTCGATCGATCCGAAATTGTTTGCGGGGTTGTGGTTCATCGAACACGCGAACGCGCGTTAGGAGCAAGAGCCGGCGGGCAGAGCCCGCCCTACTCTGCCCGGATCAGTACCTGCCGCTGGAACCCGCGCTGCGTCGCAAACACCAGACCGCCAGCGCCACGCCAACCAGGGTCACGACCACCCAGCCGCCGAGCACGGCGGCGTCACCGCCGCCCAGCCACATGACACTGGCCACGCTGCCCACCCCCACGCTCCCCAGGCTCAGTGCCAGCAGGGGATCGGCCCGGCGGCGCTTGGTCGCGAGCATCACCAGCGCCCCCAGTGCCGCCAGCAGCACCGACACGAAGCGCCACGTCATCACGAACTCCGGGGGTATCGGCAGGTCGGGAAACAGATCGAGCAACGGCACGTCGCCGATCTGTACCTGGTAGCCCTTGCCGTCGGCGGCGTCTGTCGCCGCTTCGAGCTGGGCACCGTCCAGCCGCGCCACGATGGTGACCTGCTGCAACGGCACCACATCCCAACTCACCCGCAGATCGCCCAGCCGGGAATCACCCGGATGCGCGCTGGTGACGAGATAGTCCTGAAGGCGGCTGAAACTTGCGGCGAGGTTGTCGGGCAGCGCGGCGGCATCGGGCGTGATTTTTCCTGACCCGGGCAAGGCATGAACCAAGGTCGGACTCAGCGTGAAGCCACCCATCTGCACCAGCCCGGCATCGAATTGCTTGCCGCTGATCGGGAAGTTGCCCGGATTGGCGTGTCCGTGGGTATCACGGAAATGGCTGGAGTCCACGGGGTGGTCGACCCAGTCCAGTTCGTAGTGCACGCGGCCGCTGATGTTGATCTCGCGCCACTGGAACATCTCCACCCGTCGCAGCAATACCGGCGTGTCCGCGCTCTGGTTGAACTGTGGGTCGTGCGGTGCTTCCACCACTTTGGGGGTACCGACCAGCCGCGCCATGTAGCCATGCTGGCCAGCCTGCGGCACTGCATCCGCGCCCAATTCGATCACTTCGCCGCCATGCACGCTGGCCGCCTCGCGATAGCTGATCAGGCTGCTGGCGTTATGTGCCTCCAGCCCGATACCGGCGATCACCAGCAACGCGCCAACCATGTTCAGCACCAGTGAACGCCACGACATGCCCCTGTGCAGGTCCATCAGGCGACCCTCGCCCGGGGCGCCAGGTCGGGCAAGCGTGGCCCCGTCATGCCGCCGCGTCCTTGCTCATCAGGTGGCGGTATTTCAACTCAAGCTGTTCGGTCGACTCGACATGGTCAGGGTCGCTGATGATGCATTCCACCGGACACACGACCACGCACTGCGGCTCGTCGTGATGGCCCACGCACTCCGTGCACAGGTCGGGATTTATCTCGTAGTACTCCTCGCCCAGCGAGATCGCCTGGTTCGGGCATGCCGGTTCGCAGACGTCGCAGTTGACGCAGGTATCGAGGATTTTCAAGGACATATCAAAAGACCGACGAATTGAAGAGCAGTGAGCCAGGCCTCCGCTCACTGCACTCCAATCGTTCCTGCTCTTCTACATCTGGACGAAACGGAAGGTTGCGCCGGTCGGCTTGAGGGCTTCCTCGACCTTCGATTCATCGGCCTTGTCGCCGATGAACACCACGATCACGTCCTTGAATGAACCCGGATTGGCGTTCTTGAACGCGTCGACCACGAATTCGGAGGTGGCGGCCGAGCTCGGGCCGCCGAATGCCAGCAGGTTGCCCGGCAGCACGCCGCGCGCCACGGTGTCTTCCACGCCCTGCAACTGACGTGCGTTCTGCGCCTGCTGGTCTTCGGTCAGGCCCGGCGTCACCAGGTAGGCATAGGGCTGGGGTGCCTTCATGCCCTGCAAATTGGCCTGCACGAGCTGGCCCAGGTACGCGTTCCAGGCCTTGGTGTCGTTCAGGTCGGTCGGCTTGGGTGCCTTCTGCACCTGCTCCTGTGCCTGCTGGTCGTCGCCCTTCTTGCTGCAGGCGTTGAGGCCCAGGCAAGCGGTCAGTGCGACAACCGCAATGAGAATGAGTTTACGCATGGTCATCACCTTCTGCTTCGGGTTGCTGGTTGGATTGATTGAGCGACTTCTGCCAGCGCTGGCGCATGGCCTGCTGCACGGCCGGATGCACGAAGCCGGAAATGTCCCCGCCCAGGCGCCCGATCTCGCGCACCAGAGACGATGAGATGAAACTGTATTCTTCGGCCGGCGTCAGGAACAAGGTCTCGGCCTGCGGAATCAGGTGTCGATTCATGCTGGCCAGCTGGAACTCATACTCGAAGTCCGACACGGCCCGCAGCCCGCGCAGGATCACGCCGGCACCGACCTGCTCGGTGAAGGTGGCCAGCAGGCAATCAAAGCCGCGCACCTCCACATTGGGCAGGTCGGCCAGCGCCAGGCGCGCCAGCGCAATGCGTTCGCCGATGCTGAAATTGGGCCCCTTGCTGGAACTGTCCGCCACCGCCACGATCACCCGGTCGAACAGGGGTGCCGCACGCGTCACCAGGTCGGTATGGCCGTTGGTGATCGGATCGAAAGTACCTGGATAAATCGCCAGGCGTGGATTGCCCAAGGTT
The DNA here is from genome assembly GCF_055809185.1 of Rhodanobacter sp. G2-10. Classification (NCBI taxonomy): domain Bacteria; kingdom Pseudomonadati; phylum Pseudomonadota; class Gammaproteobacteria; order Lysobacterales; family Rhodanobacteraceae; genus Rhodanobacter; species Rhodanobacter sp. G2-10. Next base: position 1,014,302 of record NZ_CM147900.1, on the reverse strand, counting down.
TTCTTCACGGATAGATAAGGACTGGCCACAACAGAATTGACTCTAGCTTAACGGAAGCGAACGCCGATAGAGCGCAAAACGCACCTCACCGGCACGACCTTCGCGATACAGCCTCCAATTTGGCGGGAGATCCGGCACCTCCGCACGGGAAGATTCCACGTAAATCAATGCGTTCGGGGCAAGCCAACCGCCCGCCTCCAGCTGCCGTGCCAGCTCCGCCCACAGTCCCAGCGCGAACGGCGGGTCGAGAAAGACCAGATCGAAAGCTTGCGCGGCACCGCGCAGGAAGGTGCCCGCATCGAGCGTCGAGACCGGGTTGTCGTCGATCCTGAGTCGTGTGAGGTTTTCGCGCAGCGCCTGCGCCGCGCGCGTATCGCGCTCCACGAACTGCACACTGGCCGCACCTCGCGACCAGGCCTCGATGCCAAGCGCGCCGGTACCGGCGCAAAGGTCCAGGCAACGCGCGCCCTCGATCACCGGGGCGAGCCAGTTGAACAAGGTTTCGCGCACCCGTTCGGGTGTCGGGCGCAGGCCCGGCAGGTCCGGCACCTGCAGGCGTGAATTGCGCAGGCTGCCGCCGATGATGCGGATCCGGCCGGGGCCGGTCTTGCGGGCGCCGCTCATGCTTTCGCGCCCTCAGCGGGCAGTACAGGTTGGAGTGTTAGCATGCCGCCCATTGTCTTTGAATCGCCCCCGCCATGCGCAAATTCTGGAAGAAAAAGTCCCAAGACAAGGAAGCCCGGCCACCTGCGGCGGAGCCTCCGATCGAGGCAGGCCTGCCTGAAAGTGACCAGCCCACGCTGCACGAGGCGCTGGCTGAAATCCCGGCACCCGCCGACACCCTGCCGGAAACCGAGCGCTTCGCATTACCACCGGAAGAGCCGCCTTCGGCGCCCCCCGCCAAACGCGGCTGGCGCGAACGCCTGGCCGGCAGCAGCCTGTCGCGCAGCCTTGGTTCGCTGTTCGTGCGCAACCCCAGGCTCGACGACGACCTGCTCGACGAACTCGAAACCAGCCTGATCACCGCCGATGTCGGCATCGAAGCCAGCACCGAGCTGGTCGAGAACCTGCGCAAGCGCATGCACAAGCGCGAGTTTGCCGACGCCGCGGCGCTGCTGGCGGCACTGCGCCAGGCCCTGGTCGCCCTGCTCAAGCCGGTCGAACAACCGCTGCGCGTCGATGGCAAAAAGCCGTTCGTGACCCTGGTGGTAGGCATCAACGGTGCCGGCAAGACCACCACCATCGGCAAGCTGGCCCGTCGCTGGCGCGACGAGAAGCGCGCGGTAATGCTGGCGGCCGGCGACACCTTCCGTGCCGCCGCGGTCGAGCAGCTCAAGACCTGGGGCGAGCGCAACCAGGTGCCGGTGGTGTCGCAAGGCCAGGATGCAGACGCCGCCAGCGTGATCTTCGACGCGCTGCAGGCAGCGCGTTCGCGCGGAACCGACGTGCTGATCGCCGACACCGCCGGCCGCCTGCATACCCAGGGCGGCCTGATGGATGAACTGGGCAAGATCGCCCGCGTGCTGAAGAAACTGGACGCCGAGGCGCCACACGAGGTGCTGATGGTGATCGACGGCACCACCGGACAGAATGCCGTCAACCAGGTTCGCCAGTTCCGCCAGATCGTCGGCGTCACCGGCCTGGTGGTGACCAAGCTCGACGGGACCGCCAAGGGTGGCGTGGTGTTTGCGCTGGCACGCGAGTTCGGCTTGCCGATCCGTTTCATCGGACTGGGCGAAAGCGCCACCGACCTGCGTACGTTCGAGGCCGAGGCGTTTGTCGACGGCCTGCTTCCGGACAGTCTTGGCCAGGGTCAGGGCCATGACTGACGCCGGCTGGCCGGGCTGAGCCGATGTCGCGCCGAACGCGTCTGATCCTGCTGGTGCTCGGCGGTGGCGTCGCCGCCGCCGCGCTCACGCTGATCATTGCGGTCTATATCCTGCTGCAACCCGATCGCTTCACCGCCATGCTGCAGGACCAGGCACGCGCCGCCGGGCTGGATCTGCGCCTGTCCAGCCCCGCCAGCCCCAGCCTGTTCCCGCGACCGGCACTGGAGTTGCGCGGCATCACGCTCAGCGCCGAAGCTGGCAGCACGCCAATCCTGCTGGCCGCGCGCGGTCGCCTGGCGCTGCCATGGCACACGCTTTTCGGTGGCCCCACCGTGATCTCGCAGCTGCAGATCGACTCCCCGCGGGTCGACCTGGATGCATTGCAGGCGTGGATGGCCGCCTTGCCGACGCAGGCAGAAAACAAACCACTCAACATCCCGCGCATCGACACCGGCGTGGAGATCACCCATGGCAGCCTGGTTCGAGGCAACGAAGTACTGCTGGACAACCTCTCGCTGCGCGCCGGCAACCTGGTTTCCGGACAGCCATTTCCGCTCAGGATGACCGCCACCGTGGGCGGCGATCCGTGGCAACTGCGCCTGTCGGCGACGCCACGCATCGAAGGCAACACGCTGCAGCTGGACAACATCAACCTGCATCTGTCGCAAGCCAGTGCGGTCACCCTCGCCCTCAACGGCCGCGCCCACTGGAACGGCGCCGCCGACGCGGTCGCCAGCCTTGCCGGCAAGCTCGATCGCGCCGATGCCGGGCAGTACGACATCTCCCTGGTGCTTACCCCGGCCAATCAGAACAACCCCCTGCTGCTGGCGCTGAAGCTCGACGGTCCCGACAACCACGCCGACCTGCGCCTGCCGCCCTTGGCGCTGGCGCAATGGTGGAGCCAGCTGAACAACCCGGACGGTCCGCAACTGGCCGTGCCACCGGGCAGCGGCCACGCCGAGTTCGGCACCATCGACACCGGCAACGTGCATATCGAAGGACTCAGCATGCAGGCCGGCGACAACGTGCCGGCGCCAGCCGCCAGCAGCCCGGCACCGGCCAGTGCCGGGGCAAGCAAATAGCCTTGCCGGCATGAGCACCCATCCATGAGCGCCAGCCTGTCCAGCCGGCTGTTGCGCTGGTTCGACCGGCACGGCCGCAAGGATCTGCCGTGGCAACTCGAAACCGGCACCGGCGGCCGCGACGCCTACCGCGTATGGCTGTCCGAGGTGATGCTGCAGCAGACCCAGGTCGCCACCGTCGTCGGCTACTTCGAGCGTTTCACAAGCGCGCTGCCGACCCTGCGTGATCTCGCCGAAGCCGACGAAGACACCGTGCTGGCACTGTGGTCAGGCCTGGGGTACTACCGTCGCGCCCGCTTCCTGCATCACGCCGCACGGATTTGCATGGCGCAGCACGGCGGCCAGCTGCCACGCGACTTCACCGCACTGAAAGCCCTCCCCGGCATCGGTCGCTCCACCGCCGGCGCCATCCTGGCGCAGGCGCATGGCCTGCGCTTCCCGATCCTCGACGGCAACGTCAAGCGCGTGCTGACCCGCTACCACGGCATTCATGGCGATCCCGCCGAAAGCGCCGTGGAAAAACAACTGTGGTTGCACGCCGAAACACACACCCCGAAACGCCGCGTCGCCGACTACACCCAGGCGATCATGGACCTGGGCGCCACCGTCTGCGTGCGCTCACGCCCGCACTGCGAGGTCTGCCCGCTGGCCGAGGATTGCGTGGCGTTTCGCGACGGCCTCACCGCGCAACTCCCCACACGCAAGGCAGGGAAATCCATCCCCACCCGCACCACGGTGATGCTGGTATTGCGCGACAAACAGGACCGAATCCTGCTGGAGCGACGTGGTGCGCAGGGCGTGTGGTCAGGACTGTGGAGCCTGCCCGAGGCGATCGACCCGGACAGCGCCTGGCGACTCGCGCAAAAGCATGCGCGGGTCGACGACGCGCAAGCGCTCACCCCGTTCACCCACGTGTTCAGCCATTACCGGTTGAACATCGAACCGCTGCTGTTCGACGACGCGTCATCCCACCCAGGCGTCGCCGACAACCCGCACCTGCGCTGGTGCAGCGTGAGCGAAATCGCCACGCTCGGGTTGCCGGCACCGGTGCGCAAGCTGCTGGGGAAAGTCACCGCGCGCGAAGCGTGAAACGCTGCCGCACGAACCCGCTGCAGGAGCGCACCCTGTGCGCGATGCACTTCCTGCACGAGACCGGGAAGCATCGCGCACAGGGCGCGCTCCTGGATGACAAAGCAGGGCATAACGGGGCGACTCTCTTGCTAACCTACTTGCCAAATTTAACCTGACAGGTTAATTTGCCTTCATGGAGAAAAAGACGCCTCACTGCAAGCTGGCTGTCGTCAAGACACTGCTTGCTGCCGGGAAGGTACGCACTACTTACACAGCCCTGACCAACGGTGCCGGCCTGGGTTTCGACTTCGCGGCAATGGTCGGCGTAGTCGCGACACTGACACCCTCCGACTTCTACAAGAGCATGACCTCCCATGCGGATCATCGCATTTGGCAGGATGTGTACCGACCCAGGACAACTGCCGAAGACATCTATCTCAAACTGACCGTCATGGATGACGTACTCATTGTTTCCTTCAAAGAGTCATGACCATGAAGTGCCCATCCTGCGCAGCAGCGAAGCTTGTACATGACACCCGCGACATGCCCTATACCTACAAAGGTGAGTCGACCGTCATCCGGAACGTCACCGGCAACTTCTGCCCGAAATGCGGGGAAACCATTCTCGATGCCGCCGAGTCGGCGCGTACCAGCTCGGCGATGCTGGCATTCAACAAGCAGGTGAACGCGTCAATCGTCGATCCCAACTTCATCGCCGACGTCCGCAAGAAACTGGCCCTGGACCAACGCGAAGCCGCCGAAATATTCGGGGGCGGCGTCAATGCATTCTCCCGCTACGAGAACGGCAAGACCAAGCCGCCGCTGGCGCTGGTGAAATTGTTCAAGGTGCTGGATCGTCACCCCGACCTGTTGAACGAGATCAGGACGACATGATTTCACCGGCGCCGGCGCGACGCGCGATCTGCGCACGAAGCTTCCTCGCTTCGGCATCCGTTTCTTGATCAGACCGCGATTGAACACCGCGGCAACAACCGGCGGGCAGAGCCCGCCCTACCACCGCCGCGTAGCAAGGACCCCGCCAGCCGTCGCTGCACCGTAGGGCGGGCTCCGCCCGCCGGCTTTTCGATTGATCTACCGCCGCGATGCCGCAGCGCATTGAATGCCCCCAAACCATCGAAGTCCTTCCCCCGCGCAGCGGGGGAAGGTGCCGAAGGCGGATGGGGGCGCTCTTGACCTTCGCCATACCTGGCCAAAAACCACCCCCATCAGCCCTCTGGGCAGCTTCCCCCGCTGCGCGGGGGAAGCGAGTTGCGCGCCCGGGCTTGCTACTTCGTCGCCGCCTCAGGCGCACCCTTCGCCGTCCATTTTTTCAGCCACGCATTCACCGTGTCGTGCCACTGCACGCTGTTGTGCGGCTTGGGAAGCTAGCACCGCAAGTTGCGATTCCGTTGTGTTGACGTGGGAGAGCCGGCGGGCAGAGCCCGCCCTACGACCGCCGCGTAGCGCGCCCCCCGCCAGCCATCGCTGCACCGTAGGGCGGGCTCCGCCCGCCGGCTCTTCGATTGATCCACCGCCGCGATGCCGCAGCGCATTGAATGCGCCCAAACCATCGAAGTCCTTCCCCCGCGCAGCGGGGGAAGGTGCCGAAGGCGGATGGGGGCGCTCTTGACCTTGCCATACCTGGCCAAAAACCACCCCCATCAGCCCTCTGGGCAGCTTCCCCCGCTGCGCGGGGGAAGCGAGTTGCGCGCCCGGGTTTCTTACTTCGTCGTCGCCTCAGGCGCACCCTTCGCCGTCCATTTCTTCAGCCACGCATTCACCGTGTCGTGCCAATGCACGCTGTTGTGCAGCTTGGGAAGCTAGCACCGCAAGTTGCGATACCGTTGTGTTGATGTGGGAGAGCCGGCGGGCAGAGCCCGCCCTATGTATGGACTCGCCCCTGGTGTCAACCGCTGCGTGAGCAGGAAAGCACTGGCTGCATTTATGTATGAGGCCTTGACGAAGGTGGTCGATAGACCACAGGCCGGCATCGGATGAGCTCGTGGAAAGGCCGATTACGAAGAGGCTGCAAGAGCCGGTAGGGCGGAAGGCCTGGTGCCACGATGGTCTGACCGGATGATTCGAGCTGGGCAGCAGCGGTAGCGCGCAAAGGGACAAAACGACATACGGGAAGGCGAGTTGCGCCGGGAGGGCAGCGTGCGACGCCGCATCACGGCATGCCGACCCCGAGGGTCTTGGGCGGCGGCAGTCCATGGCGCGTCAGCGCTTGCGAAGCCATGGACGGGCGCCGCCCAAGACCGGCTCCTCGGGCAGGCCGTGATGGGGCGCCCTTTCAGTGCATGGCCGCCTCCCGCGCTTCGGTGTCGCGCTGGGCAGGATCACTGCAAAAGCGCATGTCGGGGTGCTTGAGCAGCAACCACACCACACGCAGATTGTGATTGGCCAGCCGCACCGCCGCGCCCTTTCGGCCACAGCGCTGGACCCAGCGCTGGATGCGGCGACTGTAGGGGTCGGTGGCATCGGGACGGATTTGCCGGATCACCGCGTGCGCGCCTTCGATCAGGGCACTACGCAGATAAGCGTCACCACGCCGGCTCATGCGGCCCAGCCGAACGGTGTTGCCGCTGCTGTGCTGGCTGGGCGTGATACCGAAGTAGGCCGAAAACTGGCGGCCGTTGGCGAACCGGTCCGGATTGAGCGCCTTGCAGGACAGGGCGGTGGAGATGACGGGGCCGATGCCGCGCGCCTGGCACAGGTGCCGGGCCAGCGGTTCGGTGCGGCTCAAGACAGCCAGTTCGCCATCGGTGGCCGCCATCCGCTCACCCAGTGCGCGCCATTCCCCCATCAGCTCGGCGACCAGGGCACGCAGACGATCGGGGATCGGCAAGGTGGCATCTTCCAGCGTGCTGTCGACCTTGCGCACCAGCGCCAGATTACCGCGCGCCATGACCACGCCTTGTTCCAGCAACAGCCCGCGCACCTGGTTGCTGATCGCCGTCATGCGCCGCCGCCAGCCGCGCCGGGCGCGGTGCAGAGCCTGCAGGGCCAACTGCTCCTGGGTCTTGACCGGCACCGGATGCACGCTCACGTCGTGCAGGGCACGAAGAATCGACAGGGCATCGTTGGCGTCGTTCTTGTTGCCGCTGCGGTGGGCGGCGGTGTGCTGCGCCGGCAGGATCTTCACCTCGACGCCGCGCGCCTGGATCTCCCGCGCCCACGCTTGCGCACCCGGTCCCGTCTCAATGGCCACCGTCAGCGGTGGTTCGAGCGTCTGGATGAACTTGTGCAGCGCCAAGCGCGACTTCACGCGTTCAGACAGCACCACCTCACCGTGCGCGTTTTCACCCGCCACCTGAAACACATTCTTGGCCAAATCGATGGCTATCGCAGTAATCTTGTTCATGGCCTCGCCCTCGCGCGGTTGTGTTGGGAGCACTAGCTCACCACCACTGGCACCGCGATGCCTGAATGCGCGGGGGCGAGTCCATGCGATTACCAACGCCGCGTAGCACGCCCCCCGCCAGCCATCGCTACACCGTAGGGCGGGCTCCGCCCGCCGGCTTTTCGATTGATCCACCGCCGCGATGCCGCAGCGCATTGAATGCGCCCAAACCATCGGAGTCCTTCCCCCGCGCAGCGGGGGAAGGTGCCGAAGGCGGATGGGGGCGCTCTTGACCTCCGCCATACCTGGCCAAAACCACCCCCATCAGCCCTCTGGGCAGCTTCCCTCGCTGCGCGGGGGAAGCGAGTTGCGCGCCCGGGCTTGCTACTTCGTCGCCGCCTCAGGCGCACCCTTCGCCGTCCATTTCTTCAGCCACGCATTCACCGTGTCGTGCCACCGCACGCTGTTGTGCGGCTTGGGAAGCTAGCACCGCAAGTTGCGATTCCGTTGTGTTCACGTGGGAGAGCCGGCGGGCAGAGCCCGCCCTACCACCGCCGCGTAGCACGGACCCCGCCAGCCGTCGCTGCACCGTAGGGCGGGCTCCGCCCGCCGGCTCTTCGATTGATCCACCGCAGCGCATTGAATGCGCCCAAACCATCGAAATCCTTCCCCCGCGCAGCGGGGGAAGGTGCCGAAGGCGGATGGGGGCGCTCTTGACCTTGCCATACCTGGCCAAAAACCACCCCCATCAGCCCTCTGGGCAGCTTCCCCCGCTGCGCGGGGGAAGCGAGTTGCGCGCCCGGGCTTGCTACTTCGTCGCCGCCTCAGGCGCACCCTTCGCCGTCCATTTCTTCAGCCACGCATTCACCGTGTCGTGCCACTGCACGCTGTTGTGCGGCTTCAGCACCCAGTGGTTCTCGTCGGGGAAGGTCAGGAACTCGCTGGGGATACCCTGGCGCTGCAGCGCGGTGAATGCGCCCAGGCCCTGCGTGATCGGGATGCGGAAATCATCGGCGCTGTGCACCACCAGCATCGGCACGCGCCAATCCTTGACGTGGTTGATCGGGTTGAACTTCTCGTAGTTCTGCGGCACGTCGTACTGCGTGCCGCCGTTCTCCCGCTCCTCGAACCACAACTCTTCGGTGGCGTAGTACATCATGCGCGCGTCGAACACGCCGTCGTGGTCCACCATGCATTTCCATGGCTGGTTCCACACGCCGGCCATCCAGTACACCATGTAGCCGCCGTAGCTGGCACCCAGCGCACAGGCGCGGTCGCCATCGAGGAACTTATATTTGCCCAGCGCAGCCTTCCAGCCCAGCTTCAGGTCCTCCAGCGGCTTGCCGCCCCAGTCGCCGGAGATCGAGTCGGTGAACTTCTGGCCGTAACCGGTGGAACCGTGGAAGTTGATGGTGACCACGGCAAAACCCTGGCCGGCATAGGTCTGCGGGTTCCAGCGGTAGCTCCAGCTGTTGGTCATCGCACCCTGCGGACCACCATGGATGATGAAGGCAACGGGATACGTCTTGCCCTTCTGGTAACCGACCGGCTTGACCACGTAACCCTGCACGGTTTCGTCGTTCCAACCCGGGAACTGGAAGAACTCGAAGTCGCCAACCCTGGCCTGCTCAAGGTCCTGGGCATTGAAGTGGGTCACCTGCTTCAGGCCGTCCCCCTCGGCGCTACCGCGGGTCGCATCAAGCGTGTAAAGGTCCGAAGGCCGCTTCAGATCATTGCGCGCAAGCAACAGCTTGCCGGCAGCGGCTGAATAGCCCGCCACGGCGCCCTTGCCCGAGAGGCTGCGCACCTGCCCGTTGGCAGGGTCGATCGCGAACAACGGATGCTGTCCCTCGTCGTCCGCCGTGGCGTACAAGGTCTTGCCATCGGCGGAAATCGAAAGGCCGCCGGGCGAGCGATCCCAGCGCGGATCCACCTCGTGGATCGCCCCGGTGGCCAGGTCCATCGCCTTGATCGCGAAACGATCCGCCTCGAAGCCGGGGGTCTTCATCGCCAGGTAATAAAGCGTCTTGCCATCGGGCGAAGGCACCGGGTAGGCGTCCCAGGCCTTGTTTTCGGCCGTGAGGTTGGTCGGCTTGGCCGAGCCATCCACCGGCACGCGATAGATATCGAAATTGGTCGACCACGGTTCGGTGGTGCCGGCAATGCGCACGTCGAAATACACGCTCTTGCCATCCGGTGCGAAGGCGAACTCGCTGTCATCACCAAACGGTTTGCTCGGCACGTCGCCATCGATGCCGCGGCTCAGCAAGGTCGGCTCGGCGGGTAGTTGGCCATCCGCCCCAAACGTGCCCACAAACAGCTGGTTGCGGCGCCCATCCTCCCAGGTATCCCAATGCCGCACGAACAACTTCTTGTAGAGCGTGCCGCTGGCCTTGTCGTCCTTGCGCGCCTGCAGGCGCTGCTCGGTACACGCCAGCGTCGTGCAATCGGTGAATACCGCGTAGGAGAGCAACACCTGCTTACCATCCGGCGACAATTTGAAGCCGCCCAGATCCAGCGGCGCATGGGTCACCTGCACTGCCGCCGCGTGCGCGGCGAGATTCAGGCCATCCTTGCCGCCCAGATCAATCCGCCACAGCTGCGCCACATCCTTCGCCGTCGCCATGAAATACAGGCTGTGCCCATCCGCCGACCAGCGCGCCGACGAGCCCTTGTCCACCACCTTCACCGGCCTGGCACCCTTGCTCGCCAAGTCCAGCACATAGATCGCGTGGACACCCTTGTTCGCCGCGTAATCCGTGCTGCGCACGCCAAACGCCGCATAGCGCCCATCCGGCGAAAGCTGCGGATCGCCGACCCGATCCATCATCACCAGGTCACGCACATTGAACGCGTGCGGCCCCTGCGCCTTGACGAAACTGGTGTCGACGACGTCACCCGCCAGCGCCGGCGACGCAATCAGGGCAAGCAGCAAGGCAGCAATCAGCGGTTTCATGGGAATTCCTGAAGTTCGGGTCGAAACGCTGACGGTACGAGGCTGCCTCGCAACAGGCAAGGCCTCCGGTCAGAACAGCCGGCGGGCAGAGCCCGCCCTAGAACCGCCGCGCCACAGCCGCCGCGCCGTAGGGCGGGCTCTGCCCGCCAGCTCTTGCCAATCACCAGACAGTGAACTCTACCGCCCGGGCTTCTACGCTGCTTTGCGCAGAGTGAAAACTACATGCACGGCGTCGTAGGGGAACGCTACCCCAGCACCGGATCGCTCAAGTACGCCAGCATGGACCAGGGCAGTCACGTCGCCATGGACAGCTTTGACATCGCGGCCGACACGGCGGGCCACCTCGCGGATCGCCAGCTCGCCTTGACCCGTCATGGCATGCAGAATTTCCCATCGTTTGACGGTCAGCACCTTCCAGAGCAGCTCAATTGACGTAAACGAAATAAACGTGCCCTGCGCCTCGCCCTGGAAAGCGTCAGCCATGCGCCGCTTGCTTGCCTCAATGGAAGAAACACTGAGTGTCACGGTTTTCATTGCGCTGCTCTCCACGTTTCAACGTCGTTCCAGAAATCGGTTTGCAGCCTGGCCAGATCGATGAAGCGATAGTTCACCTCGCCATCAGCCACATGCTTGTGATCGCCTTTGCCAGCCTCGTTGTCGTATCGCAGCACGCAGGCACCTTCAGCAATCAGCGCCAAACTGCATTTGTAATCGTGATCACTGCCGGGCACTGGCCTGGACACGTGCCAGATGACAACCTCGATGAACGCTGTTTTCGACAGACTCTGGCGCTCGCGGAGCAGCAGCTTGGCTTTCATGTTGGAGAACACGTCAACTCCCATGAAGTGTTGTCAATCACACCAACACCGAGCGATGCCAGTCGTTACCCGGCATTCAATTGCGAACTGATCAAGCAACAGCGTCTCGCCAAAGAGAGTCGCGTCCCGAAAGACCTGCAGAAGCGCGTCCGAGGGGCGATGCTCTTGCGATTCCCGGATCTCCCGTAGCTGCCCTTCAACTCCAGATTTCCGCAAGAATGATCCTTCCGTTCCCCATCGATCCATCCCCGGGTTTCTCCCCGCACATGCCAAGGCGATGCCGCCGTCAGCCACCCCACGGTCGTCCAATCGGGAACGCACCGCCTTTGCACCAGGAGATTCAACCCACCAAATGTCGTATATTCATGACATGCCCAAGGACGCACCATTCACCAGACTCGCCCGCCAACTTGGCGCGACCTTGCGCGCCCAGCGCAAGCAGCAAGGCCTGACGCAAGTCGAACTGGCTCTTCGCGCCGGCATCGGTCGGCAAAAGCTGATCGAGGTCGAACAGGGCAAGCCGGGGGTGGCTCTGGCGGCTTATATGGCAACGATGGACGCACTCGACCTGATGCCGGCGGTGAAGCCGGCCGAAGTGCGGATCGCGGAGTATCCCCAGCTCACACAGTTGACCTGGAACCGCCCTGGCGTCGACACCATTGCCGAACGCGATGCACTGGCACTCTACGAGCGTCATTGGGATCGGGTCGATGCCGACCGGATGCCCCCTCACGAACATGCATTTCTTCGCCATCTGGTGGAAAAATACGGGCACGGAGTTCTGCATGTTTGAGCGCCCGCACCACCAGAAAATCGCCAAACTCTTGCGCATGCTGGACGGCGATCTGCTCACGCAGGCGAATTGCTACTTCGGCGGGGGCACTGCCATCGCGCTCAAGCTGGGCGAATACCGTGAATCCGTCGACATCGACTTCCTGTGTTCAGACATGGCCGGCTACCGGTTGCTGCGCAACACGATTACGCCACCCACGCTTGGTGGCTTGCTGCGCTCACCAGTCGAGCATCTCCGCGACGTCCGCACACAGCGCGACAAGATATCAACCGTGCTGGAAGTCGAAAAGATCCCCATCAGGGTCGAATTCGTGCTGGAGGGCCGTATCGACATTGGCGGAGCGTTCGACCCCGACCTCGCCGTGCCCGTGCTCGATCGCAACGACATGTATGCCGAGAAGCTGCTCGCCAACACCGACCGCGGGATGGATCGCTCACAAATGAGCCGCGATCTGATCGACCTGGCCATGATGATCAAGAGCTGGGGCCCGATACCGCCCACCGCGCTTGAAAAAGCGGAAGGCGCCTACGGCCAGTCCGTGCGCACACACTTCAGCCGCTGCCTGGCACTGCTCCACGACATCAACTATCGCAACACATGCCTGCAGGCGATGGCGATGGATACCGACCTGGGCGCCACCATCGTCACCACCCTCGACCAGGAACGCGCGCGCCTCGGTATTGCGTAGACACCCAGCCGCTCCGTGGCCCGTCGGCCGTTGCCGCACCGTAATCACATGGCCTCGCCCTCGCGTGGTTGTATTGGGAGCACCAGCTCACCACCACTGGCACCGCGGTGCCTGAATGCGCGGGAGCGAGGCCATGTGATTACGACGATCGCCACAGCCGCCGCGCGTCGCCGCAACAACCACCGCGTAGGGCGGGCTCTGCCCGCCGGCCTCCCCTCAACCAACCAATGAATCCCGCATCTAAAACCCACGTCGCCCGGCAACCACTCACCCGCCACCGTCGCCGCGCCGAACCACCGCCAGCAATGAAACACCCACCGGCAAATCAAACCCATCCAGCAAATGCCGCTCGCTGCGAAATATGGAGAACAGCGTGCGATTGACGAAGGCCGGGAGAACCACCGTGCCTGAGGAGCGACTCGACGGCTGGAGCAGATTCTTCGACCGCGCCAGCACCAAGCAAGGCAAACCCAGCCTTATGCTGCCTACCTAGGCTGCAAGTAGGGAAGCGTTCGACCTCACACCGGCAATCAAATCAGCTGAGCTGCAATGTATGAGGAATCCCCCAAGCTGGGCCGACTGTCTCAAGAATGGCCATCGCTCAAACACCCAGCGGCAGTTGCGATGATGGCAGCTCATTTGGTGGTATCGCTGGCTTGACTGAATCTGGATCGCCCTCGGCTTCTGGAATCACAAACCGAAATCCACGCTGCTGTAGTTTGGTCAACAATTCGTCTAGTGCTTCCGCCGTCGTCGGGCGACTGTGCATCAGCAAGATCGAGCCGTGCGACGCTTCGTCCAGTGAAAGCTTCACAATCTCAGCGGGACTCCTCAACCAACTATCGCCACTGTTCGCATCCCATAAGACCTGCCGCATGCCCGCCGCAAGTATTGCGTGCAAGACAGCAGGTGATGTCTGTCCCCACGGGGGTCTGAACAAGAGCGGCCGCACGCCCGCAACTGAATGAATTCGGTCGCTGCATCCTTCAACTTGGTGAATCAATGCATCATGACGCAACTTTGGCAGGTGCAGATGATCGTAGCTGTGGTTTCCGAGGATGCTGCCCGCTCCAACTATGGCTCGTGGCACATCAATGGTCTGGTCGGTGATGTGGCGGCACACTTCAAAAAAGACTGCATGCGCGCGGTGCTTCACCAGAATTTGCAGAATGCGCCCATCGACACCTTCGCCATACGGCCCATCATCGAAGGTAAGCATCACGTACTTTCGATGCCCTATGCGATCACTCACACGGCGCCACAACGGATAGTCGATGGGAGCGAGTCCACCGCCGCCCACCACGAAAGTGAAGCGCGGTGGCGGCAACCGGCCGCCCACCCATCCCAGCAGCGCCGTCCCAGGTACCATGAAAGCAAACAAAACCAGCAGAACTCTCCATATGCCGCGAGGGTTGCGACGCTGTTTTCGCAGTACCCTCTCAATTCCTGAATGCACCTTGCACCTCGCTGCGCTACCTCGCGAACGCTGGTTGCCCAACGTGCCCACATCCGCGTGAGAAGGGCTGAGTGCCCTTGTTGGCTGCCGAGCATGCCACACACCCGCACGGTGCTGCGGATGCATTCGCAGCCGTCGAGCCGGGCAACCACCGCAATTGCGCGAATCTGTACGTGAACTCGCGCGACCGGGTTCTACCCCGAAAGGTGGGCCTCAGGAGAATCTGCTCACTCGCCCCCATCGCCCCGCCGCACAACCGCCAGCAGCGACACGCCCGCAGGCAGATTGAACCGTTCCAGCAGCAGTCGCTCGCTGCGAAAAATCCGCAACAGGGTGCGATTGACGAATGCGGGAGGCACCCCCGCACCTGACGAGCGGGCAGCTGGCATCAACCGATCCTTGAAGCGCGACAGAGTCGCCAGCGGCAGCAACCACATGTTGAAGTACGACACCCGCTCTACCTGCAGCCCCGCATCGACCAGCGCTTTGCGCAAATTCTTGGCGGTATAGCGCCGCTTGTGGTGAAGGAACTCGTCGTGCGCACTCCACATCCACTGGTACGCCGGTACAGTGATCAACATGCGCCCGTCAGGTGCGAGAAGAGTTCGCAGGGCCACCAACGTCTCGACATCACGCTCGACATGCTCCAGCACGTCGAACATGCCAATCAGGTCAAAGGTTTCTTCCTTGAACGGAACGTCGTCCGGAAAGCAGCCTCGCCGAAGATCGATTCGGCTCCCGGCCCTTTCCATCGCGATCCGGCACGCGACCTCATCCATCTCGATCGCGCTTACCTGTCCATGCGCCGACAGCATCGCCAGATTTCCACCCGTGCCAGACCCGGCTTCCAGAATTCGCGCCGAAACCGGCAAACCAAGCCTTCCGATAATGCTGCTGAGGATCTCGCGTCGGGCGGCGAACCACCAGTGCACGGATTCGGTGTCTGCCATCTCAAGGTAGGCTTCGGGGTTCATGAGCGCTTTGCCAGTGATCAAGTCCGCACAATACCCGAAGCCGCACCGCTGATTCGCCTGCTCAGCCGCGTCGGGCATACTGCGTGCTCAAATGGAACCCGACGGGCACCGCATGCACATGACTGATTCGGCCAATCACGCTCGCGGACACTGGTGGATTGCCATGTTGTGCGTGGGGTTGTTTGCATTCGGCTTCCGCTACTACTACGTAGTCCATGCCGAGATCTATCAACCGGTCAACGACCCCCACGTTCGCGGCGACGCGGTCGATTACTACAACTACGCGCGAAACTTGAGCGAGCACGGGGTGTTCTCCAAAGCACGCCCAGGCACGAGTCCCATCGTTGGCGACAGTTATCGTGACCCTGGCTACCCGATCTTCCTGGCCGCCTGGATGAAGGCTTTCGGTCAGTGGAGCGGCTGGTACTCCGCTGTATTGCTTTCGCAGGCCTTACTCGGGGCACTGACTGTCGTACTCATGATGTGGCTGGGCCGGGCGTGGATGCCTCTGCCTTGGCTGACAGTGGCGGGGCTGTTGATGGCCGTCTGGCCACACAGCGTGGTCATGTGCAGTTATCTGTTGACCGAAACTCTAGTCGGCTTCCTGCTGGCGCTCGGTCTGCTGCTTTTGCGTATTGCGCTGGACAAGCGAAGCCTCGGCTGGTCCGCTGCAGGCGGCCTCACACTCTCGGTGGGCGCGTTGACCAACGCCGTTCTGCTGCCGCTGGCGCCACTGCTGGCGGTATACCTTGTGTTGAGACGCAGGATCACTGCGCGCATGTTTGCGGCTCTGCTGATCGGGGGGCTCGCCCTGACCGTGCCTTGGGGCATTCGCAACGGCTTGATTCCACCTGGACCGTCATCCTCACAGGGCCGGGCCCTGGAGAATCTGGTGCAGGGTTCGTGGCCGAGCTTCCAGGACGCTTACGCCGCAGCCATGAAACATGACCCCACCGGTGAATTCATTCTGCGGGTGGTCGAGGACGAAACAAAGCTGCTGCAGAACGACCACGTTGCCGGCCTTGAGCGTATCGGACGGCGCATGCAACGCGATCCGTGGCAATACGTCAGGTGGTATCTGGGCAAACCGGCCCTTTTCTGGGGCTGGAACATCCGTATTGGACAGGGTGACGTCTATGTCTATGCCACCCGCCAGTCGCCGTTCGAAAGTAATCTTCTGTACGAGGCAGCCAAGGCTGTCAGCCGCACCCTCAATCCTCTTCTGCTGATACTTGTATTGGCCGGAGGGCTTGTCGCCACGTTCACCCGGCGCTGGAACCAACATGGCGTCGCCACGGTGGCAGTCACCGCGCTGTTTGCTACCGCCGTCTACTGCACTTTGCAGGCGGAGCCGCGCTACTCCATCCCGTTTCGTGGATTGGAGATCATGCTGGCGATGTTCGCGGTCCAACGCCTTTACTTGTGGATGAAGAACCTCAAACGACCGCCTGCCAGCTCTTCCCTGTCGTGAGAAGCGCCAATCGGCGCTCGTCAAGCCGACTTGGGTACCCGTAGCGGAAGTGTGATGCGGCGCACAAGGGGGCTATTCCTTCGGTACAAATCGTGCTTGCCGCCAACGAACTTCAGGGGGAATCCACCATGTCACGCCAGCGCATCTCTGCAGGTTTCACGTTGATCGAACTGATGATTGTCGTGGCAATCATCGCCATCCTTGCCGCTATTGCCATTCCCGCCTATCAGGACTACCTCGTTCGGGCGCAGGTATCCGAAGGCATGGTGCTGGCTAGCGGAGCCAAGGCCGCAGAATGGGATTTTGTCTCCAACACCGGACGAATGCCCACGAACAACAAATCAGCAGGGCTGGCGACAAGCGCTTCGATCACCGGCACTTATGTTTCGGGGCTGGACTTGGCGCCCGCAGGAAAGATCACCATATCGTTCAATACTCCGAAGGCAAACGTGGCGATCAAGTCAAGCAACTTGGTATTGTCGGCCCTCACTCACGCCGGGAGCATCACCTGGTCGTGCACCGGGGGCACGGTGCCCAGCAAGTATCTTCCATCGTCCTGCCGCCAGTGACGCCTGCTTTTCGGAAGAGCGAATCAACACAAACTGACAAAACGCGTCACTAGTTGCCCCACCACGCCATCCTCCCAGCTGGCATGGCGGCAATAGCCGCAACAGCACAATCCCAGATACGCGGATGCTTGCAGCCTTTCGTGACGAAAGGCACAATCCCGAAGCCCGCGATATGCGGGAATACACCAGCGGAAGCTGTGGCACATAACGTGCTTCACTTTCCGCGAGCTTCCTGGTCGTTCCTGACCACGAGTAAGGGGTCCGATCCTGCCTAGGGGGATCCAGGACTGGGGCTCAGGGGGCATCAACGGTTAGCTAACCATCCAAAGAGGAACCACCATGAAGAATATGCAGAAAGGCTTTACCCTGATCGAACTGATGATCGTGGTTGCGATCATCGCGATCCTCGCCGCCATCGCCATCCCGGCCTACCAGGACTACCTGGTGCGTGCGCAGGTGTCTGAAGGCGCCACCCTGATGGACGGCGGCAAGACGGCCGTCGCGGAGTTCTACAGCAACTATGGTCGGCTCCCGGGATTTAACACTTCGGCAGGTCTGGCCACCGACACCTCCATCCAAGGTAGCTACGTCAGCAAAGTGGACGTCACCTCTGCTGGCATCCTGACTGCCACCTATTCCAAATCCACCCCGCAGAAAGCCAACACTGCCATCGACGCCAAGGTGCTTTCGCTCTCGCCCATCACCACCGGCGGCAGCATGAAGTGGTCCTGCACCAACGCCTTGACCACCGTGCCGAGCAAGTACCTGCCGTCGTCCTGCCGTTAATAGCTGGCGATCGCTTTAGTGTCCTGAAGGGCCGCCTCGTGCGGCCCTTCTTCATTTGACGGACTGCCCATGCGCGCGCGCCTGACCACGTTGCCCATCCTGTTGATTATGGCATTACTGGCCTGCGTCGCTTGGTGGGCTTACGCACCCGGTTTGCATGGCGCCTTCCTGTTCGACGACTTCGGGAATCTGCCAGCGCTGGGCGCCAGCGGCCCAATCGACAATTGGGCCACCTTCTTGCGCTACATCACCTCCGGCATCGCTGACCCCACCGGACGACCGCTGACCCTGCTGACCTTTTTGATCGATGCGCGAAACTGGCCAGCCGATCCGTATCCGTTCAAGCGCACCAACCTGATTCTTCACCTCCTCAACGGCGCCCTGCTGTACGCGTTGCTGACCCGACTCGGCCAATTTCTCGGCGTCGTTCCTCGACGCTACCGCATGGCCTCGCTGTTCGGCGTCGCAGTGTGGTTGCTGCATCCGCTGCTGGTCTCCACCACCCTTTACATTGTGCAGCGTGAGGCCATGCTTCCGGCAACGTGCGTTATCGCCGGCCTGCTGGTCTGGTTGCATGGGCGGAATCAATTGCTGAGCGGCAATATCCGCGGTGGATTGTTGTGGAGTGTCCTGGGCCTGGGTGGCTTCACGCTGCTGGGGGTATTGGCCAAGGCAAATGGTGCGCTGCTGCCCTTCTATGCGTTGTTGATTGAATTCATCGTGCTGTCGCCACGGCGTCCGCTGCCCGCAGGCAGCACCTTGCGCGCGCACCGCATCTGCCTGCTGCTCTTTGCCATCGTGCCCGCGCTGGCGATCATCGCTTATCTGGTCTGGATCGGCGCGAGCGGAGTGCTCTCCGGTGGTCCTGCACTACGTCCGTGGACATATGCCCAGCGACTGCTCACCGAACCGCGCGTGTTGATCGCTTATCTGCAATTGTTATGGCTGCCGCGGCCGTTTTCCAGCGGATTGTTCAACGATCAGTACACGGCCTCGACATCACTGTGGCACCCTGCCAGCACCTTTCCTGCCATCCTCGTCTTGCTGGCTCTGCTGGTCGGTGCGTGGTCGGTGCGTCGGCGCCATCCCGCACTGGCGCTGGCGGTGCTGTTCTATTTCGCCGGCCAACTGCTGGAATCCACCTCGATTCCGCTGGAGCTTTATTTCGAGCACCGCAACTACGTCCCGGCGATGCTGATGTTCTGGCCTCTCGGCCTGTGGCTGGCTGACGCACGCTCCCTGAAAATCCCCAAACGGATCCTGCTGATCGCCTTGCCGCTTGGCTTGGCATGGATGACTCATGCTCGCTCCGAGGTCTGGGGCAACGTGCATCAGCAGGCCTTGATCTGGGCGGGAATCAATCCCCAATCCGCCCGCGCGCAAACAAATGCAGCGCAAATCGAGATGCAGAACGGTCATCCGCGCGAGGCCATCCGTCGACTCGAAAGCCTACTTGCTGCCCAGCCGGATCAGGTGCAGCTCACCTTCAACCTGATTGGCGCGCGCTGCATGACCGGAGGCATCGATCCCGACGACCTGGCCGCCGCACGGACTGCCATGCGCACCACCAGGAACGTAGGCGCGCTGATCGCGCACTGGTTTGACCGCACGCTGCCTGTGGCAAGCTCTGGTAGTTGTCCGGGCCTGACCCTTTCGGCACTGGGCAATCTGGTCGATGCGGGCCTGCAGAATCCTTCGCTGGGTGCCGCCGGGCCACTTCAGGACCTGACCTATTTGCGTGGTCGCATCGCGCTTGCCGAGCATCGGCCCGACGCTGCACTGGCGGATTTCCGCCGTGCGCTCGACTTGCAAGTGCGACCCGGCATGGCACTGGAAGCAGCAGCCACATTGGGTGCGACCGGCTATCCCGCGCAGGGCCTGCAGTTGCTCGATCATTATCAGCAGGTGCAAGAATTGGCGGTACCACCGGGCTTTGGCATGCCCATGATCCACGCATGGATACTGGCGTACCAAGACTACTGGCCACACGAGCTCGCTAGGCTGCGACTTCAGCTGAGTATCGACGCGAAGGCGTCCAGCACCAATACTGCACATCCCAACTTCGAGCCGAGTAGCAGCCACTGATGCGCCAACTCTCCCGACGCCCGAGCTTACCGTGGTGGATTCTGGTCACCGCATTCGCAGCTACTCTCGCGGTCTACTGGCCCGGCTTGTCTGGCGGATTCCTGTTCGACGACTACCCCAATATCGTCGATAACCACGGCGTGCAACCGCATGACGCCAGCTTTTCGTCGCTGGTTGGCGCTGCACTTTCCTCACCTGCCAGCGAATTCAAGCGACCGCTGGCCTCGTTGAGTTTTGCGGTCAATTATCTCGCAACCGGCCTCGATCCGTACTGGATGAAGCTGACCAATCTGGTCATCCACTTGTTGAACGGATTGCTGGTGTTTTTGTTGACCCGAGCATTGCTGCGAAGCGTTCCCGGCGACGCGAAACAACGTGTCGGGGTGACTTCTGCATTGGTCGCCGCCTGCTGGATGCTGCTGCCAATCAACCTCACCGGTGTGCTCTACGTCGTGCAGCGCATGGAGAGCCTGGCCAACCTGTTCGTCTTGCTCGGCCTGCTTGGCTACGTCGCCGCGCGCCGGCGCATGCTGAGCGAGGCGCCCCAAGATGCAGAGGACGGTGGGCCGCGCCACCGAGGCATGTCGCCCGGCACCCGAAGCTGCCTGCTATGCGTCACCAGCATCGTGGCATGCACCGGCGTGGGCGTACTGGCCAAGGAAACTGCGGTGATGCTGCCGCTGTATGCCATGCTCATCGAGTGGTTGATCTTCGGTTTCCGCAAGCGGGGTGGCCAAAGGGACTTTCGACTGATCGGCCTGTTCGTGGTGGTTCTTTGGTTGCCGATGGTCCTGGGCGTAGCGTGGTTGCTGCCGCAAGTCTTGAACCCCGGCAACTGGTCGACTCGCGACTTCGACCTGCGCACGCGCCTGCTCAGCGAAGCACGCATCGTGGTGGACTACATCCGCTGGACCTTGCTGCCTACACCGGATGCGTTGTCTTTCTATCACGACGATTTCCGTGTCTCCACCGGCTTGCTGACTCCATGGACCACGCTGGCGTGCATCGCCTTGCTCGGCATGCTGGCCGCGCTGATGCTGTGGCTGCGCAACCGGGCTCCGTTGATAGCCTTGGGCATCGCCTTGTTCCTCGGCTGCCAGTTGCTCACCGGCACCATCCTGCCGCTGGAGCTGATCTACGAACACCGCAACTACTTCGCCAGCTTCGGTCTGCTACTGGCCGTCGTGCCATTGCTGGCCGCGCCACGACGTGAAGTTTTTGCGCTCCCACGTCACGTGTTGCTGGGTGCGCTTCTGGTCTGCTGGACTGCACTCACCGCACTTACCGCTTACGCCTGGGGCAACCCGCTGCGCTTGGCAGAAGATCTGGCCAGCCGTGCGCCACAATCGCCACGCGCAGAGTACGAGCTGGGCCGCACCTACATTGTCTATTCGCACTACGACCCGAATTCTCCGTTCACCCAACTGGCGTATGCACCGCTGGAAAAAGCTGCCGCCCTGCCCGATGCCTCGATCCTGCCCGAACAGGCACTGATCTTCATGAATTCACGCATGCACCTGCCACTGAAGGATGCGTGGTGGGACAGCATGGTCACGAAGCTCCAGGCGCGCCGTCCGGGTGTCCAGGATGAAAGTTCGCTCGCGGCTTTGACCCAGTGCGCGCGCGAACACAGGTGCGACCTACCGAAGCAGCGCATGATCCAGGCCTTTCTCGCTGCGCTCGCACACCCGGAGCCCAGCGCACGACTGCTGGCGACCTACGCCGACTATGCCTGGAACGTGCTGGACGACCATACGCTCGGATTGCACATGATCCAGGGAGCCGTGAGCGCCAAACCCAATGAGCCAGCCTATCGAATCACATTGGTCCGAATGTTGGCAGCGCAAGGTAGCAAGGCGGAGGCTCACGCAGCGCTCGAACGCCTGCAAGGACTGAATATCGGTGGCAGCCTAGACGCCAGCTTGAAACAGTTACGCGCGCTGCCTGGAATGCAGTAGAAAATCCACAAATCAGCAAAAGCCAAGCGCGTGCACTACACCGGCAGTGGCTTGGCTGGTCTGGACACCATCGCAGTCAATGACTACGATGCAGTCATTGACTAATCGAGACTTGTGATGGCCACGATGACGATCCGCAATCTCGATGACGGATTGAAACAGCGGCTGCGCGTACGGGCCGCATGTCACGGGCGCTCCATGGAGGAAGAGGCACGTGACATCCTCCGCACCTCGCTGTCCACCGAGGGCCCCCATCGTGAGTCCCTGATCAAGTCCATCCGCGCAAAAATCGATCCTTTGGGCGGTATTGATCTGCGATCACCGGCACGTGAAGCGATTCGGTTGCCGCCCGGTCATAATTTATGATCGTGCTGGATACCAATGTGCTCTCGGAAATCCTATGCCCCATACCAGACGCGAGCGTGCTGGCATGGCTGGAGTCGCAGCCGACGTCTGCGCTATTTACCACCACGATTACACGCGGCGAAATCCTCTGCGGCTTCCACCTGTTGTCACAAGGTCGACGCCTCGACAATTTGCAAAGTGTCGTTCGGGCCATCTTCGACGAAGATTTTTCCGGCCGCACTCTTGCTTTTGATAGTGCGGCCGCAGATGAATATGCCAACATCGCCACAGAGCGCAAGGCCAGAGGCCAACCGATCAGCCAGTTCGATGCCATGATTGCTGCCATCACGCGCGCGCATGGCGCCACGCTGGCTACGCGAAATATCCGCGACTTCATCAATGATGGCATAGAACTCGTCGATCCCTGGAACGTGGCGATTTCGTAAACCTGTCGCATGGCATAGCTTTGTTGCACCATATCGGAGGCCGTCACTCCTCCGCTTTTGACCAAGGGTCATCAGTTAATCTAGGTTTCTATGAAAGCAGTCATCCTTGCGGGCGGTCTCGGCACACGAATCAGCGAAGAAACCATCGTGCGCCCCAAGCCGATGATCGAAATCGGCGGTAAGCCGGTGCTCTGGCATATTCTGAAGATCTATGCGCAATACGGCATCAACGATTTCATCATTTGCCTGGGCTACAAGGGCTACATGGTGAAGGAGTATTTCGCGAATTACTTCCTGCATACTTCAGATGTCACCTTCGATCTGGTCCATAACCGTATGGAGGTCCACCAACAGCACGCCGAGCCATGGCGCGTCACCTTAGTGGACACCGGCGACCAGACCCAAACCGGAGGTCGCCTGAAGCGCGTCGTAAACTATCTAGATGGCGAAACGTTCTGCTTCACGTACGGCGACGGTCTCGCCGACATCAACATCAAGGCTCAACTGGCTTTTCACAAGACGCGTGCCGGACTCGCAACGATGTGCGCGGTGCAACCGCCGGGCCGATTTGGCGCCATTGACATCGTAGACAACCGGATTACTCGCTTCGAGGAAAAGCCCTCCGGCGATGGCTCCTGGATCAACGGGGGCTTTTTCATCCTCGAGCACGCTGTGCTCAACTACATCAAGGGCGACGCCACCATCTGGGAGCGCGATCCGCTGGAGGCACTGGCCCGGGATGGGCAGATTTCCGCTTATACGCACCCCGGATTCTGGCAGCCCATGGACACGCTCCGCGACAAGCTCAAGCTCGAAGAACTTTGGCAAAGCGGGCGCGCACCATGGAAGGTCTGGCCTTGAACGAGCTGTTTGGAGGGTCATATGCCGGTCGCCGAGTGCTGGTCACCGGACACACGGGCTTCAAGGGCTCGTGGCTCTGCTTATGGCTGAGCGCGCTGGGTGCAAAGGTCACCGGACTGGCGCTGGCGCCCGATACCGAACCGGCGCACTGGGAGCTGCTTGGACTGGACGATGTGCAGGACCTGCGGGTGGATGTGCGTGATGCTGTCCGCGTGCGACAGACGCTTGAACACGCCACCCCGGAGCTCATCTTCCATCTGGCAGCACAGCCGCTGGTTCGGCGCAGCTATCACGAGCCGGTCACCACCTTCGACACGAACGTGCTGGGTGTAGTGCATCTGCTGGAGGCGGTACGTGTCACACCCTCAGTGCGCGCGCTCGTCAACGTCACCACCGACAAGGTTTACCTGGAACAGCCCACAGTCGCCGGCTATAGCGAAGGTCACCCGCTGGGGGGGCATGATCCCTACAGCACTTCCAAGGCCTGCGCAGAAATGGTAACGGAATGCTATCGGAAGAGCTTTTTCGGCGACGGCGGACCTCGCGTGGCGACGGCCCGTGCTGGCAATGTCATCGGTGGCGGCGATTGGTCGAAGGATCGGCTCGTTCCCGATCTTGTGCGTGCCGCCTCAAGTGGTTCCACCTTACAGATCCGCCATCCCGAGGCCGTTCGTCCTTGGCAGCACGTGCTGGAACCGCTGGCGGGCTATCTGCGGCTGGGTGAACTCCTGCTCGCCGGCGACCCCGTCGAGGGGCCGTGGAACTTCGGGCCGGCAGCCGACACCACGTTGCCAGTCCAGGCACTCGTATCCATGATGCGAGCGCATTGGCCACAACTGCATAGTGAACCGCACCCCGGCCCGCATCCGCACGAGGCTGCGATCCTACGCTTGGATGCCTCCAGAGCGGCGCAGCAGCTGGGCTGGCGTCCGGTGTGGAATGCGCAGACCACGCTGCATTCGACCACCCAGTGGTATCGCGACTACTACGAGCGTGGTCAACTGAACAGTCGTCTCGATCTGAAAGCCTACGTCAATGCGGCTCGCCTGGCCGGCATGGAATGGGCCGCATGAACTTTCATGCCACACCGTTGACCGATCTCACCGTGATCGAAACTACGCCAATCAAGGACGAACGTGGCCAGTTCTCGCGCGTATTTTGCGCTTCCGAATGTTCGGTGCTGCGGCGCGACCTGCATTGGGTCCAGATCAACGTGTCTCGTACCTATGATAAGGGCACCGTGCGCGGCATGCACTTTCAGTATCCACCGGCAACCGAAGCCAAGCTGATTCGCTGCCTGCGCGGTCGCGTGTTCGATGTGGCGGTCGATGTGCGGGCAGACTCACCCACCTTCCTGCGCTGGCACGGCATCGAACTGGACGGCAATGGAACGACCCAATTCTTCATACCGGAGGGTTTCGCTCACGGCTTCCAAGCACTCACTGACGACGCACAATTACTGTACCTGCACAGCGCCGCCTGGAACCGTGAAAAGGAAGGCGGGCTGCGACACGATGATCCCGCCCTTGCCATTGACTGGCCGTTGCCCGTGGCACGGGTCTCCGATAAGGACCGGGACTTGCCGCTGGTGAGAGAAAGCAGGTTCGCAGGAATCAATTTATGAAATGTCGCCATTGCGCCGCCACGCTGCACGATGTCTTTCTTGACCTCGGCAGCGCACCACCCTCCAATGCGTTCCTCAACGCAGATGCGCTAAGTGCGCCGGAAACTTGGTTTCCGCTGAAATTGTTCACCTGCGGCAACTGCCACCTGGTGCAAGTCGACGAAGTGCAATCGCATGCCGAGCTATTTGCACCAGACTATGCTTACTATTCGTCGTTCGCGCGCTCTTGGCTCGCCCATGCGGAGCGCTTCGTTGAGCGCGCCACGGCTCGGCTCAAGTTGGATCGCCACAGTTTGGTTGTGGAGATCGCGTCCAACGACGGCTATCTGCTGCAATACGTGGCGGCGCGCGGCATTCCCTGCATCGGCATTGAGCCGGCTAGCGGCACCGCAAGGGTGGCACGGCAGAAGGGGATCGAGACTCTTGAGTGCTTCTTTGGTCGCGAGTTTGCCGCGGAATTCGTACGCGATCGCCGGGCGGCCGACCTCATCGTAGCCAACAATGTGCTGGCCCACGTGCCGGATATCAACGATTTTGCGGCCGGCCTGGCGCTAGCACTGAGCTCCGAGGGCACGATCACGGTGGAGTTTCCGCACCTCATGGAATTGGTCGCCAAGCGTCAGTTCGATACGATCTACCATGAGCACTTCTCCTACTACTCGCTCCACACGGCGCGTCGGATCTTCGCGGCGCACGGGCTGAAAATCTGGGATGTAGAGCAGTTGCCCACGCATGGCGGCTCACTGCGTTTGTGGGCCGCACACGCGCACAGCCACCACGCTGAATCACCTGCCGTTTCCACGCTCTTAAAAGTTGAGAAGGCGGCTGGCATGCTGGATCGCGCCTACTATCAAGGATTCCAAGCGCAGGCAGATGCGGTCAAGAACGATTGCCTGACCTTCCTCCTGGAGCAACAACGTGCCGGATGCATGGTCGTCGGCTACGGCGCAGCCGCCAAGGGCAACACTTTGTTGAACTACGCCGGCGTGAGACCCGATCTTCTTCGCTACGTGGTCGACGCCTCGCCGCACAAGCAAGGCCACTGGCTGCCGGGGTCGCGAATACCGGTAGTCGCCGAGTCGCACCTGCGCGAAGATCAGCCTGACTTCGTACTTATCCTGCCATGGAACCTGCGCGAGGAAATCACAACCCAACTCGGTTACATCCGGGAGTGGGATGGCCAGTTTGTCACCTGTGTTCCTGATCTGAGGGTGGAGTAGGACAATGCGGGTTGCCATAACTGGTGCTAGTGGCTTCGTCGGTCGACACGTATTGCGTGAATTGCAATCGCGTGACGTGGACATAGTTGCCATCACTCGGTCATCGACCCGTCAGATTGTCGAACACCCAAGAACAGACGAAGTGGTGATGAATATTACCGATGATCTACCCAACGCCTTTAAAGCGCTGGGAGAACCGAACGTCCTGATTCATTTGGCTTGGGACGGACTGCCCAACTACCAGTCTGCCGAACATGTCGAAATTGAGCTTCCCAACCAACAGCGTTTTCTAGACGCTTGCCTGACCGCTGGCCTCAGTCGACTGGTAGTGACGGGCACTTGCTTCGAATACGGCATGACCGAAGGGCGAATTTCTGAGGAAATTCAGGCGGCGCCGACCACCCAATACGGCGTTGCAAAGGACCTGTTACGAAGACACTTGGAAAAATTCAAGACGATCCACCCTTTTCAACTTGCATGGTTACGTCTTTTCTATTTGTATGGCCCAGGCCAGTCGAAAACTTCGCTGTACTCTTTATTGATGGCGGCCATACGACGTCACGATAAAGCGTTCGACATGTCTGGCGGCGAACAAGTACGTGACTTCATGTCGATCCAAGACGCGGCCAGAGACATTGTCAATATCTCACTCCTGTCCATAGACGCGGGTGTCGTCAATGTATGCAGCGGCGTGCCCGTCACCGTGCGCGAACTCACCCAGCGTTGGATCCACGAAATGAATTCCAGCATTTCTATGAACCTAGGTCGGATTCCCTACTCTGAAATCGAACCAATGTCGTTTTGGGGTGATCGTTCAAAGCTGGACCTCCTTACTTCCTGAGATCCGAATGGGATGACCACGAACGCTGGAACGGACCCTTTTTGATGGCGATTCCAAGATGAAATTCGGGAATTTTTGGATGATTCAAATTACTCACCGGTGAAACATGATGAACGACTTTGAAGATGAAGTACGCCAGCGTATTCAAAAAAACGGCGAGAATAGTGACTTTATTTCGGCTGCCAAAGCATTCATGCAAGCGTCCACATTGCCGAAATACTCATACAATTTTTCAGCGCTTGGTCGCCCCATCATCCAGTACCCGCAGGACATCGTAGCAATGCAGGAGCTGGTCTGGCGCGTAAAGCCGGATCTCATCATCGAGACAGGCATTGCCCACGGTGGATCGCTAATCCTCAACGCCTCGACACTGGCGTTGCTCGACTACTGCGAGGCGGTCGAGTACGGACGGGTGCTCGATCCGAAGGCCACCCGCCGCCGCGTGCTGGGAATCGACATCGATATACGCGCGCACAATCGCGCCGCCATCGAGGCCCATCCCCTATCGCACCGGATCGACATGATCCAGGGCTCCTCGACCGCAGCCGAGGTAGTTGCGCAGGTGCATCTGATCGCGCAGGCGCATCAGCGAATACTGGTAGTTCTCGACTCTAATCATACTCACGATCACGTGCTGTCCGAACTTGAGGCATATGCGCCACTGACGTCTGCGGGCAGCTACTGCATCGTGTTCGATACCGTAGTCGAAGACCTGTCCGATGGCACGTATCCCGACCGTCCTTGGGGAAAGGGCAACAACCCTAAAACCGCAGTGTGGGAATACCTGCGCCGTCTGAAGGACGAGGCCTGCGTGGCTGCCGATGGCGCACGGCTGGCGTTTGAGATCGACAGCTCACTGGAAAGAAAATTGCTGGTCACAGTAGCGCCGGACGGCTACCTGCGGCGCGTCTAGCTACTCGCCCGTGCCTGCACTACGCACAAGTATTCTGGCCAACTATGCGGGCCAGTTCTGGATGACAGCGATGGGGGTGGCGTTCCTGCCGCTGTACATCCGCATCTTGGGCATGGAGGCGTTCGGAATGGTCGGTTTGATGCTCAGTTTCCAGTCGATCCTGCAACTGTTCGACTTCGGCATCGGCGGCGCGACCAACCGCGAACTTTCCCGCCGCGCAAACGACCCCACGTTAACCAATGGCACACGCGACCTAGTGCGTACATCGGAGATTGTTATCTGGCTGCTGACACTGGCAGCAGCTCTGCTCGTCTGGGCCAGCAGTGGACTGATGGCCGATCATTGGCTGCACCTACGCACGATGGGACGGGAGGAAGCCGCCTGCGCCATTGCAATCATGGGGGTCGCCATCGCTCTGCTTTGGCCCAGTACGTTCTACGCCAATTGCCTCTCCGGTCTGGAACAGCAGCCAACGTTGAATCTCATCAATGCGACATTTGCCACATTGCGATATGCCGGCTCGTTGCCTGTGCTGTTGTGGGTCTCACCGTCCATCGAGGCATTCCTCTGTTGGTACGCCATCGTGGGCGCAGGGCAGTCACTGGCAATGGGACTAGCCGTGTGGCGCGCACTTCCGCCAGGCGATCGCCGTGCACGCTGGGCGCCGGATGATCTACGCAGGAATCGTCGCTTCGCTGCAGGCCTGTTCGCAATCGGCATCCTGGCCCTGGGCGTGAGCCAACTTGATCGGCTGACCCTAGCGAGCCTGCGTCCGCTGGAAGAGATGGGCTACTACACCTTGGCCCTGAGCGTGGCGTCCGGCCTGGGGCGGATGGTACAACCAATGTTCAATGCGCTCTATCCACGCTTCAGTCGATTGGTCGCGCACCACGACGAGGCGATGCTGCGCGAGCTGTATCACCTCAGCAGTCAATACCTAGCTGTGGTGATTGGCGCCGTCGCGACGGTGCTAATCACGTTTTCACACGAGGTGCTGTTCTTATGGACAGGCGACGCCAGTTTGGCCAACAAGATCGAACTCCCCCTCTCGATTCTGGTGTTCGGCTATGCACTCAATGGGCTGATGAACATTCCTTATGCCGTTCAACTCGCGCACGGCTGGACGCGCCTGGCCATGGGCCTGAACGCAGCATCGCTCCTGCTCGGCATTCCATTTTGCCTATGGGCAGTGCATGAACACGGCACAGTCGGCGCAGCACTATTGTGGCTCCTTGCAAACCTGGTTTCCGTACTGGTTGGCATACCGCTGATGCACCGCCGACTGCTGCGTGGCGAAATGGCGAAATGGTACGTGCGAGACAACCTTCCGCCAATGCTCGCAGGCCTGACAGCAGCACTAGCTCTTAAAGCCGCGCTTCCACCAATCTCGCATTCCATTGAAGGCTTGTTCTGGCTGATAATCGCCAGCGGTCTAGTATTGACGGCAAGTGCCTTGGCATCCCGCGCCGTACGCAGAATGATACATGCCAAGTTACAACCTACCCATTGATCGTCATCTGTCCAATCATGACCAATCCTAAGATAACCGTTATCATCCCCACCCGAGAACGTTGCGACGTGCTGGAGTCTTCCCTGCGAACCGCTACAACGCAGGACTACAACAACCTGGAAATCATCGTCAGCGACAACTTCAGCGAGGACGGTACTGCCGATACGGTACGCCGAGCCAATGACAGCCGTATTCGTTATCTGAACACAGGCAAGCGTCTGAACATGTCGCACAACTGGGAGTTTGCCCTGTCACACGTCGATGACGGGTGGGTTACGTTTATGGGAGATGACGATGGCCTGATGCCGGGATCCCTACAGACCCTCGCCGACATAATCCAAGCCACGAATGCTAAGGTCATTCGATCAAATTTCTGCACTTACGACTGGCCAGGCGTTTTGGGGCGCACGCGTGGCCAACTCGTCGTCCCCCTGACTTCGGGGATGGAAACGCGCAAGAGCAGCCTTTGGCTAGCCAATGCGTTGCACGGACGAGCCAGATACAGCGAGCTACCAATGATCTACAACGGCGGGTTTATCCACATATCCGTCCTGAAACGGATCAAGAAACTTCTGGGCTCGTTTTTCTCATCGGCCAATCCAGATGTTTACACTGCGATTGCGATAGCCCGGATCACGGATGACTACCTCTACGTCCGAGAACCCCTTGCCATCAGCGGTATCTCCAAACACAGTAATGGCCATTCCGCTTTCTCGACAAGCAAAGAACGCAGCCATCAGCCGTACAAGCAATTTCTCGATGAAGGGAATATTCCTTTCCACCATGAACTCCCCCTTACGGCAAACGGGGGCTTTCCTCTATCACTGCAGGCCTGCGTTTACGAGGCCTATCTCCAATCCCAAACGCTTGGCAATCCAGTCAATGGCGCCAACCACGCTCAGCAGCTTGCTGTGATCCTGGCGACATCCGGCAAGCATCGAAGCTCTATTGAGGCGTGGGGAAAGAATTTTGCTGAAATGCACGGACTGGATTACTCACACGCCCAACGAGCTGCAGCACCAAAGCGTATTTATTTACAATCGCATGCGGTAGCCGCGAAATTGCGGAGGGCGCTGAATTCAGTAATCACCGAAAGGCTATTAATCAGAAATGTCCATGAGGCAAGCATTGCCGCGTCGGTGATTCGGTCATCTCCTGGGCGGAGCGACAGCTTGCGTTTTCTGTCTGACCGCCTACTGACGTTGTTCAATCGTTAGGCGGTCGGCTAGGGGCTTCAGCGCTGGCATCAAGCTCAAGTTGCCCGACGAGGCGCCGCGCTATGGATTCCCAAAGGAATCCATCTGGCATAGAGACAAGGCGTCCATTCTCGAGCTGTAGCGTGATTGCACGAGCGAGATCACCTGGAGCTCCAGGGCACGCCATATATGATCCTAGCGTTGCCGCCTGTTCCGGGAAATTCATGCTGAAGTTTGGCGTATCCGTCACCGCGAGCGGCCGCTGCACGGCAATGTATTCCGTAATCTTGCACGATGATGCCATGTCAAGGTAATCGGAATGACGATACGGCAAGGCCAGTACATTGCAGCACGCCATCGCGGCGGGCACCTGATTGTACGGAAGGTTCCCAAGATAGCGGATCCACGGTTCATCCCAACTTTTTTGTCCGTAGCGCTGCCCCGCAAGTATCAACCCGATATTCAGACCACTTTGACGCAACACTGTCACCGCAGCCACAAGATCCTCTACGCCGCGATCTGGCGTCATACTGCCGAAGTAACCCACGCAAACGCTATCGGCAGGGATGCTGAATGATGCACGACTTGTAAACATGTCTCGTGGGTGGAAATGTGCCAGGTCGATGCCATTGGGAACAAAAAAGTCATGTTTCGCATCCGTGCCAATCTGCTTCATGAGCACCTGACTCGCAAACAATCTCGCATCCGCATTCCGCAAGAGAAATCGAAACGGATCGAATCCAGGCAGTCGCATATATCCTGCAAACTCGTCGTATTTGTCATAGACATCGAATACGAACCGCGAGCGCATGCGCCGAGCGATCCGATATCCCATCATGCCGATGTAACAGTCGCCACTAGCCACAATTGCATCAACATTGCGACCGGGAGCGCGCAATTCCCGTATCCACTGACGTAACACAGCGAGGTTCTTCACTGGAGTGGAGACTACATCGAGTTCGCCGCATTTTTCCGACACCGATTCGCTAGTGTGATAGTCCACCAACCACAATTTCGTTGGAACTCCTGACTGCGCCCAATGCGACGGCATTTGCCATATGCGACCGTAGCGATCGCGCAGAGCATCTCGATTCGTGTAAAAGCGTTTGCCAAGAAAGAGCACGCTCATGCGGTTCGGCGCTCAATGCGATATATCAATGTGGGTATGATGCGCCGCAGCGGCCTCAGGCAAGCATCCGGCGTTGTACGCAGTATTCGAGCACTGGGCGAATCGGGGCACTCAATATCGAAGGTTGCTCGCACGGCTTCTACGCAAAGATTGTGATGATAAAAGTTTGCGGCATCTAGCATTCGCTCCAACTGTGCCATTTCCAGCGGCTCGCAGTCGTAAACCGCGCCCTTATTCGTTGCCCTCAGGTACGGCGTACGCAAGCCGTGAGGCAACCAGCTCAGAAACGCGAGCCTATAATGCGGTTCCACCAGCATCCAACGATTGGGCACAGCGAGATAACCCACGCCATCCAGGCGCAGCACACGGTGCAGCTCGGCCAGATGCGCATGTTGTGCCCGCTCGTCGCCGACATGCTCGATGACATGGTTGGTAAGCACTACGTCGAACGATTCATCCGCGAATGGCAACTGCGTGTCAGATACCTGATGGTAACGATAGCCTTCTGTCACCAAGCGGTTGTCGTGGACGTCCACCGCGTCCACATCGCAGTGCAGTGTCGGATGGGTCCCGAAATAGTGCGCGATGCCGCCGGAGCCCGTGCCGACTTCCAGCAGGCGCATGGGTTGGGGCCGATTCGCGAGATCCAGCAGGCGTTCGATCTTAAGGCCTTTGAAACGCCTGGATGGAAGATCCATCACGACATGTGGCTGGCGTTCCGTTGAAGTCTCGGAAGCTCTCTTTTCGGAGAACGGACGCTTCGACGGCATGTCAGACATGGGGTGAATCCAGCAGATTGCGCAAGCGCTCAGCGAAGACCGGCCACACCTTCCCCACAGCAAACTCGCGACACGCTGCAATGGTCGCACTTTCGCGCGCGTGGGTTAGTTGTTCAACCGCGGCCTCGGCCAGTGCGACATAGTTGCCGGGTTCGACCAGGGTGCCGGTTTGCCCGTCGAGCACCGCATCGGGAACGCCACCTACCGCAAAGGCAACTGTCGGCAATCCATGGGCAGCGGACTCCAGTGCCACCATACCAAAACCCTCGACATCGCCAGGCAGCTCAAGCACGGGGAAGATATGCAAGTCGGCGGCTTGATAGGCGGCACTGAGGACAGAGTCATCGCAGCGCCCCAGGAAAAGCAAATTTTGTTCCATACGTACCGATCTGGCTGCCGACAGGATGCGCTCACGCTCGGATCCAGGGCGCGCGTGCAGTGCATCGCTGGCTTCATCACCAATTACGACCAACAGCACGTCGGGATAGCGGGCGGCAATCGCCGGTAATGCCGCCGCGACGAACTCGACCAGACCTTTGCGCTGGGTCAACCGACCAACGGAAAGCAGCAGCGGTCGTTCGGCATGACCGTGCGTCGCGCGGAAATCGCGAGCGGCGTCGGCATCCAGTAGCGGAAGATCAGTGCCTGGATGCAATACATGCGTTAGACGGTGGTGCACGCCGCGACCACGCGCCAGACTGGCAGTGTTGGCGCTATTCACCAGCGCGAGGTCACAACGCCGGATAAAGGGTAGCCACAACCACTGATAGACGCGGCTGGGCGCCACGATATCGAGTCCATGCAGATAGACCGCGACCCTGCCTCCCGCACAGCGCGCTGCCAACCATGCGATCGGCGCAGTGAGACCGCTCCCGGCAATGACCCATTCGGGCTTGCGCCGCCATGCAAGGCGTGTCGCATGCCATAGCGTCGCGATAAGAAAAAAGGGCAACGGCTTCACCCTGCTCTGCCGCACTTCCGTTTGTGGTGAAACGTACTCGGAGCACCCTGCAGGCCCGCATATTGCGGTACGCCAAGTCGATTGCAGCGCGCCAAGCAAGTGCTGGTTGACCTTTTCCATGCCGCCCAGCAGCGGCGGAAAGTTGCGCGTGACCAGCAGCGCCAGGGGACTCGAAGCCTTCCTGTCAGACATCGCGTCGATACATCAGCCCGGTGATCTGCTCGGACACCAGCCCGATCAGGAACACGATGACGGCCGCGCTCCACATCAGCATGCTGCCATTGGTGAGTCGGCCGTAGTGGGTAAACGTCCACGCATAGTTCGCACACCCCAGCAAGAAAAACACCGCACTGGCCGGTACGAACAGCTTGAGCGGCGAGTACAGCGTGGCGATCTTGAAGATGATCAGCAGAAAACGGATGCCGTCGCGCAGGGGCCTGATGTGGCTGGTGCCGATGCGCTGGGCGGCCTTGATCGGGATGTAGGCCACGGCATAGGCGCTGCGGAAGAACGCCATGGTGCTGGTGGTGGGGTAGCTGAAGCCGTTCGGCAGCAGGTGCAGGAATTCGCGGAATTTGTCGGCACGGACCGCACGGAAACCGGAGGTGAGGTCGAGGATGGGGTGGCCGGTCATCTTGGTGGCCAGCCAGTTGTACAAGGTGTTGGCCAGCCCGCGGCCCACGCCGGCCTGGCTGCCCCAGTCGCGGGCTCCGACGACCATGTCGTAGCCGCGATTCAATTGATCGAGCAGGCGTTTGACGTCGGCCGAATCGTGCTGGCCGTCGCCGTCCATGAATACCAGGATATCGCCGCTGGCGGCGCGGGTTCCACGCTTGATGGCGGCGCCATTGCCCATCGAGTACGGCGAGCTGAGACAGGTGACTTGGTTGCTTTTGCAGACGCTGCGGGTGTCGTCGGTGGAGCCGTCGTCGACCACGATGATCTCGGCGTCGGGATGGGCTGCGCGTAACGCCGGCAGCAGCGCGGTGAGCGCGGGCGCCTCGTTCTTGGCAGGCAGGATGATGCTGAGCTGGTTCAAAAGCGGGCTCCCCGGTGAAGCTGTCTCGTGATCTGGTGTTGTGTCGAATATCGTGGCAAGGGCGGTTGGCGGAGCCCGCCCCGCGGTGAGGGGCGGACGGGCATCGGCCGCTGGGTCTTCCGGGTCAATTCGGGATGCAATCAAGAGATGACTTTGAAAGGGCGATCATAGCGTGAAGGTTTGACGGGCGCCGCGATGCGGCACCGCCGGCTCGGACAATCAGGGGTCGTCATGCCCGCCAGTCACTCCGTGCCGCCGGGCGGGCTCTGCCCGCCGGCTTCCGTGCGGCTGCCGACCCGAGCCCACGAATGGCTCGATCCATGCATGGTCTGCCCGGAGTGTCGGCTTTCCGTCGGGGAGTCCGGCACAGGAATCGCAACTTGTGCGCCGCATCACCTTGCCGCCCTGTATCGGGCAATCAATGGGTGACCTGAGCGTCAGACTGCGGTAGATTCAACCACATACAGGGTATGGGTCACGTAAGTTATGTCATCTCAATTGCAACCGTCGCTCGCGGGCCTTTCAGGCATGGCGCGCCGCCTGGTGTCCGAGGGGCTGATACCGGAGGATGACGTCCGCAAGGCGATGGTCGACAGTGCCCAGAAGAAAGTGTCGCTGGGCGCCTGGCTGCTCGAACACCACCTGGTCGACAACGCGCAGCTGACCCGGGTTGTCTCGATCGAGTTCGGCATGCCGATGATGGACGTGTCGTCGCTGAACCCCTCCACCATGCCGCTGGATCTGATCAGCGAGGCATTGATCACCAAGCACCAGGCGCTGCCGTTGTTCCGTCGCGGCAAACGGCTGTTCGTCGGCATCGCCGATCCGACGCAGTCGCACGCGCTGGACGAGATCCGCTTCCATTCGAGCTGCATGGTGGAGGCGATTCTGGTCGAGCCCGCCTCGTTGCAGCGGATGATCGAGGGCATGTTGAACAACATGCGCGACACCATGCCGGACATGGATGGTGATTTCGACGAGCTGGACATCGAAGTTGGCGAAGACGAGGTCGAATCCACCGGCATCGACGCCAATGCCGCCGACGATGCGCCCGTGGTGAAGTTCGTCAACAAGATCCTGGTCGACGCGATCCGCCGCGGCGCCTCGGATATCCATTTCGAGCCGTTCGAAACCCAATACCGGGTGCGCCTGCGCATCGACGGCATGCTCAAGGCGGTAGCCAGCCCGCCCATGAAGATGGCCAACCGCATTTCCTCGCGCCTGAAGGTGATGGCGCAGCTGGACATCGCCGAGAAGCGCGTGCCGCAGGACGGCCGCATCAAGCTCAACCTGTCCAAGACCCGCGCGATCGACTTCCGCGTGAGCTCGCTGCCGACCCTGTTCGGTGAAAAGATCGTGCTGCGTATCCTCGATGGCTCGGCGGCCAAGATCGGCATCGAGAAGCTCGGCTACGAACCCGACCAGCAGAAGCTCTACATCGAAGCGATCCACAGGCCGTACGGCATGGTGCTGGTCACCGGCCCCACCGGCTCGGGCAAGACGGTGTCGCTGTATACCGGCCTGAACATGCTCAACACCAGCGAGCGCAACATCTCGACGGTGGAGGACCCGGTCGAAATCCGGGTCGAGGGCATCAACCAGGTGCAGCAGAACGTGAAGCGCGGCATGACCTTCGCCAGCGCGTTGCGCTCGTTCCTGCGCCAGGATCCGGACGTGATCATGGTCGGCGAAATTCGCGACCTGGAAACCGCCGAGATCGCGGTCAAGGCGGCCCAGACCGGCCACATGGTGCTTTCCACCCTGCACACCAACGACGCGCCGCAGACCATCGCGCGCCTGATGAACATGGGCATCGCGCCGTACAACATCATTTCCTCGGTCACCTTGATCATCGCCCAGCGACTGGCCCGGCGCCTGCACGACTGCAAGAAGCCGATGGACGTGCCGCCCAAGGTCTTGCTGGATGCCGGTTTTACCCAGGAGGAAATCGACGCCGGCCTGACCATCTACGAGGCGGTGGGCTGCGATGGCTGCACCGAGGGCTACAAAGGCCGCGTAGGTGTTTACCAGGTGATGCCGATGCTGGAGGATATCCAGAAGATCATCCTGCAGGGCGGCAATGCGATGCAGATCGCCGAGGTGGCCAGGGCTGCCGGCGTCAACGATCTGCGCGCCTCGGCTCTGCTCAAGGTCAAGGCGGGGTTGACCAGCCTGATCGAAATGGACCGGGTCACGACCGAATGATTGGGCAAACCGCGACCCGTTCGACGTCGAACTTGCGGCTGGTGGCACGGTTTGCAGCGGCAAAAATGACATAAGCTGTACCAATACCTGAGTCAACCGGTCGTTTTGGCCGGTTTGGGGATCGAACTACCGGGGGAAGATGCGCATGGCTACGGCTACCGCAAAAGCAAATGCAGACAGGACGCGTGCACTCGGTGCCCAGCGCGCCGAAGTCAGCCGGCTGACCACCTACGACTGGGTGGCGCTGGACAAACGCGGCAAGCGCATGAAGGGCGAGATGCCCGCGAAGAACGCCTCGCTGGTCAAGGCCGAGCTGCGTCGCCAGGGGATGAACCCGCAAACCGTGCGGGAGAAGGCCAAGCCGCTGTTCGGCTCCACCGGCAGCACGATCAAGCCGGGTGACGTGGCGATCTTCAGCCGCCAGATCGCCACCATGATGGCGTCGGGCGTGCCGATGGTGCAGTCATTCGACATCATCGCCGACGGCCAGAAGAACGTCCGCTTCAAGAACGTGTTGCTCGACGTCAAGCAGAACATCGAAGGCGGCGCCTCGCTGCACGAGGCGCTGGGGCGCTACCCGGTGCAGTTCGACGAGCTGTACTGCAACCTGGTGCATGCGGGTGAGACCTCCGGTGTGCTCGATACCGTGCTGGACACGGTCGCCACCTACAAGGAACGCACCGAGGCGCTGAAGAAGAAGATCAAGAAGGCCCTGTTCTACCCGATGATGGTGCTGGCGGTGGTGTTCATCGTCATCCTGATCATGCTGCTGTTCGTGGTGCCGGTGTTCGCCAAGACCTTCCAGGACGCCGGCGCCCAGCTGCCGGCCCCGACCCAGTTCCTGGTCGATGCTTCGGAGTTCATGCAGAGCTACTGGTTCATCGTGGTCGGGATCGTTGTCGGCGGCATTGCCGCCATCGTGATCGGCAAGAAACGCTCGCCGAAGTTCGCGCATTTCCTGGATCGCGTGGCGCTGAAACTGCCGGTGATGGGCGACATCGTGCGCAACACCGCAATCGCCCGCTTTGCCCGCACGCTGGGCGTGACCTTCCGCGCCGGTGTGCCGCTGGTGGAAGCCCTGGATGCCGTGGCCGGCGCCACCGGCAGCATCGTCTACGGCGATGCCGTGCGGCAGATGCGCGACGACATTTCAGTGGGCCACCAGTTGCAGCTGGCGATGAAGCAGACCGGCCTGTTCCCCAACATGGTGGTGCAGATGACCGGCATCGGCGAGGAATCCGGTGCGCTGGACAGCATGCTGTTCAAGGTGGCCGAGTTTTATGAAGAAGAGGTCAGCAACGCGGTCGATACCCTGTCGACCCTGCTCGAACCGATCATCATGGTGGTGCTGGGCACCCTGGTCGGCGGCATCGTGATTGCGCTGTACCTGCCGATCTTCAAGCTCGCCGGCACATTCTGACGCAAGCACGGCGGGCAGAGCCCGCCCTACGGCACCCTCGTAGGGCGGGCTCTGCCCGCCGTTTTCGTTTGTGGGGTCGGGCGCTGCACCGTACCCTTGCACCCTGCCCCGCCTCGGGGCCATGAACGCACAAGGCTGACGCATGCCCGAACTTCCACTACCCGTATGGATCACTCTCGCCGCCGTGCTCGGCCTGCTGGTGGGCAGTTTCCTCAATGTGGTGATCTTGCGTCTGCCCGAGCGCATGTCGGCTGGCTGGCGCCGGGAAGCACGCGACGTGCTGGAGATCGAGGCCGACGAGGAACCGTTGCCACCCGGCATCGTGCGCGAGCCTTCACACTGCCCGCATTGCAAGCACCCGTTGTCGGCGGCGGACAACATCCCCTTGTTCGGCTGGCTGCTTCTGCGCGGGCGCTGCCGCTACTGCAAGACGAGGATTTCCGTGCAGTACCCGCTGGTGGAATTGCTCAGTGGCGTCTTGAGCGCGGTGGTGGTGTGGAAATTCGGGCCGACCTGGATCGCCCTGGCGGGGCTGGTGTTCACCTGGATCCTGATTGCCGCGGCCGGGATCGACTTTCGTACCCAACTTCTGCCAGACCAGCTGACCTTGCCGCTGCTGTGGCTGGGGTTGTTGCTTTCGCTGCTGCCGATGTTCGTGAGTGCCTCCTCGGCCATCATCGGCGCCGCAATCGGCTACCTGTTCCTGTGGAGCGTGTACTGGGGCTTCAAACTGCTTACCGGCAAGGAAGGCATGGGTTACGGCGATTTCAAGCTGTTGGCGGCGCTCGGCGCATGGATGGGGCCGGTGGCGCTGTTGCCGATGATCCTGCTGTCGTCGGTGATCGGCGCGCTGATTGGCGGAAGCATGATCGCGCTACGCAAGCACGAGCGTGATATTCCGATGCCGTTCGGGCCCTTCATCGCCGCGGCCGGCTGGGTGTGGTTCATCGCCGGGCCCAGCTTGCTGAAGGGCTATATGCAGTTCACCGGCTTGCGATGAGCGAGCGCACGCCCTCCTTCGTGGTGGCACTGACTGGCGGTGTCGCAGCCGGCAAGAGCGCGGTGACGCGACGCTTCGAGGCGCTCGGCGTGCCCGTGCACGATGCCGACGTGGCCGCTCGTGCGGTGGTCGCGCGAGGGTCCGATGGTCTGGCCAAAGTGGCTGCCGCGTTCGGGGCCGACGCACTCGACCAGGCCGGCGAGCTGGATCGCGCGGCGATGCGCAGACGGGTGTTCGCCGACCCGGTGGCGCGCAGCAAGCTGGAAGCAATCATCCACCCGCGCATACGGGCGTGGCTACGCGAGCGCGTGGCGACAGAGCGCGCGCCTTATTGCTTGCTGGCAGTCCCGCTGCTGGCCGAGAACATCGCCCAATACCGCTGGCCCGACCGCGTGCTGGTGATCGACGTACCCGAAGCCGTGCAGCTGGCTCGCCTGATCGCCCGCGATGATATCGACGAAGCGCTTGCCCGGCGCATGATCAGCCAGCAAGCCAGTCGCGCCGAACGGCTCGCTTTGGCCGACGACGTGATCGACAACAGCGGCGACGAAAGTGCGCTGGATGACGCGGTGGCGTCGCTGCATGAACGCTATCTTGCGCTCGCGAGGCAAGCGGCGGGCATAGCCCGCCCTACACCAGCGCCGTAGAGCGGGCTATGCCCGCCGCTCATCGCCGCAATTCCCGACAACATTCATGGTCATGCGCCGATAATGCACGCCGCGTCGGCCGGCTAGCTTGGGTGTATGCCCAATTATCGACGAGCCCGACGCGAGGGATCCACCTGGTTCTTCACCGTGGTCACCGCGCAACGACGACGTATTCTGGCGACCGCGCATGCCGTATCTGCCTTGCGCCAAAGCGTGGCCGCGGCGCGTCACCAAAAGCCGTTCCACATCGATGCCTGGGTGGTCCTGCCAGACCACATGCACGCCATCTGGACCCTGCCGCCGGGCGACCGGGATTTTTCCAGCCGCTGGGGCTTGATCAAAGCCGGCTACTCCAGAAACTCGGGGCTACCGCACACATCAGCCACGCGCCTCGACAGCGGCCTTTGGCAACCCCGATTCTGGGAACACCGGATTCGCAATGCACGGGATTACGCTGCCCACATGGACTACGCGCACTACAACCCGGTCAGGCACGGATACGTGACCCGGGTACAGGATTGGCCTTACTCCAGCTTCCACCGTGCGGTGCGCGAAGGTCTTTATCCGCTCGATTGGGTAACCACCGAACCGCGATTCGCCGAGCCTGCAGATTTCGGCGAATAGGCAGCGACACCGCTCCAGCCTATGTTGAACGTGCCGTAGGGCGGGCTCTGCCCGCCGTTCTCGCGCGCGACGAAAGGCCGGCGGGCGGAGCCCGCCCTACGCGGTTCGGCGCGGGATTACAGGGTGCGGTGACGACGGGGCGGTTCCACGGCATCAGCAATTCCCGTCGCTCCCGCGGCACCGTAGGGCGGGCTCTGCCCGCCGTTCTCGCGCGTGACGAAAAGCCGGCGGGCCGAGCCCGCCCTACGCGGTTCGACGCGGGATTACGGAGTGCGGTGACGACGGGTGGTTCGACGGCATCAGCAATTCCCGTCACTCCCGCTTCACCGTAGGGCGGGCTCTGCCCGCCGCTCTCGCGCGCAACGAAAAGCCGGCGGGCGGAGCCCGCCCTACGCGGTTCGACGCGGGATTACGGAGTGCGGTGACGACGGGTGGTTCGACGGCATCAGCAATTCCCGTCACTCCCGCTTCACCGTAGGGCGGGCTCTGCCCGCCGCTCTCGCGCGCAACGAAAAGCCGGCGGGCGGAGCCCGCCCTACGCGGTTCGACGCGGGATTACGGAGCGCGGTGAAGACGGAGTGGTTCGACGGCATCAGCAATTCCCGTCACTCCCGCTTCACCGTAGGGCGGGCTCTGCCCGCCGTTCTCGCGCGTGACGAAAGGCCGGCGGGCGGAGCCCGCCCTACGCGATTCGGCGTGGGTGCGGTGACGCGGGGTCACAGCAATGCCGTCAGGATCACTCGGTCCGCGGGTGCCAGGGTCGCGGGATCGATCTTTGTCGGCGCCAGCCACTTCAGCGGCTGGCCTTCGAGCGATGTCGGTTCGCCGCGCCACGAGAGTACGCGCCAGGCGTCGAGCAGCAGTTCGCGCTGGTCGTAGCACCACGGTACGTGGATCAGGGGCTCTGCACCCTGCACCTGAATGCCCAGCTCCTCTTGCAACTCCCGCACCAGCGCGGCGAGGGGTGTTTCGCCGGCTTCGAGCTTGCCACCGGGAAATTCCCAGAACCCTTCGAGATGCTTGCCCGCGGGACGTTGCGCCAGCAGCACGCAGCCGTTGCGATCCAGCAGCAGGCCCGCCATCACATGCATGACCGTTGGCGGCGCCGCGAAAGAAGACATCAGGCGCTGCGCAGGTACTCGACCATGTCGAAATCGTAGGCGTGGTCGGCGTCGGCCTTGTGGTGCACGCGCGAGACTTCGGTCCATTCGCTGAAGTGCACGCCGGGGAAGAAGGTGTCGGCACCATCGATGGCGGCGCTGACCCAGGTCAGGTACATGCGGCGCGCCCGTGACAAGGCTTCGGCGAACACCATGCCGCCGCCGATCACCATCAGGCCGGTATTGCTGCAGCGGGCCTGCGCCTCTTCGATCGAGCGCACGGTGATCTGGCCGGGGAATGGTGCTTCGTGTCGCCGCGACAGCACGAGGTTGACCCGATCCGGCAGGGCGCGGCCAATCGACACGGCGGTGTTGTAGCCCATCAGCACGTTCTTGCCCGTGGTCAGCTGCTTGAACCAGCGCAGGTCATCGGGCAGATGCCAAGGCAGCTCGCCCTTGCGGCCGATGGCAAAGTTTTCATCAAGTGCGGCAATCAGCGAGACAGCCATGGCAAATCCTTCGAAACGAGTTCAATAAAAGGTACGCCGCCCTGGCGCCACCGGATGCATGGAATCTTAGCAGCCTGCACGCAGGCTGGCGGTAGCAGCGGCCGGGATGCACCGGTCGGGTAGCGAGTTCCAGGTCGGTGCGGCAACCAGGCGCTCGCGCACTTCGGCGCGCTCCTACACGGCAACGGGGGCCTTGATCGCGGGGTGGGATTCGTAGCCCTCGATTGCCACGTCCTCGTAGCGGAAGTCGAAGACCGAGCGCACCTCGGGATTGAGCTGCAACCGCGGCAACGGCAGCGGCTCGCGACTCAGCTGCAGGCGTGCCTGCTCGAGATGGTTGTTGTAAAGATGCGCGTCGCCCAGGGTATGCACGAAATCGCCCACGCTGAGCCCGCAGACCTGCGCGATCATGTGGGTGAGCAGGGCGTAGCTGGCGATGTTGAAGGGTACGCCGAGGAAAATGTCACCCGAACGCTGGTAGAGCTGGCAGCTCAGTTTTCCGTCCGCGACATAGAACTGGAACATCGTATGGCATGGCAACAGTGCCATCTTCGGCAGCTCGCCCACATTCCAGGCGCTGACGATCAGTCGCCGCGAATCGGGGTTGCGCCGGATCTCGTCGACGACCCAGGCGATCTGGTCGATCACGCTGCCGTCCGCGGCGCGCCAGGCGCGCCATTGTTCGCCATAGACCGGGCCAAGGTCGCCATCGGCGTCGGCCCACTCGTCCCAGATGCGCACGCCGTGTTCTTTCAGGTAACCGATATTGGTGTCGCCGCGCAGGAACCAGATCAGCTCGTGCACGATCGACTTCAGGTGCAGCTTCTTGGTGGTGACCAGCGGGAAACCTTGCGACAGATCGAAACGCATCTGCCAGCCGAACACGCTGCGCGTGCCGGTGCCGGTGCGATCGGACTTTTCGGTGCCGTGGTCGAGAACGTGGCGGAGCAGATCGAGATATGGACGCATGGGTCAAGGATAACCGCAGCAGGTGCCGCATGGCAGCAGATCACGCGGCAGGGCGGGCTCTGCCCGCCATGCGCTCCATTCGGATCAAGAGCCGGCGGGCAGAGCCCGCCCTACGGCGCGTGTGTGGCCAGCGGCAAGGTGGGGGCGCGGCGCGACATCGCGATCAGCACCAGCCCGATCACGATCAGGGGTACGGATTGCATCTGCCCCATCGTCACCCACGAGGTGCCGAACAAATAGCCCAGCTGGGCATCTGGCACGCGCACGAATTCCACCGCGAAACGGAACACGCCGTACAGCAAGGCGAACAGGCCGGAAATCAGGTAACGCGGGCGCGGCTTCATCGACACCAGCCACAGCACCACGAACATCACCACACCCTCCAGCGCCAACTCGTACAACTGCGACGGGTGGCGCGGCAAGCCGCCGAACTGTTGCAGCGAAGGCAACCAGGCGGGATGTACCGATGCCCAGCTGACATCCTCCGCCTGCGCACCGGGGAAGATCATCGCCCATGACACGTGGCTGGGCTTGCCCCACAACTCGCCATTGATGAAATTGCCGAGACGGCCCAGCCCCAGCCCGATCGGGACCAGCGGCGCCACGAAATCCACCGTGTCGAAGAAATGCAGGGCCTGCCGCCTCGACCACCACCAGCCTGCCACCAGTACGCCGAGCAGGCCGCCGTGGAAGCTCATGCCGCCGTCCCACACCTTGAACAGTGCCAGCGGGTTGGTCCAGATCCAGCTCAGGCCGCCTTCGTAATAGAACAGCATGTACCAGACGCGCCCACCGACGATCACGCCCAGCATGCCGTAGAACAGCAGGTCGCCCAACGCATCCCGGGTGACCGGCAAACGGCCGCGCCGCCGCCGGTACTCGCCGAGCACCGCGACAAAGAAGAAACCCAGCAGGTACATCAGACCGTACCAGTGCACCTGTATCGGGCCGAGGTGGAAAGCGACCGGGTCGAAATGGGCAACGAAAGGTTGTGACATGCGGACGGTACTGAAGAGGCAAAGGACAAGTGTAACGGCAGCCAACCGGTTGGGGTCTCGAATGAGGCTGTTTTGCTCGTCGTCCCGGCAAAAGATGCAGGTGTGACGGAGCCTATTTGATGGCCTTCCCGGCAACGCCTGTCCCGCAC
Organism: Rhodanobacter sp. G2-10; assembly: GCF_055809185.1. Taxonomy (NCBI): domain Bacteria; kingdom Pseudomonadati; phylum Pseudomonadota; class Gammaproteobacteria; order Lysobacterales; family Rhodanobacteraceae; genus Rhodanobacter; species Rhodanobacter sp. G2-10. Next base: position 969,938 of record NZ_CM147900.1, on the reverse strand, counting down.
TGTTGGCGTGAAGAGCTGCCCCCATCCGCCCTGTCGGGCACCTTCCCCCGCTTTGTGGGGGAAGGGGTATGCCTGCCTTTCGGTATGGCTTGCATGAACGTCGTTCCTTCCTCCGTTTACGGGGACAAGGCGGCAGGACTGCCGCCTTGAGCAGCTGCGCTGCCCGCAGGGCGAGCGCCATCGATGGCGCGAGTTCAAGGTGCCCGACAGGGCGGATGGGGGCGCTTTGACATCATTGACTTGTTCGGCGTCGCCTCAAAGCAGCACCGGTCGATCCGGCAACTCGTCGGGATTGGCCTTGTCATTGCCGGGGAAGTGTTTCAGCAGCAGGGCGTGCGTGGCAGCAATGCCTTCCAGGCTGCCCTCGCGCCATTCACCACGGGCATAACGATCGCGCATGCTCGCGCAGATCGCCTCCCATTCCGCGGGTGCCACCCGTGCGGCGATGCCGCGATCGGCGACGATCTCGATGCGATGCTCGGCCAGCAGGACGTAGAGCAGCACGCCACTGTTGTGCTCGGTATCCCACACACGCAGCTCGCTGAATGCCTGGCGCGCACGCGTGCCGACATCGAGCCCGCCCAGCACGGCCAGCGGATCGAGTCGCGATTCGATCGCCATGCACACCTCACCCTTGTGGGCGCGTTCGCCCGCCGCGATCGCCGCGGTGATCTCGTCCAGCAAGGCGGCAGGAAAGCGTCGTCGAAGCTGGAACCAGCCCTCGAACAGGTTTGCCATCACTCGCTGCATGCGCGCCATTTCACCAGCTCCCCGAGGCACCGCCGCCGCCGAAGCTGCCGCCGCCTCCACTGAAACCGCCGCCGCCGAAACCGCCGCCGCTGCTGCCACCAAACCCGCCACCGCCACCAAAGCCGCCGAAACCACCCCAACCACCGCCGCCGGCCGAGCGCCCGCCACCGGAGGGCAGCAACATCACCAGACCACCCACCACGGCGCCCAGCACGCCGGCCCCGACGGAAACCAGCAACCACAGCAATCCGCCGATGATGGCGCCGCCCAGCGGCGCCCGCACCAGCGCATGCGTCCGGCCGAGCACGCCGCGCAGGAACACCGCGGCGAACAACGCGATCATCAACATGCCCTGCAGACCCGGGCCATGATGCTCGCGTGGTGCTCCCTCCACCGGCGGCGGCAACGGCTCGCCGTCGATCAGCTGGGTCAGGGCGCCGACGGCGTCGTTGATGCCGCCGAAATAGTCACCTGTGCGGAACTTCGGGGCGATGTATTCGCGAATGATGCGCGCGTTGGCGGCGTCGGGGATCGCACCTTCCAGGCCGTAACCCACTTCGATGCGCACGTGCCGGTCGTTCTTGGCGATCAGCAGCAGCACGCCGTCATCGGTGCCCTTGCGGCCGATCTTGTTGGCTTCGGCGACCGCCAGCGAGTATGCCTCGATCGGCTGGTCGCCAGTGCTGCCGACCATCAGCACCACCAGCTGCGCACCTTTGGTCTTCTCCAGCGCCACCAGTTGCGCATCGAGCTGATCGACCTGGGCTGCCGTCAGCGTGTGGGTGAGGTCGGTGACATGCCGCGCCAGTTTCGGCACGGAGGCCGCGGCATGGAGCGCGGCCGGCAGCCACAGCAACAACGCCAGCAGCGGCAGCAGGCGGCGAATCACCTCAGTGTGCCGAGGTCGCCGGTGCCGGGGTGTTGGTGCCGAAATCCACGGTCGGCGCGGTGGAGATCGCTTTCTCGTTGTCGACGCTGAAATTCGGCTTGACCTTGTAGCCGAACATCTTGGCGGTCATGTTGTTCGGGAAAGTGCGGATCATCGAGTTGTACTGCTGCACCGCCTGCACGTAGCGGTTGCGCGCCACGGTGACGCGGTTCTCGGTGCCCTCCAGCTGCGCCTGCAGGTTCTGGAACAGACCATCCGCCTTCAACTGCGGATAGTTTTCGCTGACCACCATCAGCCGCGACAGCGCGCTGCCCAGCTCGCCCTGGGCGGCTTGGAACTGCTTCAGCTTCTGCGGATCGTTGATGGTGTCGGCGTTGACCTGCAGGCTGCCCACCTTGGCGCGCGCGTTGGTCACCTCGACGAAGACCTTCTCCTCGTGCTGGGCGTAGCCCTTGACCGTATTGACCAGGTTCGGCACCAGGTCGGCGCGGCGCTGGTACTGGTTCAGCACCTCGGACCAGGACGCCTTGACGGCCTCATCCTGGCGCTGGATGGCGTTGTAGCCGCACCCGGAGAGCAACCCGACGAGCAGCAGAACAACCAGCGTACGCGAGATCTTCATGGGGTAGCTCCTGTGCGGACAGACCTGCATTGCAGCATCCGGCCCGCGGCAACGCAATCATTAAGCGAATGGCTGCGAAAGTGCGGCCGTATTCCTAGAGCCAGCGCGGCAGCAAGATCAAACCCCAGCTCACGGCAACCAGCACCAGCAGCACGAACACCGCTGCCGAACCCATATCCTTGGCGCGACCGGCCAGTTCGTGGAATTCCGGGCTGACCTTGTCCACCACGGCCTCGATCGCGGAGTTGAGCAGCTCGGCCGATATCACCAGCAACGGGACCAGGATCAGCGCGAACTTCTCCAACCCGCCCTGCCCCAACCAGAGCCCGATCGGCACCAGCACGATCACCAGACACGCCTCCAGCCGGAACGACGCCTCGTGCCGCCAGGCGGCGTGAAGACCCTTCATCGACCAGCGAAACGCATTCCACAACTGCTTCGGACCACGAAAACCCTCGGCTGGCATGGCTTGTGTCCCCTCAGGCTGTCGCCGGTGACGGCGATCCGGTGTGGGGGTGGGTTTGGCTGGATGGCGACAGCATGGCGGAGAGCATTCCGGTTTCCGCGCGAAAAGTGCGCGCGTCATGATGCCACAAGGCGGGCTGCCGACGGCTGGCGATGCGTGGCAGTCCGAGTGGCGTGGCGTGCGCCGCGGCAGGAGCCGGCGGGCAGAGCCCGCCCTACGGCGCGACACCTGGTAGGGCGGGATCTGCCCGCCATCGCCAAGCATGGGCAGCGGCTTTTGTCATGTCGCAGTGCAACTAGGCGCGACATGGCGATAGGTTACCCTTGCCCGGTTGTGATCCGTTCAGGATCTCGCTCCGCCGGCCCGTGTCAGCACGGCGCCATGGTTTGAACACCGCACGGAAAACATATGGCAATCCAGAATCCACCTGTGTCCCAGACACGCTCTTTCTTTACCGTATTCATGATCGAGCTGTGGGAGCGCTTCGGCTACTACGGCATGCAGGCGCTCATCATCTATTACATGGTGCAGCGGCTGGGCTTTGCCGATGAACGGGCGAACCTTACCTGGAGCGCCGCCGCCGCCCTGATCTACGTGGCACCGGCGATCGGCGGCTGGATTGGCGACAAGATCCTGGGCACGCGACGCACCATGTTGCTTGGCGCTGGAATCCTCTCGCTCGGCTACGCCCTGATGACGGTGCCCACCGAGAACACGTGGGCGTTGTTTGGCGCGCTGGGCGTGATCGTGGTCGGCAACGGTTTGTTCAAGGCGAACGCAGGCAACCTGGTCCGCAAGATCTACGAGGGCGACGATTCGCGCATCGACAGCGCGTTCACCATTTACTACATGGCAGTGAACATCGGCTCGACCGCCTCGATGCTGCTCACGCCGTGGATCAAGGATTACGTCAACGAAACCTGGGGCCACGAACTGGGCTGGCATGCGGCGTTCGGCGTGTGCTGCATCGGTCTGATCGTGGGGCTGGTCAACTACATGCTGATGCGCGCATCAATGCGCCACATCGGCTCCGCTCCGGACGCCCTGCCGGTCAACAAGGGCCGGCTGCTCGCCGTACTCGGTTGCGGCGTGCTGGCGGTGGGCGGATCGGCGGCGGTGCTGCAATACGAAGATCTGGCGCGTGCGTTCGTGATCATCGCCGGCATCGTGGTGCTGGGCATTTTCATCTACCTCATCAAGGCCAGCGAAAAAGGCGAGCGCGCTGGGCTGATCGCCGCGCTGGTGCTGACCATCCAGACCATCTTCTTCTTCATTTTCTATCAGCAGATGTCGACCTCGCTGAACCTGTTTGCCTTGCGTAACGTGGACCCGAGCTTCGACGTGTTCGGTGTGCATCTGTGGGACTGGAAGCCGGCGCAGTTCCAATCGTTCAATCCGATCTGGATCATGATCCTGAGCCCGGTCCTGGCGATTCTCTACACGCAAGCTGGCAAGAACGGCAAGGATTTCTCGATTGCCACCAAGTTCGCACTTGGCTTCGCCGCCGTGGCTCTTGGCTTTTTCATCTACAGCGCTGCCGCGCACTTCACCACTCAGCCCGGCAAAACCACGTCGTGGATCATGGTCTGGGGCTACGGCTCCTCCTCGCTGGGCGAGCTGCTGGTAAGCGGCCTGGGACTGGCAATGATCGCCCGTTACGTGCCCGCACGCATGGGCGGTTTCATGATGGGTGCCTATTTCGTGGCTTCGGGTATTTCGCAGTACCTGGGCGGAATCGTCGCCAACTACGCCAGCGTGCCGCAGGACGTCACCGATCCGATCCAGACCATGCCGATCTACACCAACCTGTTCTTCTGGCTGGGCGTGGCTGGTGTCATCTGCACCCTCATCGCACTCGCCGTGTTGCCGCTGATGAGGAAGCTGTCCCGCGAGCACCATTTGCACAACGGTGCCGCCGACGTTCCGCTGCCGACGATCGGTTCGGAACAGTAAACCAAGCCTGATCCGCACGGCCCGCGTGAACGCGGGCCGTGCGTTGCCGAACCATCATGCCCCACCGTCGCAACAAACCACGCTCCCGCATCGGCCCGTTCGCGCTCACCCGCACACTGGCCTGGCTAAGGTTGTGCGCGATTGGCGGCCAAAGTGCGGCCGTGCTGGTCTGCGCGTGGTGGATGCATCTTCCGATTCCGCTATTGCCGCTGCTGCTGGGCATCGGCCTGCTTGCGGTGTTCGCGGTCTTCGCCGCGTGGCGGCTGGGCCAGCCGTGGCCAGTGCGCGAGTGGGAAACCATCGGGCACATCACGGTCGACACCCTGGTGCTTGGCTATTTGCTGTATTTCACCGGCGGTGCCAGCAATCCGTTCATCACCTTGTTGCTGGTACCGATCGCGCTCAGCGCCGCGGCACTGACTGTGCGCGCCGTGCTGGCGGTATCCATGCTGGCCGCGCTGGCTTACCTGCTGCTGTTGCTGTGGTATGTGCCGCTGCCGATGCCGTCCAGCGGCGACGACGGGTTTGCGCTGCATGTGGGCGGCATGGCCGTGAACTTCGTGATCACCGCGCTGCTGCTGGGATTCTTCATCAACCGGCTGGCGCATGCGGTGCGTCTGCAGCAGTTGGAGGTGCAGCGGGTGCGCGAACGGGCCCTGCGTGACGAAGGCATTCTGGCGATCGCCACCCAGGCAGCTGGCGCCGCGCACGAACTCAACACGCCGCTGTCGACCATGCGCACGCTGTTGCCCGAAATTCGCCGCGAACATGCCGAGGATACCGGTCTCGCGGAAGACCTGGAGCTGCTTGAAGGTCAGGTGGATCGCTGCCGCACCATCCTGCGCGAGATGGTCACCTTCGGCAAGGCGCAACTGTCGCAGGAGCGGGAACGCATCAGCGTGGCCCGTTTCATCCACGGTTGCCTGGAGCGGTTCCAGCTGCTGCGCCCGGAGGCCGAGCTGACACTGACGCTCGACGAGGCCGTGGCAAGCATGGAGCTGCGTACGCCGCCAGGCCTGCGCCACGCACTGATCAACCTGCTCAACAACGCGGCGGATGCCTCGGCCGCGAACCAGTCCCATGCGGTGGCCTTGCGGATATCCTGCGACGACAACTGGCTTCAGCTGAGCGTGTTCGACCACGGCACCGGCTTCGACGACACCGATGAGCTGACGTTGATCGGCTTCTCGCGCAAGCAGACCGGCCTGGGCATTGGTCTGACCCTGGCCGAAGCCACCGCCGAGCGGTTGAGTGGCGAGCTGGTGGCACGCAATGCCGAGCATGGCGCCGAAGTGTGCCTGCGCCTGCCGCTGGCGGTCGTCGCGGAAACATCCGGGCGTGCAAGCAAGGGCGCTTCCGGCAAGAATAGAGAACTGATCCAGCCGAAGGAAACACCGTAATGACCGAGCTGCCCCAGGTCGATCCCGCGCGCCCCCTGCTGTTGGTCGACGACGATGCCACCTTCCTGCGCGTACTGGCGCGCGCGCTCGGCTCGCGCGGCTTCGAGGTCATCACCGCCAGCAATTTCGACGAAGCCCGAGCCCTGACCCGCCGGCATCGTCCACGCTACTGCGTGCTCGACCTGAAGCTGGGCGAGGAGAACGGGCTGCGCCTGATCCCCGAGTTGCACACGCTGGTGCCGGACATGCGCGTGCTGCTGCTTACCGGTTATGCGTCGATCGCCACCGCGGTGGAGGCGATCAAGCGTGGCGCCCACGATTACCTGGCCAAGCCAGTCGATGCCGACGCCGTGGTGCGCGCCTTGCTGGATGGCGACAACAACGGGCCGGATGAAGACGACCTGCCGGACGCCCCCGAACAGCCACTGGCTTTGCGCCGGCTGGAATGGGAGCACATCCAGCGGGTGCTGACCGAGTGCGACGGCAACATCTCCGAAACCGCACGTCGGCTAGGCATGCATCGCCGCACCCTGCAGCGCAAGTTGAGCAAGCACCCGGTGCGCGAACGCCCCGACCGCGACGATTGAGCCCAGCGATCCAGCAGACACGTCGCCCTACGCAGGGCGGGCTCCGCCCGCCGGCTCACCATGCTGCGCCCGAAACGGCGGGCAAAGCCCGCCCTACATCACGAGGTACGGAACCCGCTGAGACCACACCGACGCGTCGCCCCGCGTAGGGCGGGCTCCGCCCGCCGGCTCTCGTGCGACGGACGGCGGGCAGAGCCCGTCCTACGTCACGCGTGCGGGGCTACTCGGCGCTGTCGGACGACGCGGGCTCCGGGATTTCCGCGGTGCCGTCGTCTTCATCGCCGTAGATCGCCACGTGCGGCGTGCCGTCGGCGCCGATCCAGCCGCGATACATGCCGTCGGTATTGAACGGGATCGAGATCTGGCCTTGCGCGTCGAGCGCGATGGCGCCGCCGTTGCCGCCCATCGACGGAATCTCCTGGTTGATCACCACTGCGGCGGCGCGCTTGAGCGGCACGCGCATCTGGGTCACTTTCATGCAGATCTCGTGGGCCGCCACCGTGCGCTGGTAGTACTCGCCCCAGCCGGTGCCGGAAACGGCGCAGCCCGCGTTCGCGTAAGTTCCGGCGCCAATGATCGGTGAATCCCCGATGCGCCCCCAGCGCTTGTCGTTCATGCCGCCGGTCGAGGTGCCGGCGGCGAGGTGGCCCTGGGCGTCCAGCGCCACCGCGCCGACCGTGCCGAAATGCCTGGCCGTCTCCTCGTCCGCATGCGGCTGCTTCGCCGCGTCCTCCTTCAATGCCCGCTGCAATTGCTGCCAGCGTTCCTCGGTCCGGAACCAGGACGAATCCACCAGGCGGATGCCCTGTTCCTTGGCAAACTCTTCCGCACCGCTACCGGAAAGCATCACGTACGGCGTCTTCTCCATCACCGCACGTGCCAGCAGGATCGGATTCTTCACATGCTCCACTCCGGCGACCGAGCCCGCTTCCAACGTGTTGCCATCCATGATGGCCGCATCCAGCGCATTCTTGCCGTCGTGCGTGAACACCGCGCCTTTGCCGGCATTGAAGTGGGGATCGTCCTCCAGTACGACGAGCGCGGTGGTGACCGCATCCACGGCCGACTTGCCTGCAGTGAGCTCGGCATATCCACGTTGCAGCGCCAGCGTCATCGCGGCACGGATTGCCTTTTCCTTCGCCGGGGTCATGTCGTGCCGAATGACGCCGGCTCCGCCGTGGATAACCAGCACGGGCGAGACTTCGGCGTGACAACCGGCAGCGATGCTCAGCGCAACTGCGGCGGTGGCGAGGGAACGTCGACAAGACATTGCGGCGACACTCTTCAGGGCTATGCCGCCAGTATATCGAGCGGATGTGAAGGCTCAGGCAGTCGCTGGCCTGCTTGTCATTTCCGCGGTGCGCGCGGGACATCCCTCCAACGGCGTCAGGTCGATGGAGTAGTGCGAATGGCCATCAGCGCCCGGGCCGCCGGCGTGCAGCAGTTCGTTGGGCCGACCCAGCAATCGGGATTTGGCCAGGGTTGCACCTGATTCATCCGCAACCTTCAGTTCGATACCCAGCTTGCCACCGGCGACCGGCGATACCTGGGTGGAGATGTTCATGGCATGGCTCTTCACGGAGGCTGGCTGGCCCACGCCCGTACACACCGCCAGATTCACGCGCCTGTCATGCGCGGCCCCGGCTTCCTCTCTGCCCAGATTGATCGAGAGGTTGAGCTGATACTCGGGGTCACCGACCCTGGCATGGTCGGGCGCCGCAACGGCGCCACTCACGCCGGTCCCGGCCGCACATCCCGGCAAGGGCGTCAGGACAAACTTGATGGTGTTGTCTTCACGCCCGGCCTGATCCTGGCCCTGAACGACCTGACCGAACTGCACCGTTGCTGATATCCCCGGCAAGGTGCGTACAACCGGTTTGGCCGACTGGATGTGCACGTTGCCAGCGCCACGATCGAATCGCGTATCCACCTGCGCACGGATCTCCAACTGGCCATTCGCCACCGGCGCGATGGCAAACCGACCCTGCCACGAAAACTTGTCTGCCGGCTTGCCTGTTCCGTTCGCCATCACGTACTGATTCGGTGTCACGCAGTAGCTGAAGTGCGATGCATGGTCCCCGCCGCCCATGACGGCGTCGATGGTCAAGGTGTAGTGCTCGGCCGGAGCCGCCGCGGGAGGTGCGCGGGGTGCCGGGGTGGTGGCGTACACCGCGCTGACCACGCTGGCAGCAATCGTGACCAGGACGACACCGCCCGTCCGGCGGCGCGTAACGTCGGGTTGCTTGAGTTTCAACATGGCGATTCGCTCCGTGACGGGATGACGCGGTGACCAGGGGCAACCGACCGGCAACGCCATCTCCGCCGACTGGGTTTTCAGCATCGCCTGGGCGTAGCTGCGCCGCTTCGCGCCGTGCTCATGCAACACGGCAGCATCGCAGGCCAGCTCCTGATCGTGACGCAGCGCGAACAGCGCCCACCACGCCAGTGGGTGAAACCAGAACACGGCGGCGAAGATGCGGCCGAGCAGGCACCACCAGCCATCGTGACGACGTGCATGCATGGTTTCGTGAGCAAGAATGAGAACCTGCTCCACATCGCTGTAGCGTTGTTCGAAATCGGCCGGCAAGATGATTCGGCTGCGCCACGCTCCGACCAGTGCCGGCCCGATGTCCGCCGTGGCTGCGCGCAGCACCGGGCGAGCCGAAGCCAACCCGTCCACCACTCGCGCGTCGTGCAGCCGCCTGCGGTATCGCAGCTGCGCACGCATGGCCAACAGCAGGCTGACAGCGCTACCCGCCAGCCACAGGATCAGCGCGAGTAAGCGCCAGTCGACGGAATGCGCCGACGCGATTTGGGTGTGCGGCATGAGCGCCGCCGGGGTGACCGTGGATATCATGGTCGAAAACACCGTGACCGGCGCGGCCACTGCATGCGGCAACTGACTTGACAGCATCGCCAGCGGCGGCAGCAGCCACCATTGAAATGCACGCTCGGCGCCGAACAGATGCCGGCATGGCTTGCGCAACGCCGCCACCAGCAACACGGCGGCGGTAAAGGCGAGCAGCAGCAGCCAGCCGCGCCCAAACCAGTCAATCGCGGCGAGTTCACTGCTCATCGTCGAGTTCCTTCAGCAGTTTGCGCAGCTCGGCGATGTCCTTCTTCGACAACTTGCGCTGCTCGGAAAAGTGCGCCACCAGCGGCGCCACACGGCCGCCGAAAAGGCGGTCGAGCAGGCCCTTGCTCTCCTGCGACACGTATTGCTCGCGCGCCAGCAACGGCGTGTAGAGATAGCGGCGGCCATCACGCTCCGCATGCACGGCTTTCTTGCGCAGCAAGCGATTGAGCAGGGATTTCACCGTGCCCTCCTGCCAGCCTTGCGCCGGACCGACCTCGGCCAGGATCTCCTCGGCGGTGCGCGGAGCCTCGCGCCACAGCACATCCATCACCACCGCTTCGGCTTCGCTGATCGCCATGAGTCACCGTTTACACGTGTAAGTGGATTTATGTTTACACCTGTAAATGATTGCGTCAAGCGAGCAAGCGAGAGACCTTGACCCGTCATGCGACCTTCGTACGAGGCCAGCCGGTGGCAATCCGGCGTATCCTTGGGGACTGATTCTCCTTGAGCAGGAAGGCATCGCAATGAACAAGGTTTACCCGAGCGCCACCAAAGCCCTTGATGGCCTGTTGTTCGACGACATGACGATTGCTGCCGGTGGTTTCGGTCTGTGCGGCATTCCCGAGAACCTGATCGACGCGCTGATCAAGGCCGGCACCAAGGATCTGACCATCGTGGGCAACAACGCCGGCGTGGACGATTTCGGCATGGGCCCGCTGCTGAAGACGCACCAGGTCAAGCGCGTTTACGCCTCCTACGTGGGCGAGAACAAGGAGTTTGAGCGGCAGACGCTGGCCGGCGAACTGGAATTGCACCTGACTCCGCAGGGCACGCTGGCCGAGAAGCTGCGCGCGGGCGGCGCCGGCATTCCGGGCTTCTACACGCGCACCGGTTTCGGCACCAAGCTGGCCGAGGGCAAGGAAACCAAGCGCTTCGGCGACAAGGAGTACGTACTGGAGGAGGCGATCACCGCCGACCTGTCGATCGTGAAGGCGTGGAAGGGCGATGCGCACGGCAACCTGGTGTTCCGCGAGACCGCGCGCAACTTCAATCCGATGATCGCCACCTGCGGCAAGGTTTGCGTGGCCGAGGTGGAGCACCTGGTGCCGGTGGGCGAGCTGGATCCGAACAACATCCACGTGCCGGGCATCTATGTCGACCGCATCGTGCAGGGCGAGAAATACGAGAAGCGGATCGAGTTCCGCACCATCGCCGGTGTGGTGGCCGGCAAGGAGAACCCGACCCGCACGGCCATGGCCAAACGCGCCGCGAAGGAGCTGGAAGATGGCTTCTACGTGAACCTGGGCATCGGCATTCCGACCATGGTCGCCAACCATATTCCGGAGGGCGTCAGCGTGACCTTGCAGTCGGAGAATGGCCTGCTCGGCATCGGTCCGTTCCCGACCGAGGAACAGCTCGATCCCGACCTGATCAACGCCGGCAAGCAGACCATCACCACCCTGCCCGGCTCCAGTTTCTTCTCGAGCGCCGATTCATTCGCGATGATCCGCGGCGGTCATATCGACCTGTCGATCCTGGGCGGCCTGGAAGTGTCGGCCAAGGGCGACCTCGCGAACTGGATGGTGCCGGGCAAGATGGTCAAGGGGCCGGGCGGCGCGATGGACCTGGTCAGCGGCGTCAAGCGCGTGGTGGTGCTGATGGAGCACACGGCGAAGGACGGCAGCCCGAAGATCAAGACCGAATGCGACCTGCCGCTGACCGGCAAGCAGGTGGTGGACCTGATCATCACCGACCTGTGCGTGTTCTCGGTGGAGAAAGGCAAGGGCCTGACCCTGATCGAACTAAACGACGGCGTGACGCTGGACGATGTAAAGGCCAAGACTGGCTGTGCGTTCGTCGTGGATGCATCGCTGAAAGCGGGCTGATTCGGCGGCAGGAGCGCAGTTCAGTGCGCTCCTACAGCTTCGAATCCGTCTCCGGATCGGCCGGCAGTGCATCGGGGAAGTGGATGCACGCGACATTTTCCCGGTCGAGCCGGCTCTGCAGTTCCAGCGGCCAGCCGAAGCGGTCGCTGATCTGCCGCGCGATCGCAAGCTCGAACCCGTGCCGATCCGCGCGCTGGGTATCGACATTCCCGGCGACGTCGGTCGGATCAAGCCAATTGCTTACGCAAACCACACCCGGTTCCACGCGAACCACCACGCTGCCGCGCTCGGCCTGTTGACAGGCATTGCGCAGCAATTGCCAGCACAGCACGGAGAACACCTGCGGCGAGCCTTCCAGCGCAAAGCGTGCCGAGTGCTCGAGCCGCAGCTCGACCGAGCGGCGACCCAGGAGCTCGCGCGCCGCATCCAGCTCCCGCTCCAACACCTCGTTCACCACGAAACGTTCCTTGTCCGTCGGGGTGTCGGCGTCCCGCGCCAGCACCAGCAGGGCCTCCACCAGCATCTCCAATTCGCGTGAAGCACGGTGGATGCGACGCACCGACCGTGCCCCGAAATCGCTCAGGCCGGGCTCGTCGGCCAGCATGTCGCCGGACATCTTGATCACGGTGAGCGGGCTGCGCAGTTCGTGGCTGGCATCGCGGGTGAAGTTGCGTTCGCGCTGGCCGTAACCGGCGATGCGGCTCGCAAAGCCGTGCAAGCCCCGGGCGAGCGATGCCACGTCAGCGTCGGTGCGTCGGGGCAAATGATTCGGTTGAAAGGCGTCGGGATCCGGCTTGGCGTAATCCCACCCATCGATCAGCCTGGCCAATGCCCGGATCGGGCCCCACTCGTGCTGGGTGGCCAGACACGCGAGCACCGTGGTGATCAGGATCAGCACGATCACGGCCGGCCACGGCGCGACATCGAAAATGCCCATGGCACAAACGATCAACACCGCCACGAATTGCAGTCCGAACACCCATGCAATGCGCCGCTTGAATGCTCCCACGCGGAATGTGGTGGCGCTGGTCGCCCTGCTGTTCATCACCTTCGCCGTTTCAGTGTCAGGCGGTCTGGGTCGTTGACGCCATTTCCGATTCGAGATCCGCCAAACGGTAACCCGCCGAATGGATCGTGTGTAGCAGAGGCCGTGCGAAGGGTTTGTCGATGACCCGACGCAGATTGTAAAGATGCGAGCGCAAGGTATCGGAATCGGGCAGCGTATCGCCCCAGATCTCGCGCTCGATATCGCGCCGGCTGACCACCCGCGGCGACTCGCGCATCAGGATCGCCAACAGCTTGAGCCCGATCGGCGAAACCACCAGTTCCTCGCCGGCACGGGTCAGGCGCAAGGTGGCGGTATCCAGCGTCATGTCGCCGACGGTCAGCACCTCGGTCGACACCTGACGACGGTCACGACGGATCAGCGCACGCAGGCGGGCTTCCAGTTCGCGTACCTCGAACGGCTTCACCAGATAGTCGTCGGCGCCTGCTTCGAGACCGGTCAGCTTGTCTTCGAGGGTGTCACGCGCGGTCAGCATCAGCACCGGGGTGGACTTTTTTGCCTCCTTGCGCAGCTTGCGACAGACCTCCAGGCCGTCCAGCCCGGGCAACATCAGATCCAGCACGATCACGTCGTAACTGTTGGCCACAGCCAGATGCAGCCCGCTGACGCCGTCGGCCGCATAGTCCACCGAGTAGCCACGCCGCTCGAGAAATTCGCCCACCATCTCGGCGATCTGGCGATTGTCTTCCACCAGCAGGATCAAGCCTGCCTGTTCCTCATGCATGGTCATATCGTCCTCGCTGCCGTTCGACTTCACATTTGTGAAGGTATACACGGCGACGGGGTGATGCCGATGTGAAACCGGCATGGGAAATTCAGCTTCTGTTCGAGTTTTCTACCGCAGCAGCGTGCGCAATTTCTCCCACACATTGTCCAGAACGGCAGGCTCGGCGGCGGCGACGGGGTGCAGGCCGTCTGCCTGCATTTGAGCCGGATCCAGCGCGACGCCTTCCAGCAGGAACGGCACCAGGGCAACGTGTTTCTCGCGTGCCAGCCCGGCGTAGATGGCACGCAGGCCGTCGCGATATCGCGGCCCGTAATTGACCGGCAGCTCGATGCCCAGCAGCAACACCTTGACCTTGTGCTGTTGTGCCTGCTCGATCATCGCCGCCAGATTGTCGTGCAGCGCCGACAAGGGCAGCCCGCGCAGGCCGTCGTTCGCCCCCAGCTCGATCACGAGCACCGCGGGATGGTATTTCTGCAGCAGCGCCGGCAGCCGGTTGCGCCCGCTCAACGAGGTCTCGCCGCTGATGCTGGCATTGACCGCGGTCCATTTCGGCACCATCTTGGAAAGACGCGCGTCCAGCAGGTGCACCCAGCCGGCCTCGACCGGGATGTTGTGCGCGGCAGATAGCGAATCACCCATGACCAGCACGGTTTTCGGCGCAGCCGCATGAGCGGCGCCGATGCCACACAGAAAAACCAGCAACCACAGGCATCGACGCATGAATGATTCTTCCGGTCCGCTCCTCCAAGCCTGCGATGTTAGCAAGTCCGTGCGCGGCCCCGAGGGCAGGCTGGATATCCTGACCGGGATTGACCTGCGCATCATGGCCGGCGAGAGCTTCGCGATCGTCGGCGCCTCCGGCTCGGGCAAGACCACCCTGCTCGGCCTGCTGGCCGGGCTGGATACGCCCGATGCGGGCGAAATCACGCTGGACGGCCATGCGTTGCATCGGCTTGACGAGGAAGCCCGCGCCGACCTGCGCCGGCGCCTGGTCGGCTTCGTGTTCCAGTCGTTCCACCTGCTGCCCGCGCTCACCGCCGAGGAAAACGTGATGCTGCCGCTGGAACTCGAGGGCAGCCGCGATGCGCGAACTCGCGCCCGCCAGGCGCTCGACGCGGTGGGGCTGTCGCCGCGACGGCGCCATTATCCGGCCCAGCTCTCCGGTGGCGAGCAGCAACGCGTGGCGATCGCGCGCGCGTTCGTGCACGGGCCACGCGTATTGTTCGCCGACGAACCGACCGGCAACCTCGACCAGCGCACCGGCCACCACGTCTGCGACCTGCTGTTTGCCCTCAATCGCGACCATCACACCACCCTGGTGCTGGTTACCCACGACGCCGCGCTGGCGGCACGCTGCCAGCGCGGGATCGAACTGGACGAAGGGCGCGTCGTGCCGGGCGCACACGCATGAACATGCTGCGGCTCGCTCTGCGCAACCTGCGCCGCGAATGGCACCTGCCCGAGCTGCGCACGCTGGCAGCCTCGCTGGTACTGGCCGTGGTGGCGCTGGGCGTGGTGGCCACGCTCGCCACGCGGATCGAGCGCGGCATGCTCGCCAGCGCGGCCGAGCTGATCGGTGGCGATATCGGCATTGGCGCCCCGCAGGCTCTGCCCGAGAGCTTTGCCGCCAAGGCGGCGCAGGATGGTTTGACGCTTGCCCGCACGGCGGGCTTTCCCAGCGTGGCGTTCGCCAACCAGCAAACGCAGTTGCTCGATGTGGACGCCGCCGATGCGCACTACCCGCTGCGCGGCACGCTGGAGCTGGTCGACGCCGCAGGTCACCACTACACGGGGCATGCGCCGGCGCCTGGTGGCGTCTATCTCGATCATCGTGCCCTGGTCGCTCTGGGGCTGAAAGTCGGCGACCCGTTGCAGCTGGGCGGACGCGAGCTGAACATTGCCGCCGAGCTGGTGCGCCAGCCCGATGGCGGCCAGCTGCTGGCGCTGGCACCACGCGCGATGATGAGCCTGGATGACGCGAAGGCGGCCGGTCTTCTGGCCGCGGGCAGCCGCGCGCGACATCGTCTGCTGCTGGCGGGTACGCCGGCAGATGTGCAGCGCTGGCGGGACTGGGCGCAGACCACCAAGCTGCCGCCGGGCGCGCAACTGATCACGCCGGAGCAGACCCAGGAACGCATGCGCAGCGCGTTCGACCGCGCCGGCGCCTTCCTGCGCCTGACCGCCTTGCTGTCTGCCCTGCTGGCAGGCATCGCGATCGCGTTGTCCGCGCAGCGCTACGCGCGACGCAAGACCAACGAAGTGGCCTTGCTGCGCGCTCTGGGCACCCCGCGACGACGCGTGCTGGGCCTGCTGCTGGGCACGCTGGGTGCATTGGCGGTACCGGCCACGGCACTCGGCGTGCTGCTGGCGCTCGGCCTGACGCAGCTGGCGTGGCTACTGGCCAGCCAACTGTTCGGCAACGTGCCCACCTCGCTGCCGTTGGCACCCGCGTTTGCCGCTGCCGCGATGGGCATCGCCGTGCTGGTTGGCTTCGCCCTGCCGCCACTGGCGCGACTGGCCGAAGTGCCGCCGGTGGCGGTGTTCCGCCAGAGCATGACCCGGCGCGCGCGCCGCTTCGACTTCCTGTACCTGATTCCCCTGCTGGTGGCGCTGGGCCTGATCTGGAGCCAGAGCAGCTCGTTCAAGCTCGCCGGCATCCTGGCCGCCAGCCTGTTTGGCGTGGCGGCGATCGCGGCATTGCTGGCGATGCTGCTGTTGTGGCTGGCGCGGCGCGTGGCGCCCGGCGCGCACCCTGCGTTGCGGCTGGGACTGGCTGCGCTGGCACGGCGACGGCTGCTGAGCGTGATCCAGGCCACCTCGCTGAGCCTTGGGCTATGTGCCCTGCTGTTGCTGGCGGTGGTGGCGCCGTCACTGCTGCAGGGCTGGCGCCAGGAATTGCCGGCCGATACACCGAACTGGTTCGCGCTGAACCTGCAGGAAAACCAGCGCGCCGGGTTCACGCAGGCGCTGCAGCGCGTGGGCGCAGACCAGCTCAACATGCTGCCGCTGGCGGTGGGCAAGCTCACCGCCATCAACGGCAAGCCGGTCGACCAGCTCCATTTCGACGACGCTCGCGCCAAAGAATGGGCCGACCGACAGCTGCGCCTGTCCTGGGCCGGCGCGCTGCCACCGGCCAACGAGGTGATCGCGGGCCGCTGGTCCGGTGCCGCGCCGACGCAGGCGGAAGTGTCGATCGACACGATGTGGCGCGACATGTTTGCACTGAAGCTGGGCGATACGCTGAGCTTCCAGGTCGGCGAGCGCACCATCCAGGCCACCGTCGGCAGCGTGCGCAAGGTCGACTGGAGCTCGTTCCGGGTCAACTTTTTCCTGCTGCTCGATCCGGCGCACGCGAGCGAACTTCCACACACCTGGCTGGCCAGTTTCCATCTGTCCGGCAGCCATGCCGATGCGTTGGCGCAACTCTCACGCGACTACAGCAACCTCAGCCTGATCGATGTCGACTCGCTGCTCGATCGCGTGCGCGAGATCGTGGACCGGGTCGGCAACGCCGTCCGCTGGATTCTCGGTTTCAGCCTGCTGGCCGGAGCGCTGGTGCTGGCCGCCTCGCTCGCCGCCAGCGCGGCCGAACGCCGGCACGAAGCAGCGCTGTTGCGCACGCTGGGCGCGCGCCGTGCGCAGTTGCGGGTGGCGGCCGCGTGCGAGTTTGCCTTGCTCGGCCTGGTCGCCGGCCTCACCGCCGCGCTCGGCGCCGCCGGTGCCGGCTTGTGGCTGGGCCATGCGGTATTCCACATCGAGGGTTTCGTGCCGCCGCCGTGGCCGCTGGCAGGCAGCGCACTCGCAGCGGCACTGGTGGTGATGCTGCTGGGCCTGGCCGGAACGCGCAAGGTGATCCACACGCCGCCGATGCGCCTGTTGCGGGAAAGTTGACGAGCCGGCCGTTATTCTCGCACGGACATCCACGGAACCCGCACCTTGATTCCCTTCGCCCACGTCGACTGGCGCGCACGCCTGAAGGCCGAATGGCTGCTGCTGGCGTTTGCCGCGCTCGCGATCGGGCTGGCCGTGCTGGACCCGCAACCGCCGGCCCACTACCGGCGCTGGCTGCAACTGCCCACCCTGGCCGGCCTGCTGGGGTTGCTGATCGCGATCCAGGGCATCCGCGACAGCGGCCTGGTGCAACACCTCGCGACCGCGCTGGCGTCGCGGATGCATTCGCTGCGCACGCTGGGACTGCTGCTGGTGGTCTCCAGCGCACTGCTGTCGATGCTGTTGACCAACGACGTGAGCCTGTTCCTGATCGTACCGCTGACCGTGGCGCTGGGCAGCATTTCCAACCTGCCGCTGCTGCGCATGGTGGTGCTGGAGGCGCTGGCGGTGAACGCCGGCTCCACCCTGAGTCCGATCGGCAACCCGCAGAATCTCCTGCTGTGGCAGGTGGCGCACGTATCGTTCATCGACTTCGTCGCATACATGTTGCCGGCCGCGGCGGTGATGCTGACCCTGCTGCTGGTGCTGAGCTGGTGCTGGCTGCCGTCGACGCGCGTCGATCTCGACACCAGCCGGATCGATGCGGGAGACGCCTCGCCCGCGCTGGCCGCACTCTCGTGCCTCGCCCTGATTGGCATGGTGCTGCTGATGGAATACGGCCATGCCGAATCCGGCGCACTGCTGATGCTGCTGGCGTTCGGCCTGCTGCGCTGGCGCACCGTCGCCCGCATCGACTGGCTGCTGCTGGCCACCTTCGCCGCCATTTTCCTGGGGCTCGGCCATCTCGCCGACCTGCCATGGATTCAGCAGGCATTGGGAAGGCTCGACTTCAGCCGACCACTGACGCTCTACCTCAGTGGCATCGCCGCCTCCCAGCTGATCAGCAACGTGCCCGCCACCGTGCTGTTGCTGGAGCGCGCGCCCGATCCGCTTGCACTGGCCGTGGCCGTGAACGTGGGCGGCTTCGGCGTGGCGATCGGCTCGATGGCAAACCTGATCGCGCTGCGGCTGGCCAGACAGCCGCACGGACTACGGCAGTTCCACCGAGTCTCGATACCCTTCCTGCTGGTATGCGCACCGCTCGTTTATCTCGCCTGGCACTCCATGGAACTGTAGGAGCGCACCCTGTGCGCGAATGCTCTTCGTGACGTGACGGAAAAGCTCGCGCACAGGGTGCGCTCCTACAAGAAGATGCGCGCCAAACAGTCACCGACTCGATACCGAACACTGAAAACCGAACGGCGAACACCCTCATCAATCATTGTCACGCGGCACACTGACCTTGCCCTTCACCCCCGAATGGTTCACGTCGCCACTCCCCTTGGCACCCAGCGTGAAGTCACCCGCCACGTCGCTCACGGTCAAATCGCCCGACCCCAGCGTGCCGGCGCTGACGCTGCCGCCGACCCGGCGCAAGGTGACATCGCCGGAACCGATGCTGCCGACCTTGGCATCACCCTTCACGTCCGAAACCTTGAGGTCGCCCGAACCCACCGAGCCCGCATCCAGACTGCCGACATCGGTGGCGTCGACATCACCCGAACCGACGCTGGTGGAGAATTTTCCCGCCACCTGCCGCACATGCAGGTCGCCGGAACCCACGATGGTCTGCAGCTGCTGCACGCCACGCACGTCGGCATCGCCGGAGCCCACGGTGACACTCACCGGCATAGTGGCAGGCAAGTTCACGGTGGCTTCGAGGTTGGCGTAGGAACTGCCAAACAGCCTGAACGAAAAGTGCTGCTTCCCGCCGATATCGAGCCGCAACTGGTCGCCGTCACGCTGCTGGGTGATCTGCAACTGCTCCAGTGCCGACTTGTCCGAGGCACAGGCACGCCCGGTGAGGCTCAACCCCTGGCTGCTGTCGCTGCCAACGAGATGCAGGTCCTGGCTGTGCACGGCGATCTGCACCGACTTCACGCCGGCCAGGTCGAGCTGCAGGTTGCGGGGAGCCTCGAACTTGCAAGGCGAGGCGAAGGCAGTGAGTGGGGCGAGCAATAGAGCGGCAAGAACGAGACGACGCATGGAAAGGCTCCAATAGACGGGGTTTCGGCTGGGATGCAGCCGGCGGGCAAAAGGTTGCAAGCTCTTCGCAAATTCGCTCGGCCGGGACAAGTCAGCCCGATGATTCCTTCGCCTTGGCGCGCTGCCACAACGCTTCCTGTGCGGCGAGGTCGCTCTCGGCGAAGTTGCCGCCATCACTTGCAGCCAACTCCTCCATCGCGCGGAAGCGCCGTTCGAACTTGGCATTGGCATGGCGCAGGGCGCGCGAAAAATCGACACCGGCATGGCGTGCCAGGTTCACCGCCACGAACAGCACGTCGCCGATCTCGTCCTCCAGCCGCGCCGGATCGGCGCCCTGCTCGAGCTCGGCACGCACTTCGGCGACTTCCTCGATCAGCTTGTCCAGCACCGGCTGCGGACCCGGCCAGGTAAATCCGACCGTCGCCGCACGCTGCTGCAGCTTCATCGCCCGCTTCCATTCCGGCAGCCCGCTGGAAATGCCGGCAAGCACGCTGGCGTCGCTCACCTCGTCCTTTCTTGCGCGCTCGGCGGTCTTGATCGCCTCCCACGCCCGCGTCTGCTCGGCCACGTCGGCATAGCGCACGTCCCCGAACACATGCGGATGTCGCCGCCGCATCTTGCTGCTGATCGCGTGCACCACGTCGGCAAATTCGAACCGTCCCGCCTCCTCGGCCATGCGCGCGTGGAAGACCACCTGCAGCAGCAAGTCGCCGAGCTCATCACGCAAGTCGTCGAAATCGCCACGATCAATCGCATCGACGACCTCGTAGGCCTCCTCGATCGTATACGCCGCGATCGAGGCGAAATCCTGCTGCACATCCCACGGACAACCGCGCTCCGGATCGCGCAGACGCGCCATGATGGCAAGGAGGTCGTCGAGGCTGTGTCGGGGCATGAGGCTAGAAGTGAGTGGGGAGGAGTGAGGAGTGAGAGGAGAGGAGTGAGGAGTGAGAGGAGGCGAACGTGAGCGCGAGGCGAAAGTGAGCGGAGAGGAATGAGAAGTGAAAGGACGCGAGGAGTGTATGTCGCTCTCTCACTCCTCACTCCTCACTCCTCACTCCTCACTACACTTCCAACGCCTGCAGTCGCGCGGCCCAGTCAATCGTGCCGTCGCCGATCGCCACAAACTCCGGATTCAACAACGACTCCCCGCGGTTGTAACGGAACGGCTGCCCCTGCAAATCCAGCACCGCCCCGCCCGCCTCGTCGAGCACGCATTGTGCCGCTGCCGTATCCCACTCGCTGGTGAGGCCGCGGCGCAGGTAGATGTCCGCTTCGCCGCGGGCGATCAGGCAGAACTTCAGCGACGAGCCCAGCGCGAGCATCTGGTAGTCGCCGCCGACCAGTTGCTCCAGCGTGGTGCGCTGCGAGCCGCCGTGCGAACGACTGCCAGCCACGGTCGCCGGCTGCGTCAGCGGCCGCGTGCGAAGATGCTGCCACTCGCCGCCGGCCTCTCGCTGCAACCAGGCACCCTTGCCCAGTTCGGCGACGTAGAGATCACCCGTGACCGGCGCCAGCACCACCCCGAGCACGGAACGGCGCTGATCGATCAAGGCGATGTTGACGGTGAACTCGTCGTTGCGCTTGACGAACTCGCGGGTGCCGTCGAGCGGGTCGACCAGCCAGTAGCGCGACCAGTGCTGACGCTCCGCCCACGGCAAAGCCTTGGCTTCCTCGGACAGGATCGGCAAGCGTGTTTCAAGCTGGCCCAAGCCGGCCACGATGACCCGCTGGGCAGCCAGGTCGGCGGCGGTCAGTGGCGAAGCATCGGCCTTGGTCTGCACGGCAAAATCGCCGTGGTAGATCTTCAGGATGGCGTCGCCTGCGGCGCGCGCGATCTCGCCGATGCGGCGGGAGAATTCCGGTGGCGCGTTCATGATCGCTGGAACCGCCCGGCGAGATACTCGCGGGCCATGAACAGCGCGGCGATCGAGCGCCCGTCGGTGACGTCGTCGCGACCGAGCAGCGTATGCAGCTCGGCCATCTTCCACGGCACCACCTCGAGTTCCTCCGGCTCATCGCCGGGCAATTTTTCCGGGTAGAGATCCTGCGCCAGCACCACATGCGCCATGTGCGTCATGTAAGCCGGCGACAGCGACAGGTTGTGCAGGATCTTGAGCTTGCGCGCGCCATAACCGATCTCTTCCTTGAGTTCGCGCTCGGCGCCTTGTTCCGCCGTTTCGTCCTGATCCAGCCGCCCCTTGGGCAGCCCCAGTTCGTAACGACCCACGCCGCCGCCGTATTCGCGCACCAGCAGCACGGTTTCGTCATCGAGCATCGGCACCATGATCACCGCGCCGAGGCCGCTGCCTTTCAGCCGCTCGTAGGTGCGCCGCGCGCCATTGGAAAACTCGAGGTCGATCTGTTCGACCCCAAGGAAACGGCTTTGGGTGACGTCCCGCTTGGCGTGGATGGTAGGCAGTTTGGGCATCCACACATTCTAACCCGTGCCGACTACCCTCGCAGGCGCGGCAGGGCCTGAGCGTGGATCGCGGGTGTGCCGGCCAGCACACCGCGCGTGTCCAGCGTCAATGCCGAGCCGTCGAGGTCGGTGAACACGCCGCCCGCCTCGCGCACGATCACCGCCAACGCGGCGATGTCGAGAATGTTCACGTCCGACTCGATCACCAGATCGAGACTGCCGCGCGCCAGCAGGTGGTAGTGGCAGAAGTCGCCGTAGCCACGAATCCGATTGCTGTCCTGGATCAGCACACCCAGCGCGTGCCAGCGCGCATCGCCAGTGAGAGTCTTGATGTTGCCAATGGAGAGCGAAGCCTGCTCGATCGCACTCGTGGCAGCGACCTGCACACGCTCGCCGTCGAGCCACGCGCCGCCGCCCAGGCTGGCCCACATCGTCTCGCCGTATACGGGGGCGCTGGACACGCCGAGCACGAGATCGTCGCCGTCCATCAGCGCGATCTGGGTGGAGAAGAACGGCGTGCGGCGCACGAAGCTCTTGGTGCCGTCGAGCGGGTCGACCAGCCACATCAGGCCGCCGCGTTCGCCGTCCAGACCGAACTCCTCGCCGTAGATCGATGCCTGCGGAAGCGCTGCCTGCAGGATCTGCCTGATCGCCTGCTCGGCCTCGCGGTCGGCTACGGTCACCGGCGTGGCATCAGCCTTCAATTCCACCTCGACGCCACGATGCCAATAGTGCTTGATCACCTCGGCCGCAGCTGCCGCGGCCTCGCGTGCCGCGGCCAGCGCCGAAGCGGCGATGTCAGGATTCATGGTGATGTGTCGCCCCTGTCAGTCATTGGTGCCTTGCCAGCCAGGCCACCGCTTTCCCGAATATGCACACTGCCGTCCTGCGATACCGGCCCGAACCGGGTCAGCCAGCGTTGCAACGCAGGATCAGTCTGTCGGGCGCGCAGTGTGGTGTCCAGTCTCCAGCCGAGCGGGCTCAGTTGCAGCTCACCGTCGGCTTTCAACGGCCCGTTGCCTGTATCGTGCCATTGCGTGGTGATCACCCCACCTTGCGCATGCGCCTCGAATCGCATGTCGCCCAGGGCCACGACATCTTCTCCGGCTTGCACCGCCGCGTGCTGCCACAGACCATCCGCCTGCAATTGCAGCGGCCAACCGCCTTGCAGCACCACGTTGTCGACAGTCACCTGCAACGTGCCCCGCGGCCGCCCCCAGGGTGAAGGGGGATAGGTGTCGAGCAGGGCCAGATCGGCATGCAAACGCAGATTGTCGGCGGCCATGCGGTTGTCCGACAAGCGCCGCACGTCACCCGAAAGCCCTAGCTGGGGCCCGTCGAATGCAGCATGCAGACGCACCTCGCCCAACAGCGCGCGTCGGGACAATTGCCATTGCAGCTGCCCGAGGCTTTGTCCGTCGATACCGATGACCTTGCCTGCTCCACCATTCCATACCGAACCATGTACCTGTCGCAGCTGCAACCCGTGCAATTGCGGCTCGATCCACGGCATCGCCCAGCGCGCCGGCAGAAACCACAACAGCGCCAGGATCAGCACGGCCAGCAGGACCAGCGCAACCAAAATATTTCGCAAATATCTCAAGCGTCGATTCCCGAAAATCCAGGTGCCGACTTGAGCGCGCGCGGCACAACGTCGATCATAGCCGGATGAATATCCCCGAAAACAGCAATGCCACGCTCGCCGAGCGTGATCTGAAACATGTCTGGCATCCGTGCACGCAGATGCACGATCACGAAAGCATCCCGATGGTGCCGATCGTGGGCGGCGACGGCGCGTGGCTGGTCGACGCCGATGGCCGGCGCTATCTCGACGGCGTAAGTTCCTGGTGGGTCAATCTGTTCGGCCATGCCAACCCGCGCATTGCCGCCGCGCTGGCCGATCAGGCCACCACCCTGGAACACGTGATCTTCGCCGGCTTCACGCATGAGCCGGCGCTCAAGCTTGCCGAGGAACTGGTACGCATCACGCCGCCCGGACTGAATCGCGTGTTCTACGCCGACAACGGCTCCTCGGCGATCGAGGTGGCACTGAAGATGAGCTTCCACTACTGGCTCAACCAGGGCCACGGCGAGAAGACACGCTTCATCGCGTTGACCGGCAGCTACCACGGCGAGACGCTGGGGGCGCTGTCCATCAGCGACGTGGCGCTGTACCGCAAGACCTACGCCCCGCTGCTGCTGACGCCCTTGCTGACACCATCACCGGACAGCTACGAAGGCGAACCGGGCGAAACCCCGCCGCAGATCGCGGCGCGCCGCCTGCTGGAATTGCGCAGCCTGCTGGAACGGCACGCGCACGAGACCTGCGCCGTCATCGTCGAGCCACTGGTGCAGTGTGCCGGCGGCATGCGCATGTACCACCCGGATTATCTTGCTGGCCTGCGTGCGCTGTGCG
The DNA here is from genome assembly GCF_055809185.1 of Rhodanobacter sp. G2-10. Classification (NCBI taxonomy): domain Bacteria; kingdom Pseudomonadati; phylum Pseudomonadota; class Gammaproteobacteria; order Lysobacterales; family Rhodanobacteraceae; genus Rhodanobacter; species Rhodanobacter sp. G2-10. Next base: position 945,699 of record NZ_CM147900.1, on the reverse strand, counting down.
ACGAGTTCTCGGTGCACTTCATCGCCGACGAGATCGCGGTCGGCTTCGGCCGCACCGGCACCCTGTTCGCCTGCGAGCAAGCCGGCGTCTCGCCGGATTTCATGTGCCTGTCGAAAGGACTCACTGCCGGCTTCATGGCCTTGTCGGCCGTGCTCACGACGGACGTGGTGTATGCCGCGTTCTACGCCGAGTACAACGCCGGCAAGGCCTTCCTGCACTCGCACAGCTACACGGGCAACCCGCTGGCCTGCCGGGTGGCGCTGGAAACGCTGGCGATCTTCCGTGATGAACCGGTGCTGGAACGCAATCGAAAGCTGGCTGCCCATCTCTCAGGCCGACTCGCACCGTTGCGCGATCACCCCCATGTGGCCGACGTGCGCCAGACCGGCATGATCGCCGCGGTCGAACTGGTCGCCGACAAGAAGAGCCGGCGCCCCTACCCGGCCGCCGAACGCCGCGGCATGCGCATCTACCTGCACGGCCTGAAGCATGGCGTGTTGCTGCGACCGCTGGGCAGCGTGGTGTACTTCATGCCGCCGTACGTGGTCACCGAACAGGAGCTGGACTTGTTGGTCGACACCGCCGTGCAGGGCATCGCACTCGCGGTGGCGGACTGAAACGCGACTGACGGAAGACGGTCTCAGTGCCCAATGCGAATGCTGGGATCGAGCATTTGCAGCGCAGCGGCAGTATCCATCGCGCCGGTGCGTTGCAGGTCTTCGGAGCTGTAGCTGCTGCCGGCAACCGGCAAACACCTGCCTGGCTTGGCGTGAATCAGGCTGCCGGTGTGCCGCAGGCACATGCGATCACCGGGCTTGATAGCCGACCGGTTGGCCTTGGCCTGCTCCTGGTTCGACTGGCTGGATTGGGTTTGGGCATGGCTTGAAGTCGGCGGACTCCAGGCCATCGCGCTGGATCCGAAGCCGAAAGCGGCGATCAAGCCGGCCGCGAAAAGGGTTCCACGGGACATGGGGAAACCTCGTAATTGCAGCAGGAGGTACGCTCCATCCTGCACCGATGGCGCGTGTCCGGCAAACTTCCCGCCCAAACGGCTTCGTCCGCGTTCAGGTTGCGCGGTACCTGGGACTCCTTCCCGAGCGGCTCCGCTATGCTTGGCTTTTTTGCAAGTTCGACCGCATGCGCACCATCCGACTTCATGCCGACATGCCCCTGGCTGCCGGCGCCGAACTGACGCTGCCGGCGCAGCCGAGCGAACACGCTGCCCGCGTGCTGCGACTGACCATGGGCGATCCCTTGACCTTGTTCAACGGCGACGGCTACGACTACCAGACCACCATCAGCGCCATCGACAAGCGCACCGTCACGGTTCGCATCACGTCATGCCAGGCACTGCAGAATGAGTCGCCCCTGCCGTTGGTACTCGCCCAGGGCGTCGCACGCGGCGACAAGATGGACCTGATCGTGCAGAAGGCCACCGAGCTGGGGGCCATCGGTATCGTGCCGTTGCTGACCGAGCGCTCCGAGGTCCGACTGGATGGCCCACGCGCGCTGAAGCGGGTGGCTCATTGGCGGTCGGTGGCCACCAGCGCCTGCGAGCAAAGCGGGCGCGCACGCATTCCCAAAATCCAGCCCATCCAGCCGATTGCTGATTGGCTGGCCAAGCTTCCGGACAATGGTGCACTGCGCCTGGCATTGATGCCGCAGGCGGAGGACACGCTTGGTGAACTGCACTTCGCCGACGCTGGCGGCCTGTTGGTCATCGGCCCTGAAGGCGGTCTGGGCGAAACAGATATCCGCGCGCTGCAGCAACACGGATTCCGGGGCCTGCGTCTGGGGCCGCGCATCCTGCGCACGGAGACCGCAGGGCTGGCAGCGCTTGCTGCCATCCAGGCCTGCCACGGCGACCTGCAGTAGGCAGTCCCACCAGCCCTGCCTTGTTCAGTCCATGCCAAGAGCAGGCCACACCGCGGGCCCCGCAACGACGACGCCCGGGACTGCTTGCCGTGTCCTGAAACGCTCGCCGGGGCTCTTGGCCACTCCACGACATATGGCATCGGGGACGTGCGCCGGGGAGTTGTCATGCGCATTCCCGACTGGTCCGCTGCAGATCAGGCCTCACCGTCCGCCGAGTCGGAAAGCTCCGTCCACGGATCGGCCGCCTCGTCCTCCGGCTCGACGGCATCGAGCAGGTCGAGCAGGCTTGCCTCGATCCATTCCAGGTCGGGAATCATCGCCACGTCGTCGCGCACCAGCACGTGCGCACGCACGCCGGGCGGCAAGTCCTTGCCATCATGGGTCGGAATGATCAGTTCGGCGTTCAATGTGGTCAGGCGCGGGAAGCCCTGGGTCAGCACGGCGATGAAAGGCAGCTTCGGATCACCGCCCAATGCCTTGAGTACGGCGACACGCACGGTCAACTCGGCGTCGCCCTCCGCGGTTCCGGCCAGGCGCGTGAACGAGACCAGCGGTACGCGCCAGCCACGCCAGGCGATGCGTCCGAGCAGCCAGGACGGGGCGCCGTCGACCGGCTCGGGTGTGCTTTGCGTGATCACCTCGGCAATCGTGGCATTGGGCAGCAACAGACGCAGGTCGCCAACCGGCACCAGCACGCAGCGGATTTCACGCGGCAACGGATCACTCATGGAAACACCTCGATCAGGTGCGCCGCCAGTTCGGACGGCGTACCGGAATAACTGACCAGTCGTTCGGCAAAGATTCCGCTGACCATGTCAGCAAAATGCTCCCCGGACGACGACTCTACCCAGACCTGGCCTCCACGATCATGGATCGCCTGCGACCCTGCCACGGCATCATTGCCGCGGCCGGCGAACACGATCGCCAGGGCATCGCGGCCAAACACATTGGCGGCCATGCTCAGAGTGGAGTCGATGGACGGCTCCTGCGAGCCATTCTCGTCTTGCGCCTGCAATTCGACGTTGCCGTCACGGCGCAGGCGTATCTGCTGTCCTGCTGGAACCATCAACACCTCGCCAGGCTTGGCGCGACGCGCCGCATCAGCCAGTTGTACCGGCAAGGCGCACTGGCTGGCGAAGGTCTGGACCAGGGTCTCATCCGATTGCTTGCCCAGATGCTGGGTGAGCACGAAGGTCAGGCGCGAGCTGGCCGGCAGCGCGGCCAGGAAAGTTCCGAGGGACTCGACGGCATCGACACCCGCTCCCAGCAGCACGACCCGACTCAAGGCGGAGCCCAGATCGTCGAGCAGCATTTCGTGGTCCGGGACGAAGGCCTGGGGCGCAACCGACTCCTCCAGCGAGACCAGCTCCAGGCTCATCGTGGGCTCGACATCGGGCGAAACGGCTTCGACATCCGGTGCCAGATAATCGGCCGCACTGACCTTCTCGATGCCGAATGCCGCGGCATCCGGCCTGTCTTCGGACTCTGCCTGTGCATCATCGTCGACCAGCGCCCAGCCATCGGGCGCGCTCACCGCGGCAGGCGCCGGGGCCGGAATCGGCTCGGCTGCTGCGGCCGGCTTGGTTGCCAACCATGCCTCGGTCGGTTGCGACAGTTCCATGCCATCGTCGCCGGAAGCCAGGTCTGGCGCGTCGGACGGAGCGACAGACTCCGACTCCGACGTGGTTTCGGTTACATCTTGATCATCGTGTTCCGGCACGCCGAAATTGCCGTCGAAGAGAGCTGGTGGCTCCTCGTCGCCGGTGAACCGCAGGCCCGGTCCAGCCGACTCCTCGTCGTCCTCGCCAGGCAGATCGCCAGAGGCCAGCAGCGCCTCCAGTTCGGCTGCCAGGTCTTCGGAGGATTCGGCGGACTCGTCTTCGGCCTGTGCCGGAGCATCGTCGGCGGGCAACGTGAAATCCTCGACCTCGCCCATGTCCAGACCGGCTGCCGACTCCGTCGCCAACGATTCCAGCGAGTCCGGGATGCTTTCGGGTTCCGAGGCGGGCGGCAATTCCACGTCGGCCTGCAGCGGCAGCGCTTCCTCTTCGGGAGCGTCCTCGAGGACCAGTTGGGAGCCAGTCTCGGCCTCGACGGGCACTGCCACAGGCGGCGCCGGCACCACCTCGGGCGGCTGGACCTCACGCGCGTCGGCAGGACGCGGCGGGTCGACATCGCCTTCGGCGAGTACCTTCACCGCCAGATGACGAGCCCAGCGGGCACGATCCCAACCATCCAGACTGCGGCTGGCCTGGGCGTCGTTGAACACGACCCGCGGCCGGTCGCCGTCGATCACCTCATACAGGCGATCGAGCGCATCGTCGGCGCCGTCATCCAGATTGACGACCAGCACATCGGCGCCCACCTGCTCCAGCAACTCGCGGCTGATGCTGGACACACCACCTTCGTGGACGATTTGCGCGCCGCGTTCATGCAGTGCGTCGCGCAGGTGTCCGCCAAGCTCGGTGTCGTCGAACAGCAACGCAACCGCTGGTGGCGTGTCAGTCATTGACCCGCTCCATGGCGCGCTGTTCCAGCACTTCGCTCATCTGCAGCAGCAACTCGGCCTCCTGGTAGGGCTTGCCGACGTACCGATCCACACCGATGTCGAATGCCCGCTGGCGATGCTTGTCGCCGGTACGCGAGGTGATCATGATGATCGGCACGTCACGCAGCCGCGGATCGGCCTTCATGTGGGTGGCCAACTCGTAACCGTCCATGCGCGGCATCTCGATGTCGAGCAGCATCAGGTCGGGCACGCGTTCATGCAGCTTCTCCAGCGCATCGACACCGTCCTTGGCGGTGCTGACCTCGTACTCGTGACGCTCCAGTACGCGACTGGTGACCTTGCGCATGGTGATCGAGTCATCGACCACCATCACCAACGGTCGTACCTGCACCTCTTCGACGACCGGCGCCTGGACCGCGCTGAGTCCCTCGGCCAGACGCTGTTCGCGACGGATCATGCCGTGGCGAACCAGTGGTGCCAGATCCAGAATGATCAGCACCGAACCGTCGCCCATGATCGTGGCGCCGAGCAGACCGGGTACCGAACTGATCTGCGGGCCGACCGACTTCACCACGATTTCGCGCGAGCCCAACACGGCGTCGATGCGAATCGCTGCACGCAGGTCGCCGGCGCGGGTCAGCAGCAGCGGCTGCTGTTCGTCCTCGGTGGGCAGGCCGGGCGGCAAGCCGAGCAGCTCGGCCAGATCGTGGATTCCGTAGGCCTCGTTGCCATAGGTGAACGTGGGTTCGTCCCCGGTCAGCATCGTCGCCAGATCCTCCGGATCGACGCGCGCCACGCCTTGCACCGAGGTCATCGGGATCGCGAAGGTGGCTTCGCCGATGCGCACCAGGATCGCCTGGGTCACCGCGAGGGTGAACGGCAGGCGCAGCACGAAGGTGGTGCCCTGGCCTTCTTCGGACTCGATCGAGAGCGAACCACCGAGCTGCTTGATCTCGTTTGCCACCACGTCCATGCCGACGCCACGACCAGCCAGCTGGGTGACCGTGCTGGCGGTGGAGAAGCCGGGCTGGGTGATCAGCGACAGCAACTGGTTGTCGCTGGGCCGGGTTTCGGCGCGAAGCAGGCCACGCTCGATGCCACGCTTGCGAATGGCCTCGCGATTAAGGCCACGACCGTCATCGCTGACCCTGATCACGACCTCGGTCGCCTCGCGCGCCACCTTGATATGGACCGAACCCTCGACCGGCTTGCCAGCCTTGCGGCGCTCCGCCGGGCTCTCGATGCCATGCGCGATCGCGTTGCGCAGCATGTGTTCGAACGGCGCCTTGATGCGGTCGAGCAGGTTGCGATCCATTTCGCCGTGCGCGCCGTCCACGTACAGCTGCGCGCGCTTGTCCTGCTCCTGCGCCGCCTGGCGCAGGGTACGGCGCAAGTTCGGCACCATCGTGTCGAACGGCAACATGCGGGTGCGCAGCAAGCCGTCCTGAAGCTCGGTGCTGACCCGTGATTGCTGGATCAGCAAGGTTTCGGCCTGGCGCGTCAGCTCGTCCAGCATGTTCTGGATCGACACCAGATCGGATACCGACTCGGCCAGCGCACGCGAATACTGCTGCAGTTGCGAGTAACGATCCAGCTCGAGCGGATCGAACACGGTCAGGCCGGCCTCGCGATGCTCGCGTTGGAAGCGCGCGATGATCTGCGCTTCGGTCTCGATCTCCAGCATGCGCAGCTGGCTGCGCAGGCGGGCCACGGTCTGCTCCAGCTCGACCAAGTTGAAGCGATACCCGGCAACCTGCTGTTCGAGGCGCGAACGATAGATCGCCACTTCGCCGGCGTGGCTGACCAGGTTGTCGAGCAGGTCGGCGCGGACACGAATCTGCTCCTGCGAGGAGTGGACCTCGTGCTCCAGCTCCGGCAACAACTCCGGCAGATCGGTCTCCTTGCTGGCGGCGGCAGTCGCTGGCCGCGGCGCATCCTCAATTGGCGTGGGCGAGGCAATCGCCGCCAATACCTCGTCATCGGCCAGCACTTTCTCGCCTGCCAGGGTCAGCAGGTGATCAATGGTGTCTTGCGGGTATTCGGGCATCTGGCCCTGCGACACCCGCTGCACCAACGCATGCAACTGGTCGAAGCTTGCCTCCAGGGCGTTGATCAGGCCCGGGGCCTTGCTGCTGTCGCGGATCGGCTTCTCGAGCAGGGTCTCGATCGCGTGTGACAGATCACCCACCGACATCAGGCCGGCGATTCGGGCACCACCCTTCAGGGTATGCAAGTCGCGCTGCAACTCGCCCACACAGGACAACTCGCCCGGATCGGCGTGCCATTGCGCCAGCACACCGTCGGCGTGATCGAGAATCTCGCGCGCCTCATCGATGAACACCTCCAGCAGATCCGCATCGATCTCGCCACCATCGGGCAAGGTGAAGGGGGTCTCCGGCGTACGCGCTTGCTTGGTGTTCTCCGCTGCAGCTTGCTCGGCCGCAGCTTGCTCGGCTGCGGCCTGCTCGGCTGCGGCCTGCTCGGCTGCGGCTTGCTCGGCTGCGGCTTGCTCGGCTGCGGCCTGCTCGGCTGCGGCCTGCTCGGCGGCGGCTTGCTCGGCGGCGGCTTGCTCGGCTGCTGCCTGCTCGGCTGCTGCTTGCTCGGCTGCTGCTTGCTCGGCTGCTGCTTGCTCGGCTGCTGCTTGCTCGGCTGCGGCCTGCTCGGCTGCTGCTTGCTCGGCGGCGGCCTGCTCGGCGGCCGCTTGCTCATTGGCGGCATCAAGTTCGAATGCATTCAACGCCGCAGCCATCTCGGCCGCCACGTCATCATGCGACTGGCCGACGGTGGGGTCATGCTCGCCGGCTGCTTCGGAATCGCTCAAAAGCGCCGCAGCGTCCATCGCCTCCTCGTCAATACCGGCTCCCGCTGTCGCCGCGGAGTCGGCAAGGTCGCCTTCGTCGTCCCGTGGCTCGAATACCACGTGTGGAACCTGTGACTCCGGATAGTTGTCGCGCATCGCGATGATCTGCGCGGTAAGCACGTTGACGTTCGGCAGCTTCGGATCGGCGGCGTCGAACTGACCCATGACCTGGTCGACCACGTCAGCCGCCTGGCCAAGCAGGCGCACGCCTTCCGCCGAGAGTGGCTGACCGGAGGCACGCAGGCGCTTGAACAAACCCTCCAGTGGAGACAACAACTCGGTCAGCAGCGGGACGTCAACCATCGCAATGGCGCCGTGCAGGGTATGCACCGCACGCAACAGTTCCTCGGTCACCGGAAGCTCGCCGTCGGTACGCTGGATGGCAGCACGTATGGTCTGCAGGTACTGCGCCACTTCGCTGCGCAGGATTTCCAGCAACACCGGATCCACCGGCGGCATCACCGGCATGCTCATCAGCGATTCGGCGGTGACCGGCTCCGGTTCCGGCGAAGCGGCGGCGGTTGCGACGACGTCGGCGTCGGTCAAGCCGGCCTTCGGTACATTGTCGGCTTCGACCTGGGCGCGTGGCACACGCCGGATGACGGTACGCGTTACCGTCTCGGTGGCGCGTGGTGCATGGTCGGCAAGACTTGCCTGACGACCCGCGGCCAATTGATCGGCCGTCTGCATGATGGCGCTGAGCGGCGCGTCCGGCGCGCCCTCGCCCTTGAGCGCGGCGAGGAACTGGGGCAAGGCCTCGATGGCGTGGTGAGTGAGGTCCTGCACGTTCTGGGTCGGCTCGATGGTGTTGTCGAGCACGCGATTGAGCATGTCCTCAACTTTCCACGCGAACTCACCCAGTACGCCGGCGCCAACCAGACGACCGGAACCCTTCAAGGTGTGGAACGAACGACGAATACTGACCAGCGCCGGGGTCTGCGTCGGATCGGCCAGCCACTCCTTCTCGGCCGCATTGAGGTTGTCGATTTCCTCCTGCATTTCCTCGAGGAAGATCTCGCGGATGTCGTCGTCGATGCCTTCGGCATTGGCATTGAAGCCGGTGTCCGCCGCCAGTGGATCGGCGACCGGCAACTGCTCGACCACCTCTTCCTCGACCTCGACCCAGTCCTCGTCCGACTGGGCATCTGTGGCACCTTCGGACAGATGCGACCCGGTATCGGCCAGGCGCATGCCGGCGATGTCATGCTCCGCCTCGGCTGGCGCTTGCGCATCACCGATGAACAGGTTTCCAAGGTCCTGGCCAGGCAGCAGGCTGACGGACTCGGACAGCTCGGGATGCTCGTCGTGCCCGGTGCCGGCGTCAGCATCGACGACGACGGCATCAACCACAGCCGGGGCGGGCTCCGCGCGCATGGACGGTACCGGCCAGTAGCCGAGTTGGCCCAGGCTATGCTCGGCGACATCCAGAATGTGTTCCAGGCCACCGCGATGCTCGCGCGCAGCCTCCAGGTAGTACTCCAGCGCGGCCAGCGCATCGGCCAGATGGTCCATCTGCGCCCCACTGGGCACACGATGATCGCGCAGCAGCTCGTAGTCGATGAAGCGGCCCACGCCTTGCGCCAGTTCTGCCGGGCGCGGCGACGACAGCATGCGCATGGCACCGCCAACCTCGTCCATCAGCTGCGGGGCGCCGGCGAGGCGATCGTGCTCCCAGCCGGATTCCACGAACGCCACGATGGCGTCCTTGACGCCACCGGTATTGCCGATGGCCTCCTGCATCAAGGTCGCGACCACGCCGAGCGCCTCGCTGCGCGGCAGGCCATGCATGGTGTCGGCGCCGGGCGCTTCGTCCTCGGAGCCCAGACTCTCTATGTGGTCATCCAGCGAAGCTTCGACATAGAGCAGCGCGCCGGCCACGTCGAGCAACGCTTCCTCGTCGGCCGGGCGCAGGCGGTTCGCGATCTCGTCGAGCACGCGCCGCTGCTCGTTGACCACCCGGCGCGGAATCGCCAGCGCCAGCATGCCCAGGGTGTCTCCCACCCGTTCGAGCACCTCGCCTTGCGTCGCAAGTTGTGCCGGGTCGGCATCTTGCTGTCGCAGGAAAAGGTCGAGTGCTTCCTTGACGCGCAGCAGGTCGTCTTTCAGTGCCCGCGACACCGAATCGAGCAGGGCCCGGTTGTGCCCCGCCATCGAACCACGTGCGTGTTCCAGTTCACCCGCATTGGGCAGCAGGCTGTCCAAGCCGTAGGTGGCCCGCAGCTGCTCCATGTGGGGGCTGCGCTGCTTGGCCTGGGCCACGATATAAAGCAGCTTGCACGCGACCTCGTCGGCATCGCCGGAGCGCAGGCTGTTTTCCCCGTGTTCGATGAGCAAGCGGATGTTGCGGTCCACCTTGCCGATCAACTGGCGCACTTCGGCGGCCTGCCCCTTGAGCATGCCCTGCTCCAGCCCCTCCAGCACGCCAGCGGCAATCCACCACAGACGGCGACCGTGCACGTGGTGGCAACGTGCCGTGATAGCCAGCAGGGTCTTGCGCATGCCGATCAGCTGCTGGGCAGCATCCTGCCCACGGAACCAGGCCAGCAACTGATGCTGGAAGCGCAAGCGCAGGCCAGGCAGCTCGCCGCGATGCGACGCGGCATAGGCCTCGCTCATGGCCGCAGGCGCCTGCTCGGGCAGGAAGGCGTCCAGGTTGGGGTGGAACATGGCCGACTCGGGCAGCTCTTCCTGACCGCGCGTGCCGCGCAAGTCATTCAGCAACGGCAGCAGAACCACCGGCACATCACGATGACCGCTGGAGAGCCGCTCCAGATAGTCGGGCAATTGCATCAGACCGCGCATCAGCGCGGCGTAGGCTTCCTCGCGTTGGGTAACCTGGTCGTCCAGCAGGGCACTGGCCAGACTTTCCATCTCCGCGGTGACCATGGCTGCGCCGTACAGCTCGACCATCTTCAGCGTGCCGTGCACCTGATGCAGATGATCCGCACAAGTACGCATGAAATCGCGCTTGTCCGGATTGTCGACGTAGGACTCCAGTGCCTCGCGCGCAACCGACAGGGTGTCGTCGAGTTCCGGCTTGACCCACTGCAGCGTGGTGAAATCGATGTGGTCTTGAAGTCTCATGCGCCTCTCTCAGCGATTTCGCCATGCAGGCATTGCGAAACCAGCGAGACTGCCCCCCGTTTTGTGCGTGTATTCATTCGGCTGGTGCCTGTTCCGACCGATATCATCCCGGCAACTTGAAGTGAGCCACCGACCGCCGCAGATCGCTTGCCAACTGCGCCAGCGTACCGATCGAGTCGGCCGTCTGGCTGGCGCCTTGCGAGGTCTGCGAAGTAATTTCCTGGATCGCGTTCATCGACACTGAAATGTCGGTTGCTGCGGCGGACTGTTCGCGCGCTGCAGACGAAATGTTCTGAATCAGGGCGGACAAGTCATGCGAAACGCGCTCGATATCGCCCAGCGCGCTACCCGCATCCTCGGCCAGACGCGCACCGGCGACCACCTCGGCGGTCGTCTGTTCCATCGAGTTCACCGCCTCGTTGGTGTCGGACTGAATCGTCTGCACCAGGGTCTCGATACGTTTGGTGGCACTGGTGGATCGCTCTGCCAGTCGCTGCACTTCGTCCGCCACCACCGCGAAGCCGCGGCCCGCCTCACCCGCCGATGCCGCCTGGATCGCGGCGTTCAAGGCCAGGATGTTGGTCTGCTCGGCAATGTCGTTGATCAGTTCGACGATGGAGCCGATCTCCTGCGAGGATTCGCCCAGGCGCTTGATGCGCTTGGAGGTTTCCTGGATCTGGTCACGAATCGAGTCCATGCCCGAGATCGTTTCACGCACCACTTCCGCGCCGCGCGAGGCGATCTTCACCGAGCGCTCGGCCACGTCGGCCGATTCGGCGGAATCCTTCGACACCACGTCCATCGAGCTCACGATCTGATTGATCGCGGAGGTTGCCGAGCTGATCTGCTGCGCCTGCTGCTCCGCCGCGTCGGCCAGGTGGCGCGCGGTGGTCTGCGTTTCCTGGGCCGACGAGGACACCTGCTCGGAGGTCTCGTTGATGGTGGTCACCAGGGTTCGCAGCTCGTCGATGGCGTAGTTCACCGAGTCCGCGATCGCGCCGGTGATGTCTTCCGACACCGTGGTCTTGACCGTCAGGTCGCCTTCGGCCAGCGAGCCCATCTCGTCCAGCAGGCGCATGATGGCCTCCTGGTTGCGCTGGTTCAGCTCGGTACTCTGGGCAAACCGCTTGCGCTGGTCGGTGACCAGGGCGATAACCAGCAGCAGGGCGAACGCGACCGCCGCGATAGCGCCGAACAGGCCCCACCACACGTTCGGGAACAAGCGTCGCAAGGGCAGCTTGCCGATCTGGTCGGACAAATCGTTTGCGCGGAGCAGCACCGTCTGCGAATCCAGTGAGGCCTGGTTGCCGGCGCGCTTCACGTCGGCGATATTCCCGGCCGCGGCAACCAGCTTGGCCACCGGGTCGGCCAGCTTGTCCCACTCCGACTGCATGTCGGCCAGGATCTTGCGCGCATTCGAGTCGTTGATCGGTCGCACGCCGCTGTCCGGATTGCCCTCGATCAGGCCCTTCAGCACGCTGCCGTAAAGCTGCGCATCACGCGACAGACCATCGGCGGCCGACTGCGCGTTGTCGCCACCCTGCAGGACTTCCTGCACGCGGCGGATGATTCGGTCAGCCGACAGCATCTGGCGCGAGGTGCCGAGCATCTGCTCGGAACTGCCGTTGCGCTGCTGCAGGATGTTGACCACCTGTTCCATGCTGGAGTTGAGCAAGGGCATCTGCTGCGACAGCGTGGCCGCGCGCTGGCCGGAGTCCAGCACCACGGCCTTGTTCGACAGGATCTTGCTGATATCGGAATCGAGTTTGGTCCACGAGGCGTCAAGCGCGCTGACAGCGCGGCCTGCCGGCGTGGCATTGTTGTCCGCGTAGGGTTCCATGCCACTGGTCGGATCGCCCTTGTTCAGCCGTTTCACGGCCGAGTCGATGGCGTTGCGCGTGGCTTCGAGCTCCTTGAAGGAGTCGGTATTGCCGTCAGCGGATTCCAGCGCGAATTTCGCCGTCTGCTGCGACAACACCTGGATTTGCGTAGTCAACGCGATCGCCTGGCGATCCTCGCCGTTCTTCTGGTTGAGCATGAAGAAGTCAACTGCCGCGAAGCCAATCGCAATCAGCAGCAGGACAATGAGTGCGGTATATCCGCGTTCCCGGCTGACGCCCCCTGTAGTGCTCATGTTCACCTCATCGGTCTAACTGATTTGTGCCGCTGATACTTTGCCGGTGCCGCATCGCCCGAGGCGCATGCCAGCCAAGGCTTGTCTCCCCACTTGCCCGGCCCGGGAGCCGACGCCGGCCCCTCCACGGGCTGGCGTCATCCTGCCGTCAGGCCGCGGCCTGCCGAAAATCAGGGGCGCGCACCAGCCGGTTCATGCTGAAAATGGCCATCTGCTGCTCGCCCACCCGACTGTCCACGAATCGGGCCAGCCGGGGGTCGTCCTCTTCCTGCGCCTGCTGACGCTGCTCCGCGTCGACCGTGCGCTGGCCGAATACTTCATCCACCAGCAAGGCCACGTTGCCGGTTCCCTGACGCACCACCAGCAGACGGCTGCGGTCGGAGTTCTGCGCCCGTTCGCCGAACAGGAAACGGGCGATATCGACCACCGGCACGAGGTTGCCGCGAACGTTGGCCACGCCCAGCAACCAGGCCTGGGTACCCGGCACCGGGGTGAGCACCGGCACCGCCAGCAGCTCGCTGATTTCGTCGATGCCGCTGACCAGCATCCGCGAACCGACGCGGAAACCGATACCACGCCACAACCCGGGTGCTTCGAACCGATCCTGGGTGTCGGAGGCATGCGCCAGCGACAACTGCTCGTAACGGGCGAGGATCTCGAACGGGGTGCGGTTGACGGAGTCGTTCATGTTGCGCTCGACAGCAAGTCATTGATGCAGGCCAGCAGTTCCTTTTCGTTCACCGGTTTGGTGATGAACGCACGAGCTCCCTGACGCATGCCCCAGACGCGGTCGGTTTCCATCGATTTGGTGGTGATCATCACCACCGGCACATGCTGGGTCTTCGGATCACGAGTGAGCGTGCGCGTGGCCTGGAACCCGTTCATGCCCGGCATGATCACGTCCATGATGACCAGGTCCGGCGGGTTGGCCCGCACTTGTTCAATGCCTTCCTCGGCCGCGCTCACGGCAGCCACCTGGTGGCCGGCCCGTTCGAGCAGCGTGGTGAACACGCGCACGTCGGTGGGCGAATCGTCGATGATGAGAATGTTGGCCACAGCTCCCCCTTCCAAATCTGCGATCAGTGGCTTGCCGCGGTACTGACATGACGATGGATCGCGCCGAGCAACTCGTCGCGCGTGAATGGCTTGGTCAGGTACTGCTCGGCGCCCACGATGCGGCCGCGTGCCTTGTCGAACAGACCATCCTTCGAGCTGAGCATGATCACCGGCGTGGCGCGGAATTCCGGATTGTTCTTGATCAACGCACAGGTCTGATAGCCGTCGAGTCGGGGCATCATGATGTCGACGAAGATGATCGCCGGCTTCTGGTCGGAGATCTTGGCCAGCGCCTCGAAACCATCGACTGCAGTCAGCACCTCGCAGCCCTCTTTCTTCAGCAGGGTCTCCGCGGTACGCCGAATGGTCTTGGAATCATCGATCACCATGACCTTGAGACCCGCCAAATCAGTAGCAGTTGCGTTCAAATTCACTTACTCCCCCCTGCGGCTCGCCACGAGCTCAGGACAAGCACCATGGCATGCAACGGTTATGCCTAATGGTACACATGTGGAAATTTCATTGATCAATCCATTGGAAACCCGCGTTGCGGCGGCATCTCCGAAGCCTTGCTGTTTACTGCCTGCCCGGCAAAACTGTCAAGCAATAATCACACGCAGCGTCCCTCGTTCGCACAAGTTGACCCAAATTGGCACCATCCGATCAACAGTGACACCCCAACCTGCAACCTGCCGTCACCAGACAGCTGCACAGGCGAGGCGCCGTTAGTATAGCCACCTGCCGGGCCCCACCTGCGGGTGCCAACGCACAAACCTGGCAACTCAGGAGAAAACGCGATGACTCTTTCGGTCGCCGTGCTGATGGATCCCATCGGCGAAATCAAGGTGGCAAAGGACACCAGCCTGGCCATGCTGCTGGAAGCCGGGCGACGTGGCCATGCGCTGCACTATTTCGAACAGGGCGACCTGGCGTTGCGTGATGGCGTGCCGTGGGCGCGCCTGGCCACGCTGGCCGTGCGCGACAATCCAGGCGACTGGTACACGCTGGGCGAGCCGCAGTGGCGCGACCTGCGCGAGCTCGACGTGGTGCTGATGCGCAAGGACCCGCCGGTCGATGCGCAGTTCATCTACGACACCATGGTGCTGGAAACTGCCCAGCGTGCCGGGGTCATGGTGGTCAACGACCCGCAGGCCTTGCGTGACTGCAACGAAAAACTGTTCGCGCTGGCCTTTCCGCAATGCATCGCACCCACCCTCGTCGCGCGCGAACCCGCCGAACTGCGTCGGTTTGCCGCCGAGCATGGCGAGATCGTGCTGAAGCCGCTCGATGGCATGGGCGGCCGAGGCATCTTTCGCGTCCGCCATGACGACAGCAACCTCAACTCGATGATGGAAACCCTGCTCGGGGGTGACAGCCACGGCAACGAGCGACAGATGGTGATTGCCCAGAAGTACATCCCCGAGATCAGCGCCGGCGACAAGCGCATCCTCGTGATCGAGGGCGAACCGGTGCCCTATGCACTGGCGCGCATCCCGCAAGGCAACGAATTCCGCGGCAATCTGGCCGCTGGCGGTCGTGGCGAGGGTGTGCCGCTATCGGAGCGCGATCGCTGGATCGTGGCGCAAGTGGCCCCGGAATTGCGTCGACGCGGGCTGCTGTTCGTCGGCCTGGACGTCATTGGCGACTACCTGACCGAGATCAACGTCACATCCCCGACCTGCGTGCGCGAACTGGACAGCCAGTTCGGGCTTAATATTGCAGGCCAGCTGTTCGACGCCATCGAACGGCATACCCGTGGAAACCGTACTGCGTGAGTGCCACTGCAACCGTCAACAGCCGCCCCGATCCGATCGGCGCCACCATGCTTTTCTCGCTGCTCCTGCACGGCGTGCTGCTGCTGGGCATCACCTTCCATTTCGCCCGACCGACCCCGAACCTGCCGACGCTGGATGTGGCGCTGGTCAACGTCGCCAACCAGGAGACGCCGGACAAGGCGGACTTCCTGGCCCAGGCCAACAACCGGGGCGGTGGCCAGGGCGATCATGCCGCGCGTCCGTCGCAGGTGTTTTCCGGCGCGCTGCCGCGCCCCGATCCCGGCGTCGCGGCTCGGCCGATGGTGGACACCACGCCGACGCCGCGCACCGCGACGCCAACCCGGATGGTCACCACCACCGGCCGAAGCGACTTCAGCGCCAGCAGCGACCCGACGCAGACCGAGGTCGATCCGCAGCACGCGACGCCCACGGCGGCCGAGCTGCAGCGTCAGCAGACCATCGCCCAGCTGGCAGCCGAGTTGCGCCGCAAGAAGGTGGACTACGCCAAGCGACCGAAAGTCAAATACCTCACCGCGAATACGCGCGAATACGCCTATGCTGCCTACATGCGCGGCTGGTCCGACCGGGTCGAGCGGGTCGGCAACCTGAACTATCCCGAGGAGGCGCGCCGGCGCGGCCTGCACGGCAACGTGCTGCTCACCGTGGTGCTCAACCTCGATGGCAGCATCAAGAGCATCGACGTGATCCAGAGCTCGGGGTTCCAGATCCTGGATGCCGCCGCCGAACGCATCGTGCGCCTGGCCGCACCCTTCCCGCCGGCACCACGCAGCGGCGAGCATATCGACGAGCTCAACATCACCCGCACCTGGCAATTCCAGCCCAACAACGTGTTGCAGACGCGTTGAGGATGCCCTGACCTGTTCAGCACGGGCGGCGAACGGATCAGTGCGCCGTGGAAACCAGCGCTCGCGCGCAGCTGCGACTACAATAAGCGCATGGCTGCCATGCAACCCCAGACACTCACCGGACATTTCCTGATCGCGATGCCCGGTCTGGCCGACCCGCCGTTCTCGCGCGGCGTCGCCTTGCTGTGCCAGCATGATGAAGACGGTGCGGTGGGCCTGCTGGTGAACCAGCTGTCCGAGTACCGTTTCGGCGACGTGCTGGCCCAGATGAAACTCGAATGCGAGGACGGCGAGCTGGCCGATGCGCCGGTGCTGATCGGCGGCCCGGTACAGCAGGAACGCGGCTTCGTGCTGCACCGCGAACCCGGTGACTGGGATTCCAGCTTCCGCATCAACGCCGATTGGTCGGTGACCACCTCGCGCGACATCCTGGTGGCGATGGCCGCGGGGGAAGGTCCACGCCAGGCGATCATGGTGCTCGGCTACGCCGGCTGGGACGCCGGCCAGCTCGAACAGGAGTTGATGGCCAACGCCTGGCTGACCACCGAGGCCTGCAGCCGGGTGGTTTTCGATACCCCGCTGGAAGAACGCTGGAGCGCCGCCGCCGGCCTCGTCGGAGTCGACCCGCGCCAGTTGTCCGGCTACGCGGGCCACGCATGAGCTGTGTGTTCGGATTCGATGTCGGCAGCCGCCTGACCGGTGTCGCCATCGGCAACCGCTTCACCGCCACCGCCCGCGCGCTGACCACTCTCCCGATCCACGACGATCAGCCTGACTGGAACCAGCTCGACGCACTGCGTCGTGAATGGCAGCCTGACGTGCTCGTGGTTGGCCTGCCGCTGACCCTCGAGGGCACCGAGCAGCCAGCCAGTCGGCGCGCGCGCGCGTTTGCGGCCCAGTTGCAGCAGCGCTACAGGCTGCCGGTCGAGCTGGTCGACGAGCGCCACAGCTCGCAGGAAGCCGCGCAACGATTCGCCGCCGGCCGCGCCGCCGGACTCAAACGCCGCCGTGACGCGGCCAGCATCGATGCCGAGGCCGCCGCCGTCATCCTCGAACGCTGGCTGGCCGAGGCCGCTACGTCCGGACAATCTGCAAGCCCGATTTAGAACGCACCACCCTCCACCCAGCGAATCCACACCATGAGCCCTCGCCTGCGCCACCTGACCACCCTGGAAAACCTGCCGCGCGAAACCATCGTGCGCCTGCTCGACCGTGCCGAGGCGCTGCGCGATGCCTGCGCCCACGGTACGCGCAAGCTGGACGTCCTGGCCGGGCGCACGGTGCTCAACCTGTTCTTCGAGCCATCCACGCGCACCCGCACCTCGTTCGAACTGGCCGCCCGCCGACTGGGCGCGGATGTGATCAACTTCGACATCGGCTTGTCCTCGACCAGCAAGGGCGAGGAGTTGTTCGACACCTTGCACACGCTTGAAGCGATGCATCTTGACGCGATCATCGTGCGCCACAAGCAGTCAGGCACCCCCGACGAGCTGGTCCGCCACGCCATGAGCGGCGTGTCGGTGATCAACGCTGGCGACGGCAACCATGCCCATCCCACCCAGGGCCTGCTCGATGCGCTGACCATCCGCCAGCACCGCTCGGATTTCGAAAACCTGCGTGTGGTGATCTGCGGCGACATCAAGCATTCACGCGTGGCCCGTTCCGACATCAACGCTTTCACCGCATTGGGCGTCAAGGAAATACGCCTGTGCGCGCCGGACGAGCTGATGCCCGACGTCGACGAGGTGCCCGAGGGCCAGCGCTACGACGATTTCGACGAGGCCATCGAAGGTGCCGATGCGGTATTGATGCTGCGCCTGCAGAAGGAACGCATGGCCGCGATCGAGCTGCCGGACGAAGCGGCGTACTTCGCGTACTACGGGCTGGACCAGCGACGGCTGGAACGGGCGGCCAAGGGCTGCCTGGTCATGCATCCGGGGCCGATCAACCGCGGCATCGAGATCGCCTCGGATGTGGCCGATGGCGCCCAGTCGCGCATCCTCGAACAGGTCGGCAACGGCGTTTTCGTGCGCATGGCCGTGTTGAACGAAGTGCTGGCACGCTGAATCCCGTCGCATCCGGCCCCCGGCAAGGCCGGGTCCTGCCACCCGATCGCCCCGGCAGCACCCCGGCCAAGCAGGCATAATGACCGGCGAAGCACTCACCACACCGGGGATCACCATGCGATCGACTACGCGCTATCTCGCGATGGGCCTGGCCAGCGTCATGCTGGCGGCCTGCTCGCACAAGGACAAGGATGCACCGCTGGCCTTCGTACCGGCCGACACGCCTTACGTCGTGGCCAATCTGGACATCATGGACGACAGCACCCGCAAGGCGCTGCTCGCCGAGGCGGATGCCCAGCTGCCGTCCCAACTGGCCCAGATCGACGCCGCCGCCGACCGCCTCGCGGAAAAGGACCCTGACGGCGCACGCCTGCTGCGTGCGTTGCGCGCCGAATTCAACGGCAAGACGGTGGAAGGTTTCGCCAAGTCCACCGGACTGGATCTGAAGGGCTATTCCGCGTTTTACGGCCTGGGTCTGGCGCCGGTCATGCGTTTCCAGCTGAGCGATCCGGCAGCTTTCGAGGCCTTCATTGGCCGGCTCGAAACCGCCTACGGCAAGAAGCTTGCAGTCGCCACCGAAGGCAAGCAGACCTATCGCAAATACGTTTCCGCCGAGTCGGGTACCGAGCTGATTCTGGCCACGGTCGACAAGCAGGGCGTTGCGGCACTGCTGCCCGCCAACCCGCCACAGGCCCTGCTGCGTGAAGCGCTTGGCCTGGATCGTCCGCAGAAAAGCATGCAGGACGATGGTCGCCTGGCCGACCTGGCCAAGGCCAAGGGCTACAAGAAATGGTTGGTCGGCGAGCTGGACCTGACCCGCGCGCTGCCGCTGGCGCTCGGCGGCAAGGATGCACTGGCCGAGTCAGTCCGCAAGGCACATGCCGAAGCCGAATCGGCCAAGACCGGCGAACCGGTGGCAAACCAGTTGCAGACCTCGCCGGCCTGCAGCACCGAAGCCGCGCGCATCGCCGCGCGGATGCCTTCGATCAGCTTCGGCTATACCAAACTCGATGCCAAGCACCAGGATGCCCGCATCGACATCGCACTGGCGGACGATATCAGCAAGACCTTCAGCGAACTCAAGGTCGATCTTCCCGGCCTCGGCAGCGCCGGTACCGCACCGTTCGACCTGAGTCTGGCGCTGCCGGTTTCCGATCTGCGTACGTTCTGGCTGGCCCAGGCCGACGCGGTGGCGGCCAAGCCGTTCACCTGCCCCGCGCTGACCGATCTCAACGAGGGTTTTGCCAAACTCGGTCCGGCCATGCAGAAGGCGGCCATACCGCCGTTCGGCGACCTGCTGGGTGTACGCATCGCGCTGGATACACTCACGCCCAATCCCAACTCGAGCCTGCCGACCTTCAGCGGCCGCCTGGTGCTGGCCACCAGCAATCCCTCCGGCCTGCTCGCCATGGGCCAGATGATGGTGCCGGCACTGGCCCAGTTGAAGCCCACCAATGACGGCAAGCCGGTGGCACTGCCTCCGCAGATGGCGGGCATGCTCGGACAGCCGGCCTGGGTGGCGATGGGCGACAAGGCGCTGGCGCTCGGCGTGGGCGCGGGCGAGGACGCCAAGCTCGCCGACACGCTCAAGGAACCCGGCGGCGACGCCGGCCAGATGAGCCGGATGCATCTCAACGGGGCAATGTACCTGTCCTGGGTCCAGCTGATGCAGGACAAGGTCGACGCTCTCGCCGCCGCGGCCGATGCGATGGACAAGGACAGCGACTCGTCCAAGGACAAGGCCGACGACGCCGTCGCCCGCTCCAAGGCCCAGTTCGCTGCCATGAAGCACCAGGCCGAGCGCATCGACACGATGGACATGGAAATGCATGTCGACATCCATGGCATGGTGATCAGCAGCCAGACGGCACTGAAGTAAGCCGTTTCGCCCGACATGAAAACCGGGGTGCTGCGGCGCCCCGGTTTTTTCATGTCCGAAAGCCTTCCCAACCCTGGGCTGACACATCCTTCGCAAAACCTGTCGAGCGCTGAATCGGCCTGAAGTTTGCGCACGCGAGCTTCACGCAGCAGCTGTTGCCATGGCACCACGGACACCGGATACAGCGGCGCCCGACTGTCCCAGACAGCCCCTTTCCCCTCATGAGGAGATTGCCATGAACAACAAATCCATGATCCGTCGCAGCATGATCGCCGCCGGCATGATGCTCGCCCTTGCCGCCGTGCCGTTCACTCAGGCCGTGGCGTCACCACAGAGTGAGTCCATGCAGAAATCAGCGGACAACCAGACCGTACCGGACAAGGCAGCCGATGCCTGGATCACTACCAAGGTGAAAACCGAATTCGGTACCACCAAGGGCATCCACGCTACCGATATTTCGGTCGAGACTCACGATGGCGTGGTGAGCCTGAGCGGCACGGTCGGTAGCAACCACGAAAAAATGCGCGCGATCAGCGTCGCCAACAAGGTCAAAGGCGTGAAGAGCGTCAATGCAGCCGGCCTGAACGTCAGCGCGACGAACTCGCGCATGAAGACGCCGGACGACATGGGTGGCCACTGACCCGATACAGGCGCCCCCGACTGCATGAAGGAAAAAGGAGCCGATCGGCTCCTTTTTCCTTTCATCGGGCAGGCCTTGCTCAGCGGTTCAGCAAGTTGCTGCCGCCAAAATTCTGGTTATCCGAACTCTCCTCGAGCTCGACCCCATCGAGTCCCTGCGACAAGGTATGGGCGTCGCCGCCCTGGGCCAGCTTGATGCGCAGGCGTACCTCGTTGGAACTGTCGGCGTAGCGCAAGGCGTCCTCGTAGCTGATCTCGCCGGCGTGGTACAGCTCGACCAGGGCCTGATCGAAGGTCTTCATGCCCAGCAACGTGGATTCCTTCATCAGCTCCTTCAGCTTGTGGATCTCGCCCTGGCGGATGTAGTCCTGCGCCAATGGCGTGCCCAGCAGCACTTCCACCGCCACCCGGCGCGCCTTGCCATCGGGCGTCGGTATCAGCATCTGCGCCACGATGCCCTTCAGATTCAGCGACAAATCCATCAGCAACTGCTGACGACGATCTTCCGGGAAGAAGTGCAGGATGCGGTCCATGGCCTGGTTCGCATTGTTCGCGTGCAAGGTGCACAGCACCAGGTGACCGGTTTCGGCGAAGGCGATCGCGTGATCCATGCCCTCGCGAGTACGGATTTCGCCGATCATGATCACGTCCGGCGCCTGACGCAGCGTGTTCTTCAGGGCGTTGTCCCAGCTGTCGGTGTCGATGCCGACCTCGCGCTGGGTGATGATGCAGCCTTCGTGCTTGTGCACGTATTCGATCGGGTCCTCGATGGTGATGATGTGGCCGGTCGAGTTCAGGTTGCGGTAGCCGACCATGGCCGCCAGCGAGGTCGATTTGCCCGAGCCGGTGGCGCCGACGAAGATGATGATGCCGCGCTTGGTCATCGCCAGTTGCTTGATCACCGGCGGCAGGTTCAGCTCTTCGGTGGTGGGGATTTTCGACTCGATCCGGCGCAGCACCATGCCCACACAGTTGCGCTGGTAGAAGCACGACACGCGGAAGCGGCCGACGCCTTGCGCCGAGATCGCGAACTGGCATTCGTGGGTCTTCTCGAACTCCTCGCGCTGGCCCGGCGTCATCACGTTGAGCACCATGTCGCGCGCCTGCTGCACGCTGAGCGGACTCTGCGTGATCGGCACGATCCGGCCCTGCACCTTCATCGATGGCGCCACGCCCGCCGTGATGAAGAGATCCGATGCCTTCTTGTGCACCATCAGTTTCAGGAACGAGGTGAAATCGAAGTCGCTCATGGCTTTACCTCAGGGATTCGATATTTGGGATTCGGGATTCGTCGAAAGGACCGCCGTGGGGAACCGGACCGGCTTTGGCGCTCGCCAATCCCGAATCCCGAATCCCGGTCTCACCGGAAGCTCTCTTTGTTCTTGGCGTAGCCCTGCGCCTGCTGACGGGTAACCACGCCGCGCTTGACCAGATCCAGCAGGCACTGGTCCAGGGTCTGCATGCCGAATTGCTGGCCGGTCTGGATCGAGGAATACATCTGCGCCACCTTGTCCTCGCGAATCAGGTTGCGGATCGCCGGGATGCCGACCATGATTTCGTGCGCCGCGATACGGCCGCCGCCGACCTTCTTCAGCAGCGATTGCGAGATGACCGCGCGCAGGCTTTCGGACAGCATCGAGCGCACCATCGGCTTTTCTCCGGCGGGGAACACGTCGATGATGCGGTCGATCGTCTTGGCCGCCGAGCTGGTATGCACGGTGGCGAACACCAGGTGGCCGGTTTCGGCCGCGGTCAGCGCCAGCCGGATCGTCTCCAGATCGCGCAACTCGCCGACCAGGATGTAGTCCGGATCCTCGCGCAGCGCCGAGCGCAACGCTTCGTTGAAGCCGTGCGTGTCGCGGTGCACCTCACGCTGGTTGACCAGGCACTTCTGCGAGGTGTGCACGAACTCGATCGGGTCCTCGATCGTGAGCATGTGGCCGTATTCGTTCTTGTTGATGTGGTCGACCATCGCCGCCAGCGTGGTCGACTTGCCCGAGCCGGTGGGGCCGGTGACCAGGATCAGGCCCTGCGGCTGCTCGATCAGCTCCTTGAAGATGCGCGGGCAGCCCAGGTCTTCCAGGGTCAGCACTTCGGAGGGAATGGTGCGGAATACCGCGCCGGCGCCACGGTTCTGGGTGAACGCGTTGACGCGGAAGCGTGCGAGGCCGGGAATCTCGAACGAAAAGTCCGTTTCGAAGAACTCCTCGTAATCGCGCCGCTGCTTGTCCGACATGATGTCGTAGATCAGCGAATGCACCTGTTTGTGCTCGAGTGCCGGAATGTTGATGCGGCGGACATCGCCGTCAACGCGGATCATCGGCGGCAGCCCGGCGGACAGATGCAGGTCCGAGGCCTTGTTCTTCACCGAGAAGGCAAGCAGTTCGGCAATATCCATGAATGTGGTTCCCCTCAACCGATCGTACTGGATGGCATGAATTCTGGTGCCGCATCCGGGGGTCGCGTCCATCGGGTGGCATCCGGCGCGCGACCGACGCCCATTGCCCTTCCCGACAAGCCACTTCAATCCCCCTGCAGCTGGGTCGATACTACTCGGGCAAGTAGCTGTGCGGCCAGTCTTTCCCTCCCATCATGCCGAATCTTTCGGTCCGGTTTGTGCGCCCGGTCGAAAATCAACTCGCCCGTGCCATCAGCCCGCCGTCGGACGCTGCGGGCGGACCACGCGATCCGACGGCCTTGTCTGCGTCATGACGCCGGCTCCGGTAAGGTAGGCGGCTGGCACCAACTTCAAGGAGTCCTGCATGACACGAGTAGCCTTCATCGGCGGCGGCAACATGGCGCGCAGCCTGATCGGCGGCCTGCTGAAGACAGGCATCGCCCCCGCCACCATCGGCGTCGCCGAGCCCCGGGCCGAAGGGCGCCAGGCACTGGGGCGCGACTTCGGCGTGGCGTGCTACGCCGAGAACAAGCTGGCCGCAGCCGAAGCCGAGGTCATCGTGCTGGCAGTCAAGCCGCAGGTGATGCCGGCCATTCACGCCGAGCTGCAGGACACCCTGCAACGCAACCGACCGTTGTTGATCTCGATCGCGGCCGGCGTGCGGCTGGACCAACTGGAACGCTGGTTCGGCAGCACCCTGCCGATCGTGCGCTGCATGCCCAATACGCCAGCGCTGATTGGCAGTGGCGCGACCGGGCTGTGCGCGAACAGCCGGGTCAGCCCGGCGCAGAAGGCGCAGGCCCAGCACATTCTCGACGCCGCCGGCCTCACTCGCTGGATCGACGACGAGGCGCTGATGGACACCGTCACGGCAATCTCGGGTTCGGCACCGGCGTATTTCTTCGCCTTGGTGGAGGCGCTGGAGGAGGCTGGCGTGGCGCAAGGCCTGCCGCGCGACACGGCCCGTGCGCTGGCGGGGCAGACCTGTTTCGGGGCCGGCCGCATGCTGACCGAGGGCGGCGAAGATCCGGCGGAACTGCGCCGACGCGTCACCTCACCGAACGGCACCACCCAGGCGGCGCTGGAAAGCTTCACCGCCGACGGCCTGCCGCGCATCGTGGCCCGCGCTGTCGCTGCGGCAACCCGGCGCGGCGGCGAGCTCGCCGATGAGCTGGACAAGCTGCCGTGAGCTACCTGCTGAACGCGCTTGCCATGCTGTTCGGGCTGGCGTTCGACGCCGTGGTCGTCCTGTTGTTGCTGCGCGTGCTGGCCGAAGCCTGCCGCGCAGATTTCAACAATCCGCTCAGCCAGTTCATCTATCGCACCACCAACCCGGTGCTGTCGCCGATCCGGCGTTTCCTGCCGAATTGGCGCCGGATCAATCTGGCCGGCGTGCTGTTGGCCTGGCTGGCGATGCTGCTCAAGCGCCTGATGTTGTTCGGCCTGGTCGGCGTCATGCCGAACCTTTCCGGCCTGCTGGTGCTGTCGCTGGCCAACCTGATCGACTTCACCCTGCTGTTCTACATCGTGGTGATCTTCGGCTGGTCGCTGCTGAGCATGTTTGCGGTGGATCGACGCCAGCCGGTGCTGCGGCTGGCCGGCAGCATTGTCGCCCCGTTGCTGCGCCCGCTGGAGGGCAAACTGGTCTTCGGCCAGATCGACTTCGCGCCGATGGCGGTGATGATCGTGCTGTTGCTGGCGCGCATCCTGATCGCCGCGCCGTTGCTGGATCTGGGTGCGAAGCTGGCCCTGGGGGTCTGAGCGAGCGTCCAATGACGCGGAAGAGCCGGCGGGCGGGGCCCGCCCTACGTGAGTGGCCTGGCGGGCCATGGTTGTAGGGCGGGCTCTGCCCGCCGGCTCTTTCGCATCGGGCCAAAACCCGGTCAATCGACCGACCCCCGGGCAACGCTGGCACCCCGCCAACTTTGGCTGACCCCCTCTGCCCCCTTACAATGACCGCTTTACTCCACGACAAAGCGCGCGGCCACGCGCGCCAGCGAGCGCATCCCGATGGAAAAGAGTTTCGAACCGGCCAAGATCGAGTCCAGGTGGTATGCGCATTGGGAGGCCAGCGGCGCTTTCAGGCCGCCGGGCCAGGGCGAGCCTTATTGCATCCTGCTGCCGCCGCCGAACGTCACCGGCACCTTGCACATGGGCCATGCCTTCCAGCAGACGGTGATGGACATGCTGGTGCGCTACCAGCGGATGCGCGGCTTGAACACGCTGTGGCAGATAGGCACGGATCACGCCGGCATCGCCACCCAGAAAATCGTGGAGAACCAGCTCGCGATCGAGGAAAAGACCCGGCACGACCTGGGCCGCGACGCCTTCGTCGAGCGCGTGTGGAAATGGAAGGAGGAATCGGGCTCCACCATCACCAACCAGATGCGCCGCATCGGTACCGCCGCGGACTGGACGCGCGAACGCTTCACCATGGACGAAGGCCTTTCCGCCGCCGTGCGCAAGGTGTTCATCGAGTGGTTCCGCGCGGGCCTGATCTATCGCGGCAACCGGCTGGTGAACTGGGATCCGGTGCTGGGCACCGCGGTTTCCGACCTTGAAGTGAACAGCGTCGAACGCGACGGCCACATGTGGTCGATCCGCTACCCCGTCACCGGCAGCGACGAAAGCCTGGTGGTGGCCACCACGCGTCCGGAGACCATGCTCGGCGACGTCGCCGTGGCAGTGCACCCGGAGGATGAGCGCTACGCGCACCTGGTCGGCAAGACGCTGACCTTGCCGCTGTCGGGCCGGCAGATCCCGGTGATCGCGGACGATTACGTCGACCGGGAGTTCGGCACCGGCTGCGTGAAGATCACCCCGGCGCACGACTTCAACGACTATGCCATCGGCATGCGGCACAAGCTGCCGCTGATCACGATCTTCACGCTGGAGGCCAAGGTCAACGGCGAAGCACCGGAAAAATACCGTGGCCTCGATCGCTATGACGCGCGCAAGGCCGTGCTGGCCGATCTGGAGACCGCCGACCTGCTGGTCGAAACCAGGGCGCACAAGTTGCAGGTCCCGGTAAGCCAGCGATCGGACGCGGTGATCGAGCCGATGCTGACCGACCAGTGGTTTGTCGACCTGACCTCCGAGGTGCAGGCCGATGGCCGACCCGGCGGCCGCAAGGCGATCACCGAGCCGGCCTTGCAGGCCGTGCGTTCGGGCGAAATCAAGTTCGTGCCGGAAAACTGGGCCACGACATACACCCAGTGGCTGGACAACATCCAGGACTGGTGCATCAGCCGCCAGCTGTGGTGGGGGCATCGCGTCCCGGCCTGGTACGACGAGGCCGGCCACATCTTCGTGGGCGAGGACGAGGCCGACGCACGCGCACACGCCGGCATCGAACCGGTCGGCGCGCTGCGCCAGGACGAAGACGTCCTGGACACGTGGTTCAGCTCGGCGCTGTGGCCTTTTTCCACGCTGGGCTGGCCGGGCGAGGGCCCGGTGAAAAACGAGCGTGGCGAGATCGTGGCGAACTGGGCGCAGGACAAGATCTTCCTGCCCAGCGCCGTGCTGGTGACCGGCTTCGACATCATCTTCTTCTGGGTCGCGCGCATGGTGATGGCGACCAAATACTTCATCGGCGAGATCCCGTTCCGCGAGGTCTACATCAATGCCATCGTGCGTGATGCGGAAGGCCAGAAAATGTCCAAGTCCAAGGGCAACACGCTGGACCCGCTGGACCTGATCGACGGCATTGCACTCGAACCGCTGGTGGAAAAGTCGACCCGGTCGCTGCTGCTTCCCCAGGTGCGCGCCAAGGTCGAAAAGCGCATCCGCAAGGATTATCCCGACGGCATCCCCTCGATCGGCACCGACGCCCTGCGCTTCACCTTCGCCGCATTGGCCAGCTACAGCCGCACCATCAACTTCGACATCAAGCGCGCCGAAGGCTACAAGGCATTCTGCAACAAGCTGTGGAATGCGGCGCGCTTCGTGTTGATGAATCTCGACGCAGGCTCCCTTCCCCCGCAAGCGGGGGAAGGTGCCCGAAGGGCGGATGGGGGCACGCCTGGGGAAGTGCACGCCCAGCCAGCTACCGAGGCGGAGCGCTGGATTCTCACGCGGTTGAAGCAGACGCTGGGCGAGGTGGAGCAGCACTTCACCACCTACCGCTTCGATCATCTGGCTCAGGCGCTCTACGAGTTCGTTTGGAACGAGTACTGCGACTGGTTCCTGGAGCTTTCCAAACCGGCACTCAGTGGTGATGACGCCGCTGCGGCTGCATCGACACGCCAAACCTTGCTGGTGGTGCTGGAGAGCGTGCTGCGTGCGCTGCACCCGGTGATCCCGTTCATCACCGAGGAAATCTGGCAAGAGTTGCCCGTGCGCTCCTCCCTGAGCGCAAAGAACAAACCGGCATCCATGCCGGACTCTTCAAAAAAGCAGCTCATCCTCGACTGCGCCTATCCGCGCGCGGACGACTATGACGCGGACGAGAAGGCGACCGCTGAAATCGAGTGGTTCAAAAGCGTGCTTTCCGGCATCCGTCGCATCCGCTCGGAAATGAACATCTCGCCGGGCAAGACCATTCCGCTGCTGCTCGCCGACGGCGATGCCGGCGATCGCGCGCGAGCCAGCAAGTTCGCCTCGCAAATCGCCTTCCTCGCACGCACCGAGGCGCCGCAGTGGATCGAACCCGGAGCCGATGAACCCGCCGCTGCCGCCGCCGTGGTCGGCACGCTGCGCGTGCTGATTCCGATGGCCGGCCTGATCGATCTGGGCGCGGAAAGGGCGCGCCTGACCAAGGAGATCGGGCGGATCGAAGTCGAGATCAAAAAGTGCGAAGGGAAACTGGGCAACGCCAACTTCGTGGCCAATGCCCCCGCCGAAGTGGTCGCCCAGGAACGTCAGCGCATCGCCGACTGGAACGCCACCCTGGCCGCCCTGCGCGAGCAAGCCGCCAAACTGCAAGACCACGCGTAGGGCGGGCTCTGCCTGCCGGCTCTCGGTTGTCGTGCCGGAAAAGCAGGCGGGCGGAGCCCGCCCTACGGGTGCGGAAACAGGCGATCGCGCCGCGCGCGCCCGCCCAGCCGCGTCAGCGCATCGCCGACCGGAACACCACCCTGGCCAGCCTGCCCGAACAGACAGCCAAACCGCGTAGGGCGGGCTCTGCCCGCCGGCTCTCGGTTGTCGTGCCGGAAAAGCAGGCGGGCGGAGCCCGCCCTACGGGTCGGAAGCAGGCGGTCGCACCGCGGGCGCTCGCCCAACAGCGTCAGCGCATCGCCGACCGGAACACCACCCTGACCACCCTGCGCGAACAGGCAACCAAATCGCGTAGGGCGGGTTCTGCCCGCCGGCTCTCGGTTGTCGTGCCGGAAAAGCAGGCGGGCGGAGCCCGCCCTACGGGTGCGGAAGCACCCAATCGCGCGGAATGCGGCCACGCGGTCGCTTATTTGTCCGGAGTGCCCGCCACACCCTCAAGCACCATCACGATCGCGTCTTCGCGCCCTTCCCGCGCCGGGTAGTAACGC
Source organism: Rhodanobacter sp. G2-10 (assembly GCF_055809185.1). NCBI lineage: Bacteria > Pseudomonadati > Pseudomonadota > Gammaproteobacteria > Lysobacterales > Rhodanobacteraceae > Rhodanobacter > Rhodanobacter sp. G2-10. The sequence continues at coordinate 917,075 of NZ_CM147900.1, read as the reverse complement.
GGGCGCAGCCCGATCTGCCTGAAACCCACCGACTCATACAGCACTTTCGCCAGCGGATTCGACGGACGCACCTCGAGGAACACCCGCTCGGCACGGTCCCATTTCGCGATATCAAGCAAACGCGCCAGCAGATGTCGACCCAGGCCGCGTCCGCGATAGTCCGGTGCGATGCACAGGTTCAGCAGGTGCGCCTCGCCCGCGCCGGTGGACAGGATGCCGTAGCCGGCAATCGAGTCGTCCACGCTCAACACCCAGCACGAATGGCCGGCCTTGATGCAGTCACTGAAGATGCCCGGCGACCAGGGAAACTCGTAGGAAAGCTTTTCCAGCGCACTTACCGTCGCGAGGTCGTCCAGCCGCATGCCACGTACCTGGATCGACGGTTTGATCACCGCGGCCATGCTTCAGGCCTCTGCCGTGGTCAGGGCACGGCGCAGGCTGCGCAGCGCGCTCCACAAGCGCCGTTTTGCGGCGGCGCTGCCCAGCACCGCGTCCGGCTCGTCCGCCAGCACGATAAGTGCGCGGTTCATCACGGCCACCGGCAGGACACGCCCCAGCGCATGTGCCTGTTCTTCGCCGAATACCAGATAGGCACGCGCTGCGGGAATGTCGGCCGCCAGCTGGCCCCCTTGCACGCGCACACGAGCAGCACGCGCAAGCCACGCACCCGCGGCGCTCAGCGCGCGCCCCAGCAGGTCCAGTTCGCGCGTACTGCAGTGTTCGGGCAGAACCACCACGCAGACCGCATCTGCACCTTGCGGCTCCGGTTCCAGTGCCGGCACTGGTGCAGCCGGCGCCACGCGACGTACCCAGGGCGTCAGCCCCAGTGCCTGCAACACGCGAACCCGATGGGCAGGACTCGCGACCACACGCAAACCCGCGCTCATGTCGCCTCACGCCGCCCACGGCGTCGATGCGCGAGTCGTGCCCAGATCGTCCAGATCGGCCCGGACAACATGTACAGGCTGAAGCTCACCAGCAACACGCGAGCCGGCGCCAGATACAGCAAGGCCAGCAGCAACACGGCTACCACCATCCACGCGAACGGCACGCTGCCACGGTCTCCCATCGGCAGCGACTTGAAACTGAAATAGCGAAAGCGGCTGACCATCAGCAAACCGGTGACCACCACGATCGCGGCGCTGGCAAAGCAGAGCTCGCTGCCGGTCCAGCCGGACTTCTCCATGGTCCACACGAACGACATGTTCACGGCCGCCGCCGCGGGACTGGCCAGACCCTGGAAATAGCGTTTGTCGGCCACTCCGGCCTGCGTATTGAAACGCGCCAGCCGTAGCGCCGCACAGGCCGCATAGATGAACGCACAGGCCCAGCCAAGCTTGCCCCAGAGAGGTCCGACCTCGCTCAGCGTCGACAGTGACCACGTGTACATCACCAGCGCGGGCGCCAGGCCGAAGCTGACCAGATCCGAAAGCGAGTCATACTGCACGCCAAACTCGCTCTGGGTGCCGGTCATGCGCGCCACCCGGCCATCCATGCCATCCAGGATCGCAGCGAAAAACACCGCGATGGCCGCGTCGATGAAATGACCGCCGATCCCGGAGATAATGGCGTAGAAACCGGCAAACATGGCCGCCGTGGTAAACAGGTTCGGCAGCAGGTAAATGCCTCGATGTCGAGGTGGGCGGACGGGCATGGATTCGTTCATGAACCAGGATCGTGACGGAGTGCGCGTAGTGTAAACCATCGTCTGCTTGAGTCCTGGCCGCGGGAGTGTTAACAAGAGACGCCTACTTTTCCCTGATTTGGAGAATCACCCATGCACCGTCTGCTGATTGCCGTGGCACTGTTGCTGCTGGCCCCGTTGGCCACTGCCCAGGTCTACAAATGGACCGATGCCAGCGGCACCGTGCATTACTCCGAAGCGCCACCGGCACAGGGCACCAAGTACAGCAAGGTCACCACGACCGGCACGGTGGAGCCGCTGTCCAAACCCGCCTCCCGCGCGAATCCGGAAGACAGCAATGAAGGCAGCCGCGAGCCCACGCCCAAGACCGTCGCCGATACGCCGGAGAACCGCAAATCGCTTTGCGCCTCGCTGAAATCCAACCTCGCCACACTGCAAGGCAGTGGCCCGGTGGTGATGGAGAAGGATGGCAAGACCAATGCGCTGAATGCGGAGCAACGCAAGCAGCAGATCGATACCGCCCAGGCCCAGTACAACCAGTATTGCCAAGGCACCTGATCGCCCCCGGGGACGCCCCGATCACTTCAGCACGGGCGGCCGGCCCGCCTTCGCCGGTGCGCCGCCAGCGGCGCGCGGACAACGCCGGTGTTGCCTACCTCCAATCGGCCAGAGCCTCCTGCTGCACTCCGGCGGCCGTGGCAGACCGCTACAATAGACGCTTTAACTCAATACGCCGGAATTGCACGCATGCGCCTCAGCCAATTTCACCTGGCCACCGTCAAGGAAGTGCCCGCCGACGCCGAAATCGCCAGCCATCGTCTGATGCTGCGCGCCGGCATGATCCGCCGGTTGGCTTCGGGCCTGTACACCTGGAGTCCGCTCGGCCTGCGCGTGCTGCGCAAGGTCGAGCGTATCGTGCGCGAGGAGATGGATCGCGCCGGTGCGATCGAGCTGCTGATGCCGTCGATCCAGCCGCGGGAGCTGTGGCAGGAAACCGGTCGCTGGGAGAAATTCGGCGGCCAGTTGCTGAAGATCAAGGATCGCAAGCAGCAGGAGTTCTGCTACGGCCCGACGCACGAAGAGGTGATTACCGATTTCGCCCGCAACGAGCTGAAAAGCTACAAGCAGCTGCCGGTCAACTTCTACCAGATCCAGACCAAGTTCCGCGACGAGATCCGCCCGCGGTTCGGCGTGATGCGCGCACGCGAATTCCTGATGAAGGACGCTTATTCGTTTCACCTGTCGCAGGAATCGCTCGCCGAAACCTATGCCGCGATGTACCAGGCTTATGTGCGCATTTTCACCCGGCTTGGCCTGACCTTCCGCGCGGTGCAGGCCGACACCGGTGCCATTGGCGGCAACGCCAGCCATGAATTCCAGGTGCTGGCGGATTCGGGCGAGGACGCCATTGCCTTTTCCGATGGCTCCGACTACGCCGCAAACATCGAGAAAGCCGAGGCACTGGCACCGAGCAACGCGCGCCCCGCCCCCTCCGCCGACCTGCAGCGCGTCGATACCCCCACCCAGAAAACCATCAATGACGTTGCGGGTTTCCTCAAGGTGTCGCCGCAGCAATGCATCAAGACCCTGCTGGTACGGGGCAACGATGGCCTGGTGGCGCTTTGCCTGCGTGGCGACCATGAAATCAATGAGGTGAAAGCCGGCAAGCTGGCCGAGCTTCCTGGCATCTCCGTGCTGGCCAGCGAAGAGGAGATCCTCGCCGCCTGCGGCACCCGTCCCGGCTTCATCGGCCCGGTCGGCCTGCCCGATTCGGTTCCCGTCATCGTCGATCGCGATGCCGCGCTGCTGGCGGACTTCGTTTGCGGCGGCAATGCCGATGGCACGCACTACATCGGCGCGAACTGGGAGCGTGATGCCCGGATCAGTCGCATCGTCGACCTGCGCAACGTGGTCGAGGGCGATGCCTCGCCCGACGGCAAGGGCATCCTGCACATGGCACGCGGCATCGAGGTCGGCCACGTTTTCCAGCTTGGCCAGAAATACGCCGAGGCACTGAACGCCACCGTGATCGACGAGGAAGGCAAGGCCAAGGTGATGACCATGGGCTGCTACGGCGTGGGGGTCAGCCGCATCGTCGCCGCCGCCATCGAGCAGCGCCACGACGATGCCGGCATCATCTGGCCCGAGGCGATGGCCCCGTGGCGGGTGGCGGTGTGCGTGATCAATCCGAAGAATGCGTCCGCCGCCGTCAATGAAGCTGCCGAAACCCTCTACCAGGCACTGAATCAGCGCGGCATCGAAACCCTGCTGGACGACCGCGGCTTGCGTCCCGGCAGCATGTTTGCCGACATGGAATTGATCGGCATTCCGCACCGCGTCGTGGTGAGCGAGCGCGGATTGACCGCCGGCACGCTCGAATATCGCGCGCGGGAAGAGAGTGAAAACCGCACGGTCAGTCAGGACGAGTTGTTTGCATTGCTGGAAACACCCTGATTTATTCAACGCAGTCGTTCCTGCCTCGTTTGATAATCGCCGCGAAGATGAACCCGCGCGTACGGTAAACGGCGGTTTGCTTTACAATGATTTGACACGCGACGATAATCCGGCGTGTATCGGCGTACAGCGTGCCGGTATCGCCTCGATAATCGTCATCCCGCATTAATCAATCATTCCCGGAGTTTCGCATGGCCGTCGATATCAAGTCGCTCAACCACAACCAGCTCAATGACCTGATTGCCAAGGCACAGCAGCGCCAGGACGAAATGCGCAAGGAAAAGGTCGTCAAGCTGCGTCAAAAGATCAACAGCCTGATCAAGGCCGAGGGGTATACCTTCGAAGACATCTTCGGCACGGCGCGCAAGGCAAAACGCAGCGGCGGCAAGGTTGCACCGAAGTACCGCAATCCCGCCAACCCGGCGCAGACCTGGTCTGGTCGCGGCAAGCGTCCGCACTGGTTCAACGACGCGCTGAAGGCCGGCAAGAAGGAAAAGGATCTGGCGATCTGATTTTTCCCGCCATCGCTTGATGAAAACGCCGGCTTCGAGCCGGCGTTTTTGTGCGTATTGGGCATGGCGCATCGACATGCTGACAAGGGCCGGCGGGCAGAGCCCGCCCTACGCCATAACGATGCGAGAATTGAGGAATATCCGCGACACGAGACTGCAGGGCGGGCTCTGCCCGCCGGCCTTTATCCCAACGTCGATACCGATCAAGGAACAATCCTCGGAGAAGCGCCCCAAGGCGTCACATGTTCTACAACGACCGCCGGGGCGACACCAGCAGTTCACCGAACATCAGCCCCGCCACCAGCGACACCAGCAAGGTCAGCAACAACAGCGCGGTGTCCATGCCCAGATCAGTGTTGCGATCGAGCAGAAACGACATGCTCTGGAATCCGACGCTGCCGGGCACCAGCAGGATGATGCCGGGTTCGCGGATCACCGCACCAGGGCGATGCGCATAGCGTGCGTAGGCGTTCGCCATCGAGCTCAGCAGGAAGCCGCCGATGAATACACCGAAGGCGGCACCCGGCACCTTGCCCGAGATCTGCCCTCCCCAGCGCGTGGCCAGGTAGCCGACCACGACGGCGAACATCACCACCAGCCAGTCGCGCCGCGCGGCGCGGAACAGGATGGCGAAGCCGAACGCGCCAAGCAGCAGGACCGGGGCGTCCAGCCAGGCCGGCAGGGGCGGCAGCACGTAGTCCCGCGAGTGGATACCTGCAGCGGCGCACAGTTGCGTGGCAGCCACGGTACCGAAAGTCAGTTTGAGCATGGTGGTTACCGCACCACCCATCCTCGCCACGCCGGAGACCAGATGCTGGCTGGAAAGCTCGCGCACCGCGGTGGTCAGCGACATGCCCGGCACCAGCACGATCAGGCCGGCCAGCACTACCGCCTTGATCGCCAGAGGCACAATGAACGCGCTCACCAGGATGGCAATGAACGTTGCCGCCATCGCGCTGAGTGCCTCGCTGGCGATGGCCAGCCGCGGACGGCGTGCCGCCAGCACCGTGATGCTGCCGATGACCAGGCCGATGAAGCCCGCCGTGACCAGGTCGGGCCAGGAGCTGTGCAGGAACAAGGCCACGATGCTGGCCGCGGACAGGCCGTAGCTGGCGATCACCGCCGCCTGCGAAAGTCGGCTTTCCGGTCGGCTCAACTCGCGCAGTCGATGAAACCCTTCGCGCAGATCGAGGTCGCCGGTGATCACCTGGTCGGCGATCTCGTCAGCCTCGCACAGCCGCATCAGGTTCACGTCACCCGGCGCCAGCCGCATCACCTGGGTGCTCTGCGCCACGCCCTCTTCGCCCTGGGCCAGGTCGGCGAAGGAAATGATGATGGCGGTGGGACTGGACCACACGTCGGCCGCCAGACCCATCCGCTGCGCCGCGCCGGCGATCGCAATCTCCAGTCGCGGCGCGGTGGTGCCGTACTGGTGCAACCGGCGCGCCAGTTCAAGCAGGAACGCGATGCGCGTGTTGAGCGCAGCGGTGGCGAACAGCGGCGACATGGCCTCGCCCGGACTCATGCGGTCGCGCGTACCTTCAGCGTGCCGCCGTCGACGGCTATCACTTCCACCGTGCTGCCGACCGGCAGATCCGGCCCGCTGACCAGCCACTGGCCATCGCCCACGCGGGCCTTGCCGCGCCCGTTGACGATGGCCTCGATCAACTCGTAGCGCTGGCCGATCATCTGCTCGGCGCGACGATTCAGGCGCTCGCCGCCCGGGGCGCGCCGCTCCAGTTTCGGCCGCAGCCAGCGCGCGTAGGCAACACAGAAGGCAAATGCCAGCACGCCGAACACGATCGCCTGCGCCAGCAGGCCCATCGACGGCACGATCCACAGCAACACGCCCATCGCCGCGGCGGCGAGGCCTATCCACAACAGGAAATAGCCCGGCACCAGCAATTCGCTGGCAATCAACAGCAGGGCCAGAATCCACCACAGGTAATGCGCAGCCAGTTGCCACATGGTTGAAGGCTCCCGGTGATCAGCGCAGCGGCGGCTGGGCCGCCATGGATGTCTTTTGCTGACCCAGCGACTCCTTCGCCAGCTCGGCAATGCCGGCCATCGCACCGATCACGCCGGTGGCCTCGATCGGCAGCAGCAGCATTTTCTGGTTGGGCGAGTGGGCCATTTCCTTCAGCGCCTCGATGTAGTTGTTGGCGACAAAGTAGTTCAGCGCGTTGACGTTGCCGCTGGCAATCGCCTCGGAAACCATGGTGGTGGCCTTGGCCTCCGCCTCGGCAGTGCGCTCGCGCGCCTCGGCAGCCCGGAACGCGGCCTCCTTCTCGCCTTCAGCGGACAGGATCGCCGACTGCTTCTCGCCCTCGGCCTTGAGGATCGCGGCCTGGCGGAAGCCTTCGGCGTCCAGGATGTTCGCGCGCTTCTCGCGCTCGGCCTTCATCTGCCGCGCCATCGCGTCGATCAGGTCGCGCGGTGGCGCGATGTCCTTGATCTCGATCCGGTTGACCTTGACGCCCCACGGATGGGTCGCCTCGTCCACCACGCGCAGCAGCCGTGCGTTGATCTCGTCGCGCTTGCTCAGGCTTTCGTCCAGATCCATCGAGCCCAGCACGGTACGGATATTGGTCATCACCAGCGCCAGCGACGCCTGCTCCAGGTTCGCCACTTCATAGGCCGCCTTGGACGCGTCCAGCACCTGGTAGAACACCACGCCGTCGACACGCACCACGGCGTTGTCCTTGGTGATCACGTCCTGCGAGGGCACGTCGAGCACCTGTTCCATCATGTTCATCTTGTGCCCGATCGCCTGATAGATCGGAATCAGGAAATGCAGGCCGGGGCTCAACGTGCCGGTGTACTTGCCGAACGTCTCCACCGTCCACTCGAAACCCTGCGGCACGATGCGTACCAGCTTGACGATCGCCACCACCACCAGAAAAACGATGACCAGTGCAAGAATCTGTCCCATGTCTCCACCCCTTTCCCTGTAAGAAGCCTGCAGTATAGGCGAGTGCGCGGCTGTCGAGCAGCGGATTCCCGCGGCACGGCCCCTCGGCCGGATCATGCGCAGCGCCGCATGAGCATTGCTCCGCCCATGCGGTCATCGTCGCGTAACATGGTCATGCTGCAATAACGTGCGTAAACATCGGGCGACACATGCAAAAGCGCATCCTGATCATCGAAGACGAGGCTCCGATCCGCGACATGGTGGCGTTCGCGCTGCGCAGGGCGGACATGCTGCCGGTGGTCGCCGGCGACGCCGCCGCGGCTCAGCTGGCGATTGCCGAGGCGATGCCTGACCTGATCCTGCTCGACTGGATGCTGCCGGGCATCAGTGGCATGGATCTGGCCCGGCGCCTGCGTCGCGACAAACTGACCCGCGAGCTGCCGATCATCATGCTCACGGCGCGCGGCGAGGAAACCGACCGGGTTGCCGGCCTCGAGGCCGGCGTCGACGATTACGTGGTCAAGCCGTTTTCCACGCGCGAGCTGGTGGCACGGATCAAGGCGGTGCTGCGTCGCAGTCAGGGCGAAGACAGCTCCGGTGTGATCGAGCTCGGCGGTCTGCGCCTGGACGGCCTGGCGCACCGCCTGTTTGTCGGCGACGAGCAGGTGCACCTGGGGCCGACGGAGTACCGGCTGCTGCACTTCTTCATGACCCACGCCGAACGCGCGTACTCCCGCGCGCAGTTGCTCGACCATGTCTGGGGCGGCAGCGTGTACGTCGAGGAGCGCACCGTCGACGTGCATATCCGGCGCCTGCGCAAGGCACTGCAGGTCTGGAGCCTGGACAGCCTGATCCAGACCGTGCGCGGCACCGGTTATCGGTTTTCCGCCCAACCTGCGGCCACCCGGCCGTAGCGGCGAAGCCGTCGCATGCACAGCATGAACCCTCGAATTCCCGCATGGCCGGCGATCGTCCTGTGCCTCGTTCTGGCGCTGTCAGCCTCCATCGCGGCACTGCGCGGGCAGATGTGGTGGGCCTTCGGGATGGCGCTCGGCGGCCAGGTCGTCGTGCTGGCGTGGCTGGTCTTCGGGTCGAGAGCAAGGCGCCACGGCGCACACGACGCATGGCTGCGCTCGCGCACCCGGCGCGCGCGCCAGCATCGTCTGCTGGCGCAGCTGCGCGATGTCCGTGACGCCACGGGCTCCTTGCCGGATGCCGTGGTGCTGCTCGATCACCGGGGCAAGGTGCGCTGGCACAACGCGGCGGCCACCCGTCTGCTGGGCTTGCACCCGCGGCATACCGACGCGCCGCTGGCCGAACGACTGGTGGGTACCGAACTCGGCGCCTGGCTGCTCACCGACACCCGCCAGCCAGCCACCGACATGCCCGCGCCGGCCGATGCCTCGCTGCGCCTCGGTGTGACCATCATGCGGTTCGGAACCCATCTGCGCCTGCTGCTGGCCCGCGACATCAGCATGCTCAGTCGACTGGAACAGGTACGACGTGATTTCGTGGCCAACGTATCCCACGAGTTGCGCACGCCGCTGACGGTCATCCACGGTTATCTGGAGGCACTCGATCCGTCGGATATGCCGGAACTGGCGCCGGTACTCGGGGAAATGCGCCTGCAGTCGCGGCGGATGGGGCAGATCGTCGAGGATTTGCTGACCCTGTCGCGGCTGGAAACACGCGAGGCGCTTCCCGACGAAGAGGTGGACATGCCGCGACTGCTGGAGACCTTGCGGCGCGAGGCCGAAGCGCTGAGCCAGGGCCGCCACGTCATCACCGTCGATGCGGCCACCCGGGCCAACCTGCGTGGCTCGATCCACGACCTGCACAGCGCCTTCTCCAACCTGGTCAGCAACGCGGTCCGTTACACACCCGGCGGCGGCGAGATCGTCATCGGCTGGCGGCAGCGCGCAGACGGTGGCGCCGCCTTCTCGGTGCGCGACAGCGGGCTGGGCATTTCCGCTGAACATCTCAACCGTCTCACCGAGCGCTTCTACCGCGTATCGTCCAGTCGCTCGCGTGAGTCCGGCGGCACCGGCCTGGGGCTTTCGATCGTCAAACACATACTCAACCTGCACCAGGCACGCCTGGTGGTGGAAAGTGAGCCGGGACGCGGCTCGACGTTCTCCTGCCTGCTGGAGGCCTCGCGCGTATTGCCGCCCGGTGATGCGGTCCAGTGATATCGCGTTGGCTTGCGACCGTGGTCAGAACTTGACCTCGCCGAACAGGCCCACTTCGTCGGTTTTCACGTTTTGCACGTGCGGAAGGATCGGGGCCGTCACCGATCGGTCGCGCTTCTCGTGCTTGTACACGGCGGCGAGTTTGAAGCCCCGCGTAACCTGGTACTCGAGACCGAAGTTGTAATAGACGTCCGTGGCCTCCGGGTCGAGATGTTTGCTCAGCCGCGCGTGGTCGTAGCGCGCAAACAAGGCGAAATCGTCGGCCAGCTTCGCGCTGCTCCAGAACGAGTAGCCATCGGCCTTGTCGGTCAGCGGGCTCAGCACGTTGTTCCAGTTTCTGGCGGTGAAGTACTCGCCACCGAGGCGGAATTTCTCCCCGGCGTAGGCCACCAGCACATCGCCGCGCCGCGCCGTGTGGATGGCGTCGACACTCTGCGTTTCCTGTCCGCGATGACCGCTGTAGCCGCCCACGGCAATCACCATGTTCTCGAACGGCACGAAGCCGACCCGGCCCTCGACATCCATGCCCCTGCTTCGGCCCGGATTCTTGTAGCCGTTGCCGTTGACGACCGACACCGCATAGTTGAGGGATTTGCGCGCACCGATGTCGCCACCCAGGTGCAGGCCCCAGTCGGCCGAATTGGCGTACTTCAGGCGATCGGTGATCGAGTTTTCGACATAGCGAAAGCCGTAGTAGTGATCGACGAAGCCGATCCACGGCATGTCCGCCGAACCGGCACGAAACACCAGCGCCTGATCGAACCTGCCCTGCACATAGGCCTTCTTCACGAACAGGTTGGTCTGGCCGTCGTGGCTGACGTAGTTGAAATCGGTGGTGAGGTTGGCCGACCAGATGTCGTTGAACTCGTGGTCGATACCAAGATAGAAGCGCTTCACATCGAGGCCGATGCCCGACTTGTCGGTCTTGCCGGTATCGCTGTTGCGCTGGCTGATGTGGCTGAAATCGGCGTACATCTTGCCGGAGACCGATGTGTCGTCCACGATCTTTTCCAACCGGGCAAGGCGATCATCGTCGGCCGCCGCGACCCTGTGGCCGGCCGTGGGCGTTGCCTTGTCGCGCTGCTCCAGCATGTCGACCTGCGCCTGCAGCCGCGCCAGCTGTGCCTTCAACTGGGCCAGCTCGCCGCTGCTGGCCGATGCTGTCGTCTGATCCCCTGTCGGCGCGGCATGTACACCGAAGCTGCCTGTCCCCAGGGCAGCAACAACGGCGGCCACGAGCAATCTGGAACGCATGTGATTCTCCACGGTTGGGTTGTCTGAACGAACAGCGGCAGCTTGCCTGCGCCGGTTTACCGTTCCGTGCGAACACGATGACAGATTGATGACAGTTTTCGACCACTGTCATCTGCCTGAAACATTCCCCTCATTCCATTGCAACACGAAAGCCTTCCAATGGCGGTGTCATTTCAGCGACCCAGCCTAGGAGCCATCGTGTCGATCTCATCCAGAACCATCGCCGCAACCGCCCTGCTCGCCGTGACCTGCTCGCTCGGCGTAACCGCCCACGCCACCAGCATCACCGGCGCAGGGTCGAGCTTCGTCTATCCCGTGATGTCGAAATGGGCAGCCGCCTTCGCTGAAAAAACCGGCAACCGCCTCAACTACCAATCGGTCGGCTCGGGTGCGGGCATCGCCCAGATCAAGGCCGGCACCATCGATTTCGGTGCCTCCGACGCCCCGCTGAGTCCGCAGGAACTTGAGAAATCGGGCCTGGGCCAGTTCCCGCTGGTGGTCGGCGGCATCGTGCCGGTGGTCAACCTCGCCGGCATCCAGTCCGATCAGCTCACCCTCGACGGCCCGACGCTGGCTGCCATCTTCATGGGCAGGATCACCCGTTGGAACGACCCGAAGATTGCAGCGCTCAACGGCAACCTGGACTTGCCGGCGGGCCAGATCACCGTCGTCCATCGCTCCGATGGTTCGGGCACCAGCTACAACTTCACCAATTACCTGTCCAAGGTCAGTCCCGCATGGGCCGCGCAGGTGAAGTTCGGTACCGCCGTCGACTGGCCCACGGGCGTGGGTGGCAAGGGCAACGAAGGCGTGTCTCAGTACGTCAAGCAGATCAAGGGATCCATCGGCTACGTGGAATACGCCTACGCGCTGAAAAACAAGATCAGCTGGATCGACCTGAAGAACGCCAGCGGCAAGGTAATCAAACCCGGCGCCGAAGCGTTTGCCGCTGCCGCGGCCACCGCCGACTGGTCGCAGGCGCAGGACTTCAACCTGGTGATGACCAACGCGCCTGGCAGCGAGGCGTGGCCGATCACCGCCACCACGTGGGTGATCATGTACAAGCAGCCGCGCAACCCCGAGCGCAGCGCCGTCGCTCTCGATTTTTTCCGATGGGCCTTTGCGCATGGCCAGGCCGACGCCGCCTCGCTCGACTACGTGCCGCTGCCGGCCAACCTGACCAATCAGATCGAGGCGTACTGGACCGCCGAGTTCAAGCGGTAAGCGCTCCCGCACCGTCAACGATCACACCGACAGGGTATTTCCGTGGCCATTCCAGCCATCAGCATCCACTCCAGCACAGACGTGCTGGAACGGCGCAGTCGCCGTGACGCGCGTCATGACCGGCATTTCGGCTGGCTGCTCAAGGCATGTGCATTGCTGGTGCTGGCCTCGCTGCTCGGTGCTGCCGGCGCCACCTTGTGGGGAGGTCGCGAAGCCTTCGCCACGTTCGGCTGGCACTTCCTGGTCAGCGCGGAGTGGGATCCGGGCAACAATGTCTTCGGTGCCCTGGTGCCGGTCTACGGCACCCTGGTCACCTCGTTCATCGCCCTGCTCATCGCCGTGCCGATCAGTTTCGGGATTGCGCTGTATCTGTCCGAAGTCGCGCCAGCGTGGTTGCGCACGCCGGTCGCGGCGGCGATCGAGTTGCTGGCAGGGATTCCCTCGATCATCTACGGCATGTGGGGCCTGTTCATTTTCGCGCCGTTCTTCGCGACCCATATCAAACCCTGGCTGACCAACTATCTGGGCAACGATCCGGACGACGGCAAGCTTTCCTGGGTGGCGCAGCACGTGCCCTTCGTCGGTGAGCTGTTCGGCACCAGCTACCCGTTTGGCGCCAGCGTACTGACGGCCGGCATCGTGCTGGCAGTCATGATCATCCCGTTCATCACCTCGGTGATGCGCGAGGTATTCCTGACCGTGCCGGCGCGGCTGAAGGAGTCGGCCTACGCGCTGGGCTCGACCACGTGGGAAGTCTCCTGGGACATCGTGCTGCCCTACACCCGTTCGGCGGTGATCGGCGGCATCTTCCTGGGGCTGGGGCGGGCACTGGGCGAAACCATGGCCGTGACCTTCGTGCTCGGCAACGCGATGAACCTGTCGGCCTCGCTGCTCGATCCGGGTGCCTCGATCGCCTCGACCATCGCCAATCAGTTCGGGGAAGCCGTGGGTCTGCAGATGTCCACGCTGATGGCGCTGGCCTTCCTGCTGTTCGTGGTCACCTTCATCGTGCTGCTGATCGCACGGCTGATGCTGGGTCGGCTGGCCCGGCGCGAGGGCACACGATGAGCGCGCGCTACCTGCGCCGACGCATCAGCAACGGCATCGCGATGGTGCTGAGCGTGACCGCCACGCTGATCGGGCTGGGCTTCCTGGGCTGGATACTGTGGGAGACCCTGCGCCAGGGCATCAGCGCGCTCAACCTGAAACTGTTCACCACGATTACCGCCCATGGCGCTGACGGCGGCTTGTCCAACGCCATCGTGGGCAGCCTGGTCATCGACCTGATCGGTATCGTCATCGCCACGCCGATCGGCGTGCTGGCGGGCACCTGGCTGGCCGAGTATGCCAACCGCACGCGGCTGGGCGAGACGATCCGTTTCCTCAACGACATCCTGCTCTCGGCGCCGTCGATCGTGATGGGCTTGTTCGTCTACGCCATCATCGTGCTGCCAAGTACCGCATTGAGCGATGGCGCAACCACGTTCTCCGGCCTTGCCGGCGGCGTGGCCCTCGCGCTGATTGCGCTGCCCGTGATCGTGCGCACTACCGACGAGATGTTGCGGCTGGTGCCTTCCACCCTGCGCGAAGCCGCGCTGTCACTGGGCGTGCCGCAGTGGAAGCTGACCACGCAGATCCTGATCCGCTCCGCCCGCTCCGGCATCGTCACCGGCGTGCTGCTGGCGCTGGCGCGGATCAGCGGCGAAACCGCGCCGCTGCTGTTCACCGCGTTCGGCAACAACTTCATGACCTTCAACCCGCTGGACAAGATGTCCAGCCTGCCGCAGATCATCTATCAGTACGCCAACGACCCCGGCGCCGACATGCATGCCCTGGCGTGGGCCGGCGCGTTCGTGGTGACGATGTTCGTGTTGCTGCTCAGCCTCGTTTCCCGCCTGATCTTCTCTCGTACCAGGGTGTCCCATGACTGAGACCGCCATCGCCGACAGGCCCGCACAGATTGCCGGTTCGATCCAACCGTCCGCGCCACCCAAGCTCACGGTGAGCGACCTGCACTTCCATTACCACGGCTTCCGGGCGCTGAAAGGGATCAGCATGAACATCCCGGAGCATCGGGTAACCGCCATCATCGGCCCGTCCGGCTGCGGCAAGTCCACCCTGCTGCGGGTGTTCAACCGTATCTACGCCATCTATCCCGGACTTCAAGCCACCGGCGAGATACGCATGGGCGGCGAGAACATCCTGGACTCCCGCTATTCGATGAACCGGCTGCGCAGCAAGATCGGCATGGTGTTCCAGAAGCCGGTGCCTTTCCCGATGACCATTTTCGAGAACGTCGCTTACGGCATCCGCCACCATCAGAAACTATCGAAGATGGACATGGCCGAACGGGTGGAAGAAGCACTGCGCAGCGCCGCGCTGTGGGACGAGGTCAAGGACAAGCTGAAGCAGAATGCGCTGAGCCTGTCCGGCGGCCAGCAGCAACGGCTGTGCATTGCCCGCGCGATTGCCCTCAAGCCCGAGGTGTTGTTGCTCGACGAGCCGACCTCCGCCCTCGATCCGATCGCCACCGGCCGCATCGAACAACTGGTGGAAGAACTGAAGAGTCGGTTCACCATCGTCATGGTCACCCACAACATGCAGCAGGCCGCGCGCTGTTCCGACCAGACTGCGTTGATGTACCTGGGCGAGTTGGTCGAATTCGACCAGACCGAAAAAATCTTCACCAAGCCGGACAAGAAGCAGACCGAGGATTACATCACCGGGCGGTTTGGGTGACATTCGCCTCACCGGGCAAGAGCCGGCGGGCAGAGCCCGCCCTACGGCGCGGCGATCGTAGGGCGGGCTCTGCCCGCCGGCTCTTGCCAGGTGAAAGATCCGACCGTCACGCGTACCAACCTGATACAGGCAAATCATGATGAATATCCACAAAGACCACATCATCAAAAGCTACGACACCGAACTGGGCCGGCTCACCACCGAGATCGTGCGCATGGGCGAGTTGTCCGTGAAGCAGCTGGAGGCGGCGATCGACGTCGTCGGGCGTCGCGACGAGCGTGCCGCGCAGCGCGTGGTTGACAACGACGACGCGATCGACCAGATGGAACAGGACATCAGCCACGATGTGGTGCGGTTGCTGGCACTGCGGGCACCGATGGCTGGCGACCTGCGCAACGTGTTCGCCGCGCTGCGCATCGCGGCGGATATCGAGCGGATCGGTGACTACGCCGCCAACGTGGCCAAGCGCTCGATCCCGCTGTCGATGGTGGCGCCGGTGCAGCCGGCCGCAGGGCTCGAACAGCTGGCGAGACTGGCAGCCATCGGCGTGCGTGATGTGCTGGTGGCCTATCAGGATCGCGACGCCGAACGCGCACACGCGGTGTGGAAAAACGATACCGTGCTGGACGAGGCCTATACCGGCTACTTCCGCCAATTGCTGACCTACATGATGGAAGATCCGCGCAACATCACGCCGTGCACGCACCTGTTGTTCATGGCCAAGAACATCGAACGCATCGGCGACCACGCCACCAACATTGCCGAGAACGTGTGGTTCCAGGTCACCGGCGAGCCCTTGTCGGCCCAGCGCAAGAAGCTGGACCAAACCGCCAGCGCGGATTTCTCCGGTCTCGCGGTCAAGCCCGACAAATCGTAGTCAACTCCGATGCAGCCGGCTGGTGGTTGGCAGCAACAACGTCACCCGCAGGCCACCACCCTCGCGATTGGCCAGCAACACGCGCCCGCCGTGCGCCTCGCTGATCTCGCGCGCCAGCGCCAGGCCCAGGCCGGTGCCGGAGCGCTTGGTCGAATAGAACGGCAGCAGGGCCTGCGAAAGCACGGCCTCGCTCATGCCCGGCCCGCGGTCGGCCACCTCGATGCGCAGCTCGTTGGCTGATTCCATGATGGCCAGCGTGACTTCGTCGTCCGCGCCGCCAGCCTCATGCGCGTTCTTGATCAGGTTGATCAGCACCTGCTCGATCTGCACCGGGTCGAAACGCCCGGGCCGTTGCGGCAATGGCGTGGCCAGACGGTAGTGGCAATGCAGCGACAGGCCATCGAGGAATGACTGCCAGTCGACGGCCGCCACCTGCGGCGTGGGCAGCTTGGCGAAACTCGCGTAGCCGGCAATGAATCCGTGCAGATGGCGGGCGCGTTCGCCGATGGTGGCAAACACGCTGGGCAGCCGCTCCACGTTGCCGCGCCGCGCCAGTTCGGCACCGGAATGGGCCAGCGACGAGATCGGCGCCAGCGAATTGTTGAGCTCGTGACTGATCACCCGGATCACCCGCTTCCAGGTCGCCACCTCCTGTCGAGACAACTCGCGCGTCATGCGCCGGAACGATTGCAGCCGGTGCGGCCGTCCCTGCAGCCGGAACGTGCGCTGCGACAGGTGAAAGGTTTCCTCGCCGCCGTCCATCTCCACCGTGAGCAAGGCGTCTTCGCCGCTGTCCACCGCCTGCCGCAGCACCTCCGGCGCATCGGCCAGCAATTCGGAGAAATCGAGCCCGGTGAGGCTGCGGCCTTCGTTGAACAGATGCCGCGAAGCAATATTCGCGTAGGCGACGCGACCGGACGCA
The DNA here is from genome assembly GCF_055809185.1 of Rhodanobacter sp. G2-10. Taxonomy (NCBI): domain Bacteria; kingdom Pseudomonadati; phylum Pseudomonadota; class Gammaproteobacteria; order Lysobacterales; family Rhodanobacteraceae; genus Rhodanobacter; species Rhodanobacter sp. G2-10. Next base: position 900,348 of record NZ_CM147900.1, on the reverse strand, counting down.
TCGGTCAACACCAGCGCTACCGGCGTGTTCTGCACCACCGTATCCAGCAGCAGTTCGCGCTGCGCCAGATGCTGGCGCTGCTCGCGCAGGGTGCTGCCCAGATCGTTGTGCATGCGGATCAACTGGCCCAGCTCGTCGCGCCGGGTGGCGGCGATGGAGAAACTGAAATCCCCGTCGCGATAGCTGGCCACGGCACCTTCCAGCGCGCGCAGCAGGCGACTCACCGGGGCCATCGCCCTCCCGCCCAGCCAGATCGCAGCCAGCAGCAGCAGGATCAGTCCCACGGCCAGCGCGGTATAGGAATCCAGATGGGGCTCGGAGACCGCCTTGGCTGGCGCGATTGCCGCGTCACCCTTGACCGCCAACAGGGCCTGCAACCAGCCCAGGAATTGCGGCAGCGGCCACTGCATCACCGCTGCGTAGATCAGCGCACCCGCCACGCCGGCGGCGAACAGCAGCAGGCTCAGGCGTGCACGCAGCGAATTCAGGGAGCGCCACATGGCCCGTGACTCCCGAACCGGAACAAACCGCTCAATGGCATGCCGGATCCCTCGGATCCAGCGCGCAGTCCACCGGGGGGCGCCCGTTCTGCCATGGCCGTTGCTTGCCCATGATGGCGGCCTTGTCATTGGCCTGCGGCGGCGGCTTGTAGGCCGGGCCGGTCTTGGCCGGCTCCCTGAACTTGAACGGACTCTCACTGCTGGCGGCCGTACCCGGCAGTACCCGATCGGCCCGATAGCCGGTCGAACTGGCCGCCGGCGGCATCTCCCAACGGTCTTCTTGGGTGGTGGGGCTGGGCGCCGTGGATTGTGCGGCGACACTTCCGGCCAGCAGGGTGGCGCAGACCATCAGCAGACCTCGGAACAGCATGGCATTTCTCCTGCGTTTCAATCACTCATCTTTCTACGCCAATCGCGCCGCAGCAAGCACGCCGTGCTCAGCTCGAAGACGCCAGCCCATAGCGTTCCATCCGCCGGTACAACGCCTGCCGCGACAGGCCGAGTTGCCGTGCCGCGCGACTGACCACGCCGCCGGCCTGCAGCAACGCCTCCTCGACCACGTCGCGACTGGGCTCGTCCAGATCACGACTGGCGGCCGAAACATGCTGCGGCAGGTTGAGCAGCTCGGGTGTGATCGGGTTGCCGCCCGCCAGCAAGGCCGCACGCTCGATCGCATTTTTCAGCTCGCGCACATTGCCCGGCCACGGATAGCCGAGCAAGGCCTCGCGCGCGGCATCGCCCAGTTCACCCCGGCCATCGAGAAAGAATTCGGCCAGCGGCAGGATGTCATCGTTGCGCTCGCTCAGAGGCGGCAGGTTCACCTCGATCACGTTGAGGCGGTAGTACAGATCCTCGCGAAAGGTGCCGGCGCGGATCATTCCCTTGAGGTCGGCATTGGTCGCACTGAGCACCCGCACCTTGGCCTGGCGTGTCTTGCCGGAACCGAGCCGCTCGAACTGGCCGGTTTCCAGCACGCGCAGCAGCTTCATCTGGCCAGGCAGCGGCAGGTTGCCAATCTCGTCCAGGAACAGCGTGCCGCCATCGGCGAGTTCGAAGCGGCCCTCGCGCGCCTTGTTCGCACCGGTATAGGCGCCCGCCTCCGCCCCGAACAGCTCCGCCTCGATCAGCTCGCCCGGCAGCGCACCGCAATTGACCGCAACGAACGGGCCACGCGACACCGGCGAATTGGCATGCATGATCGTGGCAATGCGCTCCTTGCCGGTGCCATTGGGACCGGTGATCAGCACCGACACGTCGGAACGGGCCACCTGGCAGGCCAGGTCCAGCGTGCGCGCCATCGCCTCGGAAGCGAACACCAGGCCGTCCAGCTCGTACTTCTTGCGCAACTGTTCGCGCCGCTGACGGCGCTCCCGCCGGCTGCGGCTGATCTCGCGGCTGGATTCGGACAACTCCAGCAGGTTCTCCACCGTGGCCAGCAGCTTGTTGTCGTCCCACGGCTTGGCCAGGTAATCGGCTGCGCCGGCCTTGACCAGTTCCACCGCGGTTTCCAGATGCGTCCACGCGGTGAGCAGGATCACCGGCAGATCGGGATGGCGCTCGCGGATCGAACGGAACAACGCCACCCCTTCCTTGCCCGAGGTGGTGTCGGCGGTGAAGTTCATGTCCTGGATCACCACGTCGACTGCCTCGCGCTCCAGCGTGGCCAGCCCGTCCTTCGGCGTGAGCGCCGTCAACGGGTTGATCTCGTGCAGCGACAGCGCCAGCGACAATGCCTCGCCCACGGCCGGGTTGTCATCGATGATCAGTACGGTACGGGTCATTCGTTTTCTGCACATGTGGACATGGATGCCGCTCCTGCCGACAAGGTTGCCATGACTAGTGGACTATGCAAGGAACGGCAGATGGCAGGTGCGAGATTGATGGCAGAACAATATTGATGCAAACCGGAAGCGCAGCCGCGCCAGACAGTGACTCGCGCTCCCGCGGACGTTCAGCACATGGTGAGGGTTGCGCGGGCCAAGTCATCGCGAGACAGCGGTCTCCTTGTGCACCGCCCAATCACCGTGTGCAGGATCAGGCTCACCCTGCAACGCCGGAGCCGCACCATCGAACCATTCCACTGAAATACCGCTGACCGCACCGATCTTCGCCTTTCGGCTCACCTTGAGCACGCCACCGCGAGTGGCCACGATAGGACCGTCCACGACCACGCCCGGCCCGATCACCAATACCGGCAATCGTCGCTCCTCATGATGGTTCACCGTCATCGACGGGTCCGGCTTGGGTAACACGATACCCTTCGCCACGTGGGTGGTCCCGGTCAGCCGCACGCGACCGGCGACCGTTTCCAACTGGCCACCGATGTAAGCGTTGTCGGCATCGATGGTGCCGGTCACGGTATGCACGCCTCCGTCGACCCGCACGCCATCCGCCAGCTGGATATGGCCCGTCACCGATTTGACGTCGCCGGTGCAAACGACGCCGCGGTCGAGCTCGATGCGTCCGTCGACGCTGCGCAGGCCCGATGCGTGAGCTCCGCTGCCGAGCAAAATGTCACCGTCCACCACACTGATCTTGCGCACGTGCGCCATGGGCTGCACGCGCACGTTGCCGTCCACGGAATACACCGAACCATGAAGCTCGCCGCTTTTCAGCGTCGTGGCGCGGTCGATGTGAAACGAACATCCAACCAGGGTCAGCACACTCAACGGTATGACCAGCCGCAGCATCCGAATCATCTTTGAACTCCTTTTGCGGGCGAGAGAGTCGGCCGCAGCCACGCATTGCGCGTTCGCATCGCCGTCCCGTGCCCGCTGAACAAACGCGCTGCCCGGCATCATCCGGGCAGCGCCGTCATGTCACCCCGCCACAGCCACCGGATGCGCGGGTGCCTTGCCCGCCTTCACCGCCGCGATCCAGTTGTCGACGCGGGCTTCCAGCACGTCCAGCGGCAGCGCACCGCCGCTCAGGATCTCGTCGTGGAAGGCACGGATGTCGAACTGGTCGCCCAGCGCCTTTTTCGCCCGCGCACGCAGTTCGAGGATCTTCAACTCGCCGGTCTTGTAGGCCAGCGCCTGGCCGGGCCAGGTGATGTAGCGATCCGTCTCGGCCTGCACGTCCGGCTCATCCTCGCTGGAATGGGCGTGGAAAAAGTCGACCATCTGCTGACGCGTCCAGTGCTTGTAGTGCACGCCGGTGTCCAGCACCAGCCGGTCGGCGCGCAGCAATTCGTCGGACAGGCGGCCGTAGTCGGACAGCGGGTCCTTGTAAAAACCGACCTCCTTGCCCAGTTGTTCGGCATACAGCGCCCAGCCCTCGATGTATGCGTTGTAGCCAGCCTGCTGGCGGAATGGCGGCAGCTTCGGCAGCGTCTGCGCGATCGAAAGTTGCAGGTGATGACCGGGGATGCCTTCGTGATACGCGGTCGATTCGATGGTCAGTATGCTGCGGTTGGCGAAGTCGCCGGTGTTGACGAAAATCTGCCCTGGCCGCGAGCCGTCCGGCGTGCCGGGATGGTACTCGGCCGCTGCGGCCTCCTTCTCGCGGAACTTCTCCACCGGCTTGACCACGACCTCGGTCTTCGGCAACAGACCGAACAGCTTGGGCAGCTCCGGCTCCATGCCGGCGATGTAGGCGCGGTAGCGGTCGAGAATGCCCTCGCGTGATTTGGCATGCGTCTTTGGATTCGTCTTCAGCGAGGCGCGGAAGCTGGCCAGATCCTTGAAGCCCTGGGCGTGGGCGATCTTGGTCATCTCGCCTTCGATGCGCTTGACCTCGGCCAGGCCGATCTGGTGGATTTGCTCCGGCGTCTCGTTGGTGGTGGTCATCTGCGCAACGTCATAGCGGTAGATCTCATCGCCATTTGGCAAATCCCACACGCCCGGATGGCTGCGTCCGTGCGGCGCGTAGTCATCCGCCACGAACTTGCCGAGCTTTGCGTAGGCCGGGCGTACATCGTTGTCGATCGCCGCAAGAATCTCATCGTGCAGCCGCTTCTGATCCGCTGCCGACACCGATTTCGGGAAATGCTTCAGCGGCTCGGCAAACACGCTGTCCATGCCGGCCGGCTTCTCGATGCTGTCGATCTGCGTCACCACCTTTTCCAGCAGGTACTTCGGCGGCATCATCTTGTCGCGCATGCCCAGGCGCGCCACCTCGGTGACTTGGTCGAACAGCTTCGGCACCGCCTTCAGGCGCGCCAGGTAATCCTCGTACTCCTTGGTATTGTGGAACGGGATCGAGCTGACAAAACCGGCCAGCGCAATATGCACACCGCTCATCTGGTCCAGTGGCATCTCGTAGAGCTTGAGCTGGTAACCGCGCAGCTCATCCTTCAGCTGACGCACCATCAATTGCTGGTTGAGCTTGTCGCTGTCCGAAAAACCGGTGGTGTCGATCGCCTCGAAACGCTTGAGAAAATCCTGCGTCGCCTTGTGGTCGGCGGCCATGTGCGCCAACGAAGCGTCGGTCCAGCGATCGTTGTAGCGCAGGTCGCCCAACATGGTGGCGAACTCGGGGCTGTTCTTCAGGTTGTACTGCCACTGCTCGGTCAGCAGCGCATTAAGCGCCTGCACCCGGCTGCCGACATCGCCCTTGGCGATGGATTGCTGCGCGGGCGCAGCATGCAATGGGGCAGCGAAGGTCACCGAGCCCATCAGGGCCGCACAGATCAGCAATGGCAAGGTTTTCATCAGGCAGCATCCTTGAGGGGTTGTGGTGGATGAATACGGTGGATTGTGACGCCGACCGGGCCCGGACAGCCCGTGCCAGAGTGCATGGATTCATATGGACCCCGCCACTGGTGGGCCAGTACGTAGGGCGGGCTCCGCCCGCCGCTCGGCCCCGGCGCAAACCGATATTCCTCCGGCGGCCAGAGCCCGCCCTGCGCGTGGGTGATTCATGTGCTCATTCATCACACGCTCCGCGTCGCCACCACCGGCGGCACCGCGCTGGCGCGTAGCGCCGGGCTCAGCACCGCCAGCTGGCCCAGCAACCACATCGCCGCGGCGCCGATCGGCAGATAGAACAACGGCAGCCGTGGCAACTCGTACTGGCGCATCAGCAGAAGATTCAATGCCAGCGCCAGCAGCACGCCAAGCACCACGCCAGCGCCCACGATCAGGAAGTTCTCGGTCTGGAAATAGTGAAGGATGTCGCCGCGTCGGGCACCGATCGCGCGGCGGATGCCGATGCTGCGGGTGCGTTGCTGCACCCAGAAGCTGGCCAGTCCGGCAATACCCAGTGCGGTGACGAAAAGCAGGCCAAGGCCCGACGCCAGCAGCAGGCTGATCATGGTGGTGTCGCCTTGAAAGTAGCTGGCACGCATGTGCTCGTAGGTTTGCGCATCATCGGCGGCAACCTGTCGACCCGGATTGCTCTTGTTGAGCGCAGCCACGGCTGCCTTCATCACCGCGCTCCGCTGCGAAGGCTTGCTGCGCAAGGCGAACAGCGCGCGTCCTTCATTCGGCTCCAGTGGCAGCAGTGCCGACTGGTCGTCACTGCCATTGCCGGACACATTGGCCTGGTGCAGGTGCGCGACCACACCCACGATGCGGGTCGGCTGGCCTTGCATCAGTCCCTCACCGAAATACACGTCGCGACCGACGACGTGATCCGGATGTTCGGGGTACAGGCGCCGCGCAAACGCCTGCGTGACGATCATCGCGGAGGTGACCACGGACTGGCCGGCGGGTTTGTCCGGCACATACTCGTCGGCAGCAAACATTCGCCCTGCTACCAGCGTCAGGCCCAGCGTGCGCAGCGTGTCGGGCGTACCGGAGTAGACATCCGCCTGCGCACAACCGGGCACGTTCAGGGATTGTGCCTTCATGACGGCATGAACAGCGGCAAGCGAGGTGCAACCACCCGAGCCGTGCTCACTGTTCGAAAAGGGCACGTTGCTGATCAGTGCCGCCGATGCGACCCCTGAAAGCTTGCGCAGTGCAGCAAGATCAGCCTCGTGCAGCGCCAGCGCGTTGACACCGGCATCCAGGTCGTCGACTTCCAACAGCGACAAGGTGCGCTCGTCCAGCCCGCTCGGCGTGGTCACTCGCTGTACCCGCTGGACAACCAGGAACACCGCGTTGGTGATGATGGCGCAGCTGAAGGCCACCTGCAGCACCAGCAGCAGCGCCGTCAATTTATGGTGTTTGAGCGAGGCGAGTACCGGTTTCAGTTGCATGGCCGTTCCCTATAGCGCTTTCAATCGCAAGGCCGGCGCAATGCGGCAGGCCCGCCACGCCGGCAACAAGCCGGCCAGCAGGCTGACGACGATGGCCAGCACGACGGTGGCAATCAACATGGCACCGTTCATCCGTGCCAGATGGGCATAATCGTTGGGCCGCTGACGCACTGCCCAAAGGCCCAACTCAGCCAGGCCAATGCCGAGCACGCCGCCGGCCAGCCCGATCAGCGCCGACTCGACCCCCAACTGGCGAAAGACATCGCGGCGACGCGCACCCAACGCACGACGCACGCTGATTTCGCCGCCCTTGCGCAGGAACTTGGCCAGTAGCAGGGCGACGATGTTGACCAGGCAGACGAAAAGAAAGCCCAGCGCCAGCCATGTCTGCAGCAACACGTCGTTCGGCACCAGGCCCTCGTGATGCAGCCACTGCGTCAGGCCATAAAGTTTGGCCTCGCTCGCAGGGCGCTCGTAGCGTCCCAGCTCCTTTTGCCGTGCCGAGTAGTCGACCAGGAATCGCCGATACGCGCTGACCTGCGCCGGGCTGTCCAGCTCCACCCAGAACGATAGCCAGCTCACGGTCGGACTGGTCGGCGAAGAATCCTTGCCCCATCCGTTGTCCCAATTGTGGTCCAGGCGCAACGCCATGGCGGTGGACAAGGGCAGGAAAAACTGGTCGCCGTCATCGAAGTTGGTGCCGATGATGGCGTAAAAGAGAGGCTGCGGATGCCAGTCGTCGACCACGCCGATCACCTGGAAATCATGCTTGCCCAGATGGGCCGTCCTGCCCACGGCGGATGCGGTTCCGAACAATCGTTCCGCCAGCTTCCTGGTCACCACCACCACCGGGGCGGCATCGACATCGTCCTGCCCTGACCACCCGCGGCCTGCCACGAACGGCACGCCAAACATGGAGAAGAAATCATGCGTGGTGAAACTGCCAGCGACGGATTTTGGGGCCGCGCCGGAATGATCGGACCGCGCCGTCAGGTACCCACGCGCCATCGCCGCCTGGCGCACGCCCCTGTGCGCGTCAAGCAACGCCTTTGCATCGGGCCAGGTCAACGCCGTCGTGGGGCCGCCGACCGTGCCGGGCTTGTAGTGATAATCCAGCGGCAACGGATTGAGCCGAGGCCGGTAGATATGTGCGCTTCGCCCCGGCAACGGATCGCGCGTCATGACGTTGAGCACGGTCAGCATGGTCATCGACGCGCCAATCCCCAGCCCGATCGCCAGCACCATCAACGAAGTGAGGATCGGGCTGCGCCTCAAGCTGCGCAGGGCCATGGCGATGTAGTAACCAAACATCATTGGCCTCCTTCGCAGACGAGAACAGACAATGCGCGTAGGGCGGGCTCTGCCCGCCACACGGGCTCGACGCGACCCGGGGCACCTTTGGCGGGCAGAGCCCGCCCTACGGGTGAGCGGACCATTGGCGTATTCATCACACGCTTCTGGTCGCGACCACTGGCGGCACCGCCGCCGCGCGGAGTGCGGGACCAAGTACCGCCAGTTGACCAAGCGTCCACAACACCGATGCGCCTATCGGCAGGTAGTACAGCGGCAGGCGCGCCAGTTCGTAATGCTGCATCAACAGCAGGTTGAGCACGTAGGCCAGCGCCATGCCCAGCACGATGCCGAAGCTGACGATGAGAAAGTTCTCGGTCTGGAAGTAATGCAGGATGTCGCCGCGCGTCGCGCCGATGGCGCGGCGGATCCCGATCTGTCGTCGTCGCTGCTGCACCCAGAAGCTGGCCAGGCCGATGATGCCCAGCGCGGTAACCAGCAGCAGCGCGGCGATCACGCCAACGAGGATGCCGGCCATCAGGCGATCCTGCCGGAAATAGTTCTCGCGCAGTGTGCCAATGGTCTGGCTGGCCTTGCTGTCCACCACCGTCTCCGGCGCAATGGTGGCGATCGCGGTCCGTGCGTCGCGCAAGACGCGCGGCAAGTCAGCCGGTTCAGCCCGCAACAGATAGACGCCCGCGAGTTGATCGCCCGGCTCGGCGGGCACGTAGACGGACCATTCGATCGTGCTCGGACCGCCTTCTCCGCCATACGGCCGCGCCAGGTGCGCCAGCACGCCGCCCACGCGGAAGTGGAGTTTGCCGGTCCAGAACTCCTTGCCCAGCGGGTCGGCGCCCGGCCACAGATGCTCGGCCAGCGCGCGGGTTACCCACACGGTGGCATCCTTCGGGAAGTAGGTGCCGATAGGTCGGAAGTCGCTGGCTTGCGGCGCGCTTCCGGCAACCAGCTGCAAACCCAGGGCCTTGAAGCTGCCGGGGCCACCGACATAGAAGTCCACCACGCCGGCCTGGCGCTTGCCCTCGGCATCGGTGCTGATGCCGGCGGTGCCCGCATGGTCGCCGAACGGCACCGCGTTGATCACGTTGACCGATTGCACGCCGGGAATCTTCGCCAGACCGCTGAGTACGCGCGCGTTGAGGTCGATATTGTTCGCCTTGTCGAAACCGGTCAGCTTCACCACCGCCAACGCGTTTTCGTCAACGCCGCTGTTGACGCGGGACTGCTGCATGCGGGTGATGATGAGGAACGTGGCATTGCACAGCACTGCACAGGCCAGCGCGATCTCCAGCGCGATCAGCAAGGTGGCCAGACGATGCTTGCGCAGCGCGGCGAGAATGGGTTGGATCTGCATAGGGCCTGTCCTCACAGCGTCTTGAGTTGAATCGCCGGCGTGATGCGACTGGCGCGCAGCGCCGGCAGCAACCCGGCCAGCAGGCTGGCCGCGATCGCCAGCACGAAAGTGACCAGGAACATCGTCGGATCCAGACGCACCAGGTCGGCATACTCGATCGGCTGACGGCGGATCAGCCACAGCCCGAGCTGGGTCAGCAACAAACCACCGAGGCCGCCCAGCAAACCGATCAGCCCCGCCTCGACCAGGCATTGCGCGAACACCGCCGAACGACTCGCACCCAGCGCGCGGCGTACGCCGATCTCGCCGGAGCGACGCAGGAATTTCGCCAGCAGCAGGCCGACCGTGTTGAACAGGCAGATCGCCAGGAACGCGAACGCGAGCCAGGTCTGCAGGCGCACGTCGCTGGGCACCACCTGGTTGAGGTCAAGCCACTGCATCAGGCTGGGCATGTCGGTGTTGTCCGCATGCACGAAGCGGCCGAGCGCCTTCTGCTGGGCGGCGTACGACGCAATGTAACGCCGATACGCGTCAACTTTGGCCGGGGTATCCAGTTGCACCCACAACGCCACCCACACGCACGGTGAGTTCCTCAGGTCCGTGAGGTCTTCCGGCATGCGCCAGCAGGTGAACGCATTCAAGCTGCCAGGATCCACATCCAGTGCGCTCTGGAACGGCATGAACACGTCTTCCGGCGAGCTGTAGAAGCTGGCCGTATCGCCGTCGGCGTAGCGGCCGCCCGCCACATCGTAAAATTGCGGCGATGGCCGCCAGGGGGCCAGCACGCCGATGATGCGCACGTCGCTGTCCTTCAATCGCAAGGTGCGGCCGACGCTGTCCTCGCCGTGGAACAGCTTGTCGTTGAGATCGGCCGAGATGACAGCCACCCTTGCGCGGCTGGTATCGTCCTGCGCCGTCCACGCATTGCCGTAGCGAAACGGCACCTCGAACATCGGAAAGAAGTCACTGGTGGTTGCCAGCATCTGCGCCATCAGCGGTGGCTGGTTCACACCGGGCACCGTCATCCGCACCGCACCGTTCGCGACCATCGCCTGCCGGTCGGCGCGATGAGCACTCCACAGATCCAGTGCCGAGCGATAGTCCATCTTGTCCCACGGTTTGTGGTTCTTGCCGGGGTGCGGACTCGGATCCACCTGCGGATAGAAGATGTGCTGGCTGCGCCCCGGCAGCGGATCACCGGACAGCAGGTGCATCACGGTCAGCGTGGTCATGCTGGCACCGATGCCCACCGCGATGGCGAGGATCATCAACGCCGTGAGCATCCTGTTGCGCTTGAGGCTGCGCAGTGCGAGGTCAAGGTAATAGCCAAACATCATTGACCCCCATGGAAAACAGAAACAAGCAATGCACGTAGGGCGGGCTCTGCCCGCCATGGGCGCATCGGACAGCGTCGGGCACATGCGGCGGGCAGAGCCCGCCCTGCGGGTGGATGATCGATGCGGGTCGTCATCACACGCTCCGCGTCGCAACGACGGGCGGGACTGCCGCGGCCCGCAGCGCCGGGCCCAACACCGCGAGTTGCCCGATCAGCCACAGCGCGATGGCGCCGACCGGAAAATAGATGGCGGGCAAGCGCGGCAATTCGTAATGCAGCATCAGGAACAGGTTGATGGCGTAGGCGAGCACCATGCCGAGCGCAATACCGATCGTGGCCAGCAGGAAGTTCTCGGTCTGGAAGTAATGCAGGATGTTGCTGCGGGTGGCGCCCAGGGCACGACGCACGCCGATAGTGCGACGCCGCTGAGAGACCCAGAAGCTGGCCAGGCCGACGATGCCCAGCGCAGTCACGACAAGCAGCGCCGCAATCACGCCCACCAGGATGCCGGCCATGGCGCGGTCATCCCGGAAGAACCTGCGCCTGATCTCGTCGAACGTGCGCTGGGTGGTCACCACGCGTCTGGGGTCGACCTTTTTCAACGCAGCCACGGCGGCGGCCAACACTTGCGCGCGCTGTTGCGGTTGGGTCCGGAGGATGTAGCTCTGGTCCTTGTTGGCGCCCATGCGCAGTGGCGCCACCATGGTGTATTGGGCTGTCCCGATATCGTAGGCGTTCGGCCGGACCAGGCTGTCCAGCACACCAACGACCCGCAGACCCACCGTCGGCGTGAGGTACATGATGCGGCCCAGCGGGTTCTCCCCCGGCCACAAACGCTCGCCCAATGCCTGCGTAATCAGGGCCACGCCGGGCAGGTCCTTGGTGTCGCCGCTGGCCAGCGCCTTCATGACCACGTCCGCATCCATGAAGTCATCCGACCGCAGATCGCGACCGGCGATCAGATGCGTACCCAGCGTCTCGGGCAGGTTCTCGCCGAAATAGGTAGTCGCACTCAGGGTACGGTCTTGCTGGCCGGGAGTAAGCCGAATGTTGGCATTGGAAGAGGAGAAGCCGAAGGGAACCTGATTGGAGGTGGCGACCGAAATCACCCCCGGCACCCGCCGAAGTGCGGCAACATCCTCTGCCGCGCGTGCATACGGATTGGCGGAACGTGTCACGTCGGCCACCTGGATCTGCAGCAATTCGTGCTCGGCCACGCCGCTCGGCATGTCCATGCGATCCAGACGCTGACCGATCAGGAACACGGCATTGCACACGATGGCGCAGGTGAGCGCGATCTCCATGATCAGCAGCCACGCGGTCAGTTTGTGCCTGCGCAGGGTCGAAAGAATGGGCAGTATGTCCATGGCAGGCTCCTAATTGCTTTTCAGTTGCAAGGCCGGCGCAACCTGGCAGGCGCGCAACGCGGGCAACAGGCCGGCCAGCAAGGTGGCAAGCACGGCCATAACGAAGGTGGTGAACAGCATGCCCAGGTCCAGGTGCGCCAGCGCCGCGTATTCGGAGGGTCGCTGCCTTACCAGCCACAAACCGAACACGGCCAGCAACAACCCGCCCACGCCGCCGGCCAGCCCGATCACGCCAGACTCCATCAGCAGCTGCGCAAACAAGGCCTTTCTCGACGCACCCAGCGCCCGCCGCACGCTCAGCTCGCCCGCGTAGCGCATGAACTTGGCCAGCATCAGGCCTACGGTGTTGACCAGACACACCAGCAAGAAGCCGAACGCCAGCATCGTCTGCAGCTTCACATCGTCTGGTACCACACCGTTGTGATCGAGCCATTGCATGAGGCTGCGCAGGCGCACGTTCGGCGCGCGCTGGAAGCGCCCGAGGGCCTTTTGTTCCTCGGAGTAATGCACCAGGAACTGCCGATACGCCGCCACCTTGGCCGGGCTGTCCAGTTGCACCCAGAACTGCAGCCACACGCAGGTCGCCGAAGGCAGGATGCCGCTGACGCCACCACCGCCATTGCCCCAGCAGTCGTTGGAACCGTTGTGCTCCAGGCGCAGGTCGACCATCGTTTGCAACGGCAGGAAAATCTGCTCGGTCGAGTCGTAACTGCCAGTGTACAGGTCGTAGAAATGCGGGTTCGGCGCCCAGTGGTCGAGCACCCCGATAACGCGGAAAGTGGTGCCGGCAATATCCAGCGTGCGCCCGACGCTGTTCACTCCGCCAAACAGCTTTTCGTTCAATGCGCGTGCCAGCACCACGTCGCGCGCATGAGCCTCGTCGTCGGCCGCGTTCCAGCCACGGCCGTACAGGAATGGCGTGCCGAACATGGCGAAAAAATCCGCCGTGGTATAGCGCGCGGACACATAAAACGGATCCATCGTCGCCTGCGGCGGCAGGATTGGCGCCTCGCCACCTGTCATCAAGGCCTGGCGATCGGCTCGACCTGCGTGCAGCAGGTTCAGACCGTCGATCAAGGTCACCTGCATCGGCGGTTCCTTGCCCGGCACCATGCCGCGGAGATCCTGCGGGTCGATCTGCGGGTAGTACAGATGCGCACTGCGCCCCGGCAACGGATCGCCCGACAGCACATGCAACACCGTCAGCGTGGTCATGCTGGCCCCGATGCCCAGCGCAATCGCCAGCACCATCAGCGCCGTGAGCACCTTGTTGCGCTTGAGGCTGCGCAAGGCCAGATCCAAGTAGTACCCGAACATCAGCACGCACCTCCGACACTTGAGACGAGCCACGAGATTCCGGTCGCACGTAGGGCGGGCTCCGCCCGCCGCAAGCCCGCCAGGCGGCGCCGAGTCCGGACGGCGGGCAGAGCCCGCCCTACGTGGGAATGATCGATGGGCATGTGCATCACGCCGACCTCGTCGCCACGACCGGCGGGACATTGGCCGCGCGCCGCGCAGGCCCGGAAACTGCCAGCTGGCCCAGCAGCCACAACGCCACCGCACCACCTGGCAGGTAGTACCAGGGCATGCGCGGGAGCTCGTAGTGCTGCATCAGGTACAGGTTGATGCCATAGGCGAGCATCATGCCGAGCAACACGCCGACCGTGCTGAGCAGGAAGTTCTCGGTACGGAAGTAGCTCTGGATGTGGCCGCGGCTGGCGCCGATGGCGCGACGTATGCCGATCTGCCGACGCCGCTGGCCAACCCAGAAGCTGGTGAGTCCGACGATGCCGAAGGCGGTGACCGCCAGCATGATCACGCAGACCAGCACCAGCAGCCATGCCATCGAGCGCGTGTCCGCGAAGAATTTGTCGCGCAGCTCGGTGAAGGTGATGCCCTTGACGACCGCGGTGGGCGCCAGTTTCGCCAGGCCTTCCGTAGCGGTGCGCACAACCCGGTCGCGATCACGCGGCGCACTGCGGACGACATAGAAGTTCAAACCCTTGCTTTCGCTCAAGGGAAAGAAGGCGCTGTAGTAGAAGCTGCGACCACCTTCCATGTTGCGTTGCGGCCGCAGCACATCGGCCACCACGCCGACAACCGTATAGCTGAGTTTGTCCACGTACGCCCGCTTGCCGAGTGCCGATTGCCCGGGCCACAGGCGCGTCGCCAAGCTTTGCGTGACGATCATCACATGCGCGCTGGGCATGAACGAATCGCCCAGCGCGCTGTTGGCATACTCGTCGTCGCTGAACCAGCGTCCCTGCAGCAGACTCAAGCCCAGCGCCTTCTCGCCACCGCGGGTGTACAGGTACTCGGAAGCGTTGACGTTGCCCTTCGCAGACAACTGTTGATCCGGCGTGGTGCTGAGGCCGGTGTTCCAGTCGTTGCGGCTCAGTGGCACGGCATTGATTGCCGCCACCGCCTGCACGCCGGGAATACCGCGCAGATACGCGAGATCGCGCGGAATGTCGCTCGTCGCCTGCTGCGGATCGTTGCCGTTGACATAGGCCAGCGACAGGCCCTGCTCGTCCATGGCATTGGGCAAATGGATGTCCCCGACGCGCTGCGCGATCATGAACACGGAGTTGCACAACACCGCGCAGGCCAGCGCGATCTCCAACACGATCAGGATCGCCGGAATACGATGCTTGCGCAGGCTGGCCAGGATGGGACGGATTTCCATGCTCGATCCTCAGGCAGCCTTCAGTTGTGGAGCGGGCGCAACCACGCAGGCACGCCACGCAGGCAGGATGCCGGCCACCAGGCTTGCGGTCAGCGCCACCACGAAGGTGAAGAAAAACATCGACAGGTCGAGATGGGCGAGGCTCGCGTATTGCGCTGGCTGATGACGAATCGCCCACAGGCCGAGCTGGGCGAATACCAGTCCCAGCACGCCCCCGGCCAGCCCGATCATCGCGGCCTCGACCATGAACTGGGCGAAGATCGCCGCGCGCGATGCACCGAGCGCACGCCGCACGCCGATCTCGCGCGAGCGACGCAGGCACTTGGCCAGCAACAGTCCCACCGTGTTAACCACGCAGATCAACAGGAAGCCAAAGGCCAGGCCGGCCTGCAGACGCACGTCGTCCGGCACGATCTGCATGGAACGCAGCCACGGCATCAATGCCGGCAACGCCACCTCGGGACGGTGCATGCGGCCCAGCGCGATCTGTTGCTGCACGTAGTTCGACAGGAAGGACTTGTACGCCGCCGCGTCGGACGCATCGCGCAATTCCACCCACATGCCCAGCCACATGCAGGGCGCCGTTTCCAGCTTGCTCACGTCTCCCATGGCGAAGCAATTGACGCTGCCCGGATCCATGCCGTCGGCACGGGCCGATTCCAGCGGCATGAATACCGCGTCGCCATCGCCATAGTTGCGGCTGCCCAGCATGTGCGCATAGAAACGTGGCTGGGGCGACCAGGGCTTGAGCACGCCGATGACGCGGTAGTCATGCTCGTTGACGCGGATGACCTTGCCGACGCTGTTTGCGCCGTCGAACAATTTGTCGTTGAGGAAACCGGCGATGACAGCGACGCGCGCGTGATCGCGCTCCTCGGCGACGCTCCAGCCACTGCCGTATTGAAAAGGCACGTCGAACATCGGGAAAAAATCGGAGGTGGTCATCACCCCGTCGCTGAAGAACGGGTGCCGATCTGCCTGCGACGGCGAAATCTTGGCGCGCGTCAACGCGGTCACGACTTCGCGCTCGGCCTTGTGGGCATGCAGCAGGTTCATCGCGTCCACGTAGCTCAAGGTGTCCTGCGGCCTGGATTCCCCGGCCACATAGCCGGCCAGCGGCATCGGGTCGATCTGCGGATAGAACAGGCGCGAGCTCTTCTGCGGCATCGGGTCGCCGGACAGCAGCTTCAGCACTGTCAACGTGGTGATGCACGCGCCTATGCCCAGCGCCAGCGCCAGCACCATCAAGGTGGTGAGCACACGGTTGCGCTTGAGACTGCGTAGAGCCAGGTCAAGGTAGTAGGCGAACATGCGTCATCCCCGTATGGTGGCGTCTTTGCGCATGGCTGTAGGAGCGCACCCTGTGCGCGATGCTTTTTGTTCGGTCGTGCATGACGCTCGTGGCTGCATCGTGCCAAGAGCAATCGCGCACAAGGTGCGCTCCTACAGGTTCGTCGTTCATCACACCGCCCTCGTCGCTGAGACCGGCGACACGTTCGAGGCACGGCGCGCAGGCACGAACACCGCGGCCTGGCCCAGCAACAGGATTGCGACCACGCCGACCAGCACGTACGGCACCGGCAGGTGATCCATCTCGTAGCGGGTGATCAGCCACAGGTTCAGGCCGATCGCCAGCAGCACACCGAGCACCGCGCCGATGCCGGCGATCAGCAGGTTCTCGATCTGGAAGTAGCGCAGGATGTCGAGCTTGCGTGCGCCCAACGCACGGCGCACGCCGATCTGTCGATGGCGCTGGCCGACCCAGAAGCTGGTGAGGCCGACGATGCCCGCGGCGGTCACCGCGATCAGGATCAGGCAGATCACACCCATCAAGACCGCCATGCCCACGTCCGCGCGATAGGCCTTGGCCCGGATATCGGAAAAAGGCCGGACGCTGTCGTCATCGAGCACGCGCAACGAATTCACCTTGTACAGCAACGGCGCTACCGCCCGCATTGCCGCATCCAGCTGACCGGGCTTGGTGCGCACGGCGTAGCGTGCGAAGTTCGCGTCCAGCCGGGTCGGCACCAGGGTGGAATACCATGCGAAACCGCTGCCAAAACTGCCACTGGAGGGAATTTGCAGACGCTCCACCACGCCGATGATGGTGCTCGGCGAGTTGCTGCCATCGGAGTAGATCACCTTCCCCACCGCACTGCCCTGCGGGAACAGCTTGTCCGCCAGCGCCTTGGAAATGATCACGACCGGTCGCGGCGGACTGTCGCGAAACCCCTGGTGCTTCACGTCGCCAGCGTTGAAGGCACGCCCCGCCACCAGCTTCAGTCCGAGCGTGGGCAGCACCTGCTCGTCAGTGAAGTAGTACGCCGTGCGCGTATTGTCCTTGCCGCCAATCTGGGCTCCGGGTGCATGCGATACCGACCCCGTCCACGACGAATTGAGCAGGGGCAGCGAATTGATCGGCGTCACCGCGGCAACCCCGGGCAGGCGGCGCAGCGCGGCAAGATCCTCGCGCTGCATGGCGTCGAGCCTTTCCACACCGGCAGCGGTGTCGGCACTTGGCGCGCCAACCCACTGCTGGCTGACAAAGAACAGATTGCTCTCGTCCAGACCGGTGGGCCGATTCACCCGCTCGATGCGTTGACCGATGATGAAGATCGCGTTGCACACGATGGCAAGGGTCAGCGCGATCTGCAAAGCGATCAGCACCGTGCCGGCCTTGTGCTTGCGCAATGCCGCGAGGATGGGATGCAGTGTCATGCGGCGCTCCTCAATTGCTCTTCAACTGCCACGCGGGTTGCACGCGCGAGGCTCGATAGGTGGGATAGAGGCCGGCCAGGGTGGTGGCGATTACTGCCACCAGCAGGGTCAGCACGAGCAGTGATACGTCCACGCGGGCCAGCGCGGCGATGTCCCTGGGCAACACCCAGCCGACGCTGGCCACGCCGACACCGGTGAGCAGCACACCAAGCACGCCACCGGCTGCGCCGACGATGCCCGCCTCGGTGAGGAATTGCGCATAGATCGAGGCGCGCGGCGCACCAAGCGCGCGGCGCACGCCGATCTCGCTGCTGCGGCGCAGGAACTTGGCCAGCAACAGGCCCACCGTGTTCACCAGGCAAACCAGCAGCAGACCCAGCGCCACCAGCAGCGACACCTTGGTGTCACTGGGCACCACGTGCTGGCTTTCCAGCCACTCCGGCAGACTCCGCAATCGATTGTTCGGCGGCCAGCTGAAACGCCCTGCCGCCTGCTGGTTGCGTGCATAGCCGTCGAGATAGTTGCGATAGGAAGTTACCGCAGCCGCGTCGTCCAGCTCGGCCATGAAAGCAATCCAG
Organism: Rhodanobacter sp. G2-10; assembly: GCF_055809185.1. Classification (NCBI taxonomy): domain Bacteria; kingdom Pseudomonadati; phylum Pseudomonadota; class Gammaproteobacteria; order Lysobacterales; family Rhodanobacteraceae; genus Rhodanobacter; species Rhodanobacter sp. G2-10. Next base: position 882,359 of record NZ_CM147900.1, on the reverse strand, counting down.
GCGCAAGGAGAACGCTGCAGGCCAACGAAGCCCGGCTCGTCCGGCACGGCGTTGCAGTTGGTATTGCCATCATTGGAAATGCCGGCCTGAATGGCCGTCTGGAACGGCAGGAACACCTCGTCGGTACCCGTGGAGAAGCCGCCGCTGTTGACCACATCGTAGTAGCGCGGCTGCGGGTTCCAGTCGTCGAGCACCCCGACCACCCGGTAATCCTTGCCTTCGAGGTTGACGGATCTGCCCACGCTGTTGGCGCCCCCGAACAGCTTCTGATTGAGCTTGCTGGCGATCACCACTACCTGGGCGCGATTGGTGTCGTCGCTGGCGCTCCAGCCGCTGCCGTACTGGAACGGCACATCCAGCATCGGGAAGAACTCGCTGTACACCGCATGTCCGCCCACGTTGAGCGGGTGCTTGCCGGCCTCGGCAGGCACGATGGATGGCGAGATCTGGTAAATCGCCGATTGCAGTTTCGCGCGATGGTCGCGCATCAGGGCAACCGCGTCGGTGTAGTCCATCGCATCGGGAGGCTCGCCGTCGGGGCCTCGGCCATTCGGGCCCCACATGTCGACCTGCGGCACGAAGAGCTTCGCGGATTTCCAGGGAATCGGATCACCCGACACCGCACGGAAGACAGACCACGAGGTCATCGACGCAGCCACGCCGAAGCCGATCGCCAGCACCATCAGCACAGTCAGCCCAGGACTGCGCTTGAGGCTGCGGAGTGCAAGTTCCAGGTAGTAACCGAACATCGAAATATACCTATGCGGTGGTATTCATCAGAAAGCCCTGCAGGAGCCGACGTCACAAGGGGCTTTCTTCGGTCGTGCGCGAGCCTTTTGCCAATCACCAGAAGGCTTTCGCGCACAGGGTGCGCTCCTGCAACACGCGGCTCAGGTTTGGGAGTGCGCGGCCTCGGCGGCATGCGTGTGGAAACGCGGTTCCTCGGCCAGATCCACCACCTGGCCGTCGATGATGTGCACGTTGCGCTGGGCGCGCGCGGCCAGCTCCGGGTCATGCGTCACCATCACGATGGTGGCGCCGTCGCGGTGGATTTCCTCCAGCAGTTCCATCACGCCGCGTGCCATCTGCGTATCCAGGTTGCCGGTGGGCTCATCCGCCAGCAGCAGGCGCGGGCTGCCGGCCAGCGCGCGGGCGATCGCCACGCGTTGCTGCTGGCCACCGGAGAGCTCGGCCGGGTAGTGCTTGGCGCGGGAGGCCAGGCCGACACGCTCCAGCGAACCCATGATGCGCTGCTTGCGTTCGGCCGACTTCATGCCGCGGTAGCGCAGCGGCACCTCGATGTTGTCGAACACGTTGAGGTCGGGGATAAGGTTGAACGCCTGGAAGATGAAACCGATCTTCTCGTTGCGGATCTTCGAGCGCGCATTGTCGTTGAGGTTGCTGACCTCGATACCGTCGAGGTGGTATTCGCCACCGGAGAAGGTTTCCAGCAGACCGGCAATCGTCAGGAAGGTGGTCTTGCCCGAACCGGACGGCCCGGTGACGGCGACGAACTCGCCCTCTTTCACGTTGATGTTGAAATCGCGCAACGCGTAAGTCTCCACCACTTCGGTGCGGTAGACCTTGGACAGGTGGGTCATTTTGAGCATGGTGGGTTCCTTGGTGGTTGGAGCTGGTTTTCGGTTTTCGGTGTTCAGTGTTCGGTGACGGGCGTTGCGGTCGGTGAAGCGGCTCTTGCTGAAAGCTGAAAGCCGAACACCGAACACTGCCTCAATTGCTGATCGCGACCTTGGCCGCACCCTTGAAATTGTCCGTCCCCGAAATCACGATCTTGTCGCCTTCCTTCAGGCCTTCGAGGATCTCGACCTTGTCGATGCTGGAGGCGCCGAGGCGGATCGGGGTCTTGGTGGCGATGCCGTCGCGTACCACGTAGGCGTAGCTGCCGCCGGATTCGTCGACGAAGGAGCCGCGCTGCACGGTGAGCACGTTGCTGCGCTTGTCCAGCAGCACGCGCACCGACAGGCGCTGGTTCTGGCGAAGCTGTTTGGGCGTGGCGCCATCGAAGCGCAGGCGGGCGGCCACCTGGCCGTTGACCACCTCGGGCGAGATCGCGCTGACGATGCCTTTCCAGGTATGGCCGTTGCCGCTGATCTCGCCGGTCATGCCGATGCCCAGGTCACGCGCGAAGCTTTCCGGCACCTGCATCTCGACTTGCAGAGCGGACAGGTCGATCACGCTGAGCAACTGCGCGTCCTTGGCCACGTTGGCCTTTTCGGCAATGAACAGCTGGCCGACCTGCCCGTCCACCGGGGACTTCACGTTGAGATCGTCGACCTGCCGCTTGAGGTCGGCGACCAGCAGCAACTGGCGATCGTGGGCCAGCTTCTTGGACTGGATATCGAAGTTGAGACTGGCATTGTCCATGCCCAGATCGCTGCGGGCGTGCTCGACCGTGAGCCTGGCCTTGTCCAGGGCATCCTTCGCGCGATCGACATCCATGCCCGGCACGGCGCCCTTGTCGAAGGCCTTCTGGTAGCGATCCAGGTCACGCTTCGCGGTCTGCACGTCGATCTTGGCGTTGTCGAATGCCTTCTGCAGCGCCGAACGCTGCTTGCGTGCATCGACCTGGGCACGCAGGAAATCAACCTGCATCGCATCGGCGTTGCTCTGTTCCTGGGCCAGCTTGTTGGTCAGCTCGGGGCTGTCAATGGTGGCCAGCACCTGGCCCTTTTTCACGGTGTCGCCGGCGTGCACCTTGAGTGTCACCGCGCCACCCGAGGTTGCATACAAGGTCGGGCTGACGGCGGCGACGACCTTGCCCTCGGCCGCGATGTCGCGCACGAACGGCCCGCGCTCGACCGTGGCAAACGACAGGCGCGAGGCGCTCACGGAACCGGAGGCGGAGAACAACCGGCCGATGCCGGGAGCCAGCCACACCAGCAGCGCCACGACCACGACGCCAATCCCGGCCAGGATCAACTGTCGTTTGCGATTGGGTTTGACCTCGACCAGACGGTCGGTTGCGGAGGTGTCGCGGATCATCGTGCAGTTCCCCGCCGCGCGTGTTGCGGCTGTCCACGGGTATTTTGCAATCCGCGTGCCAGCGATGGATCGCCGGGCAAACTTCCGCTATTTCAACGAGATAGGAATTCCTCGCACGACGCAAAAGGTGTCCGCGGACACTTGCCGGACGGCCGGACGCAGCGGGTTTGCCCGGACGCCGGACACCGCCGGCCGGGCCCTGCAAAAACTCAACGGATGGCGACTTCTTCGCAGGCTATGCGCGCGGCCAGAGTCCGGCCCAGCCACGAGGCACCCGTGCCCGCCTCGGCGCCGAGTACCTGCATGCCAGCCATATGGCGCAGGCGGAAGCGCAACAGGCGCGCGCTGGTCGGGTGCCACGACGCCGCGTCAATGCTTGCGCCACGCTCGCACGGCGCCTCCGTGGCCACGTGCAGGGCATCCCATGCCAGGTAATCCGTGTCGGGCAGCAGGTAGAGGCGCGCCATGACGCGCCCATCTGCGCACAGGCATTCCACCCATTCGCGCGGACCTTCCGGAGTGATGGTGCTGGCAGCCACCAACGCCTGCACGTGCTGGAGTGGCGCGAGCTCGACCGACTCCACCAGCATGCGTGGCGCCACCCCTTTCCGGGCGGCGCAATGCATGCGGCAAGGCAGATAGAGCACATCGCCGAGTGCTGGCAGGCCGGCTATCCACTCGGTCGCGGTGACACGCAGTCGCGTGCGGCAGACACTCGCCTCTTCGGCGGGGCAGCAGGTCGTGACCAGGTGTCCGGCGACGGGACCGAGCGCACCCGCCACACGACGCAGCAAACTGGCATGGTCGATGCGCATGTCCACGCCTACTTGGTCAGGATCAGTTTGTCGTTTCGAGTCAGGCGCAAGTGATACTCGCTGCCCTGATGCTGGATCACCAGCTCGCGATGGCCGTCAAGCAGCAGCTCGCTGGCTACGCGTCGCGTGAATGTCGCCGCGGGCTGGAGGGATGAACGTGGCGGCATGGCAGGAAAGGAAGGCGAACGCAAGAACAGGACGGACATGGGGGCTCCGGCAGCAGGTCGGTGACGTTCAAATGATAATCGTTCTCATTTGAGAGTCAAGCGCCGCGTGCGCCAGAAGCCGGCGGGCGGAGCCCGCCCTACGCAGCACTGCTGGCCGCGCGTAGGGCGGGCTCCGCCCGCCGGCTTCTGGCGACGGATCAACAGACCAACCGCGGGCGCGACACCAAGACAGGTTGCCCTGCCATTAGCCTCATCCCTCGACAACCTGACGCACGCGCTTCGCGATCGACGCATCCAGTCGGGGCAGCAGCTCCAGCGCGTCCAGATTCTGCGCCAGCTGCTCGCGCTTGCTGGCCCCCAGCATCACCGTGGACACATGCGGATTGAGCAGGCACCAGGCGATTGCCAGTGACGCGAGGCTGGCACGCAGTTCGTCGGCGATCGGTTGCAGCGCTCGCACCTTGCCCAGGCGTTCGTCGCCCTCGCCCAGCACGCTCTTGCGCAACCATTCGTATCCCGGCTGCGCCAGCCGAGAGTCCTCGGGAATGCCATGGTTGTACTTGCCACTCAACAGGCCCGAGCACAGCGGCGACCAGATCGTGGTGCCCATGCCGTACTTCTCGTACAACGGCGCGTATTCCTCCTCCACCCGCTCGCGATGCAGCAGGTTGTATTGCGGCTGCTCGACGATTGGGGCGTAGAAGTGGTTTTCGCGTGCCACGCGATGCGCCTCCTCGATGGCCTCCGCCGGCCATTCACTGGTGCCCCAGTACAGCACCTTGCCCTGGCGGATCAGCGTGTCCATCGCGGCCACCGTTTCGACGATCGGCGTATCCGGATCGGGCCGATGGCAGAAGTACAGGTCCAGATAGTCCACGCGCAGCCGCTGCAGGGCTTGGTGGCAAGCTTCCATCACATGTTTGCGCGAGAGCCCGCGCTGGGTCGGACGCGGATCGTCGACGGCACCGAAGAAGACCTTGCTGGACACGCAATAGCTGTCACGCGGAAAACGCAGATCCGCCAGCACATCGCCCATCACCTGCTCGGCCACGCCGTTGTTGTAAGTCTCGGCGTTGTCGAAATAGTTCACCCCGCGATCGTGCGCCAGCGCCAGCATGTCGCGCGCTTGCGCACGCCCCACCTGTTTGCCGAAAGTGACCCAGGCACCAAAGGACAACGCGGAAAGCTGCAAGCCGGATGTGCCAACGCGACGGTATTGCATGGGAAACTCCTTGTGGGAAGGGGAATGGGGAATGGGGAATGGGGAACCGAAAACTGAAAGCTGAAAAATGAAAACCCGAAACATCAAGCATGACAGCCCCACCGTCACGGCCATGTTCACGCCACCCAGGAGCCTGTCGGACTTTGGTGGTCGAGGCGAGAATTCGGCTGTGCGAGGATAGATTTTCGACGGTTCGCCGGCCCATGGTGGTTCCATGGGCCAAGAATCGGCGGAAATATAGACCGCACAGGCGGATTCGCAGGTCGGCCAACCAAAGCCCGACAGACTCCCAGGACCAGCCGCCCCGCAGAAGTTCTGCCAGCGACTCAGTCTGCGTCAAGCGCACTGATCATCACGCAATACCCGTCGGGATCACGCAGTGCAAACTCCCGCGTCCCCGTATTGGGATTCACGCTCGGCTCCTGTTCGAGCGCGGTCACCAGGTCGCGTGCGCGTCGCAGTGCGTCATCGAAGTCATCGACGCGAAAGAACAGCAGCAGTCCATTGCCAGGCTCAGCGTGTTCCGGGCTGGTCAGCGACGGGTGGTCGTGCGCTCCCCACTGGTGCAGGCAAAGCAGCACCGTGCCATCCGTATCGAGCAGCTGCCCCCAGTAATCGTGCGCAGGCCGTGTTTCCGGATGACCAAACAGCGATTGATACCAATTGAAGCTGCGCGCAACGTCGGCAACGCCAATGATGGTCCAAGTGCGTTTCATCCCTTTCTCCTGTGGCCTGATGCTGAAGTTGACCCGTACACCCGAGCCTGCCGGGGAGGGTCAGCCGATGAATTCCGTTTTCCCCGGCACGATGTGGCGTGCTGTCGTTCCTTCTCGACGAGTCAGCCGCTGACATTCTTCAGCCAAGAGCCGGGCTTGCGCCGATGATGGGAGAACGAGTCTACCAAGAGCCCGGATTCGGCCGGGTGGTAGATGATCGAGTACGGAACTTTGCGTGTCATGACGTGCCGAAAAACCTCGTCAATCACCGGGGATGCGAGCGGCGTACGGAGCGAGCGTGCAAGGGCGACATCGGCCGCGCGGGCGATCTCAAGCGCCAAGCCAGGTGATCTTTGCGCTCATACCAGGCCTGGGCCTCCGGGAGCTCGACTTGAGCCTCTGGCCGGAACAACAACTCCATCAAGCCTGATCCTCGAACAGGCTTGCGTGAACTTGCTCCCAAGGGACGCTGCTGGATGGGTCTGCGCGATGGGCAGCCAATCTTCGATGCAACTCGGCGCGCTGTTCTGGCGACAACTGAACAGGAGCAGTTGTTTCCTCGGCAATGCTGTCCGGGATCTCCTCAACCAGATACCTGCGAAAAATGCCGCTGGCGCGGTGATGCACCGATGGTGAGGCGCAATGTGTACAGGTCGGCGATTCCGTCGGTCAGTTCGAACCGAGTTCAAGGCAACCACTGAAGCACGAGAAGGAGTACAAAAGCAGCAAACACTCCGGCGATCACGTCGTCGATCATCACGCCAAAGCCGCCCTTGACCCGACGATCCAGCCAGCGGATCGGCCACGGCTTCCACACGTCGAACAGGCGGAACAGGACGAAGCCGAGCGCAAGCATCCACCAGTGGAAGCCGCTGGTCGGGAGCCATGCAGGGAGCAGCAGCGGAAGCAGCGCGACCCACTGGCCGATGAATTCGTCCCAGACCAGGCTGCGGTGGTCGTCAACGCCGAGGGCGCGGCCGGCCACGTTGCACGCCCTCACGCCGATGATGAAGCCAACCAACAACACGATCAGGTAGATCCACAGCGGCAGCTCGCGCAGCAGCAGCCAGGGAATCAGTGCGGCCAGTGAACCGAACGTGCCTTGCGCCACCGGCGTGAGGCCGGAGCCGAAGCCGCAGGCGAGCCAGCCGGCCGGGGTGGCGAGCAAGGCGCGACGTTGTTCACGGCTCAACTGCTTTTTCGCACTCATGCGAAATGCTCCCAGCCGGATGCGCGCGGTTCCAGCCATGCACCGTCATGGCCGCGCACGCGAACGCCCTCACCCGCCACGATGCGACCGATGCGGGTGGCGCCGCCGCCGAGACGCGACAGATCCGCCTGCACCTGGCCCAACTGGTTGGCCGGCACGCAGAAACACAGTTCGTAATCGTCGCCGCCGCTCAGTGCGAACTGCAGCGCGGTGGCATCATCGTGCAGGCCCAGCAAGGCCGACGAACGCGGCAACAACGCGGCATCGATCTCGGCGCCGACCCCGCTGGCGCTGCAGACGTGGCCCAGATCGGCGAGGAGGCCATCAGAGACATCGACACAGGCGTGCGCCTGATCGCGCAAGGCAATGCCGGCAGCCAGGCGTGGCGTGGGGCGGTTGAGCCGATCGATCAGATACTCGCGCAGCTTGCTGGTGTCCGGATCGGGCCTGGCGGATGGTTGCAGTGCGTGCAGGCCGGCCGCAGCATCGCCGAGCGTACCGGTGACCAACACCACGTCGCCGACCCGCGCCCCCTGCCGGGTCAGCGCCTTGCCCGGCGGCACGAAACCATGCACGGCGACGCTGACGGTCAGCGGACCGCGCGTGGTGTCGCCACCGACCAGGGCCAGCCGATTCGGTTGGGCCAGCTGGGCAAAACCCTCGACGAAGCCCTCCACGAAGTCCTGGTCCGCCTGGGGCAAGGTCAGGCTCAGCAAGGCCCACGCGGGACTGGCGCCCATCGCGGCCATGTCGGACAGGTTCACGGCCAGCGCCTTCCAGCCGATGTCGGCCGCAGCGGTATGACGCGGGAAGTGGACGCCGTCGACCAGGGTGTCGATCGCCACCACCAACTCCTGCCCTGCCGGCACGGCCAGCACGGCGGCGTCGTCGCCGATGCCCAGCCGCACGTCATCGCGCGGTTGCGCGGTGCGCTGGCGGATCAGTTCGATCAGATCGAATTCCATGGGCGTCGCTCAATTCCCGGCGAAGTTGAAGCTGGCGATCAGCAGGTGAACAGCAGCACGGTATCGCCCATGTACGTCGCTTGCTCGCGCAAGGTGAAACCGGCCTTGGTCGCCACGCGAATCGAGGCGGCATTGCGCGGATCGATGATGCAAGCCGCCGTGTGCTCACCCAGATTCGTGCGCCCCCACGCCATCACGGCGGCCAGCGCTTCGCTGGCATAGCCCTTGCCATGGCTGTCGGAGGCCAGCACCCAGCCGAGCTCGGGCATGCCATCGAGTGACGGCGTGATGTCGCGTTTGAAGTCCGCGTAACCGATATCGCCAATGCAACGGCCGCTGGATTTCTCCTCGATCGCCCAGTAGCCGTAGCCGAGCACGCACCACAAGCCCGGGTAACGCAGCAGACGCAACCAGGCTTCCTGTGCGGTGGACGGCTTGCCACCGATATGGCGGACCACGATCGGGTCTGACCAGATCGCCAGCAAGGCGGCATGATCGTCGGCACGATGCCCGCGCAGACGCAGCCGCGGTGTCTCGATCACGGGCACCGGATCATTGGGCGCGGGCCCGCTGCCGGACCGTGGCATCAGCCGCGCTTCTCGATCGCGCGCAAATCAGCGGCGAGTTTGTCCAGCACGCCGTTGACGTAGCTGTGGCCATGATCGGCGCCGAAGCGCTTGGTCACCTCGATCGCCTCGTTGAGCACCACCCGATAGGGAACGTCGGGGCGGTACTTCAATTCGTAGGCGGCCAGCCGCAACGCCGCGCGCTCGATCGGATCGACCTGTGCCACCTCGCGATCGAGATGCGGACGCAGGCAGATATCGAGCGCGTCGACGTTCTTTTCCACGCCACGCAGCAGATCCTCGAAATACTCCAGGTCGGCCACTTCCATGTCCTGCTCGTGGCGGAACTGCTCGATCACCGCGTTCATGTGGCTGCCACTGAGCTGCCAGGCGTACAGCGCCTGCAGCGCGCGGCGGCGGGCGCGCGAGCGCGCCTGCAGATCCAGGCCATGCACCGGCTGCGCCATCACAGCTTCCCGTAGAGGTTGACCATCTCCAGCGCGGCCAGCGCGGCATCGGCACCCTTGTTGCCGGCCTTGGTGCCCGAGCGTTCGATCGCCTGCTCGATGCTGTCGGTGGTCAGCACACCGAACGCCACCGGCACGCCGGAGCCGTAGGCGGCCTGCGCCAGGCCCTTGGCGCATTCGCCGGCGACGAAGTCGAAATGCGGCGTGGCACCGCGGATGACCGCGCCCAGCGCGATCACCGCGTCGTAATGGCCGGAATGCGCCAACTTGTGCGCGACCAGCGCGATCTCCCACGCGCCCGGCACGCGGACCAGCTCGATTGCATCATCCTTCACCCCATGACGTACCAGCACGTCGCGGGCGCCGGCCACGAGTGGCTCCACGACGAAACCGTTGAAGCGGCCGGCGACGATGGCAAAACGGCCCTTGGGCGTGGCGAAATCGCCTTCGATGGTCTTCATTATGCGGTTTCCTGGTGGCAAGCCCGTGTGGGCCGGCTATTTTACGGGTTTTCGGCGCCGCTGGCCGGGACGGCGACATCCAGCTGCGGATAGCCGCTCACCGCCAGCCGCGCCGCAACGCCTGCCACACGCAGCCGCGCAGGCGCGCCGAACGGCAGGGTGAGCTGTCGGGCTGCATGGCCGTGCGGCAATCCGTCGATCACCGGGATGCCCGCCACGGCGCGGATCTGGGCAAACGCGGCGACCAGGTCGTAGCCATTGTCGCGGCCACCGGGTTCGCACTGGCTGAAGCTGCCCAGCAGCAAGGCCTGCTGCCGACCCAGCACGCCGGACTGATGCAATTGGTAGAGCATGCGCTCGACCCGGTACGGCGCCTCGCAGATATCTTCGACGAACAGGATGCCGCCCTCGATCACGGGGAACCAGGGCGTGCCGAGCAGGCTGCACAACACCGCGAGGTTGCCGCCCCACAGCGGGCCGGCCAGCTCCAGGTCGGCGTCGACGCTGGCCTCCCACGCCACCCTGGTGACGGGCGCTGTCAGCGTGCTCCAGAAGTGCCGCCAGCTGGCGTCGCTGCGCGGCTCGGCACCGAGATCGGCCAGCAACGGGCCGCTGAAGGTGCACAGGCCGCTTCTGGCATGCAGCGCCAACTGCAGCGCGGTGAAATCGCTGTGCCCCACCAGTGCGACCGGTGCCTTGCCCAGGCGCTCGCGCAAGGCGTCGTAATGCAGGTGCGGCAGCAAGCGCACTGCGCCGTAGCCGCCGCGCGTCGCCAGCGCGATGTCCGGCAGGGAATCCAGCGTTGCCAGTGCATTGATGTCCGCTGCGCGCTCGGCATCGCTGCCGGCAAAACGCAATTCGGTGCGTTCAAGCACTTCCAGTCCGTCCACGCTGCAGCCTGCATCACGCAGGCGCGCCACGCCACGCGCCATCGCGGCAGGGTCGTGGGCGTGTCCGGAAGGGGCAATCAGTCGGATGTGCGCTGGATGCATCGGGGGGCTCTTGTCGATCGGTCGCCGGGATCTCAGCAGGGCAGGATCAACGGATCGTCAGGCAGCCGATCGATATCCTGGATCGCGGCACGCGCTTCGCTCAGCGTGGCCTCGACCTCGCGCACGACATCCTGGGCCCGGGGCAAGCTCGATTCGGGCACCATCACCGCGATGTAATCCATCGCCGGCAGCTGGCCAACGCCGCCGGTAAGGTACTCGCCGGCGATGTGCGCCGGGATCTCCGCAGCCGTCAGCGCATCCTTGACCAGATGCGCATCGAACAGGTTTTCGGCGCGGTAGACGATATGCATGTTCGCAAGCTAACCCGCGGCGCGCGCCGTAGCAAGCCGCCCGGGACGCGCGGCCCTGCGCCTGACACGGGCGACGGGGTAAACTTGGCGGCTCCCGTCACCGCTCGCGAGCGTCGCCCGATGTCGAACGAAAACCCCATCCTCGAGTCCACTCCGGCTGAAGCGGCCGCGGCTCCGCAGGATTTCATCCGGCAAATCGTGCGGGACGACCTGGCTTCGGGCAAACATGTGGCGATCCACACGCGCTTCCCGCCCGAACCGAACGGTTATCTGCACATCGGCCACGCCAAGGCGATCTGCCTGAGTTTCAGCATCGCCAGGGAGTTCGGCGGCTGGTGCAACCTGCGTCTGGACGACACCAACCCCGGCAAGGAGAACCCCGAGTTCGTCGAAGGCATCAAGGACGACGTGCGCTGGCTCGGCTTCGAATGGCATGCACTGCGCCACGCCTCGGACTATTTCGAGGTGTTCTACCGCGCCGCCTGCAAGCTGATCGAAGACGGCGTGGCCTATGTCGACGACCTGGACGCCGAGCAGATGCGCGCCTATCGCGGCACGCTGACCGAGCCCGGCCGTCACTCGCCGCACCGCGAGCGTTCGGTGGAAGAGAACCTGGACCTGTTCCGGCGCATGCGCATGGGCCAATTCGCCGACGGCAGCAAGACCCTGCGCGCCAAGATCGACATGGCCTCGGGCAACATCAACATGCGCGATCCGGCGATTTATCGCGTGCGCAAGGTCACCCACCAGAACACCGGCGATGCGTGGCCGATCTACCCGATGTACGACTACGCGCATTGCCTGTCCGATGCGCTGGAAGGCATCACCCACTCGCTGTGCACGCTGGAGTTCGAGGATCACCGCCCGCTGTACGACTGGTTCGTCGACAGGGTCGACCTGCCCAACCATCCCGAGCTGTGGCAGCCGCTGCTCGACGCCGGCCTGCCCACCCAGCCGGCCAAGCCACGCCAGATCGAGTTCTCCCGCCTCAACCTCAGCCACTGCATCACCAGCAAGCGCAAGCTGGCGCAACTGGTCAGCGAGAAGCTCGTGGATGGCTGGGACGATCCGCGCATGAACACGCTGCGGGGCCTGCGCCGCCGCGGCTTCACGCCGGCAGGATTGCGCCTGCTGATCGAGCGCGTGGGCGTGAGCAAGCAGAACAGCGTGATCGATTACGCCGTGCTGGAAGGCTGCATCCGCGAGGACCTCGACGCCACCGCGGCACGCCGCATGGCCGTGCTCGATCCGCTCAAGCTGGTGCTGAGCAACCTGCCCGAAGATCACGAGGAAACGCTGAGCTTTCCCAATCATCCCAAAGATGAAGGCTTCGGCCGGCGCGAGGTGCCGTTCTCGCGCGAGGTCTGGATCGAGCGCGACGACTTTGCCGAAGTGCCGCCGAAAGGCTTCCACCGGCTCAAGCCCGAGGGCGAAGTCCGCCTGCGCGGCGTCGGCATCGTGAAGTGCACGGACGTCATCAAGGACGCCGATGGCAACGTGACCGGGTTGCACGGAACCCTCGACCCGGAAAGCCGCCAGGGACTTCCCGGCGCCGACCGCAAGGTGAAGGGGACCATCCATTGGGTCAGCGCGAAACACGCGGTTGCCACCGAGGTGCGCCTGTTCGACCGCTTGTTCAACGTATCCGCGCCGGACAGCGAGGAGGACGGCAAGAGCTGGCTGGACCACATCAATCCCGAGGCCAAGCGCGTGGTGCAGGGCTGGCTGGAGCCGGCAGCAGCCTCGGTCGATCCGGAGCAGCGCTTCCAGTTCGAGCGACTGGGCTACTTCGTGGCCGACCGCGTCGATCATCGCGCCGAGGCGCCGGTATTCAACCGCACCGTGACCCTGCGCGACGTGTGGGCGCGCAGCGCGGGCCAGTAACCGGAGAACAGCATGCTGCCGCTGCAACTGCACCTGACCCTGCCGCCGTGGATCGGCGACGTGGCCAACACCAACCAGCGCTACCAGAGCGATGAGGAACGCGTCGGCCTGGCGATCGAGTTGTCGCGGCAGAACGTGGATCGCGGGGGTGGCGGCCCGTTCGGTGCAGCGGTGTTCAACAACCACAGCGGGCGGCTGGTCGCCGTCGGCGTGAATCGGGTGGTGCCGCAAAGCTGCTCGGTCGCCCACGCGGAAATCATGGCGCTGATGATCGCGCAGCAGCGCCTCAGCCGGCACCGCCTGAACGAGGATGGGGGCCACTACGTGCTTGCCACCAGCTCGCAACCCTGTTGCCAGTGCTACGGTGCCAGCGTCTGGGCCGGCATCGACGAATTGCTGATCGGCGCACGTGCGGAGGATGTGGAGGAACTGACCGAGTTCGACGAAGGCCCATTGCCGGCCGACTGGATCGGCGAGCTCGAACGCCGCCACATCACCGTCCGCCGCGACATCCTGCGCGACCAGGCCCGCCAGGTGCTTGCCACCTACGGTGCCAGCGGCGCGTCCTATTGAAACGCTGGCGCGCCACGCTGCCGCTGGTCCTGCTGTTGCTGGCCGGGGTCGTGCTGTTCGCCTCCGGCTCGCTGCATGCGCTGACGCCACACCAACTGATAGCCCATCAGGACGAGCTGCATGAGCAGATCGTCCGGCACCCGTGGCTGAGCCGGCTGGCCTACATCGGCCTGCTGACGCTGAGCGTCGCCACCGGCATCCCCGGCACCATCGTGATCATCCTCGCCGGCGGGTTTGCTTTCGGCGTGGTCGATGCCACCCTGACCTCCTCGGTCGGACTCACCCTCGGTTCGCTGATCCTGTACCTCGCCAGCCGCTACGCGTTCGGTCCGGGCAGTCGGCAGCCGCCGGCCCTGGTGGCCAGGCTGCACCAGGGGTTCGAACGGCATCCGGTCAGTTACACCCTGTTTCTGCGTTTCGTCCCGGTGCTGCCGTTCGGCGCGGTCACGGTGGCACTGGCCTGGTTGCGCTGCCCGCTTTGGCTGTTCCTCGGCGCCAGCTGGCTGGGCGGCACGGTGTCGCTGGTGTTCGAGACCTCGGTCGGTGCCGGCTTGAGGAATGCGATGAGCCATAGCGACCGGTTCGGCATCGACCTGCTGTTGAACCGCGAAGTGCTGCTGCCGCTCGGCGCCATCGCCCTGCTGGTTTTGCTTGCCCTGTTGGTCAATCAGCTGGCCGCGCGCCGGCGCAGCCGCGGCATGATCGACTGAAGCGGGCGTCGTGCGCCTCCGGGCGGCTGTCAATCAGGCCATTTCGGGTTAGTGTTGGGCCGCGGCCGGGCTGGCACCGACTTGCAGGTGACGAGCGATCCGACAGAGGTGAACATGGACCAAAGGGCGAACGCGTGGCTGGCGCAATTGTGGCAGCGCACCTCGCTGCTGCAGCGCATGGCCTTTGTCGCCCTGGTACCGACCCTGATCACGGCGGGGTTGTTGGTGACCCTGTTGACCCAGCGCCAACTGGGGACCCTGCGCGAGATGGCGCAGAACAGCGCCGACGCGATTGCCACCCAGACCGCCTCGGTGTGCGTTCAGCCTTTGCAGGCGATGCGTCTGCGCGAACTGTTGCGCATTGCGGATTCCATCGGCGAACTGCCGCACGTGACGCGAGTGCAGATCCGCACGGCGGACGGCCAGATCCTTGCCGACCATCGAGCCGCGGACGACAACCCGCGCGATGTCATCAGCGTCGTCCGCCAGATCGTCGACACCCAACAGGGCACGCCCACGGTGCTGGGTTCGGTGCTGGTGAACGTAAGCTTGCACGATGCCCTCGCGGCTCAGCGCGGCAGTCTTCGACATGCATTGCTCGCCCTGTTGTTGAGCCTGCTGGTGGCCGGCGTGATCGGTTGGCAGGCAGCGCGCTGGATCAGTGCGCCGCTACGCCGTCTGGCCGGCGCGGTGCAGCAGCTCGGCCGGGACGACAAGCCGATCAGCGTGGCGATTACCGATCGCACCGAGATCGGCGAGCTGCAGCGCGGACTCAACCACGCCGCCGCCGAACTGTTCCAGCATCGGCGCAGCCTGCAACAACGGATCGAGCAGGCCACGCGGGAACTGGAGCTGAAAAACGCCGCGCTGGAAGCCGCCAGCGAAAGCCGCTCGCGTTTTCTCGCCGCCGCCTCGCACGACCTGCGCCAGCCGCTGTACGCGCTGACGCTTTTCTCCGCCGCACTGGCCGTCGATGAACTCGATCCGCAACGCCTGGATCGCATTGCCCACATCCAGGAATGCGTGCAATCGCTCGACCACCTTTTCAGCGAACTGCTCGACCTGTCGCGACTGGAGGCGGGTGCCGTCCAGGTCGAGATCAGCGACTTCCCGCTGGACCGCGTCTTTGCCGAGGTCAGTCGCACGTTCAGCATGGTGGCCGAACAGCGCGGACTGACGCTGAAGACGCCTTCGACCCGATACTGGCTGCGCAGCGACCGCGTGATGCTCACGCGCATGCTCAACAACCTGGTCGGCAACGCGCTGCGCTTCACGTCGCAAGGCGGCGCCCTGGTCGGTGCCCGCCGCAGCGGCCCGGGCCGCCTGAGAATCGAGGTGTGGGATACCGGCAGTGGGATCGCGCCGGATCACTTGCCACACGTGTTCGACGAGTTCTACCGCATCGACGACCAGGGCGGCGCGGGACTGGACGACGGCTCGCGCTCCGGCCTGGGTCTGGGCCTGGCCACGGTGCAACGGCTGGCACGCCTGCTCGACACTGACGTGCAGGTCAGGTCACGGGTCGGGCACGGCAGTGTCTTCCGGTTCGAATTGCCACTGGCCGATACGGGCACGTTGCCGCCGGTGGTGGAGGAAGAGCCTTCCGACGAACTGGTCGATCGGCGCGTGCTGGTGGTCGACAACGATCCCGCCATTCTGTCCGGTATCCGCTTCCTGTTGCGCAGTTGGGGTTGCGAAGTGGCGGTGGCCGAGGATCGCCAGCAAGCGCTGGAGGCGGTCGAGAACTGGCCAGCACCGGCCGACATCGTCATCTGCGATCTGCACCTGCGTTCGGGCGAGCAAGGTCCCGACCTTTTCGCGGAACTCGACCGCCTCTACGAGCGCGATGGCGAAACGCGTTTCGCGCGTTTGCTGGTCACCGGAGAAACTCGCGCCGACTACCTTCGCGACGTCATCGCGATGAAGATCCCGCTGCTGTACAAGCCGGTGTCGCCGCAGCAATTGCGCAGGGCGATGCTGGAAGCCCTGGCTGCCCGCAGCGAGAGCTGCTCGTAGCGACATGAAAAAAACGGGGTGCCAGTGCGGCACCCTGAAAACTGGTGGGTCGTCCGGGACTCGAACCCGGGACCAATAGATTAAAAGTCTACTGCTCTACCAACTGAGCTAACGACCCAGATGTTGCGAAACTTCAACCGGCGAAGCCAGGTCAAGCCGACGATTTTACGGGCTGCGCCATGGCGGCACAAGGCAACGCCGACTCAGACGTAACGGGTGGGGTCGGCAAGGCCGGCATCACGGAATCCCTGCGCGCGCAGGCGGCATGCATCGCAATGACCGCAGGCCCGCCCCTGGTCGTCGGCCTTGTAGCAACTGACCGTGACCGAGAAATCCACGCCCAGGCGCCTTCCCTCGCTCGCAATGTCGGCCTTGCTCATGTGCATCAGCGGCGCGTGGACCCGGATGCCTGCGCCCTCGACGCCAGCCTTGGTGGCGACATTGGCCAACGCATCGAACGCCTCGATGAAGGCCGGGCGGCAATCCGGGTAGCCGGAATAGTCGACCGCATTCACGCCGCACCATATGTCGCTGGAGCCGAGCACTTCGGCCCAGCCCAGCGCGATCGACAGCATGATCGTGTTGCGCGCCGGCACGTAGGTCACCGGGATGTCGCTGCTGTCGCCCGTGTCGAGCGGCACGTCGATGTCGGCGGTGAGCGCCGAACCGCCGATGCTGCGCAAATCGATCGCCACCGTCTTGTGTTCGACCGCGCCAAGCATGGTGGCGACGCGATCCGCGGCCGCCAGCTCGGAGCTGTGGCGCTGGCCGTACGACACGCTCAGCGCGTGGACCTGGTAACCCTGTTCTCGCGCCAGCGCCACCACCACGGCCGAATCCATGCCACCGGAAACCAGCACGACGGCCTTGCGGGAAAGTTTGTCAGACATGTGTTGCATCCACTGAAGTGCGGCCGGTCACCGGCCGGAAAGCGCCACCGGCAGCACAGGCCGGCGCGCGTGAAGCAGGAGTGAGTGAAGAGGAGTGAGAAGTGAGAGGAATGCGCGCGCGAACAATCTTCACTCACTCCTCGCCTCAATGCCCGGCTGCATCGTCCCAGAGCAGTTTGTGCAGCTGCATCTGGAAACGCACGGGCAACTTGTCGGCGAGGATCCACTCAGCCAGATCACGCGGTTGCACGGCGCCGTGCACGGGCGAGAACAGCACCATGCAGCGCGCGGCCAGGTCATGCTCGGCCAACTGCGCGCGCGCCCACTCGTAGTCGCTGCGACTGGCGATGACGATCTTGATCTGATCATGTGCCAACAGGTGGTCGAGATTCGACCACAGATTGCGCTTGCTCTCGCCTGAATCCGGCGCCTTGAGATCCATCACCTTGCGCACGCGTGGGTCGACCGGGCCAACGTCCAGCGCCCCGGAGGTTTCCAGTGACACCTCGTAGTCGGCATCGCACAACTTGCGCAGCAGGATCAGGCAGCGCTTCTGTGCCAGGGGCTCGCCGCCGGTGACGCAGACATGCCTTGCGCCGTGCGTGGCCACCTCGGCCAGGATGTCGTCGATGGCATGCCAGTCGCCGCCATGGAACGAATATTCGGTATCGCACCAGACACAGCGCAGCGGACAACCGGTAAGCCGGATGAACACGGTGCGCCAGCCGATGGCGTCGGCCTCGCCCTGGATCGAGTGGAAAATCTCGGTGATGCGCAGGCGTTCGGGAGCACCCGCGACAGCCGTGGTGGATTCCACCGGTGCTTCCTCGCCGATCATCGCGAAACTCAGTTGCCGGACTGGAGCTGCAGGCGCTGCAGACGCTCCTGCGCCAGATTGGCCGAGTCCGAACCCGGATACTTGGCGATCACCTGCTTCAACGTCGACTCGGCGGCAGCGGTCTGCTTCAGCTCGATCTGGCAATAACCGACCTTGAGCAGCGCATCGGGCAGCTTCTCGCTTTGCGGGTACTGGCTGATCAGCTGTTTGAAGGCATCCAGCGCCACCGAATAATTGGTGGTAACGAAGTACGACTGCCCCAACCAGTACCAGGCGTTCGGCACCAGTGGATAGTTCGGATACTGCTTGATGAACGCACGGAATTCGCGCGAGGCGGCCGCATAGTTGCCGGCCCGAATCGACTGGAAAGCCGTATCGTAGGCAGCCTGGGCTGCCTGGGGATCAGCGACCGCGCTACTGGCCGCGGGGGCCGGCTGACCCGAGGAAGCGGTCGCATTGGTGGCTGCGGTCGCCGCGGCCGCCGGATTGGCGGACGGCGCCTGCGGGCTGTTGCCCGATGCAGCACTGGTGCCCGCACCACCCTCGAGACGCGCCAGACGGGCGTCGAGATCGGCGTACTGAGCCTTGTTCTTGTCATCGAGCTGCTGCAGTTGGTGCTGCAACTCCTCGATCTGTCCCTGCAGCTGGCGCACCTGCGCCTGCAACTGCTGCATCTGATTGACCATGGCGACGCCGCCCTGGTCCTTGTTCTGCGCCTGTTGCTCCAGCAGCGCGACCCGGTCGGCCAGGCTCAAGCGCGAGTTCTGGGCAAACACCGGGGACGCAAACAGCATGGCGGACGCTATCGCGCCCGCCATGCCATATCTGGCCACAAGACTATTAGCCAGTTGCTTCATCATTACTGCGCCGTGTAGACGATCTCGACGCGGCGATTCTTGCTCCAGCAATCCTCATTGTGCTGACGGCACACGGGCTTTTCCTTGCCGTAGCTGATCACGTTCATCTGGCTGGCCGAAGCGCCATTGGCCTGCAGCGCGCTGGCGACGGCATTGCCACGACGCTCACCCAGACCCAGGTTGTACTCGCGGGTGCCGCGCTCGTCGGTGTTGCCTTCCAGACGCATCTGCGCGGTCGGGCGATCCTGCAGGTACTTGGCGTGGCACGCCATGATCTGCTGGAACTCCGGCTTGATTTCGCTCTTGTCGAAATCGAAGTACACCACGCGCTGACGCAGGCAGGCATCGGTATCGAGATCGGCCGGGGTGTACTTGCCGTTGTCCACGGGGGCCTGCGGCTGGGTCGGCTGCTCCACCGGCGGCGGTGTCGGCTTGACTTCCTGCTTCTTGGAGCAAGCGGCCGCGCCTACGCAAAGCAGGGCGACCAGGGCAATGCGAACAGACTTATTCATGATGACGTTTCCTTAAGGATTGAGTTCCGACAAACAGACGATGGTTGGGGTAACGGGACAGCTTTCGCCGGTCTACCGGCTGTTATTTTCACATCTGAAAGATCGACAATGCGTGAGGCTGCACGGTCGCTCTCACTGGTGAAGCCGCGACTAGCGCGTCCTCGCCGGAAACCGAAACGCGCCAATGGCGTCGTTCGGGTCCACTCCCTGGACATGGTGCCACCGTACAGATTGCTGCACGGCAGCACGAAAATCAACGCTCGCGATAAGGCCCCCAGGCGGGCTCCTGGACGTTGCCATCGGCGAGTTTCAGACGCTGTCGAACCAGGCCATCGCTGGATACGGAGTACAGGACTCCATGGGTTCCTTCGGTTGCCGAATACAACAGCATGCTGGCATTGGGTGCGAAGCTGACGGAATCGTCCAGCGGGCCGGGAGATACGAACCGCTGCTGTCCGCCCAGGCTTTGATCCTGAATGACAATACGATACACGTTCCCGCTGCCCTGCACCATCGCGATTTGCTTGCCGTCGTAGCTCACCGACGCCTTGGCGTTGTACTGCCCCTGGAACGTGATTCGCTGGGGCGTGCCACCAGTCACCGGGATCTGGTAGATCTGCGGCCGACCGGAACGATCCGAGGTGAAGTAGATGCTCTGGCCATCAGGCGCCCATTGCGGCTCGGTATCGATCGCCAGGTTGTGGGTAATGCGGGTTGCCTGGTGGCTGGCCAGGTCGATCACGAAGATTTCCGGATTGCCGACGTAGGACAACGACACCGCCAGCTTCTTGCCGTCAGGAGACCAGGCTGGCGCACCGTTGATGCCCTTGCGTGCTGACACCAGCTGGCGCGCACCGGTGAGGATGTTCTGGATGCGGATCGACGAATTGCCGTCCTCGAACGAGACGTAGGCGATGCTGGACCCGTCGGGGGACCACGACGGCGACAGCAGCGACTCGCGCGAGCGCACCGCGACTTGCGGGTTGTAGCCATCCGAATCGGCCACGATCAGCGAATAGGTGGTCTTGTCGCCAAGGCCCACCGCGGTGATGTACGCAATGCGGGTCCAGAAGGCTCCGCGCACGCCGGTGATCTTTTCGTAGATCTTGTCCGCCATCCGGTGCGCCACGCTACGCAGGTCGCCTGCCGACGTGGTGAAGGTGCCGCCCAGCAGCTCCTGCTGCTTGTTGACGTCCCACAACTCGTAGGTGACGTTGAGCGTGCCGTTGCCGGCATCGTTGATGCGGCCGACTACGATGTAGTCCTGCTTGAGCAGGCGCCAGGTGGCGAACTTGATGTCCGAACCCTGCGACGGAGTCTCTACGATGTCGCTCTTGGCCAGCGCACGAAACTTGCCCGAGCGATTGAAGTCGTTGCGCATCACGTCGGAGACATCGGTCGTCAAGGGCGTGCCGCCCTGCTGCGCAAACGGCACCACCACGATCGGCGTGGCGGTCTTGACGCCGCCCACGATGTCGACGGTCAGCGGCGACTGCGCCGCGACAGGACCGCCGAACCATGCTGCCGCGACCAGCAGGATGATGGCAAAGCGTGGGCTGAATTTGCGCATGGACTTGATCATTGCGGCCTGAAGATGAGAGTGAGGTTACGTCGGAACACGCTTTCGAAACCCTTGTACGGCAGCGTTTTGGTGCGCAGTACCGCGTTTTCCAGCGAGCGCCGACCGGCGTCGTCATACGGGCAGCTGGAATCCACGTTCGCACTCAATACGTCACCACCGGGTGATTGCACGATGTGAACCTTGCACGGAACCTCAGGCATGTTATCCGGTCGCAGCCAGTTCGGCGTGACCGCATTCTGAATGGCCGCCGCGTATTCGTCCGACAGATTGCTGGTCTGGCTGTTGTTTCCGGTCTGTCGCTGGTTCGCTGCCGGCAGGTCAGGCTGGCCGTCGTCCTGCGCGTTCTTGAGGTCTTCCAGTTGCTGCCTGGCCTGCTTGGCCTTGCTGTCCAGCTGCTTGGTCTGGGCCGATGCGGCATCCATCTTGGCAAACAATGCGTCAAGCTGTTTCTTTTTCTCCGCTTTCTTCTTGGCCGCCTGCGCGTCCAGCTCGGACTGGCGCTGACGCTCCTTCTCTTCCTGCAGCTTCTTGGCCTCCTCCGCCTTCAACGCGGCATCCTCGACCACGCGCTCCTGGTCCTTCGTATCCGGATGCTTGGGTGGTGGCGGCAATTGGCTGACCGCCGGCTTCTCCGGCGGCGGTGGCGTTGGCGGCGGCACGGTGGGTGGCGGCGGCACGGTGTTGGGCACCGGTTTGACCTTCACCGCCTTGGGCGGCGGGCTGCCGGTGGGGCCGATCAGGGTCGCCTCGATGATCGGACCCTGCAGCTGCAGCGGCGTCGAGCAAGTGATCGGATTCATCGACGATGGCAAACCCAGCGCCGTGATGAACGCCTCGTATTTCGAGCACGGCAGCACCGCGAGGAACAGGAACCCCACGATGCCGATGTGCAGGACGGCGGAGAGTACGACCGCCTTCGGCGTCGCCCTACTTTCGTCCATGGGACGTGCTCTTGCCCTGGTCATCCGGGGCGCCCGGCTGACCCATCAGGCCCACCTTGGCCACGCCAGCCTGCTGCAGGTCGGCCAGCACCTGGAACACGCCGCCATAGGAGCCGCGTTCATCGCCGCCCACCAGGACGCTGACATCGGGGTTCTCGCGCACGAAGGCGCCTACTTTGAGCTTGAGCGTGTCCTCGTCGACCAGCTCCTTCTTCGCGCCGCTGAGGGTCAGGTAGAGCTGGCCGTCCTGCAGCACCGAGACCAGCACCGGATCCTTCTTCTGCTGCAGCGACTTGGCGTTGGACTGCGGCAATTGCACGTCGACGCTGTTGTTGAGCATCGGCGTGGTGACCATGAAGATGATCAACAGCACCAGCATCACGTCGATGTACGGCACGACGTTGATCTCTGATTTCAACTTGTAGCGCTTGTGGCGCCTGGCATTACGCATGACTGCTGCTCCGCTCAGGCCGCGTCGTCGGTCTGGATCTGCCGCTGCAGCACGGAGGAAAACTCTTCCTGGAACACGTCGTAGCGCGACGCGATGCGTTCGACCTTGGTGGCATAGCGGTTGTAGGCCCACTGCGCCGGGATCGCGGCGAACAGGCCCATGGCGGTGGCGATCAGCGCTTCGGAAATGTGCGGCGCGACTACCGCGATGGTCACGTCCTTCATGTCGCCCAGGCCCTGGAACGCGCCCATGATCCCCCACACCGTACCGAACAGGCCCACATAGGGACTGATGGAGCCGACGTTGGCCAGAAACTCCAGGTTGCGTTCGAGCAGGCCCACTTCACGCGTCCCGGCCACCTGCATCGCGCGCTCTGAGCTTTCGATGGCGGCGCGCCCGTCGTGGGTCTTGCGCTGGCGCTGGCGCGCGAACTCGCGAAAGCCCGATTCGAAGATGTTCTCGATGCCGCCGTTCTCGCCGCTGCGGCCGCTCACCTCGCGGAACAACTGGGCCAGATCGCCACCGGACCAGAAACGCTCCTCGAATTCCTCGGCGTCTTCCAGCGCCGCCTTGGTCTGCGTGTACTTGCGGATGATGATCACCCAGGACAGGAACGAGAACACCAGCAGGATCAACAGCACCAGTTGGACCGGCAGGCTCGAATCCGCGATCAGCGTGAAGATGTTCAGTCCACTGTTCATTGCTTGCAATTTCTCCGCCGGCTTGGCTTGGGTCAGTTCTTAAGGTGCGGGTTGCGGGATCAGGTCGGCGGGAATCGGTGCCGGGCACATGCGCGCAAGATCCACGCACGCCACCCGCACACTCGCCTTGATCAGGCACGTACCGCCAGCCTTTGTGATGGTCTGGGTGAACAGGATACTGGCTGAACGCCAGGCTTTGACTTCAACCGTTACCGACAGTTCATCATCCAGCAGGGCTGGCTTGAGGAAGTCGATCTGCATGTCGCGCACCATGAAGGCCAGTCCGGTGGCCTGCTTGAATGCCATCTGGTCCACGCCCAGCGCGCGCATCCATTCGGTTCGGGCGCGCTCCATGAAACGCACGTAGCCTGCGTGGTAGACAACTCCACCGGCGTCGGTGTCTTCCCAGTAGACCCGGACCGGCCAGCGGAATGGCTCGGCAACCGACTCAGACATCGTCGGCCGCCGCGCTGAACAGGTCCGCCGGTGGCGTCTGGCGCGGAATCGGCAGGCCCAGGTAGCGCCAGCCCTTGTTGCTGATCATGCGCCCGCGCGCGGTGCGTATCAGATAGCCCTGCTGGATGAGATATGGCTCGACCACGTCTTCCAGCGTGCCGCGATCCTCGCTCAACGCGGCCGCCAGCGATTCCACGCCGACCGGGCCACCGTCGAAGTTTTCCACGATCAGGCCGAGCAGGCGGCGGTCCAGTTCGTCGAAACCTTCGGGATCGATCTTCAGCATGTCCAGCGCGGCCTGGGCTGCCGCCAGCGTGATCTCGCCCTCTGCGCGCACCTCGGCATAGTCGCGCACCCGACGCAGCAGGCGGTTGGCGATGCGCGGCGTGCCACGTGAGCGCCGGGCGATTTCGCGGGCACCCTCCGGCGCGCAGACGATGCCCAGGATACGCGCCGCACGACGCACGATCGCGGTGAGTTCCTCCGCCGAATAGAACTCCAGCCGTTGCACGATGCCGAAACGGTCGCGCAGCGGCGCAGTGAGCATGCCGGCCCGGGTAGTCGCCCCGATCAGGGTGAACGGCGGCAGGTCGAGCTTGATCGAGCGCGCGGCGGGACCCTCGCCGATCATGATGTCGATCTGGAAATCCTCCATCGCCGGATAGAGCACCTCCTCGACCACCGGCGACAGACGATGGATCTCGTCGACGAACAACACGTCGTTCGCCTCGAGATTGGTCAGCAATGCCGCCAGATCGCCGGCGCGTTCAAGCACCGGGCCCGAAGTCGAGCGCAGGTTCACGCCCAGTTCGTTGGCAATCACGTGCGAAAGCGTGGTCTTGCCCAGCCCCGGTGGACCGAAGATCAGCACGTGGTCGAGCGCACCGCCCCGCTTCCTGGCGGCCTCGATGTAGATCGAAAGCTGCTCACGCACTGCCTGCTGGCCGAGGTACTCGGCCAGCCGCTTCGGCCGGATGGTCGCCTCCAGCGCGTCGTCGTCGAGCTGCGCTGCAGCGGTGATGATGCGGGGTTCGGTCATGGGGGGGGATTATGGCAGGCCAGTGCGATCCCTGTAGGAGCGCACCCTGTGCGCGAGCTCTTTCATCACGTCACCCAGGAGCTTCGCGCACAGGGTGCGCTCCTACAGGGGTTGCGTCAGATCTCCACCTGCGCTCCCAGCTCGATGAGCCGGTTGCCGGGAATCTGGAAGAAGGCGGTGGCGGGCAGCGCGTTGCGGGCCATGAAGGCGAACAGCTTGTCGCGCCAGCGCGCCATGCCGGGACGACGTTCGTTGGAGACGATGCTTTCGCGCGACAGGAAGAAGGTGGTGTCCATCATGTCGAAGCCGAGGCCCTCGCGGGTACACAACGACAGCGCCAGCGGGATATTCGGATCCTCGGCGAAGCCGAAGCGCAGCTCCAGCCCGTAGAAATCATCGCTCATCGGAGCGATCTGGATGCGCTCCTCGGCGTCGGCCACCGGGGTTTCCAGGATCGCCACGGTCAGCAATACGTTGCGTTCGTGCAGCACCTTGTTGTGCTTGAGATTGTGCAGCAGCGCATGCGGCACGGCCTCCTGGTTGGCGGTGAGGAACACCGCGGTGCCGGGCACCCGGATCGGCGGATGGTCGGCCATGTTCTGGATGAACGGCGCCAGCGCCAGGCCACCCTGCTTGATCTCGCGCACCACCAGTTCGCGGCCGCGGCGCCAGGTGGTCATCACGGTGAACAGGATCAGGCCCAGCACCAGCGGGAACCAGCCACCATCGGGAATCTTCAGCGTGTTGGCACCGAAGTAGCTCAGGTCGACGATCAACAAAAGCACGGCCACCAGGATCACCGACAGCCGGCTCCACTGCCACATCCGGCGCGCCACGACCATGGTCAGGACGGTGTCGATCGCCATGGTGCCGGTCACGGCGATGCCGTAGGCGCCAGCCAGCGCGTTTGAGGAGCCGAACCCGATCACGGTGGCAAGCACGGCCACCATCAGTGCCCGGTTAACCCACGGCAGGAAAATCTGCCCGATCGCTTCGCGCGAGGTGTGCACCACCTGCATGCGCGGCAGGAAGCCCAGCTGGATCGCCTGCCGGGTCACGGTGAAGGCACCGGAGATCACCGCTTGCGATGCAATCACGGTCGCCGCCGTGGCCAGCCCGATCATGGGATACAGGCCCCACGACGGAACCGAGTAGTAGAACGGGTTGGCGATCGCGTCCGGATGCACCAGCAGCAGGCCACCCTGACCGTAGTAGTTGAGCAGCAGTGCGGGCATCACGAAACCGAACCATGCCGCGCGTATCGGATAGCGCCCGAAATGACCCATGTCGGTGTACAGCGCCTCGGCGCCGGTGACGCAGAGCACCACCGACCCCAGCGCGAGAATCGAGGTCTTGCCGTGGGTCAGGAAGAACTGCACGGCGTGCCACGGGTTGAGTGCACGCAGCACGCCCGGCGCCTGGATGATGTTGTGTACACCGATCACGGCCAGCGCCAGAAACCAGAGCATCATGATCGGTCCGAACAGCACGCCGATCCGGGCCGTGCCGTGGCGCTGCAGCCAGAACAGGCCCAGCAGCACGACCACCGAAATCGGCACGACCCAATGCGCAAGTCCGGGCGCCGCCACCTTGAGGCCCTCGACGGCGGAGAGCACCGAGATCGAGGGCGTGATCACGCCATCGCCAAAGAACAGCGCCGCGCCCAGCAGGGCCATCAGCATGATCACCCGCCGCGCACGCACCGATTTGCCGGCGGCGCGCTGGGCCAGGGTCATCAAGGCCATGATGCCGCCCTCGCCCTTGTTGTCCGCGCGCATCACCAGGCTGACGTACTTCACCGCCACCACGATGATCAGCGACCAGGTGACGAGCGACAAAATGCCCAGCACCGTGCTCGGGTGCGGATGCAGCCCGTGCTCCGGCAAAAAGGTTTCGTGCATGGTGTACAGCGGGCTGGTGCCGATGTCGCCGAACACGACCCCGATCGCACCGAGGATGAGCGCGGATTTTGCACCATGGCTCTTGTCGGCATCGCCGGCATCGGGCGACGCGGCCTGATTCTGCTCTTGTTCGTTCATCGAAATCCTGACGACCTAACTACCGAGCGCGGCGCGCAGGGCCTTGCGAATGATGGCTTCGGCGTTGTCGCCTTCAGCGGCGACCTTTTGCACCAGCCGGCTGACTTCGGCGGGCTTGTAGCCCAGCTGCTGCAGCGCCACGGTAGCCTCTCCCGCAGCGTCCAGCGGCGCCGCGGCACCAGCCAGGGATACACCGGAAACAGTGGACATGCCGTCGAGACGATCGCGCAACTCCACCACGATGCGTTCGGCGGTCTTCTTGCCGATGCCTGGGATCTTGGTCAGCGCGACCACGTCACCCGCATGCACCAGTCGCGCAAAGTGGTCAGTGGAAACCCCCGAGAGCACCGCCAGCGCGATCTTCGCGCCGATCCCGCTGACCTTGAGCAGGTTGCGGAACAGCGCGCGCTCAGCATCGCTCAGAAACCCGTACAAGGTGACGCTGTCTTCCTTCACCGCGTGATGGGTGAGCAGGACGACTTCCTTGCCGACACCAGGCAGGTCGTAGATCGTCGACATCGGCGCCTCGACCTCGTAGCCGATGCCGCCCACCTCGATCAGCAGCGACGGTGGCTGCTTGGAAACCAGGATGCCGCGCAGTCGTCCGATCATCGGCGGCGCCTCCACGCGGTGCGCGGAATGCCGACCCGTGCCAGGCTGGCGCGTGTGTGCGCGTGGGTCACCGCGATCGCCAGCGCGTCGGCGGCATCGGCCTGCAGCGGCCCTTTCAGCCCCAGCAGCACACCGATCATGTGCTGAACCTGGGTCTTGTCGCCGCGACCGCTGCCGACCACGGACTGCTTGACCTCGGTTGCCGCGTATTCATGCACCATGATCCCCCGACTTACCACCGCGCAGATCGCGGCGCCACGTGCCTGCCCCAATTTCAGTGCGGAGTCCGGGTTGCGCGCCATGAAAACGCGCTCGATCCCGCACTCCGCCGGATGATGGGCGGCGATGATGTCACACAGCTCGTCAAAGATGCGTTTCAGGCGCAGCGGAAAGCTTGCTTCGCCCGCCACCGCCAGGGCGCCGTGAAACACATGGACCAGCTTGCCGGCGTCATCCACATCGATGATTCCGATGCCGGTCCGTTGGCTGCCCGGATCGATACCGATGATTCGCACCGGACGGGAACCGGGAATCGGGAATCGGGAATCGGGGCTGTCAGGCACTGCGGGATCTGATCTCTTCATGGGTGGATCCGGTCACAGGGTAGTGGAAACGCCAACGCCGAGGCGATGGTCATTCCCATTCCCTATTCCCGATTCTCCCTTCCCGGCTTCATGACGGCAGCAAGGCGTTGTGCGACACCTCGCTCACATCGTCCAGCGAGTCGAGTTTTTCGAGCAGGTCGTGCAGCGGTTCGAGCGCTTCTTCCGGCACCTCGACGCGATTGTTGGGGCGCATGACCACGCCGGCATGCTCGGCACTCAGGCCTGCATCGATCAGCGATTGTTGCACCGCCTCGAAGTTCTCTGGCGCGCACAGCACGATGCTTTCGCCATGTTCGTTGATGACATCGTCGGCACCTGCTTCCAGCGCCGATTCCAGCACGAACTCCTCCGCGCTGGCCTTGTTTCCGGTGGCAAACACCAGTTCGCCACAACGGGTGAACTGGAACGCCACCGAGCCCGAGGTACCAAGGTTGCCGCCATGCTTGGAAAGCGCATAGCGCACGTCGGCCACGGTACGGGTGGGGTTGTCGGTGAAGCAGTCGATGATCAGCGCGATGCCGGCCGGGCCGTAGCCCTCGTAACGCAGCTCCTGCATGTCGGCGCCGCCGTCGGCACCCGAACCGCGCTTGATCGCGCGCTCGATGGTGTCCTTGGTCATGTTGGCCGAAAGTGCCTTGTCGACCGCGGCGCGCAGGCGCGGATTGCCCGCCGGATCCGCCACCCCGGCGCGCGTGGCGACGGTGATTTCTCGGATCAGTTTGGTGAATACCTTGGCGCGCTTGGCATCCTCGGCATTCTTTCGACCTTCGATGGACGGACCCCTACCCATGACGATTCCTGCGCGAAGCAATTGAACAAGCGACCAATTTTACCTGAAATCGGCCCATGTGCCGACGCTGCCGCTGCGGCGGCTCAGCGCAGGGCGGCAGGGAAATGCCCGGCGCGCAGGAAGCTTGTCACCAACCGCGCCACTTCCGGCGAAAACAGCAAACTGGTGTGGTTGGACTCCACCACGCAGTGATCGGCCAGACCCGGCAGGCGGGTCTCCTGCACGGCGACCGTGCCGTCGTGCTCACCTTCGAAATGCCCCAGCACCGCGCCCAGTCCCAGCGGTATCCGGCCGGCGATCACGCCCACCTGGCGCGTACCATCCCAGCGCTCGAAACCCTGCTCCATCAATTGCCGATTGTGCCCCAGCAGAAACTCGCCACCGCGTCCCCAGCCGGCCAACGCGCGGGCCGCCGCGCTGCCCAGCAGCGGCGAGCCGAGACAAACGATGCGCCCCTGTGGCAATGCATCGGCATCACCGCACGCCCGCAGGGCCAGCAGGCCACCGAGGCTGTGTCCGACCAGGTGTACCTTGTCGGCCTCGTCCCCAAGGCCGGCCATGCGCGCATGCAGGCGATCGAGAATGCGCTGCTCACTGGCCGCCACGCTCAGATAGTCGAAACGGTGTACGCGGAACCCCGCTTCCATCAAGCGATGGTGCAGCATGGAAAGCGCGAAACCGCGCATCCACAGACCATGCAGCAGGATCACATGTTCGGTCATGGGCTAACAGCCGGGATTGGGGAATGGGAAACAGGGAATCGAAAGAGCGTGATGCGGCGTGCTGTCATGCGATCGCCCCGAATTATCCTCCACTTCCTGCGCCCTACTCCCTCACTTCCACGTGCAATTCCTTCAACTGCGCACTGGCGATCGGTGACGGTGCGTCGGTCATCAGATCCTGCGCGCTGGTGGTCTTGGGGAAGGCGATCACGTCGCGGATGGACTCGGTGCCAGCCATCAAGGCAGCGATCCGGTCGATGCCGAACGCGAGGCCGCCATGCGGCGGCGCACCGAACTTCAGCGCTTTCAACAGGAAGCCGAATTTCGCCTCGGCCTCCTGCGCGCCGATGCCGAGCAGCTCGAATACCGCGCTTTGCATGTCGGGGCGATGGATACGGATCGAGCCGCCACCAATCTCGTTGCCGTTGAGCACCATGTCATAGCCGCGACTCACCGCGGTGGCTGCGTTCTCGCGCAAACTGGCGATGTCGTCGATCTTCGGCGCGGTGAACGGGTGATGCAGGGCCACGTAACGTTGCGCTTCGGCGTCGTACTCGAACATCGGGAAGTCGGTGACCCAAAGCGGCTTCCAGCCATCCTCGACCAGACCACGGTCCTTGCCGACTTTCAGGCGCACCGCGCCCATGAACTCGCTGACGGTTTTCCAGTCACCGGCACCGAAAAACACGATGTCGCCGGCCTGCGCCGCGGTGGTCTTGAGCACGCCAGCCAGGGCCGCATCATCGAGAAACTTCGCCACCGGCGAGTTGATGCCCTCGCGCCCTTTCGACGGGTCTTCCACCTTGAGCCAGGCCAGCCCCTTGGCGCCGTAGCGCCCGGCGTATTCCGCCAGGACATCGATATCCTTGCGCGACAGCGCGCTGCCGCCTGGCACGCGCAAGGCCGCCACGCGACCGTTCGGATCGTTGGCAGGCCCGGCGAACACCTTGAATTCGATGTGCTTCACGACTTCCGCCACGTCGACCAGCTCCAGCGCGATGCGCAGGTCGGGCTTGTCCGAGCCGAAGCGACGCATTGCGTCGATCCAGGTCATGCGCGGGAAGCTGGCATCCAGTTCGACACCCTGCACTTCACGGAACACGTGGCGGATCAACTCCTCCACGAAGTCCTGCACGTCACGCTCCTCGACGAACGCGAATTCCAGGTCGAGCTGGGTGAACTCCGGCTGGCGATCGGCGCGCAGGTCCTCGTCACGGAAGCAGCGGGCAATCTGGTAGTAGCGGTCGAAGCCGGCCACCATCAGGATCTGCTTGAACAGCTGCGGTGACTGCGGCAGTGCATAGAACTGGCCCGGGTGCACGCGGCTGGGCACCAGGTAATCGCGCGCGCCTTCGGGCGTGGCCTTGGTCAGGATCGGCGTCTCCACGTCCTGGAAACCGCGCTCGTCGAGGTAACGACGCAACGCCTGCACCAGCCTGATGCGCTTGCGCATCATCGCCTGCATCTCGGGGCGGCGCAGATCGAGGTAGCGGTAGGTCATCCGCATGTCCTCGTTGGGATTCTCGTGCAGCGCGAACGGCAGATCCTTCGCCGCGTTGAGGATCTCCACCGTGTCCGCCAGCAATTCCACCGTGCCGGTTTTCAGCTTGTCGTTCATCGACAACCGACGGCGCAGCGTGCCGGTGACGCGCAGGCAGTACTCGTTGCCGATTTCACCGGCCACGGCGAACGCGGCGGCGTTGTCACGCTCGATCACTACCTGGGCCACGCCTTCATGATCACGCAAATCGACGAAGGCCACGTGTGCCTGCAGGCGGATCTTGTTGACCCAGCCGCAGAGGGTGACAGTCTGGTCGATCAGGGTCTCATCGATGAGGCCGCAAAGATGCGTGCGCATGCGCTGGAAACTCCGGGCCGCAGGGCGGCGTAAACGGGTGAAAAGACCCGGAATCTTAACATCGACGCGGCATCGGGGAGACGTTGCCGTCCCACGGAACGCCCCGACTACCAGCGCCGATCGACCACGAACTGGGCGCGACAACCGTGATCGACCCACACCCCGGCGCGGTTCCAACCCCAACTGTAGCCTTGGGTACAGCGCGCGTCGGACATCCGCCTGACCAGCTCCACGTGGCCACGATGGCCCACGTCGACCATGCACATCTGGTAGCGATTCTTGTTGCTGTCGCATTGCAACCGGATCGGCCGGTCCCAACCGGGACCCGGCCGCCACCCACCCGGTCGGTAGCCCGGCGGGCCGTAGTCGGGGCGGCCATGCCAGGCTGGACCGAACAGGCCGCGACAGCCGCGGTCCACCCACAGACCACGCCGGTCCACGCCCCAACTCTGGCCGCGGATGCATGCACCCTTCGACTCCTGCTTGACCAGCTCGGCATCACGCCACGGCATGTCGCATCGGTTGAACTTGCCATTGATGCTCTCGCAACGGACCGCGCGCTCGCCGCGCGCCTGCGCCGTCGGGGCAGCAAGCAGCCCACCGAAGCCGATCAGGCCGATAGCCACGCCGGTCAGAACACGGTTAGGTACGGTCATTGGTGTGCCTCCTGCCATAGCCCGGGGTTCAGCCTTCGGTCCGCAATCTCCGAAGACCCTCATGCGTGGGCAGCGTAGCTTGGTCAGGCTGCACCGTCGCCAACTGCGGCCTTGCCGGGAACCGCCGCAGCGGCTGGTGCCGGCGATGGCGCAGCGGGTGTCGGTGCGGGGCTGGCCGCAGGCGGCTTGGCCGCATCGCCTCCTGCAGCATCGGCGAGATTGTGCTTTTTCTCGCGATCCGACTTGAAATCGGTCTCGTACCAGCCGCTTCCGGCCAGCCGGAACGAGGGTGCGCTGACCCGTCGCCGCAATTGTGGTGCCGCGCACGCGGGACAATCGGTGGGATCTGTATCGGACAGCTTCTGCAACCGGTCGAAACGATGGCCGCAGTGGGTGCATTCAAATTCGTAGATGGGCATGGATATTCCGTGATTTTGGCCAATGCTCGGCTGGCCCGACTGCATTATCTGGCCGTCGGAGCCAATTTCAACATCGCACCGTCCAGACAGGTGGCCAGCCTGCCTTCGCCAGCGCGCCACCCAGCTGCGAGCAGACACAGCCGGTGAGGCCGACGTTGGATGGCTCGGAGCATCCCCGGGCAACCTGGCCGGGCGATCAGCAGCCGATGCCGTTCCACGGGAGCGAAACGGCCATAACCGGTGCGTAACGCCGCTTAGTGCTTCATTAACGGTGGAATCGGGGTCATCGACGGGGCGAAACGGCGCACGGCGGTCCACGAGGCAGCCGCCAAGGGAAGCCTGCCGCGCCAGCCAAGACGGACACCGCCAGCCCTGTCATGGCCAGTACCCCGGGTTGACAGACATCATCCTCGATCTGACATCGGAGCTACCATGACCATTCGCAGCCCCCTCGCGCTTGCCGCCATCTGCGCCCTCGCCCTGGCCAGCACTCCCGCACTGGCCTCCGAGCCCGGCAACATGATGAAGATGAACACCACCGTGCACATGAAGATGGCCGGCATGCCGGCGATGGGTCCGATGACCCACTCGATGAACGTGTGCACCTCGGCCAGGAAGCCCGACCCGTCGCAACTGATGAAGAATCAGGGTGACTGCAAGGTCAGCGACTACAAGCAGGTCGGCGATACCATCACTTATCACATGGAGTGCCGTGGAGAAACGCAGCTGAGCGGCGACGGCAAGTTCCAGATGCTGCCCGACAGCGGAATCCGCGGCTCCATTCAAATCAGCGGTCAGTCGAGTGGCCAACCGATGACCATGGACATGACCTTCGATGGACAGCGTACCGGGGCATGCACCTACACGCCGCCGAAAGCCGAAGGTTGAAGTTGAGGCGGCCAAACCGGCATGTCGCGACGACTGCGAGGCCACATACGAGCAGAACGAACGCGAGCGCCGCCAGAACAACAAGGATTCGATCGACCACGAAAGACAACAACGACACGCAAGCGATGGTGGTTTCGCCATCGTTGCCTCCCCCGCGATCACTGCGGTTTGCCCCGCGGCGATTCCCGGCGTCGGGAACCATCGCAGGTTTCGCGCCGCTCCGGGTCTGCCTGGGCGACGTCATTCGGCGATCGCCAGGCGCGGAGTGCCGCGCCGAACGCAGCTTCTTGCGTCCTTGACATGCCATTTTGCAACGGCCTACCTTTGAACCGGCAAGGAAACGTGGCAGCCAATCCCTCTTGGTGATCGAGCGTGCCAACAGCGCTCATGGATGCCGTTCGTCATGATCCATGGGGAGTTGCCACATGCATGCAAGTTCGTTGTCCAAACCCACCATCATCGCCGCAGGCATCGCCCTGGCCCTGCCCCAGTTGATCCTGCCCGTTACGGCTCGCGCCCAGGACGACGCCACCCCGCAGACAAACACCGGCAGCACCAAGGACAAGAACATTGTTGCCTTGCAAGCCGTGGTGGTCACCGGCACCCGCGCATTCAATCGCACCGAGGCAACCTCGCTGGCACCGATCGATGTGCTGACGCCGAAGGATCTGGTCGGCACTGGCGCTTCGAACCTGGCAACGGCGCTGCGCGTCCTGCTGCCCTCGTTCAACTTTCCACAACCCTCGGTGACCGACGCCACCGATGCGATCCAGCCCGCGCAGTTGCGCGGCTTGTCGCCGGACCAGACGCTGGTCCTGATCAACGGCAAGCGCCAGCACACCACCGCCATCGTCAACGTCAACGGCTCGCTCGGACGCGGCTCCTCGCCGGTGGACATCAATGCCATCCCGGTCAACGCGATCGAACGGGTCGAGGTGCTGCGCGACGGCGCCGCCGCCCAGTACGGTTCGGACGCGATCGCCGGCGTGATCAACATCATCCTCAAGGGTGGCGCCAAGCACGGCTCGGTGAGCCTCAGCGGCGGCCAGTACAGCAAGGGCGACGGCAAGACCTGGCAAGGTGGAGCCGACGGCGGCTTCGCCCTGGGTGACAAGGGCTGGGTGCACCTGAGCGCGAACGTCAGTCACCAGGACCCGACCAATCGCGCCGGCCCCGACACCCGTTACCCCGGCGACCCCAGCTATGGGGACGTCACGTTCCATTACGGCATTCCCTTGGTCAAGGCCAAGCAGGCGGCGATCAACCTGCAGTACGACCTGACGCCGAACGCGCAGCTTTATGCCTTCAGCCTGTTCAACAAGCGCAATGTCAGCGCCGGCGGCTTCTTCCGGTCGCTGTCGACGTACGCATCCGCCTATCCAGGCGCTGCGGCGGTCTACCCCGTCGGCTATCTGCCGATCGAGAACAGCGCCATCCGCGATGACAGCGAAGTGCTCGGCCTGCGCGGCACGGTGGCCGGCTGGCACTACGATTTGAGCGCCAATACCGGTGGCAACCACTGGAAGCTGCACACCAGCGATACCTACAACTACTCGCTGGACCCGAACTCGCCCACCGGCTTCTACATCGGCACGCTGACCAACCGGCAGGATGTGTACAACGCCGACTTCAGCCGCGATTTCGAACCTGCCATGCTGCAGAACGGGCTGACGGTGGCCTGGGGCCTCGAGTACCGCCACGAGAACTTCTCGCTCAAGCAGGGTGATGCCGCGTCCTACGCCGGTTCCGGCGCGCAGGTGTTCCCCGGCTACCAGCCCGGCGACGCCGGCTCGCACTCGCGCAACAGCCACGCGATCTACGTGGATCTGGAAAGTGACCTGACCAACAAGCTCTCCGCCGGACTGGCCGTGCGCAACGAGCACTACAGCGACTTCGGCGGAACCACCTCGGCCAAACTCTCCGGCCGCTTCGCGTTCACCGACGTGGTGGCGCTGCGCGGCACGGTGTCGAATGGCTTCCGCGCGCCATCGCTGCAGCAGGAGTACTACTCCAGCACCGCGATCAATTTCGTCGCCGACGGCAGTGGCAATTTGATCCCCTACACCATCCGCACCTTCCCGGTCAGCAACCCCGCCGCCCAGGCGCTGGGTGCGCAGGCCTTGCGCCCGGAGAAATCACGCAACTACAGCGTCGGCCTGGTGTTCACGCCGGCCAGCGGGTGGTACACCACGCTGGATTTCTACCAGATCGACATCGACCACCGGATCATTCTCAGCGGCAACCTGGTCGGTACGCCGGTGCAGGACTATCTGACTTCGGTGGGCATTCCGTTCGTCAGCGGCGGTCGCTTCTTCACCAACGCGGTCGATACGCGGACCCGCGGCGTCGACCTGGTATCGACCTACCCGATCGCGCTGCAGAATTCGTCACTGAAATTCACCGGCGGCCTGAACTACAACAAGACCGACATCCGCTCGATCGCACCCAACCCGCCGCAACTGGGCCTGGTCGGGCTGACCTTGCCGATCATCGATCGTACCGAGCAGGGCCGCATCACCAAGGGCGCGCCGCGCACCAAGGCATTCGTGGCCGCGGACTGGAACGTGAGCAACTGGAATTTCCACGGACAGGTCACCCGCTACGGCGAGTTCACCACACTGGGTAACAACCCCGCCACGGATCAGACGTACGGTGCGCGCTTCGTACTTGATGCCAACGCCAACTACAACTGGAACGACTGGACCTTCACCGTCGGCGCCAACAACCTCACCAACGCCTACCCCGAGCGCAGCAGCGCGGCCAACAACTTCCATGGCATCCTGACTTACTCGGGCTCCTCGCCGTTCGGTTTCAGTGGCGCCTATTACTACGGCTCGGTGGCCTATCACTGGTAGAGGTAACCCATCGTCACCGCCCGGAACGTGGGCCGCGGTACTGTCCGAGGCCTCCCTTGCCGCCGTACGTGTCGCGGTGCCGGATTTGACCCACCACTGTCGTGAGCAAGATGCACAAATCAGCTTTTGGATGGATCGCGATCGCCCTCCTTGCCGCGGCGCCCGCCGCATGGGCGCGGCAACCGCCCGCGACCGAGCACGCCATTCCGCAACAGGCGCTGGACGCCACCGCGCCGGCCACCACGATGGCCGAACTGGCCAAGGCCACGCCGGTCACGGCGAAACATGCCATGGTGGTCTCGGCCCAGCACCTGGCCACCAAGGCCGGCGTGGACATCCTCAAGCAGGGCGGCAATGCCGTCGACGCGGCGGTGGCGGTGGGTTATGCGCTGGCCGTGGTGCATCCATGCTGCGGCAACATCGGCGGCGGTGGCTTCATGCTGGTGCACCTGGCCAATGGCCAGAACGTATTCCTGGACTTCCGCGAGAAGGCGCCACTGAAGGCCAGCCCGACCATGTACCAGGACGCGGACGGCAACGTGGTCAAGAGCCGGAGCACGGGCACCTGGCTGGGTGTGGGCGTGCCCGGCACCGTGATGGGTCTGGATGCGGCACTGAAGAAGTACGGCACGATGCCGCTGTCCAAGGTGATTGCACCGGCGATCAAGCTGGCAAGCGACGGCTTCGTGCTGCAGCAGGGTGATGTGAACATCCTCAACGAGCGCGCCAAGGATTTCGCCAGGCATCCCAACGTCGCGGCGATCTTCCTCAACCACGGCAAGCCCTACGTCGCCGGCGAACGCCTGCGCCAGAAGCAACTTGCGCACACGCTGGAGCAAATCAGGCAGGACGGTGCCAAGGCGTTCTACCACGGCGACATCGCGCGCGCGGTGGTCGCCGCCAGCCAGGCGCATGGCGGCATCCTGTCGATGCAGGACTTCGCCGACTACACCGTGCGCTGGGATACCCCGATTCGCTGTGACTACCAGGGCTACACCATCGTCTCTGCCCCGCCGCCCAGCTCCGGCGGCACCACCATCTGCCAGATCCTGCAGATCATCAAGCCGTATCCCCTGGGCAAGTGGGGCTATGGGTCGGTCAACAGCGTGCATTACCTGGTCGAAGCGGAGCGCCGCGCTTTTGCCGATCGCAACACTTACCTGGGCGATCCGGCCTTCGTGCACAATCCGATCGACCGGCTGCTGTCGCCGGAACACGCCGCCAAACTGCGCGCCAGCATCGATCCGGACAAGGCCACGCCTTCGTCCGAGATCAAGGGCAGCCTGGGACCGGCCGAGGGCACCAACACCACGCATTATTCGGTCGTGGACGCGCACGGCAACGCGGTGGCCGTTACCTACACGATCAATTATCTGTTCGGGGTGGGGCGAATCGCCGGCGACACCGGCTTCTTCCTCAACAACGAGATGGACGACTTCACCTCCAAGCCGGGCGTGCCGAACAGCTTCGGCCTGGTGCAGGGCAAGATCAACCAGATCGAACCGGGCAAGCGTCCGTTGAGCTCGATGTCGCCAACGATCGTGCTGCGGGACGGCAAGCTGTACATGGTCACCGGCAGCCCCGGCGGCTCCACCATCATCTCGACCACGCTGGAAAGCTTTCTCAATGTGGCCGCCTTCGGCATGAACATGCAGCAAGCGGTGAACGCACCGCGCCTGCACCATCAATGGTTGCCCGATGTGGTGCTGGTCGAACAGGGCTTTCTCGCGCCCAAGGTGCAAACCCGGCTCGAAGCGATGGGCTATCACTTCAAGACCCTCAAGTCCTGGGGCGCCGCCGAGGCGATCCTGGTGAATCCGAAGACCGGCTTGCTGGAAGGCGCCAACGACCGGCGCCGCCCCGCCGGCCTGGCGGCGGGATATTGAGTGCTCCATCGGCAACGACCACGGGCATCGGCGGGCGAGGCATGACTGAATGGCGGTGTGACGACGCCGCCACGTCGGGCACCGCTGTTGTTACAGTGAGGGTTTGTTGACACGCGTGAGGTTCGCGCTCACTCCATGTTCCGCTCATTGCGCCCGATTGCGTCGCTGCTTGCCGGTACCGCGTTGCTGCTGCTCGGCGTGGGCTTGCTCAATACGCTGATTCCGCTGCGCGGCGACATGTACGGGTACTCCAACACCCTCCTCGGTGGGCTGACCTCGGCCTACTACGCGGGTTATCTGCTGGGCACCTTCGCGATACCGCCGCTGGTGCGCCGGATCGGCTACATCCGCACGTTTGCATTCTGCACTGCCTGCGTCGCCTGCGTGGTGCTGCTGCACGCGCTCAGCCACAACCCGCTGCTGTGGCTGCTGCTTCGCCTGCTGGCCGGTGTCATGCTGGTGGGCCTGTACATGTTGATCGAGAGCTGGCTCAACGCCAGCGCCGCACCGGCACAGCGCGGCAGCGTCTTCGCCGCCTACATGATCGTGAACCTGGGCGCGCTGGCACTGGCGCAGCAGCTGCTGCGCATCGATGGTCAACCCTTCGTGTTGTTCACCGTGGTCGCGTTGCTGATCTGCGCCGCGACGTTGCCGGTGATCGTGACCCGGCTGGCGCAACCCGAACTGCAGCCCACGCCGCGTCTGCGCCTGAGTCGACTGTTCGCCGCAGCACCGAGCGCCGGCGTGGGCGCCCTGCTGTCGGGACTGGCCATGGGCGCGTTGTGGGGACTGCTGCCGGTCTACGTGCAGGAGACCGGGTTCAAAGCCACCGGGGTTGCCACCTACATGAGCGTGGCCATCGTGGGCGGCGCGCTGCTGCAGTGGCCATTGGGCCGACTGTCCGACCGCCATGATCGGCGCATTGCCTTGGCGCTGGTATGCACGGCGGCGTGCGCGCTCGCCGCGCTCGCGCCACTCCTGACCGGTCTGCGCGCGGCCTCGCTGGCGATGATCTTCCTGTATGGCGGCATGGCTTTTGCGGTTTACCCGATCGTGGTGGCCCACCTGGTCGACCATTTGCCGCCGGAGGACCTGATGACGGCCAGCAGCAGCGTGTTGCTGATCTACGGTATCGGCTCGGCGCTGGGCCCGCTGATCGCGGGTGGGTTGATGTCGGCACTGGGCGGGTGGTCGCTGTTCGGCTGGTTCGCGCTGACGCATGGCGCCATCGCCGTGTACGCGGGCTATCGCTACCAGACCTTCCGCCGCTCGCGCGCCGAGGACGCACATTTCCGCCCGATGCTGCGCACCACGCCGTCGGCACTGGAGCTGATGCCGGAAACCGACGGTCCCGAGCCATTCGCGGTGCCGTCGGACTGACCGACGGCACGCCTCGGGTCATTCGAAAGTGAGGTGCCCACCCGCGACATCGACGCGGATCGTGTCGCCCGCCTGGAAACGACCTTCCAGAATCTGCCTGGCCAGCGGGTTTTCCAGCTGCTGCTGGATCGCCCGCTTCAACGGCCGCGCGCCGTACACCGGGTCGAAGCCGACATTGCCCAGCAAGGCCAATGCCTGGTCACTGACCTCCAGCTTCAACTGCCGCTCGGCCAGGCGCTTCTCCAGATAGACCAGCTGGATCTTCGCAATCGCCTGGATCTGCGCCTTGTCGAGCGGACGGAACACCACGATCTCGTCGAGCCGGTTGATGAACTCGGGCCGGAAGTGTGCCTGCACGACGCCCATCACCGAGGCCTTCATCTGCGTGTACTGCTCCTCGGCATCGCCGCCACTCTCGGCGGCGTCCTGGATCATCTGTGACCCCAGGTTGGAAGTCATCACGATCACCGTGTTGCGGAAATCGACGGTGCGGCCCTGGCCGTCGGTCAAACGGCCATCGTCGAGCACCTGCAACAGGATGTTGAACACATCCGGGTGCGCCTTCTCGACTTCGTCGAGCAGGATCACGCTGTACGGGCGACGCCGTACCGCCTCGGTCAGGTAGCCGCCTTCCTCGTAGCCCACGTAACCGGGAGGCGCACCCACCAGACGGCTCACCGCATGCTTCTCCATGAATTCACTCATGTCGATGCGTACCATCGCGTCGGTGGTGTCGAACATGAATTCGGCCAGCGCCTTGCACAGTTCGGTCTTGCCAACACCGGTAGGGCCCAGGAACAGGAACGATCCACTGGGCCGGTTCGGATCGGACAGGCCCGCGCGCGCGCGCCGGATTGCGTCGGCCACCGCGTGCACGGCCTCGTCCTGGCCGACCACGCGCTTGTGCAGCTCGTCCTCCATCTTCAGCAGCTTGTCGCGCTCACCTTCCAGCATCTTGCTGACCGGAATGCCGGTCCAGCGCGCCACCACTTCGGCAATTTCGTCGGCGGTGACGCGGGTTTGCACCAGCTGGAAGTCCTGCGTTTCGGCCGCCTGCGCCGCGGCCAGCTGCTTTTCCAGCGCCGGCAGCTTGCCGTACTGGATCTCGCTCATCCGTGCGTAATCCTGCGAGCGCTGGGCCGCATCCAGTTCCAGCCGCGCCTGCTCGATCTGTTCCTTGACCTTGGTGGTGCCCTGCAGCGCCGCCTTTTCCGATTTCCAGATTTCGTTCAAGTCGGAGAACTCGCGCTGCAGCTTCTCGATGTCGGCTTCGAGGTCGGCCAGGCGCTGCTTCGATTCGCTGTCCTTTTCCTTCTTCAACATCTCGCGCTGGATTTTCAACTGGATCAGCCGGCGCTCCAGCCGATCCAGCTCCTCCGGCTTGGAGTCGATCTCCATGCGGATGCGCGATGCCGCCTCGTCCATCAGGTCGATCGCCTTGTCCGGCAGTTGCCGGTCGGCGATGTAGCGGTGGGACAAGGTGGCCGCGGCAACGATGGCCGGGTCGGTGATCTCCACCCCGTGATGCACCGCGTAGCGTTCCTTCAGTCCGCGCAGGATCGCGATGGTGTCCTCCACCGTCGGCTCGCCCACGAACACCTTCTGGAAACGACGCTCCAGCGCGGCATCCTTCTCGATGTACTTGCGGTACTCGTCCAGCGTGGTGGCGCCGATGCAGTGCAGCTCGCCGCGCGCCAGCGCGGGCTTCAGCATGTTGCCCGCATCCATCGAGCCCTCGGCCTTGCCGGCGCCGACCATGGTATGCAGCTCGTCGATGAACAGGATCACCCGTCCCTCCTGCTTGGACAGGTCGCTCAGCACCGCCTTGAGCCGCTCCTCGAATTCGCCACGGAACTTCGCGCCCGCAATCAGCGCGCCCATGTCCAGCGAGAGCACGCGCCGACCACGCAGGCCTTCGGGGACTTCATCCTTGATGATGCGCTGGGCCAGGCCTTCGACGATCGCGGTCTTGCCCACGCCGGGTTCGCCGATCAGCACCGGGTTGTTCTTGGTGCGCCGCTGCAGCACCTGGATGGTGCGGCGGATTTCCTCGTCGCGACCGATCACCGGATCGAGCTTGCCCTTCTCGGCGCGCTCGGTGAGGTCGATGCAATATTTCTCCAGCGCCTGGCGCTGCTCTTCGGCACCCTCGCTCTGCACGCTCTCGCCACCACGCAGCTTGTCGATGGCGGCCTCGAGGTTGGCCTTGCTGGCACCGGCCGCCTTCAGCGCCGCGCCGAGTTCGCCCTTGTCGTCCAGCGCGGCAAGCACGAACAGTTCGCTGGCGATGAATTGGTCGCCGCGCTGCTGCGCCAGCTTGTCGGTGAGGTTGAGCAGGCGGGTCAGGTCGTTGCCGACGTTGATGTTGCCTTCCTGCCCGCTGACTTTCGGCAGCCGCTCGAGGATTGCATTGACGCGCTGCTGCAGCGCCGGCACGTTGACCTGGGCCTGGGTCAGCATCGGGGCGGTCGAACCGCCCTGCTGCGCCAGCAAGGCCGCCATCACGTGCGCCGGCTCCATCATGTTGTTGTCGCGACCCACGGCCAGCGACTGCGCGTCGGCCAGTGCCTGCTGGAAGCGTGAGGTCAGTTTGTCCATTCGCATCGAACGATCCCCGGCAAGAAATGAAAGGGCAAGGCAGACAGCAGCGCCGCCCGACAGGTTCCTAAATGCGGACTCTGGCCGGTGATTCAAGCAAGCGCGCGGGGCAGACCGCGCCGATCACGCGTGGCCGCTCAGCTGTCGGCAAGCCAGATCAGGCTGGCGAAGCGGCCGCTACGGGCACCGTCGCGGCGATACGAATAGAACCGCTTATCGGCCAGGGTGTCGAAACCACCGCCGTGGACGCGCTGCACGCCCGCTGCCAGCAAGCGTCGTCGTGCCAGCGCAGCAAGGTCGGCAAGCCAATGGCCGGGACGGGTCGGGTCGAAGCAATCGGCAGCGGTGATGTCGGACGCCACGAAGGCCTCGCGCACCTCCTCGCCGACTTCGTACGAAGCCGCACCGATACAAGGTCCCAACCATGCCAGCAGCCGGCTGGGCGGGGTTTCCATCTGGGTCAAGGTAGCCTCCAACACGCCAGCTCCAAGCCCGCGCCATCCCGCATGCGCGGCGCCGATCTCGCTGCCATCCTCGGCGCAAAACAGCACGGGCAGGCAATCCGCGGTGAGGATCGCCAGCACCGTGCCGGGAATGTGCGAGACCGCGGCGTCGGCCCTGGGTTCGTCAGCGCTTGCCAGGGGGCCGAGCTGGGCGACGTCGACGCCATGCACCTGTTGCAGCCAGCGCGGTGGAGACGGCAGGCCCAGCACCTGTTGCAGGGCGCCGCGATTGGATTGGACCGCGT
The DNA here is from genome assembly GCF_055809185.1 of Rhodanobacter sp. G2-10. Classification (NCBI taxonomy): domain Bacteria; kingdom Pseudomonadati; phylum Pseudomonadota; class Gammaproteobacteria; order Lysobacterales; family Rhodanobacteraceae; genus Rhodanobacter; species Rhodanobacter sp. G2-10. The sequence continues at coordinate 839,958 of NZ_CM147900.1, read as the reverse complement.
CCACCGCATCGCCACTGCGCAGGCCGAGATTGAAGCGATCGAACGGCACCGCCGAAATACCCGGGCCATGCCGGGTGGTGACAGCGGCGTGCACCTGCGGCGGGGCCGGCCAGTCGGGGAAAATCCAGCTTTCGGTCATTGGGTCGGGATTCGGAAATCGGGATTCGGAAGAGCAGGGTCAGGACATGATGGAAGCAGCACGGCCGCGCTGATCGACCGTATCAGTAGTCGTCGGCGCCGTGTTCGGCCAGATCTGCCCGCAGTGCCTCGATCAGCGCTTGCTGGTCTTCCGGACGCTCGGCGCTGAACGCCATCGTCTCGCCGGTGGCCGGGTGGATGAACGACAACCTCTCCGCATGCAGTGCCTGCCGGCGGAAGCCGCGCAACGCGTTGACCAGCCCCTCGGTGGCGCGCTTGGGCAGTTTCAGGCCGCCGCCGTACAGTGGATCGCCCACCAGCGGGTGGCCGATGTGCGTCATGTGCACCCGGATCTGGTGGGTCCGGCCGGTTTCCAGCTGACATTGCAGCAGGCTGTGTGCGCGGAAGCGTTCGCGCAGGCGGTAATGGGTCACCGCGCGCTTGCCATCCTCCTCGTCGCGCACCGCCTGACGCAGGCGGTCGCCCATGCTGCGGCCGACCGGCTCGTCCACCGTGCCGCCGGCCACCATGGTGCCCAGCACCACCGCTTCGTACAGCCGCTCCACCTCGTGCCGCGACAGCAGGTCGACCAGTGCGGTATAGGTGGGCAGCGTCCGCGCCACCACCATCAGGCCGGAGGTGTCCTTGTCCAGCCGGTGCACGATACCGGCGCGCGGCAGTTCGGCCAGCTTCGGATCGTGATGCAGCAGGCCATTGAGCAGGGTACCGGCCGGATTGCCCGCGCCGGGATGCACCACCAGTCCGGCGGGCTTGTTCAGGACCAGCAGGTGCTCGTCCTCATGCACGATCTCCAGCGCAATCGCTTCCGGCTGGCTGTGCACCTCGGTCTCCAGCTCGACTTCCAGCGCCACCAGTTCCCCGCCCCGCAGCAATTGCCGAGGGGGTACGGCAACGCCATCCAGGGTCACGGCACCGGCCTTGACCCAGCTGCTAAGGCGCGAACGCGAGTAATCGGGGAACATATCGGCCAAAGCCTGGTCGAAACGCCGTCCTGCTGCGCTCAGCGGCACCTCCGCCTGCTGCCGTATCGTGGTCACGCATGCCTCCACGGGCGGAAGCCGCTTTCAGTTATCATGCCTGTTCGTTTCAACATCCGAATTCATTCCTATGCGCCTATCAAGTGGCTCGTCCACACTGTCATTGTTTCCACTGTCGGCCGTCAGGCTGGTCGCGGTTCTCGCCCTGGTCATGGCGGTCAGCGCCTGCTCGATGTTTGGCCACAAGCGCGAAACCATCGACACCATGCCGGTGGAAGCGCTGTACAACAAGGCGCACGCCTCGCTGGAGAGTGGTGACTACGCCGCGGCCAGCCGAGCCTACCAGCGCCTGATCGCCCGCTTCCCGTCCGGCGACTACAACGAACAGGCCCAGCTCGACCTGGCCTATTCGCAGTACAAGGACAACCAGCCGGACGACGCGCTGTCCACGATCAACCGCTTCATCAAGACCTATCCGACCCAGAAACACGTCGATTATGCCTACTACCTGCGTGGCCTGATCAATTTTGGTCGCACCAGCGGTTTCGTCGAGCGTCTCACCAAGAGTTCCGGTGGCCAGTCACGACGCGACCAAGCATACAACCTGCAGTCCTTCGACGACTTCGCGGAACTGTCGCGCCGATTCCCGGACAGCGCCTACACCGCCGATGCGCGCCAGCGCATGATCTACCTGCGCAACCTGCTTGCCCAGTACGAGATCAACGTGGCCGAGTTCTACCTGCGCAACAAGGCCTATATTGCCGCCGCGGATCGCTCGCAGTACGTGATCGAGCACTACCAGCAGGCGCCCCAGACCGGCGATGCACTGGCGATCCTCACCCGCAGCTATCTCGCGCTGGATCGCAAGGACCTGGCCTCGCAAACACGGGAAGTGCTGGCGTTGAACTATCCGAATCACCCGTACCTGACCGACCCGAAGTGGCCGCATGCGCCGTCCACCTTGCGCAAGATGATTCCGTTTTCAGGGCATCATTGAGTTTCGGGATTCGGGATTCGCAAGAGCACGAGAGCAAGAGCGGCGCTTCGCGGATGGTGGATTCAATGCCAGCCTGACGTGATCGGATAGCGGCGTTCGCGGCCGAAGGCGCGGGTGGTCACGCGTGGGCCCGGTGCCGACTGGCGACGCTTGAACTCGTTCATCAACACCAGGCGAACGACCCGACGCACGGTGTCGGCGTCGAAGCCCTGCGCCACGATCTCCGCCTGCGATTGCTCGCGCTCGATGAAGCGTTCGAGTATCCCGTCCAGTTGGTCGTACGGCGGCAGTGAATCCTGGTCGGTCTGATCGGCACGCAGTTCGGCTGATGGCGGGCGGTCGATGACTTCCACGGGAATCGGGAATCGGGAATCGGGAATCGTCTGGGTCCCTCTGTCCTCCACGCTTCCAATCCCGGCCCCATTGCGCCACCGCGCCAAGCGGTAGACGGCGGTCTTGTAGACGTCCTTCAGTGGCGCGTATGCGCCGCACATGTCGCCGTAGAGCGTGCAGTAGCCGACCGCCATCTCGCTCTTGTTGCCGGTGGCCAGCAGCAGCCTGCCGTGCTTGTTGGACAGCGCCATCAACATCACGCCACGGGTGCGCGACTGCAGGTTTTCCTCGGTGGTGTCGCTGGCCTTGCCGGCAAAGACCGGAGCCAACGCATCGATGAACGAGTCGACGGTCGGCTCGATGTCGATCACGTGGTAGTCCACGCCCAATTGCTCAGCCTGCTTGCGCGCGCCGTCGAGCGACAGCCGCGAGGTGTAGCGGGTAGGCATCATCACCGCCGTGACACGATTGGCGCCCAACGCATCGACCGCCAGCGCGAGGGTCAACGCCGAATCGATACCGCCGGACAAGCCGAGCAGCACGCCGGCGAAGCGGTTCTTGTCGATGTAGTCGCGGGTGCCGCGCACCAGGGCGGCGTAGAGCACGGCGTCGTCCGAGGCGTCAGCCACTACCGGCCAGTCGTGCGCGTGCAGCGTGCGGGTCGCCGGGTCGAACGTCGCCCACAACAGCGCGTCGACGAACGCCGGCGCACGCGCGGCGATCGAGCCGTCGCCATTCACCAACATGGAACTGCCGTCGTAGACCACGTCGTCCTGACCACCGACCACGTTGACGTAGACGATCGCGCAGCCGCTCTCGCGTGCCCGGGCCTGCAGCACGGCCTCGCGTTCGGCTTGCTTGTGCTGGTGCCACGGCGACGCGTTGATCACCACGATTAGTTCGGCGCCGGCCGCCGCAGCCTGCGCTACCGGCTCGGGCTGCCACACGTCCTCGCAAATCAGCATGCCGGTGCGGATACCGTCGATCACCGTGGTCACCGACGCATGCCCGGCGCGGAAGTAGCGCTTGTCGTCGAACACGCCGTAATTGGGCAGCGCCTGCTTGTGGGCGGTGATCTCGATGCAACCCTCACGCAGCAGGCTGACCCCGTTGAACACTTCCCCTTCGCTGTGCGGATGCCCGACCATCGCTGCCAGGCCCCGGCTGCGGGCGGCCAAGGACTTCAATTCGCTGTCACAGGCGGCAAGAAAGCTGGGGCGCAGCAGCAGATCTTCCGGCGGATAGCCGCTGAGCGTCAGTTCGGGAAACACCACCAGACCCGCGCCTCCGCTGCGCGCCTCGTCCATCAGCTCAGCCACTTTCGCGGCATTGGCGGCCACCGCGCCGACCTGAAAATCATGTTGGGCCAATGCCAGACGCAGCTTTGCCATGGCGGGTGGTGTTCCTGAAGAGACAAGCAGCGAATGGTAATTGAATCCGCCGGAGCGGGGGGCACATCTCCCTTCCCCCGCCTGCGGGGGAAGGTGCCCGAAGGGCGGATGGGGGCGCTCTTCTATCTCAGAACCCGCAAGATCATGGCCAGCACCTCGTCAGTCCGCTGCAGCACATCGTGGTTCCAGCATCTGACTGTGGTGAATCCCCGCGCGCGCATCCACGCCTCTCGACGATCGTCGTCAGTGGATTCGAGATACTGCGAACCGTCGACCTCAATCAAGAGGTGCTTTTCGATGCAAACGAAGTCGGCAACGTACGGACCGAGCGGGTGCTGGCGGCGGAAGCGGAAACCAGCCAATCGACGCTGGCGGAGGTGACGCCAGAGGTGACGTTCGGCTTCGGTCATGTCGCGGCGCAGGCTGCGCGCGAGACGCAGCTTGGCGTTTTCTCGCATGAACTGATCCTTGTTCAGTTGTGAGTCAAGAGCGTACCCCCATCCGCCCTGTCGGGCACCTTCCCCCGCTAGCGGGGGAAGGCAGGACTTGTCGCTGCGTAGCGTAGGTGCAATCTCGCATCGCGGTACAACCTCTGCGCTTGCTCGAAGCAGGACGACGGCACGTATCCCGCCCCCGAAAAGCAAAAGGCCACGCACCGGCGTGGCCTTTTGCGTTGCCGCCGCAGCCGACTTACTTCATCAGCTTCGCGAGTGCCTTGCCCAGATCGGCCGGCGACTTCACCGTGGTGACGCCAGCCTTCTCCAGCGCGGCGAACTTGGCTTCGGCCGTGCCCTTGCCGCCGGAGATGATCGCGCCGGCGTGGCCCATGCGCTTGCCCGCGGGGGCCGACGCACCGGCGATGAAGGACACCACCGGCTTGGTCACGTACTCGGCGATGAACTCCGCGGCGTCTTCCTCGGCGCTGCCGCCGATTTCGCCCACCATGATGATGCCTTCGGTCTGCGGATCGTCCTGGAACAGCTTGAGGCAGTCGATGAAGCTCAAGCCGTTGATCGGGTCGCCGCCGATGCCGATGCAGGTGGACTGGCCCAGGCCTTCGTTGGTGGTCTGGAACACGGCTTCATAGGTCAGCGTGCCCGAGCGCGACACGATGCCGACCTTGCCGGGCTGGTGGATGTGGCCGGGCATGATGCCGATCTTGCATTCACCGGGAGTGATGATGCCGGGGCAGTTCGGCCCGATCAGCACCGTTTCCGGATGCTGCTGCAGCACGTTCTTCACGCGCAGCATGTCCAGCACCGGGATGCCCTCGGTGATCGCCACGATCACCTTGATGCCGGCGTCGATGGCCTCGAGGATGGAGTCGGCGGCGAACGGCGGCGGCACGAAGATCACCGACGCGTCGGCGCCGGTTTCCAGCACGGCTTCGTCGACCGAATTGAACACGGGCAGGCCGATATGCTCCTTGCCACCCTTGCCCGGGGTGACGCCACCGACGACGGTGGTGCCGTAATCAATCGCCTGCTCGGCGTGGAAGGTACCCTGCTGGCCGGTGAAGCCCTGCACCAGAACCTTGGTTTTCTTGTTGACGAGAACGCTCATATTTCGATATCTCCTCAGGCCTTGGCGGCAGCCACGGCTTTCTGCGCCGCGTCGTTGAGATCGTCCGCCGGCGTGATCGCCAGGCCGGAGTTGGCCAGCAGTTCGCGGCCCTGATCGACATTGGTGCCCTGCAGGCGCACCACGACCGGAATCTTCAAACCCACTTCCTTGACCGCCGCGATGATGCCCTCGGCAATCAGGTCGCAGCGCACGATGCCGCCGAAGATGTTGACCAGGATGCAGTTGACCTTGTCCGAGGACAGGATCAGCTTGAACGCCTCGGTCACGCGCTCCTTGGTGGCGCCGCCGCCGACGTCGAGGAAGTTGGCCGGCTCGCCGCCTGCCAGCTTGATCACGTCCATCGTCGCCATTGCCAGGCCCGCGCCGTTGACCATGCAGCCAATCGTGCCGTCCATCGTCACGTAGTTGAGGTTGTTCTGCACCGCGGCGGCTTCGGCCGCGTCTTCCTGGGTCAGGTCGCGCATCGCGGCCAAGTCCGGGTGACGGAACTCGGCGTTGTCGTCGGAGTTGACCTTGCCATCCAGGGCGGCGAGGTTGCCGTCTTCCAGCACGGCCAGCGGGTTCAGCTCGACCAGGGCCAGGTCCTTCTCGTTGAACAGCTTGTACAGGCCCAGCATGATCTTGGTCAGCTGGTTGACCTGCTTGGCGGTGAGATCCATCGCGAAGCCGAGCTGGCGGCACTGGTACGGCTGCAGGCCTTCGACGAAGTCGACCACGATGGTGTGGATGTCTTCGGGCGTGTCCTTGGCGACCTGCTCGATGTCCACGCCGCCGTGCTTGGAGGCAATGAACGAGACCGCCTTGGAGTCACGGTCGACCAGGATCGAGAGGTACAGCTCGCGGGCGATGTCGGTGGCGTCGGTGACCAGCACCAGGTTCACCGGCAGGGCGCGACCCGCCGACTGGTAGGTTTCCATGTTGGTGCCGAGCATGCCCTTGGCGGCGGCGCGCACGTCGTCGAAGCTGCGGCAGAACTTGACGCCGCCGGACTTGCCGCGGCCACCGGCGTGGATCTGTGCCTTGACCATCCATTGGGAACCACCGAGTGCCTTGGCGGCATCAACGGCGGCATCGGGGGAATTGGCGACCTTGCCCGGCGGCACGGCGATGCCGTACTGCGCGAACAGTTCTTTGGCCTGGTATTCGTGGAAATTCATTCGATACCTCGAGCGAACGGAGAAACGTGACGGCCGCACGCGCAAAACCTCGGCGTGGGTCAGGAGAATCGGTCGGTGGAATGACACGTTGCCGGAACGCGACGTGCCTGCCGAATGCCGGCTGCAGCGCACCATGCGGCCGCCTATTTTCGCGGAAGCGGGCCGCAATGGAAAGGGCGCGCCGCCAGAATGGCCCCGATGGGCCGGTTTCGCGGGGTTCGACGGACTCCCACCAGCCACCACCCGGCCCGTCCACCCGTCATATACTCGCCTGGACCCGCCATGGAACTGCCTGCCACGTGTCCAGTCCAGCAATAACCAACGATCCGCGCACAGGGATGGCAACGATTCGCCACGAACTCTCGTTCCTCAATGGGTTCCGGTTGATGCAGGCACTGGTGTACACGGGCCTGGCCTTCAGCCCCGGCGGCATGGGTTGGCCGCAACTGCCGCAACCGGGATTTGCCCGCACGCTGGCCACGCTGTACCTCATTTTTGCGCTGGTGGCGCTGCTGCTGAACCGGCGCAGCATGCCCTACGTTCGCACCGCGGTGGCGGTGACCCTGGTGGTCGACATCGCGGCGGCGATGATGGCGATCGCGGCGATGCACGACGCGCGCATCGGCATCGCGATGATGCTGGCGGTGAACCTGTGCGCCGGCGCCCTGATCCTGCCGCTGCGCCTGTCCGGGTTCTTTGCCGCGCTGGCCACGCTGGCGATGCTGGGCATCTCCTTCTTCGGCTGGTCGCTCTCCGGCCATGCCGGCGACCGCGACCTGCTGGAGAGCGCGCTGTTCGGCCTCGCCTATTTCGCCACGACGGCGCTGTGCAGCGTGCTCGGCCAGCAATTGCGTGCCACCGAGGCGCTCGCCGAACAGCGCAGCACGGATCTGGCCAACCTGTCGCAGATCAACGAGCTGATCATCCGCCGCATGAAGACCGGGGTGCTGCTGGTGGACGACGCCAACCGCATCCACCAGATCAACGAATCCGCCTGGATGCTGCTGGGCAACCCCGGCGCCGACCAGCGCGACCTGGGCCAGCTGGCACCGGAGCTGTCGCGCCGCCTGTACCACTGGATCACCTCCGGCAAGCTGGACGAAACCGCCACCCAGCTCGCCGACGGGGTGCCCGAAGTCGTGCCGCGCTTCACCCGACTGGCGCCGAACGACGATTCGCACGTGCTGATCTTCCTGGACGACACCTCGCTGTTGTCACGACGTGCCGAAGAACTCACGCTGAGCTCGCTCGGCCGCCTGTCGGCGTCGATCGCGCATGAAATCCGCAACCCGCTGGCCGCGATCCGCTATTCCGCACAGTTGCTGGCTGAATCCAGGACGATGGACAGCACTGACCAGCGCATGGTCGAAATCATCAACAACCACTGCATCCGCCTGAACGAGATCATCGAGAACATCCTGCAGTTGTCGCGGCGTGAGCGCTCGCGCCCGGAAACGCTCGATCTTGGCGACTGGGCGCAGGATTTCGTGGCGGAGTACAGCCAGGGCAACGACCTGGGCACCGACTCGCTGCGGGCGATCACCAACAGCAGCGTGCCGGTCGCCGCGCTGGCCGACCCGCAGCAACTGCAGCAGGTGGTCTGGAACCTGGTGCAGAACGCGCTGCGCTACGGCCGCCTGCCGGGCGAACCGGCCCGGGTGATGGTGGTGGCACGCCAGGGCGAGCATGGCGTGCCAATCCTGGAGGTGATCGACCGCGGCCCCGGCATTGCGCCCAAGGTGGCGGCGCAGATCTTCGAGCCCTTCTATACCACCCACGAATACGGCACCGGGCTTGGCCTGTACCTCGCCCGGCAGATGAGCGAAGCCAACCAGGCGGCGCTGGAATATGTGCGCGTGGCCGGTGGCGGCAGCTGTTTCCGCCTGACCCTGACCCCCGCACAGATGGGTCGGAGCACCGGCGAGGAAGACGACGACTGAGCACGCGGCCGCGGCACGCCAGCGCCACGGCGCTTCCGGGCCTCCGCCGATGGCAAGGATGATGGCGCCCCGACGTTCGCGCTGAATCTTGCCCCGGTGGGGGGGACAGCTGGGCGCACGCTGTTCTTGCGAGCCACGCCGGCTCGCGCGCAGTATGAGGTCACTGCGCTGTACAGGGAGGCAGAGCATGGCCGGAAATTTCACTCTCACGTTCAACCCACCGGGCGGCACGAAGTCGGCGATGCCTGCCAGCGCGCCCAGGCTGCGTTCCTTCGACCTGTTTCCCACCCGCATCTGGCAAGCCAGCGTGACCAGCCTCACGCCGCATCTGCCCGCCTGGATCGCTGCGGTGCTGGCCCAGCGCGCGGCCAATCCCCGACCCGCAGGCCGCACCAATCGTCAAGGCTGGAATAGCGAGGACATGGCCGTGCTGGATCAACCGGAGTTTGCTCCGCTGCAGCAGGCCGTACGCGCAGGGTGCACCAGCGCGTTGATCGAGATGGGTATCCGCGACGTCCCGTTCCAGCTGCAATCATGGGTCAACCTGCATGACCGCGGCGGCTTCAATTTCCTTCACGTGCACGAGGGCTGCCTGCTGTCGGGCTGCTTCTACCTCAGCGTGCCCGAGGGTTCGGGAAAACTGGTTTTCCGCGACCCGCGGCCGGGCGTGATTCATGGTTACGTCAAGGGAGCAGTGCCGAACGGCTACAGCGATATCCGGCTCGCACCCGCGACTGGCCTGCTGGTGCTGTTTCCATGCTGGATGGAGCACTTCGTCGAGCCGCATGACAACGACGAACCACGGATATCGATATCGTTCAATGCGGTGACGGCATGAACGCACGACACGAATCGGCTCCGCTCCTCCCCGCTATGGCTTGCCCGGCACCACATCGAAGGCCACGGTGAGGCGCGTCTGCGTGCCTGAAAACGGCACGGTGCCGTGCCAGAAGTAGGACGGAAACAGGGCCAGCATGCCGACTTCGGGACGCACTTCGTGCTCTACCGACAGCACCGGCGTGGTCACGATGCCCGGTACGCCGAAGGTGAGCGCGCCCTCCCGGCACCCTGCGTCGCCCATGCTCTCGGGCAAGTCGATGTAGCAGGCCGACGAGATCCAGCCACGGGGATGGACGTGGCTGGTGTGAAAGCCGGACGTGCGCAACCTGACCGACCAGCTGCCGTTGAAACGCCAGCGGCCCTCGTTGCGCCGGCGCAAGGGATCAGCGCCGTGGCCGATGTGCTCCAGGTAGTGCTGAATCGGCGCGTGGAAGGCCTTGAACAGCGCCTGGATCACCGGGTCGGCGCTGCGCGTCAGATCCTCGGTGGTCTCGGTGCCGTGGCGCAGCGACTGGAACAGCAGCGGATGCTTGTGCGAATCGTGCAGGCGCGCAAGGCTGCGTTTCAGATCGACGAAGAAGCTGGCCAGGTCAGGCCAGCCTGACGGCGCTTCCAGTTGCTGCGGCACGACCAGATTCGCGTAGTCGCAGCATTCCTCGTAGCGCGGATCATCAAGCAGTCGCCAGGCCGTGGTCTGCAACGCCATCAGATATTGATCGTCGGGATCGGCACGCAGCAAGGCCTCGCAATGTGGCAGCGCGCCACGTGCGTCACCCACACCGAGCAGGGCCGCGAGCATCAGCTTGCGTACCGCCATGTCCGTCGGCAGGACGCGCAGCGCCCGTTCGGCCAGGCCCAGGGCAGCGGACGGATCGAACTCCAACGCTGCCAGGCCGGCCCGCACCAGCAGGGCCGGCGCGGCATGCGGGGGTGCAGCGTGGGGTGCCAGACAGGCGTAGGCACCGCGTGCATCGCCGGCACCCTGCAGAACTGCAGCCTTGGCCGCCCACAACGCGTCGTCGTGCGCGAACATTGTCAGCGCCTGATCCATCACGGCGGTTGCCTGTGCACCGTCACCGGTGCGCATCCAGATCAGTCGCGCGAGGTTGCTGTGCGCCTCGATCCGTCCGGGCTCCATGCGCAGGCAATCGCGCAGCGCGGCTTCCGCGCGCTCGAAATCGCCGAGCGCGATCAGGCTGCGCGCATGCGTGGCGTACAACGCGGGGGTCGGCTGTCCCAGCGTGAGCGACCGGCGCGCGACACGCTCGGCTTCGGCTGGCTGGTTCGCCGCATCGAGGGCGATCGCCAACGCATGCGCTGCCGCCGGATGATCCGGCCTGGCGGCAGCCACGCGTCGATAGAAGACAACGGCGTCATCCTGCCTTCCCAGCGCGACCAGGGCCGCCACATGCTGGGCAACGAGCTCGGCGTCCACGTTGCCGCCTGCGCAATGCGGCAGCACCACCTCAAGCGCCTGCGCCGGACGCCGCGTATCGTTGTAATGGCGCGCGAGGATCAGGGCAGCGCGCGGAAAAGGTGGTGTACCGGCAGCGGCTTGCTGGAGCAGCGGCTCGGCTTCGCCGGCACAACCGCGGTTGAGCAGCACCTCGCCCAGGGTCGCCAGTGTCGGTGTCCATGTCGGAGCGATTGCCAGCGCTTCACGCAGCAGCGCCTCGGCACCCACGATGTCACCCTGTGCCAGCCGGGTTCCGGCCAGCAGGCGTTTCGCCTCGGCGAAGTCGGGATGCTCCGCGACGATCGCTTCGAGCCGCTCCTGTGCATCGCGGAATGCGCCCGTCTGCAGCAGCGAGCTGATGCGCCGCATCGCATCGATGACCGCGGAAGAAGTCACGGCCATGCGTGGATCGGCTGACTTGATGGATGCATCGCTCACCTCGCCCGCTGTCGACCATGGAGCACCGGATCGTTGCGCGGCAGGGCAGGCAACGCATAGACCGGCATGAAGCGCCAATGTAATGCCGCGCTCCGCCAAACGAAATGGCCCGGGTCGCCGAGGGGAACGACCCGGGCCACCCTGACCGATACGGACAGGGCAAGCTGAAAACTAGAACGTGTACTTGGCTTGCAGGTTCACCTCACGCCCCTCGATCGAGCGGGCCATGATCACGCCGCCGATGCCGGTGTTGACGCCGAAGATGCGCGAGTTGCCCTCGGTCAGCCCGATCTGGTTGGTGAGGTTGGTGCCACGCAGGGTGAACTGCCAGTTCTGCTGGACGTTGGCGACGATGCCGGCGCCTAGCGTGTAGTAGGTGCCCAAGGGCTGCAACCCGGTCTGGTCCTCGTAACGCTGCCCGATATGCGTGTAGGTCAGGAACCCGGTGACGTCACCCCAACCGGTCACGATCCGGTAGCTTGGCGTGAACATGTAGCGCACTTTGGGTTGACGCTGCAGCGGCTGGCCATTGAGCCCCACGCACTGGGTATTCCCGTTGATGTCGGTGTACTGTGCGCAGCCGTTGTAGTTCGTGTAATGCCCGTCCATGTAGTTGCCCACCAGGGTCAGCTTCAGGTTCTCGATCGGCGACCAGCTGGCATTGAGGTTCAGGCCCTTGGTCGATGAACCGTAGTTGGAGATGGCGCCGATCGGCACGCCCGCTCCGTTGGTCTCCTGATACTGCAGGCCGGTGAACTTTCTCAGATAGACGCTGGCGTCGACGTACAGGTAGTTCGACTGATACTTGAAGCCTCCTTCCAGGTTGCGGATCTTCTCCATCGGCGAGAAGTCACCGCCGGTGCCCCTTATGCCGTTGTCGAAATCATCGAAATGCGCGCCCGTATTGCCGCGAACGTACACACTCATGTTGTCGGCAAGCTCGTAGTTCGCGCCCACGGTGAACGACGGATGGGTCTTGTCGTAGTCCAGATGCGTGAACGTGCCGTCGCATACGCCGACCTGGTTGTCGTACAGCGTGTTCGGGTCACCGTCCAGATCGATCGTCTTGAAATTGCAGGCGTTGTGCGTCGCATGCAGGTTTTCCACTCGCGCGGATGCATCCAGCAACCACCGGCCAATTTTCCAGGAGTCCGAAAGGTAGAACGCCTTGTTGACCGCGACGCCGTTTTCGGCGATGTCGTAATTGCCGTTGAAGCTGACGAAGCCCTGCGGATTGCTGTCGTAGATCGTTTGGCCGTTCTGGACATGGCTTACCGTGATCGGTGTGGCGTTGTTGGTGTTGGTCATCAGCATCTGGTTGCCGAGCGACCAGTTGTCGCGGTCGGTCGACCGGGCATAGTAGAACCCGGCAGTCAACGTATTGCCGCCGAATATCTCCTTGCTCACGCGGAAGTCGTTGTTGAACGTGTGCAGCTGCTTCTGGATGTACCACCAACCCTGGTGGATCACGCTCTGATCCAGCGGCACCGCACCGCCACCGACGTAATTGGCCTGCGCGTTGTAGCTGGTAGGGTAATTCAGCGTGTCGCCATCGACCGGCATGTTGTTCGCGTCACAGAAGCCGGCAGGCTGCGCCATGTTGCAACCGTAGAGGTAGTAACTGAGCGGCTTCGGATTCGGACCGGAGAACAGCGCATTGGTATTGAGCTGGCCGCCGCCGACCACGAAGTGATCGTCCACCGTCCACTCGCCGAACGTGCCGCTGTAGCTGCCGCCGAAGTAGTTCAGCTTGCCACCGCGACCGTTGGCCAGATCGGCGTTCAACATGTTGCCGTACGGCCCGGGCACCTGCACGTGCTGGATCGCCTTGCTGTAGTAGGTACCGGTCAGCGCGTCGATGCCGGGGAAGCTGGAGTAGTTCGAGCCGGTGCCCTGGATCAATGCCGTCGGCGTGATGAACTGGTTCTTGTCGTCGAGCGCACGCGCCCAGAACAGCAGGCTTCCATTGTCCATGTCGTGGGAAAGCGTCGCGGTCAACTGACCACCATCATCGGCGGGAAACTGCGGATCGCGCACGCCATCGGACTTGCGGTAGAAGCCGCCGATACTGCCGTACCAGCCTTCGGCAATGGGGAAGCCGAAGAATCCGTCCACGCGGTAGAGGCCTTCGTTGCCGTAGGTCACGCCCACGTCACCCGATGGCACATCCGTCCCCTGGCGCAGGATGAAGTTGGCGGTGGCACCCATCTGACCGGGGCCGAAGATGGCGCCAGGACCGCCTTGCACGATTTCGACACGGTCGATCGTGTCATCGAGGCGGAACAGCGAACTGCTGTCCATGAACGACAACGACGGCATGCCGTACAACGGCGTGCCATTGACCATCATGGTGAAGAACGGCGCATCGCCGCCGCCGGGAAAACCCGCGATCTCGATATTGGCGCCGGTCTGGCCACCGCTGGACTCCGGCCAGATGCCCGGCGAGATCTTCAAAAGATCGGCCGTACTCTTCGGGTTGGCATCCGTGATTTGCTGCCGGTCGGCGACGACCACGTTGTAACTCGCATCGATCTTCCTGACACCGCCGGCGTTGGCGGTCACCACGACGGCCTGCAGGGATTTGACTTCCTTGAGCTGCGCCTTGGGCGCCCTTTTGCTGGCGGACGCACTGTTGGTCTGGGCGTCGGGCTGGGTGTCGGTTTGCGCGGTTGCGGCAGGTCCGGCTGGCGCTGCCGCCCAGACCATCTGCGGGAGTGCCGCGGCAATCGCAGTCGCCAGGGCGAGTTTGACTAAATCGGGGTGGTTCATGGTACTCCCTCCTCAAGGCGGTGTCGGAACACCGGTTTCTGATTCAAAGTTGCGTACGTTTTGACTTGCCCACAGCGGCTCCGGCAACGGATCTGCTCTCAGCTCCCCACCACAAAATGCTCCAGCTTGAATGACGCCAGACCAGGCAATACGGCATCAGCCTCCTTCAATATCCTGGCGTCACCGATACCCAGTGCTGCCATGCCCGCGGATTTGAGCGCCGCTATTCCGGCTTGCGCGTCTTCGATGCCGAGACACGCGGCGGGATCAACACCCAGTGCGGCGGCGGCACACTGGAAAATTTCCGGATCGGGCTTTGCCCGGCTTATCGACGCGGCATCGACGATGTGTTCGAAGTACCCGTCAATCCCCATTCGCCGGACAAGGTCTGCGGCACTGCGGCTGGCGGAAGCCAGCGCAAGCCTCAGACCCGCGCCACGCGCGGCCCGCAATGCGTCCAGCGCGCCAGGCAGCAGATCGGCCTCGGTCAGCGCCTCGATCGCCTTGCGGTAGTAACCGTTCTTTCGGTCGGCGAGCTCGACTTTCTGCGCAGCCGTGTAGTTGCTGGCCGCTTCGCCGAGAACCAGCTCGAGCGAGGTCGCGCGATCGACGCCCTTGAGCTTTTCGCCAAGATCGTCGGGCCATGACAGGCCAAGTTCCCCGGCAAGCCGCTGCCAGGCGGCCTGGTGCAGCGGGGCAGTATTGGCCAGCACGCCATCGAGGTCGAAGACGATGGCCTTGAACGGACGAGGAAAGATGGATGCCGCTTCCGGCGCGTCCGCCGAGCGGTCGACGTGATCGACCAGCGCCAGCGAAGCGGTGGCACCTTCGCGCAGCAGCACAGTCTGGCCGGCATGCACGATATTCAGCGATGCACCTTCGTTGAGCGTGTAATGCGCCATGCCGGCATCCACCACGACGGCGATGCGGCGGCCTTTCCAGGTCACGCCGAAGCGATAGCGTCGCCACGCCGGGGGCAGGACCGGATCGAAGTCGAGGCAGTCGGCGTTGACGCGCAGCCCGCCGAAGCCCCAGACCAGCGCAAGCCAGCTCCCTGCCATCGCGGCCATGTGCGCCCCATGGCTGGTGTTCGCATGGCGGTCGTCAAGGTCGACGCGCACGCAATCCGTGAAGTACTCCTGCGCCTTGCGGATGCGGCCGACATCGGCGGCGAGTATGGCGAAGGACGATGCGGACAGGGTTGAATCGTGAACCGTGATCGCTTCGTAGTAGTCGAAGCTGCGGCGACGCGTGGCACGGTCGACGTTGCTGCCGGCGAGCACCAGCGCGAGCAGGGCATCGGCCTGTTTGCACACCTGATGCCGGTACAGCGTCAGCGGGTGATGGTGCATCAGCAGCGGATACTGGTCTCGCGGCGTGCCGTCGAAATCCCATCGCGGCTTGTCCAGGAACGTGTCGTCCTGGGCGACGATGCCCAGGCGCTCGTCGCAGGGCAGGTACATCGCGTCGGCCGCACGCGACCAATCATCGATTTCCCGTCGGGACAGGCCCAGTTTGCTCTCCAAACCGGCAAGCGACTTCGGCGCCTGATCCGCCAGTTCCCGCATCACCTCGACCGCATAGCGAAGGTGTTCCTGCGCCATGCGGTTGGTGTAGTAGTTGTTGTCGATCAGCGCGGTGTACTCGTCCGGGCCGGTCACGCCGTGGATGCAGAACGCACCGCCGCGTCGGGAACTGAAGTGCCCGACCTGCAACCAGATACGGGCCGTTTCGACCAGAAGCTCGGCGCCGCCGTCCTCAAGCAAGGAGCGATCATCGCTCGCTGCGATGTAGAGCTTGATCGCCAATGCGATCGAGGCGTTGATGTGGTACTGGGCCGAGCCGCTGGGATAATGGGCCGAGCACTCGTCGCCACTGATCGTGCGCCACGGATAGAGCGCGCCGCATGCATGGTTCATCTCGCGGGCATGGGCGCGCGCGCGATCGAGCGTGCGTATGCGCCACAGCAGGCTCGGTTTCACCAAGGCGGGATCGATCAGCGCCAGCGCCGGCAGCACGAAGGTCTCCGAATCCCAGAACACGTGACCTTCGTAACCTTCGCCGGTCAGGCCCTTCGCAGCGATGCCGCCCAGCCCATCGCGTCCGGCTGACTGGAACACGTGGAACAGGTTGAACCTGAGCGCCTGTTCGCTCGCCCCGTCGTCGTCGATCTGAAGATCGGTGCTCGCCCAGAACGCGGCAAGACTCCGGGCCTGCTCCCGCACGAGAAGCTCGAAACCGTCGCCGACCGCGATCTCGAGCATGGCTGCGGCACGCGCATGCAGATCTTCCGCGGATATTTCCTGCCGTGGCTGGCTCCACGCATAGGCGACGAATTTGTCGACGGCGACGCTGTCGCCGGCTTCAATGTGTCCGGAGTATCTCTGCGCCACTCGATCCGCTTCAGTCATCGCGTCCGCGTAGACGAGCCCGCTGGGCTGATGACGCTGCACACAGACCACACCGATGGCGCTCTCACGCGTGCGCTGCTCAAGCCGGGCCACCCGCTCGCTGGCGAAAGTCCGCTCTACCTGCATCGCCAGGCCATGGCCGGCGCCGAAGCGCGGATCGCCGCCCTGCGCCGCTGCAGACTGGTTCCCGACGATCGCTGATTCGAAGCTGACCGGGCCGCGGTAGTCGATCGAGCGCAAGCGCATGCGGATCGCCATCATGCCGGGCTGCGCGATCGGCAGGATGCGCTCGACGTCCAGCTCCAGCGTATGGCCCTGCGCCGTGCGCCATCTGAGGTGACGTTCAAGACGTCCTTCGCGCAGATCGAGCGTGCGCCGAAACTCAATGATGTCGCCGTCGACCGGGTCGACCAGATCGTCTCCCAGCCGGATGCGAATGATCGTGGCCTCGGCAACCGGCACCCGCGTATCCGTGGTTTGCGCAAATCCGAAGTGCCGCTCGTGATAATGGATCGGCGCGCGCTCCCAGACACCGGCGAGAAAGCTTGCCTGGTCAGGACTGGCGGACTCTTCGAAGCCGCCGCGCACACCAAGCGCTCCATTGGCCAGCGCAAACAGGGTCTCGTTGCGTGCGGCATGTTCGGGCTGCCATGTCGACTGGATCAGCCGCCAGCGGTCAAGGCCGGCTCCCGGCGCGTCGAACCCGCCAGTGGATGAGCCGGTCCCTGCAGGCGTGGCGTTCTTGTCCAAGGCAAACCCGGTCCGGGCATCGTGATTGTCCGCGTTCATGAGCGCCCGCCAACGCGACAAGTCGCGACGCCTGTTTGCGCCCCGCGCTGCAACGCGAGGATCACCATGCCTGCTGACGAGCGCTCCCGGTTCAACCGTCCCCTCCACGTGGCAGGCCATATCGCGTGCCCTGACGACCCGCACGGGTCATTTCAGGCAAAGCTACCATCGAATTGTTATCGATATCAAGGTATCGATGTCATCATGCCGCGCAGGTCGCTGCCGGACGGGGATTGCGGGGTATTCCGATTCGGACTCGATCTGTTCGACGACCCATGGTCAGCGGCAAACGCCAACGCCGGCGCTACCAGACACGCGCCGTTGAATCGGGGCCGTCCACCGTGTTCAACAAGTTGGGCCGCGCAGATAAGGGCCCTCGATCCTGCTGACCCGGGCACTCGATGCGCACGAACCGGGGCAACCCGGCCGGCCCCTGCATTCAATCAGGTCGAGCGGATCACCAGACTGACCGGCAAGGTCTCCGATGCCGCCGACTCGCCACGGATCAGCGCCAGCACCTTGCGCGCCAGCAGGACGCCGCCCTCCTGCCAGTCCTGGTGCACCGAGCTGAGCGCCGGCAGGAAACTCGCCCCCGATGGCATGTCGTCATAGCCCACGACCGAGACGTCGCCGGGCACGGAACGACCCACTTCCTGGATACCGCGGATCGCACCCATCGCCAACAGGTCGCTGCAGGCAAAGATCGCATCGAAGTCCACGCCGCGGGCATGCAACGAATGCACGGCGCCAGTGCCGGAATCGGCGGTGAACTCGTCGCGTCGCATCAAGAGCGGCTTGATCCCATGCACGCCCAGCGCAGCCACGAATCCGTCGAGACGATCGTGGATCTCCGGGTGGCTGGGGTTGCCGATGAACACGGGATGCCGGCGCGCCTGACGAACGAAGTATTGGGCCACCTCCGAGCCTCCCAGCCGATTGTCACTACCGACCACCACGTGCGAATCGCCCGCCAGGCCAGCACCCCATACCACCATCGGCACGCCGAGTTTGCTGAATCGGTGCACGGCGTCCTGATGGACACCCTGGCCGAGCAGGATCAGCCCGTCGGCCGCCTGCACTGCGGCAGCGGTGGCGCCCTGACGCGTGGTCAACAGGACGCTGTAACCTGCCGCCGTCAGCTCCTGCGAAATTCCGCCAAGCAGACCCAGGGGATAAGGGTCGAACATCGTGCGGTCGCCGGACGGCTTCATCTCGACGATCACGGCCACCGTGTGGCTGCGCCGCAAGCGCAGATTGCGCGCACTGATGTTGAACTTGTACCCGTGCTTCTGGGCCAGTTCGCGAATCCGCTCGCGCGTCTCGGGGTTCACGAGCGGACTGTCGCCCAGTGCCCGGGAGACCGTGATTTTCGACAAGCCAGCCAGCTTGGCCAGGTCCGCCATCGTCGGACCGGCCGAAACCAGCCTGCCCCCCTGCTTCTTGCTTGTGCGACTCAATGCCCACCCTCCGGATTGTGAATCGAGCTGATGCCCTGCCGGGCCCAGTGTGGCCAGTTACGCCAAAGGCGTCCATGCCATTCGCAGCCAAACTGCCGTCGAGCCACACCTCGATCCCGTCGCACCATGGCAGTGCTCCGCCGTCATCCGGATGATACCGTTACCACGACTTGATACCGATACCATTTGACGGCAAACTCTGATCCGCACATCCAAATCGTTGCGCCGCGACGCCGTGCATGGCATCTCGTCAGTGGCGCACCCTGCGGCGTTTCCGCGGATTCACCACGAAGCTGGGGCCCATGAACCGAATTCGCATGATCGTCGCGCTGGCGCTGATCTACATGGTCTTCGCGATCCTGCTCAACAGCGTGGGCACGGTGATCCTGCAGGCGATCGTCAGTTTCGGCGTGGACAAGCCGCAGGCCAGTCTGCTCGAGTTGTTCAAGGACCTGACGATCGCGGTGACCTCGCTGCTCGTCGCCTCGTTCCTGCCACTGCTTGGCTATCGCCGCGCGATGATCCTGGCGCTCGTGATCGTCGCCCTTGCCTGCGTGTTGATGCCGCTCTACCCCGGCTTCCATACCACCGAGCTGTTGTTCACCTGCATCGGGGTGTCGTTCGCGCTGACCAAGGTGGCGGTGTATTCGTCGATCGGGCTGCTGACCAGCAACAAGGCCGAACACGGCCGGCTGACCAATACCATCGAGGGTTTGTTCATGGTCGGCGTGCTGGCCGGCGGCTGGATCTTCAGCGCCTTCATCGATAGCGCCGCGCCGGCCAATCCGTCCTGGTTGAATGTCTACTGGCTGCTGGCCGGGATTTGCGTACTGGTGATCGTGCTGCTGGCCGGCTCGCGGATGGATGAGTCGGCAGCGCACAATGAACATACCAATTCGATGCGCGGATCCCTGCTGGAAATGCTGCAGCTGTTCCTGCGCCCGCTGGTCTACGTGTTCCTGATCTCGGCCTTTCTCTACGTGCTGATCGAACAGAGCTTCGGCACGTGGCTGCCCACGTTCAACAACGAGGTGCTGAAGCTGCCCAACGCGATGAGCGTGCAAGTGGCCACGATCCTGGCCGGCACGACCGCGATCGGGCGTCTGCTCGCAGGCCAGGTGCTGCGGCGGGTGCCGTGGTACGTGCTGCTGAACATCTGCGTGTTCGGCATGGGCTTGCTGGTGGTGGTGACCTTGCCGCTGGCGAAGCATGTGGTCGCCCGCGCGGACGTGGGCTGGTTCAATGCGCCGATCGCGGCCTACCTGATTCCGCTGATCGGCCTGCTGATGGCGCCGATCTACCCGGTGATCAATTCGGTGGCGCTGAGCTCGCTGCCCAAGCCGTCGCATGCCGCGATGACCGGACTGATCGTGATCTTCTCGGCGCTGGGCGGCACGTTCGGCTCGCGCATCACGGCGATCGTGTTCGCCCGCTTCGACGGCATCCATGCCTTCTACTTTTCGTTGATCCCGATGACGTTGCTGCTGATTTCGTTGTTCCTGTTCAAGCGCGAGACCGATCGCGAGGGAACAGCCATGCCGGTCAGCATCGGCCTCACCGCCAAATAGAGGCCACGCCCGCACGGGTCCGCCTTGTCACGCCCGGAGTCAGCATGAAAATCCGCCCTGCCCTGATCAGCTGCCTGTGCCTGTTCGGACTCGGTGCGTCCCTGCCCGCGTTCGGCCAGACCGATCCCAGCTTCCTGCTGACCGCCACCTCGAAGAACTTCGGCAGCTATTTCCCGAGCTATCTGGCCAACGGCTATTTCTCGACGATGACCTCGCCACGCGGTACCGAGCCGGACATGGGTTACATGGTCGCGTTCATGGATTACGCCCAGGGCGACATCTCGCGCCCCGCGGCGATCCCGGGCTGGAGCGAGATCGACTACAACCCCGGCGGCGGCTGGCTCAACGCGATCCGGCTGGACCCGAAGATCTTCGCCGACTACACGCAGACGCTGGACATGCACGACGGCACGCTGTCGACCCGCTACCGCTTCAACTACGCCAACAAGTCGACCGACGTGCGGGTGACCACCTTCGTCAGCCAGGCCGATCCGCACCTGGCCGCCACCCGGCTGTCGATCACCCCGCAGTTCGACGGCAAGGTGCAGCTGACCTTCCCGATCCGACTGTGGTCGGAACACCAGCCACGCTTCCCGATCGCCACGATGACCGGCGACGAGATGATCAATGCGGTGATCGCCAGCGGCCAGAACCTGCAGAACAAACCGGTGCCCACGCCGGATCGCGCGGCGGTCTGGTACCCCGGCCATACCCGTATTCTTGCCAGCGACGGCGACGCCAGGCAGTTGCTGTTGTGGCTGGATGGCCAGGCCGAACAGGGCCTGCACATGGCTGAAGCCGCAGCCATCGGTCTGCCGGCTGGCATCGAGATAGACCAGACGAGCCTGGAAAAAGGACCCACCAAACTGTCGCTGAACCTCACCGTCAGCGTGCAGAAGGGCAGGACCTACATCTTCACCAAATACATCGCCGCCTCCCGGCAGGACTGGGGCGGCGATGCCAGGGCGGACGTGAAGCTCGCCGAAGCGGCACGCCACGCCGGTTTCGACCACCTGCTCGCACGCCATGTTGCTGCCTGGCATGCACTGTGGAAATCCGACATCGTGATCGTTGGCGACTCCGCGGTGCAGCAGGCGGTGCACTCGGATCTGTACTACCTGCTGTCCAACACCACCGTCGGTACGGCATGGCCCATGGGTGCCTGTGCGCTGACGCCCGGCTACGCCGGCCATGCCTTCTGGGACAGTGACTCGTGGGTGTTCCCTGCCCTGTTGTTGCTGCACCCCGAGCGCGCCAAGCCGATCGTGATGTTCCGCGACCGCACCATGCAGCCGGCTCGCGAACGGGCGAAACAGTACGGTGCGAAGGGGACCATGTACCCGTGGGAGGCCGATCCGCAGACCGGCGTCGACAACACGCCGCACTTTGCCTACGGCGTGTTTCGCGAGATCCACGTCAATGCCGACATCGCGATAGCGCAGTGGCAGTACTACCTTGCCAGTGGCGACAAGGTGTGGCTGAAACAGCACGGCTGGCCGGTGATCCGCGAGATCGCCGAGTTCTGGAAGAGCCGGGTGAGCTGGAACGCTGCCGCCAATCGCTACGAAATCCTGCACGTGACCTCGCCCGACGAGGCCTACGACGACGTGCCGAACGACTCGTTCACCAACGCTGCCGCGCGCAAGGCGCTGGAGATCGCCGACAAGGCGGCCATGGCGGTGGGCGCCACTGCCGACCCGAAGTGGGCCGAGATCGCCGCGAAGATGTACATCCCGTTCGACCAGGCGCAACAGCGCCACCTCGACTTCGATGCCTCGGTGCCGCACGACAAGATCACCTGGATGGGCTCGTCACTGGTCTGGCTGATGTATCCCAACCTCGACCTGCCGATGACGCCACAGGTGCGCCGCAATGACTTCGCGTTCCAGTTGCACGAGCTCCAGACGCACGGCGACGACCCGAACGAGATGATGATGGTGATGCTTGCGGTGGGCGAGGCCGAACTGGGCGACGGCAAAGCCGCCGGCGACTGGATCCAGCGCAACCTGGTCGGCTTCCTGAAGCCGCCGTTCAACGTGCGCACGGAGACCGTCGCCAACAACGCCGGCTATCTGCTGGCCAGCTCGGCCGGCTTTGTGCAGAGCTTCGTCTATGGCCTGTCAGGGCTGCGCATCGAGGACAACGGCCTGGTCGAGGCGTATCCGCCGGTGCTGCCACCGACATGGAAATCGCTGACGCTCAGGCACGTCGGCTTTCGCGGCAAGCATTTTGATGTCGTGATCGGACGCGACAGCAGTGGCAAGGTCGTGCTTTCTCGTCACGCGGAATAGCCACAGGAGCATCGGCGTGGCTTTCGGGACGAAATACATGAAGCGTGCGATCCGGCGACTCATGCTGCTGCTCGTGGCAGTGGCCGGTGGCGCCGCCACGATCGCGCACGCAGCCACCGATCCGGGCTTTCTGTTGACCGCAACCGCGAAGGATTTCACCCGCTATTTTCCCGGCCAGCTGGCCAACGGCTATCTGTCCACCACCACCGGGCCACGCGGTACCGAAGGCAAGCTGGCCTACATGGTCGGCTTCATGGATTACGGCAAGGACGACATGTCCCGGCCGGCGGCGATTCCCGGCTGGACCGAGATCGACTACAGCACGGGGTCGTCGCCCGCCGGCCATTTCTGGATGAACCAGGTGGACCTCAGCCCCGGCGTGTTCCAGGACTACCGCCAAGTACTGGACATGCACGAGGCCACCTTGACCACCCGCTATCGCTACCTCGACCACGGTCGCAACACGCGGGTCGAGGTGGTGAGCCTGGTCAGCGGAGCGACACCGCATCTGGCCGCCAGCCAGATCTCGCTCACGCCGGACTTCGACGGCGTGGTGCAGTTGTCGTTTGCGTTCAACCTGTGGGCACCGCACCAACCGCGGTTGCCGCTGGCCAGGTTGACTGGTGCCGAGATGCAGATCGCCGTGGCCGCGCACAACCTGGGCTTTCAGGCGCTTCCACCAGCCACGCCGGATCGCGCCGCCGTGTGGTACCACGGCGACACCCACGTGCTGGCCAGTGGGGGAGACCGCAAGGAGCTGACCCTGTGGCTCGATGGGCGGGCGGAACAAGGCCCGGGCATGGCCGAGGCGGCCGCGATCAGTCTGCCGGCGGGGCTGCAGCCAGTCGAGGTAAAACTCTACCGAAGCGCCTATCGACTGTCGCTCGATCTTCGCGTGCCGGTGCACAAGGGTCGGACCTACACCTTTGCCAAGTACGTGGCGGCATCGCGCACGGGCTGGGGCGGCGACGCCAGGACGGACCTGACGCTGGCGAAGGCGGCACGCGCCGACGGCTTCGACGCCTTGCTGGATGCCCACCGCAAGGCGTGGGTCGAGCTGTGGAAGAGCGACATCGTCATCGACGGTGACCCCGACACGCAGCGAGTGGTGCATTCGGACCTGTACTACCTGCTGGCCAACGCTACCCCCGACACCGCATGGGCGATCGGCGCGTGCGGGCTGACTACCGGCTATGTCGGCCATGTCTTCTGGGACAGTGACTCCTGGATCTTTCCGGCGCTGCTGCTGCTGCATCCACAGCGCGCCAAGTCGCTGGTGATGTTCCGTGACCGCACCCTGCCCGCCGCGCAACAGCGTGCGCAGGCACGGGGCCTGCAAGGTGCGATGTATCCATGGGAGGCCGATCCGCAGAACGGCACCGAGCAGGTCCTGCACGCCGCCCGGGTGCTTGGCGAACGCGAGATCCACGTCAATGCCGACGTGGCGATCGCGCAATGGCAGTACTACCTGGCCAGCGGTGACGAGGCATGGCTGAAAGCCCACGGCTGGCCGGTGATCCGCGAGGTCGCACGCTACTGGACCAGCCGGGTCAGCTGGAACGCAGCCAAGCAGCGCTACGACATCCGTCACGTCACCTCGGTCGAGGAGAACTACAACGACGTGCCCAACGACACCTTCACCAATGCCGACGCGGCCAAGGCCTTGCGGATCGCCACCGCCGCCGCGGCAGTGGTCGGCAGGGAACCCGATCCTCGCTGGGCCGACATCGCCGCCAGGCTCTACCTGCCGTTTTCCAGCAGCGGACGGCATCACCTCGACATGGACGAAACCGTGCTGCACGACCCCGGCGACAGCGACCTTGCCTTCCTGTCGTTTCCCTCGCTCGATTTGCCGATGAGCATGCAGGTGCGACGCAACGACTACGCCATCGCGGTGAAACCGCGGGACGCAGCAGAGGGCATCCCCGCCACGATGGGTCTCGGACCGATGCCGATCGCGGCAGCCGCCAGCGGCAACGCGGACGACGCGGCACGCTGGATCGCGCGCAATGCCGCCGCCGACATGTTCAAGCCGCCATTCAACGTGCGTACCGAAACCGCCACCAACAACACCGGCTACTTCCTCACCGGCTCGGCGGGATTCGTGCAGGACCTGCTCTATGGCGTGACCGGGCTGCGCATCGAACCGAAAGGCCTGCTCGAGGCCTACCCTCCGGCTCTGCCACCAACGTGGAAATCGATGACGCTGAAAAACATCACCTTCCGCGGCAGGCACTACGACATCACCATCGATCGCGATACCCATGGCAGGACGCGCCTTGTCCGGAAGGCACTCTGAGGCTTCACCACGCGCGGCATGCCACCCGCCACCCGGACACCTCGTTTTTCACCAATCGGACGCAAGACATGGCACATACGCAACAGTCGCCCCGGAAGCAGACCCCACCCACGCGTGGGCGCATCCACAAGCCATGCCGGTCGACGACCAGCAAATGGCGCAGCCTGGTGCTGCTGGCGGCGCTCGCATTCGCCACCGGCGCCGCCGCGGCAACCCGTCCGGATCCAGCGCGGACCCGCGCGTACATCGACCATGCCTGGGGCACCTTGACGCGCTCGCTGGACGATTGCTCGGCACTGGCCGACAGCAAGGTCAACACGCATCCGGTGCTCTACCTTCCCGCACGAATGCCGGTCTCGGCAAAGCTTCGCGCGATCGCGAAACGCTGCGGCATCGCGCTCGCCACCCTGCCCCGCGCCATCGACAAGCTCGGCGACATCGACCCTGCGCAACTGTCCGCGCAAGGGCTCCTCTATCTGCCGCATCCCTATGTCGTACCGGGCGGCTTCTTCAACGAGATGTATGGCTGGGACAGCTATTTCATCGTGCTCGGCCTGGTCGCCGACCATCGCGACGAACTCGCCCGTCACATGGTCGACAACGCCCTGTTCGAGGTCGAGTACTACGGCGGCGTACTGAATGCGAACCGCACCTACTACCTCAGCCGTTCGCAACCTCCCTTTCTCGGCGCCATGATGTCCGCCGTGCTGGATGATCCGGCCAGCTTCCCCGACAAGGCTTCGAAACTCGCCTGGCTAGCGCAGGCCTACCCGTTGGCCGTGCGCAACCACGATATCTGGACGCGCGCCGGGCACCGTGCCGGCAACACGGGTTTGGCCCGCTATTTCGACTTCGGCACCGGCCCGGTGCTGGAGGCGCGCAACGCCGACTACTACCTCGGCGTGATCAAGTGGTTGCTGGCGCATCCCGCGAGAAACCCCGGCTACCTGGTGAAGGCATCCAGACATCCCGATGATGCCGAAGCCGCGCGCCTGGCCTCGACCAGTTGCAACGTGCGCACATCGAAGGTGTGCGCCGACGCGTGGCTGGACGGTTATCGCTTGAGCGCCGACTACTATCTTGGCGATCGTGCGATGCGCGAATCGGGTTTCGACGTCAATTTCCACTTCGGTCCGTTTGCCGGCTCCACCCATCACTACGCTCCGGTGGGCCTGAACAGCCTGCTGTATCGCTACGAGATGGATTTGCACGACTTTGCGCTGGAGCTGGGCAAGACCGCCGACGCCACCCATTGGGCAAAGCTGGCGCAGGCGCGCAGGCAGGCGATGGACAAATACCTGTGGCACCCCGATGAAGGCATTTACCTGGACTACGACTTCGTCGCGGGGAAGCCGGCAGCGCACCCCTACATCACCACTTTCTATCCTCTCTGGGCCCGCGCGGCTTCCGCGTCACAGGCCAGGGCCGTGCGCGATCATCTTGCGGTGTTCGAGCAGCCGGGCGGCCTTGCCATGGATGATCAACCCAGCGGCGCGCAGTGGGACGCACCCTTCGGCTGGGCACCCACGAACTGGCTCGCCGTTTCCGGCCTCGATGCCTATGGCTACCGGAACGATGCGCGCCGCATCGCCCGCAAGTTCTGCGCCACCGTCGATCGTGGCGTCGCCACGGACGGAACCATTCGCGAGAAATACAACATGGTGCTGGGCAACGCCGACGTCCATGTCAGCGCCGGCTACAGCCAGAACGTGGTCGGCTTCGGCTGGACCAACGGCGTGTACCTGAAGCTGCAGGAGATCTTGTCTGGCGACGCCACCGGCTTGCCCGCTCACGCCGCATCGACTGACCAGATGAAGTGAGCCCCGCCCGTTGCGTCGGCAAATTCGCATCTTCCGGCCTGACGACGCACGGCCACCCACACGGGAGCAACCGCATGCACGCATCACGTGTTTCACGCATTCTGCCGGGAATCCTGCTGTGCGCCAGCCTGTCTGGCGTGACGGTATCCGCGCAGGCCGTCGCGCCGGGCGTCAACGCCGATGGCAGCGTGACCTCACCCGCACTGACCATCCCCTATTCGAATCTTGCCTCGCCCGAAGCACGCGCATTCTTCCCCGCAATGATCGCCGCCGGCAGCAAGGCGCCCGCGTTGAATGCACCGATCGCGCAAAGCCGCGCTTTCTACGACCGCATGAACCGCGACCGCGTCCGGCGCATGCAGAAGATCTACCCGGTAACAATCCACGCGGAGACCCTCGGCGGCGTGCATGTCGATGTCGTGCTGCCATCCCGGGGCATCGCGGCGAAGCAACAGCGACGGGTGCTGATCAACCTGCATGGTGGCGCCTTCCTGTGGGGCGCCCACAGCGGCGGCCTGGTGGAATCGATCCCGTTGGCCAGCCTGGGCGCGATCAAGGTCGTCAGCGTCGACTACCGCCAGGGGCCGGAGCATGTCTTTCCGGCCGCGAGCGAGGATGTCGAGGCGGTCTATCGTGCCCTGCTCGGACACTACCCGGCGACGAACATCGGCATCTACGGCTGCTCCGCCGGCGGCATACTCACGGCCGAATCGGTAGCCTGGATCATCAACAAAAAATTGCCGATGCCGGGCGCCATCGGCACGTTCTGCGGCTCGCTCACCGAGCTGGGCGGCGACTCCACCTACATCGCCCCGCTATTGAACGGCGAACCTGTACCCCGGACGATCCTGAAACTCACCGATCTGCCCTACTTCAAGGGCGCGAAAGCCACTGATCCACTGGTTTTCCCGGCCAATTCACCGACCATGCTGGCGCAGTTTCCGCCGACCCTGCTGATCACCGGAACCCGCGACTTCACCATGAGCTCGGTGATCCAGAGCCAGCGCCTGCTCAGCGCTGCAGGCGTCGATGCCGAATTGCACGTATGGGATGGCATGTGGCACTCGTTCTTTTCCGATCCGGAGCTACCCGAATCGCGCGAGGCCTACCAGGTGATGGTGGATTTCTTCGAGCGCAAACTGGGTCGATAAGCCGCCTCCGGGGTCGGCCGACGGACCCCGGCCAGCCACGCTGAACGCCCGCGCCACACCGGCATACGGCTTTGCTCTTGCCTGCAGCGACGGGTATTCTCACACCACCTATTCCCCACGCGATCAACCATGAGCCTGCAGACCGTCCTCGTCATCGACGATGAACGCGATATCCGTGAACTGCTGACCATCACCTTGGGGCGGATGGATTTGCAGGTCGAAGCCGTCGGCACCGTGGCCGATGCGCGTCGGGCGCTGTCCGAAAACAGCTACGACCTGTGCTTTACCGACATGCGTCTGCCCGACGGCAACGGCCAGGAGATCATCGAGCTGATCGCCGAGACCTGCCCGGACACGCCGGTGGCGATGATTACCGCCTACGGCAACGTCGATGCTGCCGTGAACGCGCTCAAGGCCGGTGCCTTCGACTTCGTCTCCAAGCCGGTGGACATCCAGATGCTGCGCGGGCTGGTGCGCACCGCGCTGCGCCTGGCCGAGGAAAAGCGCGAAGGTGGCGACGCCAGGGCCGGCGCATCGTCCTCCCGCCTGATCGGCGACTCGCCGGCGATGGAACAGGTGCGCGTCACGATTGCCAAGCTGGCGCGCAACCAGGCGCCGGTATACATCGCCGGCGAGTCCGGCGTCGGCAAGGAGCTGGTGGCGCGGCTGATCCACGAACAAGGCCCGCGCGCCAGTGGACCGTTCGTGCCGGTCAACTGCGGCGCGATCCCGTCCGAGCTGATGGAAAGCGAGTTCTTCGGCCACCGCAAGGGCAGCTTCACCGGCGCCGGTGCCGACAAGGAGGGCCTGTTCCAGGCCGCCCAGGGCGGCACATTGTTCCTGGACGAGGTCGCCGAGCTGCCCTTGCACATGCAGGTCAAGCTGCTGCGCGCCATCCAGGAAAAGGCGGTGCGCCCGATCGGCGGCCGCGACGAGATCCCGGTGGACGTGCGCATCCTGTCCGCCACCCACAAGAACCTGGGCCAGCTGGTCGAGCAGGGACAGTTCCGCCAGGACCTGTTCTACCGCATCAACGTGATCGAGCTGCGCGTACCACCGCTGCGCGAACGCCGCGGCGACGTGCCGCAATTGTCCGCTTTCATCCTGAAGTCGCTCGCGGGCAAGAGTGGCGAAGGGGTCGGACAGCTATCCGCCGGCGCGCGCGAAGCGCTGGAGGCCTATGATTTCCCGGGCAACGTGCGCGAGCTGGAGAACATCCTCGAGCGCGCCATGGCGATGTGCGACGGCAGCACCATCGACGCGACCGACCTGATGCTGCCGCAGCGCGGCGCGCGCCCTCCGGCAATGGATACCGCCACGCCCGGCGCCGGCAACGAGCCCTCGCCCGCGGCGCCCGCACCCACCGCGGCAAATGGCGGTCTGGACGACTACATCAGCAATATCGAGCGCACCGCCATCGTCAAGGCGTTGGAGGAGTCGCGCTACAACAAGACCGCCGCCGCACGCAAGCTCGGCATCACCTTCCGCGCGCTGCGTTACAAGCTGAAGAAGCTCGGCATCGACTGAGTCGTCACGGCAGCGCACCGGGCTTTCGCAGGGCGGGCTCTGCCCGCCGCCTTTCGCCTTGTACCTTGCCGGAGAGCGGCGGGCAGAGCCCGCCCTGCGGATGCAGACGGCGGGCACGGCATCCGCCTGGCACCGAACGAATCGCCCTCCCCGGCGCTACGGTGATGGTGCGCCGCGTTACTCGCCACCTTCGTCGAGCGCCTTGCGCAGCGCGCGCAACAGCGCCGGGGTGGTGA
Source organism: Rhodanobacter sp. G2-10 (assembly GCF_055809185.1). Lineage (NCBI taxonomy): Bacteria > Pseudomonadati > Pseudomonadota > Gammaproteobacteria > Lysobacterales > Rhodanobacteraceae > Rhodanobacter > Rhodanobacter sp. G2-10. The sequence goes on along the minus strand of NZ_CM147900.1, from coordinate 810,368 downwards.
CCGGCTTGTCGATCAGGTGCAGTCGCTCCAGCGGCGGCAACTCATGCAGGTCCGGCGGGGCGTCGGCACGGGTCAGCAGGATCACGCCACCTTCGTAGCCTTGATCGACCAGGGCGGCCAGTGTGCGCACGCCGGTAAACAGGTTCATGTCCGCATCCAGCACGACCAGGTCCGGCAGCCCGCCGGCCTCGATCCACTGCAAGGCGGCGGTGCCGCTCTGGCTGGCGTGCGCCTGGTAACCCCAGGTATCCAGCGTGTCGGTCAGCATCGACAGCTGACCGGCCTCTTCCACTACCACCAGCACCCTTTCGGCGGAACCCTGCAGGCCTTCCATGTCGTCCATCGACTCGGCGTCGGCAACCAGTTCATCCAGCGGCATGTACAGATCGAAACGGGTGCCCTTGCCAAGCTCGCTGTGGACCCGCATCACGCCGCCATGGCTGGCAACGATGCGTTTGCACGAGAGCAGGCCCAGGCCGGTCCCGGTCTCCTTGGTGGTGAAGAACGGCTCGAACAAATGTTCCAGCACCTCCGGCTCCATGCCGGGGCCTTCATCGATCACGCTGATGCACAGGTAGCGGCCACATCGCGGTTGCTCTTCGTCGAGGAAAAAATCCTCGTCCAGCCGGGTCTGCGAGGTCTCGATACGCAGCTTGCCGCCATCGGGCATCGCCTGGATGGCATTCAGGCACAGGTTCAGCAGGCATTGCTGCAACTCGGTGTGGTTGCCTTCGAACGACAGCTCCGGGTCGTCGACGATCAGTTCCATCGCCACGGAACGCGGCACACTGCCCTGCATCAGCAGTTCGAATGCGCTGAACAAGGCACCCAGCCGCACCTGCTCGGCGCGCCGCGCACCGCGCGCAAAGGACAGCATCGAGTGCACCATGTCCAGGCCCCGCTTGCCGCAGTCGCGCACCAGCTTGCCCAGTCGCGCCAGACGAGGATCGTCCTGGTAATCCTGCAGGCTTTCGCCGGCGAGCAGCAACGGCTGCAACAGGTTGCGCAGGTCGTGGCTGAGCCCGCCGGCCAGCATGGCCAGACTCTCGAAGCGCTGGGCACGGATCAGCTCCATCTCGGCGCGGCGGCTGGCCTTGCGTGCCTCCGATTCGACCATCGCACGGCGCACGGCACTGGCCAGCCGGGCGGGATTCTGTTTCAGGATGTAGTCGGTGGCACCGTTGCGCAGCGCCTCGATCGCGGCTTCCTCGCCCAGTGTGGCCGAGACGAAGATGAACGGCATGTCCTCGTCGCGTTCGCGCAGCAGTTCCAGCGCGTGCTGGCCGGAAAAACCCGGAAGGCTCAGATCGGACAACACGATGTGCGGGGCAAACTCACTCAGCGCGGCGAGATACCCGGCTTCGTCGTCCACCAGTCGGGCCACATGGGGAATGTCGTCGGCCTCCAGCTCAGCCAGCACCAGCTCGGCGTCGAGCTCGTTGTCCTCCACCTGCAGAACGCGGATGGTCGGCATGGTCCGGGTGTGCCTGTTGGGCATGTTGTTCCCCCATCGCTCTCATGGCGCTCTGCGTCGCTGCCGCATGCACGCAGTCTGCCGCCTTGTTCCCTGATTCGCCTATTGTGCATCAATCCGTGCAGGGCGCTTCATTCAATACCGCCCAGAACCGTCCAAGCGTGCGCACGGCCTCGAAGAACTGATCCACGTCGACTGGTTTGATCACATAGGCATTCACGCCAAGGTCCCAGCTGCGGGCCAGGTCACTTTCCTCGCGCGAGGAAGACAGGATCACCACCGGAATCCGCCGCATGCGCTCGTCCTCGCGCATCCGGGTCAGCACATCCAGCCCGTTCATGCGCGGCATCTTGATGTCCAGCAGCACCACGGCCGGGTCACCCGGCTCGCGCTCGGCCCAGGCACCGCGCAGGTAGAGGTAATCCAGGCACTCCACGCCGTCCTCGACGTGTACCACGGGATTGGCCAGGTGTGCCTCGGTCAGCGCATCCATGGCCATCTCCGCATCTGCCACGCTGTCTTCCACCAGCAGCACGGTGCGCAGTTCTTTCTTGTTCATGCCGCCGACTCTCCGTTGTGTGTTCCTGCCAGATCGGTCGCTGGCAGCGAGAAATGAAACCTTGCACCCTTGTCCGGCTCCGCCTCAGCCCAGACTCGGCCGCCATGGCGCGTGACGATACGACGTACGTTGGCCAGGCCGATACCATTGCCGGGATATTCCGAGGCACGATGCAGCCGCTGGAACACCCCGAACAGCTTGTCGGCATATTGCATGTCGAAGCCGGCACCATTGTCGGCCACGGTGAATTCGTAGTCACCGCGGTCGCTGCGGCTCGCACTCACCTCGATACGCGCCACTTCACAGTGTCCGGTGTACTTGACGGCGTTGCCGAGCAGGTTTTGCCACACCGTGCGCAGCATGTTGGCATCGCCTATGACCATCGGCAAGGCATCGATCGCCCAGACGATACGCCGGCCCTCCTGACCCGCTTCGGCCAATCCACGCGCCTCGTCAACCAGCGTCTGCATGTCCACCGCCTGCAACCGCAATGCGCTGCGTCCCAGTCGTGAGAACACCAGCAGGTCATCGATCAGTTGCGCCATGCGCTGCGCCGCGCCGTCGATGACGTTGATGTAGTGGGCCGCCTTGTCGTCGACATGTTCGCCCAGGTGCCGCTCCAACTTGCGCACGAAGCCGGCCACGTGGCGGAGCGGCGCCCGCAGATCGTGCGACACCGAGTAGCTGAACGCCTCCAGTTCGCGGTTGATGTCCGAGATCTGCGCCACCTTGCCTTCCAGTTGGCGGTTGAGTTCGGTGACCTGCTGCTCGGTCAGTGCGCGCACGGTCACGTCACTCACCGTCATGAGCAGGGTGGGCTCGTCGCTCTCCTGCAGTTGCAGGCGGCGCGCGTTGATGACCACGTGCCGCTCCTGCCCGTCGCCGACGCGCTGCACCATTTCGTAATCCCACAGTTCGCGGTCGCGCAGCAGGACGTCTCTGAGCCGTTGCAACAGGACGGCGTCGCTCCACGCGCCGTCGCCGATCTCCAGCAGCGGCCGCGATGCGTGCTGCAGATCCTCGTCATACAGTTCGCTGAAGGCATTGTTGACCAGCAGGCTGCGCAGGTTCGCGTCGAACAGCGCGATGGGTTCGCGCACGGACTGCAGGATCAGTCGTGAACGCTGCACGGCGCGGCCTTCGCGCGTTTCGGCCAGTCGCCGCCGGCCGATCTGCTTTTCGGACGCAACCACGATGATCGCGAGCAGCAGCAACTGCGCCAACGCGGTGATGGCGAACACCAGCCGTCCATTGAGGGCGCGACTCGACGCTGCCTTTTCGCGCACCGCCAACAGCTGATCCTCGTTCTCCACGATGCCCTGGATCTTGGCGTTGATCGGAAACAGGTCACTTGCCGTGCGCAGCGATTCGCGCGCACCGGCCACATTGCCTTGCCCCACCCGCCGCAGTGCATCCTGCATCAGGGTGAGATGACCGTTCACGCTGGTCTCCAGGGCACCGATCAGCATCTGCTGTTGCGGATTGTCGCTGGTCATCGACCTGAGCCGCCGCAGCAACGCCGGCACGTCCGAGCTGGCGTAAGCAGCCCGCGTCCGGGTCGCAGCATCCCCGTCGCCGGCAAGCACGCGATAGGTCGCCGCCTCGCTGTCGTGGACGGTGTTGGCGATTTGATAGGCGAGCGAACGCACGGCCGTCGAATGGGTGACCCAGGCGCTGGCCAACTGCGTTGACCGCGCATTGTCGCTGGTGACCATATAGGGCAGGCCCACGATGATCAGCATGGCCAGCAGCAGGCCGGCAACCCGCCAACGCATGATGCCGCTGATTTTCATTTGCCTCGGCCCATCTGCACACCCGTCCTGTCAGCGTTCCGTATTCTGGCACGTGTGCGCCGGACTGCCATCCGCCTGATCCTCAGTCGTCACCCATTGCGCTCACATCCGGCCTTGCCGGCGGATACCCGCCCCAGTGTCGATTCGGCGTCGACTGCATGCGGAAATGCAGTTCGCCGCCGGCAAGAATATCGGCATGGCGGATGGTCGGCTGCTCCAGCGCCCGGCCATTGAGCGTGACCGCCCCGACCCACGGATGCGCATCGTCCATCGGGGCCGCGCTCACGACGAAATCGTGGCCATTGGAGAGGTGCAGCGTGGCCCTGGGCACAAACGGCCGCCCGATCGCGTACACATCGCTGGCCGGTGTCACCGGGTAGAAGCCCAGCGCGGTGAAGATGTACCAGGCCGACATCTGGCCCAGGTCGTCGTTGCCGCTGAGGCCGTCCGGTCGCGGCGCGTACTGGCTGTCCATGATCTGCTTCAGCCGCTGCTGGGTTTTCCACGGTGCGCCGGCATAGTCGTACAGATAGGCAATGTGGTGACTGGGCTCGTTGCCGTGTGCATACCAGCCGATCAGGCCGGTGATGTCCTCGACGTTCTTGAAGTGCTCCGGGTCGACCCCGGCGTCGAACAACTGGTCCAGCTTGGCCACGAACTTCGCATTGCCGCCCATTGCCCGGATCAGGCCGGGAATGTCCTGCGGCACATACCACGAGTATTGCCAGGCATTGCCCTCGGTGAAGTCGCTGCCGTACCCGGCGAAGGTCGGATCAAAGGGTTCGCGGAACTGACCGTTGCCGAGCCTGGCCCGCATGAACCCGGTCTTCGAATCCCAGGCATGGCGCCAATTGCCCGCCCGCTTCATGAAAGTGGTCGCGACACCGGGTTTGCCCATGGCCCTGGCCATCTGCGCCAGCGACCAGTCGTCGTAGGCGTATTCCAGCGTTTTCGAAGCTGCCTCCGGCTCCCGGTCAATCGGTACGTAGCCGAGTTTAATGTAATCGGCCAGGTCACCGTAGGCGCCGTAGCTGGCGCTGGCGACCATCAGCTTCAGCGCTGCCTCGGCGTCGAAACCGCGCACGCCCTTGATGTAGGCATCGGCGATCACCGGCACCGCGTGGTAACCGATCATGCACCACGTCTCCAGCCCCTGGTACGCCCACACCGGCAGGATGCCGAACGGACTGGATTGACCGGCGGCGATCAGCGAACGGATGAAATCCGTGCTGCGCCGCGGATCGAGCAGCACCATCAACGGCTGCTGCGCGCGGTACACGTCCCACAGCGACCAACTGGAATAGAAGTCGAAGCCCTTCGCCCGATGCACGGCATGATCCGGGCCGCGGTAGTCGCCATGGACGTCCATGCTCAGGGTCGGCGCCAGCATCGCGTGGTACAGCGCGGTGTAAAACAAGGTCCGCGTCCGCTTCGGCGCATCGACATCGACCACTGCCAGCGCCTTGTTCCACGCCGCCGTCGCCTCGGCACGCCGGTCATCGAAATCCCAACCCTTGCCATCCTGGTCGAGATTGGCCAGCGCATTGGCTTCGCTCACCGACGAAATCGCCACTTTCACTTCCAGCGGCTGCGCCAGTTTGCCGAAATCGAACACACCGACCAGCGCGCGGCCGTTTTGGGCGTCGCCGTCCTTCGGCCGGTTGCCCGGCCCGGCGAAACCCCTGTAGGCGATGTCGGCCTCGCGGTTGTACAGCTCGCGAGAGGCCACCGGCCGCGAAAAGCGCATCGCGAAACACAGCTCGCGTCCCGGCGCCCAGCCGCGCGTGGTGCGGCACCCGGTGACGCTGCCATCGGGGCGCACGCGCAGGCTCGCCCACAGCACCTTGCCCGGGTAGTCGTAGATGCTCGGACGCAGGTCCAGCAAGACATGCGCAGACTTGTCCGCGGGAAAGGCGTAGCGATGCCAGCCCACACGCCGGCCTGCGGTGAGTTCGGCGCGCACGCCATAATCGCCCAGCGTCACCGCGTAGTAGCCCGCCTGCACCACTTCGCTGGCGTGCGAATAACGCGAACGGTAGCCGCTGCCCGGTCTGGACGGATCGCCCGGCTCCAGCCGCACCTCGCCCGCAATCGGCATGACCAGCACGTCGCCCAGGTCCGAATGACCGGAGCCGGAGAAGTGGGTATGCGAGAAACCCATGATGGTGGGATCGCCGTAGCGATAACCCGCAGCCCACTTGTAGGCATGCTTGAAGTCCGGCATCGCGGTATCGGGCGACAGCTGGATCATGCCGAACGGTACCGTGGCACCGGGAAAAGTGTGGCCATCGCCACCCGTGCCTATGCGCGGATCGACGTCGGCCGCATGTCCAGCCGACGCAAACGCTGGCGCACAGATGGCCGATGCCAGCAGGGCAAACACAATCGTGGTGCTGCGACGCATGACGCACCTCATCAGCCGAACGAGATTCCGGTGAAGGTAACACCGCCGCAAGGTATGTTGCAGCGCGTGATTGGCGCCTCGATGAAAACGGTTACATTAGGTGCCGCTGCGGCGCCGCCGCCGAAGTCCCGCCTGATCCCGACCACCGCAAACCGGAACCCGCCATGGCCTTTGCCGCGAAGCCGCCCCATACGTCAGCGCCCGTCCCGGGAGACCAATCCGGCCACCAGCCCTACACCAGCAATCCGCTGGCGTTGGGTGTGCTGACCACGATCTTCTTCATGTGGGGCTTCCTGACCTGCCTCAACGACATCCTGATCCCGCATCTCAAATCCAGTTTCCAGCTCAGCTACACCGAAGTGATGCTGGTGCAATTCACGTTCTTCGGTGCCTACTTCCTGATGGGCATGCCGGCGGGTCGACTGGTGGCCGCGCTGGGCTACAAGAAAGGCATCGTGGCCGGGCTGGCCATCGCCGGGGTTGGCGCGCTGGGCTTCTGGCCTGCCGCCGCGCTGCATCTTTACCCCGCCTTCCTCGGCGCGCTGTTCGTCCTGGCCACCGGCATCACCGTGCTGCAGGTGGCCGCCAATCCCTACGTGGCTTTGCTCGGACCGGAGAAGACCAGCTCCAGTCGGCTGACCCTGGCGCAAGCTCTCAACTCGTTTGGCACGTTTCTGGCGCCGTGGTTCGGCGGCCTGCTGATCCTGTCCAACGTGGTCAAGGACCCGGCCCAACTGGCGGCGCTGGCGCCGGCCGATCAACTGGCTTACCAGACCCAGCAGGCGCAGGCCGTACAAGGTCCCTACATTGGGCTGGCGGTGGTGCTGTTCCTGCTGGCGATCTTCGTCTGGCTGTTCCGCCTGCCTGCCTTGACCGAGGCCACCGACAAGGGTGATCACGACCGCCACAGCTTTGGTGAGGTGCTGCGCCATTCACACGTGCTGTTCGGCGTGCTTGGCATCTTCTTTTATGTCGGCGCCGAAGTCTCGATCGGCAGCTTCATGGTCAACTACCTGTCGATGCCGGACATCGGCCACATGAGCGAGCAGCAGGCCGCAAAATACGTTTCGTGGTACTGGGGTGGCGCCATGCTCGGGCGTTTCGCCGGCTCGGCGCTGATGGCGAAAATATCGCCGCGCAAACTGCTGGCAACGTTCGCCGCAATCAACGCCTTGCTGGTGCTGACCACCATGCTCAGCACCGGCAGTACCGCGATGTACAGCATCATCGCAATCGGCCTGTTCAACTCGATCATGTTCCCGACCATCTTCGCGCTCGCCATCGAACGGCTGGGGCCGATGACGAGCAAGGCGTCCAGCCTGCTGATCATGGCCATCGTGGGCGGCGCAATCATTCCTCAATTGCAGGGAGTGCTGGCCGACAATATCGGTCTGCAGCACGCCTTCTTCCTGCCCTTGCTGTGCTACCTGTACATCGCGTTCTACGGCATCAGTGGCTCGAAGGTTCGCAGCGACGTCGACTGAGGCGGCGCGCACATGACCAGGCGAGCCATCCTCTGCTTCGGCGAAGCGCTGGTCGACCTGCACGCCGACCGCGTCGACGCGCAGGGTTTCGCCAGCGGCTTCACGCCGTTCGCCGGCGGCGCACCCGCCAACGTGGCGGTGGCCGCGGCGCGGCTCGGTGGCGCGGCGCGGTTCGCCGGGATGCTGGCACGCGACCGCTTCGGCGAATTCCTGCTGGCCAGCCTGGAGCAGGCCGGCGTCAGTACCGCCGATGTGGCTCGCACCGACTTGGCCAACACCGCGCTCGCCTTCGTCAACCTGGACGCGCATGGCGAGCGCAGTTTCAGCTTTTATCGCGAGCACACGGCCGACCTGCTATTTCGCGCCAGCGACTTTCGCGCGGACGCCTTCGCCGACGTGGCGGTGTTCCACGTGTGCTCCAATTCGATGACCGACCCGGCCCTGGCCGAGGCCACGCGCGAGGGCATGCAGCGCGCGCACCGCGCCGCCGCCCTGGTCAGCTTCGACCTCAACCTGCGCCCCGCCCTGTGGCCGACAAACGTCGATCCACAACCACGGGTGTGGCCGGCCTTGCACCTGGCCGACGTGGTGAAGCTCTCCGCCGAGGAGTTCAGCTGGCTGGCCGTGGATGGCGAACAGGCCACGCTCGACCGGCTGTGGCAAGGCCGTGCGCGGCTGCTGGTGGTGACCGATGGCGCGCGGCCGCTGCGCTGGTTCCACCCCGACGCCGAGGGTGAGTTGCCCGGCTATGCGGTCGACGTGGTCGACAGCACGGCGGCCGGTGATGCCTTCGTCGGCGGCCTGCTGTGTTGCCTGGCCGAACTCGACGCGACACCCGACCGGCTCGATCGGCTGGTGGGCCAGTTGCCTCGCCTGCACGCGATGCTGCGCTTCGCCGCCGCCTGCGGCGCACTCACGGTGACGCGCAAGGGTTCGTTTTCCGCGATGCCGGCTGGCGACGAAGTGCTCGCCTTCATGCAGGCACAGCCATGAAGTCCACACCCGATTTCCGTTCGCCCGATTTCCTGCGCAGCCACATCGCGCAGACGATGGCCTTTTACCACCCGCACGCGATCGACCCTGCCGGCGGCTTCTTCCACTACTTCGAAGACGACGGCACGATCTACGACCGCAACCATCGCCACCTGGTCAGCAGTACGCGCTTCGTCTTCAACTACGCTATGGCCGCGATGGAATTCGGGCGTGAGGACTATCTCGATGCCGCAAGCCACGGTCTGCGCTACCTGCGTGAGGTGCATCGTGATCCGCAAAGCGGCGGCTATGCCTGGACCATCCGGGACGGCCGACCCGAGGATCGCACCAACCACGCGTACGGCGCGGCCTTCGTGCTGCTCGCCTGCGCCTCGGCCAGCAAGGCCGGCATCGCGCAGGCGGATGCATGGATGGAAGAGACCTGGCAACTGCTGGAACAGCGTTATTGGGACGCCACCGTGGGCCTGTATCGCGACGAGGCCGACGCGAACTGGGAGTTCAGCCGCTACCGCGGCCAGAACGCCAACATGCACCTGTGTGAAGCGCTGCTGGCGGCCTACCAGTGCAGCGACGATCTGCGCTATCTGCATCGCGCGCAGCAGCTGGCCGTTCACATGACCCGGCGTCAGGCCGCCAAGGCCGGAGGACTGGTGTGGGAGCACTACGACCAGGACTGGGAGATCGACTGGGACTATCACCGCGACGACCCTCGGCACCTGTTCCGCCCCTGGGGCTTCCAGCCCGGCCACCAGACCGAATGGGCCAAGTTGCTGCTGCTCATGGAACCGCTCTTGCGCAAACGCGGCATCGCCTGCCACTGGCTGCTGCCCACGGCGCGGCGGCTGTTCGATACCGCGCTCACCCGCGCGTGGGATTCGGCATGGGGCGGCATCTGCTATGGCTTCGCGCCGGATGGCCAGATCTGCGACGACGACAAGTACTTCTGGGTACAGGCCGAATCACTGGTCGCCGCCGCCCTGTTGCACGAACGCACCGGCGAGCAGACCTATGACGACTGGTACGGGCGACTGTGGGCCTATGCGTGGGAGCATTTCGTCGATCACCGGCACGGTGCCTGGTACCGCATCCTCACCCGCGACAATCGCAAGATCGACCACCGGAAAAGCCCGGCTGGCAAGACCGACTATCACACGATGGGCGCCTGCCACGAACTACTGGCTCTGGTCCGAAAGCGAAGCCAACCGTAACTCCCCGTCCCCAAGGCATCCCATGCAAAAGTTCACCTGTTCCCTCGCCATCACCCTTGCCGCACTGCTCATGACCCCGGCGATGGCGGCCGACCCGGCACCCGACGCCTTCAATCCGCTGCAGACCTTCGCGCCTTACCACTATCCGCAACCTGCCACCGCGTACCGCTCCGCCAGCGGCGTACCCGGCCCGCTGTACTGGCAGAACCGCGCCGACTACCGGATCGAGGCCACCCTCGATCCCGCCACCCGCCAGCTCAGCGGCAGCGAAGTGATCACCTATACCAACCACAGCCCGGACACCCTCGACGTGCTGTGGCTGCAAATCGAGCAGAACCGCTACCGCAAGGATGCGCGCGGCGCGTTCGGCGGCGGCAAGTTCCCCACCGAGTTCACCGGCGGCGAACACATCCGCTCGATCGAGGTGGAGGATGCCGCCGGCCATCGACGAAGCGCCAAGTGGGTGATCAGCGACACCCGCATGCAGGTCATCCTGCCCCGCGCGCTCAAGGGACACGGCGGACAGCTCAAGCTGCACATCCGCTGGGACTACACCGTACCCGGCGAGTTTGGTGGCCGCACCGATGTGAACGCCAACAAGCAGGGCGACATCTTCGAGATGGCGCAGTGGTATCCGCGCCTGTGCGTTTACGACGACCTGCGCGGTTGGGACACGCAGCCCTACCTCAACAGCGAGTTCTATCTCGAATACGGTGACTTCGACTATCGCATCACGGTGCCGTCGGACATGCTGGTGGTCGGTTCCGGCGAGCTGCTCAACCCGCAGGATGTGCTGACCGCGACCGAGCGTGCACGGCTGGACAAGGCGCGCCACAGCGATGCCACGGTGATGATCCGCTCGGCCGCCGAAGTCGGCGACCCGGCCAGCCGACCGAAACACGGCGGCACGCTGACCTGGCACTTCGCGATGAAGAACACGCGTGATGTGGCCTTCGGCGCGTCCAAGGCCTATATCTGGGATGCCGCCCGCATCAACCTGCCCGACGGCAAGACCGCGCTGGCGATGTCGGCCTATCCGGTGGAAAGCGCTGGCGACAAGGCCTGGGGCGTGGCCACGCAGAACCTGAAGAAATCGGTCGAGTTCTTCTCGCGCACCTACTATCCGTACCCGTATCCGGTGGCCATCAACGAGGCCGGCACCGCTGGCGGCATGGAGTACCCGGGCATCACCTTCGACCACAAGAAAGCCGCCGGACCGGTCTTGCGCATGCTGATCGCCCACGAGATCGGGCACACCTGGTTCCCGATGATCGTCGGCAGCAACGAACGGCGCGATGCGTGGATGGACGAAGGCTTCAACACCTTCGCCGACGTGTACGAAGCCGAGGCGTTCGACGGCGGCAAGTTCGCGCCAAAGCGCGACAGCGAATACGCCCCCGGCAAGGGCACCCCGGCCGAGCAGATCGCCGCCATCCTGAAGGAGGCCGACGCGCCACCGCCGATGACCCTGGCCGACGCGATCCCGGAGAAGTACCGTCACCCGATCAGCTACTTCAAGGCCGCCTTCGGCCTGGTCCTGCTGCGCGAGCAGATCATCGGACCGGAACGCTTCGACCCGGCATTCCGTCGCTACATCGCCACCTGGGCGTACAAGCACCCCAGCCCGTCGGATTTCTTCCGCTTCATGGAAAGCGACACCGGCGAAGACCTGGGCTGGTTCTGGCGCGGCTGGTTCAAACACAACTGGCAGTTCGACATGGCCGTGCAGAAAGCCGCCTACACCGAAGGTGACTACCGCAAGGGCGTCGACGTCACCGTGGCCAACCTCGACCAGCTGGTCCTGCCCGCCACGCTGCGACTCGTCTACGACGACGGCAGCAAGCAGGACGTGCGGGTGCCGTGGGAAACCTGGATGCAGCACCACAGCTATGTGATCCACGTCGATGGCGCGCGCAAGCTGAAGTCGATCACGCTCGACCCTAACCGCGATTTGCCGGATGCGGACCGCAGCAACAACGCCCTGGCGATGCCATAGACGTCTGCATGGGCCGCCAAGGCACCCGAAGTCGGAGCGCGCGCACTGGAAAGCGTGCAGAAAGAAACCCGATCTAGATTGCAGATCACCCTTTCTGCGAACCGATCCTCCATGGCCGACTGGACCATACTTTGTGATTTCGACGGCACCATCGCCGTGGAAGACGTCATCGACTCCCTGCTGGATCGGTACGGCCGACCCGGCTGGGAGGTGCTGGAGCGCGATTGGCGAGCCGGCCGCATCGGCTCGCGTGCCTGCATGCGCGGCCAGGTGGCACTGCTCGACATGCACCGCGACGAGCTGGATGAGCACCTCTCCCATCTGTGGATCGATCACGCGTTCCCGGGCTTCGTGACCCGGGCGCGCGAACTCGGCGTGCCGGTCCGCGTGGTGAGCGACGGGCTGGATTACGCGATCCACGCCATTCTTGGTCGCTACGGGCTGGACGACATTCCCGTGATTGCCAACCGGCTTGTGCCGGCCGAGCAGCCGCGGCGCTGGAAACTGGAGTCGCCACACCAGGCAGAAGGCTGCGCCAGCGGCACCTGCAAGTGCGCGTGCGTGGCCCGCGCGCGCGCCGACGGCGCCAGGCGCACCTTGCTTGTCGGCGATGGCGTTTCGGATTTCTGCGCAGCCGACCGCGTCGATTTCGTGTTCGCCAAGCACCGGCTGATCGAACACTGCCGCGCCGCCGGCATCGCCTATGTGCCGATCACCGGTTTCGAGGATGCACTCGAGCTGCTGCCGCAGCTGCTCGACGGACGTCTGTCGGAGCCGCTCGCCACCGCCGCCATTTCACTCTGACCGATTACCCCAGGATCGACCATGAACGTTTTCGACAAGAATGCCCAGATCGCGATCGACGATGCCCAATTGCTTGCCGACGAGGCGAAGTACAGTTCCTTCGGTGACACCGTGCACTACGTCGATCCGCCGAAGATCTTCCGCAGCTGCGAAGGCAGCTACATGTACGACAGTGCCGGCACGCCATTCCTGGATCTGCAGATGTGGTATTCGGCGGTCAATTTCGGCTATGGCAATGCGCGGCTCAACAACGTCCTGAAGCGCCAGATCGATCTGCTGCCGCAGGTCGCCAGCCAGTATCTGCACCAGACCCGCATCGAGCTGGCCAAGACGATCGCCGTGGACGCGAAACAGAAATTCGGCCTGGACGGTCGCGTGCATTTCAACGTGGGCGGCGCGCAGGCGATTGAGGATTCGCTCAAGCTCGTGCGCAACTTCAAGAACGGCAAGAGCCTGATGTTTGCCTTCGAGGGCGGTTACCACGGCCGCACGCTGGGCGCATCGTCGATTACCTCCAGCTACCGCTATCGCCGTCGCTTCGGCCACTTCGGCGAGCGCGCCATGTTCCTGCCGTTTCCGTATCCGTTCCGTCGCCCCCGGGGCATGACCGCAGAGGAATACTCCGACAGTTGCGTGAACCAGTTCGCGCGCCTGTTCGAGACCGAATACAACGGCGTGTGGGATCCGAAAACGAACCAGTGCGAGTACGCGGCGTTCTACGTCGAGCCGATCCAGGGCACCGGCGGTTACGTGATTCCGCCGATGAACTTCTTCCGCGACCTGAAGAAGGTGCTGGACCAGTACGGCGTCCTGCTGGTGGTCGACGAAATCCAGATGGGCTTCTGGCGAACCGGCAAGCAATGGTCGATCGAGCACTTCGGCGTGACACCGGATGTGCTGGTGTTCGGCAAGGCGCTGACCAACGGATTGAACCCGTTGTCAGGCCTGTGGGCACGCGAGGAGATGATCAACCCGACGATCTTCCCGCCCGGCTCCACCCACTCCACCTTCAATTCCAACCCGCTGGGCACGTCGCTCGGTCTGGAGGTGATCCGCATGGGCAAGGAACTGGATTACGAGACCACCGTGCCGGCCAAGGGTGCACATTTCCTTGCCGGCCTGCGCGACTTGCAGAAGCGGCACAAGGAGATCGGTGACGTCGACGGTCTGGGCCTGGCGCTGCGTGCGGAAATTTGCACGGACGACGGCTTCACGCCGAACAAGGCGTTGCTCGACCGCATGGTCGACATCGGCCTGGCCGGCGACCTGGAGCATCGTGGCAAGAAGATCGGTCTGGTGCTGGATGTGGGCGGCTGGTACAAGAACGTCATCACCTTCGCACCATCGCTGGAGATATCCCACGAGGAAATCGACCTGGCCATCGCACTGCTCGATCAGTTGCTGACCAAGGCCAAGCAAACGGCATGAACTGGCATCTGTCACCACGCTGCATCCTCCAGAATTCGAGAACATCATGAACGAGGAAAATTCCGCCGCCACCGTGCAGGATCGGGTGATCAAGATCATCGCGACCCAGACCAAGCTCGACCCGGCGCAGATACACCCCAGCTCGACCCTGAAGGACCTGGGCGTCGCCTCGCTGGACGCCATCGAGGTGATCTTCGACATCGAGGAAGCCTTCAACATCACCTTCCCCGATCAGGGCGCCAACTTCGACAGCGACACCGTGCAGCACCTGGTGGACGCCGTGACTGCTGCCCTGGCCACGCCGGACGAACACGCCGCAGGCCAGGCGTGAGCGAGCCGACCGGACGTGCCGTTGCCATCACCGGCATGGGCGCCATCAGCGTCCATGGCGAGGGTGCCGAGCCATTGTGGCGCGCGCTGCGGGAGGGACGCAGCGGCATCGCCCCGCTGCGCCACGAACGCGCCGCCGAGTTGCGGGTGAAGATTGCCGCGCAGGTTCCGCAAACATTCGACCCGGCCGGGCACTTCGACGAGCAGCTGCTGCCGCTGCTCGACCGCACCTCGCAATTCGCGCTGATGGCCGCCAACGAGGCGATACGACAGTCGGGGCTTGCCTTCGGCGACGATGCGCTGTCGCTGCGCACGGGCGTGGTGGTGGGCACCGGCGTGGGTGGGGAAACCACCCAGGACGAGCAGAGCCGGCGACTCTACGCCGAAAACGCAAGCCGGGTTCATCCACTGACCATCGTCAGGCTCATGAGCAACGCGCCGGCCAGCCAGATCAGCATCGTGCACGGCCTGCGCGGGCCATGCTTTGCCGTGGCCAGCGCCTGCGCGTCGGCCAACCATGCCATCGCGCAGGCAGCGATGATGATCCGTGCAGGCCTCATCGACGTGGCGATCGCCGGTGGCAGCGAAGCCTGCCTGACCTACGGCGCGCTGCGCGCCTGGGAGGCCATGCGCGTGCTTGCCGACGATACCTGCCGCCCCTTCACGGCGCGTCGCCGCGGCCTGGTCCTCGCCGAGGGTGCCGGCATCTTCGTCCTCGAATCGATGGCGCATGCGCGCGCGCGCGGAGCAACCATCCTGGGCGAACTTGCCGGCATCGGCATGAGCGCGGATGCCGCTGACATCGCCGCGCCCGATCCCGCCGGCAGTGCGCGCGCGATGCAGTTGGCCCTGGCAGACGGCGGGCTTGCACCGGAAGATGTCGACTACATCAATGCGCACGGCACCGCGACGCTGGCCAACGACGTCAACGAGACCGTCGCGCTGCATCGTGTATTCGGCGCACATGCCGCCGCGCTCGCGGTGTCGTCGACCAAATCGATGCACGGCCATGCGCTGGGTGCCACCGGTGCATTGGAACTGGTGGCGGTGCTCGGCGCCATCCGCGACGGCATCGTGCCACCCACGGCGAATTTCGATGAAGCCGATCCGGCCTGCGACCTCGACTACGTGCCCAATGTCGCGCGGCCGATGGCCGTGCGCGCCGCGCTGAGCAATTCGTTTGCCTTCGGTGGTCTCAACGCGGTACTGGCGGTACGCGCCGCACGCTGACGCAGGCCGGGCGCGGCCATGGACCTTCGGATGACGTATATCGCCCAACTTGAGCCGGAGAACCTGCTCGAACAATTTCTCGCCCATCCACCGATCGGCTTTCATGCCGAGCGATCGGCGTCGGGCGTACCCACCTTCGTGGCCCCGTTCGACCTGCTGACCACGGCCGACAGCGCACTGCGTCAGCGCGTGACCCGCCTGCCCGGCTATCGCCACTGGGGTCGCTGGCTGCGTTGGCGCACGCGTTTCGTCGGCTGCACGGTCACCGAATACGCTCCGCTGACGGACAACGTGTCCGCCAGCGCACTGGCCGATCAGCTGCTCGACCGCTTCGGCCATGATTGCGCATTGCTGGTGATCAAGGATCTGGCCCATGCCTCACCACTGCTGGACGCGCGTGCCAACGCCTACGCCGCCGCGTTTGCGCGACAGTGCGAAACCCGTGGATGCGTGCTGCTCGAGGGCATGGCCCTGGCGTGGGTGCCGATTGATTTCACCACGCTCGATGACTACCTGGCACGGCTTTCGTACAGCCGGCGCAAGAGCATTCGCCGCAAACTGCGTTCGAAGGGCGCGCTGCAGATCGATTGCGTCCGCACCGGCGCGACCTGCTTCGACGACGACGACCTGATCAGCCGGTTCTACGCGCTCTATCGCAACGTGTATGCACAGAGCGAGATCCACTTCGACCTGCTCAGCGAATCCTTTTTCAGGGCCGTGCTGCGCGATGGCAACAGCAGCGGATGCGTATTTACATACCGCGACGGCAACGACCTGATCGGCTGGAATCTGTGCTACGAGTACCGGGGCATGTTGATCGACAAGTACGTCGGCTTTGCCTATCCGCCCGCGCGCGATCACAACCTGTACGTGGTCAGCTGGATGGAGAACCTCGCCTACGCCCGCCGCCGCGGCCTGAGCCACTACGTGGCCGGCTGGACCGACAGCGAGATCAAGCGTCAGCTCGGTGCGCGCTTCTGCAGCACGCGGCACGCGGTCTATGTGCGCAATCCGCTGCTGCGCTTCGCATTTCGCCACCTGGCGCACTGCTTCGAGAGCGAGCCGCTGCAACCCGCGCTACTCACCGGTCGCGCCTGATGCACACCGTCGTGCTCGATCTCGATGGTTCCACCGGACCGCTGCCCGGACGACTGGTGGTCCCGCTGGCGCACCTGCAGGAGGCGCTGCGTTTCGGCTGCCCGCTGGCGACACTGCGCAGATTCCGACAGGCGCTCGACGACACCTTGCCAGAGGCTCATGGCACCGTGATGCTGGGCAGCGGCGACTTCCACCACCTCAGCTGGCCACTGGTGGAACGGGTAGCCGGCCCTGCGCCTTTTCAGGTGGTGGTGCTGGACAATCACCCGGACAACATGCGCTTTCCCTTCGGCGTGCATTGTGGCTCGTGGGTGCGCCGGGTAGCGCTGATGCCTCGCGTCAGCCATGTGCATGTGGTGGGCATCTGTTCGAACGATATCGGCCGCGGTCACGCCTGGGAGAACTACCTTGCGCCGCTCCGGCGCGGCAAGCTTAGCTACTGGAGCGCGGGCGTCGACACCGGCTGGGCCGCGCGCGCCGGGCTGGGTCACGCGTTTCACGCATTCGACGACGTGGCCTCGATGACACAGGCATTCTGCGCTCATCAGCGCATGCAGCCGCAGCCGACCTATCTCTCGATCGACAAGGACGTCTTTGCGCAGGACGTGGCGCGAACCAACTGGGACCAGGGCCGGATGCAGCTGGAGCATGCCGCCGCGATCATCCGGAGCTTGCATGGCGGTCTGGTGGGCAGCGATATCACCGGCGAGATTTCAGTCTATCGCTATCGCAGCTGGTGGAAGCGCAGGCTGTCTGCCATCGACGAGCAGCCCGTCGTGGATGACGCGTCGCTTGATGCGTGGCAGCGCCAGCAGCATGAGTTGAACCTCGAGCTGCTGGCCATGATGAAGCCGCTGACAAGGGCGGCAACGGCGTGAGCGGGTCGCCGTGCGGCGGCGCCCGCCCGACGCAAGCTCAGTCGTCGCCGTTGTCGATGGAGTTCTCCAGCACCTTGCCGTCTTTCGCGTCGACACCGATCTCGTGGGTCACGCCCTTGGCAACGATGTCGAACGAGTAGCGCAGGCCGCTGCCGCCATTTTCCTTTTCCAGTTCTTCCTTGGCGATCCTGCCGGGCTGCGTCCGGAGCGCGATCGCCCTGGCCTGGGTCATGCTGATGGCGGCCTTCATGTCGGTCTTGCCGGCTGCGTCCGTCGTGGCCGCGAATGCCGCACTGGCGAAGGCGAGTGTTGCGATGAAAAGTGTGAGCTTGCGCATGGTGTGCTCCATAAGGTTGCGTTCGATTACAGTCCCGCCAGCGAAATCATGCTGCGGTTCGGGAGCGTCGAGCGTGACAGGACGAACTTAGGTGGCGCTTATCCCGCGCGACGGCGAACATGACGACGAGTGTTCAGCGCAGCACGCGTTCCAGCTCCTGGCAGATGCGCTCGAAGCAATCGTCGTCGAGCCACGGACTGTTGCTTATGGTCAGGCTGCGGCGGGCGAAGTCCCGCGCACGCGGCACCGGCACCTGCGGCACGCGGTCGGCCAGATAGCCGTAGTCGGGCAGCGCGTGCACGAACAGCCGGCTGACCCCGATGCCGGCCGTCCACAGCGCCGCCAGCGCGGCGTCGCAACGCGCAGCGTCGGGCAGACGCAACAGCAGGAACGGCCAGCTCCCCTCGGTCTCCGGCGCGGCATCGAATATGTGCAGGCCCGGGATCTGGCGCAAGCGGTTGATACGCACGCCGGCTTGCTGCCGTAGCTGCCGGATGAAGCCGGGCAGCCGCGCCGCGGCGCGCGCGCCCACGCCCTGCCGCCAGCGCCCGACCCGATGCAGCGGAATGAAGCGTGGAAACTCGTCGCCGACGGCAGCTACCGGATCGCCTCGGCGCAGCGCGCGGCGTAGTGGCAGGCCATATGCAAGTCGCAGCGCGCGCGGCCGGTACAGCGCGGCGAGGCCGAGCAGTTCGATGGATCGTCGCAACTCCCGACGCGCGATGGCCGGCAGCTCTTCCGCCGCGGTCCGCGCCAGCGCGTCGCGCAGCGCGTCATCGCGCGAAAGCAGCAAGCCGCCTTCGTAGATCGACAGGCCCTTGCCCGCGGCCAGGCTGAAAAAGGCGATATCGCCGCGCAGTCCCACGCTCGCGCCGCGATCGCGCGCGCCCAGTGCCTGCGCGGCATCCTCGATCACCCACGCGCCGACCGCGCGCGCCGCAATCAATGCCGCGTCGACATTCGCCACCAGTCCGCCGAGATGGGTCGGCATGACGGCCAACGTGCGCGTATCGCAGGCCTCGGCCAGCGCGCGCGGATCCATGTCGTAATGTCCGTCGCTGGCGTCGCACAGGCGCAGCTCCAGATCGAGGCTGTGCACGGCAATCGCCACCAGCGGACAGGTGTAGGCCGGTACCACCACCACGCGACGCTGCGGCGCGCGTGCACTCAGCGTGCGCAGGGCCAGCCACAGCGCCGCGGTGCCGGAACAGGTGAGCAGCAGCGGCGGCGTGCCCAACTGCTGTGCCAGTGTGGTGGTCAGTGATGCATGGCCACGCGGCCACAGATCCGTCAGTCGCAGCGGCAAGCCGGCAGTCGGCGGAATTTCATGCCGTGCGCGCACCGGCGTGCCTCAGCGGCGAACGGGGTCGGGGGAGCTGCGCTCGGCAAGCCCCAGGCAGACGATACCGGCGAGTATCGCCAACGCGCCGATCAGCTTGGGCATGGTCAGCGGCTCGCGGAACAGCCAGACAGACAGCAACATCACGCTGATCACTTCCAGATGCGAGGCCGCGAAGGCAGGCCCGATCGGCGCGTGCTTGAGCAGGCTCATCCAGGTGAAAAAGGCACCGAGGTAGCCGATCACGGCGCCATACACCCACGGCTGGCCGAAGACCCGCAGCAGCCAATCGAGATTGGGCTCGACCGGCAACGCATGGTTTCCGGCAAGCTTGAATGAGACTTGGGTGAGCGTATCGAACGCCATCAGCAGCACGAAACCGAAGAAGTAGAAACGTCTCATGAGCCCATCCCCACGATCGCCACGCCCAGGCTCACCAGCACGATCCCCGCCACGCGCAGCCGGGTCAGCCTTTCGCCAAACAGGACGCGCCCGGCGAGCATGACCGCGACGATGTTGATCGATCCCAGCAGCACCCCTTCGGACAGCGGCAGCAGCGACAGGAACGCGATCCACACCAGGAACTCGAACACGTAGCAGCCCACGCCCAGCCACAGCCACGGCCGCGCGACCATGCAGCGCCAGCGGGCCAGGCCATCGCCGGCCTCGGGATCGCCGGCGGCCGCCTTGAAGGCGAGCTGGCCAGCCGTGTCCAGCAGCACGTTGGCCAGCCACAGCACGATGGTGAGCAACGGCATGGTCAGGCGGCCTCGGCGCGCGCCACGCGAGCGGCGGCGATGCCGTCAAAGAAGCGCACCGAATGCTCGATCAGGGTACGCCGCTGCTTGTCGATGGTAATCATGTGGTAGCTGTCGTCGAGCAGCAGCAACTCGGTACGCGCATTCACCCCGTGCAGCACGCGCTCGGCGTTGCGCACGCTTGCCACGTCATCATGGCTCGCGTGGGCAACCAGGCACGGCGCGGTCACCTGCCCGAGTTGGCGACGCACCTGCACGGAAAGCTGCTGCAGCTCGGCCAGCGCAAACCACGGATTGCCCAGCAACCCGGCCACGGTACTGTCGCCGCTGAGCATGGCTGCGCTGATCTGCGCGCGCAGCCTCTCGTCGCGCACGCCGTAGGGCGGCCGCTCGAGAAAGGCGCGGCCGCGGCCGAGGCCCAACTTCTTCACCAGCGGCAGCAGGAACGACAGCCGCGCCGTCCAGGGAATGCTCCAGCCGTCGTAGCGGAACGTCGCGCCATATACGCCGACGCCGGCGACCTGGCCGGGACAATCCGCGGCGAGCTTGAGCGAGAGCAGTGCCCCCATCGAAAGGCCACCGACGAACAAGTGATCCACGCGCTGAAGCAAATGCTCCGCCGCCCGCTCCACGCTGGCGTACCAGTCGTGCCAATCGGTGGCAAGCAAGTCATCAACGTCACCACAATGTCCGGCCAGTTGCATGCCGTACACGGTGAAGCCCGCCTGGTTGAGTCCTTTCGCGAGCAGGCGCATCTCCATCGGCGTACCGGTGAGTCCGTGGATAAGCAGCACGCCGCGGCGGTCGCCTTCGAGCAGGAAGTCAGTGGCCTTGATCACGGCATGCTCCGATGGGTGGAATGGGTGCGGCGCACGTCGCGCTCACTGCGGCGAATCCGCGGCCGGGGCGGCCGCAGGCTTGCCAAACTGCACCAGCACCCGTTGACCGATGCGCAGGTGCTGCGGCTGGTCGAAGGCCACCACGCAGCTCACCGTGCGTTCGTTGAGTCGCTGCTGCGGATCGTCAGCCAGTACGGAGGGTCCGACCACGCTGCCGATGCGCACGACGTGGGCCGGCCAGCGATGTACCGCGCCGCCGCCATCGCTGCTGACCACGGCCGGCATGCCCACCTTCACCGCGTCGACCAGCGCCTCGCTGAGCTCGGCACGCACGATCGGCGGCGTCTGCGGCAGCAGGGTGAACAAGGGGCCTGACTGGGGTGACACGCTGGCGCCGGGCTGAGCGAACACGCCGATGACCTGCGCCTCGATCGGCGCGCGCAAGGTTCGCAACTTGAGTTCGTAGCGCGCGCTCTGCAGTTTCTGCCGGGCCATGTCTACCGCGGCTTCAGCCGAAGTCTTGCTGGCCGCCAGCTCGGCAACCGTGCCGCGTGCCGCCTCCGCGCTCTGCGCATCACCCGCGCCGGCCTTGGCCGCTTCGCCCAGGCGCTGCGCCTGCTGGCGAGCCAGCACCTGCTTGCCCTTGAGCAGATCGACCCGGGCCCGTGCCTGCACCAGCGCCGCTTCGGCCGCCTGCACCTGCAGCGTGGCCGGCTCCGGATCCATGCCGGCAAGTACCTGACCCTTGGTGACGTGATCGCCTTCGTGCACGGCCACGCTGACCAGCGTGCCCTCGCGCGGCGCATCCAGCTGCAACAGGCCGCCTTGCACTTCCACGCGACCACGCGCCACCGCCGCATAGCTTGTGGCCGCGGCCGTGCCGTCAGCGGCAGGCGTGCGGCTGGAGCAGCCGGCAACCAGCAAGGTGGCAAACATGGCGCAGGGCAGCAGGCGCATCCGGAGAAGGTTCATGCGGGAATTCCTTTGATCACGAGGGCCGGTCCACGGGCCGCCTGTCACTGAGTACGCGACCGTCCTCCATCATGATCACGCGATCGGCGTGGCGGATCAGGCGCGGATCATGGCTGACGCATAGCACGGTGGTGCCGTGTGCATGCGCAATCCGATGGAGCAGGTCGATGATGGTCTGGCCATTGGCCGCATCCAGCGAGCTGGTGGGCTCGTCGGCGAACAGCAGCTCCGGCTGCTTGGCCAGGGCGCGGGCAATGGCCACGCGCTGCTTCTCGCCACCGGAGAGTTCGGCGGGCCGCAGTCGCATGCGATGGGCCAGGCCGACCTCTTCGAGCGACTGGGTGGCGCGCTCGCGGGCCTGGGCGCGACTGAGGCCCAGATAGTCCAGCGGCAACTCGACCTGTTCCAGCGCCGTCAATGCGGGAAACAGGTTGAAGCCCTGGAACACGAACCCGGTGTGGTGCAACCGGAAGCGCTCGAGCGCGCGCCTGTCCAGGCGAACCAGGTCGCTGCCCAGCGCCGTCACGCGCCCGGCGTCCACCGGTTGCAAGCCGCTGAGGATCGCCAGCAGAGTGCTCTTGCCACAGCCCGAAGGGCCGGAGATGAGGGTGAGTTCGGCCGCCTCGATGCGCAGCGAGAGGTTTTCAAGCACTTGCGTGCGCACGCGGCCCGAAACGAAAGCCTTGGCGATGCCTTCGGCCTGCAAGGCCGGGGCGGCGGCGGCCAATGCGATCGGCATGACAGCGCTCATCGCAGCAGGGTCGCCGGATCGGCGCGCCGCAGACTGCGCATCGCGACCAGCCCGGAAACGGCAGCCAGCGCCATCGCCAGCAGCACGCAGGCAAAGGTTACCGGCAGGTTGATGACCACCGGCACGTCCTGGCTGCGCGCCAGGGCCAGTACCAGGATACCCAGCACCGTGGCACCGACCAGACCGATCGCGCCGACCCAGCAGGCCTGCTCCAGCACCACCCAGCGCAGATTGCCCACCCCGACGCCGAGCGCATTGAGCGTGGCATATTCGCGCACGGAACCGGCCACCGCGCCCATCAGCGTCTGGCTGGTGATGACCGCACCGACCAGGAACACGATGCCGGCCAGAAACACCACGCCGGCGCCGGCCCCCGTGTCCAGCATCCAGTACAGCACCGAGCGGCGGGCAAACGATTCGGCCGTCCAGACCTCGTACGGCGCAAAGCCGCGACGGTCATGCAGGCGCTGCACCACGGCATCGACTCTGGCCGGGTCGGCGACGCTGGCCACCAGATAAGTCGGGCGCCCGGCGTCGTTCGGGTCGGTGTCGAGTTCACGCGCGGTGTCGAGCGAACTCACGATGTTGACACCGCCCAGCGCGCGCAAACCCGAAGCGACACCCACCACCCGCACGCGATGGTTGTTGATGGCCGCCTTGTCGCCCACGGTGACACCGAGCTTGTCGATGTCGGCACGGTCGATGATCACGGCATCGGGCGCGCTTAGTCGGGCCCGCAGCGCAGGCGTGAGGGCACGCGAAAACATCAGGCCGTCCGCGCGCGGATCAATGCCCGAGACGAACACCGACTGACCCCCGGTACCGTGCGGGCCACGCCAGTCGGCATCCACCCACAGGAACGGCTCCACCCGCGTCACCGCCGGATCCATGCGCAGACGCATCGCCACATCCGGATCGATGGCACGCCCCAGGTTCACGCTTTGCGTGCCCGGATAACCCACCCACAGGTCAGCCGACGAACCGGTGATGTACACGCTGGCGCTGCCGAAGATGCCCAGCACCAGGGCGGCCTGCAGCAGCTGCAGCAAGCCGGCGAAACCGATGGCGACGATGGCCGGCAGGAAACGCCGCCATTCGTAGATCAGCGTCTTGCGGGCAAGCGCCACCATCAGTCGCGCTCCGTTGAAAGCACAGGCGCCGGACTCGGCGGGAGGGGTTGCGCGTCGTCCGGCAAGGGAGCACCGCCGAGGGCTTTGTACAGGCTGACAAAAGCCACCCCGCGCGCCGCACGCGCATCGATCGCGGCGAGCCTGGCCCGGTCGAGCGCCAGCGCGCTGTCGAGCTGGTCGATCCGGTTGTCGAGTCCGAGCTGCACGCGCCGCGTGATGGCCGCATGCGTGCGGGCCGAGGCGGAGGCGGCCAGCGTGGCCTGCCGCTCGCGTACCTTCTGGCGTGCCAGTTGGCCCAGCGCGTTTTCCACTTCGGCGACACCGTTCAGAACCACTTGTCGATAGGCAAGCACCGCAGCCTTCAGCTCGTGATTCTTGGCATGTGACTGCGCCTGGAGCAGGCCCCAGTCGAACAGCGGTATGGTCAGAATGGGGCCGGCCGAGGCAATCGCGTTGTCGTTGGTGCGGCGATGCGTGGTGAGATTGGTCGACCACACGATCGAGCCGCCGATCCCGATGCTGGGAAACAGGTTGGCGTGCGCGATTCCCGCGTCGCCAGCGGCGCTCAACACGTCGGCCTGTGCCCGTGCGATGTCCGGGCGCGTGCGCAGGAGGTCGGCCGGAGTGGTGGTCACCGCCAACTGGCCCAGGTCCGGCAGCGCCGCCGGAGCCAGCCAGGCCGGATCGGGTTCCGGTCGGCCGAGCAGGGCCGCCAGACTGTGCGCACTGCCATCGGCTTCCTGTGTCGCATCGCTCAGCGAGGCGGTGGCCTCGGCCAGCGCCGCTTCGGCTGCCGCGACGCGATCGGGCCCGACCAGATGCAGGCGCTCGCGCACCCGCCACAGCTCAAGCTGCTGGCGACGCGCATGCTGCGCCTGCGCCTGCACTGTCATGCGCTGTTGCGCCGCGCGCAGCTCCAGCCAGTCACGCACCACCTCGCCGACCAGCGAAACGCGCGCCTGCTGAAGATCCGCTTCGGCCGCGTCCCGGTTGCCTTCGGCCTGGCGGCGCGCGGCCGTGCCGCGACCGAACAGGGGAAACTCCCATACCGCATCAAAGCCGGCCACCAGGAAGGACGCGCTCGCATCCGGATCGATCGCGTCATCGGTCTTGGCACGTACGGACGGCAGATAGGGCGCCGTGGCCACCCGCGCCAGCGCGCGCGCCGCCAACAGGTGTTCGTGCGCAGCTGCCACATTCAAGTTGTCATGCAGGGCGGTATCCACCAGCGCATCCAGCTGCGGATCGTGGAAAGCATGCCACCAGCCGCGCAGGTCGACCTGCTCCGCACCTGCTTCCGTCGCCTGGCGCCACTGCGCCGGAATCGACGGCGACAAAGGCTGCAGCGGCTCGCTGGCGCAACCGCCGAGTGCCAACGCCAGCGCGAACGCCAGCAAGCCAACACGGGCCGCGCTACGCGTGGCAGCGACGGGACCGCTGCGTCGTGCGCCCGCTGACGGGATCGGCGACACGGAAGAACCGACAGACGGATCAGGGCACTGGCACATCATCACGGCAGTATGCATCCGGAGTGTTTCACGAACTTTTCGCCAGGGGCGGGAACTGCACCGTCACCCGCAGGCCGCCCCCCGACGCCGCACCGAAGGCCACCCTGGCGTGGTGCTTGCCGGCGATCTGCTGGACGATGGCCAGGCCCAGGCCCGTACCACCCTCGCGCGCGCCGGGTGCACGATAAAAGCGCTCACCCAGCCGCGCCAGCACCTCCGGCGGCGCGCCCGGTCCGTTGTCCTCCACCTGCAGCAGGACGCCGTGGTCGGGCAGCGGCAGCACGCTCACCGTTACCCGCGCGCCCGTACCGGCGTAACGCAAGGCGTTGTCGATCAGATTGTCCACCAGCTCCTGCAGACTGGCCACATCGCCGCTCACCAGGGCGCGCTCGTCGGGACCGCTGTAGCCCAGGTCGATCTCCACCTGCAGCGCTTCGTGGATGCGGGTGGCAACCAGCTCCGGCACCACGCGGGCCAGATCCACCGGCTGGTTGTGCTGCGATTCGTGCCACGGGTTCTGCGCACGGTTCAGGGCAAGCAGCTGGGTGGAGGTTCGCGCGGTGCGCTGGGTCAGCCGGTGAATATGCTCGAGCGCGTCCTTCACCGTTTCCGGGCTGACCCCGGTGAGCGCACGCTCGGCATGCAGGCTCAGACCAGCCAGCGGCGTACGCAGTTGATGCGCGGCGTCGGCCATGAAACGTTCCTGCAGCGCGAGCACGGTACCAAGCCGTGCAAACAGGCCGTCGATGGTGCGCGTCAGCGGCAGGATTTCCACCGGCACGTCGGTGTCGCTGATCGGCCCGAGCTCGTGTTCGCGTGCGGCCAGGCGCCGGGTCAACGGTTGCAGGATGCGCAGCCCGCGGGTGACGCCGAGCCAGACCAGCAACAGCATGCTGAGTATCAGGATCGTCTGCAGCGGCACTGTCAGCAACAGGATCTGTCGTGCACGTTCGTGCCGGTCGTGCAGCGTCTCGGCAATGCTCACCGTCAGTATTTCGGCGGGATCGTCCGGAGAGCGGATGCTCAGCTCGGCCGCACGCAGCGCCTTGCCGTTGACGCTCGAGTCGAACAGCCGGGGGCTGCCGCCGACCGGAGGCGCGGCCGGTTGCGGAAACGGATCGTTGCTGCTGAGCAGCCCGCGCCGGTTGCTGCGCACCGTGTAGTAATTGTGCCCGTCCGGATCGTATTCGAGCAGGAACCGCGCCTGTGCCGAAAGGTCGCCGGAGATGCGCTCGGACAGGAACATTTGTGCCAGCGTGCGTACGTCGTCGGCAAGGTCGCTGTCGTGAACCCGGTTGGAGTAACTCAACGCCACGGCATACGTCACGCCGGCGTCGACTAGCAGCAGCGCCAGCATCGGAACGAGCAGGAACAGCAGCAGGCGCCGACGCAGGCTGGGGGACTTCGGCACAGTGGTGCGCTCACGCATGCTTGTCTTCTTCCAGCAGGTAGCCCAGCCCGCGAATGGTACGCACACTGGCCCCGCTTCCCTTGAGCTTTCGCCGCACGCGATGGACGGCGATGTCCAGTCCGTTGTCGGTGAGGTTCTGATCCCAGGCGCAAAGTGCCTCGATCAGCTGGGCGCGGTTGGTCACCCGGCGCACGCGCGCGGCAAGCGCCTCCACCAGCCCGAACTCCCTGGCCGTCAGGTCCAGCGCCCGGTCGTCCACCCAGGCGCGCCGGCCCGGGATATCCAGGCGCAGACGACCAATCATCAAGTGCTGGGCGCCACGTGCCAGTGATCGACGCAGCAGGGCGCGCACGCGCGCCTCGAACTCGGCCAGTTCGAACGGTTTCACCAGGTAGTCGTCCGCGCCCAGGTCGAGCACGCGCACGCGGTCATTGAGTTGATCGCGAGCGGTGATCACCAGCACCGGTACCGGGACCTGACGGCCACGCAGCGAGCGCAATACCTCGGTGCCATCCAGTCGCGGCAAGCCGAGATCCAGGATCACCAGGTCGTAATCGACATCCTTGAGCGCGTGCTCGGCCATGACACCGTCGATGACGTGATCCACCGCATGTGCGTCGCCCCGGAGCGTCGCCACGATGGCGGCGGCAATGGAGGTGTCGTCTTCAACGAGCAGAATACGCATGAACGATTCCTGGCGGTAACACGGGCGCTGCGCGATCGAAAGACGCTTGGCCCACCCTGCTCCACGGGTGCGGCGAACGCGGGTCATGTAGCGGCACGGCGGGGACGATTCTGGCTGGCCGATTGTCGGCAAGGGCAGGGGTATCCAAGTGACCTGTACCCTCCGCTGGACGTAGTGTGCGACGCGCGGCTTAGTTGCACCTTATGGCTTGCGAAGTTTCCGCCGTGCATCCCTTTCGCGGAAGCCGGTTGCGACCACCTCGCCGCGACATGCCCCGGGGTGAAAGCCCGGCTCGCTGCAGCCCATCCGGCCGGGAAAATCCAGCGCCCGGGGTATCCCTGCCCGCGCCTTCACGTCGATGCGCGCAGCGTGTCCGACGCCGAACGATTTTCGGTCGCCGCCGACCCTATGCCGCCCGCATGGTCGGACTGCACGCGTCTGAACCAGCGCGCCGCCCTCATGGCGACCTCGCCGGGGGCCAGCGCGTGCGTGTCCAGCGCCTCGTTGCCCGGACCATAGGGGGCGTACTTGGCAGGGTCGGTGGTGTTGAAAAGTCCGAGCGTCGGCGTCCCGCTTGCGGCGGCCAGATGCATGACACCGCAATCGGCGCTGATGAAGCCTTGCATGTTGGCGATCAGCGAGCCCAGTCGCCGGAGGTTTTGCGTGTAGAACGGCACGAACCTCCCGCCGATCTGGGAAGTACCGTGGGCAGCAACCAGGTCGACGATCTGCACTTCGGGGCAGCGCTGCCGGAAGGTTTCCAGGAAAATCGCCCACCAGGCCTCGTCGTACCGCTTGCGACCGGTGGCGTTGGTGAAGATGCCAAGCACCGCCACGTTGCGGCGGTCGTTCTGCGGGCACAGGCTGGCCAGCACAGGTGCAGCCTGCAATTTTTCGTCCTGGCTCAGCCCTATGTCCAGCGCTGGAAACGGTGTGTCGGGTCGGCGTCCCGAGTAGGCGGCGCGCAGCAGATAGACGCTGCGCAAGGCGTGGTGTACCGGAGCGTCGAGCATGCGCCATGCCGAGTCGGGATACGCTTCGGCATCGGGAAATCCCAGCTTGTAACGCGCCCTGGCCATGCCCAGTGCGAGACGCCCGGACTGCGAGCCGTGGCATGCGTCGATCGCCAGGTCGTACCGCTGTCGGCGCAGCTCGCGCAGCAATGAACACGTGCCGGGCAGATGCCGCGCCACCCTGCGCGGCACGGCGAACACCTTGCGTACGCGGAACCGATTGGCGAACAGTGTCGAGGCAACCTCCGAGGCAAGGATGTCGATCTCGGCCCCCGGGTAGAGCAGTTCCACTTGCCGGATCAGCGGACTCAGCAGCACCGCGTTGCCAAGCCGATGGTTGGGACGACAGATCAGCACGCGATGGATGCCGTGGGCAGGCAGGCCACCTGGCTCGCACAAGTCGTCGTTCAAGCGGTGGAAGCTGCGGCGAAACGACGAACCGACCGCAAGGCGACGCAAGCGATCCCAGACCGAACCGGAGGTCACTGCCGACAGCCATGCGCCGGCAGCTGGTGATTGTTCAAACGCGATTGAAGTGGCTTTCATGACGCCACCGTAGAGCCGGTGCCTTTTCGCAGTCTTTCTAACGACTCCGTAACAACGACGACACTGAAGCACGATGCAGCCGTGCGCTGCTCTCGCTGTGCCACTGCGACGCGCGCGCATGCAACGCGATGGCGTGTGTAAGCCAGGCGAAAGCATGGCCGAGGATGCTTGCGCGCAGAGGGTCGCTATTGGCCTCGCCGAGAGGGAGCATCACCATGCGCACGTTGACGGCATACCTGCTCGTCCTGACTCTGCTTGCGGCAAGCAGTGCCGCCCAGGCCGCGGGCGGCCCGTTTGGCATCGACCATCGGCTGCACTACGACAACAGCGGCATCTGGAAACGCGACAACCAGAAGGTACTGATGTACGGCACGATACTCACTGTTGCCGGCGGTGCGCTGGCCTTCGGCGACGACAACAAGCTCGGCGATACGTTCTGGCGCTCGGTGGATGCGATGGTGCTCACCAGCGTGACCGTGACCGCCACCAAACACGTCTTCCGCCGTGAGCGCCCTTCGGCCACCAGCAACCCGGACGAATGGTTCAAGAGTTCGGGGGCGCAAAGCTTTCCCAGCGGCGAGGTGTCGACCATTTCGGCAGCCGTGACTCCGTTCATCGTCAACTACGGCCACGATCACCCGGCGGTGTACGCGTTGGCCTTGTTGCCCGCGTATGACGCCGTGGCGCGCATGAAGACGCGCGGACACTGGCAGAGCGACGTGCTGGTGGCGGCTGCGGTCGGCACCGGCTTTGGCATCTGGGCCGCCAGACGCCACTCTCCGCTGATCCTGGGTTGGCTCCCCGGCGGATTCCAGGTCGGTTTCGTGCACCACTTCAAATAGCCATCCGTTGCGGCGACGTGTCGCGGTACCGGCGATGTCATCTTGCACCGCGCGGAAACGTGACCTCGACCCGCAAGCCGCGTCCCCATGGCGCATCGAGCAAGGCGATCTCGGCGCCGTGCAACTGGGCCACGCGCTGCACGATCGACAGTCCAAGCCCGTAGCCGTCGCCACGACCGCCGGCCTCTCGATGAAAGCGTGCGAACACATCGGCGCGGCGCTCGGGCGGAATGCCCGGGCCGTCGTCGGTCACGTCGATGCGCACGCGCCCCCCGGCATGGCTCAAGGCCAGTTCCACCCGGCCGCCACCCGGCACATGCCGCAACGCGTTCTCGACCAGATTCCGCAGCAGCGCCGAGATACCGGCGGGAAAGCAGGCCACGTGCACGGGCGCATCGGGCAATTGCAGGGACATGTCCACCCGGGCGTCGGCAATCACGGGAGCCAGTTCGTCCACCACCTCCATCGCCAGCGGCGCCAGGTCGACCACCTCGCGCGTGCCGTCCGCCGCTCCGGATTCGAGCCGTGCCAGCACCAGCAACTGCTCGACCCGCCGTGCCAGCAGGTTGAGCGCCGCATGCGCCTGCTCCAGCGTGGCCGCCGCCTCGGCCGGATCCTTGTTGCCCTGCGCGTCCTCCAGACTGATCAGGCTGGTGGTAAGCGGCGTGCGCAACTCGTGCGCAACATCGGCACTGAAGCGGCGTTCACGCTCCAGCGCATCCTCGAGCAAACCCAGCTGGCCGTTCAGCGCGTCGATCACCGGGCGCAGTTCGGCCGGCGCTGGCGAGAGTGTGATCGGCTCGCGACTGCCAGGCGCGCGCACGGCGAGCAGACGCGCAAGCTGCTCGAGTGGACGCAAGCCGCGCTGCACGGCCCAGCCCACCAGCAGTGCAATCAATGGCAGGCCGATCAGCAGTGGCAGCGAGTGATCCAGCAGCAGCGCGTGCAGGATGTCGCGCCGACTGTCGTAGCGCTCGGCGGCGCGGATGCGCGTGCCGCTTTGCGGGTCCCACAGGGTGTACGTGCGCCAGCGGTAGCCATTGAGTCGAAGGTTGCGAAACCCTTCGTCGCTGGCCGGCGGTGGCGGCAGCCCTGCGAAGTTGGCGGTAGCCAGGCGCACCTGGCCGTGCGCGTCGATCACCTGGAATGCCACTTCGGTCTCGAACGTGCCGTGCCCCACTGAAATGGTGGCGTCGGATGACCCGTTGAAATCCCCCAGCTTGCCCGCCGGCGAGGCGAGCGCATCGATTCCGGTGGTGCGCAGCAGGAGTTGCAGGGTGTGGGCGGATTGGGCGAGACGACCGTCGGACAACTCGTTGATCTCGCGCAAGGTGGCATTGAAGCTGAAGATGCCCACCGGCACCAGCACCGCGATCATGACCGCCGTGACCAGCCAGCGCAGCCGGCGCCGCAGGCTTGCTGCCCTCATTGTGGATTCCGGATCAGCATGTAGCCGAAGCCGCGCACGGTCTGCAGGATGTCTGCGTCGAGCTTGCGGCGAAGCCCGTGCACCAGCACCTCCAGGGCGCTGCGGCCAACGACGTTGTCCAGGCCGTAGATGGAATTTTCCAGCGCCTCGCGACGAACGATGCGGCCGGCCCGCTCCATCAATGCCTGCAGCAACGCGAATTCACGCCGGGTCAGGTCCAGCCGCTCACCGCGGAAACTGACCTCGGCACTGGCCAGATCCATGCTCAGCGCACCGGCTTCCAGCCGGTTGTCGGCCAGCCCGTGCTGTCGTCGCATCAGCGACCGGATACGCGCGGCCAGTTCCTCCAGATGGAACGGCTTCACCAGGTAGTCGTCGGCGCCGGCGTCCAGGCCGGCCACCCGCGCATCGAGGCCGTCGCGCGCGGTCATGACGATCACCGGGGTCGCCACATGCGCACGGCGTGTCTCGATCAGCACATCCAGGCCATCACGACCCGGCAGGCCCAGATCCAGCAGCACCAGGTCGGCACTGCCATCGGCAAGCGCAACCAGGGCCTCCCGACCATCGCGCAGCCAGGTAACGGTGTAGCTCAGCCGCTCCAGTGCACGCTGGATGGCGGCGCCGAGCTGGGCATCGTCTTCGACCAGGATGATGTGCACAGATCTCTCCACTACCAAAGGCCGCCGACGCCCTGCAGTATGAACCCCGACGCTTTGTGGAAGCTTAGGGCAACGCTGGACAGGGTGGCGAGCATGCCGAGCGCGGCATGTGGATCGGCATGGCCGTTTGTCGCTCATAAGCTGATCGAAAGGCGCGGCCGCTAAGGTTGCACGGCCGCCCCGGATTCGTGAGCCGCGCACCGGGACGGATCCAGGCTCTTGTTGCGCGACACGTTCCTCCCACTTTCCATTCAATCGCCGGGAAACACGCCAGACACCATGGTTCGACCCTCCATCACCCATCTGCGCCGCACTGCGAGACCAAGGCTGGTCGCGTGGCTGGCGATCGCTCTGGCGCTGGGCGGCTGCGCGACGTATCAGGCAGAGCCGCTCGGGAAGGTGCAGGGGGTCAAGAGCGTGGGCGAGCTGGCGGCGCCGCTTGCCGACACGCCGTGGCTGCCCGCCCATCGCTTCGATCCGGGCGACGGGCTGGACGTCACCGAGCTTGCCACGCTGGCGGTGGCCAACAGTCCCGAGCTCAGGCTCAAACGCGATGCACTGGGCGTGTCGCGCGCGCAGGCCTTTGCCGCCGGCCTGCTGCCCGATCCGCAGCTGAGCCTCGGCGAGGATTTTCCGCGCAGCAGCGCGCCAAACCTCACCTCGGCCTTCAACCTGGGCATCAGTACGGATCTCGGCGCCCTGCTCACCCGCTCCACCCGCGTGGCGGCCGCGCAGGCGCAGTCGCGACAGGTCAATCTCGATCTGCTTTGGGCCGAATGGCAGACCGTGGCGAAGGCGCGACTGCTGTTTGACCAGGTGCTCACGCTGCGCTCCACGCAACAGCGCCTGACGCAGGAACTCGCTGCCCTGGCGCCGATCACGCGCCAAGTGCAGATGGCGCTGCATGCGGGCAATCTTACTTACGATGCCGCAAGCAGCGGGCTGAATGCACTGGCGGACGTGCGCCAGCGGCTTGCCGACAATGCCGTCGCGCTGCACCAGGCCGAGGCGGACCTGCACGGCCTGCTGGGGTTGGCGCCGGACGTGCCACTGAAGTTGAGCGGGGAACCTTACCGCACCAATCCGTCGCCAGCGGCAGTGCAACAGGCGCTGGGCGACTTGCCGCGACGACGGCCCGACCTGCTCGCGCTGCAGGCGGGCTACGCTTCGCAGGAGGCTGCCCTGCGAGGCGCCATCCGCGCGCAATTCCCGGCCATCACGCTCGGGCTCAACACCGCGCGAGATACCAGCGCCATCTATACCCGAGGCTTCAGCATCGGACTGACGCTGCCGCTGTTCGACCGCAACCGCGGCAATATCGCCATCGCCAGAGCCACACGCCAGCAGCTGCGTGATGCCTACGACGCGCGCGTGCTCGCGACGCGCACCGATATCCATCGACTCACCATCGACCTGGCGACGCTGGATGCCGCCATGCACACGCAGGCCAACCACGTCGATGCGCTGGCACGCGCGCGGCGGGCAGCCGAGCACAGCTGGCAGCAGGGTTTGCTCGACTGGCCGACCTACCTGGCCATCCGCGCCAATGCGCTCGGTGCCGACCTCCGCGCCATCGATCTTCGCCAGCAGCAGGCCACGGCCGCGATCGCTCTCGATGCGCTGCTCGGCAACACCGGCCTGGCGCCGGCGGCTACTTCCGTCAAAGGCTCTACCCCATGAGGCCAACCTTCTTCCCCGGCATAACCCGCCCACTCCTGTTGCTTCTGCCGATGCTGGCCACACTGATCGGCTGCAGCGGCGGCGGTGGTGACGCGAGCGCGGCCGACAACAAGGGAGTTGTCGCCATCAGCACCGCGCCGGCGCAACAGCGGGTATTCCATGACACCGTACAGGCGTGGGGAAGCGCGACCAGCGACCCGCGCCGGGCACGCACGCTCAGCCTCGGCCACGGCGGCCGACTGGAGGCACTGAAGGCAAGCGTCGGCGAACGGGTCCTGCGCGGCCAGCCATTGCTGGTGATCGCGCCCGATCCGGCCAGCCGCAGCGCCTACCAGCAAGCGGTGGCTGCGCGCGATGCGGCGCAATCGGAGCTGGACCGCACGCAGCAACTGGCAGGCCAGCGGCTGGCGACGCAATCCCAACTGGCCGCCGCACGAAAAGCCCTGGCCGATGCGCGGGCAACGCTGGAGGCGCAGCGTGCGCTCGGCGGCGGCAGCGCGCAGGAAACCCTCGCTGCGCCGACCGACGGCGTGGTGACCGCGATCAACGTGGCGCAGGGTGACCGCTTTCCCGCCAACGCCGCCCTGCTCACCTTCACCCCGCGCCAGGCGCTGGTTGCCCAGCTCGGCGTGCAACCGCCGGATGGCGCCAGATTGCACCCCGGCATGACGGTGCAACTTCACGCCGTCTACGGCGCCGCCAAGCCCCTGACCGGCACGCTTGCCGTGATCGGCGCGGCCATCGATCCACAGACTCGCCTGCTGCCGGCGCAGGTCACCCTGCCTGCCGAGGCCAGTGCCACTCTGGTTGTCGGCGCGCCGCTGCAGGCCAGTATCCAGACCAGCGATTTCACCGCCTGGGCGGTGCCGCGTGACGCGGTGCTGCACGACGACAAGGGTGACTACCTGTTCCAGGTCGAACATGGCCGGGCCAAACGCGTGGATGTGACGCTGCGCAGCAGCCAAGGTGACCCGGTCGGCGTCAGCGGTCCGCTCGATGCCCGGGCCAGGGTCATCGTGAACGGGGTCTACGAACTCGAGGACGGCGACGCGGTGCAGGAGTCCAAACCGTGAACTTGTCGGCATGGATGCAGCGGCATCGACGCTCGCTGCTGTTCCTGGCCCTGATGCTGGCCCTGGGCGGTGTGACCAGCGCGTTTTACATGCCGGTGGCGCTGTTCCCCAACGTGGCTTTCCCCCGGGTGCAGATGGATCTGGAAGCCGGCGACAGGCCGGCCGACCAGATGGCGATCCAGGTCACCACCCCGGTCGAGGTGGCGGTGCGGCGGGTGCGTGGCGTGCGCAGCGTGAAGTCCACCACCAGTCGCGGCAGTGCGCAGATCGAGGTCAGCTTCGATTGGGGCTTCGACATGAACGCGGCACTGCAGGAGATCAACGGCGCCGCAGGACAGGTGCTGGCGCAGCTACCCGCGGGCACCCAGTTGACGACCCGGCGCATGGACCCCACCACCTTTCCGGAGCTGGGCTACAGCCTGCGCTCCCATTCCATCTCGCCCAGCGCCCTGCACGACCTGGCGAAGTACCAGTTGCGACCACTGCTGAGCAGCATCACCGGCGTGGCGCACGTCGACGTGCAGGGTGGCGAAGTGGCCGAATTTCATGCCGATGTGGATCCGGGCAAGCTGCTTGCGCTGAACCTCAGTCTGGCCGACGTCACCAGGGCGGTTGGCAACGCTGCCACGATCCAGGCGATGGGGCGGATTTCCGACCATTACAAGTTGTATCTGATGCTGGCCGACAACCAGCCGACGACGGTGGAAGCGCTGGGCAATATCGTGGTACGCGCGGGGCAAGGGGGCAGTGTCCGCCTGAAAGACGTGGCCCGCATCCGGCTCGGCCATGTGCCGCAGTGGATCAAGGTGAACGCCGACGGTCAGAACGCGGTGCTGCTGCAGGTGTACCAGCAACCCGGCGGCAACAGCGTGCAGATCGCCCGCGACGTGAAACAGAAGCTGGCCGACTACGCGCCGTCCATGCCCAAGGGCGTGCACATCGCCAACTGGTACGACCAGACCCAGCTGGTGACCGCTGCCGCCGGCAGCGTGCGCGACGCGATCCTGATCGGCATCGTGCTTGCCGGCCTGGTGCTGTTCTTGTTTCTGCGCAACACGCGGGTGATCCTGATTGCGCTGATCGTGGTGCCCGCGGTGCTGGCCATCACCGTGCTGCTGCTGTCGGTGTTGGGCATGAGCTTCAACATGATGACGCTGGGCGGCATGGCTGCGGCCGTGGGGCTGATCATCGACGACATCATCGTGATGCTGGAACACATCATGCGCCGCGTCGGCAAGGGGGCTGGCGAGGTGCATGAACGGATCGCCGGCGCGGCCTGGGAGTTCACCCGCCCGCTGACCGGATCGAGCGCGGCCACCATCATCATCTTCGTGCCGCTGGCATTCCTGTCCGGCGTGACCGGCGCGTTCTTCAAGGCCTTGTCGCTGACGATGGCCAGCGCGCTGATCATTTCCTACCTGCTGACCTGGGTGGCAGTACCGCTGCTGGCCGAGCGCTTCCTCGACCAGAAGCATCTGGCCGAACCGCCGCGTGGCCGCTTCACCCGCGGCATGATGCAGGGTTACCAGAACACGCTCGCGCGCGGCTTGAAGCGCCCCTGGCTGGTGCTGGTGCTGATCGTGCCGCTGCTGGCTCTTGGCGGTGTGGCGTATACCCAGGTCGGCTCCGGTTTCATGCCACGCATGGACGAAGGCGGCTTCATCCTCGATTACCTCTCGCCACCAGGCACCTCGCTGCAGGAGACCGATCGCCTGCTGCGCCAGGTCGAGGCGATCATCCGCGCCAACCCCAACGTGGATACCTATTCACGGCGTACCGGCCTGCAACTGGGCGGAGGCTTGACCGAAGCCAACACCGGCGATTTCTTCGTGCGCCTGAAGAACGGCTCGCGACCATCCACCGAACAAGTGATGGAGCAGGTGCGCGGCAAGGTCGAAAAACAGGTACCAGGTCTCGACATCGAGCTGTCGCAGTTGATGGAGGACCTCATCGGCGACCTGGTCGCCGTGCCGCAGCCGATCGACGTGCAGTTGTCCGGCGCCGATGGCCCCACGCTGGAGGCCACCGCCAGGAAAGTCGCTGCCGCCGTGGGCAGGATCCAAGGCGTGGTGGGCGTGCGTGACGGCATCAACCCCGCCGGCGACGCGCTGACCATCAAGGTCGATCCGACCAGGGCCGCACTCGAGGGACTTGATCCGGTGAGCGTGACCGACCAGGTCGCCGCCGCCGTCAACGGCACCGTGGCTGCCAGCATGCCGGAAGGCAGCAAGCTGGTTGGCGTGCGGGTGCGCTTGCCGGAGAGTTCCTATCGGCACATCGGCCAGATCGGCCATCTGCTGATACGCGCGCCGGACGGCCATCTGCTGCCGCTGTCGCGGGTGGCCACCATCAGCGAGGTGCAGGGACAGCCGGAAATCACGCGGATCGACCTGAAACGTACGGTTTCGGTCACGGCTCGGATCAGTGGTCGCAGCCTCGGCTCGGCCATCGCCGACGTGAAGAAGGTCCTGAACACCGGCGGATTGCTGCCCAAGGGCGTCGTGTACCAGCTCGGCGGCACCTATCAGCAGCAGCAGCAGGCCTTTCGCGGTCTGCTGGTCGTGTTCGGCGCGGCGATCGCCCTGGTGTTCACCTTGCTGCTGTTCCTGTACGAAAGTTTCCGCGCCGCCGTGACCATCATGGCGATGCCGTTGCTCGCCATTCCCGCGGTGTTCGTGGGACTGTGGCTGACCGGCATCGAGTTGAACATTTCAGCGATGATGGGCATGACCATGATCGTGGGCATCGTTACCGAGCTGGCGATCTTCTACTTCTCCGAACTGCAGGACGCCGAAACAAAGCACGACCTGCACGATGCCCTGCACGAAGCCGGCGAGCACCGCACCCGGCCCATCCTGATGTCCACCCTGGCCGCGATCCTGACCTTGCTGCCATTGGCGCTGGCCATCGGTCAGGGCTCGCAGATGCAGCAACCGCTGGCGATCGCCATCATCTCCGGCATGCTGGTTCAGGTACCGCTGGTATTGCTGGTGATGCCGGTGCTTTATGCGCTGTTGTGCTGGCGAAAGACGCCCGCGCAGTGACCCGTCGCCTGCCTTCCGGACGCATCCGGGTTGGCAGCCAAAAAGGAAGCCCCGCCAACTGGCGGGGCTTCCGTGGATCTTTCTCGAAAACAGGCGTGTCTCAGAACGGAATCTCGTCATCCGCAAAGCCGCTGTCCGGCGCGGCCGCCGGGGACTGGCGCGACTCGTTGCCGTAGTTGTCGCCGCCACGTGACTGGCCGCCGTAATTGCCGCCCTGGCGCTGGCCGCCGCCCTGCGAACGCGATCCGCCACCACCACCTTCGTTGCTGCCCAGCATCTGCATCTCGTTGGCGATGATTTCGGTGAAGTACTTCTCCACGCCATCCTTGCCGGTGAACTTGTCGGTGCGGATGGAACCCTCGATGTAGACCTGACGGCCCTTCTTCAGGTACTCGTGGGCGATTTCACCCAGGCGGCCGAAGATCTTGATGCGATGCCACTCGGTGCGCTCCTGTTTTTCGCCGGACTGCTTGTCGGTCCACGATTCGCTGGTTGCCAGGGTGAAACTGCAAATGGCGGTGCCGCTGCCGGTGTGGCGAATTTCCGGATCTGCGCCAAGGTTGCCGATCAGGATGACTTTGTTGACTCCGCGTGCCATGGGATTTCCTCGTTGAGCCGGGCGCAAGTTGAGGAGTGGTTGCGCCCGGAGTGGTGGTTCGGGTTCGCTATCATAACCGCGCCCAGGGCGGCGTCCAGCGGGTCGATGACTTGTCCGTCTGTAGGCCGGCTGCCTTCTTCGTCCTTCGGGGATGTCAACGATCTATTCGGCGCAGGTGTCACCCTTTGCCGCAGACTTGACCGGCGACAGGTGGTCGACCGTGAGGCCTGCCCGGGCCCACGCATCCAGACCACCCAGCAGCGGGCGCACGCGCCGGTAACCGAGTGTCCCCAGCAACTGCGCCGCCTTCGCCGCGGAAACCTCGTTGGGGCAGCTGCAGTAGATCACCAGTTCCCGATCCAGCGGCACGCCGCGCACGGCTTCACCCACGGTGGACATGCCGGCCAGCAAGGCGCCGGGAATCTGTCGGGAGTCCAGTTGTCGGGCTGCCTCGGAGCGCACGTCCAGCACCAGCGGCCCGTGCTCACCGGCCATCGCGCGATGAAGTTCGTCGACACTGATGCGCGCCATGCCGAGTGCGCGCAGCAACCGCCGGCGCTGCCACCATTTGACCGCCACATACAAGGCGAGCAGGCCCAGCACCAGTTCCAGCGCCACGGTGCCGGCATTCGCCAGGGCGGCGAGCAGCACATCGATCTGGCCCGCGAAGGCGTAACCCAGGGCCACCGCGACACCGATCCACAGCAGCGAACCCATGCCATCCAGCCACAGAAAGGTCGCCAGCCGCAGACCCATGGCGCCAACCAGCGGCGGCGCCACCGTGGACAGGCCCGGGATGAACTTCGCCACCAGCAACATCTGCCCACGCCAGCGCTGGAAATGCAGTTCGGACTGTTTCACGCAGGAGTCCGGCGACAATGAAATGCGGCAGATCGTGCGCATCACGCCGCCACCGTAACGGCGGCCAGCCCAGTACCAGAGCAGGTCGCCAAGCAGGCATGCCAGCAACGCCAGCCCCACCACGCCAGCCAGCGGCAAGCTGCCATTGGCTGCGAGCGCACCGGCCACCATCAACGTCGGCACCGCCGGCACCGGTGCGCCGACCTGCTCGATCAACACGTTGAGGAAGACCAGCAAGAGGCCGTACTGGGCAATCAGCAGGATGATGTCATGCGCCATCGTGAAGCCCCGGGTGAGGTTCCTGCTTGATGGGGGCGTCCGGCAGGGCATTCAAACCCCACCTGCGTGCAGGGTCGACGCTCAGACCGCGACGGGAGCATCCGCAGCGACGACCCGGGAGCGCCCCCACAACAGCAGCGGCACCCACAACAGCGTCAACGCGGCCGCCGCGGCGAACACCGCGGTCAGGCCCACTCGCTGCAGCATCAGCCCCCCCAGCACACCCCCCACGCCGGCACCGAGGAACTGGCTCGTGGCATAGGCGCCCAGCGACGCACCCCGCAGGTGGGCCGGCGCCAGGCGCGACACCAGGCTCGGCAGGCTGGCCTCCAGCAGGTTGAAAGCGCTGAAGAACACCACGGCCGACAACCACAACAACACGTGCCCGCTCCCGGCCGTACTGAAGCCACTCAAGGCCAGCCCCAGGCCCAGCGCGCAGATCAGCACCAGCCGCATGCTGCCCGCCACCGAGGTGACCCGGCGCAGCACGCCGCCCATGATCACGGCCGACACCACCATCACGGGCAGGTAAAGCTCCCACTGGCTGCCCAACGGCATGCCGGTGTTCCGCTTCAGCATCAGCGGCATGGCAACGAACGCCGCGGTCAGCATGGTGTGCATCATGAACACCGACACGTTGAGCACCATCAGCTGCGGCTTCACCAGCATCTGCAGCATCGAACCCGGCCGCGCTGCGGCAGGCGCACGATGATCGGTGGGCCGCGGCACCAGCACCCAGAGCAGCACGATCGCGCCCAGCGCCAGCACCGCGGTCAGCGCGAACAAGCCGGGCAATCCGCTGATCCTGGCCAGCGGTGCGCTCAGGATGATGGCCAGCACGAAGGCCAGGCCGATGCTGACGCCGATGATGCCCATCACCTTGCTGCGGTTGTCGGCGTGCGAGTGATCGGCCGCCAGCGCCTGGCTGGCGCCCGACACAGCACCCATGCCTTGCAGCACGCGACCGATGATGATGCCGTGGATGCCATGCGCGCACGCCGCCACCACGCTGCCGATGATGAACACCAGCAGGCCCAGCGTGATCGTGACATGCCGCCCGATCCGGTCGGACAACAGGCCGACCGGGATCTGCAGCGCAGCCTGCGCGAAACCGTAAATGCCGATGGCCAGACCCACCAGCAGCGCCGTGGCACCGGGCAGATGCAGCGCATAGGCACTGAACACCGGCATGATCAGAAACAGGCCGAACATGCGCAGGCCGACCACGCTGGAGAGCGCAAAGGAAGTCTTCAGTTCACCCTTGCTGAGCTTGCTCACGGCGTCACACCACACTTTTCTGACTGCGGAAGCGTTCGATTATAGGCACGTTTGCCCGCCGCCCCGGTGCGACACAACGCCACGAACTCGGGCGAAGATGACGACAGCTGCCACGCACACACCTCCCGACCACCAGCGCAGCGCACTGCCGCAACCCTCTATAATCGGCGCTCACGTCTCCACGAAGCATGGCATGAGCTCGCCCGCCGAAACCCTCAACGGACCCTCGCACGACTTCGCCCAGGTACGCGACCTCGCCGCGGCCGACATGCAACGCGTCGACGCGTTGATCCGCCAGCGGCTGGCGTCGGATGTGGTGCTGATCAACCAGATCGCGGACCACATCATCGCCTCCGGCGGCAAGCGGCTGCGTCCGATGCTGCACGTGCTGGCCGCCGGCGCCGCCGGCTACCGCGGCGAACACCACGTGAAACTCGCTGCGATCATCGAGTTCATCCACACCTCCACCTTGCTGCACGACGATGTGGTCGACGAATCCGACCTGCGCCGCGGCAGCAAGACCGCCAACGCGCTGTGGGGCAATGCCGCCAGTGTGCTGGTTGGCGATTTCCTGTATTCACGCTCGTTCCAGCTGATGGTGGAGCTGGACGACATGCGCATCATGCGCATCCTCGCCGACACCACCAACACCATCGCCGAGGGCGAGGTACTGCAACTGCTCAACATCGGCAATGCCGACGTCGACGAGGCCGCCTATCTGGCCGTGATCGAGCGCAAGACCGCCGTGCTATTTGCCGCCGCCACCGAACTGGGCGGCCTGCTCGGCGGCCTGCCGCAGCAACAGGTTGCCGACCTGCGTCGCTACGGCATGGAACTGGGCTACGCCTTCCAGATCGCCGACGACCTGCTCGACTACACCGGCGATGCCGGTACGCTGGGCAAGAACATCGGTGACGACCTGGCCGAAGGCAAGCCGACCCTGCCGCTGATCTACGCCCTGCAGCAGGCCAGCCCCGAGCAGGCGCAATCGCTGCGGCACGCGATCGAGCACGGCGGCCTGGATTCGCTGGACCGCATCATCGCCTCGATCCGCGACTCCGGCGCGCTCGAGCGCACCCGCGAGCGCGCGTTGGCGCATGCGTGTGCCGCGCGGGAAGCGCTGGCCTCGCTGCCTGCCTCCAGCTATCGCGATGCGCTGGTCACGCTGGCTGATTACGCGGTGCAACGCGCGTTCTGAAGCGTGCCTGCGGCTGCGCGATCGAGGGCCATCCTGCATCGAGGCGGAAGCGACGGCGGGCAGAGCCCGCCCTACGGTCGGAATGCTGTCGGGCGGGCTGTTGGTCACGCGCGACGAACTGGCACCCGTCGCGCCGATCGGCCAGACTTCACCGCATGTCTCATGTCCGCCTCCACGCCTGGCTGTTCGGGCTCGCCGCAGCCCTGCTTCCACTCACCCCGGCGCATGCCGCCATGTGGCGCTATGACACGCTCCACAGCCAGATCATCTTCAGCATCAGCCACAACGGCTACTCGCGCCCGTTCGGCCGGCTGCACATCGCCAGGGGCTGGCTGCGCTTCGATCCGGACGACTGGAGCGACGCCGCCACCGAACTGGACATCGACCTGGAAAGCCTGGACATGGGCGACGACGACTGGAACAAGGCGGTCTGCAAGAAGGCCCTGCTCGACTGCCGCACACACCGCCATGCTCATTTCGTGAGCACCCGGGTCGAGCGTACCGACGCGCGACATGGCGTGCTGCACGGACAACTGACTTTGCGCGGCATCACCCTGCCCGTGCGCATCCCCTTCACCTTCAACCGCGCCGCGGCAACCGTCTACGGCATGCACACGGTGGCCGGCTTTTCCGCCACCGCCATGCTGAACCGCAACGACTTCGGCATGCATGCCTACGCCGGTTCGATCGGCGAACATGTCAGTGTATGGCTCGAACTCGAAGCGATCCGCGAGCATCCCTCGTCCAAGGAGCAACCATGAATCTGCGCAGCAACGAACAGCAATGGGGCGCGGTCAGCAAGTTTTTCCACTGGATCATCGCCCTGGCCATTCTCTGCAATGGCACTTTCGGCCTGCTGATGGATCTGGCCAGCTCGCCGATGCAGAAGATCAACTGGCTGGCCCTGCACAAGTCGATCGGGCTCACCGTGCTGGCGCTGGTGCTGCTGCGGATCCTGTGGCGCTGGGGCGACCGCCGGCCCGCCGAACAGCCCGGGCCGCGCTGGCAGAT
The DNA here is from genome assembly GCF_055809185.1 of Rhodanobacter sp. G2-10. NCBI lineage: Bacteria > Pseudomonadati > Pseudomonadota > Gammaproteobacteria > Lysobacterales > Rhodanobacteraceae > Rhodanobacter > Rhodanobacter sp. G2-10. The sequence continues at coordinate 767,445 of NZ_CM147900.1, read as the reverse complement.
GCTGGCGGCGCGCGCCGTGCATGGCGTGCTGTATGTGGTAATCCTGGCGATACCGCTGACCGGGTGGTGGTTCAATTCGGTCAGCGGCAAGCCACTGCAATGGTTCAAGTTGTTCAACCTGCCGCCGCTGGCGGCGAAGGACGACACGATTCGCCATTTCGCGCATGGCGTGCACGAATACCTGTTCTGGTTCCTGATCCTGGTGCTGGTGGCGCACGTGGGCGCCGCACTGAAACACCACGTGTTCGACAACGACAACGTGCTGCGCCGGATGCTGCCGTTCGGCCGCCTGCGCAAGCCTTCCGACGGAGACCGCCCATGAAGTGCCTCGCCATCCTGCTGTTGATCTTCGCCCTGCCCGGCATCGCCGCCGCCGCCGACTACACGGTGCAGCCGGCATCCAGCCAGCTCGGTTTCAGCGCCGTCTTCCAGGGCGAGGCGTTCGAGGGTCATTTCGACCAGTGGAGCGCCGACATCCGTTTTGATGCCGCAGATCTGGCCGCCTCGAAGTTCGACGTCAAGGTGACCCTGGCCAGCGTGAAGACCGGCGACAGCGACCGGGATTCTGCCCTGCCGGGCGAGGCGTTCTTCGACGTGGCGCAGTTTCCCCAAGCGCACTTCGTCACTACCGGCTTTCACCGCGACGGCGAACAGGTGATCGCCGACGGCAAGCTCACCTTGCGTGGCGTGACCAAACCCGTGCACCTGCACATCACCTTCAAGCCGCAGGCCGGCGGCGCCACGCTGGACGTGAGCGGAACCGTGAATCGGCTGGACTTCGGGGTGGGCTCGGGCGAATACGCCGATACCTCGGTGATCGGTGCCGAAGTGAAGATCAAGGCGCACCTGCAACTGGTGGCGAAGTAAGCTCCCCGCGATGAGCCGCGACACACTATGGCGACGCCTGCGCGGCTGGATCCGGCCGGATCGCGAACAACCCGGGACCGCATCCGCGCCCCGCAATGACGCGGGCTCGACCCGTGTCGCCGACAGTCTGCGCAGCCTGCTCGACGACCCGACCATACCGCCGTCGGTGCGCAGCGAACTCGGCGCGGATTTCAGCCGGATTGAAAGCATGCTGGCCCGCCTGGAGCGCGGCGAGCTGCACGTGGCGGTGTTCGGTCGCGTGTCGACCGGCAAGTCGGCGCTGGGCAACGCGCTGCTCGGCCGCGAGGCGTTCCAGGTCGGTGTCCTGCACGGCACCACGGTCAGTGCTGACGCGGCCGCGCTGGACGAGGCACGGCAGGATGGCCTGGTACTGATCGACACGCCCGGCATCAACGAACTGGACGGAGAAGCCCGGGAAAAACTGGCCTTCGAGGTGGCCGAGGTCAGCGATCTGGTGGTGTTCGTCTGCGACGGCGACCTCACTCGCGAGGAGCTCGATGCGCTGCAAACTCTCGCCGCCACCCAGCGTCCACTGCTGCTGGTACTCAACAAGGCCGACCGCTACAGCGCCGACGAACTGGCCGACCTGCTCGCGCATCTGCGTCTACGCGTGGCCGAGATGGTGCGCGAAGACAACGTGCTCGCGGTGGCCGCCCATCCTGCGCCGCGACGCGTGGTCGAAGTCGATGCGCGCGGCCACGAACACGAACACCAGCAGATTGCCGCGCCGGACGTCGCCACATTGCGCGAACGCCTGCTGGCGATTGCGGCGCGTGAAGGCAAGAGCCTGTCGGCAATCAACGCCGGTCTTTACGCCGGCCGGCTTACCGACCAGGTCAGCGCACGCATCGCCGAAACCCGGAAAGCCGTGGCGGCGAAACTGATCCACAACTACTGCATCGCCAAGGGCGTGGCAGTCGCCCTGAATCCGATACCGGTGGCCGATCTGCTCGCCGCCGCCGGACTCGATGCCGCGATGGTGGTGCAACTGTCACGCGTCTACGGCCTGCCGCTGACGCGCAGTGAATCCGGTCGCCTCGTCGCGGTGATCTCGGCCCAGCTGGCAGCGTTGATGGGCGCGATCTGGGGTATCCAGCTGGTCGCTTCGGCGCTGAAAGGCCTCAGCGCCGGCCTGTCCGTGGTGGTCACCGCCGCCGCACAGGGCGCGCTGGGTTGGTACGCCACCGTGCTGATCGGTCGCGCCGCCGAACGCTACCTGGTTGCCGGAAAATCCTGGGGCGAGGCTGGCGCCAAGCGCGCCGTCGCCGACGTCGTCGCCAGCCTCGACCGCGACTCCATCCTGCGCGAGGCGCGCGAGGAAATCCTGAAGCGCCTGAAGTCCCGCCCCCGCTGACCACGCGCAGGGCGGGCTCCGCCCGCCAATCCGGCGTTGCGGGACAAGAGCGGCGGGCAGAGCCCGCTCTACGCGAAGCCGAGGAATGCGCGTACGGCGGCGGCGTCGAAGGGCCAATCCAGTTCGCGACCATCGCGGTCGTCGCGCAGCACGGGCAAGCGCGTGCCGTAAAGTCGCTCCAGCTCGTCGGAGTCGTCCACCCAGGCGCTGTCGAAATCCGGTACACGAGCTTCGGCCATCACGGCGAGCGCCTTGTCGCACAAGTGGCAGTAATCGCGTTGGTACAGGATCAGGTCAGACATGCGGCTGCGAATGGGTGAGGGCGCCGCGTAGAATAACCGGTCATTCCCCTGCGCAGTTGCAACCATGGCCGTCAGCGTATTCGACCTGTTCAAGATCGGCATCGGGCCGTCCTCCTCGCACACGGTGGGACCGATGCGCGCTGCCGCCCGCTTCGCCGAGCGCTGGCTCGACGAGAAAGGCGTGCTCGACCAGGTAGCGCGGGTGCAAGCGGAGTTGTACGGCTCGCTGGCGCTGACCGGTCGCGGCCACGGCACCGACAAGGCGGTGCTGCTCGGCTTCGAGGGCGAGCATCCCGACACGGTCGATCCGGACAACATTCCGCAGACGCTCGAGCGCATTCGCGGCAACAAGCGACTGCGCCTGCTCGACCGCCACGAGATCGCGTTCGACGAAAAGCGCGACCTGATCTTCAACAAGCGCCAGAAGCTGCCGTTCCACCCCAACGGCATGCGCTTCAGCGCCTACGACGCGGACGGCAACGAGCTGGCCAGTCGCGACTACTATTCGGTTGGCGGCGGCTTCGTGGTGAACAACGACGAAGCGGCCGAAGACCGCATCGTCGCCGACACCACCGCCCAGCCCTATCCGTTTTCCAGCGGCGACGAACTGCTCGACCTGTGCCTCAAGCACGACATCACCATTGCGCAACTGATGCTGGCCAACGAGAGCGTGTGGCGCAGCGAAGCGGAAACCCGCGCCGGCCTGCTGACCATCTGGAAGGCCATGCAGGACTGCGTCGCCCGCGGCCTGCGTTCACCCGGCACCCTGCCCGGCGGCTTGCACGTGAACCGCCGCGCCCCGGCGATGCTGGAGGACTTGCGCAACCAGCCCGAAGCCGCGCTGCGCGATCCGCTGACCATTCTCGACTGGGTCAACCTCTACGCCCTGGCGGTCAACGAGGAGAACGCCGCCGGCGGTCGTGTGGTCACCGCGCCGACCAACGGCGCCGCCGGCATCGTGCCCGCCGTCGGCCACTACTACCTGCGCTTCTGCCCCAAGGCGGATGAAGACGGCATCATCGACTACCTGCTCACCGCTGGCGCGATCGGCATTCTGTACAAGGAAAACGCGTCGATCTCCGGCGCCGAGGTCGGCTGCCAGGGCGAAGTCGGCGTGGCCTGCTCGATGGCCGCCGGCGGCCTTGTCGCCGCGCTCGGCGGCAACGTGATGCAGGTCGAAAACGCCGCCGAGATCGGCATGGAACACAACCTCGGCCTCACCTGCGACCCGATCGGCGGGCTGGTGCAGATCCCGTGCATCGAGCGCAACGCGATGGGCTCGGTCAAGGCCATCAACGCCAGTCGCATGGCGCTCAAGAGCGACGGCAAGCATCGCGTGTCGCTGGACAAGGTGATCAAGACCATGCGCGACACCGGACGCGACATGAAGGACAAGTACAAGGAAACCAGTCGCGGCGGGTTGGCGGTCAACGTCATCGAGTGTTGAAGTGAGGTCGTGACGCTGCGGTGCGCACGCATGGATGTAGTGCCGCTTTCCCTCGCCTTCCAGCGCCGCAGCTCCACCAGTTCATCCCCGGGCAAACGCGCCCTGCCGGAAGCACTTCAAAAAACAATCCCCGTTGCCGGGGATTGTCTGAAGGTCACAGGGAACGGCTATCGCCTTGCCCATGACGACGACGAATTGCCAGCAAGCCGCCAACCAATGACAAACCCAAGCCGAACAAACCCAGGGCCGCGGGCTCCGGGACGCGCGTCGGGGCATCTCCGAACGTGATGTAGTGGCTAAGACCAGCCGCTCGGCCAGTCTTGGTGAACCACACGTCCGGCGTGCCACCCAGGTTTCTTAGCAAGGCGTAGGCCTGCCCGGTTGAGCCGCCACCAACCTTGACCAGCAAATATCCTGCATCCAGAGAAAACTGGAATGAATTGCTGTTGCTTGGCAGGAGGTTGCCCGTATTGGCCGACAAGGCGGTGCCAAGCATGCCGTTGACGAAAGTCGTCTCGCTTGCCGGACTCGCGTTGGAAGGACCTCCCAACATCTCGCCAACCGTCGAGCTCCACGCCAGCGGACTGGTGTCGCTGACAGCCTCGAGCACACCAGCGCAATCGCCGTTCGCGCCACCGCATCCGACCGTAAAGCGTTCCGTGGTATGCGTACTGGCGTCGTTGTAGAAGACGATGGGGGTAGCTTGCGCGGCCGGCGACAGAAAGCCTACGGCGAAGGCGGTGGCGAGGGTGGCGCCAGCGATCTTGAAAACAAAGCGAATCGACATCTTCTGTAATCCGGGATTCTGTAGCTGGGGTTATGCAGCCAGGCTGTCGGGGTATCAAAGAGAATCAAGCACAAATCGTGCCTTGCTCGCAACATGTTGTTTTCGCGAACAAACGTGCAAAAGACTTATCGGATAGCGCCGCAAAGTGTAAAGCATGCCGACACTTTGACCAGTTCTGCCGCCCGATCTCATCGGCAGCCGAAACCCGCACTTGCCGTGCGCTGATCATCTGAAGGCGGGAGATTTACGGTGCGCGGTTGCGGCTGCGAAAAGCTGCCAGCACCGGGCGGCTTTCACACAAGCAGGATCGCCTGGAGCCGGCCGGGAACTGCCCTCCGCGAACCCGGTTCATTGCCGGAAGCAGTCACTCGCAATTTTCCAGTGGCATAGCACGAGTCCCAAGGGCTGTCGGAAACCTTTACGTTATTGCGATTTCGGCAAAATGACACATGCAGGGTGGGTTTCAAGGCAAAAAAAGCATTCTTTGCAATTTCCCACGTCGGAAGACTTAACACATCTTGCACGCATCGGGCGGACTTTCCACCTTCAAACAATCAGGGAAAACAATGACTTATGAAAATGGCGCGCTCGATGCTTGCAAATCTGCCGACATCCATCCGTCAGAGGTCAGCAAATGCTGATCAACCTCGATTCAACAGATGCATGTTTAGCGCCCGCTGCAACGGCTGCCGCGGCTTTCTTCGCGGCGGCAGGCATCGTGATCCATCAGCTCACGGGCGAGACGACTTGTTCAACCTTCCAAATGGGGTAGGAAATTCATGATGAACACACTATTTTCGAGAGGCCACGTCCTAGCTTTTTCAGCTCTGTTCGCGCTGATTCCTTCGCTTGCCTCCGCGACAGTTGTCTCCAGCGTAGACCGTGCCACATTCCAAACTGCCGTCAACGGTGGCACCGTTATCCAGCAGAATTTCGATTCTCTTGCTGCGGGGACAATTCTTGGCGCGACTGCTGATGTCACGTACGGCGCTTCTCTTGGCTCACCAGTCGTCACGGCCAACTTTCTTACCACCACCTTCCCCAACGGGTTGGGCTCCACTTCAGCTGGCTACTTCCTGGCAGGCGAGACAGCCACGTTTTTTTTCAACAGTTCGACCACTGCGTTCGCCATTGATATAAATACGTACGCCACTTCTGCCGGAGCCTATACGGCATCTCTCGACACTGGCGACATAGTCAACAGTATTTATGAGACGTTCCCGAACACCAGCACCGGGGAGTTCATCGGATTCGTATCGGCCATCCCCTTCAGCAGCGTAACGATAGCTTCCAGAACAGGATTTTCGTACACCCTCGATACTCTTGTTTACGGTGACGCAGCGGCGGTGACTGGGCCGACGACTGTGCCGGAACCGGGGTCCCTGGCCATGTACGGCGTCGGCCTCCTTGCCCTGGTCGGACTCACGATCATCCGCCGCCGCCGCGCCTGAAGCCGGAGGCGGCGACATGAGTCTCCAGGTTCACTTCTTGATGCTTCGTTGGTGACCTGCGTCAGGCATCCGACCGAGGTATCGAGGCCGCCGCCCGCGTCAAACGGTCGTGGGCGCCGGAGTTTTCGCGGATGCAGACCGTCGTGGGCAGCAGTCAAGCGCCAAGCGCGCTGTCTTTTTCTCTTGGGTACATTTCTTTCGGACAAGCACCAAGAAAAAGTACCTCGGGCGCCGAAGACGCACGTAAGCCCTTGCTCTTGAGGTACGTGGCCCATCACGAAACCACACTCAAGCGGCCTCCGTAAGGCGACTTCCGGAACCAACAGCGCGAGAGCGCCCTTCGCTCCGGCCCTCTCCCCCATTGCGCCGGGGAGAGGGAGCAAAGCGGCCGCCATGACCACCGGGAGATGACATCTGCCGGCCGATTCTGCAAACATCCGCCCCTTCACGGCGCATTTCGTGCCGGCAAGGGAACCCTCGATGACCCAGGAACGCGCAATCCGCCGCGACGTCGGCCCGTTCGCCCTGATGCTGACCGGGCTGGGCTCGATCATCGGCTCGGGCTGGCTTTTCGGTGCCTGGCGCGCCGCGCAGATTGCCGGTCCCGGCGCGATCTGGGCGTGGGTGCTGGGCGCGGCGATCATCATGACGATCGCGCTCACCTATGCCGAGCTGGGCGCGATGTTCCCGGAATCGGGCGGCATGGTGCGTTACGGGCACTATTCGCATGGCTCGCTGGTGGGCTTCATCGCCGCCTGGGCGAACTGGATCGCGATTGTCTCGGTGATTTCGGTCGAAGCGGAAGCGTCGGCGCAGTACATGTCGTCGTGGAAGTGGCAGTGGGCGAAGGACCTGTATCACTCGGTCCCCGGCGGTCATGGCGAACTGAGCACCGCCGGCCTGCTGATCGCCGCCGCGTTGGTGGTGATGTACTTCCTGTTCAACTTCTGGAGCGTGAAGCTGTTCGCGCGCTCGAACACCGCGATCACGCTGTTCAAACTGGTCATTCCGGCCCTGACCGCCGTGCTGCTGATGATGAGCGGGTTCCATCCGGAAAACTTCAGCGTCGGCATCCACGGCGAACTGCACAAGACCGACTTTGCCTCGATCCTCACCGCCGTGGCGATCGCCGGCATCGTCTTCAGCTTCAACGGCTTCCAGAGTCCGGTGAACCTGGCCGGCGAGGCGCGCAATCCCGGCAAGAGCATTCCGTTCGCGATCGTTTGCGCGATTGCGCTGGCCACCGTGGTCTACGTGCTGCTGCAGGTGTCCTTCATCGGCGCGGTGCCACGCGAGATGCTGGCCAACGTGGGCTGGCACGGGATCGACTTCAGCTCGCCGTTCGCCGACCTCGCCATCATCCTCGGATTGCAGTGGCTGGCCACGCTGCTGTTCATCGACGCGGTGATCAGCCCCAGCGGCACCGGCATGACCTACACCGCCACCACGGCGCGCATGTTGTACGGCATGGAGCGCAACGGCACGCTGCCGAAGATCCTCGGCCGCGTGCATCCGAAGTGGGGCGTGCCGCGCCCGGCGATGTGGGTGAACCTGGGCGTGTCGTTCCTGTTCCTGTTCTTCTTCCGCGGCTGGGGTTCGCTGGCGGCGGTGATCTCGGTGGCCACGATCATCTCCTACCTCACCGGGCCGGTCAGCGTGATGACGCTGCGCCGCACCGCGCCGGAACTCGGCCGTCCGTTCCGGCTGGCTGGCCTGCCGATCGTGGCCGGGATCGCCTTCATCATGTCCACCGAGTTGCTTTATTGGGCCAGGTGGCCGCTGACCGGCCAGATCATCCTGCTGATGGTGGTCGCGTTGCCGGTGTATTTCTACTACCAGGCCAAGAGCGGGTGGCACGATTTCGGCCGCCAGTTGAAGGGTGCCTGGTGGTTGATCTGCTACCTGCCGACACTGGCGATCGTGTCATGGGCCGGCAGCACCACCTTCGGCGGCCGCGGCTACCTGACCTATGGCTGGGATCTGGCGCTGGTGGCGGTGATCGGCCTGGGGTTCTACCTGTGGGGCGTGCGGTCAGGTTGGCGTACACCGTCGGTGGAAGCCGCGCGGCTGGAAGCGCACGAACATCCCGGCACCGTGCTGGTACCGCCCGATGAGGAAACCGCGGAACGGATCACCGGTCACTGAGCCGCAGCGCACTCAGGCCAGCGCCAGCACATCCCCCAGCAATGCCTGCGCCGTCACTTCCGGGCCCGCGCCCGGCCCCTGGATCACCAGCGGCTGGGTGTTGTAGCGGGTGGTGCTGAGCGCGAACTGGTTGTCGGTGCCGTACAAACGGGCCGCCGGATGGGTGGCAGGCACCTCGACCAGACCTACGCGGGCATGGCCGCGCTGGTTAAGCCGCGCCAGGAATCGCAACACGTGGCCGTGGTTGGCCGCCTCGGCGTGGCGCGCCGCCAGGGGCGCGTCGAGTTCTTCCAGTCGCGTCAGGAAAGTCCCGCTGTCGATGTCGCGCAAGGACTCCGGCACCAGGCTCTCCACGATCACCTCTTCGCTGCTGATCGAGAAGCCGGCGTGGCGGGCGATGATCAGCAGCTTGCGCGCGACATCCTCGCCAGACAGGTCCGAGCGCGGGTCCGGCTCGGTGTAGCCAAGCTGGCGCGCCTCGCGCAACAGGGCCGAGAACGGGCGGCTGCCGTCGTACTGGTTGAACAGCCACGACAGCGAGCCGCTGAACACGCCTTCCAGGGTGAGTAGCGCGTCGCCGCAAAGACGCAGGCGGCGCAGCGTGGAAAGCACCGGCAGCCCCGCGCCGACCGTGGCCGAATCACCGTAATGCGCGCCATGCGCCAACGCCGATTGAAGTGCGCGCCAGCCGGACAGTTCGCCGCCGGCCAGCGCCTTGTTGGCGGTAACCACGTGATAGCCACGGGCCAGCCACTCGGCATGTCGCGCCGCGACCTCGGTACTGGCGCTGGCATCCACGATCACCCGGGTGCCGGCCCCGCTGGCATCCAGCGCGTCGAGCAGGCGTGCGTTGTCGCGCGTATCACCCCAGCCATTCAGCTGCTCGCGCAAGCCGCGACTGGCCAGGCGAACAGGATCGGTCTGCTGCCGGCGGGAATTTGCCGCGCCGACCAGGCGTATGCCGGCGGCTGCCGGCGTGTTGAGCAACTTCAGCAGTGCGCCGCCGACCACGCCGGTGCCGAGCAGCACGATGGCGATGTTTGCGGGAGCGCACCCTGTGCGCGAATGCTCTTTGGGGAGGTCGCGCACAGGGTGCGCTCCTGCGCGCACGGTCTCCCCCTGGACCACCGCACTCATGCCACTACCCGACGTTTCGATTTTTCCACGCCTTCGGCGCGCACCAGCGCCGCGTCCAGATCGCGCAGCAGATCGTCGCCATCCTCGATCCCCACCGAGACCCTCAGCAAGCTGTCCGAGATGCCGGCGATGTGGCGCGCTTCTGCCGCCATCGACGCATGCGTCATCGTGGCCGGGTGCGCAATCAGGCTCTCCACGCCACCCAGCGATTCGGCCAGCGAAAAATTTTCGAGTCCATTGACGAAGGCCGCGATCTGGGCAAGCTCGCCCTCCAGCTCGAAGCTCAACATCGCGCCGAATCCCTGCTGCTGGCGCGAGGCCAGCGCATGGCCGGGATGACTCGCCAGCCCCGGGAAGTACACAGTGCGCACGGCCGGGTGAGCTTCCAGGTGCGCGGCGACGCGCTCGGCATTCTCCTGGTGCTGGCGCAGGCGTACGCCCAGCGTGCGCAATCCACGCAAGGTCAGGTAGCTGTCGAACGGCGCGCCGGTGAGACCCGAGCAGTTGGCCCACCACTGCAGTTGTTCGAGCACCGCGGCGTCGCGTGCCACCACCGCGCCACCGACCACGTCGCTGTGACCGTTGATGTACTTGGTGGTCGAGTGCAGGACCACGTCCGCGCCGAGCAGCAAAGGCTGCTGCAAGGCCGGCGACAGGAAGGTGTTGTCGACCACCAGCAAGGCGCCCACGGCATGCGCCGCCTGTGCCACGTGGCGGATGTCGGTGATGCGCAGCAGCGGGTTGGACGGCGTCTCCACCCACACCAGGGCGGGCTTGCGCGCCAGCCCGGCGGCCAGCGCGACGCTGTCGGTGAGGTCGGCGAACTCGACCTTGAATCGCCCCTTCTTCGCCCAGGCATCGAGCAACCGCCAGGTACCGCCATAGCAGTCATGCGCCGCCAGCACGGTAGCGCCTGCGGGCACCAGTTCCAGCGCCAGCGCCACTGCCGCCATGCCGCTGGCCGTCACCACCGCACCGGCCCCCTGCTCCAGATCCGCCAACGCCTCGCCCAGCAGGTCACGCGTGGGGTTGCCGCTGCGCGAGTAATCGTACGCGCGCTTGCGGCCGAAACCCTCGAAGCTGTAATTGGTCGACAGGTGCAACGCGGGCACCACGGCGCCGTGCTGGGTATCGCTCTCGATGCCGGCGCGCACGGCGCGGGTACAGGGGGTGGGCAGGGTCATCTCGATCTCCGGATTCTTGATCAATCGCTGAGTGCTGCTTGTCGTAGGGCGGGCTCTGCCCGCCGGCGGTTGGGGCGTCGCGTGTCACCGAAGAGCTGGCGGGCGGAGCCCGCCATGCGGGGCGTCGCTATGCCAGGGCTTCGCGCAGCAGGGGCGCGAGTTGTTCGGGTTCTTTCAGGAAGGCGTCGTGGCCGTACGGGGACTCCACCACTTCGAGCGTCGCCGCGCCGCGCAGGCGACGCTGCAGCTCGCACAGGTCGGCCAGCGGCACCAGGCGGTCCGACGGAAAGCCGATCAGGGTGGCCGGCGTCGGCACCTGCTCCGGCGCCACGTCGTGCAGGTCGATCGACTCCGACAGGGCAAGGAAGCGCTCGGCATCGAAGCGCTCCACGAAACGATGCCCCTGATGTTCGAGATAGTCCTCGACCGGGAAATGGAACCGGTCATCGCGCCGCTCGGGCGCACCGGCGAAGCGCCGACCGAACTCGGCACTGCCGCGATAGGTGGTGATCGCCAACTGGCGTGCCAGGGCGAGCGCCTCGTCGCCCCGCCCGCTGGCCTGGCCCAGCCGCACGATGCCGCGCTGCACGCTGCGCTGCGCGGTGCTGAGCGGATGCGGCCGGTGCGCGCCGGCCAGCAACACCAACCTGCCGACCCGACGCGCGTGCCGCGCCCCGAACGCCAGCGCCACCATCGCGCCATAGGATGAACCGACGAAGGCATGCGCCTGGGTCACGCCGAGCGCCTGCAGCAAAGCTGCCAGGGCGTCGGCCTGGTCCTCGCTGGATACCGCGTTGGCACCCAGTTGGGCCGCATCCAGCCAGTCGAAGGCCAGTACCCGCCAGCGCGACAGGTCGATCGCCGCGCCGTCGCCCACCAGCGCTTGCCACCAACCGGCAGGTGCCTGTTCGTCCAGGGCCGTGACGTTGCGATCAGCCGAAATGCCACCTTGCACGATCACGACGGGCGCTCCAAGCGTGCCGAACCACGCGTAGCTGACCTCGACCTCGCGCTGGCCCTCGCCATACTTCGGCGCGAGCGTCACGCGGCGCGTGCCGCGCTGCACGGCAACCTCCGGCTGGCTGCGCAGCGCCTCGAACATGCCCTCAAAGGTGGCATGACATTCTTCGACTCGACGGGTTTGGGTCTGCAGCGTCATGGCTCCTCTCCGGCAGGCATCGCTCCGCGGGTGCCGGAAAGGTCGTCACGGCGGCGGCAGCTGGCTGCTGCGGAACCGATGACGCCCATCTTCCGGCAGGTGCACCAGGCACCTCCGCAGGAGTTGGCACCGTGGCGGAAACATTCCGCAGGTTGCCCCGGCGTCAAAGGGCCTGTCCCTCAGCCGGTCTCGATGAGTGGGTGGATAGTGAGTGCTTCGATGGATGTTGTCAATAGACGTCTAAACATCTAAACGGCCATCTTTCATGCAAGGCGGATTGATCTGGTCAGACACGCTCATTCCAGACCGCCCTGCCGGCTCCGCAGGCCATATCTACGCTCCATGCGCCTGATGGCCAACCCCGCCTTGCAGCCCGGCGAGGGCGCGAGCAGCAACCGACCGCGCAGGGCACGGGCTGCACGAAGCGATTGGCCGCCACCGGCGATCCTGCTACCGTGACGCCCATGACCGCCCCTCCCGACCGCGCCGCCCTGCAGGAATCCCTGCATCGCGACGGCTTTGCCTTCCTCACTGCCGACAACATGCGTCACTTCCTGGGCAAGGAGGACATGGACGACTGGGAGGCATTCCGCGCCAGCTGGGATGACCTGGCGCCCGACACCTACCTGGCCAGGCTGGGCCGGCATCGGCGCCGGCGCCATGCCACGTTCACGATCGAGGCCGATGGCAGCGTGCAACGCGAGCCGCACCAGGCACATTGGCAGAGTGCGCGCTACAACCCCTTGCAGGGCGACATCCAGCGCTGGTTTCTGCCGATACGCCCGGTGATTTCCAGGGGCGCCAGCATGCGCGCGATCCTGCAGTTCGCACACGCGCTGTTTACGCCGATGAAGCCCGGCGGGCCACGGCGCTGGCATGTCGAGGCGCACCAGTTCCGGATCGAGGCTCGCGCCGACGAACCCGGCGAACCCACCCCCGAAGGCGTCCACCGTGACGGCGTCGACTACGTGCTGGTGATGCTGGTCGATCGGCTCAACATCGAGAGCGGCACGACGACGATTCATGCCGACGACGGTTGCATGCTCGGCAGTTTCACCCTCGCCCACCCGTTCGACGCCGCCCTGGTCGAGGATGCCCGCGTGTGCCACGGCGTAACGGCTGTCACACCGATCGATCCGACCCAACCCGCGCATCGCGACGTGCTGGTGGTGACACTGAAGGCGATCGAGCCGGCGACGGAGTAGGTGCGTCGCGGCGTTGCCGCCAAAGGTCGCGGCTGCAACACTTCGGCATCGACCGCGCCCCGGAGAACCCATGTCCACCGCCGCCCATGTCCTGATCGCGCTGATCGCCCTGCTGCACTTGTGGTTTCTGATCCTGGAGATGTTCTTGTGGACGCGGCCCTCCGGCCGGAAGGCATTCGGCCTCAGCCCGGAGTTCGCCGAACAGACCAGGGCGCTGGCCGCCAACCAGGGGCTTTACAACGGCTTTCTTGCCGCCGGACTGGTCTGGAGTCTGTGGCTGGGCGCCGACGGTTTGGCAATCAAGCTGTTCTTCCTCGGTTGCGTGCTGGTCGCCGGTGTCTTCGGCGGCCTGACCGCGGCGCGCAAGATCCTGTGGATCCAGGCGTTGCCGGCAGCGATCGCCCTGCTGCTGGTGTTCGTGTCGACGTGACCACGGCGCACGACGCGAATTCCGGCCGCGAGGCGGTCGGCCCTGGTTTCGATCCCGCCTTGATGCAGCATGCGCGTGAGCGCAGCTGGGCTGCTTTGCGGGGCATCCACCATCGCATGCACCCCGGCATCAGCGAAGCGGAGGCCAAAGTGGTGGCGGCCGAGGTGTTCGACGAGCTCGGTTGCGAGCGGCTGTGGCACCCGCCGCTGATCCGGATCGGCCCGAATACCACCAGGACTTTTCGCCAGCGCTCCGACCCGAACGTACGGCTCGGTGAAAACGACAGCTACTTCATCGACCTGGGCCTGGTTTTCAACGGGCATGAGGGCGATGTGGGTGACACCTTCGTGCAGGGGCACGCGCCGCAGCGGCAGGCGTGTGCCGAGGCGGCACGCGAGCTGTTCCGGGAGGTCGCCGCCAGCTGGCGTCACGAAGGATTGAGTGGGCGTGCCCTGTATGCCTTCGCGCAGCAGCGCGCGCAGGCCATGGGCTGGCGGCTCAACCACGCGATCAAGGGCCACCGGCTGAGCGATTTTCCCCATGCAATCCACCGCGGCGGGGACCTGGGCGACCTGGAGCAGGCTCCGGCCAGCGGCCTGTGGGTGCTGGAAATCCAGATTGCCCACCCGGACCAGCCGTTTGGCGCGTTCTACGAGGATCTGCTCGACCGCGCGACGTCGGCCTGAACCCGCCTTCGGTCAGAACCTGACGCACTGCGTCGCTGCCAGCGGGCGGCGTACCCGGCGCGTCAGCACCCGGTTTGTGGCGCGCAAGGCGCCAGCGAGGCGCCTCTCCGATCCCGGCCCAGCGCTTGGCATTGCCCATGCATGGTTTTTCGCGAAACGAATGGCGGCGACCCGGCTCCAGGCGGTCTGTCCAGCCTTTCAATACTTCCTTCGCGAGGACAGACACATGCTGGCAATGACGGGGAGCTCCCTTTCAGCATCCGATGAACACGGCGCTACGGTGCGCAACTTTCTCGAGCACGCCCGGGCGATCGCGGCCGGCGAGGCGGAAGGCGATGTGTTCACTTGGTTTCTCGCCACCGAGTACCAGTGGGAAATGGAATCGGCCTGCACCTGGCTGGTCGAGTCACCCGCAAGCCGGCTCAGCAGCGGCGAGAAGGAGACGCTGCGCCACTTCCTGCAGTGCATGCCGGAGATCCGCGCGGCCATCGCGGCCGGACGCAAGGCCGCGACAAAGCGCGCCGATCGCTCGCTGCAACCGGAATGGACCGACTGGCTGGAGCTGGCGTCGCTGCCGAGCTGGCACGACTTCACCGTGCGCACCGCCATCTTGCTGAGCCAGCTGGGTGAGCCGGCCAGAAACGACTGCCACTACGACGCCATCGCCTGAGCCGGCCCGGGCAGCGGAAGCCGCAAGGGAAGCGAACCGGGTCACGCGTAGCCTTCACGGCCACGCTCGTTACAATGGATGGCTTGCGAATGGGCGCTGTGGCGCCCATCGCCCCTTGGAACGGAGTTGTACCGTGGCCCGTCAGAAATCCCTGAAGCTTTTTCGCAACATCGGCATCATCGCCCACATCGATGCCGGCAAGACCACCACCACCGAGCGGGTGCTGTACTACACCGGCAAGAAGCACCAGATCGTCAATACGCACGAGACCAAGGACGGCAAGGGCTCCACCACCACCGACTACATGGAGCAGGAGCGCAAGCGCGGCATCACGATCCAGTCGGCCGCGGTGTCGACCGAGTGGAAGGGTCACCAGATCAACGTGATCGATACGCCGGGACACGTGGACTTCACAATCGAGGTGAATCGCTCGCTGCGCGTGCTCGATGGCGCGGTGGTGGTGTTCGACGGCGTCGCCGGGGTGGAGCCACAGACCGAGACCAACTGGCGTCTGGCCGATCAATATCACGTGCCGCGCGTGTGCTATGTCAACAAGATGGACCGCATCGGCGCCAATTTCGCCCATTGCGTGAAAGGCATACGCGAGCGCCTCAACGCGCCGGCGCTGCTGTGCCAGATTCCGTTGGGCAGCAGCGACGAGTTCTGCGGCATGGCCGATCTGGTCGCGAACGTGGCCTACATCTGGCAGTCCGATGACAAGGACAGCAAGTGGGAAACCGTTTCCTTCGAGGAGGCGAAGAACCGCCTGAAGTTCAGCTCCACCGCCGACAACGACTGGCTCGCCCAACTGCCCACGCTGCGCGAGGAAATGCTGGAGACCGCGCTGGCGATGGACGACGACGCCTTCGGTCGCCTGATCGAAACCGGCGAACACGATCCGGACATGCTGAAAAAGTGCATCCGCAAAGGCTGCGTCAGCGGCAAACTGGTGCCGGTGCTGTGCGGCTCGTCCTACAAGAACAAGGGCGTGCAGCAGTTGCTCGATGTGGTCGTGGACTACATGCCCTACCCCGGCGAAAACGGCGGCATCTCGATGGTCGACGAGGACGGCAACGTCATCGGCGAGCAGGAGGTCACCGACGACGCGCCGGCACGTGCGCTGGCCTTCAAGGTCATCAACGACCAGTTCGGCACGCTGACCTTCTGCCGCATCTATTCCGGCGTGATCAAGAAGGGCGACACCCTGCTCAACGTCACCCGCGGCAAGAAGGAGCGCGTGGGCCGCATCGTCGAGGTGCAGGCCGATCACACGCGCGAGATCGATGAAGTGCGCGCCGGCGACATTTGCGCCTTCGTCTCGATGAAGGAAACCGAAACCGGCGACTCGCTGTCCGACCCGAACCACCCGGCCCTGCTCGAACGCATGCGTTTCCCCGACCCGGTGATCAGCGTGTCGGTAGAACCGAAAAGCCGCAACGACGTCGACAAGCTCTCCACCGCGCTCTACAAGATGGTCAAGGCCGATCCGTCGCTGCAGATGGAAGTGGATCAGGAAACCGGCCAGACCGTGCTCAAGGGCATGGGCGAACTGCACCTGGAGATCACCATCGACCGCATGCGTACCGAATTGGGCGTGGACGCCAACATGGGCAAGCCCAAGGTCAGCTTCCGCGAAGCCTTCGGCCAGACTGTCGAGCACACCTACACGCACAAGAAGCAGTCCGGCGGCTCGGGCCAGTTCGCCGAGGTGAAGATGATCTTCGAGCCGGGCGAACCCGGCTCGGGCGTGATCTTTTCCGACGAGGTTGTCGGCGGTCGCGTACCGCGCGAGTACATCCCGGCGGTGCAGCACGCCATCGAGGTCGAGGCACGCCAGGGCCAGGTCGCCGGCTACGAAGTGCTGGACTTCAAGGCGCGCCTGGTCGACGGCAAATATCATGACGTCGACTCCTCCGCGCTGGCCTTCGAGATCGCTGGTCGCGCCTGTTTCCGCGAAGCGCAGCGACTGTCCAAACCAAAGTTGCTGGAGCCGATCATGAGCCTGGAGGTGGTGACCGAAGCCAGCTATCTCGGCGACATCATCGGCGACATCAATCGCCGTCGCGGCCAGATCACCGACCAGGGCCAGAAAGGCACGTCGGCCTTCGTGCAGGGCTTCGTGCCGCTGTCTGAAATGTTCGGCTACATCAACTTCCTGCGCTCGGCCACCAGCGGCCGCGGCAACTTCAGCATGATCTTCGATCACTACGAGGAAGTGCCTGCCAGCATGGTCGAGAAGCTGATGGAGAAGGAGGCGAAGTAAGCGCCGGACGATTGCCTCCAGGACATCCGTTTGCAAATTGACTTTCGCGCACATGAAGAACGGCGACGTACCGCTACGTCGCCGTTCTACATTCTGCTGGCGCAGAAATTACTGCTGCAATGCGTCAGCCGTTTCGGCATCCAGGTGGCCGGTCACGTCCAGCCCGCGGATCTTCTGGAATTTCCGGATCGCTGCCGAAGTACCGGGCCCGGACAATCCGTCGACCTTGCTGGTGTACAAGCCCAACGATGCCAGCTTGCGCTGGGCATCCGCCACGGAGAGATTCCCGGCGGACGAGGGATGGGCGCCATCCACCGCAAGCGCACCGCCGGTACCCAGCCCGCCGGCCACGCGCTGCGGCGCGTACTCCCGAACGGACTTTACCATCTGGTTGTAGGAGTCCAGGAACGCCGCTGCAATGACCTTGCCTTCTGGCGTCTTGCTGTAGGCGCCAGCGGCACCTGCACCACCTATGCCGCCCAGCGCCCCTCCGAAACCGAAGTCGGTGTTCTTCGCGCTTCCTTGCGAAATGGCCACCTGCACGCCGGAGCGGGTGTCGGTGAGCATCAGCGTGGTGGATGCCTCGCTGCTCTTCATCGAACCCACCACGGCCCCGATCAGCGCGCCGTATCCGCCAGCCAGACCACCCAGCGCCGCCGCACCGCCGCCGCCAGTGCTCTCGGAGAACTGGATGCTCGGTGTCACCACATAATCGGCCGCCACCATCTGACCCTTGCCGAAACGACTGTTGCCGCGCATTTCGCCGGAAGCGGCAAGGTCACGCTCCTGCATCATCGAGCCCATCGCACGCCCGCGATCCACCACCACAAAGCAATTGCTCTGCTGGATCATCAATCGAATGAGCGGCGTGGTTGCCGGCAGGTGATACTGATTGGTCAGCACGGCATACCAGGGAGTGCCCGTATCCTCTTCGACCGCCAGCGTGCCGAGCGGGCGGTCGCAGTGCTCCAGCGTCTTGTTGGCGTCCGTGCTGTTCGCGCCACCCGCCGACCCGCCGACCGGGTTCTTTCCGCCGCCCGTGGTCAAGGTGGCGCAGCCGCTCAGCGCAAGCACGGAACCCAGGCCGAGTGCCAACAACGTCCGCTTTACCGATTCAATTCGCATAACAGCTCCATTCTTCCAAGGGATGATTCGGGCGTGTACAGATCCGACTCCGCCACGGTCCGTGCGGAAATCGAATGCGATGAAAAGCCCCCATGCGGACCAACAATTTGCCGAGATGCCGACACGGCCAGACACGGCTCGACGCATTGATCCGGGCACGACAAGTCCGTGCCTCGTGCCGCGAACGGCACCCGCTCAACACGCGGGAGCCACCAACAGCTCGCCTATTTTCCCTTGGAAGAGGTGTCGCAATCTGGCGACAAACCACCCTGCCTCCTGCCAGATTTCCGGCAGCGGTCATGTAGCGGATTCCCGACACGGAGTCGGCGTTGCACCACGAATCGTTCCGGTCCGCTTACGCCGCCATGCTCATCCGGCGAGATGCTCATACAGGATCACCACGCCCACGCCGATCAGGATGATGCCGCCGAGCACTTCCGCGCGCTTGCCGACCATCTCGCCCAGCACGCGACCAAGCATGATGCCCAGCGTCACCATGCCGAACGTGCACAGGCCGATCACCACCGCGACCAGTGCGATCGGGACGTCGACGAAAGCCAGCCCCATGCCCACCGCCAGTGCGTCGATGCTGGTGGACAGGCCGGTGAGCGCAAGGGCGACGAAGCCATGCTTCCTCGCCTCGTCGACCGGCTCCGCCGACTCCGGCTTCAGTCCGTTCCGGATCATGTGCAGGCCCAGCACCAGCAGCAGGCCGAAGGCGACCCAATGATCCCAGGCCTCGATGTAGCGCGAGGCACCCTTGCCCAGCAGCCAGCCGACCACGGGAGTGATCGCCTCGATCACGCCAAAGATCAGACCGGCGCGCAGCGCCTGACCGAGACGCGGCCGGGTCATGGCCGCGCCCTTGCCGATCGCCGCGGCAAACGCGTCGGTGGACATGGCAAAGCCGAGCAAAAGGATGGAAACGGGATTCATGGCTATCCGGATCGGTCGGGCTAGGCGCAACGGCACGACAGCGCGCCCCACCGAGGTGACGCCGTCAGCCGTTGGTCTCGCCAACCAGGATCGGTGTCTTCGCCACGGCAGGCTTGCCGAGCATGTTGACGAAGACGCCTCGCACCAGCGAGGCAGGCTACTCCCCAAGGGGTATCGTGCTGCCGGCATTGCCGACAGCACGACGGCAAGATTAGCACGCTGCCGCCGCGATCCCAGGGGGCAGATGCAAGCGTGCGATCCGCCGCGCATACTCGAGCCTTGCCAAAGCCATGCACAGGGTATTTCGAATGAAAGCAGCACGCGCCATCGGCTCCGCCACCGCAGCCACCCTGGCCTTCTGTGCCAGCATCGGACTGGCACACGCCGGCACCAGCGCCGCGGCGTTGCCCGACACCATGGCCACACTGAAGCACGCAATCAGCATCCCCACGGTGGAAGGCAAACACCAGGTACCGGTGCTGGCTGCCTATCTGGCCGACAAGCTGAAGGCCGGTGGTTTCGCCGCCGGCGATGTCGAGATCATCCCGGTGGGCGAGACGGCCGCCCTGGTCGCAGTTTATCGCGGTACCGGCCAGCGCAAGCCGATCCTTTTGTCCGGGCACATGGACGTAGTCGCGGCCAACCGCAAGGACTGGACCCGCGACCCGTTCACCCTGATCGAAGAGAACGGTTACCTCTACGGCCGCGGCAGTGCCGACATGAAAACCGCCGTGGTGGTGCTGGTCGAGACCCTGATCCGGCTCAAGCACGAGGGCTTCAAACCACGTCACGACCTGATCCTGCTGCTGTCCGGCGATGAGGAGACCACGATGGCCTCCACCCGCGAACTGGCCAAGCGCTATCACGACGCCGAATTCCTGCTCAACGCCGACGCCGGCGGCGGCACGCTTGATCCAGCCACCGGCAAGCCCCTGCTGTACCAGATCCAGGCTGCGGAAAAGACCTACGCAGACTTCCAGATCGGCCTGACCTCGCCGGGCGGCCACTCCAGCGAACCCAACCACGACAACGCCATCTACCGACTCGCGCGCATTATTGATCGCGTTGCCGCCTACCAGTTCCCGCCGAAGAGCAACGAGATCACCCTAGCCTCCCTGCGCGCGCTCGGCGCCCACACGCCCGGCCCGCTGGGCGCCGCGATGACCCGATTCGCCGCTCACCCCGACGATGCCGCGGCCGCTGCCATCATCTCGGCCGACCCCGCCTACGTCGGCCAGGTCCGTACCACCTGCGTAGCCACCATGCTCAACGGCGGCCACGCGCTCAACGCCCTGCCGCAGAGCGCAACCGTCAACATCAATTGCCGCATCTTCCCCGGCACCTCGGTCGCCAGCGTGCGCGACACCCTGATCAAGGTGATCAACGACAAATCCGCCACCGTCACCGTGCAACCACCACCGCCCGTCGCCAGCCCCGCCTCACCGCTGCGCAAGGACGTGATCGCCGCCGTCACCGCCGCCGTCCACGCCCGCTTCCCCGGCGTGGAAATCGTCCCCGGCATGTCCGCCGGCGCCACCGACAGCATGTACTTTCGCAACGCCGGCGTGCCCAGCTACGGCATCGATGCCGCCTTCACCAAGCCTGACGACACGTTTGCGCACGGGCTCAACGAGAAGCTGCCGGCGTCGGAAGTCGAGGCGGGATTGGAGTTCTGGCATCGGGTGTTGGTGCAGTTGGCAAAGTGAGGTGGGTAGCGGAGCTGGCGTCATGTCGGCTCCCGGCCTCGGACGGATGCTGGAACAGCTGAATCTGACTCCGTTTTCGGGGTGCGGCATGCGACCGGCCGCCACAATCCCTGGCGGGACTCACTGAAGTTATCAGCAGATGATATATAGCCATGTCAAAGGAAGACGTGGGACTGGAAACGCTGCTGTTGCTCAACGGCAAAATCTACGGTCAGGGCAACGGTTGCCGGATCAGGCTCGAGGCATGGCGTATCGAGGCGAACGAGCATGTGCCACACGGCATACGCTGCGCTGACACTGCGTGACCGTTGCGGCACGCGGTTACCCGGTTTCGACAAGGCGCATGCCGTCAAGCCACCAACGCGCAAGCGTTAGGCAGGTCGGCGGCTGGCCTATGACCATCGCCATCGTCACGTCAGCGACAAGGGCGTGCCGTACGAATTCACCAGCCCGCCGCAGTTGCTGGAGGACTTCTTCAACGAAGTCGATCGCGTACTTGGGGAAACGAAGTCATGAAAAAGTTGGTCATCGGCATCGCTCCCGACAAACTATCCGCGCCCGCGCACTGGCCATGGCGCGCGGCGATCACAAGCCACGTCCCAGCGAGCCGAAGATCTGGTTCACCTCCATGCGCTCACTCGCCGAAGTGTTGTCCGACGACAACCGTGCGCTGCTGCGTGTGATCAGGGAACAGAAGCCCGAGTCACTGACCCAGCTCGCGGAGTTCACCGGTCGCGCGCCCAGCAACCTTTCGCGGACGCTCAAGACGATGGAACGCTATGGACTGGTCGAGCTGCGTCGCACGATGCGTAACGTACGGTCAGTCGCCACAGCCAGTGAGTTCGTGATTCAGGCGGCGTGAGGTCGACGATTCAGATGAACCTGACCTTTTGTTTTCCGGTCGTTCCCCGAACCCGGGGCCACGGGGAAATCAGTCGGCGGACAACTTGCGTTGCGGCTGCCCCGCGGCTCTGCCTTGCGTGGCCTTGCGGATGGCATCAGCCAATTCCTGCCGGCCATAGGGCTTGCTGAGCCGATCCACCGAAACTCCCACCGCGTCGATATCCGTGTAGCCAGAGGCCAGGATCACCGGAAGCTCAGGCGAGCGGGAGCGGATCGCGTCGATCAGCTGTGTCCCGCTCATCCCGGGCATCGCGTAATCCGTGATCACCAGATCGATCTCGGCATCACGCAGCACCTCGAGCGCGTGCTCGCCGGATTCTGGCCTCGACGGGTTCATGCCCCATGATTTCCAACAGCATGGTCAAGGTGGTCAGGATCAAACCATCGTCATCAACAGCGAGGATCCGCAGACCGCTGCCGTCGGCAGGGGCGCCGTGTTCGAGTAGCTCCCCGGCGCATTCTTCCGGCTCGCCGGAAGCGGCGGGAAGCCACAGCTCGACTGTCGTTCCGTGTCCAAGCCGACTCTTCACGACCAGGCATCCCTTGGACTGTTCGGCCAGGCCGTGAACCATCGAAAGTCCCAGACCGGTGCCCTCACCGACACCTTTGGTGGTGAAAAACGGTTCGACCGCGCGCTCCAGAGTCTCCTGGTCCATGCCGATCCCGGTGTCGGACACCGACAGGCACACATACGAACCCGCAGGAAGCTTGGCCTTGCCGCCGTCGGTCACCCGTTCCATTCGCGCACGCACATCGATGCGTCCGCCTTGCGGCATGGCGTCGCGCGCATTGACGATCAGGTTCATCAAGGCCAGCTCGAGCTGGTTGGCATCAACCAGGGCGCGCTCCAAGTGAAGTTGGAACGTCGTCTCGATGGACACACCCGAGCCTATCGAACGCCGCAGCAGGGAAGCCATGCCGTGCACCAGCGAGGGAATGTCCACCGGCGTGGGATCGAGCTGCTGTCGCCGGGCGAAAGCAAGCATTCGCTGGGTCAGCGCAGCCCCACGTTGCGCGCCCGCAATGGCGTTGTCCAGCAAGGTCCGCGCCCGGGTCCCCGGTGGCAATGTTTCACCGAGCAAGTCCAGATTGCCTATCACGGCCATCAGCAGATTGTTGAAATCGTGCGCGACGCCGCCGGTAAGTCGGCCGATGGATTCCATCTTCTGCGCATGGAACAATTCCTCACGCGCCAACGCCAGCTGCGCATCAGCCTTGCGCTGTTCGGTGACATCGCGGGTGATCTTGGCAAAGCCAAGCAACTTCCCATCGGGGCCGCCAACGCGATCGATGACCACGTGCGCCCAGAACAGATCGCCATTCTTCCGCACGCGCCAGCCTTCGGACTCGGTGCGGCCTTTCTCCGCGGCCAGCTGCAGGTTGCTGGCCGGGATGCCCTTGGCCTGGTCTTCCGTCGTGTAGAACGTGCTGAACGACCGACCCAGGATTTCCTCTTCCGTATAGCCCTTGATGCGTTCGGCGCCGATGTTCCAGCTGCAGACATGGCCCTCGGTGTCGAGCATGTAGATCGCGTAGTCCGTCACGCTCTGCACGAGCAGGCGGAACTGCTCGGCGGACCCGGTCAGCAGGCTGGTCTCATGCGGGGCGGTCAAGGGCATCGGGATAGGTTTGGACGGGAGTTCGTGAGTCTAAGCCGAGTTTGCGTGAAGGACGGATCAAGTTGCGATCGAGCATCGGTCCACCGCGCGGGCAAGCGCCGTCCCGCTGCCGCATGAGCAGCCCGATCGCTGATCCGCGCTACAATAGCCGGTTCGCATTCCATCCAGCCGCGCCTCATGCCCAGTCACCTCCAGGAAACCCGCCGCCGCCGCACTTTCGCCATCGTCAGCCACCCTGACGCGGGCAAGACGACGCTGACCGAAAAGCTGCTGCTGTTCGGCGGTGCGATCCAGATGGCCGGCTCGGTGAAGAGCCGCAAGACGGCGCGGCATGCCACCTCGGACTGGATGGCGCTGGAGAAGGAACGCGGCATCTCGGTGACCTCGTCGGTGATGCAGTTCCCGTACGAAGGCAAGATCATCAACCTGCTCGACACCCCGGGGCACGCGGACTTCTCCGAGGACACCTACCGCGTGCTGACCGCAGTCGACTCGGCGCTGATGGTGATCGACTGCGCCAAGGGCGTGGAGGAGCGCACGATCAAGTTGATGGAGGTGTGCCGGCTGCGCGACACGCCGATCATGACCTTCATCAACAAGCTCGATCGCGAGGGCCGCTCACCGATCGAGTTGATGGACGAGGTGGAGTCGGTGCTGGGCATAGCCTGCGCCCCGGTGACCTGGCCGATCGGCATGGGCAAGCGGCTGAAGGGCGTATATCACCTGATCCTGGACGAAGTGCATATTTTCGAGCCGGGCAAGAACTTCACCCGCCAGGACTCGACCATCTTCCAGGGTCTGGATGCACCGGGCTTGCTGGAGCGTGTCGGCGAGGCGGCGATGGCCGAACTGCGCGAGGAACTGGAACTGGTGCAGGGCGCCGCGCCGTCGTTCGATCTGGACGAATACCTGGCCGGCCGGCAGACTCCGGTGTTCTTCGGCTCGGCCGTGAACAATTTCGGCGTGCAGTTGCTGCTGGATTTCTTCGTCGAAAACGCGCCCTCGCCGCGTCCACGCGACACGCTCACCCGCATCGTGCAGCCGGAGGAGGAAAAACTCACCGGCTTCGTGTTCAAGATCCAGGCCAACATGGATCCGGCCCATCGCGACCGCGTGGCCTTCATGCGGGTGTGCTCGGGCACCTACAACGCCGGCATGAAGATGCAGCAGACCCGTACCAACAAGGAAGTGCGCATCGCCAACGCGCTGACCTTCATGGCCAGCGACCGCGAGATCGTGGAAACGGCCTACCCCGGCGACGTCATCGGCTTGCACAATCACGGCACCATCACCATCGGCGACACCTTCACCGAAGGCGAGGCGGTGCGCTTCACCGGCATCCCGAATTTCGCGCCGGAATTGTTCCGTCGTGCCCGCCTGCGTGACCCGCTGAAGATGAAGGCGCTGCAGAAGGGCCTCGCCCAGCTTTCCGAAGAAGGCGCCACCCAGTTCTTCCGGCCGCTGATGTCGAACGACCTGATTCTTGGCGCGGTCGGCGTGCTGCAATTCGACGTGGTGGCCTACCGGCTGAAGGACGAATACAACGTCGACGCCACGTTCGAACCGGTAACGGTGTCGACGGCACGCTGGGTGCACTGTGACGACGAGAAGACGCTGGAAGAGTTCACCGAAAAGAATGCCATGAACCTGGCCATCGACGGCGCCGGCGAGCTGGTCTACATCGCGCCGACCCGCGTCAACCTGCAGCTGACCCAGGAGCGCTGGCCACAGGTGCGTTTCGCCAACACGCGGGAACACGCGGCGGCAGTGGACGCTTAGCCGGTAGCTTGCACAGACGCGGAACGGTCGGCAGGCAGACAGAGCCCGCCCTACGATTGCCGCGCCGTAGGGCGGGCTCTGCCCGCCGGCTTGTCCGGATTCCGCCTTCTTCGTGCTGTGCATCGACGCTGGTCGCTGCTACGTTTGCGACTCTGCTTCAGGGGAATCCGCATGCCCGCCAGCACCATCGCCTTTACCACCCCACCCGACGCGCCGCGCTGGCAGCGCTGGCTGGTGTTGTCGCCGGCAGCACGCATCGTGTTCTTCGCCGCGATGTTGATCGGCTTCGGAGTCGTGGTCGACGGGTCGGTGGCGATGCTGGGATGGACCGGAAAGTCGGCCAACCCGCTGCTGCATGCCGTGGCCGGCCTGGGCACGCGGTTGCTGCCCGCGCTAATTGCCTACTTGATCCTGGTGAAGCTGATCGAGCGGCGTCGCGTTCTTGAATTGTCGCCACGCGACATCCCCGGGTTCGGGGGCGCTGGCCTGGTCTCCGGCGCCGTACTTTTCAGCGTGGTGGTGGCCGTACTGTGGCTGGTCGGCAGCTACCACGTCAGCGGTACCAACCCGCAGGTGGACTGGTTGCCCGCGGTGCTGGTGGCCGGCATCGGCGCGGGCATTGGCGAGGAGATCGTGGTCCGCGGCGTGTTGTTCCGCATCGTCGAGGAAGGCCTCGGCAGCTGGTGGGCCTTGTTGATCTCAGCGCTGTTTTTCGGCGCCGCGCACATCGCCAACCCGGCCGCCACCCTGTGGAGCTCGGCTGCCATCGCGATCGAGGCTGGCATCTTGCTCGGCTTGCTTTACGCTGTCACCCGTTCGCTGTGGACCTGCATCGGACTGCATGCAGCATGGAACATCATGCAGGGCACCGTGTACGGCATCCCGGTGTCAGGCGGGAAGGTTGACGGCTGGCTGGTTTCGCACCGCACCGGACCGGACTGGCTCAGCGGTGGCGCGTTCGGTGCCGAAGCATCGGTGATCGCGCTCGCGACGTGCCTGGCGCTTTCGGCAGGGCTGCTGACTTTGGCATTGCGGCGTGGCTCGCTGGTGCGCTTCAGGTTCGGTCGACGCAGCCGATAAACCCGGGATGGGTGCTGAACCAAACCGGCTGGCGATTGCGGTCTGATCCTTGCGTCAATCATCCTGTTGGCGCGGTGTCGCAACCGGGCGTTCCCATCCATCCGGCACAGGTTTCCCCATGGCCACCACCAACCGACAATCGAGCGCCCCTCCGAGGAGGAATCTGTGGCTGGCCAACCAGCCCTTGCAGCGCAAGGTGATGCTGGCCGTCGGTTTGCTGCTGGTCCTTTTCCTTACCGCCAACATCATCATCATGAGTTCGCTGCGCCAGCAGGAAACCAACCGGAAATGGTCCATCCACACTTATCGCGTGCTGCTGCAGATCGACAACGTACTGCGCGCGGCACAGACCCGTCAGGTCGCCGCACGCGGCTTCCTGCTCACTCCGTCCGCAAGCGAACTTGAACGGTTCACGCAATCCGGACACGATCTTGAACGTCGTATCGGCGATCTGCGCAAACTGGTGTCCGACAATCCGTTGCAGCAGGCACGGCTGGACACCATCGAATCACTTGCCGCGCAGTTGCAGAACGAGGTACTGGAGCGCGGCATCCGCCCGATGCAGCGACTGGACCCCGCCGATCCGGCAACCGGTGCGGAGCGACTGCGAGTCCAGGCCAACTACATCCAGCATCGCACCGTGCGCGTCCGCGATCTGGAAGCCACGCTGAATCAAATGGCGGCCGAGGAAGACCGGCTGCTGGCGGAACGCAACCAGGCGCTGGACCAGAACCTCGATCGGGTCAAGATCATCAATGCGGTGGCCATCGTGCTGGGCATCCTGCTCGCCCTTGCCGTGATACGCCTGACCACGCAACTCGTGGTGCGTCCGCTGCGACGTCTCACCGACAAGATGACCCGGCTGGCCAACCACGATCACGATTTCGACATCCACCGATTGAACCGGCTCGACGAAGTCGGCGAGATCGCGCGGGCGCTGCAGGTATTCAAGCAGATGTCGCTGGACAGCGAGGCGCAGAGCTGGGTGCGCTCCACTGTATCGGATATTTCGCGCGTGCTGCTTCAGGCCACCACACACCGCGAGTTCGCACAATGGTTGATCAATGAGCTGGTGCCCCTTTGCGGTGCGGGCATCGGGCTGTTCTACGCATTCGACGATGCAAGCCAGCGACTGGATCTGCTCGGCAGCTACGGCCTTCGCCTCAGCAACCGCTCGGCCGAGCACTACATGCCGGGCGAGGGT
The DNA here is from genome assembly GCF_055809185.1 of Rhodanobacter sp. G2-10. NCBI lineage: Bacteria > Pseudomonadati > Pseudomonadota > Gammaproteobacteria > Lysobacterales > Rhodanobacteraceae > Rhodanobacter > Rhodanobacter sp. G2-10. The sequence goes on along the minus strand of NZ_CM147900.1, from coordinate 739,985 downwards.
CTGGTCGGTCAGTGCGCGGTGGACCACAAGCCCGTGTTCCTGGAAGACGTGCCGACGGACTACCTGCGCATCGATTCCGGCAGCCTCGATGCGTTGCCCCGCCATATCGCGATCCTGCCGGTGCTCTATCGCGACACGCTGATCGGCGTACTCGAACTGGCCAGCCTCGCCCCGCTGACGTCATTGCAGCGGAAGCTGCTGGACGAACTGCTGCCGCTGGTCGCGCTGACCCTGGAAAACCTCAACCAGGCCGTGCACACACAGGGACTGCTGGCGCAGACGAAGGAGCAGGCAGACGAGCTGCGCGTCTCCGAGCTGGTGATGCGCCAGCAGAAGGAAGTATTGCGCGACCGCAACGAAACCCTGCAGACCAAGACCACCGAGCTTGAAGAGCAGTCGCGCAAACTGATCGCCTCGGAAGACGAACTGCGCGAGCAAGCCGAAGAGCTGCGTTCGTCCAACGAAGAGCTGCGCGAGATGACCGACAGCCTCAATCGGCAGCGTTACGTGCTCGAGGATCTTCAACAGGAAACTGCCGACAAGGCCGCCGAACTGGCCCGTGCCAGCCAGTACAAGTCCGAATTCCTGGCCAACATGTCGCACGAACTGCGCACGCCACTGAACAGCCTGTTGATCCTTTCGCGCAGCCTTGCGGAGAATGAAACCGGCAACCTCGACGAGGAACAAATCGAGTCGGCACGTATCATTCACGACGCCGGCAACAGTCTGCTGCACCTGATCAACGACATCCTCGATCTGTCCAAGGTCGAGGCGGGCAAGATGGAGCTGGTGATCGCGGATTTGACCATCGCCGATCTCGGCAAGCGGCTGCAGCGCACGTTTGCCCATGTTGCCGTCGACAAGAAGCTGGATTTCAGCGTGTCGATCGATCCCGGCCTGCCCGCGGTGCTCGCCACCGACAGCGGCAAGCTGGAGCAGATCGCCAACAACCTGCTCAGCAATGCGTTCAAATTCACTGCGCGTGGCTCGGTGACAGTCCACATCGGGCGACCACCGGACGATCTCGAGCTTCCCGCGGAACTGTCCGGCCGGCGCGTGCTGGCGCTGACCGTGGCCGATACCGGCATCGGCATCCCCGAAGACAAGCTCGGTCGCATCTTCAGCGCCTTCGAGCAGGCTGACGCCAGCACCAGCCGCCAGTTTGGCGGCACCGGCCTGGGTCTTGCGCTTTCGCGGCGGATGGCGCAGCTGCTGGGCGGCGACGTGGTGCTGCAAAGCGAACCCGGTCGCGGCAGTCGTTTCACCCTGCTGCTGCCGGAAGCTCCGCCCAGTCAGGGTCCGCGCGCAGCACGGCTCGAGCACGACGCCAGCGAAAGCGCCCGGCCGCAGCCGTCGCCACATCTGGTGGAGCTCCCCATTCCGGACGATCGTGATTCACTGCAGGCGGGCCAGGTAACCATCCTGGTGATCGAGGACGACCCCGCCTTCGTGCGCATCCTGCTGGACATGATCCACCGCCGCGGCTATCGCGCGCTGGCCGCGATGGATGGAGAATCCGGGCTGCAACTGGCGCGTATCCATCGCCCCAACGGCATCCTGCTCGATGTCGGGCTGCCTGTGATGGACGGCTGGACGGTGCTGGACCGGCTCAAGGCCGACGAGGCCACCCGCTCGATTCCGGTCCACTTCGTCTCCGTCAGTGACGACAGTAGTCAAAGCGTGGAGCGGGGCGCCGTCGGCTTTCTGACCAAGCCGGTCAGTCGCGAATCGATCGCCGCCGCACTGGATCGCCTGTTGTCGCTCGACGAGGGCACGCAGCGACACGTTCTGGTGGTCGACGACGATGCCGATTCGCGCAAGGCGGTGCGCTTCGCGCTGAAGGCGGATCACGTAGGCATCGACGAAGCGGAAAGCGCAGAAGAGGCCTTGCCGAAAATCGCCGCCACGCATTACGACTGCATCGTGCTCGACCTGGGCCTGCCCGGCTTGTCCGGCCTGGAGCTGTTGCAGCAGCTGGGCTCCACCCCGAACGCGACGCCACCGGTCGTGGTGTATTCGGGCCGTGACCTGAGCGAGCAGGAGAGGCGGGAATTGCAGCGCTATGCCGAAGCCATCGTGGCCAAGGGAGCCCGATCCACCGGGCAGCTGCTGGAGGAAGTCGGCCGCTTCCTGCGTGACATCCACGCGCCCGCGACGGTCGAACCGAGCCGTCCGTCCATCGAGGCGCTGGCGGGGCACCGCGTGTTGCTGGTGGATGACGACATGCGCAACCTGTTCGCCTTGTCCAAGGTACTGCGCGGCTGGGGCATGCACGTCAGCATGGCGCAGGACGGCCCCAAGGCGCTCGGCGCCCTGGAAACCGAGCCAGCGCCCGACGTGGTGTTGATGGACATCATGATGCCGGGCATGGACGGCTACGCGACGATCCACGCCATACGCGAAAAACCCCGTTTCGCCACGCTGCCGATCATCGCCATCACCGCCAAGGCGATGGCGGGAGATCGCGAAGTGTGCCTGGACAAGGGTGCCAACGACTATCTGTCAAAGCCGATCGATATCGACAAGCTGGCCGCGACGATCCAGGCCTGGCTGGCGCCGACGGCGTGATTCCGGCCCCATCCACCAGGCCTCATCAACATCGGCTGCCGCTGCACGGACACGTCTTCGGTGGCGGGCCACGCCTCCGTTCAGGTCAGCGAGAGTCGGCAAGCGCTAAGGTGACGTGCTGAAACCTTGAGTCGCGCGGAGACAAGGCTGACGGTGGAACCGAAGATCCTCATTGTCGACGATACGCCCGCCAACCTGGTGGCGATGCGCCGTCTGCTTGCCCGCAGCGGCGCTCAACTGTTCGAGGCCAGTAGCGGCAACCGGGCGCTGGCGCTGTGCCTGGACCACGATTTCGCGCTAATCCTGCTCGACGTGCAGATGCCCGACATGGACGGATTCGAGGTGGCCAGTCTGCTCGGTGAAACGGAACACCTGCGCGACACACCCATCATCTTCGTCACCGCCGCCCACGCCGACGACATCAACCAGCTCAAGGGCTACCGCTCCGGTGCGGTGGATTACATCGCCAAGCCGATCAACGACGTGATCCTGCAGTCCAAGGTCAAGGTGTTTCTGGAGCTGTATGCGGCACGCGCCAAGCTGCAGCAGGCGCTGGCCGACCTGGCCGAGCGCAACCAGCAACTGACGCACGAAATCGACGAGCGCAAGCGGGTGGAGGCGCTGGTGCGCCATCAGGCCACCCACGACCCGCTGACCGGCCTGCCGAACCGCACGCTGTTTCACGACCGCCTGCGTGGCGCCATCCAGCGCGCAAGTCGGCACCAGAATCGCTTCGCGCTGGCCTATATCGACATCGATGGCTTCAAGGCCGTCAACGACCAGCACGGTCATGCCACCGGCGACGCGCTGCTGCAGGAAATCGCCAGGCGGTTGTCCTCGCACCTGCGCGCCAACGATACCGTCGCCCGCCTGGGTGGCGACGAGTTCGCGCTGGTGCTGGAGGAAATCGACAGCCCGCAGATGGCGCTGAAGTTGTGCGAGAAGCTGGGCGCCTCGCTCGGCGAACCTTATGTCCTTGTCGTCGACAACGAGCCCGTCGAGGTACGGGTCGGCGCCAGCACCGGCATCGCCCCGTTCGTGCCGAACAAGCATGCCGATGCCGCTGAAGGGCTCATGCATGCCGCCGATGACGCCATGTACAAGGCCAAGCGAACTGGCAAGAACCGCTGCGTGCTGGCGCCGGACTGAGTCGGCCGGCGCCGTCTGCGCGGATTACGACTCGGCGGAATTGGCCGGGCGCACCTTGAACGCACGCATCTCGTCGGTCTCGAAATCATCCACCGAGATGAACTCGAACACACCCTCGCGCACGCGCCTGAGCAGCGCGGCCTCACTGGCGTCGAGCACGCCGGCCTGCTCGGCCTCGGCCAGTTGGTCCATGTAGTCGTGCGACTTGAACTGGCCCGCCTTGAGCGCCTTGCCGAACTTGCGGTCGACCGGCTCGGCAGCGATCACCTCCGGCAGCAAGGCGTTCATGCGACCCACGGCGTTGTTCGGCGTGGGCGTGCGATACACCCATTCGACCAGCCTGTCGCGCGCTTCGTTCGGCGCGGTGAGCAAGGCGGCGACGCGGCGACCCAGGCGATCCGACGGCGGTACCTCGCGACGACCCAGCGGGAACACCAGTACGCGCAGCAACCACGCCACCGGGCGTACCGGGAAGTTGCGGATCGCGCCGTCCAGCGCGTTCTGGGTCAACCACATGCACTCGTGGAAACCCCAGGCCAGGAACGGACGATCCGCCTCGGGGCGGCCATTGTCCTCGTACTGCTTGAGCATGCTGCTGGCGATGTACAGATAGCTGAGCACGTCACCCAGCCGCGCGGACAGTTTCTCCTTGAACTTCAGCTTGCCGCCCAGCACGCCCATGAACACGTCGGCGCACAACGCCAGCGAGGCGGAATAGCGATCGAGTTTGCGGTAGTAGCGGCGGGTATAGGCGTCGCCGGCGCTCTCGCCGATGCCCGATCCGGTGAGGCTGATCGCGAAGCTGCGCACCGCGTTGGAGATGCCAAAGCCGATGTGGCTGAATAGCAGGCGGTCGAAGGTCTTCAGCTGTTCGCTGCGATCGGTGATCGCCAGCGTCTGCATTTCCTTCAGCACGTAGGGATGGCAGCGAATCGCGCCCTGGCCGAAGATCATCAGGCTGCGCGTCATGATGTTCGCGCCTTCCACCGTGATCGCGATCGGCACGCTGGACCAGCCACGCGCGGCGTAATTTTTCGGGCCCAGTTGCACCGCCTTGCCGCCGTGCACGTCCATCGTGTCGCTGGCCACTTGCCGCGCCCAGTTGGTGGCGTGGTATTTGGCGATCGCCGAGGTGACCGCCGGTTTCTCGCCGCGGTCGACCGCCGCCGCCGTGGCGCGCGACAGCGCGGTAGTGGCGTAGGCCAGGCCACCGATGCGCGCCAGCGCTTCCTCGACGCCTTCGAAACGGGCCACGGCCAGGCCGAACTGCTTGCGCATGCGCGCGTAAGTGCCGGTTGCCAGCGCCGAGGCGCGCATCGCGCCGGTGGCATTGGACGGCAGCGAGATCGCGCGGCCGACCGACAACACTTCCACCAGCATGCGCCAGCCGTGGCCGGCCATCTTCGGCCCGCCAATCAGCACCGACAGCGGCGCGAACACGTCCTTGCCATGCACCGGACCGTTCTGGAACGGGATGTTCAACGGGAAGTGGCGGCGACCGATTTCCATGCCGGGCGTCGAGCGCGGCAGCAGCGCCAGGGTGATGCCGAGATCCTCCACGTCGCCCAGCAGGTGCTCCGGGTCGTACATGCGGAAGGCCAGCCCGACCACCGTGGCGACCGGGGCCAGCGTGATGTAGCGCTTGTCGAAGGTGAGCTTGAGGCCCAGCGTCTCGACGCCGTCGACCATCTGCTTGCATACGATGCCGATGTCGGGAATCGAGGTGGCATCGGAGCCCGCGTAGGGCCCGGTCAGCGCAAAACAGGGAATCTCCTCGCCCACCGCCAGCTTGGGCAGGTAATAGTCCTTCTGCTCGTCGCTGCCGTAATGCAGCAGCAATTCGGCTGGCCCGAGCGAGTTCGGCACGGCCACGGTGGAGGAGACGGTAGCCGACATCGTGGACAGCTTCTGCAGCACCGCCGAATGCGCCAGCGCGGAGAATTGCAGGCCACCGTATTTTTTCGGAATGATCATGCCGAAGAACTTGTTCTTCTTGATGAACTCCCACACGTCCGGCGGCAGATCGGCCAGCTCATGGGTGATCTGCCAGTCGTCGATCATGGCGCAGAGTTCTTCGACCGGACCATCGAGGAAGGCCTGCTCTTCCACGCTCAGTTCCGGCTTCGGCTGCTTCAACAGCTCGTGCCAGTCCGGCTTGCCGGAAAACAGCTCGCCCTCGAAACCGACCGTGCCGGCCTCCAGCGCCGTCTGCTCGGTCTCGGAGAGTTTGGGCGTGACCTTGGCGAACAGCTTCAGCAGCGGCGCGCTGATCTGGTGCCGGCGGAAATCCACCAGCAGCAAAGGCACCGCGATCAGCAACTCGATGATCAGCAGGATCACCATGGTCACCGGCGCACCCGCCAGCAGACCGACCACCAGGGTAGTGGTGATGGTGACGATCGCCCAGGTTCGCAGGCTGCTGCGGTGGTAGGCACAGGCACCGGAGGCAATCAGCGCCGCCAGCAGGGTCAGGATCACGGACATCTGAAACACCTCGTCACGGTTGAACGACGCCGGCTTGTCGCGGCGTCGCGGGGAAATCAAGGCTTTGCACGTAGTGGATCACTTCGCGCGTAAATGCATCGTTGGCGTCGCCGGCCAGCATGTGCGTGGCCTGCGGCAATTCGACATGCCGTGCGTGCGGCACCAGGCGCAGGAACTCGTCGACGGTGGCGCGCGACACCACGTCGCTGCGGGCACCGGACAGCAGCAGCACCGGAATCTCGATGTTCGCGGCAGCGGCGAGCAGTCGCGGCTGATAGCGCTCGCTCTCGTCGACCATGCCGCCGGCCAGCAAGGCCGGATCCCAGTGCCAGCGCAAGCGGCCGTCGCTACCCTCGCGCAGCAACGGGCGCAGTTGCTGCTCGCTCTTGCGTTCGCGCCGCTGTGGCAGATAGGCGGCAATCTGGTCCGCTGCCTCCGCGTAATCGGCGAAACCGTCGGGATGCGCCTGCATGAAACCGAGAATGCGTTCGACCCCGGCGGTTTCCCAACGCGGCGTGATATCGACCAGCACCAGCGCGCGAAACGGTACCGGGCGAACTTCGCCGGCGATCACCATGCCGAGCAAGCCACCCATCGACGCACCCACCAGGATCGGCAACTGCGGTTGTACGGCAGCCAGTCGCAACATGTCGTCGGCGAACTGGTCCATGTGATAGTCGCCCTGTGCCACCCAATCGCTTTCGCCGTGGCCGCGCGCGTCGAAGCTCACGCAGCGGCAACCTGCTGACGCGAGCGACGACGCCGCGCCATTCCATGCACCACGCGTCTGCCCGAAGCCATGCGCGAACAACAGGCACGGGTTGCCGCCTGGATTGCGGGTTTGTATCGCCAGGTCCAGATCGGCGACGCGAAATCGCTCGCCGCTCACGTTGGGAGGGTTGCCGTTTACCATACGGATGAGTATGGATTGACGTGACGCTTGCCGTCAACCGTCGTGGCCAGCGCATTCCGCCATTGGATTCCGGGGACCCGGACCGGCCACATTACAAAATGCACGGCGTATCGCTACCATACGCACATGAATGTGAGCAGCAAGCCGGAACGTACCCGCCTGTCGGCGGAGGATTGGGAAGTTGCCGCCCTCGAACTGATTGCCGAACACGGCGTCGGTGCGCTGGCCGTCGAGGCCTTGGCGCGTCAGCTCGGCGTTACCAAGGGCAGCTTCTATTGGCATTTCCGCACCCGCGAAGCGCTTCTGAATGCCGCATTGGAGCGCTGGGAGCAATTCGGCGAGCGCGAGATCATCGGCCAGATCGAGCAGATGCCCGATCCGCGCCAGCGCCTGCCCGAGCTGTTCCGTCGCGTGGCGCACGAGCTGCAGGCTCATCGCGTGTACGCCGCCCTGCTGAAGGCCCTCGATCACCCCCAGGTCGTGCCGGTCATGGCGCGCGTCTCGCAGCGACGCATGGAGTTTCTCACTACCGTCTATCGTGAAGCGGGGCTGCCGCCGATGGAGGCGCTCAACCGCGCCAGGCTGACCTACGCCGCCTATGTCGGCTTCCTGCAACTCAACTTCACGCTGGGGCTGCCGCGGCTCAACCACGACGAGTTCGATGCCTACGTCGAGCACATGATCGCCACGCTCACGCCCGCCTGAGCCACCCCGGACATCAACGAACGGCGCCTGGTGGCGCCGTTTTTGTTGCGACGTGCCTTGCAATACCAGTGCACGCAAACTACCGTGCCGCTTCCTTTTTTCAATAAACCTTTCGAGGAACACGATGAGCAGCAAGCTGGAAGCGCTTACGCAGTGGGTCGATCAGGTGGCGGCATTGACCCGCCCGGCGAAGATTCACTGGTGCGATGGTACGGACGCCGAGTACCAGTCACTGGTACAGCAAATGCTGGCCGACGGCACCCTGATCGAGCTCAACCAGCAAACTCATCCGGGCTGCTACCTGCACCGCTCCGATCCGAAGGATGTGGCGCGGGTCGAGCAGCTCACCCTGGTCTGCCACCCGAAGCGCGAGGACGCCGGCCCCAACAACCACTGGATGGACCCGGCCGAGGCCCACGCCAAGATCGATGCGCTGTTCGACGGCTGCATGGAAGGGCGCACCCTGTACGTGATCCCGTACTGCATGGGCCCGATCGATTCGCCGCTGTCGCGCTGCGGCGTGGAGATCACCGACAGCCCGTACGTTGTCGCCAACATGAAGATCATGACGCGCATGGGCGCCGCAGCACTGGCGCGCATCGAGCGCGAGGGATTCTTCGTCAAAGGCCTGCATTCCAAGGGCGAGCTCGACCCCGAACGCCGCTGGATCATGCACTTCCCGGCCGAGCTGTCGATCAAGTCCTACGGCTCCGGCTACGGCGGCAACGCGCTGCTGGGCAAGAAATGCCACGCCTTGCGCATCGCCAGCAACCAGGCCCGCAACGAGGGCTGGCTGGCCGAGCACATGTTGATCGTGGGGATCGAGAATCCCCAGGGTGAAACGCATTACATCGCGGCCGCCTTCCCCTCCGCCTGCGGCAAGACCAACCTGGCCATGCTGATTCCGCCGGAAGGCTACCGCCAGGCCGGCTGGAAGGTCTGGACCGTCGGCGACGACATCTGCTGGATGCGTCCCGGTGAGGATGGACGCCTTTACGCGATCAACCCGGAGGCCGGTTTCTTCGGCGTGGCGCCGGGCACCAGCAACAGCACCAACCCGAATGCGCTGAAGAGCATTTCGCACGACACCATCTTCACCAACGTCGCCGTCACCGCCGACAACCAGCCCTGGTGGGAAGGCCTGCCCGGCACGCCGGTCACCGACTGGCAGGGACGTCCATACGACCCCGCCAACGGCCCGGCTGCGCACCCCAACTCGCGCTTCACGGTCAGCGCAAGGCAGTGCCCGACCTGGTCGGAAAAGGCGGAGGCCGCGCAGGGCGTGCCGATCAGCGCCATCGTGTTCGGCGGCCGCCGGCCGTCCCTGCTGCCGCTGGTGATGGAAGCACGCGACTGGAACCACGGCGTGCTGATGGGCGCGGCGATGGGCTCGGAAACCACCGCCGCCGCCACCGGTGCGGTCGGCGTGCTGCGCCGTGACTCGATGGCGATGAAACCGTTCTGCGGCTATCACTACGGCGACTACTTCGCGCACTGGCTGTCGTTCGACCAGCCCGGCGCGAAGCTGCCGAAGGTCTTCCACGTCAACTGGTTCCGCAAGGGCGCCGACGGCAAGTTCCTGTGGCCCGGCTTCGGCGAGAACCTGCGCGTGCTGGAGTGGATGATCGACCGAGCCGAAGGCCGCGTCAGCGGCGTGGAAACGCCCATCGGCATCCTGCCCGCTGCCAGCGAGCTGAAGCTGGACGGTCTCAAGCTTGATCGCGCCAGTCTCGACGAGCTGCTCGCCGTGGACTTTGCCGGCTGGCAGGCGGAACTCGATGCCATCGGCGAGTATCTGCAAAGCTTCGCCCCACGGCTGCCCGAACGCCTGCGCAAGGAACAGCAGCGCGTCGCCCGGGCGCTGCGCGATGACGCGATCCAGTCGCCGCCGCGTGCCGCCTCCGCGTTCTGAAACTCGCGGCATGGGCAGGTCAGGCTGACCTGCCCATGCCGCTGCGGGCCCGGTTTCAAACCCTTTCGGGCGATGCCGCATCCAAGCTGGCAAGATGACTGCCGCCTGCCCTGTCTCCGGAACCCCGATGCCGCCTGTCACGACAGCCGCGCATGACCACGACGACGTGCGCGCCGCGGCCGCCGGCGACCGGCACGCGTTCCAGCGACTGTACGTGTTGCACGCAGGCCGGGTGTACGGAGCGCTGCACCGGCTCGCCGGCTATGACCACGCCCGCGCCGAAGACCTGACCCAGGAGGCGTTCATCCGCGCCTGGCAGAAGTTGCCCGGGTTCCGCCACGAAAGCGCCTTCGGCACGTGGCTCTACCGGTTGGCGATCAATGTGGCCTTGATGGACATCCGTGCCCGTGGCGCCGATCCGGTGCGCATGATGGACGAGGAACACTTGCCCGATTTCGGTGAAACACCGTTCTGCGCCGCCGAACGCGAGGAACTCGAACAGGCGATCGGCCAACTGCCCCCGCGCGCCCGCGCCGTGCTGGTACTGCACGACATCGAAGGCTGGCGACATGAAGACATCGCCGACGAACTGGGCATGGCCACCGGCACGTCCAAGGCACAACTGCACCGTGCGCGCGGCCTGCTGCGCAAGACACTGGGAGAACGCTCATGAACGAATTCCAATGGCGTCGGCAACTGCGCGACCTGCGCCAGCCGCGGATGCCGGATCGCGACCTTTGGCCGGCGATCGAGGCTGCTCTGGACAGCACGGTAGCCGCGGACGAACCCGCCAGCCCGGTACGCGCGCCTGCTCGGCGGCGCTGGATGCTGGGTGCCGGACTCGCGGCCTCGCTGGTCCTGGCGTGCGGCGCAGGTTGGCACATGCTGCAGTCGCCGACCGCGCAGGCCGACCGGATGGCGAACTCGACCTGGAAGCCCGCCGATCCACGCTTGGCAGGCGCCGCCATCGAGCTGGATGCCGCACGCATGGAACTGGAGCTGGCGATCCAGCAAGCGCCCGACTCCGCCGCGCTGCAACGCCTGCTCCATCGTACTGAACGACAACAGACGCAACTGCGCCATCTGGCCGACCGGGCCAGCTGACAACCACGGGAATCACCATGAAAATCACCCGCTACCTTCCGCTGCTGCTTTGCCTGGGCATCGGCCATGCATTGGCCGGCACCCCGATCCAGCTGCAACACGCGGCCAGCGCCAACGCGAAGATCAGCATCAGCAACGTCGCCGGCTCAGTGAATGTCACCGCCTGGGACCGCAACGAGGTACAGGTCAGCGGCGAACTGGGCGAAGGCGCCAAACCGCTGGAGATCACCGGCGACAACGACCACCTGTCGATCGAGGTCGAGTCGCGTGGCAGTTCCGGCTGGTTCAATTTCGGCGGTAGCAGCAAGATGGCGCCGAGCACGCTGGAGCTGCACGTGCCGCGTGGCGCCTCGCTGGATGTGAACGTGATCAGCGCACCGCTGGTGATCGACGGCCTTGCCGGTGGCGCCGTGGAGATCAATACGATCAGCGGCAACGTTCGCATTCATGCGCGCACCCCGTCGCTGCAAGTGGACAGCGTGAGCGGCGCCATCGAGTTTTCCGGCCACGCCGAGCAGGCCTCGCTGCAAACCGTGAGCGGCGAGATCCTGGCGCCGGCCCTGGGCAGCAAGGTCAAGCTGCAGACCATTTCCGGCCGCATCCAGGCCGGCGGCGGCCCGTGGCAGAAATTCTCGTTGAGCACTGTGTCAGGCGACGTGCAACTGAGCGGTGGATTGACCAGCGGCGGCGACGCCGACATCGACAGCATGAGCGGCGATGTTCAATGGCGGTTGCCGGCAGCGACTTCCGCCGTGCTGCATGCCAGCAGCTTCAGTGGCGACCTGCACAGCGACTTTGGTTCGCCCACCCAGGCCAGGCGCGGCCCCGGCAGCTCGCTGGACGCGCGTCTGGGCGCAGGCGACGGCAAGATCCACATCGAGACCTTCAGCGGCGACCTGCGCCTGCGCAAGCAGGACTGAGCCCGGTCCGACGCCACGGGGCAACGACCCGGATAGCAAAACGCCATCGCGTTGGCGATGGCGTTGGCGTTGGCGTCGAGACTCGGGCAACCCCGGGCGTGACGGACCCGAGCTGGCGTCAGAGATCCTGGTGATACTGCACGTAGGGCGTGCGCGACTGGTCCGGTTCCGGGCCGACCGGTGTATTCGCCGGTGTCCCGGACGACCACAGGTTCTGTGCACCGACACTCAACGAACCGCGCCACGGCAGGCGCCAGGTCACGCCCAAGTCGATGCTGTTCCAGCGCCGGTCCGTGTACAGGCTGCCCGGAATGCCCGCCTCCGGCTGCATGGTCCGACCGGTCAACATGCCGCTCAATGGACCGTGATCGACACCAAAGCTCAATGCCTTCTGATCCATCACGCTGACACCGAGAAGGTTGCCCGGCAGCAGATAGACACGTCCGAAACTGGCGCCGAGATCGATACCGGTCTTGTTGCCAAGCGCCAACCGGCCTTTGGCGCTGAGCTGGTTGCTGCTGTCGAAACTGGACAGGCCATCCACCCCGGGCGCCACATTGGGCAGTACGCGCGGCAGCACCACGTTGTGATGAGGCGTCGTGGTCGAGCCGACGCTCACGCCGACGCTGTAATCACCAGCATCGTAGGTGGCACCCACTTCGCTGCCGTATACCTTCAAACCCTGGTTGAGCCACGAGCGCTGGCTGATTTCGGCATGCGCCTGCAGCGGTCCGATGCCATACTGCAAGCCGGTTGCCACGGTGCTGCCGACATGGCCGGGATGCACCAGCAACGGCGACTCCAGTGCCGACCCCTGATTGACCGCATGGCTGCGGCTGGTCTTGAGTATCAGCATGCGACCGCTGTCGTCGTGCCACAGCGGCGTGCTCGTCGCCGAGGCCGCGCCATTCGACTGCACTTGCGGCTGCGCCAGCAGATGCCTGGCCTGCGCTGCATCGCTGCCCACAGTCTGCCCGGCCGCAGCGAGCGGCAACAACAGAATCGACAACAGGGCAGGCAGGCGACGCATGAGCTTCTTCCGGTCACTCCATACAAGATGGGACGACTTCCCCCCGGGAAAGGCGTTCGGGGTGATTGTAGCGCGCTTTACGTTTTACTAACAGCTCAAAACCCGTACCAGCGCACAGTTGTTCGTGGGCATGTGTCAAGCTTTGACACATTCGGTCGGTCCAGGTTCCCGCTATGATCCGGCTGGCAAGATCGCCAATCGACCCTGTATAAATGCCTTTTGACGTTCATTCGTCAAATTGTCCCGGAATCCACCATCCTCAGCATGAGCGCCACACCGACGATCCGATCCTCCCAGCCGCCACACGTGGCAAAGGATCTCGCGACTGTGAACGGAGGCATCGAACGATTGTTCGAGGCCGCCGACGTGGCCAGTGTGGTGGAAATCTGCGAGTTCATGCTGCGTGAATTCGGTATCCACGGACGATTGCACTGGCGAAACCGGGACGATCCCGCCTCCGAGACGGCCGAAACCTGGCTGGATCTGGCCGAAGATCCCCAATCCGCGCGCGTGCTGTCGCTCGGGTCGACGGACAAGGTGCTGTCGGGCGCGGCGCGGGAGTCGCTGGCGCGACTCGGACGCCTGGTCGATATCCGCCTCGCGCAGCTGGCCGAGACCAGCCGCTTGTACGAGGCGATCTCGCGGCTGGCGCTGGCCGAGCGGTTGCAGCGCGCACTGTATGCCATTGCCGACCAGGCAAGCGCCGAGCACGACATGCCGCAGATGATGCGCTCGCTGCATTCCATCGTCAGCAGCCTGATGTACGCGGAGAATTTCTACATCGTCCTGTATGACGCCACCACCGAACATATCCGCTTTCCCTTCTATGTCGACATCGCCGATCCCGACACCCCCGCACTCAACCAGCCGATGCCTCTGCAGGACTGGCTGCACAGCCTGACCTGGAACCTGCTGCAGACCGGCCAGCCGCTGATCGGTTCGATCGACGAGCTGCGGCTGCAGCTGGGCGATCGTTTCAAGCTGTTCGGCCCCAGTTGCGAGCACTGGCTGGGGGTCCCCATGCTGCGCGAGGGGCATGTCGTGGGCGGGATCGTGGTGCAGAGCTACCGGCCTGACACGCATTACTCGCGCAACGACATGGAGCTGCTCAACTACGTGGCGCAGCATGTGCAAACCGCGCTGGAGCGGCGCGAGGCGCACCTGGAGCTGAGTCGCCGGGTCACCGACCGTACTGCCGCACTGCGCGAAGCCAATCGCGTGCTGCGGCAACAGGTGTTGCAACGCCAGCGGGGCGAACGCCTGCAGGCCGCATTGTTCCGCATTGCCGAACTGGCCAGCACTTCCGAAAGCCCGGACAAGTTCTACGCGGCCGTGCACCAGGTGATCAGCGGCTTGCTGTACGCGCGCAACTTCTACATCGCGCTGCAGGACGAGGACACCGACCAGCTGACCTTCCCTTATTCAGTGGACGAGGTCGACCGGGTACGCCCCGCGCGCGCGCATGGCCGCGGCGCCACCGAATACGTGTTGCGCCACGCCAAGCCGCTGCTGGCCACACCGGAGGCGATCGAGGACCTGCACGCGAAAGGCGAAATCACTCATTTCGGCACGCGCTCGGTGTGCTGGCTGGGTGTGCCCCTGATCTGGAATGGTCGGGCGATGGGCGTGCTTGCCGTGCAAAGCTACTCACCGGATCACACCTACAACGAGCGCGATCAGGAGCTGCTGACCTTCGTCAGCTACCACATCGCCAATGCGCTGCAGCGCAAGCAGACGGCCACCTCGCTGAAGCAGGCCAACGCAAGCCTGGAGCGCCGCGTGACCGAGCGCACGCGCGCGCTGGCGCTGGCCAATCGCGACCTGCGCGAACAGATCGCCGAACGCGAGCGCGTGGAGCGCCGGCTGAAATACGAAACCCTGCACGATTCGCTGACCGGCCTGCCCAACCGCACCCTGTTGCTGCAGCGGCTGGACCAGGCGATGCAGCGCTACGCCGGGAATCCCGAGCAGCAGTTCGCCGTGCTGTTCATCGACCTGGACCGGTTCAAGGTCATCAACGATTCGGTCGGCCACCTGGTCGGCGATGACTTGCTGTTCCAGGTCGGCGGACGCATCCGCGCGTGCCTGAAGACCCGCGACGTGGTCGCGCGCCTCGGCGGCGACGAATTCGCCGTGCTGCTGGAGGGCATCACCCATACCGGCAAGGCATCGCTGATTGCCGAGCGCATCATCAGCGAACTGCAGACGCCGTTCCGGCTGGGTACCAAGGAGATCTTCACCTCGGCGTCGATCGGCATCGCCTTGTCGGCACCGCATTACCGCCAGCCGGAAGAACTGCTGCGCGACGCCGATGCGGCGATGTACAACGCCAAGGACGGCGGTCGTCATCGCGCCGCGATGTTCGACGACCGCCTGCGCCGCGAAGCGCTGTCGTTGCTGGACATGGAGAGCGACCTGCGCCATGCGCTGAGTCGCAACGAGTTCGAACCGTACTACCAGCCGATCGTCGAGCTGGCTGACGGGCGCGTGGTCGGCTACGAGGCGCTGCTGCGCTGGCACCATCCCGAACGCGGCTTGCTGCCACCCCACGACTTCCTGCTGATCGCCGAGGAATGCGGCTGCGCCGAGGCCATCGACTGGCAGATCTTCGAACAGGTGTGCGTCCAGGCCGTGCGCCTGATCGGCACCGATGGCTTCATCAGCATCAATGTCTCCGGCCGGCATTTCCGTTCGATCGATCTGGACCAGCGTCTGCTTGCCCTGTTCGACCAGTATGCCGTGCCTACCCGGTGCATCCGCATCGAGGTTACCGAGCACGCCCTGCTGGAGAATCCGACCCAGGTGAAGCGGATGCTGAAGAACCTGCAAAGCCAGGGTGTCGGCATCGCGCTGGACGACTTCGGCACCGGCTACTCCTCGCTCAGCTACCTGCACCAATATCCGTTCGAAAGCCTGAAGATCGACCGTTCGTTCATCATCGAACTTCCTGCGGACGACAGCGACACCCAGGGCCTGGCCCTGGTGCGCGCGATCCAGGTACTGGCCGATTCACTGCACATGAAGGTGATCGCCGAGGGGATCGAGGAAGAATCCCAGCGCCAGGCCCTGCTTCGCGTGGGCTGCCGTTACGGCCAAGGCTTCCTGTTCGCCACGCCGCAACCGGCCAGCACCTGGCTCAATGCCGACAAGCCCTTGCTGCTGGCCTGAAGCCTCGGAAAATCACTGCGTGGTGTCCGGTGCACCAGGTGCCGCACCCTCACTGAGCAAGTGCTCGGCGTCGATGCGGTCAAACGTGTAGCGCTGCGCACAGAACTCGCAGACCACCTCGATCTCGTCATCACGGGCCGCCAGCGTCGCCTCCACCTCGTCGCGACCGAGCGAGCGCAGCATCGCCGCCACGCGTGCACGACTGCAGCTGCAGCCGAACGCCAGCGGACGCGTATCCAGCAAACGCACGGACTCCTCGTGGTAAAGCCGGTACAGCAACGACTCCGCCGGCGTGTCGAGCAGCTCCTGCGCGCCCAGCGTGGCAGTCAGGTGCACGACGCGATTCCAGGCATCCTCGTCCGCCGTGACGTCGTGGCCGCCCTCGTCGGGCATCTTCTGCAGCATCAGCCCCACGGCCTGCTGCGCATCCGCCGCCAGCAGGATTCGCGCCGGCAACTGCTCGGACTGGATGAAATAGCCCTCCAGCGACTCGGCCAGTCCGGCATGGCTCAATTGCACCAGGCCCTGGTAACGCTGTCCGCGATCGACATTGCCCAGCGTGATCGCCATCACCGCATCAGCCAGCTCGTCCAGCGCCAACGGCTCGGGTAGCGGCGCCTGCCAGCGGGCCAGTCCACGCAGGTGGCCCTGGTCGTTGCATTCGGCAAACAGCAGGCGCAGCGCCGAGGCGCTCTTCAGTTCGATCGACAGCGCGCCATCGAGCTTGATGTTGCCGGTCAACAACGCGCTGGCCGCCAGAGCTTCGCCCAGCGTCGCCCGCAGCGCCGCCGGATAGTCGGCGCGACCGGCCACTTCACGCCAGCACGCACCGAGTCGCACCAGGGTGCCGCGCACGCCGGCACCCGGCAGCAGGAATCGAAGCAGAACATCATCGTGGGAGGGGTTTTGCACAGCGGGGTCCCGTCAAAAGCCAATGTCACCAGATGGGGGCGCGGCGACAGGAGGACAACGCCTCTTATACTGAGCTTACCTTGATGTCTGGCTCCTCCATGTCTTCAGTACTCCGCCCACGCCGCTGGCGCAAACTGCTGCGCTGGATCGGCATCCTGGCGCTGGCGTGGCTGGCCGTGACCTGGCTGGCCGTGCTGGTGTTGCGCTTCGTGCCACCGTGGACCTCGGCGGTGATGATGGAACGCCAGGTCGGCGCGTGGATGCACGGCGAAAAGCATTTCCAGCTGCGCCAGCACTGGGTGCCATGGGACAAGGTGTCCCCCTGGGTGCCGCTGGCGATGGTCGCCGGCGAGGACCAGAAATTTCCCTACCATCATGGATTCGATTTCGAATCCATCAACAAGGCGATCGATGCCGCCGATGACGGCAAGCGCCTGCGCGGAGCCAGCACGATCAGCCAGCAGACGGCCAAGAATCTGTTCCTGTGGAACGGACGCAGCTTCGTGCGCAAGGGTCTGGAAGCCTATTTCACGGTACTGATCGAGTTGACCTGGCCGAAGCAGCGCATTCTCGAGGTTTACATGAACATCGCCGAGCTGGGCAACGGGATCTACGGCGTCGGCGCCGCCAGCGAGGCCTATTTCCACACCACGCCCGCACAGCTCAGCCCGGCCCAGGCCGCGCGGCTGGCCGCCGTGCTGCCCAGCCCGCGCCGGCTGCACGTGGATCGGCCCAGCGCCTACGTGATGCGCCGCGCCAACTGGATCCGGCAACAGATGGAGCAGCTGGGCGGGCCGGGTTACATCCAGGGGCGTGCGCCGCCGGAGGCGCCCGAGTAAGCAAATCCTCGCCGGGTCGCCCGTGGTTGGTTAGCATGCAACTGGCTTTCACTGGCGTCCCTCATGCCGCAACTGACCATCGTCGTCCCCGCCTACAATGAATCGGCCGTGCTGCGCGCCTTCCATCGGCGCCTGGTCGAGGTCATCGAAGAGCTGCCGCTGGAATGCCGGGTGCTGTATGTCGACGATGGCAGCGGTGACGAGACCTGGTCGATCATCACCGCCCTGCTGGATGACGATGCGCGGGTCGGCGCGCTCAAGCTCTCGCGCAATTTCGGCAAGGAGGCTGCGCTGACCGCCGGGCTCGATGCCACCGAAAGTGACGCGGTGGTGGTGATCGACGCCGACCTGCAGGATCCACCCGAACTGATTCCTGCGCTGGTCGAGCAGTGGCGAGCAGGCTACGACGTGGTCTACGCCACGCGCACCCGGCGAGACGGCGAAAGCCATTTCAAGCGATTCACGGCGGCGGTGTTCTACCGCAGCATGGAACGCTTGTCCGACACCGCCATCCCCCGTGACACCGGCGACTTCCGCCTGCTCTCCCGACGGGCACTGGATGCGCTCGGCCAACTGCGCGAACGGCAACGTTTCATGAAAGGGTTGTTCAGCTGGATCGGATTCCGGCAGACCGCCGTGCACTACCTGCGCGAACCACGCCACGGCGGAACCACCAAGTGGAATTACTGGCGGCTGGCCCAGCTGGCGATCGAGGGCATCACCTCGTTCTCGACCGCGCCGTTGCGCCTGGCGACCTGGATCGGACTGGCTTCGGCCAGTCTGTCCTTCGTCTACGGCCTGTATGTGCTGACCCGCACCCTGCTCTACGGCGACGCGGTGCGCGGCTACCCGACCCTGATCCTGGTGATCCTGTTCCTGGGCGGCGTGCAGTTGCTGGCACTGGGCGTGATCGGCGAGTACCTGGGCCGAAATTATGCGGAAAGCAAGCAGCGGCCGTTGTATTTCGTCGAGGAACAGCGCCTGCCCCGCACGCCGCCTCCCTGAGCGGCTGGCCACTTCACTACACGACAACCCGAGGGCGCGCTAGACTCGGCTTCGAAGGGCCCCGCCCGGGCCTGTGGGAGACCCAAGCATGAGCCAGGTCAGACATCTGCTGCAAAGCAAGGGCAGCACGATTTTCAGCATCACGCCGGACGCCCCCGTACTCGAGGCGATCAAGCAGATGGCCGAATGCCGTGTCGGCGCATTGCTGGTGATGCGCGACGCCCGGTTGGTCGGCGTGGTCTCCGAACGCGACTACGCGCGCAAGGTCATCCTGCAGGGCAAATCCTCCTCGCAGACGGCCGTATCCGACATCATGACCAGCAGCCCGCTCACCGTCGGTCCGGACACCGACGTGTTCGACTGCATGCGCCTGTGTACCGACAGCCGTATCCGCCACTTGCCGGTGGTCGACAACGAGGCCGTCGTCGGCGTCATCTCGATCGGCGACCTGGTCAAGGCCGTGATCGACGCCCAGGCCGAGCAGATCGAGCATCTGGAGCGTTACATCACCGGTTGAGTGCGGGGATCGAATCGGCAGGGCCGCGCGGCGACTCACGCCCCGGCCTTGTCGACCGCGCCGTCGTGCACGCGCTCGTCCGGCGCCAGATCGGGCGACCAACCAGCGCGCCGCGCCACCACGGCCGCCAGGGTGGCGACCCCCGCGCCTGCCAGCGCGACGCCGCCGACGCCCCAGCCCAGCACGCGCAGTCCGCTTACCGCACTGGTCACCACCAGATCGCCGAAGCGCCAGACCGCGGTCTCGACGAAATTCTTGCCCTTGTAGCGGGTCTCGCGCGGCACGCGCGTGTACAGCGCATCCACCGCCGGCTTGGTCATGCCGTAGGCAAAGCCGCGCGTGATCACCAGCATCACGGCGAGCAGGGGCACCCCATAGCCCAACCACGGCAGGCTGCCGCCGCCGAGCAGCGCCACGCCGCCGAGCAGCGCCACGTTGACCAAGGCGGGCAACAACAAACCCCAGCCGGCGCCGTGGCGAACCAGCAACCAGCGCGTCAGGCTCAACTGCAGCAGCGCGCCGAGCGCGTTGGTTGCCAGGTCGAGGTTGTTGTAGAACGCGGTGCGTGCCACCGCATCGGCGAAGTGCGCCTTGGCGTAATCCGCCACCAACGCGTAAGCCAGCGTGCCGATGCCATCGCCGAACAGCATCAACAGCGCCATGTAGCGCAGGAAGGGACGTGACCAGAGTTCCTTCACGCCCGCCCACAATGAACCCCCAATCGCCTCTTCTCCCTGCCCGCCAGCCTGCGCGCCGTGACTGGCCGACAAGCGCAGCAACAGCATCAGCGACATCGACAACGCCACTGCCGAGACCACCAGCAGCGGCGCCACGCCGATCACCTGCACCAGCAACTTGGTCACCAGCGGGCCGAACACGGCTCCGCCCATCCCGCCCAGCGCGATCAGCGAGAACACCCGCCGCGCCTGGCCACTGCTGAAGATGTCCGCCATCACACTCCAGAACAGCGACACCACGAACAGGTTGAACACGCTGACCCAGACAAAGAACACCACGCCCAGTTCACGCGCGCCGATGCGCTCCTGTGCCATGAACGCGGGCACGAAGGCGAGCAGGCAGACGATGAAGAAACTGTAGCTCCACGCCAGCAACGGACGGCGACGGAATCGCGCGACCAGCATGCCGAATACCGGCGTGATCAGGAGCATCACCGCAAACACCGCGCCGTAGAACAGCGGCAGCGACGTCGAGCCGACAGCACCACTGAGCTGGTCGCGAACCGGCCGGATGATGTAGTACGAGGTCATCACGAAGAAGAAAGCCAGGGCGGACAACATCGGCGCGGCGGCTTGTTCCTCGGCGACGGGACGGGGCAGACTCAAGGGCGCATCCAGTGGAAAGCGCGAAAAGACTACCATGCCGACATCGGTCGCCAGCCAGACCAGGGGATCCCGCTTGAAGAATTACGACTACGTGATCGTCGGCGCCGGCTCGGCGGGTTGCGTGCTGGCCAATCGGCTCAGTGCGAACCCCGCCACCCGCGTGCTGCTGCTGGAAGCGGGTCCGCGCGACTGGAACCCTTTCATCCACATGCCGGCAGGTCTGGCGCAACTGGCAAAACGCGGCTTGGTCAACTGGGGCTACGAGACCGAACCGGAGCCCCAGCTCAACGGGCGCCGCCTGTGGTGGCCGCGCGGCAGGACACTGGGTGGCTCCAGCTCGATCAATGCAATGTGCTACGTACGCGGCGTACCTGCCGACTACGACCGTTGGGCCGACGCCAGCGGCGACCCGCGCTGGTCGTGGCAGCAGGCGTTGCCATGGTTCCTGCGCAGCGAAGACAACAGCCGCGGCGCCAGCGACCTGCATGGCACGGATGGCCCGCTCGGCGTGTCCGACCTGCGTTACCGAAATGCCCTCTCGGATGCCTTCATCGAGGCCGCCGTCAGCGCCGGTCATGCACGAAACGACGACTTCAACGGCATGCAACAGACGGGCTTTGGCCTGTATCAGGTCACCCAGCGCGACGGGGCGCGCTGTTCGACGGCAAGCGGCTTCCTGAAACCCGTGCAAGAGCGCGGCAACCTCACCGTGCGCACCGGCGTGCTGGTGGAGCGGGTACTGCTGGAACAGGGACGCGCGGTCGGTGTGCAGTTGCGGCAAGGCCGGCATGGCACCGAGCGGATCGAGGCGGGCGAAGTGCTGCTTTGCGGCGGCGCCCTCAACTCGCCGCAGTTGCTGATGCTGTCGGGGCTGGGCCCGGCGGACCACCTGCGCCATCACGGCATTGCCGTGATGGCAGACCTGCCCGACGTGGGTGGCCAGTTGCAGGATCATCTCGACATCTGCACCGTGGTCGGCAGTCGCCGCAAACATCTCACCTACGATCGCATCAACCAGCTCGGCACGGCCCTGCGCTGGTGGCGTCATCGCGATGGCCCGGGCAGCTCGAACATCGCCGAAGCCGGCGGTTTCGTGCGCAGCCGGCTGGCCGACGACGAACGCTGCGACATCCAGTTCCATTTCGTGCCGGCACAACTGGACAACCATGGGCGCCACCGCCTGCCCGGCGACGGCTACACCGTGCATGCCTGCTACCTGCACCCGCGCAGCCGCGGACGCCTGCGCCTGCGCTCGGCCGATCCGGCTCAGCGCGTGGCGATCCACGCCAACTATCTCGGCGACGCCGAAGGCCATGACCTGACGCGGATGATCGAGGCAGCGCGGCTGTCACGTGAAATCCTGGCCCAGCCCGCGTTCGATCACTGTCGCGGCGAGCCGGTATTCCCCGAGCGTGAACTGGACAGCGACGCCGACTACATCGACTTCATCCGGCGCAAGGCGGAAACCATCTACCACCCGGTCGGGACCTGTCGCATGGGCAAGGACGACCGCGCCGTGGTCGACAGCGAACTGCGCGTGCAGGGCGTCGAGGGATTGCGCGTGGTCGATGCCTCGATCATGCCCAGCCTGCCTACCGGCAACACCAACGCCCCGACGATCATGATCGCCGAGCGCGCCAGCGCCCTGATTGCCGGAAATCCGTAGCAGCGCACCCTGCGCGATGCCATCCCGATATCCGATCCACGTAGGGCGGGCTCCGCCCGCCATCCCGCCAACGCAAACGAACAACCAGAGCGGCGGGCAGAGCCCACCCCACGTCACGCCGAGATGGGCGGCACCGGGCAATGCAGGCTGGCGCAGATCACTCGCAGCAGCTCGGCTTCTTCCACGCTCACCTGACCGTCAGCCTCGACTGCGCGCAACAGGCTCTGGATCACCAGCTCCTTCGCTATCGGGCTCAATCCGTCCAGGTCATCCAGCGCCCGCTCAAACGGCGCCTGCCACGCGGCGGGCGGCGGCGACCACTCGATGGTCTCGCCGGGGAAAGCCTGTTGCATGGCCAGCAACCAGGCGCGACGCGCACTGGCTTCATCGGAACAACCCGCTGACGCAACGATGGTGCACACCAGAATCAGGCTGTCGCGGCATGCGGGAAGCTTCTTCCGGCCATCGACCGGGGTGCGGCGAGGCTGACGCGCCTCCTGCAGCTGGATTCGCAACAATCTGACCAGGCAATATTCGTTGAGGTCGACCCGGCCATCCACTTTGACCAGGTCGTCGAGCGTGCGCAGCAAGGTCCTCTGCCTTCCGTCCGGCAACTGCTTCAGCGCCGGGAACGCCAGCGACACCAGCGGCAGTCGCGCAATCGGCGACAGTGTCGCCAGTTCGGCCGCCATGGTCTGCACCGCCCGTTGCACGTCGTCGCCAAAGGCATCGGCAACCAGACGCCGCTGCGCAGGCTGCAGGTCGGGCTCCATGGACAGGGCCAAAGCCAGCATCACGGAAAGCGCCGGCTCGGGTTGCTGCACGGCCGTGGTCAGCGTGGCAGGGATGGCCTGGGCCGGGGCAGCGGGTTCGGAACCGGGACCCGCTTCCTCGGTTGGCGCACTCGCGCTTGCCCCCATGCTTCCTGCGCCGGCCAGCACGGCGGGCAGGATTGGCGGCAGGTTCATGCCAGGCACGCCCAATGGACTGCGTGGCTTCGCGGCGGGCGGCACGGCGGGTGGAGTCTGTGCCGCGCGCTGCATCGAGGCGGCGAGCTGTGCCAGTTCTTCCTCGCGGAAGCCCGGCTCCAGCGCACGGATGCGTTCCAGCAAGGGCGGATGGGTGGCAAACAGCGCGTTGAAACTGCCGGCCTCGCCGAACAGCATGTGCGCCACTTCCTGCTTGTTGGCGGCCTGAAGTTGCGATCCCTCGCTGAGGATGGCGATCTTTTTCAACGCACCGGCAATGCCGTCGGTCTGCCGGGTGAACTGCACCGCCGAAGCATCGGCCAGCGATTCGCGCGAGCGCGCCACCGCCGCCTGGATCAGGCGCGCGAAAAAGTAGCCGATGTAGCCCACCGCGATCAGCGCCAGCCCGATCATCCAGACCTGACCCCCGCCACCATCGCGCCGGCTGCTGCGGCCGCCGCCGAACCAGATGATCCGGCGCCCGACGATCGCCAGCACCAGGATGCCGAACAGCAGGCCCATCAGGCGGATATTGAGTCGCATGTCGCCATTGAGCACATGGCTGAATTCGTGCGCGATCACGCCCTGCAGCTCGTCGCGACTGAGGTTGTCCAGGCAGCCCTGGGTGACGCACACGGCGGCGTCGGAAGGCGAGTAGCCGGCAGCGAAGGCATTGATGCCCGCCTCGTCCGCCATCAGGTAGATGTCCGGCACCGGCACGCCGGCCGCGATCGCGACCTCCTCGATCACATTGCGCAAACGACGCAGCGCCGGATCGGTGGTGTCCGGTGGCACCGGCACGGCGCCCACGCTCTCGGCCACGGTCTTGCCGCCGCCGGACAGGCTCATGATGCGGAACAGCGAGCTCAGGCCGATCCCGGCCAGCACGATCAGGCTGGTGGACAGCAGCAGCGGCAGGTTCGAGGCCGCTGGTTCACCGTCCACCGAACGGTGGCCCATCGCCAGCAACACCACGACATCGATGGCCACGACGATGGCGACCACGGCCAACACGAACAAGGCAACCAGCCGCCGACTGCTGCCGCGTACGCGCGCCTGTTGGGCAAAGAAATCCATGGAGGCTCCGGTGAGCGATCATCGGCACCGCGGCCACAGCCGCGGTGCCGCGCCCATCAGCTGAAGGAAACCTTCGGCACCTCGCGCACGGCCGGGTCCTCGATCTTCAGCGGTTCAGCGGCAGTGAAGCCGAAACTGTTGGCCACGAACGAGGCCGGGAACACCTCGCGCTTGTTGTTGTAGGTCAACACCGAGTCGTTATAGGCCTGCCGCGCAAACGCCACCCGATTCTCGGTGGAGGTCAGCTCCTCGGAGAGCTGCATCATGGTCTGGTTGGCCTTCAGGTCGGGATAAGCCTCCTGCAGCGCGAACAAATGGCCCAGAGTCTGGGTCAAAGCATTTTCACTGCTGGCCAGTTTCTGCATCGCGGCCGGATCGCCGGGGTTTGCCTTGGCACCAGCCAGCCCGTCGACCGCCGAATTGCGGGCCTGCACCACGGCCTCCAGGGTGCCGCGTTCATGCGCGAGATAACCCTTGGCGGTCTCGACCAGATTCGGTATCAGGTCATGTCGACGAGTCAGCTGCACGTCGATTTGCGCAAAGGCGTTCTTGTAGCTGTTGCGTGACGTGACCAGTCCGTTGTAGATCGCCACGAAGTACAAGACAATCAGGACGACGACAACCAGAAAAATGATCAGACCCATCGACAATCTCCCCACCCAAGGGCGTGTCCCCACGCCGGAATACCCCAAGAATACCATGCCGTTTCGCAAGTTCTTCCTGCTCGTCGCCGGCGTGTTCGGCCTGGCCTCCATGCCCGTGCTTGCCACCTCGACGGCATCCACAAAACCGTCTCCAGTCACCGCTCCCGTCACCACGACACTGCCGCCGGCACGCGTCAGGAAAACACTCGAGGATTACAAGCGCTGGCTGAATCTGGTTGCCAAGCGCGACGCCGTGGCCGGTCTGGCCACCGCGGTGGTGATCGATGGCAAGGTCGTGTTTGAAGGCACCATCGGCTACGCCGATGCCGCCACCAAGGAGCCGGTGACCCCAACCACGGTGTTCCGCCTGGCCTCGCTGTCCAAGGCGTTTGCCACGGCACTTACCGGCCTGTTGGCGAACGAAGGCAAACTGAGCTGGGACACCAAGCTGATCGACGTGCTGCCCTACTTCAAGCTCAAGGACATGCAGGAGGCCGACCAGGCGACGGTGAGCGACATTCTGGGTCAGAAGATCGGCCTGCCGCGCAACACCTACGACAATATGCTGGAGGGGGATATTCCCTATCAGGAACTGGTGCGCAAACTGGACGAGGTCAACATGACCTGCGGCGTCGGCCAGTGCTATGGCTACCAGAACATAGCCTTCAGCATGATTGGTGATGTCGTGCTCGCGCGTACCGGCGACTTCTTCTACCACCAGGTCGACAAGCGCCTGTTCTACCCGCTGGGCATGGCCACCGCCAGCTACGGCCGCGCGGGGTTGGAGTCGAGCAAGAGTTGGGCACGTCCCCATCATGCGTCACGCCACGGCTGGGTGCCGTTCGAACCGAACGAAACCTACTACCGGGTCGCGCCGGCCGCGGGCGTGAATGCCAGCCTGCGCGACATGGAGAAGTGGCTGATCGCACAAATGGGTGGAAGACCGGACGTCCTTCCCAAGGCACTGCTCGACACACTGCACGCCCCGGGCGTCGCCACGCCGAGCGAGCTGCGTTCCACCGCATGGCGCCGGGCGCGCCTCACCGACGCGCACTACGCATTGGGCTGGCGGGTTTACACCTACGCCGGTGAAACGCTGATCTACCATGCCGGCGCGGTGGCGGGCTACCGCACCATGATCGGCTTCTTTCCCAAGTACCATTTCGGTGTGGTGACCCTGTGGAACTCCAGCGGCCCCACGCCGAGCGGCCTGATGCCGATGGTGTTCGACGAACTGCTTGGCATGCCCCACGTGGACTGGGCGCAGATCGAAAGCGACGCGAAGAAGCCGGCACCGCGCCGGAATCGGCACAAGGCGCATTCCACGCGGCGTCATTGAGCGGCCGGCGGGCAGAGCCCGTCCTACGCGCGGCACCGCGGACTCTGCCGCGACGTGGCCGCCTCAAGAAACAGCAACGGCGCGTGCAAGCACGCGCCGTTGCCGGGGTGAAGCAAGACGTATCGTCAGAGCTTGAATTCGATCCGCTGCTGTCTCGTGCTGGTGACCGGCACCCCGTCCTTCATGGCCGGAGTGAACCGA
Source organism: Rhodanobacter sp. G2-10 (assembly GCF_055809185.1). Taxonomy (NCBI): domain Bacteria; kingdom Pseudomonadati; phylum Pseudomonadota; class Gammaproteobacteria; order Lysobacterales; family Rhodanobacteraceae; genus Rhodanobacter; species Rhodanobacter sp. G2-10. The sequence continues at coordinate 713,521 of NZ_CM147900.1, read as the reverse complement.
TAGCGCTCCACCGCATCGATCGCGGCGCGATCAAATATCCGGCGAGGTTGCGCATCGATCACCTGGACGTCGCTGGTCGTGCCATCCTTGTCCACGGTAAAGGACACCACGACCCAACCTTGCTGACGCGAGCGCAGGGCTCCGGAAGGATAGTGAGGTGCCGCTGCCTTGGTCAGCACTGCATCGGTGGTGGGGCCTGTTGACGCAGTCGCATCGCTCGGCGCAGCGTTGGCCGACCCGGTCGTCGTGGTGTTGGCCGTCTGCTTGCGAGCCGCGGCAGCCGCAGCCTCCTGTGCCGCCTTTTGCTGGGCAGCCTGTTGTTCCTGCTGCTGGGCCAACTGATCAGCAGCTGCCTTGGCAGCCGCCTGCTGTGCCGCCAGCGCTGCAGCCTTCTGCTCCTCAAGCGCCTGCTGTTGCTGCTGATCCAGGGTCTTTCGCTGGGCGTCAAGTTTCGACCGCAGGATCGTCAGTGTGAAGTTGGTGGGATCCGCCTTGGCCAGCAGGTCAATTTCCCGCTGCGCCTCGGCGAAATCCCGTCCATTGATCGCCTGCTCGGCCTGATTGGCGGCAAACGGAAATGTCTCGCGCAGAGCGTCGGAAGCCACCTTGTTGCCGGGGTCCTTCTCCAGCACCCGCAGGTAGAACTCGAACGCATTGTTGCCCGCTGGCGCCAGATAACGCTGCTGGCTCATCGCCGTGCGCGCTTCGCTCACCAGCTGATTGACATCCATGCCCGCCACGTCGACCGGCGGCGGCGCCGCCCGCTTCATGATGGTGACCGGCGTCGAGGGGTGCCCGCCCGAATCGGCCATGACCAATTCCTGGTGCGGCTTGATGATGAGGAACCATGCACCAATCGCAAGCAGGACAAAAACGGCAATGATGGCAATGTAGGTGGGCCTGACGGCTCCACGCGCACGCTGACGCGTGTCAATCAAGTATCGGGTATCCATGGTCTCTCGCTGAGTGTCGACAGATACCCGCGCTTTTTCCCCCTGTAGGAGCGACGCATCCCCCGGATACGCCGCGGCGCGGATGTGCGAAAGGTAACTCCATTGACCCGGCACGGCAATGGCGGGCAATGCGCGGGGCGACCTGCGGCTGGACGGTGTTGCCCGGCGGTTCCGTGCAATCGGGCGCCGGCGGCATTTCCGGGGACCGGAAACGAAGCGTCCCGGCCAGGCCGGGACGAACTTTCTCGAAGTGCTCTCCCCGCGCTGGGCACCGCGGGGAGAGAAGTCGAAAACACACTCTTATTGGTGGTAACGCATGTTGCGTGTTGCTTACTTCTTCGCCTTGGCTTTGGCCTTGGCCTTCGGCTTTGCGGTCTTGGTGGCCTTGACCACCTTGGCCGCTGCGGCCTTCTTCGGCGCAGCTTTCTTCGCCGGCTTCTTGGCGGCCTTCTTCACCGCAACCTTCTTGACGGCGGCCTTCTTGGCAACCGGCTTCTTGGTCGCAGCCTTCTTGGCCGCCGACTTGCGGGCGACTTTCTTCACGGCGACCTTTTTCGCCGTGGCCTTCTTCGCGGCGACTTTCTTCTTCGCGGCGACCTTCTTCACGGCAGCTTTCTTCGCCGCCGGCTTCCGGGCGACTGGTTTCTTGGCAGCAGCCTTCTTGGCGGCCGGCTTCTTTGCAGCTTTCTTAGCAGTGGATTTCTTGGCAGTGGCCATAGTTCGTCTCAGCTCCTCATCAGTTGGCAGTGGTTGCCCAGTAAAAGCATGCAGGAACGCCTCAACCAGCAAGTCGCTGTTGGTGGCGTGCCGAAGGTTGTTCACTTGACGGTGGGTACGCAGATCAGAAAGACGTCGCAGGACATGAAGTGGAATCGATACCGTGATCTTGCGAACCGCATTGGCTTTCTCACCGTGTTCGACATAAGGCTTGATGAATCTTGCTGTCGCCATAAAACGCATTCCCCGTGATCTGCTGCGAAAGCTATCCCCGAAGATTTCAGCTGTCAATTGATTTTGCACATGAAATTTGCCCACGCCGACCGACCCGAAGCGCGGCAATCCCCACGCCCATGTCGGACATGGCCTTGGTACAGATCAATGAATTGGACGTCTATACGTCCATCAAAATAATGCGCGAATAATGGTTTCATGCATAAATCCCCTTGAAACATGCACTGAACGCATTCGCGTGGCGCAACTCGATTCTTCGTGACTACGTCAGCGAGGCCGATTGGAAAGCAGGTTTTTCGGCGACGCCAACGCCCCCGGGCAGATGAACGGCACGCTACTGAAAAAAATCGGCTGGGCGTCGAACCGGACCGGAAATCCGCCGGTTCGAACCGGACGCAACGCAGCGTATCCGCCTCGATGGTGCTCACACCGCGTACGCGTCGACGAAAATCCCGGTACCGGAAACAGCGAGCGTGCACCGGCAAACACCACGTTCGCTCCGACGGTTTATTGCCACGCTGGTCGATCGACATCGCACGATCGCGTGCTGTCTGCCGGGGATACAAAACCACTTCGCTCACGCGCAGACCGGAAACGAAACCGGCCGCACGCGGCGGCCGGCAAGGTCAATCGTTGACGGACGATTCAGTGGTCGTCGTTCTCGATCAGCTCTTCGTAGTCGTTGGCGTCGAGCAGCTCGTCGAGCTCGGCACGGTCGCTCGGACGCACCAGGAAGATCCAGCCCTCGCCGAAGGCATCTTCGTTGATCGTTTCGGGCTTGTCGTTGAGCAGCTCGTTGATCTCGACTATCTCGCCGGAGACCGGCGCGTAGATGTCGGAGGCGGCCTTGACCGATTCCACCACTGCGACGCCAGTACCGGCCTGGACGGCTGCGCCGATCTCGGGGAGCTCCACGTAGACCAGATCGCCGAGCTGGCCTTGTGCATGGTCGGATATGCCTACCCGAACCAGCCCATCGTCTTCGACGCGGGCCCATTCGTGGGACTTGAGGAATTTCAGATCGCCGGGAATCTCGCTCATGATCGGGTCCAGTCGTTGGGGTGGGTCGGATTGCTGGCGCAGATTCTAGCCGCATGCGCCGTGATGAAATAAGCAAGGCATCGAATCAGATGCCTTCGCAGGCCTTGCCGTCGCGTACAAACGGGTACTTCACCTGGCGCACCGGCAGTTCACGACCGCGGATGTCGACGCGCAGGTCGCCAGCCTCGCCGGCGGGGATACGCGCGAAGGCGATCGCCTTGTCGAGGGTGGGCGCAAAACTGCCGGACAGGATCTCGCCCTCGCCATGGGCGGTGAGAACCTTCTGGCCGTGCCGCAACACGCCCTTTTCATCCAGCACCAGGCCGATCATCTTGCGCGGCACGCCCGAGGCCTTCTGCTGTTCGAGCGCGGCGCGGCCGATGAAGTCGCGGCCTTCGTCCAGCGCGACGGTCCAGCCGAGATTGGCTTCCCACGGCGTGACGCTCTCGTCCATGTCCTGGCCATAGAGGTTCATGCCGGCTTCGAGGCGCAGGGTATCGCGGGCGCCCAACCCGGCCGGCCTCACGCCGGCGGCGTGCAGCGCCTCCCACAGCGCGATGGCATGCTCTTCGGGCACGATGATCTCGAACCCGTCCTCGCCCGTGTAACCGGTGCGCGCCACGAACAGCGGCATGCCATGCGGCCCCTGCGCCGCCGCGGCCGCGAACTTGCCCAGCTTCTCGATACGCGGCCGATCCACCTCGTGCAACAGGTCAAGCACTTTCGCCCGTGCCTGCGGGCCCTGCACCGCGATCATCGCGAACTCCGGGCGCTCCTTCACTTCCACGCCGAACGCGCCGGCCTGCTTGCCGAGCCACGCCAGGTCCTTGGCACGGGTGCCGGCATTGACCACCAGCCGGAAGTGCTGCTCGCCGAGAAAGTACACGATCAGGTCGTCGATCACGCCGCCCTGCTCGTTGAGCATGCAAGAGTACAGCGCCTTGCCGTGCGTCTTGAGCTTGTCGATGTTGTTGGCCAGCAGATGCCGCAGGAAATCCCGCGCGCGCTCACCATGCAGGTCGACCACGGTCATGTGCGACACGTCGAACATGCCGGCCTCGCGGCGCACGGCGTGGTGCTCCTCGATCTGCGAGCCGTAGTTGATCGGCATGTCCCAACCACCGAAATCGACCATCCGCGCGCCAAGCGCACGGTGGGTGGCATTGAGTACGGTCTTTTCGGTCATCGCGACGACGCCTGGCTGGGTAGACGCCCATTATCGCCGCCGGACAGCGGCAATCCAAGCCGTGTCACCACAATGGCGCTCAGTCGTCGGCGCCGTCCTGTTCCACACTGGCCAGCAATTGCGCGGTGAGCTCCTCGGCCAGCTGCTCGGCACGATGCCCGGCGCTGTGCAGGTGGAATTCCGGCGCCTCCGGGCGCTCGTACGGCGCATCGATACCGGTGAAGTTGCGGATCTCGCCGGCACGCGCCTTGCGGTACAGGCCCTTGGGGTCCCGCCGCTCGCATTCCTCCAGCGGCGCGTCGACGAAGACCTCCAGGAACTCGGACCCGTCGAACAACTCGCGCGCCGAACGCCGCTCGCTGCGGTAGGGCGAGATCGCACTCACCAGCACGATCAACCCGGCATCCACCATCAGGTGCGCCACCTCGGCGATGCGGCGGATGTTCTCGACGCGCGCCTCGGGGGTGAAGCCGAGATCCTTGTTGATGCCATGCCGCACGTTGTCGCCGTCCAGCAGGTAGGTGTGGTAGCCCAACGCATGCAACTTGCGTTCGACCAGATTGGCGATGGTCGACTTGCCGGCACCGGACAGGCCCGTGAACCACAAGCACAACGGTCGCTGCGCCTTGCTGATGCCGCGCACGCGCTTGTCGATATCGACATGCTGCCAATGCACGTTGCTGGAACGCCCCAGCGCAAAGTCGAGCATGCCGCAGGCCACGGTGGCATTGTTCTGGCGGTCGATCAGGATAAAGCCGCCGAGGCTGCGGTTGGTCGCATAGGACTCGAAGGCGATCGCGTCGTCCAGTCCCACCGTGCAATAGCCCACTTCATTGAGTTCGAGGTGGCGCGCGGCCAGCTTGGCCTGGTTGTTGACGTCCACCTTGTGCTTGATCGACATGATTCGCGCATTGACCGAGCGCGTGCCGATCTTCAGCCGGTAGGTACGGTTGGGCAGCAGGCTGCCGTCGCCCATCCACAGCAGATGGCAGGTGAACTGGTCGGCTACCGGCGCCGGGCGCAGCGCATCGGCGATCACGTCGCCGCGGCTGGCGTCAAGCTCGCGATCGAAGCACAGGGTGACTGCCTGCCCTTCGCTGGCGCGCTCCAGGTCGCCATCGAAGGTCACGATCCGCTCGATACGCGCACGCTGCACGCCCGGTTGCACCACGATCTCGTCGCCGCGCGCCACGCTGCCGCCGCAAATGGTGCCGGCGTAGCCGCGAAACGAATGATCCGGCCGGTTCACCCACTGCACCGGCATGCGGAAATCGTCGGCGCGGAAGCGCGTGACGTCCGCCGTTTCCAGCGCGTCCAGCAGGCTGCTGCCGTCGTACCAGGCCATGCGGGACGAACGGCTGCCCACGTTGTCGCCATTGAGGGCCGACACCGGCAGGCACTGCACGTGGTCAATACCGAGCGACTGCGCCAGCTCGCGGTATTGCGTGGTGATCGCCTCGTACGCCGCCTGGTCATAGCCCACCAGATCCATCTTGTTGACAGCCAGCACCACGTGACGGATGCCGAGCAGGCCGCAGATATAGGTATGCCGCCGCGTCTGGGTCAGCACGCCCTTGCGCGCGTCGATCAGCACCACCGCCAGTTCCGCATTGGAGGCGCCGGTGGCCATGTTGCGCGTGTACTGCTCGTGACCCGGACAATCGGCCACGATGAAGCTGCGCCTTGCGGTATGAAAATAGCGGTAGGCGACGTCGATGGTGATGCCTTGCTCGCGCTCGGCATCCAGCCCGTCGGTGAGCAAGGCGAAATCGAGCACATCCTCGCCGGCATCGGCGTGCTGCCGGCGACTCTCGCGGGCCAGGGCAACCAGTTGGTCGTCGGACAGCATGCCGGCGTCGTACAGCAGGCGCCCGAGCAGGGTGCTCTTGCCGTCGTCGACACTGCCGCAGGTGATGAAGCGCAGCAGCCCTTTCTCGGGCGCGCCTGCGCCTGCCGCGATCGACGTGTCTTGCGTTTGCGCCTCCATCAGAAGTAGCCCTCCTGCTTCTTGCGCTCCATCGACGCGGTGGGATCCTGGTCGATCACCCGTCCCTGGCGCTCGGAGGTGCGCGAGGCGGCCATTTCGTCGATCACCTTCTGCAAGGTGTCGGCCGAGGATTCCACCGCGCCGGTGAGCGGATAGCAGCCCAGCGTACGGAAACGCACTTCGCGCATCTCGATGGTTTCGCCGTTGCGCAGCGTGAAGCGATCGTCATCGACCATGATCAGGGCGCCGTCCCGCTCGACCACCGGCCGCGGCTTGGCGAAATACAGGGGCACCACCGGGATACCCTCGCGCTGGATGTACAGCCACACGTCCATCTCGGTCCAGTTGGACAGCGGGAACACCCGCACGCTCTCACCCTTGCGGATGAAGGTGTTGTAGTTGCGCCACAGCTCGGGGCGCTGGTTTTTCGGATCCCAGCGATGCTGCGCATTGCGGAAGGAAAAGATGCGTTCTTTCGCGCGAGACTTCTCCTCGTCGCGGCGCGCGCCGCCGATCGCCGCGTCGAAACCGTGCTTGTCCAGCGCCTGTTTCAGCGACTGGGTCTTCATCACGTCGGTATGCACGGTGGCGCCGTGGGTCAGCGGCGAAATGCCCTGGCGCACGCCGTCCTGGTTGATGTGCACGAGCACTTCCACATCCCCCGCTGCCGCGATCTCATTGCGAAACGCGATCATCTCGCGAAACTTCCAGGTGGTATCCACGTGCAGCAACGGCATCGCCGGCTTCGCCGGATAAAACGCCTTGCGCAGCAGATGCAACAACACCGAGGAGTCCTTGCCGATCGAATACAGCATCACCGGATGCCGGAACGCCGCCTGCACCTCGCGGAAGATATCAATGCTCTCGGCTTCGAGATCGTCGAGATGGGAATGCAGCTTGAGCGCAGTGGCCGTCATGGTGTGGCGAACTCTTTGGCAGTTGCGATGGAAAGGGCAACACCGATCGAGCCAGCGACGCCCTGGAACGACACAGTATAGGGCCCGCCCACCTCGCCCACCGGATGGCCGTCCAAACCAGTGCTCATACCGACATAGCCCCACGCCATACCCGACCGCCCTACGCGCCGCCCGGGCGCCTCGCGGGACGAATACCACGTAGGGCGGGCTCTGCCCGCCGGCTTTTGGATGGCGACGCGCGACAACCGCCGCGGGCGGAGCCCGCCCGACGCGCCGCCCAGGCACCTCGCGGCGCGAATACCACGTAGGGCAGGCTCTGCCCGCCGGCTTTTGGGTGGCGATGCACGCGGCAACCGCGGCGGGCGGAGCCCGCCCTACGCGTTTCGGTTGCCACGCGGGACGCCGCGTACGTTTGCTTCAACTCATCACCGGGTAGTCCGGCTCGGCGTCGAGTGTGGCGGCGCATGCGGCGGCCAGTTCCAGCAGGCGCAGGTCGGAGCCGCGTGGGCCGACCAATTGCAGCCCCACCGGCAACCCGCTGGACAACTGGCCCATCGGCAGGCTCACCGCGGGACATCCGGCGAGGCTGGCGAAGCTGGTGAGGTCGGCGACTGAATCGGGTACCGGGCCATCCAGCGGAAACGCCGCTTGCGGCGTGGTCGGCAACACCAGCACATCGACTTGCGAGAACAGGCGCCGCATTTTCAGCGTGGCCGCATCGAGCACGCGGTCGGCCCTGGCGTAGTCCGCCGCACTCTTGCTGGCGGCATAGTCCAGCATCTGGCGGAATCGATCCGACACAGGATGCGCCGCGCCGTCGACAAGGTCGTCGGCAAACGTGCCCAGCATCTCCGCTTCCATCAGCAGCAGTCCGGCGCGGCGCGTGCGCGCGAAGTCCCAGTCGGCGAAATCGACAGTGCGGCGGTCACCCAGCGCATGCGGCAGCCGGGCCATCGCTTGCTCGAACACCTCGATCACCTCGGCCTCCACGCCGATCGCCGCCAGATCCGGCAGCAGACCGGCGCGCAGATGACCCGGGTCCCAATCCGGCAGCGCAAACGCCACCCGTCGCCCGCGCGAACGCGCGTCGTCGGCGTCATAGCCGGCCAGCACCTGCAGCAGCACGGTCAGGTCCTCGACACTGCGCGCGAGCAGACCGACCGAGTCCAGCCGACGCGCCGCCGGCACCAGACCGCGCGTGGAAATTTCGCCGTGGGTGGGTTTCAGCCCGTAGATGCCGCAGTAGCTGGCCGGAATCCGGATCGAACCCAGGCTGTCCGAACCCACCGCCGCCACGGCCAGGCCCGCGGCCACCGCAGCCGCCGCGCCGCCAGATGAACCGCCGGCGCTGTAACCGTGCCGATGCGGATTCTGCGTCGCACCAAAATGTGGATTGTCGGTGGCCGCACCCAGCGCTCCCTCGTCCATGTTGGTCTTGCCGATCACCACGGCACCCGAGGCGCGCAATCGCGCCACCACGTGCGCATCGTTCGCTGCCGGCTGGTTTCGCCCGGGCAGACCGACACGGGTCGGCCAACCCGCCATGTCGAGATTGTCCTTGAGCGCCAGTGGAATGCCATCCAAGCGCCCGATCACGCCGTCGCGTCGACGTCGATCGGCCATGTGGGCCTGCTCCTGCATCAGGCCGGAGTGCTGGTCGACATAACAGTTCAATTTCGGATCAAGTCGCTCGATCGCCTGCTGGTAAACGTCGGCCAGAGCCTCGGGTTGAACCCGCCCTGCCGCCAGCCAGTGCAACAACTGGCACAACGAGGCGCGTCGCAGGTCGATATCGGCAATCGGCGGCATCGAATTCATGAACTCTCCTTGCAAATCCGTTCCGATTATCACCGCGTCACCTGCAAATATTGCAAGCGGTGACGCAACACGCATTGCCGCAATGCGGCAAAAACGCCAGAATGCAGGACAAGACCATACCAAGACGCACGGCGAGCGGCCGTGTCCAACGATGCCAGTGGAGTCCGCCATGAGCGAACGCGAAACCATGGAATACGACGTCGTCGTGGTCGGCGCCGGCCCCGCCGGGTTGTCGTTTGCGATCCGCCTGAAGCAACTCAAGCCCGATGTCAGCGTATGCGTGATAGAAAAATCCTCGACCATCGGCGCGCAGATCCTGTCCGGCGCGGTGATCGAGCCGCAACCGCTGGATGCGTTGTTGCCCGGCTGGCGTGACAATCCGCCGCCGATTTGCGTGCCGGCGGGTACGGACGAGTTCTACCTGCTCAGCAAGACCGGCGCGCGCAAGCTGCCGCTGCCGCCGGGCATGCACAACCACGGCAATTTCATCGTGTCGCTGGGCGCGATGTGCGCGTGGATGGCACCCCAGGCCGAGGCGCTGGGCGTGGACGTGTTTCCCGGCTTCGCCGCCGCCGACACCATCCACAACGAGGACGGCTCGGTTGCCGGCGTGCGCATTGGCGACATGGGCGTGGCCAAGGATGGTTCGCACAAGCCCGGCTACACCGAAGGCATCGACATCAAGGCCAAGGTCACCGTGCTGGCCGAGGGCGCACGCGGCAGCCTGACCAAGCAGTTGGTCAAGCGCTTCAAGCTCGACGCCGACAGCGATCCACAAGGCTACTCGATCGGCATCAAGGAACTGTGGCAGCTGCCTGCCGGTCGCGTGACACCGGGCAAGATCGTGCACAGCTTCGGCTGGCCGGCCGACAGCCGCACCTACGGCGGCGGCTTCCTCTACCACCTGGACGGCGACCGCGTTGCGCTGGGTTATGTCAGCGGGCTTGATTACAGCGATCCCGAATACAAGCCCTGGGAGGCGTTCCAGCAATGGAAACACCACCCGCTCATCAAGCCGTTGCTGGAAGATGGCAACATTCTCTCTTCAGGCGCGCGCGCGCTGGCCACGGGCGGTTACCAGTCATTGCCCAAGGTGGAAATGCCGGGCGCACTGCTCATTGGCGATACGGCCGGATTGCTCAATGTGCCCAAGATCAAGGGCACCCATCAGGCGATCAAGAGCGGCATGCTTGCCGCCGAACACCTCGCCGGCAAGCTCGACAGCACCGGTTTCGACGCAAAATTGCGCGGCTCGGAAGTGATGGTCGAGCTGAAGAAGGTGCGTAATGTGAAACCGGGCTTCAAGAAGGGTCTTTGGTTCGGCATGCTCAATGCCGCATGGGAAACCGCCACCGGCGGCTTGTCACCGTGGACATTGAAGAACAAGGCCGACTGGTCCACCCTGCACAAACTTGGCGAACATGAAGAACCCAAGCGAGATTACGTGCAGCGCACCTTGCCCCCGCGTGACCGGCTTGCCGGCGTCTATTTCGCCGCCACCGAACACGACGAAGACCAGCCCGTACACCTGCACGTAGCCGACACCGATATTTGTGCAACCACGTGCGTGGAAGAGTACGACAACCCCTGCACGCGGTTCTGCCCCGCCGCAGTCTACGAAATGGTTGAAGACGCCGAAGCCAAACACGGCAAGCGCCTGCAGATCAATGCAGCGAACTGCGTGCACTGCAAGACCTGCGACATCAAGGACCCGTACGAGATCATCACCTGGGTCACGCCCGAGGGCGGTTCGGGGCCGAATTACCAGAATCTGTAGGCGCGCGAACCAGGGGCAGCAACGGTTCCCAGGAGTCGGCGGACGGCGCCCGCCCTATAGCGCGGAGATCACGGAATCTCAGCGAGGCCAAGCGCGGCCATGGTAGGGCGGGCTCTGCCCGCCGCCCCCGTCCGCGATCTCCGATCGAAAGCCCACAACAGCCAAGCTCAACCTGAAAGATCGGCCGGTGCCTCGCCTTCACGATGGCACATGCCGTCCAGCAGCCCACGCAGCATGCAGCGCAGATTGCGCAAGCGCGGCCCGATCAGCACGCCGAACAGCAGCAGCTTGACCAGCACGCGCGGCACGTCCTGCGCGATCCAGGCACGCGGCGTGTGCGGCAGGCGGTACAACAGCACCCGATTGCGCATCATGTAATACAGCCGCAGCGGCCCGTGCACCACCACCTGCCCCAGGCCGAATGGCAGCGCGCGGCGGGCATCACCCAGACGGTGGTGCATCGTCGCCGCACACACGCCATGCAGGGTGTAGCCCAGCGCCTGTGCGCGAAAGCCCCACTCCAGATCGACATTGTCGATGAACAGCCCGGCATTCATGAAACCGACCCGTTCCAGCACAGCCAGCGGAATCAGCATGCCGGAGCTGATCAGGAAGTCGCAGGCGATCGTCTGCGCGGGAAATTCACACCACAACTTGCGACTGAGCGGAAAGCGCACACGCACGAACGGCGCATCGCGGTGCTCGCGCAGGTCGTGGAAACGCGGACCCACCGCCGCCACCGGGCCCGCCGCCGACAACGCCACCAAGGCCGCGCGCAAGGAATTGACCATGCCCTCACCCGGCTCACTGTCCTGATCGAGCAGCAGGACATATCGGTAACCGCGTTCACGCGCCCAATCGATGCCCAGATTCTGTGCCGCCGCCAGACCAGCATTGTGCGGTTGCCTGAGCAGCGCACCACCGGCGGCGAGCAGCTTCGAAGTCAGGGCCGGCTGCCAGTCGCCATCGCTGGCGTTGTCCACCAGCACCACCGAGGCAGCCTGGGTCGTCATCGCCTCGACCAGTTTCGCGATGACGCGAGGATCAGGGTGGTAGCTGACAACCACGGCGCAGACGTCCGGACAGGATTGCTCAGTCATGGCGCAGCAGGTCTCTCAGCATCGAACGACCGCCGGTACCGTAGCGCCGGTAACACCCCTGGCCTGCCTCGCGCAGGATCGCCGGCACGCGTCGCCAGCGCGCCAGTCGGCCGATGGCTACACGCCGCTCGAAATGCACCCGCTTGTGTTCGATCTGCCGCGCACGTTCAGCGGCGTCCGCAAATGGCGCCTGCCGCAGGAATTGCTCCAGTTGCCGCAAGCGCTGTGCCTCCTCCGCCAGCAACTGCCCTCGCGGCAGCCGCAGCTCACGCCACTTCGTGGCCAAGGTGCGCTTGCTTGCGCCGATCTGGTTGGCGCCGTGCTGGCGATAGTCGATCAAGGTGTCCTCAATGAAGTCGACACGCCCCACGGCCGACGCCACGGCAGCGAGCCATTCATCGTGAATCCAGCCCGCCGCCACCGGCAAGGCGATCTCGATCAGTTCGCGCCGCAACGCCGCCGTCGCGCCCGTCACGAAACTGCGACGCAACACCACGTCGAACGCGTCACCGGCATGAATGGTTTGCTTTTCCTGCGCGGTCAGCTGCAGGGCTTCGAACATCGAACAGTGCAACGAACGGCCCGCCGCGTCCACCAGGCGCGCATCGCTGTGCAGGAGCAGCAACGACGGATCAGCCTCGAACGCCGCCGCCATCCGCGCCAGCTTGTCGTCATGCCACACATCATCCTGATCGCACAGGAACAGCAGCTCTCCTTGCGCCCGACACAAGCCCTGCGAGAAATTCTCGACGTAACCGAGGTTGCTCGGGTGACGACCTAGCTGCACCGCGATCCCGAGTTCACCGGCGCGCAGGACAAATTGTCGCAACAGGTCCATCGTCGCATCGGTCGAGTCGTCATCACCGATCACGATCTCGTCTGGCAGCAGCGTCTGCGCCAGCAGACTGTCCAGCTGCGGCTGCAGGTAGGCCGCGCCGTTGTAGGTGCAAATCACGATGGAAACGCGGGGTCGGGGCATCGTCACTCAATAACCAGGGATGGCAAGGCCTCGAGCACGGCAGGCCCGCGAACATACTTTAAAACACCGAAACGCCCACGCCGGCGTCACCAGTCTCACCCAACATGGCACAAACCGCGCCTGACGGGTCGTTAGCGCATCTTAACGAGACCGCGCATGACAGAAACGGACTACTCGAATATCCAACCAGTGATTTGGCCCGACTGGCGCGTCGACTCGGTTAGAATAGGCCGCTATCTAGTATGCCACTGCGTCCTTCGGGACACCTTGTTGGAAGGAATCGTTGATGAAAATTCTGGTCGGCTACAAGCGCGTCGTGGATTACAACGTACGCATCCAGGTCAAACCCGACGGTAGCGGCGTGGTCACCGATGGCGTCAAGCTGTCCGCCAATCCGTTCGACGACATCGCGCTGGAAGAAGCGTTGCGCCTGCGCGAGAAGGGCGTCGCGGACGAAGTGGTCGTGGTCGGCATCGGCCCCGCCGATCTCACCGCGCACCTGCGCAACGGCCTGGCGATGGGTGCCAATCGCGCCATCCACATCACCACCGCCGAAGCGGTACAGCCGCTGACCGCCGCGCGGGTTTTCCTCAAGCTGATCGAAAAGGAGCAGCCGGGGCTGGTGATCCTGGGCAAACAGGCGATCGATGACGACGCCAACCAGACCGGCCAGATGCTCGCCGCGCTGTGGGATCGCCCGCAGGCCACCTTCGCCGGCAAGGTCGAGATCGCCGACGGCAAGGCCACGGTCACCCGCGAGGTCGACGCCGGCCTGGAAGTGATCGAAGCCGAACTGCCGGCCGTAATCACCACCGACCTGCGCCTGAACGAGCCACGCTTCATCAAACTGCCGGACATCATGAAGGCGAAATCCAAGCCGATCGACGTGATCGAGTTCGGCTCGCTCGGCGTCGAATCGCACGATCACCTGAAAGTCACCCACTACGCGCCGCCACCCAAGCGCAGCAAGGGCGTGATGGTCAAGGACGCCGCCGAGCTGGTAAGCGCGCTGAAAGAAAAAGGCCTGCTGTAACCCACGACCCGTAGGGCGGGCACTGCCCGCCATCGCCCCACGCAAAAGCGACAGGCTGGCGGGCGGTGCCCGCCCTGCAAGAATCCATGCCCCATTCGAGACGAGAGGTTGTCCACATCATGAGCAAGATCCTGGTCATCGCCGAACACCTGGGTGGCAAACTCAACGCCTCCACCGCGCGCGCCGTGAGCGCCGCCAGCGCGATCAAGCCGGACGCCACCGACGTCCTGGTGCTGTCCGACGCCCCCGAAGCCATCGCGACCGAGGCAGCCAAAATCGAGGGCGTCAACCGGGTACTGACCATCGCCCGCGGCGAAAACGCGCACTCGCTGGCCGCCGTGCTGGCTCCGCAGGTCGCCAAGGCCGCCGACGGATACAGTCATGTCTTCGTGCCCTCCACCACCTTCGGCAAGGACCTCGCCCCACGCGTCGCCGCGCTGCTCGGTGTCGCCCAGGTCAGCGACATCATGAGTGTCGAGGGCAGCCACACGTTCAAGCGTCCGATCTACGCCGGCAACGCGATCATCACCGTCGAGGCCGACCCCGCACACACCGTCGTCGCCACCATCCGCACCGCTTCGTGGGCTGCTGCCGCGAGCGGCAGCAACAACGCTCCGGTCGAAGCGCTGACGGTCGACGCAAGCCTGCCCACCCACACCCGCTTCATCGAACTGCAGCAAGGCAGCAGCGATCGCCCCGACCTGCAGAGCGCCGGCAAGGTCGTCTCCGGCGGCCGCGGTGTCGGCTCGAAGGAAAACTTCGACATCATCTACAAGTTCGCAGACAAGATCGGCGCAGCCGTTGGCGCCTCCCGCGCCGCCGTCGACGCCGGCTACTGCCCCAACGAAATGCAGGTCGGCCAGACCGGCAAGATCATCGCCCCCGAGCTGTACATGGCCATCGGCATCTCCGGCGCCATCCAGCACCTCACCGGCATCAAGGACGCCGGCACCATCGTGGCGATCAACAAGGATGGCGAGGCGCCGATCTTCGAGGTTGCCGATTTTGGACTGGTGGGGGATTTGTTCAAGATTGTTCCGGAACTGGAAGCTGCAATCGGCTGAGCTACGCGCCGACAGAGCAGCCAGATGCGCGATTGCCGTTAACTCGCTGAAAGATGGATCTCCATGACTACTACCATCCCGGTCAATGCGCTTGACCGCCACATCGCACCCATTGCCTCTCGCCTTGAGCAGGTTGCTGCGGCTGTCATCGCCAGCGGTTATTACGTCCTCGGACCCAACGTCAAGGCGTTCGAGAGAGAATTTGCCGACTGGTGCGGAGTAGCCGAATGCGTTGGTGTTGCCAACGGCACCGAGGCACTCGAACTCGGGCTTCGAAGCCTCGGCGTCTGCGAGGGTAAAAGCGTTGCAGTTGTCGCGAACGCAGCAATGTACGGAACCACCGCCGTCTTGGCCTGCGGAGCGGAGCCTGTGTTCGTCGACATCGATCCAGTCACCTCACTGATGGATCCGGGCGCACTCGAACGAGCTTTGTCCGGTCGCAAGCTTGATGTCGTCATCGTCACGCATTTGTACGGTCGACTTGCCGACATGAATGCGTTCGCGAACCTCGCATCCAGGCATGGATTTGCCATATTCGAAGATTGCGCCCAAGCGCATGGGGCCACCGATTCGAAAGGCCGCAGGGCGGGAAGTTTCGGCAACGCCGCCAGTTTCAGCTTTTACCCCACCAAGAACCTCGGCGCGCTCGGCGATGGCGGCGCGATAGTAACCAATGACGAGAAAGTCGCGGAAACCGTTCGCAAACTGCGCCAATACGGGTGGGCCTCGAAATACTGCAATGAACTTCAAGGAGGCAGGAACAGCCGCCTGGACGAACTGCAGGCTGCGTTCCTCCGCACGATGCTGCCGCTGCTGGATGGATGGAACGCGCGCCGACGAGATATCGCCAATCGCTATTCAACTGAAATCCAGCACCCGGCCATCTCCATGCCACCGCCGGGCGGAGAAGAGTTTGTTGCACATCTATATACGGTCCATACCGCCGATCGATCAGGTTTGCGACAACACTTGGCCGAAGCAGGAGTGCAAAGCGAAGTGCACTACCCAGTCGCGGACTACCGCCAGCCCTTGTTCGGAAAGCGTTTCGCCCAGTTGGCGTTGCCGGTCACGGATAAGACATGTGAAACGGTACTCACACTGCCATGTTTTCCAGAGCTGACAGACAACGAGGTTTCGTTAGTCATTGAGGCGTGCAACCGATGGTAAAGCCACGCTATTCGGTGGTCATCCCGGTCTACAAGAATGAGGAGTCGATCGAGCCATTGCTGCGGGCACTCGATGAATTGGCAGCAACGCTGGACGATCTTTTGGAAGTTGTATTCGTCGTGGATGGCAGCCCTGATTCTAGTTTTGCCTTGCTGGAGGCGGGACTGCACGAGGTCTCGTTCAAGGCCAAACTGATTCTGCTCTCGCGAAATTTCGGTGCATTTCCTGCCATTCGCTGTGGGCTCGTTGAGGCATCAGGTGACTTCGTTGGCGTAATGGCTGCTGACCTTCAAGAGCCTCCTTCGCTGATGAGCAAATTCTTCTTGGCGCTTTCAACCAAGCCGTTGGACGTGGTTTTCGGTCAAAGGCTCGGTCGACACGATCCTGGCGTCAGCAAACTGGCTTCAAGCCTGTTTTGGTCCACCTACCGCCGGTTTGTGCAACCTGATGTGCCACCTGGCGGAGTCGACGTATTCGCGCTTACTGCCAAGTTCCGCGATCGCTTGGTCGCAATGAGCGAGGCAAATGGAAGCCTTTTAGGCCTCTTGTTCTGGATGGGCGGTCGGCGAGAATTTGTCGGATACACGCGACTCGAGCGCGAACACGGCAAGAGCACGTGGACCTTGAGGAAGAAGATTACCTACCTCTTGGACAGCGTATTCGCATTTTCTGACTTGCCAGTTCGTGTGTTGATAGGAGCTGGCTTGGCGGGGCTCTTCGTTGCAGTGCTGCTCGGAATGATCGTCTTTGTTGCCCGCGTTTTTGGTGCCTATGACGTTCCCGGCTACGCAGGATCCATGCTTGCCATCCTTTTCTTCGGCGCACTCAATACGTTCGGCATCGGTATCGCCGGTAATTACGCATGGCGGGCTTATGAAAACACCAAACAACGGCCGTTGAGCATAGTTTCAATGAATCTGGACTTTCCGGAAAAGACACCCTCGCAAGAATCACAAGGCACCGACAAATGATGCAGTCGTCAACCAACGTGGATTCCACAGCAATCATCGGTCAAGGTTGCTCCATTGCCACCGGTGCAGTCTTGGGTCCCGACGTCGAGCTGAAGGATCATGTAGTCGTCGGTTTCGGCGCGGTACTGTTGAATTGTTCGGTCGGCAACGGCTGCGAGATCGCTGCTGGTTGTGTCCTCGATGGCAATGGGCCCTCAAAGGACGCCCGTCTAGTTCTTGAGGCCGGGGTCGTCGTCCTGGCTGGTGCGGTCATATCTGAACCGGTTCACATTGCGACTGGTGCACGTATTCTGGCTGGTGCAGTGATCACACGGGATGTCCCACCTCACGCAGTCGTAGCCGGCAACCCGGCACAAATTGTTGGCTACACACTCTCGGACGCCGCGAAAGGAATTTCCTCGCAACGAGATCAGCAGGCGCCACAAGGTCCCTCTGTCACCACAGCACGGGTTCGAGGCGTAACGTTGCATCACTTTCCCAAGATCCTCGACCTCCGTGGAAACTTGACTGTCGGCGAGTTCAGTCGAACGGTGCCTTTTGATCCCAAACGCTACTTCATGGTGTTCGGCGTACCAAACGCCGAGGTGCGCGGTGAACACGCACATCGGCAATGCAAACAATTCCTTATCTGCGTCCATGGTCAGTGCAGCGTGCTTGCCGACGATGGTCTGGAACGAGAGGAGTTCCTCCTCGATGACCCGGCGGTCGGCCTGTATTTGCCTCCCATGACGTGGGGCGTTCAATACAAGTATTCGAGTGACGCTGTTCTTCTCGTTTTCGCTTCGCACTACTACGACAGCGCGGAGTACATTCGCTCCTACACTGAGTTCCGCGCGCTCGCCCTTGGCAAATCATCGAGGTGACCTCATGAAAAATGTCTTTGGTATCCATCCTTCGGCCATTATTGGCGATGGCGTCAATATCGGAAAGAACGTTTCTTTAGGTGCAAATTCAATCATCTATGACAACGTTACATTGGGAGACAATACGGTTGTTGGTGCCAACTGCATCCTGGGCGAACCAAACGCTGGAATCTATTCGGATGACGCGAATTATGAGAACCCTCCGCTGATCATCGGTGCCCGCTCGCTGATTCGATCGGGAACGACAATCTACGCCGGATCGCAGCTGGGCGACGGCTTTGAATGCGGCCATCGCGTCACCATTCGCGAGAAGGCGAGAATTGGAACCAATGTCCGTATCGGTACGCTATCGGATATTCAGGGTCACTGCGAGATTGGCAACTACGTGCGGTTCCACAGCAACGTCCACATTGGCCATAAAAGCGTGGTCAGGGATTACGTGTGGATCTTTCCCTATGTCGTACTTACCAATGATCCGCATCCACCATCGGAAACGTTGCTGGGTGTGACGGTCGAAGAATTCGCGGTCATCGCCACCATGTCAGTCATTCTCCCGGGTGTCACGGTGGGTCGCGATTCACTCGTGGGCGCGTCATCAATGGTTCGAAAGGACGTGGAACCGGAAACGGTCGTTGCGGGTAATCCAGCGAAGCCTGTAGCCTCCATACACGACGTGAAATCCAAGGCCGACGGAGCCAACGTTTATCCTTGGCGCGAAACCTTTGATCGCGGCATGCCATGGCAAGGCATTGGTTACGAGCAGTGGCGTGCCATGCAAAATGCGTGAGGCAAACGCGCGAAGAAGCAATCTCTTGGCTGCCGTTGTCGCATGGCTCCGGAGCATGGTCGAAAAGCATCGCTTTGTGCGATTTCTTATATCGGGCGGCTTCAACACCGTAGCAACCTATGCG
The DNA here is from genome assembly GCF_055809185.1 of Rhodanobacter sp. G2-10. Lineage (NCBI taxonomy): Bacteria > Pseudomonadati > Pseudomonadota > Gammaproteobacteria > Lysobacterales > Rhodanobacteraceae > Rhodanobacter > Rhodanobacter sp. G2-10. The sequence goes on along the minus strand of NZ_CM147900.1, from coordinate 694,803 downwards.
ATGTATCTTGCCATGTTGCAAGTGACAAGCTACCAAATTGCGTACACGATCGCATATGTTTTCGGCATCATCGTTGCATTCGCCGTAAACCGTTTTTTTGTCTTCGGCGCTCACCGCGGCTGGCGTTCCGTCATTTACTTTCCTTTCGTCTATCTCGCCCAGTATCTGGCCAGTCTTGCAATCCTCTGGTTCTGGGTGAGAAGGCTGCAAATGCCGGAGGAGCTGGCACCGCTTGCCTCAATAGTGCTTACACTGCCTCTGACATTTTTTCTTTCGAAACTCGTATTTCTCCGGCCATCCAAACGAGCGCGAAGCAGATCCGAATAGTTCAAATTGCGCGAATCGCACCATGAATTTGCGATGGCGTAGTGGACCACCTCGAAATACCTCCATTCCGCATCCAGCCGACTAAGGGGCGTCAAGAACGCGGCTTTTCGAAGGCGGACTGGTGGTTGGATCACGGACAGGGTTCGTCCCGACGATCACTCGCTCGGACGACTCATGCAGACAACTGCCAGATTGCCGCTGAGGACGGTAGTCGACTCCTTTGCCGGCCAGATCGGAGCGTCCTTGCAGTAGGCTGCAGCCCTGACGTACTCGGCATCATTCGCGTCTTGAATCGGGTAGCCGTAGAACTCGCTCAAGGCGGTGGCTTTGGACCAACGGGCCCAATAAGCCGACATGTTCATGTAGCCCCGCTGCGTGCTTAGTCCGTGCCAGGCATCTGGGCCACGGACGATCGCGACATGCTGGCCGGGCACCAGGGACATGCGCGCATCCAGCGCCGCAGCAATGACCATGTCACGTCGATTCACCCTGACCTGATCGGCCGCGACCGTGGCACTTATTCCGGTGTAGGAGAGCAGCAGCACGCCGAGGGCACCGTACATGATCCTCTTGCCCCGCTCGCGCAGGTAGAGCAGGAAACACAGGCCACCGAAGGCGGGAAGCAGGGCAAAACCCACCAGCACGCGCGGCACGGGCCCAAAATCGCGACCGACCAGGATCACGCCAATGCTTGCCACGCACGCGAGCACAAAGACCATAGGCACCATGATGAACTTTATTCGACGGCTGCCGTCAACGAGACACAGACCGAACCCGGAAATCCACAGAAGGACCGTGGCGACCGATGCAATTGAGGCCTTCGCGATCAGGTCACCTGCAAAGAACTCCCGAACTACCAGCAGGGCGTCACGATACCGCTTGGGTATCTCGTCAAGGGCAATCAGTGTTGCCCTGCCGTCCTGATGCGTATGCATGACCAAATTGAGTAACTTGAGGACAATCAGGTAGGTCACCAGGGACGCAAGGATAATAAACACTCCCCTGATTTCGATCTTCCGCAAGTCGTCGCGCACCGCACCTTTGAGACGCACCGGGTCGATACACGCGATCAGGAGGGTAAGCAGCCAGGCAATGGCCAGAAAGTTCACGAATGTCTGGTAAATACTCAGAGCAAGGGCAATGAGCAAAGTGGAGGCAACAAACCTTCCGCGGATTACCCCAAGGTAGTAGCCGCCAATGCCCAGGCAGGTGGAAAGCGCATAGACCGGTGCTGCATCGCGAAACGTCAGAATTTCAGCATTGTATGGATGCGCGAGGAAAAGAGCAGCACCCATCGTGATCGCTGGCACATGGCTGTCGTGCGTCTTGAAGAGAGTGCTCCACAACAAGACTGCAGACACACACAAAAGAGGCAATGCGATCAGGACTGCAGCATACTGTGGGACTGGCCCGTAGAGTCCCAAACCTCTCAGCAGCTCAAAAAGGAGATAGGATCCCGGCCTGCCCTGACTAGCTAAAAAGTCGTAACTCGGAAAGCTACCTGCATTGGAATATGCATCGACCGAAAACCCGAAATAGAACAGGAAGGGCGCACGTACCAGAAAAACAATCGCCAGCAACAAAATCCATGCGTAAATGGAAATATCGAAGACTTTACGCTGATGATTCATATCCCTTCCTTGCCCACAAATACCCCTTGGAGATGACGGCCACACCCCCCAACGGAGGTGTGGCTCGGTCAAAGAAACTTGTACAGACCCTATTTCTTGCTAACTACAACATTGCATCCGTAGTTGTTCTTTGCACCCTCGGCCATTTTCACGCTCAGCACGGCCACACCTTTGTCTGCGCCCCAGCCAGCCAGCGTCACAGCCTCTCCCTTGTACTCGCCGCTCGCCAATTCCTGACCATCAGCCGACCTCAACGCGTAGTCGATGGGGAACGCACATTCAGTGCCTTCGGACGTCAGGCCATATCCGGGCTCGTTCGGCGCCAACTTGACTGACACCGGGCGAGTGCTGGCACCAGGAAAGAACGCGGTGATACGCGCTGAATCCGGTCCGTAGGCCAGGAACACGGGATAGTCCAGCTTCATTGCCGCCTCTTCGCTCGCGGACGGATAATCCCTCTGGACCGCACCTTGAGCTACTGGCGCCGCTTGCGCTGCAGCCGCACTGGAATGTGCATCAGCAGGACCGCCACCCGCCGGCGCCTCCGGGCCACCGCTGCAAGCAGCGAGGCCGACTGTCAATGCGGCGAGCGCAACAACTGACTTGATGGAACCGTTCATGCCTGATCTCCTGGAGTGATGATGGCAACCAAGCTCTGGTCGCCGCAAATTGGTCAATGCGAATAGGCCAATACACCGATGCAGTGCATTGCGCCAATCGCGCCGCGTGGTGTTCGAGGTACGGAAAAAGCCGCTTGACGCAAGACACGGACCGCTGGCACCGCGGCCATCGACTCGCGTTGCGTTGACACGGGATGCACCGCATAATTCTCGGTCATGTCGACAATTACCAATTGGACCTAGTGCAGGCCGGTTATCGTAGCGCTTTCGGGGGCGAATCTGTCGGGTAGATCTGAACGAAATCGAACTCGTTCGCTTCCCCACCGAAGCAACCGCAAGCTCCGCCGTGCTTGCCCGCCTTGAACACGTTGAATCGCTTGGCTCGAGCGCCCGCGCAGACGCGATCCTCATTGCAAACACCTGGACCTTGTCGACGAGCAAGGTCATATCATCCTGGAGAAATGAATGAAAGTCCTGGTCACTGGGGGTACCGGCTTCATCGGGTCGCATACCTGCGTCGAGCTGCTCGAACGTGGCCATGAGGTGTTCATTCTCGATAACCTGTCGAACAGCAAAGCCGACGTGATCGAGCGGATTGCCCAAATCAGCAGTCGCAAGCCGCAACTCACGATCGGTGACATTCGTGACAAGGAAGCGGTGGGTCAGCTCCTGAGCAGTGCACGCATTGAGGCAGTCATCCATTTCGCTGCACTGAAAGCAGTGGGTGAGTCCTGTGAGCAACCTTTGCGTTATTTCGACAACAACATCAGTGGGACTTTGGGCCTGCTCCAGGCCATGCAGGCCACCGGCACCAAACATTTCGTGTTCAGCTCTTCGGCGACGGTCTATGGTGAACCGGATGCCTGCCCCATTCCCGAAACAGCGGCCACCCGCGTTACCAATCCTTATGGCCGCACCAAACTTGTCTGCGAGCAACTCATATCTGACTTGACGTCGGCAGATCCAGACTTTCATGCGGCAACCCTGCGCTATTTCAATCCGGTGGGAGCCCATCCGTCCGGCCTGATCGGCGAAGATCCCGCCGGCATCCCCAACAATTTGATGCCATATGTCGCCCAGGTCGCTGCCGGCCAACGCGAGTATCTCCAGGTCTTCGGAAACGACTATCCCACCTGCGATGGCACCGGCGTACGCGACTATATCCACGTTGTCGATCTGGCCATCGCCCACGTCGACGCGCTGGATTACCTCTGTCGAGAGCAGCAGAGCCTTACCGTGAACCTCGGCACAGGACAGGGATGCAGCGTCCTGGAAGTTGTGAGGGCGTTCGAAGCTGCCAGTGGTCGACCAGTGCGCACGCGGATCGTTGCACGCCGCCAGGGTGATGTCGCGACTTGCTACGCCGATCCTGCACGGGCCCATCTCTTGCTGGGTTGGCGGGCCGAGCGCGATCTCGGCCAGATGTGTGCCGATGCCTGGCGCTGGCAAAACTTCCGTGCGCACGGCAAGCCAAGCTGACAACGGGAGAGCCTGGCTCAGGCTACAGATGCCGAACGGCCTCGACCAGGTTCACCGGGCACAGACGGCGGGCTGGGCCAGAATCCAGGCGAAACTCACGCGTGCGCTGAAATCGCACCGCGAAGCTTGACGTCGCTCTGCATCGGGGGTGCGTGCGCAGAGCTACCGATTCGCTTTGGCTAATCGGCCGCATCCAGCCGCTGGCGGGTGAATACATACATCGGGCTCGTGTTCTCGAACTGCTCGCCCGGCGGATGGTCGACAGGCATGAAAACCAGCCGGTAGTCATCACGCCGCAAGAAGGCCCGATAACCGAACGGATGCGTTGGACGGATTCGCGTCGCGAACTCCGGCAAGAACTGGTCGTAAAGCTCCACGACGATGGCGCGCGGGGGTGATTGTCGAAGCGTCGCACGCGCTCCCTCCAGAGCATCGATCTCTGCACCCTCGATATCCAGCTTCCAGATATCCGTGGCACCATGGGCGTCGCTCAGGTCGTCAATTGTGCAGACGTCGACCTCATGTGTCGCCGGAATGTCTCCAAATACTCCCGGAAACAGGGCAATCATTTCGGGCTTGATGCTTGACCCTTGATTGTGTGTTGACGAGACGATGATGCTGGTGCGCCCGGCTTTGGCCGAGATGGCAGACTGGACAGGTTCGATCGAGGGGAGCCCCAGTCTTTTCAGGCGATCGAAGAGTTCTGGCACGGGTTCCACGGCCAGCACCTTGGATGCCCCCGCCTCGATGAGTTCCAGTGCCGTGAAGCCGATGTTCGCGCCAGCATCCAGGACGCGGTCACCCTCATGAACGAGCACCCGGAAGATTTCGCTGTCAATGTCCGACTGCGGGTAACGGACGTTCATCAGCAACTTTGCCGCATAGCACCGCTCGTGCCTGTTTCTCAGGTCCAGGACGATGCTTGAGCCGGGAAAATCGAACGTGACATATCCCGTTTGGCGCAGAAATGGCTGAAGATCGTCGATGTGCATTGTTCACTCGCTGGGCCAAAGGGTGCTGCAATTATCCGTTGCCGCACCTGCGTTTCAGGAAACGGCGTGAGCGGACTTACGATGTGTTCCTGGCGACGCGGATCCGAGAGCAGCGGCCGCAGCAGCGGTCAAGCCACCGGCAACTCCGCCACCCCCCGAATTCATTTCGTCTGGAGCCAGTCGCCGCTCATGTGGGCACGCGACGGCTTGTCTCCCGAACCAAACGAATTTTTCGTGGGAGAGTGCGCAGAACAGTGGTTCAGCGTACTCGATATGTCAAAGATCGTCTCGATTGCCGCTGATCAGTCGACTCGCTCTCAACTCTGCGTCCGTAGTCGCGGCGCCGCAGGTTTGCGCCACGCACGCCCCACTCGACTCCACCACGTGTCGGCTCACTCGCCGGCATTGACCTGGCCAAATGCTCGGCGAGCTTGTGTCGGCCAAAACTTGAGGACCGGGCCACAGGATACCGGCCCAGCACCGTCAGCATCGCCGCGGCGGCGAGAACGTGACGGTCGGTCGTGATGGTCAGCCATGATTGTTCTATCCGGACATGCCTCAATGTCGCCGGAATTTTGCGAGCAGCCGCCCGAGAAGCGAACGCCATGACTGCGGCATGGGTACTCTGCGTCCTATTGCCTGCGCGGCGCCGAAAAGTCCCACCGTTCCCGCCGAATTGAAACGACCGGTCTTGACGAACCGGGCCACGGCTCTGAACGTCCGCGTCCAGCGCCAGGAGCGGCTGCGCAACACGTCCTGCATGCGCGCGGCAAGTTCATTTTCCCGCACCGAGAGATCCCGCAGTGCCGCTTGTGCCCGCAAGTATTCGTCACGAAAGTAGTGTGCATCATTGCCCACGACAGTAAGTTGTTCACTATGCGCCTGCAGGCGTTCGGACAAGTCCCGCTCACGGGACAAGGCGGCTTGCAGATCGGCGTCGACTCGGGCCAACTGACCACGGAAATAACGAGCGTCATGACCGACGATGCTCAGTCGGTCATTGCAAGCTTGCAGTCGCAGGGACAACGCGCGCACTTGTGCCAACGGGTCCGACGTGGCGAAGGAGGACTGAACGCCTCCCCTGCCTTCCAGACCCGCATGTTTGCCTGTCGTGGAGGTCCGCTCCTCGGAGGTGTGACGGCGCAAGTCAACCTTCCCGGCTGTGTCGTTTCGCGCCTCATCAAGCTGCCACCGCCGGGCGACGAGCATCAAGATGAAATCGCCGAAGATCGTGTCGAGACACCCATTTCCGTGGACACTTATGCGGGAGAGTTGCCCCAGGTCACCGACCAGACACAGTCCCAATTCCCGGCTCAGATCCGGAGGTATCGGGGACTTGGTGGCAAAGACCAGGGCGTCAGCATTTTGTTTCAGGCGGAGCGCCGCTACCTCCCTTTTCATGGAAGCCACGTCCACTGCGCACAATGCGATGGTCGCGGGCGCACTCATTGCCTTGCCTCCTGAAACCGGGCCGCCACGCGAACCGGTCTCATCGAGCTGTCCATGGTCGAAATCTCCGCCCATCACCAGTGCTTTCGGACGTGCCGCCGCAAGCAGGTCGGCGCTCTTGTCGTCTGCGTACAGATAGACTTGCATGGAGTTCAAGCGACCTCCCTTGCCCCGGCCTTGCACAGCGCAAAGACTTCGGCCACACGTGCCGAGAAGGCTGCTGCTCCATGCTGGGTGTCGACAAGCCGGCGACCGTTGGCCGACATCAGTGCAGCCGCCTCCCGGTTTTCATAGAGTTCGCCCACTGCACGGGCATATCCATGCACAAGAGAGTGCTCGTCGCCTCCCTCGATCAACCAGCCGGTGACGCCGGTCTTGACGGCTTCCCCAATGCCCCCGACATTCGGGGCGATAACCGGCAAGCCCGCAGCCAAGGCTTCCAGCAGGATGTTGGGGAGCCCGTCGTAACCGCTGGTGTACAGAAACGCATCGTACGACCCGACGGGAAGCTCATGAAACCCGGCAAAACTTCCACGGTACCTGATGCCGGACGATTCAGCCTGAAACACGGCCTCGGGATCAATACCGGGATCCGGAGTGCCGTATGCATCAATGGCGACGTCCAGGCCTCGCTCCTTCAGGAGCCGGGCAATGGACGGAAGCAGCTCCGGGCACTTTTGCGGACAGATACGCGACGCCCAGAGCAATCGACGCCGCGGCCCAGTCGGTTCCCTGGGCGGAGGAGTCGCTTCACAGCGTGTGTAGACCGTCTCGTACTTGGATTGCAGCGTTCCCAGAACCAGCTCATCAGCCCGCACGGTGGCAACACAGTCGCTCACCACTTTCCAATAACTCGGAAGGTGTCGACGCATGACCTTGATACCCCACGGACCGCGGAAAGACCTGCCTCGCCATTGCGTGATGTCGTCGCAAAAACGGTAGTAGATGGGCCTGAACCTGCCCGCAAGCACGGAGGCATACGCATCGAACAGGCGGTGCCCGAACACCGACGACTTGATATGCAGCCGGGCCCCCTCCACCGACACGGCAAGCATGGCCCTCATCACCATCGCATCGCGGCAAGAATCGTCAAGCAGCGGAAAAGCGTTGTAGATGTCAACGAAAACGGCAGACAAGGGGAGCTTTGTCGCCCACTCATGACCATTGGTGGACTCGCCCGCGATCACCAGCATCTTTGCGTCTGGCTGTTGCTCGGCAATTTCATCCAGGATATGCAGGATGTACTTTTCCGCTCCACCCGGCTTCAGCCACGGCAACAACACAATATCGGTAAATTGTTCGCTCCCCAGCATCCGGTAGAAACTCTCCAGCTGCATGCCCCAATGCTTGCGATTCCACGGCAGCGGACAATAGCTGTGCGCCGACTCCACCCTTGCTGGCTCTATTTCCGGTTCCAGGGAAGCTGCCTCCCGGAGATATTCAACCAGGACCCTGGACTGGAAGAAGCTCCTGGTATTGTCGCTGTCGAAGACTTGTTGACGGCGGTCCATGAACTTGTGCCAATCCCCGGCCCTTTCACGACTTGCCCGCATATCGGCCAGAAAGTGCGGCACGTCGAACAGGCGGCTGGGCGGAATCAACCGTGCCGAAGCTGCATCCGCCTGACGCAACAGGCTGCCCGCACGTTGCCGGTAGAAGAATGCCGTGCCCGGGGCAACTGCCATGTCATACCCCATGGCGCGCAACTCACAATTCATGTACCAGTCTTCGTAGGCGAATCCCGATGTCACGGGCAGATCGTCGTAGCCAATCAGCTCGAAGACCGCACGGTTTACGAAGATTCGCGACACGTAGGGGTGTTGATACGCAAAATCCGCAGCAGTCAGGTATTCGGAACCTACGTAGCGACAGTTGAAGTAGTTGTCGCCGAACGCACACAGATATTCCAGGAAAACCGCCACCTTGCCATGCGCATGCGACCGCGCCGTATCCAGCAACGCCACAATGCAGTTGGGCGACACCAGATCGTCACCATCCGACGTCCAGACGAACTCGCCACGGGCACAAGCTATACCTGCATTTCTGGCAAGGCCGAGGGAGCCTACGGAAACCTCCACCACCTCGACGCGAGAGAAGGCCGGAAGCTCGACAGAATGAAACACCTCGCGAGTGGCGTCATCCGCGCGGTCGAAAACTGCCACAAGTTCCACACTGATGCCCCGCAATCGGGCCGTCTCAGCGCACCGCTGCAGCGAGTGCAGGGTCGGCGCAAGCAGAAGCGCCTCTCGATGCATATTGAGAACTACAGTGACATCTATTGGGCCCATTTCTATTCCATCCATCCTAATTCATCCATTCTGATCCTTAACAACGTCAGCTTCCCGATGCCTGCCAACAGTTGGCCTGCCAATCACTGGACGCTCACAGCGACTTCATCCACATGTATGGGCAATGACGTCCAGGTAGCTCGACGGCGTCATTGAACGCCACCGCGCTCGCATGTTCGCTGCGGGCGCGGGACTCGTGTTCAACGAAAACGCGCACGACGTGCGCGACCACCGCCGATCTTCACGTTTCCGCTGAACGCATGCACTCGGCAATTTCCCCATGCATTTCACGCGTTCAGCGACACTAGCCGCTCACGGGCACATCTCCTTCAGTTCCTGCCCCGCCCCCATCAGTGGTCGGCCCATCGCCATTTTCGTCCGCTTTGGTCGCGAGGTCCATCAGCTCAGACAATCTGGCGACAAAGGCTTCTCTGCGTCGTGTCCTGGTGATGTTCTCGCGCATCGCTGCGACAGCTGACGCGCGCAGCGAAGGGTTCGCGACCAAGCGGTGAATGGCAGCTACGTATCCTGCCGCATCCTCGCAAGACTCTACCAGCGCTGATTCATCAATGAAATCGGGAATGCCACCTACATTGGGCGCTATGACAGGCAAGCCGGCGGCAGCAGCCTCCATGAGAATGTTGGGCATGCCGTCCCACTCGCTGGTGTAGATAAACGCCACGTGATCGGGCCTGACGAGGTCATCGAAGCACTCGTAATGTCCGTGCAGACAAACGTTTGGCAGGTTGCGCAAATCCGCTATGTCAGCGGGCTGCCAGACACTTGCGCCGTAAACATCAAATCGGTAGCTCGGTAGTGCCTGGGCAATGCGCGCCAGCACGTCGGGACGCTTCTGCCTGTCAAGACGACCAGCCCACAGAAGTGCCTTGCCTTGCGCAGAACCGGCGATGCCGCCCTCGTGCACGGAATGGGGCGCCGGATACGGCAGCACCCTGAACAAGGACTCAGGCACAGCCATCTCGGCGACCCAGGTGCGCCAGGTCCTCTGGTTGTCGGTGACGACGGCCTCCAGCATTGGGTGACACCGTGGCAAGTAGGCGCGTGCATAGCCCACCGGCATGCCGCTCTCATCAAAATCATCGCAGTACAAAGACGCGTAGAGTTTCATCTGCTGGCGCAGTGCCAACCCGTTGCGAGCCACGGCATCCCACGCGAGTCGGGAGTTCATCACATGAAATACCGAAGGCCTCAGCTGCAGGAGCAGGCGAACAAGGACATCTATCTGGTGTCCGGCATCAATCCCGTTCAGCCTGCCACCCATGGACAAGAACTGAACTCTTGGCGAAAGACGGCCGGCCCATGGTGAAGTGGCGTCTTCCGTCGCAAGCACGAGCACCCGTTGCCCCAGATCGTCCGCCAGCGTATTGGCCACGTGGAGCGCACCCAGGTCCGCGCCGCCCGTCTTGAGCCAGGGCACCGCAATCACGATGTCCACAGCGCTCCGAATCGCATTCCTGAGCTCGGTGTATATCTGCCCTGGCTCGTCATAGCACCAGGCTGCCGAATAGAACGAGACATGACCCAAGAGCGGCCCATCGGGATGCAGCGAAGGGTCGATATCAGCAAGTGCCAACATCTCTTTCTTTACCCAGGCTGGCAACGCCGGCGATCGCCAGGACGGCCCCATTCCGTCCGTTCCATGGCGTTCAATCAACTGCCCGGGGTGCTGCACCAGACTCCGCGCCGGGAACATGGCGCGAGCCCACTTCAGCACGCGCCCTTTGAGAGCCAGCTGCCGGCGCACAGACATGCGCGACAACAGCAGCTTGTCGACAAAATGGTATGCAGCGCGGAACTGACGATACATGGCTTACAGCTGATCAAAAAATGCAGATGGCCGAATAACAGCACTGGCCTGCTGATGCGCCACGTTCAATGACCCACCGTGTTTGCGGCGTTCGAATCGCACCGTCCCGGACGCCAGACGATGAACGAAACCATGCGCGATGGTTTCACAATTCCAATGCCAGTCTTCGAAACCAAAGCCCGCCTCACCAACCCGGGACACATGGTAGGGACACGTTTCAAATACCCGTCGTGCCGCGAAAGCGCAGGCATTCCAGTAGTTTGAAGTGAGCAGTGCTCCCGGACGAAAGAACTCGCTGGTTTGATCAATCTGCCGCCAAAACGCATTCCATGCTCCAAACGCAACGATTATTTCCGGGTGGAGTATGTTGTTCTCACCGCCGGCCCGAAGCATTCGCACGCAATGCTCGATCCAATTTTCGGAAAAATAGTCATCTCCGTCGAAAGTGCCCACGTAACGGCTGCGGGAATGCGCAATTGCATGATTGCGACACGTTGAAAGATCTCCATAGCTCACGTGATGAATCTCGTCGCACGCACGCAGGGCCGGATGACTGGTTACAACACGCACCGTCTCGGCATCAGCCGTATCCAGGGTAATCACGAACTCTACCGATATACCAGAACGCTCGGCATACCGCCGGCAACGCTCGATCGATAGCAAGGTCTGGTGGGCAAGCACGCCTTCCTGGTGAAATGTGATCACCGCACACACGTCTGATTGTGTTGAACTTGCTGCGGCGCCAATCATTGGCAGCTCTCCTTCAGAACAAGTGGCTCAACCGTCCACGCAGGCGATCTCGAAGCGACAACGGCATGTTGTGAAGTTGTTCCTTGAGCTTGGACAGCTGGATTTCCACACCGGCATACTTTCCTTCGATCTCCGCCAATTCCGCCTCCATCTCTCGCCGACGCTGGTCTGTCACGGCGCAGTGTTGAATCAACTCGTCACGCGATTGCCTCAGCTTGTTCAACTCATTGACGAGGTTGTCCCGTTCGCGATTGACCGCCTCCAGCTGACCCTGGCTCTGGCCCATTGATCGTTCCAGATCACCAACCCGGTTCCGCATCCATTCGTGCTCATCCCAGATGCGCTCGGCCTCACTCCGCCAGGACCGCTCCGCAGCCAGGCGATTTTCCAGCAACGCATAGCTACCCTGCAGTTCGATCTGCGACTTCTGCAGCTCCCCGTGCTGACCTTTCAGGTCCGTGTAGCAACGATCCAAGTCGGCATGGCCCGCTTCCAGCGATCCATATTCGCGTTTCAGTTGCTCATGACGCGCCACAACGCCTGCATGTTCACGCTGGAGGTCGCCGTGTGTTGCGCGCAGAACCTTGCACTGCTCATCCAGCTGCGAACACCGAATGTGGAGCTCGGCGTGAGTCTTGGCCAATGCAGCTAGCTTTTCCTCCAGCTCTCCATTGCGCTCCTTCAATTCAGCTTGCTCACCTTGAAGGTCGGAATTCCGCTGTTGCAGATTCCTGCATTCTTTCTCCAACTCCAGGCAGCGATCTTGACGATCACCATTGGCATCCACGAACGCACGATGGTCCTCCTCCAGTTGCCTGTTGTGGTCTTTCAGAGCGGCAAGCTCGTCCTGTAGGGCGCGATGGTCCAGTTCCAATGCCCCGCAGCGCGTCTCCAGTTCGACGCACCGGTCCCCTCGTTCCACATAGCCTTTTTCAAGCTGCTCATATCGACTACCAGCCTGCCTGATCTCTTCATGCAACCGGGAAAGCTCACGCTCCGCACGGGTCGCACGAGCGTCCAAACTGGCTTGTTGAGTCCAGGCAGCGGGCATGCGTACCGGGCTGTGCCGCGATTCATCCACATCCATCGATGCAGCGAGTGCGGGCAATTGCACCCGCTTTGACGCATCCAGATATTGCAAATGGCGTTGATGGCACTCGCCAAGGGTCCTCGGCGCCGCGAGTCGCCACCGATAATAGTCCCGATCAAACAGCGCTTCGGCGGGAACAAGGTAGGCCAGGAAGAAAGCGTTCATCCACAAGGTACGATCGGCTGGGGCGATCACTTCGTCATCTGGCCCACCCTGCCCCAGGCGGACTACCGGACTGTCACCTTTTGCCTCAAACGGAACGCCCCAGAGCGCCGCCTCGGCCAGCACGCTCGAATTTATCGCCAGCAATCGGTCGATTTTGCCGAGAAACTCCAGAGAGTCACTCGAGCTGTCAGTAACGCCGAGTCCGCCGTGATACACAAAGCGTGCATGCGGATGCGGACGAATCAGGACCTGGTCCGGCGGACACCTGGTTATGGCATCGTAGATCAGGCGCAGTTCATTCCAACCCTGATTGAACGCAATGCAATTGGAGTCATCCTGCACCTGCAGCGCCACGCCGATCCGAAAACGTTCGGAAGAACCGATACAGTCCTGTGCACGCGGCACATCTCGCACAAGCAGGCCTCGCAGCGCATCAGGCTCCAGCAATTCGGCACCGCGCATCTGCTCGCTCAGCCAACGACTATCGACCCAACGAGACGCACTGGTATTGCCATTGACTCCTTCAAAATCAAAGTATGCAGTATTGTGATACAAGGGAAGGCGCAAAGGTCCCAGCTCATTGTGGATTACGGGCACGCCTCGCGCATCGGCGACGCGACCAAGCGAAGGGCAATTGCACCAGCTCAGAAATGCCTCCACCTCGCCACCTGCGCCCCCGCGAAGTTTGGACAAGGCATCCTCAATGCACTCAATCAGGACCTGCTGTGGTTCGCACAGCACCTCGCGAAAAACGTCAAGATGGCTGCGATCATGGTCGTAAAGACTGTCCAGACGCGCGGAATCAAGGCTTACTTTCTGATAGCTGGCAAACTCCTCCTTGTCTGGGCAACGAAAACGAAAGCCACTGATCTGCAGCGTCTCACCAAAGGGGACAACCGATTCGTCGAAGTACTGTTCGTCACCAAGGAAAACGATTTCGTCTGGCCGGAAACGGGACATCTGCGCCAACATCACCCAGTGATATAGCGGGCCAGCGCCACGATCGATTTTCGGAAGTAGAAATGAGACGAACATCAGTCGACCAGTCCGAGTTCCAACATCCGTGTCGTGGAGGGAGAATGAATCAGGCGGCCGCCGTAGTCACCCCAGGTAACGGGATTCCCGCGGATCTCCAGCACCGCGGCATTGAAGCAGCGATCATAGAAGTAGCCACTGGCTGCATCGGGCTTGATACCGGTGTGCAACGAGTAATAGCCGCGTGCAAGCGGCAGGTCCACGTCGATCTCCCAGATATAGCGACCATCCGCGCGTAGCGCCGGCAGTCGCTGCCGATAGAAATTCGAGTTGAAGGCAATCAAGTCAATGCCATTGGCGTCACGCAACAGGATGCCAATCGTCGCGCCCTCGGGAATATCTTCAAAGGCATGCAATTCTGCGCGAATTCGAACCGGGCCACCTTGCTCCAAGGACAAGATCGCCTGGTCCTGGTGATCAAACACACGCATGCCGACGAAGCGAACTTCGCCGGACCCGGACCGTTGCGACAGGCGCGATTCGAAGTCATGGTCGGCAAGCGAGTTTTCCTCTCCGATCCGCTGTAGTTCGATGGGATGGTCGCCTCCTTCCATGCGTGCTACCGCCACCGCATGTTCCCAGTCGCGCCGCGAGTAGCTGGTCAGGGAATTCTGGTACTGATCGCAGACTTCGTCCGCTGGTCCGTCCGCGATCATCCGACCATGATCAAGATAGATCGCGCGAGCACAAAGGCTCTTGACTGAATTCAATCCATGGGAAACGAAGAACAGGGTCACACCTCTGCTGAGGATTTCGCGGATCTTGTTGATGCACTTCTGCTGGAAGAAGATGTCCCCGACACTCAGTGCCTCGTCTACAATGAGAATGTCCGGATCGACGTGTACCTGTAGAGCAAACGCTAGTCGTACCAGCATGCCGCTCGAGTATGTCCTTACCGGATGGTCAATGAATTCACCGATGTCAGCAAAGTCGACGATGGTCTTGAACTTGCGCTGGACTTCGACACGCGACATGCCCAGCACTGCCCCCGTCAAGAACACGTTCTCGCGCCCCGTGAAGTCGGGATTGAAACCGGCACCGAGCTCGAGGAGCGCCGATACGCGCCCCTGAACCCCCACTATCCCCTCGGTGGGCTGAAGCGTTCCGGTAAGGATCTGCAGCAGCGTGCTCTTGCCAGCGCCGTTGCGCCCAATCACGCCCACTGACTCGCCCGCGTGCACTTCGAAGTTTATGTCGTGCAGTGCCTGGTAGCCCGTTTCCTGCCGTGCCGGAGGAGCGCTTCGCCCCAACAATGACCATTGGTGGGCGTGTGAAAAAAAGTAGCGTTTGCTCAGTCCCTTGACGGAGATGATGGGGTCAGATGGCATCGGCAAACTTCTCCCGGTTACCCATGAACGAAATCAACCCCAACCAGGCTACCCCAATGGAAACAAGCGTCCCTATACCCAGCACACGAAATTCCGGTGCCTTGCCGGCAATCATCACCCTGCGCGCCTGCTCGAATACATAGGTGAGCGGATTGAGATCCATCACGATGTGGAATTTCGCCGGCAACGTTTCAACCGAATAGAAAAGCGGAGACAGAAACATGAGCAATAGCAGCAACACGGGCACTATGTGTTCGGTATCTGGATGAAACACGCTGTAACCGGCCAGTAACCAGCCGCAACCCAATGAAAACAGAAACACAGGCACGAAGATTACCGGAATCCACAGCGTGGTCAGCGGGACGGACCCATGAATGATAAAGCTGAAAACAATCCAGACCAGCATGCTGAAGCCAGCATGGACGGAGCCTGCCAAGGCCACCGACCAGTTCAATGTTTCCAACGGAAATACCATTTTCTTTACAAATGAGATGTTTCCATTTATCAACCCGGGGGATCGGGAAATAACCTCGGCGAAGAAGTTGTAGAAAATCAAACCCGAGAAGAGCACCAGTGCAAACTCGCTGCTGTTGCCGGCACCGCCCCAACGAGCCTTGAGGAATACGCCAAACACCAACGTGTAGCCAAGCAGCAACAACAGCGGTTGTCCCAGGATCCACAGGAGGCCGAATCTCGATCGACGGTACTTGCCGTATATTTCCTTCTGCACGAGTTGCTGAAGCAAATAGCGATGATGCCGCAACGGCCTGAATATCTGCCAGGGCATCGGCAATGACCAGCTTGACTGACGACCCCGTGACGGCATTTGAGAAAGATCAGGCAAGTGCTTGCTCCAATTCAGCTTTCAGGTCTTCAATGTCTTCAACGCCGACAGAGAGCCTCACCAACCCATCAGTGATTCCCAATCGTCGCCGGATAGCCGCAGGCACCGAGGCGTGAGTCATGATAGCGGGGTGCTCGATCAGACTCTCCACGCCGCCCAGGGACTCGGCCAGTGCAAATAACGTGCACTTCTCGAGCATGCGACGTGCTTTCTTCAGCCCGCCCTTGACCTCGATCGTGACGATGCCACCGAAACCATGCATCTGGCGCTTCGCCAGGGCATGCTGCGGGTGGCTCTTCAGGCCGGGGTAGATCACACGCTCGATCGCCGGGTGCTTTTCCAACCACCTGGCCAGCTCCAGCGCACTGGCACAGTGCTGGCGCATACGCAAATGCAGGGTTTTCAAACCGCGCATGGCGAGAAACGCGTCGAACGGGCCCGCCACAGCGCCTACGGAGTTCTGCAGAAAGCCCATTGGCTCCGCCAGCTCCGGATTGCCGGCGACCACGACGCCTCCAACCATGTCGGAATGGCCGTTTATGTATTTCGTGGCAGAGTGCAGGACCAGGTCGGCGCCGTATTCCAACGGTCGCTGCACCATTGGTGAGCAGAACGTATTGTCAACCACCAAGATCAAGCCATGCTTCTTGGCAAACGAGGCAACCTTGGCCAGGTCAACCAGTTTCAGCATGGGGTTGGTCGGCGTTTCGGCCCAGATCATCTTCGTGTTGGGCTTCAGGGCAGCCTTCAGGGCTTGGCCGTCGTTCAAGTCGACGAAACTGAAGTCCAGTCCGGCCGAGCGTCGACGCACCTTCTCGAACAACCGGTAGGTGCCCCCGTAAAGGTCATCCATCGCGATAACGTGGCTACCTGAATCGAGCAGGTCCAACACGGTCGCCGCTGCAGCCAGGCCGGAAGCGAAGGCAAAACCGGCCACGCCGCCCTCCAGATCCGCGACGCAACGCTCGTAGGCCATGCGGGTGGGATTCTGACTACGCGAATATTCGTAGCCTTGGTGCTTGCCTGGACTGCGCTGCACATAGGTCGAGGTGGCGTAGATCGGCGTCATGATGGCGCCAGTGCTGGGGTCGGGGTGCTGGCCGGCGTGAATGGCGCGGGTGCCCATTCCCTGCTCGTTGGATTTTTTCCTACTTTTCATCGGCTCGGTGTCTCTCTATGGGCAGGATGGATCGCGTGCATGGTGATCAAGCCTGTGATTGTAGCTGTCTTGGGGGAATCGCCGGGCAAACGCATGTAGATGACATTCATCCTCAATTGAGCAAACTTCCGGCTCTGGAGTCGCTTCGATGGCTTCGGAACAGCGAAATTTCCAACAGTGCTTGGTCATTGCGCCCGGAACCGGCATCATTTGCGATTCGCCTGGGCGCTATCGCCTTGTCACCTCATTTCCTGATCAACCATGGACGTACCTAGATGAACGAATCATCCACACGGACTGGAACCTTGCTGGTTACCGGCGGAGCGGGCTTCATCGGCGCCAACTTCGTGCTGCAGGCGATCGTCGACGGCATGCGCGTGGTGAACCTCGACAAACTGACATACGCCGGCAATCCGGACACGCTCGCGTCGCTTGACAACAACAGTCGGCACGTATTCGTGCAGGGCGATATCGGCGACCGCAGGCTGGTGGCCCGACTGCTGGCCGAGTACCGGCCCGACGCCATCGTGAATTTTGCCGCTGAGTCACACGTGGATCGCTCGATCGACGGCCCTGCCGAGTTCGTGCAGACCAACGTGGTGGGCACGCTGGGGCTGCTTGAATGCGTCCGCGACCACTGGCGCAGCCTGGATGGCAGGATGCGTGAAGCGTTCCGCTTCCTGCATGTGTCGACCGACGAGGTCTACGGCTCGCTGGGGCCCGACGGCAAGTTCACCGAAACCACACCGTACGCACCAAATTCGCCGTATTCGGCCTCCAAAGCCGCTTCCGACCACCTGGTGCGCGCGTTCCACCACACCTACGGGCTGCCGGTGCTGACCACCAACTGCTCGAACAACTATGGTCCGTACCAATTCCCCGAAAAGCTGATTCCGCTGGTCATCCAGAAAGCACTGGCTGGCGAACCGTTGCCGGTTTATGGCGACGGCAAAAACATTCGCGACTGGCTGTTCGTCGGCGACCACTGCAGCGCAATCCGCCGTGTGCTTGAGGCCGGCCGCGTCGGCGAGACCTACAACGTAGGCGGCAATGCCGAACGCGAGAACATATCCGTCGTGAAGACCATCTGCGCTCTGCTCGACGCACGGCAACCGTTGCCCCACGGCAAGGCGCGCGAAGCTCTGATCACCTACGTGAAGGATCGTCCCGGCCACGATCGCCGCTACGCCATCGACTCCAGCAAGTTGCAGGAGGAACTTGGCTGGGCGCCGACGCACACCTTCGAGAGTGGTATTGCGCAGACGGTGGACTGGTATCTCGATCACCAGCCTTGGGTGCAACGCGTACTCGATGGCAGCTATCGCATGGAGCGGCTCGGCTCATGAGCGCACAGAAAGGCATCATCCTGGCCGGCGGCTCCGGCACCCGCCTGCATCCGATCACCCGCGCGATCAGCAAGCAATTGCTGCCGGTGTACGACAAACCGATGATCTACTACCCGCTCGCCACCTTGATGCTGGCCGGTATCCGCGACATCCTGGTAATCAACACGCCGCATGAGCAGGAAATGTTCCAGCGCCTGCTTGGCGACGGATCGCGATGGGGCATCGACATCCGATATGCGGTGCAGCCGTCGCCGGATGGTCTGGCGCAGGCGTTCACCATCGGCCGCGACTTCGTTGATGGCAAGCCGAGCTGTCTGGTGCTGGGCGACAATATCTTCTATGGCCACGGCTTTACCGATCGCCTCAGGCGTGCCGCCGCGCGAGAGCATGGCGCCACCGTGTTCGGTTACTGGGTGAAGGACCCCGAACGCTACGGCGTGGCGGAGTTTGACGCCAGCGGCAAGGTGATCGGACTGGAGGAGAAGCCCGCCGCGCCAAAGTCGCACTACGCCGTCACCGGTCTGTATTTCTATGACGCACGTGCTTGCGACTTCGCCGCGGCACTGAAACCTTCGCCACGCGGCGAGCTGGAGATCACCGATCTCAACCGCTGCTATCTCGACGACGGCTCGTTGCAGCTAGAACAGCTCGGTCGAGGCTTCGCCTGGCTCGATACCGGCACCCACGAGTCGCTGATGGAGGCTGGCAACTACATCCAGACAATCGAGAATCGTCAGGGCTTGAAAGTGTGCTGTCCGGAGGAGATTGCGCACCACAACGGATGGATCGACGACGAGCAATTGCTGCACCTGGCAGAGCCGCTCGCCAAGACTGCCTATGGCCGTTACCTGCAGGTACTGGCACGCGAGGGGCATGCGCGGTGAAAGTGATCGAGACCGCGTTGCCCGGCGCCCTGATCCTCGAACCGCAGGTGTTCGGCGATGCGCGTGGCTTCTTTTATGAGAGCTACAACCAGGCGACGTTCCGCGACGCCGGCATCGACCACCACTTCGTGCAATCCAACGTCTCCCGATCTGCCAAGGGCGTGCTGCGCGGCCTGCATTACCAGTGGCCGAACCCCCAGGGCAAACTGATCAGCGTGCTCGAAGGTGAGGTATACGATGTCGCGGTAGACATCCGTCGCGGCTCACCCACGTTTGGTCAGTCAGCCGGCGTGATGCTGACGGCTGCCAACCATCGGCATCTTTGGATTCCCGAAGGGTTTGCGCACGGATTCTGCGTGCTGTCGGAGTTTGCTACCTTCACTTACCAGTGCACCGCGCTGTACGACGCAAAGGCGGATGCGGGCATCCGCTGGAACGACGCAGCGCTGGGGATCGACTGGCCGATCAGCAACCCACTGCTGTCAGACAAGGACAGCAAGACACCCTTGCTCGAAGACGTGCCGGCGGAGCGGCTGCCGGTCTACCTGCCGTGAGAATCCTGCTGCTCGGCGCGAACGGCCAGCTTGGCCGCACTTTTCTTGAACAGGGCGGACTGGCCGCGCGTGGCAAGCTGACGGCCGCCAGTCGCGACGGCGTGTTGACGTCCGGTGGACATGGCGAAATCGCCGACCTGTCGCGCCCTGATTCGCTGCCCGCCCTGCTCGACCGCGTGCAGCCGGAGGTGATCGTGAATGCGGCCGCCTATACCGCGGTCGACCGCGCCGAACAGGAAGATGCGCTGGCCACCCGCGTCAACGGCGAGGCCGTTGGCGTCATGGCGCAGTGGGCCGCGGCGCGCGGCGCCTTGGTGATTCACTACTCCACCGATTACGTGTTCGACGGGCGCCAGTCGCAACCCTACGCGGTGGATGCGCCGACCGCACCGCTTGGGGCCTACGGCCGCAGCAAACTGGTCGGTGAACTCGCACTGCGCGAAAGCGGCGCGGACCACCTGATCTTCCGTACTGCCTGGGTCTACGCGGCGCATGGTCATAATTTCCTGCGCACCATGCTGCGTCTGGGCGCCGAGCGTGAAGAATTGCGCGTGGTGGACGACCAACACGGCGCGCCGACCGACACCGGCCTGATCGTGTCAGCCAGCCTGGTTGCGCTTGATGGCTGGCAACGAGCGAGCGCCGCGCAGCGTCGACAGCTTGGAGGAACGCATCACCTGGTCGCCAGTGGCGCGACCAACTGGCATGGTTTCGCCAGCGCGATCTTCGAACAGGCGGTAGCCAACGGCCTGCTTGTCCGGCAGCCACGGACCATTGCGATCAGCAGCGCCGACTACCCGACGCCGGCCAGGCGACCCGCATGGTCGCTGCTGGACAACACGCGTTTCCAGCAGCAGTTTTCGGCGACCTTGCCGGATTGGCGCGTCGGCCTGCATAGCGTGATCACCCGGCTCGCCAACCAGAACACCACCCGCGCGTAGGCGATGCCAATGTCGGTGTAGGGCGGGCTCTGCCCGCCACGCTCCGTCATGTAATGATCAAGGCAAGAGCCGGCGGGCGGAGCCCGCCCTACGGTAGGGGTTGCCGCGTTTCGTCAGCCGTAGGGCGGGCTCTGCCCGCCACGCTGCGTCACGTAAAGGTCAAGGCAAGAGCCGGCGGGCAGAGCCCGCCCTACGGGCGCATGGCCTGCATGACGTGATCACCCCGCTCGCCGGCCAGGACTCCACACTGCGTACGTCGCGGATGCGAATTGCCGCGTAGGGCGGGCTTTGCCCGCCACGCTCCGCCACGCAAATATCGAGGCAGGAGCCGGCGGGCGGAGCCCGCCCTACGGTACGGGTTGCTGCGTTTCGTCAGCTGCAGGGCGGGCTCTGCCCGCCGGCTTCTGCTCCGGATCGACGCGCGGCGGGCGACGCCAAAAGACAGCGATGGTGCTTTTGGCCCACAATCTGGTGAATTCTTTCCAAAACCAGGCGCGGAACGACATGTTGATTCCCCTCATCCTCAGTGGCGGCAGCGGCACCAGGTTGTGGCCGGTGTCGCGCAAGAATCTGCCCAAGCAGTTCCTCGCCCTGGCCGGCCAGGGCACACTGTTCCAGCAAACCATCGCACGCACGCGGCAACTGCCGGAGGTTGCCGCGCCGATCGTGGTGGCCAGCGAGGACCATCGCTTTCTTGCTGCCGACCAGTTGCTGGAGGCCGGCATCGAAGGCGCCGACATCGTGCTGGAACCGCTGGCGCGCAATACGGCCCCGGCAATCGCCCTGGGTGCACTGCAGGCCTTGCAGCGTGATCCCGATGCGATCCTGCTGGTGCTGCCGGCCGACCATCTGATCGGCGACACGGCGGCGTTCGTCGAGGCCGTGACACGGGCGATGCCGCTGGCCACACAGGGCTGGCTGGTGACGTTTGGCATCCGCCCGGATCGCCCGGATACCGGTTTCGGCTACATCCGGCGCACCGACTCGATCGACGATCACGGTTTCCGCGTCGGCGAATTTGTCGAAAAGCCCAACCTGGCCACCGCCACCTCGTACCTGGCCGACGGCGGCTACGACTGGAACTCCGGCATGTTCCTGTTCAAGGCCGCGCGTTATCTGGAAGAGCTTGAGCAGCATGCTCCGGACATGCTCGGCGCGGTACGCGACGCCCACGCCAGGGCCAGTGCCGACCTGGATTTCGTGCGTATCGATCGCGACGCGTTCGCCCGCGTCCCGGAAAACTCGATCGACTACGCGGTGATGGAAAAGACACGGCGTGCCGCGGTAATTCCGGTCAGTTGCGCGTGGAGCGATATCGGCTCGTGGTCGGCGCTGTGGCTCACCGGCGACAAGGACGCCGACGGCAACCTGCGCGAAGGCGACACGATGGCGGTGGACAGCCGCAACTCGCTGCTGCGCTCGCACGATCGCCATCTGCTTGCCACCGTTGGCATCGACGACCTGATCGTGGTGACCACCCCGGACGCCACCCTGGTCGCACACCGCGGCGCCGCGCAGGACGTGAAGAAGATCGTCGAACAGCTCAAGGCCGCCGGCCGCAGCGAGCACGCGCTGCACCGCGTGGTGTACCGCCCCTGGGGCAACTACGACTCGCTGGAGGCGGGCGAGCGCTTCCAGGTCAAACGCATCGTGGTGAAACCCGGCGCCAGCCTGAGCCTGCAGAAACACCATCACCGTGCCGAACACTGGATCGTGGTCTCCGGCACCGCCGAAGTCACCTGCGACGACAAGGTGTTCCTGCTCAGCGAAAACCAGAGCACCTTCATCCCGCTGGGCAGCAGGCACCGCCTGCGCAACCCCGGCAAGCTGCTACTGGAATTGATCGAGGTGCAGTCCGGCAGTTACCTGGGTGAGGACGACATCGTGCGCTTTGACGATGTCTATGGAAGGGCGTGAGATGCCTGCGGGCGACATGGTCTTCATGGGTCGCATCGCGGCCTGAGCCGCTCCAACAAGGTTTGACGCGCTGCCGGAGCGACTTCAGTGGCGTCCGCTTTTGCGCTACGAATCGCCGGTGTCTCCGGTATGAAAATGCCGCTTGAACGCCACTTCGCCCGTGGCCGGCTCTTCCAGCTCGCGTGCATGGCGATGCCCCGCGTACACCGCATGCGCGATCAGCCCCGGCGCCTCGGCGTCGCCAATGCAACGCAAGGTGTGAATGCCGGCGTCGGCCCACTCGACCTCGCGCAGCAGCAGGTCCTGGTACAGCACGTCGTGCGGCAGACGCGCGGTGACGGTGACAACGGCGTCGCAGGGGAGTTCTCGCACCCGGTGATCCCACACGTTCTCCAGCTGCAGCGAACGGTCGTGGAACGAATCGATGTTGTGCGACACCAGCGGTTCGATGTCGAGTTCGGCCATGCGCTTGCGGATGTGGCGGTAGTCAAGCGTGTGCTGGCTCCACGGCGCGATGCTGTCTTCAGGCGTGACGTAGACCACGTCGCAACCGTGCTGGCGCAGCAGCTCGGCGGCGACGCTGGCGTAGTAGAAACCGTCGTCGTCGAATACCACCACGCGCCCTTGCGGAAAGCGTCCGTCCATCAAATCATCGGGCGTGAACAGGCGCGGATGGTCTGCCAGGCCGTCGATGGTGGCGCCGTTGCTGCGGCCGTAACCGTCACGACGCCAGTGGCAGCCGGTGGCGAGCACCACGTGTTCGGCGCCGAAGTCCAGCACGTCCTGCGCGGTCATGCTTGAGTCTCGATAGATCGCGACGTTGCTCATCTTGCTGAGTTGCCCGGTACGCCAGTCGCGCACGCGCGCCCATTCGGCGAGGCCGGGCAGGCGTGCTTCGCGGGTCACGCGGCCGCCCAGTTCCTTGCGCGCTTCGGCCAGGCTCACCTCGTAACCGCGCTGACCCAGCGCGCGCGCCGCTTCCAGTCCGGCCGGGCCGGCGCCGATCACCAGCACGCGGCTGGCAGAACGCTTGGGCGCGATCCGTTCCGGATGCCAGCCCTTGCGCCATTCCTCGCCCATGGTCGGGTTTTGCGTGCAGCGGATCGGCGAGATGGTCATGTCGCCGGAGACGCAGATGTTGCAGCCGATGCATTCGCGGATGTCGTCGGCGCGGCCTTCCTCGATCTTCTTCGGCAGGAACGGATCGGCGATCGACGGGCGCGCGCAGCCGATCATGTCGAGCACGCCGCGCTTGAGCTGCGACACCATCGTGTCCGGCGAGGTGAAGCGGCCCACGCCGACCACCGGTTTGCTGGTGGCCTGTTTGACGAAATCGATGAACGGCTCCTGCGCGCCTTCGGCGGCGAAGCGCGAGGGCACCGAGTCGTTGTACCAGGCAGCGAGGTTCACGTCCCACAGGTCGGGCAGCTCGGCCAGCAGGGCGACGATGTCCTTCGCCTCGGCCAGTTCGACGCCGCCCGGGCCGAGCAACTCCTCGGTGGCAAAACGCAGGGCCACCGCGCATCGATCTCCGACGGCGTCCTTCGTGTCTTCAAGCACTTCGCGCAACAGGCGCACGCGGTTTTCCAGCGAGCCACCGTATTCATCGCTGCGTTGGTTGCGCCGGCGCTGCAGGAAATGCATCGCCAAGGACAGGTCGTGCGCGGCGTAGACGTAGATGATGTCCATCCCGGCGCGCTGGCCGCGGATCGCCGCCTCGCGATGCCAGCGGCGGTATTCGCGGATGTCGTGTTTCGTCATCGCCCGCGCCTGCGAGGGATAACCGTATTTGGAAGGCTGGTGCGACGGCGCGATCAACACTTCGCGCGAGTACAGGTTCGAGGCCGTCGGGCCGTTGTGGGTCAGCTCCAGCGCGGCCAGCGCGCCGTGCGCATGCACCTTGTCGCACATCAGCGCCAGCGCGGGAATGTCGCGGTCGTCCCATAGCCGCGCCTCCACGTACGGGGTGAGGTCGCCGCTGGGATGGATCTCGCATTCCTCGGTCGAAATCACCGCCCAGCCGCCCTCGGCTTTGACCTCGCGCATCGCCGCGTGCGCCAGCGGCATCGCATGGCGCCCATGCCGTTGCAGTGCGGTACCTGGAAGAAGCGGTTCTTCGCCGTGACCGGGCCGATCTTCAGCGGGGTGAACAGGAGGTCGTAGCGGGGATCGCGCATGGGGTTCAGACCTCGGCGGGCGCAATCGGCTTTCGCCGCAGTCGCATCAAGGCATACAGCGGCAGGCCGGCGGCGATCAGGCCCAGCGCATAGACGAACGGCTCGCCGCCGATGCCGACGAAGGCGAAGACCACGTAGACGATGCCGATGCCGGCGACCAGCAGCACGCCGCGTCCGCTGCAACCGGGCGCGCCGCGCCGCCACAATACGCCCAGCGCCAACGCGCAGCACAGGTACAACGGCAGGTTGGCGGCGGTGACCACCAGGGTGAGGAAGGTGAATGCCGCGACCAGTGAGCTGCTGTAGCTCATCCACACCATCACCGAGGCGAGCGCCCCGGTGATCAGCAGGGCGGCGACCGGCGCGCCATGCCGGTTGCCGCGCGCCAGCAGCGGTGGCAGCACGCCGCTGTCGGCCATGGTGCGGGTCAGCTGGCCGGCCAGCAAGGTCCAGCCGTTCAAGGCGCCGAGTCCGCTGATCACCACGAACAGCGCCAGCCAGCGACCCGACCCGGCATGCCCGAATGTGTCCATCAGCAGCGCAAACGGCGCGCTGGCGTTGGCCAGCGCGTCCTGCCGCAGCAACAGCAGCGGCACGGTGGACACGACGACGTAGATCAGCGCGACCACCACCGCGCCCGTCATCGTGGCACGCGGGATAGTGCGACCGGGGTTGTCGACGCGGCTGGCGGGAATGCTGGCGGACTCGATCCCGAGCATCGCGAACAGCGCAATCGTGGAGGCGGCCATCACGCCACCGAAAGTCACCGGCGTGGTCGGTGGGTGCGCCACGTAACTTTCAGGCGAGGTCAGCAGCACCCAGCCACCCAGCATGGCGATCGCCACCATCGGCAGCAGTTTCAGCGTGGTGGTGACAATCTGCACGATGCCGCCGGTGCGCACGCCGAACAGGTTGATCACGGTGAACATCCCGACCAGGATCAGTGCGAACCACACCGGTGGAATGATGCCCAGCTCGGGCATCACCACGGTGACATAGCCGACCACGCCGGTGGCCAGCGCCGCGTTGGTCAGCCACAGCGACACCCAGTACGCCCACATCGACATGTACGCGGGCAGTTCGCCGAGGGTGTCGCGCACATAGCCGTAGGGGCCATCGGCACCGGGCAGCGCAGCGGACAGATGCGCGAACACCCGCGCCAGCGCAAGGCAGCCGAACAGGGTGATGCCCCAGCCGATCAGCGCGTTGAAGCCGTAGGGCGCCAGCGAGGACGGCAGCAGGAAGATGCCCATGCCGATCACGTTGCCGACCACCAGCGCGGTACAGGTCCAGAAGCCGATCTTGCTGCGACCCCGCATGTCGGGCCTACCCTTTCAATTCGGTGGACGCCGGTGCGGCTGACGCCCGCTCATGCGGATTCTCCGGCCGGGCCGGCGTAGGCCGCCCGCAGCAGATTCTGGAAATGCCACACGCCGCTTTCGCGCTTCGGGCACAGTCGGCCGGGCGTATAGGCACCCGAAGCCAGACCACGCTGCACCGCTTCGCAGATGCCGATGTCCTCGTTCTGCACCTCGTCGCTGAAGCTGCGGTCGGCCTCGACGCGCGCCTGCGTGCCGGGGTCCTGCGCGTAGTAGTAGTCGAACACGATGCGGCAACGGCCCTGGCCCAGCGGCAGGATGCGGTTGGTCTGCAGCCGGCCGGGCATGATGTTGAGCATCACGTTGGGATAGATGAAGTAGTAGAACGCCTCGCCATCGCCGTAGATGTCGCTGCTGTTGCGCAGCGGCGAGGACTGCAGCGAGTGCCACGGAAAGAGTTCGGTGTCGTAGGCGCGGTAGTCGAGCACCTTGGACAGGCCCGGATGCACATGTGGCAGGTGGTAACCCTCGAGGAAATTGTCGACGTAGACCTTCCAGTTGCAGTCGATGTCGTAGGTGTCGCGGCGCAGATAGTGCATCGCCGACAAGTCGATCGGGGCAATGCGTTCGACGATGCCGGCGTACACCTCCTCGAACGGCGGCACGGCATCATCCAATGCCACGAACACCAGCCCTTGCCACTCGTGCACGCGCAGCGGCGGCAGGCGGATGTCCTCGACGTGGAAATCGGCCGCCTCCTGCATCTCCGGCGCACTGCGCAACTGGCCCTCAAGCGTATAGGTCCAGCCGTGGTATTTGCAGTGCAGCGCACGCGCGCCCTTGCCGTTGCACAGCGCCAGCGGCCCGGCACGATGGCGGCAGACGTTGGGAAAGGCGCGCAACACGCCGTCCTGACCGCGCACCACGATCACCGGTACCGCACCGATCTGCTCGACTACGTGGTCACCGGGTTCGGACAGTTGTCCGTGTTGGGCCACCAGCTGCCAGCTGCGCGCGAAGACGGCGCACTGCTCCAATGCCGCCATCGCGTCACCGGTGTAGTAGCGCGCCGGCAGCGCATGAGCGCGATCAAGTTGCTCAATCGTGGCATGGGTATGCATGAACACTGGCGCCCCGGCTCGATGGGTAGGAGGACTCTAGCAGCCTGTCGGGCCCGAGTGGTCAAGACGAGCAACCCTCAGCGTGAGCAAGCACGGGTGGCGATGCGCCGGCCCACCGTGCCTCGATCGAGCAGGATTAGGCGGGGCGATGGACAAGCCACTGGGCGCCCCGGCCATGCCCGACAGGCCGCCGGCGGCGGAGCAGCGCCGGCGCACTCATGACCTTCGAAAGCGCGCTGCACGAAGGCGCACACGCCATTTTTTTCGCGCCAGCCCACTATCAACCGCCGCAGTTCAGTTGTAGATTGCAGCCAGACCCGTGAGGAATCGCGCCCCCATGTCGCCCCTCGTGCCAATGCTGCAGCGGCCCGGAATCGCATCGGATCAACAGCCCGTGTCGGCGGCGGGTAGTCAGGCGTGAGCGAGGCCACGGCCACAGGTTCCCTGGAGCAGGCCCTGGCGCACGCCACCCGGCTGCTGGGACGGGATCCGGCACTGGCGATCGAACAGCTCGACGAAATCCTCGAAGCAGCCCCGGGCCACCCTGCCGCGTTGCGTTTGCTGGCGGCCGCGCGGTGCGAGCAAGGTCGGGTGCGCGATGCGCTCGACATCCTCATTCCGCTGGCGCGAAGCCAGCCGGACTGGGCGGTGCTGCATGCCGATCTGGGCGTCGCACTCGGTCAGTGTGGGCATGGCCAGCAAGCGATCGATACGCTGCGCCGCGCGGTGGCGCTCAAGCCTGATCTGCCGCAGGCGTGGCGCGCACTTGGCGACCATCTGATGGCGGCCGGCGAGCAGGCGGCGGCGGACGCGGCCTACGGCAACCACGTGCGCTACTCCACGCACGATCCCCGATTGATGACGGCCGCGGTGGCGCTCGCGGAGGACCGCATTCCCGAGGCCGAGGCGCTGCTGCGCGAACACCTCAAGCAGGCGCCCACCGATGTCGCCGCGATCCGCATGTTCGCCGAGGTGGCCGCGCGGGTCGGTCGCAACGACGACGCCCTGAACCTGCTTGCACGCTGCCTCGAGCTGGCGCCGGGCTTTGATGCCGCACGCCAGAACTACGCCCTGCTGCTGCATCGTGGCAATCGACCCGCGGAGGCGCTGGCGCAGATCGAGCACCTGCTGGCCCGCGACCCCGCCCACCCCGGATACCGCAATATCAAGGCGGTGGTGCTGTGTCGCACCGGCGACTACGAACCGGCGATCGCCATTTACGCCGACCTGCTGCAGTCCTATCCGGGCAATCCGAAGGTCTGGATGAGCTACGGTCACGCCCTGAAGACCGCCGGCCACACCGAGCGCGCCATTGCCGCCTACCGGCGCAGCCTCGAATTGCAGCCATCATTCGGCGAAGTCTGGTGGAGCCTGGCCAACCTCAAGACGTTCCGCTTCAGCGCGGTCGATCTGGCATCGATGAGCGAACAACTGACCCATGCGGAGCTGTCGGAGGAAGACCGCCTGCATCTGGAGTTCGCCGTCGGCAAGGCGCTGGAGGACGCCGCGGCCTATGCGGATTCGTTCGGTCACTACGCGAAGGGCAATGCGATCCGGCGCAACCAGCTTCATTACAGTGCCGACGACACCCATGCGCGCGTGGAGCACATCCGCCGGCAATACACTGCCAGCTTTTTTGCCGCGCGCGCCGGCATGGGCAACCCTGCACGCGACCCGATCTTCATCGTCGGCCTGCCGCGTTCCGGTTCCACCTTGCTCGAGCAGATCCTGTCCAGCCACAGCCAGGTCGAGGGCACGATGGAGCTGCCCGAGGTCACCTCGATCACGCGCCTGCTGCGCGCGCAGGGCGACGTTGACGGCGCCATGCCGTACCACACCACGCTGGCCGGGCTGGATGCCGCTGCCCTGCTGGCGCTGGGCGAACGCTACCTCGCGCAAACGCGCATCCAGCGCAAGACCCGGGCGCCGTTGTTCATCGACAAGATGCCGAACAACTTCATGCACATCGGGCTGATCCATCTGATGTTGCCCAACGCCACCATCATCGACGCGCGGCGGCATCCGCTGGCCTGTGGTTTCTCCATCTTCAAGCAGCACTTCGCACGCGGCCAGGGTTTCAGCTACAGCCTGGAGGACATCGGGCGCTACTACCGCGACTACGTGACGCTGATGGCGCACTTTGACGAGGTGCTGCCCGGCCGCATTCACCGCGTCATCTACGAACGCATGGTCGAGGACACCGCGGGCGAGGTACGCCGGCTGCTCGATCATTGCGGACTGCCGTTCGAGGCCTCCTGCCTGCGCTTCTTCGAGAATGCGCGGCCGGTCCGCACCGCCAGTTCCGAACAGGTGCGCCAGCCGATCTACCGGCAAGGGGTGGATCACTGGCAACACTACGCGCCGTGGCTCGGGCCGCTGGCATCGGCCGTGGGGCCGGCACTGGAAAGATATCCGCATCCACCTGACGTGCATTGAACGCGTCAGATACCGCTGGCTTGTTGTCAACTGGAAAGGGGAGCAACCATGCAGCAGAAGAATGGCGAACGGCGCAACAACACGCCACGGACGCGATTGGCCCGCTTGCCGTTGGCGGCGGCGATCTGTCTGGCGATGGCCGCACCGGCCCTTGCGCAGGACAATGGGCAAGCCGCGAACCCTGCAGCGACGCCATCCACCAAGGCAAAAACCGTAACGCTGGGCGAGGTCACGGTGACCGCGCAGAAGCGCACCGAAAACCTGCAGAACGTACCGATCAGCATCGACGTGCTGGCCTCCGACCAACTGGAGGCGCTTCACGTGCAGAGTTTCAACGACTACGTGAAGTACCTGCCCAGCGTCACCTTCCAGCAGGGCGGTGGCGGCATTGCCACCGGGCCGGGCTTCGCCAGCATCTACATGCGCGGCGTGGCCAGTGGCGGCAACACCAACCACTCCGGGTCGCAGCCGAGCGTGGGCGTCTATCTGGATGACCAACCGGTCACCACGATCCAGGGGCCGCTCGACATCCACATGTATGACATCGCGCGGATCGAGGTGCTGGCAGGCCCGCAGGGCACGTTGTATGGCGCGAGCGCCGAGGCGGGTGCCTTGCGCATCATCACCAATCAGCCCGACCCCACCGGCTTCGCTGCGAATTATGCGATCGGCACCGACAAGGTGGCGCACGGGGGCATCGGCGAGACCGTCGAAGGGATGCTGAACCTTCCGCTCAACAAGCACGCGGCAATCCGCCTGGTCGGCTGGCACGAACACGATGCCGGCTACATCGACAACAAGGCCGGCTCGCGCACCTTCCCGGTTTCCGGCATCACCGTCAGCAATGCCGACGACTGCACGCCGAGCGCCACGCTGCAGTGCATCGGACACGCCCGCAAGCACTACAACGACGCCACCACCAACGGGGCCCGCGCCGCGCTGAAAGTGGATCTCGACGACAACTGGTCGATCAGCCCGACCCTGATGGGACAGCAGACGATTTCGCACGGCACCTTTGCCAGCGACCCGGTGGTCGGCGACCTCGCGGTGACCCATTTTTATCCCGAGCGCGTCAACGACCGCTGGTGGCAGGGCGCGCTCACCGTGCAGGGCAAGATCGGCAATTTCGACCTGACCTATGCCTACGCGCACCTGAAGCGCAACCAGGAGGAGCAGACCGACTACAACGACTACTCGTTCTGGTACGACCAGCTGCCGTATACCTACGGCAACTACATTTATGACAACAGCGGCGCACTGATCAACCCGTCCGAATTCATCAGCGACCGCGATCACTACAGCAACACCAGCCACGAATTGCGCATCGTCTCGCCGAAGGAGGATCGCCTGCGGCTGGTGGCCGGCGCGTTCTGGCAGAAGCAGAAGCACGACATCATGCAGGACTACCAGATCAACGACCTGGCCGACTCGCTCTCGGTGGCGGGCTGGCCGAACACGATCTGGCTGACCCGGCAGATGCGCTACGACCACGACGAGGCGATATTCGGCGAACTCTCCTGGGACTTCATCCCCGACGTACTCACTGGCACGGTCGGCGGCCGCTACTTCCGCACCCGCAACAACCTGTACGGCTTCTACGGCTTCAGCAAGGGCTTCTCGCCAAACTCGAGTTATGGCGAGGCAGGCTGCATTTCGCCCGAGCCGTTCATGGGCGCACCCTGTCTGGACTTCAACAAGCAGGTCAAGGAAAGCGGCACGCTGAGCAAGGTCAACCTGACCTGGAACATGACGCCAACCAAGATGCTCTACCTCACCCGCTCCGAAGGCTTCCGTCCCGGCGGCGTCAACCGCGCCGGCCAGTTGCCGCCCTACCAGGCGGATTTCCTGACCAACCTCGAGCTCGGCTGGAAGACCACCTGGTTCGACAACCAGCTGTCATTCAATGGCGCGGTATTCCGCGAGAAATGGAACGACTTCCAGTTCAACATCCTCGGCGCCAATGGCCTGACCCAGATCAAGAACGCGAACTCGGCCCGCATCGACGGCCTGGAATCGCAGTTGAACTGGCAAGCCACCTACAACCTGAACCTCAGCGTCGGCGTGGCGTTGTACGACGCCAAGCTGACGGCGAACTATTGCGGGTTCACCGACGCCAACGGCAACGCCGTCACCAACTGTCCGGCCGGCACCATCAATCCGCAGACCGGCGACACGGTGAGCGGGCCGCAGGCGCCCAAGGGCACCCGCTTGCCGATCACGCCGCGCTTCAAGGGCAACCTGATTGCGCGTTACGCGTTCAGCCTCGGCAACAGCGACGCTTTCGTGCAGGCCGCCGTCGTGCATGTCGGAACGCGCACCACCGACCTGCGGTTGAACGAACGCGCGCTGCTGGGCAACCTGCCGGCCTACACCTCGGCCGACATCTCCGCCGGCATCCAGAAGAACAACTGGTCGGTGAACGTCTACGTCGACAACGTGTTCGACAAGCGCGCGGCGCTGTACAAGTTCACCGAGTGCGGCGTCACCATCTGCGCGGCGCACTACGATCCCGCGACCGGCTACGGTTCGCCTCTGTATCCCAACGGGCAGGTCTACACCGGCTTCAGCCAGCCGCGCACGTTCGGCATCCGCTTCAAGCAGGATTTCTAGCAGTCCGTCGCAGGGCAGCTCGATGGCCCCGGTTCCGGCCGGGGTCGGTGCACGGGCACGGCCGGTGGAGCAGAGATCGATCGCAGCCCGAAGATTTCCACGGCCCCCGCTCCGGATTCGCGGCGACGCGCATGCGCCGGGAGAGATCAATCACGCCAGGCACCCCCGCTGAAAAACGCAAAATATTGCGTGCCTGTCTTGATGACACCAGCACATCTGTGGGAGCAACATGAAAGCCGGCGATCGAATCACGATGCGCCCGACCAATCCTGTGGAAGTGAAACCATGAATCATCGTTGTTCGTCACGGATCGCTTTGCCGCGTGCCGCTTCACTGCGTCCGCGTGTGCTGGCCTCGGCATGCAGCGCGGCCTTGTTGTTCATCATGGCCAGCCAGATGGCCACGGCGCAGGAAATGACAGAGCCGGCCCAGCCCAAACCTGCGTCGTCCAGCCAGGCTCCAGCGAAGAGCAAAACAGCTTCCGACCAGGCCTCGAACAAGAAGCCGGCCGTTCAAGCCACGCAACTCAGCCGCGTCGTGGTAAACGGCATCAGCGACAGTATCGAGAGCGCGCTGAAAGCGAAGGAGAGATCCAACGACATCGTCGAAGTGATCGCCCCCGAGGATCTGGGCAAGCTGCCGGATATCAGCATCGCCGACAGCTTGGCGCGCCTGCCCGGCCTGGCGACGCAGCGGGTGGACGGCCAGGCCAGCGCGATCTCGATCCGCGGCCTTTCGCCTGATTTCGCCGGCACCACGCTCGACGGCCGCGAACAGGCCACGATCGGTGAAAACCGCGGGGTCCAGTACGACCAGTATCCGGCCGAGCTGATCAATGGCGTCACCGTATACAAGACACCCGATGCCAGCGTGATCGGCCAGGGCCTGTCCGGCACGGTGGACCTGCACACCATCAATCCGCTGGACCTGCCCGGACGCGCCCTCGTGTTGAACGTGCGCGGCGAACACGACACCAACGGCAACCTCAATCCCGGTACCGGCACCGGGAACAACGGGCATCGCGCCAGCTTTTCGTACGTCGATCAGTTCTTCGACCACACGCTGGGCGTCGCCGTCGGATTCGCGCAACTGGACCAGCCGATCCAGGAGAAGCAGTATCAGGCCTGGTGGTGGAGTGCCGACAACGGCTCGGCCGGCATCGACCAGAACTGGGGCGGGCCGCACACACCGGGCATGCCCGACAATGTGGTCTCGCAGGAAGGCATGCAGTTGCGCGCGCAATCACAGAACCAGAAACGCAATGGCCTGATGGCCGTGCTCGAATGGGCACCCAACGAGGTGTACTACTCGAAGCTGGACATGTATTACTCCACCTTCAGCAAGCGCAAATTCACCAATGGCGCGCAGTGGTCAAGCAGTCCGTACGACAACGTCTCCTACGCCAATGTGGGGACGACGCCGGCGCAGCCCTACCCGATCGTCACCTCGGGCACCATCAACGGCATCGCGCCGATCCTGCAAAACGAATACACCAAGGAAGGTGACAAGTTGTATTCGATCGGCTGGAACAACAAGCTCTATCTCGGCGACTGGACGGCGATGGCCGACCTCTCCTCGTCCTCCGCCACGGTAAGGCTCCACGACGCCTACCTGTTCAGCGGCCTGGCCAACGGCGCGTTCACCAGCGTCGATTTCAATACGCCGGCGGGCAACGGTTACCCGGATTTCAGGCCAGGCATTGATCTGGGCAATCCGGCCAACATGGTGTTTACCGATCCGGACAACTACGGCTACAACGGCCGCCAGGAGTTCGACCGGCAGAGCGACAGGATCCACGCCGTGCGCCTGCAGGTAAGCCGCCCGCTGGGCTGGATCTTCAGCAGCATGGATCTGGGCGTCGACTACTCCGATCGCACCAAGATCAAGCACGCCGATGTCGACTTCGCCTGGCTCAACGGCAATGGTTCCACCCAGGATACCTACCAGAACCACTTCAGCACGCCGATCAATCCGTCGCTTCTGTACAACCCCACGTCCCTCGCCTACGGCGGCATTCCCGGCATCCTCAACTACAACGTGCTGGGCGCGCTCTACAGCCAGTTCTATCTGACCCAGAAGAATGGCCAGGGCGACTGGAGCCGCAATTACACGGTGGAGGAAAAGGTTCCGCTCGCCTACGCCAAGTTCAACATCGAGACGACGGCGTGGGGCATCCCGCTGCGGGGCAACGTCGGCGTGCAGTTCGTGCACACGAATCAATCGTCCACCGCGCTGCAGACCAACGGCGATACCCTGGTGGGCCAGATCAGGGACGGCAGCTCCTACAACAACGTCTTGCCCAGCCTGAACCTGGTGGCACAGATCGGCGACCGCCAGTACCTGCGTTTCGGGCTGGCCAAGACCATGGCGCGTGGCCGCATCGACGATGAGAAAGTCGCCACCTCCGCGGGCGTGTCCAAGATCACCAATGGCCCGGGAGCTGGCCAGATACTGTGGTCCGGCAGCGGCGGCAATCCGCACTTGAAGCCTTACGTCGCGGTAGGCACCGACCTGTCGTGGGAGAAGTATTTCGGCAAGGCGAGCTACGTGTCGGTGGCGGTGTTCCAGAAGAACCTGCTGAACTACATCTACAACCAGACCGTGCTCGACTACGACTTCTCGCACTACACCAACGACACGCCAACCCTGGTGCCCACCAGCAACATCGGTTCGTTCACCACGCCGGAGAACGGCACCGGCGGCAAGATGGACGGGCTGGAGCTGGCGGGGTCGCTGGAAGGCGGCCTGCTGACGCCGGCGCTGGAAGGTTTCGGTGTGCAAGCCAACTATTCGCTGACCAACAGCCGCATCCCCACCAGCTCGATCTCTTCCATCCCCGGCGGCCCGCAGACGCTGCCGGGCCTGTCGCACAAGGTAGGCAACCTGACGCTGTTCTACGAGCGCAACGGATTCTCGATCCGCGTGGCCGAGCGCTATCGCTCTTCGTTCACCGGCGAGGCGGTGGCCCTGTTCGATCAGCTCGGCTATACGAAGTACCTGGCCAATCGGCAAACCGATCTGCAACTGGGTTACGCGTTCTCTTACGGTCGCTGGAAGGGGTTGTCGTTGCTGCTGCAGGTCAACAACCTGACCAACTCGCCCGACGCCACCGCGCAGATCTCCGGACTCCCGAACAATGTCCAGATCACACGCCCGCTGGAATACGACACCTGGGGACGCAGCGTGCTGTTCGGTGCCAACTACAAGCTCTAGGAGCCTGTGCCGTAGACGCGTTTGGACCGCGACAACGCCCTCGTCCATGGGCTGTGCCTCTCATCGGGCTTGCATGGCCTGACCATGCGAGCCCTCCGACAGACGCGCCCATGGCGACAGCATCCTCTCGCTCTCCCGAGCTTCCACGGCCCGGGCTCCCGGGAGGTCCGGGGGCGCCGCGATCCGGCGCCTCGCGGTGCCCTGCGTCACAGAAGCCGGCATGACTGGCGATCCGCTTGATGACGTGGTGCCGGCCAGCGGTACCATGGCACCCGAACGCGCCGCAGCAACAGGGGTTCCCATGATTCACACGCGCTATTTCCGGATGCGGCAGGCCACGCTGATGATGCTCGGCTGCGCAATCGGCGTGCTGCCGCTGCACGCGACGACGACCCGCAGCGCCGCGCACACGACACCATCGGGCGGTCAGCACCGACCGACACCGACGCACTACTCCGACTGGCCCGCCATCAGGAGTCGACTGGCTGTTGTGCCGTCGCTCGACGCGCGCGTGCGCAAGATCGTGGCAAGCATGACGCTGGCCCAGAAGATCGGCCAGATGACCCAGGCCGAGATCAAGTCGATCACCCCGGCCGAGGTCACCCGGTACTACATCGGTTCGGTGCTCAACGGGGGCGGTTCCTGGCCGAGCCAGAACAAGCACGCGACGATCAACGACTGGCTGACGCTGGCGGATCGCTACTACGACGCGTCGATGGCCACCGATGCGGCGATCAAGATCCCGATCATCTGGGGCACCGATGCCGTGCATGGCGACAACAACGTGTTCGGCGCCACCCTGTTTCCGCACAATATCGGCCTCGGTGCCGCGCACGACCCGGCACTGATCGAGGCCATCGGCGCGGCCACCGCCAAAGCGGTGCGCGCCACCGGCGTGGAATGGGCGTTTGCGCCGACACTCGCCGTGGCGCAGAACGTGCGCTGGGGCCGCACGTACGAAAGTTTCTCCAGTGAGGGCCCGCTGGTGCGCGAGTACGCACGCGCCTACGTGACCGGGCTGCAAGGCAATTTCGGCGACCACAACGTGATCGCGACCGCCAAGCACTTCATTGGCGACGGGGCCACGTACAACGGTACCGACCAGGGCGAGGCCCGGGTCAGCCGCGAGGACATGATCAACGTGCATGGCGCGGGCTACTTCGGCGCGCTGCAAGCGGGCGTGCAAAGCGTGATGGCCTCGTACAACAGCTGGGACGACGTGGCCGACGGCGTCAATTACGGCAAGATGTCCGGTGCACGCCAACTGCTCACCGGTGCCTTGAAGGACAAGATGGGGTTCGACGGCTTCGTGGTTTCCGACTGGAACGCGATCGGCCAGTTGCCCGGCTGCAGCAATGCCAGCTGCCCGCAGGCGATCAATGCCGGCATCGACATGGTGATGGTGCCCGATGACTGGAAA
Organism: Rhodanobacter sp. G2-10; assembly: GCF_055809185.1. Lineage (NCBI taxonomy): Bacteria > Pseudomonadati > Pseudomonadota > Gammaproteobacteria > Lysobacterales > Rhodanobacteraceae > Rhodanobacter > Rhodanobacter sp. G2-10. The sequence continues at coordinate 657,880 of NZ_CM147900.1, read as the reverse complement.
GCCTTCATCGCCAACACGACGCGTCAGGTCGAGAACGGCCAGATCCCGATGGCACGCATCGATGACGCGGTCAGCCGGATCATCCGTGTCAAGTTGCGCATGGGTCTGTTCGACCAGCGGCCCTCGCAGCGTGCTGGCGCCGGTGACGCTGCCGCGCTGCAGAGCCGCGAGCTGGCACGGCGCGCGGTGCGCGAGTCGCTGGTGCTGCTGAAGAACAATGGCGGCGTGCTGCCACTGAAGGCGGGCGCGAAGGTCCTGGTGGTCGGCAAGAGCGCCGACAGCCTGCCGAACCAGACCGGCGGCTGGTCGCTGACCTGGCAGGGCACGGACAACAGCAATGCCGATTTCCCCAAGGGCGAAACGATCCTGGCCGGCATCCGCGCGGCCGATGGCGCAGCGCATGTGACCTACAGCAAGACGGCCGAGGGTATCGAACTCAAACCGTTCGATGTCATCGTGGCGGTCATCGGCGAAACGCCTTATGCCGAGACGATGGGCGACATCCTGCCCTCGGCCACGCTGCGCCACAGCGACCGTCATCCGGAAGACCTGGCCTTGCTGAAAACCGTGGCCAAGGCACACAAACCCGTGGTGACGGTGTTCGTGGCCGGGCGTCCGCTCTACGTCAACCCCCTGCTCAACCTCTCCAACGCTTTCGTGGCCGCATGGCTGCCCGGCACCGAAGGCGCGGGCGTGGCCGACGTGTTGTTCGCGGGCAAGTCCGGATCGAACCGCTTCAACTTCCACGGCACACTGGCCCGGCCCTGGCCCGGCGTGCCCTGCCCCTATGCCGACGATCGGCACGCCAACCCATCGCCCTGGCTGTTCGAGCCGGGCTACGGGCTGCGCTACCCCGGCACGCGCGAACTGCCCGCGCTACCCACCTACCCCAACGTCGATGCTTGCGCCAATGCATCGGGGCTGTCGGTGTTCCACACCCTGGCGGTGCCGCCATTCGCGCTGTACCTCGCGGGCGCGGATGACGCGCAGCCGGCGCATGAAATCGGTTCCGATCTGAACGCACAGGTCGACTGGCCCGCCGATCATCCCGTGCTGCGGCTGAGCACGGTGCAGATCAATACCCAGCAGGACGCCAAGTCGGTCACCTGGCTGGGGGCCGGCAGGTTCTACGCCAAGAGCACGCAGCCGCGAAACCTGATGCCGCTGGCATCCGCCCATGCGGCGCTGCAATTCGATGTGGTGGTCAACACGCCGGCCAAGGCTCCGGTGACGTTGTACATGGGCTGCGGCCACGACTGCAGACGCAGTGTGGACCTCACCCGTACGCTGGCCGGCTACGCCACCGGAACCCGGCACACCTTATCGATTCCGTTGCAGTGCTTTGTCCGGCCCGACGCCGACCTCTCGCATGTCGACGTACCGTTCGGCGTCCGGGCGTCAGCGCCCTTCTCCGCCTCCTTCGCCGCGATAAAAATCACCCGCCGCACGCCGGATGCCGGTGCGACTCTTTCCTGCGCAAGCCTGGGCAAGCCGTGACCGCCTGCCGGCCATCAGACCGTCAGCACGGGTTCAACAGGGCCTGCATGCAACATGGATGAACCTCGCGGCATTTCCCGCTGGATCGGCATTGCGTCGCTTGCGCTGATTACCACGCTGGCGCTGATGGCCCTGCACCTGGCGCACCGTCCCGTGCCCGCGCAGGCACTTCCCGTCATTCCCGTGTTGCACCCGGCCGGACCCACGGTGCAATTGTGGCTGAGCACCCAGGATCGCCGGCTGCGCCTGGCACGCCAGCCCGATGTGCTGATATCCAGCACAGGGCCTTCGCCAGCCGATGTCGTCGTCAATATCCACAAGACCTACCAGACCATCGTCGGCTTCGGCGCGGCGCTGACCGATGCATCGGCATGGCTGATCCAGAATCGACTGGACGAAGCGCAGCGCCGCGCGTTGCTGCGCGAACTGTTCGGCCCAGCGCCGGGGCTCAACTTCAACATGACCCGCCTGACCATCGGCGCGTCGGACTTCTCGCTGCAGCCGTATACCCTGGACGACCTTCCCGCAGGTGACGTCGATCCGGAGCTGCAGCACTTCAACATTGCTGCCAACCTGCGTGCCGTGATCCCGACCGTGCACGAAGTGCTGGCCATCGATCCGGACCTGAAGATCATCGCCTCGCCCTGGAGCGCGCCGGCGTGGATGAAGACCAGCGCCAACCTGATCGGCGGAACCCTGCTCGAGCAGTACGAGAGCGCGTATGCGCAGTACCTGGTCAAGTACGTCGATGCCTACCGCAGCGCGGGCATCCCCATTTTCGCCTTGACCGTGCAGAACGAGCCGGGCTTCCTTCCGTTGACCTACCCCGGCATGGAACTTTCCGCCGTGCAGCGTGCGCGGATCATTGCGCAGTATCTCGGTCCCGCACTGGCCGCACGCAAGCCGGCCACGCGCATCCTCGGCTGGGACCACAACTGGGATGAACCGGAGCAGCCGATGAGCGTGCTCTCCGATGCCGACGCGGCGCGTTACATGGATGGCATTGCGTGGCACTGCTACCGCGGCGCGCCCAATGCACAGACCGAGGTACACGTGGCGTACCCGCGCAAGGACGCGTTCATTACCGAATGTTCCGGTGGTGATTGGCCATCCAGCGAGAACGGTGAACTGCTGTGGTTCGCACGCGACCTGCTGCTTGGCGGCCTGCGCAACTGGGCGCGCGGCGTCGTCTACTGGAACCTGGCGCTGGATGAAAAATACGGCCCCCACTTCGGCGGCTGCGATACCTGCAAGGGCATCGTCACCATCGACTCGGCCACCGGCGAGATCCATCGCAACGACGAGTACTACGCATTCGCCCACTTCAGCCGGTTCGTCCTGCCCGGCGCCGTCCGCGTGTGGTCCACGGATACCGGCAACGACATCAAGAACGTGGCGTTCCAGAACGCCGACGACGGCAAGGCCGTGCTGGTGTTGATCAATGCCCGAACCGAGCCACACACCGTCTCCGTCCAGCAAGCCGGCATCCACTTCCAGTACGCCATGCCCGCGCAAAGCGTGGCCACGTTCGTGTGGGACGCGGACCAGACGGTCTCCGCGCCCGCAAAGAAGCAGGCAGTCGCCACAGCCAAACCAGTGCAGCCTGCCAGCGCGCAAAGCACCGCTCCATGACCGGGCGCGCCAAGTCGACGCCTGCGCGGTCTTGCCCGCTCTGCGCGACGCGCGAGCGGTGATCCATTCAATGCGTTGAAGACAGCGGCCCCAGCCATTGCCGCGAAACGGAGGTCTTTGGATCTCCCCCGATCGAGCCGCCAGCTCGCGCGAACCGACTTGGCCCGACCCCGCACATGTGGGCTATGCTTTGGCTACCGTGGACCTGAGTGGCGCTTGGGCTGCCTGCACGTCGTCCAATCTGGCCGCCGCGCGAGTTGCCAAGGCAGCCATCAATGCGAAGATCGCAAGCACGACGCCGATGCCGAGCCACTGCGCGATGACGCCGAAGATGCCGCCGGCGAGCAACACAAGACCGACCACCGAGTTGCTGAGCGCGGTGTAGGTCGCCCGATTGTCGCGGTCGGCCATGTCGACGACGTGCACGGAACGTCCGAGCCGGACGCCCTGGTGCGCGATCATCAGCACGAACAACAAGACGGGCAGCCATGACGCCTGCTCCAGCACGTTCGGCATCGCCAGCGCCAGGAAGGCCGCCACCGCGTTCGCCACTGCGGCGAACGCGGCCGCGAGCATCAGCACGCGACGGCTCGATTTGTCCGCGAGCCGGCCCCAGACGTAGGTGCTGACCAGGCTCGCCGCCGCCGAGGCCACCAGAAACGGGCCCAGCGTGCCGAGGCCGCCGACGGCACGGTCGCCACTGAGCGCCATGTAGAACGGCGGCGCCAACGCCGTCGACAGCAGCAATACGCGGGTCACGATGAGGCGGCGCAGGCGCGCGTCGCTGCGCAGCAGGCCGATTTGCGCAATCACCGCCGCCAGGCCATCGATGCCACCTTCGGTGGCGCCGGGTTCTTCCCGAATGGAGCCGAACACGAACGCGGCCAGCAGCCAGCAGATCCCGCCGAGCGCGACCATGCCGGCCACGACCGGCACCGTGAGCGGAATCCAGCCCATCGAATAGCCGATTGCCAACAGCAGCGTCGCGACGGCGGCGACGGTGCCCGCGGTGCCGCTGACCGAACCGCGCCGACCGATGTCCACGGTCTTGCCCAGCACGTCCTTGAAGCTGATCGAGCACAGGCTGCGACCCAGGGCAAAGACCGCGATCAGTGCTACCGCCAGGATGCCGACGAGGGTGCCGGAGGTGGCCGGTGCGAACCACCCGATCAGGCCGAAGCCGACGATTGCCGCGCCCTGGACAACGCAGCCGGCCACGTAGACCGTTTTGCGGATGGGCAGCAGTCGGATGCGCGCGGAGATCACCAATTGCGGCAACATTGCCAGCGATTCGCGCACCGGCACCAGCAGGCCGAGCGCCCAGGTCGGCGCGCCAATCGCATCGAGCAACCACGCAAGCACCAGCTTGGGATCGGCCAGCCCCTCGCCGATTTTCGTCAAGCTCAACGACGCGACGTGCACGCCGTAGTTGCGCGGCTGCGCGCGGCACGCGGATTCGGGCAAGTCGCGGCACACCTGCGCCGACGGGTCGTCGTCGACAAGCAGGGCACGCAGGCGGGTGAACGCGGTCATCGCAAGCCAGAGGTAGCAGCGGTGGTCATTGCCGGATTTTGTTGGGGGAGGACAACGATCACTTGGCCACCTTGTTTCAGGTCGATTTCGTTCAGATCGCCGCACACCTAGTCGACTTCCGGAGGCGCCGGATCAGCGGTCGAACCGCAACACGCGTTCGACCGCCCTCACGGCTCGCAGAATCAACGCAGCGCCGCAATGCACACGCGCCCCGTGCGTCACGCATCACCGTCCCCACTCTGCTCTGGCCGCGACCTCGATGCCTACGACGGCGACTGCAGAAGCTGGCGCGTCACCATGTCGAGGATACCGCCATGGAGGAAGTACTCGACCTCGGCGGGTGCATCGATCCGCACTGTCGTCTCGAACGTGGTTTGCGAACCGTCTTGCCGGGTCGCCGATACGGTGGCGCTTTGGCTCGGCGTGATGCCGTCCGCCAGGCCGCTGATGGTGAAGGTCTCATCGCCCGTCAAACCCAGCGATTTGGCCGATTCACCGTCCTTGAACTGCAGCGGAATAATGCCCATGCAGACCAGGTTGCTGCGGTGGATGCGCTCATAGCCCTGCGCGATGACCGCCTTGACGCCCAGCAGCGCCGGACCCTTGGCCGCCCAGTCGCGCGAACTGCCCGATCCGTATTCACGCCCGGCGATGACGATCAGTGGCGTGCCTTCTTTCTGGTAGCGCATGGCGGCGTCGTAGATGCTCAGCGTCTCCCCGCTGGGCACGTGCCGCGTCCACGGACCTTCGGTGCCCGGCGCCATGGCGTTGCGCAGGCGGATGTTGCCGAAGGTGCCGCGCATCATGACCTCGTGGTTGCCGCGCCGCGAACCGAAGCTGTTGAATTCGGCGCGCTGCACACCTTGCTCGACCAGATACTTGCCCGCTGGCGAATCGGCGCCGATCGCCCCTGCCGGCGAGATGTGATCGGTGGTGATCGAGTCACCGAGCAAGGCCAGGACGCGCGCACCCTCGATGTCGGATGGCGCAGCGGGTTGGTCGGCGAAATCGATGAAGAACGGCGGCTCGCGCACGTAGGTCGAGTCATCCGACCACGCGAACATCGTGCCGGTCGGTGCCGGCATGCTCTTCCATTGTTCGTCGCCGGCGAAGATGCGGCCGTATTCGAGTTCAAACTGCTGCGTCGACACGGACGAGTCAATCAGCGACTGCACGTCCTCGGCGCTCGGCCAGATGTCCTTCAGAAACACGGGTTTGCCGTTGGTGCCAACGCCCAGCGGATCACGCGTCAGGTCACCCAGCACGGTACCGGCCAGGGCGTAAGCCACGACCAGCGGCGGCGACGCCAGATAACTTGCCTTCACCTGGGCGTGAATGCGGCCTTCGTAATTGCGGTTGCCGGACAGCACCGCGGCCACCGTCAGGTTTTCGCTTTCCACCAGTTCGGCGACTTCTTCGGGCAACGGGCCGGAATTGCCGATGCAGGTGGTACAGCCGTAGCCCACCAGGTTGAAACCGAGTTTCTCCAGGTACGGCGTCAGGCCAGCCTTGTCGAGATATTGCGTGACGACCCGCGAACCCGGTGCCAGCGACGTCTTTACCCACGGGCGCGATTGCAGCCCGGCTTCAACTGCCTTCTTCGCCAGCAAGCCGGCGGCGATCATCACCGACGGGTTCGACGTGTTGGTGCAACTGGTGATGGCCGCGATGACCACCGACCCATGCGTCACGGCGCTCGCGTCACCGGCATGCGCCAGGCGTTCCGGCGGTGACTGGAGATAGTCACCCGCTTCGGAGCAGCTCTCGGCGACGAGCCGTGCAATTTCCTTCGCACTCGCCTGCGCCGAGGCGCCTTCGGCCGCTGACTGGAACGACTGCGCCACCGCGGTCAGTGCGACCCGGTCCTGCGGCCGCTTCGGGCCGGCCATACTCGGCTCGATCTTGCTCAGGTCGAAGTCGAGCACTTCGCTGAAGGTCGGCTCGGCATCGTCGTCGGTCCGGAACAGGCCCTGTTCGCGGGTGTAGCGCTCGACCCGATCGACGATGTCGCCGCGCCCGGTCAAACGCAGGTACTTCAAGGTATTGGCATCGACCGGGAACAGCGTGGCGGTCGCGCCGAATTCAGGCGACATGTTCGACAGCGTGGCGCGGTCGGCAATGCCCAGGCTGCTGAGGCCCGCGCCGAAGAACTCGACGAACTTGCCGACGACGCCGTGCGCCCGCAGCATCTGCGCCAGCGTGAGCACGAGGTCGGTGGCCGTCGTGCCGGCCGGCAGTTCGCCGCTCGTCCTGACGCCGAGAACGACGGGTTTGGGCAGGAACATCGGCTGGCCCAGCATCGCCGCTTCGGCTTCGATGCCACCGACGCCCCAGCCCAGCACGCCCAGACCGTTGATCATCGGGGTGTGCGAATCGGTGCCGACAAGGGTATCGGGGAACAACCAGCCATCGCGCTCGATGACGACGCGGCCCAGATGCTCCAGGTTGACCTGGTGGCAGATGCCCATGCCCGGCGGCACCACGCGGAAGCCGTCAAACGCCTGCTGCGCCCAGTTCAGCAGCGCATAGCGCTCGCGGTTGCGCCGGTACTCCCATTCCAGATTGGCGGCGTAGGCGTCGGGGCTTCCGAAGCGATCGACCTGCACCGAGTGGTCGATGATCAGGTCGACGGGCACGAACGGGTTGACGCGCTTGGGGTCGGCGCCGGCGCGTTGCATCGCGCTGCGCATCGCCGCCAGGTCGACCACGGCCGGCACCCCCGTGAAATCCTGCATCAGGACGCGCGCCGGCATGAAGGCGAGCGACGCCTCGGCGCCGTTCGGCCAATGCGCGAGCGCCTCGACGTCGGCGACCGCGACGTCGCGGCCGCCGGCACGGCGTGCGATGTTCTCCAGCAGGATCTTGACGGTATGCGGCAGGCGCGCGATGTCCGCGCCAGTCCTGGTCGCCAACTTGGCGAGGCTGACGTACGAAGCGGTTCCCGACGCTGTCGACAAGCTCGCCTTGATACCCATCGGATCGTGATGCATGTCTTGCTCTCCTCGTCCAGGCTAGATGCGACGACCGCGCGCCAATGCATTCACGCCGAGCGGCCCGCCAATTGATCCATGCAGCATCGCGCCAATGAAAGAAGCTCATCCATCGGCGCGAACCTTTCTTCGCCCCGCATACAGCACCCACGGCGAGCGCCGCAGAGCCCGGCCTCGCATTCTCAGTTGACCATACATGCTACGCCGGAAGAACACAGCCCACCGCTTCCAGGCGAGGGCGCGGGCACTTCGCTTCGGCCGATTCGGCTTCAGTGTGGATTGCAAGTCGTTGCTCTTCGCCCGCCATCCTCAGGGCGATTCCATGGCTGGGTGCAACGATCGATCACACCTCGCCAGGGGTGCCCACCGCTTCGGCCGATTGCGGCAAAGCGCCCCCGACAATCACTCTTTCCCAGCCTTCCCGGCGGTTTCACGGAGCACCCGATACGCTAGGCCTCTTTGGCAACAAACAACGGCGGAAGAATCATGGGACTCCTGGTGGATGGCCAATGGCAGGACAAGTGGTACGACACCAAGGACACCGGTGGCCGCTTCGAACGATCCAAAAGCCAATTCCGCAACTGGATCACGGCTGACGGCAAGGCCGGACCGACCGGCGCCGACGGGTTCAAGGCCGAAAGCGGGCGCTATCACCTTTACGTGTCGTACGCCTGTCCGTGGGCACACCGGACGCTGGTGATGCGCGCCTGGAAAGGACTGGAGCAGCACATTGGCGTCTCCGTGGTGCATCCGCTGATGCTCGAGAACGGCTGGGAGCTGCGCACGGATTTCGACGGCGCCACCGGTGATGCGCTGTACGGATTCGACAAGGTCTACCAGTTGTACCTCAAGGCCGACCCGCACTACAGCGGGCGCGTGACGGTGCCGATCCTGTGGGACAAGCAGCGCGAGACCATCGTCAACAATGAATCTTCCGAGATCATCCGCATGTTGAACGACGCGTACGACGACGTCGGCGCGCGCCCCGGCAATTACTGTCCCAAGGATCTGCTCGCGCAGATCGACGCCATCAACGAAACGATATACGAATACGTCAACAACGGCGTGTACCGGGCGGGCTTTTGCACCACCCAGACCGCCTACGACGAGGCGGCGACGGCGTTGTTCGAGACGCTGGAGGATCTGGAGCGCCGTCTGGGTGAAAGCCGCTACTTGCTGGGCAACACCCTGACCGAAGCCGATCTGCGGCTATGGACGACGCTGGTGCGCTTTGACGCGGTATACGCAACGCACTTCAAGTGCGACAGGAAGCGCATCGTCGATTACCCGAACCTCAACGGCCTGCTGCATGACATCTACCAGATGCCCGGGGTAGCCGAGACAGTGCACATGGACCACATCCGCCATCACTATTTCCGCAGCCACCCGACCATCAACCCGCACGGCATCGTGTCGATCGGCCCGCTCCTGGACTTCAACACGCCGCACGATCGCGAGCGGCTGGGCAAGCGGGAGATCCGCGGCACCTGATTGTGTCGGGCGGGCGCGTTCACTGCTTTCCTGGCCGTAAATCCAACGGGAGCTCGTCCTGCCAGCAGCATTTCAGCCGAGCCGGCGGGCAGAGCCCGCCCTACGGTCATCGGGCATTGAGCCAGCGTGATGGGCTATTCAACCGTCACCGACTTGGCCAGGTTGCGCGGCTGGTCGACGTCGGTGCCGCGCAGCACGGCAACGTGGTAGGCGAGCAATTGCAGCGGCACGGTAAATACCACCGGGGCGATGAAGTTGCCACCACTGGGAAGCTTGACCAGGTGCCCCTCGTCTTCGTCCAGTGATATCTCCGCGTCGGAGTCGGCCAGCACGAACAGCTCGCCACCACGGGCACGCACGGACTGCAGATTGGAGATGAGCTTGTCCAGCAGACTGTTGTTCGGCGCCACCGCAATCACCGGCATGGCTTCGTCGACCAGTGCCAGTGGACCGTGCTTGAGCTCGCCCGCCGGATACGCTTCGGCGTGGATATAGGAGATTTCCTTGAGCTTGAGCGCTCCTTCCAGCGCCACCGGGAATTGCGCGCCCCGACCGAGGAACAAGGCATGCTGCCGATGCACGAATTGCTCGGCCATCGCCATGATGGCCGGCTCGCACTCCAGCGCTCTCTCGATGGTCCGCGGCAGGCACCGCAGCTCTTCGCAGAGAGCCTGGTGACGCTTGTCCTCCAGACCATTGCGCCGACCCAACTCCAGCGCCAGCAGCGCCAACGCGGCCAGTTGCGTGGTGAATGCCTTGGTCGACGCCACGCCGATTTCCGGTCCGGCGCGGGTCATCAGTTTCAGGTCCGCCTCGCGCACCAGCGCCGACTCGGCCACATTGCATATGCCCAAGGTACCCAGGTAGCCGCGCTCACGCGAGGCACGCAGCGCGGCCATCGTGTCGGCCGTCTCGCCGGACTGTGAAATGGCGACGAACAAGGTGTCGGTAGGCACCACCACGTCGCGGTAGCGATATTCACTGGCCACCTCCACCATCACCGGCAGGCGCGCCAGCGCCTCGATCCAGTACTTGGCGATCAGGCCGGCGTGATAGCTGGTGCCGCAGGCGACGATGTGCACGCCGCGGACTTTCGCGAAAAGCGCATCGCTGTCAATGCCGAAGATGTTCTCCAGCACGCCGTGCGGGCCGATGCGCGCCTCCAGCGTGTCAGCCACCGCACGCGGCTGCTCGAAGATCTCCTTCTGCATGTAGTGGCGATATTCACCGCGCTCGACCGCGTCAGCAGACAACTCGCTTTCGTGTGCGGCGCGCTCCACCGGACTTCCATCAAGCGCGAAGACCTGCACGCTGTCGCGGGTGATCTCGACCACGTCGTCCTCTTCCAGATACAGCATCTTGTTGGTGACCTGGATCAGCGCCTGTGCGTCCGAACCCAGGAAGTTCTCACCGATGCCCAGACCCACCAGCAGCGGCGCGCCCCGGCGGGCGCCGACCACACGGTCGGGTTCGTCGCGACTGACCACGGCAATCGCGTAGGCGCCCTCGAGCTCGCGCACGGTGGCCAGCACGGCCTCGCGCAGGCTCACGCCCTTCGTGTAACGCTGGTTGATCAGCGCGGCCATCACCTCGGTATCGGTTTCCGAGGTGAATTCGTGGCCTGACGCGAGCAATCCGGCGCGCAGACTGGCGTAGTTCTCGATGATGCCGTTGTGCACGATCGAGACCCGACCGGCCACGTGGGGATGGGCGTTCGCCTCACTCGGCACGCCATGCGTGGCCCAACGCGTGTGCGCGATACCGGTACCGCCGGGGAACGGGTCGGCCAGGTACATGGCCTCCATCTCGCGCACCTTGCCCTTGGCACGTACCCGGCGGATTTCGCCGCGATCCAGCACGGCGACGCCGGAGGAGTCGTAGCCGCGATATTCCAGCGCCTTCAGGCCCACGATCAGCAGCGGCGCAACATCGCGTTGGGCTACGGCAGCAACAATTCCACACATGGCACGAATTCCCTGATGCTTGGCGGCGCGATGCCGCCATGATTGAAGATGTTCGATTCAAGACATTTCGGAAGGCTTTCGCTGCGGATTCCGGATGCCGGGGCGGCGGGCAGAGCCCGCCCTACCCAGGCCGCGCTCTGCCCGCCATTGCGCAATGATCGTTCAATTCACCTTGCGCCGCAGCCAGTTCAAGAGATCGATTCTGGTGATCAGACCGAGGAAGTCCTCGCCATCGACCACGATCGCCACGTGGCCGCGCTCGAATACCGGCAGCAGCGATTCGATCGGCGAGCGTACGTCCAGCATGTGCAGGTCGGTGATCATCGCGGTGGACACCGGATCGCGGAATCGCGCTTCATCGGCGTGCACGTGCAGCAGCACGTCGGACTCGTCGACGATGCCGACCAGCTTGCGGCCGTCCATCACCGGCAACTGCGACACGTCGTAAAGCTTCATGCGGTTGTAGGCCGTGATCAGCAGTTCGTTCGGCCCCACCACCACGGTGTCGCGCTGGGCGAACGGGCGCAGCAGCAGGTCGCGCAGATCGCCGTGCTGCTCGCGTTCGATGAAGCCGTTGTCGAGCATCCAGTAGTCGTTGTACAGCTTGGACAGGTACTTGTTGCCGGTGTCGCAGACCAGGCTCACCACGCGCTTGGGCGATGCCTGTTCGCGGCAGTAACGCAGCGCGGCGGCGACCAGGGTGCCGGTGGATGAGCCGCCCAGGATGCCCTCCTTCGCCAGCAGCTCGCGGGCGGTGAGGAAGCTTTCCTTGTCCGGAATCGCATAGGCCTTCCTGACCCGGGTGAAGTCGCTGATCGAGGGCAGGAAATCCTCGCCGATGCCTTCGACCATCCAGCTGGCCGACTTGGTCGAAAGCGTGCCCTCGTTGATGTACTGCGCCAGGATCGAGCCCACCGGATCGGCCAGGATCAACTCGGTCTGCGGCGAATGCTCGGCAAAGAATTTCGACAGGCCGCTGAGCGTACCGGACGAACCGCAGCCGACCACCACCGCATCGACCTTGCCATCCATCTGCCCGAGAATCTCCGGGCCCGTGGTGTTGATGTGCGCGGCCGGGTTGTCGGGGTTGCCGAACTGGTTGATGAAGTACGCACCGGGCGTTTCGCGCGCGATCCGCTCGGCCATGTCCTGGTAGTACTCGGGATGGCCCTTGGCCACGTCGGAACGGGTCAGCACCACCTCGGCGCCCATCGCCTTGAGATTGAAGATCTTCTCGCGGCTCATCTTGTCCGGCACCACCAGAATCAGCTTGTAACCCTTCTGCTGCGCCACCAGAGCCAGTCCCAGGCCGGTGTTGCCTGCGGTGCCCTCGACCAGGATGTCACCGGGGCGAATGCGGCCCTCCTTCTCGGCACCCTCGATCATCGACAGGCCGATACGATCCTTGATCGAACCACCGGGGTTGGCGCTCTCGAGTTTGAGGTACAGCTCGCACGTGCCGGTGTCCAGGCGCCGGGTGCGCACCATCGGGGTGTGTCCGATCAGTTCGAGGACGCTCTGGTGAACCGTCATGGGGGCTCCGTTGGGTGATGGGTGGCTTCGGCGCGGCGCCGTTGCCACAGATTCACCATGATAACCGAGCCTTGCGATGCAAACGCCGGAAACGCCGCGGCCCCGGCAACCTTCCCGATCAACACAGGAAGGCCCCGGGGCCGCGCTCGCGAATCAGACAAGATCAGTGGACGAGATGCGCCCGATCCGTCCACATGCGTTCCAGTCGCGTCTTGGCCATCAGCTTTTCTTTCTTCAGGCTGGCAAGGGTGACGTCATCCATGGGCAGCACGCCGATATCGGCGTCGTGCAACTTGCTGTCGAGCTCCCGATGATGCTGGTAGAGCCGGCGGAACTCCGCGTCCGCCTTCATCAATGCCTCGACATCATCACGCTGCTGGTTTTCAAACATGATCCGACCTCCTGCGAGTGAACAGGCGGATGCCGCCGGAGCGGCTTGTCCGCCAACGGTTGAATGCATGCGCACACCCACGACCCACACCGGATGACCAGGACGCGGGTGGGGCTGTGAACGTGAGATATGCGCATGATTCAGGTCAGTAACCCGGGCGGCGCAGATGCCTCCCGGGGCTTTGACCCTACACCGCTGTCGCACCCTTCGCAAGCCGATCGGGGGACTGTTTGCCGAATCGTGACTTGGGCATTAAATACCTGTCAAAACAGCATTTTGCGTGCATCTGATAGCAGCGTGCGCCACCGCGCGGAAACGCCCGCCGATGACTCGGCAAACCGCACCCCGCGCGTGCTTCAGTGCTTCTCCTGGTGCTTCTTGGCCGGCTTCTTCTTCTCGACCGCAGGCGGCGTCCCGGCGCTGCTCTCATCTTCCATCTGCGCACGCATCGCCTTGGCCGCCTGTGCCGCCAGCGCCGCCTCCCGACGGGCAGCACGCGCCACCTTGCTTTGCGCGGCGGCAAGCTTCTTCGCCCGCTCGGCCTCGGCACGCGCCTGGTCGGCAGCCTGCGAGTACTCCTCGCCCTGCGCCTGCAAACGCGCGGCCTCTTCCTGCGCCAGCTGGTTCTGCAAACGCTGGCGCGCCAACTGGAGGCGCGCCATGTCGGCCTCGCGCCGGCTGTTGGCCAGCAGGATCTGGTCGTGTTCACGATCAAGCTGGTTCAGCTTGTTCTGGGTGTCCTGCAGCTGGGCGGCGGTCTTGGCCAGATCCACGCGGCGCTCCGCCAGGTACAGGGCGTGTGCCCGATCACGTCGACCGGCCTGGGCCAGCCGGTTGATCGCGTCGCGGGCCCGCGCCTGCTCGGACAGGGCGTAGTGCCCGAGGGTGGGGTCATTGGCCAGCTGGCTCAGGCTGCCACTGAGCCGGCTGATGTCGATGTCATCCTCGCGGGCGTGCGCGGCGCCCACCACGGCCAGGGCCAATGCGGCGACGACAAGCATGCTTCCGAACCGGTTCATGGCTGGTCCTCCTGGCTGCCGGCGCTGGATGCCGGGGCCGGATTGTTGTTCGGCAAGGCCTGGAAACCACCATCTGCGGGGGCAGACAACACCGACGCGGACGGGGCCGGCATGTCCTGCATGGGCGGCGTCGCGATGGCATCGGGCGCCGGTGTTGGCGCGGCCTGCTCCATCTGCTTCTGCTCGGCTGCCAGTTGCTCGCCTTCGCGGCGCAGGCGCGTATTCTCCTGCAGCTTGCTCTGCATCTCGGCGCGGGCCGAACCCAGGCGGGCCTTGGTCCTGGCCAGCTCGGCATCGGCGCTGGATTCCTCGGCCAGATCGGCGGCGTCGGCAAACTTGCGCTCGGCCATGGCGGCCTGGGCCTGCTGGAACTTGTCCTGGGCAAAACCGAGATCCACCGGCGCATAGTCCGCCGCACCGGCATCGCGCGCGGCTTGCAGCATGTTCTGGGCCAGATTCATCGAGTCATTCGGCGGTGGCACGCTGGCGCAACCGGCAAGCGCCGTGGCCAGCACCACGGCGGCGGTCGCAGCCCGGAAGCGGCCCGGCAGCCCGGTCAGTGGGGAAAAGAAGTGCATCACAGTCCTCATGGTGTGTCGCAGCGTATTGTGGGCAGGCATAATCCGTCATTGCAATGTACATCGGGAATCAGGGGTAAAACGTGGACATCGGCTACTTCCTCAAGCTTATGGTAGACAAGGGCGCGTCGGACATGTTCCTGTCCACCGGCGCCCCGGTGAACATCAAGGTCGAAGGCAAGCTGTATCCCCTGGGCAATACCGGCCTGCCCAGCGGCATGGTCAAGAAGATCGCCTATTCGTTGATGGATGAGGGCCAGGTGCCCCAGTTCGAGCGCAATCTCGAACTGAACATGGCCCTGGCGGTGAAGGAAGCCGGCCGATTCCGCATCAATGTGTTCAAGCAACGCGGCGAAGTGGGCATGGTGATCCGCGCGATCAAGAGCGAGATCCCCAGTATCGAGCAGCTGCAGCTGCCGCCGATTTTCCGCGAGCTGATCATGGAGCCGCGCGGCCTGATCCTGGTGGTGGGCGCGACCGGTTCGGGCAAATCGACCACGCTGGCGGCGATGATCGATCAGCGCAATACGCAATCCCCCGGTCACATCCTCACCGTCGAGGACCCGATCGAATACCTGCATCGACACAAACGCTCGATCGTCAACCAGCGCGAGGTGGGCCTTGACACGCACAGCTATCACGAGGCGCTGAAGAACGCGATGCGCGAGGCGCCGGACGTGATCATGATCGGCGAGATCCGCGACACCGACACGATGGAAGCGGCGATTGCCTTCTCCGAAACCGGCCACCTGTGCCTGGCCACGCTGCACTCCAACAACTCCGACCAGACGCTGGAGCGCATCCTCAACTTCTTCCCCGAGTCGGCGCACAAGAACGTGCTGATGAACCTGGCCCTGAACCTGCGCGCGGTGATCAGCCAGCGCCTGGTGATCGGCAAGGATGGCCGCCGCATTCCTGCCGCCGAGGTATTGCTGAACACCCCGCTGATCCGCGACATGATCCGCCGCGGCCAGATCCACGAGATCAAGGAAGCGATGGACCGCAGCCTGCAGGAAGGCATGCAGACCTTCGACCAGTCGCTCTACAAGCTGTACAAGGAAGGCCGCGTGGAGCTGGAGGAAGCCTTGAGCAAATCCGATTCACGCGACGGCCTGGCGCTCAAGATCCGGCTCGCCGAAGGCGGCAAGGACAGCCAGGAGCTGGCTGGCAACGATCCCTACGGGATGGGGTTTTAGGGCGAGAAGGGGGGGGGGGGGCGAGAAGTGAGTGGAGAGGAGTGAGAAGTGAGAGACAGCACAAGCCGCTTCGACCTTCCCTCTCGTTTCTCACTCCTCTTCCCTCGCTCCCCGCTTTTCGGCGCATCCACCAGCGCTTCCGGCACGGTGTTGTCGCTCAGCATGGCTTCCATTGCTGGCGGGGCGGGAAGTGAGTGGAGAGGAGTGAGAAGTGAGAGATGGCACAAGCCGCTTCGCCCTTCCCTCTCGTTTCTCACTCCTCTTCCCTCACTCCTGGCTTTCCGGCGCATCCACCTGCACTTCCGGCGCCGCGCGCTGGAACGCGTCCAGCTCCTTGCAGGCGGCGTGAATCCGGGCAATGGTCGGGTAGTCGTCCATCGGCAGTTTCCAGCGCAGGGCGTTGTAGACCTGCGGCACCAGGCAGGCATCGGCCATGCCCGGTCGATCGCCGTGGCAATAGCGGCCGGTCGCCGCGCTGTCGCTCAGCATGGCTTCCATCGCCCTGAAACCTGCGCCGATCCAGTGCCGCGACCAGGCCGCGCGTTGGTCCTGACTGGCGGCGAATTCCGCCTCCAGGTGCTGCAGTACCCGCAGGTTGCCCAGCGGGTGTATGTCGCAGGCCACCGCCATCGCCAACGCGCGGACCTGGGCGCGACCGCGCACGTCCATCGGCATCAAGGCGGCCTCCTCGGCCGGATACATCTCGTCGAGGTATTCCATGATCGCCAGTGACTGGGTGATCACCCGATCGCCGTCGAGCAGGCAAGGCACCGTTTCCATCGGGTTTAGCGCCCGATATTCGGGCGCATGCTGCTCGCCGCCATCGCGCACCAGATGCACCGGTCGCGTTTCGTAGCTCAAACCCTTCAGGTTCAACGCGATGCGCACCCGATAGGCGGCGCTGGAGCGCCAGTAGCTGTAGAGCACCAAGCCGGTCGCCATGAGCCTTTCCCCTGCGTGGACAACCCGCAGTGTAGCCACAGTTGCCCATGATGCGCAGCACCCGCCATCGACAAATCGTGCCCTGCCCGGTTTGCATCGCTGCCAAAGCCACCGGACAATAGGCGGTTGATGCCCGAAAGGGCCCGTTGCGCCCACTTCCACCGGAGTTTTGCCGTGTCCGTCATCCGCATGAGTGACCTTGAACTGCGCGACAAGCGCGTACTGATCCGCGAGGATCTGAACGTGCCCTTCGACGACCACGGCCAGATCACCTCCAGCCAACGCCTCGATGCCGCCCTGCCCACCATCGCCGCCGCCCGCGATGCCGGTGCCCGCGTGATGGTGATGTCGCACCTGGGACGCCCCAAGGAAGGGCAGTTCGACGCCGAATCATCGCTGGCACCGGTCGCCGCGTGGCTCACCGAACAGTTGGGCTCACCGGTCCGGTTGGTCGCCGACTATCTGGATGGCGTCGAGGTGGCGCCAGGTGAAGTGGTGCTGCTGGAAAATTGCCGCATGAACGTCGGCGAAGGCAAGGACGACGAAGCCCTGGCCAGGAAGTACGCGGCGCTGTGCGACATCTTCGTGATGGACGCGTTCGGCACGGCCCACCGCGCCCAGGCCTCGACGCATGGCGTAATCCGATTCGCACCGATCGCCGCTGCCGGCCCGTTGCTGTGCGCCGAGCTCGACGCGTTGGGCAAGGCGCTGGAACAGCCGGCGCACCCGCTGCTGGCGATCGTTGCCGGCTCCAAGGTGTCGACCAAGCTGTCGCTGCTGGACAACCTGCTCGGCCGTGTCGACCAGCTGATTCTGGGCGGCGGCATCGCCAATACCTTCATTGCGGCGATGGGGCATCCGGTCGGCAACTCGCTGGTCGAATCCGACCTGCTTGATGTGGCCCGCCGCGTGATCGCGGATGCCAAGCGCCGCGGTGTCGAGCTGCCGATGCCGGTCGACGTGGTCGTAGCCCCCTCCTTCTCGGCACAGGCACCGGCCACGGTGAAGGCTGTCGATCAGGTCGGCGACGACGAGATGATTCTCGACATCGGGCCGGCCACGGCGCGGAACTATGCCGAACTGATCGCCAAGGCCGGTACCGTGGTGTGGAACGGGCCGGTCGGCGTGTTCGAATTCGACGCCTTCGGCAAAGGCACGGAGACTCTGGCCCGGGCGATCGCCGCCTCCGATGCGTTCTCGATTGCCGGTGGCGGCGACACGCTGGCCGCGGTGGACAAATACGGTATCGAAAAACAGGTCTCCTACATCTCCACCGGAGGTGGCGCGTTCCTGGAATTCCTCGAAGGCAAGGAACTGCCTGCGGTCACCGCGCTGAAGGCCCGGGCCGCAAAGTAGTGCTTTGCCTGTTTGATCTCGACGGTACCCTGATCGATTCCGAGCAGGGCATCACCGCCTGCATTCGCCATGCGCTGGCGCGGCTCGACGTAGCCGAGCCGGCCCATGAAGTACTGCGCGGCTGGATCGGCCCGCCGCTGCGGCACAGCTTCGCACCGCTGCTGGATCACGATGCCGAACGCATCGAAGCTGCCATCGGTTACTACCACGAACGATTCGACACCGACGGCTGGCGCGAGCATGTGGTTTATCCCGGCATCGATCCGCTCATCAGGCAACTGCTCGATGCCGGCCACCAGCTGGCCGTGGTAACCAGCAAACCGCACAAGCACGCGGCGCCGATCATTGCCCACCTGCCTTTTGGCGATGCTTTTCTGCGGCTGTACGGCCCCAGCCCAGACAGCGCGCACAGCGAGAAGGCCAGCATGATCCGTGCAGCCCTCATTGATTTCGATTGCCCGCCCACCGATGCCGTGATGATCGGTGACCGCCACTTCGATATCGAAGGCGCGACTGCCAATAACCTCCGTGGCGTCGGCGTCTTGTGGGGTTTTGGGAGCCGCGAGGAGCTGGAACAGGCCGGCGCCAGCGCCATCGCCGCGACGCCCGACGAACTGGCCTCGTTGCTGGCGACCACCGCGTAGGGAGGGCTCTGCCCGCCGCTCATCCCCACGACGCCCGGCCACGGCGGGCGGAGCCCGCCCTACCGACAACACGGCGGACGTCGTCGCGACGACACGGGACCAAGCCCCGTTCCGGGGCAAGTCCCACGCAGGGCGGGCTCTGCCCGCCGCTCAAGCTCATGACACTCGGCCACCGCGGGCGGAGCCCGCCCTGCGGCCCCGTGATCAGCGGATGACGCGTTTCACCGCATCAACCACGTGCGCCACCGTGAAGCCGAAGTGCTCGAACAACTGCGGCGCGGGCGCCGATGCGCCGAAGCTGCTCATGCCGATGACTTCGCCGTCCAGGCCCACGTACTTGCGCCAGAAGTCGGCACTGGCTGCTTCCACCGCAACGCGGGCGCGGCACCAGCCGGGCAGCACGCCTTCGCGGTACTCCAGCGGCTGCGCATCGAACACCTCGGTGCACGGCATCGACACCACGCGCACGGCGACGCCTTGCTGGGCCAGCGCGCGCGCAGCTTCCATGGCCAGCTCCACTTCCGAGCCGGTGGCGATCAGGATGGCCCGGAACTTCGTGTCCTGCGGATCGGACAGCACGTAACCGCCGCGCAGGATCTCGGCAACCTGCTGCTCGCTGCGCTGCTGATGCTTGAGGGTCTGGCGCGAAAACACCAGACACGATGGCGCGCCCTTGCGTTCGATCGCCGCCTTCCACGACGCAGCCGATTCCACGGCGTCGCAGGGACGCCACAACTGATTGTTCGGGATATACCGCAGGCTGGCCATGTGTTCGACCGGCTGATGGGTCGGGCCGTCTTCGCCCAGGCCGATCGAATCGTGCGTGTAGACGTGGATCGCATGGGCCGGGATCAGCGCGCTCATGCGCACGGCGTTGCGCGCGTAGTCGGAAAACACCAGGAACGTGGCATCGTACGGAATGAAGCCGCCGTGCAAGGCCACGCCATTGGCGATCGCGGTCATGCCGAACTCGCGCACACCGTAGTAGACGTAGTTGCCGTTGCCGTCGGCGCTGTTGCCATTGGCCGCATCCAGGCTGCCGCTCCACTTGGTGAGGTTGGAGCCGGCCAGGTCCGCCGATCCGCCAAGCAGCTCCGGCAGCAACGGGCCGAACGCATTCAGGGTCATCTGCGAGGCCTTGCGCGACGCGACTTCCGGACCTTCAGCCTGCAGCCTGGCGATGTAAGCCTGCGATTGTTCCGCCCAGTTCGCCGGCAGTTTGCCGGCGATACGGCGCTTGAATTCGGCGGCCAGATCCGGATGCGCTGCGGCGTATTTGGCGAAGGCTTCGTTCCAGGCCTGCTCGGCAGCGTGGCCGGCCGACTTGTGATCCCAGCCGGCGTAGATGTCGGCCGGAATCTCGAACGGCGCATGGTTCCAGCCCAGTTGCGCGCGGGCGGCGGCGATCTCGTCCTTGCCCAACGGAGCGCCGTGGCTTTCCTCCTTGCCCTGCTTGTGCGGCGCGCCGAAACCGATGATCGTCTTGGCACAGATCAGCGTCGGCCTGTCGTTTTGTGCGGTGGCGGTGGCGATCGCCTTCTTGATCGCCTCGGCATCATGTCCGTCGATACCGCGGATCACGTTCCAGCCGTAGGCTTCGAAGCGCGCCGGAGTGTCATCGGTGAACCAGCCGTGCACTTCACCGTCGATCGAGATGCCGTTGTCGTCGTAGATCGCCACCAGCTTGCCCAACTGCCAGGTGCCGGCCAGCGAGGCGACTTCGTGCGAGATGCCTTCCATCAGGCAGCCATCGCCGAGGAATACGTAGGTGTGGTGATCGACCACTTCGTGACCGGGACGGTTGAAGTGCGCCGCCAGGATCTTTTCGGCGAGTGCGAAACCGACCGCATTGGCCAGGCCCTGGCCGAGCGGACCGGTGGTGGTTTCCACGCCGGGGGTTTCGTTGGCCTCAGGATGGCCGGCAGTCATCGAATGCAGCTGGCGGAAGCGCTTGAGCTGCTCCATCGGCAGGTCGAAACCGGTCAGGTGCAGCAGCGCGTACTGCAGCATCGAGCCGTGGCCGTTGGACAGCACGAAGCGGTCACGATTGAACCACTTGGGGTTGGCCGGATTGAAACGGAGGAAATCGTTCCATAGCACCTCGGCGATGTCGGCCATGCCCATCGGCATCCCCGGATGACCTGATTTCGCTGCCTCGACGGCGTCCATGGCAAGGGCTCGCACGGCATTGGCGAGTTCGCGGCGGGTGGTCATCAGGCAATCTCCGGCGGGGCAAAAACGCGTATTGTCGCCGATCCGGACAGGCTCTGTCGCGCGCATGAGTAGGCCGCGGCCAGCCGGTTTGGGCCCGAAGCGGACAGGATCATGTCAAGTGCCACGCTTCAGCGCGCGTTCGGGCCGATTAACCCCCGCTTAATACTGAACTGATGAGTATTGAATCTTTCCCGCGGTGCCTCATCTAAGTCTCCGTGTCGATGTCCATCTTAGATGTCGCACGTTCGGCAACGGCCCATCCCCTCCCCCTCGGGCCGACTGTTTCGACTACTGGAGTGTCACCATGAAAACCAAGAAAACACTGCTCGCACTCGCCTTGGCCTCCGCCGGTCTGCTGGCCGTTCCCGCTGCGTTCGCGCAGAACGCCCCGGCCGACAATGCCGGCTGGTTCATCAACGGCAACGTCGGCCGCACCGCGATCGACCACGGTCCGTATGACGGGCACGACACTGGTTATGCACTCAATGGCGGCTACCGCTGGTCGCTGGCCCCCAACTTCGCCCTGGGCGCGGAAGTGGGTTACAACGATCTGGGCAACATCCACCCCAAGAACATCTTCAACAGCGACCCGGTCATCGCTGACCAAAAATCGCAGTTGCACGGCTGGACCATGGGCGCCAATGCTCACCTCGACCTGAGCCCCAACTGGTATCTGAGCGGCCGCGCAGGCCTGTACAGCTGGACGGGTCACGGCCTGAACAACGACGTGAATCCCGTGCGCAAGGGCCTGGACGACAACAGCTGGTATGCCGGCGCCGGTGTCGGCTACAACATCACCCCGAACCTCAGCGTCGGCGTCAACTACGACTACTTCGACGCCAAGAAGGATCGCGTCGACCTCAGCACGGACATGATCTCGGCCAGCGCCGAGTATCGCTTCTGAGTCATCGAGGCGGATTCCGACGCATCGTCGGGATGTTCACCTACAAGAAGGAGGCGCCGCGAGGCGCCTCCTTCGTTTTGTGTGTAATGCATCACTTTTATAATGCACGGCTGATGACCGTGCGCCACGGCGTGCGGAGCATCAGCAGGAGCAACAATCAGGAACAGCAAACAGGGGATTTTGATGAAGAAGACACTTTTGACGCTGGCCGTGTTGGCCGGCTCGACGCTGGGTGCCGCTGGTGCCCAGGCGAAGGACCTCACCGGTGGGTTCGTGAACCTCGGTGCAGGCCGCGTGAGCTACCACGCCACGTTGAACAATTACGACCTGGGCAGCGACCATGGCACGGCGGTGATCCTCAACGCCGGCTATCGCACCCAGTTCATCGGATTCGAGGCTGGCTACACCAACCTGGGCAGCATCAGCTACCGCGATGCCACGACGTACGCCAAGCTCTCGGGCGATGGCTGGACGGCCGGCATCAACGGCCACTTCAACCCCACCGACGCCTGGTATATCTCGGCTCGCGGTGGCGCCTTTGTGTGGAAGCTGCATGCCACGCTGCAATCGAGTGATCCAGCCAACACGTTCAACGAAAAGGGTGGCCGGCAGTCACTGGGCTGGTATGCAGGTCTGGGCACCGGCTACGACATCAGCAAGAGCTGGAGCATCGGTGCCAATTTCGACTACTACAGCATCTCCAAGCAAGGGCTGGACATCGGCAATCGCGTTTACACGGTGACCGCCGAGTATCGCTTCTGAGACGGGGCCAGCGGCCCCTGTCGACCAGAACAAGGCAAACAAGGAGGGCGCCCTGGGGCGCCCTCCTTGTTCATGCAGTCAACATGATCAAACGGCGGAATCAGCCGTTCCACTGCCCCAACGCGGCCAGACCATTGTCCTTGGCGCGTGCGTGCACGATTTTCTGTGCCTCGGCCACGTTGCCCTTCATGTCCTTGGCCCACAGTTGCAGCGCCGCCTGCTGCATGGCGCGGCCGTAGGAGAACGACAGCGGCCACGGGTGCGGTCCGATCTGATTCATCGCATTCAGATGCGAGGTCGACTGCTCGTCGCTCTGGCCGCCGGAGAGGAACACGATGCCCGGCAGCGAGGCCGGCACCGTCGACTTCAGCACGCGCACAGTGGCCTCGGCCACTTCCTCGACGTCGACCTGCTCGTCCGAATCCTTGCCGGGGATGACCATGCTGATCTTCAGGATGGTGCCTTCCAGCATCACGTTCTGCTCGTACAGCGCGTTGAACAGGCTGCGCAGCACGGCCTCGTGCACCTCGTAGCTGACTTCGATGCTGTGGTCGCCATCCATGATCACCTCGGGCTCGACCATCGGCACCAGACCGGCCTCCTGGCACAGGGCCGCGTAACGGGCCAGCACGTGGCAATTCGCCTCGATCGCGGTGGAGCTGGGATTCTCCTCGCTGATGTTGATCACCGCACGCCACTTGGCAAACTGCGCACCCAGCTTGGCGTACTCCTGCAGGCGCGGGCGCAGGCCGTCGAGCCCTTCGGTGACCACGTCGCCGGGGAAGCCGGCCAGCGGCTGCGGCCCCTTGTCCACCTTGATGCCGGGGATGATGCCGGCCTTCTTCATGACCTGGGTGAACGGCACCCCGTCCTTGGTCGACTGGCGAATCGTCTCGTCAAACAGGATCGCACCGGAGATGTGCTCGTTGAGACCGGGCGTGGTCAGCAACATTTCGCGATAAGCGCGGCGATTCTCTTCGGTGCTCTCGATGCCGACCGCCGCGAAGCGCTTGG
Organism: Rhodanobacter sp. G2-10; assembly: GCF_055809185.1. Taxonomy (NCBI): domain Bacteria; kingdom Pseudomonadati; phylum Pseudomonadota; class Gammaproteobacteria; order Lysobacterales; family Rhodanobacteraceae; genus Rhodanobacter; species Rhodanobacter sp. G2-10. Next base: position 634,220 of record NZ_CM147900.1, on the reverse strand, counting down.
TGATGGTGTTGGTCGACTCGTCAATCGCGATGATGCCCTTGCCGGGCGCAACCATCGCCAAGGCGATGCTTTCGAGATCTTCAATGCTCATGATGACTCCGCTGGCGGGATTGCTGCCCTGCCGCACAAGGTGAACGCCGCCTCGAGGGCGAAGCGGCGTGGTTCAAAAGGCGGATTATAGGCCAGATCGAGGCTGGCACGCTTCGATGCGGCGCCATGACTCACGTACGGCCATTCAGTTGACGTAGCCGGGCAACTTGCACGGTTCCATCAGCGCTTTCTGCGCTTCCGGGTCCTTCGGCGAGTTGAACGGCACGATGTAATAGGTGGCGACCGGCTGGTGATCCTTGTTGTTCAGCGACGGGCCGTAACGGAAGTTGGCCACGGCGCTGCGCGCCATCGAACCCAGGTCGCTGTTGGGCACCACCTTGGCCACCTGCACGTCAAGCGGCACGCCGTTGGCTCCCACCGTATAGGTCACGGCCACGCAGCCGGGCTTGGTCAGGTTCAGGCCGCTGTTGGGTGCGTCCATCTGCACCTTGGTATTGAGCAGAATCCAGTAGCGGTAGAGATTCTGCGGGTCGATCTTGATGGTCTGGGCCAGTACCGGCGCCACGAAACCCAGAGCAAGCGCCAGTGCCAGTGCCCGGCGCAAGGGACGAAACAGGGTCTTCATGACGATCTCCAATCTGAGGAAGGACGGCTCCAAGTGTAGCCCGCCGCTCGTGCAACCACAGTCAAGGCCACCACCACGGACATCGGAGTTTCAGCTTCGGGGATGCGCTGACCGGGTCAGAGCATCCCTAAAGATTGCGCAGGCTGTCGACCATGCCGTCGGGGCCGACCGAAAGCAGCTTCAGCGTATTGGTGCCACCGCCCCGCCCCACATGGTCACCGTGGGTCAGCACCACGCGATCACCTTCGCTGAGCCGGCCCTGGGCGAACAGCTGCCGGACCGCCGCCAGTGAATTGGCGGCCGAGCTCTGCGCGTCGTGGGTAAACGCCACCGGCTGCACGTCGCGCAACAGCAGCATGCGGCGGCGTGCGTCGGCAAGCGGCGACAGCGCGTAGATCGGCACGGCGGTACGATAGCGTGACAGCCACTGCGCGGTCGCGCCTGACTCGGTCAGGGCCACGATGGCGCGCACCCCGAGCTCGCCCGCCAGCATCATCGCCGCCAGCGCAATGGCCTGGTCGGTGCGATCGAGCCGGTGGCTGCCGGCGGTGAGGTCGTCCTTCGGTTCGAACTGGCGTTCGGCACCCAGGCAGATGCGGCGCATCGCGGCCACCGCCTTGTCCGGATGCGCGCCCGCGGCGGTTTCCTCGGACAACATCACTGCGTCCGTGCCGTCGATCACCGCATTGGCCACGTCGAGCACTTCGGCACGGGTGGGGATCGGCGAGCGCACCATCGACTGCAGCATCTGCGTGGCGGTGATCACCGCGCGGTTGCGTTGCACCGATTCGCGGATGATCTTCTTCTGCAGGCCGGGCAGCTCGGCATCGCCGATCTCCACGCCGAGGTCGCCGCGCGCCACCATCACCACATCCGAAGCGTCGATGATCTCGCCCAGCACCGGGATGGCGTCGGCCCGCTCGATCTTCGCCACCAGCGCCGCGCGGCCACCCGCCTCCTTGAGCAGGCGGCGCGCCTGGTGCATGTCGTCGGCCGAACGCACGAAGGACACGGCCAGGAAATCCGCACCGATCTCCGCCGCCAGCTTGATGTCGGCCTTGTCCTTGTCCGACAGCGCGGTGACCGAAAGCCCGCCACCCTGCCGGTTGAGGCCCTTGCGATTGGACAACTTGCCGCCCACCTTCACGGCGCAGCGCACCTCGCTGCCGGACACCTCGCGCACGGTCAATGCGACCAGGCCGTCATCCAGCAGCAGCACGTCGCCGGCATGCACGTCGCCGGGCAGCTCGTGGTAACTGACCCCGACCCGAGTGGCATCACCCGGCGGCACGCCGGCACGACAATCGAGCACGAAGTCGGCGCCCTCCACCAGCTCGACCGGACCATCGGCAAAAGTCTCGATGCGGATCTTCGGGCCTTGCAGATCGGCCAGCACGCCAACTTCACGGCCGGCCGCCTCCGACGCGGCTCGTACGGCCCGGGCGCGGGCGCGGTGGTCGTCCGGCTCGCCGTGCGAAAGGTTCAGGCGAACCACGTCGACGCCTTCGGCAATCAGCTTGCCGAGCATGCCGGGCGCATCCGTGGCCGGTCCGAGCGTGGCGACGATCTTGGTGCGGGTGGCGGGTAGGGTTGTTGTCATGGGTCGGGGCCTGGAGCGTTGTAGCGGGATTGGGTGTGGAGTGTTCGGTGTTCGGTGTTCGGTGTTCGGTGTTCGGTGTTCGGTGTTCGGTTTTCAGCTTTCAGTGGGCACTGGGCGGATTGGGCGCGAGCGCGACGTTGAGTATCTGGGCGAGGCGGCGGCCGGCTTCACGCAGGCGCTGGTCGGCAACCGGTAGCCAGGTGCTGACGTAGGCGGAATTGATCTTGTGGTTCTGGGGGTAGAAACCCGGTTCGGCCGTGATCCGGCAGGACTCCTCGGCCCATTGCGCGTACGGATTGTCCAGGGGGGCGATCGGTGGTGGCAGGGTCACCGGTACGGCGGAGTCCAGGCGCTTCGCGTATTGCTGCCAGTCGAGGTTGCGCGTGTACAGCATGCGCGAGTCCCAGATCTTGTGCAGGTTGGTGCCCTTGCCGTCGTACTGCACCTGATACGTGTTGCCACCCTTGTCATCCCGATAACCGGCATGCAGCGGCTGATGGATGTCGCCGACGAAATGCACCACGAACTTCAGCGCCTGGCGCCGCACGCTGTCAGGCTGGCTGCGATCGGCCAATACGGCGACGTAATGCTCCAGGCCACCCACCACGCAACGACCGTCGCGACAGTCGCGCGGCGGCACGTAATCGCAGGAGGGGCCGCCGTGGAAATTGATGTAGTGCTGGGTGCGCGTCTGCTTCCACAAGCTCGCCATCGCCGGATCGTTCTGCATCTGGTCGGGCCAGTTGGCGATATCGGCCAATGCCTTGATGTGCTCAGGTGCCAGCAGGCGCTCCACCTCGGCTTCGGCGGCAGGGCTGAGATGCCGCTGCGCCAATGCGGCCACCACGCTGTGGCCGAGCGGCCCCCATGCCTGGGCCACGGTCGCGACCAGAAACATCAACAAGGCAGCAGCAAGAGATGAGCCCAACTTGATCATGGCATGCTCCGGCGCGAAAACCCCAGTCTGCCATAGCGTCGCACCGCGCGGGCGGCCTGCCCGCTTTCAATGTAAAATCGTGCGGCTGAAGCACCGGCTGGCAGCCTCGCGCCAGCCAACCACCCATGCACCATCCCTATCTCCATCGGAGGACGCCCACTCATGACCATCAAGGTCGGTATCAACGGCTTCGGCCGCATCGGTCGCAACGTGCTGCGCGCAGCCGTGCAGAACTTCGCCAATGACATCGAGGTCGTCGCCATCAACGACCTGCTGGAGCCGGATTACCTGGCCTACATGCTGAACCACGACTCCGTGCATGGCCGCTTCGAGGGCGATGTGCAGGTGGACGGCAACCATCTGGTGGTCAACGGCAAGCGCATCCGGCTGAGTCAGGAACGCGATCCGGCCAATCTGAAATGGGGCGAGGTCAACGTCGACGTGGTGATCGAGTCCACCGGCCTGTTCCTGACCGCCGAGGCGGCGCAGAAGCACCTGGACGCGGGCGCGAAGAAGGTGATCCTGTCCGCGCCGTCGAAGGACAGCACGCCGATGTTCGTCTACGGCGTCAACGACAGGAGCTACAAGGGCGAGGCGATCATCTCCAACGCCAGCTGCACCACCAACTGCCTGGCGCCGCTGGCCAAGGTGCTCAACGACACGTGGGGCATCAAGCGCGGCCTGATGACCACGGTGCACGCGGCCACCGCCACCCAGAAGACCGTCGACGGTCCCAGCAACAAGGATTGGCGCGGCGGCCGTGGCATCCTGGAGAACATCATTCCTTCTTCCACCGGCGCGGCCAAGGCGGTCGGCGTGGTGATCCCCGAACTCAACAAGAAGCTCACCGGCATGAGCTTCCGCGTGCCGACCTCGAACGTGTCGGTGGTCGACCTCACGGTGGAACTGGAGAAGGACGCCAGCTACGCCGAGATCTGCGCGGAGATGAAGGCGCAGAGTGAAGGTCCGCTCAAGGGCATCCTGGGCTACACCGAAGAGAAGGTTGTGGCCACCGACTTCCGCGGCGACGCGCGCACCTCGATCTTCGACGCCACCGCCGGCATCGCGCTGGACGACAGCTTCGTCAAGCTGGTCAGCTGGTACGACAATGAGTGGGGCTACTCGAACAAGTGCCTGGAGATGGTGCGGGTGATCGGCAAGTAACCCTGTTGCAGTGAAGTCCCAAACAAGAACCCGCGCCGGTCTTCACCGGCGCGGGTTTTTCATGCGCGACGCCCCTCAGCGGCGCTCGGCCGCCGCGTCCGCGCGCACGCCCAGCCAGCCCTTGATGGTGGCAATCACCAACGGGATCGCACCGAAGATGATGAACACCATGTCACCGGGCAGGCGCAGCCATTCGAGGATGTGCGAGCGCGGCAGGCTCATGTACTCGATGCTGCGTGCGTGCCAGTAGCCGTTCTGCATCACGTCCCACAGCTGCAGCACGCCACTCGGGAACAGGCTCATCAGCAGCATCATCGCCAGGCCCACGTTGGTACCCCAGAACGCGACCTTGACGTACTTCTCGATGCCGGGCCAGCGCTCCTCGCTGCTGGTCTGACGCAAGGTGAACACCATCAGCGCCAGCGCCAGCATGCCGAACACGCCCATCAGCGCGGCATGACCGTGGGTCGGCGTGACCTGGGTGCCCACTTCGTAGTAGCTGACGATCGGCAGGTTGATGAAGAAGCCGAACATGCCGGCACCGACAAAGTTCCAGAAGCCCACCGCCATCAGGAAGTAGAACGTCCACTTGTGCGGCACGCGGGTCGGCTTGCCGTCGACGTCGACGGTACCCTTGGTAGCCCTGACGAAATCCCAGGCGTCCAGGGTCAGCAGGGTCAGCGGCACCACTTCGAGCACCGAGAACATCGCCGACATCGCCATGTTGAAGTTGGTGTGCCCGGTGAAGTACCAGTGATGTCCGGTACCGATCAGGCCGCCCAGGAAGTACAGGATCGCATCCAGGTAGATCACCCGCAGCGCCACGTTGCGATGCGCGAGACCAACCTGGTACAGGGTCAGGGCGACCACCGTGGTGGCGAAGAATTCGAAGAAGCCTTCGACCCACAGGTGGATGATCCAGAAGCGCCAGGTGTCGACCACGGTGTAGTTGGTTTCGGCGCCGAAGAACAACGCGGGCACGTAGAACACCGGGATCGCGATCGAGGCGAACAGGAACATCTTGGCCAGCGGTCGCGCCTTCTCGTTGGCCACGACGCGCGGCCGTGCCAGCGCAAAGAGAATGCCGAACCACACCAGCAACCCGACCACCAGCAGGTACTGCCAGAGCCGGCCCAGTTCCAGGTACTCCCAGCCCTGGTTGCCGACCCAGAACCACCAGGTGCCGAGTTTCTGCGCAATGCCGGCCCACACCCCGAGCAGGCTGCCGCCGATCACCACCGCGAATGCGGCGAACAACAGATGCACCCAGCCCGCGAACCAGCGTGGCTCATCGGCGCGCAACGAACGGCCCAGGAACAACGCCGCGGCGACGTAGGCGGTGGCGATCCAGAAGATCGCGGTCTGCAGATGCCAGGTGCGCAGCAGGTTGCTGGGGAAGATGTTCTCCAACTGGAAGCCGTAGAAGCTGCCCGGATCGGCACGGAAATGGGCGACGCCGCCACCGACCAGGGTCTGCATCAGGAACAACAACGCAACCACTACGAAAAACTTCACCAGTGCGCGCTGGCCCGGGCTGGACTTGCCCGGCATCAATTGCGCGCGCACGTTTTGGCCCCGGCTGATCCAACCCAGGTAATCAAATTTGCCGAAAGCCAGCAGTACTCCGGCAATACCGGCCAACAGCAACAGCAGGCTCAGCGCACTCCACAGCAGCGCGTGGCCCGTGGGAAGGTTGCCGACGCTGGCGTCGTAGGGGAAATTATTCGTGTACGAGGCATCGGTCCCTGGCCGGTTGGCCACCGAGGCCCACGCCGCCCAGGTGACGAAGGCGGTGAACTGATGCAATTCGGTGGGATCGGTGATGAGGTCAGGCTTGAGCCCGCCATTCTTGGTCGGGTCCTTGAAATAGTTGGTCCAGTAATCGACCTGCTGCCGGTAGGCGGTCGCTTCCGGCGCGGTCAACCGCAGCACGTCGGTCTGTCCATCGTAGCGATTGGTTTTCAGCGCCACCGTCGTTTCGCCGCGCACCGCCGCCTGCTGCGATGCATCGAGCTCGGCCATCGGCTTGCCGAATTGCTCCTCAGCAATCGCCGCCGCGGTGTCCTGGCCGATGAAGTGCAAGGCTTCGGCCGAGTAATCCGGCCCGAGATAGGCGCCATGGCCCCAGATACTGCCGTTGTCCATCAAACCATACTTGAGGAATACCGCCTGCCCCTTGCTGATGTCATCACCGGTAAAGACGGTGTTGCCCTGCGCATCCACCACCTGGCCGGGAATCGGCGGCGCATTGCGATAGGCCAGCATGGTGATGGCAAGCAGTCCGGCAAAGCCAACCACCAGCACGATGGCCACGGTGCGCAACCACCATGGCGAAAGTTCGGAATCGTCTTCGGACAAGGGCTGTGCAGCCTCATTCATCAGTTTTCTCCCCAACGTGACGAAAGCATGCCGGCTCACGATAGGCCGACGCACCGGACTGAGCCTAGCCCACACCGTGGAATTGTTCCACCTGACAATGCGTGGACGACGAAGGTGTCGATGATCATAGGGGATGGTGCTCTTGCTCCCGCCAAAGAGCATCGGCCGCGAGTGGGCTCGTACGGGGGGTTGCGGTACTCTGGAACCCGGCGCGTCGAACGCTCGTATTCAGCTGGCCGCAAAGCCGACTCAGCGCTTCAGCAGCGGCAGCTTGTTTGGCACGCCGTCCCACTTCGCCGCGTCATCCATCGCGGCAATCTTGCTGGTCAGTACCGGCCACTCTTTTGCCAGCTCGGCATTGATCGACATGAAGATCTCCTGCCCGGCGGGCACGTCCAGTTCGGGAAAGATCGCGCCGACCGGACACTCTTCCACGCACAGCGTGCAGTCGATGCACTCGTCCGGATCGATCACCAGGAAATTCGGGCCTGCGTGGAAGCAGTCCACCGGACACACCTCGACACAGTCGGTGTGCTTGCAGTTGATGCAGTTCTCGGTAACGACGTGCGTCATCTTGCCTCCTTCCGACACGCGCCGGACACACCTACAGTGTCAAGCACGGCTGCTGCGGCGACCATGATCCAGATCAGTGCCCGAAAGGCACTGCTCCCGCAGAATCCAACCGCGCTTCATCACCCCATCACTTCCCCACGGAGCAACACTTCATGCGCAAATTGATTGCCATAGCCCTGCTCGGCCTGCTGTCCACGCCGCTGATGGCCGCCGAATGTGCGACCACCATCGAAGGCAGCGATGCCATGCAGTTCAACAAGAAAACCATCACGGTACCGAAGACCTGCAAGAGCTTCACGGTCACGCTGAAACACACCGGCAAGCTGCCGGTCACCGCCATGGGCCACAACTGGGTGCTGTCACACGCATCCGACGAAGCCGGTGTGGTCGCCGACGGCATGAAGGCCGGCGCCGCCAACAGCTACGAAAAGCCCGGCGACACGCGCATCATCGCGCACACCAAGCTTATCGGCGGTGGCCAGAGCGACACGGCCACGATCAACGTCGCCAAGCTGAAGGCCGGCGAGAAGTACGCGTTCTTCTGCACCTTCCCGGGCCATGCCGCCCTGATGAAGGGCACCCTGAGCCTCGGCCAGTAATCGGCGGGATCAGGCGACGCATCCCGTCGTGATGGCGGGGTGCGTTGTCGGTTCGGCGCCCGCTTTCCCCTATCCTGTGCGCATGACTCAGACGAATTCCACGGCAGTTTTCGACGAAACCGCACTTGCCACACTGGTCGACCATTTCTACGAAAAGGTACGTCGCGATCCGGAGATCGGCCCGATTTTCAACGCGGCCGTGCACGACTGGGACGAGCACAAGCGCCTGCTCACCTCGTTTTGGGCCTCGGTGGCGTTGCGTGCAGGCAGCTACCGCGGCAACCCGATGGCGGCCCACCGCCCGCATCCGATCCGCGCCGAACACTTCGATCGATGGCTCGCGTTGTGGCAGGAAACCTGCGGCGAGGAGCTGGACGAATCCCACGCCGCACAGATGCTGGAATACGCACAACGCATCGGCCGCAGCCTGAAGTACGGGCTGGGCCTGCATCCGGAAGTGAAACCGTTCGGCGTCCGCATCGTGAGCGTCGGGCACCAACGAGATCACGCCGACACGTAGGGCGGGCTCCGCCCGCCGTGCTCTTGATCCGGGAAACCAAACGGCGGGCAGAGCCCGCCCTACGGCATCAGCGCAGCGCTTTGAGCGCCGCGCCGTCATTCGGCTCGTCGGCGATCTCGCCGACCTGCCCGTTGTGGATCACCTGGTCGTTAGCGTCGCCACCCACGAAATCACGCGTAGGGCGGGCTCCGCCCGCCGTGCTTTCTCGATCCGGGGAACAAAACGGCGGGCAACGCCCGCCCCACGGCATCAGCCCAGCGCTTTGAGCGCCGCGCCGTCATTCGGCTCGTCGGCAATCTCGCCGACCAGCTCGGTGTGAATCACCTTGTCGTGAACCTCGGCCACCCACGAAATCACGCGTAGGGCGGGCTCCGCCCGCCGTGCTCTTGATCCGGGAGGCCAAACGGCGGACAACGCCCGCCCCACGGCATCAACCCAGCGCTTTGAGCGCCGCGCCGTCATTCGGCTCGTCGGCGATCTCGCCGACCTGCCCGTTGTGGATCACCTTGTCGTGAACGCCGGCCACCCACGAAATCACGCGTAGGGCGGGCTCCGCCCGCTGTGCTTTCTCGATCCGGGGAACAAAACGGCGGGCAACGCCCGCCCCACGGCATCAACCCAGCGCTTTGAGCGCCGCGTCGTAATTCGGCTCGTCGGCAATCTCGCCGACCAGCTCGGTGTGGATCACCTTGTCGTGCTCGTCGAGCACCACGACTGCACGAGCGGCGAGACCCGCCAGCGGGCCGTCGGCAATCGCCACGCCGTAGTCGTTGAGGAACTGGCGCCCACGCATCATCGACAGGTTGACCACGTTGTCCAGGCCCTCCGCGCCGCAGAAGCGCGCCTGCGCGAACGGCAGGTCGGCCGAGATGCACAGCACCACCGTGTTCGCCAGCTTGCCGGCCGAGGCGTTGAAATGGCGCACCGACGCGGCACAGGTCGGCGTGTCGACGCTGGGGAAGATGTTCAGCACCTTGCGCTTGCCGGCAAAGCTCGACAGCGTGGCGTCGGAGAGGTCGCCCGCCACCAGGGCAAAGGCAGGCGCAGCGGATCCTGGCGCCGGAAACTGGCCATTGACGCTGACTGGGGCGCCGTGAAGTGTGACTGTGGACATGCCTGAATCTCCTGTCTGGATGCGAACTACAAGTAGAACATGGTCTTGGCCAGGAACACGATGCCAACCATCAGCGCGAGCACGATGCGATGGGTGTGCCTGAACCGGCATACATCCATCTTGCCGTGGCGCATCGCCCACATCGCGTTGACGAATACCGCCAGCACGCCGAATGCCAGCGCCACCTTCAACAGCAGCCAGTTGCCAAAGCGTGAACCGACGCAGCTGAGGCCGTCGCAACGAATGTCGAACAGCATGAATCCGCTGAGGAACAACAGGATCACCACCACCGGCATGTAGCTGCGCACGCGCGCCATCACCGCCTTTTCGATGCGCTGGACGGTAGTGAAGTCGAAATGCTTGTGCAGTGACTCCAGCACGATCACCTCGAACGCCACCGCGCCGACAAAGACGATGGCGCAGGCCAGGTGCAACAGGACGATCCACGGATACCAGGCAACCATGCGTAAGGCCAGGAAGCGATGCGGAACTCCCACTATCTGCCGCTTCGCGCCACCCGGCCATGACCTGCATCAGCCGCCTCGACACGGCATGATGCAAGTGCAGGCAACCAGGGCACCCTGTGACAATTCACCCCGCTTTCATCCGCGCGGCGTTGACCTGAGTCAGGGTCATTCATCAAGCCGCCGCCCAGCATGCACCTGGTCCCGGACCCGCCGACGCGCAATCAGCGCGTACCATCGATGAGTCCACCAGTTATCCGCTGCCCGCGCGGCCGCACCGATACCCCGAGGTTGTCCGATGAAAACCGTCGTTCAAGGCATACACCCCGAACGTGATACCGAGCGTCAATGGGTCAACCGCGCACTCGGCTGCCTGTCGCAGGAGGCTGCGCGGTCGGCGGACACCCACCTGCTCAAACTCAATTTCCAGGGTTTCCCTGGCATCGACTTCTACTTCAAGGACGAAGCCGCCCACCCCAGCGGCAGCCTGAAACACCGGCTGGCACGCTCGCTGTATCTGTACGCCCTGTGCAACGGGCGGCTGCACGGCGGACAGGCCGTGGTGGATGCGTCCTCCGGCAGCACGGCGATTTCCGAAGCCTGGTTCGCGCGTTTGCTGGGCCTGTCGTTCACTGCCGTGATGCCCTCCGCCACGGCGCCAGGCAAGATCCGCGACGTGGAGGCACTGGGTGGCACCTGCGACCTGGTCGACGACCCTGCCCAGGTGCACGCGCGCGCTGCCGAACACGCTGCACGCGGCGCCTGCCATCTCGATCAGTTCGGCTTGGCCGAACGCGCCACCGACTGGCGCGGCAACAACAACATCGCCGAGTCGATCATCGGCCAGTTGTCGCTGGAGGCCGCGCCGGAGCCGGCCTGGATCGTCTGCGGCGCCGGCACCGGCGGTACTTCAGCCACCCTCGGCCGCTATCTCCGTTACCGCCGGCTGCAGACGAGGCTGTGCGTGGCCGAGCCGGCCGGCAGCGCCTACGTGCATGGCTGGCGCAAGCGTGACAGCGGTGCCGTCGCCAGCAAGACCACGCTGATCGAAGGCATCGGTCGGCCACGCGTCGAACCAGGCTTCATCTTCGACGTGGTCGACCACGTCTGCGAGGTGCCCGACGCCGCCTCGATTGCTGGCGCATGGCTGCTGGAGGATCTGTTCGGTCATCGCTACGGGGGTTCGTCCGGTACCAACCTGGTGGCCTGTCTGCATCTGGCTGCATCGATGCGTGCACGCGGCGAACGCGGCAGCATCGTGAGCCTGTTGTGCGACCGCGGCGAGCGCTATGCGCAAACGCTGTTCGACCGCGACTGGCTGGCCAGGCACGACATCGACCTGGCGCCGTGGGACGCGGCGCTGCGCGCCAGCCTGGCCTCCGGCAGCTCGCCCGCGCCGGCATGATCGCCGACAGCCTGCAGCAGGACGGCATGGACTTCGCGCTGCTCGGCTACGGCCGCTTCGGCCAGGCACTTGCCGAGCTGCTGCAGCAAGCGGGGCATCGCGTGCGGGTGTTCGATCCCCGCGCGAGCGTCCCGGCGAGTTTGGCCGTCGCCACACCAGATGCCGCGATCGAGGCTGCGCAGTGGATCGTGCTGGCCATGCCGGTGCCGCACATGCGTGAGGCGCTGCAAGCCGTTCGCCCGACGTTGCATGCGGGACAGATCGTGCTCGACGTGGGCAGCGTGAAGATGCACCCCTGCGCCGCGATGGACGAACTGCTGGGCGCGGAGATTCCGCATGTCGGCACACACCCCCTGTTCGGCCCGCTCAGCCTGGCCCGCGACGAGCGTCCGCGACGCGCGGTGATCTGCCCTGCGCGCGAGCATCCGCAAGCCGCGCGGCAGACCCGTGAGCTGTTCACCCAGCTCGGCTGCGAAGTGATCGAACAGGACCCCGAAAGCCATGACCGCGCGATGGCACGTACGCATGTACTGGCGTTCTTCATCGCCAAGGGGCTGATCGACATGGGCGTGGACGACGGCATGCCGATCGCCCCGCCTTCATTCCAGGGCATGAAGCACATGCTGGCGGCCGTGCGCGGCGACGCCGGGCACCTGTTCAGCGCGATTCAGCAGGAAAACCCGTTCGCCGCGGAAACGCGGGCGGAGCTGCTGGCCGAACTCGAACGGGTGCACCGACAGTTGCTCGATCACGAAGATGGCGACAACCTGAGCATTTCCGTCGGACCCGCCTGAAAGCACGTCCGGATTCGCCGGCATCGGCTGGACCGGAGTCTGGCGATTCGGACTGCGACAATCGGTAGCACCTCGATCCAGGCGCAAGTTGACGGTGGTCAGTGCATCGCGCCCACATTGCGGCCAACATGTACTCATCAAGGGCGCACCGGCACAGGTCAGCGCGATGGGCAGCCGGATCCCGCGCCACGCCGCCGACCCTGCCTGCCACGGATCCGTCGCGCACCTGGAGAGTTCGTCATGTTCAAACACATCCTGCTTCCGATCGACGGTTCCGAGCTTTCGCTGCGCGCGGCCAAAATGGGCATCGAGCTGGCGAAAACCTGTGGTGCCAGAGTCCATGCGCTGCACGTCGTGCCCGCTTTCCAGGCACTGATCTACATGTCCGAGGCCCTGGCCGCCTCCGAGGCGACCTACACCGAGCAATCCATGGAATTGGCGGCGGAGTATCTGGACGATGTGAAACGCCTGGCCGAAGAGGCCGGGGTCACCTACAGCGGCCACTACGACGTGGCCGAGCATCCGCACGAAGTGATCCTGCAGACGGCACGCGAAAAGCGCTGCGACCTGGTGGTGATGGCGTCCCACGGCCGGCGCGGCCTGAGCCGGCTGCTGCTGGGCAGCGAGACGCAGAAAGTGCTGCTGCAAGGCGAGGTGCCGGTGCTGGTGTGTAGCTGAGCGCGGCTGCCCGTTACACCGCGGCTGGCTGTTGGCGGCCAATCACGAGCGCCTCACGTCACATTGACGATGCTGGACAACCCACTGCAGGAGGCAGTCATGTCCGGCACGGTGGCCAATCACGACGTCGCCACGTTGTACCAGACGCTCAAGCAGTATCGCAGCGAGGTGCGCAACGATCGACGGTTGCCAGTGCCGCCTGCCGACTCGGTGACACTCCACGACGCGACGTGTGGGAGTCAGGTCACGCTGGACGCGCGATTCGACGACGACCGCTTGGCCGAACTGGGCTACCGGGTCCGCGCCTGCTCGCTCGGGCAAGCCACCACCGCCATTCTGGCGCGTCGCGCGTCAGGGCTGGGTGGCGGCACGCTTGAACGGGTGCATGGCCAGTTGCGCGCGATTCTTGCCGGCGACGGCACGCGCTGCGACTGGCCCGAACTGGAGGTCTTTGCGCTGACCCGGGAAATCCCCGGGCGCCGGGGATCGGCCGAACTGCCATTCCACGCACTGAAACAGCTTTTTCACCGCGCCGGCATCATCGGCGCGCCCCTGGACAGGGATGTTGCCATCACGACTCTATCCTCCGGAGGAAAAGAGCCATGAGCATTCAAGACATCATCGTTGTCGGTGGAGGGATCGGCGGCACCATGACCGCCAACAACCTCGTCACCAAGTTGTATCCGGAGATCCGCGCGGGCAAGGCGCGGGTGAGCCTGATATCGAACGACCCCTGGCATTACTACAAGCCGGCTTTCATGTACGTGGCATTCGGCATGTTCTACAAGGATGAATTGCGCCGACCACTGCACTCGCTACTCAAGCCGGAAGTGAACCTGCTGCTGGACTCGGTCGAGGGGTTCGATTTCAAGGACAGCCGCCTGCGCCTGGCGTCGGGCGAAGACCACCGTTACGACTACCTGGTCGTGTCGACCGGCTGCATCCCCTCGCCCGAGCGCATTCCGGGACTGAAGGAGGCCGGCGACCATTTCTACCAGCACGACCCGGCCATGCAGCTTTACCACAAGCTCAGCACGATCGAGAAGGGCCGCATTTTCATCGGCGTGACCTTCCCCAAGACGCCCAACGTGCCGCACCAGTGCGGCATCGCGCCGATGGAAACCACGCTGATGCTGGACGATCTGTTGCGCAGGCGCGGCGTGCGCGACAAGGTCGAGATTGTCTATACCTATCCGACCGTTTCCCAGCTGCTGCGCAACTGCCTGTTCCTGCAGCGACCGGTCGGCGAGGTCTTGCCCTCGGTGTTCGATTCCAAGGACATCGTCCACCAGACCGGCTTCACGCTGGAACGCGTTGACCCGGACGCCAAGGTCGCCTACTCCGAAGAAGGTGAATCGGTGGAGTTCGACATCCTGATGCAGACCCCGCCGATCCGGGCGGTCGATGCAGTGCTCAATTCAGGCATCTCGCAGGCGCCGAACAACGAGGGCTGGCTACCCACCGACCGCGAGACATTGCAGTTGGACGGCTTTCCCAACGTGTTCGTGATGGGCGACACCGTCGACCTGCCGATCAGCAAGGCCGGCGGCAGCTGCCACAACCAGTCGCCTGTCATCTGTGACAACGTGGCTGGCCTGATGCGCGTGGGCAAGACCATAGCTGCCTACGACGGCAAGGTGCAGGCAATCGCCCAGATGGGCCTCGATGCCGGCATGCCGCTTTGGTACGACTACGACGAAGACGTGATACCGACACCGGCCACCAGAATCGGCGGGCAGATGCGCAAGGCATTCAACCGCGGCATCTACTGGTCCGTCGCTCGTGGCATGGTTTGAATCAGGAGTAACGACAATGAATACGCAACTGGCAGAAACGCGGAAGTCGTCGAATGGATCTTTCGATTCCTTCCTGCAAGACAACCCGCAGTTGAATGACGCCGCCACGCAGGAGGGCATGGCCGCCCTGGTCGAGAAGCTTGCCCCGCTGCTGCAGGGCCGACGCTTCCACAATCTGGTCGACCTGCTTTCGGCGCTTTCGGACGTGATGGACATGACAGACGATGCCATGGTCCAGAAAATGATGAAGGGCTACGAGGATCTGACGACCAGCGCGTTCAACCTCAACAACCTGATGCGCTACGCCGGCGCGCAGGCTGGCTCCGTCGAGGAGCCGCCCACCGTGTGGCAATCGCTGCGACAGCTCAACCGCGATGCCGACGCCCGGCGGGGGCTGGCGATGACACTGGCCATGATGGGACAGCTTGGCCGGCAGGCGCGGCAGGACGCCGCGATGGCGGCGGAAGACTGACCGCCCACGTTTCCGTTTCCCGGCGTGGCTGGATGCCCGCCGGAACACGGGATTCGGAGGTGGAGATGCCGCAAGCGCGCTGGAATCGGACAAAGATTGTCTGCACGCTCGGTCCGGCAACGGATCGACCGGGCGTGCTGGAGCGGCTGATCGGCGCCGGGATGGACGTCGCCCGCTTCAACGTGTCGCACGGCGACCACGCCGGCCACGCCCGCCGGATTCAACAGCTACGTGAACTGGCGCAACAAGCCAGCCGGTTCGTCGCCGTGCTGGTGGACCTGCCGGGACCGAAGTTCCGGCTGGGCGATCTGCCCGACGGCACGCGCGAACTGCATCTGGGCGCAACGGTGGTGCTGGCTTTCGGGGCTGACCTGCCCGACGCGCTACCCGTAAGGCACCTGGCATTGTTGCAGGCGCTGCGCGTGGGTGAGTCGGTATATCTCGCCGACGGCGCGGTCAGGCTTGAGGTGAAAACCGTCGACACCGAGCGCGTTGTCTGCGAGGTGCTCGCCAGTGGGACGATCACATCCGGTTCGGGTATCAACTTGCCTGACTCCAGACTCTCGGCGCTGATACCGACGGATGACGACCGCCGGCACCTGGGCTTCGCGCTGGCGCAACAGGCGGAGTGGCTCGGCGTGTCGTTTGTGCAGTCCGCCGATGACCTGCTCCGCGTACGCGCACTGCTTCCGCCCGGCCGGCCACCGCTGCTGATGGCCAAGATCGAAAAACGCCAGGCCCTGGTCGACCTCGACGCGATCGTGGCGGCGGCCGACGGCGTGATGGTGGCGCGCGGCGACCTGGGGGTGGAGACCGACCTGGCCGAGATACCGCTGGTCCAGAAGCGGATCATCGCCATGGCCAATGCCCAAGCGCGCCCGGTGCTCACCGCCACCCAGATGCTCGAATCCATGGTCATGCAGGAACGGCCGACACGCGCCGAGGTGACCGATGTCGCCAATGCCATGATCGACGGGACGGACGGTGTGATGCTGTCCGCCGAGACCGCGATCGGAGATTTCCCGGTAGCCGCGGTCGAAATCCTGCAGCGGGTGCTGACGGCCACTGAAACCGAGTATGCCGCACGTCTTGCACGCGAACGGCTGCGGGCAAACGAATCGACCACAACGGGAAACCCGATCAGCCTGGCTGCGTGCCAGCTTGCCGCCCGTCTCCACGCCAGGGCCATCATCGCCCCGGCCACGGATATGGCGATGGTGCTGGAGATTGCCCGCTTCCGGCCCGCCGCGCCATTGTTGGCGGTGACCGACTCCGAAGATTTGTGCCGCCGTCTGGCGATGGTCTGGGGCGTGTCGCCATTGTTGGCCGTGGGTGGGCTTGAACCGCGATCGTGCCTGCGCCTGGCCAGCCGCTGGCTGTATGCGCAAGGGCTGGCACAGCCCGGTGATTCCGCCGTGATGCTGTCGACTTCCGAAGCGGCGCAGAGCACGGCCGACACGCTCCAGGTGATGCGGCTTCCGGCCGGGGAGCAATAGCCGGGTCGACTGCGGGCGCAGGCATCAAGCCCCACCCGACCGCGCGCTAGGAAGTCAGGGGAAGAAGCCGCCAGTTGACAGCGATCCAGATCCCAGTAAGATAGTAATTACTTACTTACTTGTGAGCTTATCCATGGAACATCCCCGCAAGCGTCTGTCCGCCGATGACCGCCGTCTGGTCACCGTCGAATCGGTGATCGAGCTGGCCGCCGAGCAGAATCCGAGCGAGATCACCACGGCGGCGATTGCCACCCGCATGAACCTGACCCAGGGCGCCCTGTTCCGGCACTTCCCCAGCAAGGAAGCGATCTGGGAGGCGACCCTGGAGTGGGCAGCCGATCGCCTGCTGGCGCGAATCGAGCGTGCCGCCAGCGGCACAACCTCGCCGTTGGCTGCGCTCGAAGCGATGTATCTGGCGCACATCGGCTTCGTCATCGAGCACCCCGGCGTGCCGCGCATGGTGCTTGGCGAACTGCAACGCGCCGAGGAAACCGCGGCCAAGCGCATGGTGCAGACGCTGATGCGTCGCTACGGCGAGCGTCTGCGCGCGTTGATCGAAGAGGGCAAGGCCAGCGGCGAACTGGATCCGAAGGTGGACGCCGCGGCCGCGGCCACGCTTTTCATCGGCAGCATCCAGGGCCTGGTCATCCAGGCACTCCTGCTCGGCAACAGCAAACAGATGCGCAAGAACGCCCCTGCGGCGTTCGCCATCTACCGTCGTGGCATCGCCAGGGCCCGCTGATGAAACGGTTCGTGCCACCACGCCAGAACCGGGAGCTCCGAAAACACGTTCCCGCCCTTCGCCCCACCTGACCCCCGATCCCCATCACTTCCTGACCACGATCGAACCATTGTTCCGAACGGAAACCCGCCGATGAAGACTCCAAGCCGCCCCACGGGCAAGACTCGCTGGATCCTGCTCGCCATTGCCGTCCTCGCCATCGCTGGCTTGTCCCTGTTCTGGTTGATGCACGACAAGGGCAACGAGCATGGATTGCGCCTGTACGGAAACGTGGACATCCGTGAAGTGGAGCTGGCCTTCCGCCAGCCCGGCCGGATGACCAGCATGGCGGCCGATGAAGGTGATGCCGTCACCGCCGGCACGGTGATCGCTCGACTCGACGCCACGCCGTACCGCGAGAAACTGGCCGCGGCGCAGGCCGAATTGAACGCAGCGCAGGCAGGATTGGACAAACTGCGCAGCGGCAACCGGCCACAGGAAATTGCCCAGGCACAGGAACGTGTGCGCCAGGCGCAGGCCGGCTCGCGCGAGGCCGAGCGAAATTTCGCCCGCCAGAGCACCCTGCTCGAGTCGGGCGCCAGCAGCCAGCGCACCGTCGACGCCGCACGCGCCGCACGCGACCGCGCCGCGGCCGACCTGGCCTCGGCCGAAGCCGCCTTGTCGCTGGCCAAGGATGGCTCCCGCAGCGAGGATATCGCCGCTGGCGAGGCGCGCGTCGCGGCAGCGCAGGCCGCCCTGGCACAGGCGCGCACCGCCCTGGCGGATACCGAACTGGTGGCGCCCAGCGACGGCATCGTGATCGCGCGCATTCGTGAACCGGGCAGCATGGTGGCCAGCAGCACGCCGGTGTACACGCTCAGCCTGCGCGATCCGGCTTACGTGCGCGCCTATGTCAGCGAGCCCGACCTGGGTCGCATCGCACCCGGCGCGCCGGTGCGCGTGCACACCGATTCCTCCGCCAAGGTCTATCACGGCCAGATCGGTTTCATCTCGCCGCGCGCGGAGTTCACCCCGAAGACGGTCGAACCCACCGACCTGCGTACCGATCTGGTCTACCGGCTGCGCGTGGTGGTTGCCGATGGCGATCAGGGTCTGCGTCAGGGCATGCCGGTAACCGTCGATGTCGACACCGCCCGCAGCGCCGACAAAACCACGTCAGGTCGTTGAGATGAACGCGCACCCCGCCAGCGACATCACGCAAGAACGCGGCAAGGACCGACCTGCCGTCATTATCGACAACGTCGCCAAGCACTTCGGCGAGGTCCAGGCCCTGCGCGGCTTCAGTG
Organism: Rhodanobacter sp. G2-10; assembly: GCF_055809185.1. NCBI lineage: Bacteria > Pseudomonadati > Pseudomonadota > Gammaproteobacteria > Lysobacterales > Rhodanobacteraceae > Rhodanobacter > Rhodanobacter sp. G2-10. The sequence goes on along the minus strand of NZ_CM147900.1, from coordinate 615,525 downwards.
CGCAGATTCGCTACGGCCGCCTCACCGGCCTGGTCGGCCCCGATGGCGCCGGCAAGACCACGCTGATGCGGATCATGACCGGACTGCTGGTCCCCGATGGCGGCGGCGTCACGCTGGCCGGCTTCGACGTGGTCGATGACAACGACGCCATCCACATCGTCAGCGGCTACATGCCGCAGCGCTTCGGCCTGTACGAGGATCTGTCGGTGATGGAGAACATGCGCCTGTACGCGCAGCTGCGCGGCATGAATGCCGACCAGCACGCCGAGACCTTCGAGAGCCTGCTTGAATTTACCCGGCTAGGCCCATTCACCAAGCGCCTGGCCGGCAAACTCTCCGGCGGCATGAAGCAGAAGCTGGGGCTGGCATGCGCACTGATGGCGAAACCCGAAGTGCTGCTGCTCGACGAACCCGGCGTCGGCGTCGATCCGGTCAGCCGGCAGGATCTGTGGCGCATGGTGCAAGAGTTGACCGATGACGGCATGGCGGTGGTCTGGTCGACGGCCTACCTCGATGAGGCCGAACGCTGCGAAAGCGTGCTGCTGCTCAACGAAGGCAAGCTCGAATTCGATGGCCCGCCGCAGCAGCTCACCGATCGCATCAAGCAGCGCAGCTTCCGCCTGACCGGCGTCAGCGACGAGCGCCGCGCGGTGTTGTCGCGGGCACTGGATCTGCGCTCCGTCGGCGACGGCGTGATCCAAGGTGACGCCGTGCGCGTGGTATTGCGCGCCGATGCGGGGCGCCAAGAGATTGATGTACTGGCCGAGGAGGTCGGCGCGAAACTCGAGCCCGTGCAACCGCGTTTCGAAGACGCCTTCATCGATCTGCTCGGCGGCGGCCCGGGTGGTACGTCGGCACTGGCCGAGCGCATGGATCCGGTCAAACTCGATTCGGACATCGCGGTGTCGTGCAAGGACCTGACCAAGCGCTTCGGCGATTTCACCGCCACCGACAGCGTCAGCTTCGAAGTCCGCCGGGGCGAAATCTTCGGCTTGCTCGGGCCCAACGGCGCCGGCAAGTCGACCACCTTCAAGATGCTCTGTGGCCTGCTGAAACCGACCGAAGGCGAGGCACACGTGGTCGGGCTCGATCTGCGCCACGCCATCGGAGCGGCGAAGAGCCAGCTCGGCTACATGGCACAAAAATTCTCCCTGTACGGCTTGCTGTCGGTGCGTCAGAACCTCGAATTCTCCGCCGGCGTGTACGGGCTGGAAGGCGTGGCCAGACGCGAGCGCATCGACGAGATGATCGAGACCTTCGACCTGAGGCGCTACCTCGCCACCTCGCCCGACGCGCTGCCGCTGGGCTACAAGCAGCGGCTGGCGCTGGCCTGTGCGCTGATGCACCGTCCGCCGGTGCTGTTCCTGGACGAACCGACCTCCGGCGTCGATCCGATCACCCGGCGCGAGTTCTGGACGCATATCAACGGCCTGGCACGCAAGGGCGTGACGGTGATGGTCACGACCCATTTCATGGACGAGGCCGAGTACTGCGACCGGGTAGCCATGATGTACCGCGCGCAGCTGATCGCCCTCGACACGCCTGACGCGCTCAAGCGCGCTTCCCGCAGCGACCGGCACCCCGACCCGACCATGGAAGACGCCTTCATCCATCTGGTCGAGTCGGCCGATCTCGCAGACGAAGCGCGCACAGATGCCGAGGTGGCGGCATGACCCGGGAAACTCACGCTGTTCGTCCGGACCAAACCTCGCCGGAACGGGCCAGCCGAAAGTTCGACTGGCGCCGTCTGCTGGCCTTGGTACGCAAGGAAAGCCTGCAGGCGATCCGCGATCCGTCCACCATCCTGATCGCGTTCGTGCTGCCGGTGGTGCTGCTGTTCCTGTTCGCCTATGCGGTGTCGCTGGACGTGCGCGCGGTGCGCATCGGCGTGGTGCTGGAATCCGATGCCGCCTCGGCGCAGTCGCTGGCGGCCGCCTTTGCCGGCACCCGTTACCTGAGCGTCACGCCGGCACGTGATCGCCGCGAGGTGGCCGACCAGATCGTATCCGGCAAGCTGCGCGGCTTCGTGGTGATTCCACAGGATTTCGAACGCCGGCTGGCCTCGCCCGTCGCGCAACCACTGGTGCAGGTGATCACCGACGGTTCGCAGCCCAACACCGCCAACTTCGTCGCCAATTACGCCCAGGGCGTGGTGCAGACCTGGGCCGCAGGCCGCCATATCGGCGCGCCACCTGCAGCGATCAAGCTGGAGCCGCGCTACTGGTTCAACCCCGAACTCGAAAGTCGCCGCGCTCTGGTGCCCGGCGCGATCGCGATCGTGATGACCATCATCGGCACCATGCTCACCGCGCTGGTGGTGGCGCGCGAGTGGGAGCGCGGCACGATGGAGGCGATCCTGTCGACCCCGGCGTCGGTGGCGGAAATCCTGATCGGCAAGCTGCTGCCGTATTTCATGCTGGGCATGCTTGCCACGCTGGCCTCCGCGGCGCTGGCGATCTTCGTGTTCGATGTGCCGTTGCGCGGTTCGCTGCTGGCGCTGCTGACGTTGTCCGCGGTGTTCCTGATCCCCGCGCTCGGCCAAGGCCTGCTGATCTCGGCGGTCACCAAGAATCAGTTTCTGGCCTCGCAGATCGCGCTGTTCTCCGGCTTCCTGCCGTCCTTCCTGCTCTCCGGTTTCCTGTTCGAGATCGACGCCATGCCGGCGCCGATCCAGGCCATTACCTGGCTGATCCCCGCGCGCTACTTCGTGTCCTCGTTGCAGACGGTATTCCTGGCCGGTGACGTCTGGGCCGTATTCCTGCCGAACCTGGCGGCGATGGCGGCGATCGGCGTGTTCTTCTTTGTGATCGCCAAGCGCAAGACGCGCAAGAATCTGGAGGCTTGAGCGATGCGGCGCCTGTTCAACATGCTGATCAATGGCCGCCTGCGTGCGCAGATCGTCAAGGAGCTGCTCAGCATCCTGCGCGACCCGCGCAGCCGCATCATCGTGTTCGCGCCGCCGCTGCTGCAGTTGCTGGTGTTCACCTTCGCCACCACGCTGGAGGTGCGCAACGCCAACATCGCCGTCTACAACCAGGATGCCGGCCGTTGGTCATACGAAATGGAAGCCCGCGTTGGCGCCGCCGACTTCGTCAACAAGGTATACACGGTGCACAGCCCTGACCAGTTGAGCGAGCTGATTGACCAGCGCAAGGTGATCGCCGCGCTCACCATGGGACCGGACTTTTCACGCGACATCGCCTCTGGCGGCACGGGCACCATGCAGGTCATCGTCGACGGTCGGCGCAGCAACGCTGGACAGATCACGGTCGGCTATCTCAACGCCATCGCGGCGGAGGTCGGTGCCATGGCCAGGAAGGAGCCGTCACGCACCGCCCCGGTGGTCGTGCGCCACTGGTTCAATCCCAACCTGATCTACCGCTGGTTCGTGGTACCGGCGCTGTCGGGCATCCTGGTGTTCTTCAGCGCATTGATGATCACCGCGCTGTCGATCGCCCGCGAACGCGAGCTGGGCACGTTCGACCAGTTGCTGGTCTCGCCGACCACCACGCTGGAAATCATTGTCGCCAAGACCGTGCCCGCACTTGCCATCGGCACCGGGCTGGGACTGATGATGATTGCCGCGGCAGTGTTCCTGTTCGGCGTTCCCTTTACCGGCTCGTTCTGGCTGCTGCTGCCGAGCCTGCTGCTGTTCATCGCGTCGGTGGTGGGCATCGGCCTGATGATCTCCGCGGTGTCCGCGACGCAGCAGCAGGCGATCATGGGCGCCTTCGCGATCGGCGTGCCGGCCGTGCTGATGTCCGGCTTCGCCACGCCGGTGGAAAACATGCCGCTGGTGCTGCAGTGGATGGCGCAAGGGATTCCGCTCACCCACTTCCTGGTCATCGTCGAGGGGACGTTCCTCAAGGCGATGCCGGCCTCCGACATTCTCGCCCATACCTGGCCGCTGGCGGTGATTGCCCTGGTGTCGCTGACGCTGGCGACGCTGCTGGTCCGCAGTCGCCTGCAGTGACCGCTTGATGAAGGAGTTGCCATGAGACGTTCACCGAAGATCCGACCTCACACGAAGGGCATCGCGGCAGCCGCGCTGAGCGCGCTGCTGCTCGGTGCCTGCGCCGTCGGCCCCACCTGGCGCGGGCCGCCGCCGGTGGGTACGGGCAGCGGCTGGTCCCTGCCGACCGCGGACGCGCCGGCGTCAGTCGACCTGGCAAGCTGGTGGACGTCGCTGCATGATCCGGTGCTGGACCGGCTGGTGGAGGTCGCACTGTCCGGCAACCTCGACCTGCGCCAGGCGCAGGCGCGTATCCGCGAGGCGCGCGCGCTGCGCGACCGCGCCGGCGGTGGTTACGCACCCGTCGTCGATGCCGGTGGCAGCGTGACCCGGCGCCGCCAGAGCGAGAACGGACCGTTGCCGATCGGGTCCATTCCCGGGCTCCAACGCGACCAGACGATCTACGACGCCGGCTTCGACGCCAGCTGGGAAATCGATCTGTTCGGCGGCACCCGACGTGCGCTGGAAAGCGCCGAGGCCAGCGTGCAGGCGGCGCAGGCCGATGCGCAGGCGATGCGCATCAGCGTCACCGCCGAGGTCGCGCGCAGCTACCTCACCCTGCGCGGCGCCCAACGCGAGCTGGCCGCGCGCGAGGCTTCGGTGCAGACCCTGCGGCAGACGTTGGATCTGGTACGCCAGCGCTACGACGCCGGCGATGCCGCGCAAGCCGATATCGACAGCGCGCAGGCGCATCTCGCGGCCGTCGACGCTACCCTGCCCGCGATCCGTGCGCGGGAGCGTGCCGCGGCACTGGGCCTGGGCGTGCTGCTCGGCGCGCCGCCGGAGCGTGAGCTGGCCCTGCTCGACACCACCGCAGCAAAGATCACGCTGAACCCGATACCGGTGGGTGAGCGCGCCGACATGTTGCGCCGTCGACCCGATGTGCGCGCGGCCGAGCGTCGCCTGGCCGCCCGCACCGCCGATATCGGCGTGGCTACCGCAGAGCTGTTTCCAAAACTGAGCATCGGTGCCGGCGGCGGCTTCCAGTCGCTGGATGCCGGCAATCTGTTCGAGTCCGCCAGCCAGACGTTTTCGATCATGCCGCTGATCTCCTGGCGCGTGTTCGATGGCGGTCGCGTGCGTGCGGAGATCCACGCCAGAGAAGCACGGCAGCAGCAGGCCGCGCTTGCCTACGAAAAAGCCGTACTGGCGGCGCTGGGCGACGCCGAACGCGCGCTGAGCGACTACCACTCAGGACTGGATGCGGTGCAACGTCAGGACGTGGCGCTGCAGGCCGCTCGCCGCAGCTACGTGCACGCGCAGGCACGCTACCGCGCAGGCGATATCGCCCTGGTCGAGCTGCTCGCCGAAGAACGCGTCCTGCGCGACGCCGAGGATGCCTACGCGCGCGTTCACGCCGCCACTGCGATCGATCTGGTTTCCTTGTTCAAGGCACTGGGTGGCGGCTGGGACGCCCACGCCTCCACACCAGACGCACGCGAGCAGGACACAGGTGAACGAAGACCCTCAACACCACACTCTGCGGCACAAAAGGATGGGCAGACCAGTATGTGACGGCCTCGACACGCAGCTCCCGCGACGCGGCCCAATCCCTCCGCGACGCGACGCCGGCTGCGGCCCGAAACTCGCGGTGATCGAGATCCCGACGATCGCTTGATCACTCAACAGCCAGGGCACAGGACATGCGAAACGCCATTGCCGTGATCAACACCGGCTCATCGAGCATCAAGTTTTCGGTGTTCGAAGACGACGGGGTCGAGTTGCGGCGCGTGCTTGCCGGCAGCATCAAGGGACTCGGCGCGTCCGCGCGCTACGTCATCCAGGATGGCGCCGGCCAAGCACTGGAAGTGAAAGACTGGCCGCAGAGCACATCATTCGGTCACGACGAGGCCATGGCCTTCCTGTTCGAAACCGTGCCGGCGCATCTTGAGGGGTACCGCGTGCGCGCGGTCGGGCACCGGGTGGTACACGGCGGCCGACACCATGCTGCGCCGGTGCGGGTCGATGGCGAAGTGTTGCATACGCTGGAAGCACTGATCCCGCTCGCGCCACTGCATCAGCCCGACAACCTCATGCCGATCCGGATGCTGCTTTCCCGCGCGCCCGACCTGCCGCAAATCGCCTGCTTCGACACCGCATTCCATCATGCGCAATCGCCGGTCGAACAGGCGTTCGCGCTGCCCGCGGCAATTACTGCCCGCGGCATTCACCGCTACGGATTCCACGGGCTTTCCTACGAGTACATCGCCTCGGTCATGGCGCAGCGCGACCCGGCACTGGCTGGCCGGGTGGTGGTCCTGCATCTGGGTAACGGTGCCAGCATGTGCGCCATGCGCGAGGGCACAAGCGTGGCCACGACCATGGGTTTCACCGCGCTGGACGGATTGCCGATGGGCACCCGCTGCGGCGCGCTGGACCCGGGCGTGGTGCTGTACCTGATGACGGAACTGCAGATGGACCCGGCGCAGATGCAGAGCTTGCTGTACGAGCAATCGGGCCTGCTCGGCGTATCCGGCATCTCCGGCGACATGCACACGCTCGAGGCCAGCGACAGCCCGGGCGCAAAAGCAGCGATCGACCTTTTCGTGTACCGCATAGGCCGCGAGCTGGGCGCGCTGGCTTCCACGCTGGGCGGGGTCGATGCAATCGTGTTCACTGCCGGCATCGGTGAAAACAGCGTGTTGCTGCGCGAACGCGTCTGTCGTGACGCCGCTTGGCTTGGTGTGGAGCTTGACGAGGCCGCCAATCGTGCCGGCGCAAACCGGATCACCGCTGCAGGCAGTGCCGTGCAGGCCTGGGTCATACCCACCGACGAGGAAGTGGTGATCGCCAATCACGCCCGCCAGACGGTGGCCCACGTAATTTCCAGCAGTACGACCCGAGCATGAACAACCCCTTGATCGCGGGTATCACCACTTGCCTGCCATCTTGCGACACCCGTACGCACCAACGCCCACCCCGGAGGGCTTTTGATGAACACGACACCTTACCCGCCCCAGGTACTCGATCCCGCGCAACTGCAAGCCATCGATGCCTGGTGGCGCGCCGCGAACTACCTGTCGGTCGGGCAGATCTACCTGCTCGACAACCCGCTGCTGGAAGAGCCGCTGACGCGCACCCACATCAAGCCGCGCCTGCTCGGCCACTGGGGTACGACGCCGGGGCTGAACTTCCTGTACGCGCATCTCAATCGCGTCATCAAGGTACGCGATCTCGACACGATCTTCATCGTCGGACCGGGCCACGGCGGGCCGGCTCCGGTGGCGAACGCGTGGCTGGAGGGTACCTACAGCGAAGTCTACCCGCGGGTTTCGCGCGACAAGGACGGCATGCAGCGTCTGTTCAAGCAGTTCTCGTTTCCCGGCGGCATTTCCAGCCATGTCGGCGCGGAAACGCCGGGTTCGATCCATGAAGGCGGCGAGCTGGGCTACTCGCTGTCGCACGCCTTCGGTGCGGCCTTCGACAACCCCGATCTGCTGGTCGCCTGCGTGATCGGCGACGGCGAGGCGGAAACCGGGCCGTTGGCGGGCTCGTGGCAGTCCTGCCATTTCCTCAATCCGGCTCGCGATGGCGCGGTGCTGCCGATCCTGCATCTGAACGGCTACAAGATCGCCGGACCCACGGTGCTCGCACGCATTCCGCACGCCGACCTCGAAGCCATGCTGACCGGCCATGGCTACCGGCCGCATTTCGTCGAGGGCGACGATCCGGAGACCATGCATCAGCGCATGGCCGGCGTGCTGGACGAAGTCATCGGCGAGATCGAGGCGATCCAGCACGCCGCCCGCGATGGCGGCAACGCTGAGCGTCCGCGCTGGCCCATGATCGTATTGCGTTCGCCAAAAGGCTGGACCTGTCCGAAAGAAATGGACGGCAAGCGCATCGAAGGCACCTTCCGCGCCCACCAGGTGCCGATGGGTGAGATGGACCGTGCCGACCATATCCAGATCCTCGAGCAGTGGATGCAAAGTTACCGGCCGCGGGAATTGTTCGACGAAGAGGGAAGGCTCCGCCCGGACATCGCGGCGCTGGCGCCGTCGGGCAAGCGGCGCATGAGCGCCAACCCGCACGCCAACGGCGGCCAGCTGCTGCAGGACCTGAAGTTGCCGGATTTTCGCAGCTACGCCGTGGACGTGCCCGCACCGGGTGCCACACGGGCCGAAGCGACGCGGGCACAGGGGCAGCTCATCCGCGACGTCATCACGCAAAACCCGGACAATTTCCGTGTCGTCAGTCCGGATGAAACCAACTCCAACCGCTGGAACGCGGTGTTCGAGGTGACCGATCGCTGCTCGATGGCGGAGATCCTCCCCGGCGACGACCACGTCGCGCCCGACGGCCGTGTGATGGAAGTGCTCAGCGAGCACCTGTGCGAAGGCTGGCTGGAAGGCTATCTGCTGACCGGACGCCACGGCTTCTTTTCCTGCTACGAAGCGTTCATCCATATCGTCGACTCGATGTTCAACCAGCACGCCAAATGGCTGAAGGTATCCAGCGAGGTCCCGTGGCGGCAGCCGATTGCCTCACTCAATTATCTGTTGAGCTCGCACGTCTGGCGCCAGGACCACAACGGCTTCAGCCACCAGGATCCCGGTTTCATCGACCATGTCGCCAACAAGAAGGCCGAGATCATTCGCGTATACCTGCCGCCGGACGCCAACACGCTGCTGTCGGTGACCGATCACTGCCTGCGCAGCCGCGGCTACGTCAACGTGATCATCGCCGGCAAGCAGCCCTCGCCGCAGTGGCTGGACATGGATGCCGCGGCCGCGCATTGCACCGCCGGCCTGGGCGTGTGGTCGTGGGCCAGCAGCGATGCCGGCGCGAACCCGGACGTGGTGATGGCCTGCTGCGGCGACGTGCCCACGATTGAAACCATGGCCGCGATGGACCTGTTGCGCCAGCACCTTCCGCAGCTGCGCGTGCGCGTGGTCAACGTCGTCAACCTGATGAAACTGCAGCCACCGAGCCAGCATCCGCGCGGCCTCGATGACGCCGCGTTCGATGCGATGTTCACCACCGACAAGCCGGTGATCTTCGCCTGGCACGGCTACCCGACCCTGATCCATCGGCTGGTCTATCGGCGCACCAATTACCACAACTTCCACGTCCACGGTTATCAGGAGGAAGGCACCACCACCACGCCGTTCGACATGGTGGTGCGCAACGGCCTGGACCGTTACCACCTGGTCATCAATGCGGTCAATCGCGTGCCCGGACTGGAGCACGATGCGCCGCGGGTGCGCAAGGCGATGACCGGAGCATTGGAGGCGCACCGTCAATACATCGTCGAGCATGGTGAGGATCCGCCTGAAATCCGCGACTGGCGATGGCAGGCAGACAAGAGCCCATGACGGACGACGAAATCCGCGAGCGTCCCAATCGGATTCCGTGGCCGCCGATCCTCTACCTGGCGGCACTGCTGGCGGCATGGGTGCTCGAGATGATCTGGTCCACGTCCTCGCTCGCACTGTGGGCCGATGGGGGCGCGTGGCTGCGTGCCGTTGGTATCGCGCTGCTATGTCTGGGCGTGGGCCTGGATCTGGGCTCCATGCTCGCCATGCACCGGGCGCATACCAATGTGCTGCCGCATCGCGGCGCACAGCATCTGGTGACAACCGGTGTGTTCGCGTTCTCGCGCAACCCGATTTATCTCGGCAACACATTGGCACTCGCCGGCATCGCGTTGGCGCTGTCGTTGCCGTGGCTGTTGATGACAACGTTGCTCGTGGCGGTGCTGGTCGACCGTCTGGCAATCCGTCGCGAAGAGCGGCACTTGTCGGCACGCTTTGGCCCGGCTTTCACTGATTATGCGCGCCGGGTTCCGCGCTGGATTGGTCTCCGGCGACACTGACATCCTGGAGCGGTTCGGGCGCCGCGTCGTCCGGCCGTCGCAATCCCTTCGCCACTTCACGCAGCGCCGCTTCGTCCAGGGTCTCGACCTCCAACAACTGCGCGGCGGCCGTATCCAGAATGTCGCGATTGTCGGTGAGGATTTGCAGCGCCTGCTGCGACACCGCCTGCACGATGCTGCGCACGGCCCGGTCGATGGTCTCGGCGGTGGCCTCGCTGTAGCTGCGCTCCAGATAGCCGGCACTGCGATCGCCGAGAAATCCGGACTTGTCCCGCTCGTAGCTGACGCTGCCCAGATCGGCGTCCATGCCGTAGCGCGCGACCATCGAGCGGGCAATGTCGGTGGCGCGCGCGAGGTCGTCGGAAGCGCCGGTGGAAAGCGCACCGAACACCAGGCTTTCCGCCGCGCGGCCGGCCATCAGCACCGCGATCTTGTTGCGCAGTTCGTTCTCGGTCATCAGGAACCGATCCTCGGTCGGGCGCTGGATGGTGTAGCCGAGCGCGCCGATCCCACGCGGGATGATCGAGACCTTGTGCACCGTGTCGGCGCCGGGCAGCGCCATCGACACCAGCGCGTGGCCCATCTCGTGATAGGCGACGATTCGGCGTTCCTTCGGGTTGATCAGGCGGTTGCGCTTTTCCAGGCCGGCGACGATACGTTCGATGGCATGGGTGAAGTCCTCCATGTTCACCGCCTTGGCACGCCGCCGCGTCGCCAGCAGCGCCGCCTCGTTGGCAAGATTGGCAAGATCGGCGCCGGTCATGCCGGTGGTCAGCGCGGCGACCTGCTCCAGCTCGACATCCTCCGCCAGGGTGATCTTGCGCACATGCACCTTGAGGATCTCCACCCGCCCCGCGCGGTCGGGTCGATCGACCAGCACCTGGCGGTCGAAGCGGCCCGCGCGCAACAGCGCCGGATCGAGGATCTCGGGCCGGTTGGTGGCGCCCAGCAGCACCACGCCCTCGGTCGGATCGAAACCATCCAGCTCCGACAAGAGCTGGTTCAGGGTCTGCTCGCGTTCGTCGTTGCCACCCTGGACGACACCGGCGTTGCGCGCGCGTCCGAGTGCGTCGAGCTCGTCGATGAAGACGATGGCGGGCGCCGCCTTGCGCGCCTGTTCGAACAAGTCGCGTACCCGCGCCGCGCCGACGCCGACGAACATTTCGACAAATTCCGATCCCGAGATCGAATAGAACGGCACGCCCGCCTGCCCGGCGACGGCGCGTGCCAGCAGGGTCTTGCCGGTGCCGGGCGGCCCGACCAGCAGGATGCCCTTGGGCATCCGCGCCCCGAGCGAGCCGTATTCCTTCGGGTTCTTGAGAAAGTCGATCACCTCCTGCAACTCGGCCTTGGCCTCGTCCACGCCGGCGACATCGGCAAAGGTGACCTTGGTGTCGCTCTCGACGAAGACCTTCGCCTTGCTCTTGCCGATCGACATCAGGCCGCCCATGCCCTGGCGGCCGGCCATGCGGCGGATGACGACCAGCCAGATGCCGATGAAGAACAGCGCCGGCAGCACCCAGGCCAACAGCGAGGTGAGCCACGTATTCTCGACCGCGCCGGTATAGGTGGTACCGGTGTCCTTGAGACGCGCCGCGAGCTCGGGCGAGACCGGCACGGTGACGAAGCCGGTCTTGCCGTTCTTCGGCGCCATATAGGTACCGTGGATCGAGTTCGCTCCGATCGTCACGTCCTTGACAGCACGCCTGTCGAGATCGGTTTCGAACTGGCTGTACGGGATGGTTTCGATCGTCTGGTTCTGCACCCAGGCGTTGCGCAACAGGACCACTCCCATCACGGCGAGAACGATGTACCACGAATTGATCTTGGTGGAACGGTTCATGGCGTTGGTCCAGCTACTTGTTGGTGTGTTACGCGCGCTTCCCGACCAAACGGGTGGACGGTATCACGGGGGGCCGCAAGCTCGTGTGGCGCACGTTCGGCCCGCGTTGGGAAATTCACACTGAAACTCGAATCGAGTTGTCCGGTATGGAGGATGAAGGGCCGACAACTGCCACGGCAGGTGTCGGACATGACGTCGCCCCAATGAGCCGCGGGCGAGGCGACGGGGGACTTATTCGCTACCCGGACTTCCCTGGTTGCGACTGCTGCCAAGACGCCCGAACGTGCTGACCAATACGCTGGCCAGCTTTGCGGACGCACCGTCGATCGCCAGCTCGATGGTGGACGCGCGATGGTTGGCGGCAACGGGATCCAGGCCCGCAGGACGCGCCTCGAGCACGCAGCGTTTGTCATCGACACCGTCCTTGCCACCATTCACGTCGCTGAGATAAACCTGGATACGGGTGATCTGTGCTTCGTAGCGGCTGACGGCCGAACGCACCGCGTGGTTGAGCTTCTCGTCAAGCTCTTCGGTCATCACGGTATGGTCATCTGCCTGCACGATAATCTGCATCGGATCCTCTCCTGCTCATTCATTGCGGCAATGGCCCTAGTCGATCACAACGCGATCTGTGTGATTTCCGCGTACACGAGCCACGGTGGTGTCGCGGCGAACTGCGTAGTGGCCGACGCCCGTGGACAAGGCCAATGGATGGAATGTCGGCAAGCAGCCTGCCGTGCGATGGCCAATGGCTGTGGTGATCAGTTCATGCTGCCACCCAGGGGGTTCGTCGGCGCGACTTTCCCGTTCGCCTTGCGCCAACAAGCGTATCGTGGACCGGCAGCTGACATGACGGGCTCGACGTTTCTCCTGGATGCATGCACGTTTCCGCCATTGGGCCGCATTCGGCACCGAATCGAGGGTAGACACCATGTTGACGATGATAGAAGGGCTTCCGGATCACGTGATCGGCATCAAGATCACCGACAAGCTGCGCGCCGAGGATTACGAGAAGCAGCTGATCCCGCTGGTCAACGAGCGGCTGGACAAACACCGCAAGCTTGATTTCCTGTGCTGCATCGAAGGCGAGTGGAAGGGGATGGAGGTCGGCGCCGCATGGCAGGACCTGCGTCTGGGCCTGGGCAAGCTGGGCCACTGGGCACGCATGGCGATCGTCACCGACATCGATTGGCTGGAGAATGCGATCAAGCTGTTCCGGCTGCTCTCGCCCGGCGAGCTCAGGCATTTCGACAGCGATGAATACGACGACGCCAGGAGCTGGGTCTGCGAACGCGATCGTGCCCGCATCGGCATGGAGCTGGATGTCGACACCGGCATCCTCGTGCTGGAACCCGCCACGAGCAAGGCCCTCAGCGAGGACGATTTCGAACTGGTGGGCGAGGCGATCAGGGACTATCTCGCGGAGCACAAGCGGCTGCGCGGCATCATGATCCACAGCCGGCGTTTTCCCGGCTGGCAAAGCATCGGCGCGTTGTTCGCGCATCTGAAGTTCGTCAACAGCGTGCACGACAAGATCGGCAAGGTGGCGCTGGTCACCAACAGTCCGATGGGGTCGTTCGCCGACCATGTGCTTGATCCACTGATGCTGGCCAAGGTTCGCCAGTTCGACTACGACCAGCGCGACGAAGCAATGAGCTGGCTGCAAGACTGATACGCCATTGGAGGCTCCACCTCGACCCCACTCGCGGTTCGATGACTCCGGCAGAACCCGGTAGGTGCCGCGGGTTGGGCGATTTCGGCAGTGCGGGCGGCTCAAGCCCCGGCGCGAACGGGGCTTGCGGATCGATCCATGCCGTCGGTCGGGAACGCCAGGCTCCGGTCGGCGCGCGCGTTGCCGAGCGCGCGCGACGCGTTGATGATCGTGGCAAGGTCGACCACTTCCTGGAGTGCCGCGCCGATGATCGCCGGAAGCAAGCCAAAGGCGGCCAGGAACATGAGTCCGACGCTCAAGCCGATGCCAAGCCAGATACTCTGCAGCGCGACCTGCATGGTGCGCTGGCCAATCGCCACCGCCGTCGCGGTTTTCGACAAGTCGTCGACGGTAATGATGACATCGGCCGACTCACTCGCCGCCGTTGCGCCCCTGGCCCCCATCGCGATGCCGACGTCGGCCACCGCAAGCACTGGCGCATCGTTGACACCATCACCGACCATGATGACGGGGCGCTGCTCGATCGACTGCACGATACGGACTTTGTCTTGCGGCAGCAGCTCAGCGTTCACGTCGCGGATTTGCAGATGACCGGCGACATGTCGGGCCGTCTCATGGGCGTCCCCGGTGAGCATGAGGAATCTCTTGACGCCCAGCGCGGCGAGCCTGTCGATGGTCGCGCCAGCATTCTCCCGCAACCGGTCGCTGAGCAGGATCGCGCCGGCAAACCGGCCATCAACAGCGACGTACACCGCCATCTCGCCGCTGGCGATCGGCGTTGCACACGCATCGACAGCGGACGACGCGACGAACGCGAGTTTACCGACCACGACTTCCTGGCCATCGATCATCGCAATCACGCCGTTGGTTGCCTCCTCACGTGCCGTCGACGCCTCGCGCGGCACCAGCCCCCGTTCCAGCGCCGCGTCCACGATGGCGGTCGCCAGCACATGCGATGAATACCGTTCGGCGGAAGCGACCAGCGTGAAGAGTTCATCTTCATCCAGTCCTCCGGATGGTCGTACCGCGATCACCGACGGATCGCCGTGGGTAAGTGTTCCGGTCTTGTCGAACGCCACCGTGCGCGCGTGGGACAACTGCTCGAGCGTTCCACCGCCCTTGACGATGATGCCGTGCCGGGAGGCCCGGCTCATCCCGCCCATGAAGGCCACCGGCGCCGCGATCAGCAGCGGGCATGGCGTGGCCACGACGAGCACCTCCGCAAACCGGGTCGGATCACCCGACAACAGCCACGCGACCGCGGCGATCAGCAGCGAGACGGCGGTGAACGGAACCGCGTAACGGTCGGCGAGGCGCACCAGCGGAGCACGGCTCTCGGCAGCCTCGGCGACCAGCGCCACGATGCGCTGGTACTGGCTGTCGGCGGCAGGGGCGCTGGCCTGCATGACGATGGCTACCTCGCTGTTGACCGACCCGCTGAGCAAGTTGTCGCCACGTATCCGCTCGACCGGAAGACTTTCACCGGTAAGCGATGACTCGTCGAACGTGCCGGCGTCGGAAACGAGCACACCGTCCACGGGTACGACTTCGGACGGCCGCACCAGCAAGCGATCGCCAATGACCACGGCGGAGACCGGAACGTCCTCCAGACTGTCGTCCTCGTCGCCCATCCGGTGGGCCTGCCGGGGCGCCCGGTCGAGCAGCGCGCTGAGCTCCCGTCGGGCGCGACCTGCTGCGTACTCCTCCAGCGCCTCGCCACCGGAGAGCATCAGCACGATGACCAGACTCGCCCAGTATTCCCCTACCGCCACGGTCGCCACGATGGCCATGATGGCCAGGACGTCGATACCCATCCGCCCTTGCAGCAGGTCGCGCAGCATGTCCCGCGCCTGCCTTGCCGCGATGGCCAGCGCGAACGTGCTTACGATCCATCGGGCCGTGTTCCACGACGCGAGGACACCATGACCGAACAGGTCGATGGCACCACCCACGATGCCAACCAGCAGGGTAAGGGCGACGATCGGGTAGCGTCTGGTCCAGCGGCTGACTGTGTTCATCTCGTCGGTGGCGCCTCCGGAGCGTTTGCCTGCTGCAGAGCGAGCATGGCACAAGGGAGGCTGACGCTGACTCGTGCACCGCCCATTACGGAGCGGCCGAACTCCAGTTGTCCGTGGTGCAGGCTGACGATCGCCTGCACGATCGACAGGCCCAGGCCGCTGCCTTCACCCAGACTGCCTTCCGGGCGATAGAAGCGTTCGCCTAGCTGTGCCGGGTCGACGCTGGAAAAGCCGCTGCCGTTGTCGTTCACCTCAAGCACTACCCGACCGGCGCGGCTACCGACGAACACATTCACCTGGCCGTGTTCCGGTGCGTGACGCAAGGCGTTGTCCAGCAGGTTCTGGAGCAGGATTTCGAGCAAGCCTCGGCTGCCCAGCACGATGTCGTTGCCATCCTGATCGAGCGATAGTTCGATGGAGCGTGCCGCTGCGCGCTCGCTCGAATCCCGCAGGACGGCTTCGGCCACACTCGCCAGGCGCAACTGGCCGGCGTCGTCCAGCTCGGTCAGCTTCTCGACCCGCGCCAGCATCAGCAGCTGCGTCACCAGCTGTTGCATGCGATCCAGTGCGGCATGCGCGCGCTTGAGGTGTCGCGCCTGCAATGTGGCGTCATCACCGTGACCGGCAAGATCCAGTTCCAGGCGCAAAGTCGCCAACGGCTGGCGCAGTTCGTGCGCCGCATCGGCGGTGAAGCGGCGCTCGTGTTCCAAGCCGATCCTGAGGGTTTCGACCAGGCGATCGACAGCCCGGGTGAATGGGGCCAGCTCGACCGGCACCTGCTGGTCGGTGAGCACGGGAACCAGCGGTGTGTTGCTGGCGGACAGACTGCGGGTCAGCCGGCGCAGCGGCTTCAATCCGCCGCGCAATCCGACAAACACGGTGGGTGGCACAAGAACCAACAATGCCAGCAACGCCAGCAGCGTCGGCGCCAGCAGCTTGCGCATCAGTTCGTCGCGTTCGTCCAAAGGTGCCGCGACCTGAATCCAGTATCGCTTGTCGCTGTCCCAGCCCTGGAATACGCGCCAGCGTCGCTTGTCGTAGGTCACTGTGTGAAAGTGCGGGTCACCCGTATCAAACGCCAGCGCGGGCAGTTGCTCATTCTGGATCAGCAGCCGCCCGTGCGCGTCGCGCAGCACGATGGCCGGCCGCTGCGCGGTGGAATCGGAGCCAACGATCTTCTCGTGCGGCAAGCGCACCGGACGGTCCTGCGCCAGCGCGTCCGGCATCACCGCAAACACGCTGGCGGTGGTGCGCACCAGCATCTGGTCAAACACCTCGTCGACTTCATGCAGGCTGCGCCACGCGATCCAGCCGACGGCGATGCTCCACACCAGCACGATGCCGACGATCAGGCGCAGCACCAGCCGCCGGTTCAGCGATGGACGCGTCACGCTGGTTGCCCGCCGGGCGCGTTGATGGCGTAGCCGATGCCGCGCAAGGTGCGGATCCAGCCCGGCCCAAGCTTGTGCCGCAAATGATGGATGTGCACCTCCACTGCGTTGCTGGCCACTTCCCTGTCCCAGCCATACAGCGCGTCTTCGAGCTGATCGCGCGAATAGGCGCGGCCGGGGTGGCGCACCAGGGTCTCCAGCAGCGCGTATTCGCGCGCGGTCAGTTCCAGCGGTGCCCCGGCCAGCGTGGCGCTGCGTGCGGCCGGCGTGACTTCAAGAACGCCGAGGCGGATGGCCGGCTCGAGCTGGCCGTCGGCACGCCGCAGCAAGGCACGCAGCCGCGCGGCCAGTTCGTCCAGGTGGACCGGCTTGACCACGTAGTCGTCGGCGCCGGCGTCGAGGCCGGCCACGCGATCAGGCAACCCGTCGCGTGCGGTCAGCAGCAATACCGGCGTGGCATCCTGGCGCCGGCGCATGCCGGCAATGATCGCCGGACCACTGCTGCGTGGCAGGTTCCAGTCGAGTATCGCGGCGGCGTAGTCGGTATCGCTCAACGCGGCCGCCGCCTGGGTGCCGTCGGTGATCCAGTCCACCGCATAGCCGAGCTGGCGCAGGCCATCGGCCAGCGCCTGCCCCAGTGACTGATCGTCTTCGGCTAACAGGATGCGCATGGGGTCACCTTATCCGGCGCCCCACCCGTCGACTTGACTTGGCGCAAGTGACGACACCTTTTCGATCGCCTGCGGCATCCTGCCCCAGGGCGCGCTTGCGGCCGTGGATCATCGCCGCAATCAGGTTCTCGCCGTAGTGCACACTCTCGCCAACCGCCGCCAGCACGTGCAGCACGACCAGCCCCAGCACACCATAGGCCAGCACTTCGTGCAGGTCCTGCAGCCAGCCCTCGCCGAAAAACCTGTCGGTGGTCTGCAGCCAGCCGCTGAAGCCGACCAGCAACACCCCGGCCAGTAGCGCCAGGATCATCACCGACGCCCCGGGGTTGTGCCCCAGTTGCCTGCGCGAGCGCCCGGCCAGGCGTTCGCGCAGGTAGGAACGCACCCGGCGCGGACCCACTACCCAATCGCTGAAACGGGCGTGCCGCGTGCCGACCCAGCCCCACACAGATCGCACCGCGATTAGGACCAGGATCGCGTAGCCAAAGCCGCGATGGACCAGCTCGCCCTCCTCGGTGAAAAAGTTGGCGAGGAACAAGCCCGCCAGCGACCAGTGAAACAGGCGGACCAACGGATCCCAGACCTTGACCGTGGCGTTCATGGGCTTGTCCTCGCTCGGATGGATGGCGATCAGCCGCCCTTCTTCTTGACGATGCGGCCGTCGGTCGGGTCGAAGTAGATCTCGACGTTCTTGCCGGCCTTGTCCTTGCCGTAGATCTCGTAGCAGTTGCCGGTGACCTGGAACACCTTGATGGTGTAGCCCTGGTCCAGAACCTTCTGCTTCATTGCCGCTTCGCTCAGCCACTGCGCGCGCGGTGCGTTGGTGCATTGCGGTGAGGCGAAGGCCGCTGCCGACAACATGGCGGCAGCAAGAAACAAGGGTGCAATGACGATGCGTTTCATGACTCTTCTCCGGTATCGGCATGATTGCCTTGGGTGTCATTGCAGCCGCAGGGCCTTATGCCAGTCTTAAGGAGCTTGCGCGTCCGGATTGACGTCGATCAGTACGCCGTGGCGAGCTTCATGCGAGAGTCGTGCGCAGCGCGCACTCACGGATCAAATCCGCATGATCATCTACAGCTGCCACGGCGCCGCCAAGCAGGTGACCGGCTCGTGCCACCTGATCACCTGCAACGACCGTCGCGTATTGATCGACTGCGGCCTGTTCCAGGGCAGCGAGGAAGTCGAGCAGGCCAACGCGGAACCGTTCGGGTTCGATCCGGCCGGCATCGACGTGCTGCTGCTGACGCATGCCCACCTGGACCACTGCGGCCGGATTCCGCTGCTGGTGCGGCGGGGCTTTCGCGGCCGCATCCTCTGCACCGCCGCCACCCGTGAGCTGGCGCGGATCGTGATGCTCGACTCGGCCGGCATCCAGGAAGAGGATGCTCGGCGCGCCCAGCGCAACAACCGCCGTGGCGACGCGATCGCACCGCCGCTGTACACGCTGGACGATGCGCTGCATGCACTGGACTTCTTCGCGGCAGACGTCGGCTACGACGAGACCGTGCCGGTGGTCGAGGGCATCACCGCCCGCTTCCTGGACGCCGGGCATATCCTCGGGTCGGCCTCGATTCTGCTCGAGCTCGACGACGGCAGCCATCGACGCAGCATGCTGTTCTCCGGCGACCTGGGCAATCCGGGTCGGCCGATCCTGCGCGACCCCACGCCGGCACCGCCGGCCGACTACGTGGTGATGGAGAGCACCTATGGCGACCGCCCGCACCGTTCCGTACCCGACTCGATCGACGAGATGTACCAGGCGATCCGCGAGACGTTGAACCGTCGCGGCAACGTGGTGATCCCGAGCTTTGCACTGGAGCGTACCCAGGAAATCCTCTACTACCTGCACCGCGGCATTCGCGACGGCGCGATCCCGCAGCATGTACGGGTGTTCCTGGATTCACCGATGGCGATCTCCGCCACCGAGATCTTCCGGCGTCATCCGGAGTGCTTCGGCGAGGACTTCGTCGATGAGCTGCAGCACGGCGACCCGTTCGCGATGCCCGGCCTGCATTTCACCCGCGAGACCGGCGAGTCGATGGCGATCAACAGCATCGACAACGGCGCCATCATCCTGGCCGGCTCCGGCATGTGCAACGGCGGTCGCATCCGTCACCACCTCAAGCACAACCTGTGGCGCGAACGCTGCAGCGTGGTGTTCGTCGGCTACGCCGCCGAGGGCACGCTGGCGAGGCGCATCGTCGATGGCGCGACCAGCGTGCGCATCTTCAACGAAGACATCCCGGTGCGGGCGCAGGTCTGGACCATCAACGGCTTCTCGGCGCACGCCGACCAACCGTCGCTGCTGGACTGGCTGGGCGACGCACCTCGACGCAAGGTGTTTCTGGTGCACGGCGAATACGGCCGCGGCATGCGTGCGTTGCAGGAAGTGCTGGAACAGCGCGGCGTAGCCTGCCAGCTTCCCGGTTTGCACGAACCCATCAAGATCGATTGATCGGAGGCACACGCGGCCTGGTACCGGCGATCCGAGCCGGATCGCTTGTGTGCCGGTGCGCAAATCGAAAAGAAGGTCTGGCTTGACCTGGATCAGGTCGCCACGGCCAGCGGACATCTACATTCAGGCCGCATTGCACGCGAGTCCCTTGGGGAAGGGATTCGGTGGCTTTCGACACTTCCCGCCGGTGCCCGAACCAATCCAGGGGAAATTCACATGTCGCAGCGAATGACGGATCTGACGCTTTCGGTGTTGGCCAGCGTGGCAGCGTTCGCCTTGTCCTGGCCGTTCTGGCGAGACTTCGAATACTGGGCCGAATCGCACGTGGCGTGGTGGATCTATTTCGTGTTCGGTTTCGTGCTGGCCGTCTACGTGTTCTACATCTTCATCGAGAGTCTGCACATCCTGTTCCTGCACGGCAAGGAGGAAGCCGCCGCGACTGCGCCCGCCAAACCGGGCCCACGCGCCGACAAGGGAGACCGCTCATGAGTTGCGGCGTGGGCGGCAGCAGCTGCGAGACGCCACGCCGGCGCGGCGCGTTCGTGATGCTTGGGGTGATGACGGCGATCTTCATCGCACTGTCGATTTTCTCGTTCGTGAAATCACGCGACCAGGCGACGCCCTACGCGGTCACCTACGGCAAGTACACCGCAAACGAGGGCAAGCGGGTATTCCAGGCCTACAACTGCATGGGTTGCCACACGATGGTCGGCAACGGTGCCTACCTCGGGCCGGATCTGACCGGCGAGTACGCACGCGTGGGGCCGGCGTGGCTCGCGGCATTCCTGCCGTCGGCCGGCGGTTGGCCGACCACCGGGGCAGTGCGCGCCCAGCTTCTTGATCCCGATCAGCGTGCCGACACCGGCACCGACTCGATCGACGACTACCTGAAGAAATACCCCGCCGCGGCAGTGCAGATCGAGCGCCGCGGTGGCAAGACCACGATGATGCCGAACCTGCCATTGAGCAAGGACGAGATCGGTCAGTTGATCGCCTACCTCAAGTACACCTCGGCCATGAATACCGAAGGCTGGCCGCCCAAGGTGATGGTGGAGGGACTCGATCGCCGCCTGCAACTGGCGCACGGCACCGCCACGCTGGCCGCGGTGGCTCCTGCGGCAGCAGCGCCGGCGCCAGTCGCAGCCGATCCGGCCGTGCTGGGTGCGCAGCTGGTCAAGGACAACGGTTGCGTGGCCTGTCACGCCGCCGATGACAAACGCCTGGTCGGGCCCGGCTGGGGTGGCCTGTACAACTCGCAAATCAAACTCGCTGACGGCAGCACGGTCACCGCCGACGATGCCTACCTGAAGGAATCCATCCTGCAGCCGAATGCAAAGATCGTCGCGGGCTATCCGGCCAGCGTCATGCCTGCGTACGACAGCTTGTTGAAGGAAGACGAAGTCGACGCGATCGTGGCCTACCTCCACACCTTGGAGAAGCAGTGATGCAGATTGAATACCAGACCCAACGCCTGAGCCTGCGCTTCTTCATGCTGATGCTGGTGTTGTTCGTGACCCAGGTGGCTTACGGCATGCTGCTGGCGGCCCAGCAAGCGGACCCCACCCTGCTCGCGGGCGTATTGAATTTCAACGTCGCCCGCGCCGAACATCTCAACCTCGGCATCATGTGGATCGTGTGCGGCTTCATCGGCGCGATCCTGTTCGTCGGGCCCTTGCTGTCCAAGCGCGAGATGGTCGCGCCGTGGCTGATCAAGTTCCTGTTCTACGCGGTGATCGTCATCGTGCTGTGGAACTTCTTCACCCAGTTCCTGGCCGAACGGGGCATCGCCGGCTGGTGGCTGGGCCAGCCGTGGTTCCAGCAGGGGCTGGAATACCTGGAGGCCGGACGCATTGCCGGCATCCTGATCCTGGTCGGCTTCGCCATCGTCTGCTATGTGGTGCTGCGCACGTTCCCGCCGGTGCGCCAGTGGAACGAGATCCACTGGGGGCTCGGCCTGGGTGTCACCGCGCTGATGGTGGTGTGGGTGTTCGGCCTGTTCTACATCCAGCGGCTGGACCTGCAGGAATACTTCCGCTGGTTCGTGGTGCACTACTGGGTCGAGGGCGTGTGGGAGGTCATCCACATCAGCCTGATCGGCATGTTCCTGGTGCTGATGTTCAAGGCCGACATCAAGTCGGTGGGTTTTGCGGTGTTCTGGGGCATCACTCTGGTGTGGCTGTCCGGGCTGATCGGCAACGCGCACCACTACTTCTGGATCGGCACGCCGGAGTTCTGGCAGTTCTGGGGCTCCTTGTTCAGTGCGCTGGAACCGCTGCCACTGGTGTTCTGCTTCTGGCACATCTACCTCGACGCACACACCAACAAGCGTCCGCTGGAAAACGCGCCGGCGTTCTATTTCATCCTCGGCTCGACGGTACTGGAGCTGGTCGGCGCGGGCATCCTCGGTTTCGTGATGACCTTTGCGCTCACCAACGTGTGGTCGCACGGCACCTGGGTCACGGCGGGACATGCGCATCTGGCCTTGTTCGGCACCTTCGGCATGCTCGGCATCGCGGCCGCGTACTACGTCATCCCGATCATGCGCAAGGCCGCGAACTACGACCAGCGCCTGGGCAAACTCGGTTTCTGGCTGGTGTTCATCGGCATACTCGGCATGGGCTTTGCGTTCTCCATCGGTGGCACCATCCAGGTCTACGTCTACCGCATTCTGGGGTTGGACTGGTTCGGCGGCGACGTGTCACCCGCGATGTACACCTACAAGCTGATGCTGCCGTTGTTCGGCCTGGTGTTTGCTGCAGGGGCTGGCATCCTGGCTTACGACCTGTTCACGCTGGGGCGTCGCGTGCGGGTTTCGGCGGACGCCGAACATCCTGCGGTGCCGCGCGCTGCCACCGGCTGGTACCGACCACTCACCGGCTTCGAATCAGGCATCTGGCTGCTGGGCATGTGGGTGTTCGGCACGATCATCACGCTTGGGTTGCTGAGCTTCAACCTGCCCAGCGTACGCGTGCAGGGCAACCCGACGTTGCCGTATCTGCTGGCCGGCGTGGGTTACCCCGGGCTGCTGCTGGTGACGCTGGGGTTCGTGTGGCGATTCCTCGCGTCGCTGGAAGCGCGCGCGAGTGCGCCGGAAATTGCTTCGCCATTCCTGCGGGTGCTGCCTGCGCAAACCTGAGTGAAGGTCGTTCCGGGAATCCGGGGAGCAGCTGCCAGCCAGGAGGGCCTTCGACCGTGTCGAGGGCCTTCTTCAGATGAGTGGACGACTTCGATTGCGGCGGCCCTCATCCCACTCCGCGCCGCCGGGTTTACCTGCACCGTGCACCGCGACAATTTGCGCAGTGTGGTCAACGCGGCGGCTTGACCTGCGTCAAGAACGACGGCATCGCCGTCCGCGAGGATGCGCGCATCTTTCAAGGGGGTGCGCGATGAGCAGTACCAGGAAATTGTGGTTGGGGCTGGCGGCGTTGCTGGTCGCCTCGTTCGCGGTATTGCTGTGGGTCGGCAAGGAGGTCCATCAGCAGGCACCTCCGTTGCCTGCTGCCGTGGTCACCAGCGACGGCCAGACGTTGTACACCAAGGCCGACATGGAGGAAGGACGCCAGGTCTGGCAGAGCATCGGGGGCCAGCAATTGGGCTCGATCTGGGGCCATGGTGCCTTGCTCGCGCCGGACTGGAGCGCAGACTGGTTGCACCGCGAATCGCTGGCCATGCTGGAACTGCTCTCGCGCGACGAGGGGCTGGGGCCGTACGCGTCATTGACCGCGCAGCAGCAGGCGCCGCTCAAGGCACGCGTGCAGGAAGAATTGCGCACCAATACCTACAACGCCGACGACGGCACGATCACGGTATCCCGTTTGCGTGCGACGGCGATGGAAGCGGTGGCGGCGCACTACATGAGCCTGCTCAGCAACGACCCGGCCACGCATGACCTGCGCGAGACATACGCGATGCGCGAGAACACGGTGGCCAACATGGAGCACCGCCGCGAGGTGACCGCGTTCTTCTGGTGGAGCAGCTGGGCTGCGGCCACGCAGCGCCCGAACGAGGCGATGAGCTACACCCAGAACTGGCCGTACGAACCGCTGGCAGGCAATACGCCGACTTCGACCAGCTTCCTGTGGTCGGTCTTCAGCATCCTGTTCATGATCTTCGGCATCGGCCTGCTCGGCTGGCACCATGCCCGCCACGTGAGTCAGGAGCCGCTGCCGGTGATCCCGGCGCGCGATCCGTTGACCGAGTTCAAGGCGACGCCTTCGATGAAGGCCACCGGCAAGTACTTCTGGACCGTGCTGGCGTTGTTCCTGGTGCAGATCCTGCTCGGCGCCACCACGGCGCACTACCAGGTGGAGGGTCAGGAGGCCTACGGCTTTGCGCTCGCCAACTACCTGCCCTACAGCCTCACCCGCACCTGGCATACCGAACTGGCCGTGTTGTGGATCGCCACCGCTTGGCTGGCCACGGGCCTGTACATCGCGCCGCTCATTTCCGGCCACGAACCGAAATTCCAGCGGCTCGGGGTGAACTTCCTGTGGGTGTGCCTGCTGGTGATCGTGGTCGGCTCGTTCGCCGGCCAGTGGTTCGCGGTGATGGACAAGATGGGTTTGCAATACAACTTCTGGTTCGGCCACCAGGGCTGGGAATACACCGACATCGGCCGCTTCTGGCAGATCTTCCTGTTCATCGGCCTGATGCTGTGGCTGTTCCTGGTCGGCCGCGCGCTGTGGCCAGCGATGAACCGGAAGCAGGAAGGCGCCTCGATCGTGGGCTTGCTGTTCCTTTCCACGGTGGCGATCGGCCTGCTCTACGGCGCCGGACTGATGTGGGGCGAGCACACGCACATCGCGATGGTCGAATACTGGCGCTGGTGGGTGGTGCACCTGTGGGTGGAAGGCTTCTTCGAGGTGTTCGCCACCGCGGTGATCAGCTACCTGTTCGTGCGGCTGGGCTTGCTGCGCGTCACCACGGCCACCACCAGCGTGTTGTTTGCGACCATCGTGTTCATGGCCGGCGGCGTGCTCGGTACGCTGCATCATCTGTACTTCAGCGGCACCACCACGGCGGTGATCGCGCTGGGCGCCAGCTTCTCGGCGCTCGAAGTGGTACCGCTGGCGCTGATCGGGCTGGAAGCCTACGACACCTGGAAGAAGCAGCACGCCGCGCCGTGGATGGCGCGCTACCGCTGGCCGATCATGTTCTTCGTGGCGGTCAGCTTCTGGAACCTGGTCGGCGCCGGCCTGCTAGGCTTCCTGGTCAACACACCGATCGCGCTGTACTACATGCAGGGCCTCAACCTTACCGCCAGCCATGGCCACACCGCGCTGTTCGGCGTGTACGGCATGCTCGGCCTGGGCCTGATGCTGTTCTGCCTGCGCGGCATCAAGCCGGCCGCGCAGTGGCGCGAAGGATGGCTCAAGAGTGCCTTCTGGCTGCTCAATATCGGACTCTCCCTGATGGCAGTGCTGACCCTCCTTCCGCTGGGCATCCTGCAACTGAAGGCAGTGCTGGAGAACGGTTACTGGGCCGCGCGTTCGGCCGAGTTCATGGACCAGCCGATCGTGCACATGCTGGTATGGATGCGGGTGCCCGGCGACACCTTGTTCGCGATCGGCGCACTGGTGATCTCGGCATTCGTGGCCTCGCTGTGGCTCGTTCGCAAGCCGCGCACGCAGGCCGTGCCGATGCCGGAACCCGAGCCCGTCACGCGGGAAACGGCCGCTCCGCTGCCGCAAGCCGTGCTCGAAGGCGCGTGATGCAAGGCTGGTGATGTACGTCAGGGCGCGCCGCACGGCGCGCCCTGATCATGAATTCATTGCACGAAGCCCGAGGGATGCCGTGATCGAGTTCTATCCGCAGATCAAATGGGTGCACATCGCCTGCGTGCTGGCCAGCGGCCTGCTGTTCGCGTTTCGCGGTGTTCTGGTGCAGGCAGGCCACGAGCGGGTCGCGCAGTTCACATCGCTGCGCCTGCTCAGCTACACCATCGACACCACCTTGCTCACCGCCGCGCTGATGCTGGTGAGCGTGCTGCCGGCCGCGATGTTTGCCAACGGCTGGCTCACCACCAAACTGGTGCTGCTGGTGGCCTACGTGGTGCTGGGCACGCTGGCACTGCGTCGGGCGCGTACATCGCGTGCTCGCCTGGCATTTTTCGTGGCAGCACTGGCGACCTATGTCTACATGCTCGGCGTGGCGCGCATGCACCACCCGGCAGGCTGGTTTCTCGGATGGCCGGCATGAGCGCGGCACAACCCTTCGGCGGCGGCGAACCGCGCGACCATACGCTGGACGCCTGCTTCCTGGGGCCGTATGGCGAGAACGACGGCCTGCTGGAAAGGATGCTGGTGGAGTTCCTGCGCGACCACGTCTACTGGCGGCGCAATTTTCATCCCGAGGACCCGCCGGCGATCGGCACGGCTGCCACGCATCATCCGGACTACGTGGCCTTCGAATCGCGCATGCGCCGGGAACTGCACCAGCTTTCGGCGGCGCTGAAGAAATCCGTGCCGTTCCACAGCCCGCGCTACATCGGCCACATGGCCTCGGACTTGTTGCTGCCCGGCTTGGCCGCGCAGATGCTCACCCTGCCCTACAACCCCAACAATGTCAGCGAGGATGCCGCACCGGTCACCGTCGACATGGAGGTGCAGGTCGGCCTGCAACTGGCGCGCATGCTTGGCTACCCACACGATCCGGCACAGGAAGGCTGCGCATTCGGCCACCTCACTTCGGGCGGCACGCTGGCCAACTACCAGGCGCTGCGGCTGGCGCTCGCGTTGAAGGCGTTTCCGGTGGCCTTGCGCGCGGCGGAAGTACCGGGGCTCGACTTGCCGCCGGATGACTGGACCGCGTTCAACCTGTCCCAGGCCGACGGCATCGCCTTGCTGAGCAGCTGGCAGACCTGGCTGGCGGCGCAGACTTCCGCGGATCGTACGCGCTGGGTGAAGCGCGTCGAACGCGAGCGTATCGAGCAACGCGGCCTGGCCAGCTTCTTTGCCGCGCATCCGTCATTGAAAGTGCCGCTGGTATTGGCACCGGTCACCGCCCACTACTCGTGGAGCAAGGGGCTCAAGCTGCTTGGCCTGGGCCGCGACCAACTCGAACTGTTGCCGACCGAAGGCATGCGCCTGGATGCCGCCGCGCTGCGTGACACGCTGCAACGTTGCGCCGACGAACGACAGGCGGTGCTGATGTGCGTGGCCGTGCTCGGCAGCACCGAGTACGGCACGATCGACCCGGTCGATGAGGTGCTCGCCGCGCGGGAGGCATCACGCGCGCGCGGGCTGGATTTCGCCGTGCACATCGACGCTGCCTGGGGCGGTTACCTGGCCACCCTTTTCCGCAACGAGGATGGAACGCTGCGTCCCCGCGACGAAGTGGCCACCGACTACGTGCAGTTCCCCACGCCTGCCGTGCACGCGGCGTTTGCCGCGCTGGGCGACACCGATTCAGTCACCGTCGACCCGCACAAACTCGGCTACCTCCCGTACGGCAGCGGCGCCTTCATCTGCCGCGACCACCGTGCCATGGCGCTGTTGGCCGAGCGCGCCGACTACGTGTTTCACGGCGGCACCCCGAAGGACTACCTGGCGCGCTATCGCAACCTCGGCCAGTTCATTCCCGAAGGCTCGAAGTCCGGTGCCGCCGCCGCGGCGGTCTACGTGACGCACAAGGTGTTGCCACTGGATCACGCCCAATTCGGCCGGTTGCCGCAAGCCACCGTGCGCGCGGCGGAGATGTTCCACGCCCGGGCGCAGCGCTTCGCCCTGGAGTTGTCCGATTGCGTGCAGGCGCTGGTGCCGTTCGCGCCGGACAGCAACCTGGTCTGCCTCGCACTCAACCCGCGCGGCAACAACTCGATCAGCGCGGCGAACACGTTCATGAGCGAGTTGCACGACACCTTGCGCAGCGACCCGCGCCAGCCGCTGCAGACCAAGGAATTCTTCGGCTCGGTCACCACCCTGCGGCCGGACATGCTCGGGCCGGCGCAGACCGCGCGCATCTTCGGCGCGCTGGGCCTGGACACCAGCGCCCTGGATCCGGACGAGGATCGCCTGCTGATCCTGCGCCACACCCTGATGAACCCGTTCCTGATCGACCACGAGAACGGCATCAACTACATCGACCGCTACTTCGAGTTTCTCACCCGTCGCGTCTGCGCGGTGCACCACACGCACCAGTACAAGGCCTGAGCGCCAGTCGGCAGCGCCGCCAGATCTACGGCTCGTCGTGCATCACATGTTCCACCGGCGCAGGCTGATCCCAGCCCGGGTCGTTGAAGTACTGCGGATAGTGCGCCAGCGCTGCGCGCATGTCGGCCACCGCCGCCACGTCGTGCGGGTGAGCCTTCAATGCCTGCGCTGCACCGAGCAGCGGCACCAGGATGCCGTGCAGCGCGGCATCCGGCTCGGCGTCGAGTTTGCAGTGGGCGAACATGTAGGTCACCGCGTCTTCCACCTCGCTGGCGCGATCGACCACCATCGACTCGCTCATGTGGCCCATTTCGTGGTGTTTGAGCTGATCCACGGCGGCATGTGCACGACGGATACCGATTTTCAGCGACGCATCCGGCGCCCAGCGCTGGACTGGCACCGCTACGCTGGGTGCGACCGAGGTCGCGGCCGGTGCCGCATGGTGTTCATGCACGTGCTGCGGCGCAGCCTGCGCCACTGCGACAAGGCCGAAGCCACAGGCCAGCACGACAAGGGTGGGCACGAGTTTCATGCGACTACTCCGGCAGGCGGCGCCATTGCCGCGAATGCCTTGATGCTAACCCGTGGCTGTGCGGGGATGGCTGACCTGCATCAATCCGTGCATGCGCTGGCCGCGTCGAATCGTCGCAACAGGCTCAGCCGGGCCCGGACCCCCGCAAGCTGTCCAGCACCAACGCGGTCATCCGCGACAGGCCCTGCTCGCGCTGGGTCGCCGGCATGTGCGTGTCGTGTTGCAGATGGTCGCTGACGGTGAGTACCGACAGCGCCTGGAAACCCTCGCGCATGGCCACGCCATACAGCCCGGCCGACTCCATCTCGATGCCGCGGATGCGATGCGCCAGCAGCCGCGCGACCAGTTCCGGATCGCCACGGTAAAAACAGTCGGTGCTGAACACGCCGGTGACGCGCAGTTCGACATGCTGCGCGGCGGCGGCGTCGGCCACCGCACGCAGCAGTTCGAAGTCGGCGCAGGCGGCCAGGTCGTGGCCAGCGAAGTGCAGGCGATTGAAATTGGAATCGGTCGACGCCGCCTGGGCCAGCAACAGGTCGCCCAGTTCGACGTCGCCCACGCCGCCGCAGGTGCCTACGCGCACGATGCGGCGCACGCCGAACACGCGCGCCAGTTCGGTGGCATAGATCGCGCAGGAGGGGATACCCATGCCGCTACCCAGCACCGACACGTGCATGCCGCGATAGTGGCCGGTGTATCCGAGCATGTTGCGGCGGGTGTTCACCTCGCGCGCGTCATCGAGAAACTCGTTGGCGATGTGGCGTGCGCGCAACGGGTCGCCGGGCAGCAGGACGGTGTCGGCGATCAGGCCGGGCGTGGCGTCGAGGTGGGGCGTCGTCATGTGGCGATCATGCGCAGAGGAGAAAACTGCGGCCTGCCGCCAGCGGCGACAGGCGCGGATGGACGGCCATGCCGCGCCATGCCACCGCCATCGCAAATGCACCGAGCCGGCCTTCGCTCCACGAGCCGCCGCCGATGCCCTGTGCCAGCGCATGCAGCTGTGCCGTGTCCAGCGTTGCGCCGTCGCGCTTGCGCCGAATCAGGCTGGCTGCACCCGGCGCATTCATGTGGCGTCCGAGGCCAGCGCGGACAGTTCACGGAACAGCGCGCTGGCGCCAATGCGGAAGTGCCTTGCGTCACACCAGGCTCGGCCCAGCCGCGCCTCGGCCAAGTCCAGGTAGGTGGTCGCATCGTCCAGCGTGCGGATGCCGCCCGCCGCCTTGAACCCGCAACGACCGCCGGCGCCGGCGATGGCGTCGAGGATTTGCATGGCTGCCTCGGGCGTGGCGTTGACCGGCACCTTGCCGGTGGAGGTCTTGAGAAAGTCCACACCTTCCTCAAGGCCGATGGTGCAAGCGGCGCGGATCAACTGGTGCGTGCCCAGCACGCCGGTCTCCAGAATCAGCTTGAGCTGCACACCATCCGTGCAGACTGCGCGGCAGGCCCGCACCACGGTGCGTGCGCAAGCCGCGTCCCCGTCGAGCAGGGCACGATACGGCAGCACCAGGTCGATCTCGTCAGCGCCCGCGCCCAGCGCGCGCCGTGTCTCGCGTTCGACGCGCGCGGGGTCGCTGCCGCCGTCGGGAAAGTTCACCACGGTGGCCACCTTCACGGCATCGCCGCGCAGCCAGCGACGCGCAGTGGTGACGTGTTCCGGATAAACACAAACCGCAGCAGGCAGGCGCGGCGCAGCCACGGCCGCGTTGCACAAGGCCTCGATCTGCGCCGGGATGTCGTTCTCGCCCAGGCTGGTCAGGTCAAGCAAGGACAACAGGCGCGCCGCAAGGGCGCGCTGATTGGATGTATCCACGGACACAAGCCACTCCGGCAGCCAATTGCCATGCAGCTTAGAGTGAGCAGATGGCCGGCTCCTTGACCTGCGGCAAGCCGGCGTGATCCGACCGCGCCGGCATCACACCTTGGCAAACACCAGGCTGCCATTGGTGCCGCCGAAGCCGAAGCTGTTCGACATCACCGTGGTGAGTTTTTCCGGGCGGCTTTCACGCAGGATCGGGAAGCCTTCGGCACGCGGATCGAGTTCGTCGATGTTGGCCGAGCCGGCGACAAAGCCCTGCTCGAGCATCAGCAGGCTGTAGATCGCCTCGTGCACACTGGCCGCGCCAAGCGAGTGACCGGTGAGCGCCTTGGTCGAGGACAGCGGTGGCACCGCGTCGCCGAACACCTCGCGTACCGCATTGAGTTCCACGATGTCGCCCAGCGGCGTGGAGGTGCCGTGGGTATTGAGGTAGTCGATCGGAGCGCTCACGTTGGCCATGGCCATCTGCATGCAGCGCACCGCGCCTTCACCCGAAGGAGCCACCATCTCGGCGCCGTCGGAGGTGACGCCGTAACCGACCAGCTCGGCATGGATGCGCGCACCGCGCGCCTTGGCATGCTCGTATTCCTCCAGCACCAGCATGCCGCCTCCACCGGCGATGACGAAGCCGTCGCGGCCGACGCAGTAGGGGCGCGAGGCCGTCTGCGGGGTGTCATTGCGACCGCTGGACAGCGCACCCATCGCATCGAACTGCGCGGTCATGCCCCAGTGCACTTCCTCCGCGCCGCCGGCAAACATCACATCCTGCGCGCCGTGGCGGATCAGGTCGGCCGCCGCGCCGATGCAATGCGCCGAGGTGGCGCACGCGGCGGAAATCGAATAAGTGAGGCCGAGCAGGCCGAACGTGGTGGCCAGCGTGGCCGACACGGTCGAGCACATCGTGCGCGGCACCATGTACGGGCCGATCTTGCGCACGCCCTTGTTGCGCAGCAGGTCGCCGGTCTCGATCTGCCAGCGCGGCGAGCCGCCACCGGAGCCGGCGATGGCGCCGGTGCGCGGGTTGCGCACTTGTTCGGGAGTCAGGCCCGCGTCAGCAATCGCGTCGCGCATCGACACGTAGGCATAGGCCGCTGCATCGCCCATGAAACGCTTGAGCTTGCGATCGATCTCCGCTTCCAGGTCGATCTCGGGCACGCCGGCAATCTGGCTGCGCAATCCCAGCTCGCGATACTCGGGAACTTCGCGGATGCCCGCATGGCCATCACGCAAGGCCGTCGTCACGCTTTCCAGCGTGTTGCCCAGGCAGGAAACCACGCCCATGCCCGTCACTACAACTCGACGCATCTCAGAACCCCTCGGTAGACTGGAACAGGCCCACGCGCATGTCGCTGGCCTCGTAGATCAGGCGGTCGTCGACGAAGGTCTTGCCATCGGCGATGACCAGCCGCAGCTTGCCGCGCATCACCCGGCGGATGTCGATCTCGTAGCGCACCAGCTTGGCTGTCGGCATCACCTGGCCGGAGAACTTCACGTTGCCCACGCCCAGCGCGCGACCACGACCGGGCTCGCCCAGCCACGGCAGGAAGAAGCCGCTCAGCTGCCACATCGCATCCAGGCCCAGGCATCCTGGCATCACCGGGTCGCCAATGAAATGGCAGCCGAAAAACCACAGGTCCGGATGGATGTCCAGCTCGGCATGGATCAGGCCCTTGCCGTGGGAGCCACCCTCGTCGGAAATCCTGGTGATGCGGTCGAACATCAGCATGGGTGGCGAAGGCAGGCGCGCGTTGTCGTCGCCGAACAGTTCGCCGCGGCCGCAGGCCCGTAGTTGTTCGTAATCGAACGAGGAAGGACGTGTCATGAAAAATCCATCAGGTGAGGGAATCGCAGGATGTGGGCGCGGCAAGCTGTCGACCGGACTTCGATCGACAGCCACGTCGACGGACAATTCACGCCCGTCCCGGCACGCAAAGTACGCGCGCGTCACCACGTCACATCGTACATGCTCCGGCGATTGGACGAGGTGAAATTGCCATCACGTGCGGCCATATGCGGGCAGCCGATGCGGACAGGCAGGCCGCAATCGGGCACTCGGCATGCCTATGGCGCCGCATGCTGCCCCTTCCATTCCAATTGCAACCACAGTTTGGCGTTGTCGCGGTCGAGGCCGTCAGCGCGATAGTTCGCCAGTTTCAACATACCGCTGAGACCTTGCGCCAGTGCAAACGTCAGCGACGCATCCCATTCGCTGCCGTATCGTGTGCCGCGGTCCGCGCGATAGTCGTGGTACGCAACCGCCCAGGCCAGCTTGCCGGCCAGGCGGCCACGGCCGAACCTGCCGTTGACGCCCAGATACCGATCCTCCAATCCACCGGCCGGGGTCACGTTGAAGCGGTCGTCCCAACCGTTGAACGCGTGCAGGGTAGCGAGCGGTGTCTGCAGCGCGTGGGTGCCGTCGCTGCCCAGATGCTCCCAACCCAGCTTCACGGTCACTGCCGGCAGACTCCAGCTCGGCTCCAGCAGCCAGTAACTGACCGCATAGTTGGCCGGGTTGTTGGCGTAGTCTGCTTGCCGCGCGAACTCGGCCGTCCAGGCGGGACCGCTGCCGTTTTCCAGATGGCTGCCGGTCCAACGCAAACCAAGGGTCGCGGTGGAGGCAGTCCGCACGTCGCGATCCTGGTGCAGATAGACATAGCCGACCCAGGTTTGTGCGCCGCGCACGTAGGCGGTGTTGAGCAGATGCGTATCGAGCTGGCGATCGCGCGCCAGCGGATTGATCGCATCGGGGCCAGCCACCCGATGCACGCGATCGAGCCAGTCGTAGCGCACGGTCCAGTTGCGCGCCGGCTGCCACTGCAGCGCGATCGCGTCATAGGTCTGCTCGAACTGGCGCCAGCCGCTGTTGCCGACCCAGCGCTGGTTGTCCAGCTGGATGCGCTGCCGCCCCAGCGTGGCGCCAAACGCCTCACCCTGCCAGCCGAGCCAGGCCTGGTTGAGTTCGCCGCCGCGCGGGTCGGTGATCGACGGGTATTGCGTACGACCATTCGCACCGCTGTTGTAGCGATCGTCGGCAGCAGTCACACCAGCGCCTTCCAGCAGTCCGCTCCAACCGCTGCCGAATTGGGCGCGCAAGCCGAGGCGCAGACGCAACGTGGTGGCGCGGGCGTCGCGACTGAAGGCGTCGTCGTCGACCTGCTCCTGGCGCAGGCGCGTATCCCATTCCAGCTGCCACGTTGCCGGTGCTGACGCCGGCGTTGTGGCAAGACTATCGCGTGCCACAGCAGGGCCAGATAACGCCGCGGCAAGCAAGCCCGCGGCAAGAACCATCCGGTGATTCGTGTTCATCATGTGTTCCCCTCGAGTGTGCGCGCAGTGTGCGTGCGCTTCCGCGGCGATGGATTGACCGTCGTCAAGCGTGCCGAAGGAAAATGGCAGGCGTGACAACTCGCCGCGCTCGCCAACCATCGATAGAGCATGATCCACGCGTGGTGGTAGGGCGGGCTCTGCCCGCCGTCCTCGCGCGCAGCGTGAAAACGGCGGGCAGAGCCCGCCCTACGGGCTGCGAATCGCTGGGCGCTCAGATCACGGGGTGGATACGACTTCGTGGATGGTTTTCACGAAGGCGGGATCGAGCTTGCCGATCACCGTGGTGCGGGCCGCGATGCGGCCATCCGCGTCAAGCAGGATCAGTTCGCTGCTGTGGTTGAACTCACCGTCGGGCAACTGCCGGTACTGCAGACCGAGCACGCCGGACAGCTGGCGCACCTGGGCCGGTTCGGCCCGTGCCAGCGTCCAGATCCGCGGATCGAGTTTGCGCTTTTCGGCATAGGTGCGCAGCGTCGCCACGTCGTCCTGGGCGGGATCGAAACTCACGGCGAGCAAGTCCACCTGCGCGCGCGCCGCCGGGTCCAGCGCGTTGCGGGTCAGCCGCAGGCTGTCGATGATCATCGGACAGACCATCTGGCATTTGGTGTAGAACATCGTCACCAGTTGCGGCCGCCCGCGCCGCGCCGACAGCAACTGCCGCTGGCCATCTTGCATGGTCAGCTGCACGGGCAGGTTGTAGACCGAGTCGCCCGGCAGCGGCGTGGCCGCGTAGGCGAGACCAGCCAACAGCAGACCGGCGACAAGCAACAGCAAACGCTTCATGGCAGGTTCCTCAATTGGGCTTCGCGCAGCGGAAGCCCATGTTGTTGGTGGTGTCGGCCGCTTTCAGCGCGGACAGCATGGCGATGCGCATCAGCACCGCGTAGTTTTCCTTCTCCTGCATGCTGATCGCGCCGGCGCCACAGAACTTCAGCAGGTCCGGATCGCCCTGCTGGCGGCTGTCGCTGGCCACCATCAGGGCGTTGAAGTCGTCGACCCATTCCCACACCAGGCCATTCATGTCACGCACGCCGTAGACGTTGGCGGCTCCCCCGACCGCTGGCAGCGCGGCATTGGAAGGACGCGCGTACCAGCCCAGAATGCTCTCGCGCCAGGCGGGGTCCTTGCGGGCGTCACGCCGCGTCGCGTCTGCGGCGGCCGCGAACTCCCATTCGTACCAGGCCGGCAGGCGCGCCTGTTCGCTTTCGCAATAGGCTTGTGCAGCGAACCAGCTGACCCGTGTCACCGGTTGCCGTGCCTGGGCATGCTCACCCAGCAGCTCGGCGCCCTCCCAATGGGTCAGGTAGCGTGCATCAGCGAGAATGCTGGCTACCTTGTCTCGCTGCCACTCGGGATGCGCCTTGACGAAGGCCAGAAACTCGCCATTGGTGACCAGCTCGGTGCGCAGCTGGAACGGTGCCACCTGCGCCGGCGCGGTCTTGCCGTCGGCAGGCAGCACGCTGGTGAACGTGCCTCCCGGCAGGGCGGCGAATTCCGCCGCCGCTGCCGGGAGTGCGAGCATCAGCCCCAACCACGCCAGGGCCAGTCGCGCGTGCATTCTCAGTGCTCCGGATCCGCACGCGGGCCAGCTGCGGCGCGTTCCTTGGCCACTTCCTCCTTGGTGATCTGGCCACCGGGATTTTCCCAGCTGTTCAAGACGTAGGTGAGGATGTTGGCCACTTCGTCGTCGGTCAACTGGGCCATCGGCGGCATCACCGAGTCGTACTCGTGACCGTTCACCTTGATCTTGCCGGTGAGGCCGTGCGTGACGATGGAGATGGCGCGCTTGGGATCGGCCGCAAGGTAGTCAGACTTTGCCAGCGGCGGGAACACGTTGGGCAGGCCTTCGCCATTGGGCTGGTGGCAAACCGAGCAGGTGCCCGTGAACAGCTGTTTGCCCGCCGCAATCTGGTCATCCTTGGTCAACGTGCCGGCGGCGTGCGCCTTCGCGGCGACGGACACGGCTTTCAGGTTTGGCTCGGAGCGATCACCCAGGTAGACCGAGTCCACTTCCTTGCCCGAATACACCAGCTTGTTCTCCGGGCCATCCACCTTGAGGATGCCCAGCGCGCCCTTGTTGAAGGCCCGGAAGATCGAGTGGTCGACCAGCACGTAGCTGCCCGGCACGTCGGTGCGGAACTCCACCATCGCGGCACCGCCGGAGGGAATCAGCGTGGTCTGCACGTTCTCCTGCGGATGGGTGCCGCCTTCGGGCTGCACCTTGTCGAAGATCTCGCCGATCACGTGGAAGCTGGAGACCAGGTTGGGACCGCCGTTGCCGATGAACAGGCGCACCTTCTCGTCGGTCTTGGCCGTCAACGCGTTGTCACCGGTGAGTGCGCCTTCCTTGCCGTTGAACAGCACATAGGTCGGGTTCTCGTCGATCGCCTTCTCCATGTCGAACGGCTGGTGACCCTTCTGGCGATACTTGCCCGTGGTGTAGAAATCACCCTGCATCACGTAGTACTCATGGTCTACCGGGCTCATGCCTTCGGGCGGCTCGACCAGGATCAGGCCGTACATGCCGTTGGCGATGTGCATGCCCACCGGCGCGGTGGCGCAGTGGTAGACGTAGATGCCCTGGTTGAGTGCCTTGAAGGTGAACTGCGACTCATGCCCCGGCGCGGTGAAACTCGATGCTGCGCCGCCACCGGGACCGGTCACGCCGTGCAGGTCGATGTTGTGCGGCATCTTGCTGTCCGGCGCGTTCTTCAGGTGGAACTCGACGGTGTCGCCCTGGCGCACGCGGATGAAGCTGCCCGGCACGGTACCGCCGAAGGTCCAGAACGTGTAGCTCACGCCCTCGGAAATCGGCATGTCCTTCTCGATCACTTCCAGGTCCACGATCACCTTCGCCGGATAGTTGCGATGGATCGGTGGCGGGACGTGCGGCGGGCTGGTCAGCACCGCGTGGATCGGCTCGCCCTGCGGCGGACCGAAATCGCCGCGCTCGGAGGCGACCGATTGCGAGGTGGTGGGACTGCCGAAAGGAGTCGACGCCGACGGCGGGGACTTGCCAGAACACGCCGCCAGCGCGCCAATGGCGAGGGCGGCAACAACGGTGGTCAACGGTCGCAACATGGATGTTCTCCTGGGTTCTGCGGCAAGCCTAGGGGAACGTAACATCTTGCGATTGACTTGCGTCAAACGGAGACCACTCTGCGGGCATCTGCGTCACCCTGCCGCAGGATCATGCGATGGAATATCAGCCTGATTTGCCGTCGGCGCGCGGCGTCAGGTAGATCCAGGCCGAACGCAACACCCACGGCAGGAACGCCAGCAACCAGCCGTAGGCGGCGACCATCGACCACAGATACATGTCGCCACCCAATTCGGCCCGAATACGTATCAGCGCCACCACCTGCAGCAGTGCGAAGCAAAGCCACGCCACCTTGCCCATCTGCATCGGACGACCGGAGTGGCCCTGGGTGACGCGCGTGACCATCGCCACCAGCATCGAGCCGAAGAAGCCGATGCCCAGCGCATGCAGCGGCGCCCGGCCCAGGATGAAATGCCCGCTGGTCGCGTACACCACGTCCTGGATCGCGAACAGCGCGAACGCCACCGGCAACCAGGCAAACGCCAGGTGCAAGACCGCCAGGATGCCGGGATGCATCGCCCGCCACGGCCGCCAGCTCAGCGAGTGCCACGCAAACACCAGCGCCAGCGGTACGTCCACCAACCACAGCCAGCGCAGCACGCCAAGCCACGCCAGCACCAGGTGGGTCAGCAACAGCACCCACACCACCGGCATGCTCCAGTCGGGGCGGATCACCGGATAGCCCTTGATGATGTTGCCGGTGAAGAACGGCAGCATGCGGTGCATCACCGTGAAATAGATCGGCAGTAGCAGACCGAAGGTGCCGATGTTGATCGCCAGCAATGCGCACTGCGCCGGCGCGCCGAACAGATAGGCCAGGAAGATGGCGATGCCGAGCGTACCCAGACAAAGCGCGAGCAGTGCCGAGCGCGCGTGGCCCTTGCGCTCGGCCACCGACGCGCGCAGCACGCCCGCGAGTGTCCACACCCCCACCAGGTAGCCAACCAGCATGACCGCCATGCCCAGCTTCAGCAGCCAGGCCAGGTTGAGCAGCCCCACGTTCGCCAATACATAGCCGCCGAACACGCAGCCCGCCACCGGCAGGAAACGCGTGCGCGGCAGGTCCGGCCGACCCAGCCAGCGCGGGAAGGTCGTCATCAGGAAGCCGAACATGAACAACGGGAACAGTCCGTACTGGATCAGCATCGCATGACCCCAACCCGGCGGAATCGTGGGCTGCGGCCAACCGACCATGCCGAAATGCATCGAGGTCAGCTCGATCGCCCACCACGCCATGCTCAACATCACCGCGACGGTGCCGGCCAGGAACAGGGGGCGGTGTGGCGCGGCTGCCAGCAGCCGCGGAATATCGGCAAGAGCTGTAGGCGTGTTGTCGGTGACTGGTTGTTCGGACATCGGGGCGTGGGACTGATCGTGAATGACTCCGCATGGTGCCACAGCGACGCCGATCGCCCCCATGACCTGCATCAGGCGCGCAGGCACGCAGGCTCAGTGGCGATGGAACAGGGCCAGCTCCGGACGATGCAGGCTGAAACCCTGCACGCGGTTTACCCCCAGCGTCGTGAGTGCCTCCACCGTGGGCGCATCAGCCACCCACTCGGCGATGACTTCCAGGCCGAGCCGATGTCCGATATCGGTTACCGCCTTCACCATCAGGTGGCTCACCGGATCGCTCAGCATGTCACGCACGAAGCTGCCGTCGATCTTGATGACATCCAGCGGCAGGTTCTTCAAATAGGTGAACGACGACATGCCCGCACCGAAATCATCCAGCGCAATGCGGCAGCCCGCCGCGCGCAAGGGCGCCATGCAGCGTGCCACATTGGACAAGTTCCGTACCGCGACGGTCTCGGTGATTTCGAAACACACCCGCGAGGGGTCCACTTGATAGCGTTCCAGCAGTTCGATGATCCAATCCGCCAGCGCTTCGTCGTCGATGCTGGCGCCGGACAGGTTGATCGCCACCATATCCACGTTGCTCCCGGCGGGGTGCAACCTATCGAAATTCGCCACCGTGGTCTCGATGACCCATCGGTCGACTTGCGGCATCAATCCGTAGCGCTCGGCCGCGGGCAGGAATACGCCGGGCACCACCAGTTCACCTGACTCGTCGCGAAAGCGCAGCAGCATCTCGACACCGGGCACGGCACCGCCAGCCAGCGGCAGCGACCACACTTCCTGATAGGCAAGATGCAGGCGCTTTTCGTCGATTGCCCAGCGCAGCCGGTTCGCCCAATCCATCTCGGTACGTCGACGCACCGTCTGATCGTCGCGCTCGGAATAGAAGTGCACGCGATTACGGCCCATTTCCTTGGCCAGGTAGCAGGCGCTGTCAGCCTGGGTCAAGAGATCCTTCGCCCCCGCTCCCGAATGATCGATAACCACGCCGCCGATGCTGACACTGATCATGTAGCTGCGCTGCTCCCAGATGAAGACGTAGCCATCGATGCAGCGACGCAGGCGCTCGGCCACGCGCTCGGCCTCGTCCTTGTTTGCCACCCGGGTCAGCAGCACACCAAACTCGTCGCCGCCGAGTCGGGCCAGCACGTCCCCGCCCCGCAACTGCTCGCGCATCACGCCCGAAAGCTGTGCAAGCAACTGATCGCCTGCCAGATGGCCGGAGGTGTCGTTGATCAGCTTGAACTGGTCAAGATCCAGGTACAGCAGCACGACCATCGGCGAACCGACGAAACCCGCGGCCAGGACTTCCTGCAGGCGGCGCTCGAATTCACGCCGGTTGTAGAGATCGGTCAGCACGTCGTGGCTGGCCTGGTGACTCAGTTGCTCGGTCAGCTGACGCTCTTCGCTGATGTCGCTTGCCACCATCAGCAGCTTGCTGCTGCCGCTGAGCTCCACCCGCGAAATCGCCACGCTGGCCCAGAATTGCATACCCGCGTCGTTGCACAACAGCGCCTCGACGCGACAGCAACCGCTGGTATCGACGCCGCGCAGCTGCGTACGCAGCAGCTCATCCTCGAACAGATCCGGCAACAGTCGCGCGGTTGCCTGCTCACCCAGACGGTCACGTGAGGCGCGGTTGGCGTAGGTGATCCGACCGCTGTCCACTTCCGCCAGCAATACCAGGGCCGGCAACAATTCGTTCAGCGCGCGGAAGCGCTCCTCGCTCTCCCGATAGCGCCGGCTCATCTGCCACCCCAACTCGAGCGCACGCTGCCGGGTACTGGCGATCGAGTACACCAGCAAGGCCAGCAGCACACTCGCCAGCACGCCGGCCGGCAGCATCGACTGGTTCCACTCCGGCGCCGGAGAGGCGGTCTCGCGGGAGGTCATCACCACGTCCCAAAGTCGGCCGCCATAGGCCAGCTGACGCTCAAACCGGAACCCGTCCGCCGCCTGCGGTGCGCCGGGCATCGAGTCGAACAGGGGCAAAGCCTGTCTGGCGTCGGTGACGTCGGTGAGCTTGAGTCGCAGCAGCCGATTCACGTCTTGTGGCATCAGGTTGCCGAGCAACTTGCTGGCCCGGAAAGACACGGCAATGGAGCCCACCGCGCGCTGGCGCCGCTGGGCAACCGTTTGCGGAGGATCCCCCGGGCTGAACACCGGCAGCCTGAACGTCATGCCGTCGTCGATACCCGAAACACGAGTTTGCTGCACCGGGCGAAACGGAGCCGACAGGACGGCCTGGTCACTGTCTCGCGAAGCCAGCAGTCCGGCAAGATTGTCCGGCTGCGAACCCACCGCCAGGCCGACCAGCGAGGCGTTGCCCGCTTGCGGCTCCGCCCAACGCGTCACGTAGCGGTCGCCGTGCGCGCCCGGCTCGCGTCGCGCATACGCCAATGCCAGCAGGCTGGGAAACTGCTCGCGCGGGCGCATGTTGGCGTAGAAATTCGCGAACTCGGCATGCGTCACCTCGTCCGACGCAAGAAACAGTGTCTGCACCGAACGCAACACCGATTCCGCGGAGTGCAACCTGTTTTGCAGCGATGCAAAGGTCGCGCTGGCCATCTCGCCGCGCACCAGGGCGCGTTCCGCCAGTTGTCGCCGCTGTTGCTGGTGGTGCGCTGCAAAGGCCAATGCCAGGCCCGCGAGCAAGGCAAGCAGGCTCCACCCCCAGGCGCCCGGATGCCGGCGCGACGGCGTCGCCATCGAAATCTCGGCAACACCGTCGTCACGGCGAGCCTTCCTTGCCGGATGGAGCGCCGGGAGATCCATATTCTCTGGCAAATTCGCCGCCATGGAGGTCCGTTGCAGTTGAGGGTACAGAAGGGTCACGCGCCGGTACGGGGAAAGAGGGCGGCCTCAGCCAGGTCACGCACCGCATTTCCCGGCACGCACCTGCGTTTCTTTCCTCCGCTCAACTGGTGTATCGGCCGACCGGCAGGATTATTGAGACAGGGGGCTGGGCTTGCCCAACCCGCCAGCGCAGGCCGAGTGGCGGTGATCCGCACAATCCGAAACCGCATGCCGATACTTGCGACAAGAAGCATTGCAACGAGGCAAACCCCGGCCCGCTACACCTGCGCGACCTGCAACAGTCATGGCGGACCCATGCCGGCCACTGGCGAAGAAATGAAGATCTCGCTCGGGTGCCCAGGCGCCTGCACGACGAGCCCACCGTTGACCCGGTGTCTGCAGGCGGATCGCCTGCGATACGAACGTCGGAATATTTTACGAATCGAGCGGATTTTTCTGGAATGGATCGTTTTGCTTAACGCATATGGCGATTCCAACGCATTGAATACAGAAGTATTTTTTGGTAGTCCTCGGCTGTCTCCCCCTTGGCACAGATAGTGCTAAGAATTAATCGGGGAGGGGACAGTTTGAAGCCAATCGGCAAACGACGGAAATCGTGCCTGACCTCAATCGCTCCGCTCGCAACCACGACGAATCCTGAGGAGAACTATCGTGAAACTCAATCAAAACGCGTCGGTCGCCACACGACCAAAAGCTGCCGGACGGATGAAGACATTCCTGATGTCTTTTCTCGTAGCTTCGCTTCTTGGCGTGGCAGGTACCGCCAGTGCGCACCTGACCGCCTTTGGCTGGAAAGACAACGGCAACGGCACGATCACCATGTGGGGCCAGCACTGGCAT
This sequence comes from Rhodanobacter sp. G2-10, assembly GCF_055809185.1. NCBI lineage: Bacteria > Pseudomonadati > Pseudomonadota > Gammaproteobacteria > Lysobacterales > Rhodanobacteraceae > Rhodanobacter > Rhodanobacter sp. G2-10. The sequence continues at coordinate 573,704 of NZ_CM147900.1, read as the reverse complement.
GGTGATCAGAGTGCGCCTTCCACCGCCAATGGTGGCGTAAGGATTGGCATCTACGGCACTGATCCGGCCTTGTGGCCAGTTTTCCAGTGGACCGGGTTTGCAAACAACCTGGGCGGAACCACGGATGAAATGAGCGACATGGTGACGAATGGCATCTTGACTGGTTTCGCCGTAGAACCGCTCAACTTTAGCAACAGCCCGGATGATAATGATTGGTTCTTCACCGATCCCCTCGTCCTGGGGGATGGCACTTGGGGGCTGTTTACCGGCACCAACTGCTGCATCGACACGATGAGTGCACCCGGGGAGTTTGTCATTACGGGAATTGGCAGCGTCGATCCCGGCACGGGTCCCGGGGGCGCAACCGACGTTCCGGAGCCTGCGTCGCTGGGTCTGTTTGGCATCGGGCTGGTCGGGCTGGCTGCGGCTTTGCGCCGTCGCAAGTACAAGCACAGCGTCTAACCCATCAGGGTTGTGACAGGAAAGCGGCGGACGGGATGTCCGCCGCTTTCCTTTTTCACGACGTTGCAGCATTGAACGCTTCTCGGCAACTTTTCGACGACGCGATGTGTGACACCAACGGATGAATCCTGCGGATCGCCGCGCCGCGATGAGCCGCGACTGGCCTGGTCTTCCTCACTTCCCCCGCGGCTTGGCCCGATGCGTTGCGCTAGCGGTCCACGGATCGTCCGGCCACGGGTGCCGGGGATAACGCCCCTTCAGTTCCTTCTTCACTTCCGGATAGGTGCGTTCCCAGAAGCCGCGCAGGTCCTGGGTGACCTGGATCGGGCGGCCTGCCGGTGACAACAGATGCAGGGTGACCGGAATGCGGCCGCCACCGACGCGAGGTGTATCGGCCAGACCGAACAATTCCTGCAGCTTGACCGCCAGCACCGGTGAGTCGGTGTCGGCATATTCGAGTCGGCGCGCCTGGCCGCTGGGCACGACAAGCAGCTCGGGCGCCTGCGCATCGAGCTGTTGTCGTTGTTCGTAGTCGAACAGTGCCGTCAGGGCCTGCGACAGGTCTTCGGCGCGCAAGGCATCGAGACGGTGCTTGCCAGCGAGATACGGCGCGAGCCACGCATCAAGTGTGGCAAGCAGCGCGGCGTCGGACAGATCGGGCAAGCCGAGCTCGGGCATCCACGCGCGCACGGCCTGCATGCGCGAACGCAGTCGCCGCGCGTGGTCACTCCATGGCAGCACGCCGAGCCCACCTGCGCGGATCGCGGCCAGCATCGCGGGCAAGGCGTCTTCCGGCTTCACCGGCACACTGCGACGATCGAGCACGATGGCGCCAAAACGATCCTCCTCGAAGGCTTCGGCGGCGCCGCGCTGGTCGTTCCAGCGCAACATGCGTTCACGCGCGAACCGGGCGGGGAAATCGCGTTCGAGCATGCGCGGGTCCAGCGGCGCGGCGGCGTAGACCAGGCTGTCACGCGACTCCAGGCGCAAGTCGAGCACCACCAGCCAGGGTTCGCCAAGCATGGCGGTGTTCTCGTGCAGGCGCACGCCGCGACCGTTGGCAAGCGCGTAGCGCAGCGGATTGCTGTCGTCGCGATGGGCGATGCGATCGGGAAAGGCGTGCGCGAGCAAGTCGCCGACGGCGTGGCTGTCGGGCACTCCGCTGGCCGCAGTGCGGACGTCCAGACGTCTGCGCCAGCCCTTGCTGGCCTGCTCGATGGCGGCCAGCGCTCCGCCGTCCGCGTCACCGCGCAATGAGTTGCCGCGACGATCGCGCCAGGCGTGCAGGGCCGCCAGACGCACGCGAAAGTCGTCATTGCGCGCCTGTGCGCCGCGCATGGGGGAACGCGCTTCCATCAACGCCAGCAGGTCGGCCGCCAGCGCATGCCTCACGGTAGGCGCCCGCAAGGCCGCAGCGCCGAGACGCGGCGCCGCGCCGAGGTCGAGCATGCTTCGACCCAGCGCAGTGATCCGCCCATCGTTGGCCAGCGCACCAAGCGACTGCAGCAATTCCCGCGCCTGCGCCAACGCGCCGGCAGGCGGGGGATCCAGCCATGCCAGGCCTTCGCCACTCTCCGCCGTGATACCCCAGGCCGCCAGTTCGAGCGCCAGACCAGACAGCTCCGCCAGCTTGATTTCCGCACTGCGCCCGACCTCAAGGGTCCGACTCTGCGGCCACAGGCGATACGCCGTGCCCGCCGCCACGCGACCCGCCCGACCGGCCCGCTGATCCGCCGATGCACGCGAAATGGTCACGGTCTCCAGCCGGGTGAAACCCGAGTTCGGATCAAAGCGTGGCTCGCGCGCGAGGCCGCTGTCGATGACCGCACGGATGCCGGGCAAGGTGATGCTTGATTCGGCGACATTGGTGGCCAGCACGATGCGGCGCGTGCCGTGTTCGGCCGGAGCGAGCGCGGCTTGTTGCTCGGTCAGTGACAGTTCGCCGTGAAGCGGCAGGACCTCGAGACTCTCCCCGCCTTTTCCGCTGTTCGGGAGAACCCGTTCGAGCAGCACCTGCACCTGCGCAATCTCGCGGCGACCGGGCAGGAACACCAGCATGTCGCCATCGGTTTCCTCGAGGGCCTGTCGCGCCACGCGTGCGACCTGATGTTCGAGGCCTTCTGCCGTTCGCGCCGGCGGATGCTCGATACGCACCGGAAAGCTGCGGCCGGGGCTGGTGATGCGCGGCGCGTCAAGCCAGCTGGCGACACGCGCGCCATCCAGTGTGGCGGACATCAGCAGCAAACGCAGGTCGGGACGCAGGGTGGCCTGTACGTCGAGTGCGAGTGCGGCGCCAAGATCGCCAGCCAGATGCCGCTCATGATATTCGTCGAAGATGATCGCGCCGATACCGGTGAGCTCGGGATCGGCCTGGATCAAGCGAGTCAGGATGCCTTCGGTGACCACTTCCACCCGCGTGGTTGCACTCACCCGCGATTCGAAGCGGATGCGGTAGCCGACCGTGTGGCCCACCTCTTCACCCAGTTGCCGCGCCATGAACTGCGCGGCGGCGCGTGCCGCGATGCGGCGCGGCTCCAGCATCACGATCTTCTGCCCGGCGAGCCATGGCGCGTCGAGCATGGCCAGTGGCACCTGGGTGGTCTTGCCCGCACCGGGTGGCGCTTCCAGCACCAGCCGCGGCTGCACCGCCAGCGCAGCCAGGATGTCCGGCAATACGTCGGTGATCGGAAGCATGGGTGTGGCCGCGGTCATCGGTGCAGATGATAGCGACTGGCGTCCAGACGACGGGCCCGTGCAGGCCCGTCGCCGCTGCCATCCGCTACCGGGCGGCTGGTCTCAGACAGGTCGCCTGCTGGGCGCGCGCTGCATCGACGCTGCCGAGCTCGCTGCTGTGCTTGCGCGCATCCAGCACGACCTGCCAGTTGCGCTCGCACAAGGCACCTCGACGCGTGCCCTGCTTCCACGACTGCATCGCCAGATCCTGCGCGGTGGTGAAATCACCCTGCTGCAATGCGGACTCGGCGTGCTGCTGGAGTTGCTGCGGCCAGCTCGGTGGCGGGACGGCTGGCGGCTCGCTCGCTGCCGCAGCGGTCGGCTTGCCGGCTCGGCTCGCGCCTTCAGCCTGGTGCAGCGGCGCCAGCGATTCGAATTTCTCCTGATACTCGTCCGTGACCTGCTTGGCCTCCTGGCTGTTGCGGATGATGCGCGGCGTGATCAGCACGATGAGTTCGGTGCGGTCGCGGTTGCGATTGGTGCTGCCGAACAGGCGACCGATCAGCGGAATCCGGTTGAGGCCAGGTATGCCGGTATTGGTCACGCCCTCGTCCTGCTGGATCAAGCCGCCGAGCAGCACCGTCTGGCCACTCTGCACCGCCACCTGAGTGCTGAGCTGGCGCTGCGAGATCGACGGATTGCCGTTCACCAGCGGCTGCGACGAGTCGCGCTGACTCACCTGCTGGCTCACATCCATGTAGACCAGGCCACCGGGATTGATCCGCGGCCGCACGTTGAGGATGACGCCGGTGTTGAGGTAGTCGACCGAGTTGTACGTGTTGCCCGAGCCGAGGCCGGTACTCACCGAAGTCTGGTTGATCGGAATGCGGTCACCCACCTGGATGCTGCCGACCTGGTTGTTCATCACCACCATCGAAGGCGCGGACAGCGTCTTGGTATTGCCGCTGGTTTCCATCGCGCGGATGGCCACCTGCATGTTGTGATTGAGGAAGGAATAAAAGAACGGCTCACCGTTGAAGCCCGGACCACCCTTGCCAAGTGCGCCGTACTGGCTGGCGGTAGTGGAGCCGGGAATGAAGTTGCCGTTGTTGTCCACCGTGCTGCCGACAAGTCCCTTCAGGTACCACTGCACGCCAAACTGGAACTGGCCGGTGAGCTTGACCTCCAGGATGCGGGTCTCGATCTGCACCTGCAGTGGCACGTTGTCGAGCTTGTCGATGGCGTGCTTGATCTCCTCCCATTGCGACGGCCTCGCGCGCACCAGCAGCTGGTTGTTGCTGTCGACCGAGCTGATCCGCACGCTGCCATCGCTGGAGGCGTATTGCTGGCCACCAGCCTCGCCACCGCCCTGGTTGCTGCCGAAGGCCGAGCTCGTGCCGGTTGCCACGCTGCCGCCGATGCCGCTGCTGGTGCCACTGCTGCTGCCACTGCCGTCACGACTCTCGCCGCTGCTGCCGAGGCCGCCGTTCGAGCCACTGTTCAGCCCGCCGGAGCCGAACGAGCCTGCACCCGTGCCGGTGTTGCCGAAGCTGCCCGCGGTGCTGCCCATGCTCGCGGCATTCATGTTGTCGGCGCTGCCCAGCGTGCCGCTGCTGAGACCCGGCCCGACCTGGCCACCGCTGTCGCCGCCGCTGCCGGCGCCGTTGGTGTAGATCTGGGCCAGATACCTGGCGAGATCGGAGGCCTTCAGATTGCGCACGTCGTAGACGAACAGCTGGGGCTGGTTGCCGCCGCCGGCGTCGATCTTGCTGATCCACTCGCCTACCTCATGCAGGTAGTCGGGTTGGGTGCTGATCACCACCAGCGCATTGGTGCGCTCGATCGGGATGAAGCGCAGCATGCCCGCCAGCGGCGTGCTGCCGTGTTCGCCGAACAGGCCGTCCAACTTGGGCATCAGCTCGCCGACGCGTGCGTATTGCAGGTTGAACACGCCCACCGAGGTGCCGCGCAACCAGTCCACATCGAAGGTGCGCACCATGCGCTCGTCATCGGCCAGTTCCTGCGGCGTGCCGGCGAGCACGAGCAGGTTGCGCGCCGGATCGACCAGCAATACCGCATCCTTGCGCACGAACGGCTTGATCAGTTTCTGCATCTCGGTCGCCGAGATGTAACGCAGCGGAAACAGCCGAGCCTGCAGTCCACCCGCCGGCGCGGCGGCGCCGAGGCTGGGCACGAGGTTGCCCGACACCGCATCCTTTTCAGGCAATACGACGTAACCACCGGCGCGCTTGACCAGAGCGTTGTGGGTCCAGCTGAGCAGGGTTTCGAGAATCGGCAGCGCCTGCGCCTGATCCACCGGTTGGGAGGTTGAGAAGGAGATATTGCCCTCCACGCCCGGCACGATGGTGTAGTTCTCCTTCAACAGGTCGCCGAGGATGGCCTTGACCACCGCCTGCACCGGCTGGTTCTCGAAGTTGAAAGTCACCGCATCCTTGCCGCTGGCAGCCTTGTGCGGCGTGACCAGGGCGGTGGGCCGCACGAACTGGCCGCTGCCTTTGCTGATGGTGGCCTTGGCTGGCGCCGGCGTGGCCGTCTCCAGGCCCCGGTTCAGCGGCAGCGGCGCCGGCACCGGAGCGTGCGTGCCGGCCATGGCCTCGCGCTGCAACGCACCGTCATCGCGCGGCTGCGGCAGGCTGGCACAGCCTGCAAGCCACACGAAACCGGCAAGGGTGACGGTGCGCACGACGTGCGTGGTGAATAGACGGGCCATGGATCAATGATCTCCTTCGTGGGACGCGGCAGCGCGTTCTGCACGACGTTGCTGGACTGTGCGGCGAAGCCGTTCGAGCGCCGACTGGGGTTGCCGATCAAGCTCGGTTGGCCTCGCCGACTGGTCCCGACTCGGGGCCGGGCCCGTTTTGAATTCTTGCCCTGCCTGCCCGCCGCGCTGCACGCGCACCGAGGCGGCACCCGGAGTCGGCGGTGGTTGGTCGCGCCCCTCGCCGCCGCCGCGGGCCTGGTCGATCGGAGCGCCAGCCGGCAACTTCAGCTCGGTGCGGCCTGCCGACGAATCGAATACGGCCGAGCGTTGGTGCACCTCGACAAGAGTCACGCTGCCATCGGGCAAGGTGGCGCCCTCGCGCAGGCGTATTTCCGTGTTGGCATGCTTGTCGTGCAGCAAGGCCATGCGCATGGCGGGGGTAATGATGATGCCGGTCAGTTCCAGATCGCCCAGATTGCTGCCACCGGCGGCGGCATGCGCCATCGGCTTGCGATCGGGATTGAACAGCGGCTTTTGCCACACCATGCTGAACTGTTGCAGCGGTTTGGGCTGCGGCAGGTCGGCGCTGTTGCCCGGTGGCGGCAACGGCGGCAGGATGCGTGGCGACGACCAGTGCACATCGCGCCCCACTCCGCCCAGCAACAGCAGGAACAGCGCACCCAGCACCACGACGATACCGCCGAGCGCCGGAGTCAGTCGGCGTTGATGGGCCGCGTTCATGGCGACTCCCCGGTGTCGGCGTGCAGACTGGCAGGCGGCGGGTTGGCCGACGGACGCACATAGCCGGAGAGAGTGAATTGCACTTCCAGTGGCGCTCCCTGGTCGCGCTGCGCGGCAACCGGGTTGCGATAGATGCTGAGGTCATCGACGAACAGGTACGGCTTGCCCTGCTCCAGGGCCTGCAGCACCGCGGCCAACGGTTCGATGTCGCAGCTCAGGCTGATGCTCACGGCCGCCTTGCGGTACGGCTCGCCGGGCGGTGTCGGCGGGGCCGGCAGCGGCATTTTCTGACTCACCACACAGCGTCCACCCTGAGTGCTGCGCCCCACCACGTCGACCACCTGCTGCATCAGATCGGCCGCGGCGTTGTTCGGATCGTCGGCGGCAAGAAACGCGTCGCTGGCAGCCTGGCCAGCACCCAACGCGGCCAGGCGCTGCTCCAGCGCGGGCTTCTCCGCAATCGCGGCCGCATACCGGCTGTGAGTGTCCCGCAGCTGGGACATCTCGTCGCTGATCTGGTTGAGCGGCGCCACGAACCACCAGTGCACGAGCACGACATAGGCCAGCAGCACGGCGAGCAGAAGCAGGATGATCGCGGCAACGCGGCTCTCGCGCGGCTTGAGGGCGGCCATCTTCATGGCGCACCTGCCGTGTCGGCGGTAGCCGCGTTGGCCGGTGTGGTTCTCGATGCTGCCGGTTGCCTCACCTTGGCGGTCAGATAGAAACGCTCCTTGCCGGTGGTCGGATCGGGCTGGATGCTGCCCTGGAAGCCGGCATCGGTGATCAGTCGCGAATCCTTCAGCGAATCGAGCAGCTTTGCGGCTTGCTGGCTCTGGCCCTGCATGCCGATCTGGCCCGTGTTGTCGACGCTGAAACGTTCCAGCCAGGTGCCCTGCGGCAAGCGTGTGGTGGCGTCCTCCAGAAGGCTCAGCATGCTGACGGTATCTTTCTTGCGCTTGGCCAGGAAGCCGGCAGCTCCGGCATTGTCCTGCAGTTGCTGGCGCAGCGCAGCCACTTGCTGGGCATCGCCGCGCATGGCCGCTACCTCGGCCTGCATCCGCGCCAGTGCCGCGCCGCGGTTGTGCAGCCATTCGCCGGCGGTCAGCAGCAGCAACAGCAAAACCGCCGCACCCAGGATCAGGTTGAGGCGGCGCCGCGGGTGCGCACGCCGAGCCAGTTGTTCCGGTGGCAGCAGGTTCACGCCCAGGCGGTCGTCACCTTGCGCCACATCCACCGCATCGACTGCCAGGCCTTGCGCACGCAGCCGCGCCAGCAAGGGATCGAGGCTGGCGCGGGTGACCGCCACCAGTTCCACCTGGCAACGGCCGGCAGCCGCCGCCACGCCGAGTTCGCGCACGGCGTAATACACCTGACCCACGCTGAAAGGCGTCTGCCGGTCCATCTCGAAACCGACCACCTGCAGCAGGTTGTCGCGTGCAGCCAGCGGCAACTGCAAGCTGCGTCGCAGCGCCAGCGCGCCCGGCAGCAGCAGGGCCACACGCAGGTCCTCGCGATCAACCTTTTGCAACGCGGTCGCGAAAGCCAGTGTCGATGCCCCTTCGTCCGCCTCGTCCCAGCCTGCCAGCGGCTCGGCATGGCCGCGACGGCGCAGGGTCCAGCGCTCGCCAGCCACCTGCAACAGGTACCAGTCTGCGCCTGTACCAAACCAGCCGCGCCAGCGCAGCGGCAGCAGCGCACGCAACTCGCCGCCCCACCAGGCGAGGAAGGCGGGCATCGGCGAGCTCCGCCAACTGCGGCGTGCACGCTCCCACCACGGTCGCAGCGATTGCATCGCCGTGCTCATTCCTGCTTCCCCTCCTGCCAGCGCAATACGGCGTAAGGCTTCACCCCGGCCAGCCCCGGCTGCATGCGGATTGTCGCGCGCAGCACCGCGCGTGTCCCGTCGGCCAGGGTGGCCTGGGACTCGATACTATGCGTTGTTCCGTTGTTGAGAGCCAGACTCGGATCGTTCGCGTTCTTCTGGCGCGTGGCACGAATCATCGCCAGCTGCTGCGGTGTGATCCCCGGAATCGCCTGCAGCGCCAGCGGTGGCGCGGTGTTCGGGTTGGGGCTGGTGTTGCCGGCCCAGATCGTCAGTACCGGTGCGATCGTGCGATACAGCTCGGGGGTCATGCCAAGCACCATCTGCGCCTCCTCGATCGTGCCGAACGGACCGTGCCGGGGACCGTAATCGCGGCCAGCCGCGGCATAGGCCGCGCGCTGGTCATCTGCCTCGTTGGCGATGCTCGGGGTACTGCGCCAGTCGACCACGCGGTCGGCCAGTTGACTGGCCTTGTCCGGCGCCAGGCCGGCGGCCCGGAACAAACCCTGCAACGCCTCGGGTGTATCCGTGTTGAGGTCGACCTTGCCGCCCTCGTCGATCGCGCGCACCACTACGGTGGCCTGGTCGTAGGTGAAGGTATAGGGGCGGCCATCACCGATCCAGCGCTGCTTGATACGCGGATCCTGCAGACCGTAGATCGCCCGCATCAAGCCCGCTTCGGCGTCGTAGTGCGCCTGGGTCTGGGCGAATTGATAGCGTGCCTGCAGGCCCTCGGTGCGCGCCATGGCAGCATAACCACCCAGCAGGATCGCCAGCAACGTGCATGCCCAGAGCACCAGCAGCAGGGCAACCCCGCGCTGGCTGGCACGTTGCGGCAGCGTGCGGCAACTCATCGCTGCGCTCGCCGCGGCAGGCCCATGCGCAACAAGCCGGCGGCCTGCGCCGGGTTGACGCGCAGCAGCACATCGAGCCGCGGCCAGCTGCCACGCCCCTGCGGTTCCAATTCGATACGCACCAGCAGCGGGAGTACCCGGCCATCGGCCCACTGCGGCGACCACGGCACCGGTTGGCCCTGCGTATCGACGCCGCTATAGCTGAAACTGCCTTGCTTGATGTGATCGAACAATACCTGCGGTTCGCCCAGCGGCCGTGCCGGCTGGCCATCCGGCGGCAACAGCGCCAGCCGCAGCTCCAGCCGTTGGCCGCCCTGCCCGTCATCGACAAGCTGAAGCTGCTGCAATTGCGGCCCGAGTTTGCCCAGATAGCCCGGCAACGGTGCGACGTAGCGCATTTCCTGCGCGCTGCCGTGAAAATAGACCGGCTCGCCCCGATCCGTGTGTCCGATCGGTTCGGTCACGCTCTGCGCCAGCTCGCGGCGCAGGAATTGCTGCGCGGAGCGCATCTGGTCGGTCCGTTCAATCGCGGCGGTACCCGAGCGCACGCTGCGACTGGCGCTGGCAATCCCCGAGTACACGCCCACCAGCAGCAAGGCCAGCAGCACCAGGGCGGCCAGAACCTCCAGCAAGGTGAATCCGGCGGCGCGCTTCATGGCAAGCCCTGCCCGTTGCCGCCAGCGGGTCCTGCCGAAGCCAACCGCAAGGTGCGGAAATGTGCCGAGTGCGGATGCACCGGCGGACCCCACATCACCTCCAGGTCCAGTTGGTACAGCTGCAGCGGCGTGTTCGGCGGAGCGGCGGCGGGGCGCCATGGCGACACACTGAGTTGCCAGCGGAAACGCTGGTCGAACCGCCCCGACGTGCTGCCTGGCTGGATCGGCTCGGTGGTGAACGCCGTATCCAGCAGGCTGCGCGCCCACAACGCCGCCTCGCTGTGGTCACGTGCATTCTCGCTGAGCCGGATCGAGCCGCCCGCCACCCGCATCAATGCGGTGAAGGCAATCGCCAGCAGCATGATGGCGGCGATCACTTCGAGCAGGGTGAAGCCTTTTTGACGCCGGGATTCGGCAGACGGGATTGGGGATTTGCAAAAGCGAACAGCTGGCGGCGCCGCGCCCTGCCGCATCCCCAATCCCGTCTGCCGAATCCCGGGGTTCATCGAGAAGCCACCGTATCAACCACCCGCACCTGGCCGGTCAGCCACGAGACGTTGACGTGCCACTCGCGCTGGCCGGCCTTGAGCGTGATGCGCCCACCGGTGGAGCTGCCGTCGGGGAAAAAGCGGATGCGTCCGGTGTGGTTGTCGGGGCGGTCCTCCTTTGCGCTGGTGATACTCACCTTGAGGCCTTTGGGCAAGGCCACGTCGCGATGCTTCGCGCCGTCGTAGCTGTTGTTGCGGGTATCGACGTCGAACACCTTCTCCTCGCCTTGCACGATCGCCTGCGCGCGGGTGGCGCGCAGCGCGCCGGCCAGCTCGCTGCTGGCAGCCCGCACGCGCGCACTGGCCAGGCCATGCGTGACCGAAACCGATACAGCCACCGCCGCCAGTCCGATCAGGGCAATGACCACCAGCATTTCGAGGAGAGTGAAGCCGTTGGCGCGCGTAGCGCGCCGGGATGCGGGATTCGGGATTGGGGATTCGGAAGGACACGCAAGCGCGAAGGCTTGCAGGCCACTCGCCTTGGCTCGTGCGAATCCCGAATCCCGAATCCCGAATCCCGAATTCACTGCCAATTACCCGCATCCGCATTGAGCCCGTCACCGCCCGGCTTGCCGTCTTCGCCAAAGAAGATCAGGTCGTATTTGGCGTGCTGGCCAGGGTACTGGTAGCCGAAGTCATGGCCATAAGGGTCCTTGAGTTGCGATTCCTTGGCGTACGGCCCCTGCCAGTTCGCGGCGTTGGCCGGCTTCACCACCAGGTCCTGCAACTGCTGCGGCGGCGAGCCGTTGTCGAGCATGTAGTTGTCGATGTCCTGGCTCAGCGTGCTGAGCTGGATCTTGCCGGTCTTGTACTTGCCCTTGTCGAAACTCGGGATGACCTTGGTGATCACCGCCACGGCGACGATGCCGATCAGGGCGATCACCGCGAGCATTTCCAGCAGGGTGAAGCCGTTGGCGCGCATGGCGCGCCGGGAACGGGGAATGGGGAATCGGGAATGGTCAGAGCGCGCGCGCACTCGAATTCCCGGCCCCGACACTCCCGCTTCTGCGATTCCCGATTCCCGATTCCCGATTCCCGGCGTCATTTTCTCTCTCCATCCACAATCATTGAATACTGCTGGTCAAGGTCAGCAGCGGCAGCAGGATCGCCGCCATGATGATGCCCACCAGCACGGTCATCACGATGGTCAGCGTCGGCACCAGCGCGGCCAGCAGGCGATCGATCGAGCGGCGCGATTCCAGCTCGAAGGTGTCGGCTACTTTCAACAGCATGCCGTCGAGCAGGCCGGCCTCCTCGCCAACCTGCACCATTTGCAGGGCCAGGCGCGGGAACAGCTTCGACTGTCCCAAGGCCAGGCCCAGACCGGCGCCGCCCTTGACCTGTTCGTGCGCCGCGCTCAGCGCCGAATCCAGCGCGAGGTTGCCGGTGACCTGGCGTGCGATGGTCAGCGCGCTGAGCAGCGGCACGCCGTTCTTGAGCAGGGTGCCGAGCGTGCGCGCGATGCGCGCGGTCTCCACTTTCAGCAACAAGGGACCCACCACGCGCAACCCGAGCAAACGAGTGTGCCACGCAAGGCGCGCCTGGGGATCACGCAAGCGTGCACGCCAGACGAGGAAGCCGCCGATCATCAGCACCGCAATCAACCACCACCACCGCTGCATCACATTGCCCAGCGCCAGCACCGCCTCGGTGATCCACGGGATCGGCACCTGCATGTCCTGGAAAATCGGCACGAATTGCGGCACCACATAGGCCAGCAAAAGGATCAGCGAACCGAACACGCCAACCATCAGGAAGGCCGGGTAGATCAGCGCGTTGACGATGCTGCCGCGCAGCGCCTGGGCGCGCTCGAGATAATCGGCCAGCCGGTGCAAGGTGCCCTCGAGCGAACCGCCCGCTTCGCCAGCGCGCACCAGGCTGATGTAGAGCTTGGGAAACACGCCATGTTCCTCGTCCAGCGCCGAGGACAGCGTTGTGCCGCCGCGCACACGATCGCGCACGCGCTCGATCAGCTTCTTCGCGGACTCGCCCTCGGGCAGTTCGAGCAGGATGGTCAACGCCCGGTCCAGCGGCTGGCCGGCGCCGAGCAAGGTCGCCAGCTGATGGGTGAACTGGGCCAGCTGATCGCCGCTGAAGGGACCGCGCTCGAACAGCGCAGCCAGGCCGCGGCCACTTGCCGCGCCATCCGCCGGGCGCGCCTCCAGCGGCGTGTGACCCTGATCCTGCAACCGGCCGATCACTTCCTCGACGCTGGCCGCCTCCACCTGGCCCTGCATCGTCTCGCCGGCCTCGTTGACGGCTTTGTAGCTGAATTGGGTCATTGGGGAGCCGGGAATCGGGAATGGGGAATGGGGAATCGGAACAGCACGGGGGACCCGAAGCTGGCGGCAAGACCTGCTTTACGATTCCCGACTCCCCATTCCCGACTCTCAGCCTTCCTGCGTAACACGCAGCACCTCCTCCAGCGTGGTGATGCCGGCGACGGCTTTGGCGATGCCGTCTTCGTACATGGTGCGCATGCCTTCGCGGCGGGCCTGCTTCTCGATGTCACCTTCGTTGGCATGCTGCATCACCAGCCGGCGCAGCGGGTCGCTGATGGTGAGGAATTCCATGATCGCGCGGCGACCGTGATAGCCGCTGGGGTTGGCGGCGCTGCTGCCGGGCTTCCACAGCCTGATCGGGCGCTCGTCGGTGTACTTCTCCAGTTCGAACTGCGCGATGACCTCGGGCAGCGCCTCGTAGGGGATCGCGGTTTCCGGATCGAGCCGGCGCACCAGGCGTTGCGCCAGGATGCCATTGACAGTGGAGCCGAGCAGGTAGTCCTCCACCCCCATGTCGAGCAGGCGGGTGATGCCGCCGGCAGCGGAGTTGGTGTGCAGGGTGGACAACACCAGATGGCCGGTGAGCGCGGACTGGATCGCGATGCGGCAGGTCTCCAGATCGCGCATTTCGCCGATCATGATCACGTCCGGATCCTGGCGCACGATCGAGCGCAGGGCGCCGGCGAAATCCAGCCCGATCTGCGGTTTCACCTGGATCTGGTTGATGCCCTCGATCTGGTATTCGACCGGGTCTTCGACCGTGATGATCTTCACGTCCGGCGTGTTGATCTGTGACAACGCGGTGTACAGCGTGGTGGTCTTGCCCGAACCGGTGGGGCCGGTCACCAGCAGGATCCCGTGCGGCTTTTGCAACACGTCGATGAAGCGCTGCTTGAAGCTGTCGGTGAAACCCAGCGACTCGAAGTCGAACACGATCGATTCGCGGTCGAGGATGCGCATCACCACCGATTCGCCGAAGCTGGTCGGCACGGTGGACACGCGCAGGTCGAGTTCCTTGCCCTGCACACGCAGCTGGATGCGGCCATCCTGCGGCAGCCGGCGCTCGGCGATGTTGAGGCGGGCCATGATCTTCACGCGCGAGATCACCGCGGCGGTGGACGATGAAGGCGGCGCTTCCACTTCGTGCAACACGCCATCGATGCGGTAACGCACTTTCAGCCGGTTCTCGAACGGCTCGATGTGCACGTCCGACGCCCGCTGTTCGACCGCGCGCTGCAGGATCAGGTTGACCAGGCGAATGACCGGTGCCTCTGAGGCGAGATCGCGCAGGTGCTCTACATCGTCTTCCTCGGCGGCGCTGCCATCGAGGTTTTCCACGATGGTGCCCATCGCCGAACGGCCACTGCCGTAGTAACGCTCGATCAAGCCATCGATCTCCGAGCGCAGGCCCACGCGCAGCGCGACCGGCTGGCCGGCGGCCAGCTCGACGGCATGCAGCGGATAGGGGTCGGCCGGATCGGCGACCAGCAGCGCCAGCCCGTCCTTCTCGTCCTGCACCGGGACGACGTGCTGCTGCTTGAGGAAGCGCAGCGAAAGCTCGAGGTCGGCCGGCGGCAACTCCGGTGCATCGCGTGCCGACAGCAACGGCACCTGCAGCAATTCGGCCCAGCCTTCGGCCAGGTCACGCTCGGAAACCAGCCCGAGCCGCGCCATCAGCGTGGTCAGGGTACCCTCGGTCGACTCCTCATGCAGGCGCCGTGCACGGCCCAGGTCCGTGTCTTTCAGACGACCACGCGCAACCAGCCATGCGCAGACTTCCGCTTCACGGTTGTCCACGCCCATGCCCGCTCCACCGATCGCCGGCTCGATCGCTGCCGACATCCTCCACCCCGCTCAAAGTCATACTTGTGCCGCGTCGCCCCCCGACGTCGCGCGGCAATCACCATTGGTATCACATCCGGCCAGCGACAAGCGAGCATCGACCGCAACGAGGGCGTGCACCGTTCACGTTTCACGCAACATGTTGCGATGCGCGCTGAGGGTCAAGCCGCCATGAAACCGAGGTTGCGGGTGGAGAAGTTGGCGATCTGCGGCACGACGGTGGTGAGATCGGTGTCGGAAACACCCATCCAACTGCCCAGGGTGGCTGCCAGCTGATCGACGGCGGTAGTCGGCAGCAATCGACCCTGGCCGACGTCGTCCGGCCCGTTGACGCTCACATCGGGCAACTGGCCATAGAAGCGCCCGCCCTTGACCGCACCGCCCATCACCAGATGGTGACCGCCCCAGCCATGATCGGCGCCATCGCCGTTCGAGCTGAGCGTGCGGCCGAAATCGGAGGCGGTAAACGTGGTGACCTGATTGGCCACGCCCAGCTCCACCGTGGTGTCGTGGAAGCTCGCCATCGCATCGGCCAGCGCGGCCAGCAGGCCGGGGTGCTGGGCGACCAGGTTGTCGTGCAGGTCGAATCCGCCCATCGACACGAAGAATACCTGCCGGCCTGCACCCAGCGCGGTCCGTGCCGCGATCATCCGCGCCACCATCTGCAATTGCATGGCCAGGCGGTTCTGGGCGTCGTAGGGCGTCGTGAATGGCGGCACCGCGGCAAGTGCGGCGGACGACGATGCCTGTGCATCGATGGCGCGATTGGCGATCGCATTGAGGTCCTGCTCCAGCCACTGGCTGCGCGGACTGGTGATCAACGCACGCAGCGCCGAAGGCACGCTGCTGGAGTCGTAAATCGACTTGTTCAGGCCATTGATCGCGGTCGGCCCGGAACTCGACATCTGGTACGGGTTGACCTGCTTGCCCGCCATGAACACGGCATTGCTGGACACATTGACGCTGGAGAACGCGGGGTAGGTGTTCTGCCCCATCAGCAGATCGGCGATGCGCCCGCCCCAGCCGGTGTTCATGGTGTCGGGGCCACCGGTCTGCCATTCGGCCAGCTGGTTGGCGTGCGAGAACAACTTTGGCGGCAGGGGTACGTTCTTTGCCTTGTACTGCGCCAGCGTGGTCGGTTGCACCAGGTTGCCGATGTTGAGCATTACCGCCAGATGACCGGCATTGAAGATCGGCATCAATGGCGCCAGCTGCGGTGCGAGCGCCATGCTGCGCGAATCGGGCAGCGCCACCGACGGGTTCAGTGCGGTGGCGGCAAGCTGGTCGCGCGGCGTGGCCAGGCTGAGCCGGATCCTGGCGTAGGCGTCATAACTGGCCTGGTCATAGGGCACCACGGTATTGCCGTAGTCGTTGCCGCCAAACAGGAATACGCACACCAGTGCCTTGTAGTCCGAAGGCGCGCCAGCGGCAGACGCCGCGCCAACGAACCCGAGAGTGGAAACCAGCGGTGCCGCCAGGCCGTACGCGCTCAGCACCAGGCTGCGCCGCAGGAATTCGCGGCGTTGCATGTCGACGGATTTGTCCATGTGCATGATGGCCTCACTGCTGGATCAGGTAGTCGGGGGCGGCCATCACCAGAAAAATCGCCGCCCACACGCGATTGTTCAGGCCGGGATTGGGGTTGGCTGCATCTACCGTCACATTGCTCACGGCGTTGGTGATCGTGGCCACGGTGTCCGAACCCAGGCGCCCGCCGGCCAGCAACAGGTTGTAGCGGGCGACCAGGCTGTCCGGCTCGCTGGCAAAGGTCAGCTCGCCGCTGTAGACCGGCTTGCAGGTGCTCTTCGAGCCCATGGTGGTGCCGTAGGTGCCGCCGCCGAGGCCGTACTGGATCACGCTCTGCATGAAGTTGAGAAAGCCGGCCACCGTGGTTTCGTTGCAGATCTGGAACTCCGGTGCGGTGATGCCGTTGTCGCCCAGGGTCGAGTTGGACGGCACGAAGTCCGGCGCAAAGAAGTTGAACACCGACGGTGCCCGCAGCGGACTCTGTCCGAGTCGCCGGGCCGGGTCGGACTGGTCGCCGATCTCCCACGCGCCCGACGACGACGACAGGTTGAACGTGCGTGCCCACTGCACGAAACGCGCGATCGGCTCGCGCAACTTGCCGTTGGCCGGACCCGGTGGCGGGTTGCGCGCTTCGGTGTCCATCAGGATCGCGGTGATGACCGCCCGCAGGTCGCCGCGCACACCCTTGCCGTTGTTGTTGAACACCGCGGTAATGCGGCTCACATAGGCCGGGCTGGGATTGGAACTGACCAGCCGCTGGATCAACTGGCGACCGATGAACGGCCCATTGTTGGGATGGTTGCACAGCACGTCGAGTGCCATGCCCAGTGCGCTGGGCCCATCCGCACTCGCCGGGATGGTGGTGCCAAGCACATCCTTGTCGCCGTCGGAGAACTTCTTCGGGTCGTTGACCATGGGTCGGGTGGCGAAGGCCGGATCATCGGTCTGTTTCACGCCACTGGCCAGATCGAAGTTCCAGCCGGTCAGGACGGCGGCGAACGCGGTGACCTGCTCCTGCGTGTAGGTATAGATCTCCTGGCCGTTGGCATCCAGTTTCGAGCTGCCGTCGGGGTTGAGCTCGACCAGGCCAATGCTGAACAGCTGCATCACCTCGCGCGCGTAGTTCTCGTCCGGCTGACCGCCGGTTTTCGGATTGACCTTGACGCTGCCGCGCATGTTGAGGAACACGCCCATGCCGCAGGAAAGCGACACCGCCTCCAGCAGCTGGCGAAATGTACCGAAGGCGTTTTGCTCCAGCGTGTCCCAGTAAGCCGCCGCCACCGATCCCGAATCACTGACGCCGCTCAGCGACGACGCCGATATGACCATGATCTCCGACAGCGCCAGCACGACGCGCTGGCGCAACTGATCCGGCGAGGAAATCAATCGCCGCCAGAGGCTGAAATCCGGTCGTACCGTGTTGTCATTCACGCGCGGCTGGGACTGGATCCACGACCAGGCCGAAGGCTTCACCACCGGCATTGCGAACTGGTCATCCAGCCATCGCTGATACCCCAGGGTGGTGACCGTGCCCAGATCGGTCGAGCTTGCGGCGAAGCCGGCCTGGCCAAGGAAACGTGCCGCTTCCGCCTGCGTGGGCTTCGGCCCGGCTGGCGGCGGTGCTGGCGCGGGCGCGCCGCCGCCCCCGCCGGCTACCGGCGGTGGCGCCTCCGGGCCCGCACCGCCACCGCAGCCAGCCAGCGCGGCGAGGCCGAGCACGGCCGGCAACCGTGCGGCGCGACCAGTCGCCATCGGCAACGGCGCAGAACGTTCAGCGCTGCTGGCGGAGCCAGTCGGCACCACCTCCGGATCGAGCACTTCACTCATCGGTGTTCCCCTGCGCCAGCGCCGGCTGCACTGGTCTGTCGTGGCCGTTATCGATAGAACGGGAGCGTAGCCCGGTCGGTTGACCTCGGAACGTGCTGCACATAGCAGTTCAACCAGCCAGCAGGCGCCAAGGATACGGCTGTCCATTGGAAAATTCCCGGGGACCCGTCCACACTCCGCCACTGCCGTGCAACGACATCACCAACCTGAAAGGCAGACATGCAACTACTGGACATCGGCGCCAACCTCACCCACGAATCCTTCCGGCACGATCTCGACGCGGTGTTGCAGCGCGCACAGGCGCAGGGCGTGGATCGGATGATCGTCACCGGCGCCTCCGCCGAGGGAAGCCTCGATGCAGCGGCCCTGGCGCGCGACTACCCGGGCAAACTGTTTGCCACGGCAGGCGTACATCCGCATCACGCGGTGGACTACGACGACGACACCGATGCGCTGCTGCGCCAACTGGCTCGGGATCCACGGGTGCGTGCGGTTGGTGAAACCGGGCTCGATTACAACCGCAATTACTCGCCGCGCGAGGTGCAACTGCAGGTGTTCGAGCGCCAGTTGCAGATCGCCGTGGATCTGCAAAAGCCCTTGTTCCTGCACCAGCGCGATGCCCACGACGACTTCATCGCACTGTTGCGTCGCTACCGCGACAAGATTCCGGCGGCGGTGGTGCACTGCTTCACCGACAGCGGCGATGCACTGCGCGACTACCTGGCGCTGGATTGCCACATCGGCATCACCGGCTGGATCTGCGACGAGCGCCGCGGCACCCACCTGCGTGAGCTGGTGCGCGAGATTCCCGCCAACCGGCTGATGATCGAAACCGACGCACCCTACCTGCTGCCACGCACCGTGCGACCGCCACCACCACACCGACGCAACGAGCCGATGTACCTGAAACATATCTGCGAGGAAATTGCCCGCGACCGCGGCGAAAGCGCCGAAGTCACGGCGGCGAACAGTACCGCCACAGCCGAGAAGTTCTTCAAGATCCAAGATCGGGGACGGGGCACGTCAAGTTGCAACTTGACGTGCCCCGTCCCCTCCGTCCCCCAAGCAACTTGACGTGCCCCGTCCCCTACAAGACGCGTGACTCGCCGGGCGCCAGCCCATCCAGCGCGTGCTCGCCGATGCGCACGCGAACCAGGCGCAGCGTCGGGAAGCCCACCGCCGCGGTCATCCGGCGCACCTGCCGGTTGCGCCCTTCGCGCAGGGTGAGGCTGAGCCAGCTGGTGGGAATCGACTTGCGGAAGCGCACCGGCGGATCACGCGGCCACAACCATGCCGGCTCGGCGACGAGCTGCGCTTCAGCCGGCAAGGTGGGCCCGTCGTTCAGCACCACGCCGCGGCGAAGCACCTCCAACGCAGCCTGATCGATGCTGCCCTCCACCTGCGCAAGATAGGTCTTGGCCTGCTTGTGGCGCGGGTCGGTCAGTCGATGGGCCAACGCACCGTCGTCGGTCAGCAGCAACAAGCCCTCGCTGTCGCGATCCAGACGTCCAGCCGCATAGACGTCCTTTTGCTTGACGAAATCGGCCAGCGTGGCGCGGCCCTCGCGATCGGTGAACTGGCAGAGCACGCCATACGGCTTGTTGAGCGCAATGAGCATGGGAGACCGAGGATGGAGCACATCAAGCAGCTACTCAATGTGCTCCGTCTCCCGTCGAGGCCGCGCCCGCCGGCGCAGCCGGCTTGACGAAGCGCAGCGTCATCCGGTCCGACTCGCCGATCGCCTGATACTTCGCACGATCCTTGTCGCCCAGGGTAAGCGTGGGCGGCAAGGTCCACACCCCCTTGGGGTGATCGCGGCTGTCCTTCGGGTTGGCATTGATTTCGCTGCTGCCATCCAGCACGAAGCCGGCATCCGTGGCCAGCTTCACCACGTAGGGCGTGGGCAGGTAGCCGCTGCTCTTCACGGCCGCCAGGGTGGCATCATCCGCGGCCCGGTGATCGACCACGCCCAGCACGCCGCCGGGGCGCAAGACCGCGAAGAAGGCCTTGAACATCGCCGGCGCGGTGTCGGCCATGACCCAGTTGTGCACGTTGCGGAAGGTCAACACCATGTCGGCCGAAGCCGGTGCACCGAACACGGGCGCGCGCGGATCGAATTCGATGATCTTCGCGTGGTCGTAGTGCGCCGGATCGGCCGCAAACTTGCGATGCAGTGCGCTGTCATTGCGACTTGCCTCGTTGCCGGCCTTGGGCGCCGTCACGGCGGCGATGTAATGTCCGTTGTCATTGAGCAATGGCGCCAGTATCTCGCTGTACCAACCGCTGCCGGGAGTGATCTCGATCAGCGTCTGGTCCGGTCGCACGCCGAAAAACTGCAGGGTGGCCTTGGGGTGGCGATAGATGTCACGCGCACGATTGGCCTGCGAACGCCAGTCGCCGGCCAGCACGTCGTCCAGCTGCGACGCGGTGAAATCGCTGGCGCTGGTGGGCGGCACCAATTCGTCGGTCGGCTGATCCGGTGCCACCGAAGCGGTGGGTGCGGCCTGCCCGATCGCGACCGAAGGCAACGCCAGCGCGGCAACCAGCCACGCGGCCGCCAGCAAGCCCCGCGTACGGTGGGTTCGGGAACCGCCAACTTCGATCACAGGATTCATCGTTCGCTCCATGGCGCGCCGGCGATCCCGACGCAATGCAATATGGTGGAAAGAATGTGCAGGGTCGGTAGATGCGCGCGACGGACGGGCTCCAGCCGCAGCTGACGTCCATCGTTTCCTCAATCGCGTGCATTCTACGTCATGGCGTGTTGATGCAGAGGCATCGAGCAGTCACTTGATGTTCCGGGAGTGCTCAATAACGGATCACCGAACGAATCACCTTCCCCTGATGCATCAGGTCAAACGCGTCGTTGATGCGCTCCAGCGGCATGACTTCGGTGATCATTTCGTCGATCTTGATGTCGCCAGCCATGTAGCGCTCGACGTATCCGGGCAACTGCGAGCGACCCTTGACTCCACCGAACGCCGAACCGCGCCAGACCCGGCCGGTGACCAGCTGGAACGGCCGGGTGCTGATCTCCTGTCCGGCCCCGGCCACGCCGATGATGATCGACTCGCCCCAACCCTTGTGGCAACACTCCAGCGCCGAGCGCATCAGGTTGACGTTGCCGACGCACTCGAACGAGTAGTCGACGCCGCCGTCGGTGAGCTCGACGATCACCTGTTGGATCGGCGTGCCCGGATAGTCCTTCGGGTTGACGCAGTCGGTGGCACCCAGCAACCGCGCCATCTCGAATTTCGCCGGATTGGTGTCGATCGCGATGATGCGTCCGGCCTTGGCCATGACCGCACCCTGCAGCACCGACAAGCCGATGCCGCCCAGTCCGAACACCGCAACCGACGCGCCAGCCTCGACCTTCGCCGTATTCAGCACCGCGCCGATGCCGGTGGTGATGCCGCAGCCGAGCAGGCACACCTTCTCCAGCGGCGCGGCCTTGTTGATCTTCGCCAGCGAGATCTCCGGCACCACGGTGTATTCGCTGAAGGTGCTGGTACCCATGTAGTGCAGCAGCGGCTTGCCGTCGAACGAGAAACGCGAGGTGCCATCCGGCATCAGGCCCTGGCCCTGGGTCACGCGGATCTTCTGGCACAGGTTGGTCTTGCCGGAACGGCAGAACTTGCACTCGCCACATTCGGGCGTGTACAGCGGAATCACGTGGTCGCCCACTTCAAGCGAGGAGACGCCGTTACCCACTTCCTCGACGATGCCGCCACCTTCGTGACCCAGGATCACCGGAAACTGTCCCTCCGGATCGTCGCCGGACAAGGTAAACGCATCGGTGTGGCAGACGCCGGTGGCGACGATGCGCACCAGCACCTCGCCAGTCTTCGGGCCAGCGACATCCACTTCCTCGATGCTGAGCGGCTTGCCCGCTTCCCAGGCGACGGCGGCGCGTGACTTCATGATGTGGACTCCTCGGTGCGATGCGCAGGCATTGAATGATCCATGTTACCTCCCCGCGCCAGCCTCCTCGATCGCGCCGCACATCGCCATGCCTGGCAACTGTCGGCAATAGTCGTCGGCTTCGGCGAGCAGCCATTGGCGGAACACCTGGAATCCGCGATGTTCCAGTGAACGCGGCGGATAGACCAGCCAGTACGCCTCGTTCACCGGCAGGTAGTTTTCGCCCAGTACCTGCAGCCGGCCGGCATCGATCAGTGATTTCGAGGTGACCATCCGCCCGAGTATCACACCCAGCCCCTCCAATGCGGCATGGCGCAGCGCATCCATGCTGTCGAACTGGGCGACGTAGCGCTTCGGCCGTGTGCCACCGTAGCGGGCAAACCAGTCATCCCAACGCGTGGAAGGCGCCGGTTCGCCGATCACTGGCCAGCACGACAGGTCGCCTGGATCGACTGCGCCCATTCGCGCAACCAACCCGGGAGCCGCCACCGGCGCAATCCATTCGCCGAACAGACGCTCGCAGTGCAGGCCGACCCACTCACCGCGCCCGTAGCGCAAGCCGACGTCGACCGGTTCGCGCGCAAAGTTCACCAGGTTCGAACCCGACTGCAAGGTGAGTTCCAGCTCCGGATGCGTCGCCACCAGCCGCGGTAACCGGGGCACCAGCCAGCTCGACATGATGCCGGGGCTGGCGCTGAGCGTGAGCGCGTCATGATGGCGCGAGCGGTAGGCGTTCAAGGCGTATTCGATGCCGTCGAAATGCTCGCCCACCGCTTCCAGCAGGCTGCAACCGTCAACGGTCAGAGTCACACCGCGCGGGCCGCGCTCGAACAGGCGGCGCTCCAGCCGCTCCTCCAGTTGCTTCATCTGGTGGCTGAGCGCGCTCACGGTGAGATGGGCCTGCGCCGCGGCGCGCGACAAATTGCCCTGCCGGGCGACCAGCACGAACTGTTGCAGCAGGCCCAGCGGCAATCTGTTCATCTTGAATATTTCTCAAGTCAGGCTTGCGAATATATCGCTTTTTCAGGGTATCTGGCAGGCGTACCTTGAGCGCACCACAAACCAAACCCTCCCTGGAGGTTCCCATGGCATCGCTCTGGAAAGACTTGTTGTTCCTGCACGGTCATCTGCTGCACAAGGACGACCTGGACTGGCGCCGTGACGCGCAAGCGGCTCCCGCGCCACCCGAAAGCACTGGCACCGACGCACGTACCGCTCACGCCAAGGTCACCACCCTGGCCTGTTGTGCGAGCGTGTGGCCGCGCATCATGGCGCCGCGCTGAGCCGATCCCCGACTTGAATGCACGGGATCCGCGACCATCTAGATGGGATCACGCGCCGCCGTCGGGCAGCGCGTGATCTTTCGTCTTCGCCAAGCAGAGGTGTTTCATGCAACTGCGCCCACTCGGCAACTCGCCGCTCGCGATCGCGCCACTGGCCTTCGGTGGCAACGTATTCGGCTGGAGCGTCGATGAGAAGCGCTCGTTCGCACTGCTTGACGCCTTCGTCGACGCCGGCGGCAACCTGATCGACACCGCGGACATGTATTCGTCGTGGGCGCCCGGCAACCGCGGCGGCGAGTCCGAAACCATCATCGGCAAATGGCTCAAGCGCAGCGGCAAACGCGAGCAGGTGCTGATCGCCACCAAGGTGGCCAAGTGGGCAGAACATCCCGGCCTGTCGCCGGTGAACATCCGCCAGGCCGTGGATGGATCGCTGAAGCGCCTGCAGGTGGACTGCATCGACCTGTACTTCGCCCATCGGGATGATGCCAGCGTGCCGATGGCCGATACCCTGGGCGAGTTTGCGCGACTGATCGAGGCCGGCAAGGTTCGCGCGATCGGAGCATCCAACTTCAGCGCCCCTCGCCTGGCCGATGCGCTGGCCATTGCGAAACAGCACAACCTGCCGCGCTATGAATGCCTGCAGCCGGAATACAACCTGGTCAGTCGTGCGGGCTACGAGGCGGAACTGGAACCGCTGGCCCGCAGCGAGAATCTCGGCGTGATCAGCTACTACGGACTGGCCAGCGGCTTCCTCAGCGGCAAGTACCGCAGCGCGGCTGATCTGGCCAAGAGCACCGTCCGCGGCGCTGGCGTGAAGAAATACCTCGATCCGCACGGCCTGGGTGTGCTGGACGCGCTGGACGAAGTCGCGGCGGCGCACTCCGCCACGCCCGCCCAGGTGGCCCTCGCCTGGCTGATGGCGCGGCCCGGCATCAGCGCGCCGATCGCCAGTGCGACCAGCGTGGATCAGTTGCGGGAAACGTGGGCCGCCACCGCCTTGACCCTCAGCGCGGCGGATATCGCCGCGCTGGATCAGGCCAGCGCCTGAGGCTTGATTGTTGCCTGATTGCTTGCTGCCATGATGCAGACGAGGCGGCGGGCAGAGCCCGACCTACCGCCGCGCCGTAGGGCGGGCCCTGCCCGCCGCTTCTTGCGCCCGCCGCGCCCGATTACGCCGACAATAGCGCCAGCGCCGCGTTCAACGTGGCGCTGGGGCGCATCGCCTTGCTGACCTTGTCCAGGTCCGGATGGTAGTAGCCGCCGATCTCGACCGGCTTGCCCTGCACCTGGTTCAGCTCCTCGACGATCTTTGCCTCGCCCTGCGTCAGGGCCTCGGCCACCGGAGTGAATTTCGACTTCAACGCGGCGTCCTCGTCCTGCGCGGCCAACGCCTGCGCCCAGTACATTGCCAGGTAGAAATGGCTGCCGCGGTTGTCCAGTTCGCCGACCTTGCGCGAGGGCGACTTGTTGGTATCGAGGAACTTGCTGTTGGCCTGATCCAGGGTCTTCGCCAGTACCTCGATCTGCACGTTGTCATCGCGCTGCGCCAGGTGTTCCAGCGACGCGGCCAGCGCCAGGAACTCGCCCAGCGAATCCCAGCGCAGGTGGTTCTCCTCCAGGAACTGCTGCACGTGCTTGGGCGCCGAACCACCGGCGCCGGTCTCGAACAGGCCACCACCGGCCATCAGCGGCACGATCGACAGCATCTTCGCGCTGGTGCCCAGCTCCATGATCGGGAACAGGTCGGTAAGGTAATCGCGCAACACGTTGCCGGTCACCGAGATGGTGTCCAGTCCCTTGCGGATGCGCTCGAGCGAGAAGCGGGTCGCTGCGGTGGGATCCATGATCCGGATGTCCAGGCCACTGATGTCGTAGTCCTTCAGGTAACGCTCGACCTTCTTGATCACCTGCGCGTCATGCGCGCGCTGCGGATCGAGCCAGAACACTGCCGGCGTGTGGCGTGCGCGGCTCACCGCGAGCTTCACCCAGTCCTGGATCGGCGCGTCCTTGGTCTGGCACATGCGCCAGATGTCACCGGCCGCGACGTCGTGCTGCAGCAGCACCATGCCGGCTGCATCAACCACCTTGACCACGCCGTCGCCCGCGATCTGGAAGGTCTTGTCGTGCGAACCGTATTCCTCGGCTGCCTGCGCCATCAGACCCACGTTCGGCACGCTGCCCATGGTGGCCGGATCGAAGGCGCCATTGGCCTTGCAATCTTCGATGGTGGCTTGATAGACACCGGCGTAGCTACGGTCGGGGATCACCGCCTTGACGTCCTGCAGCTTGCCTTCGGCATTCCACATCTTGCCCGAGTCGCGGATCATCGCCGGCATCGAGGCGTCGATGATCACGTCGCTGGGCACGTGCAGGTTGGTGATGCCCTTGTCCGAATTGACCATCGCAAGCGCGGGACGCTTCGCATACTCCGCATCGAGATCCCGCTTGATCTCCGCCTGCTGCGTCTCGGGCAGCTGGCCCAGGCGGGCATACAGGTCGCCGATGCCGTTGTTCGGGTTGAAGCCGACCTGCTTCAGGGCGTCGGCGTGCTTCTCCAGCACGTCCTTGTAGAACTCGCTCACCGCCACGCCAAACATGATCGGGTCGGACACCTTCATCATGGTGGCCTTCAGGTGCAGCGAGAACAGCACGCCCTGCTGCCTGGCCTGTTCGACCTGCGCGTCGACGAACGCAGCCAGCGCCTTGCGGCTCATCACCGCGGCGTCGATGATTTCGCCGGCCTGCAAGGCGGTTTCCGGCTTCAACACGGTGTGGCTGCCGTCGTTGCCGAACCATTCGATGCTGACTTTGCCAGCCTGGTCGACCACCGTGGATTTTTCGCTGCCGTAGAAGTCGCCGCCGTCCATGTGTGCCACGTGGGTCTTCGAATCGGGACTCCACGCGCCCATCCGGTGCGGGTGCTTGCGGGCGTAATTCTTCACCGACACCGGCGCGCGACGATCGGAATTGCCCTCGCGCAACACCGGGTTCACCGCGCTGCCCTTGACCCGGTCGTAGCGCGCCTTGATGTCCTTCTCGTCAGCGTTCCCGGGTTCATCCGGATAGTCCGGCAGCGCGTAGCCCTGGCCCTGCAACTCCCTGATCGCGGCCTTGAGCTGCGGCATCGAGGCGCTGATGTTGGGCAGCTTGATGATGTTTGCTTCCGGCGTGGTCGCAAGCTTGCCCAATTCGGTCAGAGCGTCCGCGATGCGCTGGCTCTCCTGCAGCCGCTCGGGGAACAACGCGATGATGCGGCCAGCCAGCGAGATGTCGCGCGTCTCGACCTTGATCCCGGCCACACCGGTGAAGGAAGAAACGACGGGCAGCAACGACTGCGTGGCGAGAAACGGCGCTTCGTCGGTGAGCGTGTAGATGATCTTCAGCGTTTCGGACATGGTGGATACGAGCCTCTTTGGCGACAATATTGCGAAATGGGAATGGCGCCTTCCGCGCCGGACGTCCCGCCGCTGCCGCGCAAGCAGGAGGTCATTGGCCTCAGGCTTGCCACGTGGTGACCGGGGTGACGCTGCCTGCGTGGAGACGGCTGATGGACGCGCATGATTCCCGTCGTGGGTGACTTGTCGATCGCGACCCTGCCCCGAGGCGCGGCCGCCGATACATCCGGCCAAGTATATTTCGTCAGGCACGCCTTGTCTGGACGAGAAGTTCGCGTCGACGGCGCCGCATCACGTCGCTACAGTGACTCGCCGCCTCTGCGCGTACCGGCATGGCGGCATGCCGCGCAGTCCATCGCCCATGAGCGGCAGTGGGACATGTCTGCCCAACATCCGCATCGCCAGTCTCCGGAAATGGCAAGGGCGCGAATGAATCGCGCCCTTGCCAGGTCCCGCATCGCCGAATCGATTACTTGACGGAGAAGTCCTTGCTCGCGGCCGGGTGACCGTCGAGCGTGATCTCGACCTTGTAATTGCCAGCCGGGAACCCGTCGGGCTTGCTGATCATGAAGGCGGTGGTCTCCGCACCCATGGTGTCGAGCACCTTGCTGTCCTCGTGCACGGTCTGCTCGTGTGCAGCCTGGGTGCCGTCGTATGTCCATTTCGCAGCCAGGGTGGCGTGGCCGGTGCCGACGGTCTCGACCGACGCATAGATCTTGTCCTTCGGCGCGAAGGTGGTGCCTGTGGCGTGAATCTTGTTGTTCGCATCCACGCTGGAGCCGATCTCCACCGAACTGACGCTGACCGCCGCAGAGGAGTCAGCCGCCGGCATCGCGGTCGTGGAGGATGGCGGCGGGCTTACTGGCGGCGTCATTGGCGGCGCCATCGCGGTGGCGCTCGGCGGAGGCGCGGTCGGCACAGGAGAGGCAGGCTCGTTGCTCTTGCCACAGGCGCTCAACGCCAGTGCGGCGGCCAGTGCGGAAGCGAGTATCAGGGGTTGGCGTGTTGTTTTCATGGGGACGTCTCCTGCTTCAGGACTTGGGCGGGATTCTCAGGATCTGGCCGGGCTTGATGCGATCCGGGTCAGAAAGTTGATCGCGATTGGCTTCGAAGATCTGCCTCCATGCATTCGCGTTGCCATAAAAGTGCTTGGCGATCTTCGACAGGCTGTCGCCCGTCTCGACGATGTAGTTGGTAGCCCTGTCGACGGTGGAGCTCACCTGCGACTCCACGTTGCTGAAATCCGGCGAACCGGCCGGACTGGACGTCACCGTGCTCTGCACACTGGTGAAATCGGGCTTGTCAGTCTCTTTGCCCATCGCACGCATCTCCGCTTTCGGGAGGGCGCAGTGTTGCGCACGTTCGGGTTAACGACGCGTGAGTTGATGAATGTTCCGTTCAGCTGTCGCCATGACCTGCGCCGCGACGCGATTCGGCTCAGATCTGCACCAGCCGCTCTCGTTGGCGCAGCAGCCTGCGCTCGCGCCGTCGCGCGCTCCACGCCGCTCGGCGCTCGGCGAGGCAGGAGAAGATCACGTACAGCGCGGGCGTGCTGAGCAAAGTCAGGCTTTGCGAAATCAGCAGGCCGCCGATCAGGGCGATGCCGAGTGGACGGCGCAGCTCGCTGCCTTCGCCGAGGCCGATGGCAATCGGCAGCGCCGCCAGGATGGCCACCATCGTGGTCATCATGATCGGGCGGAAACGCACCAGGCAGGCCTCGCGAACGGCTTCGAGCGGGTTCTTGCCGTGCTCGCGCTGAGCGACCAGGGCGAAGTCGATCATCATGATCGCGTTTTTCTTGACGATGCCTATCAGCAACACCAGCGCGATCTGCGCCACCACCGACAGTTCCGTATTGGTCAACCACAACGCCAGCAGCGCGCCGACGCCGGCAGCCGGCAGGGTGGACAGGATGGTCACCGGATGGATCAGGCTCTCGTAGAGCATGCCGAGCACGATGTAGACAGTGATCACCGCCGCCAGCACCAGCCACAGCATGCCGCTCTGAGATTGCTGGAAGCGGCGGAAATCCCCACCGACGTTGAGTTTGATGTCGCCCGGCATGCGCATGTTGCCGACCGTGGACTGGATCACCTGCAACGCCTGGCCCATGCTTACGCCGGGCGCGAGATTGAAGCTCAGGTCCATCGTGGTGAACTGGTTCTGGTGGGTGATCTGCGACGGCGCCAGGCCCGGCTCCTGCCGGGTAAATGCGGTGATCGGCACCATCTGGCCCTTGTTCGATTTCACGTAGACGCGATTGAGCGCATCCGGCGTGGCAGTCTGCGAAGGCAGCGCGTTGACCACTACGCTGTACTGATTGATGTCGGAGTAGATGGTCGACACCTGGCGTTGGCCGAAGGCGTCGTACAGTGCGCCGTCGATCGCGCCGACGGTGACACCCATGCGCGCAGCCGTATCGCGGTCAATGACGATATTCTGGCGCAAACCGCCATCTTCCACGTCGCTGCCCACGTCGCGGAACATCGGGTTCTTCTTCAGCTCGGTCACCAGCCGCGGCAACCACAACTGCAGCGAGGCGAGATCGTTGCCCTGCAGCGAGATCTGGTATTGAGCGCCCTGACTGGTGCCGCCACCACCGCCACTGGGCAGATCCTGCACCGGGCGCAGGCGCAGATGGAGGTCGGGATACTTCGCGGCCTTCGCACTCAACCGGGCCAGTACCTCGAAGGTGTCGTCCTCGCGCCCCTGCGCGTGCGTTTTCAGGTCGATGTTGAACGAACCGCTGGTGCCGTGGCGGCTGCTGCCCAGGCGCGTGCCCACGGTGGCCACATCGGGATCGGCCAGCAGCATGGCGGTGAGCCGCTGCAGACGCTGCTTGCTCTCATCGAACGAGACGGTGGCACTGGACGTGGCGCGGCCCCAGATCAGGCCCGTGTCCTGCTGCGGAAACAGGCCAGCCTTGACCACCGTGAACAGGTAGAAAGTGATCCCGATCAGCGCCAGCGGGGTCAGCGCGAACAGCAGCGCGTGGCGCAGCGAAAAGTCCAGCGCGCGGCGATAGACACGCAACATGCCCGCGTGGAAGCGATCCAGCAGATGGGTTCTGGCGGGAAGGCTTCCCAGCTTCGCACGAGCCCGATGGCCGCTGAGGTAGCGCCCGCACAGTGCCGGCGTCAGTGTAAGCGACACCGCCGCCGACACCACGATGGCGGCCACCAGGGTCACCGCGAACTCATGCATGAACATGCCGGTGATGCCACCGGCAAACAACAGCGGAATGAACACGGCCACCAGCGACGCCGTGATCGAGACGATGGTGAAGCCGATCTCGCGCGCGCCGGCGAGGGTCGCCTGCATCCGGCTCATGCCTTCGTCGATGTGGCGGATGATGTTCTCGATCACCACGATCGCGTCGTCGACCACGAAGCCGATCGCGATCACCAGCGCGAGCAGGGTCAGGTTGTTCAAGGTGTAGCCCAGGATATACATCACCACGAACGCGCCCGCGAGCGACAGCGGCACCGCCACCGCGGCGATCAAGGTAGGCGCCAGCCGGCGCAGGAACAGCGCCATGGTCAGGATCACCATCGCCAGCGAGATCAGCAAGGTGGCCTGTACCTCGTGCAGCGATGCCCGGATGGTCGGCGTACCGTCGAAGAACGGCGTCAGCCTGGTCCCCGGCTCCAGGAATTCGCGCAGGGCCGGCAGTTGCGCCTTGACCAGGTCGACGGTGGAAATGACGTTGGCGTCAGCCTTCTTGTACACGTACATCAGAACCGCCGGCTTGCCACCGAACCAGGCCGCTTGATATGCGTCTTCGGTACCGGCATAGACATGCGCCACGTCAGACAGCCGCACCGGCGTGCCGCTGTGGCTGGCAATCACCAACTGCGCGAAATCCGAAGCGCTGTGCAGGGCGGTGGTCGCCGCGACCGCCATGCGGGTCTTGCCGTCACTGAGGAAGCCCTCGGGCGAGGTCACGTTGGCCGCGCGCAAAGCGTTGCGCAATTGATCCGGCGACAGGCCCATCGCATTGAGCGCACGCAGGTTCACGTCCACCCGGATCGCCGGGGTCGAGGCGCCGGCGATCTCCACTGAAGACACCCCCGGCAACTGGCGCAGGCGCTGCGCCAGCAGCGTGTCGGAGACGTTGTATAGATCGGCGGCGGACTGCGTGTCGGAGGTCAGCGCGAACGCGATCACCGGATCGTCATTGGGGTTCGCCTTCTGGTAGCTGGGCGCGCCATTCAGGCCGCTGGGCAGGTCGGGTGCCGCCGCGTTGATCGCCGCCTGCACGTCGCGTGCGGCGGAATCGAGATTGGTGCCGTTGCGAAACATCATGAAGACGAAGGTGCGCCCTTCGGAACTCGACGAACGCATCATGTCAATGCCGGGCACCTGGCCCAGATGACGTTCCAGCGGCGCGGCCACGGTGGAGGCCATCGTGCTGGCGTCGGCGCCGGCCTGACTGGCCTGCACGAAAATCGCCGGAAACTGCATGTTCGGCAGCGCCGCCACGCCGAGCAGGAAGTAGCAGATCATGCCTCCGACGAAGAGCCCCATGGCCAGCA
This sequence comes from Rhodanobacter sp. G2-10, assembly GCF_055809185.1. NCBI lineage: Bacteria > Pseudomonadati > Pseudomonadota > Gammaproteobacteria > Lysobacterales > Rhodanobacteraceae > Rhodanobacter > Rhodanobacter sp. G2-10. Next base: position 542,611 of record NZ_CM147900.1, on the reverse strand, counting down.
GCGAGGTGCCGATCGGGCGGCGGATGAACGGGCCGGAGACATTCATGCAGCGAAGACAACCGTGATGCGGACGACAGCATGCCGTCCAGGACGTGAGCGGATCATCCCATCATCAACGCGCAAACTGCAAAACGGTTGATCGGCCAGCCGAATAACGCCACCTCCCCCGCAATCCCGGGAGAGGCGGAAGCAACTCAGAACGAAAGGATCACGCCGTACTGCCGATCCGCGCGTGGTTCAGGGCGCGCTGCTCGCGCCGCGCTGCCAGCCAGTCGGAGAAACGCTCCATGTAAAGGTAGATCACCGGCGTGGTGTACAGCGTCACCAGCTGCGACAACAACAGGCCGCCGACGATCGACACACCCAGCGGACGGCGCAGTTCCGATCCGATGCCGGTACCCAGCGCCAGCGGCAACGCGCCGAGCATTGCGGCAAAGGTGGTCATCATGATCGGGCGGAAACGCAGCAGGCAGGCACGACGGATCGCATCATGCGCATTGAGGCCGGCGCGACGCGCCTCGATCGCGAAGTCGATCATCATGATCGCGTTCTTCTTCACGATGCCGATCAGCAGCACGATGCCGACAATGCCGTCCACCGACAGGCTCATGCCGAACACCATCAGCGCCAGCAAGGCGCCCACACCGGCCGGCGGCAGGGTCGAGATGATCGTCAGCGGATGGATGTAGCTCTCGTAGAGCACGCCCAGCACGATGTAGATCACCACGATCGCCGCGAGCAGCAGCAGCACCTCGTCGCCCAGCGACGAATTGAATTCGGCCGCCTTGCCGATGAACTGGCCACGCACCTGCGGCGGGAAGTCCATCTCGTGCTCGACCTGGTGGATGGCATCCACTGCGTCGGACAGCGAATACCCCGGCGCCACGTTGAACGACAGCGTCACCGCCGGCAGCTGTTGCTGGTGGCTGACCACCAGCGGCGCGCTGGTCACCTCGGCGCTGGCCAGTGAAGACAGCGGAATGGTGCCGCCGCCGCCGAGGCTGATGCCGATATTGCCGGTGCTGCCGATGCCGGTGGGGGTGGCCGAATTGCTCGACTTGACCTGGCCGAAACTGGTCGCGTTGCTGCCGGTGAGCGCCCCCGAACCGTTGCCGCGCACGGTCAGCTTGTTGAGCAGGTCGGTGCTGTTGCGGAACTCCGGCGCTACTTCCAGCACCACGCGGTACTGGTTCAACTGGGTGAAGATGGTGGAGATCTGGCGCTGGCCAAAGGCGTCGTACAAGGTGTCGTCGATGGTCTGCACCGGCACGCCCATCCGGCTCGCCTTCTCGCGGTCGATGGTGAGCTTGAGTGCATTGCCGCGATCGGCCAGGTTGTTGTCCACATCGGCCAATTCCGGCCGCTGGCGCATCGCACGGGTCATCTGGTCGGCGAATTTGGCCAACTCGGCGGCGTTCACCTCCGACAGCGAATACTGGTATTCCGTGGCCGACACGGTGCTGTCCAGGGTCACGTCCTGCACCGGCTTCAGATACAGCGCCACGCCCGGAATATCCGCCACCGACTGCTGCAGTCGCGGCAACAACTTGGCCAGACCATCGCGGTCGCCGCGATCTTTCAGCACGATGCTGAGCTGACCCTGGTTCAAGGTGGGATTGATCGTGCCGGCGCCGATGAACGCGGCCACGCCGGCCACTGCCGGATCCTTGCGCAAGGCCTCGGCGACCGCCCGGGTGCGCTGCTCCATGGCCGGAAACGCAATATTGTCGTCGGCCTGGACCACGCCGGTGATCAAGCCGGTGTCCTGTTCGGGCAGCAGGCCCTTGGGAATGGCCATGTACAGGAACACGGTCAGCACCACCGCGGCACCGGCCACCACCATGGTCAGGCGCTGGTGATCGAGCACCCAGTCCAGCGAACGCTCGTACAGATTGACGGAGCGCGCCCACACCGTGCGCTTGCCGGCGGCCGCGCTGCGTTCGTGTGCGTCGTCCCCTTCGGGCAGTTGATCGGGCTTGAGCAGATAGGCGCACATCATCGGCGTCAGCGTCAGCGACACCAGCATCGAGATGCTCACCGCGATGGTCAGCACCCAGGCAAACTCGTGGAACAGGCGCCCGGTCACGCCGGGCATCAGCAGCAGCGGCAGGAACACCGCCACCAGCGACACGGTCAACGACAGCACGGTGAAGCCGATCTCCTTCGCACCGATTTCGGCCGCCTCCGGCCCGTCGTGGCCCTTTTCGATATAGCGCACGATGTTCTCGATCATCACGATCGCATCGTCGACCACGAATCCGGTGGCCACGGTCAGCGCCATCAACGACAGGTTGTCCAGCGACATCCCGGTGAACGACATCACCCCGAACGTGCCCAGCAGCGACAACGGCACCGCCGTGGCCGGAATGATGGTGGCCCACAACCGGCGCAGGAACACGAAGATCACGCCGATCACCAGGAACACGGTGAGGATCAGGGTGAACTCCACGTCGTGCACCGAGGCACGAATGGTGACGGTGCGGTCGGCGAACACGTCCAGGTGCACGTCGGCGGGCAGCGCACTGCGCAGCTCCGGCAGGATGCGGCGGATCTGTTCCACCGTGTCCACGATGTTGGCGCCAGGCTGGCGACGGACGTCCAGCAACACGGCGGGCTTGCCGTTGGCCCAGGCAGCGAGCTGGTCGTTCTCGACGCCGTCGACCACCTTGGCCACGTCGGACAGCCGCACCGGCGAGTTGTTCTTGTAGCTGATGATCGTGCTCTTGTACTGCTCGGCGTCGGCAAGCTGGTCGTTGGTGCCGATCGAATAGCTCTGCGTCTTGCCGTTGAGCGTGCCCTTGGGCGCGTTGACGTTGGCCTGGGTCAACGCCGAGCGCACGTCCTCCATGGTCAGGCCGAGGTTGGCCAGCTGCGCCGGGTTGACCTGGATGCGCACTGCCGGGCGCACGTTGCCGGCGATCGAGACCAGGCCCACGCCCTGCACCTGCGACAGCTTCTGCGCCAGGATCGAGTCGGCCAGGTCGTTGACATCGCGCAGCGGGCGGCTGTCCGACTGCAGCGCCAAAGTGAGGATCGGTGCATCGGCCGGATTGACCCGGTTGTACACCGGTGGGTACGGCAGGTTGCCCGGCAGCGTGCCCTTGGCCTGGTTGATCGCCGCCTGCACGTCCTGCGCGGCGACGTCGATGTCGCGACCCATGTTGAATTGCAGCACGATGGTCGACAGGCCGGCGGACGAGTCCGAGCTCATCATGCTCAGGCCGGAGATCTGCCCAAGGTTGCGCTCCAGCGGCGTGGTGATCAGGGTCGCCATGGTGGTGGCGCTGGCACCCGGATACTGGGTGGTCACCACCAGGCTGGGCGCCTCGATCTCCGGCAGCGCCGACACCGGCAGCTGGCGGAAACCGAGGATGCCGAGCAGCAGTACCGCCACCATCAGCAGCGAGGTGGCAATCGGTCGGCGAATGAAGAGCGTGGAGAATCCCATGGCTATCCGTGGAGAAGTGGAGCGGCTCGCACCGCGATCATGCTTCGCGTGGCTCCCCGGCAACGCGCCGGGGATGCGCGCTCATCAGTGACGACGACGGCCACCCGTGTTTTCCTTCTTCGCTTTCTGCAGATCCTCCGCCGTAGGCGCCGCCGGCACTTCACCGGGCTTGAGCGGAGTGACCTTGCTGCCGGGCTTGAGCCGGAACTGACCCTCGGTCACCACCTTCTCGCCGACCTTGAGCCCGCTGCCGACCATCACGTGGCTGTCGCCCACTTCGCCGGCGACCACGATGTTCTGCATCTTGACCGTGTTGTCGCCCTGCACCTGGTAGACATAGTCGCCGTCCGGCCCGCGCTGCACCGCCTGCGAGGGAATCACCAGGCCGCCATCGACCGTGTTCACCAGCAGTCGCACATTGACAAACTGGCCCGGCCACAACTCGTTGTGCTCGTTGCTGAACTCGGATTTCAGCCGGAACGTGCCGGTGCTGGTGTCAATCTGGTTGTCGATCACCTTGAGCACGCCGCCGCTGGCAATCGGGTGCGCGTCGACGCGATCGAGCGCCGTGACCTGCAGCGGCTGCGCGCCCTGGGCCGCGCGACGGACCATGTCCAGGTTCTGCTCGGGCAGGGTGAACATCACATTGATGGGATGCAGTTGGGTCAGCGTGACGATCGGCGTGGAGGTATTCACCACGTTGCCCGGGTCCACGGCGCGGATGCCGGCCAGGCCGTCGATCGGCGAGCGCACCTGGGTGTAATCCAGTTGCACCTTGGCATCACGCATCGCCGCCTCGTCGGCAGCCACCGCTGCCTCGTACTGGGCCACGGTGTTCTTCTGGGTCACCAGATCGCTCTTGGCCACGTACTGGCTGTATTTCGGATCCTGCGCGCGCGCGTAGTTGCTGCGCGCCGTGGCCAGCAGGGAGCGGTCCTGGTTGCGCCGGCTGACGGCCTGGTCATAGCTGGCCTGGAACGTGCGCGGGTCGATCTGGGCCAGCACCTGGCCTTTCTTCACCGGCTGCCCCTCGTCGAAATTGATGCTGAGCAGCTGGCCGCTCACCTGCGGGATCACCGTGACGGTATTGAGCGCCTGCACGGTACCCAGCGCGGTCAGGTAGACCGGCACATTCTGCTTGGCCACCGGCACCACCGTGACTGGCACAGGCTTGGCGCCATCCTTGCCGTTGCCACCGGCTTGGGCCGCGGCGCCGGCCGGCTTGTGCAACAGTCGGAAGCCGACTATGGCCAGGATGACCACAGCCAGTACGATCAACGCGATCTTCCAAAAACGCGACATGCAAAACTCCTGAATTGAACCCTGGCGTTCAAACCGCAACCAATCCGGCAAACCGGCGCGTGATCGTGGCAGCCACGACCACTCCATCCGCAACCGCGCAGACGAGCGCGCCCGCATGGTCGAAGCATAGGGGCACTTGAACAACTTTGAACAATGCCGGTTGACACGGGTAGGGCATGACCGATGGCAGGGTATGCGTCCCGTTTCAGCCCGAATGGAACCGGTCGGAGATCATTCCAGCCGGCAGGACAACAGAAACACCCGGCAGGCCTGAAACTTGCCGCACGCTTCGTTTATAATACCGGACTGGTTGTCTGGGCGCGCCGAGCGCGATCCGGCAGCCGACAACAGGGGTTGGGGACCATCGACGCGTTCGATCCTGGCCGCTGAGACGATTTCGCCAGACCGGCGTGACAGTGCAGTCAATCAGGCGGCCCAGCCCGCCCACTGAAAGGAGTACGTGCGTGAGCGGTTCCCTTAGCAATTCCGACAAGAGCTTCCTGCGCCAGTTTTCGGTGACGATCGGCAGCCTGATGGTACTCACCGTGATCCTTGTGCTGTCGGCCCTCGCGATCAACAACAGCGAGCCCAGGGAAACCAATCCCAACCAGCCGGCAAAAGTGGCCGAACGACTCGCCCCGGCCGGCGCTGTCTACGCTGGCGACACCGGTCGCGCCGCGATGCAGGCCGCCAAGGAAGCCGCGGCCAAGGCGGCAGCGTCGCAAGTTGCCTACGGTGGCACCACCGACGGCAAGGAGATCTACGACCATCTGTGCACCAGCTGCCACACCGCAGGCATCGCCGGCGCGCCGAAACTCGGCGACAAGGCCATGTGGGGGCCGCGCATCAAGGAAGGTATCGACACCCTGGTCAAGCACGCCATCGAGGGCTACCACGGCCCGGACGGCAACTTCATGCCACCCAAGGGCGGCAACCCGGCGCTCACCGACGAGCAGGTCAAGGCCGCCGTGCACTGGATCGTCGATCAGGCGAAATGATTTTCGCCTGATCCAACAAGCTTTCGCCAAATGCCGCCCACCGGGCGGCATTTTCGTTGGCTCCCTCCCCCGTTCACGGGGGAGGGTTGGGGTGGGGGGCCGCCCAGCCAGAACCTCTCCAGACCGCCACAAGCCAAACCGCACCAAACAACGCATCACGCACAGAAGCCACAGTGACCCCACAAGAGCGAAGCCAAAGCGCCCCCATCAGCCCTGCGGGCAGCTTCCCCCGCAAGCAGGGGAAGCGATCCGGGGACTCTGTGCACTCGAACAAGACCGATGCTGGGCGTTGTTCGCCTCAATAGAGCAAAGGCCAAAGCGCCGCCATCAGCCCTGCGGGCAGCTTCCCCCGCGAGCGGGGGAAGCGATCCGGGGACTCTGTGCGCTCGAACAAGACCGATGCTGGGCGTTGTTCGCCTCAATAGAGCAAAGGCCAAAACGCCCCCATCAGCCCTGCGGGCAGCTTCCCCCCGCGAGCAGGGGAAGCGATCCGGGGACTGTGCGCACTCGAACAAGACCGGTGCCGAGCGTTGTTCGCCTCAATAGGGCAAAGGCCAAAGCCCCCCATCAGCCCTGCGGGCAGCTTCCCCCGCTAGCGGGGGAAGCGATCCCTGGGGCCATCGACCTTCGTCTCTGAATTTCGGAGTCTCCCACAAGCACGGGGACTGGAATCTCAAGTCCGCCGAGACGCACCGCTTCAGCTCACCGATTTCCCGATCCACTCTCGCGCGAACTCTTGCACCTGCGGGAAGAATGCCTCGAACCGCTGCTGCAGCTCATCTTCATGCGCCACCAGTACCGGCAAGGCCGAATCGAGCGGGTTGGCCCGGCTGAGGCGCTGCCCGATCCCGGCCAGCGCCCGCCCCAGCACGGCACGGTCGGCGTAGCCGGCGGGCAGCTGGTTCGCGTCCATGTAGGTGCGAAACCGGCGCAGCTCTGGCGTCAGCAACGTGTCCCGCCGCCACAGCAGGAGGCGCAGCGCCTCGGAGTACGCGGACAATGGCTGCTTGCTCCAGCGGGAAAAATCCCGTGCCAGGCAGTGATCGAACCACATGTCCAGCAAGATCCCGGCATAACGTCGATACGGTGGCGGCAGTTGCGCCTTGGCCGCTCGCACCTCGGGATGGGCGTCGGTGTAAACGTCGATCGCGCGGTGCAGGCGCATGCCGGCGATCACCCGAGCCGACCATACGGCAGGGTCGGGCCGGCCACGCACGAAATCGCCAAGCATGCCGCCCAGGCGCAATGCCTCGTCGTCGCCAGCCAGCAAGGCGTGCGCCAGATGGTTCATCGGGCCATGCCGCCAAGCGGGCACGGGCGGCGAACGCGCATGGCGGTTATGATCCCTTGCATGAATCCCACCACACTCCCTGCCGACCCTGCCAGTTTTCCGGATGTCGCTGCCAGTTTCCTGCTCACCGGCCCGGTCGGCAAGCTCGAGGCGTCCAGCGACCTCGCCGAGCGCGCCGACGCCCGTCGCGGCGTGGCGGTGATCTGCCATCCGCTGACCAGCGAGGGTGGCACCATGCACAACAAGGTGGTGACCATGGCCGAGCGCGCATTGCGCGAGTCCGGGCTGGACACCGTGCGCTTCAATTTCCGTGAGGCGGGCAATTCCGAGGGCAGCTTCGACAAGGGTCGCGGCGAGCGCGAGGATCTCGCCGCCGTGGTGGCCTGGGTGCGCCGGGTACGCCCGGACGATGCCTTGTGGCTGGCCGGCTTCTCGTTTGGCAGCTTCGTGAGTATCGCCCAGGCGGTGCCGCTGCATGCCGATGCGCTGATCAGCATCGCGCCACCGGCAGGCCGCTATGAGTTCGGCACCATCGCGCTGCCGACCTGCCCCTGGCTGGTGGTGCAGGGCGAGGCCGACGAGGTGGTCGAGCCCCAGGCCGTGTTCGACTGGATCGACAGCCTGGAACACAAGCCCGAACTGGTCCGCATGCCCGACACCAGCCACTTCTTCCATCGTCGACTGATGGATCTGCGCGGCGCGATCAAGCATGCCGTCCGCGGCTGGCTGCCCCCGACACGCTTGGCCTGACTTGCTCCATGACTGAACCACCATTGCTCGCGCCGAGCGCGCGTTATGAGGAAGGTGTCGCCGCGCACCGCTGGGAATCGGATCCGACCCAACTGGCGCTGCTGCCCGAGTTCGACCGCATGCACGCCGCGTTGTGCGCCGAACCGGCCACCGGAAGCGGCCTGTTTGGCCGGCTGAAGTCGCTGCTGGGCGACGACCCGCCCGAGGCCGTGCCGGGACTCTACCTGTGGGGCACGGTGGGGCGCGGCAAGACGTTCCTGATGGACCTGTTCGCCGCCAGTCTGCCGCACGGCGTGGTCTTGCGGCGACACTTCCATCGCTTCATGGGCGAAGTGCATGCCCGCCTGCGCGAGCTGGGCGAACGACAGAACCCGCTGGTCGAGGTCGCCGCCGGCATCGCGGCGCGCTGCCGCGTGCTGTGCCTGGACGAATTCCTGGTCAACGACATCGGCGACGCGATGATCCTGTCCAACCTGCTCGATGCGCTTTTCGAGCACGGCGTGAGCCTGGTCACCACCTCCAACACCGCGCCCAAGGACCTGTATCGCGACGGCCTGCAACGCGCCCGCTTCCTGCCCGCCATCGCCCTGATCGAACAACGCTGCCATGTGGTCGAGATGGCTTCCTCGCGTGACTGGCGTCTGCGCGCGCTGACCCATGCACCGGTCTACCTCACGCCACCGGGTGTCGAGTCGCATCGCGCCCTGGAGCGCATCTTCACCAGCCAGGCCAGCGAGCCCGTTGAAGTCGATGGCACGCTGCACATCAACGGTCGCGACATCACGTTCCACAAGCGCGCCCCGAACGTCCTGTGGTTCGACTTCGCCGCGTTGTGCGAAGGCCCGCGCGCCGTCGCCGACTACATCGCGCTGGCCAAGGCCGGCCCGACCATCATCATCGCCAACGTGCCGCAGTTCACCATCTACAGCGAGGACGCAGCCAGGCGTTTCGTGCAGCTGGTGGATGAGTTCTACGACCGTCGAGTGAAGCTGGTGCTCACTGCGGCCGCACCGATCACCGAACTGTACGACGGTGAGCGCCTGCGCGCGGAATTCGGTCGCACCGAATCGCGGTTGATCGAGATGCAGAGCGAGGAATACCTGGCATTGCCGCACCTGCCGGAGTGATCGCGGCCAACGAGGCCCGGATGCGGCATGCAGCGTGCGGGTCTTCAGGCGCGCTGCAACTTCCGCCAGCGGCTTTCGAGCACCAGCATCGTGAACAGATAGATCACCACGATCACCGCCGGAATCACCACGAACCGCTGTGCCGGAAACAGATACCAGGCCGCCAGCACCGTCACCGTGCGCACCAGCGCATGCGCGACGCCGATCCAGTGCCGGATGATCCACGACACCGGCACCCACATCAGTCCCGCCAGGATTCCCACGCTGAGCGGCAGCGAGGTGTAGTCGCTCAGGAAAAACGGGATGGCGATCGCATAGACCAGCAGCGACATCAGCACGGTCAGCATGAACAATGCATCGAACGCGTTCTTCGGTCGCGACTTGTCGAGAAAGTTCTCGCCGGTGAAACGGGACAGAAACATGCCGAGATAGGCAATGGATCCGGTCGCGATGAACAGTGCCCACACGGCATACAGCGGTGCCAGGCATGCGCCGGCCACACCGGCGACCACCCATGCGATACAGCCGGCCAAGGGCATGGCCAGGAACCGCCGTCGCGCAAACTCTTCCCGCTGTTGGTCCAGCGAGCGGGGCGCAGCTGACACAGGCTGATTCATGTCTTCACCTTCCAGCTTATCGACGCCTCGGGCGTCATTCGACCTCGGAGGCCGTAGCGGCCGGATGCGACCGCACGAAACGCTGGTGATGAATCAGTACGCCGCTGTAGTAGACGATGTAATAGCCAATCAGCAGCCCGATCACCAACATGGTCAACGGACTCGAGGCGTAAGCCATCGGCTGCGCCTGCATGCCCGCCTGGGCGTGCTGCAGCTGCGGCCACGCCACCATCAACCGCCAGGCCAGCCGCCCCAGCAGCAACACGGTGAGCAAGGCACCGATCCACGGATTGGGCACATAGCAGTCACCCTTGATCGGATCCACCTCGAAGCGCGTCAGCTGCAGGCCGACCAGGCCGACCGCGCCGCCGACCAGCACGCCACCGAACAAGCCTTCGGCCAGCGCCAGATGATGGAAGCCGCTTAGCGCAAGCAGGCCGCCGATGACCGCGAAGATCGCGACACGGGCGATCATCCGCTTGCGCCTGATCCGCTGTCGACCGAAGGTGCGGCTGACCCGTCGCCACACGATCAGCGCAAGCACGGGCAACATGATCAGGTAACTGGTCAGATGGGCAGGCATGAGCGATCCACCGATGGCGAAGATGCGACCAGCTTAGCCGGCGACACGCGCGCTGACGACTGACGTTTGTCACCTCTTCGCCATGCCGCCCGGTTCAGACACCAGCAAGTTGCTGCGCTATCGTGCGGGTGCGGGCGGTGACCTGATGGCCACTGTGCAAGGTCGATTTGCGTTCAATCAGCAGGATCAGGCATTCGGCCGCGGCCACCGGGTTGTGGCGCACGCCTTTGGGCACCACGAACAACTCGCCTTCATCCAACTCCACCGCACCTGCTTCCAGCTCGATGCGCAAGTGGCCGGCGAGGATCATGAACAGCTCGTCCTCGTCGTCATGGCTGTGCCAACCGAACGTACCGAGCACCTTGGCGACCTTGAGATAGTTGTCGTCCAACTCGCCGATCACCCGCGGCGACCAGTACTCGGTCAGCGCCGCCGCCGCTTGCCGTGGCGCGATCGCCGTCGACATCAGCTACTTCGCCTTGCCCTGGTTGGCCACCGCCGCCATCTTGGCGGCGATCGCGTCCGCGTCGCCGAGATACTCGTGGCGCAGCGGCTTCATGGCATCGTCGAATTCGTACACCAGCGGCACGCCGTTGGGGATGTTCACGCCCACGATCTCTTCGTCGGAAATATCGTCGAGGTATTTCACCAGTGCACGCAGGGAATTGCCGTGCGCCACCACCATCACCCGCTGGCCGGCCTTGATCGCCGGTGCCAGCACCTCGTGCCAGTACGGCAGCACGCGGGCCACCGTATCCTTGAGGCATTCGGTGTCGGGGATGTCGTTCGGGTCGAGCGAGGCATAGCGCGGGTCGTGCACGGATTCATTCGCGCTGCGCTCCAGCGGCGGCGGCGGAATGTCGTAGCTGCGACGCCAGATCTTGACCTGTTCCTCGCCATATTCGGCTGCGGTCTCGGCCTTGTTGAGGCCGGTGAGCGCACCGTAGTGACGCTCGTTGAGGCGCCAGTCGGTCAGCACCGGCAGCCACATCAGGTCCATCGCGTCCTGCACGCCCCACAGCGTGCGCACCGCACGCTTGAGCACCGACGTATGCGCCACATCGAAGCTGAAACCCGCGGCCTGCAGCAGCCGTCCGGCCTCGCGCGCCTCGGCCATGCCATGCTCGGTGAGATCGACATCGGCCCAGCCGCTGAAGCGATTGTCGAGGTTCCACTGGGACTGGCCGTGGCGAATCAGTACGAGCTTGTGCATGGTGGTGTGCATCGTGGTGAGGTCAACTGCGCATGGTGAACGTCGGCTCCGCCAGCGTCAAATACCACCCCTGCCACAGGTCACGCTAAACCCCTTCGGCGTTTGGCGCATCCCAGATGGAGTCACCCAACCCGGGTTCACCAACCAAATGGAGACCACCATGCGTCGAATCCCGACCACATTCATGCTTGCCGCGCTGGCCTTGTGCCTGCCCGGCTTCGCCAGCGCCCATCAAGGCGACATCGACAAGGTCAACGGTTCCGTCCAGGTCGAAGCTGGCCAGCAGGCGGGCGACGTCAGCACCGTCAATGGCGCAGTACACGTCGGGAACGGTGCCACCGTGCAGAAAGCCGGTACCGTCAATGGCGCCATCGAGCTGGGCGACCATGCCCAGGCCGCCGCGCTGGACACGGTCAACGGCGCCATCACGCTGGGCAGCGCCAGCAAGGTCGGCGGCGACGTCAGTGCGGTCAACGGCAGCATCCGCCTGGACAAAGGGGCCGACGTCAGCGGCAAGCTCGGCAACGTCAATGGTGCGATCAGCCTGACCGAGGCGCACGTCGCCGGCGGCATCGAAACGGTGGGCGGCGACATCACGATCGGTGCGAATTCACGCGTCGAGGGCGGCATCCTGGTGAGCAAACCCGGCGGCTGGTTCCACTTCAACCGGCGTACACCGGTCGTGGTGATCGGCCCCCACGCCGTGGTGCAAGGCACGCTGGATTTCAGACGCGAGGTCGAACTGAAGGTCAGCGACAGCGCGCAGATCGGACCGGTCAAAGGGGCCACGGCGGTGAAGTTCAGCGGCGAAAACCCCTGACCGAACGTGTAGGAGCGCACCCTGTGGGCGAATGCTCTTCGAAACGTGACCAAGAGCATTCGCCCACAGGGTGCGCTCCTACAACCAGTCGCGGGGGCGCAGGTAGTCCGCCAGTCGAGCCTCTTCGGAACCGGGTTCGGGGGTGTAGGCGTACTCGAAACGCAACCGCGGCGGCAGGCTCATCAGGATCGACTCGGTGCGTCCGCCGGACTGCAGTCCGAACAAGGTGCCGCGGTCGTAGACCAGGTTGAACTCCACGTAGCGACCGCGCCGGTACAGCTGGAATTCCCGCTCGCGCTCGCCGTACGGAGCGTCCCTGCGACGCTCCACGATCGGCAGGTAGGCATCGAGAAAACCCTGTCCCACGTCGCGCGTGAAGGCAAAGCAGCGCTCGAAGCCGCCCTCGTTGAGATCGTCGTAGAACAGCCCGCCGACCCCGCGCGTCTCGTCGCGGTGCTTGAGATAGAAATACTCGTCGCACCATTTCTTGTAGCGCGGATAGACCTCGGCGCCGTATGGCTCGCACAGGTCGCGTGCCACGGTGTGCCAGTGGCGCACATCCTCGTCCTGCGGGTAGAACGGGGTCAGGTCGAAGCCGCCGCCGAACCACCAGACCGGCTCCACGCCTTCCTTGCTGGCCTCGAAATAGCGCACGTTGGCATGCGTGGTCGGCACATGCGGATTCTTCGGATGCAATACCAGTGAAACACCGGTCGCGATGAAACTGCCGCCGGCCAGCTCGGGGCGATGCGCAGTGGCGCTGGGCGGCAATTGGTTGCCGGACACGCGCGAGAAGTTGACGCCCGCCTGCTCGAACACGCCGCCATCGCGCAGCACGCGTGTGCGCCCGCCACCCCCAGCCGGCCGCGTCCACGCATCCTCGGTGAAACACGCGTCGCCATCGACCTGTTCAATGGCGGCACAGATGCGATCCTGCAATTCACGCAGGAAGGTTTCGGCGAGGTCGGCTTGCTGGCTCATCGTGGATTCCGTCAATGGGACAGCGCGAGCTTAGCAAGGCGCGCGCAGCGATTTGCTGCGACCCGGCGTCGCGGCGAGCTGAGCTGGATCAGGCGGCACCAGCTACACTGTCGGCGGCGCGTTGCCCCTCAGCTGATGCGCGCGGCCATGCGCCGGTGTCCGATCAGCTTGGCCCAGCGCATGCCCAGGTCGATCCACATCACGTAACTGGCCTCCATCAGCAGCCGGCCCAGGTAGCGCGGCTGCAGCGACAGGGCAACCTCGGCAGCCACCGGCACGCTGTCTAAACCCAATCGCTGCGCCAGCATCAGACAACGTGCCATGTGATAGCGACTGGTGACCAGCGCCACCGAGGGCAGCCCGGCGCCGACGGACGCCAGCTGCAGCAAGCAGCGCGCGTGACGCAGGTTCTCCAGCGAATCCATCGAATCCTGTTCCAACTCGACCCGGGTCCGTTGCGGCAGGCCGTTCTGCAGCAGCCACTCCAGGCCCGCCGCCGCTTCGCTGCGCTGGCCATCGCTGCAACCACCCAGCAGCAACAGATGGTCGGTCCGCGCGGCCTGCACCAGCGTCAGTGCGCGCCGCAGCCGTTGGCAGTAATCGTGCTGCGGCAGGCCGGCTTCCAGTCGACGTCCGAACACCAGCACCACCATGCGTCGCGGCGGCAGCAGCGGACTGCGCGCGGCGACCCGGCACACGTGGATCAGGTAGCCCAGCCATATCAGTCCGCCACTGAGCAGCAGCGCCAGCAAGCTCACCAATCCGGCGTGCAGCACGTCGAGATCGCGCAAATAGCGCCGATGGCGAGACGGAGCGAATGGCTGGCTGGACACGACGCGGCGGATCCTTGCAAGGGGCACCCAGCTTAACCGGCAAGCGCGCTGTTCGCGTCGCCTTCATGCCGCACTGGCCACGATGCCGTGACGTCCGACACGCCACGGCGGGGGGTCTGTCCCCACCCGGCCGAACATGCGGCGCGATCACCAAAGACTGACAGACTCCTAGGAGCCTGTCGGACTTTGGTGGTCGAGGCGAGAATTCGGCTGTGCGAGGATAGATTTTCGACGGTTCGCCGGCCCATGGTGGTTCCATGGGCCAAGAATCGGCGGAAATATAGACCGCGCAGGCGGATTCGCAGGCCGGCCAACCAACGTCCGACAGACTCCTAGGCAATGTCCGGCACCCCCGTTACGCTTTCCCGATGCCCATGCCCATGACACCACTCGCGGTCACCGCGTACACCGCCACCACCGCGCTCGGCCACGGCCTTGGCGCCCAGCATGACGCGCTGGCGCATGCGCGCACCGGCTTGCGCCCGAATGACTTCAGCAGCGAGGCGCTGGCGTGCTGGATCGGCCGGGTCGACGGCGTGGAAGCCGCACCGCTGCCCCCGGCCCTGATTGACTGGGAATGCCGCAACAACCGACTCGCGTGGATCGGTCTGCAGCAAGACGGCTTCATCGAGCAGGTGCGTGCAGCGCGCACGCGCTACGGCGCAGCCCGCATCGCCCTGCTGCTGGGCACCTCGACCGCCAGCATCGGTGCCACCGAGGAGGCCTATCGCCGGCTCGATGCCGATGGCGGATTTGCCGATGACATGCTGCGACCGGCCATCCACGCACCCCATTCGCTGGGAGCGTTCGTGGCCGCCGCACTCGAGTTGACCGGGCCGTGCCTGACCGTGTCCACTGCGTGCTCCTCCAGCGCCAAGGTGTTTGCCTGCGCCGAGCGGCTGATGCGGCTGGGCCTGGTCGATGCGGCGGTCGTCGGCGGCGTCGACACCTTGTGCGACAGCGTGCTGTTCGGCTTCAACGCGCTGGAGCTGGTGTCCACCACGCCATGCCGGCCATTCGATGTGGCGCGCGACGGCATCTCGATCGGCGAGGCGGCCGGCTTCGCCCTGCTTGAGCGCGTGGAGCGAGCCCCCGACACGCCCCGGTTGCTTGGCTACGGTGAAGCCAGCGACGCCCACCACATGTCCACCCCTCACCCGGAAGGTCTGGGCGCGGAACTGGCGCTGAAGGATGCGCTGGTCCGTGCCGGCCTGGAGGCGTCCCGGGTCGACTACATCAACCTGCATGGTACGGCGAGCCAGAAGAACGACGAAGTCGAGGCGGCGCTGGTCAACCGCAGTTTTCCTACCACGACGCGCGCCAGCTCGACCAAGGGCTACACCGGCCACACGCTGGGCGCCGCCGGCATCGTCGAGGCGGTGATCGCCTTGCTGGCGATCGAGCATGGGCTCGTCCCCGGCAATCTCGGCGGCGAATCGCCCGATCCGGATTGCGGCGGGTCGTTCGCCTGGCACAACGAGCAACGGCGCATCGATGTGGCGTTGAGCAACTCGTTCGGCTTCGGTGGCAACAACGCGTGCCTCGCCTTCGCTCGCGCGGGGTTCACCGCATGAGCACGTTGCGGGTATGGGTGGAAGGTGTGGGCTTGTGGTCGCCGGCGCTGGGCGATTTCGCCGCGCTGGGCAAGCTGCTTGACGGAGAATCCCCCGCGCCGCCGCCGAAGCGTCCGGCTGCCACCGTGTTGTCGCCCAACGAACGCCGCCGTGCGCCGGAGAGCGTGCTGCTGGCGGTCGAAGTGGCCGGCCAGGCGGTGGCCATGAGTGGACGCGATGCGGGCACCCTGCCCTGCGTGTTCGCCTCCTCCCACGGCGACCAGCCGATCACCGACTACATGTGCGCCACGCTCGCGCACGCGCCGGCTGAGCTTTCGCCGATCCGTTTCCACAATTCGGTGCACAACGCGCCGGTGGGTTACTGGACGATGGCCAGCGGCTGCCACGCGCCATCCACCGCCGTGGCCGCGCAGCGGGCCAGTTTCGGTGCCGGCCTGCTGGAAGCCGCAAGCCAGGTCTTGACCGGGCAGTGCCCCGTGCTGGTGGTGTGCAGCGACACCGCCGGCAGCGGGCCGCTCGGCGAAGTCACCCACTGCACCGAATCGTTCGCCATGGCGCTGGTGCTGGCGCCAACGGCCGGGCCCGCCAGCATCGCGACACTGGACCTGCAACTGCTTGCCGGCCACGCCGACACGTCGCTGCCCGAGCCGCTGGACGCATGGCGCCGCGGCAGCCCGTCGGCAACCAGCCTGGCTCTGCTGACGCTGTTGCACCAGGGCTCCGGTCGCTGCCAGCTCGCCGCGTCGACGGAGCTGAGCTTGCAAGTGGACCTGGCACGCACCGACCACCGGGGGCAGGCCGCATGAACACCGCTGCAGCACGCTGGTGCGTCCTTGTCCCCTGCCTCAACGAGGAGGCGGCGATCAAGTCGGTGCTCGAATCCATACTCGCCCTCGGCGCGCCGGTCATCGTGGTCGACGACGGCTCGGACGACCGCACCCCGGACATCGTCGCCACGCTGTCGGTGACCCTGCTGCGACACGCGCAGCGTCGCGGCAAGGGCGAGGCGCTGCGCTACGGCTTCCGCGAGGCCCTGCGCCAGGGTTACTCGGCGGTCCTCACGATGGACGGCGATGGCCAGCACCTGGCCAGCGACATCCCTCAAATCGTGGCTGCCGCCACGCGTCACCCGGATCACATCGTGATCGGCGCGCGCCTGCTGGACAAGGCGCAGCAGCCGAAGGGGCGCCGCCGCGCGAATGCGGTGGCCGACTGGGGCATTTCCTGGGCCTGCGCGCAGCCGGTGGCCGACACCCAGAGCGGCCAGCGCTGGTATCCACGCGCCGCGTTGGACCTGGTCGACCTGCCGGCCGAGAACTTCGTGTTCGAGGCCGCGATCCTGATCGCGGCCTCACGCGAGAAGAAGCTCGGCATCGTCTCGGTACCGATCGCCTCTCGCTACCATGGCCATTTCCGGGCCAGCCACCTCAGTCCGGTACGCGACGTCACCCGCATCACCACCTACACGATTGGCCGGGTCGTCCATTACGGCAACATCATCGCCAGCTACCGCCGCTCGCGCGCGCGGCCGCGCGTGATCGAGCCGGTGGCGTCCGTCGCCGTCGATTAGCGCCGAAGTGCAATACCTGCCCGGAACGTTGCACAATCGGAGCCTGACCAACGGAGCGCAGCGCTGATGAGCGGCACGACGCACGATGTGGTGATCCTGGGCGGTGGGCTGGCCGGGCTGACACTCGCGCTCCAATTGCGCGGTGAATGCCCCGAGCTGGACATCGTGGTGCTGGAACGACGCACCCATCCACTGCCAGTGGCCGCGCACAAGGTCGGCGAGTCGACGGTGGAGATCGGTGCGCATTACCTCGCCGACACGCTGGGCCTGCGCGATCACCTGGAAACCGCGCATATCCACAAATTCGGATTCCGCTTCTTCTTCTCCGACGGTTGCGATGACCTGGGCGCCGTCACCGAGCTTGGCGTCAGCAAGGTGCTGCCCACGCCGAGCTATCAGGTCGATCGCGGCATCCTGGAAAACTTCCTGTACGACGAAGCGCTTCGCCGCGGCATCGACGTGCGCGAGGGCACCCGCGTGCTCAGGTTCGAGCTTGGCCATGGCGGCGCGGCCCACCACACCGAGTGCGTGGACCAGGCAGGCGAAACCGCGCGGCTCACCGCGCGCTGGCTGCTCGATGCGTCCGGCCGCGCCGGCCTGATCCGGCGTCGCCTCGACCTCACCCGCGACAACGGCCATCATGCAAATGCGGTCTGGTTTCGCCTCGATGACCGCATCAAGATCGATGGCTGGTGCGGCGAGCCCGACTGGCAATCGCGATGCACTCCGCCGGAACGCTGGCGCTCGACCAACCACCTGTGCGGCCCGGGCTACTGGAGCTGGCTGATTCCGCTGGCCTCCGGCGCGCACTCGATCGGCATCGTGGCCGACGCCGCCATGCACCCGATCGCCTCGATGAACTCCTTCGAGCGTGCCTGCGACTGGCTGGCCACGCACCAGCCGGCGCTCGCCCGCCAGGTGCAGGGGCGCACGGACAAACTGCTCGATTTCGCCTTCTTCCGCGATTACTCCTACGCCAGCGCCCGCGTGTTCAGCGCCGACCGCTGGGCGCTCACCGGCGAGGCCGGCCCCTTCCTGGACCCGTTCTATTCACCCGGCACGGATTTCATCGCGATCGCCAACACCTACATCTGCCAGCTGGTGAAGCACGACCTCGCCGGCCGGCAACTCGCTCCGTACGTGCGCTTGTACGAGCGCCTGTTCGGGTCATTCTACGAAAGCACGCTGTGCCTGTTCCGCCATCAATATCCGCTGATGGGGAACGCGCAAGTGCTGCCGATCAAGGTGATCTGGGACTATGCCTACTACTGGGGCGTGCTGTGCCAGCTGGTGTTCCAGCAACGACTCACTGATGCACCGCTGTACGCCGACCTGGCCAGCGAACTGGGCCTGGCTCGGACCTTGAACGAACGCATGCAGGGTTTCTTCCGGCGCTGGCACGCACATTCGGCGAAACACAATCACCCGGTCATGCTCGACCAGCAGGACCTGCCCTGGTTCGCCGACATGAATGCCACGCTGCACGATCAACTGGACGACGCATCGCTACGCACGCGACTGCGCCAGAACGTGGCCTTGCTCGAGGGTCTTGCCGCCACCATCGTCGAGCGCGCCACCGCCGACGGCGGCAACGCGTTGCACGGCGACATGAGCGATCTTGCCCAGACACGGATGCGACCGCTGTTGTTTGCCGCCTGAACCTGCCCGCGGAAGCGAAGATCAGTCGGGCAGCAAGGCCTGCCCGGTCTGGCGCAACTTGACCGGGTCCAGCAGCTCCAGCTCGCGACCCTCGATGCGGATCAACTCCTGCGCGCGGAACCGACTCAACACCCGGCTCACCGTTTCCGCGGCCAGTCGCAGGTAGTTGGCAATATCGCCGCGCGACATGCTGAGGTGGAAACGGGTGGCGGAAAAACCACGCGCTGCGTAGCGACTGGCCAGATCCATCAGGAATGCGGCCACGCGTTCGTCCGCGCTGTGGTCGCCGGCCAGCAGGCTGGCGCTGCCCAGTTCCTTGCTCAGCATGCGGAACAGGTGTTTCTGCACGGCCGGCACACGCGACGCCAGCGCGCTCATGGCGGGGAACGAGAAGCGGCAGAAGAACGCGGTGTCCAATGCCACCGCGTCGCAAGGGAAATGCTCCGGGTAGATCGCGTTGAGGCCGATCACCTCGCCCGGCAGGTAAAAGCCGAGCACCTGCTCGCGCCCCTCCTTGTCGACCATGCGCGTTTTCACCGTGCCCGAGCGCACCGCGTAGATCGCCCGGAACGGATCGCCGGTACGGAAGATGTGTTCGCCTGCGCGGAACGGCCCCACGTGCTCGACCAGGCACTGCAGCTCGGCCAGCTCGGGCTTGCCATAGCCGGCAGCAAGGCACGCGCTGGAAAAGGCACAGGTGCCGCAGAAATGCGTCTCGTCGCCGTCGTCGGCAATCGGGTTGGGCGGCTCGGGCAGTCGGCCTGCCGGGTGCTTGGATTGCATGATGCTGGTTGCTTGCCTGGTCGGGGCTGCGGAAATCAGATCACGCGCGAGTAGCGCGCTGCCTGTGCCGCGTCGTCGAGATAGGCGTCGAAGCACATGGCGATGATACGCAACAGCAGCCTTCCCCGCGAGGTCACCTGGATCCGCCTGGCATCTTCGAGCACCAGACCGTCCTCGATCAGCGGCGCCAGCCGCTGCCGTGCCTGCACGAAATACTCGTCGAAGCGCAGCCGATGGCGTGCACCGAACTGTTGCTTGTCGACGGTGCCATGGCACATCAACTCGTTGATCAGCGCCCGCCGGATCAGGTCATCCTCGTCCAGCTCCAGTCCGCGCACGACGGGCAGGCGTCCCGCGTCGAGCGCCGCGTAGTAGCCGATCAGGTCACGCGCATTCTGGCTGTAGCTGTCGCCGACGCGGCCGATGGCGCTGACCCCAAGTCCCACGATGTCGCACTCGCCGTGGGTCGAATAGCCCTGAAAATTGCGCTGCAAGGTCCCGGCACGCTGCGCCAGCACCAATTCGTCGCTGGCCTTGGCGAAGTGGTCCATGCCGACATAGACGTAGCCCGCCGCCGACAGCTGCGCCACGGCGCAACCGAACAGCGCGAGCCGGGTCGCCGCATCAGGCAGGTCCGCTGCGGCGATTTGCCGCTGCGCCTTGAACATCTCCGGCAGGTGCGCGTAGCCATACACGGCCACACGATCGGGGTTGAGCGCCACCACCTGGTCCAGCGTGCGACTGAAGCCCTCGACGGTCTGGAACGGCAGACCGTAGATGAGGTCGACGCTGGCCGAGCCGAATCCCGATGCACTCGCCGCGTCCAGCACTTCGCGCGTCTGCTCGAAACTCTGGATGCGGTTGACCGCCTTCTGCACCACCGGGTCGAAATCCTGGATGCCCACCGAGATCCGGTTGAATCCCAGCTTGCCCAGGGCACGCACGTAGTCGCCGTCGGCGAAACGCGGATCGATTTCGATGCCGTATTCGCGCTCGGCCGCCTGGCTGAAACTGAAGTGTCGCGCCAGTGATTCCAGCAGCTCGCCCATCTGCGTGGCATCGAGGAAGTTCGGCGTGCCGCCGCCGAAGTGCAGCTGGCGTACCGGCCGGTCGCGGTCGAATTGCGGTGCGATCAGTTCGATCTCGCGATACAGGCGTTCGAGATAACGCTCGGCCTGGGTGAGGTCGCGGGTGATGATCCGGTTGCAGCCGCAGTAGAAGCACGGACTCATGCAGAACGGCACGTGCACGTACAGCGACAGCGGCCGCGGAATCGGCTCCTCGTTGGAGGCGCGGATGACGCCACGCAGGGCGGACTCATCGAACTCCGCGGTGAAGTGCGGCGCCGTGGGGTAGCTCGTGTATCGAGGCCCGGCGACGTCGTAGCGCGCGATCAGGGCCGCGTCGAATTCGGGGGGAGTGATGGCTTTGTTCATGGGGCGGAGTCTGTCGACTGCGCCTTGCGGCCGCCTTGATCCGTGTCAATTGCGGGATCACTAATTCGGCGTCTTGACCGGAAAGGCCGGCGGGCAGAGCCCGCCCTACGGCACAGCAATCGGGCGATGTACCTCCGACGATCGTAGGGCGGGCGCTGCCCGCCGATCTGCGCGGTCGACAGGTCAGGCGCGGTACGGCTCGACTTGCTGTTCGATCGAACCGAAAATGGACGCACCAGCCGCATCGGTGATGTCGATCTTCAGGTGGTCGCCAAATTTCAGGAACGGCGTGGTGGGCTTGCCGTCACGCAGGGTTTCGACCGTGCGCTGCTCGGCAAGGCAGGAGGCGCCCTTGCTGGTGTCCTCGTTGGCAATGGTGCCGGAGCCGACGATGGTGCCGGCGGTGAGCGGGCGGGTCTTGGCTACGTGGGCGACCAGCTCGGCGAACGAGAACTGCATGTCCACGCCGCATTCGGCTTCGCCGAACCACTTGCCGTTGAGCCAGGTGCGCATCGGCAGGTGCAATTTGTCGCCCTGCCACGCATCGCCCAGTTCGTCCGGTGTCACCAGCACCGGCGACAACGCCGAACGTGGCTTGGACTGCAGGAAGCCGAAGCCCTTGGCCAGCTCGCCGGGGATCAGGCCGCGCAGGCTGACGTCGTTGATCAGGCCGATCAGCTGGATGTGATCTGACGCCTGTGCCGGCGTCGCCGCCATCGGCACATCGTCGGTGACCACCACGACCTCGGCCTCAAGATCGATCCCGAAGTCCTCGCTCGGCACCACCACCGGATCGCGCGGACCGAGGAAGCCGGCGCTGGTGGCCTGGTACATCAGCGGATCCGTGTAGAACGATTTGGGCACCTCGGCACCGCGCGCGCGGCGCACGCGCTCCACGTGCGGCAGGTAGGCCGAACCGTCGACGAACTCGTAGGCGCGCGGCAGCGGCGACGCCAGTGCGGCCATGTCCAGCGCAAACGCACCGCGGGCCTTGCCGGCGTTGAGCTGCTCGGACAGCGCATTGAGTCGCGGCGCCGCGTTCGACCAGTCGTCCAGCGCCGCCTGCAGCGTCGGCGCAATGTCAGTGGCCTTCACCGCGTGGGTGAGCTCGCGATTGACGACGATCAGCGTGCCGTCGCGGCCGCCCTGTTTCAGTGATCCGAGTTTCATGGGGGAGTCCTCAGGTTGGTATCAGTTCGGCGACGTCGTCGTGCAGCGCCGCCAGGCCGCGGTCGAGCGTAACCAGGCGCCCGTGGTGTTTGCGCGCCAGGGCGGCGAGGTAGGCGTCGGTGACCTGCTTGTGGCCGAGCACGCCGTGCGGGCGAATATGCGCATACGACAGGTCGTCCGGCCAGAACCGATGGCGCGGATCGGCAGCAAGCTTGGCCAGTTCGCGCTGGGCATCACGCATGCCATCGTGTTCGCTGATGCGCACGATCCAGCGGGTCAGCGCACCCTCCACGACGGGACAGGTCGCGAATTCGCCGCGCAAGGCAACGAACCAGTTGCGCGCGATGGTGTGGTGCACGTGGTCGCCTGCGAACAGCGCGATCAATACATTGGCGTCCAGCAGACGTGTCACCATTCGTCGTCCAGCGCCCTGACCTCGTCGATGGTGACGGGTCGACCGGTGCGGAACACGCCGAGGCCGGTTTCGGGATCGACATCGTAATTGCCCGCCGCATCGCCCACGCTGGCCGGCGCCTTCAGTCCGCGCAGCGCCAACTCCACCACCAGCTTGCTGAAGCTGACGCCCTGCTGACGCGCCAGGCTCGTGAACAAGGCATGCTCGCGTTCGGGAATGTCCAGCGTGGTACGCATGAGGGCTTCCGGTCGATACGGTCGACTGCATCATGATGCGATCGCATCATGATGTCAATTTTCATCAAGGTTCCTTGAAATGCTTGCGCAGTCCCTGCCAGCACTGCTGGTAGTCGCCCTGCAACTGCGGCGCGTCCAGCGCCTGCCGGGTCGGACGGATCACCTTGCGGGTCTCGAACATGAAGGCCATGGTGCCGTCGATCACATCCGGTTTGGTCTGATCCGCGCTCGACGCCTTCTCGAAGGTGGCCGCATCCGGGCCGTGTGCGCTCATGCAGTTGTGCAGCGAGGCGCCGCCCGGCACGAAACCCTCGGCCTTCGCGTCGTACACGCCGGTGATCAGGCCCATGAATTCGCTGGCCACGTTGCGATGGAACCACGGCGGCCGGAACGTGTGCTGCGCCACCAGCCAGCGCGGCGGGAAGATCGCAAAGTCCATGTTCGCGGTGCCTGGCGTGTCGCTGGCCGAGGTCAGTACGGTGAAGATCGACGGATCGGGATGGTCGACGCTGATCGAGCCGATCGTGTTGAAGCGGCGCAGGTCGTATTTGTACGGCGCACAGTTGCCGTGCCAGGCGACCACGTCCAGCGGCGAGTGGCCGATCGATGCCGTCCACAGCCCGCCCTGGAATTTGGCGACCAGCTCGAAATCGCCTTCGACGTTCTCGAATGCCGCCACCGGCGTGAGGAAATCACGTGCGTTGGCCAGGCAGTTGGAACCGATCGGGCCGAGTTCGGGCAGGCGCAGCAGCGCACCGAAATTTTCGCAGATATAGCCGCGCGCCTCGCCATCGAGCAGGTCGACGCGAAAACGCACACCCCGTGGAATCACCGCGATCTCCTGCGGCTCGAGCTCGATCACGCCCAGCTCGGTGGCCAGACGCAGGCGACCCTGCTGCGGCACGACCAGCAGCTCGCCGTCGGCATCGTAGAAGAATCGACCCTGCATCGACCGGTTTGCCGCATACAGATGGATGCCGATGCCGCCCTGCTCGGCCGCGCCGCCATTGCCGGCCAGGGTCACCAGGCCCTCGATGAAGTCGGTCGGCGCCTCCGGCAGCGGCAACGGGTCCCAACGCAACTGGTTGGGCGTGGCTGGCGTTTCGTCGAAGCGATTGTGGAAGGTGGCGTGCGCCAACGGTTGGAACGGCTCGTGCACGGCCGCCGGGCGAATCCGGTACAGCCAACTGCGCCGGTTGAGATGGCGCGGCGCGGTAAACGCGGTGCCCGACAACTGCTCCGCATACAGACCATGCGCCACGCGTTGCGGCGAGTTCTGGCCGACCGGCAAGGTGCCGGCGATCACTTCCGTGGCAAATTCGTTGCCGAATCCCGACTGGTAACTGCGTACGTCCATCGCAGAAGCTCCTCAGAGGAAACCACGCTTCATCTGGTCGCGCTCGATCGATTCGAACAGCGCCTGGAAATTGCCTTCGCCGAAACCTTCGTTGCCCTTGCGCTGGATGATCTCGAAGAAGATCGGGCCGATGTTGTTCTGGGTGAAGATCTGCAGCAGCAGGCGCTTCTTCGTCTCCATGTCGGCATCGATCAGGATCTTGTTCTTTGCCAGCCGCGGTACGTCTTCGCCGTGGTTGGGAATGCGTTCGTCGATCACCTCGAAGTACGCATCCGGCGTGTCGAGGAACTCCACGCCCGCCGCGCGCATCTTTTCCACCGTGGCGTAGATGTCATCGGTGAAGCAGGCAATATGCTGGATGCCCTCGCCCTTGTACGCATCGAGATACTCGTTGATCTGGCTTTTCGGGTCGTTCGACTCGTTCAGCGGAATGCGCACGATGCCATCGGGCGCGGTCATCGCCTTGGACACCAGGCCGGTCTTGGCGCCCTTGATGTCGAAGTAGCGGATCTCACGGAAGTTGAACAGCTTCTCGTAGTAATCCGACCACTTCTGCATGTTGCCGAAGTGCAGGTTGTGGGTCAGGTGGTCGATGAAGGTGAGCCCGAAACCGGACGGATTCTGCTCGGCGCCTTCGACCGGCACGTAGTCACCGTCGTAGATGCTGCCGGCATCGCCATAGCGATCGACCAGGTAGAGCATGCAATCGCCAATGCCCTTGACCACCGGCGCGGACACGGCCTTGCTGGCCTCCTTGTGATCAACCGCCTCGCCGCCATTGCCCAACACCTTGGCCAGCACCTCGGCCGCGGGCTTGCGGAAGCGGATCGCGAAGCCACAGGCGCACGGACCATGCTTGTCGGCAAAGTCGGCGGCAAACGAATTGGGATCCTCGTTGACCAGGAAGTTGACACGGTTCTGGCGGTACACGGTGATCGGGCGCGACTTGTGCTTGAGCACCGCCGTGAACCCCATGCGTTTGAACAGATCATGCAACTCGCCGCCACGGCCTTTCGGCGCGGCAAACTCGACGAATTCGAAGCCGTCGATACCCATCGGGTTCTCGAACGTGGTGACCTGCATGCCAAGATTGGGCTGGGCGTTCATGGCGCTCTCCTGTGTGTCGGTGCACGTCGGCAGCTGCCAAGCGTGCCACCATCGAGGTAAGTCCCACGTTATAGTTACAAATGCAACTAATTGCAAGGAGTCCAGCCGCCATGCCTGCCACACGCAAGCCCGTTCCCGCCAGCGCCGAGCACGCGCCGCTGCAGCTGGAACACTTCCTGCCCTATCGTCTTTCGATCCTGTCCAACACGATCAGCCAGACCATCGCCAGCGACTACCAGAGCCGCTACGACATCTCCATGACCGAATGGCGGGTAATGGCCGTGCTGGCACGTTTCGAAGGCATGTCGGCACGCGAGGTGGCCGAACGCACCGCGATGGACAAGGTGGCCGTGAGCCGCGCGCTGGCACGCCTGGTGGAAGCCGGACGCGTGAACCGCGACACGCACGATGGCGACAAGCGCCGCTCGGTGCTCAGCCTCACCGACGCGGGCTGGGCCATGCACGACGAAGTCGCACCGATGGCTCGTGCGCGCGAACGCGAAGTGCTGGCCAAGCTGGATATCGAGGAGCGCGCATGGCTCACGCGCATCCTGGACAAGCTGCTGGAGCAGAAATGAGTGACCAGGAGTGAGCGGTGAGCAACAGCGGCTCTCTCTAACTCCTCACTCCTCTCCACTCACTCCTCGCTTCACCGCACCCCGTGCATCAGCCTGTTGATCAACGGCGCGATCAGGAACAACAGCACGCCGCCACCGAACAGGATCCAGAAGCCCATGGTGTAGCCGGACAGGGCCGAGGCCACGGTCATGCCTTCCTCCCCGCTGACGCTGGCGGCGAACAGGCCGGCCAGGTTGTTGCCGATGGCGGTGGACAGGAACCATCCGCCCATGCCCAGGCCGACCAGGCGCACCGGCGCCAGCTTGGTCACCATCGACAATCCGATCGGCGACAGGCACAGCTCGCCCGCCGTCTGCAGCACGTAGCACAGCACCAGCGTCCACAGCGGAATCAGGCCGTCGCTGCCAACCAGGCTGGACAGCGCATACATCAGCACCGCGAAGCCCAGCGCATTGCCGATCAGGCCCAGACCGAACTTGCGCGGAATCGATGGCTCCGCGCCGCGCTTGTCCAGCCAGCCCCAGATCAGGGCCACCAGCGGTGCCAACACCACGATCGCCACCGGGTTCACCGACTGGAACCACCCGACCGGGAACTCCCAGCCGCCCAGGATGTTCCTTTCCACGATGTTCTGCGCCAGGAAGTTGAACGAGCTGCCGGCCTGCTCGAAAAACATCCAGAACAACACGTTGAAGGCGAAGATGATCAGCATCGCGATCACCCGTTGGATCTGCACCCGGCCGGTGCGGATCGCCTCGATCACCAGCATCACGCCGACGCCGACGAACAGCAGCGTCAGCAACCACTGGATAACGACAGCGCCGGCGCGATCCATCAGCAGATAGACCAGCGGAACCGCCACCAGCACGCCGAGCGTCACGTAGACGACGCGCGCCTTGCTGGCAATCTCCGGCGCCGGTCGACCGACGTCTCCCAGTTGGCGTCGACCAAACCAGAACCAGACCAGGCTGATCAGCATGCCCACGCCCGACGCGGCGAACACCACGTGGTAGTTGTCCTGCTGCGGCGTGCCAAAAACCTGCTCGGCGAGGTAGCTGGTGAGGATCGGCGCAATCAGCGCGCCGGCATTGATGCCCATGTAGAACAGGGTGAAGCCGCGATCGCGACGTGAATCGCCCGGGGCATAGAGCTGCCCGACCATCGAGGAGATATTCGGCTTGAACAGGCCGTTGCCCACGATGATGGTGGCCAGGCCGAGCATGAAAATCTCCCGGTTAGGCACCATCACCATGAACAGGCCGGCGGCCATCACCACGGCGCCGAGCAGGATCGAGCGTTGGTAACCGATCACCTTGTCGGCGATGTAGCCGCCGAACACTGCGGTGGCATAGACCAGCGCCAGGTACGCGCCGTAGATGCGACTGGCATCGGCCTGCCCGGCATCATTGCCGCCGTGGAACTGCGCCACGATGTACAACGTGAGCGCCCAGCGCATGCCGTAGAACGCAAAGCGTTCCCAGAACTCCGACATGAACAGCATCCACAGCGGTTTCGGGTGACCGAGCAGCTGCGGGTATTCGGGTACCGGCCGACGGTCATCGGCGATGGTGGTATGGCTCATGCTGACCCCTGGTGTTTCGATTGATCGAAAGAAAATGCGACGCCAGATGTAACCGGAGCCCGCGCGATCGTCAAATGCGCTGCAGCAGCGTTCAGCTTCCCAGTACGGTGCGCACGTCCAGCAACTCCGGGAAAAACTCCAGGTCGAGGGCCTTCTTCAGGAAACTCACCCCGGACGAGCCGCCCGTTCCGCGGCGATGGCCAATGATCCGCTCCACCGTCTTCATGTGGCGGAAGCGCCACAGCTGGAAGCTCTCTTCGACATCCACCAGTTGCTCGCACATGTGGTACTCGGGCCAGAACGAGGCGCGCTCCTCGTAGATGCGCTTGAGCACAGGCAGCAGATGCTCGTTGCGCCGATACGCGCAGGTCCAGTCGCGTTCGAGCAGTTCGGCCGGCACCGCATGGCCGCGACGGGCCAGGTAGCGCAGAAACTCGTCGTACAGGCTGGGCGCTTCCAGCACCGCGCGCAGCTCGGCCTGCCCGGCCGGATCGTGGGCGAACACCTTGAGCATGTCGGCGTTCTTGTTGCCCAGCAGAAATTCGATCTTGCGGTATTGCAGCGACTGGAAGCCGGAAGACGGGCCCAGCACGCCACGAAATTCCAGGTATTCCGATGGTGTCAGTGTTTCCAGCACGGCCCATTGCTCAAACAGCTGGCGCTGCACCTGCTTCACCCGCGCCAGGATCTTCAGGCACGCATCCACGTCGTCGCGCTGCAAGTGCGCCAGTGCCGCGATCAGTTCGTGAATCAGCAGCTTCATCCACAACTCGGACACGTGATGCTGCACGATGAACAGCATCTCGTCGTGATGCGGTGGCTGGCTCAGCGGTTGCTGGGCCGACAACAACGTATCGAGCTGCAGATAACCGCCGTAGGTGATCTTTCCGTCGAGATCGGTCTGGATGCCTGCCTCGAGATCGCGCTGGTTGTCGCTCATGGGGTTCCGTCGCGTGGTTGGGAAACGCTGATGGTAGCGGCAGCCCGCCGCTCCGGGCCTTGATCCGTGACAATTGGATCGCTCCACCGCATTGAACGAGTTCGTCACCCGCGCGGCTGGACGGGTGGCGAAAGCTGCTGCGCCGCTTGATCGAGGACAGGGTGCCCGACGCACGGTTCAGTTACGATGGTGTCGTGAAAAGCCCACTGCAGCCGCGGGCTGGCGCGAATTTTCAGTGGCTGCGCGGCCCCCGCCGTACGCCTTCGAATGCTGCACTGTACCTTGCAGCGCAACATGCGCTCCTGTTATCAAGCGCGGTCTTGTGCAGTCGTTTGTGTCCCGCCGATCCGTGCGGGACACGCGCAACCAGGTTTCCCCTCTTGTCATCACCCCGGAGCGAGTCGTGACCATCGCCGCCAAATTCGAAATCGAATACCTGCAATACCTCGACACCGAGGGCAAGGAGGTCCGCAAGGACCTGCCCGCCTTCGCCAAGGATCTCGACCACATGGTCGAGCTGTACAAACTGATGATGTCGACCCGCGTGTTCGACGCCAAGTCGATCGCGCTGCAGCGCACCGGCAAGCTCGGCACCTATGCCAGCTGCCTGGGTCACGAAGCGGCCCATGTCGGCATCGGCAGCGCGATGAAGCCCGAAGACGTGCTGGCCGTCAGCTACCGCGAGTACGGCGCGCAGCTTTATCGCGGCGTGCAGCCACGCGAGGTCTACATGTACTGGGGCGGCGACGAGCGCGGCAATGATTACCAGACCGAGCCGGCGCGGCACGATTTCGCCTGGTCGGTACCGATCGGCACCCAGTGCCTGCATGCGGCCGGTTCCGCGCTGGCGTTCAAGATTCGCGGCGAGAAGCGCGTGGCGGTGTGCACCATCGGCGACGGCGGTTCGTCCAAGGGCGACTTCTACGGTGCGATCAACATCGCCGGCGCGCAGAACCTGCCGCTGGTGGCGGTCATCGTCAACAACCAGTGGGCGATCTCGGTGCCGCGCAAGATCCAGTCCGGCGCGCCGACGCTGGCCCAGAAAGGCATCGCGGCGGGCCTGTACTGCATCCAGGTCGACGGCAACGACATCATCGCCGTGCGCAAGGCGATGGAAGACGCGCTGGAGCGCGCGCGCAACGGTGAAGGCGGCAGCGTGATCGAGGCGGTGACCTACCGGCTCGGCGACCACACCACGGCCGACGACGCACGTCGCTACCGCGGCAAGGACGAAGTCGACGAAGCGTGGGCGAAGGAGCCGATGAAGCGCCTGCGCAACTGGCTGGTGAAGAAGAAAGTGTGGGATGACGCGAAGGAGGAAGCCTGGAAGGCCGAGTGCGACGAGTGGATGGACAACGAGGTCAACGCCTACCTGGAGACCAAGACCCAGCCGGTGACGGCGATGTTCGACTACATCTTCGCCGAGGTCCCGGCCGACCTCGCCAAGCAGCGCGACTACGTCCTGTCGCTTGAAAACCAGCCCGAATCCAACAAGGGTCACTGAGTCATGGCACAAATCACTCTCATCGAAGCAGTCACCCAGGCGCTGGCCTACGAGATGGCACACGACGAATCGGTCATGGTGCTGGGCGAGGACGTCGGCCTCAACGGCGGCGTGTTCCGCGCCACCCAGGGCCTGCAGGAAAAGTTCGGCGAACTGCGCGTACTCGACACGCCGCTGGACGAAACCACCATCGCCGGCGTCACCGTCGGTCTGGCCGTGCAAGGCATGAAGCCGGTCGCCGAAGCGCAGTTCGAAGGCTTCATCTACCCGATGATGGAGCAGATCGCCTGCCACGCCGCGCGCATGCGCAACCGCACCCGTGGTCGGCTGACGGTTCCGGCCGTATGGCGTGCGCCTTGGGGTGGCGGCATCCGTGCCCCGGAGCATCATTCCGAGGCGAACGAGCACCTTTTCACCAACATTCCCGGCCTGCGCGTGGTGCTTCCGTCATCCCCGGCGCGTGCCTACGGCCTGTTGCTGGCCGCGATCCGCGATCCGGATCCGGTGATCTTCTTCGAGCCCAAGCGCATCTACCGCCAGTACAAGGAAGATGTGCCGGACGACGGCGAGGCGCTGCCGATGGACGTGTGCTTCGTGCTGCGTGACGGTTCCGACGTGACCCTGGTGACGTGGGGCTCGCAGGTGAAGGAAACGCTGGAAGCTGCCGACGCGCTGGCCGAGCAAGGCATCAGCGCCGAAGTGATCGACGTGGCCACGCTGACCCCGCTGGACTTCGACACCATCGCCGAATCGGTGCAGAAGACCGGCCGCTGCGTGATCGTGCACGAAGCCCCCAAGACCGCCGGCTTCGGCGCCGAGATCGCGGCCCGCGTGGCCGAGGAATGCCTGTACGACCTGCTAGCGCCGGTCGAGCGCGTCACCGGTCCGGACACGCACATCCCGCTGTTCCGCCTGGAAATGAAATACCTGCCCAGCGTGGAACGCATCGTTGACGCGGCCAAGCGTACGCTGGCGGTCAGCTGAGCTGACCAACGGGATTCGGGATTGGGGATTCGGGATTTGTCAAAACAAAGCCCGCTCCGCACCTACCGAATCCCGAATCTCGAATCCCAAATCCCGGACAAAAAAATGGCTGACATCAAGACGTTCTACCTCCCCGACCTCGGCGAAGGCCTGCCCGATGCAACCGTGGTCGAGTGGCACGTGAAGGTGGGCGACACCATCAAGCTCGACGCCCCGTTGTGTTCGATGGAAACCGCCAAGGCGGTCGTCGACGTGCCCTCTCCGTACACCGGCAAGGTGACCAAGCTGCACGGTGCCGAGGGCGATGTGATCGAGACCGGCGCCGCGCTGGCGGAGTTCGAACCCGATCCGAACGCAAAACAGCGTGCCGAATCGCAGGACACCGGCCATCAGCATGGCCCCAAGAGAACCGAGGCCGCACCGGCCCCGGCACCCGCCCCCGCGCCGGCACCCGCTGCGACCAAGGCCGATCGCGAGGACGAAGGCACGGTGGTCGGCGCGATGGTCAGTGGCAACACCGTGCACGTGGAACAGGCGGCCAGCATCGGCGGCGTCAAGGCCGTGCCGGCCGTGCGAGCGCTGGCGAAGAAGCTCAAGGTCGACCTGACCCGCGTGCGCCCCAGCGGCGCCGATGGCGTGGTCACGATGAAGGACGTCAAGGAAGCCGCCGCGAATGGCACGGCTGCGCTGGGCGCCGCACCCGCGCGGGGCGTGCCGGCTTCCGCGGGTCGTCATCTCGCGCCGGAGCTGCCGCAGGCCGAACCGCAGCGCGGCCCGGTTTCGCTGGCCGGCAAGCCGGTGCGTACCGCGCCGCCGTCGCAGACCGCCAGTGGCCAGCCGGAACAGCTCAAGGGCGTACGCCGCAACATGGCCCGCGTGATGGCCGACGCCCACGCCCAAGTCGTGCCGACCACCCTGGTCGACGACGCCGACCTGCACGGCTGGATCGGCAAGCAGGACATCACCGCCCGGCTCATCCGCTCCATCGTCGCCGCCTGCAAGGCGGTGCCGGCGCTGAACGCCTGGTTCGACGGCAAGAACCTCAGCCGCACCATGCACCCGCAGGTGGACATCGGCATCGCGGTGGATACCGACGACGGCCTGTTCGTGCCCGCGCTGCGCAATGCCGACGTGCTCGATGCCGCCGGCATCCGCACCGCGATCAAGCGCCTGCGCACGCAAGTCGAGGATCGCACCATCCCCGCGTCGGAACTGTCCGGCTACACCATCAGCCTGAGCAACTTCGGCATGTTCGCCGGCCGCTACGCCACCCCGGTGGTGGTGCCGCCGACCGTCGCCATCATCGGCGCCGGCAAGCTCAGCCACGACGTGGTCGCCGTGATGGGCGGCATCGAAGTGCACCGGCGCATGCCGATCAGCCTCACCTTCGATCACCGCGCCGCCACCGGCGGCGAAGCGGCCCGTTTCCTCAAGGCGCTGCTGGACGATCTGTCGTTGCCGAACTGATGCGAACCATCGTGGTTCGATAGCATGGAGCGGGCGCCTTGCTGGCGCCCGTTCGTTTTGTGATCGAGCAAATTTGCGTGCACGGGCGCATTTCAATACCTGCAAGCACTTCGCATCCCGCAACTCGTCGTCTCTGCCCGCCTCTGGGCTACCTGAGACCGTCGCCCGTCGCCTGGCGTCTTCCGCGCTGATTCGCCGGAAACAACACTGTTCCGGAACGCACCCCGGAACAGGCCGCCATGACTCCTCCGCTCGACGCGACGACTCTCCCCACCGGCTCACGCCCCGCGGGCGCTCCGCGGGCGAGCCGACAACCGCCACTCACTGCCTCTCGGCGCAGTGTCTCGTCCAGCCGGGCAACCAAGGCGCTGAAATTCGCGGCCACAAGCTGGTTCGTGGTGGCCGCCGTGGGCCAGCTGATGTTTCTTGCCTACCTGTTCGGCTTCTACGGACGCACCGCGCTGCTGGGTCAGTTCGAAGCCTGGAACCAGGTGTTTCCACGCAGTCACATTGCAGGCGATCCCGTGCACAACGTCGTCGTGGCGATGCATCTGGCGTTCGCCGCGTTGATCACCGGCGGCGGATTGCTTCAGTTGACCACGGGAGTACGCCGCCTGTTTCCCCGCTTCCACCGCTTGAACGGCCGCGTGTATCTGGTCTCCGCTTTCGTGATGGGTCTCGGCGGCCTGGTCATGGTGTGGACGGGAACCCGCGTGGGCGATCTGTCCCAGCACATCGCAATCAGCATCAACGCCATCCTGATCATGTTGTGCGCCGTGATGGTCTTGCGTCATGCACTGGCCCGTCGCTTTGCGCTGCATCGGCGCTGGGCGCTGCGCCTGTTCCTGGTGGTGAGTGGTGTGTGGTTTTTCCGCATCGGGCTGACCTTCTGGATCATGCTGAACCAGGGGCCGGCGGGTTTCGACCCGCAGACGTTCACCGGACCGGCGCTGACCACCATCGCCTTCGCCCAGTACCTGCTGCCACTGGCCCTGCTCCAGCCCTACTTCCACGCGCAAGACCATGGCGGAACGCGCGGCCAGCTGGCCATGGCATCAGGCCTGCTTGCCTCGACGCTGGTCACTGCAGTGGGCATTTTCGCGGCAACGATGATGCTGTGGCTGCCGCATCTTCGCTAGGCGTCGCCCGTCGCTCGCAACCGCTGCAACGTGAACCTTTGCAGGGTCTCAATCGCAACGAAAAGCACGATCAGACTACAGGGAGACAAACACAATGCATCCGCTCGATCGAACGGCACGACTGGCGGGATTCCTGTACCTGCTGCTCGTGATCACCGGTTTCTACACACTCATGTATGTGCCCGGCAAGTTGTTCGTGCCCGGAGACTCAGCCGCGACGGCCAGCAACATTCTGGCGCACCAGTCGCTGTTTCGCGCCTATATCGCCATCGAATTCCTCTCGGAGCTGTTCTTCATAGCCACCGTCCTGGCACTGTCTCAACTGCTCAAATCGGCGGGCCCGCGGCTTGCCATCCTGATGGTGCTGCTGGTACTGCTCGACGCGCCACTCGCATTCGCGGGTGTCGCCAACGACATAGCCGCCCTCTCCTTCCTGCGCGGTGGCGATTTCCTCGCTGCATTCGACCCGGCGCAACAGCAGGCAGTGGCCATCCTGCTACTGAAGTTGAATGATCATGCGACTCTCGTATCCCAGATGTTCTGGGGGCTCTGGCTGTTGCCGCTCGGTTGGCTTGCCTGCCGCTCGGGCTTTGTACCCCGCCTGCTCGGCATCTGGCTGATCGTCAACGGCCTGACCTATGTCGTGCTGAGCGTCATGGGTTTGCTCTGGCCCGGCTACCCGGAGATAGTCTCCACGATTGCCACCCCGATACTCCTTGGCGAGGTGGCATTCACGCTATGGCTGTTGATCGCGGGCGTGCGTGTACCCGCGCCGGTCGCCGCCGTATCACCATAGCGCCGGCCCGACGCACCTCGGTCTGCGGAAGTGTGGCTCGGCGTGGCGCCAGATACGTCCTGCAACTCCTGCGGGCTTGCTATCGTTGCGCCATGACTGTCATGGACCTGCCACCCAAACCGAAGGGCTTCGCGCGCGTGCTCGGCTGGCGGCGCGTGCGCTATCCGCTCGGCGCGGCGGCGCTGCTCGGCTTGCTGCTGATGCCGGGGTGGGAGGACCACTACTGGGTCCTGTTCAGTCGCGTGTTCTTCATCGCCCTGTTCGGCACCCTCGCCTTCGGGCTGTTCGAGCAGTGGCCGGCGCACTTGCCGCGACGGATGGCGCGTTGGGTACTGCAGGTCGTCGCCGTGGCGATGGTGATTCCATTGGCGGCATGGGTGGCTTACTTCGCGACAACGCAAAGCGATCTCGTCCCCTTCTGGCACAACAATGATCGCCTGACGGGCTTCGGCTTCATGACCGTCATGGGCCTCCTGGTCGCCCCGTGGATGGCGGTGTCGGCACTGATCGGCCAGATCAACGGCGCGGCGCAGCGGCAGGCGCTCGCCTTCGAACTCGAGCGCAGCGAACTTGAACGCAAGGCGCTCGACGCGCGCATGCGCCTGCTGCAGGCGCAGGTCGAGCCGCACTTCCTGTTCAACACGCTGGCCAACGTGCGCGAACTGGTGGATTCCGGTTCACCGCAGGCCTCCCTGGTGCTGGGCAGCCTGATCGCCTACCTGCGCGCCGCCGTGCCGCGCCTGCACAACCCGGCTACCACGCTGGGGCAGGAACTTGAGCTGGTGCGTGCGTATCTCGAAGTGATGCACATGCGCATTCCCGACCGGCTGACCTACGTGCTGCATGTCGACGACGACGCCCTCGCGCTGTCCTTCCCACCGATGACGTTGCTGACCCTGGTCGAGAATGCCGTGCGTCACGGCATCGACCCCAGCGAGGATGGTGGCCGGATCGAGGTTCGTGTGGCACTGCGCAATGGCCGCTGCCTGGCACAAGTGGTCGATACCGGCGTCGGACTGCAGTCGGCGGGCAGCAGTCTCGGCACGGGGCTCGCGACACTCCGCGAACGCCTGCAGCTGGTTTTCGGACAGGATGCGCAGCTGCGACTGAGTGAGCTCGCGCCACACGGCGCATGCGCCGAGCTGGAATTCCCCGCCCGCAAGGACGTCGCATGAGCGCGCAACACCCGACCGCGCTGATTGCCGACGACGAACCGTTGCTGCGCAAGGCGTTGACGCGCCTGCTGGCGCAGGCATGGCCGAAGCTTGACGTCGTGGCGCAGGCGCGCAACGGCCGCGAGGCGGTCGAACAGTTCGAGGCCCGGCAGCCGGATGTCTGCTTCCTCGACGTGCAAATGCCCGGCATGTCGGGTGTGGAAGCCGCGCGCCACATCGGTCGGCGGGCCCACATCGTGTTCGTCACCGCCTTCGACCAGTATGCGGTGCAGGCCTTCGAGCACGGGGTGCTCGACTACCTGGTCAAGCCGGTGGAACCGGCGCGTCTGGCCGAAACAGTCACCCGCTTGCGCGAGCGGCTGCTCGCCGCGCAGCCCGCCCTCGACACCGAGGCGCTGATCGAACAGCTCGCGGTGCGTCTGCGCAAGGATAACGGCGCCGCCACGCTGCAATGGATTCGTGCGTCAGTCGGTCAGACCGTGCGCATGATCGCGGTCAACGACATCGACTTCCTGCGTTCCGACGAGAAGTACACGCGGATTGCCTGGCGTGACGAGGGCAAGCCCGCCGAGGCGCTGATCCGCACGCCGTTGAAGGAGCTGGTGGCACAGCTCGACACCACCCGCTTCGCACAGGTACACCGCGCCGTGGTGGTGAACCTGCGCGCGATCGACCACGTGGTACGAGGTGAGAACGAAACCGCCCAGATCCACCTGAAGGCGCGCAACGACGTCCTGCCGGTCAGCCGCAACTACCTGCACCTGTTTCGCCAGATGTGATCCGCACGTTCGCACGAAGTGCTTCATCGCGCGCGGACGGGGATGTCAGTAGTCGCGCACATCCAGCAGCATGAAACAGCGCGCGCTGTAGTCACCGGCCTGCGGCCAGGCGACCGCGTTCAATGCCAGCGTTCCGGCGGTCCACAGCTCGTTGTCGAGCAGCGCCTCGCAGCGCGAGTCACCCGCCGCGGCGTGGCTGTGCACCAGCCGCAGCCAATGCAGCTGCGGGGTCAGCGCCTCGCGTTTGAGCGCCGCCTCGATCGACTCCAGCGCATCGGCCGGCATGCTCGCCCCATGCGCCCCGCGCACGCTGAACGAGCCGATGAACACGTCCCAGGTATGCACGCCGATATCCCACGCGGCGATGCGCATCTTGCGGTCGTCCGTGACGTACCAGCACGCGGCCAGCAACGGATGGAACACGTGCTGCTCGAATGCGTGCAGCGCGTCGCGACAGCCGGCATCGCCGCCCCCGAAGCCGGCAAGGCTTTCCTCGATGCGACGCTCCTCGTCCAGCACCACGTCGATGTCGAGGCGGCCGGGATCGCCTGTCTTGCCCTCATGCCACTGCGCCCGGATCGCCGGGAATTCGTCGTCGGTGACCAGCCAGCCGTCCTCGTCGGGATCCAGCTCGACATCGTGGCGCGCGAACAACTGCATCAGGTATTTCTGGAGCGCGGCACTATCCATGATGATTTCCGGTGGCGGGTGTCGATGGCAGTTCGCGCCAGGTCAGATACATGCGCAGGTCGAATTCCCGCTGATGGTAGTCCGGCAGCATGTGGGTGCACAGCTGGTAGAACGCCTTGTTGTGCTGCAGCTCCTTCAAGTGCGCCAGCTCGTGCACCACGATCATCTGCAGGAACTCCGGCGCGGCAGCCTTGAACAGGCTGGCCACGCGGATTTCCTTCTTCGCTTTCAGCCGGCCGCCCTGCACCCGCGAAATCGCGGTGTGCAGACCCAGCGCGTTGCGCAGCACGTCGAGCTTGCTGTCGTACAGCACCTTGTCGATGGCAGGTGCATTTTTCATGTACTGCTGCTTCAGGTCGGCCACGTACGCATACAGCGACTTGTCGCTCTGCACGTCGTGGCGATCCGGATAACGGCTGGCCAGGTGCTCACCCAGGCGCTCTTGCGCGATCAGCTCGCGCACCTTGTTCTGCAAGGTGACGGGATAGGCCTGGAGGTACTTGAGCGGAAGCATCCGCGTATTCTCGCATTCCACCGGTCCGTGCGCGCAGCCGGGTTGAGGGAACGACGCATCACGGCAGCGGAACCACGGAAACTGAGTGCCTACATGTCGAAGCGATAGCTCAGCTTGATCAGCAATTGCTCGTCGTCGCGCAAGGCGAAGCTGTTGCCGAACACGTCCACACTGTGGCGCGCATAACCGTCCAGCGCATAGCCTCCGCGGCCATAGACCACATACAGATAAGACAATGGCGCGAGCTGGTAGCGGTAGCGGATCTGGAAGCCGAGGTTGCGCACGCTGAAGTCGTCGATCGGCTCGCCACTGACCATGGCGCGGCCGTTGCCGCCGACGCGGTAGCCGCCGCGCAAACGTGCCTGCAGGCCAATCGCCTGCAGCTTGACGCGCAGCTCCTGACGCGGATCGATGGCCCAGTCGAAACCGGCATCAAGCTGCAGCGTGTGCTCGTCGAAACGGCCGATCAGGTTGTCGTGCTGCCACACCAGCCAGTCGGGGATGTGCTCGTAATACGGGCCGGCATAAACGCTGAACGCATCGCTGATGAAATAGGTCGGCACGAACTTGATGTCGTAGCCAAGCCGCTGGTTGCCACCGAGGCCACCACTGAGCACTTCCGCCTCCAGCTTGAAGGCCCAGTTGCCATGTCGCGGGCTGACCCGCTCGTAAGTCATGTCCAGCGACGGCGGCAGGAACAGCGCACCGTGACCACGCGTCAGCAGGTCGTCCCAACCCGCACTGTTGACGTTGATCTGCACACGCTCGGTGGCGCCGTTGCGCAGGCCGCTCCTGCGACCGATCCGCAACTGGCGGCGCAGGCGCAGGCCGTGGTCGTTGTCCAGGCCATCGATGCGGAACTGCCAGTCGTGTGAGCTGTACGCCGAATCACCCGGCAGTGCGGTGTTGCGCTTGCGCACCTCCCAATGGACATAGTTGAAATTGTTGCGTGCCAGATAGCCGAAATCGTTGATCTGCAACTGATCGCCGAAATGCATGCCCAGCCATTGCTGGCGCCAGCCGCCGCCCATTTCGTAGTCGGCGACGACCGTGCCACCGCTGCCCCGCGTGCGCGTGCCCGACTGCAGGATATCGCTGCCGACCACGTTGCTGGCGATGGTCAACTGCGAGGTCGGTCGCCATTGATGATCGACGCCAACAACGGTGGCCTCGCGGTCAAGCCATGGCCGGTCAACCCGGGTCAGCAGCATGCCCAGGCTCTGTTCGCCGAAGTCATGAGTCAGCCGCGCAGCTCCGAAGAAGCGCCCGGCCTCGCCGTCTTCGTCTGCAGCGAGCACGCCATAGCTGGTCGTGCCGACGCTGCCGTTCAACTTGACCGCCGCATTGATGAGCGCGGCGCCCCTGCCATCATCGCCAAGTCCACCCACGCGACGGGTGTAGACCAATTGGCTGTTGTCGTCCAGAAGACTGAAATCGAAAATACCCTGGTTCTCGGTGAAGAACGGCCGCTTGTCACGGACATAGGTTTCGGTGGCGCCGAAGTTCACCACCAGGTCATCGCTCTCGACCTGGCCGAAATCCGGATTCAGCGCCGCGGTCAGCTGGAACTGGCCGTTCGGCTTCCACAGGATGTCGGCGCCCTGCTGGAAGTGGCTGCGGCCACGCACGTTGTCATACACGCCGGACACATACGGCGTGACCGCCAACAGTGACTGGCTGTACGGCGGCACCTCGATCGGCTCGAACTCGGACAGGAAGCGCGGGCGCTGGAAACTGGCCACCGGCCACGCCACGCGCTCGCCGGTCGAGCCGGTGACACGATCGAGGTAGATGCCGAGCATGCGCTTTCCGTCACTCGCCGCATGCATCGGCGCGGTGTACCAGGGAATCAGGATCTCCACACTCCAGCCGGCGGCATCCTCGCTCACCGCATGTTGCCAATTGCCATCCCAGTCCTTGTTGAAGGCCGTCTCGTTGGTGATGACGGCGTCGTTGATGCCACCGGTCGAGCTGACCACGAAGTCGTAGCCGGTACGCCCGTCGCCGTTGAAGTCGACCATCAGGTTGACCCGATCGACCTGGTCATCAAAGTCGCGTTGCACACGTTGGTGCGTGCGCGGCACGTCGGCCGGCTGCTCGCAACGGAACGCCACGGCCAGGCCCTTCGGCGTGGCCAGAATCCATGCTTCGGTGTGCAGCGACCCTGGCTTGCCGCTGAGCGGTTGCACCTGTCGGAAATCGGTGATGTGTCGTGCTCCCTTCCACTCGCCCGGCTGGATGTGGCCATCGATCTCGACGGCCTGCGCCACCGCCGGGGCGGTCGCCAGGGCGAACAACAACAGGCATGCCATGCGCATGTCGGATACTTCCTCGGGATTCGGCGCAGGATCGCGCCCGGGTGACATGTCTTCGTCACCGACGATAGATGCACAGCTTGCCGTCAACGCTTGAACGATTCGACGGCCATTGGTCACGCCATGACTTGTGCCAGCAGCGTGGGCCTGCATTCGCGAATCAGCAGCGCCGCCCCCATAGTGCATGCCGCAACAGCATCGCTGGCAGCAACACGAGAGTGAAGGCGCCATAGCCGTACAACGCGGGCAACACCTGCTGCCAGATGCCGCCGCTCACCTGCCCGAACTCGCCCACTTCAGGCACGGCGGCCGTGTCGAAACCGTCCAATGCCGCGAGCGTGGTCGCCACGGCCGCCAGGACCAGCACAAGCACATCGAAGGCGCGGCGACCCACGCTTCGCGGCAACGCTCTGGGGTAGGCCCAGTAGAGCCCGCACAGCACCAGCAACCACGGGGCCAGCAGCAGGATGGACAGATAGCGCACGAGTTTCTCCCTTCGATCTTTGCCGACGCGTCAATCCTGCGCAGCGAGTTGATCGAGCGCTTCTCGCAACTGCGTCAGTGCCTGTTCGCGCGCCGCTTCATCGCGGTACTGGGGTGTATTGGCTACCGCGTCGCCGTCGATTTCCAACGCCATGCCCAGCGCCCGTGTCTGCACCACGACACCGGTGGCCCCCAGGCTCTTGAGGCGTTTCTGCATGGCCCCGGCAGCCTTCGGATCGGCGAACGACACCGACAACAGCAACTCCTCGCCTTCGGCCGAAAACAACCGGAAACGGAAGTTGCCATCAGCATCGCGGAAACTGGCCAGGCGCGGCGAGCGGGCCTGCCTCGGTGAGGTACCCGCGTTGCCCGCCGACAC
Organism: Rhodanobacter sp. G2-10; assembly: GCF_055809185.1. NCBI lineage: Bacteria > Pseudomonadati > Pseudomonadota > Gammaproteobacteria > Lysobacterales > Rhodanobacteraceae > Rhodanobacter > Rhodanobacter sp. G2-10. Next base: position 502,015 of record NZ_CM147900.1, on the reverse strand, counting down.
CGGCGCCGTGCTCATCGGACGCAAACCCAGTACCTCGCGCAGCTCGGCCAGCTTCGGCGTCGCAATGGCGCGCGCCTTGGCGGCGCCGTCCCGCAGGATGGCCTCGATCGCCGCCGGATCTGCCATGAAAGCCTCGTAGCGTTCGCGCAGCGGTGCCACGTCCACTTCGATGCGGTCATACAGCACTTGCTTCGCCTCGCCCCAGCCCAGCCCGTCGAGCAGGCCCTTGCGAAACGCCGCGGTTTCCGCCTCGTTGGCAAACGCGCGGAAGATGGTGAACAGCGCGCAGTTGTCCGGGTCTTTCGGCTCGCCCGGCAGGCGCGAATCGGTCACGATGCGCATCACCGCCTCGCGCAGCCGCTTCTTGCCGCCGTCGAACAGCGGAATCGTGTTGTCGTAACTCTTCGACATCTTGCGTCCGTCGAGACCGGGCAGCGTCGCCACCTGCTCTTCGATCAACGCCTCCGGCAGCACGAAGAATTCGCGGCCATGCAGATGGTTGAACCGCTGGCCGAGATCGCGTGCCATCTCGATGTGCTGGATCTGGTCGCGCCCGACCGGCACCTTGTGCGCGTCGAACGCCAGGATGTCGGCCGCCATCAGCACCGGATACATGTACAAGCCAGCCGTGACGCCGGCATCGGGATCCTCCCCCGTCTCCGCATTGCGGTCCACCGCCGCCTTGTAGGCGTGCGCACGATTGAGCATGCCCTTGGACGCAACACAGGTGAGAAACCAGGTCAGCTCGGGAATCTCCGGGATATCCGACTGCCGGTAGAAGGTGACTCGCGCCGGATCGAGACCGGCAGCGAGCCAGCTCGCGGCAATCTCCAGTCGCGAACGCTCGATCCGCGCCGCATCATCGCTCTTGATCAGCGCGTGATAGTCGGCCATGAAGAAAAACGCATCGACATCGTCGCGCCGGCTGGCTTCGATGGCGGGGCGGATGGCGCCGACGTAATTGCCCAGATGTGGTGTACCGGTGGTGGTGATGCCGGTGAGAACTCGAGTCTGCATGTTGCGTCGCGCAAGTAAAAACCCAGTTTACGACATCGCCTGATCAAGGCAATCGCGCCCTTGTCCCGCACGATTCGTGATAACCCGCTTAAAGGGCCCACGGCCGATCTCACGGCGCGATCGACTCCGGCGCCGGACGAGACCGATTCACCGTCGCATCGGCTCGTGGCTTGCCGGCCCGTGGCACCCACGCCAGACGACATGTCTTGCTTCTGACAGCTTGCAAGGGTGCCAGCCGTCTGCCGATCAGGTCGCGCCGGCGGGGGAGTGCCCGGTGTCGGTGTATCCAGCCAGCGCGTGTTCGAGACTCACCTCAGGATTCGGCGTCGTGACATTCGTCGGTCCCTGCGCGCGAACCTTCTGCTGCTGCGCGTCAGTCAGTTGCTCGGTGCCACTGAGAGTATCGCGACTGTACTTTTCGTGGGCCGCGCCGGCTTGCGGAAGATTGGTGTTACCCATCGGTGCTCTCCTCGTGTCAGATCGCACTGTGCAGTATGGCCCAAATGTCGTATGTGACGCGTGGAAAGAAGGCAATCTTGCCGGGCCAACATCGGGCCCTGGATCAATTCCCGTTGGGCGAGGCTACCCACCAGGGACTGGTCCGGTCGCGGCGAAGCGTTCGCTCAACTCAACGCCGACGGTTCGTCAAACGGCAGTTGCGTGGCCCCGACATCGAGCAGAACGGCATCAACGCGATCAAGCAGATCGTCCTCGCCATCCACCGCCACGATGACCTTCCCGGCGCTGATTTCATCATGAAACTTGCGCCGCGCCGTGTCCGGGACCGAAGAGCCGGTAAGCATGCCCATCCAGCCACCCACCGCCGCGCCGGCTACCACCATGGCGGCAGCACCGGCGACGGGAATACTGATGGCCGGCACCAGCATGGCAACCAGGCCACATACGACGCCGGTGCCACCGCCCTGCAACAGGCCCTTCACGCCGCCACGACCGAAATCGCCGCTGGTGTCACGAAGATCATCCGGCACGGCCGTATGCTCGATATCGTCCCGCGCCATCACCCAGATATCGTCATCGGATACACCCAGCTCGCGCAGCGTACTGACCGCAGCGGCTGCCGTCTTGAGGTCGGGCGTGCTGAATACGTGCCGTGATTTCATGTCTGCTCCTGCTGTCGCGAACAAGTACCGCCTGATATTCGCGACCTCGCAGTGACCGGTGCGTGACGGAAAAACGTTGCGATTCATGCAGGATTTTCGCGAGTCGGCAGTCCTCAGCCACGGCATTCCGCCATCGCACAAGCCTCGTCACATTGTCTCAGTGGAGCAAGGTCAGCCGGCACGGTGCCGCGGGTGCCTCAGCGGATCAGAGTCGATTTGCCGAACAGCGATTCAAGCAGATCCACCGCGAGCTTGGCGGTGGCATTGCGCCGGTCATAGGCAGGATTGAGCTCGACCAGATCCAGCGAAGCCATGCGACCACTGTCCGAGATCATCTCCATGCACAGTTGCGCCTCACGATAGGTCGGCCCGCCGCGTACAGTCGTGCCGACGCCAGGCGCGATGCTGGGATCGAGGAAATCGACATCGAAGCTCACGTGCAGATGCGTGTTTTCGTCGACGCCGTCCAGCGCCTGCTCCATCACGCGTTTCATGCCGTCCTCATCGATCCGACGCATGTCGTAGATGCCCACGCGGGCTTCGCGTACCAGCACCTTCTCGCCATAGTCGACCGAGCGGATGCCGATCTGGCGGAACATGTCCGGCGTGGTGGCTGGCACGTGCCCGGCTAGTTCGACCAGAGCCTTGGGACCGCGGCCGCACAAGCACGCCACCGGCATGCCATGGATATTCCCCGATGGCGTCGCGTCGGCCGTGTTGAAATCCGAATGCGCATCCAGCCACAGCACCCGCAGCTGCTTGCCATTGGCACGGCAATGTTCCGCCACGGCATTGATCGAACCGATCGCCAGGCAATGGTCCCCACCGAGCATGATCGGCAGGTGTCCCGCCTTGAGCTCCTGCTTGACGGCTTGGTACACCGCCTTGTTCCAGGCCACTACCTGGTCAAGGTGGCGATAGCCGTCGGTGGGTGGCTGCCAGGGATTGAGCGGACCCTGCAGATTACCCTTGTCGATCACGGTCAATCCGCGCTGTTCCAGTTTGGCGCCGAGATTGGCAACCCGCAGCGCTTCGGGGCCCATCGAGGCGCCGCGATGCCCGGCGCCGATGTCGGTTGGCACGCCTATCAACGAAATGGTTTGCTTGCTCATGACTTGGATACCTGCTTTGACGTCCGGTCTGCACCAATCCAGGTCAATGCAGCGGCACGAAGATGGTGACGAAGCGCCTGCGGCTGTTGCCGGATTTCCCGCAATTTGCCGCGGTGGGCGCAAGAAAACGCACGCGACATCGTGATGCCGCGACCTTTCCAAGTCTAACGGATCGAGCCGAACGACTCTCTACGCAAGCTGTTCAAGAACTGAATGACGAAACGGCACGTGCGACATGCACGCCATGCCAAACCATGCTCCGCTGGCGGTTTGCGTCACGCTGCAGGCGTCACTCCAGCTGACGCCTGCGTTCCAGCTCGTCCTCCCGGCGCGAGCGCGCGCCAGAGCGCCATGACACCAGGTCACCCACCTGGGACAGCGCCGCTTCCGGCTTGGCCGGCTTGATGAACTTCCCCGTCAGCATCCCTGCAAACAGCAACAAACCCCGCCAGACGGCGGGGTGTGCAAAAGGCGTTTGCATATGATCACTCCCGGCTGCCCCCGTGCAGCCGTCGAGTCGATCGTAGCAAAATTTCACGCGGCATCCACACTGCGATGCCTGTCGCCAATCGACCTGGCCGCGAGAGGACCGCTGGACGGTCGGCGCTACCTCCGTACCGAGGGTGCCGCAGGGTCACGTCGACGCTTCGCACCCGGGGCAAAGCCGACATGCGACTTCCTGCGCAGCGAGGACCGGGCCCCTGCGTCCGCGCAGGTCACGACCCCTGACATTTCATCCGCTCAGGCGGCGCCCACCGCTCGGGACCTGCCGCTGTCAGCGTATTTCACCAAGGGGATGCTGAATTCGTTGCAGACCATCTCGACACACGCGGCGCTGCCCGAACCTTCATGCTCCTCGCGGGCAAGGCCCCGGCTCAGGCGGATTGCATGGGCGAAGTGCAGGCGGTCGAACAGAATCGTCGGGCCGCTGCAGATGCACCACAGACCATGGCTGCTTTCCTTGATCGTCAACACGACACCCATAACCGAACCCTCAACCGGAAGACACGGCCGGCCGCCTGCCCGCGCCTTCGGGGAGCGCATGCAGGCAACTCCGGATCATGCCCACTGTGAGACAAGCTGCGGCCCGCGTATGTCAGCGTTTGCCTACAACTCGTGTCCGTGGTTGCCATTGGTTGATCGCCAGAAGCCTGTCGGATTTCCGTGCAGCACCCGGCACTGAAGCCATCGCCGTCGCGAGTCGAACGACCCGATCCGAGCGTCACGGCGGACGCCCGACCCGAAGGACTTCGTGATCTTCTTTCGCCTGAACCACCACAACAAAAGGCCGCCAAAAAGACGGCCTGATCGCTTGTGGTTCATGGTGCCGGCAGCAGGAGTCGAACCCGCGACCTACTGATTACAAATCAGTTGCTCTACCAACTGAGCTATGCCGGCGAAGACCGGGGATTCTAGCAGGCACGCCTGCGGCTGTGCTCAGAAGCAACCCGTGCTGTGCGAGCCGATGCCGCTGTCGTTGACGTACTTGCGCCAGTCGAGGCGGCTGCCGTCGGCAATGACCAGGTCGAGCCAGTATTCGGGAACGCTGTCGCTGCGCTCGCCCAGGCGTGCGGGGAAGCCGGCCGCAAGGATCTGGTTCAGGCGCTTGCGCGCGTTGGCAGGGTCCCTGAACAGGCCCAGGGAAATGGTGTTGGCCTGGTCGCCCGAGCCGACCACGAAGTAGTCCTTGATGTCTTTCGCGCCGAGCTGCCGGGCTTGTTCCAGCGCCTGGGCCCGGTTGGCTGCGGCCGGCAGGTAGACCCACCAGCCGGTGGTCTGGCTGGTCTGCTCCTGGCGCGAGCGCGTGCGCGCGGCACGCGAAGCCAGCGCCTGGCGCGCATTGCGCAGGTCCTGGGGTGTATCGAATGGCCCCAACGTGATGCAGCTGTAGCTGCGTGCACCGTCAGCAGCCAGGCCACCTTCGGCATCGGGCTTCGCCGCGCTGGCGTCGGTTGCGGGCATTTCCGACAGGAGGCGCAGCTCCGGCACGCCGGGATCGGTCGGGCTGCCGACGTGTGTATAGGGCTGGCCCAGCAGCAGCCACGCCCCGACCGCGATATTCAGCGCCACCAGCAGGATGAACAGCAGACGCAGGAACATCAAACCCCCACCAACACGACCGGAGTCGTCATTCTAGACTGTCGGTGGCGACGCGGGCTGCGCGTCGACCCACACGGCCAGTCCTTGCAACACGCCGTCGCGAACCACCCGCGCGGGCAAGGACAGCATCGACGCCAGTTGTTCGGCGTCTCCGCCGTCCAAAATCAGGGTGGAGCCGGCGCCGAGACGGGCCAGCATCTGGCCGTGGAAACGTTCGATCAGGGCTGCGGCAGCCTGCCAGCAGCCCGAGGTCACCGCATCGGCGGTGTTGTCGGCCAACTCCAGGATGTCGCCCGCGCGCTGCGGCCGGACCTGCGCGGTCGAGTGCAGCAGCGATTGCTGCATCAACCGCACCCCGGGGGCGATCAGTCCGCCCAGATGCTGGCCCTCAGCGCTCAATGCATCCAGCGCCAGTGCGGTGCCGGCGCTGACCAGCACGCAGGGCGTGCGATGCACGGCATGGGCAGCGACCATAGCGAGAAACCGATCCACCCCGAGCCGCTGCGGTTCGGCATAGGCATTGCGCACGCCGCAAGCGCTGACCGGCGTGCGCAACCAGTGCGGCGCGGCACCGAATATCTGCTGCGTGATTTCGGCGATGCGATCCTCGCGCGCCCCATCGACGACCGACGCCGCGACTATCTGCGTCGGTCGCGGCAGACCCGCCCAGGCTTGCGCCAGGCTTCCGCCGATGTCGTCCTGCCAGTCCTGCGCACCACGCGCGAACCAGTCCGGGGACTGTGCCTGCAACGCCCACTTCAGCCGCGTGTTGCCCAGGTCGAGCAGAAGTTTCATGTGCGGCGCACCGTGACATCGGCGCTGTCGACGCTGCGCTGGCTGCCATCGGACAGCTGCACCTGCAACGCGCCGCGCGGGTCGACGCCCGCACCGATTCCCTCGAATGTGCCCAGCGCGCCGCTCAGCTGCAGGGGTTGGCCATGCAGCAAGTCGTGGCGCGCGTAATCGCTCAGAAAGCCGGTGAATCCCTCGCTCTCGAACTGGCGCAGTCCGTGCGCCAGGGCGCCGATCAACGCCGCCGCCACGCGATTGCGATCCGGCGGCTCTCCGGCGGCCAGGCTGGCCAGGTCGCAGGCGGGTTGTCCCGCCTGGCGACGCAGCGCCGGCGTCAGGCGCAAGTTGAGGCCGATGCCGATGACTGCCGCACACGGGCCTTGGTATTCGCCGTTCAGCTCCACCAGGATGCCGGCCAGTTTGCCGCGCACGCCTTCGCCGGCTGCGGCGAGCACGTCGTTGGGCCACTTCAACCCGGCGCCGGCGATACCCAGCTCATCCAGCGCGCGCAGCACCATCACGCCGACGGCCAGCGACAGTCCGCTCAGCGCGGCAAAGCCCAGCTCGAAGCGTTTCAGGCAGGACAGGTAGAGGTTCATCCCCGGCGGTGACAACCAGTCGCGACCCCGGCGCCCGCGCCCCGCACTCTGGCTTTCGGCCAGCACCATGCTGAGATCCGCCGCGGTGCCGATACGGCGCTGCAGTTCACTGGAAGTCGAGTCGAGCTCGCCATGCACCTCCAGCGCGCCCACTGATTGCACACGGGATGCCGGAAGCGCAGCGCGAATCTGCGCCGCATCGAGCATCTGCAACGGCCACGGCAGGCAATATCCGGCACTGCCGCGCGCCTCGATCGGCACCCCGCGCGCGCGCAGGGCCTCGACCTGCTTCCAGATGGCGGCGCGGGTCACTCCGGCCTGCGCGGCCAGCGTCGCGCCCGAAACCGGCTCGCCCGGGGCGAGCAAGGCCAGCAGTTGCAAGGGCCGCATCAGCGTTCCTTGCGCACTGTGGCGCGCGCAGGCGATGGGCCGCGACGCGGCGAAGCATGAAGATTGGACATGCGGCGATTCTAGCCCGCCAACGCTGCACTGCGACATGGGCAGCACTGGCACGCCCGTCCTGTTTCTGCGAGGATCAAGGTCTTCGCTTGCTGGTTCGGGGAGTTCGACTGCCATGCGTGCCACTCATCGGGTCATGGGTTGCGTCCTGTGCCTTGCCGTCATGGGCTCGGCGGCGGCGGCCAGCCTTGGCGCGCCTGGAGTGGACAATGCGCCGCACGCAGTGACCAGCCGAAGTTCGCAGAGCAGCACCAGCAGTGACAGCGACGCGATTGGCGTGAGCCGCGACACCACCACGACCGGCAGCGACGCGACCAACAGCACCTCAAGCAGCGGCAACGACCACTCCGGAGCCGCCTCGTCGGCGCCGACACCCACCCCCCGGCCGCATCTGGGCTGGCAATCCCTGCTGCCTGGATCCATCCAGTAAGCGTTCGAGGGCATGCCGGGCCACTGGTGGCAATCGCTGCGAGCACGATTTGAACCTGCGCCCATCGCGGACCCGCTGTGGCGACGCGCGCTGGTCGCCTGCCCGCTCGCACGTCGACTGGACCCTGCACGCCAGCAACAACTGCGGCGGCTGGCTGCCTTGTTTCTGGCGCGCAAGCGCCTCCATGCCCTCGCCGGCGCGGTGCTCGATGACTACTGGCGCTTGCTGATCGCCATGCAGGCCTGCCTGCCCGCCCTGCAGCAAGGGCCGGCGAGCCTGCGCGGGTGGCGCGACGTGCTGGTCTATCCGGGCGAATTCAAGGTGCGCCGCAACCACCATGACGATCACACGGGCGTGGTCACCGAAGGTGATCAGGTCCTGATCGGCGAAGCGTGGGAACACGGGCCACTGGTGTTGTCGCTGGCTGACGTGCAGCTGGACCTGGAGCAGCCCTGGGATGGCTACAACGTGGTCGTGCACGAGATGGCGCACAAGCTCGACATGCTCGACGGCCCGCCCGACGGCGTGCCGCCGCTGCGTGATATCCCGCGTCGCCGCTGGATCGAGCAGTTCCAGCTGGCGTTTGACCGGCTGGCCGGTGCCGCGCCTGGCCACGATTCGCCGATTGACTCGTACGCGAGTGAAAGCCCCGCCGAGTATTTAGCCGTGGTCAGCGAATTGCATTACTCGCAACCGGCGATGTTGCGGCGGGCCGAACCGGCGGTTGCCGAGCTGCTCGCTGCGTTTTACGGTCGCTCACCCGCCGACAACGAGGAATGTGCGGGAGCGCGCCGGCGCTGAGGCCCGGATCAGCTCGCCGCCAGTCGCACGCAGAACCGTGCGCCGCCGAGTTCGGGCGAGCGATCGACCACCAGTTCGCCCTGGTAGGCGTGCACGATGTCCTGCACGATCGACAGCCCAATGCCGTGACCCTGCACCCGCTCGTCGCCGCGCACACCGCGCTGCAACACTTTCTCGATCTTGTCCTCGGCAATACCGGCGCCATCGTCTTCCACGCAAAGCATCAGGCCGGGACGCTGGCGCCCTGCCTGCGGCTGCATCTTCACCACCAGCAGCACGCGGTGGCTGGCCCATTTGAAGGCGTTCTCCAGCAGGTTGCCGAGCAGTTCGAGCAGATCACCCTGCTCGCCGTAGAACATCGCGCCTTCCTCGATATCGAATTCGCACAGCACGTTTTTCGCGGCGTAGACCTTCTCCAGGCCCTGCACCAGGTCCTCCGCATGGGAGGCAATCGGCACGGCACTGGCAAAGGTCTGGCGACCCGACGTGGCCGCGCGCGCCAACTGGTAGGCGACCAATTCATTCATCCGGCGCACCTGGTCGAGCATGCTGGTGCGCCGTGCGGACTCGTCGGCGACGGTCGATTCCAGCTGCGAACGGATCACCGCCAGCGGCGTCTTCAGGCTGTGCGCGAGGTCGGCCAGGGTGTGCCGGTAGCGCGTGCGCTGCTCGCGCTCGTTGGTGATGAAGGCATTGATGCGCTCGGTCAGGCCAAGCAGCTCCAGCGGGTACTGGCCATCCAGTTGTTCGCTGTCGCCACGCTCGACCCGACTCATGTCGCTGGCCACCTTGCGCAATGGCGTGAGGCTCCAGCGCAGCAGCAGCAGTTGCAGCACGATCAGCATCACGCCGAGGATCGACAGCCACACCACCAGCGCGCGCCGATACGCCGCGTTGCCGCCTTCGAGCTGGTCCTCGGTCTGCGCCACCATGATAGTGAAGTGCACGGACTTGCCGCCACCGGTATCCCAGGCCACGCCATAGCTGTAGTAGTAGAGGCGGCCCATGCGCGTGTCGATCGGGCCGACGAAGCGACTGGCCCCCGGCTCCAGTGGTGCCAGGAAGCTGAAATCGCGCCCGATCGCGGAGGGCGACTCCCAATGGAAGCCCTTGTCGCCCACTGCCACCGCATACAGGCCGGAGCCGGGCCGCGAGAAATTCGGGTCCGGCGAGGTATCCGGCGGCAGGATCCTGCCGTAGCGGTTCACGTCGAAATTGGTGATGTAGGCGATCGCGAAATTCTGCAGGCGATCATGCAGCGCGCTCAGCGCGCGCTCCTTGTTGGCCTGTGACAGAGTCAGCCCGACCAGCCCCAGAAAGGCAGCCAGCACGAAGCCTGTCGCGACCGCCGCCCGTGCCGCCAGCGACAGCGGGCGGCGCGGCGGCGTCACCTCATTCGTCGTCGCCGTCGGTGCGCGGGATGGCAAAGCGGTATCCGCGTCCACGTACCGTCTCGATGGGTTTCAGGGTGCCTTCCGGATCGAGCTTGCGCCGCAACCGGCCGATGAACACTTCGAGCACGTTGGAATCGCGGTCGAAGTCCTGCTGGTAGATGTGTTCGGTGAGATCGGCCTTGGAGACCAGCTCGCCGGCATGCAGCATCAGGTATTCCAGCACCTTGTACTCATAGCTGGTGAGGTCGACCAGCTTGCCTTCCACGGTCACCGTCTGTGCGGTGGTGTCGAGCTTGATCACGCCACAGGCCAGGATCGGCTTGGACCAGCCGCTGGCACGGCGCACCAGTGCGTTGATCCGCGCCAGCAGCTCCTCGACATGGAACGGCTTGACCAGGTAGTCGTCGGCACCGTGCTTGAGTCCCTCGACCTTGTCCTGCCAGCTGCCGCGCGCGGTGAGGATCAGGATCGGATAGCGCTGGCCCGCCTCGCGCAGGGCCTGGACCAGGTCCATGCCCGACATCTTGGGCAGACCCAGGTCGATGATTGCCAGGTCGAACGGCACCTCGCGGCCGAGATAGATGCCCTCCTCGCCGTCCTGCGCCGCATCGACGGCAAAACCGTCGCGTTTCAGTCGCGCCGCCAGCGTCTCGCGCAACGGCGCCTCGTCCTCCACCAACAGGATGCGCATATCAATGTTTCTCCTTGTTGCCCGTATTCCGTCCGGGTGAATTCTTGGTTGACTGGGATGATGGTGGATTCTTGCTCGCCTCGGAGGAAATCGCCATCACCTTCACATGTCCGTCCGGGGTCAACACCTTGATGCGGTACTCCACTCGACGGCCGATGCCGCGTGACTCAGCCGAAAGCACCTTGCCGCCGGTCTCCTGCTGCACCTTGAGCACGGCCTGATCCAGCGTCACCGCCGGCTTGGGCGACTGCGCCGCAGCCGCGCCCGCGAGCGGGATCAGCGCGGCAAGCAACAAGCACTTGTACCTGATCATGCGTGAATATCCTGTCCGTCCGGGGTCTAAACGTCCAGACTAGGCGATCCGGCCTGAATACTGACCGGACAGCCGGCGCCTGTCACGCCGCCCGCCGACACGAAGCCTGCGCATGTTCCAGCAGGTCCCAGCCCGCGCCCGGCAGATGCGCGCCTTCGCTGATGGTACGGCGGAACGCGCGGGCGCCGGGTTCGCCCTGGTACAGCCCCAGCAGATGGCGACTGATGTGTTTCATCGCCGTGCCGCGCGCCAGCTCGGCCTCGACGTAGGGGCGCATCCGCGCCAGCACGTCCTCGCGCGTCGGCAGCGGTTCGCCGTACAACGCGTATTCGAGCTGGGCCAGCAGGTACGGATCGTGGTACGCCGCGCGCCCCAGCATCACCCCGTCGAGATGGGCCAGGTGCGTCTGCACCTGCCCGATCGTGGTGATGCCACCGTTGATCACCACCACCAGTTCGGGAAATTCGCGTTTCAGGCGGTACACCCGCGCGTAATCCAGCGGCGGGATGTCGCGGTTCTCCTTCGGCGACAGGCCCTGCAGCCAGGCCTTGCGCGCATGCACCGTCAGCACCTCGACACCGGCCGCCAGCATGGTCTCGGTGAAATGCTGCAGGCCGATGTAGTCGTCCTGGTCATCCACGCCGATACGGCACTTCACCGTCACCGGCACGCTCACCGCATCGCGCATGGCCTTGACGCAATCGCCGACCAGCGCCGGCTCGCGCATCAGGCAGGCGCCGAAGCGGCCGGACTGCACCCGGTCCGACGGACAGCCCACATTGAGGTTGATCTCGTCGTAGCCGGCCTCAGCACCGAAGCGTGCCGCCTGTGCCAGCTCCCGCGGGTCGCTGCCACCCAGCTGCAAGGCCACCGGATGCTCCTGCTGGCTATGCTCGAGCAGGCGCAGCTGACCACCGCGCACCAGCGCGGCACTGGTCACCATTTCGGTATACAGGCGCGCATGCGGCGACAGCAGCCGGTGGAAGTAACGGCAGTGCCGGTCGGTCCAGTCCATCATCGGCGCAACGCTGAGACGCCAAGGTGCGGCGGAAACACGATCGTTCATGGGCATAGTGTACGTGCTGTCGGCATCCGGCTCGCCGGATTGCAGGCATGCCGCCGCTTCAGAAGTCACCCAGGCAAGCGGCCGCGACCAGCATCGCCACGGCAAGCATCAAGCCCATCACCATCACCGTATTGCCGAGTCCGGGGGCGCGGCGTCGCCGGCTCAGAAGGCCGTGCGTTGCGTGGCCGAGCCAGAGAGCGGGCAGCAGCAGGGCCTCGATCAATGGCTGCACCGCGCCGTGCAACATGCAGAGCGGCAGCGCACCCAACGTCATGAAGCCCAGCCCGATCACCGAACGCATGTCGCGCAGGTGCAGCAACAGCAGCACCGCGACCAGGATGATGAAGGGCATCGGATTGACCGATGCGGGCCAGATCCAGCCCGTCACCAGTAACAACGCCGTTGCCGGAAGCGCCGTGCGCCAGCGCCGGTCCAGCGCACAGCGTTCGCGCAGGTCGTGCCAGCGCGCCAGCGTTTTCTGCAAGGGTCCCTGCTGCAACCCGCGCCATGCCAGCTGGATCACCTGCGGCAAGCCCACGAAAGCCACCACCGCCGCCCCGATCGTGGCCATGATGGCGACCGTCCCACTGAAGGCATCGACGGCGAAGCGCTGCCCCGGTTGGGTGGCGATCCAGGCCACGATCGCGCCCAGGATGACCCCGCTCACGACAAGCAGCATGCCAACCAGCAACGGGCGTACCGTGGCGATGAACCATTGCAGGCGACTCGGGCGCTGGCTGATCGCGCGCTCCCAGAACGCCATCACCTCAGTACCGAACACCTGCTCCACCGCGCGATATCCGTGGATCTGGATGATGTCGCGCAGAAGCTGCGGCACGGTGTACGGGGAACGCCGCACCAAGGCCAGCCACCACGCGCGCCAGCCCGTGCCGGCGCGGCGTATGGCATCGAGCCTGCATTCGTGCGGCGCTTTCCGTGCCACGCCTTTCGCCAGTTCCCGGCGCAGCTGGGCAGCCCGTACTTCAGTCAGTGCCGATTCAACCGGTACGCCGGCCTGCGCCAAACGGCGTTGCTCGACGCGATCGTCCCAGTGGAAGAACGCTTCGAGCTTGTCGAATGCCTCGGGCGCGGGAGTCTGGCCGCGCAGGATCCGCGCCAACACCAGGCGCGAGATCAGCGGCTTGCCATCAAGCAGCATCAACTCCGGATTCACCGCCAGCCATGCCGCGAAAGCCACGGTGGCGTCGTGACCCTGTGCCTGGCAGGCCCGTGTCAGCACCTCGGCTGCAACCTGTTGCGGCGCTCGTGACGCCGGCATCGGCATCGGCATCGGCATCGGCGGCGGCGCACTGGGTGGCGCGGCGGCGATCTCGATCGGCGCAACCGGCGAACCCGTCCCGGCGGGCGGCGACAGCTCGACGATGTTGGTGGTACCCGGCCTGCTGCTGCGTGACGCAGGGGCTGTGCCCAGATGGGCCAGCAGGAATTCATAGGCGCCGCGCAGCCGCGCGAAACCCTCCGCGTCGTCCTCCGGCCGGCAGCGCTTGAGGCACGCGGCATAGGCGCGCTTGAGCGCACGCAGGTCGTCGGTCGGCGCCAGGCCGAGGACTTGCCAGGCGTCCACGCTCAAAACGGCGATTCCGCCTCGATCTCGGCCAGCAGCTCCTGCATGCGCTTTTGCGCCGAGCGGATGCGCAAGGGTTCCTGCGATTCAAGCTCGTCGCGAAATGCCAGCAACCACTGCGCCAGCTGCTGGCGCAAGTCGCCGGAACGCTCCTCGTAAAGCCGCTCGGCGCGCGCGATGATCGCGATGTTGGCCTGGTCGTCGCGCGGATGCACTTTCAGGTATTGCAGGTCAGCCAGCCGCTGGGCAATCTGCTCCGGCGTCAACAGGCCGGGGTTCTGCTGGATGGTGAGTCGATGGCTGACCTTGTTGGCCAGCACCGTCGCCTCGACTTCGATCAGGCCATTGACGTCATAGGTGAAGCGCACCTCCACCGGCATGTCGACCGCCTTCGCCCGCGGCAGTGGGATCTCCAGCTCGCCCAGGAACACGTTGCTGGCCACCTGCATCGCTTCGCCCTGGTAGATACGCAGCTTGAGTACAGCCTGGAAGTCGGTCAGCGGGTTATACACGGCGCAGCGACTGGTCGGCACCACCGTGTTGCGTTCGATGATTGGCGAGTACAGACCTTCCTGCAAGTGTCCGGACGGCAGCGGCTCGGTGGTCTGGATACCCAGCGTATACGGGCAGACGTCGGTCATGACCACTTCGCCCAGGGCTTCCGCGCGTCCCTTCAATCCGGCCATCACGGCGGCCCCGCGTGCAATGGCCTCGTCCGGATTGATATGCCGCAACGGCAGCCGACCGAACATGCGGGTGACCAACCGGGTCACCATCGGCATGCGCGAGGCGCCGCCGACCAGGATGATCTCGTCGAGCTCGGATGCACCGAGCCGCGCATCGCGCAACGCCCGCTCGATCGGCGCGCGCATGCGCGCCAGCAGCAAGGTGGCCAGCTGCTCGAAGCGCGCCTCGTCGATCTGCCAGGCGTGGCGATGGCCGTCCAGGTTGACCTCGGTTGAGGCCTCGCCCTGACCCAGCTGGCACTTGAGTCGCTCCATCCGCGCACGCAGTTCCACCGTGTCGGCCAGACTCACGCGCGACTTCTTCACGCCGAGCTCGGCAAGGCATGCATCGACCAGCACGTCGACGAAATCCTCGCCGCCGAGGAAGTTGTCGCCGGCCGTGGCATGCACCTCCATCACCTGGTCGAACAGCTCGAGGATCGACACGTCGAAGGTGCCGCCACCGAGATCGATCACCAGGAAGCGCGACTCCGCATCACGCTGCTCCAGCCCGTAGGCCAGCGCCGCCGCGGTGGGTTCGTTGACCAGTCGTTCGACCGTGGTCCCCGCCAGCGTGCCGGCATTGCGCGTGGCCTTGCGCTGGGCATCGCTGAAGTACGCGGGCACACTGATCACCGCCTCGGTCACGCGCTCGCCCGTGACCGCCTCCACGTCGGCCAGCAGCGACTTCAGGACCAGCGCAGACAATTCCTCGGGCCGGAAACTGCGCTTGCCCAGCACGCTCTGCCGATCCGTGCCCATGTAGCGCTTGAACGCCGCCACCGCATGCTGCGGATGACTGCGCAGCCGCTCCTGCGCGGCAGCGCCCACCAGTACCTGACCGGCGTCATCGAGTGCGACTACCGAAGGCGTCAACACCGAACCGAGTGCATTGGGAATCAGGCGTGGGCCGTCCTCCCCCCAGACACCCACCAGCGAATGGGTAGTGCCCAGGTCAATACCAACCAACATCTTTTACGCTCCCCCGTCAACCAGCGCGAGCATAAACGATATGTTGCGCCGGTTGAACGGAACAGCGGTGCCTTGCCCGGAGCCCTGCCTTCGACCTGTCCAGTCGATGGCTGTCCGGGCGATCACCCCACCGCGGCAACCACTGGCTCGATCGCGGACGCCACGGGCGGCACTTTTTGCACCGCCAGGCGCAGCTGCCCCTTGAAGCCTTTTTGCGATGCCAGCGGGATTACATAGGCATCCCCATCCTGCGCCGCGAGCGTGCCAAGTGCCTCGCTGGAGCGATCGTCCGCGAACAGGTAACGCACATTCCAGCCATCGTCGCTTGGCGTCGCCTTGATCACCAGCGTATTGCGGAACAGGTACTCGCCCTCGATATGACTGTCCAGCCAGAGTTTGTTGTCGATGGTGTAGCCGGTGGTGGACACGGTCAGCTCCACGCTGAACACCATGGTGCGCCCGACGGTGATCTTGCTGGTGTCGAGGAAGGCCGAGAACAGCACCGGCGATCGCGGCGTGTCCCGATCCACGTTGTCCAGTCGCAGCAGTTCGTCGAAGCCGCGCAGGATGGCGCTGCAGGTATCCCGGCGCCGCTCGGTCAGCTTGAAGTCGTTGGCGCCACGCGGCGCCACGGTGGCTTCGAAATAGTAGGAGGCACGAATCTGCTTGCCGTTGTCCTTCGCCTTCTGCACCGAGGCCGGCAGCGGCAATGCACTGACTTCCAGCGTGCCGTCGACACGCACGTCGCCGAACAGGAAGCGCACCAGGTTCTGATAGCCGTCTTCGGAGTTGACCACGCCATAGGTGCCGCTGTGGCTGCGATAGGAGAACGCACGCGGCGCGCCGGCGACAGTCGCGTTCTCGATCCGCACCAGGCCATCACTCATTTCGCCGGCCAGCTTGCTCGAAAGTCCGTGCGCCACGTCGTAGTCGCGGTGGTTGGTGCCCACGAAACAGAAGAAGCGTTGCGGATCGAACTTGCCGTCCAGCGAATCCACGCGCGTCGGCGTGCCGGACATGCCAAGGAAGCCAGCCATGATCTTGCGGTTGAAATTGTTCATGTCCCACAGCCCCATTACCGCCGGGACGTTCATGCCGCCCATGTCGATGCCGTTGTGCGGCGTGGCGTAGGTGAATACCTTGTCGACCATGGCGCGGTCGGCCGGGCTGCTGACGGCGTCATTCTGCAGGAAACTGCGGCAGACCAGCCCGCCCATCGAATGCGCCACCAGGTACACCCGGAACGCCTGCAGCCGTTCTGCGTCCGTTCCGCAGACCTGGTCGCGCACTTTGCAGATCAGCGCCTTCAGGCCCTGCGCGGCTTCCAGGATCGACAGCGCCTTGCCATCGCCCAGGTCGCTGTCGGCCGGATCGTAATAGCGATAGATGATCACGCTGCGGGCCGGGATCGCCCCACTGATCTCGATGCCGTGGGTATAGGTGTCGCGGTAGCCATAGTCCTTCATCAGGCGCACCAGCGGCGACTCGAACACGTGCCTGCGCACGCTGCCATCCCATACCTGGCGCACCTTGGTGGAGCCAAGGTTGAAACCCATGTAGGGCGTGGCAACCGTCGCGGCGACCTCGCTCGCTGTCATCGCATAGCCACGGACGTAGATGATCGGAAAGTAGGGAGCAGCCAGCGAGTCCATGGGGTGATGTCCTGGTGATCGGATTCGGTCGGATGACGTTGCCCCGAGGCGACGCCGCGCGGTTCGGTGGTGCGCTCACGCCCGCTTGTCGGTCTTTGCCGGTTTGGTCCTGGCTTTCCGATTCTTCGGCTTGGCCACGTCGCTGCTGGCCTTGGCCGTGGCGGCGCGACTGTCCACGACCAGTCGATTCTTGCTGGCCCCGGCGATTCGCTGGCCCTCGGCATGAATCAGCTCGCACAGCGTGCCGAAGCGACAACAACATTCGTGATAGCCGTCGTTGTCACCGTCGCCGGCAATCCCCAACACGGCGTAGTGATGGCCGCCCCCCGGAGGCAGACTCACCGGCTTTCCCCCCACGGACGGCCAATCGAGCTGGCCGCTGCCGGCCACGCGAGCAGGGACCAACCAGTAGTCGCCGGTGGCGTAGACGCCACCCGGCGCAAAGGTCACCTGGATACCGTCCTCCAGGGTGATCGGCGTGTCCTCGGTCACCGCCATCACGCCTTGCGCGTCGACCGGATCGCGCTGGTCCCAGCGGCGCAACAGCGGATGCTTGCTCGAGTCGACCGAGATCGGATACGGCGTGACACCCGGCGGCACCGCCAGGGTGACGCGGCACTCGGCCACGTCGAGCGCGACCACTTGCAACAACGGAAGGGCACGCTGCGCCAGCGTGTAGTCGTCATCCACCAGCTCGACCCAGTCGTTCACCGCCAGGCCGAGTCGCGCATCGCGGCCAAGTCGCGCCAGCGTCACCACCTGCTGCGTGCCGCCGCCGTCCGCCGCCGTTCCCGGAACGTTGCCAAGCACCCGGAAGATCACCGAGCCGTTCTCGCGCGACCATTTGAAGCTGGCCCCGGCGCTCGTGCCAGCCAGACCCGGGTGGTGGATCTCGACCCGGTACAGCTGGTTCTCGCAACCGCGATAGCGCGCATCGGCGGCGATCAGACACGGATCGTCGTTGGCTGTTGATGCCTCCAGCTGCGCGCTCAGGTGCGGCAGTGCCCAGGTCGCCCTCGCGCCCAGCAAATCGCGCACTGCCACGCAGGGGACATCGTTGGCGTCGCCACTGGCGTCGCCCTGGCCGTCGAGGCTGTCGCGCAACTTGCCCAGATCGGCAATCTGCTGCTCGATCCGGGCGGTCTCCTCAGCACTGGTGCTCGCCTTCTGGCGCACCTTCAATGCCGTCTCGATGTCACCGAGCTGTTTCGCGGCGCCCGTGCCCTCGAGCAGGCGCACCTGCCACACCACCTGCGCACGCGAAGCGGTATCGACGCCATCCAGCGCCACGTCGGCGATGGCCGGCGCCTCGATCGAGGAAAGGTGCCGCTCCCACACGTCCAGCCACAGCGCAAAGCCATTCGGCGGAGTCTTCTCGAAACCGGTCTTGCCGTCGGCAACGCCGAAATCGGGGGTCGGCCGATACGGCTGATCCACCAGCGAGCAGGCCGCCTCGTTCACGCACAGGATGCCGTCGACGTAAAAATGTCCGGCGGCCAACTGCCAGTCGGCCAACAGCCGGGGCTTGACCTCGCCGTTGGCGTCGGTCTCGCTGATGCCCAGACTGAAACCGTCGCCTGCCGCCCAGCATGGCCCGATCAGGTCCTGCACCAGGGTGCGCAGCAACTGCTGCTGGATCTGTCCCTGTTCGTTCCAGTCCGCTTCCAGCAGGACGCGCCCCTGCTGCTGGAAGACCTGGCTGTAATGCCGGGTGGGATCGAAGGTGACACGTGCGAAGTCGCCTTTCATGGTTGATCTCCTAATTCGCAAACAAGATGCCGGCATCCGTGCCTGCCGGAACGTATTCGGCCAGCCGCGCAGCAAGATTCGCCTCGCGTTGCGGTTCGTACAGGTCGTGGTAGACACCCATCGCCGAGCCATCGGAGGCGCCACGACGAAGCTCCGCGCAGCACGCGTCGGCCAGGCGCAAATAGTGCGGAGCGGGATAGCGCCGAGCGGCAAACTGCGGCAGCACCCGCATCCGCTCGCGCGCACGCGCCGCCGCGTCGGCGGCGGGCACGGCGGCCAGCGCGAGGTCGGGCTGGCAATGGAATCGTTGCGGCGTGCGCGAACCGTCCGGCACATGGCAGAAGCGCACGCAGCCGAGCTGGCGGCGCAGCACACGCAGCGGACTGGCGAAAATGCTGTCCTGCGCCAGCCCGATCGCGTGCGCCTGCACCTCGCCGATCACGGTGCAACGCTGGAAGCTGGCCTCCACATAGGCCACCACCTCGTCGGGCGCGCCCAGCGCCACCCTCTCGGGACCGGTGGAGTCGAGGATGCTGTCGCACAGTAGTAGCGATGGCGCCTCGCCGCGCCGCAGCGGACTGATCACCGAGATTGCTCCGAGCATGCTGTGTTCGATGCGCAGCGCAGCGCGGCTGCCGTCCAGGGTGATGCTGGGCTCGCCCGGCCGCTTCGGATCGCAGTTGCACTGCAGCGCCCAACCCGGCACCAAGGTGCAGTGGCGGATCACCAGCTCGCAAAGGTCATCGGCTGGCGGCGCGCCTTCGCCATCGTCGCCAGGTCCCTGCACTTCGATGCCGCGTCCCATCACCAGCAAGCCGTCGAGCAGCACGCGGCTGCCGGCCTGCCCCGCGATGCTGAGCGCATCGGGCTGGCTGGCGCGCACGTCGAGCAGGCGCAGGATCGGTCGCGTGCGTTCGGCCGCGCGCAACTGGATCGCCTCGCCGGGCTCCAGCTGCAGGTCGAGACTGCCTTCGTACACGCCGCTTTCGGCCAGCTCGACGATCAGCGCGCGCGGGCGTTGCTGTAGCGCCCGCGCGTGCGCGCCGTCATCGGAAAGCTCCGGCTGCGCCTGCTTGATCGCGTTGAACGCCTGCGCCACGGCGGCGTCCTTGGCCTGCGCCCACGCCGCCAGCGCATCGGCGATATTCAGATAATGATCGGGCCGCAGCGGCGCAGTCGCCGGGTCGCTGCCCGGCAACGCGGCGTGCACGA
Source organism: Rhodanobacter sp. G2-10 (assembly GCF_055809185.1). Lineage (NCBI taxonomy): Bacteria > Pseudomonadati > Pseudomonadota > Gammaproteobacteria > Lysobacterales > Rhodanobacteraceae > Rhodanobacter > Rhodanobacter sp. G2-10. The sequence continues at coordinate 482,225 of NZ_CM147900.1, read as the reverse complement.
CATAACGCGTCGCGCCTTCGAGTTCCGGCGTGGCGCGCGCGTACTCGCCGCCGCCGAGATTGGCAGCAAAGCCGTACTGGTAGGACACCCACACGCCGCGCTTGGGCCGCTGGTTGGCCGGAAACATCAGCCGCCCCCGCTCGGGATCGACCGCCACCTTGCCGCGCGGCACCTGGTAGCGCCATCCCACCAGATCGGCCGGCAGCAGCAGCTCGCGCGGCAGCGGCGAACCCTGTCCTTTCGCGGGCCAGTCGGGCGCCCATATCTGCACGCTGCGACCGGCACCGTAGAGCGCGGCGGAGACGCTGGCGTAATCGGCCTGCGGTCCGCGTTCGGCGAAGCGATAGCGCCGCAATGGCACCGGCAGATTGATCTCCTCGGCGATATGCGTCGGCGCGCCTTCCGCCACCGGACGCTGGAACAGCGGCGTGTCGTTGCCCAGGATGCTGAAGCTGAAGCAGTGCGGTCCGGACTCCTCCACGCAATATGCCGACGTAGTGGTCACCGGATAACTGCGCAGACGGAACGCGAACACACCCACATCCGGGATCGCGTAGCGACCGCGTCGGCGCACACTGCCCATCCGCCGCACGTCCACGCTGTGGGCCAGGGAGTCGAACGCGCCGCCGGCCCAGCCGATCTGCTGCAGCCGGCCCGGCTCGCGCAGATCCGCGGTGCCACCGCGCTGCGGATGCTGATGATCCAGATGCTGCATCCAGCCGAGCAGGCGATAGAACTCCACCGCACGCGCCGGCCAGTCGGCCGCATCGCGGGCCAGGTCCTCGAGCAGGGATAGCGTGCCCTTGCGCCGGCGCGCGTCGATCGTGTTGGCGACATCGGCACGCGGCGCCAGCACGTGACCGAGACCCTCGCCACAACGACCGTCGGCCGCATCCAGCGTGGCCGCTTCGGGCAGCAAGCGGTAGCCGAGCAGGTCGCCGATATACGGCACCACCCAGGCGTCGCAGGTCTCGATGAACCAATTGTCGTACAGCCGCGCGATGTCGCGCTCCAGCACATTGGCCTGGGTTGCCAGCACGCGCAGGAAGTCGCGCAGCGGATAGCCCTGGTCGGCATCGCGCATGCGGTAGACCACCGGCAGCAAGTCGTACAGGCGATCCGGCTGCGCGCCGATGGCGCGGCCTCTCGCGGTTTGCGCGTTCATGGCGTGGCCTCCTGCAGCAGCAGCGTGTCGGGAATGGCCGGGGACAGATAGGCGATCTGCTGTAGCTCCACCTCGATGCGATCGAGCAGCCGCTGGCCGACGGTCGATGGATCCGGCTTGCCGGGCGGCTTCGATGTGTCGAGAAGCACGCTGTCGTCCGCCCCCTGCTCGCCGTCGCCAAAGCCGGCCAGCAGCGAGCTCCGGTCGACGCGATCGAAGACGTCGAGGTCGACCCAGGCCACACCACGCACGGCCTGGATGCAGGTCACCACTTCGCTCGGGTACACCGGCTGGCCCAGCGCTCTCTGGTCGAAGCCGAACGCATCGAGCAGCGCCGCACGCACGACCGGCTCCACCGATTCCCACGCATAGTCCGGCGCAAGGCCGACCTTCGCGCCCAGCGTCAGCGCCAGCCACTCGCGCTCGCGCAGGCGCACCAGCAGCGATGGATCGCCGTAGCGCCGCAGCGCCGCCAACAGGTTGCGATGGAGATCCGAGGCGGGATCGATCGGCGCGTCGTCGACGCCGGCAATGACGACCTGTACGCCGCTGCCCGACTTGATCGCCACCGCCTTGCCGACGCCGCCAAAAGTTCGCGCGAAGTCGGCATAGTCGACCACCGAGACCAGTCGATCCAGCGCCAGTACCGCCAGCGGCACGTTGCGGCGCGCCTGGTCGCGGGTCTCGGGATTGGCACCACCGGAAGCACGCAGCGGATTGATCACCTCCTTCACGCCAAGCGGCCTGGTCGCCAGCAGGCTGATCTGCCGCGCCTTCACATTGCCCGGCGCGCCGATGCCTTGGCGATAACTCGCCTTGATGTTCTCCACGCCCGTGGGCAAACGCGCGCCATGCACCCCATCACCGGAGCGCACCGACGTGGTGCCGCTGTCATCGGTGGCGGTGACGAAGCTGCGTGCGTCCTTGCCGACAAAGGCGAGATTGCGCGTCTCGTGCCACTGCACGTCGTTGACGCGCACGCTCAGCGAACTTTGAATGCCATCAGGCGTCGCCGCGGAAACCCAGGTCAGCGGCTTCTGCTTCAGCGCGAAGGCCTGCATCGGAAGTGCGCCGTTGCCACTGCCGAGTACCTCCAGACGGGTCTGGCCATGGGTGGCGCGCACCACGTTGGCATGCACCGCCACGCTGTCGCGGCGATAGCGGTAGGCCAGGCCCTGGTTGGCGAATACCAGGGTGCTGTGCACGATGTCGCCGGGCAGTTGCGCATCGGTGCCCTGCTGTACCGCCGCCAGCATCACCAGTTCGGCAGCGGCCACCGCGTCGGTACCCGGCACGTCGGTACGCTGGCCTTCGACGATCACCCAGCGACCGGCCTTGAGACCGTCGACGGCGCTGTCCAGCGTCAACCGGATGGCGCTGTCGGAAGTCGCGGGCGGCGAGGTGTCGTCCGCCGCTGCAGCGCCGACTGCATCGGTGATCGCCAGCTCGGCCAGGGTCAGCTGCTCGCTTTGCGCATACACCTGGGTGCCGCGCAGTGTCGCCATCGTCGGCGCCGTCCAGACAGGATGCTTGCCATCGGCGACAGGGTTGAACAGCGCGATGTCCGTGGTTTTGCCGCTGATCCCGTAGTCACTGCGCGGATGCGTCTGCACGCTGCGTGCCTGCGCCACCGTCCGGAGCGCCGTCGTACTGGCGGGTGGAACGAGCAGCAGATAGCTTCCGGCAAGTACGCCCTCGTACGCGTTGTCCAGCTGCACGCGATCGGGATCCTCCGAATCGGAAGTACCCCAGTCGCCATCAGGCCTGGATACATAGGGCACCGTGTCTTTTGTGTCCTGGTTGGTGTTCAGACCCAGCCCCATGATGGGTGGTGCGTTGTAGCCGAACAGCGGGGCGGCCAGCCGCATTGCGTACACCCCGTGCAGGGTCTGCGACGGCTGGCCTTGCGACACGCTGGTCCAGGCGCGGTAGAAGTTGCCGGCCAGCTCGGGCGCGAACTGCAGCAGCAACTGCGGTCGTGTATCGCTGGCAGTACCCAGTGCGGCGGCCACGCTGCGCGACAGATACAGACTGCTGGCCGGCTGCAACGTCGGCTTCAGCGTGAGCGCACCGAACAAGGCGCCAAAACCGACGGGTGCCATCACTACTGGCGAGCTCTTGCCGAATGCCGCCTCCACCGCGTGCATGAACGTATCGATCGCAGCTGGCTCATTGCCCTCTTTGAAACGATGCGCATACGGCCCCATCAATCCCTGGTAACTGCCGCCGTTGTCGCCACCGAGCAGGAGATTCCTGCGCACCGTCTCGAGCAGCCCGATCCACGCTTCCGCATCTTGCTCCGCGACTGAATCACGCAAGCTCCGGATCGCCACGTCGGCTGCGGCCACGATCTGAAGCGTGGCTTGATCCAGCGACTGCAGGACGACCCGGCTGCGCGCGTTGGCCTGCTGCACTTCGACCGATTGGACCAGGCGCAGAACCTGCGCACCGCTGGCCAGGTCGTCGCCAAACAGGAACAGCAGGCGATCGTTCGCCTTCAGTTGGGTGGCCGTGCCGGCGACCCACAACTCGCCGAGATGGAGCACGCTATCCAGCGATATGTTCTGCGGCCGGCTCAGCCGCGGCTTCAACGCATTCCACTCGAAGCGCGCGTCCAGCGGCTCGGCTGTCTCGAAGGTCTGCATCTGCTCGCCCGGAGCAGGGATCGACTGCGCAGCGGCGCCGGCCGGAATCGTGACCGGCGGCGAGTCCTTCTCCACCGTGTAGGCGAGATAGACGCTGGCGGCCACGCCGGGCCGCAGCCGGTAGTCGACCAGTCGCGCCAGCTCCAGCACCGAACGTCGCTCGGTGGCGGTATGCAGATAGCCCTCGTTGGCGATGCGCTCGTTGTAGAAGCTGAGTACGTCGGCGGTGACCGCCCAGGCGTCGAGCAGTGCCATCGAAGGATCGTCGCGCTCGCGCGTGCGCAGGCCGGCCAGCGCCGGCAGTGCGGCATCGCTGAGGTCGTCCTGCATGGTGGCGCGGAAATCCGCATACGTGCCCACGCGATACGCCAGGCTGTCCAGCCCGGGACGGTTGTAGAGAGGCAACGGCGTGCCGACGCGGGCGCCACAACCGCAGGCGCAGGCGTGCTTGCCACAGGCGCTACAGCAGCTCATCGGCCACCTCCCAGCGTGAACTTGATGGTGCCGTGATCGGGGTGATCCAGATCGTTGTCGACCTGCGCGATCTCGCGCGCGGCGATCGCCAGCACGCCACTGCCCGGCACCTCGCCGGAACGCCCGCCGTCGGCGCGCGCCAGCGTGGTTACGCCGACATGCGCCACGCCGGTGACCGCCTGCGCTTCGGCCAGCAGCGCGCTGATGGTTACCGGCGCACCCAGGCGCAGCCGGTCCGGGTGGAAGAAGCCGGGCGCCCCGTCGCGACGCAAGCCGGCGCTGAAGCGGTCGAGCAGTTCGGCCTTGACGTGGGCGACCAGGAAGTCCGGCAACACGCAGACGAACATTTCGATCAACAACGGTACGTAGCAGGCCGCGCGTACCTCGACGTCATGGCCGATGCGGCGGTAGCGTTCCAGCTGCGCGCGGATCCCCCGCGCCAGTCCCGCCGGCAGGGTCTCCCGGCCCAGCGGGTCGACCACCACGTCCGCGGCGTACCAGCTGCCGCTCCACTCGAGCGCGGCGGCGGCACCCTGCAAGCGCGGCTGCTGCGCGGCGAACATCGCATAGTCATCGGCGACGATGGCGCGCAGCGGCCTGGCGCGGAACGCGCCCGGCGCATAAAGCTTCACCTCGGCCACGCTTTCCGGATCGGTGCCGCCGCTGGCCGGCAGCGGATTGCGCGGCTTGAGGTCGGCGGAAAGTTCGCCTGACTTCAGCGCCAGCCACACGACGCTGTCGCGGCCGACGTTGCCGACACGGCCATTGCCGATGCGCGAAGCGGCGCGGAAGAAGTCGCCAGCCTGCGGTTGCGCACCCGACACGCCGTCGCCGAAGCGCAGGTGCGCAACGCTATCGTCGTCGACCTCGACCACGAAGTGGCGGTCGTCCGGGCCGCTCTCCAGCAGGTCATATACCGGCTGCCACTGCCAGCGCGGATCGGGCACGCCGTCAATCAGTACGGCGTCCAGCGGACCGCCACAGACGCGCAGCTGCGGCAGCACCTGGCGCGGATCGCGAGCCAGCAGCTGGCACACCGGCGCAGCCGGCGGCAACGGCTCGGCCCAGCTCAGCGGTCCGTCCGGCAGCACGTGGCCGGTGTCGGACGGCGGGCGTCGTACATCCTGCACCGCGCCCTCGCAGTGACAGCAACCCGGTTGCGCCGTGCCGGGTACCAGCCAGCAGTCCTCGGGCAAGGCCTGGCAGCGCTGGCACGCATCCGGCATCGCGGCCAGCGCGGCGGCCAGACCGGGATAGTCGCCATCGTCGCCGGCCGGCGCGCAGATCGGGGCGCAATCGCACTGCCCGCGCACCCATTCGCCGTGATCGACCAGCAGCACGTTGCCGCGAGCCAGGCTCACGTCGTGCAGCCACGCGCACTCCGGCGACGGCGTGCGCACCGACAGGCACAGGTCGAACGGCAGCGCATCGCAGGCGTCCCAGGCGACTTCCAGCAGCAAGCTGCCGTCCAGCGGATCGACGGACGTCTGGACGTCCGTCAGCCGCACCGCGTGCCGGTGTTCCGGATCGGCATCGGCCGGATTGCCGGTCTGCGGCCCCAGCACTTCCTCGAAGATCAACAAGTCACCGACCGCCAGCTTCAGCGCACGCGCCGGTTCGGCCGCGACGGTCGCCGCGTGCGTCTCGTCGCACGCGGGACCGCTCGGCTCCGGCACGGGAGGATTTGCGGGCGCGCCCGGCAACGGCGCATCGACCAGGGTGGCGCGCGTGCTGCCGCGCGGCAGACAGCACATCTCGTCGCCCCAGCGGTGCAATCGGATTGCACTGTGCGCAGCCACCACGGTCACTTCACTACGCTCGTCCAACCGCATCGGCTCGAAGATCAGCGCGCCGTGCGCCCGCGCCGCATCCCGCGCGACGGCGTCGAGTACGCCCGGCTGCGCGCCGCGATCGCCGGCTGGCGGTACCAGCAGCAACAGATTGTCCAGTGCCAGCGGCAGATCATCGTCGCCCGCATAGGCCAGCGTGACGAAGGCGCGCGCATTGCAGCCTTCGTGCATGCGGTAGTCGACCAGTCGCGCATGCCGACGCACCGAAATGCGCCGGCGCGCGGTGCCGAGATAGGCCTCGGTGGCCACCGCATCCTGGTAATAGCTGAGGTAGTCGGCGGTGTAGGCCAGCACCTCGACCAGCGCGATGCCGAGATCGGGCACGTGGCGTTCCTGCCACGCCGGCATGTCGAGCGCGAGGCGGTCCAGCAACAACTGACGGAAGCTCTGGTAGTCCTTGGCAAGATAGTTGATTTCGGGCGGCGGCAGCGGCGCCTGCACGCAGGCTGCCTCGTCCGCGCAGTCCAGATCCTTGCCGCAATCCAGCCGGAAACGCAGCGCGGCACAGGCGTAGCGCGGATCGAAGCCGGGGTACGCCAACCAGGTCGCCGGATCGTCACCCGCGTCGCCAACCACCAGGCACAGGCAGTACGCGCTGTGGTCGCCTTCGCGGTCCAGCCGCACGCGCAGGCAGGCATCGTCGTGCATTTCAGGCTCGTCCTCGACCGTGACGCTGAGCACGCGCAATCCACTGATGCGGTCGCCACCGCTGACCCGCACATTGGCCACGCCCAGTTCCGACGGAATCGCGCCAAACAGGTGTACGCACAGGCTCACGCCGTCGTCGCCGACCTCGACATAGTCGATGCCGTTCAGTACGCCCGCTCGACGCAAGCGCTCGCGCCGCGCCGGCACGCTGCAGCGCGGCAGCGGCGCGCAGCCGATCCGGCCGAGGCTGGCGCTGGCGTTCACGGCGTTCATGGCAGGCTCCGCGTGAAGCTGTCGCTGCGGGCTTCTCCGGTCGCCAGCACGGTGTAGTCCAGACGCACGGTGAGCGTCGCATCGTTGCTGCTGACATCCAGCGCGCCCACACCGATCACATCGCCGAGCCAGCGCTGCAGTGCCGCCTGCAGGGTGAACTGCAGCGCCGCGGCCAGTTCCGGGCTGTTCGGCGCGAACACCATCTGCAACAGACCGCTGCCGAAATCGGGTCGATTGACGCGCTCGCCGGGGCTGGTGAACAGCAACTGCTCGATCATGTCGCGCACGTGATCGTCATCGTCGGTGGCGGCCGTACGACCGCGCGGATCGAAATGGAACGGATAGTCGATGTCGAGCCTTGCATTCATGACGTCCTCACATCGCGGTGACGCGGGTCTGGCTGGCGACGATCAGCAGCGGCGTGCCGGTGGGCGCGCAGATCGCCTGGCTGTCGATGAGCAGCAGCGGCTGGCCGTTGGAGGTGACGCGGGTGGCGGCAGTGACGAACTGCGCGCTGACGCACGGTCCGTTGGCGGCCGATGGCGGCGGCAGGGTGCAGCCGGCAACCAGCCACGGCGAGGCCATCGTCACCGTCGGCTGGCCGCTGACCATGACCCGCGGATTCGGCGTGCTCGCCTGCGCCTGCCCTGCATGTGAGCAAAGCACGCTGGCGCCGACATGGATGAGGAAACCCGGCATCGCATCGCTCCTAGGTGATCACCAACGCGCCGTTGTTGATCGTCACCGTCGGGCCGGCAAGCACGACGGTGGCGCCCTGGCCGTTGGAGATCGTGATGCCGATCTCGTTGACCATGATCATCGCGCCGGTGGCGCTCTTCAAAAGAATGCCGCCGGTGGGGCCCGGCAGATCGCTGATCGAAACGGTGTTCTGCAATCCCGACTGCAGCACCATGCCGGGACTGGCCGGATTGCCGGCCAGCGCCAGCGCCGGCAGCTCCGCCGCGCTGCCCCAGAAACCACCCACCCAGATCGGATAATCCGGATCGCCCTGCTCGAACTCGACCCACACGCCCGCGCCGATCTGCGGCACCACGTACACGCCGCTCTGCTTGCCGGCGACCGGCACGCACGGCATCGCCCAGCTCGAGGGAATCAGCCCGGACACATCGGGCACCATCACCTGGATGCGGCCACGCTGTTCCGGATCCACGTTCTGGATCACGGTGCCGCGGTATTTGCCGTAGAACTTGTTCATGACGGCACCAGTGGCACGGTGGAGACCAGTCCCTTGCGCGACAGCTGGAAGCTCTGCTTGTACTGTCCGCGCTTGATCGTGTGGCGCACCTGGCTGACGTAATGCAGGCCGTCGAACGCGGGCCCCACGCCGCGCACACCGACCAGCTGGCGCGCCTTCAGCACGCGGCCGTAGCGCACCACGTCGAGGCTGCCCTGACCGCTCACGGTGTCGGCCGACTTCGCCGCCTCGGCCATGCCCAGCAGCATCGCGCGCTGCGGCGAATACTTTGCCGTCTCCGGCAACGGGTTGAACTTCTGCGGTGGCGGATCGATCAGGCCCAGCGGCGGATTGAGCGGGCCGATGTCCGGAATCGGGATCGGCAACGGCACCTTGGTCAGCTCGTTCTGGATATAGACCACCGGCAGCTGCCGCGCGTTGCCGTGGTAGCTGAAACTGAGCTGCTCGACGTTGCTGGCTGCGTCCATGTCCGCGTTCAACGCCGGCTGCGGCACGCCGACCTTCACCTTCGGCCCCCAGTACGCGATGCTGCTGCCCGGCGCGGGACCCGGATCGAGATAGAACACGTAACCGACGCGCGCGGCCAGCAGGCGGATGTATTCCAGGTCGCTGCCCTGCTGGGTCGGAATGCGGTTGGTCGGGATCGGCACGTCGATCGCGATGCTGGGAATCACCAGCGGCACGATGCCGAGGAACGCATACTTGGCCAGCAGCAGTGCCACGATTGCCTCGGCCGGCATCGCCGGGAACGGCAGGCCCGGCAACCCGGAGAATTCGAGCCTGGTCATTACCGTGGTGAGGTCGTCGCCGGTGACCTGCAGCGTGGTATGGCGCTGGTCCGAGCCCGGCAGCACTTCGGTCTTCGTCGCCACGCCATCGATCAACACCTGCGGCGTGCCGTTGACGGTAGCCACGATGATCACCCGCAGCAGCGGCACCACACCGCCACCGCTGAGCAGGAACAACGTGTGCAACGGCGAACGCACGCTCAACGTGAACTGCAGGGTGAACGCGGCGGCACCCTCGTCCGGCGCATCGACCTCGACCTGGGTCAGTGCATCGAGCACGACCTGCGGCACCGGCACCGGCACCACCGGGCCGACCAGCAGCGTCAGATGCACGCCCTCAAGCACTGGGCACCCCCGGTATGCCTTCGGGCAAGGTGATGCGCAGCTGCCGACCGATCGTTTCGGTCAGCTCCTGCGGGCGCAGTGCACGGTTGGCATCGCACAGCCGCCAGAACTGTTCGGGATCGCCCAGGTACTGCGCCGCGATGTTGTCCAGCCGCTCGCCCTGCACCACCCGATGCCACTGCAGCAGGGCCAGATGCTCCGGTGGCGGCACGAAGCGGCGCTTCAGGTACGTCACCATGCTGCCATCGGCGCGCACCAGGCTGGTGGTGGGCGTCAGTGCGTAGCGGCTGGTGGGTGGAAAATTCGTGGTCATGGAGGCATCTCCGTCGCGGGCGTGTCGATCGCCCCGGTGGCGTCAGGCGTACACCGCCTGGTCGTGGTCCTTGCGCGATCGCAGTTCGGCCAGCATTTGCTGCTCGCTCTCGTTGGCCGCCCACACGGGCCGCAGCTGGAAGTGCGGCTGGTCGACGATGGTCTTCCAGTTGCCGCCCCACTCCAGGCCCAAGTCCATGCCCAGCGCGCCCACGGCCTTGTACTTCGGAGACTCCGGGAGATACTTGCTGCCCTCGAACACGCCGATGTCGAACGCAATGCCGAAATTGTGGTTCGAGTAACCGGCCCGGGCGTTGGTCACCTTCTTGCCCGGAGCCGTGCGTCCCTGGGCGTACAGCGCCGCCTGCTCCTCGTAGGTGCGCAGCCCGCTGATCAGGCGAATGGTGATCCCGGCACCCGCCGCCTTCTGTACCAGGGCGCGCGCGATGGGCCGCAGTTCGGGCAGCAGGGTGGCGATCACCTTTTCACTGCGATTGTCGACCGGCGAAATGGCTTCGGACGGCTGCATCTGATCGATCTTCTTGCCGACCAGGCGCGCGTAGATCGCGCCCCAGGTTTGCGGACCCGCCTTGCCATCCACCTCCACGCCGAGCGCCTGCTGTACGGCGGCAATCATTTCCTCGATACGCATGTCGGTCTCCAAGTTGTTGGCGATGCCCGGCTCGTCACCGGCGCAAGTTCGATCCTGACGCCCGGGTCACGGCACTCCGCTCAAGCCGAGCGCTGACAACTGGCCGCCGGCGGCGCCGGCCAGTTGCTCCTTCTGCTGCAGATAGCTCATGAACAGGCTGGCGGCCTTGTGGCCAGACGGCACGTCGTCCACGGTCAGCACGCGCAGGCCCAGGCTGACCTTGGCGCGGATCGGGTTCAGCGCCGTGTCGAACGCCTCCTCGGTGATGCTGAACTCGGTGATACGCACGGGCAGGATGCGCGCCTTGCTCCACACGAACAGCGCCAGCGGCGTTTCCATCGGCACGATCTCCAGCGTGCCGATCTGCGCCAGCACATCGTTCGCCCGCAACTGCGCGCTGGTGGGGTAGACCATCGTTTCCAGCGCCGCCAGCTGGGCGAAGATGCCGGAGCTGACGACGCCGCTGTTCTGCTCCGGAAACTCCAGCTGATCGGTGGCGTCGATCTCGGCCTCGAGCTTCAGCGTCTCCACCGGCGGCCCCTTCAGGCGCAATGCCTCGGAGCGGTCGCCGCCGTCTGCGCTGACCGGCTGCACCTGCAGCGAGCGGGTCAGCGAATCGGGGTTGTACTGCAGCGCAATCACCCGCAACACGACCGAGCTGGCCGCATCGATCAGCACGATGCCACCCTTGAGGATGCGCGGCGAGCCGGGAAATGCGCTCATGGCATGCGTCCGTGGCAGGGCAGCTTGTCCATCCGGCCAAGCGCACAGGCGATGAAAGGCCTCGGGCCCCGCAGGCTCCCCCAGGCCGACGCATCGAACGTGCCGTCGACTGCTGGCGTCTGACGATGCTGATCGAGATGCCGCATATGCAGCGCGCGTATCACCGGCCTGATCCTGGTATCGAATTTGCCGGGGATGGCGGCGACGGCAATGCACCGAGCCAGCAGTTGCTGCAATGGCCGCGGCTGTGTGACCTCATTCGCTTTGCGCAAGTCATCCATCTTCAACGCTCCATCGGATTCCGGCTTTCGCTCAATGCCATCTCGATGCCGCGGTAGCGCTACGGGCGTGAATCGGCCGGAATCGCGCGCCGCCGAGGCGTCACTGCCGCCTCTCGCTGTCACTCGTAGTCGCATTGCGCGCGGTACTCCTCTGGATTGTGCGGTTCGCCACTGGGGCAATCGCTTTCCTGCGTCGGCTTGGGCTCTGCCGGACCAAAGCGCTGTTCGCGCTCCGCCTGCTGCGCCCAGCGATGACACAGCGCATCGCCCATGCGTCGTAGCGAGCCGCTGGTGCGCTGGTGTTCGGAGCCGTGTTCCTGGTGGGTCTCGGCCAGTTCGACGGTGGCGTAGCGCAGATAGCCGAACAGCCCCTCCCATGGCCTGCGTCCGCGCCCACGGCCGCGCTGGAACTGCTCGATGGCTGCCAGCAGCTGCGGCGCCATCGGCGAACTGGCGGCCACCCCGAACAGGCGCAGTCGATCGGCTGGTTCGGTGACGCGATCAAGCAAGGCCAGGAATTGGTCCGAGAGCTGCGAGTTGGGAATGGTGTCGCCAAACAGGAACGCGCTGACATCTTCCGGGTCGCCAAACCCGGTATCAAGCAACGCGTCGGCCAGGCGGCTGCCGGGTGCCGCCATGGCCACCTGGCCGAGCAATTCACCCCCAGCGATGGGCGCAGGCACGGCGCCGGGGGTCGTCAGGCGCGCGGCAAGCAGGTCATGCACGCGCTGCCCGCGCGACAACGTCAGTTGCTGATTCGGTGTGGGTTGCTCGCGGTTGTCCTCGGGCGAGGCATAGCCGGTAATCGAACGGATCGTGGCGCCGGCCGCAACCCGCCGCGTGACCTCGTCGAGCATCGCGATGGATTGTGCGTGCAAGGTCGCGTCGCGCGTGTCCTGATCACTGTCCAGGCGGAAGTAGTAGCGCAGGCGGCTGCGATCGACCACGTCATGGGTCACCGGGACGTCCTCGTCGCGCGGGGGGATATCCTCGTAGCACTCGTACGCCACCGGGCAGCGACAGATGCGGCAGGTCCGCGACTCCACCGTCTGTCCGGGCAGGTCGCCGCCGAAACCGATGATCACACCGCGCCGGTCGTCCTGCGGATTGGTGACGTCGACGGTGCCGCGAAGGCCGCCGTGACCTATACCGATTCCCACGCTGGTATCGAGCCGACCCGATTCCGTACCACGGAATATCTCGCCGCGAGCTCCAATCTGCGTGTCGTCCGGCAGGCGCAGGCGCACGCTGCCGCGGCCGCCCACCTCGGGCTCGCGGCCGGTATTGCGTGCCTCACCTTCAACGTGAACGTGTGCACCGACGCCGCGCTCCCCCCCCGCCACATTGAGGTCAGCGCCGACCGTCACGCGGCCCGTGCTGAAACTGCTTGGCACGACATCGCCGGAGAGACTGCCGGTAACACGACCGTGACAGAAGCCGACGGTGAAACCCGGCCCGGGCCGCAAATGCGTGCTCGCTTCGGTATGCGTGGCATTGCGGCCAGCGCATTGGCACAAATGACGGATGATCGCGACGCGCAGATGATCCGCACCACGCTGGCCTGCATCCAGCGAAGTGGCGCGCCCGCGACCGCCGCGTCGTTGTGGTGTACTGAAATCAGGCTCGGCTTCGTCTTCGCCGCTCCCCGCAGTCGGCGCCAGTTGGCGCTGCACCACTGGCGCCGCCGCAGCGATGACCCCCGGCGCGAACGCGCCAGCGCAGACCTGCGTGGCGACGTGATCAGCCTCGATCTCCTGCGCGGTATTCGCCGGGCCGGTCACCAGCTGGGGGCTGACCGCACCCATCGCGTGGCCCTGCTGCACCGTATGAGTGAGCTCATGCGCCAGCAGGTGACGTCCCGCAGGCGACTGCGGCGCGTAATGCCCCGTACCGAAGACGATGTGCTGGCCCACCGTGTACGCCAACGCACCGACCGCTGCGGCCGAGGTCGCCGCGCGGGCATCGGCATGCACGCGTACGGTGGAGAAGTCGCGCCGGAAGCGGTCTTCCATGAAGCGACGCGTACTGCGGTCAAGCAGCTGGCCGGGTGATCGCAGAACGTCGCGGACCACATCGGGCACTGGCGCGCCATCGGCCGCATCGGCATGCGCTGCGCGCTGCAGGGTATGCCGCTTGCGCGCGCAACTGCTGCAGGTGCCGCCGCCGGCATGCGTGCCGCAGGCACACTTTCGCTGTAGCAGCACGCCGTTGACGTTCGGCGACGGAACAGGCTTTGCAGCAATGCTGGAGGACCGCTCAGTCATGACTGCCCGCGCTCCTGTCGCGCACGACCGAAGGAATGCCGAGGCTCTGTCCCACCGCCACGGCAACACGCGGGCCAAGTCGATCGTTCGCATGTGTGGCGGCCGGCAGCAGTGCCGGAGGTAGCGCAGCCCGCGAGCCCAGACGGCGCAAGCCGACGACCGCGCCGGGCTGTGTCAGGGATTGCGCCAGCGCGCGCTCGATCATTGCCTGAACACTGCCGGCGCGCTCGCCGCCCAGCAGCCCTTCATCTATCACCAACCGCTCGATATGCAGCTCGATGCTCATGCCTTGTCTCCCGCACTTTGCAGCCCGCGGAAATCGGCTTCGTTGACCGGCTTGTCCAGCTTGCGGAACTCGACGCGGGCGGCGTCGAGCAGCAGCGGCATGTCAATCTGTACGCCGGTGGAGGCGGCCATGAAGGCGGCGTTGAGCGCGATGCCCTGGATGCTGCCGCCGCTGAGCGCGAGCCGAGCCAGCCGGTCCAGGTCCAGGGCGCCCACGTTCGCCTGTGCGGGAAACACCGAGGCCCAGATCGCGCGGCGCTCGGCCACGCCGGGGAACGGGAAGTTGACGACGAAGCGCAGCCGGCGCAGGAAGGCGCTGTCCAGCGCGCCTTTCTGGTTGGTCGCCAGGATCGCCAGGCCGCGGAAGGACTCCAGTCGCTGCAGCAGGTAGTTCACTTCGATGTTGGCGTAGCGATCGTGGCTGTCCTTCACTTCGCTGCGCTTGCCGAACAGGGCGTCGGCTTCGTCGAAGAACAGGATCGCCCCGCCGTCGTCGGCAGCATCGAACAGCTTGCGCAGGTTTTTCTCGGTCTCGCCGATGTACTTGCTGACCACCGCGGACAGGTCGATGCGATACAGCGACAGGCCAAGTTCCTGCGCGATGACTTCGGCCGCCATGGTCTTGCCGGTCCCGCTTTCGCCGGCGAACAGCGCGCTGATCGACAGGCCTCGGTTCATCCGCGCGCGGAAACCCCAGTCGTCGTAGACCGTGCTGCGCTGGGCGACCTGATCGGCGATCTGGCGCAGCAGCTGCTTCTCGCTGTCGGGCAGTTTCAGATCATCCCAGCCAGCCTTCGGCTCGATCCGTTGCGCGAGCTGGTCCAGCGCCGGGCGGGTGCGCGCGAGGGCGCCCTGCCACAAGGTCCGCGTCAGCGCCTCGGGTTTGTCGGCGGCGGCGGCCAGCGCCGCGTGCGCGATCTGCTCGATGTGCGCCAGGTTGAAATCGAAATGGCCGGCCAGGTGGTGCGGCTGCGCCCCGGCGGAATCGCCGAGCAGGTGTTGCCACGCCGAGCGCTGTTCGAGCGCGTTGGGCTTGGCCACATCGACGCTGATCACGTGGGCCGCGGTGCTGAGCAGGGGCTCGCGTGCGTCGGCAAAGACCAGTCCGCCGACACGGCCCACGAAACGCGCGGCCAGCGCTGCGCCGGCATCGCCGCGCTCGAGTCCGGTGGCGTCGAGATACAGTGCCAGCGGCAACAGCCGGCTCTCACGCTGCCACAGTCGCAACAGGGTTTCCTGCTCGCCGGCCGCGCCGGGCAGCAACTCCGCCGACAAGCGGTGCGCCTGCATGCCGACGGCGGCGGCAACGCACTGCGCGATCGCCTGCTTGCTGACGCTGTCGCTGCCGAGCAGCTGGATCACCGGCAGCGGCTCATCCGCGGGCGCCTGCTGCAGGCCGTTCAACAGGTGATCGACCACGGCCTGCTGCGATGGTGGCAGGTCCATCGACGGCAAGGGCGCAAGCAACGGCGCCAGCCGATCGTCCAGGTAATTCATGCCCTTGATGAAATTGACGATGCGCTCGTCGGCGCCGAGTGCCGCGCCGATCAGCGGTTGCACGCCGGGCTGGTGGATCTCCAGCAAACGCCACCAGCGCAACGGCCGCTGCGGCGACAGCGCATCCCAACCGGGCTGGTCGAGCACGGCAAACGCCAGCGCAAAGGTCGGGTACGGCTTGGCCGGATCGTGCTGCGCCTGCGCACACAGTGCGGGGAAGCGGGTATCCAGTTCCATGCCGATGCACAGCAGCAGCAGGTCGCGCTCGAACGCGGACAGTCCGAGGCGGTCCGCCAGCGCCATCAGCGCGGGCGTATGCTCGCTGCCGTCGTTGCCATGCATCGCTTCCGCCGCATCCTTGCCCGCCGCTTCAGTCGCGCGCGGCGACGGTGGTGCATCGCGCTCCACGGTTGTGCTCGTCTGCAGGTGAGGCGGTGCGCTGAACAAGCGCGCAAACAACGATGGCCTGGCCATGCCCGATGGCTCGACGGCCGGTGCGGACTCCATCAACGCCGTGGCTGCGGTCGCCGGATCCGTTGCCGGGTTCGCATGCACTTGCGCAGCCTGCTCCAGCCGCTCGCGCAGGGCCGCCAGCGCCGCGGCAAGGTAGCGGTCGTTCGCTTCCAGCCATGCGCTGTGCTCGTTCATGTCACCACCATCTGCTGGTCGCTGGCGAACACGGGCACGCTGCCGCTGAAGTCGACCGGGATGCTGTCGGCGCCGTCCACGCGCAGGCGCAAGGTGTAGGTGCCTGCGGCCACGCCGGTGAGCTGGAACACCAGCGCGCTCGGCTGGTGGGTGTCGATTGGATTGCTGACGCTGGTGGGTGACAGCAGCCGGTCACCGAACAGCAGCAGTACCCGCTGGCCGTCGCGGATGCGCGGCATGCAGCTCAGGTTTACCGTGATGTCGCGGGCTGCGGCGGTCAGTGCGCCCAGCGTGATCGTGGGCGCCAGCACCAGCGGCAGCTCGTTGCTGAGCAGCGGCGGCAGGCCTGGCGGCTGCAGCGACAGCGCCACCGTATAGACGCCCGGTGCCCAGCGTGAGGCGACATCCGCGTCTTCAGTGGGACTGGCCAGATGCGTGCTCAGCGTGCCGGCTTCGGTGCCTGCCGCGGGCGCAAGCTCGATCGGCGCATCCAGTCGCAAGCTGCTGAAGCGGACCAGGGCGTGCTCGCTGCCGAGCTGACGCCCGCGCAAGACCAGGTCCTGGCCCAGCCGCAGCGCCATCTGAGTGCGCGGATAGATCAGCGCGT
Source organism: Rhodanobacter sp. G2-10 (assembly GCF_055809185.1). Classification (NCBI taxonomy): domain Bacteria; kingdom Pseudomonadati; phylum Pseudomonadota; class Gammaproteobacteria; order Lysobacterales; family Rhodanobacteraceae; genus Rhodanobacter; species Rhodanobacter sp. G2-10. The sequence goes on along the minus strand of NZ_CM147900.1, from coordinate 465,552 downwards.
CGAGCACCGGCGCGGCCGAGGCGGTGGCGATCACGCCGCGATCGGCAGCACCGCGTCGAAGCACCGGCAATGGCGCCCGCGTCACCGCCTGGCTGTCGATCAACACCACCGCCACGGCGTAGGCCGCCGAGACGCGGTAGTTGGCCTGAAACGCGGTCCACAATTTGGACAACTCTTCCACGCTCTGCGCCAGCGGCGTCACCCGCACCCGCTCCACCTGGCTTGCCAAATCGTTGCCGGGCAACGCGCCGGCGATATCGGCGCCATCCAGCAACGGATGGTCGTGCAGCGTACTCATCGCCGCGGCCAGCACACGGTGGCTCAGCGCCTCGCTGTCGACCTCGCCGCGACCCCAGGCGGTGATCAGGTAATGCAGGTCCAGGGCCAGCGCCGGCGCTGCCGTTTCGCCCGGCCGCACCCGACCCGGCATGTCCTGATTGCGCCAGGCGGCGTTGGTGACGGCCTGGTACAGGAACAGGTTGAGCTGCGTCTTGCTGACACCCTTGCGGGCGAGATCCGGCGGCTGCAAGGTGACCTCGAGGTCGGCCAACTCGGGGTCGAGCGCGGGTATCTGCGCCAGCAGCAGGTTGCGCAGCGTGCGCGTGGTGGCGGCGATGGCCAGCACGTTGCTCATGGCGCCACCTTGTCGCCGCGCTGGCGCAGGTAGTCGTCCAGACTCGACGGACGCGGACCCTCGCGGCGGCGCGGCGCGGCAGCGGGCGCGGCGGCGCGGACCTCAAGCCGGCCGATGCTGACGTGCACCACCGGTTCGCGGGCGACTTCGCCGCGACTGTCGATCCGCGCGGCAAGCCTTGGTTGCGCGGTGACCTGAGTGGAACGTGCTGGCGCGTTTGCTGCGTGTGCAGGCGTGGCGAACACCGGTGTCGGCGAGGGCAACAGACTGCCGACCGACGACGGTCGCGCGGCTTCGGACCAATCCGGTGCGACGCGCGTCTGGCGTGGCCACAGCGGCGCGGGGCTGTCGGGCTTCGGCTTCCGTGTCGGCGTCACCGAACCCTCGACGACGGGTGCTTGCGGTGGCGAGGAGGCTGCGGGCGGCGGTGTTTCGCGCAAGGAACTGGCCGCAACCGGGGCTGGCGGTATCGACACTTCCGCGCGCGCGTCCGGCGTGGCCCGGCTTCGCTCCAACTGCGACGGGACTGCAGGTTGCGTGGGCGCTGCCGGCGAGACCGTTTCGGCGGCGACTCCCGCCGACGGTGTCGCACGTTGCCGCGGCGGCGACGCGTCCTGCTCGCCGGCCGGCATCATCGGCAGATAGCGCGGCGACTCGAACAGCGACGGCAACCGCGGCGCCAGTGTCGTTTCACTGCCGATCGCTCTTGCCGCCAGCCGGTCGAGGAAATCGCTCATGACGTGCACAGCTCCAGATAGGCCTGGCGGCGACGCGGGCTCAAGTCGAGGATGTCGGCTTCGGCCCAGTGATAGACCTGCGCCAGCGTGTCCACTTCGCGCAGCATGTGCAGCGCCCAGGCATGCAGCTCCTGCCACAGGAAGCGCGCGATATCGAACGGCGGTTGCCAGTGGTGAGTGCACTCCGGGCAGCGAAAATCGAGTTGCAGGTCGGCCTGCGGGTCAGCCCGGGCCATGGCCTGCGCAAGCTCCGCCTGCATCGCAGATGACAGCACATGAGCGGGGCCATTGGCGCTGGTGTCGGTCACCAGCAGGCAGCGTTCGATCAGCCGTTGTCGTGCCGTGTCCACATCGACGCAGTGTTCCAGCGCCAACAGGTCATTGCTGTCGGGCAGGCGAAATGGAACTCGCCGACCGTCCACGGACAAGACAACTTCCGGCGTTGCGGTTGCTCCTTGCGCATCGGGCGACAGCAGCAGGTTCGCGCCGCGAAAGCTGGCTTCGACCGTCGCCGCGCATTGCGGACAAGTCGCCACCAAGTCGACATCCCCGCCAAACAGACGTTCGCGCAGTTGCAGCAGCAATGCATCGCGCGCGCCCAGCGGCAACGTTGCCAGCGTTTCGGTGGTGCCATCCTCGCAACTGCTGGCGAGCAGCAACAGGCTGCGCGCCGTGGCGGACAGCTCGCCACCACGTTCCCAGACCTGCAGCAATTGTGCGGGCGTGGGCGTGCGCATGATGCTTACCCGACAGCCGGTACGGTGAAGCTTGGCTCGGCCGGCTCCGCCACGCCGACGTCGCGCTCCCAGCCTTCGTTTTCCAGCTTCAGGTGCTGGATCGCCACCGCGTTGGCATTGGCGTCCAGATCCGGCACCGCCTGGTACTCCGACACCCAGCAGCGATACAGCTTGTAGGCCAGCGCCAGCTGGCCCGCCTCGTTGTAGATCTCCAGGATCAGATCCTTGCGGAAGTCCTTCAGCGAGACCTCGGCGCCGAGCCCCGCCCCGAAATTCCACACCTTGTTCGCCCACTGCTCGAAGGCGACGTCGTGGGTCACGCCGCGCTCGATCGTGATCGCCTCGTATTCGGTGCGTCCCGGCGACTTGCGCGTGCTGCTGGGGTCACCACCCTCGCGATGCTTGACCACTTCGGTGGTGCGCTTCAGGCCGGACACCTTGCTGATGCCGGCCACGTAGCGGCCGTCCCATTTCAGCCGGAACTTGAAGTTCTTGTACGGATCGAAACGCTGCGCATTGACACTGAACTGAGCCATGATGTTTTCCTCAGAGCCTGTTTGTGACCTTCGCGTAGCCCGCATCGGGGGCTGTTTGCGCGCAGATCGAGGAAGAGTGGAGGAGTGGGCGTCCGTCCACGACCGAACGATGACGAAGGAATGCGGGCAAACAGACCCGCCCCGGAGGGTTGTTGCTGACTGGCCACGTTCGGTGGCCAGTCAGCGGCAAGGCGAGCCACGTGGAGGTCATGAACAGGCTCTCAGGACTGGATCTGGCCGGCCATCTGCTGCAGCTGGATGACCACGAATTCGGCGGGCTTGAGCGGCGCGAAACCGACCACGATGTTGACGATGCCGAGATTGATGTCGTTCTGCGTGGTGGTTTCCTTGTCGCACTTCACGAAGTAGGCGTCGCTCGGCGTATTGCCCTGGAACGCACCCTGGCGGAACAGGTTGTGCATGAAGGCGCCGATGTTGAGCCGGATCTGTGCCCACAACGGTTCGTCGTTCGGTTCGAACACCACCCACTGGGTGCCCCGATACAGGCTCTCCTCGATGAACAGGGCGGTGCGGCGCACCGGCACGTACTTCCACTCCGAGCCGCGCTCATCGTTGCCCTGCAGCGTGCGCGCGCCCCAGATCACGGTGCCGTAGGCGGGAAAGTTGCGGATGCAGTTGATCGCCAGCGGGTTGAGCACGCCGTTCTCGTCGTTGGTCAGCACGGTGCTGACACCCAGGGCGCCGGTGAGGCTGGCTTCACTTCCTGCGGGTGCCTTCCACACGCCGCGCGCCGCATCGGTGCGGGCAAACACGCCGGCCACGAAACCACTGGGCGGGAACGCGCGCGGACGATTCTGCTGCAGGGGATCGGCGGCGGTAACCCAGGGAAAATAGAATGCCGCGTTGATCGCGTCGTTGCCGGTGATCCCGCCCGGCCCGTTCTGCAGCCCATTGACCGTGGCGCCGTCGACACTGTCGGCGATCAGGAACGCGCGCCGCTTGCGGCAGAACGCCTGCAACGTGGAGATCACGCCGGCGCCGGTTTCACCGGGCACGCACAGCAGGTTGAACAGGTCGACACGGTCGAGCTGGTACACGCCACCGCTGCCGGATACCGGCGTCAGCGCGGTCTCGAACGCTGGATCGTTTGGCGCCATCAAACTCCCGTCCGCCCCATTGATGAGTTTGGCCGCATCGGGGATGTTGCCGGGCGCGCCGGAGAAGGTATTCGCCGGCGGATCGGTAGCCCCGCCCAACACCGCGGCGGTGACGTAGGCGGACTGGTCGGCCAGCACGCTGGTGACGAATCGGGCATTGGCAGGATCCATCGACAGGTTGTCGAACACTTCCACCGCCACGCCGGTCGGATCGAGTTGCCAGTTCGCCACGGTCAGGCGGAAACAGCTCGGATCGAACGTGGATTGCTTGATCACGATCGCGAAATCGTTGGCCCACAGGCCCTCGTTGGCGGCCGTGACCAGCAGCTTGCCATCGAGAGTCACCTTGGCCGCTTTGGCACTGGCGCCGTCGACCAGCCGCACGATGTAGGCCTGCTGGCCACCGTTGGCAAAGAACTGGTTGACCGCGTAGCCGAGCACGCTGCGGCTGTCGATGCCGCCATAGGTGCGGGCAAAGTCGACGAAGCCGAGTACACGCCCGGCATGATCGGTCGGACCGCGCGGTGCCCAGCCGGCGAACGCCGCGATCGACGTGGCCACTCCGGTAATGGTGTGCACGCCGCTGGGAATTTCCTCGATGTAGACGCCCGGATAGGTGAGCGCAGATGGCATGAGTCGATCCTCCCTAGGTGGAAACTTGCGCCAAGGTCAGTGCTGCCGTGGCGACGTCGGATGCTTTCGTCGTGCGTAAAGAACCTCACCTCCGGGCAGAGAGCTGCGCTGCAGCTTGCCCCTTGCCACCAACGCGCCAAGCGTCTGTTCGATGCGCTGGCAATCACTTTCGTAGCGCTGTTGCGGAAGCCACCAGTTGACGATGCCCTGCAGCGTGTCCGCCGCTTCCGGATGGCCGTCCAGATAGGCAAGCACCGACTTTTCGACTTCACCATCTTCGTTGCTGAGCGCGTCACCGCCCGAATTCTTTGTCATGGCTCACCCTCTGAACTGGTGCCATAAAGGCTGCGCCGGTTCGGCAAGATTGCAGTCAGCTGGTTTCCCCGTTCCGATTGACTGCAGAGACATTTCCGAGACTTCTCCGGTAGACCGATCTGCTACCTCGACAACCCACTCACTCGATTTCCCTGCACGCCCGTGCGCCAGCTCGGCGGCAGTCTCCTCCTGCCATTTCGCCTGATGGACATCGCGTGGATGGACATCGACGTTGCTGATTGGCGAGCGTTGCCCTGCAGCTCTTCGTGGCCATCTCCGTGTCCGGGCCGGACCCGCGTGTCCCAACCTGCACACATCGCGTCATGCGATGAATGCAGACCGGGCTCGCAACAAGCGTGCCATCCGCAGCGCTCAGCGAAATGGCTTGCGGCAAGAGACCTGGGGCGAACGTGGACGCCGTGGTGGGGCAGCACTGACCCGCTTCACTCGCGGCATGGGTGTCGTTTCACCCAGTTGCGTTCATCGCGGCAAACCGCCTATTGCGGGCGGAAAGGCTTCGCTTCGATGCCGTGTTTGACCAGCAGTTTGCCCAATTGGCGCCGCTCGGTTCCGGACAGGCGTGCGGCGGCACTGACGTTGCCGTGCGCACGCCGCATCAGTTGCGAAAGATAGTCGCGCTCGAATTGATGGATCGCGCGACTCTTGGCTGCGCTGAAACCCATCTCCGGCTCGTTCGCGCGGCGGCGGGGCACCGGCTGCGGATCACCAAACGCCGGTTCGACCGCCGCCAGGTCGCCGAGGCTGATCACGTCGGCCTCGGTCGACACATAGGCACGCAGGGCAATGTTGTCCAGCTCACGCACATTTCCAGGCCACGCATACGCATTCAATGCCTGGATGGCGGCGTCGCCCCAGTGCTTGGTCGGGCCGCGCAAGCGGGTTGCCACCGAACACAGGAAATAGTCGGCCAGCAACTGGATGTCGCCATTGCGTGCACGCAGCGGAGGAAGCTCCAGATACAGGGCGTTCAACCGGTACTGCAGGTCGCGGCGGAAGCGACCGGCCTCCACTTGCCGCGCAAGGCAGGCGTTGGTGGCCGCGATGATGCGGGCATCCGACGTTCGTGTGGCGCCGCTGCCGACGGGCCGGTACTCGCTATCCTGCAGGAACCTCAGCAAGGCTACCTGGCCCTTGCTCGACAGAGCATCCACCTCGTCCAGGAAAAGCGTCCCACCGCGCGCGTGGTCGACCAGGCCTGCCTGCGCGATCTTAGCGTCGGTGAAGGCCCCGCGATCATGACCGAACAGTTCGTTCTCGAACAGGCTGTCGGGAATGGCGCCGCAATTGACCGGTACAAACGGGAGATCCCGCCTTGCGCTGGCGTAGTGGATCTCGCGCGCGGCGACTTCCTTGCCGGTGCCGGTCTCGCCTTCGATCAGGACTTGCACATCGCAAGCGGCGTAACGCTGCAGTTGTACCCGCACCGCTTCGATTGCCTGGGATTTGCCGAGCATGATCGGCATGATTCACCCCTGAAGTCACCAACAAGAACTCCGTCACGCCTCAACCGGCGCACCGAGGAATCCCCCTGGCTTCCTTCCCGGTTCGACCATGCTGCGATGCATCGAACCGAAGCTACAGTACAACTGTATGTCACAAAGGCGCTGTAGGACAAGGAAGTCCCGACTGCAGGCCGATGACCGGCCGGGATGTAGGCGGCAACCTACACTGACTTCATACATCGGCGCACTGACGCGAAAACAGCACTCCATCACAAAACCTCGCGACTGCGCGGCCAGCCCCATGGGAGCCTGCCAGCGCCCTTCGCGGGAATCGGCCGATGGCGTATGCTTGGCGATTGATCAACCAGCCACGCTGCGCTGTTCAAACGCCGCGGTTGCGACGCGTTGCCCTGCGGCACCCGCGTTCAAGGTTCAAGCGCGAAACCGGAAACTCTCGAGACATACCCCCATGGTGGCAATGGCAACCGAGCACGTGATCGACGTGCAGCACTGGAACGACAGCCTGTTCTCCTTCCGCACCACGCGGGACCCCGGATTCCGGTTCGACAGCGGTCAGTTCGTGATGATCGGCCTGGAGACCGAGGCGCGCCCGCTGATGCGCGCCTACTCGATCGCCAGCGCAAGCTGGGAGGAGCACCTGGAGTTCTTCTCGATCAAGGTCGCCAACGGCCCGCTCACTTCGCGACTGCAGCACCTGCAACCGGGCGATCCGTTGATCGTCACGCGCAAGCCGACCGGCACCCTGGTGCTCAATGACCTCAAGCCCGGCCGCCACCTGTACCTGCTGGGCACGGGCACCGGCCTGGCGCCTTTCATGAGCATCATCCGCGACCCGCACACCTACGAACGCTTCGACAAGATCGTGTTGGCCCATGGTGTGCGCCGCATCGATGACCTCGCTTACGCCGAGTACCTGGAGCACGAGCTGCCGCAGCACGAGTATCTCGGCGAACTGGTGCGCGAGAAGCTGATCTATTACCCGACCGTGACGCGCGAGCCATTCCGGCACCGCGGCCGCATCACCGATTCGATCGTCGATGGCGTGATGAGCGCAGCCACCGGCCTGCCACCGTTGAACCCGGCCACCGACCGCCTGATGTTGTGCGGCAGCCCGGCAATGCTGGACGATTTGTGCGCGCTGCTCGATGGCCGCGGTTTCCAGGCCTCGCCGCGCACGCGCGAGCCCGGCGACTACGTGATCGAGCGCGCCTTCGTGGAGCGGTAGGACCCCGCCCGCGGACGGTACTCTTCGCCGGGAATCGGGAATCGGGAATCGCAACAGGATTGCCGGCAAGCGCGGCTCCTACCGGATTTTCAGCGGGATACTCATTGACCGGAACCCCCATGCTCGATATCGCTTTGTACATCCTCGCCGGCTTGCTGATGCTTGGCGGCCTGGCGGGTTCGGTGCTGCCGGTGCTGCCGGGCATACCAATGGTATTCGGCGGGATCTGGCTGGCGGCCGCCGTGGATGGCTACCGCCACCTCGGCCTGTGGTGGTTGCTGATCATCGGCGCGATCGGCGTGATCGGCGTACTGGTGGATTTCGTGGCCGGTGCGCTGGGCGCCAAGCGTGTGGGCGCCAGCTCGGGCGCGCTGTGGGGCGCAACCATCGGCACCGTCGTCGGCATGTTTTTCGGCATTCCGGGACTGCTGCTCGGCCCCTTCATCGGTGCCCTCGTCGGCGAACTGGCCTCGGGCAACAGCGTGCTGCGATCCGCCCATGTCGGTATCGGCACCTGGCTCGGCCTGCTGCTGGGCACCTTGCTGAAGCTGGTGTTGTCGTTCCTGATGGTCGGCCTGTTCGGCGTGGCCATGCTGTTTGGCTGAGCTCGCGCGGATCAGTGCGCCGGTCCGGGCAGCACGTACAGCAGCACCGCGAGAAAATGCAGCACGCTGCCGGCAAGCACGAACACATGCCACAGGGCGTGGTGATACGGCAGCTTGCGCCACAGGTAGAACGGCACGCCCAGCGTGTACGCCAGCCCGCCCGCCAGCAGCAGCGCGGTGCCGCCAGTTTGCAGATGCTCGCTGAGCGGCTCGAACGCGACCATGCCGATCCAGCCCATGCCCACGTAAAGCAGGACCGCCAGCTTGTGGTAGCGCTTGAGCAGACCCAGCTCCAGCGCACTGCCGATCAGCGCCAGCGTCCATACCGCGGCAAACAGGCTCCAGCCCCAGGCACCAGGCATGGCGATCAGGGTGAACGGCGTGTAGGTACCGGCGATCAACACGTAGATCGCGATATGGTCAAGCGCGCGCAACGTCGGCTTGGCCGCCGCCGCGGAGATCGAGTGGTACAGCGTGGAGGCCGTATAGAGCAACACCAGCGACGCACCGAACACGGCGCAGGCAACCACCGCGAGCGCATTGCCGTTCAGCGCCGCGAACGCCACCAGCGTCGCCAGTCCGGCAATGCTGAGCACGATGCCGATGCCGTGGATGACGCTGCTGGCAAGCTCGTCGCCGAAGCTGTAGCGCGGGAGCACCGCGCTGGATGAGACGGACATCAACGTACTCCTGGCAGGGAAACACCGATAACGCTTTCCTCTGCCTTGGTGGCTGGGCAGACGCTTGCCCATGGCGGCGCAGCGTCACGCCGCCATGAAAACAATTGCGGCGTTACTGTTCGATGATGAACGCACCGAAGGCCACGCCAAGATTCCAGCCTTCACCCTTGCCGCTGAGCGCCAGCGAGACATTGCCCTTGGTCAGCACCTGCGCATCCGCCGAGCGCTGGGCTCCGGCATGCGCGACGGCATTGGCGTAGTGGCCGAGCACGTCGCGCACATTGCTGACACCGGTGAATTTGCCGATGCCGTTGGTGATCTTCGTTTTGCCGAAGGTCAGACCGCCACCCTTCGCGCGCAGCTTCACGTGCAGGCTCTGGCCGTTGCTGCATCGAACCGTACCGCTGCCGCTGGCGGTCTTGTAGAAAATCGACCAGCCAGCCAGGTTGAACGTCATCTTGCAGGAAATGTCGCCCGCATGCGCCGCCGACACCGGCATCAAACCCGCCGCAGCCAACACCAGCCATCCGCCCCATTTGCCCATGCGCATCGTCATCGCTCCCAACATGTCGGCTCGCTGCCGCGGCCCGATTGTCGCAGCAGTACCCCGCAGATGCACCATCTGGCGCGAAATCCGCAGCGATTGACGACCACCAGGTGCCGGGGAGCCAGCATATGGCCGTCCAGCCGTCCACTTGCGCAGCGGCGCCGCAAGGGCATAGGCTGCAATCGCGACAGCACGATCCCCCGGCGCAAGCCGCGTGACTGCCGCCACAACCCCACTGCTGTCAGGAGGTCGCCCATGTCGTCCGCTAGCCTGGCCCTTGCTCATCGCGCTCATCCCGAACCCGCCCGAATCGCTGCCCTCAGTGTCGCGATCGCCCTCAACCTTGCCGTGATCATGATTGCCACGCGGCCGGTTTCCCCGCCGCATTTCGGACTGTTCCATCCGCTTCAGCCGGTGGCCCATATTCGCCTGATCACCCCGCCGCCACTGCCAGTGGCGCCGCCACCGGTGGAACTCAAGCCTCTGCCCCAGGCGCCGACCACGCCGCAGGTCGTACCGCACCCCACGCCCATCAGCGCGCCGGTGAGCCTGTCCAATCCGGAAGGGCAGCTCGCCGCACCGTCGGCGAGCGACACCACGGTGCTGCCGTCCGGCCCCACCGCCACGATGACGACGGCACCGATCGAGGCCAGTCTCGCCTACCAGGTAAACCCGCTGAAGTACCCGATCGCGGCACTGCGCCAGCAACTGCAAGGCACGGTCGTATTGCGGGTGTTGGTGGATGAGACCGGCAAGCCGCTGCAGGTCAGCGTGGCGCAAGGCAGCGGCCACACCGTGCTGGACCGCAGCGCGCGTGAACAGGTGCTCGCCCACTGGCGCTTCCAGCCCGCCACCGTGAATGGCCACGCGGTGCGGGCCTGGGCCACGGTGCCGGTGACATTCGACCTGCGCGGCTGATCCGCGCACGCGTGACAGCCCGCCGGTGAATGCTGTCGGCGGGCTGTCTGTCGCCTTGCGCTGCAGCATCAAACACCCTCATGCCGGCGCCAGTGACTTACGCAGCCTTAACCATCGGCATGCTCCACTGGCGCCCTTTTCCCTTGCCGGAAAGTCGCATGGGCAAGCCCCGACACACATTGAAAACGCTGCGTGCGATCGCACTGGAGCAGGCCAATGTGGCGCAGCCCGATCTCGCCTCCATGGCACGCGATCTGGGGCAGGTCGTGCATCAGGACGGTGCCGCGCTGGCCGCACGCCTGACCCGGCTGCGTGGGCAGGGACGCGATCTCCAGCGCTGGCTGCTGGTTCAGCGGAACAAGCCGCCGCTTAGCGTCATGGTGATGGCATGGCCACCCAACCACCGCACCCCGGTGCATGACCATGCCGGCTTGTGGGGACTGGAACTGACCCTGGTCGGCGCCCTGGAAGTGCAGTCCTGGATGCGCGAGCCGGACTCCGGCAAGCTGCGTGAACTTGGCCGCGACTGGCTCGGGCCGGGCGATGGCACCTGGTTCGAAGGTGACCCCAACCACGTGCATCGCTGCCGCAACCTGTCGCAGCACGAAACCGCGCTCACGCTGCACGTCTACGGCGGCGCGCTGGATCGCTACCTCGCCTACGAGCAGGATGCGCCGTCAGGCATCTGGACCGCGCATGCCCGGCAACCTGCCGCGGCTGGCCGCCTCGGCATCTGACGCTTCCGAACCCAGGGCAGCACCGCGCACGGCGGGGCGGCAATGACATCGCCGCCGGCGCCGGCGCTATGCTGACACGCGTTCACGCGACCCGACATCCACTCGCTGTTCGCCGGTCCGCCCGCGGCCATGGAGCGAGATCAAGCCACCTTCGAGCCACCATGTAACGCGATGAATGCCACGGTACTGACCATCTGCATCGCTGCATTGCATCTGCTCGGGGTGCTCGCGGCCATGCATGCGGTGACCCATGCGCGCACGCCGCAGGGGGCGGTGGCCTGGACGCTGGGTCTGCTGTTGCTGCCTTACGTGACCTTGCTGCCTTATCTGTATCTGGGCTCCAGCCGATTTCTGGGCTACCACGTGGGACACCCGATATCGACTCCGCAGCCGGCTCCGGAATCGCTCGCCAACCTGGCCGTCGAGCCGGCATGCGGGCGCTATGCCGCGATCAGTGCGCTGCAGCAACGACCTTTTCGAGGCGGCCACCGGCTGCGCTTGCTGGTGGGCGGCGAAGCGGCGTTCGAATCCATGTTCACGGCCATGGCCGCAGCCGAGCAATGCCTGCTGGTCCAGTTTTTTGTCATTCATGACGATCAGCTGGGTCGGCGCCTGCAGCAGATGCTGCTGCAACGTGCCGCCGCAGGAGTGCGGGTGTGCGTCTTGTTCGACGGCGTGGGAAGCCACGCGTTGCCGCAGGGATACGTCGAGACCTTGCGCGCCGGCGGCGTGGAAATCCATCGCTTTGCCACCCATCGCTGGCGCAACCGCTTCCAGCTGAACTTCCGCAACCACCGCAAGATCGTGGTGGTCGATGGCACGCGCGGTTTCGTCGGCGGTCTCAACGTGGGCGATGAGTACCTGGGCCTGAAGCCGCCGCTGGCGCCATGGCGCGACACCATGCTGGAAGTGTGCGGGCCGGTCGTGGCCGACCTGCAGAAGATGTTTGCCGACGACTGGCGATGGATCACCGGCCAGTTGCTGCCGTTGCTGCCTTCGCCGCCAGGCGAGGGCAAGGCCAATGCTCTGGTGGTAGCTTCCGGCCCGGCCGACCGGATGGAGACCGGCTCGCTCTACTTCACCGCCGCGATCAACGCCGCAAGCAAACGGGTGTGGCTGAGCACGCCCTACTTCGTTCCCGACACCGCGGTGCGGTCGGCGCTGCAGCTGGCCGTGCTGCGGGGTGTCGACGTGCGCATCCTGATCCCCTCGCGGCCGGACCACCACACCGTTTTTCTGGCCTCGTCCCTGCACGCCCACCATGCGCAGCGCGCCGGCATTCAGGTCTATCGCTACCAGCCCGGCTTTCTGCATCAGAAAGCTCTTTTGATCGACCACGACTGTGCGGCCATCGGCAGCATGAATCTGGACAGCCGCTCATTCCGGCTCAACTTCGAGGCCGGCGTCATGGTGGTCGACGACAGTTTCGCACGCCAGATGGAGGCCATGCTTCTGGAAGATTTCTCGCACTCGCGCGCCGTGACTGCCCGCGAATATCACGACGCGCCGTACCTGCGCCGGGTGGCCATGCATGTGGCGCGACTGTTCGATCCGCTGCTTTGATGGTGCCGAGGGGCTTGCGTCCCGACCGTGCGAGGGCCCGATCAAGCAAGCGTGGGAAATCTGGGAGTCACGACGGGCTATGCGTGCGGCGGCCCTTTGCGGTCGACGCGATAGCCACCGCCGAGCACCCAGCCGAGATAGACGCCCAAGGCCACGCCGAGCAGCTCGCACAGCACGCGCATGCCAAGATGTTCCGGGTCGTGGATATCCGCCAGTACGGCGGTGAGCAGGGACGGCGACTGCAGGTTGCTGTAGTTGAGGTAGATCATGTCCCACAGATCGCCGCTGACGGTCAGCACGCTGGCCAACAGGAACGACCAACCGATCTTGTGCGCGTGGGACCAGCCATGCCGGTGTCCCAGCCGGTGCAGCAGCAGAAACAGCAGCAGCGCGACCACCAACGAAATGGCTCCGGCCTCAAGGCCGCCGACGATACCGCTACCCATCCACGACTGATCGTAGTGCACTGTGCTCTCCCCCGAGAGTTCGCGACGAATCGCGCGGCGTGACGAGCTCCCGCTAGACTGCCGCTTCCCGTCACCCTTCGGACCAGTCTGCATGAGTCACCGCGCTTCCGCCACCTCCGCCCTGGTTCTCGTCGATGTCCAGCCCGACTTCATGCCCGGCGGCGCGCTGGCCTGCCACCAGGGCGACGGGATCATCGAAGGCATCAATCAGTTGTTGCGCCAACGTCGGTTCCGCCATGTGGTGGCCACCCAGGACTGGCATCCGGGCGGGCACGTCTCGTTCGCCAGCTCCCATCCGGGACACGCGCCGTTCGAGCAGATCGACCTGTACGGCCACCCGCAGACCTTGTGGCCGGATCATTGCGTGCAGGGCACGCCGGGCGCGCAACTGCATCCGGACATCGACTGGTCGGCGCTCGATGCGGTGATCCGAAAGGGCAGCGACCCGGCAGTCGACTCCTACAGCGGCTTTCGCGAAAACCACGACCCGCATGGCGATCGCCCGGCGACGGGATTGGCCGGCTGGCTGCGCGAGCGTGGCGTGCTGGAGGTATTCGTGTGCGGGCTGGCGCGCGACGTATGCGTGCTGTGGACGGCGCAGGATGCGATGACGCTGGGCTTTCGCGCCCACCTGCTGTGGGATCTGACGCGCCCCGTCACGCCGGCCAGCGATGCGGCGACCCGCGCCACGCTGCAAGCGCAAGGCATCGGCGTCACCGGAGCCCTGTAGGAGCGCACCCTGTGCGCGATGGCTTTTAGTGGATTCGGGATGACCAGACGTTCGTCTGTTGAAAACCGGGATTCGGGATTTGCAAGAGCCAAGAGCATCGCGCACAGGGTGCGCTCCTACAAAAAGCAGGTCGCGCTCAGGCGTCGTTCTCGCCGGAGGCGCGCACCTGTGCCTCGCCATCCGCGTCGATCTCCACGCTCAGCGTGATCGGCCGGCAGCACACCTGGCAATCCTCGATGTATTGCTGGCTGGGAATCGACGCGTCGATCAGGATCTCGATCGATTCGCCGCAATATGGGCAGTTGATGATGCAGGGGCTGAGCATGGTGATGCCTCGGTCGGGAACGGCAGCGCCCAGCATATCGCCCCTGCCACGAACGTCAGCTGCGGCGCCGCGACCACGCCTGCGGCAGGCCGATCCAGAACAGTCCCTCGCGCGCGCAGCGCGGCGCCAGCTTCAGCAGTTCATTGTCCTTGCTGACCAGCCAGCGTGCGCCGGAGGCCTGGGCCAGTTCCAGAAACATCTGGTCGTCCGGATCGGCGCAGCGGGGCAGCCGCATATGGGCGGCCGGCGTCGCCAATTCGTCGGGAAGTTGCTGAACCAGGGCGTCGAACGCCGCCTCGACCGCCGGCCGCGCCTGGTCGCTGACCGGCACCTGCGGGTACCCGAGCACGCGCAGCCACTCGGCGCGGCAATCGGCGCGGGTCACGGCCTGGATGACACCCTCGCGCATCGCCACATGCAGGGCGGCGGACTGGGGGTCGTTGAACAGGAACAGGTCCAGGCACACATTGGTGTCGAGTACGACACGAGGTACGGGCAGGCAATCGGCAGGCATGGCCCATGATGAAGCAATCGACGCGCGCGATACACTGCGCACTTTCCGATCGAAGATGACGACCATGGCCGAACGCGCATTCGACGACTATCTCGCACGCTCGGGCGCCACGCTCGAGGGTTCGCGCTACGCGGCATGGCTGGCCATCACCCCGCGCAGACACGGGTTTCCGACCTACTACGCGATCTGCGAGAACCGCAGTTTCCGCGACAAGTCCGTCGCCGAGGCGGCCGCAGCCAAGGCACTGCAAGACATGCTCGGACTGGAAGAAGACGGCACCCCGATATTCGCCGAGGGCTACACCGGCTTCGACGATGACCAGGCCACCGACACCAGTGCCTGAGCCCGGTTGACGCGACCAAGCGCGGCTTCCGTCACCGCGGCGCCACCGGGTGGAATCGTCAATCCATTCCATTTGGACGTCTTTACGTCTTTACGCCTGAACGATGATGCATTACCGTGCATGTGTCGCGGAGATGCGACGTGTGGCTTGCCGACACCCGTGGATCGAGCCGCAGCCACCTTGTAGCCACCCGTCGCAGGATCATCCATGAAGATCGAGACACTCGCCGTCCACGCGGGCTACACGCCCGACCCCACCACGCGTTCTTCCGCCGTGCCGATCTACCAGACGGTGGCCTATGCCTTCGACAACGCCCAGCACGGCGCCGACCTGTTCGACCTGAAGGTGCCGGGCAACATCTACACGCGCATCATGAACCCGACCCAGGACGTGCTGGAGCAGCGCGTTGCCGCGCTGGAAGGCGGCATCGGTGCGCTGGCGCTGGCCTCGGGCATGGCCGCGGTGACCTACGCGATCCAGACCATCGCCGAGGCCGGCGACAACATCGTCTCGGCAGCCACCGTCTACGGCGGCACCTACAACCTGTTCGCGCACACCTTTCCACAACAGGGCCTGGAGGTGCGTTTTGCCGATGCGCGTCGTCCGGAGACGTTCGCCCCGCTGATCGACGCCCGCACCAAGGCGATTTTCTGCGAATCGATCGGCAACCCGCTGGGCAACGTGACGGACTTCGGCGCACTCGCCGCGATCGCCCACGAACACGGCATTCCGCTGATCGTGGACAACACGGTGCCGAGCCCTTACCTGTGCCGACCGATCGAGCACGGTGCCGACATCGTGGTGCAGGCCCTGACCAAGTACCTGGGTGGCCACGGCAACAGCATCGGCGGTGCCATCATCGACAGCGGCAAGTTTCCGTGGGCGGAGCACAAGCAGCGTTTCCGCCGGTTGAACGAGCCGGACGTGTCCTACCACGGCGTGGTCTACACCGAGGCGCTGGGTCCGGCCGCCTATATCGGCCGCGCACGGGTGGTGCCGCTGCGCAACACCGGCGCGGCGATCTCGCCGATGAACGCGTTCCTGATCCTGCAGGGCATGAGCACGCTGGGTTTGCGCATGGAGCGCATCTGCGACAACGCGCTGGCGATCGCGAAGTTCCTGCAGGGCCACGCCAAGGTGGCCTGGGTGAAATACGCCGGTCTGGCCGATCATCCCGATCATGCGCTGGTACGGAAATACATGGGCGGCCGGGCCTCGGGCATCCTCTCCTTCGGCGTGCGCAGCAACAGCGGCGACGAACCCCGCGCGGCCGGCGCCCGGGTGCTGGACCAGCTGAAACTGTTCACCCGGCTGGTCAACATCGGCGACACCAAGTCGTTGGCCACACATCCCGCCTCGACCACGCACCGGCAACTGGATGCCGCCGAGCTTGCCGCCGCCGGAGTCAGTGAGGACATGTTGCGGCTGTCGATCGGCATCGAGCACATTGACGATCTGCTCGCCGATCTCGATCAGGCGCTGGCTGCCGTGTAGGCCGTGCAAGCCGGGCCGACTCGACCACCCTGACCCTGGCCGGGCACGAACCAGCGCGGATTCGCCTTGTGGCGACATCACGGGTTAGGCTGCTCCCTCCCCGGGGATGGCCTGGTGCCGGCGTTTTCGGTGCCATTCGTTGCCCTGCCGTGAGTCGAAGGAGAATGTCGATGAACCGTCGCCTGTTGTTGTCCTTGCTGCCATTGGCCATCGCCGCGTGCTCACCGACGCCACCAGCCCCGTCGACTGATGCCGCGCCCCCGTCGGCAGCCAGCAGCACGAACCAGACCAGGGCTGCGGCGCCAGAGCAGAACGTCGTGCTCGGCCAGTACCACTGGAAGCTCACCGAGGCCACCGACAAGTCCGGTCATCGTATCGATGCCTTGTTCGCCCGCGCGGACAAGCCGCTGCAACTGGATTTCAGCGAGGGGCGCCTCAGCGTCAGCAACGCCTGCAACCGCCTCGGCGGAAGCTATCAGGTCGAGAACGGAACGCTGAAAGTGGGCCCGATGGTGCATACCATGATGGCCTGTCCCGACCCGGCGGTGATGGCGCTGGATGGCGCCATCGACAAACGCCTGCACGATGGCCCGACGCTGACCTTGCACACCGATGGCGACACGCCACGGCTCACGCTGGTCGCGGGGAATGGCGACAGCTTGCAGTTCAACGGCCAGCCCACGGCGGAGACGAGCTACGGCGGCAAGGGTGAGACGGAGTTTCTCGAGGTCGCCGCGGAAACCGTGCCCTGCAACCATCCGTTGATGCCGAACAAGCAATGCCTGAAGGTGCGCGAACGCCACTACGACGCGCAGGGTCTCAAGGCCGGCACGCCGGGCGAATGGCAGCCGCTGAACGGGGAGATCGAGGGCTATACGCATCAACCGGGCGTACGCAACGTGTTGCGCGTGAAGCGCTACACGATCAAGAACCCGCCCGCGGATGCGTCATCCGTCGCCTATGTGCTGGACATGGTGGTCGAATCGGAGACCGCGAAGCCCTGACGTTTTGGGCGGTTTGCTGACTGAGGTGGCGACCGAGAGGTGCAAGAGCGCCCCCATCCGCCTGCGGCACCTTCCCCCGCGCCGCGGGGGAAGGGAACAGCGGTCAAGGCTTCAGGAGCAGCTGCCGCAGCAGGTGCTGCCACCGCTGACGTGGATCTGGCGCGGCTCCGACACGCGGCTGGCTTCATAGCCTGCATTGCCGAGGACGCCGACGATCTGGTCGGATGTCATCTGTGCCGTCACCTTGATCTGCCCTGCCACCGCATCGAGATCGACCCGGGCGTTGGCATCATGGGCGCGCAACGCGGCGGCGAGGTTGGCGGTGTCGGCAGCTAGATCCTTGACGTGAAACAACATCGGGTAATTCTCCGGAGCAAGAGGGCGGGCAAGGTGTTTGCCTGGCGGCGGATGCTGCCAACGGGCGATCATCGCCGCAGTGCGACCTGTCAGCCCTGATCCTGGTCAAGCCGGAGCCAGACGTCTCAGCGCCGCGACTGCGCATCCAGTTGCGCCACCGCCGCGGGGATCGCCGCGGGCGCCTCCACCGTGAGCATGCGCTGCTCGTCCTGGGCGAGGCCGTTCTCCAGTTCGTGCGCCCAGGTCACGTGGTAAGGCATATGGATGCCCCAGCCACCCAGCCGCAATACCGGCTCCATGTCCGAGCGCAGCGAATTGCCGACCATCGCGAATTGCGCCGGTGGCAGGTCGAACTCGGTCAGCACTCGCTGGTAGGTGGCGGCATTCTTCTCCGACACGATCTCGATCCGGCCGAACAGATCGGCCAGGCCGCTCTCGGCGACTTTCTTCTCCTGGT
The DNA here is from genome assembly GCF_055809185.1 of Rhodanobacter sp. G2-10. Taxonomy (NCBI): domain Bacteria; kingdom Pseudomonadati; phylum Pseudomonadota; class Gammaproteobacteria; order Lysobacterales; family Rhodanobacteraceae; genus Rhodanobacter; species Rhodanobacter sp. G2-10. The sequence continues at coordinate 447,392 of NZ_CM147900.1, read as the reverse complement.
GGGACAGGTCGCCCTTGGTGATCAGCACGACCTGATGGTTCGCCGCCACCGCCTCGACGGCCGCGCGGATGCCCGGCAGAAGCTCCACGGGATGCTGCAGCACGCTCTTGCCCAGTTCGACCAGGCGATGAATGTCGGCGGCGCTGATCCGGCTGTCGCTGATGGCGATCGCCGTCTCCACCATCGACAGCGCCATGCCCTTGGCGCCATAGCCGAATACCTCGAGGTTGCGCTGCTCGGTGGCCAGCATGGCGTCGGCCACCCGCTGGTCGCCCAGATCGACATAGCCCGCCATGATGGCCGCAAAGGCGTCGTTGGCCTCGCGGTAATAGCCTTCGCTGTGCCACAGCGTGTCGTCGCCATCGAAGCCGATCAATTGCAGCATGCCCGCCCCTTTTTCATCCAGCGCATCAACCCGCGTCGCAAGCCAGGCGCAAGTTGACCTCAAGCGCGCCGGCCAACTCGCGCATCAGTTCGTTGTCGCGCGTCAGGGTGATCCAGCCTGCATGCGCATCGTTGTCGGTTTCGCAGGTCCACAGGGTGTAACCCGCCTCGGCAAGCCGATCGTAGGCGATGCCGAGCAGACTGCCGGCATCGGCATCGTCGAACCAGTCCTCGTCGTCGACATCGCCGCCCCAATCGATCGACAGGTTCCAGCGCGCGCTGAGCTCTTCGAGCGCCTGCACCAGCGTGCGCAGATCGTCCTCGGCCACCATGAAACCGGAGCGCCAGTCGATCACGCGCGAGACCAGCTCGAGCGGTTCGGCCTCATCGCCTTCCGCCACCGCTTCGCGGTAGTCCGTGAACTGCAGCAACGCGGTGTCCTCGTCGCCGGGATTGATCAGCAGCAGCAGTTGCCACACCCGGGCCTCGATCGAATCGTCCTCGTCGTCGAAGTCGGGATCGTCCTCGAAATCATCGTCATCGCGCATGCTCACGCACCCACCCGCTGGCGCACCAGCTTCATGTCGCGCACGGGGCGAATCTCGATGGCACCCGTGCGTGCCCACGGAAATGACGAGGCGATGCGCACCGCCTCGTCCATGTCGGCCGCCTCGATCAGGTTGAAACCGCCAAGATATTCCTTGGTTTCGGCGAACGGACCGTCGACCACGCTGGTGCGGCCCTCGCGCACCCGCACGGTGCGCGCGGCGGCCGGCGCCTCCAGCTGCTGCGAATCGAGCAACTGCCCCTGCGCGCGCAAGCTGTCGGCCTTGGCGAAACAGCCCCGCATGCGGCTGTCGAACTCGCCTTCGGGCAAGGCCTCCAGCAGGCTGTCGTCGCAGTAGATCATCACGAGGTATTTCATGGCGTTCTCGGCGGGAAGGATCCAGGCAGCCGGCGCGCGGCCGGGCAAGCGATAATGCCTCAATGAGCCTCCCGCACGATACCTCCAGCGTCCTGACCTGCCAGCCGATTGCCTTCGTGCGCTCGCCCTATGCACGTCGCATCGACGCGCCACACCAATCCACCGTGGTGGCCGGCACCGAGACGCTGGCAGCCGCCGAGGCAAGGATCGAGTTCGTGCCGGACTTCCCGCCGGCAGCCTATCGCGACCTGGCCGGCGTCGAGCGGATCTGGCTGGTGTTCGCGTTCCATCGCAGCGAAGGCTGGAAGGCCGAGGTGCGACCGCCGCGTGGCGGTGGCAAGCGCAGCGTGCTGGCGACGCGTTCGCCGCACCGTCCGAACGCCATCGGGCTGTCGGCGGTGGAACTGGTCGCGGTGGGCGATGGCGTGCTGCAGGTGCGCGGGGTGGACCTGCTCGACGGCACCCCGATCCTCGACATCAAGCCGTATGTGCCGTACGCCGACGCGTTTCCCGACTCACGGGCCGGCTGGATCGACCAGGTCGACGCCACGCAGGGGCGTCACTCCGCGCCGGGGCCACGCAAACCGCGTTGAACGGTCCTGCACCGTTCCGCCCTTCAACGGGGCCGTGGCGGCCGCCCTTCGCGCGCCTTGTACAAACGCCGATCGGCCTCGGCCAGACCGGATTCCAGTGATGCACCGGGCTCCACCGTGACCGAACCCATGGTGAACCCGATCGGTGCCGTGGACCGATCCGCGTCCAGCCGCGCCACGATGCTGTCGGTCAGGCTGCTCTCGGCGTTGCGCAAAAGCACCAGGAACTCGTCGCCACCCAGCCGTATCACCGCATCCTGCGGCCGCACGTGGTCGCGCAGGAATTGCGCCATCGTCATCAGCACCTCGTCGCCGCGCTGGTGACCATAGGTGTCGTTGACGTGCTTGAAGTGGTCAAGATCGAACACGATGCAGCCCCAGCGCTCGTCGTGCGGCGCCGCCGTCAGGTCGGCCAGGTAGCGGCGGTTGTAGCAGCCGGTGAGCGGGTCATGGATCGACCATTCACGCAGTTTGCGCTCCTGCCGGAAGCGCTCGGTGACGTCCTGCGCGTGGCCCAGCACGTAAGGCTCGTCCGCCTCGTCGTCCAGCACGTTGTGGTACTGCCAGATGTGCTCGCTGCCGTCCTTGGCGATCAGTTCGATGACGCCGGCGTCGCTGTCCTTGCGCATGACGCGCAACAGATATTCGTGGAAGCGCGGTTGCAACTCGGGCCGGATGAAGTCGGTCAACGGTCGGCCGATCATCTCGCCGACCGAATAGCCCAGTGACTTGGCCGCGGCGGGGTTGACCGACAGCAACACGCCCTCATGGTCGTGCGTGCATATCAATCCCAGGCTGTACTGGAACAGTTTGCGGTAGCGTCGGTCGCTGGCTTCCAGTGCGGCGACCACGCGCCTGCGCAAGGTCACGTCCTGGAACGCGCCACTGACGCGCCATGCATGCCCATCTTCGGCATAGTCCACCCGGCCGACGGCGCGAACATGGATCTTGCGGCCCTTGGCAGTGACCAATGGCAGCTGCAGATCCCAACTCTCGCCCGTGGCAATCGCCTTTTCCACGGCCTCCTGAATCACGGGCCTGGCGCCCGGTTCGTAGAAGGCCAGCGCCTCTTCCAGGGTTGGCTGATGGCCGACCTCGACTTCGTGGATCCTGCAGGTCTCGGCGGACCAGCTGAGCCGCTGGGTATCCAGGTCAAGCTCCCAAGCGCCCACGCCGGCCAGCCGGCCGGCGCGCTCCAGCATCGTCTCGCTGGCGTGAAGCTTGCGCCGCAGGTCCTGCGCCGCCTCGACCTGCTGGCGCAACGCCGCCGCCTCGCGTTCCTGCGCCGCATGTTCGCTGATCGCGTAGCGGCGCAACTCCAGCGCCCCTGCGGCAGCACGGGCAAGCTGCTTGAGCACGCGGCGCTGCCGGTCATCCAGCTCTCCCGGCACGCGGTCGATCACGCACAGGGTGCCCATGCGCATGCCGTCCTGAAGCGTGATGGGCGCACCGGCATAGAAGCGGATGTACGGCTCCCCGGTGACCAGTGGATTGTCGGCGAAGCGCGCGTCCGCTTGCGCGTCAGCCACCTCCATCAGGCCGGAACCGAGGATGGCATGCGCGCAGAACGCGCTGTCGCGCGGCGTCTCGTTGACCCCCGGCAAGCCGTGGTTGGACTTGAACCACTGCCGATCCGCGTCGACCAGGCTGATCAGGGCAATCGACCGCCCCGTGGCCGCGGCTGCCGCCTTGGTCAAGGCATCGAACAGCGGCTCCACGTCGCTGTCGAGCACGGCCAGCGCACGCAAGGTCGCCAGGCGCAACTCCTCGTCAGCAGGAAGGGCGGCAGCAGGCATGGTAGGCAGCACCGGGCAGACAGGTCAGCAACAGCATCGCCGATACCCTACCAGCCTGTCCGTGAACCTGATAGCCAGGCCCACGGCTTGCGCCGTGTTTGATGCCCCAGTGGTTTACAACCGACCGAGCAACCACAGAATGATCAGGATGATCACGATCACCCCGAGGATGCCGCTGGGGCCGTAGCCCCATGAACGCGAATAGCCCCACGTGGGCAGGCCGCCGATGAGCGCCAGGATCAGCACGATAATCAGGATGGTCATCAACATGGATCGTCCTCCGGGTGGTCGCCCCGGCCAGGGCGATAGACGCATCGTGCCTGCCCAACCTGTGGTCGGCGCGTGATGAAACCTGCAATGCGCCCTTCACTCCCACCGGCCGATCTTTCGAAGATGCCCGTACCCGCCGAATCGGCCGCCATGACGCCATTCAGCGCGCGTCGTCCCGTGCCACCGGCAGCCGCACGATAACCAGCAACAGCATCGCCGCCACGCCGGTCATCGCCCATGGCAGCCACGCGTGCTCGCGCACCCACCAGACCGTGACACCCATCGACAGCGTGACCAGGCCCAGTGCCGCCCACCGTGCGCGGCGCGACACGGTGCGCTCACGCTCCCAGCGTGCGATGGCCGGCCCCAGCTTCGGTCGCGACAGCAGCCAGCGGTGCCAGCGCGGCGAGGCGCGCGACCAGCACGCCGCGGTCACCAGCAGAAACGGCACCGTCGGCACCAGCGGCAGCACGATGCCGATCAAGCCCACCAGCAGGGACAGCGCGCCGACACTGATCAACAACCAGCGCAGGATGCGGCTGCGACGTTCCGGGTTGATGGCGGGTACGGACATCGAAAGCGTGCCGACAGTAACGAGGGACAGCAACGACTCTAGCGCATGCTGGCCGCTTCGCCGTTCACCAGAAGAAAGACCGCCCGGATTGCTCCGGACGGTCTTGTGGTCTCGCATGGAGGTACCAATCAGTCGACGTTGCCATCCAGCCCGCGCCGCTTCAGCAGCGGCTCGATTTCCGGCTCGTGGCCGGCAAAGTCGCGGAACAGCTGCAGCGCATCCTTGCTGCCGCCGCGCGACAGCAGGGTCGAACGGAAGCGGTCGCCGTTGGCACGGGTCAGGCCGCCGTGGGCCTTGATCCAGTCCACCGTGTTCGCATCCAGCACCTCCGACCAGATGTAGGCGTAGTAGCCCGCCGAGTAACCGCCCATGATGTGGCTGAAATACGGCGTGCGGTAGCGCGGCGGCACCATCGCGTAGTCGGTGCCGTTGGCCTTCAGCGCAGCAGCCTCGAACGCCATCACGCCGGCAGCCTCGGGGATCTTGTCTGCAGTCACCTGGTGCCAGCTCTGGTCGAGCATCGCCGAGCCGAGATACTCGGTGGTGGCAAAGCCCTGGTTGAACTTCGAGCTGGCCAGCACCTTGTCCAGCAGTGCCTGCGGCATCGCTGCGCCGGTCTGGTAGTGCTTCGCGTAATGGGCCAGCACGCTCGGCCAGTCGGCCCACATCTCGTTCACTTGCGACGGGAACTCGACGAAGTCGCGCGGCACGCTGGTACCGCTGAAGTACGGGTATTTCACGTTCGAGAACATGCCGTGCAGCGCATGGCCGAACTCGTGGAACATCGTGGTCACCTCGTCCCAGGTCAGCAGGGTCGGTCCGCTGGTCGGCTTGGTGATGTTCAGATGGTTGGCCACGACCGGCAGGTTGCCGGTGAGATCGGATTGCTGCACGTAGGAATTCATCCATGCGCCGCCGCGCTTGGACGGACGTGCGTACATGTCGGCGAGGAAGATCGCCAGCTGCTTGCCGTCGGCGTCGTACACGTCATAAACCAGCACGTCGGGGTTGTACACCGGCAGGTCGGTACGCTGCTTGAAGCTGAGGCCGTAGAGCTGACCGGCGGCGTAGAACACGCCGTTTTCCAGCACGTTCTTCATCTCGAAGTAGGGCTTCAGCTGACTCTCGTCGAAGTTGTATTTTTCGGCACGCACCTTTTCCGTGTAGTAGGCCCAGTCCCACGGCTGCAGTTGGAACGTCGGCTCGCCCTTCGCCGCCTGCTGCTTGTCGATCATCGCCTGCAGCGCCGCGCCTTCACGCTTCGCGTTGGCCACTGCCGGCGGCGCCAGCTTGCCCAGCATCGCGTTGACCGCCTCGGGAGTCTTCGCAGTCTCGTCGGCCAGCACGTAGGCGGCCCAGGTCGGATAGCCGAGCATCTTCGCCTTCTCCGCGCGCAGCTTCATCACCTGCGACACGATGGCGGTGTTGTCATACGCGTTGCCGCGGCTGCCGCGTGCAATCGAGGCCTTGAACAGACGCTCGCGCAGCGCACGGTTCTCCAGCTGCGCCAGGGGCGGCTGGCCGGTGGTGTTGAGCAGGGCGATGACGTACTTGCCATCCATGCCCTTGGCCTTGGCGGCGGCTGCGGCAGCGCCGATCTGCGCGTCGGTGAGGCCGGCCAGCTCGGCCTTGCTGTCAACCACCAGCGCCGAGTCGTTCACCTCGGCCAGCACGTTCTGGCTGAACTTCGTGCCGAGCTTGGCCAGCTCGCCGTTGATCTCCTTCAGGTGCGCCTTGTCCGCGTCGGACAGCTTGGCGCCCGCACGCACGAAGTCGGTGTGGTAGCGCTCGATCAGGCGTACGCCTTCGGCATCCAGGCCCAGACTGCTGCGCGTGTCGTACAGCTTCTGGACCCGCGCGAACAACGCCGGGTTCAGCATGATCGCGTCGCGATGTGCCGACAGCTTGGGCGCGTATTCGGCCTGGATCGCCTTGCGCGCGTCGCTGTTTTCCACGCCGACGAGGCTGAAGAACACGGTCGAGGTGCGCTTGAGGATCTGGCCGGATTGCTCCAGCGCGATGATGGTGTTGTCGAACGTCGGCGCTGCGGCGCGCTGCGCGATGGCGTCGACTTCCTTGAGCTGCTCGGCCATGCCACGGTCGAAGCCCGGCGCGAAGTCGGCGTCCTTGATCCGGTCGAAGGCAGGGTAATGCAGCGGCAGCGTGCTTTCGGCAAAGAACGGGTTGCCGGTGGCATCGGCCGCTACCGCATGAGCCTGTGCCGCGCTGCGGCCGGACTCGTGCTTGTCCGTACCCGTATCGGCAAACGCCGCGACGGAACTGGATAACGCAATGGTCATCGCCAGAGTGAGAGAGGGTTTCATCGACAAGGACTCGTCATGGGGGAACCCCGATCCTACCCAATGCGCGGCCCGAGCACCCATGACTAAAGCCATGGAACGACATGGATCCTGTCAACTGACCAGGACCGTGCCGCCGCAGCCGCCCGCGTTTCTACCGCCTAGAACGGGTCGGCATGGCTCTTGAAGTACTGCTGCAGGAAAGCCTGTCGCGCCGCGCCGTGGTCGACCTCGGCATGCGTATGCGCCGTGATCACCTGGCGCAGGATGCCACCGTCGGATTCACGCACGGCAGGCCAGTGTGGCAGCCCTGCTCTGTTCGGGTTGCCGGTCTTGATGAACTGCGCGAAATAACCCTCCATCGTGGCCGAAGCTCGCCGGTCGGCGTCAGTCCAGGCGTAAACCTCGTTGCCGGCCAGGTTGCCCAGCGCATATTCGATCTCTGCGCTGTGCACCGCGCCGGCGTCCGGTTGTTCGCCCGGCGCCGGATGTCGTTTGGCCGGACGCGGTTGCGCGAAGTAGTAGAAATAGACCGGCGCATCGCTGTGTCGGCGCTGCAGGTCCATCCAGCGCCAGGTGCTGTGGGCGATGAACATGTCTCCGGCCAGCGCCGTACCCGATTGCTTCACCTGTGACTCGCTGGCCCCCGGGTACAACGCCAGCACGCGGTCGGCCTGCGCGCCGAACAACCGCTGCAACGCGGCGCCATAGTTTGCCGGCGTCGGCGGCCGATCCTTGAGAAGGGCGGTATAGAAGCCCTCCTGTGAATTGGAACCCAGCAGCAACGGCACCTGCGCCTGCTGCCCTTTGGCCATGGTCTTTGCCGGCGGTTCGTGCAGGAACCAGCCGTCCACAGCGACATTGGCATCGCTGTGCTGGTCGCGCGTGGCCTGCAGCAATTTCGCGGCGGGCAGCGCTCGCAGCGCACGCAGCGAATCGGCACCCAACGCGCGCGCGAATGCCTCGCCGTGCTGTTCCATCTCCGGCAGCGGCAGCGGCGCGATCGGCGCGATCAGGGCACCGCTTTCGCCGATCGCCCGCGCGAACAGGCCGCGCGACAACGGCGAGGTCATCAGCGCGCTCACCGCGATCGAGCCGGCCGATTCACCGGCAATCGTGACCTGCGCCGGATCGCCGCCAAACCGGGCGATATTGGCCTGCACCCAGCGTAGCGCCGCCACCTGGTCGAGCAGGCCGTAGTTGCCCGCGGCATGGTGGGGCGACTCGTCGGCGAGTGCCGGCAAGGCGAAAAAGCCGAACACGCCAAGGCGGTAGTTGACGGTGACGGTGACGATCCCCTTGCTGGCCAGGCTGGCGCCGTCGTAGCGCTTCTCCGAGCCGTCGCCGGCGACGAAGCCACCGCCGAAAAAGTACACCAGCACCGGCAACTTGCCGCTGGCATGGGCAGGCTTCCAGACGTTGAGGTAGAGGCAGTCCTCGCTCATGCCGCGCGAGCGGAACACCATGTCGCCGAACAGCGGCAACTGCATGCAGCGCGGCCCGAACTGCGTCGTCGGGCGCACGCCGCTCCAGGCCCTGGTCGGCTGGGGTGGCTGCCAGCGGAGCTCACCCAGCGGCGGCGCGGCGTACGGGATGCCTTTGAACTCATCCAGCATGATGCCGTTCACCGGCGCCTGCCTGCCTTCGACCCAGCCCTCGGCCAACTGCACGCGCGGTGGCGGGGGTGCCTTCAATGCGTGCGCCGCCGGGGCAGTGAACACCAGCAGCACGGCAAACGCCGTGGCCAGGTGGCGCATGTTCCGGAACGGGCGTGAGGCAGGCAGCTCTGACATGGCGGCATCCACGAGAAAACCGTCCTGCAGCGTAGAGCATCCGGGTGCAAACGGTCACGCGACGATGGTCCGGCGCGCGAACCGATATTTCGCCGCAGCGGGCGGCGGGCAGAGCCCGCCCTACGGCGTGGCAGGGTGGGCTCTGCCCGCCGGAATCGGGTCAGTGCCCGCTGCGGCTTTGCTCCTGGTCGAGCAGGGCGACCAGGTGGCGCTCGATATCGAACACGTGCGGATCATCGGCATCAAGCTCGCGCAGCGCGGCGGCGAGCTGCAACAGGTAGTCGCGGTTTGGCCCGCTGGGGCCGGAGGATGCCGCGATATGGCGCGCGATCTCTGCCTCGGACGCCGGCCCGAGGAACGCCTCGTTCTCCGCCGTGGCAATGTACACGAGTCCTTCGCGCTGCTGGTCGTCGTCGAACTGAAGTTCGGTGGCCACTCGCAGGTAGCCATTTTTCTCGCGCACATCCAGCTGCGCGAACACGGCCGGCTCGATCAGGTAGGCCATGCCGACGCAGACTGCATCGGGCTCGGGAACAAGCGTGACGACGCGCCCCGGCGCTTGCGGCGTGCCGCGATGATCATGCGACCCCTGCCAGAAGCGCCGCGCCCAATGCCGGATTCTTGCCGGGCGCCGTTCGATGTACGGGAAGTCCACCTTGTAGATAAGCGAGCCATAGCCGAACAACCACACCTGGGTGTGGTCGGCAAAACGGTCCATGCGGCGGTTGGCGTCGACGGTATTTGCTGACATCTTTCGGGGCAGGAAGGAGAATTTCCGGTGACGTCCGTATCCTACCCGGAGCGTCGACGCGCCGAAGCTTGGCGTGCGCGTTCAGGCTCGCCAACCCCCACGACGGCAGTCACATTCCATTAACAAACCGTCGAGTACATTAATCACATGTCGTGAGACATCTTTCCCACCGTGTGGCGAGGCTCCCCCTCCTCCTCCACACATGCACAGATGGACCCCGAACCCGCAGACTCCCCTCTGCGGGTTTCTTTTTGCGCAGTCGTTCATGCAGGCCGCGGGCGGATCACGTCGGCAGCTGAGCGAACTGCGGCAGCTCGTCGGTGATATCGAACCACGGAGCCTTCGACGCGCAATAAATGTGCACGCCGGGCCGACGCGTCGGCACGTCGTCGAGAATGCCCAGGCGAACGACACACTTGTCCCGCCGGGTCTTGCGCGAGAACAGACTGGAGCCGCAGCGACTGCAGAACGCCAGTTCGGTCTCGTCGGACTTGCGATAACGGCTGACCACGTCGGCGCCAGCGGTGATCGCCAACGCATCGGCGTCGACCATGCCTCCGGTCGCAAAGGCAGAGCCAGTCCATTTGCGGCATTCCGAACAGTGGCAGTAACCGAGAAAGGTGAAATCGTCTGGGACTTCGATGCTGACCTGTCCACACAGGCAGGTGCCCTTGAGCTGCTTCATCTCGACCTCGCCGCGTTGCAGAAAGTTGTCATTGTAGTCCGCGGCCGGGCGAGCCCAAGGCAGGCGGCGCCGGCGTTGCGGGACATGGACGCCTGCCGGACTTTTCATTTAGCCTTGCGCGCCAATGTCTCTGCGCGGCCCCCAATTCGCCCATCGCGCTGTGCCGATCGTCTTGGCGGCGGTGGTCATCGACGTCATCGGATTCGGCATCGTGATGCCGGTGCTGCCCGCGCTGATCACGCGCCTGGGCGACATCGATCTGCCGGCGGCGACACGCATCGCCGGCTGGATGCTGGCGGCGTTCGCCGTGGCGCAGTTCTTCGCCGGCCCTGTGCTCGGCCAGCTCGGCGACCGTTTCGGCCGCCGAGCCGTGCTGATTGCCGCGATGATCGGCTTCTGCCTCGACTACCTGCTGATGGCAGTTGCCCCGACACTGGCGTGGTTGTTCGCGGGCCGCGTCATCGCCGGCATCACCGGCGCCACCTTCGGCCCTGCCGCGGCGGTAATCGCCGACGTCACGCCGCCGGCGCGGCGTGCCTCCGCGTTCGGCATGCTCGGCGCCGCCTTCGGTGTGGGTTTCATCATCGGCCCGGCCCTGGGTGGCATGGTGGCATCGTTCGGTGTACGGGCGCCGTTCGTGCTGGCCGCCGCGCTGGCCGCGATCAATGCCGCGTCGATGGCCTGGTTGCTGCCCGAAACGCTGACGCCCTCCCATCGCCGCCCGTTCCAGTGGCGCGAGGCGCACGTCATCGGTGCGTTCCGACCCTTGTTCCGTGCCGGCCCGGCCGCGCCCTTGCTGCTGGCCTGGTTCCTGTGGCAGCTTGGCGGCATGGTTTATCCGTCCGTATGGGCGTTCTGGGCGGCGATCCGCTTCGGTTGGGATGCAACGGCGATTGGCTGGAGTCTGGCCTGGGTCGGCCTGCTCACCATTATCGTGCAGCTGGGTTTCACCGGTCGCATGGTCGAACGCATCGGCGAGCGGCGCACCGCGATGGTGGGTCTCGCCTGCGCCGCGGCCTGCATGCTCGCGTATGCCTTCGCCACCCGCGGCTGGCAGGTCTACGCATTCTTCCTGGTAGGTGCGCTGGGCGCGTTTGCCTACCCGGCACTGAACGGCATCCTGTCGCGAATGATGGATGCGACGCGACAAGGCGCGCTGCAAGGCGGCATCGGCAGCATGAATGCGGTGGCGGCGATGCTGGGTCCGCTGATCGCCGCGCAATCGCTGGCGCTGGGCACGCGTCACGGCTTCGATGGCGCCGCCTTCGTCGTTGCCGCCGTACTCATGACGTCGGCGCTGGCCATCATCGCCTGGTTCGTACCGCGTACATGGAATGCGGACCGTGCCGACGATCCCGTTGCATCCGCAAACCACGTCGCACAAACCGATTGACGAACAAACCGCCGGGCAGAACGCGGTGCTACCGATCGACTGTGGCCAACCTCAAGCCGGATTGGCCAGCGCGAAGTCGATCGCCGCGCATACTGCCGCCGCCTGGGCGGCGTTGCATTGCTCGGGCGTGGCGCGCGGGCTGTCGGGATAGACCTCGGTGGTGGTGCGGTAGCGGGCACGCGTGATGCCGGCGCAAAGACCGAGTTCTTCCAGCGCGTAGCGAATCACACCGGACCCGAACACCGGCGAGCCGATGATCTGGCCGTGCTTGTCGGCCGGTGCGATGTGGGTGACCCGGGCCACCGCGTCGATGATCGCCTGTTGAAACGCCGGCTGCGGATGCACGCTGTCGTCGACCAGGTAGAAGCCGTCGGGAATCTCGCCCGGGTGGTACATCAAGCCGTCCCGCGCAGCCAGCGCCGGACGGAACTCCGACTCGTCGCTGTCGGTGGTTTCATGCAGGTCGATGTGCACCAGTGCACGCTCGCGGATCGGCGCGACCAGGCGCATCAATGCCGCCGACTCCTGGGCCGGACTGTTTTCGTGAAAGGACCGGTTCGGGTCGAGTGCGTCGGCGTTCCAGCGATGGATTCGTTCGTAGCCCCAGGGGCTCACGCACGGCACCATGAGCAGGTTCACGCGATCGGCATAGCCGGCCGCGTGCAAGTCCGCAAACTGCAGGGCTCCGTGCACGCCGCTGGTCTCGTAACCGTGCACGCCCCCGGTCATCAGCACCACCGGGAGTTCGTCACGCCAGTTGCGGCTTTTCACCGCGAACAGCGGGTAGTTGCCGGAGGCGTATTCGAGCTGGCCGTATGGCGACACGTCGAACTGCGCGCGCAGACTCTCGATCCGGCGCAGCACGTCCGTCTCGTAGCTGCGCTGCACGTGCTGGCGCGCGCGCCATGCGGCGACTTCCGCGTCGCCCCAGGGCTTTCCCGGCGTACCGATCGGGTAGGCAAGCTGCGAAGTCATGCGAAAGCGCTTACTTGCCCGAACCGTTGCCTGCCGCGTTGTTGGCCGGCAGGGGTTCCAGATTGAAGCTGATGGTGGTGAACTTCTTGTCCAGGCCTTCCACCACGTCCTTGGTCAAATCGTTCTCCATGTTGCCGCCCAGCGCCACGTCGCGGTTCAGCAGAAGCCCGCAACGATGGCTCTTGTAGGCGGCAGCGACGATCGGCTGGGCATCTTCGCCAATCTGCTGCATGACCTTGGAGCGCGTGAGCTGGATGCGGTCGTTCTGCTCGCTGGCCTGGGTCTGGAAGGTCTGCATGCGCTGCTGCAGTCCCGCGCCCTGCTGCTTGCGCTGCGCTTCGGTCAGGCTTGCCGCCTTCTCCTGGAAGCTCTTGATGTCGGCGTCCAGCGGCTTGCGCTGGGCCGCCAACTGGTTACGCGCCTGTTCGGCCAGCTGGCCCAGCCGTTCGCTGGCCGCCTGGCCGATCTTGGACTGGGCAAACACGGCTTCACGCGAGAGCATGCACACGCCAGCCACGGGGCTGCCACCGAGCTCATTGGCGGCGCGTGCGGGCGCCGCAGGCAGCACCGACAGGCCGGCAGCAACGATCAGGGAAGCGGTAAGCGAGGAGCGGAGCAGATTCATGTAGGGCAATCCCGAGTTTTGAAGGACACAAGTTCCATCGACCACACGATGGCTACGTGGTTCCCCAGCATAACCGATGGCGGAATCTCAGCGGTGTGAAGGTTGGACTTGGCCGGCGGGACTGGGCCGTGTCACCTGCCGGTTCACCGCGCGTACGGCGTCGACGAATCCGCCGAACGGGATATCGGTGATTCCCACCAGGCCGATGTGGCTGTTTTCGCCGTCGAGCAGGCGCCCGGTCACCGGCTGGTCGGCATACTGGAACCAGTGCACGCCGACGATCTGCGGATCCGCCGCCGCCGCGGTGACGAAACGCGCATACGCCGGGCCGCGTTGAGCCTCGCCGGCCACCGACACCACACCACGGCCGAAGGGTCCGCGATCGGCCGAACCGACCTGGAACTCGCTGATCAGGACCGGCTGGTCGAACCTGGCCATCGCCGCGGCATCGAAGCCGTGCTGCGGCAGGTCGGCGTAGACGTTGAAGCTGACCACATCGCAGTACTCCGCGCACGCGGCCACCGCTTCGGGTGTATTCACCGCGAAGCGACCGCCGAGGAAAAGATGGTGCGGATCGTCATGCCGGATCGCCGCGGCCACCACGCTGAAGTAGGTGTCGGCGTAGCGACGCAGCCACGTGCTGTAGTCGCGCGCGATCGCCGGATGCGCCTCGTTCGGCAGCGGTGCGCGAAAGCCAGTGGCGTTCAACGCATCCCACGAAGTGAGCGCCATCCCCCACGACGCGGCGAGTGTTTCCGGCGAGACGTATTTCTTCCTCAGGGTCGCGATGAAGGCCTGTTTGGCCGGGCTCGCCGCGTTGCCTGCCAGGGTGCCGAGTGCCAGCCCCCAGCGCCCCTGCGGTCCGGTACCGGCCCAGGCCAGCTCGTTGTCGGCAAAGTAGCCAAGCAGATACGGATCGTCGCGCACGCCGGCACTCGCCTTCGCCACCGCGGTGCGGGTGGCCTGCACAAAGCGCGGGTCGAACGGATCGGGCATGCGGCCCCAGTAGTCGTAGCCGCTGGCCACGTTGGCGTAGTCCCCGGCGATATTGATCGAGCGCGTATACGGCAGCCGGTGCGCCTGACCCAGGGCGGCATCACTCCAGTTGCCGAGGGTGTTGAAGCCCCACGCCTGCAGGCGGTCCAGCGTGCGGCGGCGCCATGCGGCCAGCCAGTCTTCGCCATCGATGCGATACAGATTGGCCGCGTAGAAATCGAACCAGCGGCCATGGTTGTCAGCGATGCCCGCGCTGGCGCCCTGCTCCGCGCGGCGGCTGTCGCCCTCGCCGTAGAACGCCGACCACGGGCCGCGATCCGGCGGCAGCTCACGGAACATGAACTGGCGACCCTGCACGTAACTGCGCCCGCCATCGGAGGTCACCGCATTGACGCCCAGCGAGAGGAATGCGTGACCGTCCGGCGTGACCAGATGCCAGCGGCCGTCCAGCTTCTGCTTGTGGAACCAGCCGGTTTTGCTCAGCCCCTGGACATCCAGACGTCCGCCGTAGGCATCCGTGCCCGGCGCCTCTCGCCCAGGCAACCTGCCCTTGTCGGCGGCTCGCAGCGCCGCGTCGCTGGCGACTTTCTCCGGCCAGTTGGCGCGCGTGAACTGGCCGTAACGATCAACGAGGTCGGCATAGGCGCTATGCACCGTAGCCGCGCCAACAACGACGTCAACCTGCCCGAACAGCAAGGTCTGCGCCGCCTGCGGAGAAGGCACCTCCAACCTGACCGCGCGAACCTCATGCCGATCCAGCGCGCCCTCGACCGTGGTCGCCAGCAAAGTGAGCCGGCCATCATCGTCGAATGGCATCGGCGGCCCCACCTGCATGCCCTGCGCCCGTGGTGAGGTGGCGTGCAGTGGAATCACCAGCGTCTGCGCAGGCCCGGCCGGAAGACCGACGCCAGCCAGCAGGTGCTGGCCGTCAGTTCCGTCGACTGCAACGCGTAACGTCACCGGCCACGGCATGCCGTTCTGCACCCGAATGCGCAACTCGCCCCGATCGGACCAGTTCCACGCGCCAGCCGCCGGTTTCAGCACGAGTTGTGGATGGGCAACCGGCTGGAACACGTAACGCCGCTGCGCCACGCCATCGCTGGCGTGTTCGACGCCGCCGGTTCGCTGCACGTGATCGAGGCTGATCTGACCGACAGATGCTTCACTGGCCAGGTCCGGCAAGGCAGGCGCATCCGCCGCCTGGCAACCACCCAGCAGACCAAACCACAGCCAGAACGGCAGCAGGCGCTTCATCGACAGCATGTTCCCTGCGGAAAAAGCCATTATGGGCGCGCCGCGTGAATGGCCGTTAGCGCATGCGCCAGCGCATCCAGCGTTGCCAGCCGTAATACACCGGCACACCCAGCGCGATGATCACCAGGCTCATGCCGGCGTCGCCTGGTGCGTTGATCGCGCTGGCCACGATCACGCCGAACACGGTAATCACGAAGATCAGCGGCAGCAGCGGATAGAACGGCACCCGATACGGCGCCGGCTCGTCGATGAAATGCTTGCGATACCAGAACAGCGTGCCGATGCCGAACACATGGCCCAGCCACTCGCCCACCGTGGTGTAGTTCAGCAGCTGACCGAAAGTACCGGAAAGGGTCAGCACCACGGCCCAGGCGCCCAGCAAGGCCAGCGCCACCTGCGGTGCCCGCGTGCGTGCATCCACGCGCCCGGCCGCGCGGAAAAAAACGCCGTCGGCACCCATCGTCTGCATCACGCGGGCACCACCGGCGATCGCGATGCTGCAGTAGCCGAAGGTGGAGCAGGCGATGCCGACCGCGATCACGGTCGCGCCACGCTCGCCGAACAGCAGGCGCATCAGATCCGCCGCCGGTGCCGTGCTGCCCGCCAGGCCGGCATGGCCGAGCCCGGCAAGATAAGCGTAGTTCGCCAGCAGGTAGCAGATGACCACGCCCGCCATACCCATGCCCAGCGCACGCGGCAAGGTGCGCTGCGGATTGCGTACCTCGCCGGCGAGATCGTTGAGGTAGTGGAAGCCGCCATAGGAAAACAGCACCGGCAACAGCGCGCCGGCAAAGGCCCAGGTCGACGCCGGTTTGGCCGGCTTGCCGATCAGCGCCAGTCCGAGATGCTCATGCGCCAGCACCAGGCCGGTGATCACCAGCAGCGCGACCGCCAGCAGCTTCAGCACGGTGAACACGTTCTGCAGCCAGGCGCCGGCGCGGATACCGAACAGATTGATGCCCACGATGAACACGATCGCGCCCACCGCGACCGGTTTCACGTACGCGGTTCCCGCGATGCCGAGCGCCGTGCACAGATATTCGGCAAACATCGTGGCCACCGCGGCCACGCTGCCGGGGTAGTTGATCAAGGCCATGGTCCAGCCGAACAGGAACGCCGGCAGCAGACCGAACGCCTCGCGCAGGTACACGTAGATGCCACCAGCTTGCGGCCGCCGCGCGCCCAGCTCGGCATAGCAGAGCACGCCGGCCAGGGTCAGTCCGCCGCCGATCGCCCACAACAACAGCAGCTCCAGCGACGAGGAGGTATGCCGCGCCACGGTGGAGGGCGTGAGGAAGATGCCCGCGCCGATCACGCCGCCGATGACGATCATCGCGGCGTCCCAGCTGTTCAGGCGTCGGGCGTAGGCATTGGCAGGTTCGGTCAGCACGGCGGCTACCTTGCCATTACGGACGGTACTTCCACCAGTCCCACCGGTGAGGGTGGCGGCCAATGAAGAAAATCTGCGCTGGCGTGTATATATCCTTGGAAGGCGGCCATCCGGTCGCCGCGAGGGAATCTCATGAAGCACACACTTCGACTGATCGTGGCCGCGGTTCTGTTGCTGGCGCTTTCAGCGTGCCACGCGCCGACCGGCAACCATGCCGACCAGGCCTCGGCGCCGATGGAGCTGAAAATCTATGCCGTGCCGCCAGAAAAAACCATGCCGTTGGCCGGGTCGCTGGGCAACGCACTGGGGAACGCAGCCAACATCACCAGCCCCGCGCCAGGCAAATTGCTGGTCTACGCACCGCGTGATGCGCAGACGTCGATCGGCGAGGCCATCGCCAGCCTCGGCAAATCGGCGGAAAGCGAGCCGGCTTCCGCGCAAATCGAGCTGCACTTCTGGGTTGTTGACGCCCAAACTGGCTCCGGCACCGATGATGCCGCGTTGAAGCCGCTGATGACTGCGTTGGACAGTGTGCGAAAGAACATAGGGCCGCTGCACTTCCAACTGGATCAGGCAGCGGCGGCAATGACCTCGGTGGGACCACTGGGAACCATCCAGACGGCTGCCGACGGCGTCTATTCACGCGACTTCCGCTTTAAAGTCATCGCCACCCACGACAAAACCATCCAGTTGTCGCTGGGCTACAACGATAGAGGTCAGGGCGGCCTTGCCGAGCTCGACACCCAGCTCGGTATCACGTCCGGTCAGTACGTGGTGCTGGCGCAAGCTCCCGGCGCCTGTGCCCCTGCCTTGCCGGGAAAAGCTGCGCCACCGTGCCCGCAGAAGCCCGCACTCCGCCTGCTCATCGTCCGCGCGGACATCTTGACCCCGCGCACTTGAGCCAGGCGCATGACGCTGCGCCAGGAAGCGCTGTACGCCAGCTACCAACGGCTGGAACGGCCGCTTTACAACGTGCTGTACCGCCAGCTTTGGCAGGCCGAGGATTGCCAGGACGTGATCCACGATGCGTTCGTGCGGGTGTGGGCGAGGCGCGACAACATCGACGAAGCCACACTGGAGGCGCTGGTCTGGACCACAGCGCTCAACCTGGCGAAAAACCGGCTGCGCTGGCGCATGCTGCGGCGACACGGCGATGTGGATGATGCATCGCTGAATCTGGCGGACGAGACGCGCCCGCAAGACTTCCTCGCCATGCGGCAGCTTCACCAGGCCTTGCGGCAGCTGCCGCGCGCCTCGCAACAAATCCTGCTGCTGTCCGAATTCAGCGGCATGCGTGGGGACGAGATCGCAGCGGTACTGGGTATTCCGGTCGGCACCGTGGCCTCGCGCAAACACCAGGCCATGGCGCGATTGAAGACTCTGATGGGAGCAACCGACGATGCATGACTCCAACCGACTGTTCACCGACTTGCAGCCGCCAGCCGGCGGATTGCAGCGCCTGCAACGGAGCCTGGCGCGCAGCCACGCCGACAGCAACCGACGCCGTCTGCGTCTTGCGTTCGGC
Source organism: Rhodanobacter sp. G2-10 (assembly GCF_055809185.1). Taxonomy (NCBI): domain Bacteria; kingdom Pseudomonadati; phylum Pseudomonadota; class Gammaproteobacteria; order Lysobacterales; family Rhodanobacteraceae; genus Rhodanobacter; species Rhodanobacter sp. G2-10. Next base: position 429,163 of record NZ_CM147900.1, on the reverse strand, counting down.
GGTGCTCTCGCAGTGTCGCTGCTGATGTTGGGAACGCTGTTGCCGGGAATTATTTCGCAGCAACAACAGACCCGCGAACTGCGCTCGGCCCTGCGCGCGGCGATGGCGACCCCGGCGAACGGTATTCAGGTCACCGGTGGCGCGGCGATCGAGCTCTCCAGCGAAAACCCCGAAGTACGCCTCTATCTGGTGCAATCCTCCTTGGCGAGCGCTCCCTCCGCGCACGCCGACGCGACACACAATCAACCGTGATCGCGATCACCGGCGAAGGCCCGCCGCTCCGAGACTCCTGAGGTATCGTCATGTCAGCCCATCCTGCCAGTCGCCGGATTGCCTTTGCCACATCCGCGGACTATCCGGCGATCCAGTCGGACGACGCGCACCTGGCCGCGACGCTGCAACGCCTCGGCGTCGAGCCCGTGTCGTGCATCTGGAACGACGCGGCCGTCGACTGGTCAGCCTTCGACGCCGTGCTGATCCGCACCATCTGGGATTACTTCAAGCACCACCGCGCGTTCATGGCATGGCTCGACCGCCTCGACGCGTCGGGTGTACCCACCATCAACGACAGCCGCTTGCTGCGCTGGAACAGTGACAAGCGCTATCTGCTTGATCTCGCACGCCATGACATCCCGATCATCCCGACCCGTCTGGCCGGCACCAGCGAACTGGCCGAGACGCTGGCGTCGATGCCGGCGCAGCAGGTCGTGATCAAACCGACGATCAGCGGAAGTGCCTGGCAGACGCTTTGCGGTCGCGTCGGCGAAGCCAGCCTCACCGCAGCACTCGGCGGTTTGCCGATCGGGTCGCAGTACCTCGTGCAGCCGTTCGTCCCGGAGATCGTCAGTGCGGGCGAATGGTCGCTGCTGTACTTCGGCGGCACCTTCAGTCATGCCGTGTTGAAGCGCCCCGCCGCCGGCGACTACCGCGTGCAGAGTGAGTACGGCGGCAGCGTGGAGCCGGCCGAACCGGAAGCCGCCACACGGGCAGCCGCCGAAAAGGCGCTGAACGTGGTGGCGGCGATGGGCCACGGCGATATCGCCTATGCGCGTGTCGATGGAGTGATTTGCGCCGGTCGCTTCCTGATCATGGAGCTGGAGCTGATCGAGCCCTTCCTGTTTCTGGCCGGACAACCGCTGACGGCCGAACACTTCGCCCGACAGTTGGCTGCACGGATCGATGCTTGACACCACACCCGAAGCTGGCTCGACCACGTCGGCACGCTATCGGGTGACTGGCCAACCCGAGTCCGACAGGCCCTTGGCTCTAGAATCGGTGCAATGGCTTTCCCGGTAGTCCAAGTGTCCGCCACACCCCGCAAGATCCTGCATATCGACATGGATGCGTTCTACGCGTCGGTGGAGCAGCGCGACGATCCATCGCTGCGCGGCAAGCCCGTGGCGGTGGCCTGGCGCGGTGCACGCTCGGTGGTGTGCGCGGCCAGCTATGAGGCGCGCGTGTTCGGCGTGCGCTCGGCGATGCCGGCGATCAGCGCCGAGCGGCTGTGTCCGCAACTTGTTTTCGTGCCGCCGGATTTCGTGCGCTACAAGGCGGTGTCGCGGCAGATCCGCGAGATCTTCGCCCGCCACACCGACCTGATCGAGCCGCTGTCGCTGGACGAGGCCTACCTCGACGTGACCGCACTGAGGTCTGGCCTGCCCTCGGCCACTGCCACCGCCGAAGCGATTCGCGCCGCGATTCGCGAGGAAACCGCGCTGACCGCTTCGGCCGGCGTGGCACCGAACAAGTTTCTGGCCAAGATCGCCTCGGACTGGAACAAGCCCGATGGCTTGTGCGTCATTCGTCCGCGCCAGGTCGAGGCATTTCTCACACCCTTGCCGGTAGGCCGCCTGCCCGGCGTGGGCAAGGTGATGGAGGCCAAGCTCGCCGCGCTGGGCATCGCCACCGTCGGCGCACTGCGTACCTGCTCGGCGGCGCTGCTGGAGCAGCGCTTCGGCCGCTGGGGCCGACGTTTGCACGAACTGGCCCACGGGATCGACGAGCATCCGGTGCAACCGGAACGTCCGACCCTGCAGATCTCGGCCGAGGACACCTTCGAGCACGACCTGAAGCTCGACGAACTGGAACCCCATATCCGCCGGCTCGCCGACAAGGCCTGGGCCGGCTATCAGCGCGAACGGGAGCGCGTCGCGCGTACCGTGGTGCTGAAACTCAAGACCACCGACTTCCGCACCTTGACCCGCAGCCTGACGCCACCGACGCACCCGACCTCGGCCAACGAGCTGGCTGCCATCGCATGCGCCCTGCGCGAGCGGGTCGAGCGACCGGCAGACAGCCGCTACCGCCTGGTCGGCGTGGGACTGGCCGGCTTCGTCGACCGCGACAGCTATCAGGCACAGGCGGATCTATTCGACTCGCCAGCGGGTTGATTCGCGTCGGCGCGCGGCCGATTCTCAGGTGAAGACGATGCTGGCGATCGCACCGTTCGTGTCGCTGCGCGGGCGCATCGAGACATCCCAGCCGTACAGTTCGCACAGCCGGCGCACGATCGCCAGACCAAGGCCGGCACCGCTGCCGCCCACGCCTTCGCCACGCACGCCGCGCTGGAACAGGCGTTCGGCATCTTCGGGCTTGATCCCCGGGCCGGTGTCGATCACCTCGATCCGACCGTCGCCGACCTCGACCCGCACGCTGCCTTCGAGCGTGTACTTGATCGCGTTGCCGATCAGGTTGGTCAGCGCCACCGACAGCACCGAGGCCGGCGCATTGACGCTGACCGGCTCACGCACCTCCAGCTCGATCGTCAACGGCTTGCCGCGCATTTGCGGGCGCTGACTCTCGATCACGTCGGTGGCGACCTTGGCGACCTCGGTGGTCTCGCCGCGCGTGGGACCGCGCCGCTCGGCACGCGACAGCAACAGCAGCGCCTCGATCAGTTCCGTCGCCTGCCGCGAGGCACGCTCGATCCGCTTCAGCCGCTCGCTGAGCTTCTCGGTCAGATCGGGTGAGCCCTGCAACAGTTCGGTGGTGCTGGCGATCACCGCCAGCGGCGTGCGCAGCTCGTGGCTGACGTCGGAGTTGAACTCGCGATCGCGCTCGACCATCGCCGTGAGCCGGGCCGAATATTCGTCCAGTGCATGCGCCAGCTCACCGACCTCGTCGTCGGCAAAATGAGGCGCCAGCGGCTCGGCCTTGCCGGCCTTGCGGAAATCGCGCAAGCGTTGGGCGAGGTCGCTCACCGGCTTGAGCACCTTGCGCGAGAGCCACAAACCGATTGCCAGCGAAAGCAGGCCGAACAGGAATACGGCAGCGATGACGCTGATCAGCAATTGCTGCTTGCCGAGTTCCTCGCGTGTTACGTCGTACCGGACAAAGCTGATGATGTGGTGCTCGCGGTAAACCGCCAGTTTGTAGTGATGCAGTTTACCATCCGCGCCTGGCTCGACGATGTCGTGGACGCCGTTTGCATTGGCCAGGTTCTGCCACGTCAGCGGCGCCTTGTACAACGTACGATCGCTCTTGGTCATGCCCGTGATCAATTGCGAACCGGGACCGGGAGCGTCCGGATGCTCCTGGGCGAACCGGTTGGCATGCTTGGCGTCGTCAAGCAGGCTTGCGTTGACCAACTGGTCTTCAACCTTGGCACGGATGTTCAATGCGGCCACGGCGAACAGCGCACTCAGGCTGAAGCCGAACAGCGCGAATGAAACGACCAGGCGAAATCTCAGCTTGCGTCTTGACCGCATCAGGCGTGCGCCGCATCAGGCTTGAATTGCATCCGGCTCGACCATGCGATAGCCAATACCGTGGCGAGTGTGGATCAGAGGCTTCTCGAACGGCTTGTCGATGGCGGCGCGCAGCCCGTGGATGTGCACGCGCAGCGAATCGCTGTCGGGCAGCTCCTCGCCCCACACGCGCTGCTCCAGATCCTGCCGTGTGACCACCGACGGGCTGGCCTCCATCAGCGCCTGCAACAGCTTCAGGCCGATCGGGTTGAGCTGGATCGACTTGCCCTCGCGGTTCACGGTCAACGTGTCGAGGTTGTAGGTGAGATCGGCCACCTTCAACACGCGGCTCTGCGGGCCCTTGCCGCGGCGCGCCAGCACTTCCAGCCGCGCGGCCAGCTCCTGCAACGCGAACGGCTTGGTCATGTAGTCGTCGGCGCCGGACTCGAAGCCGGTGAGCTTCTGTTCCAATGCGTCGCGGGCGGTCAGCATCAGGATCGGCGTCTGCTTGTGCGCCTCGTGACGCAGCTTGCGCGCCACCTCCAGGCCGTCCATGCCGGGCAGGGTCAGGTCCAGCACGATCACGTCGAAATCGTGCACCACGGCCAAGTGCAGGCCGGTCACGCCATCACCGGCGAAATCGACCACGTTGCCCCGGTCTTCCAGATAATCGCCGATGTTGGTCGCGATATCGCTATTGTCTTCGATCACCAGTACACGCATGCGTCACTCCTTGCGCAGCCAGCGCACAGCCGGCCCAGGTCGTCAGCTTATCAAGGCTGGGTGGAGCCGGCGCGAATGCCGCGCCAAAAATCCGAACGGGGTGTTTCCGAGACAAGAAAAAGGGCCCGGATGCACGACTCGCCGTCGCCCACCAGAGCCCGAACCATTGCCCCGACACCGTCATCTGCAAACACCCGGCTCTCAACCCGGGTGCCTCACAACGACAACATCGCGTGCTTTATAGGCGGTCGATGGTTACGGTGAAGTTAATCGACGTACCAGGACGGTAAAAGCTCGCATCTGCCCTTGCGCAGCAGGCTCCACGCCATGGGGCGCGGTCACGGCTGCGAGCGCAGCGCCCGACCGGACACGACGCCAAACCCCAACGGATCGGCGTCGCGGCAAATATGCGTTCCGGTCACCACGCGGCAGGCCCCACGGCCGGACTCACCGTAATTACCTTGTGCTCGGCCACGTGTCCTTTGGGCATGGCTGCCACTCCTGCTGAACGCCACAACCTGCCGGTACGTGGCCGCTGGCGCTGCATCGGAGGGCAACGCAAATCGCCACCCACTCACGGCATCGAGGGCGGCCTGGTTGAAAATCCGGGCAGGCGTCGCGTCAAGGACATGCGGATGCAGCACGCGCCCATCGGCGCTCAGGCCAAACTCGATCACCACACGCCCTTCGATGCCGTCAGCCCATGCCGCGGGGGGATAAACAGGCTCCCGTATGTGCACGGCGGTTGGAGCATCGGCCACGGCAGGAGGCGACAGCGGGGCAAGCTGCAGGTCAGCGAAAATGGCCGGCAACGGATCGCGCGCGGTCGGCACGGGACGGGAGACCGGCAACGGCGCCAAGTGCTGCAACAAGTGGGCGCGTGCACTGGCTCCCGGGTCGACTACGGTAACCGGACGATCCTCGGAAATCGGCGCTATCCGCGTCGTGGCGCCGCCCAGAGCCGGTTCCAGGTTCGCCACCGCCGGCCGCCACGCCGCACCCGCTGCAGGAAGCGGCAGGCGCAACAACTGCGATGCCATCGCGGTCTCGATCCGGACCGCCGCCTGGCTCAGGCCCTCCTCGATCACTTCGTGGTTTCGTTGCATGTGCAGGGAAACCATCACCGTCGCGACGGCGACGAACAACGCCATGAAGGCAATCGGCATGCGGGCGCGCGCCGTGGCAGCCCGCTCCGGCACGATCACGACTTGCACGCGGTCAAGCAACGCGCCGCCATTGGCCGCCAACAGCATCGAGGTCTGGCGCTCGCGCAACTCACCCAGTTCAGCGAGCACGCCGACGAATTCGTGGCGACTGCCACCGGTGACGGAAAGCGCCACGGCATCGCAACATATCTCGCGCTCGTTGCGCACCTCACGCGACACCCAATGCACGACGGGGTGGTAGAACAGCAGCGTTTCCAGGATGAGCTGGAACAGGTTGGCCAGCGGGTCCCAGCGCCGCAGATGGGCCAGCTCGTGGGCAAGGATCAGCTCGATCTGACTGGTCGAGAAATTGCATACGACGGCGACGGGCAACAGGATCACCGGCTTGATCCAGCCGATGACCACCGGCGCGGCCACGAGCTTGCTGCACAGCACGTCGATGGGCCGCTCCAGGCCCAGACGCTGTGCCATGACGCCGATGCGCGCCTTCCACTGTGGCACCAGTTCCGCCGCCCGGACCAGAACCTTCAAGCGGCGCCACTGCCGCCACGCACGAAACGACAACAGGAAAATACCGCCGAGCCAGGCCAGGACGAACCACGGCAGCAGGGCATTCAGCGTGGCACTCGACAACCAGTGTGCCGGGCTGACGGCAGCCGGCGAGGCGCCCGTCACCAGCACCGCAGCGGTCTCGACGACCTGTCCCGAGGCCGCAACATCGAGCAGCCGCCACAGGGTAATCGGCAGGCACATGGCAAACCCGAACAGGGTTGCCATGCCTAGCCAGTAACGCGCGGCTCCGCGTGGAAGCAACTGCCGCAGCAACGCATACATGGCACCGAGCAAGACACCTTGCCAGACAAAATGCAGCAACGCCCAGCCGATCAGCTGGGCGCCTGACAACAACTGCTGCCACAGGTCCATCAGCGGGACTCCTGGTCGAGTTTGTTCAGAAGCTCGCGAATCTGGCTCAACTCCTCCCGACTCGCCCGCCGGCTACCCAGGGCATGCATGACCAACTGCGATGGCGACCCCTCGAACACCCGCTGCAGCATGTCCTGCACGAATTTCTTCTGGGTGCCTTCCTTGCCGATGGCCGCGCGATACACGTGCGCACGCTGTGAATCGTCACGCTTCACCAGGCCTTTTGCATGCATGACCTGCAGGAGTTTCAGCGCGGTGGTGTAGCCGATGCCAGCCTCATGGTTCAATACCTCGTACACGTCGCGGACCGTGCACGCCTCGCGGGCCCACAGAATATGCAGTATCTGCAACTCCGCTTCGGTGGGCCGGGGTATCTTGGTTGGCTGATTCTTCATCGCGTCGTTCCGCGTCGAGCCGGTGGCAGTGTATTGCAATGGCGCAGGCGTGTCCCGATCAGACGCGGGGGGAGAGGCTGCCCGTGCGTCATTGCGCGCCACCCTCGGCAGCATTCGTGCAAGACCCGAGTCGATCACGCCCCGTTGGCGGACGAACTGCCCTGCGCTCGTCAACCGCCATTGGAAGTCGCGCCGGCATTGGTCTTTCCGGGGAAGCTGTTCCTGGCGTTCTGCACACGACGGAAGTCGATCATGACGTCCTTGGTGGCGCGTCGCTCCGCCTCCATCGCGCCGTACGTACGGCAGGTGGTTCGCGGGATGTGTGAACCCAGCGGCGGCCTCGATTCGCAGATCAGTCGCTTGTTGTCCCGTCGGGTGAGAATGGCATTGACCATTTCCTGACGGTTGAACAGGTCGATCTTGGCCATCGGGTCCATCTGCGCAACCGTGCCGTAGCGATCCAGTACCGACTGCATGTAGGCCAGACCGCGGTTCACCTCGGCCGCTTCCTGCTTGTCGATGTAACCGTAACGACCACCGGGCTGCATCTCCTGCTGGACTGCTTGCACCACGATGGCAAACGTATCCTTGTTGTCCGCCCTGACGATGGTCTCCGTCTTGACCGCAAACGCCTGTCCCACCGGCAACAGGGCCGATAACGCCAGCGCGGCGATTTTCCACGTGTTCAATTTCATCGTTCACTCCTTCCTGTTCGGCCGGATGTGTCGGAGAACACATCCGTTCGCACGGCACGCTGTCGGAGTGCAGGCATCAATCGCCGGAGCAGACGGGGCACGTCCTCCCCGGCAGGTGAACCATCATCGGGCCGGCAGCTGCCCTCAGTTGCCGCCCCTCACGTTCTGCACGCGGCGGAAGTTGATCAGTTCGTCCTTCGTATTGCGTCGCTCGGCTTCGATCGCGCCATACGTACGGCAGGTGGTTCGCGGGATGTGCGAGCCCACCGGCGCCACCGATTGGCAAATCAGGCGCTTGTTGTCCCGTCGGGTCAGGATGGCGTTGACGGCTTCCTGATGGTTGAACAGATCAACCTTAGCTTTCGGGTCCATCTGGGCGACTGTGCCGTAACGGTCCAGCACCGATTGCATGTAGGCCAGTTCGCTATTCACCTGAGCGGCCTCTTTCTTGTCGATGTAGCCATAACGACCACCGGGCTGCATCTCCTGCCGGATCGCCTGCACCACGATGGCAAACGTCTCCTTGTTCTCCGCCTTGACGATGGTCTCCGTCTTGGCCGCGAATGCCTGCCCCAGTGGCAACAGGGCCAGCAGCGCCAGTGCGCCGATTTTCCACATGCTCAACTTCATTCTTCACTCCCTCCTGATCAGCTGCCCCGGCACGGGGAAAATGACAAACGTCTCGACCTGCCGGCGATCTTAGGCCGGCTTCGGAAGTCGTGTCAACGAAAAGGTTCGTACTAAACTTGCCGTACGCTCAAGTCGCCGCTTTGCCGCGCTGCGGCAACTGCTTCTGCAGCAGGTCGACGATGCTGCCCGCCACATCCACGCCGGTGGCCGCCTCGATGCCTTCCAGGCCCGGCGAGGCGTTGACCTCCAGCAGCAGCGGGCCGCGGTTGGAGCGCAGCAGGTCGACGCCGGCGACGCCCAAGCCGAGTGCTGCCGCCGCGCGCACGGCAATGCGCTTTTCTTCGGCATTCAACGCCACCGCCACGGCGCTGCCACCACGGTGCAGGTTGGCGCGAAACTCGCCCGGGCTGGCGCTGCGTTGCATCGCCGCCACCACCTTCTTGCCGACCACGAAGCAGCGAATGTCACTGCCATTGGCCTCGGCGATGAATTCCTGCACCAGGAAGTTGGCGTAGAGCCCGCGGAATGCCTCGATCACGCTTTGCGACGCGCTGCGTTTTTCGGCCAGCACCACGCCGGTGCCCTGGCTGCCCTCGTTGAGCTTGATCACGTGCGGCGGATCGCCGAGCAGGGCCAGCACGTCGGCCGTGTCGTCCGGATTGTCGCCGAAGACGGTGACCGGCATCGCGATGCCCTGGCCGGCGAGTATCTGCAGGCAACGCAGTTTGTCGCGCGCCCGCAGCACCGCGTCGGACGGGTTCGGCGTGTAGACGCCCATCATCTCCAGCTGGCGCAACACCGCGGTGCCGTAGAACGTGGTCGAGGTGCCGATGCGCGGAATCACCGCATCGAGATCGCGCAACGGCTTGCCGTTGTAACGGATCGCCACCGCGCCCGGCGCGATCCGCACGTAGCAGCGCAGCGGGTCGAGCACGCGCACCACGTGACCGCGTTCGCGGGCGGCCTCGACCAGGCGCTTGGTCGAATACAGACGGGTATTGCGCGAAAGGATGGCAATCTTCATTCGGAACTCATGTGGTCCGCGCCACTGGCTCGCAGCGAGGGGCGCGGTTGGGTGTAGGAACGTGCCGGATCGACGATGAAACGGCCGCTCAGCGCGGTGCGGCCGAGCAGCATCGGGAACAGCATATGCCGACGGTCAGTGAGGTTGATGTCGACGTCGAAACGAATGCCGGCGAGTTGTATCTCGCTGCGGATGAACCAGCGCTCGGTACGCCGCCCGCCGGTGTCGGTCACCGCACGTCGATCCAGCGCCCGCGCCTCGCAATGCACCAGCCTGGGCACGCGCCGGCCCGGATGCAGGGAGAAGCGCAACCAGATCACGCCGTCGCGCCGGAAGGGTTCGATCGTGTCGACATGCAGCGAACTGCTGCGGGCGCCGGTATCGAGCTTGGCCTTGAGCATCCCCAGGCCCAGCTGCGGCAAGGCCAGCCGCTCGCGCCAGCCGAGGGTCACCAGCGTTGCGCCGATCGGATCCGCCATGGGTTCGTCTCAGCTCGAAAATCGCGGATCGGGAGAGTGGAGCGGGTGAAGGGAATCGAACCCTCGTCAGTAGCTTGGGAAGCTACAGCTCTACCATTGAGCTACACCCGCGAAGGCATTCGTGAATGGTAACCCGGGATTCGCGCGGTGGGAACTGGCGCCAGCGTGGCATGCCGCCGGTCTAAGCGCCCCCATCCGCCCTTCGGGCACCTTCCCCCGTGAACGGAGGAAGGGACAACTACAAATGCTTTGACACATTGCGCGTGAAACGGCCTTCCTCCGCACAGCGGGGGAAGGTGCCCGAAGGGCGGATGGGGGCAAGCTCTTCCCGATGAAGCCGAGTACGCGGCGCTGCCGAGTCGATACGTGATCAGCGTTGTCCCCAATCGCGGCTGAACCGTGCATGGCGCCCAGCTGAACCGGTGGCCGTGCCGGGGCGCAGAACTAAGGCGCAGCTAACCTTTCCCATGCGCATAATCGAATCACGACTTGGCCATGCGGCCGGATGAACACGAAACATCGCGGCGCAACCAACATCCTGATTCAGGGGGAACCATCATGCGGACGCTCACCAAACTGCTTGCCTCACTGCGACAACACGGCGCCGCACTCGCCATCGTGCTGCTGTGCGCCAGCACCGGCCTGGTGCACGCGCAGACGACATCGGGCGGCGACAGTGCCGACCCGCCCAGCCGGGTGGCGCGTCTCTCCTACCTGGCCGGCGACCTCGGCCTGCTGCCGGCCGGCGCCACCGACTGGAGCGACGCCAGCATCAACCGCCCGCTCACCACCGGCGATCGCCTGTCCAGCGGCGACGACGCGCGCGCCGAGCTGGAATTCGGTGGCGCCACACTGCGGCTGGACCATCGCACCGATCTGGGCTTGCTCAACCTCGACGAACAACTGGCGCAGATCGAGCTGACCCAGGGCAGCTTGAACCTGAGCGTGCGTCATCTGGATGACGGCCAGAGTTACGAAATCGACACGCCGACCGTGGCGCTGGTGATCGACCAGCCCGGACGTTTCCGGGTGGACATCGATGGTGACGCGACGCGGGTCACCGCGTTCGAAGGCAAGGCCATCGTGTATGGGGAGAACAATGCCCAGCGCGAGGTCTTTGCCGGCCGCAGCTACCGTTTCGTCGACTCCAGCCTGGCCGCCGTCGCGATCAGCGACATCGGTGGCGGCGACAATTTCGACGCGTGGGTCGATCAGCGCGACCAGCGCTACGCGCAGTCACGCAGCAGCGAGTACGTGTCACCCGACGTGGTCGGCTACCAGGACCTGGATCAGTACGGCGAATGGCAGGACAGCAGCGACTACGGTGCGGTCTGGTATCCCAACAACGTGGAGGTCGGCTGGGCGCCCTATCGCGACGGCCACTGGGCGTATATCGCGCCGTGGGGCTGGACCTGGGTCGATGCCACGCCGTGGGGCTACGCGCCCTATCACTACGGCCGCTGGGCGCATACGCATCGCGGCTGGGGCTGGATCCCCGGGCCACGCTACGCGCGGCCGATCTACGCGCCGGCACTGGTCGCCTTTGTCGGTGGCGGCGGCTTTTCGGTGAGCATCAGCAGCGGCCCGATCGGCTGGTTCCCGCTTGGTCCGGGCGAGGTCTACAACCCGTGGTATCGCTCCAGCCGCGACTACTACCGGCGTGTCAACGTCACCAATATCCGGGTGACCCGCACCTTCACCAACGTCATCATCAACAACCGCATCAACAACCACTACGGCCACTATCGCAACAACCAGCCGCTGCGGGAGCACTACGTCAACCGATACGCGCCGCGCGGGTTCACCGCGATTTCGGGCCGGGAGTTTGCCGCCGGCGCGCGGGTGCAGCGCCACCTGGTCAAGGTCGATTCGCGCAATCTGGAAAGCGCACGGGTCATGCCGCGCGGCGTCGACGTTCGACCGGCCCCGCAGCGCCGGCCGGCCGAGCGCAGCGAACACGTGCGGCGACTCCCGCTTGATGGCTTCCGCCGCGAAGTCGTTGCACACCGCGCACCACCCGCAATGGCCGAGCGTCGCATCCGTGGCGCCAACGATCGGATCGGGTCGCAAGCCGCCGTCGTTCCGGTGTCGCATGTGCGTGTACTTGGTTCCAACGACAATGCCCGCGACGACCGGCGGCAGGCTACTGCCGCGCGCATGAACGCAGAGCGCGAACGCGCGCAAGCTCCGCGCGGCACGGCGGTACTTCCCAAGGCACGGGTGATCGAACGCCGCGGCGCCGTGAACGAGATCAGCGCGAACGAACCACCGGCACGGACCGAGCTTCGCTCGGCACGCTTCGCCCATCCACAGGGTCGTCACCAGGCTGAGGAGCGCCAGGCCATGCCCCGACCCGGCGTGAGCTACATTTCCAGCGCGCGGCAGGACAGTCATCAGCGGGTTTCACGCACCGCGCTGCCCGAGGTGCCACATATCGAATCCGCCGCGCGCAGCGAGCGTCCGACCGCGATCCGTGGGGAACGACTGCCAGCCGAGCCGATCAACCAGACTCGTCCGAACTCGTTCGAGCGGCGCCCTGCCGAGCCGCGTTTCGAGCGCGCCGAAGTCGCCCGGCCTGCCTACGTGCGTGAGCAGGCCCGCCCGCAAGCGATCCCGCGTGAATCACCGCGACCCATCGCGCAGCAGCCACGCTTCCAGTCGCCACGGGTCGAGCAACCGCACTATCAACCGCCACAACAAGTCCAACCGCAGCGAGCGGCAGCGCCACGCGTGGAGGCACCGCGGCCCCAGCGCAGTACGCCGCACAAGGACCGGGACCCCGAGCCGCGACGGCAGCAAGTCGGGCAGCGACAGTAAGACTGCGGTAGAGTCTGCCCGCTTCCGGCAGCATGCGTCGACGTGATGCGTGCTGCCGGTCTCCGCCCCCGCCGACGCCTGCCCCCGGAACACCGCATGACCGCTGCTGACCACGACACCGCGCCAGAGCGCCTGCGCCGAATCCGCAGCTTCGTGCTGCGCGAAGGCCGCATGACCCCGGCGCAACAGCGCGCCTTCGATACGCTATGGTCACGCTACGGCCTCGATTACCACGGCACCACCTGCAATCTCGACGCCAGCTTCGGTCGCTCGGCGCCACGCGTGCTCGAGATCGGCTTCGGCAACGGCGAAGCGCTGGCCTGGGCCAGCGAGCACGATCTTGAACGCGACTTCATCGGCGTGGAAGTGCACGGCCCGGGCGTCGGCCGCCTGATGAACGCGTTGGCCGCGCGCGAGGCCAGCAATGTACGCATTTACAAACACGACGCGGTCGAAGTGCTCGAGCACGAGATCGCGCCGGCTTCGCTGGCCGAAGTGCGCATCTGGTTTCCCGATCCCTGGCACAAGAAGCGCCACCACAAGCGGCGCCTGATACAGCCCGAATTCGTTGCCTTGCTCACCTCGCGGGTAGCGCCAAACGGGCTGCTGCACCTGGCGACGGACTGGCAGGGTTACGCCGAGCACATGCTGGAAGTGATGGAGGCGGCGCCCGGCTGGCGCAATCAACTCGGTGCCGGTCAGTACGCCGAGAAGCCCGAGTGGCGCATCGAAACGCATTTCGAGCGGCGTGGGCTCAAGCTGGGGCATGGGGTTTGGGATTTGTTGTACCGAAAGGCTTGACCGCTCCCCAACCCTCCCCTACTGCGCAGAGGAGGGAGCACGACCCGGCAGCTTTGCATCCACGGCGAGTAGCCAGACAGCTTTTCTCCCTCCCCTGCTTGCAGGGGAGGGTCGGGGTGGGGTCAGGCTCTTGCCTGCTGGCCAACCGTTCACCAGTCGGCGTGCTGACGCGCTTATACTCGTTGCCACACGGGGACAAGTCGGCAGCAGCGTGAGGCCTCCACTGCAAAACTGGATTCACCATCGATCACCCGGCTGGGACGTCGGCTGATGGGACTGTCGCTCAGCCCCGAAATGATCATGGTGCTCGGCCTGCTCGGCTTCACCATGCTGATGCTGGTGCTGGAGTGGATCCGCGCCGACATGGTGGCGCTGCTGGTGGTGGTGACCATCGGCCTGACCGGCTTGCTGCCCTCCGACCGCGTGTTCAACGGCTTCGCCGGCAACGCGGTGATCGCGATCATCGCCATCATGATCATGGGCGAAGGGCTGGACCGCGCGGGCGTGCTCAGCCACACCGCACGCTTCGTGATGCGCATGGCCAGCGGCGTGGAGTCGCGCCTGGGCATGGTGATCAACCTGGTCGCCAGCTTCTTCAGCGCGGTGATCCCGAGTCAGGCGCTGGCCGCGCTGATGATCCCGGTCAGCAGCCGACTGGCGGCGCGCACCGGTGTGCCGATCTCGCGGCTGCTGCTGCCGATGGCGTTCTGCATCCTCACCGCCACCAACACCACGCTGATCGCCAACTCACCGTTGATCGTGCTGAACGATCTGATCGCCAGTGCCAACGCCAACCTGCCCCCCGGCGCGCACACGATCCCGAAATTCGGTTTGTTCAGCGTTACCCCGGTGGGCCTCGCGCTGGCCGTGGTCGGCGTGGCGTATTTCTATTTCTTCGGCCGCAAGTTGCTGCCCGGGCATGAGGACCAGCGACTGAAGGTCACCCCGGGGCGAACCGAGAGCTATTTCGCCGAGACCTACGGCATCGGCGGCGAAACCGCTGAACTCACCGTCACGGCGGAAAGTCCGCTGGTCGGCATGAGCATCGGCGAGGCCGAAGCCCTGCACGAGGCACCGCTGATCCTGGCGATCAAGAGCGGCAACGATTCGCGCATGGCGCCGCCGGCCGATCACGTGATCTGGGTCGGCTCGATCCTCGGCGTGCTGGGCCCGCGTGAGCAGCTGAACCAGTTTGCCAACAACCAGCTGTGCCGGCTGTCGACGCGCATGCGCCAACTGGGCGAGCTGTTCAACCCGACCCGCGCCGGCATCTCCGAAGTGGTGATCCCGCCGGTGTCGCGGTTCATCAAGCACACCGTGGCCGAGCTGCGCCTGCGCAAGCGCTTCGGCATCTCGGTGCTGGCGGTCAACCGCGGCGACCAGGTCTTCCGCGACGACGTGCGCCAGGTGAGCCTGCGCGCGGGCGACACCGTGGTGCTGCACAGCAACTGGCATGACCTGGCGATGGCGGCCGAAGACAAGGACCTGGTCGTCGTCACCGACATCCCCAAGGAACAGCAACGCCCCGGCAAGATCTGGCAGGCGGTGGGCTTCTTTCTGATGGCGCAGGGTTTGGCGCTGTTCACCAATCTCGACCTGTCACTGTCAATGATGACCGGCGCGATCGCGATGCTGCTGACCGGCGTGCTCAACATGGACGAGGCGTTCAAGGCGATCAACTGGAAGACGATCTTCGTGATCGCCTGCCTGATCCCGCTGGGCTGGTCGATGGATGCCACCGGCACGGCCGCATGGATCGCCCAGGAAGTGCTGGTGCACCTGGGCGGAGCCGCACCGTGGGTGCTGCAACTGTGCCTGGCCGTACTGACCTTGCTGTTCTCGCAGGTAATGTCGAACGTGGGCGCCACCGTGATGATGGTGCCGATCGCGATCAGCGTGGCGATCGCCACCGGCGGCAACCCGTCGGCCTATGCGCTGATCGTCGCCGTGTCGTCGTCCAACACCTTCCTGCTCAGCTCCGGCCACCCCGCGCTGATGATGGTGACCGGCCCCGGCGGTTACCGTGGCAAGGATTTCCTGCGCATCGGCGCGCCACTGACCCTGCTGGTGCTGGTGGTCACGTTGATCGTGGTGAATCTGATGTTTCGGTGAGGTGCCCGGAATCGGAAATCGGGAGTCGGGAATAGTCAAGACTGGCCGGCGGGCTCCAGGCAGACCGCGTCGTCGATCACCCGAACCGCCACCGGCAACAGGTGTTGCCCGCGGCAGGGCCCGCCGATGCACAGGCCATCTCCCTGGTTGAACACGGCGCCATGCACGGCGCAGATCAGGGTGTCGTTCTTCAGCAGGAATTTGCCGGGCGCATAGTCCAGGCGATTGCCGGCGTGCGGGCAGATATTGCGATAGCCGCGCACCTGCTCGCCCTGGCGCAGCAGGATCACGCTTTCCTCGCCATCGGCCAGGGTCGCGTCGACGGCGGTAGCTCCGCCGTCAGGTATCTGCGCCAGCGGACAGAGTGCCTGCTGCTGCGACGATTCGACCGGGCTGACTGTATCCATCGGCACTTGCCTCGCGGGACGTTAGGCCCCATCGTGTCACTGTAAGTTGTTGATTTTACCACACGGATTTTTAACACATGCGACTTTTCGTGCATTCCATGCGTCGTCCCCGCCACCCCGTGGCGCGCTTCCTTTCGCTGGTACTGGGCCTGGCCGTGATCGGCGTATTGCTGGTTTTCGGCCTGGTGGTGGCTGGTGTATTGCTGGTCGGCGGCGTGATCCTGCTGGCGATCCGCCAATGGAAGCAGGGCCATGCGACAGCAAAGCCGGCGCCGCACGCGCCGCAGCCGAAGGTGCTGGAGGGCGAGTTCGAAGTGATTCGGCAAGGGCGCCCCGTCACCCATTGATCAGTTTGCAGGAGCGCACCGAAGTGCGCGATGCACTGGCCGTTGCCGCAGCTTTGCAAGCCGGGCTGCGCCCGCCGTTCGCGCACAGGGTGCGCTCCTACATGCGCTCGCCTTCGCGGATAATGCGCTGTCCCCACCTCGGTTCACCCCCATGCCCGCATTCTCCGACGACGGCGCCACCCCGTCGCGCCACTTGGCTGATCCACGCCTGCTGATCCCCCTGGGCCTGCTCACGCTGTACATAATCTGGGGCTCGACCTACCTGGGTATCCGCTTCGCGCTGGAGAGCTATCCCCCGTTTCTGCTTGCCGGCATTCGCTTTCTGGGTGCCGGCATCGCCTTGTACGGCTTCCTGCGCTGGCGCGGCCTGGCCCCGCCCACGCCGCTGCAATGGCGCAACGCCGCGTTCACCGGCTTGCTGCTGTTGGGCATGGGCAACGGGCTGGTCTGCTTTGCCGAGGAACGGGTCAGCTCCGGCATCGCCGCGGTGGCAGTGGCGAGCATGCCGCTGTTTGCCGCGTTGTTCACCGGCATGTACGGGCAATGGCCGAACCGGCGCGAGAGCGCCGGTCTGGCGATCGGTTTCGCCGGCGTGATCGTGCTGAACCTGGGCAGCAGCCTGTCCGGTTCGCGGCTGGGCGCGCTGGCATTGCTGACCGCGGCCATGTGCTGGGCCTTCGGCTCGGCCTGGAGCCGTCGCCGCGACATGCCGGCCGGCCCGATGAACACCGCCGCGCAGATGTTGTGCGCCAGCGTCGCCTTGCTGCTGTTCGGCTTTCTCTACGGCGAACGTCTGCCCTCACACCCCAGCACCCACGCCACGCTGGCACTGATCTACCTGGCGGTATTCGGCTCGATCATCGCCTTCAGCGCCTACCTGTACGTGCTCAAGCACGCCCGCCCCGCGCTCGCCACCAGCTACGCCTACGTGAACCCGCCGGTAGCCGTGTTGCTGGGCATCCTGTTGGCCGGCGAACATCTGGGTCCGTTCGACCTGGCCGGCATGGCCGTGATCCTGCTCGGGGTGATGGTGATCACGCTGGGACGCGCGCGCGGCACCAGCGCACCCTCGTCAGCGCGGCTGCGCTTTGGTGGCGGCGCGCGCTGAGATCACTGGTGTCGGCGTTGACGGTGGTGACCGTTCGTTGATCGTCGCGCGGAGGGAGGCGGCGGGCAGAGCCCGCCCTACGAACCTCGCTGCGCTTTGCCACGACGATGGTGCATACGCCATCAGCATCAACGGCCGGGATCAACGATACCGCGCGGCGGCCATTTCCGTAGGGCGGGCTCCGCCCGCCGAAGCCACGAAGGCACGGCCCGACCTCCTCATGACTCGCGCAGCGCCGTCGTCACCGGCAAACGTGCCGCGCGCACGGCCGGAAACAGGCCGCCGATGAAACCGATCGCCAGCGCCCACTTCAGGCCTTCCCACAGCAGTTGCGGCGAAACCTGGAAGCGGAACACGATCTGGGTCAGCCCGCTCAGCGTCGAGGCGGTGTAGCCGTTGAATACCAACCACACGATCAGCGCACCGAGCACGCCACCGAGCAGCGCCAGCAGCATGGTTTCCAGCATCACCGAGACCACCACCGGAACACTGCGGAAGCCGATGGCGCGCAGGGTGGCAATCTCCCTGGCGCGCCCTGCCACCGCGGCGAACATGCAGTTGAGCGCGCCGAAGATGGCGCCGATGGCCATGATGATGCCCACGGTCAGGCCGACAATGCGGATCACCTTGGCCAAGCCCGCGGACTGGTTGGCGAAATAGTCGCTGGTGGTGCTGGCTTCGACCTTCAGCTTCGGATCGGACGCCAGCGCCGCATGGAAACGATCG
Source organism: Rhodanobacter sp. G2-10 (assembly GCF_055809185.1). Lineage (NCBI taxonomy): Bacteria > Pseudomonadati > Pseudomonadota > Gammaproteobacteria > Lysobacterales > Rhodanobacteraceae > Rhodanobacter > Rhodanobacter sp. G2-10. Next base: position 411,123 of record NZ_CM147900.1, on the reverse strand, counting down.
AATGCAGCGGAGCCGGTGAGCTTGACCAGCACCGATTCGGCGCTGTTGCCGCGGCGATAGGCTGACGCCACCGTCTGACGGTCACCCCACAACTCGGAATCGTAGGCGTCGCCGGAGGCGAACACGCCCACCACCTTCCACGACTCCCTGCCCAGCTTCACCTCGTCGCCGATGGCCATGCCCGCAAATTGCCGCGCCGCGCCCTGGCCCACGGTCAACTCGCGCAGACCGGGCTTGAACTTGCGTCCCTTGATGATTTTCAGGTCAGGGCGCAATGCCCAGGCTTCATCGTCGATGCCGCGCAGCTGCGCGTTGGCATCCTCGTCCGAACCCTTCTGCTTGACGCTGGCAGCTACTACCAGTTCCGCCGACGCGATCGGCTTGCCACTGGCATCGCGCGCGATGCCGGGCGCCTGTTCGATTGCGAGCACATCGTCGTGCGTCAACACCGATGCCGATTCTGCCGCTGCCCCGCCGCGCAGCACGATCGCGGTGTCGCTGCGGCCACCGCTCTCCAGCGTCGCGGTGAGTCCCTCGCCCATCGCCAACAGCGCCACCAGCACGGCGACCACACCCGCGATGCCGATGACGATGACCGACGAAGAACCCGCGCGCTGCCTGATCGTGCTGACTCCCACAGCGGTCACCGACGCGGCCTGCCGACCGCTGCGCGACAGCACCAGCCACGCGGCCAGCACCAGCACCAGCGCAATGGCGCCAAACCATGGCAACCAGGTCCACCCGTACACGGCGAGGATCACCAGCACCACCAGTCCCAGATTGAACAGAAATTTCTTCATGGCGAGCTCCTGTCAGCGGCCGCTGAGTGCGTCGACGATGTTGAGGCGCATCGCACGCCACGCGGGTATCCAGCCGACGATCAGTCCGATCATCAGCATCAGCGCGACACCCAGCCCCCAGGTGCCCGCACTGACGCCGCGCACCGGAATCATGCCGCCGCTGGCGGCGCCGATGCCCGGCACGATCGCCGACACCAGCGCCAGTCCGATCACGCCGCCAAGCAGCAGCAACAGCACGCTCTCGGCCAGCACCATTGCCTGCACGCTGCGACTGGAAAAGCCGATCGTCTTCAACACCGCCAGCTCCGAGGTGCGCTCGCGCACGGCCTGCATCATGGTGTTGCCGGTCAGCAGCAGCAACGTGAAGAACACCGCGCCCATGATCGACACCACGATCAGGCCGATATTCACCAGTTGCTTGATGAACGAGGCCTGGAATGCCTGCTCGGTTTGCGCCTTGGTCTCATGATCGGAATTGGCTGAAATGGCGTCGATCGTCTTGGCCACCGCGTCGGCATGCGCCGGGTTGGCCACCTTGACGACATACCAGTGCACCGTGCCCGAGCCGAAGGCATTGTTCTCGTCGAAATACTTCCAGTGGAACAGCAGCAACTGCTCGCGGCCGGCCGCCGCCTCGGTCTTCGCATGGAAGATACCGGTGATGTCGAACGTCCAGGTGTTGCCGCCGGATGCCCTGGACGGAAAGATGGTCGACTGCAGCGGAATCCTGTCGCCGACCTTCCAGCCGTATTTCTTCGCCAGCGCCGCGCCGACGATCGCGCCGGTGCGGGTACGGTCCCACGCCGCGCGCTGCGCCGCCGGCAACACGATTTCCGGGTACAGCTCGATGTAGTTGGGGCTCACCGCGAAACTGATGACCTGGTTGCGCGGGTCCTGGTAGACGCCGCCGAACCAGTTCGCCGAAGCCACCTCGCCCACCCCCGACACCGCCGCGATGCGCGCGCCCAGACTCTCGGGCAACGGTTGCTGCATCGACATGCGCGAGTTGACGATCAGCCGCCCGGCGCCATCGACACTGTCCCCGGCGGTGAACGCCATGCGCACCGAGTTGAGCAGGCCGAACAACAGGAACGCGGCGATGATCGACACCAGGGTGAGAAACGTGCGGGTCTTGCGCCGGAACAGCGCAGCCCAGATCAGGTGGAGATATTTCATGATGACCTCCTCACGCCGTGGCCTGTTCGACCAGGGTGCCCTTGTCCAGGTGCAGCGTATGCGTGGCGTACTCGGCGGCCTTGGGATCGTGCGTCACCATCACGATGGTCTTGCCGTGCTCGCGGTTGAGCTGCTGCAGCAGGCCAAGTACCTCCTCCGCCGATTGCCGATCCAGGTCGCCGGTTGGCTCGTCGCACACCAGCAAGGTCGGGTCGGACACGATCGCGCGGGCGATCGCCACGCGCTGCTGCTGGCCGCCGGAGAGCTCGCCCGGCTTGTGACTGGCGCGATCGGCCAGCCCCACCAGCTGCAGCGCAATCGACGCATTCTTCTTGCGTTGCGCCGCCGACAGTTTCGTCAGCAACAAGGGCAGTTCCACATTGCGCTGCGCCGACAGCATCGGCATCAGGTTGTAGAACTGGAAGATGAAGCCGACGTTCGACGCGCGCCACTTGGCCAGCGCCCCACCACTCATCTGGTCGATGCGTTGCCCTCCCACGCTGATACTGCCGGCCGTGGGCGTATCAAGCCCGCCGATCAGGTTGAGCAAGGTCGTCTTGCCCGAACCGGACGGACCCATCAGGGCGAGAAAATCACCCTCCCCAATGGCGAGGTTGACGTGATGCAGCACCTCGACCTTCTGCTTGCCGCGCTCGTAGGTCTTGGCGAGGTTCTGGATATCGATGAGGGCGCCCATGGCAGTTCTCCGTGGAATGGTTGCTGAGGTCGTGGGGCAGGGTTGTGTTCGGTGTTCGGTGTTCGGTGTTCGGTGTTCGGTGTTCGGTGTTCGGTGTTCGGTGTTCGGATGAGCATCGCCCGCCAGCGGGCTTTCACGACTTCAAGAAAGTGGCGGATTCAGGGTTCTTTTGTCTTGACGGGTGAACCATCGTGCAGGGCGGCCGGCGGCGTGGTCACGACACTGTCGCCCGAATTCACGCCGCCCGGCAGCAGGCGCAGTTCGCCATAGGTTTGCGCCGCCGGATTCACGCGTCGGAGCTGCGCCTTGCCCTCTTCAACCACGAACACCACGCTGTGTCCGTCGCGTTGCACGATGGCGTTGGCCGGCACCAGCACGCCTTTGGGCGCCTGGGCGGCGCTTCCGCGTTTGGCCTGCTGTTCCAGGAACGAGACGCGCACCCCCATCTCCGGCACGATCCGCGCATCCTTCTTCTCCAGCGCGACGCGCACCTTGATGGTGGCCTTGCCGCGATCGGCGGTGGGCACGATCGCGATGACGTGGGCGGGAATCTTCCAATCCGGATAGGCATCCAGCACCGCTTCGGCCGGCATGTCCGGCTGGACCCGGCCGATGTAGGCCTCGTTGACGTCGACATCCACTTCCAGCGAATCCATGTCGACGATGGTGCCCACGCCGGTGCGGGTGAAGCCACCGCCGGCGGACAACGGCGAGATGATCTCGCCGACCTGCGCATCCTTGGTGGTGACCACGCCGCTGAACGGCGCACGCACCACGGTGTAATCAAAATTGACCTTCGCCTGCACTGCCTGCGCCTCGGCGGCAGCCGCCTGCTTCTGCTGCGCCGCCAACTGTGCGCGGGTCGTGTCGACCAGTGTGCGCGCCTGCTCCGCCGACTGTTTCGACACCAGCCCCTGCTTTGCCAGCGACTGCAGCCGAGCCGAGTCGTTCCGGTTCTGCGCCAGCTGCGCCCGGTATTGCGCCACCAGCGCCTGCGCCGCGGCAGCCTGCGCCCTGGCCGTTTGCAGCGCAGCCTTGTATGCGCTGTCGTCCAGCCGCGCCAAAACCTGGCCCTTGCTGACGTGATCGCCTTCCTCGATCAGCACCGCAGTCAGCGTGCCGGTGATCTGCGCCGATACCGTCGCCTGGCGCCGCGCGGTGACGTAGCCGGTGGCCTGCAACACGGCGCCGGCATCGCTGTCCGCACTGATCGACACCGCCTGCGCCACTTGCACCGACAGCGCGCGATGACCCAGCCAGAACCAGCCCGTGCCGCCGAGCAGCAACAGCACGACCACCAGCGCACCAAGCACCCAAGGCCAGCGCGCACGGCCGTTCCCGTGGTCTTCGCGCTGATGGCGTTCAATACGCAGCTGCTTCAACAAGTCGGCGTTGCTCACTCCCACTCCCTGCCCGGCTGGGCCGGTGATTCGATGGGTGCAGAGTGACGCACTGGCGAGCACCGATTCAAGGCACGACATCAGCTATCGGTCGTGACAGATGTCATCCGGTGCCTGGGGAAACCGGCGGGCAGAGCCCGCCCTACAGCGACGCATCCGTCACGGTACGAGAATCGTAGGGCGGGCTCCGCCCGCCGGCCTCCCTGCAAGCGCCGCCGGTTTGCTACGCTTCGCGCCATGAGCCTTGTCATTCCCGCGCCCGCCACTCCCTCCCTGCCCATCATCGGCAGCGACCAGCGCTTTCCGATTCGCCGGGTGTTCTGCATCGGCCGCAACTACGCCGAGCATGCGCGCGAGATGGGGGCAAGCGTGGACAAGGCGGCACCGATGTTTTTCTGCAAGCCGGCCGATGCGGTGGTCAGCGACGGTGCGGATGTGCCCTACCCGTCGGCCACCAGCGACCTGCATCACGAAGTCGAGATGGTGGTGGCACTGGGCGCGGGCGGGCGTGACATCGAGGTCGAGCAAGCGGCTGCGCTGGTGTGGGGCTACGGCGTGGGCCTGGACCTGACCCGACGCGACCTGCAGGCACAAGCCAAGGCCAAGGGTCACCCGTGGGACGTGGCCAAGGCATTCGACCATTCGGCGCCGATCTCGGCGCTGCACCCGGCGGCGACGGCAGCGATCAGCGCGGACACCGAACTGCGCCTGCAGGTCAACGGCGAGTTGCGTCAGCAGACCCGTCTGGGCGAGATGGTGCACGACGTGCCGCAGATCATCGCCGCCCTGTCGCGCCTGTTCGAACTGAAGCCCGGCGACCTGATATTCACCGGCACCCCCGCCGGCGTGGCGGCGCTGCAACGTGGCGACCGCATCCATGCCGAACTGGTGGGCGTCGCCGAGCTGGTTTCACGCATCGTCTGACCCCGGGCCATGGCTGTGCGCGGCGTCCATGCTGCGCTAGAGTTCCAGGGCCATTTGGCGCAACCCTGGGGAGAACAGCATGGGCATGATGCAGGAATTCAAGGCGTTCGCGATGCGCGGCAACGTGATGGACATGGCGGTCGGCATCGTCATCGGCGGCGCATTCGGCAAGATTGTCAGTTCACTGGTCAGCGACGTGATCATGCCGCCGATCGGCTGGCTTACCGGCGGCATCGACTTCTCCAAGCTCAAATGGGTGATCAAGCCGGCGGACAATACCGATCCGGCTCACAAGATCGCCGAAGTTGCGATCAACTACGGCGCCTTCATCAATACCATCATCACCTTCATCATCATCGCCTTCGCCATCTTCATGGTGATCAAGGCGATGAACCGGATACACAGGAAAGAGGAAGCGGCACCCGCTGCACCGCCGGCTGAGGTGGCGCTGTTGACGGAGATCCGGGATTTGCTGAAGGAGAAGAAGTTGTAAGAGCGGTGTTCGGTGTTCGGAATTGTGCTTGATCGTGACTTCTGGTCCGTGTGCGCGGGTGGCGCGGCGTCATAATCGGGGTTTCGATTGCGGAGGTTTCCGATGCGTCGCATGACCCTTGTTGCACTGGCTGTCGGTTCCCTGTTTGCCTGCGGCGCCGCGGCTGCGGCCACCTCGATTCCGGCCACGGCGGTGCGCACCGCCGAACAGCTGCGCGACCGGGCGATGCACGATGACACGGCGTACCGGATCGTCAGCTCACTCACCACGGAAGTGGGACCGCGCATGGCCGGCAGCGAAGCCGACCTGCGCGCACGCGAGTGGGCCGTGGCGAAGTTCAAGGCGCTGGGGTTCGACAAGGTCTATACCGAACCGGTGACGTTTCCGCTGTGGCAGCGACGCAGCGAGAGCGGTGCCATCGTGTCGCCGTTCCCGCAGCGGCTGGTGTTGACCGCGCTCGGCTATTCGCCGGGCACGCCAAAAGGCGGGCTGTCTGCGCAAGTGGTGAAGTTCGACAGCCTCGACGCACTGAAGGCAGCCGATCCGGCCAGCGTCAAGGGCAAGATCGTCTACGTCGATTACCGGATGCAGCGCGAAAAGGATGGCCATGGCTACGGCATGGGTTCGGCCGTGCGCACGGCCGGGCCGCCGATCGCCGCGGCCAAGGGCGCCGCCGCGTATTTGCTGCGTTCGGCCGGCACGGATGCGCACCAGCGTATCGCGCATACCGGCGTCACCGGTTTTCGCCCGGGCGAGAAGTCGATCCCCGCCGCCGCGCTGTCCCATCCCGATGCCGACCAGCTCAGTCGCGTACTCGCCCATGGCAAGCCGGTGACGGTCAAGCTCGACCTGGACTGCGGCATCGTCGGCGAGTACACCGGCGCCAACGTGGTCGGTGAAATCACCGGACGCAAGTATCCCGACCAGGTGGTCGCGATCGGCGGCCATCTCGATTCGTGGGATCCCGGCACCGGCGCGATCGACGATGGCGCCGGCGTGGCCATCGCCATGGCCGCCGCCAAGCTGATCCACGACCTGCCGCAGCGGCCCGATCGCACCATCCGCGTGATCGCGTTCGCCAACGAGGAAATGGGTCTGTGGGGTGGTCGCGCCTACGCCGAGAAACACGGGGGCGAGGTGGCGAAGTTCCAGCTCGGCTCGGAATCGGACTTCGGTGCCGGACCGGTGTGGCGCATGAGCGCCAGCGTGAAGCCTTCCGCACGCGGCGCCATCGGGCAGATCGCAAGCGTGCTGGCACCGATTGGGGTTGCCTACGACGCCAAGCTCCCGGGTGGCGGCGGTCCCGACCTGTCGCAAATGCATGCCAAGGGCATGGCTGCCCTGTCATTGACCCAGGACGGCACCCACTACTTCGATTGGCACCACACCGCCAACGACACGCTGGACAAGATCGATCCGAAGGAGCTGGCGCAGAACGTCGCGGTCTACGCGGCCTTCTCCTACATGGCAGCCCAGGCTGATGGTGATTTCGGCTCCGCCCCCGGGGCGTTTGCCGACGACGGCGCCGGGGAATAAGCACGCGCTTCGGGTACGCGCGGATCAAGACACGGCCGGGACGATCGGAGCGACACGACGATGACCCACTATGTAGCGCTGCTTCGCGCAGTCAACGTCGGCGGCACCGGCAAGCTGCCGATGAGCGAACTCAAGGCCATGTGCGAAGCGATCGGCTTCGCCCATGTGCGTACCTGGATAGCCAGTGGCAATGTGCTCTTCACCAGCGCGTTGGGCGAAACCGCGGTGAAGAAGAAGCTGGAAGAGAAGTTGCGCGACTATGCCGGCAAGCCGGTCGGGGTGCTGATACGTACGGCGACCGAGATGGCCCAGGTGCTGGCGGACAACCCCTTTCCCGAAGCACCGGGCAATCGCGTGGTGGCGATCTATCTCGACGAGGCGCCGCCCGCCGACGCATTGGATGACATCAAGAACCGAAAGTTGGAGAAACTGGCCCTGGGCAAACGCGAGATCTACGTGCATTACGGCGAGGGCATGGCCGACTCGCGTCTCACGATCCCGACGGCAAAGGCCGGCACTGCACGTAACATCAACACCATCGCAAAACTGGCTGAGCTTTCCGCCGTTCGCTGATTTGGCGTCACCTCATGCCACGAAGTCGAATGATTCCAGAATCCCTGTGCGGGCCCCCAATTGGCTTGCAAAGCCAGGGAACCCGACCCCACAACGCGGGCTCAACGCGACCGTGTCCACGTCGATTCGATGTCACGCTTTACCGCTTGCTCCAGTCCATCCGCGTGCATGTCCTGCATGCCATGCACGCAGCCATGCCGGATACCGGCGAAGTCGCCGTCATGACGGAATGTCACCGACCAGTGCACGCGGCCAGCACTGGGCAGCTGGTAGTCACCTTCGTAGGCAAACCCGTTGCTCGTCGTGCCGGAAATATCAGCCATGGCAGAAACCCTCGTGCGTGATCGCCGCCCCAGCATAGGCCCTTGTCACCCATAAAGGCTGATCGCCCGGATTCGACGTCTGAGCGTTTGCTACCACGGGCCGCTTGCCTGGTCAGGCGGGCCACACAGCATCACGGGTTTCATCTGAAGCGGGTTTCGTTGCTCAGCTGCGCAAACGGCCTGCTACAGGCTGTCCACCATCGCGCCGCGATGCGCCAAGACGGCACAGGGCGCACTGCGCAGCACGCGCTCGGTGGTGCTGCCCAGCAGCATCCGGCTCAGACCGGACAGACCCTCCGTTCCCATCACGATCAGATCAGCACCCTGCTCGTTCGCGCAGCGCACGATCTCGCGGTCGGCGCGTCCGATCAGGACCAGACTTTGTGTTGCGGCCTGCGGCAAGCCGGCACTGTCCACGAGTTTGTCCAGCGACTCCGCAGCACGCTCGCGCCATGCCTCGACCGGTCCACGCATGCTGATGTAAGGCACACTCTTCGGCGGCTCGACCACATGCAGCACGACCAGGTTCGCGTCCTGCGCCCGCGCCATCACGGAGGCCTGCTGCAGCGCCGAAACCGAGCTTTCGGAAAAATCCACCGGCGCCAGCACCTGTCGGTAGCCCTCCGCGTGCAACGGGTGTTCCGGGCCGATCACCAGCACGGATACTGGTGACTCGCGCAGGACCTCGGCCGTCACGCTGCCCAGAAACATGCGGCCGATGTCGTTGCGCGTCTGCGAACCCATCACGATCAGGTCGATGTCGTGCTGCCTGCAGTACTCCAGGATCGTCGGCGCCTCGTCGAGCCCCTGGACGAGTTCGCTGATCACCGGCGGCTGAATGTGCTGCACGGCCTTGTCCAGATCCTTCCGCGACAGATCGGCGATGACCTTCTCGACGTCCACGATGACCGGTATCGCAGCCCAGCCGTACTTGCTCCGGCTCAACACCTGCACATGCAGCACATGCAGCTCCGCCCCGCTGCGGGAGGCAATGGCGGCCGCCTGAGCCAACGCACGATCGCATACCGGCGAAAAATCAATCGGAACCAGGATCCTTGAAAGCTTGCCCATGGTTTTGCACCTGACCAGAAGGAGGAACCCACAAGGTCCGAGTGTACGTTGCCCGGGCGACAATCTCGCCCCACGAGTTTTGCTCTCGATGGACGACAACGAAAAGTCGATTCTGACGCCGCTGCCGGTTCGCCGTGGCAAGTCGAATCCATTCGCTGTTCCCCGTCAGTGCGGAAGCAACTCAAGCATGGGCAGTGGTTCGTGCTCCGCTCGCGTCGCAATATCCGGTGCTGGCGCTTCCCAAAGCCCCCGACGCCCGGACAGCCGTTCGGCTTCGCGGTAGCGAATCGCCCTCGTCAGCGCAGCAGCCATGCCTCCTCGCGCGCCGCGCACTGGCCCTTGAGGCCACCGACTACTTCATGGCTTGCGATCAAGCTGATGGCGTGCCGATCGCCGTAGTGTCGACGGACCTCGTCACCGCTCACTGAAAACGGCGCTCCGCTCATCAAACACTGGTCGTAGAAGAACGTCAGCAGCAACTGCGGCGCCGCGCCAGTCAGTGCGGTCAGACGAGCCGCATACCGTTCACGCATGGCTTGCGGCAATGCCACGAGAGCGGCGCGGTCATACACCGCATCGACTGCGCCAAGAGCATCGGCTGACAGGGCAAACAGGTCGCCGACAAAGATATCCAACCCCGCCGCGCTGTAGCGGCGCCCTGTCCGCTCCGGGGCAATGACCGGCGCGACGCCCAATTCGTCGAACAATTGCTCCACCGCCGTCTCCACCAGCTCGGCACCGCATACGCGATAACCCTGGGTGAGCAACCAGGCAATATCCCTGGTCTTTCCGCACAGCGGCAGGAACACCCGACTGCCCGGCGGCAATTCCAGCCTCGCCATGTGCTCGACCAGAAGCGGATTGGCTTCCCTCTGGTGAAAGGCAGTCTCGCCTTTCGCCCATTTCTCGCGCCAGAAATTCGGCTCCATGGGTCGTCCCGTGATGCATGCGATACGCAGTCTGTCGGATTATGCGGGCGCGACGCCGCGGCGTCGCCTCCTTGAGCGCGCGCGAGGCCGCGCGGCAGTCATCCGGAAGTCACGCGTCGCTCGCGCCGACGCCTCTACCCATGGGCGCGGCGCCCGATCCCGAGGTGCTCACCTCGGAGCGCTGCTCTGGGCGCGATTGCGCCCGCCCTGCTTGGCAGCATACAAAGCCATGTCGGCGCGATGAAACAGGCTCTCGACGGTGTCGTCGGGAGTCACGCATGCCACCCCGCAACTGATGCTGAGCAACAGGTCGTTGATGAGTGGCGTCGCGACCACGTGCGCACACAAGGCCCGGGCCTTGCGCAGGGCATCGTCGAGCGCCGCCTCGGGAAGCACGATCACGAACTCCTCGCCGCCCCAGCGGCCCAGCGTGTCGCCATCGCGCAAGGTCTCGCCCGCGCGCACCGCCAGCGCCTTCAACGCGACGCGCTTGCGATTCCGCCCAGCGTAAGGGCCTTCTGCCCGGCCTGGGTTCCGTGGCTGCAATGGAGCGTCCGGCGTCAGCTCCATCGCGGCAGCCCCGCAGCGCGGACCCCCGGCATGCGCACCGGCGATCGTCGGCGATGGCGCGATATCGCCGCTTGCGCCATGGCCTGCTTCATGATCATGCCCCCGATGAATATGGACGACCGCGCAGCCGGGAGGCGTCAGCGGTCATGGCCAAAGCATGCCTTGACCGGACCCAAAAAAGATACTGCCCGGTCATTGCCTGCCAGCCGCACCCTGACCGGCCGAACGCGCCTTGCCAACCAGTGTCCTGAACGCCGTTCCGATTTGCTGGTCGGTAAATTCGCAATGCCCGTCGCCAACGGGCGGGAGGACAGTCAACCACTTGCCGTTGCCAACTGCACGCACCTGATCCGGATAGACAGGATGAAAGCGTGCGGGAATCGTCGGGTCGAAAGCGTTCCACTGCATCACCAGCGGTACGTCAACCCGGCCGGTCAACGTCACGTTGCGCCGGGCGTAGGCCATCGCGGAAGGCGATCCGGTGTAACGATGCACCCGACTGTTGAACCAGGCGTCATCGCCGAACCCGTGATAGATCGTTTTGCGGTTGTCCACCGGCATGCCGCCCGCACGATGGTCGAGCTCACGCAGCACCATGTAGTAGAGCATCAGCGCACCGGGCAGTCGCTCGGGGGTCTCCTGCAGCCGCTTGTCCAGCAGCGCCTCCTGATGCGGGTGTGCCTGCAACGCCTTGGCAAAGACCTCGCGCGGAATGAATGGTGGAGCATCGGTGGCGGCAAGGTCTGGCAGCACACCGGGAATCAGTACATCGAACGCCACCAGCGGCGTGAGCACGGCGCGCGACAGGATTTCGGGTGTCGATACGGTGGCGCCGCACATCACCAGGGCCCCGGTATAGGCGTGGCGGTAGCGCTCGACGCTGGCCACGGTTTCCATGCCGCCCAGCGAGAAACCAACGATATATGTGTGGGCCGGGTTTTTGAACGTCTTGCTGAATTGCTTTCGAAGATGCTCATTGTCCTTGATGGCATCACCGACCGCCCAGCCTTTCGACGCATAGGCGCTCTGCGCCACGGCATAGCCCTGCTCCAGGAAAACGTGGGTGGCGTCCCCCGGACGCATCGGCAGCTTGCGCTGGGAGAACGCAGGCTCGTATCCATGCATCAGCATCACCAGATCGCCGTTCCAACGTGCCGGAATATCCATGCGGTAAGGGGCTCGGTCCAGCACGCCGACACGAACCGTGGGCGCCGCGTCCGTCGCGTCCGCCGGCGAGAAACTGGTCGCCAGGCACCCTGCCATGGCCAGCCACAGCGCGACTGGTCCAAATATCCTGGTTTGCTGACGCATGATGCCACCTCCGCGTTGATGATCCGACAATGCCAACGTGCCGCAACCCGGCTGGCTAATGGTCCCTGACGCCATCGGCTGCGTGAATATCCAGCGAGCTCGGGGTGGTGTTTACCAACGGCACGAAATTGTCGTCCGGGGTCACTTCGCGTTTGCGGTGGATGAAGCGATAGAACGCATAGGCGGCGATCATTCCGTCGAGCACCGCGAACCAGCCAAACAGCAGGCGCGGGCTCAGCAAACTCATGATGGCGCCAGCCAGCAGTGGTCCGATTGCCGAACCCACACCGTTGACCAGCAACACGGTGCTGGATGCCGACAGCAGCTCGTCCCGGTGAACGTAATCCACCAGATGCGCCACCGCAATCGGATACAGCGTAAAGCTCATGCCACCGAACACGAAGATCACCACCATCGCCGCGACACCCCCGGCGCCGGGAAGGAGCAAGTTGATCAGCGCCGCCAGCGCCGCCGTTGCAGCAATCAACGAAAGCGCCATGCGGCGATCGATGCGGTCGGAAAATCGACCCAGTGGCCATTGCAACACCACGCCGCCGGCAATGGCGACGCTCATGTAGGTACCAATGCCGTCAACGCCGAGGCCGCGAGACGCTGCATACAACGGCAGCAGCCCCCAGAAAGCACCGAGCACCAGTCCGGAAAGCAGTGCAGTGAACAGCGCCGTGGGCGCCAGTCTGAACAGGCGCCGGATCTGTACCTGCGGTACCGAACGGATGTGTGGTTGCGGCTGCCGGCTCGCCACCACCGGCAGGCTGGCCGCGCAAAACAGGATCGCCACCACGCAGAACAGCACGAAGCCTTCACCGGGAATGCGCAGCAACTGCTGCGCCGCGGCGCTGGCGCCAAGATTCAGCATCATGTAGATCGCGAACACCGAGCTGCGATGCGACGGCTCCGCAGCAGCGTTCAGCCAGCTTTCGATGATCGCGTACAAGCCGACCAGCAGCAGCCCCTGCAGCACGCGCAAAACAAACCACACGCCATAGGCGGGATCGAGCGCCTGCACCAATACCACCAAGGTCACCAGCGCCGTGCAAAACGCAAAGGTGCGGATGTGGCCGATGCGGTGGGTCAGCCGCGGAATCGTGTAGGTGCCGACCAGGAACCCGGCGTAATAGGCCGACGTCAACACGCCGATCATGCCCACCGAAAATCCGAGCGTCCGCCCCTGCAACGCGATATGCGTATGCAGCAGGCCGACACCCATCAACAGGAATACCGTGCTCAGCAGCAGTGGCGTCGAGGAGCGGAGACTGGTGAGCATGGGGAGTCGGGCAACCAAAGCGCCATTCTACCGCCGTGGCCTCCACGGTTCCGCATGGCAAGGGCCTGACGCCTTGTTTGCATGTCGACTTTCTTGATCACCCAGGCCGGCTCGCCTGAGTTCGGCGATCCCCGGCGCCAATCGTTCAGGCAGACAAACGTGACGGAGGGGGCGGAGGGCTCCATGAACTCACGTCCGTCGCCAGGTCACCGCCGACGGATGAAGACCAAACGCGGCGGTTCCATGGTGCCCATGTCATCCGACAAGCGTCATTGGCCTGCGGTTGCCGATCCCGCGGATCATCCATCGACGGCGAAAACCGGATTGCCGTTCGGCGAAGTTGCACCACACAGAACCAGCACGGTGCAAGCTGACCGCCGGCCGCAGCCCTACTCAGTCCCTGGGCGCGATGCCGTCACCGGTGATGACACCACACGCGATGCGCGGGCCGGCGTTGCCGGAGGGCTGGCTCTTGTAATCGTCCGGCTGCTCGTGAACGATCAGCGCGCGACCGACGACATTCCCGCCGCTGCCGGCATCAAGCGAAATATCGTTCACCAGCACATTCACGTCCGCCACACCTTCAGCATCTGCATGCAGGTTGGGCATGTCGCCGGCGTGGTGCGCATCGGCGCCCATGCTGCCATGGGGCTGTGCAGTCGGGTTGAAATGACCGCCGGCGCTGGTCGCGTCGGGGGCGCTGCAATCGCCATTTTCGTGGATATGAAAACCGTGTTCGCTGTCGGGCTTCAATCCGGTGAGCTCACCTCGGATGCGAACCCCGCCAGCCTCGGCACGCAGCGTCATGGTGCCGGCAGCCGTGTGCCCCTGGGTGGGTTTGAGCACAACTCGCGCTTCGGACACATTCTGGCCGGAGGCGACGGCAGCAGAAGCCGTCGGCGCCGGCGTTGGAGCGGTGGACACGGTGCGTGGTGGCGCGGCACCTTCCGTTGGCGCTGGTGGCGGTGGGGACGAGTTGCACGCCGCCAGCGCCATCGCGGCGGAGGTCAGGGCGGATAGCGCAACAGACAATCGAACAGCAGACATGAGTTGCTCCAGAGCGGGTGAGTGCGTGCGCAAGATAACCGGTGTACTCGTAATCATTCCGTGATATTCGCGAGCGCAGGCGATGCCATTCAGTTGGGGCCGGTCGCGGCCCAGGGAAGAGTCCCTTCACCGCTTCGATCTCGGCGTGGGAACCCTCGCGCAAGGTAGACTCGCGCAAAGCCCGTCTTGTCGCTGGTCGTGATCGTCGTCGTGATCCATCCGCAACATTACGCCGCGTTCCCATTGCTTCCCCGCCAGACACCAGGTTTGAATACAGCCCTCAGGACCCCCATGACCCCTCTCGTCGAAGTACCCCTCTGGATCTGGCTCGCCACGATGGCGGGCGTGGTCGCGCTGCTGGCGCTCAGTTTCTTCACGCACATTCGCAATACCCACGAGCCGTCGACCAGGGAGGCTGGAGCCTGGACCGCGTTTTTCGTGTCGTTGTCGATCCTGTTCGGCTGCGGGCTGACCCTGGTATGGGGCTGGGATCGCGGCCTGGAGTTCTTTGCCGGCTACATCACGGAGTACAGCTTGTCGATCGACAACCTGTTCGTGTTCGTGATCATCATGTCGAGCTTCGCCGTGCCCAGGGCCCTGCAGCAGAAGGTGCTGCTGGTCGGCGTCATCGTCGCGCTGATCCTGCGCACGATCTTCATCCTGCTTGGCGCGGCGGCGATTGCCCACTTCAGCTGGGTGTTCTACATCTTCGGGCTGATCCTGATCCTCACCGCGCTCAAGCTCGCGTTCGAAAAGCACGACAACAACGAAACCTACGAACCCAACTTCATGGTGCGCGTGATGCAGAGAATCCTGCCGGCCACCGATGCCTACGATGGCGCAAGGATGACCACGGTCATCGCGGGCAAGCGCTACATGACGCCGATGATGATGGTGATGCTGGCCATCGGCATGACCGACATCCTGTTTGCGCTGGATTCGATTCCCGCCATCTACGGCCTGACCAATGTGCCCTACATCGTTTTCACCACCAACGCCTTCGCCCTGCTCGGCCTGATCGAGCTGTACTTCCTCATCGGCGGCCTGCTCAAGAAGCTGGTCTACCTGAGCCTGGGACTGGCCGTGGTGCTGGGCTTCATCGGCGTCAAACTGGTGATCGAGGCCATGCACACGAACAGCCTGCCGTTCCTCAATGGCGGCGAGCCGATCCACCTGCTTCCGGCCATCTCCACCTGGTTGTCGCTGGTCATCATCATCTCGATCCTCGCCGTCACCACCATCGCCAGCCTGCTCAAAGGCCGCCGGGACGCGAACGCTTCTGCAAGCGGCTGAGAGCTGTTACAACGATGCCCGCCAAACCCGGGGCGGCTCTCCCTTTGTTCCGCGCCAACGCGAGAGCTGGCGATTTGCATAGCGATTGAGGCCAATCAGCCAAGTTCCCACCACCAGTTCGGCGGTGCGATGGCTATCGATCAATATCGGCCACGTACCCCTTCGTGCGGCGCCTGGCGAGGCCCATCAAGCCTGGCACACCAAGACCGAAGAACCACATGGAGGACGACTCCGGCTGCGACGCCTTGAGCCCACTAGTGCTGAAATTGTCGAAATCTCGTCCGGTGTTCTTCGTCTTGGTACCCGTAAACCAGGGCCGGATCTGGCGGGAGCCACCGCCGCTCGACAGGGCGAAGGTTCATGGATGGCCATTCGGCGTGCTCGCCGAGCACTTCGTGCCCTTCGGGCTGAGGCTGGACGCGACTGAGCGCCGTTCAAGTAGGCCACCACACTCCATTGCTACGAGCCTGCATGGGAACCATGGATGCGCCGGATCTGGCCCGACGTCGCGGAAACGGAATCATTTAACCCACGGCCAAGTAAGGGCCTGGACCACCTCGATCGATGACTTCACCGCCGCTACGCAGAAACCAGATGCCGAGCCCCAGCCCCTTTGGGCCGGATCAGATCGCTCCGGTGGCCAGCGCAGGCCCATGGACAGTTCGATCAGGGGCGACCGGTGAACTGCACCGTGCTGGTAGCGCAAAGTTCGACGAGGCTGTCAGTGAACTGCCTTGACGTTCACGCCATCCGTCGTCAACACGGCCACCGCGGGCGCGTCGGTCGAATCCGTCACGCGCTCCATCGTCGCCGCTGCCCCGGCCGTAGCATCCGCACGGCGCCGCGGCATGAAGGGGTTCAACAATTGGCCGCCAAGCGAGGATGGCATGGCCTCGTCGATGCCGTAGCTGGCAGGCCATTGCTGCGGCGAATGGTAGGTGCCGAACAGATGGTCGATGAACGGAAACATCGCCGCATAGTTGCCGTCACGCCGGCCATCATTGGTGTGATGCCACCGATGGAAGAACGGCGTGGCAATGACGTGCTCCAGCAATCCGAAGCGCCAACGCACATTGGCGTGGATGAAGAAGCCCCAAAGCGTGCCGATCACCAGAACCAGGGCGGTGACCGTCGGGCCACCACCCGTCAGTCCGAACGCGAGCACCGGAATGAAACCGCACATCCGGGTGAACACCATGTCCACCGGGTGCGCCCTGGTGTTGGTCAGAAAATCGATATCCCGAGCGCTGTGGTGAATCGAGTGGAAACGCCAGAGCAAGGGGGTTCGATGGGTGAGGCGATGAGCCCAATAGAAGCCTATTTCCCCGACCAGCAGGGCCAGGGCAAGCCGTGCCCCCCCGGGCAGAGCTGCGACGGCATCCAGCGCCGCTGACGGCAGGAGTTGATGAATGGCGGCACCGATGAAAACCAGCGGTGTACCCAGGACCAGACCCACGAACAGCGAGTTGAGCGCGTAGTAGCCCAAGTCCGTGAGGAATTCCCGGCGGAAGAACGCTTGTCGCCTGACGCCGGCCAGTCGCTCGAGCGGAACGAAAATCGCGCACAGGAGCAATAGCCAGACCGAGAGGTGAAAGGCCTCGACAATCAGCGCATTCACGATGGGTGGACCCCCGAACCGTGATCCGGACGCTTGCACGCCCGGACCACGACTGAATGCTTATCCGATATCGCTGTCACCATCTGCACCGTGACGGCGACGACGCGAATACATGGCCAGCAGCCCCAAGCCCAGCAGACCGCCACCAAACATGGCCAGCACCGGCGGTTCGGGAACCTTGCGGACCACGGACACGTCGCTCAGCAGCGCGAACGGGGGCAAGTTTGCCGGCGTGCCGATCGAAAGGAATTGCAGGATCGGATTGGTCGAGTCGGCCGTGAAGGTCATTGACTCCGCCGTCCAACCAGACCAGCCGTGGGTACCGATATTCTTGGTTCCGGTCAGGAACGACTGGCCACCGAGGGAAACCTTGAACTTTTCCGTGGTATCACCGGTCCGGCTCATCTCCTGGGTGGAGGCCCAGTAGAAGTTGACGGTGTACTTGTCGCCGACGGTCACGTTCGTGAGCGTCTGCTGGATCCAGGTATTGAGATTCGATTGACCATCGAGCCCAACGAAGGTCGATGTACCGGTCGGCGCCGCCGTCACCGCGGGCGGCAGAAACTGGTTCCCGGTGTTGCCGTAGCGTGTGCAGGCCTGAACACCCGATGCCGCCGCCGCGCTGGGATACCAAATCGCGTAGCCGCCGGTGTTCGTGGTCCAGCCGCTGACGAACTCCCCGCCCCAGCTGTTGTTGCCCGATATGCCGCAGGTCCCGGATTGGTTGTTGAACTGTGCCGGCGCGGTGTGGCCCGGCGAGGTCGCACTGAAGTCGCCGTTGGTGACCAAATTCGCATGGGCAAGGCCGATCGAGCCAACGACCAGCGCTGCCGCGAAGCCAAGTGTGATGATTTTCATTGGAACCCCTGTTTGTGTTGGGTGACCGCTTCTGAAGAATTTGCGACCATCGGACAATGCACATTTTGAGCCAAAAGCCTACGTGTAAATGAATCAATATGTTGCATCCTGGCAGCTGCCCTCCACGCGCCGGAAACGTAAAGAAAGTCGACACTTTGCAGCAGAGGCATCAAAGGCCACGCACACACGGCCTGCCGGTCATCGACAATGGCGAGCCGCCCCCATCCGGTTCCAGCTCTCTTTCCGGTTGTCGCTGGCACCGACACTCGCCATCACTGGCCCGGCCGCGCACGAGTCGGCGTGATGCGAATCCTTCCGTGAATGACCGGGAGCCATGGCAAGGCAGGGTTCACTGGCGTCTGCAGGCCAGGGGCCTCGTTCCGCAATCATTTGCCCGGGCCCATCGACTTCCGGCACTGTTTCGTACCCGATCCCGCGCCCACGATAGTCTGCCGCGGTGGGCAGAATGGCCACGACTTGCACCGCGAGCCCGCCCGGAGAGCGAGTGATGCGATTTTGCTGGATTGCCTGCCTGTTTCTGCTCGTGGCGTTGCCACCTGCGTACGCCGACCTGCCGGCAGATTCATTCCATCTGCTCGAACCCGTTCGCGACGCTGCTGGCCATGCGCTGGAGCAGAAGGCGCCGGATGGACGACTGGTGCCTGTGGCCAGGCCGTATCACGGCAACTTCGAACCTGGCCTGCGGGTCGTGCTGAATCAGGGCGCACCCGCGCTGCTGCCGGCCATCGATGCGCAGGCGCGACAGGCCAGTGGTCATCGGATGGATTGTCCGGTGCTCGGCAACGGCATCGCCGTCTATCTCTCCGACGAAGATGGTGGCTTTGCGCGCAAGGATCTCTACGTCGAAACCTCGCCGGGCCACCGCGTATTCTGCGCGGACTATTTCATCGACATCACGCTGGACCTGGCCTCGCTCCAAGACGGCACGTTCGAGGAGGTGCTGTCACATGAATACGGCCACGTGCTGCTGCGTCGTCTGCTCGGCCCCATTCCGCCCACACCGTCCCGGCAGGCGCACTCGGTGCTCACGGTGACTGATCCGGTCACCGCATTCGACGAGGGCTTCGGCATCCAGATGCAGCCGTTGGCAGCGCGATGGTCGGCAACGCCGGGGTTTCGCGCACGGGCGGAGGGGCGTGCCAAGCCTTCGGCTGCGGATTTCTGGCTGAGTCGGCGCGAAACCTGGCTGCGCGAAACCGCCGTGCCGCACAATGATTTCGTTTTCGAATCCACGCCACCCGGCGACGATGACGATGCGTACGCGCGCTGGCTGGACAGCAACACGTCGTTGCCCGCCGACCTGTGCCACCTGAAGTCCGGCAACGCGATGATGGCATCGGAGGGCGTCGCCGCGGCTTTTCTTTATCGGCTGCTGAGCACCGGCGCCGATGCGCGCGCGGTGGAACATCGTTACGCGCAGCTGGTGCGGGTACTCGCGCGCATCGGCCAGTGGCCGGCGCGGGCGCCGCTGGTCACGCTGGCGCAACGCTGGGGCGAAGTATTTCCGCAGGAGCGGAGCGAAGTAAACGGACTGTTTCTCGACATCACCCATGGCGCGACCGCTTCGATGGAGGCGCGTGAGCAGGCCCAGCGCTTGTCCTGCCTGGGCGCGCGCGGATCACTGGCGACCTTTGTTCCAGCGCTGAAGAACTATCGCCACACCATCGCCACCCTGGCAGCGCAAATTCTGGACGGCCAGACGGCCATCGATGCGGCGCTCGGCCCTTCACTGTGGCTGGCCAGTCCGGCGGTAAAGATCGCGGAGCAGCCCGGATCGGATGCACGCACCCAGCCTCTGGTGGTGGATCTCAACACCGCAAGCGAGCCCGCACTCAGCCTGTTGCTGGGGGACCGCTCACTGGCTACGCGCCTGATCGACGCCCGGCGCCAGGGCGTATTCGCCAGCCTTGACGATGCATCCCGACGCGCCGCATTGAGTCGCGCGCAGGCGGCGTTGCTGCGGCAGCTGGCAAGGTCCCGGGCAAGGCTGCCCGCCTTTGTGCGCCGCTGAGCCGAAGAGTCGCCGATGTCAGGCTGCGCTGCGTTGAACATTCCGCAGGAGTCGGGCGATTACGCCAGTGCGGCCACCACGGAATCCGTCGTCGCCACGGTCGCAAACTCCGCGTGCAGCGTGGCCAGATGCGCCCGATGGAGGTCGGCAGCCGGGATCGCGCGCCCAGCCGCATCAACCAGGTCGAAACAGGCGGTGGCGTCGCCCACCACGATCGTGCGATAGCCGAGATTCGCCGCGACCCGCGCGGTGGTCGACACGCACATGTCCGTGGTCAGGCCGAACAGCACCAGTTGCAGGACGCCGAGGCGACGCAGACGCAAGTCGAGGTCGGTGCCGATGAAGGCCGCATTGACCGACTTCGTCACCAATGGCTCGTACTCCACCGGTTCGAATCCCGGTCGCAGGGCATTGCCAGGCAGACCGGGGGCAAACGGCGAGCCTGCTTGAACCGAGTCGTGCCGGACATGGATCAGCGGCAGACCGGCTCGGCGCCAGGCGGCTAGCAAGCGCAATCCGTTGGCTTCCATCGCGGGATTGCTGCTGGCAGGGAGATCGAAGGCCTGCTGCACGTCGATCGGAATCAGGGCGCTGTGCAAATCGAAGGCAAGGGTCATGATGTGTACTCCGGGGGCGGGACGCCACGATGCGCGCTCGCGCGCGCCGGCCTCAACCCGGCAAAATGACGGGTGCACCATCCATCTGCCGGACACCACGTCTGATGAAGACTCTCGACGCTATCGATCGCAAACTGGTCGCCTTGCTGCAGGACAACGCGCGCACCTCGACCGTCGCCCTGGCAAAATCGGTGGGGTTGTCGCGCAGCACGGTGCAGGAGCGTTTGCGCCGACTCGAGGACGCAGGCGTCATCGCGCAGTACACGGTGCGTCTTGGGCAGGGCGGAGATCCGCTGCAAGCCTGGCTTCTGCTGCGCTACGCCGATGGCTTCAGCTGCGATGACGTCATGCCCCTGCTCGAAGCACTGCCTGCCGTGCAACTGTGTCACAGCGTGGCCGGGGACATCGACCTCATGGTGCTGGTGCATGTGGATACGCCAAACGCCCTCGCCGACCTGCGCGAACACATTGCCATGTTCAAGGGTGTGGACGATGTCACCACGGTGCCCGTATTGAGGGTGACACTGGACCGGCGCTAGCAGGATTGCCCATCGATACCTTGGTCGACGCACCCGGCAGCATCCCGCGGTGACGCTCGCGACGCCGCTGACCCACCTAGCCGGAGACCATTGCTGCAAGTCAACGTCGCTCTGACGGGACCTTGCTCGATCAGCCCATCCCAGGTCGGCACGACATGGGCGAAGGTTCAAACCAGCGCGTGCGCATTTCCGGTAACGATGTCGCCAATGAGCGCGCTTGCCCAGGCGATATGCGGGTTGCGCCGGACCTCCGGGTGTATGGCCAGCCACAGCGCGCGTCGCAGGTCGCAAGCAGGCGCCAGGGAAACCAGCCGGGGATCCGTCCGGGCCAGAAAATGAGGCAACAGCGCGATGCCCAATCCCACACAGGCGGCCTCGCGCAGCACAAGCAGGTCGTTGCTCGCAAACGCGACGGCCCGCCCGCGGGCAAACTCCTTGAGCCACCGCGCCGCCTCGCTCTGGCTGTCCGCCTCGCCATGGCGCAGGAAGCGCCATTCCCCCTCCGGCACGTTCTGCCAGCGCGGATGGGCATAGAGTCCGTAACCGAGTTCCGCCAGTGGCCGCCCCGCCAGTCGCGGATCGGCTGGACGCCCCAAGCGCAAGGCAACATCGGCTTCGCGACGAACCAGATCCGCCTCGCGCGCCTCACCCACCAGCTGCAGCTCGATCGCCGACGACTGCAGCAATTTTGGCGCCAGCCTGGGGACCAGAAAGCAGCTTGCGAAGACAGGAGGCGCCGAGATCCGCACCGGTCCGGACGGCGCGCCATGCGAGCGTGCTGCCTGGGCAAGGGCGAGCGCCTCCTCTTCCAGGCGGCGCGCATGAGGGAGCAGCGATGCGCCCTCGTCGGTCAGTTGCCATCCGTTGGGGAGACGGTCGAACAAGTGCAGTTGCAGCCGCCGTTCCAACGCGGCAACCCGCCGCGCCACCGTCGTGTGCTCCACCGACAGCACACGGGCAGCCGCACTCAAACTGCCCAGTCGCGCGAGCTCCAGAAAATAGCGGATGTCGTCCCAATCGGGGATCGACGGAGGCGTCGCCGTGGCCTGGATTGTGTTTTTTTGCACAATCGCTGTGCCCTGATGAGAGTTGTCGCGAATATTCGCACAAGTAAGCTTTCGACAACTCATCACGCGGAACCCACGATGTTCGAGTCCACCACCGAACGCCGCATCGGCCTGACCGGCTACGGCGGTCCCGACCGGCTGCAAATCATTGAGTCCACCTTGCCGCCGCCTGGCCCGGGCGAGGTGCGCATTCGCCAACGCGCCATTGGCGTCAACTTCGCCGACATCTACTTTCGCACCGGCATTTACCAGGTCCCGGCGTTTCCCGGCGGCTTGGGTGTCGAAGCCGCCGGAACCATCGAAGCGGTGGGCGATGGCGTGGATCAATCGTGGTGCGGACGCCGCGTCGCCTACGCGGGTCTGCCGGTGGGCGCCTACGCCAGCGCGCGCAACCTGCCGCTCGCCCGGGTCATGTCGTTGCCGGACGAGGTCGGCGAAGACACGGCTGCGGCCGTGCTGTTGCGCGGACTGACTGCGCACATGCTGTTTGCCCATGTTCGCCCACTTCGAGCCGGTGACATCGTGCTGGTACACGCGGCCGCGGGAGGCCTCGGACTGGTGCTGGCGCAATGGGCGCGCGCGCTCGGCGCACGGGTGATCGGCACCGTGGGGTCGGCGCAGAAGGCCGAGCTCGCGCTTGCCCACGGCGTCGAGCGCGCGGTGGTCCACAGCCGCGAGGATTTTGTCGCCGCCACACGCGAGTTCACCAACGGCCGCGGCGCGGACTTCGTGATCGACGGAATCGGGGGCGACACCTTTGACCGCTCGCTGGATGCCCTGGCCCCATTCGGAATGGCGGCCTCCATCGGCCAGGTCGCTGGGGAAGTCACCAGGATTGATCTGACCCGGCTGCACGCGTCACGCTCCATCGCGGTCTCGCGTCCTGGCGTATTCCGGTTCATCGAGGATGCCGCCCGTTACCAGGAAGCTTGCAAGGCCGTATTGGATCGCCTCGCCGCCGGTCTGCGTGTGCGCATCGGCGAACGCATGCCGCTGGAATGCGCCGCCGACGCGCACAATCTTCTCGAATCCGGACGCAGCGTCGGCTCCCTGCTTCTCGTCCCGTAAAGGTGCCTCATGCTCTACATCATCTTGCTCGCCTACAAGCAACCCCTTCACATCATCGACCGCCATCTCGGCGCGCACCGGACCTACCTTGCCCACCACTACCGCACTGGGCATTTCCTGCTGTCCGGCCCCCTGGAGCCGCGCGACGGTGGTGCGATCCTCGCCCGCGCACCCGATCGCGCAACACTTGACGCCTGGCTCCACGACGATCCCTTTCACGCAAATGACGTTGCGAGCTACACCGTCATCGCATGGACACCCACCTTGCGGGCCGACGACATCGCCGCGCACATTGCACCGCAGGCAGCGACCGTTCCGGCCGCAAGCTGAAGAAGCGGCCAGCGGCAAGGAGTCAGGCCAGCATCCAGTCCACGGCCGCCTGGCAATGCAGCTCGGTGGTGTCCACGCGCGGGATATCCGGCGCGTCGTCGGCCCGCAGCAGCATGCCGAACTCGGTGCAGCCGAGAATCACCGCCTGCGCGCCGGCGTCGTGCATCCGGCGCATGATGGCGATGAAGGTTTCCCGCGACGCCGGCTCCACCCGACCCTTCACCAGCTCGTCGAAGATGATCTGGTGCAGCGCGTCCTGTTCTTCGGGTGTCGGCACGCTGATGGCAAGTCCGTGGTCTTGCAGTCGTTCGCGGTAGAACGGCTGGGCCATGGTGAAGCGGGTGCCGAGCAGTGCGGCGCGTTGGTGACCCGCGGCCAGCAAGGCGTCGGCGGTGATGTCGGCGAGGTGCAGCAGCGGAATGTCGACGGCCGTTTCCACGGCAGGCGCCACCCGATGCATGGTGTTGGCGCAGATCAGCAGCGCTTCGGCGCCGGCCTGTTCGAGGCGCTGCGCGGCATCGGCGAGGATGCGCCCGGCCGCATCCCAGTCGTCGGCGTGCTGCAGGTGCGCGATCTCGGCGAACTCCACGTTCCACAGCAACAGCCTGGCCGAGTGCAACCCGCCGAGGCGTGCGGCGACCAGCTGGTTCAGACGCTGGTAGTAGTGGGCGGTGGATTCCCAGCTCATGCCGCCGATCAGGCCGATGGTTTTCATGGTGCGCGATGCCTCATGGGGAAACGATGTCAGGTTTCGTTGCGGACGACCAGGCAGTGAACCTGATCCTCCCTTCTTCGTTCACGGGTCCTGGGTGTAGCCAAAGGACTTTGCAAAACTCAGGAAGTTGGAATAGTCCGGCTCCCCCTTCGCGGGAAATACCTGGGACACATGGATGTCGATGCACTTTCCATCGCGGAAGCCGTAGTAATTGGTATTGACCGCGACCAATGAAAGCCCTTGATCGCTGCCCTCAATCGCATACGAGACCACTTCGAACTTGTCGTGCCTGGTGGCGAAAATAACGGATTCGCGCACAATCGCCGGATTCCTGAGCGCCCGCTTCCAGTAGTAGTCCTTGCACGCTGCAGCGCTGGTGCCTTTGCCTTCGGCGGGTTCGACGAAGCCGGAGACGATGAAGCCATCCTTTGTCATCCCTTCGAACCGGAAATTTCCGGCGAACGAGCCGGCCTTGCGCGTTTGCGTGATGGTTGGATCGAATTTGAACCCCCAGGTCGCGCCGTCAACCATCACCACGCTGGACGCGAACGACGGGCCTGCGAACAAGAGTGAAATCAGGAACAGTTTCGATCTCATGAATCCCCCAAAGAATCCCATGGAAACGGCGTCGGGTCCGGCTATGCAGCATCGGGAAACGAACCCGACCCCGCTCCTGCACGCAATCGGCCCCGTCGAATTCATCAGAAAACAGCCCCGATCGCGAAGAGCCACGATTGTCGCCCACGCGACGCCGCGAAGAGTGCGTTGCCACCCATAACCAATGACACGATAGCGGTCACCAGCGCAAGCGCGTCGGGCGTACCGTCAATTATCACGTACAACCCCATACCAACGAACACCAGACCCACCGCGGCCTGCAGCAGCCGATAGCCAGCCGTGGCGAGGTACGAATCGTGTTGCGAGCTGTCATCCGGGGCATCGCCCTGATCCGCGTTTCCCCATTTCGCGAGCAGCAAGCCGATCGCGCCGGCCAGAAACGCCCACCAGCTCGCGATACCCAGCGTGGCATGAACAAGCCACAGCACGATCCCCGCAACAAGCAAAAGCAGCCCCGCCACCTCGACCCCGCCGAGCCGCCTGTTGCGGCCACGGCGCGACCCATCGGCACGCCGGTTGATCCGCTGACGAAGCTTGGCGAATGCTTTCATGTTGGTCCTGGCCGCAATGGAATCGCCCTGCCTTTTCGGAAGAGCGTGATGTCGAAACGTGGCGAACGAAGCAAGGTAGAAGCGTTCGAAAGCAGGGTCAGGTCCAGTTACGGAGCACCGGAACGTGGACCTGACGCTGCTCCTTGGCTTCCGCCTGCGCCACCAGCGGCTACCTCTCGCAACGCTTGCTCGGCTGCATTGGCTTCGCGGTGAAATGACCAGACGACAATCGCGACGGGAAAAATGAGACCGCAGGCCAACAGCCAGTGCACCGCGGGCGTGTTCGCCGGCCCAAAAAAGGACAGAGCCAGCGCAGCCGACACAGCCACCGCGTAGATGCCCAGAAACGCGAGGACAAAAAGGGGTGGGCGAAGGTGAACCTGCAGCGAATTTCCCTCAAGCCTGCCAAGAATGACGACGACACTGCCTCTGCGCCGAACGCTTGCACCACGCTCCTGCAAGAGGCCGAGCTTGAAACGCTGGCCGTCGATGCTTCCAACAAAACGCTTGCCCTCGACACCAGCAACCCAATCCGCCATGCGAACAGACGGGAATGGTGTGAAGGCTGCGGCAGGCAAAACCACTGCCACGAGGCGGGAGCCAGGAGTCCCGCCAGGCTCACTCGTCATGATGCGGAACGATCTGCGAAGAAGCATGAGCAAGCCAAGTGTGGATGAAAGATTATGCAGCCTGAGCGCGCGGAGTCTGTGACCTGGGGCAGCGCCTGTCAGGGCACTTGGGCGCGCCGGTAGTGCATGGCGACCGCACCACTGCGGAGCGGCTGCGCCGAAACCAGTTCGAGCCGTCGCGTGCCGGGCAACCCGTCCTGGTACAGGATCGGGCCGTGGCCCGCGATCAGGGGGTGGACGAGGAACCTGTATTCGTCGATCAGATCCAGCCGGTCCAGCGCGGTCGCGAGCTTGCCGCTACCGAGCAGCACGCCGGCCGGGGTCGCGTCCTTCAGCGCCTGCACGCCCGTGCGCAGATCGCCGGCGATGTGATGGCTGTTGCTCCACGAAAACCTCGTTCGCGTCGACGACACCACGTATTTCGGCTTTGTCTCCAGTTTGACCGCCCACTCGCGCATCGCTGCCGGCGCCTCCTCATCGCCGCGAGCGACCGCCGGCCAGTAGCTCTCCATCATCTCGTAGGTGACGCGGCCCCACAGCATCGCCCCGCTTTCGTCCATGAGGCGGGTGAAGAAAGCATGTGTCTCGTCGTCGACGATGCCTTCCCGGTGGTCGACGCAACCGTCGAGAGTGACGTTGATGCTGAAGGTCAAGATTCCCATGGCGGCGCGCCTGTTCCGAGTTGCGGTTCGAAAAGTGCACTCTGATCCTGCGGTTTCTTCACGGTTGTTACATCACTTTTCCTTATGACTAAGGCGTTTCGTCACGAGCCTATCGCCCGAACGGTATCCTTCGACTTAACTAGCCACGTCACCATGAATTGCACGCGGTTACTGAGAGATGGCGGCCTTGATCTTGTCCTTGTCTATGTACTTGTCCAGTTCAGACATGCCTTTCGCCACCTCGGGATTGGAAAAGAGCTCCCGGCCAGCCACTTGTCCGAGTACGTTGAAGCTTGCCGCAAGCGCACCATCCCCCTCATATTTGACAGCGAGTTGCATCTCCGGTTTGCAAGTCACTGTTATGAGGGACTCGAACAACTTGGCCATATTGACATTGAATTCCTTGCGCTTAGCTTCAGGGATCGAAACGTAGCTCGCAACTGACGGATTCAACGACATTGCCGCAAACATCCAATTGACGAGAGTTGCCTTCTGCTCGGAGGTCGTCTTGGAAACCAGACACTTGGACAGGTCATCCGTGTACACGCCTGCGGTTGCAGACGGCGACACAATGGCGCAGAGAATCATTAGTGTCGCAGAAAAAGAGGCAGCGCCATATCGGGTTTTCATGTTCATGGGTGTTGGGTGCTCGCGGTTGGAATATGTAACAAATCGAGTTCCGGAAAGTCGAAAACGGGCTCGGGTTCACTTCCAGATCCTTCATAACTGAACCGGACCCCGTTTCTGGTTTAACTTCTTCCGTCCCGGTTTACGGTCCCGGTTTACGCGAATCTACGCGAATCGGCCTGATCGACGTTGCCGGTGGGATAGAGCATCCATCTCCAGCCATGTTGGCGCAGCCGCCTCACCGGTCATCGCCTGAGAGGCTAAGCCAGCTTCAATCGAGATGCTACGATGATAGACCTGACCCCATGCTCCCAGCCTCTCGGCCACCCTTTTCGTGGTCGACTCAACATGCTCCCAGCCTCCCGGCCACCCTTTCCGTGGTCGACTCAATGTGCGAGCCCTACCTCACCCGCACTTCGAATACCCACAATTCAAGCAAGTCTGGCAGCTATCCATCAACACCAGCGCCTTGGTATTGCACTTGTCACACATCATCGACCCGGCCGGAAACGTCAGCGCCTCGCCTTCCCCCGCATCAGCTTCCGCCGAGCCAGCCTCACCACCGTTCTTCGCCCCAAGCGCCTCATACGCCTTGCGCTTCTCCGCAATCAGCTTCCGCGTCGCCTCATCCATCTCCGGATCATGGATCAGCCCGATGTTCTTCATGTGCTGCTCCACCACCGAGCCGATCTCGGCCACGATGCTGGGCATGTACACGCCGCCGGACTTGAAGTAGCCGCCGCGCGGGTCGAACACCGCTTTCAGCTCTTCGACGATGAAGGTGACGTCGCCGCCCTTGCGGAACACCCAAAACCCAAAACGGGGACGGAGGAAGTTAAACGCAACCAACGAGCCACGAGTCATTTAACTTCCTCCGTCCCGGTTTCCGGGATTCGGAACTCGCGCAGCAGGTGGCCGCCGTGTGCCAGGCCATTGGCCTCACGCTGCCACCCGAACCGCCGCACGTGGTCGGCTGGCAGCTCACGTTATGCACCGAGGGCAACGCGATCGAGCAGCGCGATTTCGACGGCGCCGAGCACGGCTTCGATGACGCGCAGCGCGTCGACGCCGCCTGGCTGGCCCAGCACGGTCAGGACAGCATTAGCCAATGGCTCGCCGCTGCCGCGCAATCGTCGCGGCGCATGGCGTGGGATGACACCTACCGCCGCGCCCTCACCCGGCGCGGATTCTGAGCCGCACCAACAAAAAGCCCCGCGATGCGGGGCTCATTGTCGATTACATGGCGAGGCTTCTATCTCATTTTGCTGGCCACTCTTGCCCAGTACCGGAGCGCATCGATTCGACGTAAATGCCAGGACCACCATCGCACACGCCGAGCGCGAGTTTTCGATCTTTCTCGGTATACCAAAGCACTACCATCCCACCGCCGTCATCAAACTTCGGCTGCTGGAAGGCTCGCCCAGCCACACGCACCTTTTTCCCGTTCCAAAGTTGCGCGTCGGAATAAAAGCTTTCAGGAAGTGCAAGCTTGGCGCACGAATCCCCGTTTTCCACGAGCGCGGCCCACGCCGGTTCTCCTGCTTGTAAATTCAATTTGCCCTCGACAATGCACTCCTCACCAAGAACACAAGCACTGAACCGCTCTGAGCTTCTTTGGTGCGCACAAGCCGAAAGAGTCAAAATTACCGCCGCAGCTAGGACTAGCACTGTGTTGGACTGCATGCGACTCCAGAGCCTCCCTGATTTTGGTTCCACCCGTTGATAGTCGTCTTGATCTCCGATCGCTCCTTGGAATCGAGCCGTACACCATCGATCTGTCTGACCCTGTAACCAACATCGGTCTTTTCTATGCTGAACGCGCCACGTGGGGAAATTACGTACGCAGATTTGCCCGTTACACTCGCCAAGCGCCCATCCTCCGGACCAGGCAAGGGAGAAGTTCTTTCTGTATGCGTGTGACCGCCGCTATCACCAGGGCCAAGAGCTTCGACATTGAATGATCCAACCTCGCGCGTTGAACCATCACTGCATTTCATGCAGCTTGTCTGCATGGGATTCGACGACGTGCCATCCGCCGACGCCTTAAACCCTTGCTCTTTCCCCGAGGGATCAATTTTCGTTCCGTCAGAAAGGCGATCATTTCTAGATGCCGAATGAACTTGGCCATCAACGGCTCGCTGCTGACTTGAAATCGGCGCCTGCTGTGTTGTCCCCGACTCTGTCCTCGGCGAATCGATACAACCGCTCTCCTTCGGCGGACATGCCGCACGTCCATCGGGATCGGTAAACTTGTAGGGATTGTTGTTGGCGTACGCATACCGATTGAAGTTGAACGGATTCCCCGCACTTGGCCCCACTGGATCGGCACTGATGAAGCGCCCCGTACTCGGATCGTAATAGCGCGCCTGCATATACACCAACCCGGTATCCGGATCGTTCACATGCCCGGTATACCCCGGGCCGCTCGGCGGCGTACCCAGCGCCTGACTGCCGTAGGGCGCATAGTCGTAGGTCGCAATGACATTACCCGTCGCGTCCGCCTTGGCCAGCACCGTGCCCTGCGGATCGGTGTAGTAGTAGTGCACGGTGTCCTCGGCGTGCAGCTGGCCGGCGGTCAGCATCAACACGGCCAGCGCGATCTTCTGCCAGATATTCATGGTGCGCCTCCAAACTGGAGCGGCATGGGATTCACGATTTGCGGTGCCCCCTTGCGACTTAATTAGCCACGTCCCCATTAATTCCAAACTCCGCCTGCAACACCTGGCCCGATCCGACATAGGCTGTTGCCACGAGAACATATAGCGAACTGAGGTTGGAAGAGCGAGTGGAGATCCAACGACGACTGGAGTGTGGCGACAGCCTGCGTGCCATCGGACGGTCGCTGGGGCGACGGCGGGCGGATGCGTCACCGCCAGAGTGCTGCTGCCGGCTTAATTAGCCACGTCCCCATTAGTTGATGTATTAGATGAAGTGTCATGCCCATCATTCGGCATTGACAAACTAATTCCGAAGACCCACAAAAATGGAATGCCAATAAATGGCAATATAAGAGTAAACAATATCGCTTTCGATCTATCTCCTTGTGGTATACGGCACCTTATAAACACAACTATCGAAGATATGAATATGACCAATATCAAAAAACAGTAAGAGAAAAACAATACATACAATATATACAACGAAATGTAATGCACATAAAAAAACCGTAAAGCATCGCCATCAGCGATGATAATGCTACAAACAAAGAGGTAGATGGTCGAAGCACCCAAAAGGGCCATGCTCAACTTTGACAGCTTTTTTAATAAGACAGTTTTTTTATTATTTTCTACCATTATCATGGTGACGCACCCTCATTGGGATTGACGCTACTATCTCCCCAGTAGCCAATAGATACAGCCGCCGCGCCCAAATTCAAGTTAGCTGAAAGATGAACTAAAATAATATTAACGTCAAAGCCAACCTTACCACTCTCAAGTTCGGCGTCCCTAAATTGGGCAACGCCATGCCAGGATGGACTATGAGTTTCTGTGTATGGGGCCTCCATACCTAACGGCACCCTTGTCTCCCAGCCACCCCCCTCGGCTCCAATGCCAATTTTACCCATCATCAGTGACCCGGAAGGCCCTTTGCCTGCCATAACAAAATTCAAGTGGCCAGCCGCGTCCACACGAATCGAATCTCCAAGATAGCCAGTACCCAACTTGATCTGGGCAGGTCCTACACGCACCTTGGCGTTGAGCCCCAAGCGCACGCCACCCTCCAACTCAACTGCCTGACCAAGCCAGCCCAAATTTCTCTTAATTTTTTGTGCGATTGTCTTTTCTGAATCCTTGCCTTTTGTACTTATGCAAACGTACAGGCACCTACTAATTCCTGGGACCCTTGAATATATGTCACAATACGAGCCAGCGCAAGGATACTTGCCATCCGGATCCGTATTAACTATTGGATTATTATTGGCGTAATCATACCGATTGAAGCTGAATGCTTTACCCGGTGAAGGCCTCACTGGATCAGCGCTGAGAAACCGTCCGACGCTTGGATCGTAATACCGCGCCTGCATATACACCAATCCGGTATCCGGATCATTCACATGTCCGGTATACCCCGGACCGCTCGGCGGCATCCCCAGCGCCTGACTGCCGTAGGGCGCATAGTCGTAGGTCGCAATGACATTGCCCGTCGCGTCGGCCTTGGCCAGCACGGTGCCCTGCGGATCGGTGTAGTAGTAGTGCACGGTGTCCTCGGCGTGCAGCTGGCCGGCGATCAGCATCAGCACGGCCAGCGCGATCTTCTGCCAGGTATTCATGGCGTGCCTCCCAGCTGGAGCGGCACGGGATTCACGATTTGCGGTGCCCCCTTGCGATCGGTGTAAGTGGTGTTGGGGGCGTTTGTGAAGCCCGAGCAGCCGTTGGCGTTGCAGGCCTGCACCGCGTACTGCAAGGTCTGGCTGGAGGTGGGCGCGGCGATGCCGACGTTGGTCGCCGCAGTACTGGCAATGATGGCCGACCCACCGGTGTCGGTGTTGGTGCGACGCACGTTGTAGGACGTGCTGCCGGACGAGGCACTCCAGCTGACGGTGTAAGCCGTGCCGTGCACGTAGGACGGTGCCGTCACCGATGATGGCGGGGCCGGTGGCTGCGCCACCGCAATGGTGCCGACCGCGCTCCAGGGACCGCAGCCACCGGCATTGCAGCCTTGCACGCGATAGCCGTAGTACCCGGTACTCTTGCCGCTGAACGCGTCACTGGTGGCTCCGCTGCTCTGTGTGGTGCTCCAGCCGCCGCCATTGACCTGCTCCTGCAGGACGTATGTCGTGGCACCATTGATGGCGCTCCAACTGACCGTGTAGCTGCCGTTGGCACTGCTCGTCGGCACGCTCAGGCTCGGTGCGCTGGCCGGCGGTATCGTCACCGCCACCCCGCTGCTGACGCGGAAGGCGCTGCATCCGCTCGCGTTACACGCCTGCACCTGATAAATCCAGGAGCCCGTAGTGGTCTCGCTCCGAAAAATAGGGTCAGAGTCGACTTTCTCCAAGCCTTGCACATTTAAAGTGCACTCTGACCCCTGTTTTCGATTGAAGCGGGCGTGGATCTGCTGCAGGTCCAGCACTGCCTCGGCCACCACTCGATCCTGACCACAGCCAAGTACACCCACCTGACCGAGCGCACCGGCCAGCGCGCGATGGAGCGCATCGACGCCTTGATGGCCGGCTTTGAGATCCGCTGGGGCGCGGTCCGATGATCCCGATGGCCTCGATCATCCGCACCTTCGAGTCTGACCTGTTGGCTCGCCACGGCCGCCAGTTGCTGCCCAGCCAGCACCGCGCCCTACACGCGATGGCGCACTGCCGTACCGCGCGCAGCCCGCGCATGCAGGTGCAATGCGAAGCGTGCGAGGAGCGCCAGTATGTGCCGCACTCGTGCGGCCATCGCGCGTGTCCGCATTGCCAGCATCACGAGAGTGAGCAATGGCTGCAGCGGCAACTCAAACGTCAGGTGCCCGGTGGGTACTTCCTGCTCACCTTCACCGTGCCGGCCGAGCTACGCGCCCTGGCGTGGGCGCATCAGCGCCAGGTGTATGACGCGATGATGACCTGCAGCTGGGAAACCTTGCGCCGCTTCAGCGAAAACGACACACAACTCAAAGGCACGCCCGGCGCCATCGCCGTGCTGCACACCCACTCGCGCCGGCTGGACTATCACCCGCATGTCCACGTGGTGATGCCGGCGGCGGCGATCGATCGCAAGCGGCGACTGTGGCGGGTCAAACGCAGCCGCGGCACGTCGCCGTATCTGTTCTCCCACAAAGCGCTGGCCACCGTGTTTCGGGCTATGTTGCTCAAGGCACTCACCCAGGCCGGGCTGAGCTTGCCCGCGCATTATCCGAAAACGTGGGTGGTGGACTGCAAGGCCGTCGGCAGCGGCACCAAGGCGCTGGTGTATCTGGGCCGCTATCTGTATCGCGGTGTGATCCGCGAGCAAGACATCTTGGCGTGTCGCGACGGCCAGGTCACCTTCCGCTACCTCGACAGCAAAACCCGGCAGTGGCAAACCCGCACCTTGCCCGGGGCCGACTTCCTGTGGCTGGTGTTGCGTCACGTGCTGCCCCGACGCTTCCGGCGAGCGCGCAACTTTGGTTTCCTGCACCCCAACAGCAAGCGTTTGATCCAACTGCTGCAACTGCTACTCAAGGTTAACCTGGCCGCCGCCGCTTACTTCAAGCCGCGCCCCCTACTCACGTGCGCATGCTGCGGCGGTGCCATGAGGGTCATCCACACGCGTCTTGCACCACGACAAACCACGCGTGATCGACCGCCCGATGGAGTCATGGAATGCCCGGTGATGTAACCGCTATAGCCACCGTCAGCGCAGGGAACATCGGCATCCGCAAGCCGCGAAACGCGCGTGCTCGCAAAAGACCGTCGGGCAGCGTGAAAGGGCACGAAAACAGCGT
This sequence comes from Rhodanobacter sp. G2-10, assembly GCF_055809185.1. Taxonomy (NCBI): domain Bacteria; kingdom Pseudomonadati; phylum Pseudomonadota; class Gammaproteobacteria; order Lysobacterales; family Rhodanobacteraceae; genus Rhodanobacter; species Rhodanobacter sp. G2-10. Next base: position 377,347 of record NZ_CM147900.1, on the reverse strand, counting down.
GGCGCATCCGCGCAACCGACTGCCACGCATGTTTCCGCCACCATGGCCGCGTGATCACCGGCCGCTGCGGCTGATCGGCAAATAGCTATCTGCATAGCGTTACTACGGGGACCGGGCTCGTCCAACAAACGGTTCAGATCGCGGCTCGCTTCGCGATCACGATCTAACCTTTCTCGTTGGACAAGCGAAGAACGATGAGCAACCGACCCCCACAAACTACCAGCTCTGAAAGCTGAGGACTTGCCGCGATGCTGCGTGAAATGCTGTTGCGGCGACGGACGACAAGCCAGCGCGAAGCTGGGCGAAACACACCACACGAAGAACCAACACGAGCTACCGACTAACGCCTGAGCTCAGCCGCCGGCAGACCGCGTAGCGGTATGACGGTCGGCTGCAGCGAAATGTTATGCCCCATACCGCAACCTCACATGCAGCCCATGAACGAGGCGCTCAATGTCTTGAGGTATGTGAGCAATGTGCAGGGCACCAAGAATCGACTCCTCGCGTACGATTGCGAACCGAAGCCCGTCGGATCGAGTGAATACCAAGCCAGCGTCGTAGGTTACAGACTCCGCGACGCCGACCTCCCGGCTCTCTAGCAGTTCAATCTTGGCAACTGGTGCGCTTGCGCCAAGTGCTAAATGCACGTGATCAAACTGGTAGTTCGCACCACCCTTCGGAGGCTTGGGGTTGTACTTGATGTCTTTCGGTGACCCTGCGGTACGGACCGACAAACAGTGATAGTCCAAATACTCTTGAGCCGTGTCTTCCCAGTCACTCTCGATGACGACAAAACGCTTCTTACCCAACTGTATCGACACCGACACAACCTGAAGGACAGACTGACCAACCTCGATAGTTGCGCTCTTGCTCAGAAGCTCCTGTACCTCGCAGCCAACAAGGGACTCCAGAGCTTTTTCGGAGTCATGGTCAATTCGCTGAATCGTCTCATTCATGGGGCATAACGCTAAGTAGATTTCAGAATGCAGTCTAATACAGCAGCCTAATCCCGACATCCGGATGTCAGCTCACGCAGCCACCGCAAAAGAATCAAGCACTTGCCCTTCTTCGCGCAGCCTAATCCGTCAATCTAATCACGCCATGTGTTTCACCGGCCCCAAAAACCAAAAAGGGCAGCCTCTCGGCCACCCTTTCCGTGGTCGACTCAATGTGCGAGCCCTACCTCACCCGCACTTCGAATACCCACAATTCAAGCAAGTCTGGCAGTTATCCATCAACACCAGCGCCTTGGTATTGCACTTGTCACACATCATCGACCCGGCCGGAAACGTCAGCGCCTCGCCTTCCCCCGCTTCAGCTTCCGCCGAACCAGCCTCACCACCCTTCTTCGCCCCAAGCGCCTCATACGCCTTGCGCTTCTCCGCAATCAGCTTCCGCGTCGCCTCATCCATTTCCGGATCATGGATCAGCCCGATGTTCTTCATGTGCTGCTCCACCACCGAGCCGATCTCGGCCACGATGCTGGGCATGTACACGCCGCCGGACTTGAAGTAGCCGCCGCGCGGATCGAACACGGCTTTGAGCTCTTCGACGATGAAGGTGACGTCGCCGCCCTTGCGGAACACGGCGGAGAGGATGCGGGTGAGCGCCACGATCCACTGGAAGTGGTCCATGTTCTTCGAGTTGATGAAGATCTCGAACGGACGGCGCTGTTCGTACTTGGTACCGGCGTTGAGCACGATGTCGTTGATGGTGACGTACAGGGCGTGCTCGAACAGCGGCGACTTGACCTTGAAGGTGGAGCCGACCAGGGTTTCCGGGCGCTCGACACTTTCGTGCATCTGGATCACTTCGGCCTGCTTGGGCGCCGCAGGACCCGCCTGCTTCGCCGCGTTGCTGGCCGCGTCGGCGGCAACCTTGTCTTCGGGCTTGACCACGTTGTAGCCGGTGATCTTCTTGTTGATCTTGATTGCCATGGGGTTCGCTTCTTGTTTTCGTGATGGTCCGCGGGGAGCGCGGTGTGTTGCGTGAAAAGCATCCGGCCCGGCACGTCGCCGGGCCGGATGGGTGTGGCTCACTTCTTGTTGCGGGCAGCCTTCTTCTTGCTCGCAGACGCGGCCTTCTTTGCAGCAGGCCGGGCTGCCTTGACGGCTGCCTTCTTGCTGGCAGTGGACCTCTTGGCCGTCGCGCCTGTTTTCCTGACGACGGCTTTCTTGCTGGCGGACTTCTTCACCGCCGCCTTCTTCTTCGGCGCGGCCTTCTTGCCGGCCGCCTTCTTTGCCACTTTCCCGGTGGTCTTCTTCACCGCCTTTTTCGCAGCGGCTTTCTTCTTGGGCGCAGCCTTCTTTGCTGCGGCCTTCTTCTTGGGAGCGGCCTTCTTCGCCGCAGCCTTCTTCTTCGGCGCAGCCTTCTTCGCGGCAGCCTTCTTCTTGGGCGCGGCCTTCTTCGCAGCTGCCTTCTTCTTCGGCGCAGCCTTCTTGGCGGCGGCCTTCTTCCTGGGTGCAGCTTTCTTCGCCGGCGCGGGCGGCGCTACCTCGGGCAGGACCGGCAGCACCACGGCCGGTGCCTCGCCGGCGACGGGATCGTTGCTCGCTTCTACTTCGTTGTCGATGGACATGACTGGTGTTCCCCTCCGATGATTGTCAGTACGTGCCTTGGCCCACGGGGTTCTGCGGCAGTCAGAACTTGCCGTAGTACCCCTCCTTCAAGGCATCGAAAAGGTTGGCGGCCGAGTGCATTTCGCCGTCGTACTCCACCTGCTCATTGCCTTTCAGTTCGACAACACTACCGTCCTCCAGCTCGAAGCGGTAGAGGGTGTTTTCAAGGTCGGAATCCTTGACCAGCACACCCTGGAAAGCGGCCGGGTTGAAGCGGAAGGTGGTGCATCCCTTCAGGCCCTGTTTGTAGGCGTAAAAGTAGATGTCCTTGAAGTCTTCGTAGGGGTAGTCGGTGGGCACGTTGGCGGTCTTGGAGATCGAGGAGTCGATCCACTTCTGCGAGGCGGCCTGGATGTCCACGTGCTGTTTCGGGGTGATGTCGTCGGCGGCCACGAAGTAGTCCGGAAGCTTGTGGGCTGCCTCTTCGGTGAACGCCTGCGCCTGGGCATTGATCAGGGCGCGGTAGGCCAGCAGCTCGAAGCTGAGCACCTCGACTTTTTCCTTGGACTTCTTGCCTTCGCGGATCACGTTGCGCGAGTAGCTGTGCGCGAAGCTGGGCTCGATGCCGTTGCTGGCGTTGTTGGCCAGGCTCAGGCTGATGGTGCCAGTGGGCGCGATCGAGGTGTGGTGGGTGAAGCGCGCGCCGGTTTCGGCCAGCTGCTCGACCAGCTCCGGCGCCACCGTGGCGATGCGCTGCATGTAGCGGCTGTATTTGGCGTGCAGCACGCGGCCGGGGATGCTGTCGCCCAGCTTGTAGCCATCGGCCGCCATTTCCGGACGCTTGCGCAGCATGTCGCCGGTGACTTTGTAGTCGCGCGCCAGCACGGGGGCGGCGCCCTTCTCCTTGGCCAGCTCCAGTGCCACTTCCCAGCCGGCGACCGCCATTTCACGCGAGACCTGCTCGGTGAAGGCGATGGCCTCCTCGCTGCCGTAACGGGTTTTCAGCATGGTCACGGTGGAACCCAGGCCGAGAAAGCCCATGCCGTGGCGGCGTTTGCCCATGATCTCGGTGCGCTGCTGTTCCAGCGGCAGGCCGTTGATCTCGACCACGTTGTCGAGCATGCGGGTGAACACCTTGACCACCTCGCGGTACTCGTCCCAGTCGAAACGCGCCTTGGGGCCGAACGCGTCGCGCACGAACTTGGTCAGGTTGACCGAACCGAGCAGGCAGGAGCCGTAGGGCGGTAACGGTTGTTCGCCGCAGTTGTGTGCGTGCAGGCCGTTGCCGTCGAAAGTGTTGATGCCGGGTACCTGCACGTCGTAGACATCCTCGACGCCATCGGCCTGCAACGAAGCGACGGTGGCGACGAAACGTGCGCGGTTGAGCGTGCGCTTGTAGCTGGCCAGGGCGGACTTGAGGCGTGCCGCCTTGTCGCTGTCGGCAAACCCGATCAGCTCGGCGAAGCGCGCCAGCGACTCGCCGGCAATCACCAGCTCATGCTGGGCCTGGGTGGCGTACGCGCGCGTGCCGCCGTGACCATCGGGCAGACGGGTTTCACCAGCGACGCGACGATCACGATAGATGCGCGAGGGCATGCCCAGGCGTAGCAGCATGCGCTGCACCGCTTCCAGCCGCGGCAGGTCCGATTGGGCCAGGCGTACGGACACGCCCTTGGTCTGACTGCCCTGCACCGAGCCGTCGGCATCGAAGAAGCCGCGCAGGAAGCCACGATACGCATCGCTCGAAGCACGCTCCAGCGCCGGAGTGATGGCCTTGTCACCCACGCGCATGCCGAGCTCGAAAGCCAGATCACGCAGCGCGGAGGATTTCATGCGGAACTCGCCGCGACCGACCACTTCGGACCAGCCGGCAAAATCGGCGCGATGGGGCAGGCTCTGCGCGCACCGCAATGCTTCACTCATCAGAGCAGTAGCGGCGCCTTCGGCCACACCGTTGACGGCAGCGGCATGCGGCCAAACCGACAACACGGCGGCTTCATGCTTCAGCGTGCCGTCGCCGACCAGCATGCCGAGCAGATAACCCTGCTCGGCGGTCAGCGCGCCGGACCATTGCGCATTGGCGCGATGATCGTTGAGCAACACTTTGTCGCCGGGTTGCAGCGCACTGGCGGCGCACCACTCGGTGTCCACGCTCCAACGGGTGAGGCGCGAGACACGGCGCACGCGATGGTCCTCGGTGAGGCGCAGGCGGTGACCTTCTTCCGTCTGCAAAGCCAGCACCGGCTTGGTCGCCGTGCGGAAGAAACCTTCAGCGCCGGTAGCGTGGTCTTTGCCGTCCACGCGAGCCATGAAGCCGTGGCCGAGCAAGTCGCTGACCTGGCGCGGACCTTCGGCGGTCTGCACCCAGGTATCGGCAGTGACGCACGGGTTGGTCGCGCGAATATGCTCGCACCACCAGTTGTTGTTCATCTCGTTGACCTTGTCGATCAGGATGAAACCCGGCTCGGCATAGTCGTAGGTGGACACCATGATCATGTCCCACAGGTGCCGCGCGCGGATCTGGCTGTAGATCTTGCAGGCGACCAGGCCGTCTTCGCGGTCGATGTAGTTCTCGTGGGTGGGCCATTCGCGCCACACGACCTGGGTCGGGTCGTCGAGGTCGATCTCGTCCTTTTCCTTGATGTGCACCGGGAACACCAGCGGCCAGTCCTGGTCGTGCTCGACCGCTTCCATGAAGCCGTCGGTGATCAGCAGGCTGAGGTTGAACTGGCGCAGGCGCCCATCCTCGCGCTTGGCGCGGATGAACTCCTTGGCGTCGGGATGGCTGATGTCGAAGGTGCCCATCTGCGCGCCGCGGCGACCGCCGGCGGAGGACACGGTGAAACACATCTTGTCGTAGATATCCATGAACGACAGCGGGCCGGAGGTATACGCACCGGCGCCGGAGACGTAGGCGTTGCGCGGACGCAGCGTGGAGAATTCATAACCGATGCCGCAACCGGCCTTCAGCGTGAGGCCGGCCTCGTGCACCTTCTCCAGGATGTCGTCCATCGAATCGTGGATGGTGCCCGAGACGGTGCAGTTGATCGTGCTGGTGGCCGGCTTGTGCGCCAGCGCGCCGGCGTTGGAGGTGATCCGCCCAGCCGGGATCGCGCCGCGGCGCAGCGCCCACAGGAAACGCTCGTACCAGTGGCCGCGCAGCTCGTCTGTGGCTTCCACGTCCGAGAGCGCACGTGCCACGCGCTGGTAGGTCTCGTCGATGGTGGCGTCGACCGGTTCGCCGTTCTTGGCTTTCAGTCGGTATTTCTTGTCCCAGATGTCTTGCGACGCGGGTTGCAGCGGAATGTCCACGTTGGCATCACGATCGGTGGATGAAGGGGTGGCTGGGGCACGCGCTGTGCTCATCTTTTGACTGACCTCTCGGTGTGGCCTTGCGGCCCCCGTTGATTTTTATTGGGATGCGACGAATTGGCTGGCGTTGCAGCGGCGCTGCTGATGGTTGGCGGGAGGGCCTCCCAGCCCGCTTGCCACAGGGTTTCCGACAACATTGAATCCCCTCAAGAGTACCGCGATCGGCACCAGTGCTAGTCTCGGCGTTGGTGCTGAAACACAAGATGTTGTGGTTGCTACCGAAGAGGGAAGTTAACCCTGCCGCCGCGGGAAGTAAAGTCCCCATGGCAGGCTTTCGACCACATGGAACCCATGAGTGCCGGATCGGTCGAACCAGCGCCGCCATCACCTTGCCAAGGAGCCTTTCCATGTCGCCACGCCACCTCCGCCTGCCTTCCTGGCTGACCGGTTCGCTGGCCGCCATCGTGCTTGCCTGCGCCCTGTGGCCGGCCCCCGGTCGCGCGGGCAGCCTGCCGGCCGCGGTCGACGGTCAACCGATGCCGTCGCTGGCCCCGATGCTGACCCGGGTGACCCCGGCGGTGGTGAACATCTCCAGCACCACGCGAGTGCCCGTGCGCGACGCCTACTTCGGCGACCCGATGATGCGCCAGTTCTTCGGCCTGCCCCCGACGCCGCGCGAACGGGTGCAGCAGAGCCTGGGCTCGGGTGTGATCGTGGACGCGGCCAAGGGCTACATCCTGACCAACAACCACGTGGTGGCCGGCGCCGACGACATCAGCGTGACGACGGAAGACGGCCGCACCTTCAAGGGCAAGCTGGTCGGCACCGACCCGGCCACCGACGTGGCGGTGGTGCAGATCCACGCCGACAACCTGCATGCGCTGCCGATGGCCGATTCCTCCACCCTGCGCGTGGGCGACTACGTGGTGGCCGTGGGCGAGCCGTTCGGTTTGGGCCAGACGGTGACGGCGGGCATCGTCTCGGCACTGGGCCGCTCGGGCCTGGGCGACTCGAGCTACCAGAATTTCATCCAGACCGATGCCTCGATCAACCCGGGCAATTCCGGCGGCCCGCTGGTCAATCTGCGCGGCGAACTGGTCGGCATCAACACGATGATCTTCTCGCCCTCGGGCGGCAACGTGGGCATCGGCTTCGCGATCCCCAGCAACCTCACCAGCGAGGTGATGAAACAGCTGATCGCCCACGGCAAGGTCGAACGCGGCACCCTGGGGCTGCAGGCGCAGGCGATCACCCCGCGCATCGCCCAGGCACTGAACCTGAAGAACAGCAGCGGCGTGGTGGTGACCAGCGTCAGCGACGACTCGGCCGCCGCGCGCGCCGGCCTGCAGGCCGGTGACGTGCTGACCTCGCTGAACAACAAGCCGCTGCACAGCGTGCAACAACTGCGCAACGCCGAAGGACTGCTGCCGCTGGGCAGCACGCTGCAGATCGGCATCGTGCGCAACGGTCAGCCGCGCCAGGTCAACGCCACGCTCTCGCCGGAAAAACTGGCCACGCTTGATGGCGGCCAGCTCGATCCACGCCTGGCCGGGGTGCGCTTCAGCGAACTGAGCCAGGCCCAGCGCAACCAGGGCTGGTATGGCGCGGGCATCAGCACCGTGCAGCCCGGCAGCCGCGCGGCGCAGGCGGGGCTGAGCCCCGGCGACGTGGTGATCGGCATCGGCAACCAGCGCATCACCAGCCTGCGCATGCTGCGTGGCCTGGCCCGCGTGCACCTGCGGCAACTGGTGCTGGTGGTGGCCGACGCCGACGGCAGCCACTACGTGTTGATCAACTGAGGCGGAACAAACGACGGGCCTGCCGGGGCTGAACCTGAATGGAAAACCGGACCTGGATCGCTGCGCAGACGTGTTCCGGTGCACAACCTGCGCCGGAACATGACTCAAATGCATGAAAGAGCTTGATGTTGTGGGTTCAGGCCGTTGAAATACCCTGTACCGTCTGCGGTGCTGTCGCACCAACGCGCATGCGCCTGTTCCGTGTCACTGTTCATCTTGCTCCGGGGTTGTCCACCATCATGTCTGTACGTCTTGTCCGTTTGCTTTGCGTTGCCCTGGTCGGGGCCTGTCTTTCCACGGGGGTGCTGGCCAAGACCCATGCCGCCACGTCCAAGGGCGGCAACCTGGTCTGGCGTGGCGACGATGCCACCGCCAACGCCGTGATGAGTGAAGTGGCCAAGGCCTGGACCAAGGCCGGCCACGGCCGCATCGAACTGCAGCCGTTCAATACCGCCTCGGGGATCGACGCGGTGAGCAACGGCACCGCCGACCTGGCCGGCAGCGCGCGACCTTCCGATGGCAGTGCGCAGAACGCGCGGCTTACCTTCACCCCGGTGGCCTGGGGCGGCCTGGTGATCATCACCCAGGCTTCCAACCCGATCAGCAACCTCACGCTGAAGCAGGTGCATGACATCTACTACGGCAAGATCCACAACTGGAGCGAGGTCGGCGGCCGCAATGCGCCGATCGACGTGTACGCCGTGGCCAGCCCCGGCGACGGCCTGGAATACAGCCTGCGCAGCCTGCTGTTCGGCCGCGGCAACCAGCCGGTGGCGGCGCCGCGCCTGTACGTCAATACACGCAAGCTGGAGGAAGGCATCGCGTTGAACCCGAACGGCTTCGGCCTGGCCATGCTTAACGGCATCACCGGCAACCCCAAGCTCAAGGCGATTCCGATCAACGGCCGTGCCGCCACTCCGGCCAACATCGCCAACGGCAGCTACCCGTTGTTCATTCCGCTGTATCTGGTGACCAACCCGAACAGCCCGAAGGCGGCCCAGGCGCAGGCCTTTGTCGACTTCCTGCAGAGCGAGCCGGCCAAGGCCGCCTTGCGCCGGCATCAGGTACTGCCCTACCAGGACGGCATGCGCCTGGCCAGCATGGACGCCGAGCGCCGCAGCACCATCCTCGCCGAGGTGGGCGCACGCCGCGCCAGCCAAACCACGCCGCTTTCGGCCCCGGGCGCCACCTACGCCTCGCGCTCGGCGATCGCCCCGACCTCGCCCCGCACCATGGAGGCCAGGGAGGCACTGGAAAATCGCCGCGCCAAGGACAGGAATGACGCCCGATTGAGCAGGGTGCAGGGCAGCATCAGCCACGCCGAGGTCAGCAGCGTGGCGGATGCGAACGGCAGCGCCGTCACCGTCAACCAGACCCAGGGCAAGGACTTCGGGCACGTCACGGCAAGCAGCCACCGTGCTTCCACCACGTACAAGGTGGCTCGCGGCGATACGCTGTCCTCGATCGCACGCCAGTACTCCGTCGACGTGGCCCAGCTGCGCGCATGGAACAAGCTGAAAAGCGACGATATCCAGCTGGGCCAGGAGCTGCGGGTCAGTAACCAGTAAGTGGTCGGCGACGTGTCGATTCGCGCAGTCACGCTGGACCTGGACGATACGCTGTGGCCGGTGCGCCCGGCGCTGGAGCTTGCCGACCATGCAGTGGATGCGTGGTTGCAGCAGCATCATCCGAAGGTGGCTCACGCATGGCCGATCACGGCCATGCGTGAATTGCGCACGCAAGTCGCCGCCGAGCGACTCGACCTGGCGCACGATTTCACCACCCAGCGCCAGCTCACCCTGCAGCATGCGTTCGACACCAGCGGTATCGCCGAGCCTCCGGTCGACACGCTGTGGGAAATCTACTTCGCGGCGCGCAACCAGGTGGAGCTGTACCCGGACAGCCTGCCCGCGCTTGAGCGGATCGCCGCGCGCTGGCCGCTGGCCAGCCTGACCAATGGCAATGCCGATCTCGCGCGCATCGGCATCAAGCAACACTTTGTCCATCACGTATGCGCCCGCGACCATGGCGCAGGCAAGCCCGACCCCGGCATCTTCCTGGCCGCCGTGGACTTGCTCGGGGTCGCTCCCGAGGCCGTGCTGCATGTCGGTGACGACCCGGCGATGGACGTGCGCGGCGCCCGCGAGGCGGGCCTGCGCAGCGCCTGGATCAATCGCGAACGGCGGCCCTGGCCGGCCGACATGGGGCCGCCGCCCGAACTGGACCTGCCCGACATGACCGCGCTGGCCGACTGGCTGGAGGCACATGCGGACGAGCGCTGACCGGCCCGAGTGATTGTGCCGGCGGCGCCACGCGCTCATCATGGGCAATCCATTCTGCAAGGAGCCCGCATGTCCGCCCTGATCGAACGCCGTCCCGGCCAGCGCCATGGCATCGCCATCGAAACCACCGACGCCGCGCATCTCGCCGCGAGTCGCCGACGGCTCAGCGCCGCCCAACGCCGCTGGCTCGGCGAGAGCGGATTCACGGCCGCGCCGGGCGCATTCGCCCTGCTGCCGGACAGCACCGGCAAACTGGCGCGCGTGCTGGTCGGCGTTGGCGCGGATGACGCTCTGGCCGCGCTGGCAGGCCTGCCCTTCAGCCTGCCCGAGGGCAACTACCAGCTGGCCAGCGAAGGCGTGCTGGCCGACCGCTCGCTGGCCATCCTGGGCTGGGCGCTGGGCGCCTACCAGTTCACCCGCTACCGGCAGCCGAAACGCGCCCCGGCGAACCTGATGCTGGAGGCAGACGAGCTGGCCCGGGTGGCGCCGCTGGTCGAGGCCACCGATCGGGTGCGCGATCTGGTCAACACGCCGACCGAGGACATGGGACCCGAGCAGCTCGGTGACGCGATCAAGGCACTAGGCAAGACGCACAAGGCCAAGGTGCGCGACTGGGTCGGCGACGAACTGCTCAAGGCGAACTTCCCGACGATCCACGCGGTAGGTCGCGCCAGTCACCGCGAGCCGCGGCTGATCGAACTGACCTGGGGCAGGAACGACGACCCGAAACTGGTCGTGATCGGCAAGGGCGTGTGCTTCGACACCGGCGGCCTGGACCTCAAGGGCAGCGACGGCATGCGCTGGATGAAAAAGGACATGGGCGGCGCCGCCCACGCGATCGCGCTGGCCGGGCTGATCATGCAGGCGAAACTGCCGGTACGGCTGACCCTGCTGGTGCCGGCGGTGGAGAACTCGGTGGCTGGCAACGCGATGCGCCCCGGCGAGGTGATCACCACCCGCGCCGGCCACACCGTGGAGGTGCACAACACCGACGCCGAGGGCCGGCTGATCCTGTGCGATGCACTGGCCTACGCCGCCGAACAGCAGCCCGGGCTGATCGTCGATTTTGCCACCCTCACCGGCGCGGCACGGGTGGCTTTGGGGCCGGACTTGCCCGCACTCTTCGCCAGTGACGACGCGCTGGCCGCCGCTGCCCTGAAGGCCGGCACCGAGGTGGCCGACCCGCTTTGGCGCCTGCCGTTGTGGCGGCCGTACCGGCGCATGCTGGATTCCTACCTGGCCGACTTCGCCAACGCCGGCAGTTCGCGCCACGCCGGCGCGATCACCGCCGCGCTGTACCTGGAACGCTTCGTGCCGGACGGCGTGCCCTGGCTGCACCTGGACACCTACGCCTGGAATGATGCCGACCGTCCCGGCCGTCCACGCGGCGGCGAGGCGATGGGGCTGCGCGCGATCTTTGCGCTGCTGCAGCAGCGCCACGGCCGCTGAGGTGATCGCACGGTACTGAAGCAACAGTGGGCAACACCCATGACATGTGACCCTGTTTTTTTTCCTGGCCGCGTGTGATGCTTTGACTCGATTCGAGCGTGCCTGCCCGAAGCCCCGCTCCACCGTGATGGTGGACAGGGCGACCCGCAGGACACGGGCGAATGAAAGGCCTGCCTCGGCAGGCAATTACGGAAGTCGGTTCCTGGCGACAGGTGTGCCCGGGGGGGAGGCCATGCTGGTGAGCTGTTTTGACTGCTGCTGGATGCAAAGCGCCGTCGCCTGAAGTGCCGATGCCATCCATCATTGGGGAGAACTTCATGCATTTGGTCATACCTCGCAATCGCCTCGCACTGGCCCTGACCAGCGCCCTCGCCGTCACCCTCTCACTCGGCGCCACCTCCGCACAGGCACAGGATCAGTCGGGCACCCAGAACCAGCCCGACACCAAGACCACCACCAACCTGCAGGCGGTCGAGGTAACCGGCTCGCGCATCAAGGGCGCCGACATGGCGACCCAGGTGCCGGTCATCACCATCACCGCCCAGGACATCGCCAACACGGGCCTGACCAGCATCGGCGACATCCTGCAGCAGCTGAGCTCATCGGGCTCGGCGCTCAACACCAAGTTCAACTCGGCCGGCAATTTCGGCTTCCCGCCGGACGGCAGCGGCGTGGGCTCGGGCTCGGCCACGCTGGATCTGCGCAACCTGGGCGCCAAGCGCGTGCTGATCCTGGTCGACGGCATGCGCTGGGTGAACGAGAGTTCGGCCTCGGGCGTGTCGGCCGCGGTGGATCTGAACACGATCCCGGCCAGCATCATCGAGCGCATCGAGATCCTGCAGGACGGCGCCTCGTCGCTGTACGGCTCCGACGCGATCGCCGGCGTGGTCAACATCATCACCAAGCGCTCGCAGCAAGGCGCGGCGGCAAATTTCTACTATGGCAACTACGCCAACCTGTCCGGCGGCAACACCAAGAACGCCGACATCTCGCTGGGCGGCAAGGGGGATCGCTACGAGTTCTTCGTCGATGTCAGCCATATCGAGCAGGACACGATCAGCGCCAGCGCCTGGGGCCAGGCGAGCAATGAATGCGTACCGGGCACCGGGCTCGACAACTGCAGCTCCGGCACGCCGACCGGCCGCTTCATCTTCACCGACCCGAACACCAACGTCACCCAGGACATCACGCCGAACGGCAGCTTCAGCGGCAAACCGGCCTACCCCGCCGACTACCATGATTTCAGCGGGGCCGACCGCTTCAACTTCGCCCCGTACAACATGCTGCTGACGCCGAGCAAGCGCAGCGCGATCTTTGCGCACACGCGCTACAACGTCACCGACAACATCACCTGGTACATGCGCGGCATCTACAACACGCGCAAGTCGGTCAACCAGGCCGCACCGGAACCGATCTTCCTCGGCCCGGGCGCCGGCACCGGCGGGCTGGCCGACAGCGTCGGCGTGGATGCCACCAATCCGTACAACCCGTTCGGTTTCAGCCTCAACGCCGATCCGGCCACCGGCAACCTGATCCTGATCGGACGACGTCCGGTCGAGGGCGGGCCGCGCGTCTACACGCAGGACGTTGACACCAGCTACCTCGCCACCGGCCTGCAAGGCTCCTTCGGCATGGGCGAGCGCGACTTCTACTGGGACGCGAACCTGGCCCATGGCGACAACAAGGCCACCCAGAGCGTGCATGGCACCTACAACATCGCGCACATCCAGCGTGCGCTGGGGCCTATTGCCGACTGCACCGGCAGTTGCGTACCGCTGAACATTTTCAGTGGTCCGGGTGGCATCACCCCCGAAATGCTGCAGTACATCCAGTACATCGAGCATGACCGCAGCGAGAACTCGATCAACATCGCCTCGGCCAACATCTCCGGCGGCCTGTTCGACCTGCCGGGCGGCGAGTTCAATTTCGCGGCCGGCTATGAGCATCGCAACTACCGTGGCTCCTACGAGCCCGACGCGGTGGTGGTGGCGGGCGAGTCCAACGGCGTGCCTTCGTTGCCCACCTCGGGCAGCTACTCGATCAACGAGTATTACGTGGAGTTGAATGCGCCGCTGCTGAAGGACCTGCCGGGCATCAAGGCGCTGGATCTGTCCGGAGCCACGCGCTACTCGGATTACTCCACCTTTGGCGGCACGACGAACAGCAAGCTGGGCCTGCGCTGGCAGGTGTTCGATGATCTGACCTTGCGCAGCACCGTGGCGCAGGGCTTCCGCGCGCCGTCGATCGGCGAGCTGTACGGCGCACCGGCACGCTTCGATGCCACCTTGCAGGATCCCTGCTCGGCGCCGATCGGCGATCCGCAAACCGCCAGCAACTGCGCGGCGCTCGGCGTTCCGGCCGGCTACGCACAGCCCAATCCGCAGATCTCGGTACGCACCGGCGGCAACCTCAACCTGCAACCGGAAACCTCGCGCAGCTTCACCGCGGGCGCGGTCTACAGCCCGAGCTGGGCCAGCAACGCCGCCTGGGCCAGCCGGCTCGACCTGACCGCCGGCTACTACCGGGTGAAGATCGACAACGCGATCCAGGCCCTCGATGCGCAGACCAAGCTCAATCGCTGCGTGGCAAGCGGCGACAACGGCTCGACCTTCTGCAGCGGCATCCACCGCAACGCCACCGGCAACATCGACGGTTTCGACGCGACCTTGCAGAATCTCGGCACGGTCGACACCAGCGGCTGGGACTTCGGCGTCAACTGGCGTGGGCCGCAATCGTCGTTCGGCGCGTTCAACGTGAACCTGCAGAGCACCTACGTCGACAAGTACAAGGCGGGCAACAAGGCCGGCAGCTTCGAACCGCGCACCATCGGGCTGGAGCTGAATGACAGCGCGATTCCGCGGCTCACCTCGAACCTGACCCTGGGTTGGACCTACCAGGCATGGAAGGTCGACTACACCCTGCGCTACCTCAGCAGCCTCAAGGAAGACTGCGCGGCAGCGGCGGGGTATGCGATCTGCGATCGTCCGAACGAGATCACGCCGACCCGGCCCGACGGCACGCACTACATGGGCTCCACCGTCTACCAGGACATCCGCGGCAGCTGGAAACTGCCGACCAGCCTGGATCTGACCCTGACCGCGGGCATCAACAATCTGTGGAACAAGCAGCCACCGATCTGTGTCTCGTGCTCATTGAACGGCTACGACGCGTCAACCTACGACACGCCCAGCCGCTTCATGTACGTCCAGGCCAGCGTGAAGTTCTGAGAACCACTACGGCACGGGTTGCCTGAGTGACCCGTGCCGCCGTCCCACTCGCCGGCAACACATCGCCGGATAGAAAAAGGCAGCGCCTCGGCGCTGCCTTTTTCTATCGCGGGTGACGCCATCACGCGGAGCGTGACGCAACCGCCTGGCTCAATGTCCTATCGCCGGCGCCACCACCGGGTGCTCGGGTTCGGCCGGCACATCGGCGCTGGCCACGACGCTGAACTTGCCGCCGTAAGGCAGCACCTGGCTGGCCACCTTGGGATCGGCCTTGATCAGGCCGATCGCATCGAACAGGATGTGCGCGGTTTCGTCGAGCTCGACGTCCTTGGCCTTCTTGGCATCCTTTTCTGCCTTCAGCTCACTCTTGATGCTGCGCTCATTCGCGTTCAGGCCGTCGTCCAGGGTCTTGTCCACGTCGATCAGGGCCGCGTCGCTGCCATCGATGGCCACGTGTCTGGCCCGGAAATCAGCCTGGATCTTCTCCTGCTCCTTGCGTTCGGCCTCGCGCGTGGCCAGGTTCAGGGAGATCGTGGTCTTGTTGCGCATCTTCTTGTACTGCGTTAGCTCGTCCAGCATCAGCTTCCACGCCGGCGACTTCGCCACGCGATCGACATGCATTTTCACCAGCTGCGCCAGATAGGCGTTGAGGTTCGCCACCGGCGTGTAGTTCGCCGGGGCGATCCGGGTCCATGGCAGGGCGTTGTCGTAGGTGGACTCGCCGAAATCCTTCTCGTCGCCGTTCTTCGGGTAGTTGATGTCCGGGGTCACGCCCTTGAGCTGGGTGGAACCGCCGTTGATGCGGAAGAATTCCTGGATGGTCATCTTCAACTCGCCAAGCTCGGGCTTCTCGCTGTCGGTCTGCGCAAACTTGTCGAGGTCGACCAGGGTCTGCACCGTGCCCTTGCCGAAGGTGGGTTCGCCGATGATCAGGCCGCGGTGGTAGTCCTGGATCGCCGCGGAGAAGATCTCCGACGCGGAAGCCGTGCCACGATTGACCAGTACCGCCAGCGGACCGCTCCAGGCCATGCCCGGGTCGTCGTCGCCCTGCACCTGGACCTCGCCGTGCGAGCCGCGCACCTGCACGACCGGGCCCTTGTCGATGAACAGGCCGGTCATCGAATCGGCTTCGGCCAGCGAACCGCCACCGTTGTTGCGCAGATCCACCACGATGCCCTGCACGCCTTCCTGCTTCAGCTCGCCGATCAGCTTGGCCACGTCGCGAGTGGTGCTGCGGTAGTCCTTGTCGCCAGCGCTGCGCGCGCCGAAATCGGAATAGAACGAAGGCAGGTCGATCACGCCGATCTTGCGGCTGACATCGCCATCCTTGATGTCGATGACCTTCTTGCTGGCCGCGGCGTCCTCGAGATTGATCTTGTCACGCACCAGGGTGACCAGTTCATGCTTGCCATCCGGGCCGACATCGGCCGGCAGGACCTCCAGCCGCACCACGGTGCCCTTCTTGCCGCGGATCAGCGCGGTCACGTCATCGATGCGCCAGCCGACCACGTCGACCATCGGGCCCTTGTCGCCCTGGCCCACCGCCACGATGCGGTCACCGGGCTTGAACTTGTGCGACTTCATCGCCGGGCCGCCGGGAATCAGCTTCACGATCATGGTGTAGTCGTCGCGCGACTGCAGCTGGGCGCCGATGCCCTGCAGCGACAGGCTCATCGCGATGTCGAAATTCGCCGCCGCCTCCGGGCCGAGATAGTCCGTATGCGGATCGGTGGATTCGGCATAGGCATTCATGAAGGTCTGGAATGCATCGGCGCTGTTGAGCTGCTTGATCCGGTCGATGTAGCCGCTGTAGCGCTTGTCCAGCGTCTTGCGGATGTCGGCATCGTCCTTGCCGGCCAGCTTCAGGCGCAACCAGTCGTTCTTGGTGCGCTTGCGCCACAGGTCTTCGGCCGCGGCCTGGTCCTTCGGCCAGGCGGCATCCTTGCGATCGACGTCGTAGGTTTCGTCGCGCGTCAGGTCGAAGCCGTCTTTCAGCAGGCTGCGCGCATAGGTCATGCGCTGGACCGCACGCTGCAGGTAGAGATTGAAGATCGAGAATGGCGCGGACAGGTCGCTGTTCCAGATCGCGTCGTCAAGCTTGGTCTTCAGCGGCGCGAACTTGTCCATGTCCTGCTGGGTGAAGAACACCTTGTCGCTGTCCAGCATCTTGAAGTAGGCCTTGTAGATGCGCTCCGACATCGCATCGTCCAGCGGCTGCGCGTCGTAGTGGAAGCGGGTCAGGAAGCGCGCGGACAACTGCGCGGCCTGGGTTTGCGCATTGGTGGGCTCAAGCGGCCAGGTGGCCGCCTTGCGCGCCTTGGGGCCGACACCGAGGTCGGCCGCCGACTGCGCGAACACGCAGCTGGCGGAGAGGGCAAACAGCAGGACCAGCGCGGGACGAAATTTCATGGAGGTTCTCAGACTGACTCGGTGACGCCGGCTGCGTGGGCCTGCAGGTCGGCATGATAGGACGATCGCACCAGCGGACCGGAGGCAACGTGATGGAAGCCCATGGCCTCGCCGGCGACGCGCAAGGCATCGAATTCCTCGGGCGTCCAGTACCGCACCACCGGATGATGGTGCGGCGTGGGCTGCAGGTACTGGCCGATGGTGATCATCTCCACGTCATGGGCGCGTAAATCCCGCAACGTTTCCAGCACCTGTTCCTGCGTCTCGCCCAGTCCAAGCATGATGCCGGACTTGGTCGGCACCTCCGGGTGCTGCGCCTTGAAGCGCTTGAGCAGGTCCAGCGACCACTGGTAATCGGCGCCGGGGCGTACCTCGCGGTACAGGTGCGGCACGGTTTCCAGATTGTGGTTGAACACATCCGGCGGGTAGGCCTTGAGCACTTCCAGCGCACGTTCCATGCGGCCCTTGCCGCGGAAATCAGGGGTGAGGATCTCGATCCGGATGTTCGGACTGGAGTGCCGCACCGCGCGGATGCAGCTGGCGAAGTGGGCGGCGCCGCCGTCGCGCAGGTCGTCGCGGTCGACCGAGGTGATCACCACGTACTTCAGGCGCATGTCGGCAATGGTCTGCGCCAGCCGCGCCGGCTCCAGCTCGTCCGGCGGTTGCGGCCGGCCGTGGGCCACGTCGCAGAACGAGCAGCGCCGGGTGCACACTTCGCCGAGGATCATGAAGGTGGCGGTGCCGTGGCTGAAGCACTCGTGGATGTTCGGGCAGGAGGCTTCCTCGCACACGGTGACCAGCGAGTTTTCGCGCAGACGGGCCTTCAGCTGCTGCACCGCGTTGCCTTGCGGCAGGCGCACCCGGATCCAGCTCGGCTTGCGCAGGATCGGCACGTCGGTATCGAAACCGGCACGATTGCGCGCGATCTTGTCGTTGCCAAGCTGCTTTTCGGCAGCCGGCGTACCAGCCACGACCTGGATCGGGATGGACTTGGAGGAAGCGGTGCTTGTTTCACTCATGTAGACAGCTCAGACCGCCGCGCGCGCGGGGAGTTCAGGAATCAGGGGAGCGGCCGGCTCGGCGTCGAAACCGAACTGTCGGCAAAACTCGCCGATCAGCACATCCTCGACCTCCGCCAACCGCGACGGACCGCCCAAGTCTAGCAGCTGCGTGACCGCCAAACCCTTGTAACCGCAAGGGTTGATGCGCTGAAACGGCTCCAGATCCATGGCCACGTTGAAGGCCAGGCCATGGAAACTGCATCCGCGCCGCACGCGCAGGCCCAGCGCGGCAATCTTCGCCTCGCCCACGTATACGCCGGGCGCGCCCTCGCGCCGCACCGCGGCCACCTTCCAGTGCGCCACGGTGTCGATCAGGGATTGCTCGATGCGACGCACCAGCTCGCGCACGCCCACCCCGATGCGACGCAGGTCGATCAAGGGGTAGCCCACGATCTGGCCAGGGCCGTGATAAGTCACCTGGCCGCCACGATCGACCGGCAGCACCGGAATGTCGCCTGGCGCCAGCACATGCTCCATCTTGCCGGCTTGGCCAAGGGTGAACACCGGGTCGTGCTCCAGCAGCCACAGTTCGTCGGGCGTGTCGGCGGTGCGGTTGTCAGTGAATGCACTCATCGCCTGCCAGATCGCCGCATAGGGTTGGCGACCGAGGCGGCGGATGTTCAACGGCAGGGATGGGGGAGTCGGGATTTGGGATTCGTTGGTCACGGGTGATCATGCAGCTTCGCGGTGATTCCAGGAATAAAAGCAGCGCGGCGGACGCCGGATTCGGGCCTGCGCTCTTGCGAATCCCGAATCTCGAATTGCCAATCCCGCCTACAACGTATACCGAACATCCGGATTTTCGCGCAGCACCTTGTGCGCGGCCTCGTACTGCTCGCGGTTTTCGCAGCGGAAGCTCACCGTGACCGAGACGAAGTTGCCGGCGCCGGAGTGGCGATGGCGCACGGTTTCATGCAGTACATGCAAACCGGCGCCCTCGAGCAACTGCGGCACGTGGGTCGGCAGGTTGGCGCTGGCATGGCCCACCGCGGTGATCTCGAACTCACCGGGGAACTGGAAGCCTTTGCCCTCCTGCTTCGCCTTGCTGAAATCGATCGGCTGCATTACTTGTCGCCCGCGGCCTGTTCGGTATTGCCCTTGTCATGATGGAACCACAGCAGGATGCTGTCCCACAGGCGCGAGAAGAAGCCGCCCTGCGGCGCGTCATTCAGGGCCACCAGCGGCACCGATTGCACCGGCTGGCCATCCAGGGTGACCCGCAGCGTGCCGATCTGCTGGCCCTGCTTGAACGGGGCGATCAGCGTGGAAGGAATATCCATGGTCGCCTTCAGCTTGTCGTATTGCCCGGTCTTGACCGTGACCAGCACATCGCTGGCCACGCCAATCGGCAACTGGTTCTTCTCGCCCTTCCATAGCCGCGGCGTGGCCAGCGGCTTGCCGGCCTCGTACAACTTGTGCGTCTCGTAGAAGCGGAAGCCGTAGTTGAGCAGGGCCATCGCCGAGTCGGCACGCGCCTTGTTGGAGCTGGCGCCCATCACCACCGCGATCATGCGCTGGTCGCCGTGCTTGGCCGAAGCAGCCAGGCAATAACCGGCATCGGCGGTATGTCCGGTCTTGATGCCGTCCACCGCCGGATCGCGCCACAGCAGCTCATTGCGATTCTGCTGCTTGATGCCGTTCCACTCGTAATCCTTGATCGCCGAGATCGCGTAGTCATCGGGGAAGTTGTGGATCAACGCACGCGACAGGATCGCGATATCACGGGCCGAGCTGTAATGGTTTGCCACCGGATAGCCGGAAGCATTCGAATAGTGCGTGTTGGCCATGCCAAGCTGCTTGGCGTACGCGTTCATCAAATTGGCGAAGGCGTCCTCGGAGCCCGCGGTGTGCTCGGCCAGGGCGATGGCGGCATCGTTGCCCGATTGCACGATCATGCCCTTGAGCAAATCCATCAACGAGACTTTGCTGCCCAGCTTGAGAAAGCTGGTGGAGCCATCGGTACCGGCACCACCGCCACGCCAGGCATGTTCGCTGATGGTGACCATGTCGTCGGGATGCACCCGGCCATTGGCGATTTCGGCGGAGACCACGTAGTCGGTCATCACCTTGGTCAGCGAGGCGGGCGCGCGGCGGGCGTCCGGGTCCTTCGAGGCGAGGATCTGGCCGGTGGCGTAATCCATCAGTACCCAGCTCGCGCCATCGACATCCGGCGGCGGCGGCACCGGCGCCACCGGCATCACCGGACGCGGTACGGGCGAGGGCCGGGGTGGCGCGGTCTGGGCCACCGCGACACCCGCAAGCAGGACGGCAACGGCGGCAAAAGGCATCAGGGTACGGCGAAGGAAATTCATCGTGTTTTCAAGTCCAGTTTCTGGAGGTCGGCGTTGCGGGCGCCGGAATGAAGGAAAAGCTCGCGCAAATCCCGCTCAGTCTACCGCGACCTGGGGCTGCGGCAGACCCATCTGTTCAATCCGGCGGCTGACCTGATCGGCGCGCTCCACGCTGGACAATGGACCGACCCGCACGCGGCGCAGGTGCCGTCCGTCGACCACGCTGTCGACCACCTGCACCGCGCCAAGCTTGGCTTCGCGCAGGCGCTGCGCCAAACGGTTCGCATTGGCCACATCGGCAAATGCGCCCACTTGCAGGTAGATTCCCGGATGTCCGTCTGTGACCACAGGCGGCGCCGGCAGTTCCTTGCCGGGCTGCGCCGGATCGATACCGCGTACTTCGACCAGGCCGGTGCCCTTCGGCCAGATGCCGATTTTCACCGCGGCGGCATAGGACAGATCGATCAACCGGTTGTCGTGAAACGGACCGCGGTCGTTGACCCGCACGATCACGCTCTTGCCGTTCTCCAGATTGGTCACCCGCGCATAGCTGGGCAGCGGCAAGGTGGTGCTGGCCGCGGTGAAGGCGTACATGTCGTAGGTTTCGAGATTGGAGGTCTTGTAGCCATGGAACTTGTTGCCGTAGAACGAGGCGATGCCGCGCTTGTCATAGCCACGCGCCGTCGACAGTACGCGATAGGTATTCCCGCGCACGGTGTACGGCGACTTGTTTCCATAGCGCGAGCGCGGCTCGACCCTGGGCACCGGCTCGGGCAGTTTGCTGACGTCGATCGGCGGCGGCACGCTGTCGCTGCCCTGGCGGTAGCGACTGGACTGGGGCCGACTGAGATCATCGTGGATGCCGTCGGCACCCGCCGCCGGCACGCTGCCCGCGACCTGGCCAGGCCGGGTGGGCGTGCCCGTCGAAGGCCGACTGCGGTTGCCGCTGCACGCCACCAGCAGCATGCTGGCTAGCAACAAACCGGCGATACCCGCCGCCCTCATTGGGTCGCGTCTGCCTGGGCCACGCCGGCGGCGATCGCCTGGGCAAGCTGGTCGACGGCCATCGCGTACATCGGACTGCGGTTGTAACGGGTGATCACGTAGAAATTCTGGAAGGTGAACCAGTACTCCGGCCCGTGTGCACCATCAAATACCTGCAGGCTGGCGAGCCGGTCCGGTTCCAGCTTCTGCAGCGGCGCGTAGCCCCAGGCCTCGAACTGCTCCACCGGCCACTTGGGCGTGGCGTCCTTCACGTCGACGTGGTGCGCCTGCGCGTCAGGTTGCGCCTGCGCCGCAACGGGTGCATCACGCTGCCAGCCATGGGCATGGAGATAGTTGGCCACGCTGGCCACGATGTCGTCGGCCGAGTCATGCAGGTCGATGCGACCGTCATGGTCTTCGTCCACCGCGAAATCGCGGATGCTCGACGGCATGAACTGGCCCCAACCCTGCGCGCCGGCATAGGAGCCGACCAAGCTATCCACCGGCCCGGCCAGCTTGTTGTCGGGCAGCTCCAGCAGGGTTTTCAACTGCTCGCGGAAAAATGTCGAGCGGGGCGGATAGTAGAAAGCCAGCGTCACCAGCGCATCGAGTACCTTGTAGCTGCCGACGATGCGGCCGTAGTTGGTCTCCACGCCGATGATCGCCACGATGTACTGCGGCGGCACACCATATTCCCCGGCCACCCGGTCAAGCAGCTTGCGGTGCGCCTGATAGAACGCGACGCCGCCATCGATGCGCGCGCGGGTCATGAAAATCGGCCGGTAGTCCTTCCACGGCTTGCCTTCGGCCGGACGACTGATCGCGTCGAGAATGCTCTGTTGCTTGGTGGCGCCATCGAGCAGTGCATTGAGCATTTGCGGGCTCTTGCCCGTATCGCTGGCCACCTCGCGCACCAGTTCCGCCTGGCCCGGATGCGCCGCGGCCCACGCGGTGCTCGCCGCCCCCATCCACAACAACAACATGACCACGTATCGGAACGGACGGGACTGGAAATACTGGGTCATGCGGGGCCTTCGCTGGCGGAAGAACTTGGGTCGTCGAAAGCCTACCATGCAGGCCCCGACAACTCCGGGCCATTCACTGGCACGGTGATGACCGGATTCAGATATGGGTCTTGCGGTTCGCATGGATCGACATCAGTACGCCGAAGCCGGTCAGCAGCGACACGGCCGAGGTGCCGCCATAGCTGACCATCGGCATCGGTACCCCGACCACCGGCAACATGCCGGCCACCATGCCCCCGTTGACGAACACGTAGACGAAAAAGCTCATGCCGATGGCACCGGCGAGCAGGCGCGAATAGGTGTCGCGCGCCTCCATCGCAATCCACAGGCAACGGCCGATGATGAAGGCATACAGGGCGATCAGGGCGCACACCCCGACCAGGCCGAATTCCTCCGAGAACACCGCAAAGATGAAGTCGGTGGTGTGCTCGGGCAGGAAGTCCAGCCGCGACTGCGTGCTGTGCAGCCAGCCCTTGCCGAAGATGCCGCCCGAACCGACCGCGATCTGCGACTGGATGATGTGCCAGCCGTTGCCCAGCGGATCGGATTCGGGATTGAGCAGGGTCAGCACGCGGTCACGCTGATACTGGTGCAGGAAATGCCAGCCGACCGGGACCATGCCGACCACCGCACCGACCAGCAGACCGATGCGCCACCAGGCCATGCCGGACAGGAACAAGGCGAAGGCGCCGGCCGCGGCCACCAGCACCGCCGTGCCAAGGTCCGGCTGCTCGGCGATCAGCCCGACCGGCATGGCAATCAGCAAGCCGACCATGGCGATGTCCCGCCAGCGCGGCGGCAACTGGCGCGGGTGCAGGTACCAGGCCACCATCATCGGCGTGGTCAGCTTCAGCAGTTCGGACGGCTGGAAGCGCATCACGCCCAGGTCCAGCCAGCGCATCGAGCCACGACCCTCGCCAAGGATGGCCACCACCACCAGCAGCGCCGTGCTGCCGGCGTACAACCACGGGGTCCAGTTGCGCAACACCGACGGCGGGATGCGCGAGACCAGCAACAACAACGCCCCACCCAGCACAAACCTGGCCGCCTGGCCGCCCACCAGGGCAAGGTTGCGATCGCCGGCGCTGTAAAGCGTGGCCAGACCGATGAGCGCCAGCAGGAACAATCCGGCGGCCAGCGGCAGGTCGATCCGCCGACGGGCAAGCAGGCGGTGCAGGAACCGCTCGAACCGAACTTGCAGGATGCGGATCATGGCGTCGGTCCTGCTGTCGCGTCTGCGTCCGGAGGCAACGGCGTGTCTGGCGGCGCGTCTTTCTGGGTAGCCTCCCATGCATCGAGAATCTTGCGCGCAATCGGGCCGGCATCGGCTGCCCCCCACGCGCCCGACTCCAGCAGCACGGCCACCGCGATGCGCGGCTCCTCGGCCGGCGCAAACATCTCGAACCAGGCACGGTGACGGCTGGCCAGGTACTCGGTGTTCTTGTTGGTGTTGTAGGCGTCGCTGGTGCGCGAATAGATTTCGGCGGTGCCGCTCTTGCCGGCGATGGTGTACGGAAACCCCTTGCCCAGGCCGTAGCCCGTGCCGCGTGGGTCATTCACCACCATCTGCATGCCTTGCTCCACATCGCTCCAGTGGGCCGGATTGGTGACCAGCGAAGGGCCGCTGGGCGGATTGGGCAACGGCACCTTTGGCGCGTTGATGCCATCCTGCGTGGCCATTACCAGTCGCGGCGCATACGGCACGCCATGGCCGGCCAGCGTGGCGATCGCATGAGCCAGCTGCAATGGCGTGACCGCCCAGAACCCCTGCCCGATGCCCGCGATCACGGTTTCGCCGGGATACCAGGGCTGCTTGTAGTTCTTGGCCTTCCATTCGCGCGAGGGCAAAATGCCGCCGACTTCGCCGATCAGGTCGATACCGGTGGGGCGACCGAAACCGAACTTGCCCATCCAGTCGCTGAGGCGGTCGATGCCCATGTCCAGCGCGAGCTTGTAGAAGTAGGTATTGACCGACCACATGATTGCCTGCTTCATGTCCACCGTGCCGAAGCCGCCGCGGCGGTCGTCCCGGTAACCACGCTTCTGTCCCGGGATGTAGAACGTGCCGGTGGACAGTACCGTGTCGGAGCTCTTGCGCAAGCCAAGCTCGAGACCACCCAGCGCCAACAAGGGCTTGACCGTGGAGCCGGGCGGATAGGTTCCCGTCAGCGCACGATTGAACAGGGGTTTTCCCGGGTCCCTGGTCAGTGCGCTGTAATCGGCGTGGCTGATGCCGTTGACGAACAGATTGGGGTCGAAGGTCGGCACGCTGACCATCGCCAGCACCTGGCCATTGCGCGGATCGATGGCGACGGCCGCGCCCGGCCGCCCGGCCAGCGCTTCCTCGGCCGCCTTCTGCACCCGCACGTCGATGCTCAGGTAGATATTCTTGCCCGGCGTCGGCGAATGGGTTTCCAGCACATGCTGGGTGCGCCCATCGGCATTCACCTCAAGCAACTCGTAACCCGGGGTGCCGTGCAGCACGTCCTCATACGAACGCTCGACCCCACTGCGCCCCACGTGGCTGGTGCCCTGGTAGCGGTCCGGATCGAGCCGTTTCAGGTCATCGGCGTCGATACGCCCGACGTAACCGACCACATGGGCAAACAATCCGCCGAACGGATAGCGCCGTGTCAGGTAAGGCTCCACGTCGACATTGGGGAAACGCCAGCGATTGACCGCGAAGCGGTCGATCTCGTCCTCGGTCAGGCGCATCTTCAGCGGCACGCTGTCAAAACGCCGGCTCTGCTTGAGCTGCTTGTTGAAGGCGTCGATATCGTCCTGACCCAGCGGCACGATCTTGCCCAGCCGGTCGAGCAAGGCCGGCATGTCCTTGACCTGCTCGGGCACCACCTCGAGACGGAACGCGGGCACGTTGTCGGCCAGCACCACCCCGTTGCGATCGTAGATCAGCCCGCGCGCTGGCGGAATCGCGCGTGGCTTCACGCGGTTGTTGGTCGAGCGCGTGACGAACTCGGCGTGGCGCGATACCTGCAACACGACATAGCGCCCCATCAGGCCACCCAGGCCCAGCAGGATCAGCACGAAACCCACCAGCGCACGGCGCCGGAACAGAGCGCTTTCGTCGCGGCCATCCTTGAGGGTTCGCCGAGCCTTCATCTCACTGGAGGCGCAGGCGCGCGCGCAGGTCGTCGAGCAACAGGAACAGGAACGGCCACAGCGCTGCGCCGACGAAGGGCGCGACCCACCAGCTGATCGGAGGCACCGACGCGCCGGCCAGCATGCGCACGATCAACAGCAGGAAGCGGTCGTTCAGCAACAGCGCCAGCACCGCCAGAGCCTGCTGCCACATCGGAAAAAATCGCAGTCGCGAACGAAAACGCAGCGCAATGAAGGTCAACGCACACAGACGCAAGGCTTGTTCGCCCAGCAATACGCCATCGAGCAGATCGGCACCCAGCCCCACGCCGAAGGCCAGGCCCAGACTCACCCGATCCTCCGATTCCAGCGACCAGTAGAGCAGAATCAACGCCGGCCAATAGGGCTTGAACGGAGCGAGCACGCCGGGCAGCGGCACCAGCATCAACAACAGCGCAGCCACCAGCGTGCCGATGAACCACCATTGGTCCAGTCGTTGCCGGCTCATGGTCTGCTCCCCCGGTCGGGCGCCGACTTGTCCGGCGGTGCAGCGGAAGAACCGCTGCCAGCGGGCTCCAGCGTAGTGGGCGGTCCCACCGGCTTGACCAGATCAGGCGGCCCTTCCGGCTCGGCCTGGTCATGCAGCAACAGGACGTCCGTGCTGCGCTCGATGTCTGCGGCAGGCCGGGCCAGCGCAACCTGGAACATGCCGGTGGTGGCAGGCGCCACCTTCTCGATCCGACCCACCGGGAAGCCCGGCGGAAAACGTCCGCCGATGCCGGACGTGAGCAACTTGTCGCCCGCATGAACACTTGCCGCCAGCGGCAGGTTCGGCAAGCTCAGCATGTCGCCGTCGCGCGAACCGTAGGCGACCGTGCGCAAGCCGGTGCGGGCAATCGTCACCGGGATGGCGTGCGAGGGATCGGTGATCAGCATCACCACGGCGGTATGGGGCAGCACCTCGGTCACCTGCCCCATCACGCCGTGGGCATCGATCACCGGCTGGCCCGGCTTGACCCCGTCGCGCGAGCCCATGTTCAAGGTCATGCGATAGCGATACGCGCCCAGGTCCACGCCAATCACGCGCGCCAGCTGCACATTGAGTTCCAGGCTGTGCCGCGTATCGAGCAGCTTCTTCAGATGCTGGTTCTGGACGGCTACCGCGGCCATGCGATTCAACTTGGCGTTGGCCAGCAGCAGGTCCTCGCGCAGGCGCTGGTTTTCCGAGGTGAGATGCTGACGGTCGGCAAAGGCCACGCTGAGGGTGCGGACACCTGCCGCAGGCAGGCCCGCCAGGCGGTAGACCGGTTCGACCACGGCCGAAGCGGTGGAGCGCAGTCGCCACAACCAGCCGTTGCGCTGGTCGAGCACCATCAGCACCACGGCCAGCGCCAGGTAGACGATCAGGCGCAGCGTGCCTGCAGCGTTGCCCGCAAACAGGGGGGAGGATTCATCGCGTGCGCGCGCCATGGCGGCCCCGACTGCCGCGCGCTATTCGGGCGCGAAGAAGTCGCTGCCGTGCTGATCGATCAGCTCCAGCGCCTTGCCGCCACCACGAGCCACGCAAGTCAGCGGGTCGTCTGCGACCTGCACGTGCAGGCCGGTCTCCTCGGAGATCAGTCGATCCAGGTCGCGCAGCAACGCACCGCCACCGGTCAGCACGATGCCGCGCTCGGCCACGTCGGAACACAGTTCCGGCGGGGTCTGCTCCAGCGCCGACTTCACCGCGGCCACGATGCCGGCCAGCGGCTCGTGCAGCGCCTCGAGGATTTCGTTGGAGTTGATCGTGAACATGCGCGGCACGCCCTCGGCCAGGTTGCGACCGGAGATCTCGATCTCCTTGACGTCGTCCTGCGGGAACGCGCAGCCGATCTGCAGCTTGATCCGCTCGGCCGTGGACTCGCCGATCAGGGTGCCGTGATTGCGCCGCACGTAGTTGATGATCGCCTCGTCGAAGCGATCGCCACCGACGCGCGCCGACTGCGAGTAGACGATGCCGTTGAGCGAGATCACGGCCACTTCGGAGGTGCCGCCGCCGATGTCCAGCACCATCGCGCCGCGAGCCTCGTGCACCGGAATGCCGGCGCCGATCGCCGCGGCCATCGGCTCCTCGATCAGGAACACGTCGCGAGCGCCGGCACCTTCGGCCGATTCCTTGATGGCGCGCCGCTCGACCTGGGTCGAGCCGCAGGGCACGCAAACCAGTACGCGCGGACTCGGGCGCAGGAAGCGCGACTTGTGCACCTGCTTGATGAAATGCTGCAGCATCGCCTCAGTCATGGTGAAGTCGGCGATCACGCCATCCTTCATCGGGCGGACCGTGGCGATGTTGCCCGGCGTGCGGCCCAGCATGCGCTTGGCGTCGCCACCGACCGCCGCGATGGTACGTGGGCCGCCTGGGCCGCGATCCTGACGAATCGCCACCACCGATGGTTCGTTCAGCACGATGCCCTGACCACGCACATAGATCAGCGTGTTGGCTGTGCCGAGGTCGATGGAGATGTCGTTGGAGAAGATCCCGCGAAACTTCTTGAACATGGGTCCGCCGTAGTCCGGCCTGATTGCAAATCGAGCTGACCAGTCTAGTCAGCGGGCACCGCTTGCGCAAGGACAATAGCGTTAAGAAATCCTTGCGCAACACGAGCCTAGGCGCATTTCCTTGAACGGAAGTTGAGCTCCGGGCTGGCGTGGAAAGTCGCCAAGCCGAAGCGATGGCGCTACGATTGCACACTTTGGTTGTCGACTCCGACGACGATCATGGACGCCCGCGGCAGTCGCGGCATCTCAAAACTTGCCAAGGGGTTCCCGAACATCATGCCCGCCGTCATTTGTGGATCGTTGGCCTACGACACCATCATGGTGTTTCAGGACCAGTTCAAGAATCACATTCTGCCCGACCAGATGCACATCCTGAATGTGTCGTTCCTGGTGCCGGCGATGCGTCGGGAGTTCGGCGGCTGTGCCGGCAATATCGCCTACAACCTGAAATTGCTCGGCGGCGATCCCTTGCCCGTCGCCGCTGTGGGGCAGGACTTTGCGCCATATCGGCAGCATATGGAGGAGTGCGGCATTCGTCTCGATGGCGTGCGCGTGTTCGACGACCAATTCACGCCGCAATGTTTCATCACCACCGACCTGGACAACAACCAGATCACTGCCTTCCACCCTGGCGCGATGTCCAGCGCGCAGGAAAATCACGTGCGCGACATTCCGCAGATCGATTTTGCGATCGTGGCGCCGGACGGTCGCGAGGCGATGCTGCAGCACGTCGATGACTTTGCCGCGCGGGGTGTCCCGTTCATCTTCGATCCCGGTCAGGCCATGCCGTTGTTCAATGGTGAGGAATTCCGGTCGATGATCGGCAAGTCGACCTACGTGATCGTCAACGACTACGAATCCCAGCTGTTGCAGGCGCGCACCGGCTGGAGTGCCGACGAGATCTCCAGCCATGTCGACGCCTATATCGTGACCCAGGGTCCACGCGGTTCGATCATCCATGTCGGCAGCGAGACCCATCACATTCCACCGGCACGCGAACGCCAGGTGGTGGATCCGACCGGTTGCGGCGACGCTTATCGGGCCGGCCTGATGTTCGGCATCATGCGTGGCAAGGACTGGCCGACGATCGGCCGGATCGCCTCGCTGATGGGTGCGCTGAAAGTCGAGCATCCGGGCACCCAGAACCAGCGCTTCAACTACGCCGAGTTCGCCGCAGCCTTCCTCGATCAGTTCGGTTACGCGCTGGATTGACCGCCACTACCGGATCGCTCGCTGGATTCAGTCGACACGAAACCCGATCGTGGCGTTGACCGCCGCCTGCCAGCCGCCGTACAGGCGCTCGCGTTCGGATTCACCCATCATCGGCTCGAAGCGGCGCTCCAGTTGCCACATGCGGGCAATCTGCTCGCGGCTGTCCCACACCCCCACGGCCAGACCCGCCAGATACGCCGCGCCCAGCGCGGTCGTTTCGCCGATGCCCGGGCGCAAGACCGGCACACCGAGCATGTCGCTCTGGAACTGTGCCAGGAAATCATTGGCGATCGCGCCGCCATCGGCACGCAATTCCTTCAGCGCGATGCCGGCATCGGCCTCCATCGCCGTCAGCACGTCGCGCGTCTGGTAGGCCATCGACTCCAGCGCGGCGCGCACCAGATGCTCCTTTCGCGTTCCCCGGGATAGTCCGAACATGGCGCCGCGCACATCACTGCGCCAATACGGCGCGCCCAGCCCGGCAAAGGCCGGCACCAGGTAGACGCCGTCGGTCGACGTCACGCTCTGCGCACAAGCCTGCGACTGGTCGGCACTGTCCAGCAGGTGCAGGCCATCGCGCAGCCACTGCACCACCGAGCCGGCGACGAAGATGCTGCCCTCCAGCGCGTATTCCACCTGCCCATCCACCTTCCAGGCCACCGTGCTGAGCAGGCCATGCTGCGACGGCACCGCGAGGTTGCCGGTATTCATCAGCATGAAGCAGCCCGTGCCATAGGTATTCTTGACCATGCCCGGCTCGAAACATGCCTGACCGAACAACGCCGCCTCCTGGTCGCCGGCGATGCCGCAGATGGGTACATCGCGACCGAAGAAGTACTTCGCCTCGATGCGGCCATAGACCTCGCTGCATCCACGCACCTCGGGCAACATCGACGCCGGGATCCCGAACAGCTTCAGGAGATCCTCGTCCCAGCATTGCGCGTGGATGTTGTACAGCAGGGTGCGCGAGGCGTTGGTGATGTCGGTGACATGCACCCTGCCTCCAGTGAGGTTCCACAGCAGCCAGGTGTCCACCGTTCCAAACAGCAGCTCGCCCCGACGCGCGCGCTCGCGCACGCCATCGACGTGCTGGAACAGCCAGACCAGCTTGGTCGCGGAGAAATAGGCATCCAGCAACAGCCCGGTGCGCTCGCGTATCAGCGCGTCGACCGCTTCGCCGTGCATGTCCCGGCATATGTCCGCCGAATGCCGCGACTGCCAGACCAGGGCGTTGTACACCGGCTCACCGGTTTTCCGGTCCCATACCACCGTGGTTTCGCGCTGGTTGGTGATGCCGATGCCGGCCACCGCCGACGCGTCGAGGTTGGCCTTGTGCATCGCCTCGGCCAGGGTCACCTGGACGCTGGTCAGAATGTCGCGCGGGCGATGCTCCACCCAGCCGGAGCGTGGAAAGATCTGCTCGAACTCGCGTTGCGCCGACGATACGATGCGCCCCTGTGCGTCGAAGATCAGCGCGCGCGAGCTGGTCGTGCCCTGGTCGATCGCGACGATGAGCCCGGATGCTCCACTCATGCGGGATCTCCTGCCGGTTCGCAAGCTGGCGCACCGATCAGGCCGGAAACGGCTGCATCCAGATAGTCCTGCAGGCGCCGGCTCTCCTCGGCGCTCAGGCGCAATCCCAGCTTGGTACGACGCCACAGAACGTCCTCGCTGCGGCGGGCCCACTCGTGGCAAACGAGGTAGTCGACTTCCCGCTGGTAGAGCTGCGCGCCAAAGTGCAGGCCGAGGTCTTCCAGGCCGGCGGCGTCGCCCAGCAGGATGGCCGTGCAAGTGCCGTAGTGACGGAGCCAGCGGTGTGCCAATGCCGTCGGCAACCACGGCCAGCGCTGTGACCAGGCAGCGATCACGCGCTCGGCGTCGGCGAAATCGCCGCCGGGCAGCGGATCGCCGTGCTCGGTCCAGGCCGGTTTGCGCATGCGCAGTGCGTCGACCAGCCGATCGACCGCCTCTTCCCCGAGGCGCCGGTAAGTCGTGATCTTTCCACCGAAGACATTGAGCAGTGGCGCGCCCTGATCATTGTCGAGCTCAATGTGGTAGTCGCGACTCACCGAGCTTGCGTCACCACTCTCGTCGAGCAACGGGCGCACGCCACTGTAGCTCCACACCACGTCTTCGACCCGTACCGGCACACGGAAGTACTGATTCACGGCGTCGCACAGATAGCGCCTTTCGTCTACCTCGATATGCACCTGGGCAGGGTCGGCGTGGTAGTCCACGTCCGTGGTGCCGATCAGGGTGTAGTCGCTCTCATAGGGGATCGCGAACACGATGCGGCGATCAGCCAGTTGGAAGAGATAGGCGTATTCGTGCTCGAACAGCCGCGGCACCACGATATGGCTGCCCTTGACCAGGCGAACGTCGCGATGATGCGCCCGACCCAGCACGTCGCCCAGAAAGCTGCCCGCCCATGGGCCGCAAGCGTTGACCAGGGCGCGTGCGCGCAAAGTCTGCCGCCGCCCATCGGGGCCTCGCACTTGCGCACGCCACATGCCGTCTTCGACATGGGCTTCCACGCAGCGCGTCTGCACCCTGATGTCGGCGCCACGACGCGCCGCATCCATGGCATTGAGCACGACCAGGCGCGCATCCTGCACCCAACCGTCGGAATAGACGAAGCCACGCGAATAGATATCCTTCAGTGGCCCGCCGCTGACGTGCTGGCGCAAGTCCACGGCGTGCGAATCCGCCAGGGTCCGATGTCCTGCGCCAAGACTGTCGTACAGCAGCAGCCCCAGTCGAATCATCCACACCGGTCGCAGATGTGATTCGTGCGGCAGCACAAACAACAGTGGCCAGGTAATGTGCGGCGCCAGGCGCAGGATGACTTCGCGCTCGGCCAACGCCTTGGCCACCAGCCGGAACTCATACTGCTCCAGGTAGCGCAAACCGCCATGGATCAGCTTGGTACTGGCGCTGGAGGTGTGTGCGGCGAGATCGTCCTGTTCGCAAAGCGTGACCGAAAGCCCACGCCCAGCCGCATCCCGCGCGATACCTGCACCGTTGACGCCACCACCGACCACCAGAATGTCCGTGTCGCCGTGCAAGCCGGTCCTCCTCACGTGCCACATCAGTCGCGCCACCATGAAAGCTAACACGCACTGGCGGGCTCCGGCCACGCATCGCGGGATGTGGTCTGCGATCGCCACAGCCCAAAAAGAAAAGCCCCCACCGATTCCGGTGAGGGTTGATCAGGACAAAGCCCGTGGCGGTGATCTGTTGCGGGATGCGATCTGCGATCGCCACAGCAAACACGAAGTCCGCGATGTGCGCCTCACAAAGAAAAACCCCCACCGTTTCCGGTGAGGGTTGATCAGGATAAAGCCCCTGGCGGTGACCTACTCTTGCATGGACGAGCCACACTACCATCGGCGCATGCGCGTTTCACTTCTGAGTTCGGGATGGGATCAGGTGGGACCACGCCGCTATGGCCGCCAGGGAAGGGGTGGGAGCAGCGCGTAGGCGCCGGCTCCACATTGGTTGAAGAGTCGGCCTGGCAGCCGGCTCTCCCGCGGAGATTCCCTCGGAGAGTTGAAGAGTCCGCCATGGACGGCGGGGTGTTGACTCTTCTTCTCGTGAGAAGGATCTCACGTGAAATAAGTTGTAAACGAGTGACAAGCGTCGAGGTCGATCGAACTATTCGGCAAATGCTTCGGAACGATCGCTCTTTCGATGAGTCCAGCCATGGATGGCTGGGCTTTTCGCAGAGGGATCTGCACGTGTGAAGCCACTTGGGGTTATATGGTCAAGCCGCACGGCTCATTAGTATCAGTTAGCTCAACGCATTGCTGCGCTTCCACACCTGACCTATCAACCACCTGGTCTTGATGGTGCCTTAAGGAGAGTCAAGCTCTCGGGAGATCTCATCTTGGGGCGTGCTTCCCGCTTAGATGCTTTCAGCGGTTATCACTTCCGTTCATAGCTACCGGGCAATGCCATTGGCATGACAACCCGAACACCAGCGGAACGTCCACTCCGGTCCTCTCGTACTAGGAGCAGCCCCCCTCAAATCTCCAACGCCCACGACAGATAGGGACCGAACTGTCTCACGACGTTCTGAACCCAGCTCGCGTACCACTTTAAATGGCGAACAGCCATACCCTTGGGACCGGCTACAGCCCCAGGATGTGATGAGCCGACATCGAGGTGCCAAACACCGCCGTCGATATGAACTCTTGGGCGGTATCAGCCTGTTATCCCCGGAGTACCTTTTATCCGTTGAGCGATGGCCCTTCCATACAGAACCACCGGATCACTAAGACCTACTTTCGTACCTGCTTGATCCGTCGATCTCGCAGTCAAGCACGCTTATGCCTTTGCACACAGTGCGCGATGTCCGACCGCGCTGAGCGTACCTTCGTGCTCCTCCGTTACTCTTTGGGAGGAGACCGCCCCAGTCAAACTACCCACCATACACGGTCCCTGATCCGGATTACGGATCGAGGTTAGAACGTCAAGCACTTCAGGGTGGTATTTCAAGGATGGCTCCACCAGAACTGGCGTCCTGGTTTCAAAGCCTCCCACCTATCCTACACAGAAGAACTCAACGTTCAGTGTAAAGCTATAGTAAAGGTTCACGGGGTCTTTCCGTCTTGCCGCGGGAACGCTGCATCTTCACAGCGAATTCAATTTCACTGAGTCTCGGGTGGAGACAGCGCCGCTGTCGTTACGCCATTCGTGCAGGTCGGAACTTACCCGACAAGGAATTTCGCTACCTTAGGACCGTTATAGTTACGGCCGCCGTTTACTGGGGCTTCGATCAAGAGCTTCGCCTTGCGGCTGACCCCATCAATTAACCTTCCAGCACCGGGCAGGCGTCACACCCTATACGTCCACTTTCGTGTTTGCAGAGTGCTGTGTTTTTGATAAACAGTCGCAGCGGCCAGGTTACTGCGACCCTTCAATGCTCAGTCACGCACGTGACCACATCGAAGGGCGCACCTTCTCCCGAAGTTACGGTGCCATTTTGCCTAGTTCCTTCACCCGAGTTCTCTCAAGCGCCTTGGGATTCTCACCCTGCCTACCAGTGTCGGTTTACGGTACGGTTCTTCTATAGCTGAAGCTTAGTGGCTTTTCCTGGAAGCGTGGTATCAGTCGCTTTGCCCAATAGGGCTCGTCTCGGTGCTCGGCATAAAGGGTCCCGGATTTGCCTAAGACCCATGCCTACCGCCTTTCCCCGGGACAACCAACGCCCGGTAGACCTAACCTTCTCCGTCCCCACATCGCACTATAGAAAAGTGCAGGAATATTAACCTGCTTCCCATCGACTACGCATTTCTGCCTCGCCTTAGGGGCCGACTCACCCTGCGCCGATGAACGTTGCGCGAGGAAACCTTGGGCTTTCGGCGTGGGGGCTTTTCACCCCCATTATCGTTACTCATGTCAGCATTCGCACTTCCGATACCTCCAGCATGCTTTACAACACACCTTCACAGGCTTACGGAACGCTCCTCTACCGCGTACACACAAGTGTGCACACCCCGAGCTTCGGTGCATGGCTTAGCCCCGTTAAATCTTCCGCGCAGACCGACTCGACCAGTGAGCTATTACGCTTTCTTTAAAGGATGGCTGCTTCTAAGCCAACCTCCTGGCTGTCTATGCCTTTCCACATCGTTTTCCACTTAGCCATGACTTGGGGACCTTAGCTGCGGGTCTGGGTTGTTTCCCTTTTCACGACGGACGTTAGCACCCGCCGTGTGTCTCCCGGATAGTCTGTCCTGGTATTCGGAGTTTGCCATGGTTTGCTAAGTCGCGATGACCCGCTAGCCATAACAGTGCTCTACCCCCAGGAAGATTCGTCCGAGGCGCTACCTAAATAGCTTTCGAGGAGAACCAGCTATCTCCGAGTTTGTTTAGCCTTTCACTCCTATCCTCAGCTCATCCCCATCTATTGCAACAGATGTGGGTTCGGTCCTCCAGTGCGTGTTACCGCACCTTCAACCTGGCCAAGGATAGATCACTCGGTTTCGGGTCTACTGCCTGAGACTATGCGCCCTATTCAGACTCGATTTCTCTTCGCCTCCCCTATACGGTTAAGCTTGCCACAGACAGTAAGTCGCTGACCCATTATACAAAAGGTACGCAGTCACCCTTGCGGGCTTCCACTGCTTGTACGTATACGGTTTCAGGGTCTATTTCACTCCCCTCTCCGGGGTTCTTTTCGCCTTTCCCTCACGGTACTAGTTCGCTATCGGTCAGTCAGGAGTATTTAGCCTTGGAGGATGGTCCCCCCATGTTCAGACAAGGTTTCACGTGCCCCGCCTTACTCATTTTCATATCAAGTGCCCTTTCGTCGACTGGGCTATCACCATCTATGGCCGGCCTTTCCATGCCGTTTGACTAGAACACAAGATACTTTTGGGCTAGTCCGCGTTCGCTCGTCGCTACTGACGGAATCTCGGTTGATTTCTTTTCCTCCGGGTACTTAGATATTTCAGTTCCCCGGGTTCGCCTTGCATGACTATGTATTCATCATGCAATACCGCTTGCGCGGTGGGTTTCCCCATTCGGACATTGCCGGATCAAAGCTTGTTGCCAGCTCCCCGACACTTTTCGCAGGCTGCCACGTCCTTCATCGCCTCTGACTGCCAAGGCATCCACCGTATACGCTTAGTCGCTTGACCATATAACCCCAAGTCGCCTCGGGGCACGCCCCCTCCTCAGGGGCAGCCAAGTTACTTCGTTTTCGTGCCTTAACACTTGCCTCGGTTCGGTTTCGAACCAAGACGCTTGTCACTCGTTTACGTGTTTTCAAAGAACATCGTACCGGCCTCAATGCCGGACGATTTCAAAAATCTTTGGTGTGCTGATACTTCACGCGTCCGAGTCCTTGGTGGAGCCTATCGGGATCGAACCGATGACCCCCTGCTTGCAAAGCAGGTGCTCTCCCAGCTGAGCTAAGGCCCCAAGGAACCCTTGGAATGGTGGGTCTGGGTGGACTCGAACCACCGGCCTCACCCTTATCAGGGGTGCGCTCTAACCACCTGAGCTACAGACCCATGAAAGGTGAACCCCAGAACCCGCGAGCCAATCACTCTAGTTACCCCTTCGAAGCGGTCGTTAGCTCCGTTCGAAGCGGCTGTTGTGAAGAGTCCGGCCATGGATGGCCGGTCTTGATGTTCGCTCTTCGCAACAGGGAGGTTGCGTCAAGCAAACCCTTCGCGTGAAGTACAGGTGTCTTGTGTGGACGTCTTGCAACTTTACGTTGCGACTGCCATTTCTTGAAAGGAGGTGATCCAGCCGCACCTTCCGATACGGCTACCTTGTTACGACTTCACCCCAGTCATGAACCACTCCGTGGGCGTCGTCCTCCTTGCGGTTAGACTAACGCCTTCTGGAGCAACCCACTCCCATGGTGTGACGGGCGGTGTGTACAAGGCCCGGGAACGTATTCACCGCGGCATAGCTGATCCGCGATTACTAGCGATTCCGACTTCACGGAGTCGAGTTGCAGACTCCGATCCGGACTGGGATCGGCTTTCTGGGATTGGCTCCACCTCGCGGTTTCGCAACCCTCTGTACCGACCATTGTAGTACGTGTGTAGCCCTGGCCGTAAGGGCCATGAGGACTTGACGTCATCCCCACCTTCCTCCGGTTTGTCACCGGCAGTCTCCTTAGAGTTCCCGACATTACTCGCTGGCAACTAAGGACAAGGGTTGCGCTCGTTGCGGGACTTAACCCAACATCTCACGACACGAGCTGACGACAGCCATGCAGCACCTGTGTTCCGATTCCCGAAGGCACTCCCGCATCTCTGCAGGATTCCGGACATGTCAAGGCCAGGTAAGGTTCTTCGCGTTGCATCGAATTAAACCACATACTCCACCGCTTGTGCGGGCCCCCGTCAATTCCTTTGAGTTTCAGTCTTGCGACCGTACTCCCCAGGCGGCGAACTTAACGCGTTAGCTTCGACACTGATCTCCGAGTTGAGACCAACATCCAGTTCGCATCGTTTAGGGCGTGGACTACCAGGGTATCTAATCCTGTTTGCTCCCCACGCTTTCGTGCTTCAGCGTCAGTGTTGTCCCAGATGGCCGCCTTCGCCACTGATGTTCCTCCCGATCTCTACGCATTTCACCGCTACACCGGGAATTCCACCATCCTCTGACACACTCTAGCTCGCCAGTATCCATTGCCATTCCCAGGTTGAGCCCGGGGATTTCACAACAGACTTAACGAACCGCCTACGCACCCTTTACGCCCAGTAATTCCGATTAACGCTTGCACCCTTCGTATTACCGCGGCTGCTGGCACGAAGTTAGCCGGTGCTTATTCCTCAGGTACCGTCAGCCCCATAGGGTATTAACCCGTGGTATTTCGTTCCTGATAAAAGTGCTTTACAACCCGAGGGCCTTCTTCACACACGCGGCATTGCTGGATCAGGCTTGCGCCCATTGTCCAATATTCCCCACTGCTGCCTCCCGTAGGAGTCTGGGCCGTGTCTCAGTCCCAGTGTGGCTGATCATCCTCTCAGACCAGCTAGCGATCGTCGCCTTGGTAGGCCATTACCCTACCAACTAGCTAATCGCACATCGGTCCGTCCAACCGCGCGAGGCCCGAAGGTCCCCCGCTTTCTCCCGTAGGACGTATGCGGTATTAGTCCCGGTTTCCCGAGGTTATCCCCCACGTCTGGGTAGGTCCCGATGCATTACTCACCCGTCCGCCACTCGCCATCAAGAGAGCAAGCTCTCTCATGCTGCCGTTCGACTTGCATGTGTTAGGCATGCCGCCAGCGTTCAATCTGAGCCAGGATCAAACTCTTCACTTAAGTTTTCGACAACCTCACCCTTGCGGGCTTGGCCATCTATCTTTCTGAAGCGTCTGTTCCCAACCAAGGCAAAACTCATTACTGACTTTCTACTTGGTGGGACGCTTGCATTGCTTGGACAGGTCGTAACCTTCCATCGCAAGACGTCCACACAATTCACCTGCGCACACTGTCAAAGATCTTTTCGCTTGCAGCCTGTTTCCAGCCTGCGCCCCGTGACCTTTCGTCCCGGGTGAGCCGCCCATTCTACATCGCTTTTCGGGGTCGTCAACACCTTTGCGCGAATATTTCCCGGCATGGTTTGTTGCAGACAGCTCCGAAGACAGGGCATGTCGTCGGAGGGGCGAGCATCATAGCGCCGCCTTGCTCCCGTGGGAAGGGTCTGGGTGAAATTCCCGGGTACTTCCTGTCGTGCCGGGCTGTGCCGCGCCCCCCCACAATGCATGACGGGGCGGACATGCGTCCGTCCCGTCGTGGAGGTCGATCCGGGGTTATGCGCCTGAACTGCCCGCATTCCACGCCAGCGCTGCCGAGGTGGCGGCGGGCGTCGGGAGCGTCATGGCACTCCGGGTGTGCGTTGATACCGACACCGCCTCCGCCGGCTCCGGCAACAACCCGACGCGGTAGGGGATGAGATCCTCCGGGCGCAGGCGTTCCAGTGCGTCCCAGTCGTCTTCAAATGGAATGAACTGCAGCATGAGATGCTCCTCGTCTGGCGCGCTACCGATCGTGCGCAGGAACATCAAAACATCTGATCCGGCCGATGCACTGACGGAATCTGACTGTTTGCGGGCGAGATCCGGCGCTCAGTCGATCTCGATCATTTCGAAGTCGTCCTTGGTCGTGCCGCAGTCCGGGCAGGTCCATGTTTCAGGGACGTCTTCCCAACGTGTACCGGCCGGAATGTCTTCGTCGGGTACGCCTACTGCCTCGTCATAGATGTAGCCACAGACGACGCACATCCATTTGCGCGAGGCGGTGGCTTCGGGGGAACTCTGGCTCATGGTCGGGCTTCTTCGGATCACCAAGGGAATAGGACATTCTCGCAACTCGACCGACAATACGAAAGCGCGACGATCCCACCATGCCCACAAACGCCCATGACGGAGACCCCTACTTGAACACTCTTGCCCCACTCGCAGGCGGCGGCCTGTATGCGATCACCAACGGCCCGCGTGCCGATTTGCTGGATGTCGTGGCACAGGCGCTGGCTGGCGGGGCCCGCTTGTTGCAGTACCTGGATGAGGAATCCGGCGATGCTCGCCGCCATGACGAAGCGACTGCGATCCTGCAGTTGTGCCGCTCACACGGCGTGCCACTGATCATTCATGAGGATCTCTCGCTGGCGCAGGCGATCGGCGCCGATGGCGTGCATCTGGCGCACTCGGAGGACAGGATCCGCGAGGCGCGTGCCCTGCTCGGCCCCGCGGCCATTGTCGGTGCTGCCTGTCGAGACTCCCTGGAAGATGCACGGGCCGCGGCGCAGGCGGGGGCGAGTTACGTGTCATTCGGCGCCATGTTTCCCTCGCCGACCAAGCCGACGGCAACCATCGCTCCGCTTGAGTTGCTGAGGCAAAGCGCCGCGCTCGGCGTGGCCCGGGTGGCGATCGGCGGCATCACGCCGGACAATGCCTCATTGTTGATCGAAAGCGGTGCCGACTACGTCGCCTCGATTTCCTCGCTGTTCGGAGCAGCCGATGTGCGCCACGCGGCGCAGCGCTTCGCCCAGCTGTTTCCCCACTCCAGCCATTGAGAACCTGATGACGAATCACGAACTGTTCCAGCGTGCCCTTCCACTGATGCCCGGCGGCGTGAATTCGCCGGTGCGGGCCTTCAAGTCGGTCGGCGGCGAGCCGTTTTTCACCGAACGTGCTGACGGGCCGTATCTGTGGGATGTCGAAGGCAAGCGCTACATCGACTATGTCGGCTCGTGGGGGCCGATGATCGTCGGCCACAATCATCCCGCCGTGCGCGAAGCGGTGGAGCGCGCCATCCGGCACGGACTCTCGTTCGGCACGCCCTGCGCCGCCGAAGTCGACATGGCCGAGACGATCACCCGCCTGATTCCTTCGATCGACATGGTGCGCATGGTCAATTCCGGCACCGAGGCCACGATGTCGGCCATCCGGCTAGCCCGCGGCGCCACCGGGCGCAGCAAGATCGTGAAGTTCGAAGGTTGCTACCACGGTCACGGCGACAGCTTCCTGGTCAAGGCCGGTTCCGGCGCATTGACCTTCGGCGTACCGACCTCGCCGGGTGTGCCCGCAGGCAATGCCGACCTCACCCTGACCCTGCCCTACAACGATCTCGACGCCGCCAAGGCCCTGTTCGCCGAACAGGGGCGCGAACTGGCGGCGCTGATCATCGAACCCGTCGCGGGCAACATGAACTGCATCCCGCCGCTGGATGGCTATCTGCAGGGTCTGCGTGAGCTGTGCACAAGGTCAGGCACCGTGCTGATCTTCGACGAAGTGATGACTGGTTTCCGCGTGGCGCTCGGTGGCGCCCAGGCGCACTACGGGGTCACCCCGGATCTCACGACATTCGGCAAGATCATCGGTGGCGGGATGCCCGTCGGGGCCTATGGTGGCCGACGCGATCTGATGGAGCAGATCGCACCGTCCGGCCCGATCTACCAGGCCGGCACGCTGAGTGGCAATCCGGTGGCGATGGCGGCGGGTCTGGCCATGCTGGAGCTGATCCAGGCACCGGGCTTCCATGCACAATTGGCCGCACGCACTCGCCTGCTGACGGACGGACTGCAAGCGGTCGCCGACAGCGCCGGCGTCGCCTTCAGCACCAATCGGGTCGGCGGCATGTTTGGACTCTTCTTCGGCGCGCAGACGGTGGACAGCTACACCAAGGCAGTCGCCTGCGACAGCGATGCGTTCAACCGGTTCTTCCACGCCATGTTGAAACAAGGCGTGTTCCTTGCGCCGTCCGCCTTCGAGGCCGG
This sequence comes from Rhodanobacter sp. G2-10, assembly GCF_055809185.1. Lineage (NCBI taxonomy): Bacteria > Pseudomonadati > Pseudomonadota > Gammaproteobacteria > Lysobacterales > Rhodanobacteraceae > Rhodanobacter > Rhodanobacter sp. G2-10. The sequence continues at coordinate 336,359 of NZ_CM147900.1, read as the reverse complement.
CTTCATGTCCAGCGCACACGACGACGGCGTCATCGCGCAGACGCTTGACGCGGCGCGGACAGCGTTCCAGATACTGCGCCCATGACCCAGTCACCCCAGGCGGAACAATTGCCGGAGCGGCACGCGAACTTTTTCGAGAGGGAATTTCAGCCAGCGAGCGAGCAGCCCTGGCGCAATCTCTGGTATCGGCTGGTTTTTCACCACGAGACGCCCGCCGAACGCAATTTCGATCTGCTGCTGATCCTGGCCATCCTGGCCAGCGTGGCGGTAGTCATGCTCGACAGCGTCACCGACATCAAGGCCCGCTGGCACCAGGTACTGTTCATTGCCGAATGGGTGTTCACGATCCTGTTCACCGCGGAGTATCTGCTGCGACTGAGCGTGGTGAAGCAGCCATGGCGCTATGCGACCAGCTTTTTCGGCGTGATCGATCTGCTGGCGATCCTGCCCACCTATCTGTCGCTGGTGCTGGTCGGCAGCAACTACCTGATCGTGGTGCGGGTACTGCGCCTGCTGCGCGTGTTTCGCGTACTCAAACTGGTGCAGTACTCCAGCGAAGCCGGCGTACTGATCGGTTCACTGGCACGAAGCGGGCGCAAGATCTTCGTTTTCATCTGCGCGGTGATCACCATCGTGATCATTTTCGGCGCGCTGATGTACGTGATCGAGGGTCCGGGAAACGGCTTCACCAGCATTCCCACCAGCATGTACTGGGCGGTGGTGACGATGGCCACCGTGGGCTTCGGCGACATTGCACCGCACACGCCGCTGGGCCGCTTGATCACCTCGATCCTGATCCTGATCGGCTACAGCATCATCGCGGTGCCCACCGGCATCTACACGGCCGAACTGGCCAATACCTTGCGTCCGAAACGTCGCAGCATCGTGTGCACGCAATGCATGTTGCCGGAACATGAGCTCGATGCCTTGCATTGTCGGCGCTGCGGGCATCGGCTGCCGGATCCGACATGACTCTGCCTATTGCCCGGGTCTCGACTCGATAGCGCGGAAAACAAGCGCGAGGTGGCGCAGTCGGCTACCAGCTTCCGTGATTCGGCATCGAGGCCCACGGTTCCCGCGCGGGCAGATGACCATCCTGCAGCAGCTCGATCGAGATCAGGTCGGGAGAACGCACGAAGGCCATGTGTCCATCCCGTGGCGGCCGGTTGATGGTGTAGCCCATCGACTGCAATCGCTCACAGGTGGCATAGATGTCACTCACCTGAAAGGCGAGATGGCCGAAATTGCGTGCCGAACCATAGTCTTCCTGCGAGCCCCAGTTGAAGGTGAGCTCGATTTCGGCCTCCGGGCTGTCCGGCGCGGACAGAAACACCAGGGTGAACTTGCCTTCGGGTACCTCGCGACGCCGGACCTCGCGCAGACCCAGCCCCTCGCAGTAGAAGCGCAGCGAAGCTTCCAGATCACGTACGCGCACCATGCTGTGCAGGTATTTCATTGCGGGCCTCCTCGGCGACAGCAGCGTCACCACGGCTTCAGTCTGCGACAAACGCGCTCAAGGCCGCGTGCAGGCGCGCCAGTCCTTCGGCCAGTTCCTGGTCGGTGATGGTAAGCGGTGGCACGAAACGCAGCACATCCGGCCCGGCCTGCAACAGCAGCAGGCCGTGTGCCGCTGCGTGGTCGACGATGACGCCAGCCTTGCCTGCGTAGGCGGGAGCCAGTGCCGCGCCGATCATCAGGCCGCGGCCACGCACCTCGGCGAACAGTTCGCCTTCGTGATCGACTTTCGCAAGACCCGCGCGCAGATCGTTCGCCTGGCGCTCCACGTTGGCCAGCACCGCTGGCGAGGCGAGTTTGGCCAGCGCTACTCGCGCCACGGCTGCCGCCATGGGATTGCCGCCGAAGGTGGTGCCGTGCGCGCCGACCTGCATCACCTCGGCCACCTTCGGGCCGGCCAACATCGCGCCGATCGGAAAACCGCAGCCGAGTGCCTTGGCCAGGGTGACGATATCCGGCGTGATGGCCTCGTCGGTGTGGGCAAACAGGCTGCCGGTGCGACCCATGCCGCACTGGATCTCGTCCAGCACCAGCAGCGCGTCGTGCGCATCGCAGAGTTTGCGCACGCGCTCCATGAAACCCGGCGCCGCCGGCACCACGCCACCTTCGCCCTGCACCGGCTCCAGCATCACCGCGGCAATGCCGCCCTCGGTGAAGGCCTGCTCCAAGGCCGCCACATCGTTGAAGTCGAGATAGCGGAAACCGCCTGGAAGCGGCTCGCAACCCTGCTGATACTTCGGTTGAGCCGTCGCGGTGACGGTGGCAAGCGTGCGGCCGTGAAACGACCCTTTGAACGTGACGATCGTGCGCTGTTCCGGCGGCCGCCCTTTGGACGAGGCCCAGCGCCGTACCAGCTTGATCGCGGCCTCGTTGGCTTCCGCGCCCGAATTGCACAGAAAGACGCGCTTGGCGAAGCCGGAAGCCTTGACCAGTTCCTCGGCCAGTCGCAATGGCGGCTCGGTGTAGAACACGTTGCTGGCATGCCAGAGTTTGTGTGCCTGTGCCGTCAGCGCCGCGAGCAGGTCCGGGTCCTGGTGGCCCAGCGCGTTCACCGCGATACCGGCACCGAAGTCGATGTAGTCGCGACCCTGCGTATCCCACACTCGCGCACCCTTGCCATGGTCAAGCACCAGCTCGCGCGGCTGGTAGACGGGCAGCCAGTAGCGCTTGCCGAGATCAATCAGAGCCGAGACATCGTCCTTATCCGGTGCGTGCGACATGGCGATCAGTCCAGGAACAAATCCGGCAGCAACGCGGCACCGGGCTGTACCGCGTAGTGGTCGAAGTCGGTCACGCCGGTTTCGCCCAGCACGTCGTCGTCGATCGCGAAATGACCGGTGTATTCGCGCGACGGACGCGTCAGCATCACATGCGCGGCATCGGCAACGATGTCCGGTTTGCGGCAGTGTTCGGCGGTGACGCCGTCGATCATGCCGATCGCCGCGGTGGCGATCACGGTGCGCGGCCACAAGGCATTTACCGCAATGCCCAGCTCGGCAAATTCGGCACTCATGCCGAGCACGCACAGGCTCATGCCGTACTTGGCGATGGTGTACGCGGTGTGTGGCGCGAACCACTTCGGGTCGAGGTTCGGCGGTGGCGACAGCATCAGCACGTGCGGATTGTCCGCCTGCTTCAGGTACGGCAGGCAGGTCCGGGTGACCAGGAACGTGCCGCGACTGTTAACCTGGTGCATCAGGTCGTAGCGTTTCATCGGCGTGTCGGCGGTACCGGCCAGCCAGATCGCGCTGGCGTTGTTGACCACGATGTCGATGCCGCCGAAGTGCTCGGCCGCTTGGGCTGCCGCAGCGACGACTTCGGCCTCCTCGCGGATGTCCACCTGCAAGGCCAGCGCCTTGCCGCCTGCCGCCTCGATCTCGGCAGCGGCAGTGTGGATGGTGCCGGGCAGTTTGGGGTTTGGCACGGCGCTCTTGGCCGCAATCACGATATTGGCGCCATCGCGCGCAGCGCGCAGCGCGATCGCCAGCCCGATGCCGCGCGAGGCACCGGTGATGAACAGGGTCTTGCCAGCCAGGGTGCCCATGCGATCGGCTCCGTCAGAAAGACTCGTAGTCTAGCGGAGCGGGCACATCAGGGCTTCTGGAACCGCGGCAGGATGTCGCGCAACTCGGCCAGCCGTTGCAACGGATCGGTCAGCTCCAGCATGTGCTGCTGTTCGCCGCAATCCAGCGGCAGCAATTCGGCCAGACGAAAACCGAGCCAGCTGGCATCCTCGTAGTTGCTGCGCGGCGCTTGCCGCCACTGGGGCGCCATCGTCTCGATCAAGCGTTCGAGGATGCTTTGCAGCAAGGCAAACTCCACCGGCACCTCGACGTTCGGCTCGCACGGCCAAAGTTCGGCGTCGCCACGCAGCTGGCCGTCGGCACGAATCCGGCTGCGCGCCACGCGAAAACGCGATCCGCCCTCGGCCACGATACCCAGCAGACCATCTTCGTCGCGATGGAAGTCGCTGATCCGCGCCAAGGTGCCGATCGCCGCAGGGACGGCCGGCTCGCCTGTCTCCTGCCCGGCGAGGATGAGACACACGCCGAACGCGCTGTCGTTGCGACTGCACTCGCGCACCAGGTCGAGATAGCGTGGCTCGAAAATGCGCAAATGCAGTCGTCCACCCGGAAACAGCACCGATCCAAGCGGAAACAACGGCATATCGAGCTGGGCGGACTGGGTAGCCATCGGCCGAGTGTAACCAGTGCCGGTGCGCGCGGTCTGCGGGCGCGGCCTCGAACCGGACTCAGACGTCGCGCAAGCTCTCGACGAAGCGACGTGGCGCGGCCTCGAAACCGCCGTTGGACATGAAGATCACCTGATCGCCTGGCCGGACCTGCGCGCGCAGGGTGGAGATCAAGGCGTCCACCGTCGACACCGTCGTACCGTGACCAGTCAACGCCGCTGTCACGGCGGCAGCGTCCCACGACAACTCGGGACGCTGCAGAAACACCACCTGATCGGCATCGGCCAGCGAGGGCGCCAGCGCCGCCGCATGCGCACCCTGGCGCATCGAGTTCGAACGCGGCTCCAGCGCTACCCAGATCCGCGCGCCCCCGACCTTCGCGCGCAGCCCGGCCAGGGTGGTGGCGATCGCGGTGGGATGGTGGGCGAAGTCGTCGTAAACGCGTACGCCGCCCACCTCGCCCACCAATTCCATCCGGCGCTTGACGCTTTCGAATGTGGCGAAGGCCGGCAGCAAGGCTTGCGGATCGGCACCTGCCGCCGCCGCAGCCGCCAGCGCGGCCAGCGCGTTCATCACGCTGTGCCGGCCCAGCAGTGACCAGTGGATCTCGCCGATCAACCGACCGGCGTGATGCACGCTGAAAGCGGAGCCGTCCGCTTCGATCAGGCGGGCTTGCCAGTCACCTGCACCGATGCCAAAGGTTTCCACCGGCGTCCAGCAGCCCATCGCCAGCACTTCGGCGAGGCGCTCATCATGCGCATTGACGATCAATCTGCCGTTGCCCGGCACGGTACGCACCAGATGATGGAACTGGCGCTGGATCGCGGCCACGTCGGGGAAGATGTCCGCATGGTCGTATTCGAGATTGTTGAGAATCGCGATGCGCGGGCGGTAGTGCACGAACTTGGAGCGCTTGTCGAAGAACGCGGTGTCGTATTCGTCGGCTTCGATGACGAAAGGCGGGGATTCGGGGAAAAGGGGGTCAGAGTCACTTTTCTGCGCAGCTCGATCTTCGTGGGGCAATACGGAAAAGTGCCTCTGACCCCCTTTTCCCATCCGCGCCGACACCCCGAAGTTTCCCGGCACGCCCCCAATCAGGAATCCCGGTTCGTGCCCGGCGCTGTCAAGCAGATGTGCCAGCAGGCTGCTGGTGGTGGTCTTGCCGTGGGTACCGGCCACGGCGAGCACATCGCGGCCGGCCAGCACCGTTTCGCCCAGCCACTGCGGCCCGGAGATGTACCGCAGCCGGGCATCCAGCATGTATTCCACGGCCGGATTGCCGCGCGTCATGGCGTTGCCGACCACGACCAGATCGGGTGGCGGCTGCAGATGGCTGGCTGCATAGCCGCTCATCAGGCCGATGCCCAGCGATTCGAGTTGCGTACTCATCGGCGGATAGACGTTGGCGTCGGAGCCCTCGACCGTGTAGCCGAGTTCACGCGCCAGCGCGGCGACGCCGCCCATGAAGGTGCCGCAAATGCCAAGGATATGCAGACGCATCGGAGTCAACTCATGATGCCCGCGTGCGGCGGGATGCGATCAGCCAGCAGCTGCCGATTCGTTCTGCAGTGCCTGCCGGATCCGGGCGGTGACCTGGTCCAACTCACCCACGCCGTCGACCACCTGCAGCTTGCCCCGGCGCGCGTAGAAATCGGCGACCGGCGCGGTCTGCTCGGCATAGATGGCCAAGCGCTTGCGCACCGTTTCCGGGTTGTCGTCGGCACGGCCTTCAGCCTTGAAGCGGATTTCGCAGCGACCGATGATGGTCTCGTTCGGCACTTCGAGCTTGATCACCGCGTCGAGCGGCTGGCCGATCTTGACCAGCAGGTGATCCAGCGCATCGGCCTGGGCCAGATTGCGCGGATAGCCATCGAGGATGAAGCCGGCCTTGGCATCATCCTGCGCCAGTCGATCCTCCAGCATGCCCAGCAGAATATCGTCGGACACCAGCTGCCCCGCGTCCATCACGGCTTTCGCCTTGAGCCCCATCGCCGTGCCGGCGGCCACGGCCGCACGCAGCATGTCGCCAGTCGAAATATGCGGTACGCCCAACGCCGTCTTCAAACGGGCAGCCTGCGTGCCTTTGCCCGAGCCGGGCGCACCAAGTAGGACGAGTCGCATAATGCTCCACAAGTCCGGCCCGCTGCCGCACACTGCGGCAGTCCGACCGATTCAAGAATTGGCCGTCAAATTAGCGGCTGTGCCCGATGCCGTCAAACGGCAGCGACACGCGCAAACTGGCAAGCCCTTGTCGTCCAAGGAAATTGCCGCCGAGCGTCCCGTCAGTCATTCGTCGATTCGAGGTTACCCATGAGCCCTGCACGCCGCCACCCCACCACCACCGGCAACCTGTTGTACGCCCAGTCCGGAGGTGTCACCGCCGTCATCAACGCCACGGCCGCGGGCGTGATCGAGGCGGCGCGGGCGAAGAACATCAAGGTCTATGCCGCGCGCAACGGCATCCTTGGCGCCCTGCGCGAGGAACTCATCGATACCTCGAAGGAATCCGCCGCTGCCATCACGGCATTGCGTCACACGCCCGGCGGCGCATTCGGTTCGTGTCGCTACAAGCTGAAATCACTGGAGGACAATCGCGCCGAGTACGAACGCCTGATCGAGGTGTTTCGCGCGCACGACATCCGCTGGTTCCTCTACAACGGCGGCAACGACTCGGCCGATACAGCGCTCAAGCTGTCGCAGATCGGCAAGAAGCTCGGCTACGACATCCGCTGCATCGGCGTCCCCAAGACGGTGGACAACGACCTCGTGGTCACCGATTGCTGCCCGGGTTTCGGCTCGGTAGCGAAATACACCGCGATCTCCACGCTGGAGGCGAGCCTGGATGTGGCTTCAATGTCCGAAACCTCGACCAAGGTGTTCATTCTCGAGGTGATGGGTCGCCACGCCGGCTGGATCGCCGCCGCGGCCGGCCTGGCCGGGGAAGGAGCCGATGCCGCGCCGCACCTGATCCTGTTCCCGGAGAAGCCGTTCGACGAGAAGTCTTTCCTGGCCAAGGTCAAGGCCACCGTCGAGCGCGTAGGCTGGTGCACGGTGGTCGCCTCCGAGGGTGTGCGCGACGCGACGGGACAGTTTCTTGCCGATGCCGGCACCCACGACGCATTCGGACACACCCAACTCGGCGGCGTGGCGCCGGTGCTGGCGGCTCTGGTCAAGCAGAAGCTCGGCTACAAGTACCACTGGGCCCTGCCCGATTACCTGCAGCGCTCGGCGCGGCACGCCGCGTCGAAGGTCGATGCCGAGCAGGCCTATGCCGTCGGCAAGGCCGCGGTCGACTACGCACTTCAAGGAATGAATGCGGTGATGCCGGTGATCGTGCGCATCGCCGACGCGCCCTATCGCTGGAAGATCGAGCCGGCGCCGCTGGCCAGGATCGCCAATCGCGAAAAGAAGATGCCGAACAACTTCATCACCCGTGACGGTTTCGGCATCACTGCTGCCGCCCGCCGCTATCTCGCGGCGCTGATCCGGGGCGAGGCGCCGCTGCCTTACGGCAAGGAGGGCCTGCCCCACTATGTGCGCCTGAAGAATGTCGCCGTGAAGAAATTGCTGAAGGACACCGAACAGTGAGGCTGCAGCTGGTACCGCAAGGATTTGCCTGAGCCGCAGCTGAAACCTCCACACGCCGGCCGGACTACGTTCAGGCGCAGGTTTCTACGGTGATATCGCAAGAGTCACCCGCCGCATGCCGCGGCAGCGACCTGAGGAGGAATCCGCGATGCCACTCATCACCCGCCTGCTTCTCGCTTTTGCCCTGCTGGGCACCAGTGGCCTGGCGCTCGCCGAACGTCACGGCCATGGTGATCATGACCGGCGAGGCCAGCAGCACAGTCAACGCGACCATCGCCAGCATCGCAGCCAGGTGGAACGGCGCCATGTCGACTACCGTCGCCACGACAGTCGCCGCGACTACCGTCACGACCGCCGCTACTACGGCAGCCGCCACGACTATCGTCACGACCGTCATCGCTACGGCTATCGCCCGGTGTATCACCCGCACTACCGGCACACGCGGTGGGTTCGCGGCCATCGCTATGGCGGGCCGACGTATGTGGTGCGCGACTACGGCTATTACCGCCTGCGTCCGCCACCGCGCGGCTACCACTGGGTACGTGCCGACAACGATTTCCTGTTGGTGGCAATAACCACCGGCATCATCCTGGATCTTGCGCTGCGCTGATTCACGCTTGGCGCTGCGGGACCGAAACCAATCAGGGCCATGCCTTCGTGCATGGCCCTGACTCGTTTCGGAGGGTTCCGGACGCCCAATGCTGCGACGCACAACGGCCGCGTCGACAAGGTCTGCTTATACTTCGTCGGACCGCCCGTTCTGGACGGCCACGAACAATACATGGGGAGGTTCCGATGCTGCAGCAGTATGGCTGGATCGTTCTGGCGTGTGCGGTAGTGGCGATTCTGTACGGCGCGTTGTCCGCGCGCTGGATCCTGGCGCAGTCGCCGGGCAACGAGCGGATGCAGGAAATTGCGGCCGCCATTCAGGAAGGTGCCCGGGCCTACCTCAACCGCCAGTACGCCACGATCGGCATGGTCGGCGTGGTGTTGCTGCTGCTGATCGGGTTTTTCCTCAACTGGCACACCGCGATCGGATTCCTGATCGGTGCGGTGCTGTCCGGGGCGGCCGGCTACATCGGCATGAACGTCTCAGTGCGGGCCAACGTGCGTACTGCCGAAGCAGCACGCAACGGCCTGAGCCCGGCCATGAACGTGGCATTCCGCGGCGGCGCGATCACCGGCATGCTGGTGGTCGGCCTGGCACTGCTCGGCGTCACCGGTTACTGGCTGGTGCTCAACCATCTCGGCGTCACCGGTGAGGTGGCGCTGCACGCGCTGATCGGGCTGGCGTTCGGCAGTTCGCTGATCTCGATCTTCGCGCGCCTGGGCGGCGGCATCTTCACCAAGGGTGCCGATGTCGGCGCCGACCTGGTCGGCAAGGTCGAGGCGGGCATTCCCGAGGACGATCCGCGCAACCCCGCGGTGATCGCCGACAACGTGGGCGACAACGTGGGCGACTGCGCCGGCATGGCAGCCGACCTGTTCGAGACCTACGCGGTGACGGTGATCGCCACCATGCTGCTGGCCGGTCTCACCTTCGCCAACGACATGCAGGCGCTGCTGTACCCGCTGATGCTCGGCGCGGTGTCGATCATCGCCTCGATCATCGCCACGTTCTTTGTTCGGGTGAAACAGGGCGGCTCGATCATGGGCGCGCTGTACAAGGGCGTGATCATCTCGGCCTTGCTTTCCGCGATTGCGTTCTGGTTCGTCACCGGCAACCTGTTGCCGCAGGGCCTGACCGAAACCGACGGTACGGTGATCTCCAAACTTGCCTTGTTCGAATGTTCGCTGATCGGTCTGGTGCTGACCGGGCTGATCGTGTGGATCACCGAGTACTACACCAGCACCGACTACAAACCCGTGCAGCACATCGCTGCGGCATCGACCACCGGGCATGGCACCAACATCATCGCCGGGCTCGGCATCTCGATGAAGTCCACGGCCTGGCCGGTGATCGTGATCTGCGCGGCAATCTGGAGCGCCTACGCGCTGGGCGGCCTGTACGGCATCGCCATCGCGGCAACCGCGATGCTCTCGATGGCGGGCATGATCGTGGCGCTGGATGCCTATGGCCCGATCACCGACAACGCCGGCGGCATCGCCGAGATGAGTGACCTGCCGCCGGAAGTGCGTGGCGTCACCGATCCGCTCGATGCGGTCGGCAACACCACCAAGGCGGTGACCAAGGGTTACGCGATCGGATCGGCCGCGCTGGCTGCTCTGGTGCTGTTTGCCGACTACACGCACAACCTGAAGACACACTTCGGCTTCGAGACCACGTTCGACCTGTCCAACCACTACGTGATCATCGGCCTGCTGATCGGCGGGCTGATCCCGTACCTGTTCGGTGCGATGGCGATGGAGGCGGTCGGCCGCGCGGCAGGCGCGGTGGTGGAGGAAGTGCGCCGTCAGTTCCGCGACATCCCCGGCATCATGGAGGGCACCGGCAAGCCGCAGTACGACAAGGCGGTGGACATGCTGACCAAGTCGGCGATCAAGGAAATGATCGCGCCGTCGCTGTTGCCGGTGCTGGTGCCGGTGGTGGTGGCGTTCGGCTTCAAGTGGCTGGCCGGCTCCTCCGAAGCGGGCGCGCAAGCGCTGGGCGGCGTACTGATCGGCACCATCGTCACCGGCCTGTTCGTGGCGATCTCGATGACCACCGGCGGCGGCGCGTGGGACAACGCCAAGAAGTACATCGAGGACGGCCACCACGGCGGCAAGGGATCGGAAGCGCACAAGGCCGCCGTCACCGGCGATACCGTGGGCGACCCGTACAAGGACACCGCCGGCCCCGCCGTGAATCCACTGATCAAGATCATCAATATCGTGGCGTTGCTGCTGATTCCGCTGCTCTAGATCCAAGCGACTTCCGCACGGCACCTTCGCCCCTCTCCCGCGACGCGGGAGAGGGGGACGGGGTGAGGGGCGCCGCAGGCGCGGATCAAGATCATCAATATCGAGGCGCTGCCGCTGATTCCGCTGCTCTGGCCCCACGCGTCAATGACAACAGGAATCCCGCTGCGGCGGGATTCTTGTTGTCTGGGTCGCTGAACCCGAGCATGCATCACATGCCGCACGCGGCCGGGAGCGTTAGTCTTGACCGACGGCACGCCCATCCCACGAACACAATTGGAGAGACACCATGAAACCGGTCTGGCTGATACTGGCGCTTGGCGCGACACTGGTGGGCATGAACCAGGCCGACGCGACCGACAAGAAACCCGCTCAGACACCAACCGATCAAGCCGCCAGCGACGACCCCTTTCTGTGGCTCGAAGACATCCACGGCGAGCGCCCGATGGCCTGGGTGAAACAGGAAAACGCACGGACCCTCAAGCGCTTCGCCGACAATGCCGAGTTTGAAAAGACCCGGAACGAGATCCTCGAGGTACTCGATTCGGATGCGCGGATTCCCTACGTCAACCGCATGGGCGGGAAGCTCTACAACTTCTGGCGTGACCAGGCGCATCCCCGCGGGATCTGGCGCCGCACCACCCTGGTCGAATACCGCAAGGCCGCACCGAAGTGGGAAGTGCTGCTGGATGTCGATGCGTTGAACAAGGCCGAGGGCAAGCGCTGGGTATTCAAGGGAGTGGAGTGCCTGAAGCCGAAGTACGAGCGCTGCCTGGTCCTCCTCTCACCGGATGGCGGCGATGCGGTGGCGGTGCGCGAGTTCAGCATTCCACAGAAGGCATTCGTGAAGCACGGGTTTGAGCTCCCAGTCGCCAAAACCGAGGTCAGCTGGATCGACGAGGACACGATTTACGTGGGCACGGACTTCGGCCCCGGTTCGATGACCGAATCCAGCTATCCACGCATCGCCAAGGAATGGAAGCGCGGGACGCCGCTGGCCACGGCCAGTACGGTGTACGAGGGCAAGCCCGACGATCTCGCGGTCAGCGCATTCCACGACCGCACGCCGGGCTACGAACGGGACTTCGTGTCGGTGGCCAAGGACTTCTTCCATTCACAGTTGTTCCTGCGCCGCGGCGACAAGCTGACCCGGGTCGACGTGCCGACCGATGCCCGCGCCGATGCACACCGCGGCTGGCTGCTGGTGCAAACGCGATCGCCGTGGACGGTGGCGGGCACGACCTACGCCTCCGGCACGCTGCTGGCCACGCGCTTCGACGATTTCATGGCCGGCAAGCGCCAGTTCACCGTGTTGTTCCAGCCGGACGAACACACCGCCCTGTCGAGCTATGCCTGGACCAGGCACCACCTCATTCTGGACGTGCTGGACGATGTCCAAAGCCGGCTCAAGGTCCTGACGCCGCCACAGATGGCCGGCCCCGACAACGGCTGGCAACCCCGGGCGTTGCCCGGTGCGCCGGCGCTGAGCACGATCAGCGTGGTCGATACCGATCCCGATCAAAGCGACGAGTACTGGCTCGACGTGGCCGGATTTCTCAGCCCGTCATCGCTGCAGCGCGGCGTGCTCGGCAGCACCCCAGCCGAAACGATCAAGCAGGAACCCGCTTTCTTCGATGCCTCGAAGTTCACTGTCAGCCAGCATTTCGTGACCTCGACGGACGGCACCCGCGTGCCCTACTTCGAGATCGCCCCGAAGGACCTCAAGCTGGACGGCTCCAATCGCACCCTGCTGTACGGTTACGGTGGTTTCGAAGTGTCCCTGTTGCCGCACTACAGCGGCAGCATCGGCCGTGCCTGGCTCGATCGGGGCGGCGTTTACGTGGTGGCCAATATTCGCGGCGGTGGCGAGTACGGGCCGCGCTGGCACAAGGCCGCACTCAAGGCGAACCGACCACGCGCTTACGAGGATTTCGCGGCGGTGGCGCAGGACCTGATCAAGCGCGGCGTCACTTCGGCCAAACACCTCGGTGCCGAAGGCGGCAGCAATGGGGGCCTGCTGATGGGCAACATGCTCACCACCTATCCGCAGCTGTTCGGCGCGATTGCCTGCGAAGTACCGCTGCTCGACATGAAGCGCTATTCGCACCTCTCTGCCGGTGCGTCGTGGATGGCCGAGTATGGCAACCCGGACACCGCGGACTGGAACTACATCAAGACGTTCTCGCCGTACCAGAACGTGAACAAGAGCGGCCACTATCCGCCGGTGCTGTTCTACACCGCCACCAGCGACGACCGCGTCGGCCCGGTGCAGGCCCGCAAGATGGCGGCGAAGATGCAGGCGCAGGGCCATCCGGACGTGTGGTTCTACGAGAATCTCGAGGGCGGCCACGGCGCCGGTGCGGACAACAAACAGTCGGCGCACATGCACGCGATGGCCTACGACTTCCTGTGGGACCAGCTGAAATAAGCGCGAACGGCCGCGCGCCGGCGATGCCGGCGTGCGGGCACCTCGGGCGCTGAAGTATGCTTTGGTGCCTGTCCCCGCCGTTGTTGCGTCCCGCCATGCCTGCACGCGTCACCATCAGTCCCGAATTGCGCGAATGGATTCTTGTCACCACCCGGGCCGGTCACGGCGTGCCGGAGGTGCTGCGGCTGATGAAGGACAACGGCTACGATCCGCGCCAGAGCCGCAGCATCGTTGCCGAGGTGCTCAAACTGCCGCTGTCTGCACTTACCGCAAGCACGGAGAAGCCCGCGCCACGCGGGCTGCGCACGCGGCATCCCGAAGCCCCCTCCGTCCGCATCGGCGGGCACGCCATCGATGTGTCGCTTTCCGTGGACGCACCGCCGCTGCGCGTGCTCGAAGGCATGCTCGGCGAGGCGGAATGCGCCGAACTGATCGAGCTGGCCCGCCCGCGCCTGCAACGAGCAATGACGGTGGACGACAACGGCAAGCACCAGGTGGACCAGCGGCGCACCAGCGAAGGCATGTTCTTCTCGCTCGGCGAGTTGCCGCTGGTCCGGCAGATCGAACAACGCCTCGCCGATCTGCTGGGTTTGCCGGCAAACCACGGCGAGGGGCTGCAGATCCTGCACTACGAGCCAGGCCAGGCCTACGAGCCGCATTTCGACTGGTTCGACCCCGAGCTGCCCGGCTACGAAACCATCACCCGGTCCGGCGGCCAGCGCATCGCCAGCGTGGTGATGTATCTCAATACCCCCGAACAAGGCGGCGGCACGGCGTTTCCCGAGCTTGGGCTGACGGTCACCGCCCGGCGTGGCTCGGCCGTGTATTTCGCCTACGAAGGTGGCGACCAGAGCTCGCTGCATGCCGGGCTGCCAGTGCTCCGTGGCGAGAAGTGGATTGCCACCAAGTGGCTGCGCGAACGCCCGTATCGGAACTCGGCGCGCGGCTGAGCTGGGCGGCTGTGCTGGTTGATCGACGCATCGGTTGCTGCGATGCAGCAGCGTTTGGCGTATCCTAGCCGACTGCGTTTTCCCTAACTTGTCTCGAGGATTCCCATGGGTTTGCATCTTGTCCCCGCCGGTAGCGACGTGCCGAACGAAATCAACGTCATCATCGAAATCCCCAAGGATGCCGAGCCGGTCAAGTACGAAGTGGAAAAGGTGAGCGGCGCGATTTTCGTCGATCGCATCCTGTCCACGCCGATGCGTTACCCCTGCAATTACGGCTACGTCCCGGGCACCCTGGGTGGCGATGGCGATCCGCTGGATGCGTTGGTGATCCTGCCGTTGCCGCTGACCGTCGGCTCGGTGATCCGCTGCCATCCGGTCGGCATGTTGCAGATGAGCGACGAGGCGGGCAGCGATGAGAAACTGGTGGTGATCCCCTCACCCAAGGTGTTTCCGGGCTACGCGCACATCAATGACATGAAGGGCGTTTCGCCGCACTGGCTGGAGCGCATCGGCCACTTCTTCGAGCACTACAAGGATCTGGAGAAGGGCAAGTGGGTCAAGGTCGAGGGCTGGGCCGGTGCCGACGAGGCCAAGGCGGAAATCGTTGCTGGCGTCGAACGCTACAACGCAGTCAAGGCCTGATCGCCCGACACGTCAGCGGCGCGCCACCCGACGGTGACGCGCCGTTTTCATGTTTGCGGCCAGCGCTGACACTCAACCGCGCTTGAGCAGCTCGCGCAATTCGATCAGCGCCGCGTTTGCACGCGATACGTAGTTGGCCATCACCAGCGAGTGGTTGGCGAAGAACCCGAACGGCGAACCATTCAACACCATCGGGCTGTGCAGCGGGCGCTGCGCTTCTTCCAGTTCACGAATCACCTGATCCAGGCTGACCGCGGCGTGTTTGCTGCGCAGGATGGGTCCGAAATCGGTCTGGAACGCTTTGAGTTGTTCAAGCAGAGTCCAGGTGTAGCCGCGCGCTTCGTAGAAGTTGTCGTCGATCCTGGTCCATGGCGTCTTCACCATGCGGCCGCTACCCGGCGCCTGCACGCTGGCCGCGCTGGCCGGATCGGAGGCATCCACGTCGCCAACACGTATCTGTCCCACGCTGGCCGACAACCGCTGCGACAGCGAACCCAGTCGTGACGAGGCCAATTGCAGGTAGTCGGCGAGGTTGTCCGCGCGCGCGTAGAAATGCGCGCTGCTGTCGTCGGTATCGCCCAGACGCGCGAGATAGCCGTCCAGATACTTGATCGCCTTGCGGTACTGGCTCTCCGAGCTGGGCAGCAGCCAGCGATCATTCGGGCTGTTGAGCAGGGGATCGGCCCCGGTCAGATCCTTGTCCTCGGTCGATTGCGTCTGCGAACGGCTGAAATCGTTGCGCAATGCGCGAACCAGATCACGCGACGCGGTCAACGAGCCGAATTCCCAGTTGGGCACGTTGTCCATCCACACGCCCGGCGGCAACTTGTCGTTGCTGAGGTAGCCGCCGCGTTTGTCCAACAACGTTCGTACTGACGTGATCAGGGTCACCGTGGTGGTCGCCCCGGTCACGACCGGGCGGTTCAGTTCACGCATCTGCGCCTGGGTGACCGCCACCGGATCGAACAGCGGCGGCTCGGCGTCCCACCACCACATCAGGCCGGCAATCAGCAACACCAGCAGCGCGATCAGCGCCAGCACCGCGCGGCGAATACCTCGACGTGGCTGGTTCAAGGTGGCCTGGGGAGGCATGGGACGACTCCTGCATGTGGGCGGCTGTGTACGACTAGCTTACAGCCCCTCACCATGATGCCACCCGATGCCTTCACGCTGTTGGCCGGGCACGGTTCGCAGCCGCCGCTCGCGGCCGCGCGCCCACGCCTCGACCCCACAATCAGCGACCCTTGGAACCCGCCGACTTGCGGGTCGGGCGCGGCTTGGCCGGTTCGCCCTTCTTGCCCAGTTGCTCCAGCAGCGTGTTCATGTCCTCGGCGTGCTCCTCCTCCATCGCCAGGATGCCTTCCAGCATGCGACGGGTGGTCGGATCATCGGTGCCGACGTAGTTGATCATTTCGCGATAGCTGTCGATGGCGATGCGCTCGGCGACCAGGTTTTCCTTGATCATGTCGACGATGTCCTCACCTTCGACGTAATCCGAATGGCTGCGGCTGAGCAGACCTTCGGGTGACAGGTTCGGCTTGCCCTCGAGCTGCGTGATGCGCTCGGCGAGCAGGTCGGCATGCCCCTGTTCTTCATTGGCGTGCGCGAGGAACTCCGCCTTGATTGCCTGCGAATTGATGCCCGAAGCCATGTAGTAGTGGTACTTGTAGCGCAGCACGCAAACCAGCTCGGTAGCCAGGGCGTGGTTGAGCAGCTTGACCACCGTCTGGCGATCCGCGCTGTAGCCCGCCGTCATGGCGCCTTTCTCGATCTCCTTGCGGGCGCGCTTGCGGATGTTTTCGATATCGGTGACGAACGGCTTGGTCTTGGCCATGGCTTGCTCCTGCGCTGGACGGTGTGGTGGTTCGCGGCGTAGCTGTCGATGACGCCACAATCCCGCACAGCCTAGGCATGCGCATGGAAAAGCAAGGTGAAGGCCGGAAATCCTGCGACGGTGTAGCGCCCTTGGCACTTGGCGTCCGTGGTGACCACCACGCCCATCACGCTGGCCGCGAGAGAGGAAGCGTCCCCGCCAGGATTGGCGCGCGCGATTGACCTGTGACTCAGCGTGCGCGGGGGAGAAAGGCGCGCAGAAAGGTATCAACGCCGGCGCGCGCCGTGGCCTCGATCTCCTGCAGGTAGCTCTCCGGACAATCCGTGCAACCGAACATCTGGCGCATCATCAGGTTGCCCTTGATCAGGGTGAGAAACTGCATGCTGGCGCGCGGAACGTCTTCGATGTCCAGCTGGCCGGCATCCACGGCCTGCTGCAGCAGGCTCTCCATCAACCCGTGCGTGCGCGTTGCGCCTTCCTCCCAGATCAGCTTGCCGTAGCGAGGATTGCCCTGGCGACAGTCGCTGAGGATCGCGCGGAACGTACCGACGGTTTCGGCATTGCAATCCAGATGGGCGTGGGTCAACGCCACCCGCAGCAAGGTCTCGCGGATGTCGGCTTGCGGGTCGAAACGATAGGTCTCTTCCGGCAGCAGATCCTGGATGCGCGAGCGGATCACCTCCCGAAACAGGTTGTCCTTGTCACCGAAATGACTGTAGACGGTGAGCTTGGACACCCCGGCGTCCGCTGCGATGGCATCCATGCTGGTGCCGCCGAAAGCGTTGCTGATGAACAGGGCCTTGGCTGCCGCCAGGATAGCCGCACGCTTCTCCATGTCCTTCGGGCGACCGGGACCCTGGGCCCTGATTGGCGCGCTGGTACTCATGCCTCCACCTTCACAAACGGGAATCTGACCTTTATTATACGTCGCAGTTCATTTATTTGCCATGCGGACCCCAGCGCGGTGCCCGTGGCGAGCGCGCATGCGGCGCGGCACATGACTTCCGTCAGTATCGGCCGATGACTTCCGGCACTTCGTGGACTGCCACACAGCCGGCAGGCTACGCATCAGACGTGTATGTCATTGTGGGACCGGATGGCAGCGCTTATCCTTCCGGGTTCTTTAGATCACGCGGGACACAGGCAATGGCGATGAATTTCGAGCAGGCTCGGGCCAACATGGTGGAAAACCAGGTACGCCCGTGGGAAGTACTGGACGGCCGCGTGCTCGACGTGATCAGCCGCGTGCAGCGCGAGGATTTCGTGTTGCCGGAGCATCGCCAACTGGCCTACGCCGACCTGTGCCTGCCGATCGGGCACGACGAGGTGATGATGAAACCGGTGGTCGAAGGTCGCGTGCTGCAGGCGCTCGATCTGCAGCCGACCGATCATGTACTGGAAATCGGCACCGGTTCGGGCTACCTCAGTGCCTGCCTGGCAAGCCTGGCGGCACAGCTGACCAGCGTGGACATCCATGCCGATTTCACGGCCGCCGCCTCGCAGCGCCTGCGTGATGCCGGCATGACCAATGTCAGCCTGGCAACCGGCGAAGCCGTCCACGCCTGGCAACCGGATGAACTGTTCGATGCCCTGGTGGTGACCGGTGCGGTCGCGGAGATTCCCGCGCGCTGGCTGGCCTGGCTCAAACCGGGCGGGCGTGCACTGATCGTGCGCGGTCAATCCCCGGCACAGCGCGCCACCTTGCTGACCCACGAGGATGCCGGCCGCTACCGCGAAGAAGCGCTGTTCGAGACCGACCTTCCCTACCTGACCCATGCCGAACCGGCCGCACGGTTCATTTTCTGATTCAGCCCCCGACCGATTGACACGAGGCTTTCCATGCACCTGAAGCTGCTCACCCTGGCCCTGGCTCTGGCCGCCGTATCGTTGCCCAGTCACGGTGAGGACCTGGTTGATGCCTATCGCGACGCCCGTGCCAACGACCCGGTGCTCGCGCAAGCCGATGCCACCCGGCTGGCCACCAGCGAAGGTGTACCGCAGGCGCGCGCCCAGCTGTTGCCGCAGATCGGCGCGTCGCTCTCGTTGTCGCAAACCAACAATGGCCAGAGCGGATTCAACCAGAGCGGATTCGGCACGGGCACGGACAACTATTTGTGCAGCGGCATTGCTGCGGGCGTCGGCAACTACAATTGCACCGGCCCGCTCGCGTCCGGTGGCGCCCAGGCGGACACTGGTCATGTGCGCACGCGCAGCATCAACGGCACGCTGAGTCAGACCGTCTTTGACTTCAGCAAGTACGCCAATCTCAAGGCTGCACACTCGGCCGCGGACGCACAGGACGCGACCTACCAGGCCGCTGCGCAGAACCTGCTGGTGCGGGTCACTGCCGCTTACTTCACCGTACTCAACGACGAAGACCAGCTGACCTTCGCCAAGGCCAACGAGGACGCTTTCAAGCGCCAGTACGACCAGGCTGACCAGCAGTACAAGGTCGGGCTTTCGGCGATCACCAACGTGTACCAGGCCAAGGCCTATTACGAGAACGCCAAGACCCAGACGATTGCCGCGCAGAACACGCTCGACAACGACAAGGAAGCACTGCGGGTGATCACCGGCAAGCCGGTCGGCGAGCTGAAGAAGCTGCGCGACGACCTGCCGATGCAGCCGCCGGCGCCGAACGACCCGGAGGCCTGGGTGAAGCAGGCCATGCAGAGCAATCCCACGCTGCAGGCACAGAAGGACAACGTGGAGACCGCCGAACACAACATCACCGCGGCACGCTCCGGCCATCTGCCCACCATCACGGCCAGCGTCAATTACGGCAAGAGCAACAGCTGGTACCAGAATCCCGTCACCATCGGTTCCAACCGACCGGCTTCCACCACCGTCGGACTCACCCTGAACGTGCCGATCTTCTCCGGTGGTGCAACCCAGTCGCGCGTGCGCCAGTCCATCTATCAGCGTGACGCAGCAACCGACGCGATGGAACTGCAGCGTCGCCAGGTGGTGCAGAACACGCTCAACTACTACCGCTCGGTCTTGGCCGGCATCTCGCAGGTCGAATCAGGCAAGGCCTCGGTCGAGTCCGGCCAGAAGGCGCTGGAAGCGACGCGCGCAGGCTTCGAGGTGGGTACGCAAACCTTCACCGACGTGTTGCTGGCGATCCAGACGCTGACCCAATCGGAGAGCGCGTACTCGCAGGCGCGCCACCAGTTCATCCTGAACAAGCTGCTGCTGCAGCAGGCCGCCGGAACGGCCGATTTCAAGGACATCCAGGAGATCAACGCGCTGCTGCAGTAATGCACGCCACCGATCGGCGGCCTATTCCTGCAGCAGGCCGTCGATCAATTGCATCACCCGCTTCACCGCACCGCGCTCGCGTTCGAAAACCTGCTGCGCCGCCACGCCCATCTGCTCCCGTCGGGCAGGATCGAGCAACAGCCTCAGCACTTCCGGGCCAAGCTGCGCGGCATCGGACACCACCTCCGCACCACCTTGCCCGATCAGGCTGCGGGTGATCTCCTCGAAATTGAAGGTATGCGGCCCGACCAGCACCGGCACCGAAAGCGCCGCCGGTTCCAGCACGTTGTGGCCGCCGATCGGTACCAGGCTGCCGCCCACGAATGCCACGTCGCTGCCCGCGAAGAACGGCATGAGCTGACCCATCGCGTCAATGACACAGACCTGGTGCGTCGTCGCCGGCACACCATCGGCGCTGCGCGTGGCGACACTGAAGCCCAGGCTGCGCGCGGCGTGCTCGACCAGGCGGAAGCGCTCCGGGTGGCGCGGCGCCAGCAGCAGCAGCGCATCCGGCAATCGCCGCAGCACATGCAGGTGCGCCTCGAGCACTTCCAGGTCCTCGCCCTCGTGGGTGCTGGCGGCCATCCATACGGGGCGTCGGGAACCCCACTGTTCACGCATCTCCACCCCGGCGGCCAGCACGGCGGCGGGTATCGGCATGTCAAACTTCATGTTGCCGCTGACCAGGATTTTCTGGGGGTCGGCGCCCAGCAAACGATAGCGTGCGGCATCCGTGCGTGACTGCGCTGCAATCTGGTCCACGCAGCGCAGCGCGGAGCGGGCCAGTCCGCGCATCGGCTTGTATCCGCGCATCGAGCGCTCGGACAGGCGTGCATTGACGATCATCAGCGGAATGCCGCGCCGCCGGCAGGCAAAGTAGAGATTGGGCCAGATCTCGGTCTCCACGATCAGCGCCAGCCGCGGCCGTATCCGGTTCATGAAGCGGCGCACCGCAAACGGGAGGTCGTACGGCAGATACACGTGAAACACGCTGTCACCAAACAACTGCTGCACCCGCGCGGTGCCCGTCGGGGTGACCGTGGTGATCACTACCGGCGCCTTCGGATAGTCGCGCTGCAAGGCTTTGATCAGCGGCTCCGCGGCGTTCACCTCGCCCACGGAAACCGCGTGCACCCACAAGCTGCCGCGAATGCCGGGGTCATCGAAAAATCCGAAACGCTCCGGCCAACGGCGGTGATACGGTCGCGAACGCAAGCCACGCGCAAGCAACCGGAGCACCAGCAGCGGGGTCACGAGAAACATGGCCAGGGTATACAGGAGGCGCAACGTCGAATCCTTGCAATCAACGCGCGAGTATAGCGAGAGCAGCCGATGCAAGCCCGGGCGCAAACAGCCCGGTACAATGCCGACGATGCCCGGCATGCCTCGTCCCGAATTCAATCGATCTCTGCTCGCCCCGCGTCACTGGCCGGCGTGGCTCGGGGTGGCCGTGATCTGGCTGGTCGCGCAGTTGCCCCAGGCGGCATCGCTGTGGCTTGGTCGCCGCTTCGGTGCGCTGGTGCTGCGAATACCGTCGGCGCGACGGCGCATTGCCGCCGCCAACATCGCGCTGTGCTACCCCGAACTCGATTCAGCCGAACGCGACGCGCTGGTCGACGCCAACCTTCGCGATATCGGACTGATGCTGGTGGAGTTCGCGCTGGGCTGGATGACCAGTGATCGCCGCATGGCTTCCATCGCCACCCGCATGGAGGGGCTCGAACACCTCGAACAGGCCCGCGCCCAGGGCAAGGGTGTGCTGCTGGTGGGTGGCCATTTCTCGCATCTGGAACTGTGCGCGCGACTGGTATCCCAGCGCATCCGCATCGCCGGCATGTACCGGCGCATGGATTCGAGCGTGTTCGAATGGGTGGTGCTGCGTGCGCGACTGCACTATGCCGCGGCCATGTTCGACAAGGACGACATCCGCGGCACCGTGAAGTACCTGCGCAGTGGCGGCACACTCTGGTACGCCCCGGATCAGGACATGCGCAGCAAGGACACCGTATTCGTGCCGTTCTTCGGCGTACCCGCAGCCACCATCACCGCCACCCACCATCTGGCACGCCTGTCGGGCGCCGTGGTCATCCCGTTCTTCCATCGGCGCCTGCCGGGCAATCAGGGTTACGTACTGCGGCTGGGCGCGCCGCTGGCGGATTTTCCCGGTCCCGACGTGCTGCACGATACCGCGCGGGTCAACGCATGCATCGAGCAAATGGTGCGCGAAGCCCCCGAGCAATACCTGTGGGTACACAAGCGATTCAAGACCCGGCCCGAAGGGCAGCCACCGGTCTACTGATCGCGCCCTGCACGGCTGCCCTCGCCTCGGCGCGCTTCGTGCAACTTGGCATATTTCAGGAACGCGTAGAACGCGTGGACTCGCGCGGCGATGAAGCCGGCCCAACCCGAGCGCCAATGTCCACGCAAGAAATAGAACCGGGTGAAGGCGACCATCGGGTAGGCCACCATCCGCAGCCGCAACCAGGAGGTGGAGCGCTGACCCAGATCCGCCAGTTGCAGACTGGAATAGCGATTGGCCTTGGCCACGCGACCGGCGATATCGGGCTCACCGTAGTGATCGATGACGATGTCGAGCACGCCGATCGAACCTTCGACCTGTACCGACTCGTGCACCTCATGCCCGCTCATGCGCGCACGCTTCCGATCGAACAGCCGCACATAGTGGTTGAGCCGTGCCTGTGACGATTGCCAGCGCCAGAACTGCCATTCGCGCCGCCACAACTGGTAACCGGCGTGCACGGGCGCGTTCAATGTCTGTCGCAACAAGACGGCAGCATTCGCCGGCAACGACTCGTCCGAATCCAGCAGCAGCACCCAACGATGGTTGGCGAGATCGATCGCCGCCTGCTTCTGTGCGCTGTAGCCGGCGAACGGCTGCGCGTGGACACGCGCCTTGTGGTGCGCGGCGATGGCCAGGGTCGCATCGGTCGAACCGGAGTCCAGCACCACGAGCTCGTCGGCCCAGGCCACGCTGCGCAAGCATGCGTCGAGCGTATCGGCACTGTTGAACGTGGTCACCACGACCGACAGCCGCTCACGCTCCATCGTGGCTATCCCGAGGGTGTGCTTTCTTGAGCAATCCGGCAGGGACATCGGTTTCTGCTGTGCCGGCAGGGATGCCGGCAACGAACAAGCTGGCGCACCACAAGCCGAGCAGCCACGCAAACAACAATCCCCACCACGCCGAGTAGAACGCCAGATGGGAGTTCAGCGGAAACAGCATCACCCCCAACGCCAGCGTCACCGGGAAAGCGCGTGCGCGTGCGGCCGCTCCCACACGTCGCCATGCCCGCCAAGCCCATGCCACCGCGGCCAACCACAGCAGCAGGCCGAGCGCACCCGTTCCGGTGAGTATCTCCAGCACCAGCTGGTGCGGGTGGCACGCGCCCTGCCCCACGCCGCAGGCTTCGCCGGAAACCACAAAATGGTCGTCGGCCGGCGCGTAGTGCGGATACGCATAGCGGAAGCCTCGCACCCCCACGCCGTTGACGGGATGCGCCGCGATCATGTTGACGCTGGCGTTCCAGATATCGAGCCGGCCGCTGAACGCGGTATCCACGGATTGATCAGTGCCCTGCAGCACCAGCAGCGTGCGAGCCATCCGGTCGTGGAATCGCGGCGAGGTTTTCCAGGCGATTTCGCCGGCCAGCGCCAGAATGACCGCGGCCACCACGCAACAAAGCATGAAGCGCCACGCGGAGCGCAGTTCATGCCAGGCGAACCCCAGAAGCACGAGCACGTAGCACAGCCACGCCGAGCGAGAGCCCGCCAGAAGCACCGGCCCCAGCACCAGCACGCTGGCCAGCAGCAGACCGGCACGTCCCCAACGTTGTCGCGCTGCCCACAATGCGAACGGCGACAGCACGGCCAGGGTCGGCCCCAGCTTCAGGTTGTCCGCACCGAAGATGCCGGAAACGCGTTCGGCCTCGGGGTGCCCGCCGAGGCTCCATCCGGTGAATGCCTGCAACCAGGCATCGGCGCACCACAGCGCGAGCACCGCGGCGACGGCCATGTACAGCGCGTGCAGCTTGCCCTCCCGGCGTATCGCAAAACAGGCGTACAGCCCCAGCGGCACGTAGCGGAGCAAGCCCGCCACCGTACCCCAGCTCTTGCCGGGCCGAATCGCATCGACAGCCGAAAACAGGGCTGCCGCCACGTAGGCAGCCAGCAACCACAACAGCAATTGCGCGCCAGGATGTTGATGCAATGCCCGGGGATCGCGCGCGAACAGCATGATGACGCCGAGCAGGCACAGGAAGGTACCCAGTTCGGCACTGCGACCGAACGGCAGCAGCGCGATCACCAGCCAGAACGGCAGCAGCGGTGAACGCAGTGCGCCCTTGAGCGAAACGGTGAGAGAATTCATGCACGAACCGGGGCGATGAAGTTCCGAGCATTGTAGGCGACCGCCAGGCTGGGCGAACTCCAGGAACGCCCTTATCTATTTCAGAACACGCGGCCAGCCTGCCTTCGCCGGCGCGCCACCCGGCGTGAGCAGACCCAGCCGGTGACGCCTGCGTTGAATGGGTCGTAGCATCCCTAGCGCTGCAGCTGACTCACTTCTTCGTACAGTGCGAGGGTGGCGCGCTGCATGTCGCTGAGCCGGTAACTCTGCAGCGGCGGAATCGGCGGCGCGACCCGCAGCAACTCCGCGGCACGCTCCACCAGCCGCTCGCGATCACCCAGCGGCACGCGGCCGGCCGGATAAAGCTCGGCCAGCAGTTCGCCGACGCCGCCATGGGCATAGCCCAGGACCGGCCGGCACAGCGACAGCGCCTCGACCACCGTGCGCCCGAATGATTCGGGTTTGTTCGAAAGCTGCAGCACCAGTGCCGAGACCGCGTAGATGTCGCGGATATCATCGCGTGGCGGCGACAGCACGACCTGCGAGGTCACCCCGCGCAGGCGGATCAGTTCCTGCAGCTCGGCCACGTAGGCCTCGCGGCCGGGCTCGATCACACCCAGCAGCAGCAGGCGCGCCTCGATGCCGCGGCGCTTCAGGTCGGCCAGCAACTCGATCGCATCATGATGGCCTTTCAGGCGCGTACCGCGGGCCGGCATGGTCAACAGCGGCGCGCCGTTCAAAGCCGGAAACTCGGCAAAAAAAGCCTTGTGCCAGGCGTCGTCCGGCCGATGTCCGTAGGGGAAGGCTTGCGGATCGATACCGCGTGGAATCACCCGTACCCTGGACGGTTCCAGCCAGCGATAGTGGCTGAGCACGTAGTCGCGCAGGGTCTGCGAGACAACCACCACGCGTTCGCCGCGCAACAGGATCGCACTGTAACGCCCCGGCGAATTGAAGCCGTGCACCGTGGTGACAAAGTGCGGCCGCGGGGCCATGCCCTTGAGTGCCCACCAACCCATCCACGCCGGCAACCGCGAGCGCGCATGCACGATGTCGGGCTTGATCTCGCGAAGAATCCGACGCAGTGCGCCGAGCCGACCCAGCGTGCTGAGCGACTTGCGTCCCAGATCCAGCGTGATGTGTTCGCTACCCTCGGCCTGCAGCTGCTGCACCAGGCGCCCGCCCGCGGAAATCACCACCGAACGATGCCCCGCGTTGACCAGCGCACGCGCAATCTCCAGCGCCGAACGCTCCGCACCGCCGGAGCGCATTGCGGGGATCAGCTGGATCACGGTCAGCAATTTGGCGGGAGCGGCAATGCTGGACATGAGCTCAGGGCTGGAGGCTTTCATGGCAAGAACAAAGCAAAAAAAATGCCACGGCTCGTATCCGGTGCACCGTCGTGTTCAGTCGCGCAGGACGTAATGCGCGCCACAGTAGGCACAGGTTGACTCGCCGCCATCATCGACGATCGGCAGGTACACCTTGGGGTGCGAATTCCACAGCTCCATGCCGGGCATCGGACAGGACAGCGGCAAGTCGCTCCGCGTCACTTCATAACGATTTTCGGCATTTGCCGGCACCAAGGGCACGGTCGCGGCTAAAGAGGTCGGCATCGGCAAACTCCGGACAGGACAGAACAGCTAGCGGTAAATGGTAGCAGGCTGGTGGCGTGTGTCGGCAAACTGGTGACAGGGAAGAAAAATGCCTTGCCGGACTTCGCCAACAGGCGACCGGCCGGCCTATGATGCAAATGGGGATATCACTCACCACCTGGCGCATGACGCCGGATTCACGGCACCTGATCGAGGAGCAGACCATGGATTCCGCAAACATCGTTGCACGCATCAAGAATATCCTGAGCACACCCAAGACCGAGTGGCCGGTCGTCGCCGCGGAGCAGGCTACCGTCAGTGGCCTGTATACCGGGTATATCGCCATCGTGGCGGCACTGCCGGTGATTGCCCAATTCATCAAGGGCAGCCTGATCGGCACTAGCTTCCTTGGCGTCACCGTACGCAGCTCCATCGGCGCCGGCATCGGCCGGTTGGTGCTGAGCTACATCCTGTCGTTGGTGCTCGTCTACGTGGTGGCATGGATCATCAATGCATTGGCTGGAAGCTTCGGCGCCCAGGCGAACCAGGTGCAAGCGCTGAAAACCGTGGCCTACACCTGGACGGCGGCGTGGATTGCCGGCATCGCGGTGATCATCCCTTGGCTGGGCTTCCTGATCATGATCGCCGGCGGCATCTACAGCATCTACCTGCTGTATCTGGGGCTGCCGCACACCATGAAATGCCCGCCGGAAAAGGCGGCCGGCTATACCGCGGTCAGCGTCATCATCGCGATCGTGCTGGGCTGGATCGTCAGGCTGATCGTCGGACTGCTTTTCATCGGCACGATGGGCAGCGCCGCCATGAGCGGAATGCAGATCACCAACAGTCACGGCGACAAGGTCAGCATCGACGCCAACAGCGCCCTGGGCAAGCTTGCCGCAATGGGCCAACGCGCCGAGCAGGCAAGCAAGGAACTGCAGGCCGCGCAGGAATCCGGCGACAGCAAGGGGCAATCGGCGGCGATGGGCAAGATGATGGGAGCGATGTCGGGCAGCGACGGTACCGTGGAGGCACTGGCACCTGACCAGATCAAGGCATTCCTGCCCGACAGCATCGCCGGCATGAAGCGCACCAGCGTGTCAGCCAAGCGCAGCAGCGCGATAGGCATGCAGGTCTCCGAGGCCAGCGCCGACTACAACGATGACGACAACGAGCGCATCACGCTGGAGCTGAGCGATACCGGCGGCGCCAAGGGCTTCGTCGCGATGGCCGCGGCAATGGCGCCCGAAGAAGAGAAGGAAACCGAGCACGGCTACGAGAAGACCTACAGCGCCGGCGGCAACCTGGTGCACGAAGAATGGGACAACCAGTCCAAGTTCGGCGAGTACAGCGTGATCGTCGGCAAGCGCTTCACGGTCAAGGCCAGCGGCAACGCCGCCAGCATCGATCAACTCAAGCAGGCGGTGAACAGCGTCGATCTGGACAAGCTGGAATCGATGAAGGATGCCGGGGTGAAATCGGAGTAATCCGGCACGAACCCGGTGCCGTTCAGGGCAACAAGAACCGCGTCGGCAGTGGCGCGGTTCTTGTCGTGACCGAAACTACTGGCGCGCAGCGTCCGCCTTCGGTACCGAGCCTTCGGTGGTGATCCGGACATGGACTTCGTCGCTGACGTTCGGCACGTAGGCGCCGACACCGAAGTCCGAACGCTTCAGGCTGGTCGTGGCGTCGAAGCCGATCGATGGCGTCTTGCTCATCGGGTGCGGGCCAACCCGGTTGAGCGTCGCATCCAGCACCACCTGCCGGGTCACGCCGTGCACGGTGAGCTCGCCGGTGACCTTGAATTTGTGCTCGCCGAGCGGTTCGACCTTGGTGCTCTTGAAAGTGATCACCGGGTACTTCGCCGCATCGAAGAAATCGGGCTTCTTGAGGTGGCTGTCCAGCGCCTCGACGTGGGTGTCCAGCTTCGCCAGCGGCAGGGTCACCTCCACGCTGGACTGCGCCGGATTCTCTTCGTCGAACACGACCGTGCCCTGGCCCAGGCCGATGTCGGCGGTGGGATTGGAGTACCCGAAATGATTCCAGCTGAACAGCACCATCGTGTGATTCGGATCCAGCTTGTAGGTCACCGGTGCGGCTTGCACCGACACCGCGGCGCCCAGCAGAGTGGCTAGGGCAAGGTATTTCAATGGGGACATGACTCAGGACTCCGTGGGGGTGGTGGTCGGCGGCGGTCGAAGGTGAGCCAGGGATTGGTCGAAACGGCCCTGCTCGTCAGTCGCCGGATGATCATGCGGTTGATCGATGTCGCGGACGGGAGATCACACCGACAACAGCTTTGCGTTGTGGCAGTGTATAGCCCGGCGCCGAAAGAAGGGCGTCAAGACGGGGAACGCACTGTGTCCATGGGTGAAACAATCTCGCGACCCCCGCGCCCATGCTGAGTCTGGACGGCGAGTGCTGGGTCATCACCGACGAGGCCGCCGGCAATCAGCGCCAGGCATTG
Organism: Rhodanobacter sp. G2-10; assembly: GCF_055809185.1. NCBI lineage: Bacteria > Pseudomonadati > Pseudomonadota > Gammaproteobacteria > Lysobacterales > Rhodanobacteraceae > Rhodanobacter > Rhodanobacter sp. G2-10. Next base: position 308,162 of record NZ_CM147900.1, on the reverse strand, counting down.
GCGTTGGCGGAACAGCTGGGGATGGCAAGCCGGCACCTGGTGCTGGAACCGCGACCGCCGTGGTCGTGGCTGGCGCCTCGGCTGATGCTGGGTGGGCGACTGGCCCTGCCTGCTGCCCAGCGCACATGGTTTGCCCCACCCTGGCCGACCGTCGCGATCGGTTGCGGCCGAGCTGCCGCCCTGTTCACGCGCATGTTGCGACCGCTGTCGGCAGGCCACTGTCATACCGTGCAGATTCTCGATCCGCGACTGGACCCCGGCTTGTGGGACACGGTGATCGCACCGCGGCATGACGGCCTTGAAGGCGCCAATGTGCTGCGCCCGCTCGGGTCGCTCAACACCGTGGATGATCAGTGGCTGGCCGACGGCCGCGACGCCTGTTCGCACTTCGAGGAGCTTCCGCAACCGCGTGTGGGCGTGCTGCTGGGCGGGCCACGTCGTGGCATCGCGCTGGACGCCGGCTATGCCCGCGCGCTGGGCATGCGGCTGCTCGAACGTCGGCGCCAGGAAGGCGGCAGCCTGCTGGTGCTGGCCTCGCGCCGGACTCCCGCCGCGCTGATCGAGACCCTGCGCCCCATGCTCGGGGGTATTCCGGGCCTGCTCTGGGCCGGGCGCGCGGATGGCCCCAACCCCTATCCCGGCGTGCTTGGCTGGGCCGATCGCCTGGTGGTCACGCCCGATTCGGTGAACATGCTCTCCGAGGCCTGCGCCGTGGGTTGCCCGGTTCTCACGTTTGCAAACGAGCCGCTACCGGCAAAGATCCTGCGCTTTCACCAGGCACTGCGCGATGCCGGCCTGTTGCACGATGTGGATTCGCCAGGTTCGGCGGCACAGTCACCACTGCGCGAAACGATGCGCATCGCCGCGCTGGTCCGTGCGCGGATCGGCGCGCCGCTGCCGTCACCCGACTGACTCGGCACTTCGGAACCGACCGATCACGCGCCCGCGCGACTCACGTCCGGCGGCTCAGGAATCCGGGTGAATCCAGCGCAGCTGACCTGCCGCGAGCAAGGTGTCGAGTTGCGCTGCGAACGGGCGCTGCAGGATCTCGGCCGAAATCGGCGTCGTCACCAGCAAGCCCACGCACCGGTTTCGCCCGAGATGCTTGGCGCGATACAGCGCAAGATCCGCCAGCTCGATGGCGGCATCGAAGGTCGTTCTGTCGGCACGACTGGCCAGCGGATGCATGCTGAATCCGATCGAGCAAGTCAGCCGGAGCACGCCGCCGCGACCATCCTGGAAATCCCTTTGCGCAATGTCGCGACGCAGCCGTTCGGCGATGAGCATGGCGCCAGCGGCATCGACATCCTGCAGCAACAACAGGAATTCCTCGCCACCCCAGCGCACGGTGATGTCGCTTTCGCGGCGCAGCGCAGCAAGCTTGGCGCCGAGCTCACGCAAGACCGAATCACCCACCGCATGACCGTAGCTGTCGTTGATCTGCTTGAAATGGTCGATGTCGATCTGCAACACGCCGATGCGGGTATCGCCCGAAAGCACGCTCGGCAGTTGCGCCATCAGGTAACGCCGGTTGTGCAATGCGGTCAGCGTGTCGGTGTGGCTTTCCTCGGCCAGCGCGAGGTTGGTGACACGCAGGCGCTCCAGCGCCCGCGACAGTTCGCCGGTACGTCGCTCGACCTGCTCCTCCAGCCACGCATTGCGGCGACGCTGTCGGCGCATGCTCGAGCGCACCAGCAGGTAGGCCAGCAGGCAGAATGCCAGCAAGGCGGCGGCGCGCACATCCGTGCGCTCATACCAGAGTGGCCTGACCTGGATGCTGATGCTCGCCTCGGGCCCATATCCGGCGGCGCCCGGCAACGTGGCGGCTACCCGAAACCGGTAATTCCCCGCTGGCAGATGCGTGTAAAAGGCCTCACGCCGAAGGTCGGCGTTCTGCCAGACCTTGTCGTAGCCATCCAGCCGATAACGAAAGCGCAAGGTACCCGTGCTCAGGTAAGGGGCGGTGTAGTTGATGGTCAGATCGCGCGTGCCGTCATTCAGCCCGAAGGACGATCCGAAGAAGGTCTTGCCATCGTGCTCGACGGACACCACGGTCGCCGGGGGAGCGGTCGGCAATGCGCCGAGCGCACGCGTATCCAGGCCGAGTATGCCGTTGGTGGTGCTGTACCAGATGACATGTCCGTCGACCGCACTGCGCGAGCTGGCGCCGCCGTTGCAGCAACGCAGATTGTTGACGCTGGTGGCTCGCTGCTCGCCGACCAGCCGTTGTGGCGATACCACGCGTTCGGGCGACCCCGGTACGGGCAGTTCGGCGAGAGGGAGCCGCCACGCACCCACGACCGAGCTGACGTAAAGCTCGTCGCCAAGCAGATTGAAGATCCACGCATTGTTGCTGGGCAGGCCCTCCTTCTCGGTGGTCATGCGCAGGCGGCCGTTGACCACCACTCCCATGCCCGCGTCGCCGGTGGCCACCCCCAGCATGCCGGGCTTGATCATCGCCAGGCGCGTCACGAAACGCCCGTGCAACGGCTTGGCCCATGCTGGCTCGGTGATTTCGCCGTCATGCCATTCGCGCACACCGTCTTCGGTGCCCAGGTACAAGTGGTCGGGCGTCAACGGCAGGATCGAGCGAATGATGGCTTCCGCCGTCGAGGCGTCCGGGTCGGCGCGGGTCAGTTTGCCGTGTCGCCAGCGATACAAACCGCCGGAGGTGCCAATCCAGAAATCGTCCGGGGCCACTTCCCGAACGTCGTCGATGCGCCAACTGCGCAGCACGGACAATGCCGCAGGTGTGACATCGCGACCCTGATCGAACACCGCGATGCCACCGCGGGTACCCACCCACAAACGGCCTCGTCGATCGTAGTAAAGCTCGTACGCTGACGGGTTGGGCAAGGCACTGCCTGGAATCAGCGTCCTGACATGCTTGCCGTCGAACACTTCCACGTCCGAATTGGTGCCGAACACGATTTTTCCATCGGGCGCCTTCACCACGCTCCACACCAGCGGATCGGCAACCCCGTCGCGCACCGACACCTGCCGTGTCCAACCGTTCCAGACCCGGTACAAGCCGAGGGTATGCGTGCCCAGCCACAGGTTGCCGCTGCGATCCTCGTACAGCACCTGCACCCACGGGCGCTGCGCGATGTCCTCGTCACCCACCCGCTCGAGGGTGCCGTCAGGCAGCCGTCGATACAACGCTTCCACGGTGCCGATCCACAACACGCCATCGCTGTCGGTGAGCAGGCTCTCGATCGCGGTGGAGTCCAGTTCGGCGCCCAGCCCGGCTGGCACCAGCCGGTCGCCATCCATACGCATCAACCCGCGCTGGGTACCCAGCCATAGCTGCCCCTTCTGCAAGGCCAGATGCCGTACGATGACGCTCTGTTGCTCCGCATCGACCACGACGCAGCGCGGCGCCGCCGAGTGGACTTTGTCGTCACGCCGACATACGCGGCCGACCCCGCCGATCCACAGTGTCGAATCCTCGCGCAGCAGGCTGAACGCCGGCCCGTCATAGCCCTCCACCGGCTCGACGCGGCCATCCTTGACGCGCTTCAGTCCATCCGTGGTGGCAAGCAAGGGAGTGCCGTCGCCGGCATCGATGATCTCGTTGACGGCGGGCCCGCCCAGTGAGGTGAACTGGCCGTCGCGCTCGCGCAGTACGCCATGGGTGCCGCCGAACCAGACGCCACCCTGCGGGTCCGCCCAGGCAACTCCCAGCATGCCGGTATCGACGCCGGTGGTCGCGCGGTCATAAGTCACGAAACGTGAGCCGTCGAAGCGCGCGACCGCCGATTGCGTGCTGACCCAGAGGTATCCGGCACGATCCTCGGTCATGTCGAGCACGGTGATCTGCGGCAAGCCCTGCTCGACACTCCAGTGATCGAGACCGTAGGAATAGAACGGCTGCTGCGGATTCATTGCCGCGGCCGTGCGCATGCCGAGCAGGCATGCGACCAGGCCGAACGCGATCGCGACCCGCGCGCACGCCTTCTTCTTCCATGTCGCGTGATCAGTCATCCCGCTGTTACGTCCCCCAGTTCGCTTGATGTTGCCTGTCCGCTGACCGGCGTTCAAGTTTCGCCAGCCAGCCATGCTTCGGTACGGCTCACCCGGATGATGCGACCGGACCATCGCCGGGGGCAAAGCCGAAGCCAAGCGCATCGGTGATTTCGCGCACACCGTCACATAGATGTTGCAATGATGCATCACGCGGCGTGATGCGTGAACGCAAATCAAGCGTGCAGGCCAGCGCACGTTGCAAAAGGTGGGCATGGGCATGGGCCAGGGCTGCGGCTTGCCTGTCATCGAGCAAACCGGCGGCACGGCATGCCTCGATCAACTTCGCGTTGGCGGTGACCTTCAGCAACTCGGGATGCGCTTCCGCGTGCGCCAGCACCAACCCCTGCAGCGCGAATTCGATGTCGAGCAGGCCGCCGTGGCCCTGCTTCAGATCAAACTGGTGCTGGTCGGAACGGTCGCGTTCGGCGCGCCAGCGTTGGCGCATGCTGCTGACCTCGGTCAATACCGTGGCACGCACTCGCGGCGCGCCCAGGATCGTGCGGCGCACCTTGGCCAGCTCCTGATGAAGCGCGGGATCACCCGCCACCGGACGTGCGCGCAGCAGCGCCTGATGTTCCCATGTCCAGGCACGACTCTGCTGGTAGGCAATGAATGCCTCCAGGCTGCTCACCAGCAGGCCTTTGGAACCGTCCGGTCGCAGCCGTGTGTCCACCTCGTACAAGCGCCCGGCGCGGGTCAGCATGGTGAGCCAGTTCATCACGCGCTGTGCCAGTCGCTGATACCAGCGGAATCCTTCCAGTGGCCGCTCGCCATCGCTCATGACCTGCGCGCGGCTGCCATCGAAAACGAAAACCAGGTCCAGGTCGGAGGCAAAGCCCAGCTCCTCGCCGCCGAGGCTGCCGTAGCCGAGCACCGCAAAACCGGAGCCTTCGCCGGGCAACCGTCCGTGCCGGGAAATCAGGTCGCGCTCGGCCAGCGCCAGCACCGCGCCCACCACCGACTCGGCCAGCGCGGCGAGGCGACGGGCGGTGGCAACCGCCTCGACGCGGTCATCGTTGAACGCCAGGCCGAGGCGAAAGGCCGTGGACGAGCGGAACTCGGTGATCCGCTCCAGCTCGGTCTCCGCATCGCGCTCGTCCAGCGTACCCAGCACGCGCGTGATCTCGGCGGCGATATCCGCGCGCCGGAACGGCAGTTGATCGATGCGAGGGTCGAGCACATCGTCCAGCAGCAGCGGCTGCGCGATCACGCGCTCGGCCAGAAACGCGCTGTCGGCGAACAACCGGACCAGCCGCTGGCGCGCCGCCGGCTGCTCGTCCAGCAAGGCGAGATAAGACGATCGCCGGGCGACCGCCTGCATCAACCGGCACAGGCGAAGCAGACTGGACACCGGCGCCGGCGTAGCGCGAGCGGCGCCGAGCAGCTGCGGCAACAAGCGGTCCAGCCGCTCCCGCGAGCGTGGCGACATCGCCCGCACCTGCGAGGCCTGCGGCAGCTTCAGCAGGGCATCGGCCAACTCGGTCGCCGGCACGAAACCGGAGGCCTCCAGCGTGGCCACGTCGAGCGACTCGTCGCAAGCCAGTTCCCACAAGCGCACGTCGGCCACCGGCGCGCCCGTGGTCCGGCCGTGGTCAGGCATCAACACGGCAGCGAACTCCTCGCTGACAATGGCACGTTGCGTCATCAGCGCCTGGTTGAGCAGGTCCCAGTCCGCGTAATCCAGACTCAGCGCGATACGCTCACGACTCAAGCCATCGTCGGGAATGTCGTGGGTCTGCGCGTCACGCAGCATCTGCACCCGGTTTTCGACCCGACGCAGCAGCAGGTAGGCTTCGCGCAGACGCCGCGCGCGGCGGGCGCCGATGTGCCCACGCGCCTCGCAGGCCGCCAGCGCCGGCAGCAAGCCGCGCACGCGAAGGGAAGGCTCGCGGCCGCCACGAATCAATTGCACCAGCTGCACAATGAATTCGATCTCGCGGATGCCGCCGGGACCCAGCTTGAGGTTGTCGGCCAGGTCCTTGCGTGCCACTTCGGCGTCGATCAGCACCTTCATTTCGCGCAAGCCGGCGAAGGCGGTGTAGTCGAGATACTTGCGATAGACGAACGGCCGCAGCAGCTCCTGCAGTTGTTTGCCCGCCGCACGATCGCCAGCCACCAGACGCGCCTTGATCCATGCGTAACGCTCCCAGTCGCGCCCTTCGCTCTGGTAGTACTGTTCCATCGCGGCAAACGACAGCGCCAGGCGTCCGGACTGGCCAAACGGCCGCAGGCGCATGTCGACCCGGGCACAGATCCCGTCCATCGTCGGTTCGTTCAACAGCCGCACCAGCTGTCGACCGAGCCGAACGAAATACTCGCTGTTGTCGAGCGAACGGGCGCCATCGCTGTGCCCGCCCTGCGGATAGGCGAACAGCAGGTCGATGTCGGAGGAGAAGTTGAGCTCGCTGCCGCCCAGCTTGCCAAAGCCGAACACCAGCAGCCGCTGCAGCTCACCCTCCGCGTTGCGGCTGTGGCCGTAGCGGGCCGCCATCGCGTTGGTCGCCCACCCCAGCGCCGCCGACAGCAGGGATTCATACAGAACGCTGGTGGCCGACAGGGTCTCCGGCAGGTCGTCCAGGGCGTTGACGTCGCGGAACACCAGGCGCAAGGCCTCGGCATGACGAAAGCGGCGCAGCGTGGCCATGCAACCCGTCTCGTCGTCGGGCAGGGTCAGCGCACCCAGACGTGCACTCGCGTCATTGCCGGAGCGCAGCCGCTCCAGCCCCTGCGGCGAGAGCAAATCCGGCTGGCGGCACCAGACATCGAAGGCGAAGTCGCTGGCCAGCAGCGTACGGCGAATCCGTTCGGCCACACCGGCATCGTCATGCAGCGGCACGCCAGCGGCACGACAACGCGCGCTCAACTCGCGGTAGCGGTCGTCGATCAGGGCGCGCAGGTCGGCGGATTCGGGGTGGCTCATCGGGTCATTGTGCCGCAGTGCGTGCGCGCTGCCGACTGCGCCGTGCACGGAAGAACAGCCGGCGCGTTGATTTGCTGTCGCCAAGCCCCGAAACTCGCCGTTCGGCGCCCACGTGCCGTTCATCCAGGCCTGATTACATTGGCGAATCCACTCAAGACGACACGCGCAGGAGCGGCATGTCCCTGAAATTCCCCAACGCCAGCGGTGACTGGCGCCCGCTGATCTCGCGCACCGCGATGGTGCTGCTGTTGATCCTGGTCTTCGTCCTGTTGACCGGGCTGGTCGACGGCGGCGTGGGCGTGACCGCGACGCAGCTGATCAAGCAAACCCGCTTCCCACTGGCCAACGCCCTGCCCGGCTTGCTGCTGGCCGGCGCACTGCTGCTGTGGACCCGTCGCGCGCTGTTCTCGTTCGGCCTGGCATTCGCGCTCCAGGCCGTGATCTACGGCGTCAACCAACTCAAGGTCGCCAACCTCGGCACGCCGCTTTTGCCTGACGATTTCCGCATGATCGGCCAACTGCGCAAAGGCGGACTGCACGTGCTGGCCGGCTACCTGCCGCACAGCCCATGGCCCTATCTGGCCATGCTCGCCGTGCTGGCGCTGGTCGTGCTGGCCTGGCGACTCGAGCCGCCGCTGCTGCCCAAACGGCGTGCCGGCAAACGTGTGGTCGCGGGCGGCGTGCTCGTTGCCATATTGATCAGCATCCTTGCCGGCCTGTCCGCATGGGGCAAGATCTACAACTCGCGCGTGCTTTGGCTGGAACCCTGGTCGGCCCGTTCCACCGCCAACCACTCCGGCCTGATCAGTTCGCTGGTGCTGTTCCATCTGCATTTTGGCGGCAGCCATCGCAAGCCCGACCGCGCCGCCGCCGAACAGCTGATCACCCAAACCACCCCGGCCTTGCTGCAGGCCATGCAGCAACCGGCAGCTTCCAGCGAACTGCCTGACATCGTGGTGGTGCAAAGCGAGTCCCTGTTCGACCCCACCATCATGCGCGGCTTCGAGCACACCGACTTCACGCCAAACCTCCGCCGGCTGGCCGCCCACGGCATCAGCGGCAAGCTGCATGTGCCCACGTTCGGCGGCGGCACCATCCGTACCGAGTTCGAGGTGCTCACCGGCCTGTCGCTGCGCTACTTCGACAACCTGCAGTTTCCGTATCTGCAGATGAGCCACAAATCGCTGCCCAGCCTGGTTCGCACCCTGGAGCGGCATGGCTACAGCACGCTGGCCCTGCACGGCAACGATCCTGCATTCTGGAACCGCACCACCGCATTCAAGGCGATCGGATTCGATCGCTTCGTGTCGAAATCGGGCTTCCCCGATACCGCGTCGAATGACGGCAAGTACATGACCGACAGCGCCATGACCGACAAGATCATGGATCTGCTGAAGGACAGCGGCCCGCCGCAGTTCATCTTCGCCATCAGCATCGAGGCGCACGGTCCGTACGACATCGAGCCGGCCCACGTCGCCGAGCGCGACGCGATTCCCGTCCTCGCGGAAATCACCGGCCGCGACAAGCTGGAAATGCAGACCTACCTCTATCACATCAAGCACGCCGACGCCGAGCTGGGTCGACTTGTGGCGTGGCTCGCAAAGCGGCAGCGCCCCAGCCTGGTGCTGTTCTACGGCGACCACCTGCCTGCACTCACCGGCAGCTTTCACACCACCGGCTTCGTGGATGGCCGCGACATGCTGAGCCAGGCCGGCATCTGGCTGATGGTCAACCCGCACGCCAAGGGCAAACCCGTAGACGAGGACACCGCCGCGTGGCTGCTGCCAGGCCAGCTGCTCGAGCAGGCTGGCATCCACGACGACCCCTACTTCGCCCTCACCCAACTCGTCGGCCCGAAGTTGGCCGCACTCACCATGGCGCCCGGCGCACCACCAAAACCCGAAGATCCCGAGCGGGAAAAGCTCGATCTGGCGATGCGCAGCATCGACCAGTTGCGCATCGACGGGAAACTGGACAAGCTGCTGCCGACCCCGCTGTCAGTGCCCACCCATGGCGTCGCTGCCAATGACGCTGGCGCTCCGCCGCACGCGAAGTCGGGAACGCTGCGCTGACGGTGTCGTGGCAGCCGCAACGAGTGACAAGGCAACTAGACTATCGGATGCCGCAAGGTGGTCGATACATCCTTCAATTACATTGTGCTTTAAGTTGAATCTGCTCTGCAGCACTGCCCAGCACGTCCACATCCACCATCGCGCTGACGCTGCTCCGCTACAGCACCCTCTCAAGTGCTGAGACGCCTCCATGCTGTAGTAGCCGTCGTGCCGATGATCGGCAGAAGCAAAGCGCATGGCTTAGAAATCCATCGTCAAGGAAACCTCATGACCGGTGCAATCGATGTGTCGCCAGATGCCTTTCGCGGCACGGGCAACTGGACGCCGGAACAACTCAAGTTGGCATTCAACTTCTACTGCCAGACGCCGTTTGGACAGCTACACAACAAGAATCCACGCATTGTCGAACTGGCCAGACTGATTGGCCGCACGCCAAGCGCGGTGGCAATGAAGCTGGTCAACTTCGCGAGCCTCGACCCGTCGATCACCAGTACAGGGCGCAGAGGGCTTAACGGTGCTTCGGCACTTGACCGGAAAATTTGGAATGAATTTCACGCCGACTGGGAGCGACTTGCCGTCGAATGCGCACAACTGCACCAGTACTTGTTACAAGAGCATGACCTCAAACCCGAGACCACCAGCGATGCCACTGACGGATTCGCATCCATCGATTTCACTGGCGAAACACGCGCAGCACTCGTGCAACAGCGCATCAAACAGAACTTCTTCCGCCGTGCCGTACTCGCCAGCTATCGAGGCCGCTGCTGCATTTCTGGGGTCAGCGATCCACGACTTCTCGTCGCCAGTCACATTGTTCCGTGGAGTGTAGACAAGAGAAATCGACTGAATCCAAGCAATGGTCTCTGTCTCTCTGCGATCCATGACAAGGCATTCGATAGTCACTTGTTCACGCTTAGTGACGACTTCTGCGTACTTCTTTCCGAACAACTCAAGGTCGCCAAGGACAAATTCCTGCGTGCAGTCTTCTGGGTTGCGGCAGACAAACCCATTGACTTGCCAGAGCGATTTTTCCCGAGCCACTCCTTTATCGCGCAACATCGCAACGTCACATTGGATTCAACCACATGACCGGGTACCAAGTGATGAATCATCTCTTTATTTCCGAGGATCAGTTCTGGGATGAATGGGGTGTCATCCAGAAGTCCGACGGCGAGATGTTTTACTACGACGATGTGAAGGATCAACCGCCTGAACATGTATGGACGATCATTGATACAGGCTGCTACGAAGATGAAAACTTGTACGCATCACCCGGCTTCCATATCGTCAACAACCTTGGATATGTCATGACACAGCGTGCATGGGATTCCGATACGCCGGACGCGATTTACTACCTGCATGAAGACATCGACGATGGCAGTCGAACCGTTTTCGTCTACCAATACCGCGATGCCTCAAACTACAAAGCCTGCGGCATGCTGCTTTTGCATGGCGACTCTACCGGCATTGAAGATGACTTGATTCGCGAAGTTTGTGATGCGGGCATCTACTTTGTTGCCGAACAGGTTGGGGTGCCCACCCTGTGCCATCAACTCTACGCGTTTAGCGATGGTCCGACCGACGACGACCACGCTTTTCATGAATACCAAGGCCTCCGCGAAGCGACTTCTGAGGAAGTTTCCACACTCCCGTTGTCGGGTAGCCTCAGGGCGCTGACTTGTCGGTTCCTCAAGGTGGATGGGCAATGGGACTGCACACTATCGCCCAATTGCTTTTAGCGGATACGTCAGGTCGTCCCCCTCACGCCGCCGAGACCGTCACCTCAAGCCGACACCCCAGCGCATTGAGCGCAGTCTCCACTTGTTCCAATTTCGAGCGGTGGCGCAAATCCAGCAGTCGATCGACCTGCGGCAGGTGCACGCCGAGCATGCGCGCCAGATCGGCCTTGCGCAGATGCCGGGCCTGCATGGCTCGATACAAGCCGAGTTTTGCGACCGCCAGTGGCGGCAGGGTCACCAGATGGTGGCCACGTTTGCACACGCCGGGGAGGGGAATATCGCGACGATCCTGAATGTATGTCTCCAGCGTGCTTTCGATGCCGTCAACGGCTTCGCGCAGGGCCTCATCCTTGCTGCCGCCGACGCTGGAAAACTCGGGGAGGGCTGGACAGGTCACCATCACCACGCCATCGGCGTCGGTCAATTTGACTGGATATTGCATGCCTGACTCCTGCACGAAGTGGGTTGCGAACGAGGGTTCAAAGCCCGAGGTCCTTGAGAATTTTCTTGCGCAAGGGCTCGGGTATATCTTTCGAACCGTGGAACGGGAACACTGAAACCTTTCCTTTGTATCGAGCGATCCGATGGCTGCCTCTGCCTGGTTCGAAGCTCACGCCTTGCTGCTTGAGCCAGCGCAGAAACTCGCTGTATTTCATCAGCCCCATCCTTGTCGGCAGAAAGCCCAGTTTAGCAACATTTTTGTTGTGTACTTGCATGACCAGACGAATCGGCGGCGGGCACGAGTCGAGCAGATCACGGGCACGCTGCGAGCCCCCAAAGAAAAACCCCGCCGAAGCGGGGTTTTCTTGTTGCAAAGACTCTTGCGGGGCAGCGCGACCACGCGGGGTCGCGCCTTGATACTCGCCACCAAGGATGATGGCGAGTAGCGCGTGCTTAGAAGCCCATGCCGCCCATACCGCCCATGCCACCCATGCCGCCGGCGTCGCCGCCGCCGTGGCTGTGGCCTTCGTCCTTCTTCGGCGCTTCGGCAACGATGGCCTCGGTGGTGATGGCCAGGCCAGCCACCGACGCGGCGTGCTGCAGGGCCGAACGGGTGACCTTGGTCGGGTCCAGGATGCCGAACTCGATCATGTCGCCGTACTCGCCGGTCGCAGCGTTGTAGCCGAAGTTGCCCTTGCCTTCCTTGACCTTGTTCAGCACCACGGACGACTCGTCACCGGCGTTGGCGACGATCGAGCGCAGCGGCGCTTCCAGCGCACGGCGGGTGATCGCGATGCCGTGGTTCTGGTCGACGTTGTCGCCCTTCAGGCCTTCGACGGCCTTCAACGCGCGGATCAGCGCGACGCCACCACCGGGGACCACGCCTTCCTCGACCGCTGCGCGCGTGGCGTGCAGGGCGTCTTCGACGCGGGCCTTCTTTTCCTTCATTTCGATCTCGGTGCCGGCACCGACCTTGATCACGGCAACACCGCCGGCCAGCTTGGCCACGCGCTCCTGCAGCTTCTCGCGGTCGTAGTCGGACGAGGTCTCCTCGATCTGCGCCTTGATCTGGCCGATGCGCGACTGGATCTTCTCGGCTTCACCGGCACCGTCGATGATGGTGGTGTTTTCCTTGGTGATGACGATGCGCTTGGCGCGACCCAGATCGTTGATCGTGGTCTTCTCCAGCGACAGGCCGACTTCCTCGGACACGACCTGACCGTTGGTCAGCACCGCGATGTCTTCCAGGATCGCCTTGCGACGGTCACCGAAGCCCGGCGCCTTCACGGCGGCGACCTTGACGATGCCGCGGATGGTGTTGACCACCAGCGTGGCCAGCGCCTCGCCCTCGACTTCCTCGGCCACGATCAGCAGCGGCTTGCCGGCCTTGGCCACGGCTTCCAGCACGGGCAGCAGCTCGCGCACGTTGGAAACCTTCTTGTCGTGGATCAGGATGTACGGGTCATCCATTTCGACCTGCTGCGAGGTCTGGTTGTTGATGAAGTACGGCGACAGGTAGCCGCGATCGAACTGCATGCCCTCGACCACGTCCAGCTCGTTGTCCAGGCCGGAGCCTTCCTCGACCGTGATCACGCCTTCCTTGCCGACCTTCTTCATCGCGGTGGCGATGATGTCGCCGATGTCGGTGTCGGAGTTGGCCGAGATCGTGCCGACCTGGGCGATTTCCTTGTCGTTGGCGGTCGGGTTGGACAGCTTCTTCAGCTCACCGACGGCGGCCGAGACGGCCTTGTCGATGCCGCGCTTGAGATCCATCGGGTTCATGCCGGCGGCAACCGCCTTGAGGCCTTCCTGGATGAACGCCTGCGCCAGCACGGTGGCGGTGGTGGTGCCGTCGCCAGCAACGTCGGAAGTCTTGGAAGCGGCTTCCTTGACGATCTGCGCGCCGAGATTCTCGTACTTGTCAGCCAGCTCGATCTCTTTGGCGACGGACACGCCGTCCTTGGTGATCGTGGGGGCGCCGAAGCTCTTCTCGAGCACGACATTGCGGCCCTTGGGACCGAGGGTCACCTTGACCGCGTTGGCCAAGGTGTTGACGCCCTTGAGCATGCGGGCGCGGGCGTCTTCGCCGAAACGGACTTCTTTAGCGGACATAATTTTTTTGCCTCAAAAAAATTGAAATAAGAATGGAAAATCGTGCGAAAAAACTGCCAGAAGGAGCCAACGGCGACTGGCGTGCGCGCTTTTGACCTTCAATCGCGCTCAACCACCCGCAGCCCCAACCAATCAGCCTTCGATCACAGCCACGATGTCGTCTTCCTTCAGGAACACGAGATCTTCGCCGTCGATCTTGATTTCCTGACCGGCGTACTTGCCGAACAGCACCGTGTCACCTTCCTTCAGCGACATCGGACGGACCTTGCCGTCGGCCATGATCAGGCCGGTGCCGGCGGCGACAACCTTGCCGCGGGTGGGCTTTTCGGTGGCGCTGTCGGGAATGACGATGCCGCCAGCGGAAACGCGCTCTTCTTCGAGACGCTTGACGATGACGCGATCATGCAACGGACGCAGTTTGCTCATGGAAGGACTCCGATGTCGATTGAGGTGGGACGAGGCTTGCAAGACCCGATTCGCCGATCTTGTTAGCACTCATGGTAGGTGAGTGCTAATTTTAGCGGTACAGATCGCCGCTGCAAGAGCTTTGAAAGGGGAACGAACAGCTAATTGGGTGGATCGGGGCGGGTTTCAAGGGCTGCCGCTCAGTGACTTTCGCGGATCAGCAGTCGGTCGACTGATCTGGGCCCACCCAAACGCCGCAGCAAGAGCCGGCAGGCGCAACCCCGAGGCACAGCGAGGGTGCCGCCACACCTTCTGAATCAGGATATTGACGTCACCACCAGCCCGGATCAGCCGCAGAGCTGGGTTTGCGGCCGGTGCGGGGGTAGGCTGCGGGGCATGTCAGAAGCCGTCCTGCTTTGCTATTGCACCTGTCCCGACACCGCCAGCGCGCAGCGGATCGCCGAAGCCCTGGTGGGCGAGCGGCTGGCAGCCTGCGTCAACCAGTTGCCCGGCATCCGTTCGACCTATCGCTGGGAAGGAGCCGTGCAGACCGACAGCGAGCAACTGCTGCTGATCAAGACCACCAGCACCCGCCTGCCCGCGCTGGAACGTCGCCTGCTGGCATTGCATCCCTATGACGTGCCGGAGTTGATCGCCGTGTCGGTGAGCCAGGGCCATGAGGCCTATCTCGACTGGGTTCGCCAGCAAAGCCGGGACTGATCGGCTCCACCCTGCGGTCCAGGCGCGGCGAAATGAAGCAAGCTGCGGCCAGGGGACACTCCTGGGCCATAATGGGCCGATGCCTGCGTCGCACAGGTTTTCGTTGCTGGAGTCGTGATGCGTTCGTTGTCCATCGGCCGAATGGCCACCCGTCTGCTCGTCTGCCTGGGCCTGCTGTGCGTCGCCCTGCCCGCGTTCGCGCAGGAAACCGACGGGCTGCTGCCGGTCACCGAGGCCTACCAGCTCAGCGCCGACGCGGCGACCCCGGGCGTGCTGAAGCTGCACTGGACCATCGCGCCGGATTACTACCTCTATCGCGGCCGCATGAAGTTCAAGGCCGGCGAAGGGGTGAGCCTGGGCGAAGCGCAACTGCCCGACGGCGAAAAGCACCACGACGAGTACCTCGGCGACGTCGAGACCTATCACCATAGCGTCGACGCCAGCATTCCCTACAGCGTGGCAGCCGGAGTCACGCGGCTGCGGCTGAGCGTGCAGTACCAGGGCTGCCACGAGGTCGATCCGAAAATCTGCTACCCGCCGCACACCGAGCAACTCGATCTGGCCCTGCCCGCAGGCACCGGTGCGGATGCCGCGGACACCACGACGCCCGGCGCCGGTTCGCTGGGTGCCGCATTGAAAGCCATCGGCAGCTCCCCTGCCGGCGGCGTCGATGACGCCGCCCTGCCGCCGGAACAGGCATTCCGATTTGCCGCACTGGCACAGGGCCCGCATCAGTTGCTGCTGCGCTGGACCATGCCGAAAGGCTACTACCTGTATCGCGACCAGACCACGCTCCGCCTCGCGGACGCGCCCGGGCTCGTGCTGAAACCGGCGTGGCCGGCAGGGGTGGCGCATCACGACGAGCACTACGGCGATGTAACCGTGTATTTCGACGAGGTCGAGCTGCCGGTGAAGATCGAAGGTGACCTCGCCGGACATAGCCAACTGAAGCTGGAGGCGAGTTTCCAGGGCTGCCAGCAAGGCGGGCTGTGCTATCCGGTGATGAACCGCGGCGTGACCATCGATCTGGGCAACGCCAGCGCCACCAGCGGCAAGACGCTGCCCCCCAGTGCGCCGCCCCCTGCGGCAGGCACCGGCAGCAATCCATGGCAGATCGGCCTGTTCGCCGCCTTGCTGCTGGCACTGGCCGGCGGCCTGATCCTGAACCTGATGCCCTGCGTGCTGCCGGTGCTGTCGATCAAGGCAGTCAGCGTGCTGGAAGGCGGTGAGAACCCCGCCACGCGACGCAGCCACGCCCTGTTCTACACCGCCGGCGTGCTGGCCAGTTTCGCCGCGCTGGGGATGGGCATCCTGGCGATGCGCGCTTCCGGTCATGCGCTGGGCTGGGGCACGCAGATGCAGCAACCCCTGCTGGTCGGCGTGCTGGCCTGCGTGATGCTGGCGGTGGGTTTGTCGATGTCCGGGGTGGTGCAGTTCGGTGCCTCGCTGGGCAATACCGGCGCCGGCCTGGCCCGCCGCGCCGGACCCGCCGGCGACTTCTTCACCGGCGTACTGGCCGTCGTGGTGGCCACACCCTGTACCGCGCCGTTCATGGGCAGCGCGCTGGTCTATGCATTCACGGCGCCGATGTTGTCGGCCTTCCTGGTATTCCTGGCCCTGGGCCTCGGCCTGGCGCTGCCCTTCCTGGCGATCGGGTTCGTGCCGGCGCTGGCACGTCTGCTGCCGAAACCCGGTCGCTGGATGGAAACCCTGAAGCAGGTGCTGGCCTTCCCGATGTACCTCACCGCGGTGTGGTTGGTCTGGGTGCTGGCCAACCAGCGTGGCGCCGATGCGGTCGGCCTGGTGCTGGTGGCGATGGTGCTGCTGGCGATGACCTTGTGGTGGTTCGAACGCAGCCGCTCGCGCGGCGCGATCAGCAGACTTGCCGTCGCGGTGCTGGCGATCGCCACGCTGGTACCGATGGTGTTGCTGACCCACGTGCCGCCACCGTCCAGCACCGGCTTGACCGAGGATGGCGTGGTCGCCTACAGCCCGCAGAAGCTGGCCGAACTGCGCGCTGCCGGCACGCCCGTATTCGTCGACATGACGGCCGACTGGTGCGTCACCTGCAAGGCGAACGAACACACCGTGCTGGATACCCAGCGCTTCCGCGACCTGTTGCAACGCACCGGCGCGGTGTACATGAAGGGCGACTGGACTGACGTGAACCCGACCATCAGCGCCTTCCTCGCCCAATACAACTCGCCCGGCGTGCCGCTGTACGTGGTGTTTCCGAAACACGGCGGACCCGGCCGACAACTGTCCACCGTGCTGACTTCCTCGATGGTCGAGCAGGCACTCACCGACGCGGCCCGCTGATGTTCGATCGCGGCACCAAGATCATCCTGGCACTGGCGGTGCTGGCGGCGATCATCGGCGGACTCATCCAGCAGCACCCACGGCAGGCACGAACGGGCGTGGATGGCGATCCGGCCATCATCGGCAAGCCTGTGCCTGCGCTGGTGCTTTCCGATCTGCAGGGGCGTACCCATGCGCTGACCGACTACCGCGGCCGGCGCGTGCTGCTGAATTTCTGGGCCAGCTGGTGCGGCCCGTGCCTGGAGGAAATGCCGACGCTCAATCAGGCCCAGGAAAAGTTCGGCGAACATGGGGCGATCGTGCTCGGAATTGCCATGGATGATGCCGATCGCGTTCGTACCTTTCTCGCCGCACATCCGGTGAGTTACACGATTTTACTGGGTCAACTGGACGCCCCGAGCACGTCGCTGCAACTGGGTGATACGCGCGAAATACTGCCTTATAGCGTATTTATAGGCGAAGATGGCCGCATTATTGCCACGCATGCGGGTGCCCTGTCACCAGCCCAGCTGGCCGCGTGGCTGGCGCCCGCGGCAACCCAGCCATAGCAAGGCCGCAGACATACGCCAGCGCAGGGCAAACCCGCGCTTCTCCGTCAAACATCGCCGATCTGCAGTGAACTGGACAACATCGCCCGGTGCGCGCACACTGCGCACGGTACCGGGCTATCCGGACGCAAGCTGGACGACTCGTGGCCAAGATCCTGGTCCTGCATGGACCCAATCTCAACTTGCTGGGTGCCCGCGAACCGCAGATCTACGGTCGCGAGACCCTGGCCGCAATCAACGAGTCACTGGCCGAGCGCGCGCAGGCGGCGGGCCACGAGCTGGTCTGGTTCCAGTCCAATGCCGAGCACGAGTTGATCGGTCGCATCCATCAGGCGCGTGACGACCGGACTGCGTTGATTCTCTGCAATGCGGGCGGCCTGACCCACACCAGCATCGCGCTGCGCGATGCATTCGCGGCGGTGGCGATCCCGTTCATCGAAGTGCACCTGTCGAACGTGTTTGCGCGTGAACCGTTCCGACACCATTCGCATCTCGCCGACCTGGCCGTTGGCGTAATCTGCGGCTTCGGCCGCACCAGCTATGCATTGGCGCTGGAGGCGGCGATCCAGCGGCTTGAGGCCACCCCACCCGCCACGGCCTGAACCTCACGGCCGGCAACCCTATTCGATTCCAGCCACTCACCGTGGCATGACTGACCAAAGGCTGATCCGATGGATTTGCGCAAAATCAAGAAACTGATCGACTTGCTCGAGGAATCCAACCTCGCCGAACTGGAGATCAAGGAGGGCGAGGAAGTCGTCCGCCTGTCGCGTGTACCCAAGAATGCCGCGCCGGTGGCGGCACCGGCTGCACCGGCTCCCGCCGCTGTCGCCGTCGCACCGGCCTCGGCGCCCGCGCCAGCACCTGCCGCTGCCGAAGCCCCCGCCGCCGACGCGCTGCCCGCCGGACACGTGGTGAAAGCGCCGATGGTCGGCACCTTCTACGCCGCCGCCACGCCGGGCGCCGCCCCGTTCGTCAAGGTCGGCCAGCAGGTGAAGGCCGGCGACACGCTGGGCGTGATCGAGGCGATGAAGATGTTCAACCAGATCGAAGCCGAAGTTGCCGGCACCGTGCAGGCCATCGTGGTCGAAAACGGCCAGCCGGTGGAGTTCGACGAACCGATGTTCGTGATTGCCTGAGGGGACGGGATTCGGGAATGGGGATTCGAGATTCGTTCAAGCGGCCGCGTGAGGGATTGCTGGTCTGGCAGGACGCCATGGGGCTTGTCGAAATCATCTACGCATTTTCCGCACCCTTTCCCGACACCGAACGATTCGGACTCATATCGCGGGTTCGCCGCGCCGCCGTCAGCATCCTCGAACATTGCCGAAGGCGCGGCGCGACGATCCAGTCCTGAATACCGTCGTTTTCATTCCATGGCTCGTGGTTCATTGTCCGAACTCGATACCCAATGCCAGATTGCAGTTCGACTGGGTTATGCAGAACAGTCATCGACCTCGAACGAATTGATCAACCGCGTATTTGCCCGGCTCACTGCCTTGATGAATGCGTTGAACCAACCCAAAGGTGCGTCATGACAAGGCTTGCCGACATCCGATTCCCCATTCCCGACTCCCTATTCCCATGTTAGAAAAAGTCGTCATCGCCAACCGCGGCGAAATCGCCCTGCGCGTGCTGCGTGCCTGCCACAGTCTGGGCATCAAGACCGTGGCGGTACATTCCACGGTCGATCGCAACCTGAAGCACGTCGGCCTGGCCGACGAGGCCATCTGCATCGGACCCGGACCGTCGGCGGACAGCTATCTCAATATCCCGCGAATCATCGCGGCGGCGGAGATTACCGACGCCCAGGCGATCCATCCGGGCTACGGCTTTCTGTCCGAGCGGGCGGATTTTGCCGAGCAGGTGGAGCAATCCGGTTTCGTGTTCATCGGGCCGACCGCGGAGGTGATTCGCCTGATGGGTGACAAGGTCGAGGCGATCCGCGCCATGAAGGCGGCCGGCGTGCCATGCGTGCCCGGCTCCGGCGGGCCGCTCGGCGAGAACGTGGACGCCAACATCAAGATCGCACGCGAGGTCGGCTATCCGGTCATCATCAAGGCCTCCGGTGGCGGCGGCGGTCGCGGCATGCGTGTGGTGCGCACCGAAGCGCACCTGGGCAATGCCATCACCATGACCAAGGCCGAAGCCAAGGCGGCGTTCGGCAATGATCAGGTGTACATGGAGAAGTTCCTGGAGAATCCGCGTCACGTGGAAATCCAGGTACTGGCCGATGGCCAGGGCAACGCCATCCATCTGGCCGAACGCGACTGTTCGATGCAGCGCCGCCATCAGAAAGTGGTCGAAGAGGCCCCCGCGCCCGGCATCACGCCGGAGCTACGCGCCGAGATCGGCAAGGTCTGCGTGGACGCCTGCATCCGCATCGGCTACCGCGGCGCGGGCACCTTCGAGTTCCTGTTCGAAAACGGCCGCTTCTACTTCATCGAGATGAACACCCGCATCCAGGTCGAGCACCCGGTGACCGAGTTGATCACCGGCGTGGACCTGGTGCGCGAGCAGTTGTTGATTGCCGGCGGCGAAAAGCTCTCGCTCAAGCAGGAGGACATCGTGGTCCGCGGCCATGCGATCGAATGCCGCATCAATGCCGAGGACCCGGACACCTTCATGCCCAGCCCAGGCACAGTCAAGCGCTTCGAGGCGCCGGGCGGCCCGGGCGTGCGAGTGGACACCCATTTGTACGACGGGTACAAGATTCCGCCGAATTACGATTCGATGATCGGCAAGCTGATCGTGCACGGTCCCGACCGCGAAACCGCCATCGCGCGCATGCGTCTGGCGCTGGCCGAGACCGTGATCGAAGGGGTCAAGTGCAACGTCCCGCTGCAGCAACGGATCATGGCCGACGCCGGCTTCCATCACGGCGGCCAGAACATCCACTATCTCGAAAAACGCATGGCGGAGCAGAAAGAGAAAGCCGCGGCCGGGAGTGGCCAGAGCCAGGAGTGAGGGAAGAGGAGTGAGAGGTGGGAGAGAGCCGGCGTTTCGGCGCCTCACACGAACTCGCTCCCCGCGCATTCCTCACGCTTCTGCCTTTCTCTCTCCACTCACTCCTCTCCCCTCACTACTCGCCCTACGCGGCCCCGATCGTCTGCACTGAAGCGCAATCGGGTGCGGAAGATGCGCCGAAGAACCTCGACGCGAAGCACCAAGCCGCAAGCTTGCGATAGTCAGGAGTGAGGGAAGAGGAGTGAGGAGTGAGAGAGGGCCGGCGGTTCGGCTCGTCAGCCGAGCCCCCACTCCGCAAACCATTCCCCACGCTTCTGCTGTTCTCTCTCTACTCACTCCTCTCCCCTCACTACTCGCCTTATGCCTTTCCTCGAACTCTCCTTGATCGTCCGCACCGAACAGCAGCCGCGTGCGGAAGAGGCGCTGGAAGACCTCGGTGCAATTTCGATCACGCTGCAGGATGCGGACGCCCAGACGCCGGATGAACAGGCGATCTTCGAGCCGGGCGTGGGGGAGTTGCCGCTGTGGCCGACGATCACCCTGAAGGCGCTGTTCGAGGAACACGCGGATCGGCGCGGATTGGCCGAGGCGCTGGGTGAACTGCTGCCGTGGCTGGAGCCGGACCGGCTCGGCTTCCAGGAGGTCGCCGACCAGGACTGGGAACGTGCCTGGATGGATCAATTCAAGCCAATGCAGTTCGGCCGACGCTTGTGGATCTATCCGTGGAATATCGAGCCACCAGCGGAAGATGGCATGGTGGTGGTGCGACTCGACCCGGGTCTGGCCTTCGGCAGCGGCACCCATCCGACCACCGCGTTGTGCCTGGAGTGGCTGGACCGCCTCCACCTCGCCGGCAAGACGATCACCGACTACGGCTGCGGCTCGGGGATCCTGGCGATCGCCGCGCTGAAGCTTGGTGCCGCCAGCGCGATCGGCGTGGACAATGATCCACAGGCGCTCATCGCATCCGCCGACAACGCCCAACGCAATGGCATCGCCGAAGCGTTGACGCTGTTCCTGCCCCAGGATGCCGACAACGTGGCAACGGATGTCTTCATCGCCAATATTCTCGCCGGCCCGCTCGGCGAACTCGCGCCCACCTTCGCCGCCGCCGCCAAACCCGGCGCACCGTTCGCCATCTCGGGCATTCTCGACGGTCAACAGGACGAACTGCTGCAGCGCTATCACGAATGGTTCGACGAGTTGCGGGTGGATAGGCGCGAGGACTGGGTCCGCATCAGCGGCCGGCGGCGCGCCTGAAAACAGTCAACCGAAGGTCGCCTTCTCGTGTTGACCGATGGTCACCGCGACACGGGCTGGCGCGTGCAGGCTGCTAAGCTTGCCGCCATATCGATTGACAGCGGCCCGCATGTATACCCAGTGTCCTGAATGCCTGTCCGTCTTTTCGCTGGACGCGCAGATGCTTGCGCGAGCCCATGGCCACGTCATCTGCGGCCATTGCCACGCCAGCTTCGACAGCGTTGCCACCCTCACGGACCAACTGCCGCCCGAACCCTTCATCGAACTGCCGGTGAACGAGCCTGCGTTCGAGCCACCATGCGTCGACCTGGTGGTCTATCGCCCACCGCCTGAACCCGCGGTGGTGGTGACATCCGACGATGCGACGGCGCCCGTGGCGGCAGCCACCGATGATTTCTCGCAATTGGTGTTCGCACCACGCTTCGCCCGGGAACCGCGCCGAAAGCGCGCGCGCAAACAAGTGCGTGAACAGCCACGGCGCCCGCGCGCAGCGTCGGGCGAACGACAGTGGCCATGGGTGCTCGCCTGCGTGCTGCTCTCGTCGCTGCTGTTGTGTCAGCTGGGGTGGGCAAAGCGCGATGCCCTGATCCGCGACCCGGTCGTGGGTGGCTGGTTGCGCAGCAGCTGCGCGGTGCTGCGGTGCCAGCTGCCGCTGGTGGCAGCGCCGGGCAGACTGCGCCTGCTCGCCAGCAATGTGCAGGCGCACCCCAGCGTCTCCGATGCTCTGATGATCAGCGCCAGCGTGCGCAACGATGCCATCTTCGCCCAACCCTATCCGGTGCTGACCATCACCCTCCTCAACGCACAGGGGCAGCGGCTGGCCATGCGCCGCCTGCAGCCGGATGAATACCTGGACGACAGCGAGGTGCTGCAGCACGGCCTGGCCCCGGGGGATACCGCCGTGCTGCTGCTGGAGGTGGAGGACCCCGGCGACAAGGCAGTGGCGTTCGAATTCGGTTTTGAATGAACGCAATGCCACGGGGACTTAAAATCGTCGGCGCACACGGGTAGACTCGACCTCTCGCGCTGGATGCCTTGCGGTATCCGAATCATCCCGCGAGTACACACTGAATCATCACAATCGCAGCGGCCCATGTAGCCGCCGTATCGTAGGCGAGGGAAACTATCCGTGAATGCCGCAAGACTGCCTGCTACCGAGGCCGCCGTTTCGTCCTCGTCGCATGCTGCCGGCTCTCATAGTGCGTTGAGCGAATGCGTGACTCGCACGGTACGCCGCTACCTGGCGGACATTGGTGACACCGAATGCACCGAAGGCCTGCATGCGCTGGTGTTGCGCGAGGTTGAAATGCCCTTGCTGCGCGAGGTGCTGGCGTTCCACGACGGCAACCAGAGTCGCGCCGCCGTCGCGCTGGGCATCAATCGCGCCACCTTGCGCAAGAAGCTGGCCACGCACGGGTTGCTTTGAGAGCGGATTCGGGATTGGGGATTCGGGATTTGCAAGAGCCGAAACCGCCAGCTTGATCGCCGCGCCGCTGCAGCCACGAATTTCCCATCCCGAGTCCCGGAGCCAACATGTCCGCCCCTGCCGTCGTTCCCGTTCGCCGCGCGCTGCTCAGCGTTTCCGACAAGACGGGGTTGATCGAGTTGGCGCGGCGACTTGCCGCGAACGGGATTGAGCTGCTTTCCACTGGCGGCAGTGCGAAGGCGCTGCGCGAGGCGGGCATCGCGGTGACCGAGGTCAGCGACGTCACCGGCTTCCCGGAAATCATGGACGGTCGCGTCAAGACGCTGCACCCGAAGGTCCACGGCGGGTTGCTGGGTCGGCGCGGCATCGACGACGCGGTGATGACTGAACTGGGCATTGCGCCGATCGACCTGCTGGTGCTCAACCTCTACCCGTTCGAAGCCACCGTTGCCAAGCCGGACTGCACGCTCGAGGACGCCATCGAGAATATCGACATCGGCGGCCCGGCGATGCTGCGCTCGGCAGCGAAGAACTGGAATGACGTGGGCGTGCTGACCTCGCCCGATCAATACGAAGAGGCGCTGGCCGAGATCGAGCAGAACGGCGGACTGAGCCGCGCCACGCGCTTCAAGCTGGCGGTGAGCGCGTTCAATCGCGTGGCCAATTACGGTGGCGCGATCAGCGACTACCTGTCCGGCCTGGAACTCAACGACACGCACGACGCGATCGCCGGCCACGCCACGTTCCCGGCGCAGGTCAACGGCCGCTTCACCAAGCTGATGGACCTGCGCTACGGCGAGAATCCGCACCAACAGGCTGCGTTCTACCGCGACCTGTATCCGCATCCCGGCACGCTGGCCTGCTTCAACCAGTTGCAGGGCAAGGAGCTGTCGTTCAACAACATCGCCGATGCCGACGCCGCGTGGGAATGCGTTCGCAGCTTCGTCAAACCTGCCTGCGTGATCGTCAAGCATGCCAACCCGTGCGGCGTGGCGGTGAGCCTTGACGGTATCGGCAAGGCCTACGAGCTGGCCTTCCAGACCGATCCCACCTCGTCGTTCGGCGGCATCATCGCCTTCAATCGCGAGGTGGACGGCGCCACGGCGAAAGCCATCGTCGAGCGGCAATTCGTGGAAGTGGTGCTGGCGCCGGCCTATGCCGATGACGCGCTGAAGGCCTTCACCAAGAAGGGCAACGTGCGCGTCCTCGAGATCCCGCTGCCGGCCGATGGCAGTCTGGTCGATGCGCATCCCGGCAACCATTCCCGGCGCGTGGGTTCGGGGCTGCTGATCCAGACTGCCGACACCGGCATGATCACGGCCGCCGACCTCAAGGTGGTCACCCGCAAGGCACCGACCGAGGCGCAGATCCACGACCTGATCTTCGCCTGGAAGGTGGCCAAGTTCGTCAAGTCCAACGCCATCGTCTACGCACGCGATCGCCGCACCATCGGTATCGGCGCCGGCCAGATGAGCCGCGTCTACAGCGCAAAAATCGCCGGCATCAAGGCCGCCGACGAAAAACTCGAAGTACGCGGATCGGTGATGGCCAGTGACGCGTTCTTCCCGTTCCGCGATGGTATCGATGCCGCCGCAGCCGCGGGCATCAGCGCGGTGATCCAGCCGGGCGGTTCGATGCGCGACAGCGAGGTGATTGCCGCCGCCGACGAGCACGACATGGCGATGGTCTTCACCGGGATGCGCCACTTCCGTCACTGACGGATGTCCGTCCAGGCCCCTGCTCGCCACGCAAGCAAGAGGCTTTTCAACAACCGGAAGCTGATCAGGCTGGAATGGTTTTTCAGCAGATGACTGTCCGATCATCCCGCGTCTCAAACCATTGCGAAGGCACTGGATCCCGGCTTTCGCCGGGATGACGGCGTGGGATTGCGGCGTGTCCGGATCGTCATTGAGTCTCCACGCACACAGGCGCACGCTGGGCGTCCACCCGCACACGGGAGGCTGCCATGCACTATCACCTGTTCTACTGGACCGGCATCCAGGGCCGCGGCGAGTTTGTCCGGCTGGCACTCGAGGATGCTGGCGCCAGCTATGAAGACGTCGCCCGTGAACGGGGCAACGACGCGATGATGCAATACCTCGACGGCGTACACGAGGGCCCGCTGCCGTTTGCGCCGCCGTTCCTCAAGGCCGGCCGCCTGCTGATCGCACAGACGGCAAACATCCTGCAGTATCTCGGGCCGCCACTCGAACTGGTGCCGGCCAGCGAACAACGACGCCTGTATGCACACCAACTGCAACTGACCATCGCCGACCTGGTCGCCGAAGTGCACGACACCCATCACCCGATCGCCGGCAGTCTGTACTACGAGGATCAGCGCACCGAAGCGTGCCGCCGTGCCACCGGCCTGCGCGGAACACGACTGTCGAAATATCTCGACTACTTCGAGCAGTCCATCGAGCGCGCGGGAGGCCATCATGTCCTTCATGCGCATTCATACGTCGACCTGTCGTTGTTCCAGGTGATGAGTGGGCTGGAGTACGCATTCCCACGCGCCATGCAGCGGCTGGGGCGCGGCTTGCCGTTGCTGCAGACACTGAAGGAGCGCGTGGCACAACGACCACGCATCGCTGCCTACCTGGCATCGTCGCGACGCCTGCCATTCAACGAGAGCGGCATCTTCCGGCACTACCCGGAGCTGGATGATCCGGCCTGAATCAGGCTCGCAACAACGCGACGGCCAGCGCGGCCATGAGGTTCATGCCAACCGAAGGATCGGCTTCCACCAGGCCGGACCCGGCAGCCGGCAACCCGCCGTCAGCTCGACTCAACGACTGCTGCTGGACGCAGGCGCGTCGGACTCCGCCGCCGGCGGCCTGCTCTTGCCCCACTCCAGCACCTTGTAGAGTGTCGGTGTAGCGCGTCGCTGGCCGTGCTCGTCCACCAGTCGGCCTTGCGGATCGACCATGTAGGTCTGCTGCAGCCCGTGCTTGGGCGTGACCACCACCATGTAAACGCGTCCGTTGCGGCTGTATTCCTGCACAGTGTTTTCGCCTTGCTGCCGAATCTCCACCGTCGGTTCCGACGCCGGGCGTCCCATCCGGCTGTCACCGCTCTTCATCGCCGGCAAGGTCAACGGATGCAGGTCCGGCTTGGGCGTGGCCGCCGGCGCGGGTGCCGCGGCGCTGGCGGCGGGGGCGGTGGCCTGCACGCCCGGATCGTTCATTCCCGGCGGCGGCGGTGCCTGGCCCGGCGTATAGGCCTGGGCGTGGGCGACCGAGGCCATCATGGCGGCGGACGCGATGGTGACGGCAACCAGCAGATGGGCGGTTTTCATGGCGGCAACCTCGATCGGGAGTTCGAGCATAACAGGGGCATGCACCAGTCATTCGTGAAACGCGATGCGTTATCGCCCATGCGAGAATGTTCGGGGTGCGCGTACCACCCGTTCCCGGCGCAACCTGCTTCGCATAGGTCAACCCACTCCATGCCCAAACTCATCCTGATCGACGGCTCGTCCTATCTCTACCGTGCATTCCACGCGCTGCCGCCGCTGAGCAACGCCCGGGGTGAACCGACCGGTGCGCTGTTCGGCGTGGTCAACATGCTGCGCGCCACGCTGAAGGCCAAACCGGACTATCTGGCCTTCGTCAGCGATGCGCCAGGCCCGACCTTCCGCGATGAGCTGTATGACCAGTACAAGGCGAACCGCCCGCCGATGCCGGACGACCTGCGCGCCCAGGTCGAACCCATGCTTGCCATCGTCGGCGCGCTGGGCTTTCCGATCCTGCGCGTGGCGGGCGTCGAGGCCGATGACGTGATCGGCACCCTGGCGGTGCAGGCGCGCGAGCTGGGCATCGAGGTCGAGGTTTCCACCGGCGACAAGGACATGGCCCAACTGGTCGGCCCGCGCGTCACCCTGGTCAACACCATGAGCAACACGGTGATGGACAGCGCCGGCGTGATGGAAAAGTTTGGCGTGCGGCCGGAGCAGATCATCGACTTCCTCGCGCTCACCGGTGACACGGTGGACAACGTGCCGGGCGTGCCCAAGTGCGGCCCCAAGACCGCCGCCAAGTGGCTGGCCCAATTCGACACGCTCGATGGCGTGATGGCGAACGCCGACAAGATTGGCGGCAAGATCGGCGAGAGCCTGCGTGCCGCGCTGCCACAGCTGCCGCTGTCGCGCGAGCTGGTGACGATCAAGACCGACGTGGCGCTGGATGTCGGCCCCACCGGGCTGGCCCAGCGCGAGGCGGACGTGGAGCAGCTGCGCGAGTTGTATGCACGTTACGAGTTCAAGGCGGCGCTGAAGGAGTTGGATGGCGTTGAGCCGGGAACCGGGAACCGGGAATCGGGAATCGGGGCGACGTCGGCTGGCGCGCCAGTCAACGAGGCCACGGCCGGCGACACGCCCGATGCCGCGCTGGCTGCATCCGGCGAGTACGAGTTGATCGTCACCCAGCCAGCGTTGGACGGCTGGCTGAAAAAGTTGCGGGATGCACCGCTGATCGCCTTCGACACCGAGACCACCAGCATCGACGCGATGCGCGCCGACATTGTCGGCCTCAGCCTCGCAGTCGAGCCAGGCAAGGCTTGCTACATCCCGCTTGGCCACGACTATCCGGGGGTGCCGAAGCAGCTCGATCGGGATGCGGTGCTGGCTGCGCTGAAACCGATCTTCGAGGATCCGTCGCGGCCCAAGCTGGGCCAGCACGCGAAGTACGACATCAACATCCTGTCGCACTACGACATCGCGGTGCATGGACTTGCACACGATTCGATGCTGGAGTCCTACGTGTGGAACGCCACCGCCACGCGCCACGACATGGACTCGCTGGCCAAGATGTACCTGGGCTACGAAACCGTGAAGTACGCGGAAGTCGCCGGCAAGGGCGCCAGGCAGATTTCCTTCTCGCAGGTGGATCTCGACACCGCCTGCCGCTATGCCGCCGAGGATGCGGACGTCACCCTGCGCCTGCACCATGCGCTGTGGCCGAAACTGGAGGGCGTGCCGGCATTGCGCGACGTGTATCAGGACATCGAGATTCCGCTGGTGCCGGTACTGGCCGAGATGGAGCGTCGTGGCGTGCTGATCGATGGCGACGAGCTGCGTGCGCAGAGCCAGCAACTGGGCAAGCGGATGGTGGAGTTGCAGCAGCAGGCCTATGCGCTGGCCGGACACGAGTTCAACCTCGACTCGCCCAAGCAATTGCAGGCCGTGCTGTTCGATGAACTCGGCCTGGCGGCAAAACTGAAAACGCCCAAGGGCCAGCCCTCGACCAACGAAGAAGCCCTGGAGGCCATTGCCGACACCCACGAACTGCCGCGCCTGATCCTCGACTACCGCGGGCTGGCCAAGCTGCGTTCCACCTACACCGACAAGCTCTCCGGCATCGTCAATCCGCGCACCGGCCGCGTGCACACCAGTTACCACCAGGGCTCGGTCGCCACCGGACGGATCTCCTCCTCCGATCCGAACCTGCAGAACATCCCGGTGCGCACCGCGGAGGGCCGACGCATCCGCCAGGCCTTCATCGCGCCCGCCGGCTGGCGAGTGATGGCGGCGGACTATTCGCAGATCGAGCTGCGCATCATGGCGCACCTGTCCGGCGACGAAGGCTTGCTCAAGGCCTTCCACGAAGGCGGCGACATCCACCGCGCCACCGCCGCCGAAGTGTTCGGCCTGAAGCCCGAGGACGTCAGCGCCAACCAGCGGCGTGCCGCCAAGGCGATCAACTTCGGCCTCATGTACGGCATGAGCGCGTTCGGCCTGGCCAGACAACTGGGTGTGGACCGTGGCGAGGCCAGCGACTACATGGCGCGCTACTTCGCCCGCTATCCCGGCGTGCACGCGTTCATGGAGGCGACCCGCGAACAGGCGCATCGCGACGGCTATGTCGAGACCATCTTCGGTCGCCGGCTGTATCTGGAGAACCTCGATTCGCGCAACCACGGCCTGCGCCAGGGTGCCGAACGGGCGGCGGTGAATGCGCCGATGCAAGGCAGCGCGGCGGACATCATCAAGCGCGCGATGATCGCGGTGGCTGCGTGGCTGAAGGAGCGCGACGACGCCCACATGCTGATGCAGGTGCACGACGAACTGGTGTTCGAAGTGCGCGCGGACGCCGTCGATGCCATCCGTGCCGGCGTGATCGAACGGATGTCCGGGGCCGCGGAGCTGGCCGTGCCGTTGCTGGTCGACGTGGGCGTGGGTGCCAACTGGGACGAGGCGCATTGAGCCGGGGCGGGGCGGCTCCTTGCAAGTCAGGGCCGGCGACCCTTCGCCCGGATCTGAATGCGTCGTGAACTTTTTTGCCGGAGCCGGCAACTTTTCTCCGAAAGCGCGTTCCAATCCATCGGATGCACGCAACGGCATCCACGGCGGGTCCACCTCCCTGGACTGCCACGGTCGCGCACCACTCCCCTGGGTTCACGCGTCCGGCCCCGGCTCCGAAGGTTCCCCCTAACCTTCGGAGCCTTTTTTTGGCCGTCGATTCGGCATCGGTCACGCCGCAAAACCCCGGAAGACGCCGCACCGGCCCAATCTGTACATTTTGTGCACACCGGTTCGGGCCATACTTGGCGCACATTCACCCAGGGGGTACACCATGCGAGCAGGCTTGATCATCATTGGCATCATTTTGCTGGCCGCCGGCATCTGGATCGTGGCAGGCCATGCCTTCTACCAGGATACCGATACGCTGGTGCAGGTGGGCTCGGCCAAACTCACCGCCACCCATGACAAGGGCGTGCCGCAATGGATCGGCATCGTCGGCATCGTGGTAGGTGCGTTGCTGGCCATTGGCGGGTTCATGCGCAAGCGCTGAGCTACCCCGGCCACACCCGAAAACCGCCGCTTGCGGCGGTTTTCTCTTGTCCGACAGCCCGCTTGAGCCGCGCCCGCTACAATGGGTCGGATGGATGTCTCGTACCTGATCGATCCGCTCAATTCCGCCCAACGTGAAGCGGTCTGCGCTCCACCCGGCCACAATCTGGTGCTGGCCGGTGCCGGCTCCGGCAAGACCCGCGTGCTCACCCACCGGATCGGCTGGCTGACCCAGGCTGAAGGTGTGCCGCCCTGGGCGATTCTCGCCGTCACCTTCACCAACAAGGCCGCCGGCGAGATGCGCGCACGACTGGCGGCGCTGATTCCCGGCGGCACCCAGGGCCTCACCGTGGGCACCTTCCACGGCATCGCTCACCGCCTGTTGCGCCGTCACTGGCGCGAGGCCGGGCTGACCGAAACCTTCCAGATTCTTGATGCCGATGACCAGTTGCGCATGGTCAAGCGCGTGGTCGCCGGACTGGGGCTGGACGACGCGAAATTCCCGCCGCGCCAGGTCTGCTGGCAGATCAACCAGTGGAAGGACGAAGGCAAGCGTCCGGACAGCGTCGAACACCGCGACCATCCGGTCACCCACACCTTCGTCAACATCTACAAGGCTTACGAAGACGCCTGCCGCCGTGCCAGCCTGGTCGATTTCGCCGAGCTGCTGCTGCGCGCGCACGAGCTGTGGCTGAAGAATCCGGCCGTGCTGCAGCACTACCAGCAGCGCTGGCGCTATCTGCTGGTCGACGAGTTCCAGGACACCAACACTCTGCAGTACGCGTGGATTCGGGTGCTTTCCGGGGCGGGAGCCGGGAATCGGGAATCGGGAATCGCAAGCGCCGGGCATGCCAGCTCCGAAATGCCGGGCGCTTCTCCCATTGCCGATTCCCGATTCCCTGCTCCCGCCCAAGTCTTCGTCGTGGGCGACGACGATCAGGCGATCTACGGCTGGCGTGGCGCCAAGGTGGAGAACGTGCAGCAATTCCTGCGCGACTTTCCCGGCGCCAAGACGATCAAGCTCGAACAGAACTACCGCTCCACCTCGACCATCCTCAAAGCCGCCAATCACGTGATCCAGCGCAACGGCAGCCGCCTCGGCAAGGAGTTGTGGACCGCCGGCGACGACGGCGAGCGCATCGCGTTGTACGCGGCGTACAACGAGCAGGACGAGGCGCGCTTCGTGATCGAGCGCATCCGCGAATACATCGACGAACACGGCAACGCACGCGATTGCGCGATCCTGTATCGCTCCAACGCACAATCGCGCAACTTCGAGGAACAACTCGTGCAGCGCCGTATCGGCTACCGCGTCTACGGCGGCCAGCGCTTCTTCGAGCGCGCCGAGGTGAAGGACGCGCTGGCCTATCTTCGCCTCACCGCCAACCGCCACGACGACGCCGCCTTCGAGCGCGCGGTGAACACCCCGCCGCGCGGGATCGGCGACCGCACCCTGGACGTGCTGCGCCGTCGCGCCCGACTCGACAACGTCTCGATGTGGGAAGCGGCACTGGCGGAGCTCACCGGCAGCGAACTGGCCGGGCGGGCGAAGAACGCGGTGAAGGCGTTCCTGGCGCTGGTGGACGGCATGGCGCGGGGCTTCGCGGGCATCGGGACTCGGGACTCGGGAATCGAAGCAGCGGAGGCAGGCGCGACGCCACACACCGACGCCCCCCTCCATCCCGCCCTCACTCTCGCCGAACAGATCGACCACGCCATCACCCACACCGGCTTGCGCGACTTCTACGAGAAGGACAGTCGCGGCAACGCCGAGACGCGGGTGGAAAACCTGGACGAACTGGTCAACGTGGCAAGCCGCTTCGAGCGCAGCCAGGAGGACATCGACGCCGGCCTGAGCGAACTCAACGCTTTCCTCTCCAACGCGGCACTGGAAGCAGGCGAGAACCAGGGCGAGGAAGGCGACGACTGCGTGCAATTGATGACCTTGCACTCGGCCAAGGGGCTGGAGTTTCCGGTGGTATTCCTGGTCGGCATGGAGGAAGGCCTGTTCCCGAGCCAGCGCTCGGTCAACGACGAAGGCCGCCTGGAAGAGGAGCGCCGGCTGGCCTACGTCGGCATCACCCGCGCCCGCGAGCGGCTGTTTCTGAGCCACGCCGAATCACGCCGCATGCACGGCACCGAAATGCTGGCGCGTCCTTCACGCTTCCTCGCCGAGATGCCCGCCGAACTGATCGATGAAGTCCGTCCGCGCGTGCACGTCACGCGTCCGCTGTACGCCGGCCGCCCCGCGCAGGCCTCCGCGTCGCTGGAAGAGAGCTTGCCGGTGAAGCTCGGCCAGCGCGTCAGCCACCCCAAGTTCGGCGAAGGCGTGGTGCTCAGCGCCGAAGGTAGCGGTGCCCATGCGCGGCTGCAGGTCAATTTCGAGGAAGCAGGCAGCAAGTGGCTGGTGGCGGCCTACGCCAACCTGACGACGCTCTGAAAGACGCTATCGAGCGTCCTGCTCATCCTCGCTGCCACCCGCGGGAAGCAGCGATTTCCCGCAACGTCGGCACAATGCAAACCCGCCCACCTCATGGCACTATCGGCGGCAGCAGTGCCGATCAGCGTTCATGGGGCATACTCAGGTAGCGGTGCCGAACCCAGGGGAATCTATGTACAGCAAGCACGGAGTGGCTCGCCGGATTGGCGCCAGCGGGAAAATCATCGCACGCTGGATTCTTGTCTTCGCTATCGCCCAGGGTGGTCTGACGATCGCACAGGCTGCCACCCTGGACCCGGCCACGCTCCCGAAGATCGAATCGGCGACCTTCGAGGTGGTGCAGGCCAAGCCGACTACCGATCCGTTGACTTACGAAAAGCCGCTGCCGCTGGAACTGCTGCCGTACCAGGAACGCACCGACAAGTACTACTCGATCGGTACCGCGTTTGCGATCGGTCACAACCGCTACGTCACCGCAGGTCACGTGCTGCTCGCCGGGATGGACAGCCTGTGGGGCGCGCCCGAACTGCGCGACGCCAAAGGCCATGTCTACGCGATCGACAAGATCGAGAAGTTCTCGCTGCGCAAGGACTTCGTGGTGTTCTCGCTGGTCTCTCCACCGCGCGGAAGCATGCTGGTGCCGAATACCCGTCCCGCCTTGAACCAGGTGGTGTACGCCGTCGGCAACGCGCTGGGTACCGGCATCGTGATCCGCGACGGCCTGTATACCTCCGACACCCCCGAGCAGCAGGATGGCCGCTGGAAGTGGATGCGTTTCTCCGCCGCCGCCTCGCCCGGCAACAGTGGTGGTCCGCTGCTGGATGCCAGCGGCAAGCTCATCGGCGTGGTGCTGATGAAGTCCGCCAACGAGAATCTCAATTACGCGCTGCCGATCAGCCTGGTCCTGGACGCCCCCGACAATCAGGCCATCATCGATACCCGTTCGGCTTATCAGCTCGATATCTTTGACGCACGCCAGAATGGTCACTTCAAGGCTCAGTTCAGCCTGCCGATGACGCTCGGCGATTTCTATCAAAACCTGCAACAGCGCGCCCAAGCAAACTCCACGGCCGAGCTGAAGGCACTGCTGTCCAGGGAATCAGCCGACCTGTTCCCCAACGGCGATGGTTCCTTGCGTTTGCTGTACCAGCAGACACGACTCGATGGGTTTCCCACGCTGATCGTGCGCGGCAGCAACGGCGAATGGAACCGCGTTGGCAACCGTTCGAAACACTACTCACTCGGTGGCAACGGTTATGTCGATGTCGGCGCCGTGGGTCGCAATGGCCTGGCTCACCTGCGCCGGCCGGACGACATCGATGCCGCCAGATTTTATGGCGATGCCAGGACGCGGATGGATCTGCTCGCGCAAACCGGCACGTTCCAGCGCCAGGTTGCCGGAGAAAAGATCAAGATCACCTCACTGGGCAAGCCGACCCTCGACACCGTGCACATCGACCGCTGGCAACGCTCATGGCACGTCGAGGTCTGGGCGTTGCCCTACGCCAACCGGCTCGGGGTGGTGTATTCGCTCCCGGTACCCGATGGCAGCGTGATCCTGACCCGGATGACGGCCCCCTCGGGCCTGCACGACACCAAGCTGGACATGGACGAGCTCAGCAGCTTCATTCACGTGACCTACGAAGGAACCTTGCAGCAGTGGACCGACTATCTGAAGTTGTCCGCGCTGCAACCGGCCGCGTTCAAGCGTATCCATCTCGACTTCGACTATGGGCGCCGCTTCAGTTACGCATCGAACCGAGTCTCCTTCTCCTACGGCCCCAAAGTGCAGAAGATCACGCCGGACAACCTGTTGTGGCTTGGCTTCCGGTTTTTCATGGACAACGGGAAAGCGGTGTGGGACGTCAGCGATATCGACATCTGGAAGGACTCGACGTCCAGCAACCGCGACAACGTCAACATCCAGCGCTACGCGGCGCCGCCGCCCGGGCTCGACAAGGACTTGAGCAGCCACTGGCAGCAACTGGCGCAACGCCAGTTTCCCTACAACGGCGTGGCGCGCCCGGATGGTGACCTGATGAAAATCGATGCCGTGGCGACACCGGCTCACGTTGACGGCAAGACGCCCACGGTGTTGTACACCGCGTTCTACGGTTCCACCGGTACGCACACGCAGGCCGAGATGAAACGCAAGCTTGGCTTGCTGATGAAGGACCTGCAGGTCAGGGAGCCTTGACGACGCCTCGGGTCACGCAGGTCTTGTCGGTATGCGCTCTGCGCTGACGGGCCGTTGCGTCGCTGGTTGCTGGCAGGGATCTGCCTGCCGTGATTGCGACACGATGATCACTCGTGATGCATGGCGCCGATCCTCTGCGCCTACGCGATGGCGAGGCAACGGTCGCGGCGATCAACCGCGAGCGGGCGCCAGTTCCTTCAGCACCTGCATGACCGCATCGACTACCGCGCGGGGTTGGTCCAGTTCGATGTCGTGCGAGGACTCGGCCACCGTTCGCAGCAGGCCGCGACTGGAAGTCTCCACGATGCGCCGCTGGGTCGCGTCACGTGCTGCTTCCAGTTGCTTGCGCACGTTGGCCGGAGCGTCGGCATAGGTGCCTTCAGCCTTCAGCACGACCAACGGCATGTCGCCATGCGATTCGCTCGCCGGTACCGCTAGCGCGAACACGCCCGCGTTCTGCGCCAGTTCCGAGCGCAGGGTGTGCCAGAACGCCGGATGCAGCTTGCGTGCGTGATTGGCGGCAGCCACCGCCTCACTCTCCCACGGCGGCGCCCCGCCGATGCACTGCGCAAGTTCCGGCGAGGGCTTGGCCAGGTCGCCGTGCTCGGCGGCCTGCTCGCAGCGCCCGATGAATGCATCGCGTTGCGTGGTCAGCTTCGCGTCGTCCTTCATCCATGAAGCGGGCAGATAGCGAGCCAGATCCTGCGCGGGCGGGTCGACCAGGACCATCCCCGCAACGTCGCCGGGATGGTCGCTGGCATAGCGACGCACGATGTTGGTGCCCAACGAATGACCCACAAGAACCAACGGCCTGCGCAAGCCGGCCGCCTCGATCAGCGCGTGCAAGTCGGACACGTCGGCATCGAGCCCACGCGGCAGCGGTCCTTCGTCGCTGAAACCGTAGCCCGCACGGTCATAGGAGCAAACCCGCGCGCGCGCCGACAGCAACGGCTGCACCCGGAACCAGCTGCCTGAATCGGCATGCGAGCCGGACTCCAGCAGCACGGTCATCGGCCCACTGCCGCTGCAGCGCAAGTTCAGATGGCGACCGGCGCCGATGGCCACGAGCTCGCCCGGCTTCGCATAACTGTCCGGCATGGTCGCCGGGGGCGGCGGTGACGCCGTCGCCACCGCTGTCACTGCAAAAAAAAGCCCCACGCCGACTATGCCAAAAATTCCACACTGCCTCGCTTCCATGCTCGTCTCCGGCTCGGATTCGTGCTTGGACAACGGCTCGAATCTTCAAGTTCAAGCGCGGATCGTCCGGACCATCACGCGATCGATCCGGCAACTCCGGTGTCGCGTGCCGGATGGCTCGACGCTACCGTATCGCCCCCTTGCCGTGAATTCCCGAGACGAGCGGGATGCAGCAACCGCATAGTTGGAACGATGCAAAGGGAACGTTTCGCCGCAACGCAATCCGCCGAAAAGACGATCCTTGTCGATTCTCGGCGAGTTGTCTGCGCGAGACCACTCAATGAGTGGCGCCCGCGGAGCTGGCGGCCCGTCGCGCCTTCACGTCGCTGGCCGCGATCTGCTTGCTGTGATTGCCCCACGAGGAGCGCTCGTGGTTGATGATGTCGGCGATTTCCGCATCATTGAGCACGCTGCCAAACGGAGGCATGGGGGTGGCATAGACGGTACCCGCGATGGTCTCACCCTGCA
Source organism: Rhodanobacter sp. G2-10 (assembly GCF_055809185.1). Lineage (NCBI taxonomy): Bacteria > Pseudomonadati > Pseudomonadota > Gammaproteobacteria > Lysobacterales > Rhodanobacteraceae > Rhodanobacter > Rhodanobacter sp. G2-10. Next base: position 272,115 of record NZ_CM147900.1, on the reverse strand, counting down.
GACCGTTGAGCACCACGTCGATCTGTTTGGTGGGGTCGGCATCGAGTACCGCGGGATTGTCTTTCAGCGGCGGAAACGCCCCGGCGATGCCCATCCCGGTGGGTTGGTGGCACGCGGCGCAAGTGGTGTTGTACAGCTCGGTGCCTTTGGCCGCGTCCACGTGGTACGGACCCAGCGCCGCGGAGGCAGCCGCCATGTCGGCGGCAGGCGCCGCAGAGGCTGGCGGCGGCGTGGCGGTGGCCTCCACCGGTACCTCGCCATCCTTGCCGCGCACCTGAAGCACACCGATCGCACCGACCGTGGCGTGCGCCATGTCGTGGTCCACGAACGGGTAATCGCCCGCCTCGGGCAGGATCAGATCGAACACCGCTCCCGCTCCCGGCCCGATCGAATAAGTGGAAACGCCGCTCTGCGCATGCGCGGCATCACCGTCGGGATAGACCTTGTCGAAGATGCCGCCGATGACGTGGAACGAGCTCCACAGATCCGGGCCGGCATCGACCACGTACAGGCGCACGCGCTTGCCGGCGTGGGCGATCAACGGATGATCGCGATACTGGAAGGCCGAGCCGTTGAACACCACCTCGTCGGGGCGCTCTTCCTTCATGCGCTCGAAGTTCGGCCCCATCAGATGATCGGCAACCTGTTGCGTGTACCACTCGCTCTGCACGATCACATAGCTGTCCGCCGCGGGCGGCAACGGCTTGGCCGGGTCCACGATCAAGGCACCGAACATGCCGTTGGCGATGTGCAGCAATACCGGCGGCGTGCCGCAGTGATAGAGGAACGCGCCGGGCACGTTGGCGACGAAGGAGAACTTGATCGACTTGCCGGGCTGGACTTCCACGTAGTGCATGCTGGGCGGCGTGATCGCCGCATGGAAGTCGATCGAGTGCTGCATGGTGCCGTGGTTGGTGAAGGTCACGTTGACCGTCTGCCCCTGGCGCACATGGATGATCGGCGCGGGCACCGTGCCGCCGAAGGTCCAGGCCTGGTAGTCGACGCCGCTGGCGATGCTCACCTTCTCGTCCGAGGCCACCAGATTCACCTCGACGCTGTCACCGGTGCCGATCAGTGGCGGCAGCCGCGCATCACGCGGCTGTTCGACCGGGGTGCTGGCGGCCAGCGAAAGTGGCGACACCGCGGCAGCCGCCGCGGCAGGCGACGGTGATTTGACATCCAGTGAGCTGTGCAGACCGCCGACCAGCAGGATCACCAGCACCGCGACGCCGATCATGGCCGGGATCTGCACGCCCAGCGGCAACCGTTGTGGCTCCTGCGCAAGCGTGTCCCTGGCGCCCCACTCGGCGACGTGTCGCCAGCGTGGCCAGCGCTTCTCGATGAAATAGTCGAGGCTGTAGGGGCTGCGACCGCCGCGAACGTTGATCGCGATCAGCGCCACGAAGATCAGCACATAGGTGATCGCCGTGCCCATGTTGTTGGCGCCGACGGTGTACGGCCCGCCAAAACCCTCGGCGGTGCTCCACACCAGCAAGCTGAAGAGCGCGCCGGCCACGTACACCGTCTTGCGCGCAAAACCGGTAAGCAAGGCCAGCGCAATCGTGGTCTCGATGATGCGCGTGAGCCAGGTGAACAACATCGCATGCGGGGTCACCAGCGCGATCCACATCGCGAACCAGCCCTGCAACCATGCCGGCTGACCCTGCGCCGCGTTGTGCAGGTAACCCACGTAATGGACCGCAAAATCCGATTGCCAGGTGAGGGCCGCGCCGACCGCCCAGATGACACCAAAAGCGACACGCAGAGCGGCCGCCGCCACCGCCGGCCAAGCCTTCACGGCTGGGGCGTTGTCCTGGATTCGTGACATGGAGTGATCCTTGCTGATTGATTCGGATCCACCACCCGAATCGTCGGCGGCAGTTTATGCCGGTGACCGCGAGCCGGGTTGTGGTGTGGTGTCGCACTCGGCTGGTGGTCGCCGCGTGTCATGTTGGCATGCGGCAAGAGCCGTCCTTCGCCGGCACCCGTCTGCAAGGCCGTCGATGCGTGGCGATCCCCGGTGCAGGTGTCCGAGGCTTACTCGCGCAAGCGCGGCATGCCGTGCGCGTCGCGCTCCTCGACAGCTATCGGGTGCGTATCCGGCTGGCCGGCTTGCGCACGCTGCGCCAACGGCACGATGGCGTCGCCGCGGCCGAAGGCCAGCGCGTTGCGGTAGCAGCGCTGCGCCTGGGCAGCGTCGCCCTCGCCCGCAAACGCATCGCCCAGCGACTCCCAGGCGGCGGCGCTGGGCACAAGTGCCAGCGAGCGCCGCAGGTATTGGTGGGCCTTGCCCCATATCTTCAGGCGCACGCACATGCGGCCCAGTGTGAGCAGCAGGTTGGCGTCATTCGGGTGCGCGTCGAGCCAGCCTTCGGCGCGGCGCAGGCGCGCCTCCACGTCATTGCCGGGGAGGCTGCCGTAAGTCTCGATCAACCGCGGCGACCATTCGCGGCGCAACGCGGATTCCACCTCGTCCATCGCGGGCAGGACCAGGCCAAACCCGGACGCGCGGCGGGCATAGGCATCGATCACGTCGGGAACCCGGCGCTGCGCCTTGGGCAGTTGCGACCACAAGGTGTTGAGAGCCACGCCATCCGGTGCGGCACGGAGCGCCGCGGCCAGCACCCGTGCCTCCAGCACGGCGTAGGCACGACTGCCCAGCGCGCCGCTTTTGTGCAGCGGTTCGAGCGCGCCGCGCGCGCGGCCAGGATCGCCGCTTTCCAACGCCGCCTGCACCAGCTCACGCCAGCCACCGGGGGTGAGCGTGCCCTTGTCCGATTCAGGCGCCAGCAAGGCCAATGCTTCGTCAGGCTTGCCTTCACGCCGCAACAGGCGCGCGCGAAGCACGCGTGCGGCGCGCGGCGCCGACTGCGAGGCCTGATCCAGGGATTCCAGCGCGCGACCATACTCGCCGCGGCGTGATGCCGCCTCGGCCGAGGCCAGCAGTGCCGGGCCACGCAGGCTGGCCAGCCGCGCGGCCCGATTGAGGTCGCGCTCGGCATCGCCGTGACGGCCTTCGATCAGGGCGACCAGGCCTTCGCCCAGACGCTGCTGGCTGAGCCGCCGATGTCGCCGCGACAGTGCGCCGAAGGGCCAGCGCAGCAAACGCCAGAGCAGGGTAAGCAGTGCCCAGCCCAGCAGCAGGATCACGATGGCGGCCACCACCGTCGTCTCGACCCGCCAGCCGCGCAGGCGCAGCAGCACATAGCCCGGGTCTTCCGCCACCCAATGCCAACCAAACGCGGCAAGCGCCGCCACGATCACCAGCAGCAACAGCCAGCGCCACAGCTTCATGACCGGGCTCCGTCCTTGCGCGACGCCGTGCTGGACGCCGCAGCCGGACCCGACGATCCCGTCGGCGCGAGTGCATGCACCGCGCGCAGATTGCGCAGCTCGCTCAAGGCGGCACCCAACTGCACCGGCGCCGTCGCCGGCAGCTGGCTCTCCAGTTGCTTCAGGCTGGCACGCGCCTGCTGCACGGACTCGGCACTTTCGTCGAACTGACTGGTCAGGCCCGCGTCCACGCGTTTGAGCGCTGCCGCATAGCCGTCAACATCATGCGCGAGCAGGGCCGCCTGGGCCTGTGCCAGATCCAGCGCCGCCAATTCACGGGCGAAGCGTGCGTCGGCCACCGCCAACGGGGCGCCGTTGTCGCGCCGCACGCTGACCACGCTGGCCAGCGCACGACGGATACGCGACCACGCATCGGTGGCCTGCCCGGCCGCTGGAACATCGAGGGGTTTCAGCGGCAGTTCGGCCATCGCTGCACGCAGCTGCTGCAACTGTTGCAGCACAGTGGCCTGGCTGGCCGGCTGGCTCTTCAGCAAGGCCTCACGCTCGGCCTGGATGCTCTGGCGCACTCCGCTGAATGCACCGTCGTTGACCGCAGCGAGCGTCTGGTCAGCCAGCCCGTAGGCTGCGGCGGCGCCCTGCGCGTCATGGAAAAGCGTGTAGCGTTCGGCGCCCATGCGCAGCAGCGAGTCGGTTTCATCCAGCAGCATGGCGTCATGTCCGGACAGGCTCTTTTCCGCCAGCTTGGCCACGGCATCTTCCAGATTGCGGATGCGCTCGCCCTGGCCCAGCAGTTCCTCGCGCAACGAGCGGTTGACCGACGCCGCGTCATCCAGTCGCTGATCGAGGCTGGCACGCTGATCGCTCAGACCGCCCAGCCGGGTTTCCAGCGTGTCCACGCGCTGTTGCAGGCTGGCCACGCCCTGACTCTCCGCCACACTGCCACGCTGCTGCTGCCATTGCTGAAAACCCACATAGCCTGCCGCCGCCAGCGCCACCAACGACAGCAGCAAGGCAAGCGCCAGGCTGCCACCGCCGCGTGGTCGGGGTGCGGGGCGAGTTGTGGCGGGACGCGCCGACCGGGTCGGCGCCGGATCGACCACCACGGGGTCGGGGCGCGCGTCCGCAGACGGATCTGGTGCTTTCGGCTGCTCAGCCGGCTGGTCTGGATGGCTCATAGCCTCATGCTAGCAGCCTGTCGGACCTTGGTGGTCGAGGCGGGAAGGCGGCCATGCGCCTGCGTGGGAAGCACGTGGGCGTGAAAAAGGCCGGGTCAGCGCGCGGCGGCGGCCAGCAAATCATCGGCCAACGCCGACGAAGCCAGTGCGACCTGCCGGAAACCGGCATCGCGCGCCGCCGTGGCAAGCCGTTCGCTGCTGACCACGGCGACCGCCGCACACAGCCGCGTCAGCGCCGACGGTGGCAGCAGCCGACACAGGTTCTGCAGCGCCTCGTTGCTGGACAGCAGCACCCGCGCCGAGCCGGGCAAGCCGAGCGCCGCCTCGACGTGGCGCCGGTCCAGTCGTGGCGGCACCCGGCGATATACATGGACTTCGCCCAGCCGGGCGCCGCGCGCAACCAACTGGCTGCGCAGCACACCGCGCCCGCCGGGCGCGCCGACCAGGGTCACCTGGCGATGGCGCAAGTCCTTCAACATCGGGTGATCCAGCAGACCTTCGCTGTCCTGCCGGTGGGGTGCCAAGGGTTCCGCCACACCGTGCCGGCGCAAGGCGTGCGCGGTTCCCCGGCCTACCGCCAGCACGATCGCATTAGTATCCAGCTGACTGAGCGCCGCGGCATGGCGTACGGCTGCCGGGCTTGTGAAGATCACCAGGTCTGCGGCCAGGCCCTGGCGCAGCGCTGCGCGTGCCGCCGCGGCATCATCCGGCCCGCGCAGGGCCAATCCCGGCAGCAAAACGGGGGTGCCACCGAGCGTACGCACCCGTCTTGCCAGTGCACCCGCCGTGCCCACCGGACGGGTAATCACCAGCACGCGTCCACGCAGGGCGCCTGCGCGCATTGATGGATTTCGTTGCATCTGCCTACCACGTTCAGCCACCCGGCATGGCCCCAGTGTAGCGTCCGCCCTACACTGTGGAGTTTCCCCGACTATTGCCGAGCCTCGTGAGCACCATTGACGACAACCTGCTTGCCAGCGACCAGGCGAGACGACTGATCCAGTTCATCCGCAACGAGATACCGCTGGCCAAGGCCATGGACCTGCAACTGGGCGCCTACGACGGTGACATGCTGAGCCTGCGGGCACCGCTGCCGCCGAACGTCAACGACAAGGGCTGCGCCTTCGGCGGCAGTCTGGTCAGCCTGATGACACTCAGCGGCTGGGCACTGGTGGAAATGGCCTTGCGACTGGAAGGTCTCGATTGCGACGTGTTCGTGGCCGAATCCGGCGTGCGTTACCTGACGCCGGTATGGATGGACTTCCGCAGCGAGGCGCGACTGGCCGACGGCGCCAGTTGGAGCACGTTCTTCGCCACCCTGGCCGCGCGTGGCCGCGCCCGGATCAACGTGGAGTGCGTGGTGCCGGGCGAGGACGGGCAGCCCGCTGCCGTCGTCAGCGCGCGCTTCGTGGCCAAGCGACGCGGGCGGACCCCGGCGGCGTGATTGAGGCAGAATGGCCCGGTACCCGTCGAGGAGGAACGCCCATGCGCCGTATTCCGAGCATTGCGCTGATGCTGTTGATCCTGCTGCTGGCCGCTTGCGCCACGCAGGAGCGCAGCAATTCGCTGACCACCACGCTGTCGGCCTATGGCGGCGTCTTGCGCTGGGGTGACTTCGCCAGTGCGGTGCAATTCATCGATCCGGAAGAGCGCGCGAAGCATCCGATCTCCGACCTGGACCTTGCCCGCTACAAGCAGGTGCGGGTCACCGAGTATGACGACGGCGCCGGTCCCGTGCCGATCAGTCCGACCGAGGTGCAGCAGACCGTGAAGATCAGCCTGGTCAATATCCACACCCAGGCCGAACGCAGTGTCATCGATCGCCAGACCTGGCATTACGATGAAAAAGCCAAACACTGGTGGCTTACCAGCGGATTGCCGGACATCACCCGGGAATGATCCCCGCGGGAAGCGGTCACGCGATGGCTGCGCTACCCGTATAATCACGGGTTTACCCGGATCGGCGCGCGCGGCGTGCGAAGTGGACTTGAGATGAATGATTTCCTGCACAAGCTGCCACAATTCGTCGGCAATCATGGTGCCTTGTCGGCGCTGTTCGCCATTCTGCTGGTGGCGTTGATCGTCACCCAGGCCAGGATGATGTTCAGCAAGATCAAGGAACTGAGCCCGGCCGGCCTGACCGCGCTGATCAACCGCGACAATCCCTTGCTGATCGACCTCTCCGCGTTGTCCGATTTCGAGAAGATGCACGTCCCCGGCGCGAAACACGTGGCAATGAGCCAGTTCGACCCGGAGAAGAAGGACCTGGCCAAGGCCAAATCCCTGCCCGTGGTTTTGATGGACAAGGACGGCCGGGGCAACTCGGCCAAGGCAGCGCAGCGCCTGCTGAAGGCGGGCTTCGAGAAGGTCTACACGCTGGGCGGCGGGGTGCTGGGTTGGCAGGCAGCACAATTGCCGGTGGCCAAAGGCAACCGCTGAGAAGCAGGCGCCATGGCTGAAGCGGGTTTTCACTCGCCGCCACTCACCTCCACTCGCTCGTGAATGCCGGCGCGACCGGCGATGATCTGGGCCAGCACGTCCGGTGCGTACTCGAACGAGTCGTAGTACAGGCGATCTTCCGGCAAGCCGCGTTGCAGGAACGCCTGCAGCGCCACGTCAACCATGGCGGGTGGCCCGCTCATGTAAACATCGTGACCGGACAGATCAGGATGGTCGGCCAGCACGGCGTCGTGGACCAGGCCCCGACGCAGACCCGCAGTCCCGTCCGGCTCCATCACCACTGCCTGGAACTTCAGATGCGGCAGCTCGCGCACCCACAGTTCCGCCAGCTCGCGCAAATACAGATCCGACGCACGGCGCGCGCCCCAGTACAAATCGATCGGACGACGCGTGCCCAGGGCAATGAAGTGCTCGGTGATCGCCTTGATCGGGGCAAATCCGGTACCCCCGGCCATGAAGATCATCGGACGCTCCGAATCCTCCCGCGGCACAAAGGTTCCCAGCGGACCCTCGATCCGCAGATGATCGCCCGGCTGCAAGACATCGCTGACCCGCGACGTGAAGCCGCCGCCGGTGACGTGGCGCACGTGCATTTCGATCATGCCGTCGGCCTGCGGGCTGTTGGCGATCGAGAACGGACGCCGCTTGCCGTCTTCCAGCAGCACGTCTACATACTGGCCGGGCAGGCGTTTCAGACGACGCTCGCCGCGCGCCGGCAGCAGACGCAAGCCGGTGACATCCTGCGCCAGCGGCCACTTCTCGGTCACCACCATCGCCAACTGGCGGCGGGCAATGTCCTCCACCGAGGTGACTTCACGCGCTTCCAGCAACAGGTCACTGGTTGGCACTGCCTGGCACAGCAGCACGGCATGATGCGCCTGTTCGTTGGCGTCCAACGCCAATGGCGGGTTGCGCGGATACTCGCAACGCCCGTCCAGCAAGCTGGCCTTGCAGCTGCCGCAGACGCCGGCGCGGCACGAGTAGGGCAAGGCGACGCCGGCCCGCTGCGCCGCCTCCAGCACGGTTTCGCCTGCAGCCACCGAAAACTGGCGGCCGGAAGTTTTGAGGGTAACGTTGAACACCCATGCATTGTCGCTGCGAAAACCACGGACGACAATGCGCACTCGACACACCGGAATCGACGATGAGCATCTGGCAGCAACCGACCGACCTGGCCCGCATCAACGGCTGGAGCAAGAACACCATGATGGAGACGCTGGGCATCCGCGTCACGGCGATCGGCGAGGACTGGCTGCAGGGAACGATGCCAGTCGACCACCGCACCCACCAGCCTTACGGCCTGCTGCACGGCGGGGCTTCGGTGGTGCTTGCCGAGACGCTGGGCAGCACGGCGGCGATGCTGACGCTCGACCCTGAAAAGGAACTCGCGGTCGGCCTGGACATCAACGCCAACCACATCCGCGGCGTGCGCGGCGGCACGGTCACCGGCACCGCCAGGATGCTGCACCTGGGCCGTAACACCCAGGTGTGGGAGATCCGCATCGAGAACGACGAGGGTGCCCTGGTCTGCATTTCACGCATCACCATGGCGGTGGTGCCGGCGCGCGTCGTGGGAGCACGTTGAGCGTGATCCGCCTGGCTCCAACCCTCTCCACCTGCCCTCTTTCCAGACGAGAGAGGGTGGCGGCGGCGTCATGACATCGGTCGGGAAGCCGTATGAGCGATTGAGTCCGGACCTGGTGCTGGATGCCGTGGGCGCATGCGGCCTGTGGCCGGATGGCCGGCTGCTGGCACTGAACAGCTACGAGAACCGGGTGTGGCAGATCGGGCTGGAAGACGCCGCACCGGTGATCGCCAAGTTCTACCGCCCGGGTCGCTGGTCGGACGCGGCCATCGTCGAGGAACACCGCTTTGCGCGGGAACTGGCCGATGCCGAGCTGCCGGTGGTCGCGCCGCTGGCGTTCGAGGGTCACACGCTGCTGCGGCACGAGGGCTTTCGTTACTCGCTGTCACCGCGCCACGGCGGACGTGCGCCGGAACTCGAGGCGATCGACCAACTGCAGTGGCTGGGCCGGCTGATTGCGCGCATGCATCTGATCGGTGCACGCCAGCCCTTCGCGCATCGCACGCGACTTGATCGCGACACGATGGTGCAGCAGCCGATGCAAGCCGTTCTCGATTCGTCGCTGCTGCCGGACACGCTGCAAACCAACTATCGCGCTGCGGCCACGCGGCTCGACGTTGCCATCGCCGCACGCCTCGACGCGGTCGGCCCGGTACATCAGCTGCGTCTGCATGGCGACTGCCATCCCGGCAACGTGCTGTGGACGGACGCCGGCCCGCATTTCGTCGACCTCGACGATGCACGCACTGGTCCGGCGGTACAGGATTTGTGGATGCTGGCCAACGACGATCGCGCGATGAAGGCCGTACTGGAGGGCTATCAGCAATTTCGCGACTTCGACTACGCCGAGCTGGCGCTGATCCCCGCCCTGCGCGCGATGCGCCAGCTGCACTACGCCGGCTGGATTGCCGCACGCTGGCGCGATCCCGCCTTCCCCGCCGCCTTCCCCTTCGCCGCCGAATCACGCTGGTGGGCGCAACACATCGCCGACCTGCACGAACTCTCCGACGAACTGGAATAAGCCCCCCAACCACGCATCACCGAACACCGAACACCGAACACTGAACACCGAAAACCGAAAACCAGCTTTTCCACCCCCGCCCGTCACCGTTCCCCCCGGAGTCCTCCATGCGCACCATCCTGTTCCGCCTGATCGGCGTCTTCGAAGTGGCCGGCGGCCTGTACGGCGTCGCCGCGATGCTGCGCCGCCTGCTGCCGCTGGGCTCGACCCAGGACAGCGTGGTCGCGCTGATCGGGCTGGCGCTGTTCGGCTTCGTGCTGGCTGCCGGCGTGCAATTGATCGATGGCAGCGAGCGCGGCATCCGCATGTCGCGGTGGGCGCAGTTGCTGCAAGTGCCGCTAATCGCCACGCCGGTGTTCAGCTACGCACTGCACAGTGGCGCCTTCGTCAACGTGTTCGCCATCCTGCACAGCACGCCGCGACTTGGCATCGACTGGCGCCTGGGTAGCCAGGGCTTCGTGCTGGCAGTGGCCGGCCCGTCCGTGTCGCGGCTGGGCATCAACCTGTTGGCGCTGTTGTCATGGCTGGTGTTGCGATTCCGCTAGGCTGCCGCAAATGCGGCGGGCAAAGCCCGCCCTGCACCCGATGACCGTAACGGTCTCACCAACCGCGTAGGGCGGGCTCTGCCCGCCGGCTGTTGCCTTTTTCGCTAACACCGGAGGCGGGCAGAGCCCGCCCTACAAATGCAGGAGGGAAAGTCATCGTCAGCAGCTATCATGCGCGGATGAATTCACCCGCCGAGCTACCCGTCATCCGCCTGAAGTCTGACCGCAGCCCCGGCCACCCGTGGGTATGGTCGGCGCAGATCCACAAGCCGGAATCGAAGCTGCCGCCCGGCAGCGTGGTCGAGGTGCAGGATGCCAGGGGCCGTTTCGTGGGTCGCGCGTTCTGGAATGGCCATGCGCGGATCGCGCTGCGCCTGCTCGACACGCACCCGGATGCCAGCATCGACGCGGGCTGGATCGCGGCGCGCATCGGTCGCGCGGTGCAGCTGCGCCGTGCCTGGCTGCAATTGGACCAGGTCAGCGATGCGTGGCGCGTGGTGCACAGCGAAGGCGATGACCTGTCCGGCTTGATCGTCGATCGCTATGCCAACACCCTGGTGATCGAGTACTTTGCCGCCGGCATGTGGAAGTTCCGCGACGCCATCCATGCCGCGCTGCTCGACCATTTTCCCGGTGCGCAGCTGTACTGGTTTGCCGAATCGCACGTGCAGAAGCAGGAATCCTTCGACTGCCGCAGCCCCGACGTGCCGGCTGCGTTCGAGGTGCGCGAGCATGGTCTGCGCTTTCACGCCGCGCCGGGTTCCGGTCACAAGACCGGCTTCTTCGCCGACCAGCGTGACAACCGCAAGCGCTTCGCCGAACTGGCCAAGGGCCGTCGTGTGCTCGACCTGTGCTGCAACGCTGGCGGTTTCGCCGTGCATGCGATGGCGGCTGGCGCGAGCGAGGCGGTCGGCGTGGATCTCGATGCGGGAATCCTTGAAGTGGCCCGCGCCAACGCCGCCGCCAACAACGTGGAAGTCAACTTCGAGCAAGCCGACATCTTCGACTGGGTGCGCGCGGCGGTGGCGCGCGGGGAACGCTACGACGCCGTGGTCCTCGACCCCGCCAAGCTCACCCGCGATCGCAACCGGGTCATGGATGCACTGAAGAAATACTTCGCGATGAACCGCATGGCGCTGGACATCATCCCGCCCGGCGGCCTGCTGCTGACCTGCTCGTGCACCGGCCTGGTCGGTGAGGGCGAGTTCCTGGAAATGTTGCGCCGGGTCGCCCTGAACGCGGGCCGCGCCATCCAGGTGCTGGAAGTGCGCGGCGCGGGCGCTGATCACCCGTTCCGCACCGACGTATCGGAAGGGCGCTATCTCAAGGCAGTGTTCTGTCGCGTCGAATAAGGCGCTGCCGGTAGCCGGTCGAAGCGTTCGGGCGACGGCACGTCTGCCGATGGGTTGGGCGCGCATGCGTTCCGTCCCCGTGACCGCACGGCACCAAGCCCGTGCGGTGCCATGCACGCGTCCTTGACCCCGGATCGGCACACTGCGAGGCCATGCCCTCACGCCGTTCGCCAACCGCCCCTGCAGCTGCCGTTGCGGCGCCAGATCCGGAGCCGTCACTGCGCGCCAGCCTGCGCACAGCCGGCTTGGTCTATGTCAGCGACGACCAACCCGGCATCCGCCGGCGCCGGCATGGCAAGGGGTTCAGCTACCACGACGCGGACAACCACCGCATCGCCGACAAGCCGGAACTGCAACACATCCGGGCGCTGGCTATTCCGCCGGCTTATGTGGACGTCTGGATCTGCGCCCGGAGCAACGGCCATCTGCAAGCTACTGGCTATGACGCGCGCAGGCGCAAGCAATATCGCTACCATCCCGACTGGCGCGTGGTACGGGACAGCGGAAAATTCGATCACGTCATCGAATTTGGTGCGGCGCTGCCGCGACTGCGTCGGCGGGTCCGCCACGACCTGGCACGCAAGGGGCTGCCGCAGGCCAAGGTGTTGGCCTTGCTCGTGCGCCTGCTCGATGAAACCCTGATACGCATCGGCCACGACGTGTACACGCGCGACAATCGCAGCTACGGCCTGACCACCCTGCGCTCACGCCACGTCCGGGCACAGCGTGACCGCCTGCGTTTCACCTTTCGCGGCAAGAGCGGGCAGGAGCGCGAGGTGGAACTGAGCGACAAGCGACTGGCCCGGATAGTGCGCAAGGTGCAGCAACTGCCAGGCCAGCGCCTGTTCCAGTACATCGATGACGAAGGGAAGCGCCAACCGGTCGACTCGGAGATGGTGAACGGCTATCTGCGCGATCGCGACGAGGACGCGGCCATCTTCACTGCCAAGGACTTTCGCACCTGGGGCGGCACCGTGCGTGCCGCGAGCGTGCTCTGCGCGACACCACTGCCAGAAAGCGGCGGCGAACGCGCGATTCGCAGCGCCCTGGCCGGTGCCATCAAGCAGGTGGCTGCGGCGCTGGGCAACACGCCAGCCGTGTGCCGCGCTTCCTATATTCATCCTGCCATTATCCAGGGGTGGCAGGACGGCAGCCTGCAGCGCGCCATCCCGGCCACGGCAGCGTCACACCGCCGCCAGATGGAGCAGCTCACATTGCGTTACCTGCGAAAGCAGCCGCTGGCAACGCGACGCCGCAAATGAACTTGACCTGGAATCAGGATGTCGCAGGCAGCCGTCCGCGCAGACTGGCGGCATCGAACGGTCCCGCTTCGGCGATCAGTGCGCGCGCCGCGTCCACCTGGTCCCAGACGTTCCACAACAGCACGCCACGCACCCTTCCACCTTCCAGGTAATACACGACACCTTCGCGATACGGTTCGGTCCAGTCCTCGACCACCTCAAGCCGGGTGTCGAGCAGCCCGACCGCCTCGTAACCCAGGTCGAACAGATCGGAGTAGAAATACGGCAACTCTGCGTAATCGCCCGCCATGCCGGCCATCGAACGTCCCGCATGCCGGCCCATGCTGAGGGCAGCATCTTCGTGTTCCACGCGCAGACGACGATCCAGCGCCGGATTGTGAAAATTGGCGACGTCGCCTGCTGCCCAGATGTCCGCGTCGCTGCTGCGCAGCTGCGCGTCGACCACGATGCCGTTGTCCACCGCCAGGCCCGCCTGTTCGGCCAGCGCCGTGTTCGGCGTCACGCCCAGACCGGCCACTGCGGCCTGCAATTGCATCAGCTTGCCGCCGGGCAACTCGAGTTTCACGCCGTCCTCGGTGGGGCGGCTGCCCTCGACCCGCACGCCGCTGCGCACATCCACGCCGTGCCTGCGAAAGTAGTCGTCGAGATAGCGAGCCAGGCCCTCCGGATAGCGGCCGGCGCCAATCGTCTCGCCCGGGAACAACAGGGTCACGTTGCAGCCCAGCGTGGCCAGCGATGCCGCCAGTTCGCACCCGATGAAGCCGCCGCCGATGACGCCGATGTAGGCTCCCGGCTGGGCGAAGCCATGCAAGGCCTGGTAATCGGCCACGGTGCGGTAGTGGATGATCCGCTCACCACCCTCGGACGGCAGCCGCCGGGGCGCAGCGCCAGTGGCCAGCAAGAGCCGGCGGTAGCGGTAACTGTCGCCGCGGTCGTCGCGCGCCAGATGTGCTGCCCGATCCAGCGATGCGATCCGCCGACCCAGATGCAGGGTTGCTCCCGTCGCGGCAGTCCCAAGGTCGATGTCTGCCGGCGATTTGTCGCCCTTCCACAAGCCCTTGCTCAACGGCGGACGCTGGTACGGCGCCGAGGTTTCCTCGCCCACGATGCCGATGTCCGCGTCGGATTTCACCTCCCGGATGGCCTTGGCAGCGGCATCCGCTGCCATCCCCGCGCCGATGATCAGGTAATCGTGCTTGTGTTCCATGCCGTTCTCCCGAGCTGACGTATCGCGCCATCATGCACGAGCCCGGCTATGGCAACGTGAAATCGCGGCGCAACCCATGAGACGGCACGACGTACACTGGTCGCCAGTCTCCGGGAAAGCGTTTCATGGCACTCAATCAACTGTTGCTGATCATTCTCGTCGCACTCGCCGTGCTGGTGCTGATGCTGCAGCTGGCCACGCTGCTGCGTCGGCGCGATGACCCTTCCCTCGCAGCAAAGCTGGATGCGCTCAAGGAAGACAGCGCACGCGTGGAACGCATCCTGCGCGAAGAGCAGCGCGCCGGACGCGAGGAACTTCAGCAGGGCTTCGATCGCTTCCGCAGCCTGCTCGGCGAACAGCTCGATGGCATGTCGAAACAGCAGGCCGAGCGCATCGACGGCTTCGGCCAGCGCCTGGCCTTGCTGACCGAACGTACCGACGCCGGTTTGCAGTCGCTGGCGCGACAATTGACCGAGGATGCGCGCAAGAGTCGGGAGGAAACGACGCTGGCGCTGGGTCGCTTCGGCGAGCAGCAACAGCAGCGCCTGGCCGCCCTCGGCGCCGAGCACGAAAAACGCATGGGCGAAGTGCGCGCCACTCTGGAAGCCAAGCTCGGCGCGATCCAGCAGGACAACGCCGCCAAGCTCGAACAGATGCGCGCCACCGTCGACGAGAAGCTGCACGCCACCCTGGAAACGCGTCTGGGCGAGTCGTTCAAGCTGGTCTCCGAGCGACTCGAGGCGGTGCAGCGCGGCTTGGGCGAAATGCAGAACCTCGCCACCGGCGTAGGCGACCTGAAACGCGTGCTGACCAACGTGAAGAAGCGCGGCATCTTCGGCGAGGTTCAGCTTGGCGCGCTGCTGGAGGACATGCTTACCGCCGAGCAGTACCACTCCAACGTGATTACCGTGCCTGGCAGCAACGAGCGCGTGGAATTCGCCATCCGCATGCCCGGCCAGGAAGAGGGCGAGCAGGTCTACCTGCCGATCGACGCCAAGTTCCCGGTGGAGGACTACCAGCGCCTGCTCGACGCCCAGGAATCGGCCGATGCCGAGGCTGCCCATGCCGCCGGCCGCGCGCTGGAAGTTCGCGTGCGGGAGGAAGCCAAGCGCATCCACGGCAAATACGTGGCGCCGCCGCACACCACCGATTTCGCGGTGCTGTACCTGCCCACCGAAGGCCTGTACGCGGAAGTGATCCGCCGCCCCGGCCTGTTCGAGACGCTGCAGCGCGAGCACCGCGTCACCGTGGCCGGCCCGACCACGCTGAGCGCCCTGCTCAACAGCCTGCAGATGGGCTTCCGCACCTTGGCCATCGCCAAGCGCTCGAGCGAGGTATGGAAGATCCTCGGCGCGGTGAAGAGCGAGTTCGGCAAGTTCGGCCTGGTGCTGGACAAGACCCGCAAGCAATTGGACGCCGCACGCAACAGCATCGACAGCGCCGGCGTGCGCACCCGCGCGATCGAGCGCAAGCTGCGCGACGTCGAATCCTTGTCCGGCGAGGCCAGCTCGCTGCTGCTCGACGATGTGCCGGCGCTCGATGACGACACCGACGAGAGCAGCGAAACGTAGGGCGGGCTCTGCCCGCCGTCGATGCCCAAGGCCAACAGCCGGCGGGCAGAGCCCGCCCTACGCAACATGACGCCGCGTCGTGATGTGGTTCTTGCATCCGGATTGCACGGTTGGCCATAAACAGGATTCGATGACGAGCTGCGAGGCTCGCCTCCCTGCCCCGATCAACCAGTCCGAGGCGGGTTGCGGGTAGACTTTCAGTTTGATCAAACCGAGGACCCGGCATGAGCAACGATGCCCAGCGACCCGAAGTCACGCGCGAACAGGCCGAGGAGGCCGTGCGCACTCTCCTGCGCTGGGCTGGCGACGACCCGGCACGCGAAGGCCTGATTGACACCCCCAAGCGGGTGGTGAAGGCGTATGGCGACTGGTTCTCCGGCTATGAATCCGACCCGGCGGATTTCCTGCGCCGGACCTTCGAGGAAGTCGCCGGCTACGACCAGATGGTGGTGTTGCGCGATATCCAGTTCGAAAGTCACTGCGAGCATCACCTGGCGCCGATCATCGGCCGTGCGCACGTCGGCTACATGCCGACCAACCGCGTGGTCGGCATCAGCAAGCTGGCCCGCGTGGTCGACGGCTTTGCGCGCCGCCTGCAAGTGCAGGAGAAGCTCACCGCGCAAATCGCCCACTGCATTCAGGAAACCCTGCAGCCAGCGGGCGTGGCGGTGGTGATCGACGCCAGCCACGAATGCATGACGACGCGTGGCGTGCACAAGCGCGGCGTGTCGATGGTGACCAGCCAGATGCTGGGCAGTTTCCGCGACGACGCGCGCACGCGCACCGAGTTCCTGCAGTTCATCGGCATCCAGGGTGGTCACCGCTGAGCGCGCGTCCGCACGGTTGGATTCTGGTGCTGCCCTGGCTGCTTGCCGCGCCCATGCTGCATGCGCAGGCCACGCGGGCGGACTACCTCGATCAGTTCGACCGCGATGGTGACGGCAAGGTCAGCCAGACCGAGTACGTGATCTACATGAGCCGCGGCTTCGAGCGCATGGACCGGAACGGCGACGGCGTGATTTCGGTCGATGAGCTCCCCGGTGGTCGCGGCCAGCCGATCACGCTGAAGGCATTCCAGCGCAACCTGCGCATCCAGTTCCGGCGGCACGACCGCAATCACGACGGCTATCTCGACGCACGCGAGCTGACCGCGCCGCCCGGTTGACTGGCGCGCACTGAGCACGCTACCGGATCAGGCCAAGATCGCCAGCTTCTCCGAGCGATACAGCTGGATCGTCGCCAGCACCGCCAGCAGCGCTGCCGCGCTGCCGCCGGCCAGACACAAGCCCAATTGTCCAGCGGTGACGCCGTCGCCGCGCAACAGCTGCATGATGCCCAGATTCTGGCCCAGCAAGGGGACGGCATACATCCACGCCTGCGCCTTGACCGGCATGAACGACAGCAGCGCCGTGGGGATGAGCGGCACCAGCATCAGCAGCGAGATGTAGGTCTGCGCCTCGCGGTAGCTCTTGGCGAATGCCGCCACCATCGACTGCAAGGCAGCCAGCAGCAGCACCAGCGGCAACATCAGCAGCAGCACGAAGGACGCGAAGTGCAGACCCAGGTCCAGTTCCATGCCGATCTTCCCGGCAGGAATGAATCGGCCGACCACGGCAAACGCCAACAAGGCAATCAGCAGGCTGGCGATCGAGAACAGGCAGATCGCGGCCAGCTTGCCGCACAGGATCTGCCAGCGCGGCACCGGGTTGGCGAACAGCGGCTCCAGCGACTGGCGTTCGCGCTCGCCTGCCGTCAGGTCGATCGCCAGATACATGCCGCCCATGAACAAGGTGATCACCAGGAAGTACGGCAACATCGCGAACAGCAGCACGGCACGCGACTGCGGAGTGGCCTGATCGCGTCGCGCCACCCGCAGCGGCCACGCGGTAGCTGGCGACAGCCCGCGTGCCAGCAGGCGCATCGCGCCTTGTTGTCTCGCGTATGCCTCGACCAGTGTGCTGATCCGCTCCACCGCGGCGCCGGTGTCGCGGCGCGAGGAGTCATAGAACAACTCCACCTGCACCGGTTCGCCGCGTCGCCACGCCTTGCCGTAGCCGGGAGCGATGCGCAGCACCACATCGGCATCCTGCTGCCGCACGCTCTGCTGCGGATCGGCGACTGCCGGGCCGGGCACCACGCCGCCGGCCTTGAGCGCGTTCACCAGGTTCGGTGCGTAGGAAGCGCCGATCACGGGCACCGC
Source organism: Rhodanobacter sp. G2-10 (assembly GCF_055809185.1). NCBI lineage: Bacteria > Pseudomonadati > Pseudomonadota > Gammaproteobacteria > Lysobacterales > Rhodanobacteraceae > Rhodanobacter > Rhodanobacter sp. G2-10. Next base: position 254,443 of record NZ_CM147900.1, on the reverse strand, counting down.
CAGTGGCTTGTCAGCCTTGTCCAGATCGCGGTTGAGCGTGGTGCTGATCAACATCGCGAACAGCAACGGCCCGAGCAGCGGACCGACAAGAAAGGCACTGATCAGGGTGCGGCGATCGCGCAGGTTCTCCTTCACCTCTTTCAGGAACACCGTCAGGAAGGCGCGCCGGTGTCGGATGGCGGTCTGCGATCCTTTCATGCGGCCAGCCCCTCTTCGCTGCCGATGATCTTCACGAAGGCATCCTCCAGGTTCGCTTCGCCGGTCTGCTCGCGCAGCGCCTGCGGCGTTTCGGCGGCCACCACGCGGCCGCAGGCGATCACCACGATGCGGTCACACAGCGCAGCGACCTCCTGCATGATGTGGCTGGAGAACAGCACGCAGCGACCCTCGGCCTTCAACCTGGTCATGAACTGGCGCAGCGCGCGGGTAGCCATCACATCCAGTCCGTTGGTGGGTTCGTCGAGAATCACATGGCGCGGGTCGTGCACCAGCGCCCGTGCAATCGCCGTCTTCACCCGCTGCCCCTGCGAGAAGCCTTCGGCGCGACGATCGGCGATGTCACCCATCTCCAGCGCGGTGATCAGGGTTTCGCGGCGGTGCTGCAGAAGGTCTTCAGGCAGACCCTGCAGTCGGCCGAAATAGTCGATGTTCTCGCGCGCGGTAAGCCGCTTGTACAGGCCACGAGCATCGGGCAGCACGCCCAGCTGCCGGCGCACCGCCAGTGGCTCGACTGCCGCGTCGACCCCGTCGACCAGGACCTGGCCGCGGTCAGGTGCCATCAGCGTGTACAGCATGCGCAGCGTGGTGGTCTTGCCGGCGCCATTGGGGCCGAGCAGACCGGTGATCTCGCCGTCGCGCGCCACGAAGCTCACGCCGTCGACAGCCCTCACCGCGCCGAACGCCTTGTGCAAATCCCTCACCTCGATCATGGCGTGGCTCCGTTGAAATCGATGAAGATCGGCGTGGGTTGCAGGCGGTCGAGGCAACCGGCATCCAGCGCCTTGGGATCGAGCGTGTCGACGAATTGCCGGACCAGCTGCGGCGTGCAGCCGACCGCCATCTCGCCATGCGCCTGCCCTTTCAGCACCAGCACGCGGGAGTTCGGCAGGTGTCTGGCCACTGCTCGCGCATAGCGTGGCGGCGTCACCGGATCGTACTGGCCCGCCAGCAGCAGGACCGGCTTGGTGGATTTCAACGGCTGATGGAAATCCGCCGGCCGCATGCCCTTCGGCCACACCGAGCAGACCGCCTTGAGCGCGTCGATCATGCGCGTGCCGAGAATGGTGTCGGCATCCTGCGGGCGCGGCGTGAGCAGGTCGGCGTCCTCGCTGCAGATCACCGAGTACTGCATGCCACTGCCGGCCAGTTCGGACAGCTCGCCGGAAAGTATCTTCGCCTGGCCCAGCAAGGGACCGACATCCCCATGCGCCGCCGCGTCGATCGACAGCGGAAGCAGTGCAGCGGTCTGCGGGGTATAGGCAAACATGCGCACCACGCTGGCCAACGCGTTCTCGTTCAACACCCGGGTGACGGTCTGCCAGCTCTGCGGGTCGCGAAAGCTGACCTGGTGCGGATTGGCGCGCAGCGCATCGCGCAGCTGATACAGGGTCTGGCCCGGATCACCGAATTGCTTCCTGCAGGCCGGCTCGGCGGTGCAGCGGGCGAACTGCGCCTTGAGCGCATCATGCAGGTTGCGCGCGAAATCCTCGCCCAGCACCAGGGTGTTCGGGACCACGCTGTCCAACACCACGCTGCGCACCGCATCCGGATAATGCATCAGGTACTGCTGCGCCACCCGCGTGCCGTAGGAAACCCCGAGCAGATCGAAGCGGGGCGAGCCGAGCGCCTTGCGTATGTCCTCCAGGTCCTGCACCGCGATGCTGGTGGTGTAGTAGCGCGGGTCGGCGCGCGTGGCCAATTGCTTGAGGCAGTCCGAGGCGTCCCGACGCACCTGATCGACATCGAGGCTGCTGTCATCGTCGCCGGGGCGCGGCTGGTCCGCATTCTTGCAGGTCAGTGCATTCGAACCACCGGTGCCGCGCTGGTCCACCAGCAACACGTTGCGATGGGCGCGCAGGGCGTCGAGCGCGGGCATCACCGTGCTCGCCGATTCAGTCGCCGCCTGGCCGGGGCCGCCGGCAAGGAAGACCGCCATGTCCTTGTCCGCCACTTGCGCAGGCGAGCGCAGGACGGCGAGTTTCAGCTGGATGACGCGGCCGTGCGGATCGGCGCGGTTCTCGGGCACCGGGAACATGGCACACCAGGCCGGGTCACTCAGATCGCTGTTCGGACGGCCCAGTGCGCACGGCGTCAGCGTTATCTTGCCAAGTTTCCACTGCGGCGGGGCAGCTGGCGATTGGGGCGTAGCCGCCGTGGCGACTGCGGCAGCGGCGGGCACTGCCGTCGCTGTCGATGCAGGGCGAATCTGGCTCCCCGCCACCACGCCAGGCACCATCAAGACCAGCCCCAGACTGAGCGCCACGGCAGTTTTCAGAGCCACGCGGATTTACTCCTCACCCGGTACGAAGATGGCCTCGATCGAGCGCCCGAACAGGCGGGCAATCTTGAAGGCCAGCGGCAAGCTCGGATCGTACTTGCCGGTTTCGATTGCATTGACGGTTTGCCGCGAAACATCCAGGCGCTCGGCGAGGTCGGCTTGCGACCAGCCCTGATCGCCACGCAGGTCACGCAGGTGGTTGTTCATCGTTCCGGGATCCGCGGCAAGTGCAGGATTCTCATCTTCGCAACTCCTGCCTACTCATCGCGAAACCGCCGTCGCACCCACCAGTTCGCGACCCCGTAGGTGCCGAACAATGCTGGGAGCACCAGCATCAGGCCATTGTTGATCGGCAGCAGACCGGCATTGCGCAAGAATGCCGCGGCGAAGCTGAGCAGGCCCACGGTGATGCTGGCAATCGAGATCGCTTCCAGTTGCAGGCGGCGTTCCAGCTCGTCACTGGCCAGCACCAGACGCACCATCGCGCGCACCACGAACCCGATCGGCAGCACCGGCAACAGCACGAGGATTACGGTCAATGGCACCGCATGCACATGCTTCAGCAAGGTCTGCGAGATGTACAGGAGCGCCACATAGGCTCCCATCGCCGGCAGGAACTCGCGCATGTAGCGACGCCTCTCGGCGCGCATCGGTTCATCGGGCATGGAGCGCGCGCAGATCAGCCAGATCAGACCGACCACCAGCGCGGAGATGCCGCCCCAGAGCATGGCGCGATGCCCTTCCCAGGCGCCCGCGCCGGCCAGGATGACGCCCAGGACCAGTGCGAGGCCGCCGAGGGTGATCAATGCACGGCGCATGCTCATCGGCCTTGCGGAATGGTCGTTCATGTTCGTCTTTCCTTGCATGCAGGGGTGCCTGGCTGCGTACTCGACTTCCGACACGGCAGTCATCGGGACGGTCCGACACGGGTGAGAAACCCATCCAGTACCCGCTGGAATTTCGCGGGCTGGTCAAGCATCACGTAATGCCGCGCCGGTGAAATCGATATCACCTTCGCATCCGGCGCGTTCGACAACAGGGACTGGTAGTACGCGGTCTTCTGCGCCTCGCTCATCACCATCGGCGGCGTGCTGAAGTCCGGCTCGAAATACGGCGAGATTTCCAGAATCGGCACGGTCGCGTTCTTCAGGGCCGGACGCAAGTCGGACGCGACGTCCTCGGCCATGTACTGCGCGGTGGCCTTGATGTCGCTGCGCGCGTTCATCGGTGCGTAGTGTGCGGCGAGTTTCTGATCGACCAGGCCAATGTGCTGCATGTATTGCAGCGACTGCGCCTTGAACTGTTCCGGCGTGGATGCTGCGATCCTGTGTTGCATCTGCGCTGCCATCGTCGTGCGCTGCTCGGCGCTCACGCGGTCCATACCCGGAAAGATCGGCAGGCCGTCTACCGCCAGCACGCCTGCAATCAGTCCGGCATGCTCGCTGGCAAAGCGCAGCGAGAGCGTGGCACCGATGCTGTGTCCGACCAGCACCGGCTTGTCGATCTTGCGCTGTCTGATCAGCCGCAGCAGCGAGGCATCGGCGCGGTCGAACAGGTTGCCGCCATCGGTCGGCGCCGGCACCCCGTCAAAACCAGCCAGCGTGACCGCATACACCTTGTGCTCCTTGCGCAGGTTCGAGATGGTCTGTTGCCAGACCCACGGTCCGCCCTCCAGACCGGGGATGAGAATGACGGCCCCACCGTGATTGCCGTACTGCTCCACGGTCAGCGTTCCAACCGTATACGCAGCCGGCCGGGCCATGAGCGGAGCGCAGCTGGCCAGCAGCAGAAGGGTGGGGGCCCACAGTCGCAAGATCATTCGGATCAAACGGGGAAACCGACTCATGACAAGTTCTCCAGGCGGGCTGAATGTCAAGTAAGCTTGACAAGGAGAGCCTAAAGCCCCCCGCCAGGTCATGTCAAGTATGCTTGACACACATTCATCAACAAGATGAACTGGACTGCCGTAGTGGGTAATATTTGGTCGTGCGTGTGACGCAATTGGCACTTTGCGTGACATAATTTGTAGGGCAAATCCGACAGCCAAGCGTCAAAATATTGACGCGTGACGGGAAAATCGCGGTGAAGTCTGCCTCGGGCTCGGAATTGCTTTCGATCAGGATAGTTGGCACGACGGTTGCTTTACCCCGCTCAAGCCACAACGGATTCCGTGGTCTGCATCAGTTCCAGGGGGGATCGATCCAAGACACCAGCAGGCGGCAACGAGCACGTTGCTGCCACCACGAACCTCTTGTGCCGCACAACCAAGCCTTCATTACATTCATCACGAGGAAGATCCACACCATGAAGAAGACCCTGCTTTCCACTGCGCTGGTCGCCGTCATTGCCGCCGCCGCTTTCGTGCCCACTGCCCAGGCCGCCAACAGCGGCACCATCAACTTCACCGGCAAGGTGCTCGCCGATACCTGCACTGTCGCCGTCAATGGCGGCGCGACCGTGGCCCTGCCGTCGGTCATGACCGGCGCGTTCAGCGGTGTGGGCAGTGTGGCTGGTGCCACCCCGTTCACGATCGGGCTGAGTGGCTGCGATACCAACACCACGAAAGCGAACATGGCCTTCACGGCCGGCACCAACGTCGACACCACCACCGGCAACCTGAAGAACGCCACGTCGGGCGGCTCGAACGTGCAGATCCAGTTGCTGAACAGCTCCAACGCGGTGATCAATACCTCCACCAATGCGAATGCGCCGGTCATCACCGTCGCTTCCGGCTCGGGTTCCACCCAGCTCACGGCGCAGTACGTCGCGACCAACGCCGCGACCTCGGCCGGCCTGGTGACCTCGTCGGTCAGCTTCACCTTGACCTATCTGTAAGCAGCAACCGGGACGCCGCAGCCAGGTGCTGACTGCGGCGTCCCACCTGCCGCGGCGCGCGGCAGCCAGCATTCCCTGAACGGAGTACCCCGATGAAGAGCCTGCTCTGCGCGATGGGCGCAGCCTTGATAGCGCTTTGCACCGTCGTCGGTACTGCCCAGGCCAGCGTGGTGATCGCCGGTACCCGCGTGGTGTTTCCCGCCGCCAACGGCGAAGTCACCGTGCGCCTGAACAACGACGGCAGCACCCCCGCCCTGGTCGAAGCGTGGATCGACAGCGGCAATCCGGATTCCACGCCCGACACCGCCAAGGTGCCATTCCTGATCACCCCCCCGCTGGTGCGCATGAACCCCGCCAAGGGGCAAAGCCTGCGCATCGTCTACACCGGCAAGCCGTTGCCGAAGGATCGCGAATCGCTGTTCTGGCTCAACGTGCTGGAAATCCCGCCCAAGCCCGTGGCCAAACCGGGTGAGGAGCAGAACACCTTGCAGTTCGCCGTGCGCTCGCGGCTGAAGCTGTTTTTCCGTCCGGCCAAGCTGACCGGCGACGCAGGCACGGCACCCGAACGGATCACCTGGTCGGTCGTCGCCGATGGCGCGGGCTTCGCACTGGAGGCACACAACCCCACGCCGTACTACATCACCTTCAGCCAGGTGTCGTTCAACGCGGACAAGACCGCGTACGCACTCGGCAGCGGCATGGTGGCGCCGATGGCTTCCCTGCGCCTGCCGATCAAGAACCTGGGCCACGCACCCGCGACCGGTACGGTGATCGACTACACCACGATCAATGATTTCGGCGCCGCCAAGTCCTACAAGGGCGCCGTCGCGCCGTGAGTCCTCGGCGCGCCCGCGCTGCGCATCCTGCCGCGGGGGTGCCCGCGGCGCGTCGTCATCTGTTGGCGGCGCTGATCGGCATGGCGCTGTGCAGCTGGGGCGGCCATGCACTGGCCGCCGCTGGCGCCGGCGCAGGCGCGGATGCCGCCAGCGGCGATGCGGCCGACGCCACCTTCGATCGCAGCATGCTTTCCGGGGCTGGCCAGAACACCACCGACCTGTCGCGCTTCGAACGTGGCAATTTCGTGCTGCCGGGCAGCTACAGCGTCGACATCTTTCTCAATGAGTTCCCGATCGGCCGCACTGACGTGCGTTTCGCCGCACCCTCGGACGATGTCAGCGCGACACCTTGCGTGACCCGCGCCCTGCTCGACAAGCTCGGCCTGCACCCGGCCGACCTGTCCGACCAGGTCACGGCGGCGCTGAGCGATGACAGCGCCTGCGTCGACATCGCCAACGTGATCCCCGGCGCCAGCATGACCTTCGATGTGGCCGACCTGCGCCTGGACGTGAGCGTGCCGCAGGCCTACATGGGTCTGCGCGCACGCGGTTACGTGGACCCGAAATACTGGGATTCCGGCGTGAACGCCGGTCTGCTCAACTACAACTTCAACAGCTACCACACGCGCAGCGGCGGCGTGGCACAGACCTCCTCGTACCTGGGCCTGAATGCCGGCCTGAACCTGGGTCGCTGGCATCTGCGCCACGACTCGTCGCTGAGCTGGCAGTCGGCGTTGGCCGGCGCCGGCTCGACCCATCGCTGGCAGGACATCGCCACCTATGCCCGGCGCGGCCTGCCCGGAATGCGGGCGCAGCTTACCCTGGGCGATTCGTTCACCAGTGGCGAAATTTTCGACAGCTTCGGTGTGCGCGGCGTGCAGTTGGCCACCGACGACCGCATGCTGCCGCAATCGCTGCGGGGCTATGCGCCCACCGTGCGCGGCGTGGCCGACACCAACGCCAAGGTCACCGTGCGCCAGAACGGCATGGTGATCTACCAGACCACGGTGGCGCCCGGCCCGTTCACCATCAACGACCTGTACGCCACCGGTTACGGCGGCGATCTCGAGGTCAGCGTGTCGGAGGCGAATGGCCGCGTGCACACGTTCTCGGTGCCGTACGCTTCCGTGCCGCAACTGCTGCGTCCGGGCGTCACCCGTTTCAGCGTCGCAGCGGGCCAGTTGCGCGACGAGTCGATCCGGCACAAGCCGGACGTGGTGCAAGCCACGATGCAGCGCGGCTTCACCAACATGCTTACCGGCTACGCCGGCATCGAGGGCTCGCAAGGTTATGGCGCGATATTGCTGGGCAGCGCGCTGAACACCAGCTATGGCGCCTTCGCGATGGATATCACCGCCGCGCGCACGCGGATTCCGGGCATGGATACGCTGTCCGGCCAGAGCCTGCGCGTGAGCTACAGCAAGATCATGGCGCAGACCGGCACCTCGTTGACGGTGGCCGCCTATCGCTACTCCACCAGCGGCTACCTCAGCCTGGGCAATGCGGTGCGGGCGCGCGATTACGCGCGCCGCGGCCTGCCGGTGTTTTCCAGCGGCATCAACCAGCCGATCCTGATCAATGGCGTGCCGGTCTCCGGCCTGCTCACGCCGGCACAGCAAGCGGCCCTGGCCGGCCTCAATCTGGCCGATCTGGTGATACCCACCGGGGTGGATCGCCAGCGCAACAACTTCACGCTCACCCTCAGCCAGCGGCTGGGTGCGCGCGGCGGCTCGTTCTACGTCAACGGTTCGGCGCGCGACTACTGGAATCGCGGCGGTACCGACACGCAATTCCAGCTTGGCTACAACAACGCGATCGGGCGGGTGAACTACAACCTGTCGGCCAGCCGCGAGCGCGACCTGTTCGGGCGCAGCGACAACCGCTACATGGTCAACGTCACGATTCCGCTGGGCAATGGCGCACACACACCGCTGCTTACCGGCGGACTGACCCGCGACAGTCACGGCAGCATGCAGGAGCAGGCCACGCTCAGCGGCACCGCCGGCGTCGACGATCGCTACAGCTACGGCGCCACCGCCACCCACGACAGCGGCCGGGATGTCGGCTCGGTCGGCAGCACCGGCAGTATCAACGGTGGCTATCGTGGCGCGCACGTCCAGCTCAACGCCGGCTTTGGCGTGGGCAGCGGCTACTCGCAGTCGTCGCTGAGCGTGGCCGGCGGCATCGTGGCGCATCCCGGCGGCATTACCTTCGGTCAGCCGCTGGGTGACACCGTGGGTATCGTGGAGGCTCCGGACGCGGCTGGCGCGCGCATCGGCAACGCGGCCGGCGTGCGGGTGGGCAAGTCCGGCTACGCGCTCGTGCCCTACCTCATGCCCTACCAGCTCGACACGGTCACCATCGATCCCGCCGGCCTGCCGCTGGACGTGCAACTGGACAACACCAGCACCCAGGTGGCGCCACGCGCCGGCGCCGTGGTGATGCTGAAGTTCAAGAGCGAAAGCGGCCGCTTCGTGCTGATCCAGGCGCAGCTTGCCGATGGCAAGGCCTTGCCGTTCGGCGCGGAAGTGATGGACGAGCAAGGACATCCGGTGGGAGTGGTAGGCCAGGCTGGCCAGATCATGGTGCGCGTGGCGAAGCCGGCAGGGCATCTCAACGTGCAATGGCAAGACGCGGAAGGCAGCGCGCGTAGCTGCACCTTTGACTATCATGCACCCGCCCCGACCACCGGCGAAGGCGCCAACCGCTACATCGCGCAAGATGCCGTTTGCCGCGACCCTGCCGTCGCAACGGCCTCCGAGGGCAGCCATCATGAGTAACGATTTCGCGCGCCGACCCGTCTTGCGCTCGGCGATCGCGCGGCTTGCCCAGGGTGCTGTGGCGCTCGCGGCCCTGGGGCTGGCGGTGCTGGTACCGGGACAAGCCCGAGCCGGTTGCAGTTTCGACAAGGGAAACTCGCAAGGCACCTATCTGGTGTCGGTGCCGGCGACCATCGTGAACGACCCGAACATTCCCGTTGGCAGCGTGCTTTATACCTCGGCAGCCACCGGAATCAGCCAGCGGGTCAACTTCGGCTGCAAGGGCAACGGCAATGGATGGGGTCTGGTAAGCAGCACTGGCGCCCTGCTTCCGGCCGGCCAGAGTGTTTTCCCTACCAACACCACTGGTGTCGGCTTCCGCTTGTCGCAGAAGAGCGACTACATTTATGCGTATCCCTATTTCAGCCTGGATGGCAGCAAATCCTGGTACGAAAGCGACGCGGTAACCATCGAACTGGTGAAGACCGGAGCGATTGTCGACGGCAGTTCCTTGCAAGGCCCGCTGGTCAGCTTCAAGGCCGGTACATCGAGTGACTACATCATCGACGCCGTGGTCAATCTGGCCAGCCGTCTCACGTTCACGGCGCCTGCCTGCCAGGTCAACACCACCAATATCACGGTAGTCTTGCCCACGGTCACCAGCGGCTCGTTCAGCGGCGCGGGCTCGGTGGCTGGCGCCACGCCGTTCCAGATCGGGTTGACCTGTTCCAGTGGCGCGGTCGTGCGCATCACGCTGGATACGGCAACGCCCGTAGCCGGAAAGCCCGGCGTGATCGCGCCATCAAGCGGTGGCACCAGCGGCGTTGGCGTGCAGGTTCTGGATTCCTCGGGAAACACGCCGGTGCAGTTCGGTGTGGCCAAGACGATCGGAGCCACGCCGAACGGTGCGCTCTCGGTGAACTACTACGCACGCTACTACCAGACCGGAAGTGCAGTCAGCGCAGGCCTGCTTGGTGCCACCGCAACGTTCACGCTGTCATACCAATGAGCCATGTCGCGACATCGCAGGCATGAACGATGGCTTCGGTCCCTGGACTTGAAGCTGGAAACCAGCAGGAATCGGGGGGGCGCGCGTGGGTGCGGTGGTGATGATGAAGATCAAGAGCGAGAGCAGTCGCTTCGAGCTGATCCACACGTCCTGCACACCATCCCCAGACAGGGCGCCCGACGCCAGGAGTGGAACATGACGCGCGCAAACATGCTGTGGACGACGCTGTTGCTGCTGGCGCTGCTGCCGCTGGGAGCCCACGCGAAGTGTCGCTTCACATCGGGCGGCAATACCTCGGTGACGTTCAGTGTGCCTCCGAGCATCAGCATCCCTGCGAACATGTCTGACGGCACCGTCCTGCTCTCCACGGCACAGGTCTCCCCGGCCAATCCGCCAGACATTACCTGCTCCGGATGGTTTGGCGAATACGTGAGCTACGGTGTGGTCAATGCCCGCGGCGGATATCTAGCGGACAACTTTACCTATGAGACTGGAATCCCCGGCGTCGGCTATCGCATCACCCATCCAAGCGATTACCTGACGGCCTACCCGCTCAATAGTCAGTGGCTGGCGACTTCGACATTCAGCGTGACCTCCGGCCTGGAACTGGTCAAGACCGGCCCGATCACCTCCGGCGGCGTGCTGGCTGCCGGCAAACTCGGCGACTGGCAGTGGGACTCGCTGATTCCCGAGACATTCATGCTGGCCAACTCGATCACCTTCACCACGCCCAGCTGCACCATCGTCACCAATCCGATCAATGTCACCCTGCCGACGGTGACCACCAGCGCGTTTACCGGCGTGGGCTCGGTCTCCGGCAAGACGCCGTTCCAGATCCAGCTCTCATGCCCGCCGGCAACGGCGGTGGCGAAGATCACCATGCACACGACCACGCCGGACAGCCATCCGGGCGTGGTCAAGCCTGCCGGCGCGGGCTATGCCGCCGGCATCGGTGTGCAGGTGCTGGACGCCAATTCAAACCCGATGGTCTTCGAGACGCAGACCGTGGTCACGCCGCCCAACGCGACGACCTCGATCCCGTACTTCGCGCAGTATTTCCAGACCGCGTCGGCGGTCTCCGGGGGCAACGTCAAGGCGACCGTCACTTTCGACATCTACTACCAGTGATGGCGGCGGCGCCTGTCAATCGTAGATGTTGACTATGACTTTCACGGGGGCATGGTCAGCTGCCCCGGGGTCGGCGTAGCTGGCAAAGTAAGCCAGCAACCGATCGTGCTCCAGATCAGCAGCCGTCACATGGGTGACCTTGCGCGAATAGGATCGGCCGGGATCGGTGGCGGTACGGCCGCAGCTGAGGCGGGTGGTGGTGGAGTCGACGAAGGTCGACGAAGCAGGATTGGCGGACAGGGTGTGCGTGGAGCAGGTCGGTTCGACCACTGCGCCTGAGAAAAGGATGCGGCCGGTTGCTGCCTGCACGGTCGAAATGCCTATTGCGGCGATCAAGGCGAAGCCCGCCAACTTGCTGCCAAGGGATGTTGCCATGCCGTCACCTCATGAGGTGGTACTCCGCCACTGCGGGACCTCATGAAGGCTGTCGGCCGGCAACGCGCGACCTTGATGGCAGAAAACGACCCGTCACACCGAAATGTGAGGTGCATCACATTTTTCGGTCGTCGGCGGTCCGGGGGGCCGACCGCCCCCGCCGGTACCGTGGGTCCAGACCTGCCGGGTCGATCAATCAGATGATTCCGGCAGGCGTCCGACTGGCGCTGCCTGTTCATCGGCGCGGACGCGCCAAACTTGATCAACGCGATGAAATGTACTTCTCGCGCCGTATCTGCTTCACCGGCAAGCCGAACTCCTGCAGCGCGGCGTAGGCGGCATCGACCATGTTCGGATTGCCACACAGGTAGGCGATGTCGCGCTCGGCACTGGGGCCGAGTTCGGCCAGCACGTTCTGCACGTGGCCGCTGCGATCGGTGGAGCGCGGCACCGCACGCGCCTGGCGGCTCAGGCAACCATGGAAGATGAAGCCGGGGTGGGTCGCCGCAAAGGCCTCGAACTCCTCGCCGTAGAGCAGCTCCTGCTCGTTGCGCGCGCCGTACAGCAGGACCACCTCGCGATCACCTGCGGCCAGCAGCTGCTCGATCTGCGGCAACATCGCACGGTACGGCGTGACGCCGGTGCCGGTGGCCAACAGCAGGTAGCGTGGATGGGTGTCGGCCTGCTGCAGGCAGAAGCGACCATACGGCCCGCTCGCATCGATGACGCCACCGATGGGCAGGTCCCCCAGCAAACGGGTGGCGGCGCCGCCTTCCACGTAACTCACCGCAATCTCGATGCGCTCGACCTGGCCCGCCGTGCCCGGCGTGTTGCTGGCACCGACCGTGGCCACCGAATAGCTGCGCTTGGTCGCCGTACCGTCCTCGTAGTGGAAATGCACCTGCAGGAACTGGCCGGGCTGGAACAGCAGCGGCTGGCCGTCCACGCGCTCGAACACGAGGTGGCGCACGGTGGGCGCAAGCATGTGGTCGTCGACGAGACGAAGCTGGAAATGGTCGGCCATGGAGTTTCCGAAACGGTGCGTGCGCCGGGCGGGCCCGGACGACAGGAGTCAGCCCCGTATAATAAGCGGCTTCACCCCTCTGGCGCAGCCCATGTCCGTACAGCCCCTCGATTCGCCTCCCGCGCTGGTCGTCGACAACCTGCGCAAGACCTATCGGAATGGCGTCGAAGCGCTCAAGGGCGTGAGCCTGACCGTGCAGCCGGGCGACTTCTTCGCCCTGCTCGGCCCCAACGGCGCCGGCAAGTCGACCCTGATCGGCATCCTGTCCTCGCTGGTCAACGCCACCGGCGGGGATGCCCAGGTCTTCGGCAAATCGGTGACCCGGCAGCGCAGCGAAGCCATGCGACTGATCGGCCTGGTGCCGCAGGAGATCAACTTCAACCAGTTCGAGAAGCCGTTCGACATCTGCGTCAACGAGGCCGGTTTCTACGGCATCCCGCGCAAGCTCGCCGCCCAGCGCGCCGAGAAATACCTGAAGGAACTGCGCCTGTGGGACAAGGCCTTCCACCAGTCGCGCGAGATGTCCGGCGGCATGAAGCGTCGCCTCATGATCGCCCGCGCGATGATGAACGAGCCGAAACTGCTGATCCTGGACGAGCCCACCGCCGGCGTCGACATCGAGATCCGTCGCTCGATGTGGCATTTCGTCAAGGGCATCAACGCCGCCGGCACCACGGTGATCCTCACCACGCATTACCTGGAGGAAGCCGAGCAGTTGTGCCGCAACATCGCCATCATCGACCACGGCAGCATCGTGGAGAACACCGACATGAAGCACCTGCTTTCCACGCTGGACGTGGAAACCTTCGTACTGGATGTCGACAGGGCACCCGACGAGCTGCCGCGCCTGAGCGGCATCGATTTCCGGCGCATCGACGACTCCACGCTGGAGGCGGAGATGGCGCGCAAGCAGGATCTCAACTCGCTGTTTGCGGCACTCACCGACAGCGGAATCAAGGTCAATTCGATGCGAACCAAGTCCAACCGACTGGAGGAGCTGTTCGTGCGCCTGGTCGAACACGGCCGCGAGCCGGGCAAGGAGGCAGCCGCGTGATGGCATCCACCAACCTCATCGCGCTGTACACCGTGGCGCGCCGCGAAATCATCCGGATCATGCGCATCTGGACCCAGACGCTGATCCCGCCGATCATCACGATGACCCTGTATTTCATCATCTTCGGCAAGCTGATCGGCAGCCGCATCGGCAAGATCGAGGGCGATTTCAGCTACATGCAGTACATCGTGCCCGGGTTGGTGATGATGACCATCATCAACAACAGCTACATGAACATTTCCAGCTCGTTCTACGGCGCGAAGTTCCAGCGTTCGGTGGAAGAGATGCTGGTGGCGCCGATGGCGAACTGGGCGATTCTCGCCGGCTACGTGATCGGCGCGGTCGCGCGTGGCCTGGTCGTGGGCGCACTGGTGCTGGTGGTGGCGCTGTTCTTCACCTCGCTGCACGTGGCACACCCGTTCGTCGCGCTGGCCGCGGTCACCCTGGGCGCGGTGATCTTCGCGCTGGCCGGTTTCATCAACGCCATATTCGCCAGCAAGTTCGACGACATCGCGCTGGTACCGACCTTCGTGATCACCCCGTTGACCTATCTGGGCGGCGTGTTCTATTCGATCAACATGCTCGGCGAGCCGTGGCGGGCGATCTCGCACGCCAACCCGATCCTGTACATGGTCAACGCGTTTCGCTACGGCATCCTGGGCATCAGCGACGTCTCGGTAGGCTGGGCCTTCGCCGTGATGCTGGTGTTCATCGCCGGACTGACCATTGCGGCCATCCAGTTGCTCAGGCGCGGGGTGGGGTTGAGGTCGTGAGGCGAGGAGTGAGGGAAGAGGAGTGAGGAGTGAGAGAAAGTCAGGGCCTGTCCCGCACCCTCACTCCTCACCGCTCACTCCTGATCTTGTGGTTGGTCAAGCGTGGGGTGGGGCTGTGGTCGTGAGGCGAGGAGTGAGGGAAGAGGAGTGAGGAGTGAGAGAAAGTCAGGGCCTGTCCCGCACCCTCACTCCTCACCGCTCACTCCTGATCTTGTGGTTGGTCAAGCGTGGGGTGGGGCTGTGGTCGTGAGGCGAGGAGTGAGGGAAGAGGAGTGAGAAGTGAGAGAAAGTCACCGCCTGTCTTGTACCCTCGCCTCTCACTCCTCACTCCTCACTCCTCACTCCTCACTCCTCTTTCTTCTTCCCTCACTCCTCTTCCCTCACTCCTGACCTTATGCGCGTAAACAAATACATCAGCGAAGCCGGACTCTGCTCGCGTCGCGAGGCGGATGAGTGGCTGTTGGCCGGGCGCGTCAGCATCAACGGCGAAGTGGTCAGCACCGGCGCCAAGGCGCTGGAGGGTGACGAGGTGCGGGTGGATGGCGAGCTCGTGCAGATGCGCGTGCTGGCCGCCACGCCGGCGTCGAAGAAGGCGATCTACATCGCCCTGAACAAGCCGGTCGGGGTCACCTGCACCACCGACCAGAGCGTGGCCGGCAACATCACCGACTTCGTCGATCACCCGCAGCGGATCTTCCCGATCGGCCGGCTGGACAAGGACTCCGAAGGCTTGATTTTGCTCACCAGCAACGGCGACATCGTCAACGAGATCCTGCGTGCGGAAAACCACCACGAGAAGGAATACCTGGTCGGCGTGAACAAGGCGGTCACGGATGACTTCCTCGCCGGCATGAGCCGCGGCGTGCGCATTCACGGCCAGATGACCCAGCGTTGCCGCGTGCGCCGGATCGCCAGGTTCGGCTTCGCGATCGTGCTGACCCAGGGCCTGAATCGCCAGATCCGCTTGATGGCGGCCGCGTTCGGTTACCGCGTGACCCAGCTGCGCCGCGTGCGCATCGACAACGTCAAACTGGGGCACCTGAAAGTCGGCCAGTGGCGCAACCTCACCGAGGCGGAACTCAAGGGCCTGCTGCCCGGCCGCACGCAGTGGTGATCGTCGTTCAGCGCGGCGGGATACGCGATTCGCCGGGCACCACGTAGGAAACCGAACGCAAGCCCTCGACCGCGCGCAAGCTGTCCACGAGGCCGGCCAGCTGCTCGGTGCGCACGGTACGGTCGAACAGGATGTCGACCACGTCCTCGCCACTGTCGTGGCGGCGCAGGATGATCTTGAACATCGCCAGGTGATGTCGCGAAAGCACGTCCTCGATCGCCGCCAGCGCAGGCACGTCACCCAGGCGCGCTGTCACGCGCGGGCGACGATTGCGGGTCTGGATGAAACGCCGCTCGATCGGCTTGAGCAAGGCCAGGATCACCCAGATCACCAGGGTGGCCGCGGTCGCCGCGAAGAACATGCCGCTGCCGGCCGCCAGGCCGATCGCCGACACCGCCCACAGCCCCGCCGCCGTGGTCAGCCCGCGAATCACCTGCTCGCGCTGCAGGAACAGGATCGTGCCCGCACCGAGAAAGCCGACGCCGCTGATCACCTGCGCCGCGATGCGCGAGGGGTCGAGCACGATATCGGGCCGCTTGAGCACGTCGGCAAAGCCGAACGCCGAGACGATCATCGCCAGCGCCGCGCCCACGCTGACCAGCATGTGCGTGCGCAAGCCTGCCGCCCATTCGAGCCGCCCACGGTTGACACCGATCACGGCGCCCAGCACGGCCGCCAGCAGCAGTCGAATCAGGATTTCATGAAGCGGGATCATGCAACAACGCCCCGGCAGCCGCGCAAGGCACCCATGGTACCAACCCCGCCGCCAAGCCGTAGGGCGGGCTCTGCCCGCCGGCTTCTGCGCGAGGTTCGGAACTCGACGGCGGGCAGAGCCCGCCCTACGCAGCCGGCAGGGTTTGCAGGTCCCAGCGCGGGCGCACCTGCACGGTTTCGTCCTGATGCTGGCCGCTGGCCAGCCGGATCGCCCCGGCCAAGGCAATCATCGCCCCGTTGTCGGTGCAGAAAACCAGCCGCGGGAAATACACGCGGAATCCGTCCTGTTCCCCGGCAGCGGCCAGGTCGGCCCGCAAGCGGCGGTTGGCGCCGACGCCCCCGGCGATGATCAGCCGCTGCGCCCCGCAGGCTTCCAGCGCCCGCCGGCACTTGATGATCAAGGTGTCGACAATCGCTTCCTCGAAGGCGAGCGCGATATCGGCGCGGGTCTGCTCGCTCTGGTCGGATTTCTGCCAGGCCAGCAGCACCTGGGTTTTCAGGCCCGAGAAACTGAAATCCAGCCCCGGCCGGTTGGTCATCGGCCGGGAGAAGCGGAACTGGCCGGAGCGCCCCTGTTCGGCGAGCTTGGCCAGCGCCGGTCCGCCGGGATAAGGCAGCCCCATCAACTTGGCAGTCTTGTCGAAGGCCTCGCCGGCCGCATCATCCAGCGTGTCGCCCAGGATCGTGTACTGGCCGATCGCTTTCACCTCCACCAGCAGCGAATGCCCACCGGACACCAGCAAGGCAACGAACGGGGGTTCGGGCGGGTCCTCTTCCAGCAACGGCGCCAGCAGGTGACCCTCCATGTGGTGCACGCCGATCGCCGGCACGCCCAGCGCCCAGGCCAGCGCACGCCCCACCGACGCCCCCACCAGCAAGGCGCCGACCAGGCCCGGTCCGGCGGTATAGGCCACCCCGCCCAGATCCTGCACGCCCAAACCCGCCTGCGACAGCGCCTCGCGGATCAGCGGCAGCAGTTTACGCACGTGGTCGCGACTGGCCAGTTCCGGTACCACGCCGCCGTAATTCGCATGCAGCTTGATCTGGCTGTACAGCGTATGGGCCAGCAGGCCGCGGCCGGGCGCGTCCGGTTCCCAGCGCAACAGCGCCACGCCGGTCTCGTCGCAGGAGGTCTCGATACCCAGAATCGGTTTCATTACGTCAGGCTTTGAAAAATTTCTGTTATCCACGGTATAATTCGCGGCTCACCACATTCCACTGTCCTGCAAGAGCAGGCAGATTACCACCCGGAGTTTCCATGCCCAACGTAAAAGTTCGCGAGAACGAGCCGTTCGAGATCGCTCTGCGTCGTTTCAAGCGTACCTGCGAAAAGGCCGGCGTGCTGGCCGAAACGCGCAAGCGTGAGTTCTACGAGAAGCCGACCCAGGAGCGCAAGCGCAAGCGCGCTGCTGCGGTGAAGCGCCACCTGCGTCGCCTGTCGCGTGACGTTTCGCGCAAAGTCCGCCTGTACTGAGTTTCCCGATCCGCCGCCTGAGCGGTGGGTCCTGCGACGCTGCGGCGTCGCACATCCGAGGAAACCGGCCGGCGCGGGAACTCGCAGCCGCCGCAAGCACAGCAGATGAGACCTGGCCGGTGTTGTCCACGCGACAACGCCGGCTTTGTCGTTTTCGCCGTACAGCTCCGCTCACCCTTCCGCCGAGGCCATCGCCATGACCCTGAAACAGCAGATCACCGAAGACATGAAGACCGCCATGCGCAGTGGCGACAAGCAGCGCCTGGGCGTGATCAGGCTGATGCTGGCCGCGCTCAAGCAGCGTGAGGTGGACGAGCGCATCGAGCTGGACGACAGCCAGGTGCTGGCCACGCTGGAAAAGATGCTCAAGCAACGGCGCGACTCGGTCAGCCAGTTCGATGCCGCCGGCCGCGACGACCTGTCGACCATCGAGCGCGCCGAGATGGCGGTGATCGAGACTTACCTGCCGACCAAGCTGGACGACGCCGAAATCGACGCGTTGATCAGCGCCGCCATCGACGAGACCGGCGCCAACTCACCACGCGACATGGGCAAGGTGGTCGCGGCCGTGAAAGCCAAGGCCGCCGGTCGCGCCGACATGGCCGTGGTCTCCGGCAAGATCAAGGCCCGCCTCGCGGGCTGAACGTCCAAACCGCGCGGACTCAACGCGCCACGCTGGCCAGCAAGACCAGGGCCAGACCGATCAGCAGCGCGACGACCACCACGAAAGCCAGGTGACGACGGCGGCGGCGCAGGCGCTGCCAGCTCGCCACATCCAGAAAGTAGCGCCCCTCGCCCGGGCAGCGCAGCACCGCATGGCCCACCAGATGGTGCCAGGCCATACCGGTTTTCAGACCCATCTGCCCGGCCGTGCGCGCCGCCTCCGCGCTGGTCACGCCGGCCCGTTCGAACGCGCGCACGATCGTGTGCTGCCTGTGCATCATCAGCGAGGTGATCACCACGGTGGCATCTCCCAGAGCAGCCGGACCGCACAGCTTGCCGCGTGCCGATGGCTGCGGCAAGCACCACCATGCATGGCCTTCACGCCTTCCCCGCTACAAAGCATAGACACCCCTCGCACCTTGCAGGAGAACCTCATGCTGAAGTGGGCCATCATTCTTGGCATCGTCTCGTTGATTTCCGGCTGGCTCGGCTTCAGCGGCATATCCGGCGTCACCGGCACCATCGCCAAGATCCTGTTCTTCATCTTCGTCATTCTTTTCGTGTTGGCGATGCTGGCCTTGTTCGCCATCATCTGACCGTCACGAGAAACGCACGGTCTGCCCGTCATTGCATGCGGTGGCGATCAGGATCCAGGGTGCGCACGCTGGCGCGTCGTGAACGGCGCCCGTTGTCCACCTGACGCACCGCCAGCGCAGGCGACGCACGTCCGGCCAGGGATGGTCGTCACGTGGTGCCGCGAGCCTCGTCCGGGGAGGTCTGCGCCAGCCGTGCCACGATTCGGGCGGCAAGCGACTAAACTAGGCCGCTTATGCGCGGCCTTATTCCCGACAGTTTCATTGATGAATTGCTTGCTCGCGTCGACATCGTCGCAGTGATCGAGCAGCGGGTGCCGTTGAAGAAGGCCGGGCGCGAGTGGACCGCCTGTTGCCCGTTCCACAACGAGCGTTCGCCTTCGTTCACGGTCAGCCCGACCAAGCAGTTTTTCCACTGCTTCGGCTGCGGCGTGCACGGCAGCGCGATCAAGTTCCTGATGGACTACGACCGGCTGGAGTTCCCCGATGCGGTCGAGGAGCTGGCCCAGACGGTGGGCCTCACCGTACCGCGCGAGGGCGGCCGCGACGCGCGCCCGCGCGAGGACAAGACCGACCTGTACGATCTGCTTGACGCCGCCGCGCTCTGGTACGAGAACCAGCTGCCCGGCAACGCCGACGCGCAGGCCTACTGCAAGAAGCGCGGGCTGGATGCCGAGACGATCAAGCGCTTCCGTCTGGGCTGGGCGCCCGCCGGCTACGACGGCGTGATGAAACAGCTGGGCACCAATGACCGGCGCAGGGCCTTGCTCGACGAAGCGGGCATGATCGCCACCGGCGATCGGGGCAAGTACGACCGTTTCCGTGAACGGCTGATGTTTCCGATCCTGGATCGGCGCGGACGCGTGATCGCCTTCGGCGGGCGCGTCCTGAGTGCGGACAAGTCTCCCAAGTACCTCAACTCGCCGGAGACCCCGCTGTTCCACAAGGGCCGCGAGTTGTTCGCGCTGTGGCAAGTGAAGCAGGCCAACCAGAGCCTGACCCGGATCATGGTGGTCGAGGGCTACATGGATGTGATCGCCCTGCACCAGGCCGGCCTGCCGATCGCGGTGGCCACCCTGGGCACGGCGACCACACCCGAACACACCGAGCTGCTGTTCCGCGCCGCGCCGGATGTGGTGTTCTGTTTCGACGGCGATCGCGCCGGGCGCGCCGCGGCATGGAAGGCGCTGGAATCGGCACTGCCGCGCTTGCGGGACGGTCGCCAGGCGTACTTCTTGTTCCTGCCGGACGGCGAGGACCCGGATTCGCTGGTGCGCAAGGAGGGCAAGGACGGCCTGGAGAAGCGCATCAAGGAGGCGATGCCGCTCTCGGACTATTTCTTCAACGAGCTTTCGCAAGACGTCGACATGGCCAGCCTCGACGGCCGCGCCCGGCTGGCCGAGCGCGCCCGACCGCTGCTCGCCAAGCTGCCCGACGGTGCATTCCGCGACCTGATGGCGCAGGAACTGGAGAAACGCAGCGGCGCCCGCGCGATGCTGCAAGCCGACCCCGCCACGCACCGCGCGATGCAACGCCCGATGGCAGTGCAGCGCAGTCTGGTACGCAGCGCGATTTCGCTGCTGCTGACCCAGCCCGGCCTGGCCGACCAGGTCGAGAAGCCCTACCGCTTCCTGCGCCTGGACAAGCCGGGGGTGGAATTGCTGGCCGAATTGCTGGACGTGGCGCGGGCGCGACCCGGCATCAATCCGGCGATGCTGGTCGAGCATTTCGCCGAACGCACCGAATACCCCTCGTTGCAAAAGCTGATGGCCGCCACCGTGGTGGGCGAGCCCGAAGCGCAGGCCGCCGAGTTTTTCGACGCCTTGGGCCGGATGGAGGAGCAGGCGGTCACCCAGCGTCGCGACGCGCTCACCGCCAAGAGCCGCGAAGGCGCGCTGGACAGCGCGGAAAAGGCCGAGCTGCGCGAACTGCTGGCGGCACGGGTGCCGCCGCCGGCCGCTTCGGCATGAGTCCCGTGGCCTTGCCCGAGCCACGCCCCGCGCTGTGGCACGCCGTCCCACCCCGCTACCGCAGGCGCACGGCTGTGGGATCATCCAGGGTCGCAACCGGAGAGCTGCCGCACGAGGCGCAAGGACACTGATGGATCTGCTGCAGCAACTGGTCACGATTTTTGCCGAGAACGGCTATCTGGCGGTGTTCATCGCGCTGATGATCTGCGGCGCCGGCCTGCCGTTGCCGGAAGACATCACCCTGGTTGCCGGCGGCGTGATCGCCGGGCTGGGCTATGCGAACGTGCATGCAATGTTCGCGCTGGCGATGTTCGGCGTGCTGCTTGGTGATTGCGCGATTTTCCTGCTGGGTTACCGCTTCGGCGCGCGCATCCTGCAGTGGCGCTTCGTAGCCCGCATCCTCACCCCGTCGCGCTACGCCAAGGTGCAGGAAAAATTCCACCGCTACGGCAACCGCGTGCTGTTCATCGCGCGCTTCCTGCCCGGCATGCGCACCACCGTCTACCTCACCGCCGGCATGACCCACCGGGTCTCGTTCCTGCGCTTCCTGCTGCTCGACGGTGCCGCCGCGCTGATCAGCGTGCCGTTCTGGGTCTACCTGGGCTATTTCGGCGCCGACAATCACCAATGGCTGCTGACCTGGATGCACCGCGGCCAGGCCAGCCTTTGGATCATCCTCGGCATCCTGCTGTTGGTGCTGCTGATTGCCTGGTGGCGACACCGGCGCCGCTCGGACTGCGCACAGGACTGAACGGCTACATGCAGCGGCGGCGATCCTTCCCCGACAACTTCACCCTGGCCCTGCTCGCCACGGTGCTGCTGGCCTCGCTGCTGCCCTGCCGCGGCGAGACGGCCCGCGTTTTCAACCTCGTGACCGACATCGCGATCGCGCTGCTGTTTTTCCTGCATGGCGCCAAGTTGCCGCGCCAGGCGATCGTGCAGGGCATGACCCACTGGCGACTGCACCTGACCGTGCTCGCCAGCACCTTCATTTTGTTCCCCGTGCTCGGCTTGTTGCTGCGGCCATTTGCGCACATGCTGCTTACGCCCGACCTGACCATGGGCCTGCTTTTCGTGTGCCTGCTGCCATCGACCGTGCAATCGTCGATCGCGTTCACCTCGATCGCCGGCGGCAACGTGCCGGCCGCGGTGGTGAGTGCCTCGATGTCGAACCTGATCGGCATCGCGCTGACGCCGTTGCTGGTCGGACTGCTGCTGGAAAGCCACGGTGCAGGCGTTTCCTGGCGCGGCGTGCTCGACATCGTGTTGCTCCTGCTGTTGCCCTTCACGCTGGGCCATCTGGCCAGACACTGGATCGGACGCTTCATCGATCGCCACAAACCGCTGATCGGATTCACCGACCAGGGCACGATCCTGTTGGTGGTCTACACCGCCTTCAGCGCCGCGGTGGTGGAGGGGCTCTGGCGCGAAACGCCGCTATCGGCCCTGCTGGCCACCCTGGTCGCGTGCGCCCTGCTGCTGGCGCTGGTGATGCCGATCGTCACCTGGAGCGCACGTCGACTGGGATTCTCCCGCGAAGACGAAATCACCATCGTGTTCTGCGGCTCCAAGAAAAGCATGGCCAGCGGCATTCCGATGGCAAAGATCCTCTTCGCCGGTCAGCTCGGCGGCCTCGGCGCGCTGGTGCTGCCGTTGATGATCTTCCACCAGCTGCAGCTGATGGTGTGCGCGGTGGTCGCTAGGCGGTATGCGGCGCGCGGGGTGCAACTCGTTGTCGAGGATGATCGCGAGGCGGATTGATTGTTGCGGCTGTCGCGATAGTCGCCTGGACGACAAACCACTGTAGGAGCGCACCCTGTGCGCGATGCTCTTGTGGCATTCAGAGCCAAGAGCTTTCGTGCGCCTTCGGCGCCCGAGTTACCTTCTCTTTTGCGTGCTCAAAAAGAAAGATAACCAAAGAGAAAGAGCACCCCGCTTGGCGCTTGCCGGGCATCGGGCAACCGCTCCTGCGTTGCCTCAACTCGGGTATCCATGTCCTCGCCATGCCCAACAAGTCCGTGAGCCGGGGCCCGGCTTTTCGTACGGGCATCGGCCAACCGCTCCTGCGTTGCTTCAACTCCGGCATCCATGCCGTCGCCTGCCCGTGCGAAAAGGCATCGACATCCTTGTCGATGCCCGCTGCGCGGCCTGTCGTCCCCGTCTTACCGCCGCACAGGGGCCCCGGACAGAGCAGTGGGCCATCCTGGCCCGCACTCGGTGCGCAACCGCGTTGCGGTTGCGAAAGGCGAAGAACGACTCGACGCAGTCAATGCCCCGATGTACTGCTTCAGTAGATGCGAAACAATCGTATGCCGCCAACTTTCGGCCAAAAAGAGACGGTCGCGTTCCCCAAATTCATGCCGCAAAGCTTCAGTTCAACATCGATGCTACGCGGCCCGACTAGCAACCGACATCGCCAGCTGCACGTACAGTCTGTTGCTTGGAACCCTTCGACACGTTGAATGATACGGTGAATCTTGTGACCTCACAGGAGTCATCATCTTTTGGACAAGCCCAGGTAACCCGGTATTTGGCCTTGACCAACACGTCGTGGCTTTTGAACGTTCGCTCCATGACATCTCCGACTTTTTCGAGTGTTCCGTGCTCCGAGGCAAGAGCAAGCTCTACGTCCGAGCCGTCTATATTCATGAGTGAACGGGAGTCGTCGACTTCCACTAGAAATACAAAGCCAGGCCCGACGGTTCGCGCGGATGCGCTCCAAGCGCATCCGTCAATCGCATGTTGATCCTTCAACGGCGCCACCAAATGACCGGGGGTCGCCGACCAAACGCGACTAGTAGCCCCCAGGAGAACAAGCAAAACAGCAGAGGATTTGATTAGCCGCACGGTGAGCCACCTAACGCTTGAGTTGAGCGGCGGCGTGGCCGTGAGACTCGAATGAGTGGTTAGGTGCACCTGCCACTATGCACCTGGGGAAACCACGATTGCACCGGTTTCCCGGTCTATGGTGACAAACACGGCACAGCCCGGAGCAGGCCTCTTGCAAACGAGTAAGAAGAACCATTTCTTTCCGTCATGACTCATATCACCATCGAAGGAGAGCAGCGAAAAGTCTTGTAGGTTACAACCTTGCGTGGTTGCCGCCGGGCGAGCCACCTGCAAAGCTTCATCATGATTCATCTCGCCAGAAGTGGGAGGCGCGTGACTGCATCCCTGCACCAAGCAGAGAGAGGCCGCGAAGGAAATTGTGCGAAGACAAGTTGACACCGTTGGACCTGATGCTGGAGTGAAGTGACGCGCGGTACTCGTGTCCGCTTGGACATGTGGCTAGGTGGTTTACCACGTGGCGAGATGTCCCAACCGCAGTCGCTGTAACCGCCACCACTTGATCTTGACTTGGTGGGCCACACGTCTAGCGTGATCCTCTTCTTCGTCTTGAGGCTTGAATGAAGAGGCAGCGACCTGCACTCCTGCTTTCTGGAAACGCTCGGAGCATCGCCGATTGGATCGAAGAACCGGTTGGAACTGACTAGGACTGTAAAGGCCCCGGGCGCAACGGAGATGCACACGGCTTGGCCACTAGACAGCGCCATGCAGTAAGCAGGGATGGAGCCATTGAAGTTGGTGAAAACGCCGACGGTGCTGGGATGGCCACTCATTGAGCCCTCGTCCTCGGGGTGCTCGAAACACAACTTGGACGCCAAGCCCGGAAGGCTCGCATATGGCGTTGAAATCGATTGGCGCGCAGCCAGAGACGCTACCGCCACTGCGACAATTGACGGTGCGAGCATCGCGCGCTCCTCCACACCTGACGCTTGAGCTCAGCCTCCTGCAACCCGCTTAGCGGCATGAAGGTCGGCTTCAGCGAATGGTTATACCCGAAACGCTCATGCCTTGGTCTCGAGCGGCGGAGTCCAAGCCTGGCGTGCCTTGTCTTTTGCATTTTGTACGATATTGTCACCATGGGACAAAATGATTTTGTCAAAGTCCCATTCTAGAATACTGCCTAGCGAGGCCCGCGCAGCGCGTTTGTCTCTCCAGCCGAACTGATACTCCGGGGCGGGCCTAGGTTTGTTCCACATCCGGAGCACAAGCTTCCACAAAGTCTTGAGTGGCCAATTGACACCGGCGGTCTTATCCGTGATGTACTCGATCGAATCGACGAGCAAAAGTGTTTTACTTGGTCTGTGCAACATCGCCACTTCCCACACATACCTGCTGCCTCGAATCAGTATCTGATTCATTGTGTTGCACCATGCCGCGGGAGCGCGGGACCCCAATATCCAATCAAAATACAGACTCGGATTCCTGCGTTCGATACCCGGACAAATGTACGTTTCTGCATGCGGGAATCGAGCTTGTGCTTGCGCCACGTACATATGATGCAACAGCCCAGGAGCAACGATATAGCACACCTCTCCCAGTCCATTGATGACTGCCGTCACAGCGTCATCAATTGGTCCTGGAGAGTGCAACAGCAATTTATTGTCGGCAAGGCGGACAATGCTCATCCGCGCATTAAAAGCGATACCAGCGATCTTGATCGGATAATCCATAGTCCAGATCCAGTCTTCGCAAAACGTGGTCAGCTGCATCGGTGTGCCTGAAGTGTCTTGTAGGTATAACGCTGGAATGAAGCGGCGCGCGTTACGTGCGTCCGCCTGGACGAGTGGTTAGGCATCACCGTGAGATATGCCTAGTACCCAAACAACACCCTTGCTGCTATTAAGCGCGAAAAGCGGAAAGCACGCCACCACTTACTTTGGCCGCCGTCAGGTTAGCGAATAGAAGCCCTGACTCAACCCCACTTGATACCGCGTTGACGAGCCTACGCTCAATCTCGATAGCGGAAATACTGCACTGCTTCTCGTGTCCCGGAAAGACGAAACTCACTTGGTCTCCGACCGTGACGCAAGCACAGACCACCCAACCTTGCAGTACAGTGCCTTTCTCATCCACAGGATAGATCCGCTTCACATCCAGTAGAAATGCTGCGGTCATATGGCCTAGCGCTGGAGTTGAGCGCTGGCGGGGTCGTTCGCCTCGAACGGATGGTTAGGCCTATTCGCGCTTTGAAGAAGCGGGCTGCGCCCCATCTCTAGCGAGGATTTCAGCAAGCGTTGGCTCGCACATTTGCTGTCGACGGAGGTTTCCCCGATGAAGCAAGTATTGCCCGGCTCCAGGAGCAACGGCGAGTGCGAGCAGCGCGAAGGCGACAAGAGCGGGGACCATCTTCCCCTCGCCTCGGATCTCGGCAAAGACAAGAAGTAGGATTAGCGCCGTTGCGAGGAAGCAAAGGGTTGAATACACAATGAGAAAGCGTGCGCTTGTAAATAGGCGAAGCGCACAGAATGCGAAGGCCACCAGCAGAAGGGCTAGTGCTGCTACAGGTGAATAGACGACGAACAAGAGCGGCAATAGACCACTGAAATCCGACGCCAGAGCAGATAATGGGAGCACTAGAAGTAGCAAGGCAAGAAGGGGCGTCTTCGCTTTCATAGGCCTCACGCTGGAATTGAGCTGCGCGCGTTTTCGCGCGTCCGCTTGGACGACGGGTTAGGCGACGTTGCCGCCGGACGTGGCGAGCGAGACGTTGCCGGAAATGGCACGGTGAACCCGATAGACACCACGAGCGCCAAAGCCGAGGAAGGCAAAACCAACTATGGCCAGCGTCTCGACGAACAGGGTGGGATTGCTGAACGTGAGTGGACGTGGAAAAAATCCGAGTGAGATGGCGCTGAACGTGAGCAACGCGGTACCGACGACCATAAGCAATGCAGATTCGATGACCTTCATGTGCAAATCCCCTTTTGCAGTTGAGTTGAGCGGCGGCACGACCGTCCGCCTGGGACGAATGGTTAGCTGCCGCTCAGTGGGCGGGACAAGTGTAGCCCTGCACTTGCTTGATGACTTTGATTGGCGACGTGCGGGATGCGTAACGCCATTTGGCCACACCATGCTTCACGGCCACGTCGCAAGCGCGATCGCGCGAAGACTCTTTGATTGATACGTCAGAAACGCTGCCGTCAGACAGCACGTTGAACACCACCGTTGCAACACAAACCCCAGATCTCGACCAGCACGCATCCGCGGGAGTGCGAATGGCCGGCGCAGCGATGGGCACTGGCTCAGTGCCTGACGTGCAACCGATGAATACGAACAACAGAATGCCGATGATTTCCATAGACGGCTAACGCTAGGTAGTGCCTCGATTCGGCAAGATGCGTGGGCTGTTCAGTTTCTCGTGCGCCCCTGGAGCGTCTTGAATCCTACACGAGATCAAATCGTTGTCGGTTGCTCCCCGAGTTGGCGTCGTCGTTTTGCTACGACGCAAGACATTTTATCTGCGGGGTTGGGTTGTATCCATCACCGTCTGCCGGAGTATCTTCGTCCGTCGCACCTTGACCGTTCCACCTCGGCTCGGGAGGGTCGCCAACCCATGGGCGTCAGACGAGGCATTTTGCGCCTGGGAGACGTCGTCATCAGGTGGGCCCTCGGTTCATCATGTGCGACGCCAGGCACCACTCGCGAGATGATGAGCCAGTTGTCACAGGAGCAACGCATTTGAGGGATCGGGTCCACTCGCTTGGTCAAGTGTGATTTGGCGATTACTTTCAGGTGATATCACGCGGCAATCTGCCGCGACTCCCTTGGCTGTTGGCTCGGCTCTTCTGAGGAGTGCGGGCCAGGATGGCCCGCTGCTCTACCCGGGCCCCTGTGCGGCGGCGAGGCGGGGTCGACAGGCCGCGCAGCGGGAGTCGACAGGCGAGGGCATGGATGCCCGAGTTGAGGCAACGCAGGAGCGGTTGCCCGAGGTCGACTCCTTTTCGCCAGCACAAGGATGTGCTGTCAAAAAACCCGGCCCCCGCTCACGGACTTGCCGCCCATGGATGGGCGGCAAGCGCCAAGTGGGGTGTCGTTTTCTCTTGGGTACTTCTCTTTTGGACAAGCAAAAAAGAAGTACCTCGGCTGCCAAAGGCAGACGAAATCTCTTGCTTTAGACGCACAACAAGAGCATCGCGCACGACCGAAGGAAGTCCCTTGCGGACAGGCTGCGCTCCCACGAAGGACGGAAGAAGCCGGCAGCGATCAGAGCCAGCGTCCGTACCTGCGGATGTAGATCAGTTTCATCAACTGGGTCAGCACGCAATAGCTGACCAAGGTCAGCGCCAGCCATGCGAAATACATCGGTGGCAAGGGCGACATGCCGATGTGTGCGCCCAACGTCGAGAACGGTATCAGCATGCCGAGGACGATGATCGCCAGGGTCAATCCCAGCACCGGCGCGGCGGCAACGCTCTGCACGAACGGGATACGGCGGGTGCGGATCATGTGCACGATCAGGGTCTGCGAGAGCAGGCCCTCGATGAACCAGCCGGACTGGAACAGCGACTGGTGCTCCGGCGCGTTGGCGCCGAACACGTGCCACATCAGCCAGAACGTGGTGATGTCGAAAATCGAGCTGACCGGCCCGATCCACACCATGAATCGCCCGATGTCGCCGGCATCCCACTTGCGTGGCTTGCTCAGGTATTCCTCGTCCATGCGGTCGAACGGGATCGACAACTGCGATATGTCGTACAGCAGGTTCTGCACCAGGATCTGCAGCGGCAACATCGGCAGGAACGGCAGGAACGCGCTGGCCACCAGCACGCTGAACACGTTTCCGAAGTTCGAACTGGCGGTCATCTTGATGTACTTCATGATGTTGCCGAAGGTAATGCGGCCTTCCAGCACGCCCTCCTCCAGCACCATCAGGTTCTTTTCCAGCAGGATGATGTCGGCTGATTCCTTGGCGATGTCGGTGGCGGTATCCACCGAGATGCCGACGTCGGCATCGTGCAGGGCCGGCGCGTCGTTGATGCCGTCGCCGAGAAAGCCGACCGTGTGGCCCAGTCGCTGCAGCGAACGCACCACCCGCGCCTTCTGCAGCGGCGACATCTTGGCGAACACGGTGACCCGGGCGACCAGCGCGTCCAGCGCGCGGTCATCCAGCGGTTCGATCTCCCTGCCCTCGACCGAGTGCTCGACATCGAGGCCGACTTCGCGACAGATCTTGCGGGTCACCGCCTCGTTGTCGCCGGTGACCACTTTCACCGCGACGCCGTGCTGATGCAGCGCGCGGATCGCGGTGGCGGCCGAGTCCTTCGGTGGATCGAGGAAGGCCAGCAGGCCGATGGCGACCAGTCCGCTCTCGTCGGCAACGCCGTACGCACAGGAGCGGGCCGGTTCCCGTCGTACCGCCACCACCAATACGCGCAGGCCATCCTGGTTGAGCCGGTGGGTGATCTGCTTGATCGAATCGCGGCGCGCGTCGGTCATCGCTTCGGTGACCTCGCCGACCCGCGCGTGGGCGCAGATCGACAGCATTTCCTCGACCGCGCCCTTGCAGATCAGCAGGTGTTCCCCACCACCGTCGGTGACCACCACCGACATGCGCCGGCGCTGGAAGTCGAACGGGATCTCATCGACCACCCGAAAGCGCGCGGCCACGGACTCCAGATCCCGGTGCGCCAGCACCGCCTTGTCCAGCAGGTTCTTCAGGCCGGTCTGGAAATGGCTGTTGAGATAGCCGTATTCCAGCGCCTCGCCGGATTCCTCGCCTTCGAGGTCGAGATGGCGTTCCAGCACGATCTTGTCCAGCGTCAACGTGCCGGTCTTGTCGGTGCACAGCACATCCATCGCGCCAAAGTTCTGGATCGCATTGAGCTGTTTCACCACCACCTTGCGCCGCGACATCGCCAGCGCGCCCTTGGACAGGTTGGCGGTCACGATCAGCGGCAGCATTTCCGGGGTCAGCCCGACCGCGATCGACAGCGCAAACAGGAAGGCCTCGGTCCAGTCGTGCTTGTCCAGTCCGTTGATCAGGAACACGATCGGCACCATCACCGCCATGAAGCGGATCAGCAGCCAGCTCACCGAACGGATGCCGCGATCGAAGCTGGTCTGCACGCGCTGGCCGCTCATGCTGTGGGCCAGCGAGCCGAGATAACTGCGCGCACCGGTGGCCAGCACCACGGCGGTCGCGGTGCCGCTGACCACGTTGGTGCCCATGTAGCAGATGCTGGTGAGCTCCAGCGGATTGCCCACCGCGTCGCCGTCCGACGTCGACGGCAGCGGCGCAGCCTTCTCCACCGGCAGCGACTCGCCGGTGAGAATCGCCTGGCTGATGAAAAGGTCCTTGGCGCCGAGCAGGCGCAAGTCGGCCGGCACCATGTCGCCGGCAGACAGCTGCACGATGTCGCCGACAACCAGCTCGCGCACCGGCACTTCGATCCGCTCGCTGTGCCCGTCCGAGGCACGGCGCAGCACGGCGGCGGTATTGCGCACCATTGCCTTGAGCTGCTCGGCCGCGCGCGACGAACGGTATTCCTGGGTGAAGCTCAGGACCACGCTGATGCCCACCATCACCGCGATGATGACCGGCCCCGTCAGGTCGCCGCGGTCGCTGAACAGCTGCACGCCGGCCAGCACCAGCAGTACCACGATGAACGGATTCTTGAACGCACGCAGCAGCTGCAGGGTCCAGTGTGGCGGCTTCTCGCGCGATACCTCGTTGAGGCCGTCGCGGTGCAGCCGCTCATTGATCTGCACTTCGTCAAGGCCGTGATGGCTGGTCTCCAGCATGTCCAGCAGTGAAGCGGTATCGCGTACGGCGTGCTGAGTCACAGTGCGATCTGCGGACCACGCGGCGCCGCCACCCATGGCTTCGCCGGCAGGCGCGGTGAATTGCTTGCTCATGACTCGCGTCCATGTGCGGAAATACTGGGGAGAGGTACGCCGCCGGCGCCACCCGGGCGACAACCTGGGCCGGGCACGGGGTCACCCTTGGGTCCTGCGAAGGAGGCGAGCTCAGCGGCGCCCGCTGCCGAGCCGCAGGTGGCGCGAAGAACGCAGGAAAGAGGCCGGTTCACGCCGCGGTGCGCTGGTCCGCGGCAACTCGACCGGCACCGGCCTGGCTGCCGCTTGCTCGGCCAACGGCGCGGGTACGGTCACACTGAAGTCATGCGGCAGCGACGCCGGACGGCTTGGGGCCGTGCGGACGCCGGCAAGGCGCAGGTGAAAGAAATCGCGAAGGAGCTTCATTAGCCCATCTCCTCATGACGACGCCCTCGGCGTCGTCTCCGGAGGGGCTGCGCCTAACCCTGGATCAGGAAGGCACCAGCCGACCGCAGGCGGTCGCCACAGGCGTTCAACAGGTTGTTGTGCGGCGCCGGCACCCGAAGCGAGCGGGTGTCGACGTTGCGACTAGGGTAGACGTCCATATGCCTTGGTTTGTCAGAACTGGGAACCAACCGACGCAGCGCGCCGGAGGGCGCGCGCATTGTCGTGCTGCGCCGCGAATGTGTCAATCTCGACAGCAGCGAAAGTTTCTGCGGCGGGAGCCTGCTTCAGACCACCCGATGCAGCGACAGGCCGTGCCGGACCAGCGGATCCACCAGCCAGTGATCGAGCAGCAGGAAGGCAAACAGCGCCATCAGGTACACGATCGAATACTTGAATACCTTCATCGCGAACAGCTCGTCCGGCGGGTTGAGCAGGCGGATCGCGTAGTACAGGAAGCCGAGATCGAGCACCACCGCACCCGCCAGGTAGATCATCCCGCTCATGCCGGTGATCGCCGGCAACAGGGTCACCAGGGTCAGCAGCACGGTGTAGAAAAACACCTGCCAGCGCGTGTAACGGACGCCGTGGGTCACCGGCAGCATCGGCACGCCGGCGCGTGCGTAATCGTCGCGGCGGAAGATGGCCAGCGCCCAGAAATGCGGCGGCGTCCACACGAAGATGATCAGGCACAGCTGCAGCGCGAACGCGTGCAGCTCACCGGTCACGGCGGTCCAGCCCAGCACCGGCGGAATCGCGCCGGCGAGGCCACCGATCACGATGTTCTGCGGGGTCGCGCGCTTCAGATAGCGGGTGTAGACGAGCGCATAGCCGATCAATCCGGCAAAAGTCAGCACCGCGGTCAGCGTGTTGACCAGCAGGGCCAGCACCACCATCGAGGCAATCCCCATCAGCACCGCGAACACCAGCGCCTGGTGCGCCGTGAGTTTGCCGGTGGCCAGGGGTCGACGGGCGGTGCGCGCCATCAGCTTGTCGATCCGCTCGTCGATCAGGTGGTTGAACGCCGCCGCCGAGCCGGAAGCCAGCCAGATGCCGAAGGTGCCGAACACCAGCGCCCGCCACGGCGGAATGCCCGGCACCGCCAGGAACATGCCGATCACGGCACAGAACACCAGCAACGCGACGATGCGTGGCTTGGTCAGTTGCAGATATTCGCGAATCAACTCCATCTCAACCTGACTCCCCTGACATCGGCGCAGCATCCTGCGTGCGCGCCAGTGTCGCCAACAAAGTGAACAACAGCAGCGCCGCCATGCCATTGTGCGCCGTGGCCACCGCCAGCGGCAGGCCGAAATAGACATTGCTGATGCCCAGCAGCACCTGGCACAGCAACGCCGCCGCGATCGTGATGGCATAGCCACGCAGCCCACGCCGCGCGGCCTTGAACGCCAGCCAGCCCAGATAGCAGAACACCACCAGCGCACCGATCCGGTGCGCGATCTGGATGGCGCTGCGCGCGGCCATGTCGAGCACGCCGCCCTCGTAGTTCACGCCGATGCCGCGCCACAGCACGAAACCCTGGTGAAAATCGGTCGGCGGCGCCCACTGGCCAAGACACTCCGGAAACGATCCGGGACCGTAGCCGCAAGCCAGTGCCGCATAGTTCGACGAGGTCCAGCCGCCCAGCGCGATCTGGCACGCCAGCAACACCACGCCGATCACCACGAATGTGCGGAACCCATCGAGTTGCCCGTCGGGCGCTGCCACACCGGCAAAGCGCAGCGCCACGTACGACAACAGGCCGAACGTGAGCATGCCGCCGAGCAGGTGGCTGGTCACCACGATCGGCTTGAGCAGCAGGGTCACGGTCCACATGCCCAACATCGCCTGGAAGATGATGACCGCCAGCGCCAGCACGCAGATCTTCCAGGCAGGCGGCCGCGGCAAGCGAAACGTCGCGAACAGCGGCAGCGCGATGGCACAAGCCGCCAGCAGCGACGACCATCGATGCTCACCGCTCATGTACAAGACCACCCCGACCGCCGCGAAGACCGAGCCGGCAATCACCGCGAGCAGCGCGCCACGTCGGCGCCAGCTGGCCAGCAGCGCAAGTCCCAGCACCATCACACCCAGGGTACCGGCAAGAAACCGGTGCACCTGCTCGCGCCAGGCCTTGTGCGCCTCGTACGGCCGCCCCGGAAATTCGGCGTCCGCGTGCGCCACCGCCTGCGCATGTTGCGGCCAGGTGACCTGGCCGTAGCAGGTCGGCCAATCCGGGCACGACAGCCCGGCATTGGACAGGCGCACGAACGCGCCGAACATCACCAGGCCGAAGGCAAACAACGCCGCCAGCAGGGACAGGCCGCGCAGGATCCGGATTCGACGCGTCGCCATCACTTGATCACCTTGCGCACGTCACGCAGGAGGCCCGCCGCATCGAAGCCGGCGGGATAGAACGACAACGCCGTGCCGTTGGATTCCACCAGCAGCGCGCTGACGCTGTCCGGCGTTTCGGGCCGGAAACTGGCCAGTTTGCCGTCGACATCCGTGCCGATGCTCCAGTAGGCAAGCATGGCCTGGCGCGCACTGGTGTCGGCCGGAGGCGTTCCCACATAGAGCAGCCGCAGGCGCGACTTGTTGCGATTGAGCATGAGCTGCGCCTTGGCCATCGCGGTCAGCACATCGAGGCATTGCGCAGCGCAATCCGGGCCAGCCAGCGCCACCAGGGTCATGCGCGGCTCGCTGTCACGCCAGGCCCAGTGGCCACCATCGGCCGTCTGCACCTGCAGCTGTTCCGTCACGAAATTGCGTTGCGGCGTAATCGGTTGGCCCGTGCTCTTGGTGCCGGGCTGCCAGCCACCCACGGTGAGCAGGCCCGCCACGATCATCGGGCCGGCAAACACCAGGCCGATCAAAAGCAGGTAGATGCGGCTCTTGCGCTGGGACTTCGGGTCAACAGGTTTCATCGGGGCAGTCATGATGTGGGTTCACGAGGTTTCTATCGGGGTTTGCGCGGCCGACGCTTGCGATGCAGCACCAGCAAGATCACCACGGCGGCAAGCGCGAACGAGAACCACTGGAACGCGTAGGCGCGGTGCCGGATCGGCGGCATGGTCAGATCGAGCGTGTGTCGCCGGACGTAGATCGACGCGCTGTCCGCGTCCAGCGCCAGCACGCGTGGATACAGTGGCCGGTCAAGATCGCGCGCGACTTGCGCCGGGGCCAGGTAGATGCTGCTTTTCGGCCAGCGGGTCTGCCGCGCCAGCGCATCACCGCCCATCTTGAAGCCGGTCGGTGGCGGCGGCACGTACAGGCCGTGCAAGTCGACCTCAGCGGTCGACAATGGCGGAAGTTGCGGGGTCTTGCCGTTGCCGTTGCCGGGCAGGAAACCCAGGTCGACCAGCAACAGCCGGTGCTGATCGCCAATCTGCAGTGGCGCGAATACCTCGACCCCGCCAAGCTCGTCGTGCCGGGGGTTGTCCAGCAGATACAGTCGATCGGTCAGATAACGCCCGCGCACCTGCACCCGCGGAAAACTGTCGGCGGGCGGGTTGGCCGCGACCGCAGCAAAATCCT
The DNA here is from genome assembly GCF_055809185.1 of Rhodanobacter sp. G2-10. NCBI lineage: Bacteria > Pseudomonadati > Pseudomonadota > Gammaproteobacteria > Lysobacterales > Rhodanobacteraceae > Rhodanobacter > Rhodanobacter sp. G2-10. The sequence continues at coordinate 220,023 of NZ_CM147900.1, read as the reverse complement.
GCAGCGGCGCGGTCTGCGCCGCGGCATAGCGACGCAGCAGCGATTCCTTGAAGTCGGCGCGATGCAGCTGCCAGACGCCCAGGCGTATGAAAAACAGGGCTCCGGCGACAGTCAGCAACAATGCCCACCACGACGGACGGCGAAATCCGATCATGCGGACGGACCGTCGCTGGTGGCTATACTGCCGCTGTCGAAAAACATCAGGTCTGTCACGTGGAAACCGTCTACAAAATTGCGCTGGTGGTGGTCTTGCTGGTGGTGATCTTCAACCTCGGCCAGGCGCTGTACTTCATGATGACCGACAAGGATGACGACAGACGTACGGTCTGGGCGCTGACCCGCCGTATCGGCTTGTCGCTGGTGTTGATCGCCATGGTTGCCCTCGGTATCTGGATGGGCTGGTTGCATCCGCACGGCGTCGGCCAGTGATTGTAGCGGTTGCGCCCCCGCGGCGCCGCTGCTGCGACGATCAGGGCACTTGCCAGCGGGCGCAGAACCAGTCCTGACTAGCTCGGCACCCGGTAATAGTCCCGATACCAGCGCACGAAACTGGCCACACCCTGCTCCACCGACACGCCGGGGTTGTAGCCCACGGCCCCCGCCAGCGCCGACATGTCGGCCTCGGTATCGGGCACATCGCCAGCCTGCAGCGGCAGCATCTGCATCTGCGCCTTGCGACCCAGGCATTGCTCCAGCACCTCGATGTAGCGCATCAGCTCCACCGGCTGCTCGTTGCCGATGTTGTAGATGCGGTACGGCGCGACGCCGCTGCTGGCCGGGTCCGGCGCCTTGCCGTCCCAGTCGGGATTCCTGCCCGGCACCGTGTCCAGGATGCGCACAACACCTTCGACGATATCGTCGATGTAGGTGAAGCTGCGCTTGTGGTGGCCGTGGTTGAACACCTTGATCGGCTCGCCAGCCAGGATCGCACGGGTAAACAGGAACAGCGCCATGTCCGGCCGCCCCCAGGGTCCGTAGACGGTGAAAAAGCGCAGCCCCGTGCAAGGCAATCCGTACAGATGGGCATAGCTGTGCGCCATCATCTCATTGGCCTTCTTCGAGGCCGCGTACAGGGTCAGCGGATGTTCGGTCGACTGATGCTCGGAAAACGGCATGTGCGTGTCCGCGCCGTACACCGAGCTGGTCGAGGCGTACACCAGATGCTCGACATCGTGATGCCGGCACCCTTCGATGACATGCAAAAAGCCGGTGACATTGGTCGAGACGTAAATGTGCGGGTTCTCGGCCGCGTAGCGCACGCCGGCCTGCGCGGCCAGGTTGATCACGCGCTGCGGCTTGTGACGCGCAAACACGGCTTCCATCGCGGTGCGATCCGCAAGGTCGACGGCTTCATGTCGATAGCGCGGATGATCACTGAATCGCGCCAGGCGCGCCTTCTTGAGCACGACGTCGTAGTAGTCGCTGAGATTGTCGATGCCGATCACTTCGTCACCACGCTCGAGCAGACGCATGGCCACGTGGGAGCCGATGAAGCCGGCAGTGCCGGTGACGAGAATTTTCATGGATTCGAGGATTTGAGTTGAGGGCGGGGTTCAGTGTTCAGTGTTGATTTTAACGGGCAGCTTTTTGCCTGGATGTCCCTGGAGGAGGAGTGGAGCGCGGCGGAGGCTTGTTTGAGATCGCGGATCAACTGGCGCTTTCCAGACACCGAAAACTGAAAACCGAACACCGAAAACCGCCCTACAACCTCCCATCCACGCTCTCACGCGGCAACACATACTTCACGTCATAGAGCACGCTCGACGGCTTGCCGAACGCGCGCACGCCCGTGCTGCCCAGTTCCGCGAACTCGCGATGACCGACGGCCACGATGACGGCGTCGTAGCTGGCCGGTGACGGCGCATCGATCAGATCCAGCCCGTACTCATGCCGCGCCTCGGCCGCGTCGACCCACGGATCGAAGATGTCGACTTCGGTGCTGTAGCCGCGCAAGGCCTCGACGATATCCACCACCCGCGTATTGCGCAGGTCCGGACAGTTCTCCTTGAACGCGAGCCCCAGCACCAGGATGCGTGCGCGCACCGGATTGATGCCCTTGCGCACCATCAACCGGATCACCTCGCCGGCGATGTACTCGCCCATGCTGTCGTTGGTGCGCCGGCCTGCCAGGATCACGTCGGGGTGATGCCCCACCTCCTGGGCCTTGTGGGTGAGGTAGTACGGATCGACGCTGATGCAGTGGCCACCGACCAGGCCGGGCCGGAACGGCAGAAAATTCCATTTGGTGCCCGCCGCTTCCAGCACCTCGAGCGTATCGATGCCGAGCCGATTGAACAGCTTGGCCAGGTCGTTGACCAGGGCGATGTTGAGGTCGCGCTGGGTGTTCTCGATGACCTTGGCCGCCTCGGCCACTTTGATCGAGCTGGCCTTGTGCGTGCCGGCGGTGATCACCGAGCCGTACAGGCGATCCACGAAATCGGCCACTTCGGGAGTGGAGCCGGATGTGACCTTGAGGATGTTGGTCACGCGGTGCTGCTTGTCGCCGGGATTGATCCGCTCCGGGCTGTAGCCGCAGGAGAAGGAGTTCGGTGTTCGGTGTTCGGTGTTCGGTGTGGTGGTGTCGTAGGTGAGGCCTGAGAGGCGCTCGAGGATCGGGACGCAGACTTCTTCGGTGCAGCCGGGGTAAACAGTCGATTCGTAGATCACCACGTCACCGGGCTTGATCACGCTGCCCAGTGCTTCGCTGGCCTTGATCAGCGGGGTCAGGTCCGGGCGCTTGGCGCTGTCGATCGGCGTAGGTACGGTAACGATGTAGACGTTGCAGCCGCGGATGTCGTCCAGCTGCGAACTGAACCGCAGACGTGTCGCCGATGCCAGCTCGGTCGCATCGACTTCCAGCGTGTGATCGCGCCCGCGGCGCAATTCCTCCACCCTGCCGGCGCGGATGTCGAAACCGGTCGTGTCGTATTGCTTGCCGAACTCCACCGCCAGTGGCAGGCCGACATAGCCCAGCCCGACAATGGCGATCTTCGTATTTTCAAGCGATTGCATGTGGCGCTTCCATGGTGATTTCCATTGACGGGTTGCTCTTTCAATACGGGGACAGGGCCGGAAGCATCGTTCCGGCAATCCGGTGATCGGTCAGGCAGGAGAACAAGAGCTGATTGGCGGGTTGTCAAAGCCGCACGATAACCAAGCATCCTCGGCCCGTAGCCACGCATGTCAGCGCGAAAACGATAGCACCATCCATGTCCGTCCGGACATGCACGAACAGCTGATGCTGGGGATCGTTCGATCGCACGGGTACCGAATGAGCCTCCGATTGGCCGGGACGGAATCCCCGATCGGCGAAAGGGCGGAGCTGGTCGTCTGCCGAGGACATACCTCGTCGGCCTGGCCGCAGCGATATTCGGTTTGACAGTGATGTCCAGTTCATGGCCGCTGGCCCATGCTTGCGTTGAATCCCCAGCTGGCTGGGGCAACTGCGCTTCTCCCGTGGCCAAGCCGCGGATCTTCGGCCGCAACAAGCAATGGTCTGATATGACGATGCTCCGTGTCTGGCACGCGTTGGTGTACCTCGGCGATGGCGCCGTGCTGATTCCGTGTGCCGCGCTGCTTTTCGTGTGGCTGATCGCAGCGCCGATGACACGCCGCAGCGGATGGTGGTGGCTGCTGGCCATGCTGCTGGTGAGTGCAGGTGTGGCGTTGAGCAAGATGCTGTACATGGTGACGGGATGGTCGCCGTCGGGGTGGAACTTCACTGGCCTGAGCGGGCATGCGGCGTTGTCGTTCCTGTTTTTCCCGGTGGCAGCCGCATTCGTCGGCAGCAACGCCAGAACGGCGCTTCGCATCGTACTGCTCGTTCTGGGCGCAAGTGTGGCTTCCGCCATTTCGGTCGCCAGCTGGATGCTACGCGAGCACTCCCTGATTGAGCTGGTGCTGGGTGCGTTGTGGGGCGCACTGGCCGCGGCGATCTTCCTGACCATCACCTGGCGCCACGCGGCGCATACCCCGGTGCTGCGCGGGTGGATGATCGTGGGCCTGCTGGTGTTGGCCACTGTCACATACAAGCGCGAATTTCCGTCCACCAAGGTTCTGAGCTGGATCGCCGTGCATATGAGCGATGACTCGTCCATCCATACGCGGACCGACTCGGGCTCCTGAGCATGTGTCGGACTTGGGCGGTCCTGCCTGGTTGAGCGCGCGCTTACTTGCGCATGAAGCGGCGGCGCGCCAGGGAGAGAATCAACCGTTGCAGCGGATTGCGGTTTCCGCCCGGGCGCCACGTGCGTACCAGTTTGTTCCGATAGGCATCGAAGTGCATGCCGTGGGGCGCGGCTATGACCTTGCCCCGGCCAAGCAGGATCTTCAACGCCTGGGTGCCCGCTATCCCGGCGCAGATTTCGCATGCCATGGGCGTCGACGGCCCGCGCTGATTGATCAGATCCACCGCGGAGGGTTCCACCAGATAGCCCTGATGCAGCACGGCAGGCGCCAAACCCACCATGAAGCGCAGCAACTGCTCATTCCTGGGCTGGCCATCCAGCCGGAAATACTCCTCGAAGGTCATCTGCCCTGGCAGGAATGCCAGCACGGCGGCTCCCATGCCCAGCGGCGCCGCGGTGATTGCGGGAATCCCGCGTTCGGCACACAGGGCGAACAGTCTGGCGCGGATATCGAGGACGAAAAAATCCAGCCCGTCGACATACAGGTCCACGCCGGAAAGAAACTCGTCCATGTTGTCGAAGGTGACCCCGTCCGGAAATTTCCTGATGTCCAGGTCCGGGTTGATGTCCCGCGCCATGCGTGAGACGACGTCGATCTTCGGCTGCCCCACCGTCGACTGGAACGCCCCGGCCTGCCGGTTGAAATTTTCCACCCCGAAACGGTCGAGATCCGCGAGATTGAACGCCTGGACGCCGAGTCGGGTCAAGGTCAACAGGTGACTGCCGCCCACGCCTCCGAGTCCCGCAATTGCGACCCGGCTCGAACGGAGCGCTGCCTGCTCGACTGCGGTGATCCAGCCGATAGTCCGACTGAAAGCCGTTGCGTAGTCAAACGGTTCAGTCGTCGCGCTTGCATCAGACATCATGAGGCACCTGCGCTGCGGTGTATGACGTGAAGCTGTTGTGTAGCGAGCACCGTACCATCCGCTCGTGACGGCCTACAACGCCGCCCACCCGGGGCGTGTCTGGACCGCAGAGTTCGCCGATCCACGAAACGTGCGCTCGGTGACCCGCGAATGGCGGCGTACCCGGCTTGATGAATTCGAGGCGCATGCTCGAGCGTGGAATGCCATCGATCCGGGGTAATGCAGGATTCCAGCCTGGCGCGCCCGCTGCGCAACGAAAGCAGTCCATGAAAAAATGGCGCCGCTTGAGAAAGCGGCGCCATTGATCGTCAAACCACGAGACACCTGCTTACGCGAGGTCGTCCGAGTCCTTGCGGCGCCGGCGCAGAGCCAAGCCCAGGAAGCCCAAGCCAAGGCCCAGCATTCCGATTGTGCCCGGTTCGGGTACAGTCAACGACCTGCCAGTCAGCGTGCCAGTACCCACGATCGGATAGTGGCAGATGCTGGTCTCATCGCCCGAAACAGTTTCACACTGTTTGTACGGCTGTGTCGAAAACGCCGAACTTAGGTCAAAGTCCGCGCCGTCTGCCCTGGTGTTCGTGTCCATCCAGTACGCTGCCGGGCCTCCGGTCGCATCCAGCAACCCGAATCCAGCGGACAGTGAACCTGGCGCAGAAATGGGACCGTTGATGTTGGAATACAGGTCGCCCACTGCCGTGAAGCCGGTAAACGGAGCGGTATGGCCCGTCAAAGTGAGCCAGTACGTGCCCACGCCAGCGGTCGTGGGATCCTGGACATCGAAGGTGCCGCCAGCGTCAACGTAAAAATTGAGGGACCCGCCCGTGAAAATCACCTTCGGATTCGTTGCCGTGCCCTCAATCGCCGACAGCGTGTACTCGAACTTGAAGGTGAGGCTGCAACCCGAGCAGAAGGTGCCGCTTCCGTTTATCGACCCAATCTGCCCGTAACCGGTCAATTTGTCGCCTATGCCGGCAACGGACGACTCACGGAAGTTGAGTGCCTGGACGGTCAGATCCGTCCCGTTATCCGGATCCCAGGTGATACCCCCCACGGTAATGGGTGTTGCGAGCGCAGCTCCGCTCCATGCACCCAGCGCCAGGGCGCAAGCGAGTGCAGCTCCAATGGTTTTCTTCTTCCACATGACTTTATCTCCTTGAGAGAATCAGTACAGAACAACTTCGGCAGGCAGCGACATCAGGTGACATTGCCCTCGGTAGTTTGGAAGCAAGAAGCAGGCCAGAGTGGTAACGTACTGTTTTTATTGAATTTGTATGCTTGACGTTGGTCGATCCACTCAATATCCGTAAGGTTTCCCGACACCATGCAGCGGCGCAGACTGTTCATTCGCCCACCATGGCCATGTAGGTTATTGTTTTAGCTTAGGTTTATTTCAAGAAACGCGTCGATCGGCGGCGTAAAGGATTCCGGCGTGGTGGAAATCACCTGCTCTTCACGTTTGCGCGGTAAAACCGCAGGCAGGACCGAGAGGGGCGCGAAGCGCACGTCTCAGCGGGCTCCTCGCACGGAAGATCGCGTCCCGTGCGGCGCACAGGCATCGGGTAGCGCGAACGCAAAGATACAGCACATCCGGGGCCACTATGGGGCCGCGCCAAAGCTCTCTGGCGCTCGTCGGCCACTGCGATCACGCAGTCGGGAACGCACGCGCCCAAGCCGCAGGAACACCAGCCCGCAGCCCGACCCGCTCACGTCATTCAGGGCAGCCCTGAGATGCAACAGCTGCTGCCTGAACCGCGGCTCGATCGGCACGAACCCCAGGCTGAGCACTCCAGCGGCGGCGTATGGTTGAACCGAGAGTCCCTCCAGCGTGGCCTGAAGCCAGACACGCTGCAGAGCGCGCCCACCCGCGACCACATCCGATCGCGCAGCGGACGGCACCACCAGCAGACACAGGCCGGGCGACAGCCGGATCGGCAGGTAGGCCGAGCGCCACCCGAGCATCGACGCTGCGCCAAGCCGATTGAGTGTGGCCATCACGGCGGGACGCCGCATCATCTGGAAGGCCGGGCGCATCGGCGGCTCCACGGCAAGCGTCGCCGGGGCCAGACCTTCTTCGCAGGCGCCGTGCCAGCCTGCGTCAAAGCGGACGCTCGAAAACAGTTCCGCGTGCAACGTAGGACTCTTGAATCGCAGCGTTTCGGCTTGCCGGATGACCTTGAGCGCGGCTTTTCTCTCATCCGCAGACGGCGGCCAATACAGCCGCAGCCCGGAAATCGACCCGGCCTGGGCGTTCATTCGTGCCTGCGAATCGGCGGTGATCGGGCCGCGCCAGGGAAAGCGGCGATCGGTATGACGCAGCTCGATCGCAGCGGCCAATGGCTCGGTCGGATTCAAGCCGGGGTCACGACGCCAACCGATGCGGGCGACCCACAACTCGTCTTCCGAGTCCGGAAAGGTCTGCACATGCGCCACGTAACCCAGCGAGCGGGCGTGGATGACCATGTTTTCAAGGCACGCTCCGGCAGCCAGATCGCTCAGAACATATCGGGTATCGGAAACGCGGCCGCTACGGCCCGCATCGATCCGCAGGTCCAGCTCGTCGCCGCTCCACGCGAACCGCCACGGCTGCGAGTTGTCCGCCGAGGGCGCGGCAATACCTGCGCCGAGAATGCCTGCTTTTGTTTGCTCGTCCACGGTACGTCCCGATCAGATCATCTGATTGCTGTCACTGACCCTTGCAGCCTGCCTTCCAAGCGTACCCCTTCCACGATCGCCGACGCGCCTCCCTGAGGCCAGATCGTCCATCCGTCCGCTGCCAATGGAAGAGGCCACCGACCCAACGACCGCAGGTCGCGGCTCAACGCTGCAGTTCGATGCGCTGGCCTTTCGCGCCTGTTTCAAGCTTCAAATCGCGTGATTGCGCAGTGCTCCGCATGGCCTCTCACCGCTGGCAAGCTGGCATTCATGTATATGAAATCGCGTCGTAGCGCGCGTTTTTGGAGATTCCAGCCATTATTTGCCTGTTTTTCCTGCATTTCCTAACGCGCATCACACAAATGAGGGGCTTTCATCGCATAGACTTCACGCCACCATCGCACGACGTACACGCCCAAGAGGGGCACCGGTCGCCTGTGAAACGGCCACAGGCAGGAAGCGACTCGCGGTGACACGTGACCAGGTGTTGATGTCCCATGATGAACGCTTCCCTCAACTCGCCATCCGCTGGCGTGACGACGACCTATCCCTCCCGCTCGGCGATGCGCGGCACTGAACCGCAGTGCGCATGTGCGAACAGCCTCGCGCAAGTCGAGGCTGCGTGGCAGCTGGTGTACCAGCGCTACTCGGAGATGGGCTTGATCAACGAGAACCCGTTCGGCATCCACGCCGTGCCCGGTGCCGTGGGTGAACACGCCTGCGTGGTCTGGGGACCTGACGGGGCCGATGTCGGCTACACCATGACCCTGTTTCGCGACAGCCCGATGGGCCTGGCGTTGGACAGCGTCTATGCTCATGAGCTCGACCAACTGCGCCACAAGGGACGGCGCCTGCTCGAGGTGGGCATGCTGGCCGATCGTCGCCAATCCGCCTCGCGCGGCGTCGGTGCGCTGTTCAGCATGATGCGCTGGGCGGTGCACTACGCCCTGCATGCCGATTTGACGGATATCGTTATCGGCGTGCATCCGCGGCACGCCCAGTTCTACACGCGTTGCTATGGTTTCGAGGAATTCGCCGAGCCGACCAGCTATCCCCTGGTGCGCAACAACCCGGTGGTTCCCCTGCGTCTGCGGCTTCGCGAGTGCCTGGCAAAAGACGTGTTGCCGCGGGGACTTGCCGATGCGCGTGACAATCCGGTGCCCGCCAGTGCGTTTTCGAATCGCTTCGCATTCGAGCCCGAGCAACTGCGGGGCTCACTGATCGCGGACTTCCTGAAAGAGCGGTTCTGCATCGATCCCAGCCTGCGGCCTGTTCCGGCCTCGGCGGACTACTGCCTCGCTCAGTCGGCGTAGGCTCCGCAGCGGACTCGCCGGGCAGCTGCGCCCCAGTGGCTGCTGTCCAGCGACGACGCAACATCCCGGGGCCATGCCCGTCGCCAGGGATGGCCCGGAATCGTGTCGCATGGTGGTCGACCGGACGATTCGCGAACCCGGTTTTGCGAATCACCGCGTCCCGTTCATGCCCGGCCGCTGGCGCCGCCTCTGCAAGCTGTAAGCTGCACCGATGGCCAGCAACCCCAGCCCGAACAGGCCAAGCTCGCCGGGCTCGGGTACGGATGTCGCAGACAGGGTAACGCCAGCACTTCCGGGATCAGTTTCAAAGTCGGTCAGCAGGTAAAAATCCCTGCCGTCACCCAGCGCGGGGGTGCTGAGGAACGTCATCCCGAAAGAGCTGCCATCGGCTGGCAGGAACGAGGGGCATTGAATCGCAACCAGCGTATTCGGGTCGTCACTGTCGCATTGAAGCTGAGCACCGCCTGCTCCGGTGGGAACCGTCAGGTCGAAATCAATTTGACTGGCGCCAGCGCCCGTCTTGTTGTTCAACCAGAGGCAAAAACTGAAGCCGGCTGTATCCACGGCGGGATTGATGGGACCGGCAGGCGGATGCAAACAGCTGACAAAGCCGGGATGATAGGTAGTTCCGAAATAGTAGATGTTGCACGGGGTACTGCTGACGCAATCCGGGAAAGGGTTGGAGGTAGTCAGCGAACCGGGCGGATCTACCACCCTGACTCGTACGGCAAACGCACTCGGAGCGGCGAGAGCGAGAGCAAATGCGACAAGTGCCACAGCCAGATACCGTTTCATCGCTGGATCCTCTGAATAGGACGACGCATTTGCGGCGGTGCCGCAATCACCGGGCGATTCCATCCGGCCGTTTGCCCAATGCATAGCCAATGCCAGCGTCCAAGCCATTGATTTCATTGAGAGCGAATCGGGGCGGTCTGTCGAATTCGTAAACGTTTTCGACATCGGATTTACGTTTTCGGGCTTGCACGCACCCGGCACCATCTTGCGCATGCCGGTTGACCATGTCGGGCAGGGCGCGAGCCGCGGCGGTCAACGCTTCCTGGCGTCGGTCGAGGCAGTGGACGGCAACTGGTCCGGCACGGGCAGCCCGGCCGTCCGGCACAAGGCGGCAAAACGGGGATCGCTGCGATACGCAAGCACGAACGGATCGGTCAGCAAGTTGATACTGGGATCACTCTGCTTCCAGGCGCGGTGCAACCATTCGAACATTTCATCGGGTTGCCGGCGCAGCGCATAAAGGTCGGCAATGAGATAGGGCTGGTCCTTGCCGTTCTTGCTCACATAGTCGCGCAGCGCGGCGTCCGCTCGTTTTTTGTCGGGATCGATTTGTAGCGCCATGGTCTGTATCCACGGGGCGTACAGCGGATCGGTTTCCTGCTTGGCATTGCGCTGCGCGGCAGCAGCATTGCCGCGCAGGATGTCGACGGTGGCCAGGAGCGTGTAGGCAACCGGATAACCCGGTTGCCGGCCCAGCGTTTGACGAATGGCGAGCTCGGCCGCGTCGAGATCGTGCTGGCCCAGCAGGACGCTCGCAAGGTTGACGTAGAAGCCGGGGCGCAGCGGATCGGTGGCGATGGCCCTGCGCAGCAAATCGACTGCAGGCTGCAACTGTCCCACAGCCGCCAATCCATTGGCGAGGAAATTCATCGTGGTGGCATCGTTGGGCGCGAGCGCATGCGCCCGCTTGAATTGCAACAGCGCACCGGCCTGGTCGTTGTCGGCCACGGACAGCAGGTAGCCACGGTCTGCGTGCGTAAAGGAAGCATCAGGCGCCAGGGCCTGCTCCCGGTCAACGGCGGCACGCGCCTCCCTGTAGGCCTGCTGGCGCGCATCACCGGTCAGGAAAGCTTGTCCCTGGATGACCAGGGCGTTGGAAAGCAGCCCCCAGGTGAACGCGTAATCGGGATCGAGCTTCAGTGCCTTCCGAAACAGCACGACTGCCTGGCGCGTTTCCTCCTCGCCGCCCGTGCGCGCCAGCGCCCGACCCTGCAACATGAGCTGGTACGCCTCGACACTGCCGCCGGGCGGCTTGTCGCTTGCCACCAGGGACTTCCCCAGCAACTTGACCCTGAGCGCTGCCGCCACCGCCTGGCCAATCCGGGACTGGATGGCGAACACATCCTTGAGTTCTTCGTCGTAACTGTGTGACCAGACGCTGGTGCCGTCTGCGGCGCGGATCATGCTCACCGTGACCCGGATCTTGTTGCCTTGCTGGAACACCGAACCCTGAATCAGGTTGGCCACCTGCAGCGCCGCGCCGATCTGGGCCGGGCTGCTGGTGGAATCGCGAAACTTGAAGCTGGAGTACTTGCCGATGACCTTGAGCCCGGTGACCTGGGTCAGTTCGGAGATGAGTTCCTCGGACAGGCCGTCGGAGAAATACTGTTGCTTCGGATCGCCGCTTTCGTTGGTAAGCGGCAACACGGCAACCGACTGTATGGGAATTTTTGCCAGCGCCGCGGCAAGCGCCGTGGCATCGACCTGTTCCGCCTGGCTACTGACATCACGACGCAATACGAACTGGTTGGTCACCAGCAGCACCACGGCCACACCCAGTACCGCGATGATCCAGCGGTCCGCCCTTCTGGCGGTATGCTCCTGGATGGAGTGTTCGGGAGGAACCTCGCTCTCGAGCTTCAGGCCGGTCGGGGTGAATTCGTAGAACCAGGCGATCAGCACCCAGAACGGGAAGCCGATGATGCAGGCCACCACGAACCACTTCGTGACCCAGTTGGGGGCATTGAACACCGGCAGCAGTTGCGCCAGCCCCTGCGACAGCGCCCACGCGGCCGCGATGTAAAACGTGCCCGCCCGCAGCACGTTGCGGCGCTTGAGTTCCCCGAAAAATGCCGCTGGCTTCAAGCCACCGCCCCTCGAGTCGGGTTATTGTGATCCACGTCACAGATTGTACTGCTGCAGCCGGACATGCAAGCTGGCATCGGCGGCGGGGTTCCCGACGGGAGCGGTGGCGCCGAGAACGGGGCGGGAGGTTGCCACGCCGGGACTCCGGACCGGTAACGCCGCTGGTACACTCAATTGTCATATGGATTTCGGGGAGTTACCTGCGATGCAGCGGCTCAGGATTGATTTGATCGCGGCCGCCCGGCCGAACTTCATGAAGGTCGCGCCGCTGTTCCATGCGTTGAGCGACCAACCATGGTGCCGCCTGCGTCTGGTGCACACGGGCCAGCACTACGACAAGAACATGTCGGACGCCTTCTTCAGCGACCTCGGGCTGCCATCGCCAGATCTGCATCTTGGCGTGGGCAGCGGCAGCCATGCCGAACAGACCGCCAACGTGATGATCGCCTATGAACGCGCCTGCGAAGCGGATCGACCGGACCTGCTCGTGGTGGTCGGGGACGTCAATTCGACCGTGGCGTGCGCCCTGGTCGGCACGAAGCTGCATGTTCCGGTCGCGCATCTGGAGGCCGGTTTGCGCAGTGGCGACCGCCGCATGCCCGAGGAGATCAATCGCCTGGTGACCGACGCCATCGCGGACATCCTGTGGACGCCGTCGCCGGATGCCGACGAGAATCTCGCGGCCGAAGGCGTTCCGGCCGACAAGATCACCCGCGTCGGCAACATCATGATCGACTCCTACGAACTGATGCGCGACCGCATCGAGGCCAGCGGGGAACGGCGCAAGCTTGGACTGGACGACCACGGCTACGGGGTGGTCACCTTGCACCGTCCGTCCAACGTGGATATCGCGGAACCACTCACGGAGCTGGTGGCGCAACTGACCGCCATCGCCGCCACGCTGCCGCTGGTGTTTCCGGTCCACCCGCGCACGCGCAAGAATCTGGAATCCTTCGGTCTGTGGGAGACTCTCGCCAACGCACCCGGCCTGCAAGTGGTCGACCCGCTGGGCTACGTCGACTTCATGAACCTGGTGTGCGGCGCAACACTGGCAATCACGGATTCGGGCGGCATCCAGGAGGAGACCACCTACCTCGGCATTCCCTGCCTGACGTTGCGCACGACCACCGAGCGGCCGATCACCATCACCCAGGGCAGCAATCGATTGGTGACTGCCGGCGAACTGGCGCCCGCCGTGGCCGAAATCCTTGGCGGCAACTGGGCACATGGACGCAAACCCGAACTCTGGGACGGCCATACCGCGGCGCGCGTCGCAGCCGACATCCGCCACCGCCTGCAGGGCGTGCCATCCACGGTCGGCGACGGCACGGCAGCAACCGGACGCTCCGGCCAGCACGCGCTCGACAATGCGTGAATCCTGAAACGCGCTAGTCGAGATGAGCGCCGACCATTGCGTCGTGCGCGGGGGACGTTCCGACCATGCATGACATTGTCATATCCAGCTACCTGATCGCCGCTGCCGCCTTCCTCGTGGGCACGGCACTGTTGGCCGTGAGTTGGCGCGGTCAGCGTACCGGCGCCCTGCTGCTGCTGGCCACGGCGACTTCGGTCGCATGGGGCGCGTTTCTGGCGTACGCCGAATGGCAGGGCACCCTGTCGGTCAACTGGGTATTGCTGGCCGAGGTTCTGCGCTACGGCGCATGGCTGATCTTCGTGAGCGCCCTGTTCGGTGCATGGCCGATGTCCGGCCTCCTTCGCGGCTTGCGGGCGGTGGCGCACGTTTTCTGGATCGCGCTCGCGCTTTATTGCCTGTGGCCGGCAACCGGGCTGGCTTCATCGTCTTCGCTGGCGTTCAGCATCAATCCGCTGCTGATTGGCGTGCTGATTCTGGCCCTCGTCGGCGTAATGTTTCTCGAACAGATTTACCGCAACGTCGAGGCGGAACAGCGCTGGGCACTGAAATTCCTGGTGATCGCGCTTGGCCTGTTGTTCGCCTACGACATCTTTCTGTATTCCTACGCGGTGCTGTACCGGCAGTTCAATCTCAGCGCATGGGCGGCGCGCGGCTTCATCAACGCGTTGCTGGTGCCGCTGTTGCTGGTTGCCGCGGTGCGCAACCCGGAGTGGTCACTGCGGGTCGGGATTTCGCGTCGTGCGGTGTTCTATTCCACGAGCCTGATGGCCGTTGCGTTCTACATCCTCGCCACGGCGATCGGCGGCTACTACGTGCGCCTGTACGGCGGCAGTTGGGGTCGGGTCGCTGAAATCACGTTCGTCTGCTTCGCGCTGCTGGGCGCAGTGTCAATCGGATTCTCCGGCCAGGCACGTTCACACCTGAGGGTGTTCCTGCACAAGAACTTCTTCAGTTTTCGCCATGATTACCGCGAGGAATGGCTGCGCCTGACCGCCACCTTGTCGACCGGGGAGACGGAGCTGCCGCTGCGCGCGCTGCGCGCCATGGCGCAAACCATGGACAGCCCGGCTGGCGCATTGTTCATGCGCGGCGATAGCGGTGACTTCCTGCTGGAAGCACGCCTGAACATGCCCGCGCCGCCCGGACTCAGGTTCCCGGCAGACGCGCCTGCATTGAAGTTCATGCGTGAACGCCGCTGGATTTACGATCTGGATCAACCGGCGCCACTGGGCGATGAACGGTTGCGGGCACCGTCGGAACTGAGCGAACTGCCTCACGCGTGGCTGATCGTGCCGCTGATGCTGGAAGACCGGCTCATCGGCTTTACGGTGCTGGCACGTGCACGCGCGCGACGCGCGTTCGACTGGGAGGACATCGACTTGCTGCGGGCCGCCGGCAGCCAGGTTGCCAGCACACTCGCGCAGGCGGTCGACGCGCAGCGCCTGGCCGAGGCGCGCCAGTTCGAGGGTTTCAACCAGCTCACCGCCTTCCTGATGCACGACCTCAAGAATGTCGCGGGCCAACAATCGTTGCTGCTGCAAAACGCCGAGCGTCACAAGCACAACCCGGCGTTCGTGGACGACATGCTCAAGACCGTGGCCAATTCGGTGCAGCGCATCTCCCTGCTGCTCGAACAGTTGCGCGGTGACGCCGCGCCCCGCCGACGCGGTCGCGTGCAGTTGGCGGGGGTCATCGACAGGACACTTGGCGAGTGCCGCGCGCAGTCGCCGCAACCAAAATACCTGGCGGCAACGGAGGAGCTATGGGTGCGCGCAGACGCCGAACAGCTTGCCACCGTACTGGGGCACGTCGTCCGCAACGCCCAGGACGCGGCGCAGGCCGAGGGCCATGTTACGCTGCGGGTGAATCGCGCGGCGGGCGAAGCCGTGATCGAGATCGAGGACGACGGTGCGGGAATGGACGAGGAATTCATCCGTGACCGGCTGTTCAAGCCGTTTTTCACCACCAAGGCAAGCAAGGGAATGGGCATCGGCGCTTACCAGGCCCGCGAGTATGTGCGATCGCTGGGCGGAACCATGAACGTACGCAGCACGCCGGGCCAAGGCACGCTGTTCGTCATCCGCCTCCCGTTGGCCGACCCGGCCGGCGATGCATCTGCGACAAGCCAACAGAGGGGAGCATCATGAGCGAGAGGCCGCGCTGCCTTTTGATCGTCGAGGACGATGCCGGCATGCAGAGCCAGCTGCGCTGGAGCTTCGAGGACTACGACGTGATCGTGGCCGGCGACCGCCCTGCAGCGCTTGAACTGATGCGCACTCACGAACCCGCCGTGGTACTGCAGGATCTCGGCCTGCCGCCGGACCCGGCAGGCACCAGCGAGGGCTTCGCCTCGATCACCGATATCCTGCAGCTGGCGCCCGACACCAAGGTCATCGTGGTCACCGGCAACGGCGACCGCGACAACGCGGTGAAGTCGATCGGATGCGGCGCCTACGATTTCTGCTCCAAGCCGCTGGACCTGGAAATTCTGCGCATGATCGTGGATCGCGCCTTCCGCGTTCACGAACTCGAAGCGGAAAACCGCAAGCTCAAGAGCCAGTCGCCGTCGAAACTGGACGGCATCATCGGCAACAGTGAGGTGATGCGCGACGCCTGCCGGCTGGTGGAGAAGGTGAGCCCTTCCAACGCCACTGTGCTGCTGCTCGGCGAGACCGGCACCGGCAAGGAGTTGTTTGCGCGCGCCGTGCACCGGTTGAGCACGCGCCGGGACGGGCCCTTCGTGGCGATCAACTGCGCAGCGATCCCCGAACCGCTGCTGGAAGCCGAGTTGTTCGGCTACGAGAAGGGTGCCTACACCGGTGCGCACAAGCAGACCAAGGGCAAGATCGAGTTGGCGGGCGACGGCACCCTGCTGCTCGACGAGATCGGCGACATGCCGGTCGCGCTGCAAGCCAAGCTGCTGCGTTTTTTCCAGGAGCGGGTGATCGAGCGAATCGGAGGGCGCGAGCTGATCCCGGTCGACGTACGCGTCGTCTGCGCCACGCATCAGGACCTGCGAAGCCTGATCAGCGCGGGCCGCTTCCGCGAGGACCTCTTCTACCGCGTCAGCGAGGTGAGCATCGTGCTTCCGCCGCTGCGCGACCGGACCGGCGACGCGGCGTTGCTGGCGCGGCACTTTCTCGAACAGGCGGCCAGCCGCCACGGGCGGAAGGTCAACGGCTTTACGGCCAAAGCACTCAAGGCGATCGAAGCCTATCCATGGCGCGGCAACGTGCGCGAGCTGGAAAATGCGATCAACAGCGCCGTGATCATGGCAGATCGCAAGCAGATCGGGATCGAGGATCTGCATCTGGGCGCGACCGGCGGCGGGGATGCGCTGAGCTTGCACGAGGTACGGGCCGCGGCCGAGAAGCGCGCCATCGAAAGGGCCATGACGCAGGCGGGCGGCAACCTCACGCGGGTGGCCAGCCTGCTCGGCATCAGCCGACCGACACTCTATGATCTACTCGACAAGTATGATTTGAAAAAAACCACCGAAGCAGACTGACCCTGCGCTCGGCGCGGCCGTAACTCCAGGGGGTAAAGACATGCGCGTGACCAAGCTGAACGTTCGGGCCATCCGCCAGGGTTTGGCCCTTGTTTGCATCACATTCCTGTTGGGCAGCTGTGGCCTGGGGAAAAGTCATGGCGACCTGAACACGGGGGCCAAGTACCAGGCCAGCGGCCAGTACCGCGCGGCCTACATCGAGGCCAAGAAGGTCCTCCAGCGCGACAGCAAGAACGGCGAGGCATGGCTGCTTCTCGGGCAGGCATCGCTGATGCTGGGGAATACAAATGATGCCTTGAGCGAACTGGAAAAGGCGAAGGCGAACGGGGTGCCGGCGGCAAGCTGGGCGGTGCCGATGGGACGCACGTTGTTGGCAACGCAAAAATACGACGAAGTCCTCAAGACCCTGCCTGCCAATCAGTCGTTCGAACCCGAAACCCAGGCGCGGGTGGACGCGCTCCGGGGCGACGCATATCGCGCCCTCAAGCAAAATGATCAGGCGGAAAAATCGTACAAGAGTGCGCTGGCCCTGAACCCGAAGGATCCGCAAGCGCTGGTCGGGCTCGGCAAACTGGCCGCGATCGACCAGGATCAGGCAGCGGCGGCAAAATACCTGCAGCAGGCGTTGTTCGCTTCGCCGGAGAATCCGCAAGCATGGATCGCCAAGGGCGATCTGGCGTTCAGCAAGGGAGACCTTGCCGACGCCGAAGCCGACTACCAGAAAGTGCTGGGCTTCCAGGACGCCGACTGGCTGCCGCAGGAGCGGTTTTACGCGCTTTCACGGCTGGCCAATGCCGAGGCTCGACAAAACCACCTGGACAAGGCCCTGGCCAGCATCCAGGAGCTGGAAAAGATGGCGCCGCAGCACCCGTATCCGCACTATCTGCGTGCCGTCGTGCTGTACAGGCAAGGGCATCTGGACGATGCACTTTCCGAATTGCAGCAAGTGCTCAAGGCGGCACCTGACAATGCCGAGGCACAGATGCTCATGGGCGCGGTCAGCTACGCGCAGGGCAACTACGGCCAGGCGGAAATGTACCTCAGCAATGTCATGGGCGCAGACCGGCAGAATGTCGAAGCGCGCAAGATGCTTGCGCTGACCTACTATCGCGAGGGGCGCTCGCGCCAGGCGCTGGACATGCTCCGTCCGGTCGCGCCGGGCAAGCCAACCGATACCGAGCTGATGGCGCTGCTGCAGCGGGCTGCCTCCAAGAGCACCAGCGCGGCGGCGGCTTCGACGGGCGGCGCGGAAGGAGCAATGCTGGTAGGTCACGTCCCGGCGAAGAGCGGGGCATCCGATCCGCAATTCGAGCCGGCCAGCAAGGCGCTCGACAACGGCAATGTGTCCGAAGCGATTCGCCTGCTACGACAGATTCCAGAGGGTAATGCCACCACTGAAGCGCGACGCGCCACGCTGCTGGCCATGGCCTATGTGCGTGCCAAGCGCCCGGATGACGCAGTCAAAACGGCTGCCGCGCATGCCGACAAGAATCCCGGCGACAGCGCCGCGCACCTGTTGTATGGAACGGCGCTGGTCGCCGCCGGCAAGCGCCCCGAGGCGCGTGCCCAGTACTCGCAGGCGCTCAAGCTGGATCCGAAGAACGTTCAGGCACTGTTGAACCTCGGTAGCCTGGATTTGCTCGAGGGCCACTACAAGGACGCCGCCGACCGCTATGAAGCGGTTCTCAAGCAGGATCCGCGGAATGTCGCCGCCATGACAGCGCTCGGCAGGCTTGCGACGACCCAGAAGGACAAGGCCAATGCCGTCAAGTGGCTCAAACGCGCCATTGCCACCGAACCGAAGGCTGCCGCGGCGTACGCAGGCCTGGTCATGCTGTACAGCGAAGGGGGGCAATTCGATGAAGCCGCGAGCGTTGCCAGGCAGTTTGCCGACGCCGATCCCGACAATCCCGCGGCGCTCAACGCGCTTGGTGTGGCTGAATTGAATGCCGGTCATCACGAGAAAGCTCTCAGTCCCCTGAAGAAAGCCGTGAGCCTCGCGCCGCAGGTGCCGTTGTTCCGCACCAACCTGGCGCGCGCGCAGATTCTGGACAAGGACACCTCCGCCGCCGCGGAAAATCTGGACAAGGTCATCAAGGCGGATCCTGAGCAGGTCACGGCGGTGACGCTGCGATCGTTCATGAAACTGCAGAATCATGACCTGCCAGGCGCCGTTGCGCTGGCGAAATCGCTGCAGACGCGAGCCGCCACGAAGGTCGCAGGCTTCGCTCTCGAAGGCGACCTGTACATGACCGACAAGGCCTGGAGCAAGGCCGCAAACGCCTACCAGCAAGGGTTGAAAATCAGCTACGAGCGGCCGCTGGTGATCAAGAATTTCCAGGCCCTCAGTCAGACCGACGCCAAGGAACCGGAAGCCGCCCTGCGCGACTGGCTCGCCAAACACTCGGACGATACGGCGGCACGCTTGCTGTTGGCGCAGTACTACCTTGACCACGAGCAAAAGACGCTGGCTACCAGCCAGTACGAGCTGGTGTTGAAGGCATACCCGGAGAACGTCGTCGCGCTCAACAACCTCGCCTGGCTTTATGCCGAACAGGGCAACCCCAAGGGTCTCGACCTGGCCAAACGCGCCTACACACTCGCTCCCGAGTCGCCCGGCGTGGCGGACACCTACGGTTGGGCGCTGATCGGCGCTGACCAGCCCAAGACCGCCTTTCCGATCCTGGTGAAGGCTGCCAAGGCAGCGCCGAATGTGGCGGCCATCCAGTACCACCTGGCCGTAGCCCAGGCGCGGACTGGCGACAAAGCCGGCGCCCGCGCAACGCTGGATGCGCTGCTAAAAACAGGCGCCGTCTTTCAAGACAAGCAAGCAGCGGAAAAGCTGCATCAGGAATTGGGCAAGAGCGGGAAATAGATTGCGCGCCTGCAAGCGACGCTCGATTGCGTACCCTGACGAAGGCCGACGGGCAATGCCCGTCGGCCTTTCTTCTGCGTGGCCGACCCGAATACGGCAATGAACACCATGCGCTTTCGCCAACTACGCCACGTGGACGGTTCGCCGTCGACAGGGCCCGCCACTGCCCAGCGCGTGACTGGCTTCACAGCCCCCGTAAATCGCAGCGTATACGCTATCTTCACGGCTACAGGAGGTGGAAACGGTGCCAGCGCCTTTCCAACACGATGCCGAAGGAACCGAACGACGCCTGCCACCCATCGCACGTCCCGAAGGGGTGGTACCCGCGCAACCGGACATCACATCGGGTGAATTTTCCCGGTCATTCATTCGATGCGCGCAAGAGAAACCGCCATGAACAATCACTGTCAACCACGGCTGTCCTGCCGGAAAGATCACTTTCTTCAGGCGATCTGCAAGCTGGCGAGCACAGCCGTTGGCTGCGCGTTGCTCCTGGCGGCAACGCACGCGCACGCCGCAGCAGTCACGGATACCATCGTCAGTCAGTCCACGCAAACACAAGTCAATGTACCGGTGACTTTCGGCCAAGTCTTCAAGAATGGCGACGTTCCCCGGAATGCGACGGTTACGGCCACACTCAATGGCAAGCCCGTGACCCTGCAGGTGGATGCCAAGGCGACCAATCCTGACGGCAGTCTGCGGCATGCCGTATTGACCATGATGGTCCCTTCGCTGGCCGGCAGCAGCCAGATCCCGCTCGTGCTGACCGCAGAACCAGCACCGCCTGAAACAGACACGCCCATCACGACCTCGCGACTGCTCGCGACGTCCTACGATGCCTGGATCTCACTCGATATTGCCGGCAAGACCTATAAAGCCAACGCGCGCGCGTTGTTGCAGGCGGCAGACCGTTCCGGCGCGTGCGCGCCGTGGGGCAAGCAGTGCAACCTTTGGCTGTCGGGCCCCCTGGCCAGCGAGTGGGTCGTCAATGGTCCGCTGACCGCACCCGATGGTACGACCGACCCGAATCTTCGGGTGTATTTCGCGGTGCGTGCCTATGCGGGCACCACGCCCGGCTCGGTAGCTCATGTGCGCACCGATGTCATTGTGGAAAACACCTCGGCCTTCGCGCCGCAGGCACAACCGCAATACACGGCGACCCTGACCTCGGGCACCGCCACCTACACCAGTCCCGCGCTCACCCAATACGCCTACACCCGCTGGCACAAGGTGTTGTGGTGGAATGACGCCGAGCCCAAGGTCTACCTGCAGCAGGACACGCAATACATCCAGACCAGCAAGGCCGTGTCGCGCTACATGTCGCTGACACCCGACGAGTCGTTCCTGGCCAGCCTGCGCCAGGCCTGCGCGCCACTGGACCATTGCGACCAGACCCAGAAGATGCACATGACCGGTGCCCAGCCGGCGATTGGCCCGCTACCTCGCTGGACCAGCGTGTACATCATCGATCCGGATGTGAGGGCCTACCACTGGATGTTGGCCAACACCGATGCGCTGGGGGCGTATGACATCCACTATCGGGATGCAGCGACGGGCTGGCCGGTCAGCATTCAAGACCATCCCAACATAACCACGGCGGCATGGGTTTATGCCAATGGCGTTGCACAGCAGAAAATGACAGGCTCTGCAGCCAACCAGGCCAAGATCGCTGCCTACCGACGTGACTTGTTGCCGAATTGCGTGAACAACGCCGTCGTGTCGGGATGTTCGTCGGCCTGGTATGGCACAGGAAGCCCGACCCTGTGGGATAACGCGCATCAACCGGCACAATCCTATGTGCCGTACATGGTGACGGGTTCGTACTATTACATGTCGGAGCTGGCGTTTTCGGCATCGCGCAACCAGATTGCGCCGAATCCCGTATACCGTGGCTACTCGCAGGGATTGATCGACGAAAGCTACAGCCAGGTGCGCGGCAAAGCCTGGGTTCTGCGCGAGATGGCCGACGCAGCATGGTTGCTGCCTGATGCCTATCCCCTGAAGGCCGAGTTCAACGCGAGCGTCAACAATTCGCTGGCGGACTGGAGTCAGAAATACACGAACAACCCGAACGCCAATCCGCTGGGCCTGGTGGATAGCGGCCACAGCTACGGCATGAACGGCGGCAGCAAGAATGCGATGGCGCCGTGGATGCACAATTTTTTCACCTGGTCGGCGGGGCATGCAGCCGAACTGGGCTTTGCCGGTGCCGCAGAGCTGCGTGACTGGCTGGCCAGGTTCGAGATTGGGTTGATGACCGACTGGCAAACCAACCCAAACAACGGATATTGCTGGTTGGAGGCTTCGGCCTACACGCTGGTGGTTACCGAACCCACGGGGAATACGTACCTGCCATCGTACGGCGCCATGTACGCGGCTACGTTCCCGACTTTGGCCGGACTTGCCTGCAATTCTCCGGCGATGGTGACTGCCATGGGCGAGCTGGAAAAGCAGCCGTGGCAAGCCGGCAAAATGCATGGATATCCGCACTCGGCAACAGGATACCCGGCCAATCTCCAGATTGGTCTGGCTGCCGCCGCCGACAGTACCTTGGCCAACGCACACCAGGCATGGAGTCTTTTTGAATCGCGCAGCGTGAAACCCCAGGGGACGACCGCCTACAACAACTATCCCAATTTCGCCGTGATACCACGCTCGGTGCCGTATACGCCCGATCCATCCCCGCCGTCCAAGCCCACATCGAAACCACCGCCGCCCGCAACTCCTCCCGTGTCGCCGGCGAAAAACTGGCGGCGCCCTGGTTCGGAAGAGCAAAGCAGCTTGAACGTTCTGGATGGCGTATTTTCGTACACCGAGGTACTGCCGATCCGCCTGCCATACGCACTTGTCGTGGCCATCCAGTCATTCGGGTCTCACATAAGGGCCAGTTCGCAGGCCGCGCCCGAACCGACCATCCCTGTCCAACATGCAGCGGCAGGTCAACCGACACCGCCCGCAAGCGGCCTGTCCGCCGGTGAGGGCGCTCGCGTCGCGGACTGCCACAATTGCGTGATCGTGATACCGCACACCGCCACACGGCTGGACGCGGCAGCGGAGTGTGCGAGAAACGAACCAGTCCTTGGCCGGGGAATTTCACGGATTGCCGACAGGAAGTGCAGGGAGATTCAACGCCGGCGCTGACCAGGCTACCGATTGCAAAGATAGAACCCCAGAAGAATCAGCCCCGCCCCGACAATCCAGCCAATCGACATCGCAACGGCAAGTTTGCCGATCCGGACGTTTCTCAATCGCCAAACCAGATCAGAGAAGAGCCCCCACAGCGCCGTGAACACGACGAGCGCAAAAACGCCCCAACCCAGATGACCGGAGGCCCAGAAGAATTCGTTCATGACGCAACCAGGGTTTCGGCAACAGCGGTTTCACCCGCCCAGACACGGTCGCCCGTGCGCACCAACAACTTTGCGGCAGCGGGCATTTCCAGCACCACCGTGCTGCCCAACAGGATCCTGCCAATCCTCTGACCGCGCTCGATCTTCTCTCCCGCGCGGACCCACGTTTCAATGCGGCGCGCCGCGATACTGGTAATCAGGCGCACCGCAACCTGCCCGGTCTGCGTCGCAATCACGACGCGCTTTTGCACCGGACAGGACTTCTCCCGCAGAAACGCAAACTCCCGCCCTTCCCCGTCCATGAAGTCGTCGCCATGCGACCCCACGCTGAGCACGCTTCCTGCCAGCGGACTTCGTTGTACATGCATGTCCCAGAAACTTAGCGCGATCACCAGATAGCGCACGTCATCGCGCACGTCCGCGCTGGTCACCAGACCATCGGCCGGCGCAAGCATGCTGTCGCCGGGAGGGGCTACCCGCTCCGGGTCGCTGTAAAAATGGCGCAGAAACGCGCGCTGAAACTCCCCCCGCCGCAACCACATTCGGATCTGTGACTCCGGCCACCGCTTGCGCGGCGCAAGCCATCGCCGAATCAGAGGCGAGGGATACGGAAAATAAACTGCCCAAAGCACGATGGCCCCGGCCAGCAGACACAAGATCACGATTTGCAGAACGAGCACCATCATTTCACTTGTGGTTCCAAAAGGTGTCGGGTACCGAGCGCAGAAGCACTCCCCTGCGAACCTTGCGACGTCGATACGCATGGCTTGTCCGCAGCACGAGCTGCTCCAAGCCGTTCGGCAATCGAGACAGAGTACGGCATAGGGTGGTGAACCCGAAAGTATCCCATCAAACCGCCTGCCCCAAATGCCGAGCACCAGGAACGTACCCCCGTTGCTCGCCCCCTCTTGCATGTGCCGGTACTAACGGAGTTTACTGGCCGGCCTGCGGCACTGATCAGGAGTTTCCATGAAACAGGTCCCGATGAAAGTGTCATGCGGGCTCGCGAGCTGCGTGTTGCTGCTCGCTTCCCTGCAGGCGCAAGCGAAACCCGTAGTGACGGATTACGTGATCAGCCAGACCAGGCAGACGCAAAATAACGTACCAGTCACTTTCGGCCAGGTCTTCAAGGTCGGCGACGTCCCTCGGGGCGCAACTGTTACCGCCACTCTCAACGGTCATCCGGTCGTGCTGCAAGTGGATGGCAAAGCGACCCATCCTGACGGAAGCTTGCGCCACGCTGTTCTGACCACGATGGTTGCATCGTTGCCAGGCAATGCGAAGCTGCCGTTGACCCTTTCTGCGGCCCCCGCGTCAAGCACGGCAGGTCCGAACGAGCCTGTCAGCTTGTCGCAGCTGCTTGCCACCAGTTACAACGCCGAGGTCTCGCTCGATATCGGCGGGGCGGAGTACACCGCGGACGCCCGCTCGCTGCTGCAGGCTGCCAACGCCGCGAATGCGTGCAAGCCGTGGGACCGCAGGTGCAACGTGTGGCTGTCCGGCCCGCAGACCAGCGAGTGGGTCGTGAATGGCCCGGTGACCAAGGCGGATGGCACCTCCAACCCGGACCTGCAGATTTACTTCGCGGTGCGCGCCTACGCGGGTGTCGTGCCCGGCACGGTAGGCGAGGTACGCACTGATGTCATCGTGGAAAACACCTCCGCCTTCGCGCCGCAGGCCCAACCGCAATACACCGCGACATTGACTTCCGGGACCGCGACCTATGCCAGCCCGGCACTCACGCAGTACACAGCCACCCGTTGGCACAAGGTGTTGTGGTGGAATCTGGCCAAGCCTGATGTCTATTTGCAACAGGACACGCAATATATCCAGGCGAGCAAGGCCGTATCCCGCTACATGCAGCTCAAGCCCGACGAGAAATTTCTGGCGGGCTTGCGGCAGTCCTGCGCGCCGCTGGATCATTGCGACCAGACCCAGAAAATGCATATGGCCGGGGCACAGGCAGCGATCGGTCCCCTGCCGCGCTGGACCAGCGTGTACATCATCGATCCGGACGTGCGGGCCTACCACTGGATGCTGGCCAATACCGACGCGCTCGGCGCCTATGACATCCACTACCGGGATGCCGCGACCGGATGGCCTGTCAGTATTCAAGACCATCCCTACATCACCACGGCGGCCTGGGCTGCTGCGAACAGCATTGCGCACCGGCCAGTGACCGGATCTGCCGCCAACCAGGCAAAAATTACCGCCTACCGGCGTGATCTGCTGCCCAATTGTGTGAACAATGCCGTCGTCAACGGATGCAAGCCGGGCTGGTACGGCACGGGGAGCCCCACGCTGTGGGACAACGCGCATCAGCCCTCGCAGGCGTATGTGCCGTACATGGTGACCGGCTCTTACTACTACATGTCCGAGCTGGCCTTCGCCGCGTCGCGCAACCAGCTCGCGCCGAATCCGACCTACCGTGATTTCGACAAGGGACTGATTGACGCGAGTTACAGCCAGGTTCGCGGCAAGGCCTGGGTGCTGCGCGAAATGGCCGATGCAGCCTGGTTGCTGCCCGATCACTACCCGCTGAAAGCCGAGTTCAATGCGAGCGTCAACAACTCGCTGGCGGACTGGAACACCCGGTACACCGACAAGTCCGGCACCAATCCGCTGCAACTGATGGACAGTGGTGCCACCTATCCGGTGAAAGACGCCGCAGGCAAGCCCACCGGCGAAAAAGGCATGGCACCGTGGATGCACGACTTCTTCACCTGGTCGGCAGGGCACGCCGCCGACCTGGGATTTGCCGGGGCCGCACCGCTACGCGACTGGTTGTCCCGGATGAACATCGAAATCATGACCGGGTGGCAATCGGACCCCACCCACGGATTCTGCTGGCTGGAGGCATCCGGCTATATATTTGTGGTGAAGGATGCAAACGGGAACTGGTTGCCTGACTACAAGGCTGTCTACGCCGCGACCTTTCCCAACCTCGTGGGTCTGGAGTGCAACTCGCCAGCCATGGTGGCGGCGATGTCAAAACAGGAAAAGCAGCCATGGAAGGCGGGGCAAATGTCGGGCTATGCCCATTCGCCAACGGGATTCCCCGCCAACCTTCAAATTGGGCTGGCGGCGGCGGCCGACAGTGGTCTACCCAGGGCGCTCGAGGCGTGGAGGATCTTCGAGTCGCGCAGTGTGCGGCCAGAGCCACCACAGTACGGCTACAACAACTACCCCAACTTTGCGGTCCTGCCGCGCTCTACGCCGCCCTGACCCATCGTGTTCGCTTCCGGCCACACCTTGGAGCATGCGCCCGGATCACAGCTCCTTGGCCCGCGCGAATGCGACATCCACGTAGAGGAGGGGGCCACCTCGTGCCTGCTGGGTAAGTACGGGAAAATCAATCAGGCGAAAACCATGGTCCTTCATGAACGTCCCGATCTCGATCAAATCCGGCTCCTCCTCCTGCCTTTTCGAGATCGCGACTTCCATGAGAACGACTTCGGTTTGTTCCAGTACCTTTGCGGCACCTCGCAACACCTCGAGCTCGAAGCCCTCGGTATCGATCTTGACGAAAAACGGGCCCGGCTGCCCGCAATAGGTATCCAGCGGGACAACATGCAACTCGCCGGATTTTTCCGACGCGCCCCATCGTTCTTCCGTGTCTGCGTTCGGCGGCAAGAACGACGATCCCGTAGGACTGCTCAGCAGGCGGTAAATCGGGAGGCGTTGCTCCTTGCTGCCGACGCCTACAAGATGGTATTCGGCGTCAATGCGCTGACAAATCTCCCGCAGGACCGGCTCAAACTCCTTTTGCGGCTCGATCAAGATGAAATGTGCTTGCGGAAACGCGGCATAAAGCCAGGGCGTTCCATTTCCCACCCCGATGTCAAACACGGTCCGCGGACGGACCCCGGATTGCACAAGACGATGGAGAAAGCTCTCGTACCCGGAGGGCGGCGAGCCAACAATTTTCAGCTCATAACCAAAGCGCGCGACCAGTCGCTCCACAGCCGCGCGCGATATCGCTCTGATGCTCATCGATCCACCTGTGACGTCTCGCGAAGTTTCCTTGCTCAGCCCGCCTGGCGCATGGGCGCCACGACTAATTAGACGATGCGATAGCCGGACTCTAGCAGAACCTGCCAGCCCGACGTTGCGATGTTTGACCAACCCATCCCACGTTTTGCGGGCTCATGGGATCGGTCCGGGACAAGCGGCCGCACTTGCTATGTCGTGCCGTACCGCACCCGGGCAACCCTTCTCCTGGAACCTGCAAGGTACACTCCCCCCCTACTGCCCAGGCACGGGTCTGTCGATGGCCACCCGAGACTTCTTCAACATTGTGCAGCCCAAAGGGTTCTATCGGCCCGACATCGACGGCGTACGTGCATTGGCAGTGCTGGCAGTGCTCGTCTACCACTTTTCACCAGCGAATCTCCCGGGTGGCTTCATAGGTGTCGACGTCTTCTTCGTCATCAGCGGCTACCTGATTACGGGAATTCTGGTCAAGGCCATCGAGGACAACGAGTTCCTCACCTTTGGCGGCCTGCTTTCGGACTTCTACCAGCGCCGCATACGCCGGATTTTCCCCTCGCTCATTCTTGTGTTGAGTGTTTGCCTCGTCGTCGGCTGGTTGGTTTTGTTCTCCTCGGAATACGAGCGCCTTGGAAAATACATCGCGGCGGGTGCCGGCTATGTTGAAAACTTTGTCTTGTGGAACGAGGCCGGTTATTTCGATCACGCATCCATCGACAAAACGCTCTTGCATCTGTGGAGTTTGGCAGTCGAAGAGCAGTTCTACATTGCGTGGCCGCTGCTTCTGTGGGTGATCACCCATCGCCGCTGGTCCCTGCTGAGGTCTATTGGCCTGATCGCGGTCGTGACCTTCGTGTTCAATGTGTCGCTTGTCCTGAACGGCCATTCGACACACGCATTCTTTTCGCCGATCCCCCGCACCTGGGAACTGATGGTGGGCGCATGGCTCGCAGTAGCACACCGTCATGGGGTGCCCTGGCTGTCGAGGTGGGGCCCAGCTCAGTCCTGGGGAGGGTTCGCCCTCATCGTTGCAGGACTCGTGCTGATCGGGCCGACCAGTAAATTCCCTGGTTTCTGGGCCTTGCTTCCCGTACTCGGGACGGCGTTGATCGTCAACGCAGGGCCGAATACGTTTTTGAACAGACGCTTGCTGAGTTGGCGGCCTGCGGTATGGGTGGGACTGATCAGCTACCCGCTGTACATGTGGCACTGGGCGCTGCTCTCGCTGGTGGTCATCGTGTTCGGCGACAACGACCCGACATTTCGCCGCGCATCCCGCCTAGTGCTGGCGGTCGTGTCGATCCTGCTGGCGTGGCTTACTTATCGTTACTTCGAGGATCCGGTACGCCGGAGCCGCCGACGCTCCACCTCGGTCGGGCTCACGGCTGCCGTTGCGATTTTGGGTGTGGCGGGCCTGGGTGTTTATGCAGCGTCAGGATTACCCGATCGGCCGCTCAGCTTTGTCTCGGCCAAG
This sequence comes from Rhodanobacter sp. G2-10, assembly GCF_055809185.1. Taxonomy (NCBI): domain Bacteria; kingdom Pseudomonadati; phylum Pseudomonadota; class Gammaproteobacteria; order Lysobacterales; family Rhodanobacteraceae; genus Rhodanobacter; species Rhodanobacter sp. G2-10. The sequence continues at coordinate 191,553 of NZ_CM147900.1, read as the reverse complement.
GCCGAGCGGTATGTCGATTCCATGAAGCTTGGCTCGCTCGCCACGTCCCAGGACTGCTTCAACCCCCAGACCAGGATGACGTTTCTGCAAAAGCAGGCCCGTGATTCGTACCTGCCAGATGAGTGGTACTGCGAGATGGGCGACACGGGCTCCCACACGGTAGTGCTGGCCTACGGCGACAGCCATGCCAGGGCCATGATCCCGACCCTGGACAAGTACGGCAAGGCTACGAACACAAGGATCGTCTTCTCCTCCATCGGGAGCTGCCTGCCACTGAAAGGCGTCATCGTGCAGACCGACTATTCGGATGCATGCCGAGAATTGGGCGACAAGACAATCCAATTCGCCAGCAAGATGCGACCGAAAGCAGTGGTCCTGATCGAATCGTGGACAAGCTATATGGGTCCGGGCAAGATTCGTGTCCAACAGCACTCTGTTACCGGCGAACCGGCGCTTCGCCTGGCGCTGGCTGAAACGCTTGGCGTGTATCAGAAGCTGGGAGTCCCTGTGGTGCTCATGGAGGACAATCCGCACCAACGCACACCGGTCCCCAAAGCAAGCATACGATTTGCGGTCGATCCATCAGACGACCAACTGAACATCAATGCGGTGACGCGATCTGAGTATGAGCATCGGCAGGCGCAAGCCAATTCCGTACTCGAAGCGGCCGCGGCGCAGTACTCGCTGGCGTCGGTGCTGAAGGTCGCCAATGCACTTTGCAATGCGGATATATGTCCCTGGGCAACGGGGCATGAGTTTCTCTACTACGACTCGGGTCACCTGAGCGCGACGGGATCGCTCAAGGTCTACCCGCTGTTTGCCGCCCACATGAATGCGGTACTGGGCGACCACGGGAAGTGAAAGGGGATGTCCACGCACTTTTGGCTTGATCCTGAAGCAACTGGCGGCGGGCTGCGCGTGCAGCCCATCGAACCACTATCTCAGCCCAGGTGCGAGACCATCACGCAGATCATCCACCTCCGAGCTCAATTGACCGGCGGCTGGAGTAGCCGCCGAAACACGACTTCAATCGCGACCGCGCGCCCCAGGGCCGCAGCATCGTTCAACTGCGCAAGATCGAGTAGCGAATCCATCTGCCATTCGCCCGGCATGAGTTTTCTGTACCGATGCAGCAGCTCTGGATCGACCCTTGCGCGGCCAACGCGCCGCCGCGTCGCATTGATGAGCGGACGCAGCCGCACTGGCCGGGCGCACGTCATCCATTCGGACAGACGTGCCTTCCAATCCGGCCCCACTCCAAAGTTAAACCCGTAAGCGGAGGGCTGAGCGGCAATGTCACCGTCCAGCGCAGCGATCAGGCGGCTCTGCAACGTGCCTGCATTCTTCCAGCTCAACGGCACCCGCAGAGCGAGGCGTACAGACGCCAGATCCACCAGCGGCGTCGCATAGTAGCCGTGGCGCACCGCCACGCTGTTGTTGACACCCATCCAGTAGTGGCAGCGAAACAGGGGATAGAGGAGCTCGACCTGCTCGCGCGTGAGGCGTTTGTCATCAGTCCCGGGCATGCCTGCGATGTCCCCTATGGACGCAACAAGCCGCGCTTCATAACTCGCCAAGCCGTCTGAGTCGCGAAAGACATCTCGACTGAACCCTCGGTAGAAGGTTCTCACGATATCCCTTGCGGTAAAGCTCCGGTCGGGAAGGTGGAAGAAGTTGCGGAAAATCTCGCCACCGCCGCCATTGAGCGCAATGCGTCCGTCGGCGGTCTGCTGCAAACGGGTGCGACGGTCGGCTCCCGGATCGTCAATGCCGTCGCTGGGCAGGCCATCGAAGAACAGCGCGCTCTGTTCCAGCGCGTCCATGTCCGGCACTGGCAGACCACGATTGATTTCCCGTTTGTCGATCGAATCGAGTGACAGGCCCCTCGCCGCAGCCACGGTCCTCGCTATCGCTGCATCTGCGGAACCGGGATCGCCGTATACGAACAGCTGTGGCTTCAGGCCGGCCGCAAGCAGCCCCGCGACGATCAAACGTGAGTCGAATCCACCTGACAAAGCCGTATTGACCCGGCCTGGAAAGGCCGAAGCCACCTCGGTCGAAACCGTGCGCAAATGTCCGGCGATCGCATCTACAGCTTCATCCAACGAGCCGAACTTGGGGGGCATCGAATCAAAATCGCTGGGAAGACGCTGCCACGTACATCGCCGTTTCAAATCCACGGCCCGGCCAAGAGGCAACAACTCGACTCCCCGCGCCACCGAATGCCGCGAATGTGCCGCGCCCAGGAGCACGTATTCAATCGCGGAAGCAGCATCAAGTTCCTCGCACCCCAGATAAGCGCAGGTGGCGAGCCAACTGGTGCTGTAGAACAATCCGTCCACGCTTGCATAGATGCGGACGAATCCCAATGGGTCGTTTAGTAGTAGGCAGTCTTCGGGTGTGCGCAGAAACAACGCGAAGTTGCCTCGCAACTGCGTTTGATCCGGACGCGAGCCCGCCTCGCACTCATCCAGCATTTGGCTCAACGCCGCTTTTCCGAAATACCCGCGGTACCAAAGTGGTCCTATGCAGGCAGCCTCACCCTTGGGCGTTCGCACGTCAGTATTCGCGACGTCTCTTTGACTCGGGAATACCCAGGTTCGTAGCCTGGTACGTTGGCAATCGATGGTTGGTCCTGAGACAAAGCCCTGGCGCTGCATTGAAACCGCCGCCCGATCGACACCCTCCTTGCGGGCGCCGTCGAGGGCAACAAAAAGCGCGTTGAGCATGCTTCGCTCCCCTATCGATCGAACTTGTACCGGCGGGATGCGAAATCGTCTTGTGCCCACGCATCGGAAAGTGCGCCCACGACAAGACTGTGTGGAACAGAGATATTCACGCATTCTCCCAAAGCTGACTTTCCAGCCACTTTATCAGTGGCCAGATCCTCCAGTTTGCGTAAATCGAACTCAAGCCGCCGCGTTGGCGATAACCACCAAGGTGACACAATGCAAAGTAGAGTTGCGCCCAGCGCAACGTTCGTGTCGCGGGGACTGCTTCGCCGTATCCGGCCAGAAGCGCCGCCTCCGCCTGCAAATAACGCATGTTGGCATTTAAGCCTTTCCTGCCAGCTTCAGCGAGCCATAGGTGATTCAGGAACGGCGCAAAGTCATAGACCGCGGCGCCGACCACCTGCCAGTGGATATCCAGTCCGACGCAACGTGCGCCACCATACAGCACATTCTGTGGCTTGAAGTCGCCGTGGATTCGAACAGGTCGCACAGCCAAACCCTCAAGGCTGCGTCCTACGTTGGTGAATAGCTCGTACGCCTTCCACGCTTTTGGTTGTGCGCGTAGAACCTCGCCGTAAGTGAGCGATAGAGCCTCAATTTTTTCTGTCACACCCATCGGCCGGAACGGCCGATCTTTATGGTCTGCATTATGCAACTTGAACAACCACGTTCCTGCCAGCCTGAAGGGTCGCTCAAGCGCACGCGTCTCCGAACGGCGTGCATAGTGTGCGAGGTCCGTGCCCCTGAACCAGTGTGTGACAAGAATTCCACGCCCCGCCACCTCGATGTAGCCCAGCGGTCTGAGGATCCCTACGTTTTCCCCTTCGGGAAAAGCAGATCGTAGGTTGCGCAAGGTGGCGTATTCGTTCTGCAGTTGAAGCCGGTCGTTGTCGCGCTGCCGCGTTCCACCGCCCACCTTCGCGACTATGCGATCGCCGCACTGTCTGCAGCGAATCTGATGAATCACGGAATTTTGTCGAGCCATCGGTCGCGCCGTCACAGCCCAATTGCCGCTCGAATGGCAGCAGGAGCACGACAAATTTGTGTTTAGCGCCGGGATGACGTCAAATTTCTGCATGGCCTATCCGAAGACTATTCGGCTCGTTCGGGGCAGGATTCGTGAACCTGCACGGCGCAGCTCGTTCAACAATGGATGGCGTACCACGCGGACACAAATCAGCCACCCGGCGCACCCGCCTGAAACTGCAATGAGCAATCCGGCAACCATATGTTGCTCCAACAAATTTGGCCAAAATGTCACTGTAGCAGGGACCACGGAGGTCGCTACGGCAACGAGCGCACTCGTACGCAACGCCTTTGTGCACTTGCCAATGGCCAGCGCGTCGAAACGCTGCAGCTCACGATAGTAAAGGGCTGCTGCGACCACGTAGACGACAACCTGAACCGCGGCCACAGCTACGAGACTGTAAAGCGCAGCGCCAATAGTGATGGCTACACGTATAACTTGATATTGAACCTCGATCCGGGTCACCGTGCGGACGTGACCAAGTGCAACCAGGAATGAATTGCACTGATAGGTCAGGACGCCGACCATTGCGGCACCGCACAACCAACGCATCAGAGGCACGGCAGCCTCCCATTGTTCACCGAACAAGATGCGGATTAGGGGAGACGCGAGCAATATCCCGGCGGCGAAGAAGGGCCAGGTTATTCCGGTGAGATACACCAGTGATTTCAAGAACAGATCTGGTGCCGTGCCGCTTTCGCGGTGCTCTCGAGCAAACGCCGGAAACGCAACACTGCCAATGGCACCCAAAACATTGGCGTTGTACATGTTGACGATCCCGTAACCTCGGGAGTACATGCCTGTTGCGGCCAGGCCGAGCATGCGTCCGATAACCAGATTTGCAGACTGATCACCAACCTGCCGTGCAATGTCCGCGATCGTTCGATTGGACCCAAAATGCAGGACGCGCTTCCAGTGCTCCAGACTCAATCCCTTCACCCGGTATTGCCAACCCCAGAGCACACAACCCAGCACCATCACAAGAGCACCAACGACTGACGACCAAGCCATGCTCATGTAACTGAAACCGGAGTACGCCAGTGCCACAGTAGCGCAACTACGCGTGATGCTCTCGCCCAAGCGTATCTTCAAAAGTTTCCCGAACTCGAGCTCGCGCTTCATCAGCGTCTGGCTGATGACTCCAAAGGGCAACAACATGAACACGATGCTGACCACCCGCAGTACCTGGGATACACCGGGGTCGCCGTAGAATCTTCCTGCAGCCCCACTGAACAAAATCAACGCCAATCCGAGCGTCCACGCAATCGCCAGGTTGATCGTAAAAACTGTCCTGATTTTCCGCTCATCAAGGTCCCGCTCCTGGATGAGAAATTCGCTGACCCCAAAGTCGCGCAACATCTGCACGAGCGCCACCAAGCCTGCTGCTACGGAGTAGATGCCGATTTCCCGCGGCGTCAACAGGCGGCTGATTATGACTATCCCGCCAAACGTGAATATCAGACTGACAAAGGTCTGGATAAAGGAGAGCGACAGAGCCTTGCGCAGGCTCTTGCCGGGTTTGCCATTGCTGGTCGTCACAATGCAGAGGTTGCCTGCGCTGTGCTGGGCTGCATCGTTGGCTTGGCAGGCACAGAAATGCGCTCTGCGACGATGTAGACGGCTTCGCTGACCAGCGACAACAGGCGAAAACGGCGCACCTCACGCAATCCCGATTTCTGCAAGAGCTCCTTGATCTCGGCATTGCTCACCGGGTGATTTACCGACGGCTGATGACCCAGCCAGTGCTTCACCTGTCTGCGCAGGCGTTGGTAAGCTGAATCAAGGCTGTGGTTGATAACCACGATGGACCGACTGAGTTTGGCCACTCCTGTCAGGAACTCAATTTGTTGATCAAGCGGAAAGTGCATCAGGACCCGTGCGCAGAGCGCAGCGTCGTACATTGGCTCGGGCGGTCGCGAGGTCTTGACATCAACAACCTCGCACGAAAACTTGTCCGGAAACCCGCGCAGGCGACGCCTCGCCACGTCCAGCATTTCTTGAGAAATATCGATCCCGTGCACGCGGTATCCAGCGACTAGCAACGGCTCGGCGAGCCGGCCAGTCCCGCAGGGTGCGTCGGCGATGATGCTACCTGCCGGCAATGACGCAAAGCATTTCGTTATAGTCCGCTTTTCGAGGTTATTGAAAACCCGCCCCGCGGGGCTTGAAAATCGCTTCCGATCGTATTCGTCAGCTACTGCTTGGCTCTTGTAGTGCTCGTCGGGATTCCAGTTCATCGGCATTCCATGGGATTGTTTAGGGGGCGTATCATCCTGCGGGAAATATCAACGAGGATGAGGTCGCGGACGCAGCTTATTCAACATGTATTTACCGTCTTACATGATCTTGTCCAGCATGGCTGCAAGTGTCGCAGCGCCTTCGCTTCGCGCATAGCTGGCGATGACTTCGGGGCGTGCCGCCGGCATGCAGCCGTCTCGCAAGCCTCGGATAAATCCTGGGAGTTGCGCCGCAATGGCTTCGATATCGTCCATTGAAATGACGGTCCCGCCGCCCGCCTGGTGGAGAACCTCGGCGGTATCTCCGTCCCGATCGACCAGCGCCAGGATGGGGCGTCCAATACGCAGATATTCATACACTTTGGCCGGTATTTGCCGGTTGAAGCGGGATCCCTGAAACAGCAGCAGACCGTCCGCGCGGGCTTGCTCCTCCAACGCCTGTCGGTTGGATACAGGCGGTGCGAGCGTTACGAAACCTTCAATGCCGAGGCGTTTGATTTCTCCAGCATAAATTGCCTCTGAGCCACTGGCCCGCAGCACGATGTGGACATCTGCCGGGCTCAAGACGCCGGCTCTGGCGAGGCGGGCAATCGCCTCGAAAAATGGAAGCGGGCTGCGACCATCGGAATAGAGTATGCCACTGTGGACGAGTACCAGCGGCCGCCCAAGGCGTGGCGCAGGTTCAGGTAAATCTACGAAGGCTTGTTCTTCGTAGCCATTCTCGATCAGCACAAGACGACCCTGCTCTTGCACTTCGGGATAGGCTTTCGCGTAGCCTCGCAAGGCCCCTGATGTTGTCAGCACGATGCGCGCAGCATCGTCAAACACTCGTTTTTCCCAGCGATGTTGGGACGCGAACGAAATCGGGTTGCCTGGCTCTACGGACGTGGACACTGGGTCCCGGAAGTCGCTGATCCATGGCAGGTTGGCGAGTCGACTCAGGGTATACGCAACGCAATGGGCGGTCATGATCGGATAGGTGGACCAGATAGCCTTTACGTTATGACGCCGGATCAGCCGCAAGCCGGCAACAACCGCCGCGGGCCACCAGGATGACCAGCGATCGGGTTGGGCCAGAAAACCCGGGTACTTGCCGCCGATGGCAAAATGACGACTGGCGTCCAGCGCAAAAGCGCGATGCACGGAACAACCTTCCGGGACCACGCCTTCAGCAACAGGGGTCGTACGTGGGTAGGCTAGTGCGCGCGCGGAGAGCAGAACTGGCTTCCAGCCCAATGCCGGAAGATGCCGCGCGAAGCCAAGGGTACGCAAATGCCCACTGCTCATAGCGGCAGGCGGAAAGTGGAATGCGATCATCAGAACAGCTTTATCCATTGGCAAAACCTCGCAAGGAGGCGCTGCGGGCGCCTCTTACACGCGCTCGCGCGTTACCCAATGGGGCAAAACTTTCAGTGTTATGTCCCGCGACTTGCCTTAATACCACTCCTCCAAGAACCGCAGAAAGCGCCATCAACTGGTATGCAAGATCAAAATAAGGCATGGGCAAAAACGCACCGGATGCCATGAACGCCAGCAGGCTCACCTGCAGCATGGATGCAAGATCAAACGCCCAGCTCTGTTCCGGGTCACCTCGTGTTCGCCTGCGTACTTTGACGCAGTTGCGCCAGGTCGCGAACAGCAACCCGAGAAACAGCAGCAGGCCCAGAAATCCTTGTTCGCCCAAGGTACGGAAGTAGATGCTGTGAATGGCCCGTTGGGTCGATCCTTCAGGCGCGTAAGCCAACCACAAAGGCGTGCTTTCATAGACATCAAATCCGCCAGCGGTCAGCGGTCGATGGATGGCCACGTTGGTGGCGAATTTCCAGGACTGGATACGGGTCTCGCCCGAATCCGTCTGCCGTGCATCCTGCAGCGTATTCATGCGCGCGGTCCACTCTGCCGGCATGAACTGAATCGCGGTGACGCCAATGATCGCGGCCGCGACCAGAATGGTGAACTTGTGTCGGCTTTTCACCAGAAGCGCCAGGCCCACAATCGCCAGGCCGATCAGTCCACCACGCGAATAGGTGCCCAACACCCCAACGGCGGTGAGCGCCATGCCGACACCGAGACCGATCCTCACAACTTTCCGGGTGGAGTGGAGTTGCAAGTAGCGCATGAATGGCAAGGTCATGCACAGCGCCAGCGCCAATGCATTGTTGTCGCTGATGAAACTGCCTGGCGGTCCAAGCACGTGGTTGGAACCACCGTGGGTGAGCGTGAACAGGCCTCCCTTGATGCCATAGAACCCCAGCGAAACCACGATCATCCACACCAGCCAATGCATGCGCTCGCGCGTATTGACCATGATCAAGGTGACGAACACCATGATCATGACCTTGGCAAATTCTTGCCACTTGGTCCACGCCGAATCCGGAACGGCAGCGGTCAACGTGGTCAATCCCGTCCACAACAGGAACATCAGCAGCAGCACACTGACCGCCGACCATGGAATCTTCTTGCTTTCCTTGCTGAACATCAGGCTCGCCAGGGTGACGATGGCTATCAGCTGCACCCACGGAAAGCTGACCGCAAAGCCGTAGCACAGGCGGTGCGGGTTCATGTAGCCAAGCCACGACCAGACCAGCAGGCCCACGTAGGGTCGCATCAAGATGTACGGAATCGTTCCGAAGATCAGCAGGGCGAGGGCGATATCGCGCATGGCGCTAGCTCGCGTCCAGTTGCAGCATGACTGCGTCCATGAAGAACTTGGCCGCCCAGTTGGGGTAGCGATGCTTCATGTAGCCACCGGATCGCGGGTGCGAGCCGGGCATGCCGCCACGTATTCCCATGTCGGCCGCAGTCAAATCCTGGATCGACAGATTGAAGCGGATGGCGTTCTCTGCCGCGGCCTTGCAGGCATGGTCCCCGACTTCCGTGGCCAACCGCTGCCAGATGATGGCCATTTGTGCGTTGCCGGTCACGCAGGTCCAGCGGCTCGCCGCACGCCAGGCAGCATCCAGTCGCCCGGGCAATGCACCGTCGCGACGCTGGCTTTGGGCTACGGCTCGCGCCATCCGTCCCGCCACATCCACGAAGCCGCTGTTGCCGGCGAGCAGCCCCACTTCGAGGATGCCGCGCGTGGCATACGCGATGGTGTGCGTGAGCGGCCGATCGTTGTCTTCCAGATCGTTGTTCTCAAGCCAGCCATTGGGGCGCGCTTGGGTGAGCGCCCACTGCACGTTGCGCACCGCTGCATCGATATAGCGCGGCTCCTGCAGCGCACGGCCTGCCTGGGCGAGCGCGAAGGCGACGCGGGTGTTGTAGGTATTCAGGGTATGCGTGGCGAACGGCGAAGCGAAACGTCGCCAGGCTCCATCGGCATCCTGCGCTGCAACCAGCCACTCCGCCGCACGTATCGCCGAGTCGCGGAAGCGCGCATCCTGCGTCTGCTGCCAGGCGGAAATCCAGCCGAACAACACCTGGCCTGTGTTGAAGATGGTCGGCACGATCTGCGGCGCGTCCAGCGTACCGGCGCGCACGCCACCGTCGGGCAGCTGGATGTCGGACTCCCATGCCGCCATGCGCACGGCCCGCTCGCGGTATTCGTCGTTGCCCGAGAACTGCGCATAACGGAAAAACGTGGGAATGATGTAGCCGGTGGTTTCCGGATACGCGCCTGTCCAGATCCGCTTTTGCACATCGTAGGCAGCACTGACACCACCGCAACCGCTGGCGTCCTGGGCACGCGCCAGCCATTCGGCTGCCGCCTTCAGTCCCGTGCGCGGGTCCGGCGCCTGTGTCTGACGCCTTGAGAAAAATCTGGAAACTGCACTCACGACTTGCTCCCGACCTCTGGTGTTACGCCCATCTTCCTGGAGATACGCCGGCGAAGCGCACCACTCGCATGCCGCAAACTTCCCACCATGCCGGGCATCGGATCGGACCAACGCCACAGTGCATCGGCCACGCGGCTGCCATTTGGATACCCATCTGCCGTCGTCTGGCCTTGCGCCGCCGCGGACTGCTCGTCCTCGGACCGCACTCGCCACACGACGGGTCGCCCGTGCGCGGTGGGTGTCGGCAGGGGCAAATCCAGCTCGGCGCACCACGCCGCATGGGGCAGATTCACACCATTCAAGGTGGCCACTTCTTCCTGGTAGTCCGTCCGGCCCACGGTGGGCTCCACCATCCGGAACTCACCCGTGCGCGAATCGCGTTTGTACTCCATGCTGGCCATGCCGATCACGCCTGCCGCATGGAAAAATTTCGTGGTCATCGCGGAGAGCTCCTCGTGGACTTCCGGTGCCGCGACGCAGCTGGCCGTGCCTCCGACCTGCGGTGGCCAGGAGCGGATCTTGCGGCCGGAGAACGAAGCTGCGGTGCGGCCTTGCCGATCAACATATTGCAGGCAGAAATAGATGCTGGAGTCCGGCCCCTCGATCCACTCCTGCACCACGATGTCCGACATCACCGGCAGGATGCGGCGGACCAGTTCGGCGCCCGCCACGGCGTCCTCCACCCGATACGCCTTCTTGAACTGCTTTCCGTATTCGACGCTGCGCTCGCCGGGTTTGACGACCACCGGATAGCGCAAGGCTTCAATCGCCGGCAGGTTCGCCAGCGAGCGTACGTGAACCAATGGCGGAATCGGGCTGCCCAGTCGTTCGGCAACGGCCTGGAAGCCCTGCTTGTGGAGCAAGGCATCCGTCATTTCCACGCTCGGCATGCTGAAGCGGTAGAGCGTGGCAAGCTGGTCGCGATGTTGCGATACGGCCTTGACGCTTTCCTCCTGGGTCAGGAACAACACCGGGCGCAAGCCGGCGAATCGTGCCCGCGCCAAACGCACCAGCTCTTCAATCAAGAGCTCGCCTTGCAATGAGCGCACCGCCACGCGATTCACGGCCCGGGTCCGCATCTCCGGGCGTTGCGCATCGACATCAAGCAGCCACACCGGCACATGCGCGCGCACCAGGCTGCGCGCCACGCCGAGACCGTTGATTCCCGCACCGAGGACGACGGCGGGCGTGTCAGCGGCCATCAGCCTGCTCCTGCATGCGGTCGGGCGCGAGCAAGCGCGGCGGCATAAACATCGCGGTAGCGAGCCACACTGGCCTTCCAGGTGCGCTCGGATGCCACGTACTCGTGTCCACGAGCGATCACGCCGTTCCAGCTTTCCGGAACCCGCAACAGATCGGTCAGACAACCGGCGAGGGCCTCGCTCGAGCCCGCCTTGAACAAATGACCATTGTCGCCAGCGCGTATCAGTTCGCGGTGCCCGCCGATATCCGACGCCACCACCAGCTTGCCCATGGCCATGGCCTCGAGCGGCTTCAGCGGCGTGACCAACTCGGTCAGTCGCCGCGAGATCCGGGGATAGACCATGACATCCATGGCGTCGTAATAGCGGCTCATTTCACCGTGCGGCACCCGCCCCGTGAAATGCACCACCTGATCAAGACCGAGGTCGGCGGCCAATGAGCGCAGTTCGGCGTCTTGGGGTCCACCCCCGAGGAGCATCAAGCGCACCTCGGGCATGGCTCGCACCACGGCAGGCAGCGCCCGGAGCAGGACATCCAGCCCTTCATACGCATAGAAGGAGCCGGCGAACCCCAGTGTCTTCCCGCGGGTGAGCCCATACTGCGCGAGCAAGCCGCTGTCCGGGCTTGCGGTGTCATGGAACTGGGACAGGTCGACCGCATTGGGGATCACGGTGATCTTGTGGGCGGCAATGCCTCGCTCCAGCATGTCCCCGCGCAAGCCTTCGCAAATGGTGGTCACTGCATCGGCCTGGCGCAGCGCCCGCGTTTCCATCGCGCGAGTCAATCGGTAGCGCGGGCCCCATTCGCGCGCCGTGCCCTGGTCGACCGCGGCATCTTCCCAGAACGCGCGCACTTCATAGACCACCGGAATGCCGGTGGCGCGGCCAACCGCCAGCGCGGGAAATGCGTTCAGCACGGGTGAGTGCGCGTGAATGATGTCCGGGCGCACGGCCTCAACCACTTCAGCGAGTCGGTCCTGCAGCGCGCGCATCAGGGCGCGGTACTCCAGAAGCGGAAGCTTTGCGGCCAGGCCGACCGCCGGCGGGGTGCGGTGGAACAGCCAGTCGTCGATCTGTTCCTCGCGATGCTGCCCACTGCCCTGTTTGGGGCCGGTCAGCTGGAACGTCTCCCACCCCGACGCACGCTGCTCGCCGAGAATGGAAAGCGTGCGGAAGGTATACCCGCTATGCAGGGGCAACGAGTGGTCTAGCACGTGCAGGATGCGCAGCGGCCGGTCAGTCGGCCATGCGCGGGGAGATGGGCTCCGCGTGGCATTCAATGTCGCGCTCAAGTCGCCGCCTCCATTGCCGTAGCGGCCGAACGCACGCGCGCATACAGCGCGCACTGCGCCGCGACCACGGGCTCCCAGCCCAGGGATTCCGCGAACTTCCGGGTCGTGCATCGATCGGGGTTGCGCGCTCGCAACGCGTTCCACGCATTCGCGAGGGCTTCCGGACATCGTTCCCGCATGAGTTCTCCTGCCTCGGGAGCGGTGATCAGTTCAGGTGTGCCGCCGACATGCGTGGCCAGTACCGGTGTACCGCAAGCCAGGGACTCCAGCACCACGTTGGGCATGCCTTCCCGGCTCGATGCGAGGACCATTGCGTCGGCGACGTTGTAATAGTCGCATAACTCGGCGTTGGGAATGGCACCCAGAAAGCGCACGCGCTCGTGCAAACCGAGTCGGTCCACGAGGCGGCGCAAGGTGCGCTCCTGCGGACCGTTGCCCGCGATCAGCAGCGTCACATCGGGCACCCGCGTCAGCGCCACGATGGCGATGTCGACGCCCTTCAGTTCGACCAGATGGCTTACCGTCAGCCACACGGGGCCGTCGAGCCCCAGGCTCGCGCGCAACGGGGCGCGGTCACGTGGCCCGAAACGCTCCAGATCGACCCCGTTGCGCAGCACCGTAACCTTGCCGGGATCCACGCCAAGCGCGACGAGACTGTCTTTCAAGGCCTGCGACACGGTCACCAGGGCGGCGGCGCTCTTTGCGGCCCGGCGGATTTGCCGTCGGGCCCGTCGGTAGCGCGGTATCCATGTCACGTCGGTACCGCGGGCACTGATCACCACCGGCTTGCCGATCGCGGCGCCAAGCCGAGCTGCCGCCACGCCGTCGGGGTAGAAATAGTGCGCGTCAATCAGATCGAAATCGGCGCCACCTGCATTCAGTTTTCGCAACACCGGCAAAAGCGCGCGATACATGAGCCACGGAGCGATGCTCATGCCCAGCTTCGGGATCACCGGATAGCGCGGATGCAAAATCCTGATGCCGTGACGCGTCTCCTGCCTGGGCACCGCAGCAAATTTGGCATAGCTGCCAAACATCGCGCTGCGGAATGGAAACCACGGCACCGGCGCCACCACCGTTGCCGACACCCGGCCGGAGTCCACGAGGTGGCGCAACCGTCCTTCGACAAACAGCCCATGACCCGGCTGCGCGGCATTCGGATACAGGCTGGTGAAGACCAGCAGGCGGATCTTGCGTTCGCCACCTGCGCCGACGCGACCGTCGGCGTCTTGCCGAGCCATGCCGACTGCAGCGACTGACGGCATGGCGTCGACGGCAGCACCGTGGGCGGAGGCCTTCGTCATGGCATGGCCCCCGGCACCGCCGCGAGCTGCACGCCAGAAGTCGTGGCAGCGGGCTCCTGCGTCTGGCGCAAAAAAGCGTCCAGCATCAGCAGGCTCCACAGCGTCGTGCTGTGATCGGCACGGCCCGCCACATGTTCACGCAGCAGTCGATCGAGCATCGACAAATCGAAGTATCCGCACTCGGCCACAGCCCCGCCAAGCAGTGCCTCGCGAGCGCGCTGCGCCAGCGGGCCGCGCAACCAGACAGCCAGGGGTACGCTGAAACCCATCTTGGTCCGGTACAGCACGTCGTGGGGCAAATCCGATTCGAGCGCCTTCTTGAGGATGTACTTGCCATTGCTGCCCCTGAGCTTCAACTCGGGCGGCAAGGATGAGGCCCACTCGATCAGGCGATGGTCGAGCAGCGGCACGCGCACTTCCAGGCTGTGCGCCATGCTGGCGCGGTCCACCTTGGTCAGGATGTCGCCGGGAAGCCAGATCTTGAGATCGAGGTACTGCGCCAACAAGAGCGGGTGATCGGTGGGCGCGTGCTTGGCATGCGAGCGAAATACCTCCAGCGCGGTGTAGCCCTGCAACTCGCGTTTGAAGCTCGCGCTGTAGAGGCGCTGACGCATGGCCAGGGAGGTGGTGCTGACGGTATGGAAATAGGCTTCCACGTCATCGCGGGCGAGGGCTTGCAGGGTGGTCTTGGCGCGCAGCGGGCGCGGCGCCCAGTCGGCCTTCGGATAGATGCCGCCCAAGAGTCCGAAGACCGGCTTGCGCACGCCCGAGGGCAGGCGCGCGCGCAGGCTGCTTTCCCACGCATGCCAACGGTAACGCCGGTAACCTGCAAAATTCTCGTCCCCACCGTCGCCCGACAGCGCGACCGTCACCTGGGTACGCGCCAGTTCGCACACGCGGTAAGTCGGCAGCGCCGAGCTGTCGGAAAACGGTTCGTCATACACCGCTGCGAGCGTGTCGAGCAGTGCGTAATCATCCGCACTCACGCGCCGCTCGAAGTGCTGCGTACCCAGATGGCGGGCCACCTGCCGCGCATACACCGTCTCGTCGAAACCGTCATGGTCGAAACCGATGGAGCAGGTGCGCACCGGTTGGCGCGATACGCGGCTCATGCTGGCCGCCACGGCGCTCGAATCCACGCCACCGGAAAGAAACGCGCCCAGTGGCACGTCGGCAACCATCTGGCTTTCCACGGCGCCATCGAGCAATGCGCGAAGCTTGGTCACGGCCTCGTCCGAACTCAGGTCGATGTCGCGATTGAAAGGCACATCCCAGTATTGGCGAAGCGCCGGCTCGGGTTCGCCGGCGCGCCACGTCAGCCAATGGCCGGGCGGCAATTTGCGAATCCCGCGATAGATGCTCTTGGGGTCCGGCACGTAGCCGAGAGCCAGATAGTCTTCCAGCGCCTGCGGATCCAGATCGCGCGGGACATCCGGGTGTGCCAGCAGCCCCTTGAGTTCGGAAGCGAACACCAGGTCGCCGGAGCGGGTGAATCCGTAGTAAAGCGGCTTGATGCCGATATGATCTCGCGCCAGGAAAACACGCTGCGCGCGCATGTCCCACAACGCGAACGCAAACATGCCGACCAGGCGCGACAAGCACGCTTCGCCCCAATGTTGCCAGGCGCGCAGCAGGACCTCGGTGTCACTGTGGCTGGTGAACGCGGTGCCCAGCGCTTCCAGCTCGGTCCTGAGCGCCTTGAAGTTGTACAACTCGCCGTTGTAGATCAGCGCCAGCCCGGCGGCTTCATCCACCATCGGTTGCTGGCCGTGACTCAGGTCGATGATGGAGAGACGACGATGACCGAGTGCCACGCCACGACCCATGTAGATCCCGGCCTCATCCGGCCCACGGTGACTCTGCGCATCACGCATCGCCAACAGCACCCGTTCATCCGGGCGGCCTTGCTGCGACGACACGATTCCGGCCAGTCCACACATCTCAGTGCTCCTTGCGTCCGGCCAGGCCAGACATCGTGCGTGGCATGACGGTGCGGGTCGACCGACCCAGCAGCGTGTCGTACAGCGTGACGTACGCCGTCACCATGGCGCTCAAACTGAATCGCTCGGCGACGCGGGCGCACCCCGCCGCACCATGTTGACGTCGCAGCGCTTCATTCACGACGTAGGCACGCAGTGCCTCTGCCATGGCGTGCGGATCACCGGCCGGTACCAGCGTGCCGGTCACGCCAGCCTCCACCACCAGGGCCACACCACCGACGTCGGTGGCAACCACCGGAAGTCTGGCGGCCATCGCTTCCAGCAGGGTGACGGGCATGCCCTCGGCAATGGATGACAAGGCGAACACGTCGCACTCGGCCAGCAGTTCCGCCACGTCCTCACGACTGCCGAGAAGTCGCACCGTTCCGCTCAGGCCAAGCTCCGCGATGCGGCGTTCCAGTTCATCCCTTTGCGGTCCCTCGCCAGCGAGGATCAGCCGGACTTCGGTGGGTCCGCATGCTTCGCGCAGAAGCCTGAATGCCGAGAGCAGACCCGCCTGATCCTTGACCTTGTCCAGACGCGCCACATGGCCGATCAACACGCTACCGGGCGGCGCAAAGTCACCCAGAAGCCTGCGCGGCGCCGACTGCGCGCGCGACAGGTCGAACGCCGCGGCATCGATGCCGTTGGCGATGTACGCCACCTTGGCGCGTGGAATGCCTGCGCGTTCGACAAGCCAGCGTTGCAAGTCGGGAGCTACCGCGACGTATCGATCGATGAGCGGCGCCATCCAACGCCGCAACCGCAGATATTTGCGGCTCTCACCTTGCGGGTCCGCCGCGTCACGCCCGTGTTCGGCGTGAACCAGGCGGCGCACGCCGGCAAGCTTCACGATCGGTGCCAGGTCGAGGGTTCCGATATTGTAGGTTTGCACCAGATCCGGCTTGAGCGCGCGCAACGCGCGCCAGAGTCGCCCATAGCAGGGCCAATCCTTGCCGGGCTTCTTTTCCAGCGACACGCACACGGTGGCCACGTCGTCGATTTCAGCGCGGAGATCACCGAAACCCGCCAGGGCAATCACCGCGTGCCGGTATCGGTCACGGGTCGCATGGATCAGCGATACGACGATACGTTCCATGCCACCGGTATCCAGCCGGTAGAGTACGTGCACGATCAAGGGCTTCTCGTTCACTGGTCATCCCCGGAAGCGGCATGTTCGCGGTGCACGCGCACGTCGTTCAGGGCACCCGCCGGAAGCGCCCGCGCAAATGCGCTCAGATCGGCCCGTGCCTGGTCGATGCCTCCGCTGGGAACCGGCGCCGACAATGCCCACACCGAGGATTGCGGCTCCTTGCCACTCAGCACGTCGCGAGCCTGCAGCAACTTGGTCAGCATCGGTGAACGGGTGCAACGGCCATCCACGCAATACCAGTACCACACGAGGCGGGAGCCAGTCGTACCGCTGAGCTGCAGTTCTCCAGCCGTGAGGCTACGGCCACCGATGAGCATGAGCGGCCGGCTGTCACTGCTCAGCAGCTGCATGTGCTCCGCATCGAACAGGCGATTTCCGAAAGTGATCAACGTATGGCCACGACGCGGCTTGCCGGTGTAGATGGCATGAAACAATTCGACCACTCCACTGTCGGCATTCAGACGATAAACCGCCTTCACTTGCCCGGCAGCCCCGCTGAAGCTCGGCTCCCAAGTGGTGGCAATGGTTCGGGGCCCACTCCAATTCTCGATCGTCGGTGCCACCAGTTGCACGCGTTGTACCGGTGTCGGTGACGAAAGCGCGGCGGCCATCGCCGGACCGGCGAGCAACAGCACGATCACCAGCGGCCAAGCCAGCATGCGCATGCCGGAAGGAATGTTGTCATTTGCGGGGAGCTTCTGAGGCACGACCGGAGGGTCACGGAAAAACCATCCGATCAACAGCAACAGCAGCAGCACCGTGCCGAAGAACTGCCAGCCAAAAATCATGTGGTCGACACCGGTGGCGTATTCCAGTCCCCAGGTATCGCCAATCAGGATGGTGAAGTAAACGCGCAAGCCGTTCGCAATGATCGGCACCACGGCTGCCATGGCCACGAACAACAACCGCTTTCGCCAGCGCTGGTACATCAGATAGGCATACAGGCAGCCGAGCGCGCTGCAGGCGATGAAAAACTTCACGCCGCTGCAGGCATCGGCAACCATCCACACCGCCGCGGGCGTGATGATCTCCCGCCCATTCATCAGGACCGGGCTACCGGTCAATTCCAGCGCGCTCACCGCAAAATGTGCAGTGATGTCCTGCAACGGACCTACCAGTCCGTCACCCCACGGAATCGCGAACACCACCAGATAGCCCAGTGGAAATGCCAATACCCACAGCGTGCGCCATCCCCAGCAGGCCAGTACCAGGGCCGGAACCAGGCATACCAGGGCGACATGCTGCACGAGGTTGACATCGATCAGGACGCCGACATACCAGAGGAATGCCAATCCGGCCACCGCCAGCAATCCCCACGCGCTCGGTACCGGCGGGTTCGCGCGTACTTCCTGGCGCAGATTGAACGCCAGCCACAAGCTCAACGGAGGGATCAGAAACGCGTACTGATAGGTTCCGTCGTGATCCCAGACCCACACCAGCGATTCCACCGTGGGCCAATAACCGATCAACAGGACAACTGCCGCAAGCCCAAACGCGATCGTGGCCAGAGTCCAGCCGGAAACGCGCGAAAGAAACCGGGTCCGGACCTCCACTATCCTCGTCATCAACACGCCCCCCGCCCGGCCGCACGCTCGCTACGATCGGCGCCTGCATCGAATAGTGCGGTGCCGAGCACGCTTTCGTAGATGTCGAGGTTGCGCACCCAGTCAAAGCGCGACAGCACCATGGCGCGTGCCGCCGGTACGCGTGCGGCTTGCGATACATCCAGCCAACGCAGAGCTTCGCTGGCCATGACCTCGGGCGAATCACTGATGCAGCCTTGACGACCGGGGAAGTCCTCGATGCCCTCCCAGGCTTCCGGGGTGGCCAGCATCACCTTCTCCATGGCCAGCGCTTCCAGCACCTTGTTCTGGATCCCCCGCGCGATGCGCAAAGGGGCCGCCACGGCGTGAGCGTGCGCCAGATACGGTCGCACGTCTTCCACGCGTCCCGTGACAACAATGCCGGCAAGCTGACCCAGGGCGTGGACGGCGGCGGTCGGGTTGCTGCCCACGACATAGAAGCGCGCCTGCGGGCAGCCGGCGAAAATCCGCGGCCAGACTTCGCGCGCGAACCATTGCGCGGCATGCACATTGGCGCGGTAGTCCATGGCGCCCACGAACACCACGGCGCGCTCATCCGCTTGATAGGGACTGGCACAGGTCCGCTGCGGGTCCCAATACAGGCCGTCCACGCCGTTGGGAATGCCGTGCACCTTGTCGGCCGCTGCCGGCACCTGCTGACGAAAGAACGCCGCTTCCGATTCGGACACGAGCACGCTGGCGTCGAATTGTGCGGCAATCGTGCGTTCGAACTCCCGCAGTCGATCCGCTTCGCGCTGGTAGATCAGGCGTTTCAGGCCGCGATGGGCCTGCGCGTACTGGCGCCACTTGTCGGAATCCACATCCACGAAATCCATCACCCGTCGCAGCTGCGGATGCGCGATGACGAACGGTGCCACGCCGGACGAATAGCAAACGACCAGGTCCAGCTTGTGCGCGGCCAGCAGCCCGTCGATCCAGTGCTGCATCACACGGTCGCGATAGGCTCCCACGGTGAGTGGTTCCTGGCGCAGCAGAGATGCCAGCGCCCGCCTGCGCACGGTCCAGGGTGTCAGGGGTCGAACGCAGACTTCGGCGCACAAGGCCTCGACCGGCGCGACGTATTGCCAGTCCGCAGGATCGTCCACGAACGTACCGAGGTACACCCGGTGGCGCTGCGCGAGTCGCTGCAGCACGTGGTACGAGCGGATCTTGTCGCCTTTGCTCGGCGGCCAGGGCAGTCGGTGGCAGAGGAAGAGTATGGAGCGCATGGCTACCCCAAATCCCTGGCCACCCACGGGCCCAGCGCGCAGCTGATCGGCAATGGCAGACGCTGCCAGGCCTTGATGAACAGACTGTACTTGCTGTTGGTGGGGCTGATGTTGGGGACGGTTTTGGCGCGCACCAGATGGTAGGCATAGGGCAGCGGCTGCGGCTCAAAACCCCAGTGCTTCTTGAAATGATACGAACCGGTGTCCTGCTTGCTGCGGCCGAAGTCGAACAGGCGGGCGCCCCGCTCCACCGCGCGCTGCATGACCGACCAGTACATGAAATCGTTGGCCGCCAGATGACGGCCTCGCGCCACGCTGCCACCGTAGTAAGGATGCACTTCATCGCGGAAGTACAGGCTCATCACCGCCGCGACGGGCTCGCCCTGATGCGTGACCACGGTGATTTCGCAATCCTCCCCAAACGTCTGTTGAAGTCGCATGTAGTAGTTGCGCGACAACACCGGCGTGCCGAGATTGCGCACGCTCTCGGCGTAGACCCGGTAGAACTCGGCGACACTGCCGCCGTGGCGTGCCTCCAGGCCCAGGCCGATGCCTTTGCGAACCATGGCGCGCTGCTTGCGTGGAATCGCCTTCAAGTTTTTGTCATGGTCCGGATCAATCGCCTTGCGGAAGCTGACGTACAGGTCCTTGACTGGCCACGCTGCATGGCGCAACGCGCGGTCACGCAATTCGAGATAGTCCACGCGCAACTCGTCGGCAAGCGCGGCCGCCGCGCGCGTGAGCTGTGCCTCGGCGTCCGCGTCAGCTGCCACCACGCCGCCATAAACGCACTGCGGCGTCGAAATGAGGGAGTGGCCAAACAGGCGACTACGTATTTCGGCCAGCGGCAATATGCCAGCCACCAGTCCATTCCGTTCCACATACAAATAGTGGCAGCGGTGACCGAGCTCCTGCTCTATGATGTCGCGCCAGGCGGCGCGATGGAAAAACGTCGCTTCGGGCGCGTCCTCGGCAAATGCGTCCCAGCGTGCCTCATCACCACGTTGCAGGCGCTTGATGGCACAAGTGTCGACTGGACTTTTGTCGTCCGCTTGATCCGGCATGTCCTGATTGCCCTCAATTCGCACAGAGTTCGGCAGCCTGCAACGTCACCACGGGGAAGTCGGCGGCTGCATCGGCAAGAAACACACGATCCATGCGGTCGAAGCGAAAATCGCCTATCAGACGCTCGAGCCGTGGCATCGTGCGTTTCAGATTCAAGTAGTGGCGCACCTGGTTCTTGAACGTCACGCCGGGCACCCTGGGCTGCTCCGGATCCGTCTCCCATGGATGGAAATAGAACACGCCGGCGGCCCGTTCCTGACGATTGACGCGGCGCAGACCGCGCTTGAACAACGCGTACGGCAGCAGGCGGAAGTAGCCACCGCCTCCACAGGGCCAGTTGCGCCCCCATCGCCGGGCGGTGGTCACCGGGATCTCGAGCAGGCCCGACTGCGACGTGAAAAACGGAAACCTGGGCGCGTCCGGCATGCCGTAAAGGTCATGATGAATCGGCACGATGCTGGAACTGTAGCGATAGCCGGCTTCACGCAATTCGTCGTGTGCCCACAGCGTCCCGGGGCCGATGGAATAGCTCGGCGCCCGGTAACCGGAGACGGCGAAGCCAGTCACGTCCTCCAACAGGTGTTTGGTGCGGACAATGTCGTCACGGAAATCGCCGCGCGTCAGATTGGTGATTCGCTCATGGCCAAAGCCATGGCTCGCAACCTCGTGTCCGGCCGCATGGATGTCTCGCACCAGCCCGGGAAAGCGTTCCGCCACCCAACCCAGCACGAAGAAGGTGGCGTGCACGTCGTTTCGCGCGAAAAGCTCCAGCACGCGCCGGGTGTTGCCTTCGACTCGCACGGGCCACCGCGGCCAGTCCTCGCGCCGGATGCACTTTTCGAACGCGGCAACCTGGAAGTAATCCTCGACGTCCACCGTCATGGCGTTGACAACGGGCGCCCGTGGCGGCGACGTGTTCATTTGCGCTTTCGCCGGGAACGGCCACGTCGCGGCTTGCTTGCCACGGCTTCTTCCGTGACGGGCGCTGCTGGCGGTTTGGTCTTCAGCAAGCTCCTGAGCTGGATGTTTTCGTGCATCAGCTGCAGCAGGATATTGTTCCGCTGCTTGAGGTCGAGCTCGGTGTATTCGGCTTCACGCTGGGCCGGTGTCGTGGGTGACGCCGGATCCAGACGCGACGGCGACGGAGGCGCCTCGAGCGTCTGCGGCACGTCGGCCATTTCCTCGCGAATTTCTTTCAGCACCGTGGTCAGCGCCGCCTGGTCGAGGATGTGCAACTCCTCCAGGTACCCATGCAGAAGCAACCGATCCATGATCAGGTTGACCTTGCGCGGGATACCGCGGCCCGCAAGATACACGCCCGCGAAGATGCCCGGCGCGAGCTCGGGATCATGGTTCCAACCAACCGCGCGCAGGCGATGCAGGATGTAGTCGCGACATTCCTCGGCCCCCATCGGCTCCAGCTTGTGGGACGCGATGATGCGCTGGCGCAACTGTTCCATGCGATGGTCGACGATGGTGCGTTGCAGCTCGGCCTGGCCAATGAGAAAGACCTGCAGCAGCGCATGGCCGTTGATCTCGAAATTCGACAGGATGCGCAGCATCTCCAACGCCGCCGCAGTCAGGGTTTGCGCCTCATCCACCACCAGCAGCGCATGTGAATGACGCTCACGCAGGCTCGCCAGGTGCTGCCTCAGGTCCTGCAGCAGGGCCTCCTTGCCGCGCCCCTCGTAGGCCAACTGGAAAGCCGAAGCCACGGCCGGCAAGATGTCCTCACCGTCGAGATTGGCCGACGCAATACCGGCGATCGCAATGTCGCGATGTGCGAGTTCTTCGAACAGTTTCTGGATGAGCAGCGTCTTGCCGGTGCCAACCGCGCCGGTGATCATCACAAAGCCTTCACCTTGTTCGAGCCCGTACAAAAGGTACGACATCGCGCGCTTGTGACCCTTGCTCGGAAACAACATGGCCGGGTCTGGCGTCAATTGAAAAGGTTTGCTGTGGAACTTGTAGAACGCCTGATACATATGGCTCTCAGAATAAATGGGTCCACTGCACGAAGACCACGTTCACCCGATAACCATGCGCGCCGGGCACACCGGAATACACGTTACGCGAGTCATGGCGCACCCGCAAACTGGCGAAGCTCTTCGGAGTCATCTGGTGCACGAGTTCCAGCTGCGCATAGCGATTGTAGTTTGTCTGGCCATCCTGGAATTGATATCGCTGCCATCCCAGCATGGGCGTAATCGCGGTGAATGCGCCAAGATCAAACCTCCATGAAAGGTTGGCATTGGCAACCTTTTCCTTGCCGTCATCCAGCATGAAGAACGTTCGTTTCTCGTCGTACAGCATGAGGCGCAGGCTGCTGGTCGGCATGGTATAGGTTGCCGAGGCGGTGGCACGCTTCATGAGGTAGATCCGACGCTCTGCCAGCGATGGAATCCCCGAAATGTTGACCGGCGGGCGAATCACCTGCGCAGGATCCTGACCCAGCAACTGCTGGTTGAGATCGGTGGGCTGCTCCACGTAACTTGCAGTTGTCGTCAGTAGCGCTGCAGTCCGTGTCCATGAAAACTGGTAGCTGCGCCCGTAGAAACGGTGCCCCGTCAGAAGCTTCAGGCTGTTGCGGCCCTGCGTCCAGTCGAATCCGACATCCCAGAAGTCGGTGCCGAGCTTGCGCGATGTACCGTCCGGCAGGTACCTGTTTTCCTTGCCGAAGTCGGCCAGCAACCTGATGCTGCTGTTGACCCGCCAGAAGACCCCCAGCTTGGCCATGGCAAAGTCGACACTTTGGCCGAAGTCGGGCCGCAGGCGCTGATCGGAATAACCTGCATTCCATCCCCAGGTTTCATATTCGGGGCTCACCAGACTGAACAGCAACGCGTTGCTGGTGACATTGGGAATCCCGCTCAAGCGACCGGCACTTTGCCCCTTGATGCCGTGATCGTCATAGGTCACGCGTCCCAGGGTATAGCGCAGCATCATCGTGCCGCCCCTGCCCAGGTCCTGACGCCAATAGGGGCTGAGCGCAGCCCTGGCCACATTGGCGTTGTTGTTGTTCAGAAAGAAAGTGCCGGACCCGGACGGCAATTCGTTGTTGATGACCTCGCGCCCGTACTGTGCCGCACCATCGATGAAAAGATGCTGCGGAACAACGGTAAAAGTGCCAAACGTCTTGAGGTCCTGGGCCAGTTGACTGGAGTGGGATTGTCCTGCGTACAGGTAGCCGGTCAATTGGTAATTGAGCACGCCGGAAAATCGCGGGCCGTTGCGTGCCCATCTGAAAAACGGCTGGACCTGGGTAATCCAGCTCGACTGCTTGGGGTCGCCATTGGCCGCCAGCTTCAGATTGTCGGTATAGAGCTCACCCAGGGTGACGCCCAGCACCATGCCGGGTGAGTCGATGGTCGGCTGCGGGATCACACCCACCGGTGCGTCGGCATCGGCGCCCGGCGCCTGTTCATCAAGAAACGGATCCCGTGCGTTCGATGCATCGACACGCATGCTCTGCGCCGTTGCCGCGCTCAACCATCCGCCCAGGACGACTGACGACAACACCGCGGTGGTCGTCAACGTACGCATTTAGGCTTCTCCTTTGAGGACCTTGATATCCTGACCGTGATCTTTGTAATAGTTCTCGCCCGCGGGCTGCCGACTCATGTTGAGAAGCAAGCCGACATACTGCAAGTCGTCCAACCGTCTCAACGCCGAGTTGACCGATTGCCGCCGGGTGCGACTCGCCGCCACCACCAGAACGACCTGGCCCATGTGCGAAGCCAGCACCTGCGATTCCGAAGTTGCCAGCAGCGGCGAAGAATCAAACACCATCAGACGCCGCCGGTTGCGCCCACCGAATTCATCGAGGACATGCTCCATGCGTCGACCGCGAAACAGTTCCGCCGCGAGAGGATGACGCGCCCCCGCAGGCACCACCAGCAGATTCGGCACATCGGTACGCATGATCGCCTCGGACGGAGCGCGCCGTTCATCCGCCAGCACGTCCATCAGACCGGTTTGTCCGCCGAGGCCGAACACACGGGTGATATCGGATTTCGGGATGTCGCCGTCCACCAGCAGCACTTCGAAATCCGTCTCACGCGCCAGGCTCAGGGCCAGATTCAGCGCAGCAAAGGTCTTGCCTTCACCTGCCTCCGCGCTGGTCACCATGATGCGTTTCCCGCGGACCAGTGCCTGGGAACCCTTGTCAATCGCATTGGCCAGCAACGGTCGCTTCACACCGCGCAACTCGTCTGCAAGCCGACGCTCCGCCTCGCCATCGACCGGCAGCAGTCCCAAACGCTTGAGCTCGCCGGCATCCACTTTCCACACCGTCTGTGGTTCCTCGGGCTGTTCCGGCGCGCGCGCCCGCTCCTGCAAACGCTCCACCGTCGACGTGGCTGCCGACTGGGGCGCGGCCTCGACCGGGGGAGGCGCCGATGGCGCCACCGGTGGCGAGGTTTTGAGCTTTTCGGCGGCTTTCTCGACAATACTCATGCGACACCCATGACAAAGAAGTGCTGCACCATACGGGCAAGATGTCCGTCGAATGCAAACGCAAGCACCAGCACCATGGGCAGCAGGCCTGCCCCGGCACAGAATCCGATCATGCTGCGACGTTGTTCCCGACGGCGCGCCCGCGACACGATCAAACTGAACGCGCCAAGTACCGGGTAGTCGCCGGCGGATTGCAGGCCCCTGATAGTCACGAATACGGGCGTTATCTTGTGAAGGAGATAGGCAAACCCGGCGCCGGCGGCTATCGCAAAGCCGAACACCAGCAGCAACAGCAGACCGCGATCCGGGCTAGCCGGGATTAACGGCACAGTCGGCGGATTGATCACCCGGAATTTCAGGTTGTTGCCGCTTTGCGTCGCGTCCTGCGACAACTGCGCCGTGTTCGAACGCTCCAGCAATTGGTCGTACTGCTTCTTGGTCACGTCGTAGTTGCGCATCAGCTGCTGCAACGTGGCCTGCACATCGGTAATCTTGTCCGCCTCGCTTTTGAGGGTGGCGATCTGGCGTTTTTGCAGGGCAATCTGGGTAGCCAGTGTCTGGATATTGACCTGGGTGGTGTACATCGACTTCTGCATTTCCTGGTACACCGGATTGTCCGAGGCCACGCCCATCACCGAGCCGCTCGCCACGTTTTGTTGCAGGGCCGCCCGCCGTGCCTGGAGCTGCGCGATCATGCGCCGCGTAGAAATCACGTCCGGATATTCATCGGTATAACTCAGCAACAGCGTGTTGAGTTTCTGCTGGTAGGCGGCAATTTGCTTGTCGACCACCTGGGTGCGTGGATCGACCCCGGAACCAGCCGAGCCAGTCGCCATCGCGCGCATCTGCTGCTGAGTGGTGGCGCGGCTGGCGATAGCCGTGTCGTATTGCGCCTGCAAGGTCTGCAGTTGCGTCTCGGCCGCCTGCAATCGCGTGAAATAGCTGCTGCCACCCTGGCTCGGGATATAGCCAACGTTGGCTTTCTGGAAATCTGCCAACTTGTTCTCGGCCTCGCTCAACCGCTTGCCGTAATCCTCGACCTGTTGGTCGAGGAAGTTCTGGGCGGTCGTGGTGGAGGCGGTGTTGGCGCCCACGGTGTCGTTCATCAGGATCTGCAGAAAGGCCTGCACCACCTTCTGCGCCATGTGCCGGTCCGAGTCGCTGTAGCTGATGTCATATAGGCTTTTCGTGCCAGCGTCCTTGATTCGTACGGCGTTGCCCAGTTTCAGCAGCAGCGCATCCTTGTCCGCCGGCGTCGAGGCTCGCAGGGACAAGCCGGTCTTGTCCGCCACCGTCTCCAGATTGGGGCGTGACAACAAGGTATGCGTGACCACCTGCAGTCGCGCGCGGACATCCGGCTGCACCGCGACACCGCTCAACAACGGATTCGTCAATGCATCGGTGTCCGCATACACCTGCGCGCTCGCTTCATATTTGTTCGGCAGGCTGAAAACCAGCAACACGCCCACGATCATCACGCACCACGCGACGATCAGCGCACGCCAGCGATAGCGCCAGGCAGCGCGGACCTCCAGCAGCACGTACTGGAACAGCTCATGTAAATCGAATGAATCGGTCTGCATTGCTCAGTTTTCCGGGGGTCGCCAACGGCAGTCGTGTCGTGGTCTTGTCAAAACAGTGACTGGGGAATGATCAGGATGTCGCCGGGTCGCATGACGACGTTGTCCTTGATCGCGCCATCCATCAAGGCGCCGAGGCGTACCGGGATGGTCTGCTCCTTGCCGTCGGGTGTGCGCCGGACAATCTTGGCGCTGTTGCCCGCGGCAAACTTGGTGAGGCCGCCGACTTCGATCATCACGTCCAGGACGGTCATCCCGCTGCGATAGGGCACGGCCTTGGGCGTCATCGCCTGGCCCACCACGCGCACCTGCTGGCTGTAGGCACCCACGAAGCTCTTGACGATCACGGTGACCAATGGAGCCCGGATGTAGCGACTCAGCTCCGTCTGCAGGTCACCCGCCAGCTCCTCCGGAGTCTTGCCTGCCGCCATCATGGATTGCACCAGCGGAATGGAAACGCGCCCGTCCGGGCGCACCGGCACCGTGGTGGTAAGTGTCGGGTTGTCGCGCACGAATATTTCGAGCGAATCGCCCGGACCGATGATGTAGCGCTCCACCGATGGCGACGACGTCGCCGCCGGCGAGTGGACGGTCGGCGTCGTGCTGCAACCTCCCATCAGAAGGAAGCCGACAACAATCATCAGCCAGAAAGCATGGTTTCGCGTCAGCGGTTTCACTTGCTCTTCTCCTTGACTTCAGCGGGCACCGCGTCCGAACAGCACAACTTCCACCGTCTGGACCAGAATGATCAGATCGAACACGAAATTGTGGTTTTTCACGTAAAAGAGGTCGAACTTCAGTTTTTCCTCGGCATCCTCGAGGGATGAGCCGTAGGGGTAACGCAATTGCGCCCAGCCGGTCAGTCCGGGCTTGATGGAGTGTCGCAGCGAGTAGTAGAGAATGCGATTGTTGAAATCGTCGACGAACTGCGGCCGCTCCGGCCGCGGGCCGATAATGCTCATGTCGCCGCGCCACACGTTCCAGAGCTGCGGCAATTCGTCGATCCGGACCTTGCGGATGAAACGCCCCACCTTGGTCACCCGGTCGTCGTACTTGGTCGCCCAACGTGCCACGCCATCACACTCGGCGTCGGTACCCATGCTGCGAAACTTGATCACCCGGAACAGCTTGCCGTTTTCACCCACGCGCGTCTGGTAATACAACACCGGGGCGCCCAGGCCCGACTCCAGCCAGATGGCCAGGACGGTCAACAGCATCAACGGCCACGTCAGCAACAATACCAGCGAAGCGATGACCAGATCGAAGGCACGCTTGATGGCGCGCCTGGCGGGAGAGATGTTGAAGCCATCCGAAAACACCAGCCACGACGGATTGGTCGGTTCCATCTTGATCTTGCCAGCCTCGCGCTCGAAGAACTCGGCGAGCTCGGTTACGGCGATCCCTCGCTGCTTGCATTCCAGCAGCTCGTTCACCGGCAAGGTACCGCGGCGGTCGTCCGGGCCGACGACAAGTTCGTCGATGCCAAGCTTGGTCGCCCAGTCAAACAGTGCTTGACCGGGCTGCAGCAGCAGGGACGGCGGGATGGACACCGGATCGCCACCCACCGGCACGCAACCGAGAATCTTGAACCCGCGTTGATCGGATTTGCGCCGCATCATGCGAATCATCTCGGCGGCGCGCGCACCGGCGCCGAGCACGACCACGCGGCGCTTGAACAGATCGGCATCCACGAAGCCCAGGAATGACACTCTCCATATCGCCAGAACCAGATAGCCGAGCAGCAAGGCTATGCCAAGAACCCCGCGCCCCAGGTACGCGACGGGGAAGGCGTAATAGAGGACGGACAGTGCAACACCGCCCAGCAGGAAGGCGACGCCCTGTCGGCTGAGGCGACCCAGCCAACTGGCACGCAAGTGAACTTGATACAGGCCGAGCGAAGCCATGGAGAGAATCAGCACCACGGCCACCAATGGCGTGCGCCATCGTATCGCGTGACTGAACGAGCTCTGTGTGGTGGCGTCCCCCCAATAGCGCAACACCACGGCAGCGTAAACGCATGCCACGAGCAGCAAAAACTCCACGAGCACCAAAAGTATCTGCCACCGGGCTGCCCCAAGTCGCAACAGTCGAGACACGTCGCACCTCCTTCGCTGACCAGCGCTCTAGACGAGTAACCCCTAGTTGCAAAAATGGACAGGCACTGTATCACGAAGTGTGACTATGCTCATGTTTTTTCACAGCTCCCTGTGTTAAAGCATAAAGCATGCCTGACAACGATGGCGGACTGTGAGCTGCGCCGCATGCCAGCATATTGCATCGCAACATCAGCAACCCCCGGAAGTGGCCTCCGCACCGGGCGCATTGGGTGAATGAAACCGGGAACGGCGCGCCCGTCCTTTGGTTTGCCGGGAGGCGTTTTGTTGCGACGCTGGGCAGGCCTCGACGAAGACATTTTGCTGCCCGCAACGCCCCAAGGCGTGGTCGTTCCGGCTTCGATCCGTTCGAAATCCGACACAGGCGTGGCAGCCTGGAAAGTGCGCGCCGGCTCAGGAAGGTCACTCTTTGACCCTGACCGTCGCCGCCATGGTCGGGCAGCGCTTTCACCTGGATGGCAGTTGCTGGTGTATCCACTCGACGGAGTCCCCCCGCAGCGAACCGGCACGCAAACCAAATCCATCAAGAGAGTGAGGGAGCGGGGCCGGATTGGTTCGGACGCCCGATGTGGTCGTTGCCGGGTGGCGTGCAGCCGCACATGCATCGGTTCACGTGGTGTCTTCGGCCAAAGGAATTGACGATCTGTCGACCTTGACGGCAGCTGCGGCAATCGTGCTGGTCTGCCAAACTCCCGAGATCGCGCACAGCAAGGCACAACCCGGCCACATCGATTTCTGCCACGGACCGCAATTACACTCGGCAGTCGGTACTGGTTCGCCTGACGGGCCCGAAGCCAATGCGCCGGGTTGTTTGGCGCAACTTTTTTGTGGAAGCGCTCGACGTTTCCGTCCAGCCCACGAGTAGCCCATCATGAATGCGATTCTGGTCACCGGCGGCGCCGGCTACATCGGCAGTCACGTCGTTCAACAGCTCAGCCAGCGCGGGGAGCGAGTCGTTGTACTCGACAATCTGGTCAGCGGCTTTCGCGAAGCGGTACGTGGCGCCGAACTCGTGGTCGGTGATGTCGGAGACCAATCGCTGGTCGCACGCATCCTGGACGAACACCGGATCGACGCGGTGCTGCACTTCGCGGCGCACACGGTAGTACCGGAGTCGGTACGCGACCCGCTCAAGTACTACGGCAACAACACCTGCAACACGCGCAATCTGCTCGCCTGTTGCGTGGAGGCCGGGGTGCGCCGGTTCCTGTTCTCGTCGACCGCGGCTGTCT
This sequence comes from Rhodanobacter sp. G2-10, assembly GCF_055809185.1. NCBI lineage: Bacteria > Pseudomonadati > Pseudomonadota > Gammaproteobacteria > Lysobacterales > Rhodanobacteraceae > Rhodanobacter > Rhodanobacter sp. G2-10. Next base: position 161,590 of record NZ_CM147900.1, on the reverse strand, counting down.
ACGGCATGCCGGCCAGCGGCATCGCCGATGAGGGCAGTCCGGTGCAACCGATCAATCCCTACGGATCATCCAAGCTGATGTCAGAAACCATGCTGCGCGACGTCGGCTCGGCGGGGGCGATGCAGTATGTGATCCTGCGCTATTTCAACGTCGCCGGTTGCGACCCACAGGGTCGCATTGGTCAATCCACTCCGCATGCCACCTTGCTGGTGAAGGTTGCCTGCGAGCATGCCCTGGGCAAGCGGCCAAGCCTTTCGATATTCGGTACCGACTACGACACCCCGGACGGTACCGGTATCCGCGACTACATTCACGTCGAGGATCTTGCGGCGGCTCACCTGCGCGCGCTCGACCACCTTCGCGCGGACGGCGAGTCATTGACCCTGAATTGCGGTTACGGCCACGGCTACAGCGTGCGTGAAGTGATCGACGCGGTGCGAAGGATCAGCGGCCGACCGCTGACCGTGATCGAGGAGCCGCGTCGAGCCGGTGATCCACCGATGCTGATTGCCCGGGCCGATCGACTGCGCGAACGACTCGGCTGGACTCCGCGCCACGACGATCTGGATTTCATCGTGAGTACGGCGCTGGCGTGGGAACGCACGCTGTAAGCACCTGACCGCGCTACGCGCGATGTGCGGCGTCGACGCTGCTGCAGGCGCCCTTGTCGAGCGGTGATGACCAGGGGCGCGCGGGCCACGTTGCGCCTGGCAAGAGGGGAAGGTCGGAAGATCGCACGGACAAAAAAAGCCCGCCATGCGGCGGGCCTTTTTTCGTCTGTTGAAATGACGCTGACCGCTCAGAGAATGTAGACAAACATGAACAGCCCGAGCCAGACCACGTCGACGAAGTGCCAGTACCAGGCCACCGCCTCGAAGCCGAAATGATGGTCCTTGCTGAAATGGCCCTTCAGCACCCGGAACCAGATCACCGCCAGCATGATGGTGCCCAGGGTCACGTGCAGGCCGTGGAAACCGGTCAGCATGAAGAAGGTCGAGCCGTACACGCCGCTGCCCAGGGTCAGGTTGAGTTCGGTGTAGGCTTCCATGTACTCGTGCGCCTGGAAGTACAGGAAGGTGGCGCCCAGCAGGACGGTCAAGCCCAGGAACAGCAGGATCTTGCCGCGATGTCCCGCGCGCAGCGCATGGTGGGCAATCGTCACCGTGACGCTGGAGGTCAGCAGGATCACCGTATTCAGCAGGGGCAAGCCCCAGGCCGGAACGATCTCGAACGCACCACCCACGTTTGCCGGGCCGTTGCCGCCATTGGCGCCCCAGGCAGCCGCGTAATCGCTCCACAGGAACTGGTGGGTGAGCACGCCGTGACCTTCACCACCCAGCCACGGCACCGAGAACATCCGGATGTAGAACAACGCACCGAAGAAGGCGCCGAAGAACATCACCTCGGAGAAGATGAACCACATCATGCCCATGCGGAACGAGGTGTCGACCTGGTGGTTGTAGCTGCCGGCGAGCGACTCCCGGATCACCGAGCGGAACCAGCCGAAGAACATGGCCAGGACGCCGATCACGCCGACGGTCAGTACCGTCTTGCCGAATCCGGCCTCGCCCGGCTCCGCATTGAGCCAATGCCCGGCGCCGAACATGAAGATGAACATGACCACCGCGGCGACGATCGGCCAGTAGCTCTTGGCCGGTACATAGTAGACGTCGTGTTGCTGACTCATGCTGGAACCCCGTGGATTTCTCTTGATGACCTGCCCCGCCTGCCGCCCGGGGTACTGCCCACCGATCGTACCCAAGCGCACGATCGTGAGGGAACTAAATGGTGCCGCGCGATCACTACTTCATCAGCAATATCTGGAGGAACGCCAGCAAGTAGAAGCCGATCACCACCGCAACAAGAATTGCCACGGTGCGCCGCACGCCGCGGCGACTGCCCGCGGCATCCTTGTCTTTCATTGGCTGCGTCATCTCCACAGGCTTCCCGATCCGGATCAGGCGTGCACGTCGCCGTGCGCCAATTCCTCGTCATGGATTACCGGCGGCACGGCAAAAGTATGATGCGGTGCCGGCGAAGGCACTGTCCATTCCAGGCCCTTGGCGCCTTCCCACGAACGATCGGCGGCCTTCTTCTTCGAGAAGAACACGCAGTGGATCACCACGCCGAGGAAGATCAGCTGCGAGGCGCCGAACAGGAAACCGCCGATCGAGCTGATCATGTTGAAGTTGGCAAACGCGACGTTGTAGTCGGGAATACGCCGCGGCATGCCGGCCAGCCCGAGGAAGTGCTGCGGGAAGAACAGCACGTTCACCCAGATCACGCTGTTCCAGAAGTGCACCTTGCCCCAGAACTCGTTGTACATGTGGCCGCTCCACTTCGGCAGCCAGTAGTAGGCCGCCGCAATGATGGCGAACAACGCACCGGTCACCAGCACGTAGTGGAAGTGCGCCACCACGAAGTAGGTGTCCTGGTACTGGAAGTCGGCCGGCACCAGCGCCAGCATCAGGCCGGAGAAGCCGCCGATGGTGAACAGGATGATGAACGCGATCGCGAACAACATCGGCGTCTCGAAGGTCATCGAGCCGCCCCACATGGTGGCCACCCAGTTGAACACCTTCACGCCGGTGGGCACCGCGATCAGCATGGTGGCGTACATGAAGAACAGGTCGGCACCAAGCGGCAGGCCCACCGCGAACATGTGATGTGCCCACACAATGAATGACAGGAACGCGATGCAGGCCAGTGCGAACACCATCGCCTTGTAGCCGAAGATCGGCTTGCGCGCGAAGGTGGGCACGATCTCCGAAATGATCCCGAACGCGGGCAGGATCATGATGTAGACCTCGGGATGGCCGAAGAACCAGAACACGTGCTGATACAGCACCGGGTCGCCACCGCCGCCGGGATTGAAGAAACTGGTGCCGAAATACTTGTCGGTCAGCAGCATGGTCACCGCGCCCGCCAGCACCGGCATCACCGCGATCAGCAGGAATGCGGTGATCAGCCAGCTCCACACGAACACCGGCATCTTCAGCAGGTCCATGCCGGGCGCGCGCATGTTGAGAATGGTGGCGATGATGTTGATCGCACCCATGATCGAGCTGATGCCCATCAGATGGATTGCAAACACCACGTAGGCCAGCGAATCGCTCTGCAGCGACAGCGGCGGGTACATGGTCCAGCCGCCGGCCGGGCCGCCGCCTGGCAGGAACAGGGTCGACAGCATCAGCGCAAAGGCGAACGGCAGGATCCAGAACGACAGGTTGTTCATGCGCGGCAACGCCATGTCCGGCGCGCCCACCATCATCGGGATCATCCAGTTGCCGAGGCCGACGAAGGCCGGCATGATCGCGCCGAAAATCATCACCAGCGCATGCATGGTGGTCATCTCGTTGAAGAAGTAGGGCTGCACCAGTTGCAGGCCCGGCTTGAACAGCTCGGCGCGGATCGTCATCGCGAAACTGCCACCGATGAAGAACATCGTCAGCGCGAAGATCAGGTACAGCGTACCGATGTCCTTGTGATTGGTGGACATGACCCAGCGCTGGAAGAAATTCTTCGGCGCGCCGTGGTGATCATCATGCTGATCATGGGTGGCTGCGTAGGACATGGCCGTGCACCTCTAACCTGTTATTGAATACGACTGCGATGAAACGTGATGGAACCGGGCTCAGCCGCGCTCGGCAGTTGCCGGCGTGCTGGCGGAAGCGGATGCGGGCGCGGCGGCATCGAACGGTGCGGGCGGCGGCGGCGCCTTCTTCGACTCGGCCTCCTGTTCGCTCAGCCACTTGGCGAAGTCCGCCTTGGACTTGGCCACCACCACGATCGGCATGAAGCCGTGATCCTGGCCGCACAACTCGGCGCACTGGCCGCGATAGGTGCCGGGTGTCTTGATGTTGGTCCAGGCTGCGTTGATGATCCCGGGGATGGCGTCGAGCTTCCAACCCAACGCCGGCACCCACCAGGAGTGGATCACGTCGCCACCGGTGATCACGAAGCGGATCTTGGTGTCGACCGGCACCACCAGCGGCTTGTCGACGTTCAGCAGGTAGGTGTGCTCGTCGCCGACCTTGACCGCATACGGGTCCATGCCCGAATCCAGCTGACGAGTCTCGTCGCTCTGCTTGTCGAGCTTGGACATGAAGCCGACTTTCTCGATCGGCTTGCCCATGTAGCTCACATAGTCGTAGCGCCATTTCCACTGGTAGCCGGTGACTTTCACCGTCATCTGCGAGCCGGTGGTGTCGGCCCAGCTGGTGAGACCGCCGGTGGCCAGGTACGCCAGCGAGATCAGGATGATCACCGGTATGGTCGTCCACACCACTTCGACCGTGGTGTTGTGCGCCCACTTCTCGGGAACCGCCCCACGCGATTTGCGGAAGCGGAACATGGCGATGAACATCGCGCCGAACACGAGAATGCCGATCACCACGCAGACGATCAGCGAGATATTGTTCAGATCGTAGGGCACGTGCGACCACGTGCTTGCGCCCGGCTCCATGTTCAGCTGCCATGGATGCGGTTCCGCCAGTGCCACGCCGCCGAACGATGCAAGGGCTAGGCTCGCCGCTGCCATGAATGATCGCCTGATCCCGCCAGATGTCATGTCTTGCACCTTTGTTGAACCTGCTTGCGCCACTGCCCATGGAAATCAGCCAGCAGCACCTTGAGTTTTTCCGACAACACCACGCGCTCCGATTCCGCCAGGAACGCGCCAATTTCCAGATCGCGACCGTGCGATGACAGCAGCAGGCGTCCGTTGCCAGTCTCCATGCGTACGCGCACCCAGTACGACTGGAAGCGCACACTTCGCCGGCCGGGCAACGACCGCACCTCCAGCGACGATTCGTCGAGGGTAATACGCTCGCAGCGGTCGCCAGCCCGCCAGGCCACGCTCAAGGCGACGGCCATGGCAGCGGATTCCACCAGGGCAAACAGCGGAGCAAACACATTCCCCTGCAAAGCTCCCAGTTCTGCCGTTGTCAGCACCAGTACCACCAGAACCACGATCAGTCGACGCAACCCGCGCCGGCTGAGCGAGCGATTGGGCTTGAGCCACATCGTCACGCGGGGCAAGCCGGCGGAAGCTGGTCGAAGCACGATCATGGGGACCCAGCGTGCCTGGAACGGCAGAATGATAGGCCGCGACGACGCAAGGGGCAAGAATGTCGCACCTGATTGATCTGGATCAACGCACGACGTGCGCCCGCGAATGGCCCGGAACGGGTTTGCAGCAAGCCAAAGTATCATGCTTGCGCAGGGCTGTACGAAGCCCGCGGATTCGCCCAAATCGCACGGTGTCCGGCGTACAATCCGGCGTTTGCCCAACCGCCAGCAGCCATCATCATCGACACGCCCGTGAACTCAACCATACTCAGCCCCGAGCTACCGGTTCAAATCACCCCTGCGCGCGCGCGAATCACCGCCGCCTGGTTACGCGACGAAACCGAGGCGGTCAATGACCTGCTCGACCAGGCCGACCTGCCGCCGGACGAGCGCGAACAGGTCATCGACCGGGCTGCGGGGCTGGTGACGCGGGTGCGGGCGCGGGCCAAAGACCAAAGCATGGTCGAGTCGTTCATGCGCCAATACGACCTTTCCAGCGAGGAAGGCATCCTGTTGATGTGCGTGGCCGAGGCGCTGCTGCGCATCCCGGACAAGACCACCACCGACAAGCTGATCCGCGACAAGCTCGGCGATGCCAACTGGCGCAAGCACCTGGGACGCAGCGAGTCGCTGCTGGTCAACGCGTCCACCTGGGGCCTGCTGCTGACTGGCCGCCTGGTGAACCTGGCCAACGGCACGCGCGACGACTTCAATGGCGCGATGCGGCGGCTGGTGACCCGCGTCGGTGATCCCACGATCCGGGTGGCGGTGCGCCAGGCGATGCGCATCATGGGCCACCAGTTCGTGATGGGGCAGAACATCGAGGAGGCGCTCGATCGCAGCACCAAGAAGGAGAACGCGGTCTATCGCTACTCGTTCGACATGCTGGGCGAGGCGGCCATGACTGCCGACACGGCCGAGCGCTACCAGCAGGATTACCGCAACGCGATTGCCGCGCTGGGCGCGCGCGGTCCGTATGCGAACCATGCCGATGCGCCATCGATCTCGGTGAAGCTTTCGGCGCTGTTCCCGCGCTACGAGCTGGCCCAGCGTGCGCGGGCGCGTGCGGCACTCACCGAAAAGCTGCTGGAGCTGTCGCAGCTGGCGATGAAGCATGGCATCGCGCTTTCGGTCGACGCCGAGGAAGCCGATCGCCTGGAGTTGTCGCTGGACATCATCGGCGAGGTATTCGCGCACCCGTCGCTGGAAGGCTGGAACGGCCTCGGCATCGTGGTGCAGGCCTATGCCAAGCGCACGCCTTTCGTGATCGACTGGCTGGTCGAGACCGCGTTGGCGTGCGGAAGGCGCTGGTACGTGCGGCTGGTCAAGGGCGCGTACTGGGATTCCGAAATCAAGAAGGCTCAGGAACAAGGCCTCTCCGGCTACCCGGTGTTCACGCGCAAGCCGAACACCGATGTGTCGTACCTGGCCTGTGCGCGACGTCTGTTCAATGCCGGCGGCAACTTCATCTACCCGCAGTTCGCGACCCACAACGCGCACACCATCGCCGCCGTGCATCACATGGCGCAGGGGCGGCCGTTCGAGTTCCAGCGCCTGCACGGCATGGGGTCGGACCTGTATGCCGAGGTCATCGGCAAGAACAGCTTGAACGTGCCCTGCCGCGTGTACGCGCCGGTCGGCACCCACGAAGACCTGCTGCCCTACCTGGTGCGCCGCCTGCTGGAAAACGGCGCCAACACCAGCTTCGTCAACCGCGTGGTGGACGAAGACGTGCCCGCGCGCGACCTGGTGGCCGACCCGTGCGAGACCGTGCGCGCCTTCGATCACATCCCGCATCCGCGCATCCCGCTGCCGGCCAATCTCTACGGTGAACTTCGGAAGAATTCCATGGGCGTCAACTTTGCCAACGACAACGAACTGAACGAACTGGCCGCCGCGGTCAACGCGCAGCAGGGGCCGTGGAAAGCCGGCCCGCTGGTGCCTGGCGCGGACGGCAAGGGCGAGACGGTGCAGGTCACCGATCCGTCGGACCGTCGCCGCACCATCGGCAGCTACGTCTGCGCCGACCAGGCCACGGTGGATCAGGCGATGGCCAACGCCGTGGCCGCCCAGGACCGCTGGAACATGCTGCCGGTGGCCAACCGCGCCGCGATGCTGGAGTACGCCGCCGACCAGCTGGAGGCACGCCGCGCCGAGTTCCTCGCGCTGTGCGTGCGCGAGGCCGGCAAGAGCCTGCCCGACGCGATCGCCGAAGTCCGCGAGGCCGCCGATTTCCTGCGCTACTACGCCACCATGGCGCGGCGCCTGTTCGCCGCGCCGGAACAGCTGCCCGGCCCCACCGGCGAAACCAACGAGCTGTACCTGGAAGGCCGCGGCGTGTTCGTGGGCATCAGCCCGTGGAACTTCCCGCTGGCCATCTTCGTCGGCCAGGTCAGCGCGGCGCTGGCCGCCGGCAACACGGTGATCGCCAAGCCGGCCGAGCAGACCAGTCTGATCGGCTACCTCGCCACCCAGCTGCTGCATGATGCCGGTATCCCGAAGGATGTGCTGCAGTTCGTGCCTGGCGACGGCGCCAGCGTCGGCGCCGCGCTGACCCGCGATCCGCGCGTGGCCGGCGTGGTCTTCACCGGCGCCACCGAAACCGCCTGGGCGATCAATCGTGCGCTGGCGGCCCGCGATTCGCAGATCGCCGTGCTGGTGGCCGAGACCGGCGGCCAGAACGCAATGATCGCCGACTCCTCCGCCCTGCCCGAGCAGATCGTCAAGGACGTGATCGCCTCCGCGTTCCAGTCCGCCGGGCAGCGCTGTTCCGCGGCCCGCGTGCTGTACATCCAGGAAGACATCGCCGACAAGGTGATCGAGATGCTGGCCGGCGCCATGGCTGAACTGAAGGTGGGCGATCCCGGCCTGCTGTCCACCGATGTCGGCCCGGTGATCGACGAAGATGCCAAGGCGATCCTGGTTGCCCATGCCGAGCGCATGGACAAGGAAGCGAGGAAGATCGCCCAGGCACCGATGGATCCGGCCGCCACCGAGCACGGTACCTTCTTCGCCCCGCGCGCCTACGAGATTCCGTCGCTGTCGGTGCTCAAGCGCGAGATCTTCGGCCCGGTGCTGCACCTGATCCGCTTCAAGGCCAGCAAGCTGAAGGAGGTCGTGGACGAGATCAACAGCACCGGCTACGGCCTGACCCTGGGCGTGCACAGCCGCATCGACGCCACCGTGCACTACATCAGCCAGCACGCCCGCGTCGGCAACTGCTACGTCAACCGCAACCAGATCGGCGCGGTGGTCGGCGTGCAGCCGTTCGGCGGCGAGGGCCTGTCCGGCACCGGCCCCAAGGCGGGCGGCCCGCACTACCTGTTGCGCTTTGCCGGCGAGCGCACGATCACCATCAACACCACGGCGTCCGGCGGCAACGCCTCGTTGCTGACGATTGGCGAATAAGCGCGACCCCGGGGAGCGCTTGCGCGCTGCACAAGCGCTCCGCCGTCCACGCATGATAGAAAGTCATGGACGCCGGTTCGCACCGGCCCGTTCACGCGTCGGAGCAAGCGCACCATGGCACGTCCTGCAGCACAAGTCAGCCTCGAAGATCTTGCGCCAACGATCAAGGATCCGCGCTTCACCGCTGCCGAGTTCCCACCAAATAAATTGCTGTATCTGGCCCAGATGGCCGACGCACGTGGCATCGACAGCCGCCCCTGGTTCGCCGGCCTGGCGCTGACCCGGGCACAGATCGCCGATCCCGCCCTGCGCGTCTCCTATCGCCAGGCCTGCACCTTCGTGAGACGGGCGCTGCAGGCACTCGATGTCCCCGATGCCGGATTGCTGATCGGCCGCGAAGGCACGATCGGCGGCTTCGGCCTGCTCGGCCTGGCGATGATGACCTCGCGCACCCTGGGCGAGGCGATGATGGCGGGCATCGCCCATCACAAGATTTGTGGCTGCCTGCTGGAACTGCACTTCGAGCCCGTGAGCGAGGGCGAGGTGGCGCTGGTGGCGCAACCGCGCTTCGGCGACCACGAGCTGCTGCCATTCTTCTGCGAGGAGCTGTTCGCCAGCTGCCTGATGATCGCTCGTGAACTCGTCGGCGATGTCCTGCGGCCCTCGCGCATCGAACTGGCTTATCCGCGCCCGGCCTATGCCGATCAATACACCGCACTGTTCGGTTGCCCGCTGCAGTTCGATGCGCCGCAATGCCGCTTGCTGATCGATACCCACTGGCTGGCCCAGCCACTGCCGGGCCACAATCCACTGACCGCCAAACAGGCCTTGACCCTGTGCGCGCAACAGATGACGCCGGAAGGGGGCGAGCCGCACCAGGAAATCGTGGCGGCGGTGGAGCGATTGCTGCGCAGCCGGCTGGCGCAGCAGCCAAAGCTCCACGACGTGGCGCGCACGCTGAATCTCAGCGAGCGCTCGTTGCGGCGCAAGCTGGCCGAGAGCGGCCGGATCTTCCGTGAGATCCACGACCGCGTGCGCGCCGAGCGTGCGTTGCAACTGCTGCAGGCGGGCGGCCTGAGCGTGGCCGAGGTGGGTTGCGCGGTGGGTTTCACCGATCCGCGCGAGTTCCGTCGCGCCTTCAAGCGCTGGACCGGCATGCCGCCCCAGGACGCGCGGCGCGCCGCAGCCTGAGCAATCTGGCCGATTTACCCCCCGTCGATTGGCCGATTTGCCCTCCCCTTGCGCGAAGGAATGGGCGAGAGTCGGAGACATCGCCGTTACTTGTCTTCCGAGGGGGAATCCGACCATGCGCAATCTGCTTTTCACCGTCGCGCTCGGCGCCGCCCTGGCCGGTTGCGGCAAGCAGGACGCGGCGCCGCAGAACACTGCCGACGCCAGCTTCGAGGCGAAACTGCAGGAGCAACTGCTGGATGCCAAGCCCGGCAGCGTGATCGAGATCCCGGCCGGACACTACTCGCTCAAGCGCGGCCTGAGCCTGCGCACGGACGGCGTCACCATCCGCGGCGCCGGCATGGACAAGACGGTGCTGTCGTTCAAGGGCCAGGTCGTCGGCCCCGAGGGGCTGCTGGTCAACGCCAGCGACTTCACCATCGAGAACCTGGCGATCGAAGACACCAAGGGCGATGCGCTGAAGATCAACCAGGGCAAGAACATCACCATCCATGGTGTGCGCATCGAATGGACCGACGGCCCCAGGACCACCAATGGCGCCTACGGCCTGTACCCGGTGAAGACGCAGAACGTGCTGGTGGAGGATTCGGTGGTGATCGGCGCCTCCGATGCCGGCATCTACGTGGGTCAGTCGCAGGACATCATCGTGCGACGCAACCGCGCGGAGCAGAACGTGGCCGGCATCGAGATCGAGAACTCGGTCAATGCCGACGTCTACGACAACACCACCACGAAGAACACGGGCGGCATCCTGATCTTCAACATGCCCAACCTGTCCCGCGAGGGTCACAGCACGCGCGTCTACAAAAACAAGGTATTCGCCAACAACACCGGCAACTTCGCCGCCAAGGGCGCCGCGGTGGCCAGCGTGCCAGCCGGCTCGGGCGTGGTGATCAACTCCAACGACAAGGTGGAGATCTTCGACAACGACATTGCCGACAACCAGACCGCGAACATCATCATTGCCAGCTATTTCTCCACCAACTACTACAACACGCGTGGCGTCGCCCCGGATTACAACCCGTATCCCAAGGGAATCTTCGTGTACGGCAACCGCCTCAAGGGCGGCGGCGATTCGCCCGACGGGCTCAAGCTCAAGACACTGAAGACCGCGATGTACGGTCTTGGCGGCAGCTTTCCCGATGTGCTGTGGGATGGCTACGCCGATCCCAAGGATCTGGTCGATGGCCTGCCTCCCGCCGAGGACCGCATCTGCCTCAAGGATGTCAACGGCGTGCTCAACGCCGATGGCCCGCACGACTACAAGAATCCGAGCAAGGACATGAAGCCGTTCGAGTGCACGCTGCCCAAGCTGCCGGCGGTGGTACTGAACCCTGAGCCGAAGGTGTGAGGCCGCTCGTGCAGAACCTGTTCCCCAGGCTTGCGCTCGTCGCCTGTGCGCTGATGTCCCTGGTCGGGTGCCAACAAGGCATGGATCCGGTGGCCTTCCACGCCGAGGGTCGGCCCGCCAAACTCAGCGACTGGCATGTGGTCGAAGTGCATGGCGGCAAGCTGCAACTCAATGACGGCGTCGTGCCCTACGACCTGAACACGCCGCTGTTCACCGACTACGCGCACAAGTTGCGCACGATCTGGATGCCCCAGGGGGTCTCGGCCACGTACAAGCCGGTCGACACCCTGGACTTCCCGGTCGGCACGGTGATCAGCAAGACTTTCTATTACCCGCGCGCCGCCGACGGCAAGTTCACCGACGTCGCCCGCACCGACGACTACTCCGGCGACTTCGCCGGCCAGGGTCTGGACATGGCCAAGGTGCATCTGATCGAGACGCGCATCCTGGTGCATCGCAAGGATGGCTGGGCGGCGATTCCCTACGTTTGGAACGACGAGCAGACCGAGGCCACCCTGGCGCGCACCGGCGCGGTGCTGCCGCTGACCCTGGTCGCCGCCAGGACCCGGGACGGCGTGCCGGCGCGGGAGGACTTCAACTACGTCGTGCCCGACGAAAGCCAGTGCGCCAGCTGCCATGCGCAGGACTGGATCGACCGCAAGGTGCATCCGATCGGCCCGAAGGCGCGCCACATCAACAAGAGCTATCTCTACGCCGATGGCGAGCACAACCAGCTCGAACACCTGGCCAAGGTCGGTTACCTCAGTGGCCTCCCGGCGCTGGACTCGGTGCGGCGCGACGTCGACTGGGCCGATCCGAAGGCGCCGCTTGATGCGCGTGCGCGCGCCTGGCTGGACATCAACTGCGGGCATTGTCACAACCCGCATGGTGCGGCCAATACCACCGGCCTTTCGCTGATCTACGGCACTCCCGAAAACCACGAGCTGGGCATCTGCAAGCCGCCCACCGCCGCCGGCCAAGGCACGGGCAACCACTTCTTCGACATCGTGCCGGGCAAGCCGGACGAATCGATCATCCCGTATCGGCTGGCGTCCACCGAGCCGGGCACGATGATGCCGGAGATCGGCCGCAGCACCGCTGATCGCGAGGCCATCGCCCTGATCAAGGCATGGATCGCCGCGATGCCGGGGACCTGCGTCGTGCTGCACTGAACCACCCACCACACGTCCGCCGCGGCCACCGGGCCACGGTCATTCCATGCATGGGGAGCACGGTATGAAACTGCGCCAACGTCCACTTCCAACCGCGCTGCGCTGCCTGTTGTTTGGCGGCACCGCGATGCTGTTGTCCAGCCCGTTGCTGGCGCAGACGACGGCACCGGAGCAAGCCGCCGCATCCACCGACGCCCGTTCCCACGGTGCGAATTCGGACCATCCCACGGAACTGGGCGCCATCACGGTCACCGCGCAAAGCCGCAGCCAGCAGATGCAGTCGGTGCCGATCACACTGCAGATCGTCACCGCGAAGCAGATCGACACGCTGGCCGCCACCGACCTGAGCAAGATGAGCCTGTTCGTGCCGGGCCTGGTGGTCAGCGCCAACCAGCCGACCCAGCCCAACTATCAGCTGCGCGGCATCAGCACCGATGACTTCGGCGTGGGCACGGAATCGGCTGTGGGCGTCTACGTCGATGGCGTCTATGCGGCACGTTCCGGAGGCGCACTGCTGGCGTTCAACGACATCCAGCGGATCGAAGTGCTGAAGGGACCGCAAGGTACCCTGTTCGGCCGCAACGCCGCCGCCGGCGCGATCTCGATCGTCACCAACGAACCCGGTGACAAGCTCGAGGGCAAGGTGCGCCTGCGCCTGGGCAACTACGGCAAGCGCTACGGCGATGCGCTCCTGAACCTGCCGCTCAACAACGACATGGCGCTGCGCGTCAGCGTGCTGGACAACCGCAGCGACGGCTGGGTCAAGGACGCGGCCAGCGGCAAGCGCTACGGCCGCGACAACGACTGGGGTACGCGCGCGGTATACCGCTGGAACATCACACCGAACACCCGCGTGCTGCTGTCATGGGATCACGAAAAGCTGGACCAGCCACCGCAACCCGCGTTCGGGCTGATTCCGCAGTCAGACTTCTCCACCGCCTCGGGCATCCTGGTTCCGCCATACCCGGCCAATCCGTCGAACTACCTCAACCCGCTGCATGCGCCGCTCTACAACGACGCAGTCGGTGGCGCCGAAACCCGCCGCTTCGATGGCTCCACCCTGACCATCGACCACAGCTTCAGCTGGGGCAGCCTCACCTCGACCACCGCGTGGCGCAACTTCGACACCTTCAACCGCGGTGACTACGACGGTACCAATCACCTCACCACCTATCTCGACACCACCAACATCGAGCACAACAACAGCTGGTATCAGGAATTCAAGTTCGCCGGCAGTACCGGCCTGGTGGACTGGGTCGCGGGCACCAGCTGGTACAGCGAACAGGCGCGCCAGACCAGCCAGACCAATGTCTACACCGACAGCATCGACACGCTGGCGCTGAACGTGGGTGGCGCCAGCTTTGGCAGCACGTTCGCGGGCTTCGATGCCTTGCTGCAGTCATTCGGGCTGCCCTACACCCTGCTTGGAGACCCCTGGCGCGAGCAGATCAACAACAACGGCCGCTTCAAGGCCTACGCCCTCTACGGCGACGTGATCTGGCACCTCAGCGACCAGCTGAACCTCACCACCGGCGTGCGCTTCACGCGCGACCAGAAGCAGTTCTCCTGGTTCAATCCGCCGCGCCAGGCACCGGCACTGGACCAGACCCTCGAGGCGCTCGACGCGATGGGCATCCTCGCCATGGCCGGCGTCACCCCCGCGGATTTCCAGCAAAACCTGATCTTCAACGCAGGCAGCGCCGCGCCGGTGAATACCCTCGTGAAGGCCAAGAACACCTGGAACGACCTGAGTCCGCGCGTGGTCGTCGATTACACCTTCAGCCCGAACGTGATGGTCTACGGCTCGGTCACCAAGGGCTACAAGGCCGGCGGCTACAACAGCGTGCAGATCGGCTCGCGGTTCGCCCCGGAAAAAGTGCTCAACTACGAGGCCGGCATCAAGACCTTGTTCCCCGGTCCGAATCTGCTGCTCAACGCCAGCACCTATTACTACCGCTACGACAACCGCCAGTCGCTCACGCTGGATCCGAACAGCGCCGGCTCCGGCGTGCCGCGTTACCTGGTGACCAGCACCAACCAGCAGGCGAACGGGCTGGAGGTGGAACTGCAATGGCAGCCGAACACGGCCTTCCGTCTTGGCCTCAACGGCGCCTGGATCGACGCCACCTACCGCGACGCGACGGCGCCCTCCGGCGCCAGCCTGGACGGCCAGCCGACCGGCGAGCCGAGATTTTCGTACGCCGCCAATCTGGCCTACATCTGGCATGACGTGGCCAACGGCGCGGTGGAGTTCGATCTCAGCCATGCCTACCGCGGCCCGTCCCGCTGCAACAACGATTCGCAGTTGCAGGGCACCTGCCAGATCAGCCCGAATTTCCGGGTGGGTGCCGCACGCCAGAGTACCGACGTGCGCCTGGGCTGGAGCTCGGCGCAGGATCGCTGGGGCGTGGCCGTCTACGGTACCAACGTGTTCAACAAGCGCTACGTGATGGGCGTCAACAACATCACCACGAGCGTGTTCGGCACGCCGTTCGCGAGTATCTCGCCGCCGCGCATGTGGGGCGTGGAGTTGCACGCACGGTTCTGATGACTGGGTGAGAGCCGGCGCTCGTCACGCCGGCTTTCACCACTGGCGTGCATGCTGCAGACCTTCCCCCGAGTAGCCTGATGACCCACGACAACGCTTCCCAGCTCACCGAACGCCTGCAGTCGCTGCGCGACGCCCAACGCGCCCGACCCATGCCCGACTGGGTCGAGCGCGCAGCCCGCTTGCGCGCGCTGGACAGCATGCTGCGCGACAACCGCGAACGCATCGTGGAAGCGATCCATGCCGATTTCGGCTGCCGCCCACGCGAGGAGACCGAGTTGCTGGAGTTCTTCCCCAGCCTGTCCGCGATCCGCCACGCACTGGCCAAGGGGCGACGCTGGATGAAGCCGCGCCGGCGTCTGGCCGACCTGCTGTTCCTGCCCGCGCGCACCGAGTTGAGACCACAGCCGCGCGGCGTGGTCGGCATCATCGTGCCGTGGAACTACCCGCTGTATCTGGCGGCGGCGCCGTTGGTCGATGCGCTGGTGGCGGGCAATCGCGCGATGGTGAAGATGAGCGAATTCACCCCGCGCTTCTCGGCGCTGTTCGCGGAACTGGTCGGCAAGTATTACAAGCCCGACGAGGTGACCGTCGTCACCGGCGATGCCGACGTGGCGCAGGCGTTCTCGGCATTGCCTTTCGACCATCTGCTTTTCACCGGCTCCACCGCCGTCGGTCGCCACGTGATGCGCGCCGCCTCGGCCAACCTCACTCCGGTGACGCTGGAGCTGGGCGGCAAGTCACCGGCGATCATCGGACCCGGCGCACGACTGGAGCATGCGGTGGAACGGATCATGCTCGGCAAGCTGCTCAATGCAGGGCAAACCTGCATCGCCCCGGATTACGTGCTGCTGCCGCGCGCGCAACTGTCCGCCTTCATCGAGCTGGCCGGACGCGCGGTGTCGCGGATGTATCCGCAACTGCAGCAGAACCCGCAGTACGCCAGCATCGTGTCCGATCGCCAGTACCAACGTCTGGTCGGCCTGCGCGACAGCGCCGTGGCTGCGGGCGCGGACGTGCATGCACTTGGCGAGGCCAGCGAGGACGCGGGGCGTCGCCTGCTGCCGCCGCACCTGGTCAGCGGCGTCAGCGACGACATGCCGGTGATGCAGGAAGAGATTTTCGGGCCGTTGTTGCCGCTGGTCCCCTACGATTCGCTGGACGAGGCGATTGCCTATGTCGCCGCCCGCCCGCATCCGCTGGCGCTGTATCTGTTCGAACGGGACTCGAGCCGCATCAAGCAGGTGCTCAGCCAGACCCACGCCGGTGGCGTCAGCGTCAACGACACCATTTACCACGTGGCGCAGCACAACCTGCCGTTCGGCGGCATCGGCCCGTCCGGCATGGGCGGATACCACGGCAAGACCGGTTTCGAGACCTTCAGTCACATGAAGGCGGTATTCCGGCAATCCCGCTTCAATGGCGTGGGCCTGCTCAACCCGCCGTACGGGAAACGTTTCAAGCGCATGCTGGCCCTGATGTTGAAGCGCGGTTGAATCACCGGGCCTGATCGGGCCCCTCGATGTCGCGCTGCTGCTACGCTGGCGAGTGCCGCGGGTCGCGCCCGCATTCCGGAACGGTAACGCGATGCACTGTCATGTCTACGCGAGCCTGCGCAAGCCCGACAGTTACCTGTGGCTGGCGCAGCGCGACGGCTTTGAAGTCGTACCCGAATCGCTGTTGCTGATGTTGGGCGAGCTGCGCTTCGTGATGGAGGTGCAGCTGGAGGCTGAGCGCAAATTGCCGGTCGAGGATACGGCCCAGGTCATCGAACACCTGCGCGACCAGGGCTGGCATCTCCAGTTGCCGCCAAAGGAAACGCTGGCCGCGGCAAACCATCCTGCGTACACCCACTCTCCCAAGAATGACCGGCTCGAATGAGTCATCCACGCATCGGCGCTGGCGAAGTCGTCATCGAAGTTAACGCTCGGTTACCGTATGCCGGTTCAACGATTTCTATACTGTCGCCATGACCCAGCCCAAATCCCGTCGTCGCCCTCCCTTTTTGCACGCGCTGGCCTGGTTCATTCCCGGCCTGCTGGCCGTCGCCATCGCAGGTCTGGCAACGCATCCGCTGACCCTGATCCCGCTGCTGGTGGCCAACGCGCTGACCATGGCCGCCATCTGTCACGCCATCGGCTTCGACCCCGAACCGAGATTCACCCGGACCGTGCTGCGCCGGGGCGCCGCGCATCTGGTGATGTTCACCGCTTACTGCGTGCTGGTGTTCCTGCTGGTGGCCTGGCCGATGCTGCAACTGAGCCACGCACCCAGTCTCAGCGCCGCGCTGCTGCTGGCTGCGGCACTGGTGCTGGCGCTGGTCGTCCTGTGGCGTCTCTGGCCGGCATTCGGACTGGTGTTCGTGTGGGATGACGCGTATCCGCCGCAGCGCGACGGTTCGTGGATCTTCACCGCCACCCTGCGCAGCATGGCCTTCGGTCGACACCTGTCGCGCGAGGAGCGCTTTTTCAGCCACTTCCTGCCGGCATCCCTGTGCCTGCTGATACTCGCCTTCGGCGCGATCGCGCTGACCGGCCTGGTCGGCATGCTGCCGGAGGAAATGCGCATCGCGGCGCTGGCGATCTATGCCGTGGTGATCATGCCGCTGGCCTGCCTGGTGATCGCCAACCGCACGCTGCGTGCCCTGCTGTGCGAACGGCATACGCCGCGTCGTCGCACGGATGAAGACCCTGCCGCCAGCGACGCGCCACGTCCGGTGCTGAATGAGCGGGAACGGATTGTCGGCAGCGCCGAACAGGCCGCGGCCCTGCTGGCCGCCACCCGCGACGGCGACATCGAACGCGCGCTCGCGCTGCTGGAAGTCGGCGCCGACCCTGGCACCGCGCCGGATCCGGACGACCGCGACCAGCGCCCGGTGCTGATGCTCGCCGCGCTGCTGCCAGACACCCGCCTGCTGCGTGCGCTGATCGCCAAGGGCGCCGATGTGAACCAGTCCAGCGGCGGCATCACCCCCCTGCTGGCCGCCACCCGCGACAGCCGGCACGGCCGCGCCGAGGCGGTACTCACCCTGCTCGCCAACGGCGCCGATGCGCTGGTGACCGATGCCGACGGCAACACGCCGCTGCACGGCGCAGTACTCAGCGCCGACGCCGGCGTCGCGGCGATGCTGCTCGATGCCGCCGCACCGATCGACGCATTGAACCAGGCCGGCCTGAGCCCGTTGGCCACCGCCTGCCGCGCAGGCAACTGGCCACTGGTCAAATTCATGCTCGAACGCGGCGCCAAGACCAGCCTTCCGGGTGGCGAACCGGCGCTGGTCGCCGCCGCCACGATTGCCGATGACGATCCCGCCGGGGTCAAGCTTCTGCTCAAGCACCGGGCCGCCGTGAACGCGCTGGACGGGCGCAAACGTCACGCCCTGCTTGGCGCGGCGACCGAAGGCCACGAACAGATCGTGCGCGCGCTGTGCGAGGCCGGCGCCGACGTCAACCTGGCCGACCAGCACGGCAGTACCGCCTTGATGGAGGCCGCGCGCGCGGGTGCCAGCGGCATCGTGCAACGGCTGGCCGAGGCCAAGGCCAACGCGCTGGCACGCGACCAGCACGGTCGCGACGCGCTGATGCTGGCCTGCCAGTCGCCGCACGCCGACGCCACCACGATAAGCTCCTTGCTTGCGCTGGGAGCGGACGCCAAGGCAACCGGCAGCGACGGACGCAGCGCGCTCGATCACGCCACCGCGGCCGGCCGCTGGGATCTGGTCGCCCTGCTCGATCCGGACACGGCGTTGCCGGCCAACCTCAGCCATGACCTGCTCGGCGAGGGTGCCGACACGCCGCAACATCTGCTCGACGCGCTGCGCTTCGGTCACTGGGCGATCGTCTCCGCCTTCGCCGAAACGGTGCGGTCATGGCCGCAGCCACAACTGGCCCGGCTTTACCTCGAGCTGGCCGCGCCCGGTCTCGGCACGGCGCGCCGCTGGTTGCTCGACCACGGGCTGGATCCAGAAACCCGACTGGAAGCTCCTCGTGTCGATGATGCCGACACCGGCGACGAGGCCGCCTTGCCGCCACTGGGCCGGCGCCTGTTCGATGCGCTGCTGCAGCAATTGCCGGATGCCGCCGAAGCGGTGGAAGACCTGCTGCAGGCCGGCGCAAGCCCGGCCGGTACAGGCCTGCTCGCCACGGCGCTCGCGCAGTTGGGCGATACCGCGCGCGCGACAGCCTTGCCGATCAGCCTGCTCGAACGCGGCGCCGATCCGTTCGGCCCCGATGCCAACGAACGCACCCCGCTGCATCTGGCCGCGATGTACTCGCAGGATGCGTTGCTGCGCACCCTGCTGGTCCGCGGCTGCAACCCGAACACGCGCGATCGCCACCAGCGCACACCCCTGTTCGCCGCACTCGAACACGGTGTGGCGGCGCTGCCGCTGGTGCGCAGCCTGATCGCTCACGGCGCCGATCCTGAAGCGACCGACAGCCACGGCGAAACGCCGCTGGGACTGGCACTGGATCACCCTGTGCTGGAGCGCTGGCTGGACTGGCGCGACTGGCCCTTGCCCACCCGCCCGTTGCGCAGCGACGACCTGCCGCTCGCCGCCGCCGCTGGCGCGCTGGATGCCGTGCAACGTCTGCTTGAACTCGGCTTCGCCGTCGACGCCCGCGACGAGCAAGGCGCCACCGCGCTGCTGCGCGCCTGTGGCGCCGGTCATCGCGAGGTGGCCGCTTGCCTGCTCGACGCCGGTGCCGACCCGGCGTTGCCGGCGAACAGTGGCGTCACCCCCCTGGTCGCGGCGGTGACGGCACGCCGCGAGGCGCTGGTGGCCTTGCTGCTGCAGCATGCTGTCGCGGTCGACCAGCGCCTGCCCAACGAAGCCACGGCCTTGATGGTGGCGGCAGCACTCGGCTACCCGGATATCGCCGCACAACTGCTCGAGGCCAATGCCGACGTCAAGGCGGTGGACGCCGCCGGGCGCGGCGCGCTGCATGCTGCCGCCCAGTTCGGTTTCGAGCACAACGACAGCCTGCGCACCCGCCGCCTGTTCGACAGCCTGCTGGCGCGCGGTGCCGACATCAATCACGCCGATCGCGAAGGCAAGACTCCGCTGCTGCTGCTGCTCGGTGCCCAGCTCCCGCCCGGCAACGATGGCGACGCCACCCATCTTGGCGCGCTGGTGCCGTTGTTGCTGGACGCCGGCGCCCGGGTCGAGCACGCCGACCAGCGTGGCGTGACCGCCCTGCACGCCTGCGCCATGCACGCCATGCTGGCGCCCGCGCGCGTGCTGCTGGCGCGCGGCGCCGATCGCCAGGCCATCGACGCGTTCGGTCGCACGGCGGCCGAGGTGGCGCGGCAACTCGGCTTCGTCGATATCGCGCATGAACTCGGTGCGCGCGGCCAGGCCATCCCCAGCGTGCGGCAGACCCTGCGCCAGCCGGCTCAGCCAGCCGACTGACACCAGGTCATTCGGGGCCGGGCGACTCGCGCGATTCCCTGGCGCGTTCGCGCTCGGCATCGGGCGCCGCATCGGCATCGAACAGGCGCTGCAGGTCGACCAACGCATCGCGGTTGCTCTGGATCAGCTTGGTCTCGTCGTCATAGACCAGCGCCTGCTTCTTCAGCAGATCCTCATCGTAGCGACGGAAGCGCTCGACCCGGTCCACCGCGAACTCATGCGAGAGCCCCAACGCCTCCAGCGTCTTGCGGGTCATCTTCAGGCTGGAATGGAAGGTCTCGCGCACCGGGTCTTCCACACCCATGTCCAGCAGGCGGAACACGTGCTGGCGGTTGCGCGCCCGCGCCACGATCTTCAGGTGCGGATACTGCCGTTTGACCAGTCGCGCCGTGCGCAGGTTCGCTTCCGGGTCATCGGTGGCCAGCACGAACACCTCGGCCGTGGCCGCCTGCGCCGCGCGCAGCAACTCCGGCCGCGCCGGGTCGCCGAAGAACAGGTTGACCGTGCCGAAACGGCGCGAGAAATCGACCTGGTCGGCCGAATGCTCCAGCGCCACGAACGAGATGCCCTGCGCACGCAACACGCGGGCAATGATCTGGCCGACCCGGCCGAAGCCGGCGATGATCACCCGTGGCGGCGCGGTGTCGATGGTGTCGAACTCGCGCGCCGGTTTGCGCGGACGCACATTGAGTGCCCTCGCCGCCAGCACCACCAGCAACGGGGTCAGAGCCATGCTCAGCGTGATCACCAGCACCAGCGCATCGCGCTGGCCGATGCTGAGCAGTTGCTGGTCGGCCGCCAGCCGCAACACCACGAAGGCGAACTCGCCACCACAGGCCAGCAGCACCACCAGGCGCAGCGTGTCGGAGCGATTGAGTCCGCCCAGCAGCCGGCCCAGCGGCCACAATAGCAGTCCCTTCAGCAACAGCAGCATGGTCACCAACACCAGAATCAGCCCCGGTCGATGCCACAGCAGGGACAAGTCCATCGACATGCCGACGCTGATGAAGAACAAGCCCAGCAAGAGCCCCTTGAACGGCTCGATATTGGATTCCAGCTCGTGCCGGTATTCCGAATCGGCCAGCAGCATGCCGGCAAGGAACGCGCCCAGGGTGACCGAGACGCCGGCCAGCTCCATCAGCCACGCCACACCCATCACCACCAGCAGGGCGGTGGCGGTGAACACCTCCACCGAGTCGGCCTTGGCCACGAAGCGGAACACCGGCCGCAACAGGTAACGGCCACCAACCACCACCGCCAGGATCATGCCGACCGTGCGCAACACGCCGAACAGATCGACATGGGTAGCCGTCGAGGCGGCCAGCAGCGGCACCGCGGCGATCAGCGGAATGGCCGCCAGGTCCTGGAACAGCAGGATCGCGAACACCTGACGTCCGTAGGCTGCACCGGCCTCCTTGCGCTCGGCCAGGATCTGCAGGCCGAAGGCGGTCGAGGACAACGCGAGACTGCCGCCGACGATGGCGGCTGCCTTGCCGGTCAGGCCGAACAGGTAGTAGGCCACCGCCGCAATCGCCAGCATGCTGGCCAGCACCTGCAGCAAGCCGGTGCCGAATACCGAACGCCGCATCACCCACAGGCGCTGCGGCGACAACTCCAGCCCGATCACGAACAGCATCAGCACCACGCCGAACTCGGAGATCGTGGCGACGCCCTCGGTATCGCGAACCAGCCCCAGCAACTGCGGCCCGATCACGACGCCAGCCAGCAGATAACCCAGTACCGCGCCCAGTCGGAAACGCTTGGTCAGCGGCACCATGATCACCGTGGCGAGCAGGAACACCACGGCAGTCTGCAAGAATTGATGGCTGTCCACGCGGCTCGCTCCGTTAGACCAGTCGCGATTGTCCCACGCCGCGAAAACCGCCAGGCCCTTTTTGCTTGGGAAACTCGTGGCGAGGTCGTTCGCGCCCACAAAAAAGCCGGCAATGCCGGCTTTCTTGTGCCACGTGACGCGAGGGGCTTACTTCTTCGGCACTTCCTTCAGGCCGCGGTTCTCCAGCATCGGCTCGATGCTGGGGTCCTTGCCGCGCCAGTCCTTGTACATCTTGGCCAGGTCCTCGGTGTTGCCGCGCGACAGGATCATCTTGCGGAAGCGATCGCCATTGGCGCGGGTCAGGCCGCCGTTTTCCTTGAACTCGACGAAGGCGTCATCGGCGAGCATCTCGGTCCACAGGTAGGCGTAGTAGCCGGCGGCGTAGCCGTTGCCCCAGATGTGCTGGAAGTAGCTCGAGCGGTAGCGCGGCGGCACGTAGCCGAGGTCCACCCCGTCCTTCTTCAGCGAAGCCGCCTCGAACTTGTCGGCATCCTGCAGCGGCGCGTCGGCGCCGAGCATGTGCCAGTTCATGTCGAGCATCGCCGCGGCGACCAACTCGGTCATGTCATAGCCCTTGTTGAACATGCCGGCCTTTTTCATCTTGTCGACCAATGCCTGCGGCATCGGCTTGCCGGTCTTGTAGTTCTTGGCGTAGTTGGCGAACACCTTGGGATTGCTGGCCCAGTGCTCGTTGAACTGCGACGGGAACTCGACGAAGTCACGCGCAGTGTTGGTGCCGGACAGGGTCGGATACTCCTCGTCGGCGAACATGCCGTGCAGCGCATGGCCGAATTCGTGGAACATCGTGGTCACGTCGTCGAACGACAGCAGCGCCGGCTGGCCCGCGGCTGGTTTGGTGAAATTGGCGACGTTGTAGATCACCGGCTTGGTGTTCATCAGCCTGGACTGGCCGACGAAGTTGTCCATCCACGCGCCGCCACCCTTGTTGTCGCGCTTGAAGTAGTCGGCATAGAACAGCGCCAGCGACTTGCCGTCCTTGTCGAACACCTCGAACACGCGCACGTCCGGCTGGTACACCGGGATGTCCTTGCGCTCCTTGAAGGTCAACCCGTAGAGCTGGTTGGCGGCGTAGAACACGCCATTCTTGAGCACGTTGTCCAGCTCGAAATAGGGCTTGATCTGGTTCTCGTCCAGATCGTATTTCGCCTTGCGCACCTGCTCGGCGTAGTAGTTCCAGTCCCACGGCTCCAGCTTGAAGCTGGGCTGCTTGAGCGCCTTCTGGTCCTGGTCGATCTGCGCCTGGATGTCGGCCGCCTCGCGCTTGGCGCGTGCCACCGCGGCGGGTGCCAGCTTGTCCATGAAGTTCATCGCCGTGGCCGGTGTCTTGGCCATCTGGTCGTCGAGCTTCCATGCGGCGTAGTTCGGGTAGCCGAGCAGCGCGGCTTCCTGCGCGCGCAGTTGCGCCAGGCGCTCGATCGTCTTGCGGGTGTCGTTGGCGTCCCCCTGCTCGGCGCGATTCCACGACGCCTCGAACAGCTGCTTGCGGGTGGCGCGATCGTCCAGGTCCTGCAGCTCGGGCTGCTGCGTGGTGTTCTGCAGCGACAGCACGTACTTGCCGTCTTCCTTGCGGTTCTTGCCGGCCTGCAAGGCCGCGGCAAGCTCGGCATCGGACAGGCCCGCCAGCTTGCTCTTGTCGCTGAATACCGGAGCGGCATCCTTGGTCGCTGCCAGCAGCTTGTTGGTGAACGAGGTGCTGAGGCTGGATTCCTCCTGGTTCATCTTCTTCAGCTTGGTCTTGTCCGCCTCGGACAGCTTGGCACCGGCATGCACGAAGTTCTTGTAGACCACCTCGACCAGGCGCGCCGACTCGGGATCGAGATTGAGCTTGTCGCGCTGGTTGTAGACCGCCTCGACGCGTTGGAACAGCTTGTCGTTGAGATAGATCGCATCCTGGTGCGCGGCCAGCTTCGGCGCCTCTTCCTCCTGCACTTTCTGCAAGGTGTCGTTGGTGTTCGCCGCGGTGACACCATTGAACACGGCCATCACGCGATCCAGCATGACGCCGGATTTCTCCATCGCCACGTAGGTGTTCTCGAACGTGGGCGGCTCGGGGTTGTCGGCGATCTTCTGGATCTCCGCCAGCTGGCGCTTCATGCCCTCCTCGATCGCCGGCTGGTAGTCGGCATCGGTGATCTTGTCGAACGGCGGCGCCTGGAACGGCAGCGTGCTGGCCTGGAAGAACGGATTGCTCGACATGGCGGTGGCCGGTGCGGCGGTGCTGGCGGTCGCCACCGAAGCGGTGGTCGCGGGAGTGGAATGGTTGGCATCGGGTTGCTGCGAACAGGCAGCAAGGGCGACCGTGGTGGCAATCACAAGCAGGCGGAGACGAAGCATCGGGTTCCCCAGTCAGAGCGTCCGCGACGGGACGGGATAGGTTGGCAATTCCCGACTTTACCGATACGGCTGCCAGTTTCCAAACAACCGCAGGATCATGCGATCGGCTCGATCAGGCCGCGCGCATGTCGCGCAACTGCCAGGACGATCCGATCAGCAGATACAAGCGATGCCGCACCACGCTCATCGGCAGGCTGGTGGTGAGCTCCACGTCGGTATGCAAATCGGCCACCTTGGCCGTCACTTCGGCCGCGGGATCGGTGGCTCCCAGGCTGGCATCCACCGCATCGGGATCGGGTTGCGCGGCGCGCCAGCGCTGGAACAAGCCGTCACCGCGCAGTGCCTGTTGCAGCGCGGCGGCGAAATCATTCGGGCCTGCACCGTCATAACTGAAACGGGTGTCTTCGCCGCGCGCATGGGCAAGGTCGGCGATGGAGAGATAGTAGCGATTGCGGGCCATGTTGCCTCCGAGCGTGGATATTGGTGTCTATCCAAGCACGCCGAATGTGAAGAACCTCATTCCAGCGCCGTCACCGCCGCTCCCAGACGTTCGGCAGCCTGCGCCGGAGGCAGATCGTGCGGCAACACACCCAGGCAGGGTGCCGGCAACAACTCCCGCAGCGTATCCAGGTTCTCTGTTACGGCCTCCATGTCCGGGTCTATCCCGTTGCCGATCCAGCCCGCAAGGCGACAGCCATCGGCGAGGATCGCCCGCGCGCTGAGCAGGGCATGGTTGAGACAGCCCAGACGCAGGCCTACCACCAGGATGACCGGCAATTCCCATTCACGGGCGATGTGCGAGGCCAGCAAGCCCGGCGCCAGCGGCACCATCCAACCGCCGATACCCTCCACCACCACCCGTTGGTGATCGGTGCACAGCTGCTCGAACGCAGCCCGGGCTGGCTTCAACGTTATCCGCACGCCGTCATGTAACGCAGCCAGATGTGGCGAAAGAGGATCGCGCAGCGCAACCGGATTGATGAGTTCATACGGAAGCGTCGCGTCGCTACCCGCGGCCTGCAATGCCAGCGCGTCGTCATTGCGCAACCCATCCGGGGTCTGCGAGCAACCGCTTGCCACCGGCTTCATGCCGCAAACACTGTAACCAGCGGATCGCAGCGCATGAATCAGGGCGCATGAAGCATGCGTTTTGCCAATTCCAGTATCGGTGCCGGCGATGAACACGGCATTTGTACGTTCGTGATGCATGAAGAAGTCCGCGATGGTCCGGCGCATAATACGCGTTTGCCGACGGATCCCTTTCCATGTTCGAGTCCAAGCCCCAGACCTACGCCAGCAAGCAGGAACACTATCGGGATCTGCTGCAGCATGCGCGCGGACTGCTCCACGGCGAGCGCGACCTGATCGCCAACGCCGCCAACTTCAGCGCGCTGATCTACCACAGCCTGCCGCAGCTGAACTGGGCCGGCTTCTACCTGTTCGACGGCACCGAACTCGTCGTTGGCCCGTTCCAGGGCAAGCCGGCCTGCATCCGTATCGCGCTCGGCCGCGGCGTCTGCGGCACCGCCGCGCAAAGCCGCCAGACCCAGCTCGTGCGCGACGTCAACGCGCATCCCAACCACATCTTCTGCGACTCCGCCTCGCAATCGGAAATCGTGGTGCCGTTGATCAAATCCGATGGCTCCCTGCTGGGCGTGTGGGATGTCGACAGCCCGGTGACCGACCGCTTCGACGAGGACGATCAGGTCGGGATGGAAGCCCTGTGCAAGGCGTTCATGGACTCCGTGGCGACCTGATCCGCGCGCGCCTGCGCCGCGTGCAGGGGGGCGACTGAAAGTTTTCCGATCCGGCAGCCCCTTGGGCGGTCACGGTCACTTGCATTTGCGCCCATCTCGCGCGCCTCGCATCTTGCGGCGCATTTTCTTGGGGACCGGCTCGTTTCGTGGTATTCAAGATCGGTCCTCCCCCGCCGTTAACGAGAGGGCGACTCACCATCTACCGAAGCTCCTTGCCGGCCCATGCGCATTGAGAACATGTCCCGATTGCCATGATCAAGAAACCGCTCCAGCGAAGCGCCGGCTTTTCCCTCGTCGAACTGATGATCTCGGTCATCATCATGGGGCTGCTTACAGCGATCGCCGTACCGATCTACATGAAGGCCGAGACGAAAATACACGGCAATGACGCGGTGGCGTTCCTGACCTCCACCGCACAAAAAATCGAGGAATATTACGCGCAGCATTCGACCTATCCCGCCAGTCTGTCAGAGATTGGCATCAAGGAACCGGCGCTCGATCCTTGGGGCAATCCGTATCAATACATGCCCATCGACACCAAACCGCCGCCGAAGAAAGGCAAAATTCGCCGGGACAAGAACATGAACCCGCTCAACACGGATTTCGACCTGTACAGTTTCGGTCCAGATGGGCGTACCCAGACCCAGTTGACGGCCAATTTTGCCCGCGATGACATCGTGCGCGCAGGCAACGGGAGCTACATCGGCACGGCCCAGGATTTCTAGGCTCGCCAAATGCGCATCTACCTGTCAGGCAAGGTCAGCCGGCGCCTTATCCTGCAGTTTCTCCTGGCGGCGTTGATTCCCATGAGCGGCATGGCCTGGTACGTCTATCACCAGGTCAGTACGCTTCTGCTGGACTCCGCATATCGACAGCTTCGCGCCGACAGCAAATCGTTCGGCATGAACCTGATCGGAATATTGAATTCCCGCGCCAGCGATCTGCGACAACTTTCATCGGAAAATGTCGGCAAGCCGTCCGCAGCCGCGAAACTTGGTTTCAGCACCACCTCTTTGCAATCATCCAGTGAGCTGACGCGAGAACAGCAGTCCCAGCTCGCGCGCGGCAAAAGCGTGTTGCGGCTGGCCGCTGGAAAGCCGGTCGAGTTGCTGGTGCCTTCCGCGATGCCGGGCAAGACCGTAGTGGGGGAGATCCGGACCGTTCCGTTGTGGGCCAACGACTCCGCACCGGAACGGTATTGCATCCTTGATGCCGATTACACCGCCCTCTTCTGCACCCCTGGACTCGCCCCGCTGAACAGACAGGTGCTGGAGTCGGCGCTCGGAACCGGCACCGGCGGCACCGTGCAATGGAAGGCTTCGGGTGAAGATCTGCTAGTCGGCCTCTGGCGGCTCAAGTTTTTGCCCATGTTCGACAGCCCGGGCTTCCTCGTCATGCAGGTCACCTCGCGAGCCGAGGCCCTGCGCGCGCTGGACAACTTCCGGCGGATGTTTCCGATCATCTTGCTGTTGGCGCTGGCCGTCGCCGCAGCGCTGGCCATCCGGCAGATCCGGCGCCAGATGCAACCGCTGGAGCATTTGACCGAGCTCACCCGCCGACTCGCGACCGGCGACCTGGCCGCCCGCATCCAGCTGATTGGCAACGACGAGTTCACCGAGCTGGGGCGCACGTTCAACGACATGGCGGCCAACCTGGAATCCCGCTTCCACATGCTCGCCCTGCTGAGCGACCTCGACCGAGCCATCATCAGTGCATCACGCATGGAGCACGTTGCAAGCGAGGTGCTGGGGCACATTCGCAAAGCCATCCCCAGCGACGGGGCGGGCTTGCTGGTGCATGGGGGTGAGGAAGATTATTACCTGCTGACGCGCGATTCGGAACGCGACGCGGGCTGCCTGCGCACCTTCCCCGTCAGACTCGACCTGAGCGCGCTGAGCCGCACCCAACCAGCCAGCATCCTTCCGCCAAACCTTCTGCCGGAGGAATTCCTGCATCGGCTTTGCCACGAACAGGCCGCGCGCCTGATCGCGTTCCCCATCAGCAACGACAACCAGCTGCAACAGGTGCTGCTGCTGGCTAGTCTGACGCCACGCGAGCCGCTCGACACCGTCATCCAGGGTGGTCGTGCCCTGGCCGACCGAATTGGCATCGCGCTATCCAGCCTGGCGCAGGAAGAAAAGCTCTATCATCAGGCCCACCACGATGCGCTGACCGACCTGCCGAATCGGGTTCTGCTGCGCGATCGGTGCGAACAGGCCATCCGTCGGGCGGAGCGCAGCCAGACCGGGGTCGCGCTGATCCTGATCGACCTCGACAATTTCAAACAGGTCAACGATACGCTCGGGCACGCCAGCGGCGACCAACTGCTGCTCCAATGCGCCACGAACCTCAATCAGCACGTTCGACAATGCGACTTGCTTGCCCGTCTGGGTGGCGACGAGTTCGTGATGCTCGTGCAGGACCTGGCAAGGGGCGAAGAGCGCGCCATTCTCGAGGAACGACTGCGCGACCTGCGCGGCGCCTTGTCCGAATCGGTTACCGTGAACGGGCACCAGATCAACACGCCCGCCAGCATGGGTATTGCGCTGTACCCGGCAAACGCCAACCACTTCGACGAACTGCTGCAGATGGCGGACGCCGCCATGTACAAGTCCAAGCGCGGACAGCCGGGCGGCTTCCAGTTCTACTCCAGCGACCTCACCCGGCAATCGAAAATCCATTTCGACTTGACTCAGGAGCTACGCAAGGCAGTCGAAAGAAGCGAGCTCGTGTTGCATTTCCAACCGAAGGTCGAGGCCCGCACACGGCAGATCGTGGGCGCGGAAGCCCTGGTGCGCTGGTTTTCGCCCACGCGAGGCTTGGTTCCGCCTGGCACGTTCGTGCACGTGCTCGACGAAATGGGCTTGGGCTCTTGGCTGGGCGACTGGGTGCTAGATCGTGCCTTCGCGCAAATGCGCCAATGGCAGGACGAAGGGCTGCCGCCGATCACCATATCGATCAACATGTCGCCGGTGCAGTTTGAGCGTGCCGCGGTGTTGGAAGGGGTCAAGACCGGCTTGAAGCGCTATCAACTCGATGCGCGCCGCCTGGAAATCGAGATACTTGAAGCGACCGCAGTCAATGACTCGCGCCAAGTGCGCGAGACGCTGGTCGCACTTCGCGCCGCGGGCGTCGGCGTGGCGCTGGACGATTTCGGAACCGGCTACTCCTCGCTCGTTTATCTGACGCGCATCCCGGCCAACGTACTCAAACTCGACCAAGCCTTCATCCGGGGGCTTTCCACCGACCCGCGCCAGCAGGAAATTGTCAGGCACATCATCGCGCTGGCCAAGACGCTGGACTACACCATCGTGGCGGAAGGGGTCGAGGAAGAAACCCAGCTCTCGCTGCTCGTGGACATGGGCTGCGACCACATCCAGGGCTATCTGATCGGTCGCGCCGTGCCGCCGGATGAATTCGCCGAACGCTGGTTGCGCTGAAAACGGTGGTTTTCGCAGCGCAGCGCGCGGCGGATCAGTCGCCGCGATCGTGCTGAAACGTTCCGCGGCGCTGCCGCAGCAACGCGGCCACCGCCTCGCGGGCTTCCTCCACGCCGGTGCCGGCGGATGACGAAAAGATCTGTGCGGTGGCATGCGGCGCCTCGGTCGCGAATTGCTTGCGCAGGGCGGCCAGGGCCTGTGCGGCCGCACCACGGGAGAGCTTGTCGGCCTTGGTCAGCAGCACGTGGCACGGCAACTGCGTGGCGAAGCAGAACTCCAGCATCTGGCGATCGAATTCCTTCAGCGGATGGCGGATGTCGACGATCAGCACCAGTCCGCGCAGGCTGCGCCGCTGGTGCAGATAGGCGTCGATCTCCACCTTCCAGTGTTCGCGCATTTCCAGCGGTACCTTGGCATAGCCGTAGCCCGGCAGGTCGATCAGACGTACCTCTGCAGGCGGCTGCCCGTTGACCTGAGCCGGCGGCGGCAGGCTGAAGGCAACCATCTGCTGGGTGCGCCCCGGCGTCTTCGAGGTTCGCGCCAGCCCCTTGTGATTGGTCAGGGCATTGAGCGCGCTGGACTTGCCGGCATTGGATCGTCCCGCGAACGCGACTTCGGCGCCGTGGTCGGCTGGAAGCTGGCTGATGCGGTGAGCGGCGAGCATGAATTGCGCGCCCTGTAGGGGATTGGACATGGGGACGGTTTGACCAAGGCAGGGTGGCACGGGATAATTCCGGGGTTTCTGTCGGTGGCAGGTCTGAGGGCCTGACCGACGGCTTTTGCAAGTCTCTCGGGAGTCAAGTGTATGAGTTTTCGCTCCGCTGGTTTTCGGCCGGTCGTTCTCGGCGCCGCTGTGGCTCTCGCGCTGGCCTTGTCCAGCACGGCCCTCATCGCGCAGGACGCCCCTTCGTCCGCCGCTACCGCGAGTGCTCCCGCAGCCGCCGGCAGCGCTGAAGCAACCCCTGCCGTTGCGGAGCAGGCCGCCATCAAGCCGGGCGACGCCACCGCCGGTCAGGCCAAGGCCGCGGTCTGCGGTGCCTGCCACGGGCTGGATGGCAATTCCGCCGATGCGCAATACCCGAAACTGGCCGGCCAGAGCGAACAGTACATCGTGCGCCAGCTGACCGATTTCAAATCCGGCAAGCGCCAGAACCCGATCATGCTGGGCATGGCCACGCCGCTTTCGACGCAGGACATGCACGACATCGGCGCCTACTTCGCCAGCCAGAAGCCGGTGCCAGGCGTGGCTGACCAGGCGCTGGTCGAGCGCGGCCAGACCCTGTTCCGCCAGGGCGACCCCACGCTTGGCGTACCGGCGTGCATGGCTTGCCACAGCATCGATGGCAGTGGCAACCCCGGTGCGATGTATCCGCACCTGGCAGGCCAGCACGCGCAGTACATCGAGGCGACGCTGAAGGCCTGGCATGACGGCGACAGCTGGGGCACCGACGCGCATTCGCAGATCATGCCGACGATCGCCAAAAAACTGGACGCCAACGACATCGCCGCGCTGGCAAGCTACATCGAAGGCCTGCACGGCACCGATGGCCAGCCTGCCGCTGCCACGCCCTGACCGATCCTGCGCCGACCCGAGGTCGGCGCTGCCGTTTCATGTTTCGCCGATCCGAGGTTGCCATGCTCAAGCGTCTGCCTATCCTGTGTGCCGCCCTGCTCGCGCTTGCCGCCTGCAGTCATGACAAGGACAGTCAGCCTGTACAGCAGCCGGCGCCCGTTGCCAGCAGCACCACCGCCGCAGTGACGCCGGCAGCGACCGCCAGCAGTCCGGCCCCGACCGCCTCGGCAGCTGCGCCCGCCACCAGCGGCAGCATCGCCCCGGCAAGCAGCGACAACACCGCGGCGGCGGCCGCACCTGCCGCGGCGGCCGTACCGTTCGTCGACAACGGCAAATGGGTGGAGGGCAAGAACTACTTCCTGATCGATCCGCAGCAGCCGACCAGCCATCCCGGCAAGATCGAGGTCACCGAGGTGTTCTCGTTTGGCTGCCCGGCCTGCAACGCCTTCCACAGCACGGCTGACCAGATCCGCAAGAGCCTGCCTGCCGGCGCGGTGATGAATTACCTGCCGGCCGCGTTCCGCCCCGATGAGAACTGGGTGGTCTACCAGCGCGCGTTCTACGCCGCACAGGCGCTCGGCCTGGCCGAAAAAAGCTATGACGCGATGTTCGACGCCACCTGGAAAACCGGCGAGACGGCCACCTACAACCTCAAGGGCACCGGCCTGAAGCCGAAGGAAGCGTGGCCGACAATCGACGACATCGCCAAGTTCTACGCCAAGAAATTCGGCGTGGATGCGAAAGAGTTCGTGGCCGTCGCCAATTCGTTCTCGGTCAACACCAAGATGAAGCGGGCCGACGACCTGGTGAAGGCCTACGGCATCGACGGCACGCCCTCGATGGTCGTCAATGGCAAGTATCGCTATGGTCCGAGCACCGCTGGCGGCTATGCTCAGACGATCGAGCTGACCCAATGGCTGATTGCCAAGGAACAGGCCGGCAAGTAGGGCCAGCCCGGTCAATCCCGCTCCCGTGGGGCCCCACGTCCGACCGAGAGAAGAGAACAACCCGATGCTCAAGCGATTCGCCCGTCTGCACGTCCTGGCCCTGTTTGCCGGTTTGCTGCTGACCAGCGCCTGCACCGCGCAATCCAGCGACTCGGCGCCGTATGTCGAGGGCACCGACTATGTCACCCTGCCCGCCCCGCACGAGCGCTACAGCAATTCGGGCAAGGTCGAGGTCGTCGAAGTCTTCTCGTACGACTGCATTCACTGCGCCAGCTTCGCGCCCGATGCCGAAAAGCTGCGCAAGGAGTTGCCGGCAGGTGCCGAGTTCAAGCTGATGCCCGCGCCGTTCAACGCCGCATGGGTGCCGTTTGCGCGCGGCTACTACGCCGCCAAACAACTCGGCGTGGTCGACCACACGCACTTGCAGCTGTTCGTTGCCAAGTTCGGCGAGCATTACCCGATCAACTCGATGGATGAGATCGCGGAC
This sequence comes from Rhodanobacter sp. G2-10, assembly GCF_055809185.1. Lineage (NCBI taxonomy): Bacteria > Pseudomonadati > Pseudomonadota > Gammaproteobacteria > Lysobacterales > Rhodanobacteraceae > Rhodanobacter > Rhodanobacter sp. G2-10. Next base: position 129,047 of record NZ_CM147900.1, on the reverse strand, counting down.
TTCTATGCACGCGAAGGCGTCAATCGCGACGACTTCATGCGCATCGCCACCTCCGAGGCCACCACCGACAAGATGAAGCGCGATCTCAAGCTGCTGCGCACATGGCAGGTCGACGGCACGCCGAGTCTGGTGATCGACGGCAAGTATCGCGTGATCACGGATCGCTCGCACGCCAAGATGCTGGCGGTGGCGTTGTGGCTGACCAAGCGCGAGCTCGCGGGAAAGTAGCAGCGACATCAGGCTCCGGGGGCGCACGGAATCGCGCGGCAAGCGTCGTGTTCACACAGCTGCGTGCATGCTGTCTTTGATTGCCTGCCCGGCATGCCGGGGGAGGCGATCACCCCTCCATTACTGCCGTGTGTTGCCATGAGTCGCGCCGCGATCAACTCCACTGCCCCTGCCGAACGCCGTCTGCGGCTGCTCAGCTGCAATATTCTGGCGGGCGCCAGCGTGCAGCACTACCGCGACTACGTGACCCGCAGTCTTACCGCGGTGCTGCCCGGACGCAGCAAGATGGACAACCTGGACCGGCTGGCCGAGGTGCTTGCCGGGTTTGACCTGATCGGTCTGCAGGAGGCCGATGCCGGCAGTTTGCGCTCGGGTTTCCTCAACCAGACCCGCTATCTCGCCGAAACCTCCGGCTTGCCGTTCTGGAGTCACCAGCCCAACCGGCCGGTGGCCAAGCTGGCACACTCCGCCAACGGCCTGATCAGTCGGCTCGAACCGAGTTCGGTGACGGATTATCCGCTGCCCAGCCGCATCCCCGGCCGTGGCGCCTTGCTGGCGCAATTCGGCGAGGGCAAGAATGCGCTGGCGGTGATGATCGCGCACCTGTCACTGAGCGCCCCCGCGCGTGCACGCCAGCTCGCCTTCATTGCCGAACTGCTGCAGGACTTTCCGCACGCCGTGCTGATGGGCGACCTCAACACCGAACCGCACAGCGCGGAAATGCGCCAGTTGTTTGCCAAATGCGGCCTGCAGCCTCCCGCCCAGCCCACCCCGACCTTTCCCAGCTGGAAGCCGCGCCGGGCGCTGGATCACATCCTCACCTCGGAGGCGATCCAGCTCGAAAAGACCTGGGCGCTGCCGCAGGCGTTTTCCGATCACCTGCCGGTGGCGGCAGAGATCCGCCTGCCTGCGCACGTGGGCATCAAGTCCGAGCCACGGACGCGTCGATGACCTCGTCGCCGTGGCGATTGGCCATGCCGTGGCTGCTGTTGCTGGCGGTTGGATCGGGCGCGGCGGCGCTGCGCTTCGGCTTGATCGAATCCAGCGCGATGGGGCAATTCTGCAGCACCCACCACCCGTGGTGGTGCCAGCTGCGAACCGCGCTGGTGCTGGGCTTTCTGCACAACATCTACGACGTGGCGGCCCTGCTCGCTGCCGTGCTTGCCCTGGTTTTCAGACGTCGTGCGCTCGCCTGGCTGGCTGCGGCACTCGGGCTGTTCGCAATGCAGTTGTATGGCGCCGAGGCCGGCGCGCTGGCCCTGCTGCTCGGCAGCCTACGCCTGCTGCGCCTGCAGGCGAATGCGTGCAGCACGCCAGTCGAGCAGCACCGGCAGGGCCAGCAGCAGGTTCAATCCCAGCCATAGCCAGGCCACCGGATTGCGCCCCGCCTCCTGCACCACCACGACCGCCCCCAGCAGCGGCAGCCACGCGGCCAGGAAGCGCTGTTCCAGCCGCGGCATGACACGCCGGCCTGGCTCGGACAGCACGCCGGCCAGCGCATAACCCATGCACGGCAGAAAAAACAGACCCAGCGGAAAGTCGCGATAGCGTCCATCGAAAACCAGCAACAGGCCGTAGTACGCCAGGCCGAACAACCAGCCCAGCCGCAGCCACCCAGGCTTGAACTGACGCGTCGCCCCGGACAGGTGTGCCCCGATCCAGCCCGCCAGGCGCAAGGCAGTGAACAAGGCCAGCACGCAGGCCGCCAAAGACACGACCCATTCCCACACGTCGCGGCACGCGAACAGCATCTGGCGGAACTGCCACGCCAAGGCAGCGCCACTGGCAAGCCCGGCCAGAGCCCTCGCCAGCGCATCGCGCCAACCACGACGACGCCGTCGCCATGCCCCGACCAGCACGAACACCGCGCCGCACGCCGCCGCTGCCAACCAGCCCAGCCACCAGCGCGGGACCTCGACGACCGGGCCCTGCATCGCGAACTTCGGGCGCGCCCGTGCATCGAAAATGCCCCAATAACCACCGGCGGTGCCTTCCTGCGCGCGTTTCCACGGCTGGTCGAAGGCCTCGATCACGTTGTACGGCAGCTGGGCCTGCGCCGCGTAGCGCAGGAAGTCGCGCAGGTAACGGGCCTCGTTGACCACGCTGGCACTGGCTGACTGGCGCGACCGCCCGGCGCTGGGCCAGCCGGTTTCGCCGATCATCACGCGCCGTCGCGGAAACGCCTGCTGCACCTTTGAATACACAGTCGCCACGTGCTGCACCGCCTGCTCCGGCGGCACCGGCCGGTCCTCCCAGTAGGGCAGGATATGGATGGTCAGATAGTCGACCGAGTCGGCCAGCTCGGGATGCCGCAGCCAGAACTCCCACACGTCGGCATAGGTCACCGGTTCGGGCACCGCCGCGCGGACCCGGGCCAGGTCAGCAGCCAGCTCGGTCGAGGACAAGTCGCCACGCAGCAACACTTCGTTGCCGACGATCACCGCACGCACCACCTCGGGGTACTCGCGCGCGGTGGCGATGCCAAGCTGGATCTGGCTGGCATTCGCCGCGCGGTCGTTGCCCAGCCAGATGCCCAGCAGCACCTTCATGCCATAGCGCCCCGCAATTTGCGGCACGGCACTCAGCCCCTGTCCCTGCGAATAGGTGCGCACGCAATCGAAGCGTTTCGACAGCACGCGCAGGTCGGCGTCGATGCGCTCGGGGCTGATGAACGCACTGCCGTCCAGTGGCGTCTCGCCGGGCAAGCGAAAGGGCGCGTACGACACGCAGGCGATGCGCGCCGAAGGCGCATCCGGCAGATTCACCGGCCGCCCGATCGCCCACCACCAGTACAGGGCAGCCAGCGCCGCGCCCGCCAACGCCAACCACACCAGGCCCTCTCGACGAAGAACAGCCGCAGGTTTTGACGACATGCCGGGTCCGTGAGTGAGGGGTGAATCAGCGTGCCAGCTTAACAGCACGCGCCGCATCCTCACCGAACCCAAACAAGCCGGACGGCGCCATCCACTACACTGCGGCCAGTTCGAATCGCGGAGTTTCCATGCCTGTTGTCTGCACCCCGTCGCGCCGAGCCTGGTCGCCCTGGCTGGTACTGATATTCACCTGGCTGGCGGCCTCCAGCGTGCATGCCGGCGCACCGACTGCCGCCCAGCGCAGCGCGTTCAAGCAGGCCTATGCGGCCGCGCAGCAGGGCGATGCCAACTGGCACCAGCTGGCCCGCGGGCTGCACCACTATCCGCTGTACCCGTACCTGCAAGCCGCTGCGCTGGAACACGACATCCGGCAGGTCGATCGCGCCACGGTGGAGTCCTATCTCGAGAAGTATCCCGACTGGATTCCCGCGGCCGACCTGCGTCGCGCCTTCTTGCAGGAACTGGCGCGTCGGCAGGACTGGAACGACTTCCAGGCGCTGTACCAACCCGGCCTCGGCGATACGCTCAGCTGCTACGCGCTGCAAGCGCAGCTGGCGCAGGGCGGCAAGCTGGACTTCGAGCGCGACCTGGCCTCGCTGTGGACCAGCCCGAACCTGCCCGGTGCCTGCGACCCGGTGCTGAATGCCGCGCAGGCGCAAGGCCTGCTGACCACCGCGCGATTGTGGACGCGCATCGACCGCGCCGCCGACGCCGGCCAGGCCGGCACCATCGCCAGCCTGGCTGCCTGGCTGCCGGGCACCGACCAGGCCAGCGCCCAGCAATTGGCGTTGGCCCTGCGCGATCCGGCCGATGCACTGGCCAAGGCCAACGGATGGGGCGATACCGCGCGTTCGCGGCAGGCAGCAACGCTGGCGCTGGTGCGGCTGGCGCGGCGCGACTCCGACCATGCCGATACGGCGTGGCAGCAACTGGAGCCGCGTTTCCACTTCAGTCAGCAGCAGCGTGACCAGATCCTGCGCGCGCTGGCGCTGTTCCATGCCACCGATTTCGACGATGGGGCGCTGGCGCGGCTGGCCGCATTGCCACCGGCCGCGCAGGACGACAGCACCCGCGAGTGGCGCGCCCGCGTGGCATTGGCGCGCATGAACTGGCCGGCCGTGCTGGCCGCCATCGAGGCAATGCCGACCAGCCTGCAGGAGGACGGCGAGTGGCTGTACTTCCGCGCCCGCGCGCTGGCTGCCACCGGCCACGCCGACCAGGCACGACAGCGCTTCGAGGCGCTGGCCACGCAAGCCACCTATTTCGGCTTTCTGGCCGCCGACCAGCTGAAGCAGCCCTACGCGATCTGCCCGCTGACCCTGGCCGACAATGCGCAGCGCGAGCAGCAGCTGTTGTCGCAACCGGGCTTGCAGCGCGCGTTCGAGCTGTTCGCGGTCGACCTGCCGCAGTTGGCGCGGCGCGAATGGACCCGGGCGCTGCGCGACAGCGACGAGGCCAGCCGACGGATCGCGGCCGACCTGGCCAATCGGCGCGGCTGGTACGACCGCGCGGTATTCACCCTGAGCAGTGGCGATGCGTTGCGTCTGTACGATTTGCGCTTTCCGCTGGCCAGCCAGGATGGTCTGGTGCCGCAGGCCGAGCAGGCCGGCATCGAGCCGGCCTGGGCCTACGGCATTCTGCGCGCCGAAAGCGCCTGGATGAGCGATGCCCGCTCCGGTGCCGATGCACGCGGACTGATGCAGCTGCTGCCCAGCACCGCGGCGCTGGTGGCCCGGCGCAACGGCCTGAACTGGGATGGCGCGGCCAGTCTGTACGACCCCAGCACCAACATCGCGCTGGGCACGCGCTATCTTGCGCAGATGGCGCAACGATTCAATGGCTCGACCTGGCTGGCCAGCGCCGCCTACAACGCCGGACCGAACCGCGTCGACCAGTGGCTGGCCCAGCGCGGCACGCTGGCGCCGGAGCTGTTCGTGGCCACCATCCCGTACAAGGAAACCCGCGAATACGTGGCCCGGGTGATGGCCTTCAGTGTGATCTACGACTGGCGCCTGCATGGCACGGTGGTGCCCCTGGCAGTACGCATGAGCCCGATCGGGCAACCCTATGCACCGCCGGGGCCGAGCGTGGCGCGCCGTGCCATCCAGTGTCCGCTGGCGACATCGACGGCAGTCACCGACGCCGCCGCCGCGGCAACCAGGCAGGCCACCCCACCCGCCAAGGATTGAATACGCATGGCGATACGGCAACTTGTCATTCTCGGCGGCACGGGTTTCGTGGGCAGCCACCTGGTACCGCGGCTGGCCGCCGACGGCCATCGCATCGTGCTGCTCAGCCGCAACCGCGAGCGGCATCGCCAGCTTGGCGTCTTGCCCGGCGTGAGCGTGCGCAGCCTCGACATCTACGATGACGAAGCGCTGCGCGCGACGCTCAGCGGTGCCGACGCGGCGATCAATCTGGTCGGCATCCTCAATCGCAACGGTCAGCACACGTTCCAGCGCGTCCACGTCGAGCTGACCCGGCGCCTGATCGCCGCCTGCGAGGCCAGCGGCGTGCCGCGACTGCACCAGATGAGCTCGCTCAAGGCCGGCCAGGGCTTGTCGCAATACCTCAAGACCCGTGGCGAGGCCGAGGCCCTGGTCAAGGCGTCCTCGCTGAACTGGACGATCTACCAGCCCAGCGTGATCTTCGGCAGCGGCGACGGGCTGGTCGGACGTTTCGCCAGGTTGCTGCGGCGCATGCCGACGCTGCCGCTGGCGCGCGCCACGTCGCGCATGGCGCCGACCTGGGTCGGCGACGTGGCCGAGGCGATCGCGCGCTGTGTCGGCAGCGACGACCTCGGGCGGCGGCGCAGCTTCGAGCTGTACGGCCCGGAAGTGCTGACCCTCGGCGACATCGTGCGCCGCATCCGCGATCAGGCCGGCCTGCGCACGCCAATCCTCGCGCTGCCCGATGGTCTCGGCCGGCTGCAGGCGCAGGTCGCCGAGTGGCTTCCCGGCAAACCATTCTCGCTGGACAACTTCCGCTCGCTGCGCACCGACTCGGTCGGCAAGGTCGACGGCTATGCCGCGCTGGGCATCACGCCACGGGCGTTCAGCACCGAACTGGCGTCCTTGCTCGAACCGCCGCAGCGCCAACGCCGACTGGATGCCATGCGCTCGCGGCGACGCTGATCGGGCAGCTGGCCAGGCGCTTTCAGTCTGCGCCAAGACGCATGCGCAACAAGCCGCGCAGCCGGTTCAGCTGCTCGCCATAGGCGGCGCAGCGCAAGGCGTCCTGACGGATCAGCTGGCCCGCCGCCATGCTGCTGGCGGCGCGCTCGACGCGTTGCGTGCGATGCACGTCCAGGCAAGCCTGATCGAACGGCAGACCGCAGAAATCCAGCAGCCGGCGTACCTGCGGCGCGGGATCCGAGTCCCACGCCTCGTGGTCATGATCGAGGAAGCTGGCGGGAAAGGTCCGGCGCCAATGCCGGCACAGGCGATCGTAGTCGGACCAGTAGCTCACCACGTGGTCGACGTCGTAGCTGAATTCGTGGCCATCCACGAACAGCTGGCGATAGCAGGAAAAACAGGTTTCCAGTGCGCCACGGCGACTGTTCACCACACGCGCGCCCGGCAGCATCGCGGCGATCGCCCCGACCAGGCGCCAGTTGCCCGGCGTGCGGTCGACGAAATGCGCCTTGCCGTCACGCAGAGGCTCGTTACGGGCCAGATACGCCTCTCCCAGGCCTTGCCATTGCGCCGGCGTGGCCACGGTCATCCACTGCCAGAAAGGTTGCTGTCGACGCATCGACTCGGCGTCCAGCAGTTTTTCCAGCTCGCTCAATTCGTCGGCAATCGCCACCGTGGGGTGCGCGGCGAGGATCTGCCCGGTCAGCAAGGAACCGGCCTGGGGCATGCCCACGACGAAGGTGACGCCATGGCCCAGGCTCGCATCGCTTGCCGGTGCCAACGGATGCGCGAACAGCTCGCGCAAGGTGTTCATCAGCGTCGTGGCCTTCACCGCGTTCCAGCGCAGCAGCCGATGCATCATGCCGTTGGCTTTGCGCAGCGCGCGGAAGGCCTCGGGAAAATCGCCCACGTCCTCCAGCGCACGGACCAGCGCGAAGCCGAAGCAGATCCGCGCATGCTGGTCTGCTCCCGGCGACTGCAGCGCTCGCTGCAGTTGCGCCACATCGTCTGGCCTGAAGCGGACGTCGAGGTCAGCCAAGCCGATCCATGCATCCGCATGGTCGGGCTGAAGACGCAGGACCTCACGATAATTCTCGCTGGCCGGCTGCATCGCCCCCAGGCTCGCCTCGGCCCGCGCAAGTTGCATGCGTGCAGGCACATGCTCCGGCTCGAGATCCAGCGCGCGGTGCAATGCCGTGACGGCGCCGGCCGGGCGGTCCTGCAACATGTACATCTTGCCGAGGTTGTACCAGGCCGGCGCGAAATCCGGCGCCATCGCGCAGCCCTGTTGCAGGCACGACAGCGCCTCCTCCGACTGGCCGCTGGCATACAAGGCGGTCGCAAGGTTCGTTCGCACCAGCGGATCGTCCGGCAGCCGCGCCTGCACTTGTCGCAACCGCTCCACCGCCTGCCGATAGTCGCCGCGCACATGCCACACCAGGCCTTGCAGGCGCAAGGCCTCGGTGCAATCCGGTACCAGCGCCAGCACTTCGGCCAGGGTGGTTTCGGCCGCCTGAAGATTGTGCTGATCAAGCGCGTCAGTGGCACGTTCAAGCAGGTCCGCCGCAGCCGGCGGCAAGTCCGCGGCGCGGTCGCGCATGCGCGTATGCAAGCGCATTTCCTCCATCGTCCGGATGCCCCCTGTCTGTCTTCGCGCCAGCTTACGCGAGCACCGCGACGGCATAAAGCGTGGTTCGTACGACGTGATCGGCGCCTGCTGCCGGCAGCCGCATGGCAGAATCCCCTGCATGCACATCTACCTGGTCGGCGGCGCGGTCCGCGACAAATTGCTGGGACGGACGGCAGGCGACCGCGACCATGTGGTGGTCGGCGCCCTGCCCGAGGACCTGCTTGCGCTGGGTTACAAGCCGGTAGGCAAGGACTTTCCGGTATTCCTGCATCCGGACAGCGGCGAGGAATACGCGCTGGCGCGCACCGAGCGCAAGACCGGGCGTGGCTATCACGGCTTCGTGTTCCAGGCCGACGCCACGGTGACGCTGGCGCAGGATCTGGCGCGGCGCGACCTCACCATCAATGCGATTGCCGAGGACGCGGACGGTACACTGACCGACCCGTTCGGCGGCCTGGGCGACATCGAGGCGCGCCTGCTGCGGCATGTCTCGCCGGCGTTCGTGGAGGACCCGGTGCGCGTGCTGCGGGTGGCGCGCTTTGCGGCGCGCTTCGCGCCGCTGGGTTTTACCGTGGCGCCGGAAACGATGGCGCTGATGCAGCAGATGGTGCGCGACGGCGAGGTGGATCACCTGGTGCCGGAGCGGGTCTGGGCGGAGACGCGCAAGGCGCTGGGCGAGGCGCAGCCGTCGGCGTTCGTAAGCGTGCTGCGCGAGTGTGGCGCGCTGGCCGTGCTGTTTCCGGAGATCGACGCCTTGTACGGCGTACCGCAGCGTGCGGAGTTCCATCCGGAGATCGACTGCGGCGTGCATCTGGAGCTGGTGCTGGATCAGGCGGCAAAGCTGGCACCGGGCGATGACCTGGTCGGCTTCTGCGCCCTGACCCATGACCTCGGCAAGGCACTGACGCCCGCATCGGAGCTGCCGCGCCACGTCGGTCACGAGCACCGCGGCGTGGCGCCGCTGCGTGCACTGGCAGCACGTCTGAAAGTGCCCACCGAGCACGCGGCGCTGGCCGAACTGGTCTGTCGCGAGCATCTCAACGCGCATCGCGCGTTCGAACTGAAACCGGCCACCGTGCTGAAGCTGCTTGCCGCACTCGACGCCCTGCGCCGCCCGGCACGGCTGGAGACCTTCCTGCTCGCCTGCACCGCGGACAAGCGCGGTCGGCTGGGCCACGAACACGATACCTATCCGCAGGCGGATTATCTGCGCGACGCCCGCGTCGCCGCCGCCGCAGTCGATGCCGCCAGCTTCGTGGCTGCCGGTCTGACCGGCCCGGCGATCGGCAAGGCGATGGAGTCGGCGCGCATCGCGGCCATCGCCACGGTGAAAGCTAACCTTCCGCAAAGCTGATCCGCGGTATAAAGGGCGGATGGCCGTCGCCCGCAGCGGGCTGCCCGCTGAACCAAGAGATTTACTGGAGTTGCCCGTGTCCAACGCATTCACCCCGAGCTCCCCCTTGCGCCAGCGTTTCCGCCCGCTGTGGTGGTTGGGCATCACTTACCTGGCAATTACCTTCGTCACCCGGATCGTGCTGTTGATCATGTCCGGCAGCAATGTGCCGCACACGCCGCTCAACTTGCTGTATGCGTTCGGGGTGGGGCTGGGTTACGACCTGATCACCTTCATCTATATCGCGTGGCCGATGGTGTTGTTCCTGTGGCTGGTGCCGACACGTTCCGGCCGGATGCCGCCGCTGCTGCGCTGGTTGATCTACGCGCTGGGCGTGGCGCTGGCCTGCGTGCTCTGCGTGGGCACGCTGCATCTCATGTATCACGCCAGCCTCAAGGTGACTTGGCCGGCGATCATCCCGTTCCTGTTCGTGCTGCCGCTGGCGGCCTTCACCTATACCTCGCGCGCCGGCCAATGGGTGCTGTACGCGTTCGGCCTGCTGCTGGTCTACGGTTTGCTGTTCGTGGCCGCCTCCGAGCTGGTGTTCTGGAACGAATTCAGCGTGCGCTTCAACTTCATCGCGGTGGATTACCTGGTCTACACCACCGAGGTGATCGGCAATATCCAGGAGTCCTACCCGATCGGTCGCTGGCTCGCCTTGCTGGTGGTGCTGGCGCTGGTGGTGTTTTTTGTCGGCAAGCGCGGCCTGCGCGCGCGCGACGACGGCAGCCGGCTGTGGCAGCGCGGCAAGGTGGTGCTGGTGTGGCTGGTGCTGACCGTGGTTTCGGTCGCCGCCGTGAACGGCAGCATGAAGGATCGTACCCACAACAACTACGTCAACGAGCTGGCCGGCAACGGCATCTACCAGTTTTTCGCGGCATTCCGCAGCAGCCACCTCGACTATGCGCAGTTCTACCGCACCCTGCCAGACGACCAGGCCTATGCGCGACTGCGCCAGTTGCTGAAGACGCCGGACTCGACTTTCATCAGCAACGACCCGCGCGACCTCACCCGCGAGATCCGCCGGGTCGGCCCTGAGAAGCATCTCAACGTGGTGCTGATCAGCGTGGAGAGCCTTTCAGGCGACTACCTGGGCACCTTCGGCAACACCGAGCACCTCACGCCATATCTGGATTCGCTGGTCGACAAGAGCGTGTTCTTCGACAACCTCTATGCCAACGGCACCCGCACGGTGCGCGGCCTGGAGGCGCTGGCGCTGTCGGTGCCGCCGACGCCGGGCGACTCGCTGGTGCGCGAACACAACAACGAGAATCTGTTCTCGTTGGCCAGCATCTTCAACGACCGCGGCTATCAGTCGGACTTCGTCTACGGCGGCTATGGCCAGTTCGACAACATGAATTATTTCTTCGCCAACAACGGCTATCGCGACGTGGACCGGCGCGACATCCCCAAGGGCGCCGTCATCCACGGCCAGAACGTGTGGGGCGTGGCCGACGAGGACCTGTACACGCTGGCGCTGGGCCAGATGGACCAGATCCACGCCGAGGGAAAGCCCTTCTTCCTGCACGTCATGACCACCTCCAACCACCGGCCGTACACCTTCCCCGACAATCGCGTGAAATTCCCCAATCACTCGCGCGCCGGTGCGGTGGCCTACACCGACTGGGCGATCGGCGACTTCATCCGACGCGCGCGCGAAAAGCCGTATTTCGACAACACCGTGTTCGTGATCACCGCCGACCACTGCGCCTCCAGCGCCGGCAAGACCAGCCTGCCGATCAACCGCTATCACATTCCGCTGTGGATCTACGCGCCGACCCAGTTCAAGCCCGAGCGTGTGCACCGGCTGATGGGCCAGTTGGACATCCCGCCGACCCTGCTGGGCATGCTCAACTTCAGCTACCGCACGCGCTTCTTCGGCCACGACCTGTTCCAGCTGCCGCCCGAGCGCGAGCATGCCTTCCCCGGCACCTACGAAAAGCTCGGTTACCTGCACCAGGATGTGCTCACCATCCTCGAACCGCAGCGCAAGCTGGAGCAGCTCAAGCCCGACTACGCCACCGGCGACGCCACCCCGATCGATCCGGTGAACCAGTCACTGGTCGATGACGCCGTGGCCTACTACCAGATCGCGAGCGAGCAGTTCAAGAACGGCAAGCTGAAGCGGCGACCGGAGGACTCGACCAAGGTCGAGCCATTGCCGGCGCCGGCCACATCGGCCCCGGCGCCTGGCGGTTCGTCGGGATCAGTGTCGATCCCGACGAACTGACCAGGCTTCGACGCTCGTCAGCACCCCGTCGAGCGGCGTTCGCAGCAGCAGCAAGCCGACGAGAATGCCGACGCCGTCGGCCAGCACGTCCAGGGCGTCGGCATCGCGCGGCGGGTCCAGCCATTGCGCGAACTCGATGAAGACGCCGAATGCCAGGCAACCAAGCGCCGCCCAGGCACGCGGGCGACGAGTGCGATAGACGTTGCCCCACCAGCCCATCAAGGCGGTAAAGGTGATCGCGTGCAGCAGCTTGTCGCCATAGGGAAACGGCAGAGTGATGCCCGGGTCCGGCGTCAGCGCCATCCACAACGTCCAACCCATGATCAACGCACCCAGCGCGACCCAGGCCGGGTACCAGCGCAGCCGGGCGGCTGACTGATGCGATAGGGGTTCGTTCAAAGACGCCCGCCCTGATCGGCGGCCAGCAGCTCGGCGGGCAGCGGCAGGGCGTCGAGTCCGCGCGCCAGCAGCATGGCCTGGAAGCGCTCGCCCATCTGGTCGGGCAGCATCAGTTTCTTGACCTGCTGTGCCAGGCGGTAGCGGCCGTGTTCGTCCTGCGGCTGCATCTGCTCGAAGACCTGTTGCAAGCCCGAGCCGATCAGGAACTGGGCCTGCGGCAGATACGCCGCCACGCCGAAACCGGCACTGTTGCCGGCTTCGGCCAGCGCGGTGAAATCAACCGACGCGGTGAGGTCGTTCAGACCCGGCAGATAGAACGGATCGTTGTGCGCATGATGGCGGTAGTGCGCCATCAGCGTGCCGTCATCGCGCTCGGGCAGGTAGAACTCGCGGCGCACGTAGCCGTAGTCGACGAACAGCATCACGCCGGCGGTCAGCGAGCCGGCCACCGCCTGGATCCAGTACGGCAGTTGCGGCAGGATTTCCGAGCGGTAGCCCTCGGCGAACGCGGCGCCAAGATCGCGTTCGACATGGCGTACGGCGCCTGATACCAGGGCATCGGCCGGACGGTCGACGCGCGTGAGCCGCCCTGCACCGTTCAGCGCCACGTATTCCTCGAAGATCTCACCATCGCGCACGCTGAACCGTGTCGCCGGCAGCGCGTCGATCACCTCGTTGGCGAACAGCACACCGCGCCAGTCCGGCTCCGGCGGACGATCGAGCCAGCGCACCCGCGCGTTGAGGGCGGCCGGCAGGTTTGCCTGCAACCGCTCGCGCTGGCGCTCGCGCAGATCGGCGCTGGGCTCGAGAATCAGATATTCCCGCGGCAAGGTGTCGGCGACGGCGAAGGCCTGCAGAGCCGCCTCGGCGAAGGCACCGCTGCCGCCACCAAGCTCAAGGAAATCCGCCTCCGCACCGAGCATCGACAGCACCGGTTGCAGCGCGCTCACCACACAGCGTGCAAACAGCTCGCCCAGCTCCGGTGCGGTGATGAAGTCACCCGCGGCGCCGAATTTGGTGCGACCCGCGCTGTAATAGCCCAGCCCTGGCGCATACAGACAACGCTCCATGTACTGCGAGAACGGCATGGGGCCGTGCGAGACGATCTGCTCGCGCACCAGTTGCAGCAACTGATCGGAATGGGCGCGCTCGTCGGCGTCCGGTTCGGGTAGACGGGAGTGCATGGATGTCGCCGGTCATGAAAGTCGCCGGAAGCATAACGGATGAGGCCAGCCAGCCCTGCGTTTCAAGCACGAATGGCAGGAGCCCGCCCCGTGCGCGACGCTCTTCCGAATCCCGAATCCCGAATCCCGATTCCCGACCAATCAGAAATCCTTCTGCACCACCAGATACACGCCACGCCGCGGCCCGAACTGCGGTGCACCGACACCGATGCCGCTGCCGTCGCGCAATTCATAGCTTCGATCGAGCGCGTTGAGCACGGCCAACTGGGTGTGCAGCTTGCCGAAGCGGCCGAGTGCGAAGTCGTGCGAAACGTTGAGGTTCAGCTGGAAGTACGCGGGCAGCGAGGCTCCATTCGGCACGGCGCCATCCTTGCGCAGACCGCTTCCGAACAGATAGTTGGCGCCGACGTGGGTGTCCTCGTTCAGCGCGTAGTTCACGCCGCCGGAGGAAGTCAGCTTCTGGTCGTGGTCGAGCGCGATGTAATGATCATCGACGTAGGACAGGTCGTCGGGATCGAAGTTGTACTGGCTGGTGGTGATGCGTTTGCCGATCGCCCTGCCCAAGGATGCGTTGAAGTACGCCGAGAATGGTCCCTGCGCATAATTGACGGTGAATTCCAGCCCCTTCACCCGGCCCTGGGCGAAGTTGAAGGTGGAGTAGACCAGGGCCTCGCCAAACTGGCCTTCGTCCTGCAGGCGCCGCACCTTGCGGTAGTAGGCATCCACACCGACGGTCCAGGCCGGGCCAAGGTTTTGCTGGACGCCAACGTCGAAGTAGTCCGAGCGCTCTGCCAGCGGGGTGTTGTTGCCAGTGTCCGCCACCGCATTGGTGGTGCCGTCGAACTTTTCGATGTTGGCACTGGCGATCATCTCGGTGGCGGGCGGCGTGAAATAGCGCGAGTAACCGGCGTGGACCACGGTGCTGCCGGTGGCCTGCCAGACCAGACCCACGCGGGGACTCAGCTGGCTCTCGCTGCGCGCCAGCTGGTAGCGGTCTCCACGCAATCCGTAGTTGAGGATCCAGCCGTCGGCGAGGTTCCATTCGTCCTGCACGTACGCGGACCAGGTCCTGGCGAGGAGGCGACTGCCGTCGAGGATGTTGATCGGGTTGGTCGTCAGCTGATTGCCGTCGGCATCGGCCGGAAACACCCAGGCGTCATTGTCGCTGACGGCACGTTCGAAGCTGCCGTACAGCCCATAACGCAAGGTGTGCGCGTTGCCCAGCCGGGTGGCGAAATCCGCCTGTACGGTAGTTGCGCGGCTGCCGCGGGTGACCCGGGAAGCCACACCGTTGAACATCAGCTCGCCGATGCGATCCGGCATGTAGGCGAGACTGCTGTAACGCTGGCCCAGGGCGAGCTGATAGTCCGTCGCGCCCAGCTTGCCTTGCAACGCCAGCACGCCGAAGCGGGTGTTCTCGCGTTGGCGCTCATCGAGCTTGGCGGAATCGAAGCTCACCGTGTCGAGGTAGCCGAACTGCGGGACCTGACCGGGATTGTTCGGAATCTGGAAACGATTGTTGGCGACGCCGAACAGAAAACTCAGGCGGGTGTCGTTGTCGATCAGGTAGCTGATGTCGCCAAAGCCCTTCGCCTGGTTCGTGCGATCGTGGATCGGCTTCCTGCTCGGGGTGGGGTTCTCGATGCCGGCGTCGCTTTCCAGGAAATTGGCGGTGAGGAACCAGCTCCAGCGGTCGCTGCTGCCCCAGAGCGACGCGTTCGGGTTCAACGTGTCGTTGCTGCCGCCGGTGAATCCCAGGCTGCCGCCGTTGCCGAGGTCCCGGCCGTTCCGGGTGGTGATGTCGACCACGGCAGCCGTGCGCAACCCGTACTGCGCGGGCAACGCCCCACCGAGCAATTTGACGGTATGGATCGTGCGCGCGTCGAGGCTTTGTCCAAAACCACCGATCGACTCGGGGATGATCACGCCGTTGATGCGGTATTGCAGGTTGGCATGATCACCGCGCACATGCAGGCCGCCGTAGGAATCCTGTACCACGCCCGGCGCCTGCAACAGGACCTGGTTGATCGGCGTGGAAGCGCCCAGCGGCAGTTGCCTGATCGCCTGCTGATCGATCACGTACTGGCTGCTGCCCGTATCGGGCGACAAGGCGTTGCGGGCCTGGTCCAGCGCGGTCGACACCGATACCTCGGCCAGATCCCGCACTTGCGGCCGTCCGCTCGCGCTGCCGCTGGCGATTGGCTCGGCCGCATTCACGGGTGAAACCGGCGCGGCGATCAAGTCGTTGGCGTGAGCCATGGTGAGGGTCAACGCCGCGGCGAGACCCAGGGCGAGGGCAGTGCGTTTCATCGAGATTTCCGGCAGAAGACAAGCGAGTGGAATGATACGTTATAACATAGCATAACAAGAAGCCCGGAAACCCGTCGCGCGTCCTGTCTTCGATGCGGAGCCCCACTCGCCACGTCGCATCCAGCGGCACTAACGCCCGCGTTCACGCAGTCGTCCTAGACTGCACCGACATCCCTTTTCGTTCAGCGCCGCGTCCGCCGCGTGGAGTCGCCCATGACCAAGTCCGCCAGCCAGCAGATTCCTGCCGTGATCGCGCCGGCCGAGCACAGCCGGATCACCACGGCGATCCTGGATTTCGTCAGCGAAGTGCCCGCCAGCCGGATCAGCGACAGCGGCGACCCGGCCGGCGAGGCACGCCGACTGGCCAACCGTGCGGCGCAACGCGCTGCGGTCACCGCCGGCTCGCTGGCGTTGCCGCCCGGGCCGCTGGGTTGGCTGACGGTGCTGCCGGAGCTGATCGCGATCTGGCGGATCCAGGCGCAGATGGTCAGCGACATCGCCGCCACCTACGGCCGCCACGCCACGCTGGGCCGTGAGCAGATGATGTGGTGCCTGTTTCGCCACACCGCGGCGCAGGCGTTTCGTGACCTGGTGGTACGCGTCGGCGACCGACTGGTATTCCGCCGCATGTCCTGGGGCGTGCTCGAGCGCGTGGCGAAGCAGGTCGGGATCAAGCTGACCCAGCGCACCCTGAGCAAGGGCGCGTCACGC
Organism: Rhodanobacter sp. G2-10; assembly: GCF_055809185.1. Taxonomy (NCBI): domain Bacteria; kingdom Pseudomonadati; phylum Pseudomonadota; class Gammaproteobacteria; order Lysobacterales; family Rhodanobacteraceae; genus Rhodanobacter; species Rhodanobacter sp. G2-10. Next base: position 112,955 of record NZ_CM147900.1, on the reverse strand, counting down.
TGGCTGCCGGTGATCGGCGCACTCGGCGTGGGCGCCTATGCGTATTACGACACCGGACAAGTGGCCAGCACCGCGATCGCGATGTTCGAAGGCGACATCGTGATGGAGGAGATCGATGACGACGGGAGCACGGCAACCACGGAGTCGCCGCAGCAGCGCGCGGGATGACGCACGCCAGGCTTTGCGGCAAGCTGGTCGTCGACCCCATGCAGGATGCCCCCGATGACGCCACGCCATGATCGACCTGTTGCGCTGATCACCGGCGCCGCCCGCCGTGTCGGTGCGGTGATCGCGCGTACCCTGCACGCGGCCGGATTCGACCTGGCGCTGCACTACCGCCATTCCGCGGACGAAGCGCGCGCGCTGGCGCTTGACCTCGATTCGCGGCGCCGCGGCAGCACCTTGCTGGTACCGGCCGAGCTGGCCGACCTGGTCGCCTTGCCGGTGATCATCGAGCACGTGCTCAAGCACTATGGACGGCTCGATGCACTGGTCAACAATGCCTCCGCATTCTTCCCCACGCCCGTGGACAGCGCCACCCCGCAGCAATGGAACCAGCTGTTTGCCTCCAACGCCCAGGCGCCATTCTTCCTGAGTCAGGCAGCGATACCGGCGCTGCGCGACGCGCGTGGCAGCATCGTCAACCTGATCGACATCTACGCCGAACGACCGCTGGCCGATCACCCGCTGTACTGCATGGCCAAGGCGGCGCTGGCGGCGATGACGCGTTCGCTGGCGCTGGACCTGGGACCGGAGGTGCGCGTCAACGGCGTGGCCCCCGGCGCCGTGCTGTGGCCCGGCGACGGCAAGCCGTATGACGACCAGCAAGCCATGCTGGCGCGCACACCATTGCAGCGCGCCGGGTCACCGGAAGATGTAGCGAACACGGTGCTGTGGCTGTTGCGCGACGCACCGTTCGTGACCGGGCAGATCATCCGCGTGGATGGTGGACGCACGTTGTCGGTGTGAGGTTCCGCGGCGGGCTGCTTGGTGAGCAAGAGCCGGCGGGCAGAGCCCGCCCTACGGTCACGGCGGCGCCGTAGGGCGGGCTCTGCCCGCCGCTTGTTCCAAGGTGATCGCTACTTCTTCTTCGGCGCAAACGCCTGCTGCAGCAGCGCCTGGTCGAAGCCGACGCTGGCCTCGCCCGCTTCGGCATAGCGATACAGCGCCGCCGCGTAGATGCCCTGCATCGAGGACTGGATCAGGCCGAGCAGCACGAAGCCCAGCACCACGATCGCCACCGCCAGCACGATCAGCACGATCGATTTGGTCACCGCCGCGCCGATCACCAATGCCGCACCGACGAGCCCCGCCAGCACCATCAGCAAGCCGAACACGATGCCGATGCCGCCGTTGCCGATCAGGTTTTCGCCCCAGCTGCGCTTGAGCAGTTCCACGCTGTGCTTGACCGCATCGACCGGGCCGACATCCTTGCTTGCAAGTACCGGCACCACCAGGAAGGTCGCCACCGTCCAGGCCAGGCCGATCAGACCAACCACGAAGCGGCCGACCAGGCCAAGGCGCTCCTGGATCATGCGCAGGATCAGGCCGACCGTGGCGGCAATCAGCGCATAGCCGAGGATCTGCGGCAGCTTCGCGCGCGCCAGCGCAAAGCCGGCGCCCACGCTGGTCGGTTCGCCGCGCAGATGCATCAGCGCCACGCCGGTCAGGGCGGTCTGGAAGAAGATGATCACGAAATACTGCACCAGGTAGAAGCCGAACATCAGCAGATACGCGCCCACCGACATGCGCTCATGGAAGTCCTGGCCGACATGCTCGCCGCCCATGGCCATGACCCCGACCGGAATCAGGAAGCTCGCCGCCACCAGCAAGGTGCAGATGCCCGAAAGCAGCGGAAAGATCAGTAGCGACTTGTCCGAGCGCAACACCCCCGCGCTCGCCTTCATCAACGCCCAACTGCGCGCAAATTTTCCGGCCATGCCTGTTCCCCTTCAAACGTGGATCCCGAGATGTACTTTCTAGCATTCGCCGCGTGCGCACGGAAGTGCGTGCCGTCACTCGGGTAGCGATTCGACCCGCAGCGGCTCGGCCTGCACCGGGAACGCCGCCCACAATTCGGCCATGCTGCGACCGCTGACGGGGTGGCGAAAGTCGGGCGCGATGTCCGCAATCGGCCGCAACACGAACGCGTGCTGCAGTTCGTCGCGTGGAACCTGCAGATGACCCGGGCCGTTCAGCACCTGGTCGTCGTAAAACACGATGTCGATGTCCAGCGTACGATCGGAGTAGCGCGGCACGTCGCGCCGCCGACCATGGCGATTCTCCAGCGCGTGCAGCCAGTCGTTGAGCGCCTCGGGGGACAGAACGGTATCCAGGCCTACCGCCAGATTGACGAACTCGGCGCCCTCGAAGCCCACGGCCGTACTGCGATACGCCGGGGACACGACCAGCTCACCGAAGCGCTCGCGCAGTTCGCGTATGGCCTCCGGCAGATGGCGCCGCGGATCGAGGTTGGAACCCAGGCTCAGGTAGACGCGCGCCAACGCCTCAGGCCTCGTCGAGTTCGATCGCGGCCCGGCTCCCGGTCGGCGCCTGCGTGGCCGGACGCTCGATCGCCAGCGCCGCACGCACATCCTGTCCCGACGGCTGCTGGTACAAGGCCAGACCAAACTCGGACATCGACGCAAACAGGTGATCGAAAATGTCGGACTGGATCCCCTCGTACTCCGCCCACTTCACGGTGGTGGTGAAGCAGTACAACTCCAGCGGGATGCCCTGCGGCCCGCTGGCCAACTGACGCACCATGCAACTCAACTCGCGGTGGATCTGCGGATGCTTGTCCAGATACGCCTGCACGTAGGCGCGGAAGGTGCCCAGATTGGTCAGCCGGCGCCGATTCCCCGGCAGTGTCGCCGCTTCACCCAGCCCCTGGTTCCACGCCTTCACGTCGCGCTCTTTCGAAGGCAGGTAGTCCGACAACAGACGCAGCTGCGACAGGCGCCGGATCTCCTCGTCATCGAGGAAGTGCACGCTGGCCGCGTCGATGTACAACGCGCGCTTGATCCGCCGTCCGCCGACCTCCTGCATGCCGCGCCAGTTCTTGTACGAATCGGAGATCAGCCGCCAACTGGGGATGGTCGTGATCGTCTTGTCCCAGTTCTGCACCTTCACCGTGTGCAGCGCGATATCGATCACGTCGCCGTCGGCATTCAATTGCGGCATCTCGATCCAGTCGCCGACCCGCAGCATGTCGTTGGAAGACAACTGCACGCCGGCCACGAAGCCCAGGATGGTGTCCTTGAAGATCAACATCAGCACTGCCGACATCGCGCCCAGGCCGGACAGCAACAAGCCGACCTGCTTGCCGGTGACGGCGGCAATGATGATCAGCGCAGCCACCACGAACAGGCCAATCTTGATCAACTGCACAAGACCCTTGATCGAACGCTGCTGCCCGCGCGGCGTCTGCTGATACATGTCCTCGCTGGCCGACAGCGCGGAGCTGATCGCCATCACCAGGCAGAACACCACCAGCGCCGTCATCACGTTGCCGATCATCGCCTCGGTACTGGCTGGCACGTCGGGTACCAGCACGATTCCGTACTGCACCACCAACGGGGGCACCGCGCGCGCCAGCCAGCGGAACGTGCCATAGCGGAGCAGCGCATCGTCCCAATGCGTGGTGGTGCGCAGCGCGATGCCCTTGACCAGCCGCAACAGCAGTCGTCGCACCAGCTGACCGGCCAGCCACGCCAGCGCCAGCAGTGCCAGCAGGCCCAGCACCGTCCGTATCCAGGGGAGATCCAGCAGGTCTTGCAGCGTTTGCATCAGTGGTTCCTGTCGACTCGTGGGGTCCGCACGCCGTACCGGTGTCTGGTTCGGCACGATGTGGACCGCGCGGAAAATTCAGGCCAACCACTGACGATGGGGGTGACGCCCCGGTGAAACAAGCTTGCGCCTGTGCACGAACAGGGCGTCAACCGGGCAGTTTGCCGCGTTCGATGCGCACGCCCACCGACTTCGCGCCACGCACCGCGCCGGGTTTGGAGAGTTTCAGGCGCACCCAGGCCACCCCGAACTCTTCGCGGATGATCGCCGCACAGCGCTCGGCCAGCGTCTCGACCAGGCCGAAGCTGGACGCCTCGACGTACGCGATCAGCCGTTTCGACACGTCCTTGTAGTTCAAGGTCAGCGCGATGTCGTCGGTGGCGGCCGGCACGGTGTTGTCGAACGCCATCTCGATATCGAACGCCAGCGTCTGCCGCACGCGGCGCTCCCAGTCGTAGATGCCGATGACGGCATCGATGCGCAGGTCTTCGATGAAAACGATGTCCATGGGGAGTTTTCGGCAAGGCTGGGTGATACAGGGTCGGCGAGCGGGCGCGTGGATGCAAGTCGGCAGGCCCGGGCATGCGATCATGCATGCATGATCGCCTTCAATACCCTCCCGCTGAAACCCGCCCTGCTCGCCAGCGTCGACACGCTCGGCTACGCCACGATGACGCCGGTGCAGGCGCAGAGCCTGCCGCCGATGCTGGCCGGCCGCGACGTGATCGCACAGGCGCAGACCGGCAGCGGCAAGACCGCCGCGTTCGGCTTGAGCATCCTGCAGACCCTGGACGTCGACGCCATCCGCTTGCAAGCACTCGTGCTGTGCCCCACCCGCGAGCTGGCCGATCAGGTCAGCAAGGCGATCCGCAAGCTGGCCGCGAACATCCCCAACGTGAAGCTGTTGACCCTGTGCGGCGGCATGCCGCTGGGGCCGCAGCTGGCCTCACTGACGCATGATCCGCACATCGTCGTCGGCACCCCCGGCCGCGTGCAGGAACATCTCAAGCGACAAAGCCTGCACGGCGGCGGGATCAAGGTGCTGGTGCTGGACGAGGCTGATCGCATGCTCGACATGGGTTTCACCGACGCGATCGACGACATCATCGGACGCATCGCCAAGCACCATCAGACCCTGCTCTTTTCGGCCACGTACCCGGACGAGATCCGCGCGGTGAGCCAGCGCGTGCAGAACGATCCGGTCGAAGTGACGGTGGATGCGCCCGCCGGAGAGAAACCCGCGATCGAGCAGCGATTCCATGAAGTCGAGCCGGCACAAAAGCCGGACGCGCTGGCCCAACTGCTGGTCGGTACGCAGGCAGGCCAGGCACTGGTGTTCTGCAACATGCGGCGCGAGGTGGATGCGCTGGCGCAAGAACTCGATCGCCGCGGCTTCTCCGCGCTGGCCCTGCATGGCGACATGGAACAACGCGACCGCGACGAGGTGCTGGTCCGTTTCGCCAACCACAGCTGCGCGGTGCTGGTGGCCACCGACGTGGCCGCGCGCGGGCTGGATATCGCCGCGTTGCCGCTGGTGGTCAGCTACGACATCGCGCACGACCCGGAAACCCACACCCACCGCATCGGTCGCACGGGCCGCGCGGGCGAAGCGGGACTGGCGATCACCCTGTGCACGCCGCGCGAGCGGCCCAAGGCGGCCAACATCGAGGAGATGCAGGGCGCACCGCTGCCGTGGCGGCCGCTGAAGATCGCACCAGCACGTGGCAAGACCTTGCATCTGGCGCCGATGAAAACCCTGGTGATCGATGCCGGGCGGCAGGACAAGCTGCGCCCGGGCGACATCCTCGGCGCGCTCACCGGCGACGCGGGCCTGGAGGCGAAGGACATCGGCAAGATCGACGTGTTCGCCACCCGTGCCTACGTGGCGATCACCCGCGCGCTGGCCAACAAGGCACTGGAACGCTTGCGCGCCGGCCGGATCAAGGGCCGCAACTTCCGCGTGCGCGCGCTCACCTGACTCCGCACACCCATCGGTAGCCCCATGCGACGCCTCGTCATCATCCTCGCCTTGCTGCTTGCCACGACCGCCTGCCACGCGGCCATTCCGGTCTACGACTACCGGATCGTGCACGTCTATCCGCACGACACCTCGGCCTACACCGAAGGGCTGTTCTACAAGGACGGCTTTCTGTACGAAAGCACCGGCGAGAAAGGTGCCTCGACCATCCGCAAGGTGCAGCTGGAAACCGGCAAGGTGCTGCAGCGGCACGATCTACCCGCGCAATATTTCGGCGAAGGCATCATCGACTGGAGGGACCAGCTGATCCAGCTGACCTGGCAGAGCGAAACCGGCTTCATCTACGGCCTGGACGATTTCAAGCTGCGACGCACCTTCAGCTATCCCGGCGAGGGCTGGGGGCTGACCCGCGACCACACGCACATCTACATGAGCGATGGTTCATCCGTGCTGCGCATCCTTGACCCGGACACCCTGGTCGCAGTCGGCGGCATCATGGTCACCGCCGATGGCGTGCCGGTGACCAACCTCAACGAGCTCGAATGGGTCGACGGCGAGATCTACGCCAACATCTGGCTGACCAACCGCATCGCCCGCATCGACCCGATCAGCGGCCATGTCGTCGGCTGGATCGACCTGACCGGCCTGTTCGACGTGAATACCTTGCCGGTGCCGGCCAACGACGTGCTCAACGGCATCGCCTGGGATGCGCAGCACAAGCGCCTGTTCGTCACCGGCAAGCACTGGCCGAAGCTGTTCGAGATCAAGCTGGTGCCACGCGCTGCTCGCTGAGCGGACGCGAGCGTGCCCGGGAGCCTGTCAGGCTTGGGTGATCGAGGCGAGTCCGACAGGCTCCTGGCTCCGCAACCAGTTTGCCGCGCCCTGTCCGGCAAGCCGTCCACTGGCGAAGCACGCGGTAAGCAGATAGCCGCCGGTGGGCGCTTCCCAGTCGAGCATTTCCCCGGCACAGAACACGCCGGGCCGATCACGCAACATCAAGTGCGGGTCCAACGCCTCCAGGCGCACTCCACCCGCCGTGCTGATCGCCTCGGCGACCGGGCGGGGCGCGCGCAAGCGCAAGGGCAACGCTTTCAGTTGCGCGGCGAGCGCTACCGGATCGGCCAGCGTGGGCTTGTCGGTCAGCTCGAACACCAGTGCGTTCTTCGCCGCGTCCAGGCCGGCACGCCGACGCAGCCAGTCGCCGATGCTGTGCTTGCCACGGGGCACGGCGAGGCGCTCGGCCAGCGCGGACTGCGCATGGCCCGGCACCAGGTCCAGCGTCAGCAACGCCTCGCCGCGCTCGGCGATCTGTTCGCGCAACTCCGCGCCGATCGCGTAGACCAGGCTGCCTTCGATGCCGTATTCGCTGAGCACGAACTCGCCCTGGCGTCGATGTTCGACGCCGCGTCGATCCGTCCACTGCGCCACCACCGGTTTCAGTGGTGCGCCGGCAAAGCGGCTGCGCAAATGCTCGCTCCAGACCAGCTCGAAACCGCAATTGGCCGGTTGCAACGGCGCGATATCGATACCGGCGCGCTGCAGCGGCACCACCCACGCGCCATCGGAGCCCAGCTTCGGCCAGCTCGCACCGCCAACGGCGAGCACCATCGCGTCCGCGGGCACCGCGCGTTGACCATTCGGGGTGGCGAAATGCAACGCGTCATGCGCCTGCCAGCCCAGCCAGCGATGATGCATGTGGAAGTTCACGCCGGCCTCGCGCAGACGCCGCACCCAACGACGCAGCAGCGGCGCCGCCTTCATGTCCGCGGGAAACACCCGCCCTGAACTGCCGACAAAGGTTTCCACGCCGAGATCGCGCGCCCATGCACGCAAGGCGTCCGCGTCGAACGCCGCCAGCCAGCGGCCGACCTCGGTCTGGCGTGCGCCGTAGCGTTCGGCGAATTGCGCCGTGGGCTCCGCGTGAGTCAGGTTGAGTCCGCCCTTGCCGGCCAACAGGAATTTCCGGCCGACCGAGCCCTTGGCCTCGTACAGATCCACCTCGATGCCGGCCGCACGGGCGATCTCGGCGGCCATCAATCCGGACGGGCCGCCGCCGATGATGGCGAGTCGGGGAGATTGTGTGGAGGTCATGCGTCCATGGTCGCATGAGCAGGAGGCTGTTCGGCATGGGGCTAGATATCGTCGGGAGACCCGGGCGTGGTCAATGCATGAATCGAAGCTGACTGCGCCCGGTGAAAAGTCACGGAATGCGTCCTGCCGACATACCCCCGCAGCGGCCTTCCGAGTAATTTCTTGCGCCGATCGCAAGCACCGGAATACGTAAGTTCATTCGAATAAACATTTATGTCTGCTCCGCTGATACAAGTCCTCCCGATCACTCGCAATAATCATGTTGATATTGACTTCGCAGGTTATTTTGATCGGCCTGGAAAACCTCTCGCAATGATGCCGCCTGGACGGAGCTGTCGTGCGCCCCATGTTCCGCACAGAAAACCGCAGGTAATTACGTGCTCTTCAACTGAAACCATGGCCATACCCGCTGTGATGAAAATCACGCGGGGTCAGAAAAAGTCCTATTGACGGTCTCGTTCGCGCAGCCATACCGTCGAGCGGTTCGCCAATCGGGAGCTTGGCGAATGATCCTGTCATGAGGCCACGCAATAAGGCGTGGCCCGCAGTCATTGAAAACAGTATCCCCGCAGCGGGCCCTCAGGGATTTACGGGGGAGGGTCAGCCGAAGCGGGTACGGGATCGTCGGTCAATTCAAGAAACCACGGGTGTCGTGTCTGTACACGACATATCAATCATGAGGCGTGCGCGGTCTCAGGGCCCCGCTTTGCCTTTAAAAACTTCGGGAGTTACAAATGCCAAGTCATTTTCGTCTCAAGTTGCTGGCGGCTGCCATCAGCCTCGCCGCGGCGGGCTCTGTGGGCGCCACGCCGGCCAGCGCAGCGGTCGGCACCAATGCATTCGTCGCGCTGAACCAGCACGCCACCGTGCTGCGTCAGGGTGATGTGGTCAGCGGGGCGGTACCCGCGGCGCAGCCGATGCATATTGAAGTTGCACTCAAGCTGCGCAATCCGTCCCAGCTGCACAGCTTCATCGCCACCGCCAGACACTCCCCGCTGGCGATCGTGCAGCGCTCGATGACGACACCGCAGTTTGTGGCCAACTACTCGCCCACGGCGGCGCAGGCACACAAGGTGGCCGCATGGCTCAAGTCCGCGGGCTTCACCAATGTCCAGATCGCGCCCAACAACATGCTGGTTTCCGCCGATGGCCGCGCCGACACCGCCCACGCCGCTTTCAAGACCACGTTCTCCCGCGTGCGTACGAAGGACGGCCGCATGGCCTTCATGCACAACGATACGGTGCAGATCCCCGCCTCGTTGCAGGACAGCGTGCTGTCGGTGATCGGCCTGCAAAGCGTGCACCAGGCCCACACCTTCGCCAAGCCGATGCAGGCGGGTTACACCACCCAGGCGGTGACCGGGCACAACCCGACCGAGTTCTCCTCGATCTACGGCGGCAACGGTGTAACGACCGCGGCAGGCGTGCCGGTGGGCATCGTGACCCAGGGCAAGATCACCCAGACCATCACCGACCTCAACACGTTCACTTCGCAGAACGGCCTGGCGACGGTGACCACGCAGACCGTCAACACCAACGGCACCAGCAACGACACCAGCGGCCTGGGCGAGTGGAGCCTGGACAGCCAGGACGTGGTCGGCATGGCCGGCGGCCAGGTCGGCAAGCTGATCTTCTACAACATCCCGACCCTGTCCAACGCCAACCTCACGGCTGACTTCAACACCATCGTCAACGCCAACGCGACCAAGATCATCAACGTGTCGCTGGGTGAGTGCGAAACCAGCGCGCAGGGCGACGGTTCGGCCGCCGCGCAGGACCAGATCTTCCAGCAGGCGGTGGCGCAGGGCCAGACCTTCTCCATCTCCACCGGCGACTCCGGCGCCGACGAGTGCGGCGATGGCGGCGTCACCCCGAGCTGGCCAGCCGCATCGCAGTACGTGGTCGCCGTGGGTGGCACGACGCTGAATGCTTCCACCACCACCTGGAACAGCGCCACCGTGTGGACCAGCGGCGGCGGCAGCTCCAGCACCTTCGAGCCGCAGCCGAGCTGGCAGAACGGCGTGGCCCCGGGCAGCAAGCGCGGCCTGCCGGACATCGCCTATGACGCCGACCCGAACTCGGGTTCGAAGATCATCGTCAACGGCGCCACCCAGCAGTACGGCGGCACCAGCCTGTCCGCACCGCTGTTCGCCGGTGCCTGGGCGCGCATCATCGCGCTCAAGGGCTCCAACGTCGGCTTCGCGGCGCCGCTGCTGTATCAGCTGCCCGCCTCCGACTTCCACGACATCACCTCGGGCAACAACGGCGGCGAGAGTGCCAGTGCGGGTTACGATCTGGCCACCGGTCGTGGCGAGCTGATCATCAGCGCGGCCGCCAACGACATCGGCGGCAGTTCACCGCCGGCAAACGTGCCGCCGGTCGCCAACTTCAGCGACAGCGTCAGCAATCTGGTGGTGAACTTCACCGACAGCTCGACCGACAGCGACGGCAGCATCGCCTCGCGCTCGTGGAACTTCGGCGACGGCAGCACCTCGACCGCGACCAATCCCAGCCACACCTATGCCAGCGCCGGCACCTACAGCGTGTCGCTGACGGTGACCGACAATGACGGCGCGACCAACACCAAGACGCAGTCGGTGACGGTCACGGCGGCCGGCGGCGGTGGCGGCAATCAGCTGCAGAATGGCGTGGCGCTCACCGGCCAGTCCGGCGCGGCGGGTGACCAGCTGTTCTACACGGTGGTGATCCCGGCCGGGGCCAGCAACCTGGTGATCTCCGAATCCGGCGGTACCGGCGATGCCGATCTGTACACCAAGTTCGGCTCTGCCCCGACCCTGTCCAGCTACGACTGCCGTCCGTACCTCACCGGCAACAACGAGAGCTGCACCGTGGCCTCGCCGCAGGCGGGTACCTACTACGTCATGCTCAATGGCTACCAGGCATTCTCCGGCGTCAGCGTCAAGGCGACCTGGAGCACCGGCGGCAGCGGCGGCGGCGGCAACGTGCTGCAGAATGGCGTGCCGGTGACCGGTCTGCATGCGACCAAGAACAACGCCGTGTACTACACGATGGTCGTGCCGTCCGGTGCCAGCAACCTCAACATCAACATCGCCGGTGGCACGGGCGATGCCGATCTGTACGTGAAGCTGGGTTCGCAGCCGACCACCAGCAGCTATGACTGCCGCCCGTATGTGTCGGGCAACAGCGAGAGCTGCACCGCGTCGGCACCGACTGCCGGCACCTACTACATCATGGTGCGCGCCTACCGTTCGTACAGTGGCGTCACGCTGACCGGCAGCTACAACCCGTAAGCAACAACGAGGAATCAGGCTGCGCAGGGACGCGCAGCTTCCGTCGATATCGAACGAGACGGATTCTGGCCCGCCCGGCAACGAGCGGGCTTTCTTTTTATGCGGGCACGCGGTGGCGTGGAGGTTGTATGGTCACGGTTCCGCCACCCGAGGAATCCGACGATGCTCCGGTTGATCCTGTCGTCCGCCACCCTGCTGTTTGCCGCCACCGCGGCCATCGCGTCCACCGAGCTTCCGGCGGTACCCCGCGAGCAACCGTCACTGCACGCGCTGGTTGACGCACCGAGCCAGGTCGAACTGCGCATGACGCTCACCCGCCTGATCGGCTTCGGCACCCGCCACACCATGTCCGACACGAAGTCCGACACGCGCGGCATCGGTGCCGCCCGGCGCTGGGTGAAGTCACGCTTCGAGGCAATTTCGAAGGACTGCGGTGGTTGCATCGAAGTGGTCACGCCGTCTCAGGTGTTCACCGGCAAGCGCCTACCCACCCCCACCGAGGTGATGGACGTGGTGGCGATCAAGCGCGGCAGCACCGATCCGGACCGCGTGATCGTGATGACCGGCCATCTCGACTCGCGCGTCACCGACGTGATGAACAGCACCAGCGATGCGCCCGGCGCCAACGACGACGCCTCGGGCGTGGCTGCCTTGATCGAAGCCTCGCGGCTGCTGTCGAAACAGGACAACGGCGCCACCCTGGTGTTCGCCGCGCTGTCCGGCGAGGAACAGGGGCTGTATGGCGGCAAGGTACTGGCTGCGTACGCGGTGGCCCACGGCTGGAAGGTCGAGGCCGAGCTCAACAACGATATCGTCGGCAACAGCCACGGCCAGAACGGCGTCATCGACAACACCACCGTGCGCGTGTTTTCCGAAGGCACCAAGACCAACGAAACCCTGGCGCAGGCCGACTATCGCCGCTATCACGGGGGTGAAGTGGACTCGCCCTCGCGCAATCTGGCCCGCTACATCGACCAGCTCGCCGAGCAGTACCTGCCCGACTTCCGCGTGCGCATGATCTATCGCACCGACCGCTACGGCCGTGGCGGCGACCAGGTGCCGTTCCTGCAGGCCGGCTACCCGGCGGTACGCGTCACCGAGGCGCATGAGAATTACACCCGGCAACACCAGGATCTGCGCACCGAGAACGGCATCCGCTACGGCGACACCATCGACGGCGTCGACTTCCGCTACCTAGCACGGGTCACCGCGCTCAATGCCATCACCATGGCCGCGCTCAGCCGCGCGCCCGCACCGCCCGGTGACGTCACGATCGAAGGCGCGCTGGCCACCGATACCACCGTGCGGTGGGCCAGGGTGCCCGGTGCCGCCGGCTACCGCGTGCACTGGCGCGACACCACCGCGCCCCAATGGCAATACGTGCGCGCGGTCGGCAACGTCGACCATACGGTGCTGCAGGACATGGTGATCGACGACTGGTTCTTCGGCGTGTCGTCGGTATCGGCCGATGGCTACGAGAGTCCCGTCGTGTTCCCCGGCTTCGCCGGCAGCTTTGATCGCTCGCCATCGAATGCCTCACCGTAGCCAAGTGCGCCTGCCTGCGGGAGCCAGCCGTACGGTGACCCGGTAGGCGCTCGGGCGGGCAAGGCCAAGCTAAACTCGACCGATGGCTCCGACTCCACGCAAACGCAAACCCCGCAAAGCCGGCGCACCCGCGCCAGCGACCAAACCGCGACCGCGCCCCGCTGCGAAGAAAGTCCCTGCCAAGGCCAAGCTGCAGCCGGCGGACAGCTCGACGCGCGCCACCCGCGTACTGAACTGGCTGCTGCGCAAACTGCCGGTGCGGCAGCGCGAAAAGGCGCTCGACTACCTGGTGCTGACCCGGATGGATCGACCGATCGGCGCGCTGCTGCTGCTGTGGCCGACCTGGTGGGCACTGTGGCTGGCCGCCGGCGATTTTCCGCCATGGAAGCCGCTCGTCATCTTCACCCTCGGCGTGTTCGTGATGCGCGCCGCCGGTTGCGCGATCAATGACTACGCCGACCGCAAGCTCGATCCACAGGTGGCCCGTACCGCCGGCCGACCGATTGCCTCGGGGCGGGTCAGTCCACGCGAGGCCCTGCTGGTGTTCGGCGTGTTGGTGCTCGTCGCCTTCGTGCTGGTGCTGTTCACCAACAAACTGACGATCCAGCTGTCCTTCGTCGGCGTTGCGCTGGCGGCGCTGTACCCGTTCAGCAAGCGCCATACGTACATGCCGCAGGTGGTGTTGGGCGCCGCCTTCGGCTGGTCGATCCCGATGGCGTTTGCCGCGGTGACCAACACCGTGCCGCCGATCGGCTGGCTGCTGTTCATCGCCAACATCCTGTGGTCCACGATCTACGACACCGAGTACGCGATGGTCGACCGCGAAGACGACCTCAAGGCCGGCGCCAAGTCCACCGCGATCCTGTTCGGCGATGCCGACCTGCCGATCCTGGGCATGCTGATGGGCACCTTCCTGCTGGCGATGCTGTTCGTCGGCCAGCGCGCGCAGCTTGGTTGGCCGTACTGGCTCGCCTTGCTGATGGCCGCCGGACTGTTCGCCTGGCAGCACTGGCTGATCCGCGACCGCCTGCGCGATGCCTGCCTGGCCGCATTCCGGCACAACAACTGGCTCGGCCTCACGCTGTGGGTCGGCATCGTGCTGGCCCTCGCGCTGCGCTGAACACACACCTCTGCACGCGCCGTAGGGCGGGCTCCGCCCGCCGGCTCTTCGTCACGCGCGAGCAAGCGGCGGGCAGAGCCCGCCCTACACAGGTCGGCGCGCAGCGGTGTCACTGCCTCATGCCCACTGCCATCGCACCATCCCGTAGGGCGGGCTCCGCCCGCCGGCCCTTCGTCACGCGCGAGCAAGCGGCGGGCAGAGCCCGCCCTACACAGGTCGGCGTGCAGCGGTGTCAGTGCCTCATGCCCACTGCCATCGCACCCACTCCGCAGGGCGGGCTGCGCCCGCCGGCAATCACTCAACCGGAAAGCCGCTACGGACCGCGTCCTCGTGGCGCCCGCGCCAGCGCCCACACGTCGACCCGCGCCACGCCGATCCGCTTGAGCACGCGCGTGCACTCGGCAAGCGTGGCGCCGGTGGTCATCACATCGTCGAGGATCGCCACGTGGGCCGGCAGCGCCAGCCCCGCGCCTGGCGCGAATGCCCCGTGCACGTTCCGGCGGCGGCTTTTCGCATCCAGTTCGGTCTGCGCATCGGTGGCGCGCACGCGTTGCAGTACATCCTGGCGCAGCGGAAGGTTCAGCGCGCGCGCCAGCGGCTTGGCCAGCTCCAACGACTGGTTGTAGCCGCGTCGACGCAGCCGGTTTCGATGCAACGGCACGGCAAGCAGCAGCGATGGCAGACCAACCGGACAAGGCTCGAGTTGCCACATGCTCGACAGCACGCGTCCGGCTGCCAGATCTCCGGCGAATTTGTAGCGGGACTCCAACCGATCCAGCGGCCAACCGTAGCGGAACGGTGCCCAGGCCGCATCCCAGGGCGGCGCATGCTGCTGGCACTCGCCACACAGGTCCGCCGGCGTGGCCAGCGGCAGCGCGCAGCGCGCGCAACAGCTGCGGTTGCGCGGCAACTCGGCCGCACAGTCGGCGCAGAGATCAATGCCATTGGCGCCAGCAGCGCCGCACAACAAGCATCGCAACGGCAAAACGAAACGGTGCAGGCCGAACCAGGTGCGCCGCATGCCTTCCCTGAAAACCATCGCCGCCCCTCCCTTGGCAGTCCGAAGGTGATCCTAGCAGCCTGCTGTCGACGCCGCCGTCAACTTGATCAGCACCGGTTTGGTTGACAGGGAATGGGCCGACTTCCACACTTTCCGCCTTACCGACCGGAGCACGTACCGATGGCCGACGCCACCACCCGCCATGACTGGAGCCGCGACGAGGTGCGCGCGCTGTTCGACCTGCCATTCAATGAATTGCTGCATCGGGCGCACACCGTGCATCGCGCACACCACGACCCGAACGCGGTGCAGGTATCCACCCTGCTTTCGATCAAGACCGGCGGCTGCCCCGAGGATTGCGCCTACTGCCCGCAGGCCGCGCGCTATGACACCGGCGTGGCCGCACAGAAGTTGCTGCAGATCGACGACGTGCTGGAGCGCGCCCGCGCGGCCAAGGCCGCCGGCGCCAGCCGCTTCTGCATGGGTGCGGCATGGCGCGGACCGAAGGACCGTGACATTCCCAAGGTCGCCGCGATTGTCGCCGCCGTGAAGGAGCTGGGCCTGGAAACCTGCGCCACGCTGGGCCTGCTTGGCGACGGCCACGCCAAGGCGCTGAAGGATGCCGGGCTGGACTACTACAACCACAATATCGACAGCGCGCCCGAGTTCTACGGCGAAATCATCCACACCCGCGAGTATCAGGATCGACTTGAAACGCTGGAGCAGGTGCGCGACGCCGGCCTGAAAACCTGCTGCGGAGGCATTGTCGGCATGGGCGAAACCCGCGACCAGCGCGCCGGCCTGTTGCAGGCGCTGGCCAACCTGCCCGAACATCCGCAGTCGGTGCCGATCAACCAGTTGGTCCCCGTGCCGGGCACGCCGCTGGCCAATGCGGAAAAGCTCGATCCCTTCGAGTTCGTGCGCACGATTGCGGTGGCGCGTCTGCTGATGCCGCTGTCGATCGTGCGGTTGTCGGCCGGGCGCCAGCAGATGGATGACGCGGTGCAGGCGCTGTGCTTCCATGCCGGCGCGGGTTCGATCTTCCATGGCGACAAGCTGCTGACCACCGGCAACCCGGATGTGGCTGCCGATGAGGCGTTGTTCCGCCGACTCGACTTGCATCCGATGGAGGTGACCGAGGACACCGGCCCCGGCCAGACGGCGCTCGGTGCCACAAGCGAAGCTGGCTGCGGAGCAGGCTGTGGCTGCAGCGCAGCGGCCTGACCTGCTGCAACGTCTGGCCGTCCAGACGGCCGCACGCGAGCAGGCCGGTTTGCTACGTCGACTGCGCACGATCGAACATGCCGACGCGCCGTGGCTCGATCTTGGCGGCCGTCGCCTGCTGTCGTTCTGCAGCAACGACTACCTGGGTCTGGCGCAGCACCCGGCGGTAATCGGGGCGCTCGTCCGCGCGGCGCGGCAGGTTGGCGTCGGGAGCACATCCGCACACCTGATCTGTGGCCACCGCAGAGAGCACGCCGCGCTGGAAGAGGCACTGGCCGCCTGGACTGGCCGGGATCGCGCGCTGCTGTTTTCCACCGGCTACATGGCCAACCTTGGCGTGATGCAGGCGCTGCTGGGGAGCGGCGACGTCTGCGTGCAAGACAAACTCAACCACGCCTGCCTGCTCGACGGGGCCAAGCTCGCGGGCGCCGGACTGAAGCGCTATCGGCACGCCGACATCGACAGCGCGCGACGCCAATTGCACAGTCACCCTGACGCAGCCGCGCTGCTGGCCACCGATGGCGTGTTCAGCATGGACGGCGACGTGGCGCCCCTGGTCGAACTGGCCGCCACCTGCACCGACACAGGCGCCACACTGATGGTGGACGACGCACACGGCCTGGGCGTGCTGGGATCGCACGGCGCCGGCAGCGTCGATGCCGCCGGCCTTGGGCAGAGTGAAGTCCCCTTGCTGATGGCCACGCTGGGCAAGGCGCTGGGTTGCAGCGGAGCCTTCGTCGCCGCCCCGGCGGCATGGATCGAAGGCCTCATCCAGTTCGCGCGGCCCTATATCTACACCACCGCCATGCCACCGGCGCTGGCCGCCACCGCGCTGGTAGCGGTGGAACTGGCACGAAGCGAAGGCTGGCGCCGCGACAAGCTTGCGGCGCTGATCGAGCGTTTCCGCCGCGGCGCCACCGAGTTGGGCCTGCCCTTGATGGACTCGCGCAGTGCGATCCAGCCGCTGCGTTTCGGCAGCGCCGAAGCTGCCGTCACGGCGATGCAGGAGCTGGAAGCGCACGGCCTGCTGGTCACCGCGATCCGGCCGCCCACGGTGCCCGCCGGACAGGCTCGACTGCGCATCACCTTGTCGGCCGCGCATGAAGAAGCGCATGTGGACCGATTGCTGGCCGCGCTGGAAACCCTTCGCCGGCCGGGCCATGCCGGCTGAACCCGGCTCACCGCGTATAATTGCCGGCTTGCTGCCGTGATCCCCCGCATGTCGATCGTCAATATCTCCGCCTACAAATTCATCAGCCTGGACGACCTGCCGGCGCTGCGCGAACGGTTGCTGGCTCGGTGCGAGGCGCTGACGTTGAAAGGCACGATCCTGCTCGCGCCCGAGGGCATCAACCTGTTCCTCGCCGGCACACGCACCGACATCGACGAGTTCGTGGCACGGTTGCACGACGATCCGCGCTTCGCCGATATCGCGCCGAAGGAATCGCTGTCCGACAGCACACCCTTCCGCCGGATGCGGGTGCGCCTGAAGCGCGAGATCATCACCATGCGCATGCCGACGATCCGGCCCGAAGGCGGCCGGGCGGCCTCGGTGGATGCAGCCACGCTGCGCCGCTGGCTCGACCACGGTCATGACGACGACGGGCGCGAGGTGGTGTTGCTGGATACGCGCAACGACTACGAAACCGCCGTCGGCAAGTTCCCGCAGGCGGTCGACTACCGCCTCGCCAGCTTCACCGGGTTTCCCGACGCGATCGCCGCCGACCGGGCGCGCTACGCCGGCAAGACCGTGGTGTCGTACTGCACCGGCGGCATCCGCTGCGAGAAGGCGGCGCTGCACATGAGTGAGTTGGGCATGCAACACGTCTACCAGCTCGAGGGCGGCATCCTGAAATACCTGGAACAGACCGACGCGGCGCACTGGCATGGCGACTGCTTCGTGTTCGACGGTCGCGGCGCCGTTGACCGGACACTGCGTCCTGCTCATATCACTGAGCTTCCGACGTGAATCTGCACGTCGACAAGCGCGGCCACGGGCCCATCCCGCTGGTGCTGTTGCATGGCTGGGCGATGCACGGTGACGTGCTGCAGCCGTTGGTCGATGCGCTGGCCGAGCACTGCACCATGCATGTGGTCGACCTGCCCGGTCATGGCTATTCGCGCGACTGCGCGGTGCCGCTGGAACCGCACGCCTGCGCCGCCGCGATCGCCGCGGTCACGCCGCCGGCGATCTGGCTGGGCTGGTCGCTGGGTGGATTGATCGCGCTCACGGCCGCGCTGGAGATGCCGCAGCAGGTGCGTGCCCTGGCCATGCTGTGTGCCACGCCCAAATTCGTGCGCGACGCCAGCTGGCCGCACGGCAGCGATGCCGCGCTGGTGCAGCAGCTGGCCAGCGACCTGGAAACCGACTACCACGCCACGCTGGAGCGCTTTCTGGCGCTGGAGGCGATGGGCAGCGCCGATCCGCGCAAGGAGCTGCGCCATCTGCGCGAGCTGGTGTTCGCCCGCGGCAAGCCTGATCTGCGTGTACTGCAGGAAGGGATTCGCATCCTGCAGGACAGCGACCGCCGCGCCGCGCTGCCTGACCTGGGCGTGCCCAGCACCTGGATCGCCGGTCGCCGCGACCGTCTGGTGCCGCCGCAGGCGATGGCCTGGTCGGCCAGCCAGTGCGGCGGCGCCATGCACGAGATCGCGCAGGCCGGTCACGCCCCGTTCTTCGGTCACGTGTCGGCGCTGGTGCAGGCGCTGCAACCCCTGTTTGCGCAACACGCCGGCCGACCTGTCGCGCTGAGTCTTTCCGAATGAATGATTTCCACCTCGATCGCCGCCAGGTGCACCGCAACTTTTCCGGTGCCGCGGCCACCTACGACCAACACGATGCGCTGCAGCGCGAGGTGCAAAAGCATCTGCTGGAGCGGCTCAGCTTCTATCTGGAGGCGCCGAAGCGGGTGCTCGATGTCGGTGCCGGCACGGGTCGTGGCAGCGCCCTGCTGAAACAACGCTACCCCAAGGCGGAGGTGATCGCGGTCGACCTGGCGCTGCCGATGCTGCGTGCGGCCAGGCGGCACAGCACCTGGCGCAGGCCGTTCGGGCGCGTTTGCGCCGACGCCAGCGCCTTGCCGCTACCGGACCACAGCATCGACGTGCTGTATTCCAACCTGTGTTTCCAGTGGGTCGACGACCTGGCCACGTTGTTCGGCGAATGCATGCGCGTGCTGAAACCCGGTGGCCTGATGGTGTTCTCCAGCTTCGGCCCCGATACGCTGATGGAGCTGCGCAGTGCCTGGGCGCAAGCCGATCAACAGCCGCACGTGAGCCGGTTCCTGGACATGCACGATGTGGGTGATGCCATGCTCGCCTCGGGCCTGCGCGATCCGGTGCTGGATGTGTTCCGCTACACCCTGACCTACAGCGAGCCGCGCAAGCTGCTGGAAGAGCTGCAAGGCCTCGGCGCCACCAATGCCGACCGCATGCGCGAGCGCGGGCTCACCGGCAAGCAGCGCTACCAGCGCATGCTGCAGGCTTACGAAGCGATGCGCGTGGACGGGCGCATTCCGGCCACCTGGGAAGTCGTCAGCGCCCACGCCTGGGGCCCGCCGGTGGGTCAACCGCGTCGCGTGGGCGGCAGCGAGATCGCCAGTTTCTCGATCGACAAACTGCGCGGATCGCGCCGCGGGTGATTCGGGATCCGATGGTCGGCCAAGCCCGTTCGTGCAGGTCGGCACGCGCGCCGTCGCGCTGGCCGACGCATGATCGAAAGGACGGCAGGAGCGCGCCAAGCCTGGCAAAGTCCACGCGCATCGATGCCAAGCAGGGTGACACCTGGAAGCTTGTGCATGCCCAGGTTGCCGCGGTGGTGCGGAATGACTGATGTGCAGTTCGCAGCCGGGTCGACGTCGGCCCGGTTGCGAACCCTGCGTCGACCGGCCCTCGCCCGCACACCGCCGGGACCCGTCAAAAGCTGTAGTTGATCGACGTTCCAACACCCCAGTCCGGGCTGCCGTTGGTCATGCCGCCGGTGGCCTGACCCTGCAGACGAAGGCGCGGGTTGAACTTGTGTGCCCAGTAGGCGGTGACTTCGCTCTGGCTCGCGCCGCCTGCCGCGATCCGCTGCCGGTAGTTGTAAGCGACGCCCAGGTTGTCTTTGTCCGCGAGCCGGTAGTCCATGCCGGCATTTGCATGGATGGCGTTGTCGAGCCTGATGTATGGCGAACTGGTGTAGTTCGTCCAGCCAATGCCGCCGAACGGGGTCCACTTGCCGAGGGTCTTGTAGGTGTCCAGCGAGACGCCGTAATCATTCTCGCCGGTACCCAGTCCCTTGTTGACGTCTGCGGTGCCAAATTTGATCTTGCCGGTGACAACAATCCCGAAGCTGCGGTCGTCACTGGAGAACAGGCGATAGCCAGCCGATGCCACCAGGTCTCCGGCGCCCGCAGCAGCGGTGCTGGTGTCGCCGCCGGTCGGCGCCGATCCGCCGCCGAGCAGTTGGTCGAGGCCGCGCTCGAGCGGATTGGTGTTGTCCACCGGGCCGGTACCCGGAATGACATTGCCCGAACCGTGAACGTGGACGTAAGGGATGCTCAGCCCAAAGGTCCAGCGATCGCTCTGATAGATCGCAGTGAACGGAACCGACCAGATCTCGGTCGTGATGTCGGAGCCATAGTTGCCGGTGCTGTAGTTGGCGCCGGTGCCGATACTGAAGCCGTCGGCCGCATGTGCGGTCGGCATGCCGATCAGTACGGCGCCGACGATCGCCATCCGGTTCATGTTCTTGCGCATGCCGTGGAGTCCTTCTATCAAGCCTTGGTGAGCGGGCCCGGCAGGATGCCGGGCCCGCAAGCGTGTGAATTCGGCGAGCGATCAGTGGTGATGGGTGCTCGCACTGGCACCCGCGCTGCCGTCGGCCTGCGCCGAGGTGGACACGCCGTCGCTGGTCGAACCGTGCGCGCCAGCGTGGCCGCTCGCATGGGCCGAGCCTTTGGCAGCGGAATCTGCACGCGTCGCCGGAACACCGCCCAGTCCGACCGAGCCGGCGCTGCCGGCGTTGCCACTGGCCGCGCCTGAGCCAGTCAGATCAACCGAGACGGCCTTGCTGCCTTGCGCCCCGTGGAGCAGTGCCGGAGCCTGGTGCGGAGTCGGCGCCGCGGTGTCATTTGACGGCGGGTTGGTGTTCCCCACATCGACGTTGCCGGCGGGCGACGCGTTGCCGGCCACGCCGCTCGCCAGCGAGAGCGAGTGCTCGCCGCCGGCTGCAGCGCCTTGTGCTGCGGCATGGGCCGAACCCTGCGCACGGCCGGCGACCTTGCCGATCCGGTCCCGCGCATGGTTCGCGGCACCAGCGACGTCGGCCTTGGCAGTCGAAGCGGCAGCACCTGCCTGGCCAAGCGCCTGTCCGGTCGCATTGGCGGCGGCGTTGCGCGTGGCGGTGGCGTCGACCGCACCTGTGGCTGAGCTGGCCAGGCTGGCCGCGGGATTCAACGCGGTACCGGCGTTCGGGCCGACATTGCCAACAACCGCCCCGGTCAGGCCGGCAGTGGTGCCGGCACCCGCCGAACCGTTCGCCTGACCGACGCCTTCCGCCGCCGTGCTCTTGGCCGAAGCAGCAGCCGAAGAGACCCGTCCCTTCAAACGTTCGGCGCGGTCCTGTACCCCCATCTTGCCGACGTCGGGCCTATTGATGCTGCCGGCGCCGTGGGCCGAACCAGCGATCTGGCCCATCGCGGAATTCATCGGGCCAACCAGCCCACCAGCGAGGCCGCCGGCAAGGCCGCCGCCGCCCACTACTTGGGCATGAACCGGGGCCATCATCACCAACGCAAAGGCGCCAGCGATCAAGGTCATGTTGAGGGACTTGTTGTCGAGAGTGCTGTTTCGCATGAGAGGACCTCCTGCCTGCGGGGGATCCGCGGCTTGCAAGGTCCATTACGTTCGGGCTCGATGATTCCTTCCCTGCGACCGGGTCACGTTCGATACCCGTTCAGTTTCAAGGGGACAACAGCCCGAAGCCATAGCGCGGATCGCGCCCGGGCGACCCCAGATCGCGAGCCTCGCTGGCCAGGCGACGCATCACTTGCGCTGCGGCACCGACCTGTGGCGAAGCGAGCAATCGGGCAGCCCGTCGCGCCACGATGGGTGCCGCGAACGATGTGCCGCGCAACGCGTGGCGGCCGCTGCCGATCACGCCCAAGGCGCAGAAGGCAACTTGGTCACCCCGGCCCGACTCCGGCAGGATGCGGTCGCGCGCGTCGACGCCACTGACGCCGATCACACCCGGGTAGGCCGCCGGGAACAAGGGCGGCGCCGCGGGTCCGTCGTTGCCCACTGCAGCGACCAGCACGTGGCCGCGCGCGATCATCGTCTGCACCGCTCGCGCGAGCACCGGGTTATCCGGTCCAACCAGGCTGATATTGATCACCGGCACGCGCTCGCGCGCCATCCAGGCAAGCGCATCGACCAGGCTCGAGGTTGCTCCGCCAACCACATCGCCGCACCACAAGTCAGCTGCATACAGTGTGTCGGCGTCGCCCTCGACAAGGCGCGAAGCCACCGCGGTGCCGTGCCTCGATTCGGTCGGCCTGGAGCAGCCGTGATCCACGATGTGTGCGCGAGCCAGCGCCGGATCGGACGGATCCACGCCGCCATCGATCAAACCCACGCGGTGCGGCAGGTTGGCGGATGGACGGCGCACCGCCGGACGTTCGCCGACGACGTCGCCAGTTCCGGCCGGCAGGTACAGGTGCTGATAGGCGAACACCGCCTTCGGCGCCGCCGCTTGCAGTTCGCGCATGGCGCGCGCTTCGCTGCGTCCGCGCGTGTCGTGCAGGATCACCATGTCCAGACCGAGAGACGCGTCGGTCGAGCTTCGACTGTCCACGGCAAAGCCCTGCGCCTGCAAGGCAGCCTGCTCCATCCCGGTCAGGCCAAGCGCAAGAAACTCACCGCGCAGCACCGGCTCGCCATGGGGATCGACCGCCACGCGCCGTGGTCGTTCGCGCACCAGCGCATCGATCTGCAACTGGCGCGGCAATGCGCGGGTCGCCTGCAGCAGGTCGTCGACACGCGGCAACGTCGGCTCGGGCGGCAACCCTGGCAAGCCCACGCCCGGAATCTGCGCGCCGGGCAAACCGCGCACGGGACCCAGCACCTGTGCATGCGCAGGACTCGCGCCAAGCACCGCCAGCACGAAAATGAGCATGGAAAGCAGACGCTGCATCGTATGGCGCACCCGGTCGGTAGCGAAGAATCCGGATGCTAGCATTGGTCGACTTTATGCCCCCGAACCGGACCGTCGGGCGCAAGGGAAGGATTTGCCCCACTCGAACGTACTGGAAAGGTAATACGTGGATCCGAGCCAAGCCGTGCGTGAAGGATTGATTCCGCTGCTCCCGCGTCTGCGCCGACTGGCGCGGGCGCTGGCCGGACAGGTAGCCGACGCGGACGACCTGGTGCAGATCGTGCTCGAGCGGGCGCTCAGCCGGGCCACGCAATGGCGGCCGGACGCCGCACTGGACAAGTGGGTGTTCGCGATTGCACGCAATGCATGGCGCGATGAAATGCGCGCACGCGGGCGCTCGCAAAACCTGTTTGCGCCCGAGGAGGCCGGCGCCAACAGCTCCGACCGCAGTAGCGCACCCGCGCAGAAGATAGAACTGGCGGCGGCATTGGCAGCGTTGCCACCGGATCATCGTGAAGTGGTGGCATTGGTGCTGGTCGAGGGATTGTCTTACAGCGAAGCCGCCGAGCTGATGGAGGTGCCGGTGGGAACCGTCACCAGCCGTCTGGCGCGTGCTCGCGCCACCCTGCAGAACCTTCTTGGGAAGGACACATGAAACCGATCGACGACGACATCTTGCAGGCCTATGTGGATGGCGAACTCGACGCCTCCGCCACCGCAAGCATCGACGCGGCGCTGGTCCAGGACGCTTTGCTCGCCCATCGCGTGCAGCAGGCGCGCGCGGTCAGGGCGGAACTGAACGCGGCATTCGACCCGGTGCTCGAAGAACCGGTGCCAGCGCATCTGGCCGCGCTGTTGAAAGCCCCAGCGCCTCCGGCAACCATCTCGGTCGCTCCTCTCGCCATGGCCCGACGCCGACCCGGATCTGGCGCGAATCGACACCGCCTTCGCCGGCGCTGGTTCGTTCCGGCGGCGGCCGTGGCCGCATCCCTCGCAGTGTTGAGCGTGGCAATCTTTTGGCGGGGCAACGGCGATCTGGTGCGCGTGCAGGACAATCGGCAGTTTGCCGCCGGAGCGTTGTCGCGAGCGCTGGACCAGACGCTGGCCAGCGAACCCGAACAGGGTGCGTCCATCCGTGTCGGCCTGACCTTCCGCAGCGCGGACGGCCAGATCTGCCGCACCTTCGTCGCTCACGCAAAACCGGCCATGGCGGGCCTTGCCTGCCACGGCCAGGCGGGCTGGGCGCTGCCGGCGTACAGCACGGTGAGCGAGCCCGCAAGCGGGGGCTTGCGCCAGGCCGGCAGTGGTTTGCCGCCCGAAGTCCAGGCCGCGGTGGATGCGCGTATCCGCGGCGACGCGTTCAACGCCCAGCAAGAACGCGCAGCGCGCGATTCCGGCTGGCGCTGATCCCCGGGCATGCCCACGAGAAATGCTGATCTTCCTGTCCACGGCACTCCCGAATGCCGCGAGAAATCTCCGCTGGCGCGCACTGAATCACGCAACCGCGATGTCGCGAGCGCCCGGCGGCAGGGAGCAGCAGGCAGGCTGCCAACCCGAACCGTACCGGAGTAGGCTGGAAAGCCCGCCTCGGCACATCCAGACCATGCGCCATAGCTCCTGCAAATCTCTGATCGTCCTGACCATCGCCCTGCTGCTGCCCGCCTTCGCCAGCGCCGTCGCCACGGATACGAGGGTCACCACCCAGCTGCAACGGGCCGTCGATGGGAGTTGGCGCTCCACCGCGAACAAGACGCGCGATCAATACCGCCATCCGGTCCAGACCCTGGAATTCTTCCGTATCCGGCCGGACATGACGGTGATCGAGCTGGACCCGGGTGGCGGGTGGTACACCGAGATCCTTGCGCCATTCCTCGCCGCGCATGGGCATCTGATTGAAGCGGGCTCAACGAAGTTTGCCGACAAGATCAAGGCCAATCCGGCCGTGTTCGGCCACATCGAGCAAGTCGTGCCGTTTGCGCCGCCGTTGCAGCTCGACCTGGGCGCACCGGATTCCGCCGACATGGTGCTGACCTTCCGCAACACCCACGACTGGCTCAACCACAGTCCCGACACCTTGGCAGCAGTGTTCAAATCCGTGTTCGACGTACTCAAGCCCGGCGGCGTGTTCGGCGTGGTGGAGCATCGCGCCAAGCCTTTCGCCGATGCGCAGGAGTCCTCGAAGAAGCTGCACCGCATTCCCGAGGACTACCTGATCGCACTGGGCCTGAAGACCGGCTTCCGGCTTGAGGGCGTGTCCGGGATCAACGCCAACCCGGACGATCCGGAGGACATCAACGTGCACCGCCTGCCGCCCAATCTTGCTGGCCCGCAGAGCGAGCACGCCAAGCTTGAAAAGGTGGGCGAATCGGATCGGATGACGTTGCGCTTCGTGAAGCCCTGAAGTCACGCGCGGGGGTGCCTGTCGCTGTTCAGCAAACCGCAGCTCACGCTGCGGCGTTCAACGCGCGTGAAAACACGCGAGATTTGCGGCGTGCGGTTCCGGCCTCAGTGGGTTCCACCCTGCTTCACCAGCGGCAGCGTCACCACGAACTCGCTGCCCTGACCGCGGCCCTCGCTGCGGGCGACGACCTGTCCGCCATGTGCCTGCACCAGCTCGCGCACCACTGCCAGGCCGATACCCAGACCGCCCGCGGACTGCGCCAACCCGGCTTCATCCTGCACGAACAGGCCGAATACTGCCGACAACGCTTCGGCCGACAGGCCGATGCCGTTGTCCCGCACGGTGGTCACCGCCGAGCCATCGCGAACCAGTAGTTCGATGGCAATCTCGCCGCCATCGTGCGAATACTTGCTGGCATTGTCCAGCAGGTTGCGGAACACCTGCCCGATCCGTACCGGGTCACCATGCAACCTGGCCGGCTCGGACGTCGTGCGCATGCTCAGGTGCTGCTGGCGAAGCTCCATGCCTGGCCGACAGAAATCCACCACGTGCCCGAGCAAGTCCCGCAGGTCGAAATCGCTGCGCTCGATCCGAAGCTTGCCGGTACTCAAGCGCGAGCCGTCGACCAGGTCGTCGATCAGCCGGGTAAGGTGGGTGACCTGGCCCTCGATGATCGCTTCGAGGCGCGCGACCTGCAGATCGTCCGTGGCGTGGTGGATCAACAGTTCGGTTGCAATGCGTAGTGGGGTCAGCGGATTGCGCAGCTCATGCGCGGCAATGGCCATGAATTTCATCTGCTGGCGTTGCGCCTCGGTCGCGTCCAGCGTGGATTGCTGGGCTTGCAGGGCGGCCTCTACGAGTTGCGCATTGGCCTCGCGCATATCGTGAATGGAGGGCTGCCGCGCGGATTCCGTTACAAGGTCAGGCGCGTGTGGCGAACCCCCGTGTACCGCCGGGCTTTTGCGCCGCAACCAGGCCGCATCGCGCGCCTGGAGATTGCGCGGCAAGTCCCGTTTGTTCCGATACATCGCCCTGTCGGCATGGTTGATCAGGGCGGTCACGTCCTCCCCGTCATCGGGATAGATGCTGATGCCCATGCTGGCCGAAAGTTCCAGCACCTCTCCCGCCACACTGGCGGGCTTGCTGAGCGCCGCCAACATCAAGGCCGCAAGCCGACGCGCGTCGGCAGGTGCCGAAATCTCCGCAAGCAGCACCAGAAACTCGTCACCACCGTAACGGCATACGGCGTCTGATTCACGCAGCACCGCTTGCAGCGAGCGCACTACGAATTGCAATACCTCATCGCCCGCGGCATGACCGAGGTGATCGTTGATCTGTTTGAAATAATCCAGGTCGACAAACACCAGAGCCATCTGCCGCTGCTCGCGCCGGGCCATCAGCAGCGCCTGCTCGATCCGGTCCAGCATCGGCGCGCGGTTGATCGCGCCGGTCAAGCCGTCGCGCTGGTAGGTATCGGTCAGGGTGGCCAGATCGACGAGGGCCTTTTCGGCGTTCTGATCGGCTTGCAGGACGGCCATCACCAGTTTCTGGTTGGCTTCCTGCAACTGGATGGCATGGTCGGCACTGAGCTGATGCCGCGCACGGGAAAGCTGTTGCTGCAGTTCCACCAATTCTTGGCGCAGGCGGGCGGCTTCCTTGTCGAGCAATGCGGTGGCTCGCTTGGCGACCGCCTCGGCGGAGTGGGACCGATCGATCATGACGTCACGCTGCCGCGGCAATCATCCATCGTCGGAGCCCAGCGGCAGCGTGTGCAGGGAAGCGCGGCGCCTTGGACGGCCACCAAGCAGGCCTTCGTAGTTGCCCAGCCTCTCGCCGATCTTGATTCCCTCGTCATCGATGTGGAACAGGCGCAGGTCACTGGAGTGCGCGCTGGCCCGGATCTTGAGTACCGCCATCACCCGCAGCAGGCGGCTTTCCACCTCGATGTATCGCTGCACGATGATCGCGTCGGTGAGGAATGCCGTGCCATAGGGGCTGAAGCGCAGTTCCGTGTAGCGATCCTCCAGCTCCGAAGTCATCAGCACGGTCACGCCGGTGCTGGCCAGGGCCGACACCATCCGTGCCATCGCCTCGCGGAAATCCGCGCGGAAACCGGGCGCCAGCGACAGCTCGAAACCCGACAGCGAGTCGATGACGACGCGGGTGGCGTTGAGCCGCTGCACCTCCGCCATCAGCAGCACGGAGATCTCGTCAACCGACAGCCCCGGGTCCCTCGTGTCGACCACGCCGATCTGGCCGGACACGATCAGTTCGGCAATCTGCTTGCCGCGCGACTGCGTCGCGCGCTGCTCGAACGCGGCAATCACACTGGTCTCGCCGCGGCTGGCTCCATTGACCAGAAACGCCGCCGCCAAGATGCTCTTGCCCGAGCCGGACGGTCCGGCCACCAGCAACGAGTAACCTCGCGGCAAGCCGCCGCCCATCATGGCATCCAGCTCAGGCACCCCCATCGACATCCGCTCCCTGATCGGCGAGTTGGTGACAGGCGCGGAAATACTCATCGCCAGCGATGGCGCAAACACCCGCAGCCCCGAGTTGCCGATCCGGAACGTATGCAACCCCGGCATCGTGGCCTGACCACGCATCTTGTCGATGTTGAGCTTGCGTACCATCGAATCACGCTGGACGTCCTGGCGCAGCCAGATCAAGCCATCGGCCACGGTGAACACCGGGCTGGGATCGCTGTCACTGAAGTACTCGCCGATCAGGAAGGTGGTCGCCTGCCAGCTGGTCATCACCACACCCAACTGCTGGACGAACTGCTGCAGGCTGATGAAACGACTGCCCTCGGCCAACCCGGCGAGGATGACCGAGCGGAACGAGTCGACGAATACCAGGCCCGGTCCGTGCGCCTCGACCTCGGCCACGATTCGCGCCAGCACGCGGGCGAGGTCGCCCGAAGCCACTTCCTCGGCAAGATTGATGAAATGAATCGAGTGATTGACCTTCTCGCTGTCAAAAAAGTCGAACTGCTGCTGGTATCGCAGCATCTTCAGCGGTGGCTCGCCGAGCACGGTGAAATACAGCGCCGGACGCGCGGGTGTGGCCAGCGCAAACATCATTTGGTGCGCCAGCGTGGTCTTTCCACTGCCGGGTGACCCGGCGATGACATTGAACGAGAATTCGGGCAGACCACCGCCCAGCACCTCGTCCAATCCAGGCACGCCGGTGCTGAGCCGGTTGATGGTGGCTTTGGCAATGGTCATGTGATGTCTTCCGATACGGCGTCGCCGCTTGAGGTGATGTCCCATACGGGACGCAGCAACCGCTCGGTGAGCGATGCGCCAATCAGGCTGACCAGCACTTCATGGAAGTGCTGCAACAACGCGACATTCGTCGCAACCGCCTCCATGCTTTCCTGTCGTGACAACACCCCCCGCAGCATGTCCAGCGCGTCGCTTGGCGACGCACCCTCGTCGAGGTGGTGCAGGCAGGGATGTTCAGCGCGCGTCAGATGAATGCTGCGTTTGAGCAGCGCGGCTACCCCGGACGGACCTATGATCGGCGCCAGCGCCGCGACCATGTCGCGCCAGATCGAGATGGCCAAGTCCGCGTTTCGCGCAGCATCCATGCTCCCGGCGACAAGACGCGCAAACATTGACTGCACCCCGGATGCATCCGTTTCCATGGCGATCCGCAAGTTCTCATAGTCAAGGGTATTCACCATACTCCATTGCGAGGTAGCACCTCGTGAAGGGAGTTGGCCCGCCCAGCAGCTGGCGCCCGGGGCTCGTTGGTGCCTGTATATTTGCCGAGTTTGAGGGTACGTCACGTTTTGCCCGTACGGCGTCGGGCATGCTGTTGCACACTACTCAGTACACCAGCAACGCACACAGGGGGCCTGATGATCGAGCTGGAAATCCAGGCCCTCGCGGAACGACGGGAGGGCCTGCTGGTCGAAGTCGGCCATTGCGTCATCGAGAACGGTTTCACCTTGCAGCGGCAACGCCTGATCCAGGATCCGCACGGCATCCTGCTCACGATGGTGGTCCGCGGACCACGGCGCAAGAAGCGTGCGCTGGAATCGGCGCTGCGCGCCTACGAACGCATCATCAGCTTCGAACTTGCGCCTTGTGTCGAGGGCGAAGTACGCCCGCATTTCGCGGCCTCACGCACGGTGCTGAACTACGTTCCCGCGCCGCTGCCCGAACCCGAACCCGTGGCGGTCGCCGGCAACCCCGCGACCGCCACGCCGAAGGTCGCCGCACCGACCACCGCGGCGTTTGACCAGATCGCACCCGCGCGTCTCACGGCCGCTCCGGCAACCGTGCCCGCGGGCGGAAGCGAGGCCGCGCCCGAGCCGGAGGCCGCAGCGCCATCCAGGCCGGAGCCGGACTTCGACTTCATCCTGCCCGAACCGCCACGTGCCCCGCCCGCACCACCGCCGGTGCTGGACGAACCCTTCGTCGAACAGGTCGCGCTCGAACCCGACCAGGCAGCCATCGACAAGGTCGTATCGAGACTCGACGCCGAGTACCCGCAGATCATGCCGCGCCTGCTGACGCTGGCTGGCTCGGTCGCCGAAGGGGCGCGCGAACCGTCGCTGCATCAGGCGGGAGTGCGCATCGGCCGCTGGGTGTTCGAGCACGAGCATGCGCAGCTCGGCAAACTCGCCTTGATTGATGCAATTGCCCAGCTCGGCATATCCGCGCTGGGTGCCTTGGCCGAGGTTGAACAGGATGGCGCCCAGGTGCATATCCGCAACAGCCCGCTGTGCACGCGAGACGGCCATTCCGGCTGCACCTTCTTCAGCGGTTTCCTGGAAGGCGTGCTGGGGAATGCCGTGGCGTCGAACGAGGTCACGATATTCCCGGTTTGCTGCTGCAGTTACGGCGCGGACGACTGCGTGCTGGCCCTGTCTGAATGACGGGTGCGCCGATCGCGACCGCGCCTTGCCTGAGCAGCGCCAGGCGGCGGGTCCGCGGGCACATCGAGCAAGGCCACGCGCGCAAGGTGCACAATGGTCGTCAACAGCAGCTAGCCACGACTCCGCAAGAGCAGACAGACTCCCATGGCCACCATCCTCGACATCCGCCGCACCGAGCTCGCCAACACCATTGAGCGCCTGCGCGAACAACGCGCCCAGATCGACGAGAAACTGGACAAGCTGGAGCAGGAGCTGGAATCCCTGAAGGACTTCGTGCCGGCCACGGACGCGGAATAGCACGGCCGCCGGCAACCCGGCCATCGACCACCCGACCGTCAGCCCCAGCAGCGTGCCCACACCCTTGATCACGTGCATTCCCTTTCGCCGCACCATCGGCCTCGTGCTCCTGCTTGCGCTGGCACAAATCGCCTGCGCGCACCCGCCGCGCACAGTTCAGCTGCAGGACCTGACCTGGACCGAACTGCGCGACCGCATCCAGGCTGGTGCCACCACCATCATCATTCCCATCGGCGGCACCGAGCAGAGCGGCCCCGCCATCGCGCTGGGCAAACACAATGCGCGGGCGGCATGGCTCTCGCAGAAAGTTGCGGAACAGCTGGGCAATGCGCTGGTGGCGCCGGTCGTCGCCTATGTGCCCGAAGGCAGCTACGCGCCACCGCGCGGCCATATGCGTTTCGCGGGGACGATCACGGTGCCGGATGCCGCATTCGAGCAGGTGCTGGAATCGGCGGCCAACAGTTTCGCGGTGCATGGCTTCAGGAACATCGTGCTGCTGGGCGACCATGGCGGCTACCAGCAGGACCTGCAGCGCGTGGTGGCGCACCTGAACAGGCAATGGGCCGGTTCGGGCATCCGGGCGTTGGCGCCGCCGGAATACTACGCGGCGAGCTCCAGCGGCTTCGACAGGATCTTGCGCCGGCACGGCTTCCGCGCAGACGAGATCGGCACCCATGCCGGACTGGCCGATACCTCGCTTCAGCTGGCAGTCGCGCCACAGATGGTGCGAGTGGATAAACTGCACGACGGCAGCAAGCCTGGCGCCGCCATGGGTGTCTATGGCGGCGACGCACGGCGCTCGACGGCCGCACTGGGCCAGTTGGGCGTCGACCTGATCGTTGCCAGGACGGTCGAGGCGATCAGGAAGGCCACGGCCGGACACTGAGCGCGACCCACCTTCACGCTGAAATTTGCCAAACCTTTTTGCGAGGACACTCACCATCAACACGCAACTGTTTCGCCACGGACGACACTTCGCCTGCACGGCGGTCTTGCTCTGGGCTGCCGGCATCGCCGCGCCGGTTGTCGCCGGATCAGCGGTGCACACGGTGCCCGGCATGCCGCCGGTGACCGACGCCGCCAACCTGTACGGCGACGCCGGCGCCAACATGTTCAGCCCTGCCGTGGCCGGCGCACTGGCACGGGTCTACGTGCCCAATGTGCGTTCCAATCGCGTGTCGGTGATCGACCCGACCACCTTCAAGGTGGTGGACACGTTCAAGGTCGGTCGCAGTCCGCAGCACATCGTGCCGTCGTACGATCTGCGCACGCTGTGGGTGACCAACAATGCCGAGGACCGCGACGACGGCAGCCTTACCCCGATCGACCCGATCAGCGGCAAACCCGGTCAGGCCGTGCCGGTCGACGACCCGTACAACATGTACTTCACCCCGGACGGCAGGGATGCCATCGTGGTGGCCGAGGAGCATGCGCGGCTGGACTTCCGCGACGCCCACTCGATGGCGTTGAAATTCAGCCTGCCAGTGCCCGGCTGCAAGGGCATCAATCACGCCGACTTCTCGATCGACGGCCGCTACGCGATCTTCACCTGCGAGTTCGGAGGCAAGCTGGCCAAGATCGACATGGTCAACCACCAGGTACTGGGCTACCTGACGTTGAAACGCCGAGGCATGCCGCAGGACATCCGCGTCTCGCCCGACGGCAAGGTGTTCTACGTGGCCGACATGATGGCCGATGGCGTCTATCTGATCGATGGCGACGACTTCACCAGGATCGGCTTCATCCACACCGGCATCGGCACCCACGGCCTGTATCCGAGCCGTGACGGCACCCGACTGTACGTGGCCAATCGCGGTTCGCACAGCATCCACGGCGCGTGCCATGGCAAGGGCAGTGTCTCGGTGATCGACTTCGCCACGCGCAAGGTCGTCGCCACCTGGCCGATTCCGCACGGCGGCAGCCCGGACATGGGCAACGTCAGCGC
Organism: Rhodanobacter sp. G2-10; assembly: GCF_055809185.1. NCBI lineage: Bacteria > Pseudomonadati > Pseudomonadota > Gammaproteobacteria > Lysobacterales > Rhodanobacteraceae > Rhodanobacter > Rhodanobacter sp. G2-10. The sequence continues at coordinate 80,270 of NZ_CM147900.1, read as the reverse complement.
CGACGGCAGCATGCTGTGGTTGTCGGGGCGTTTCGACGACGTCGTTTATGCCATCGACACCCATACCGGCAAGGTCCGCACCATCAAGGTGGGGATGGAGCCGCACGGGCTGACCGTATGGCCACAACCGGGACGCTATTCGCTCGGGCACACCGGGATCATGCGCTGACCGGCACGCCGCAAGGTCGACTCAGTCGGTTTTGCCGAGCAGCGGGGTGACGATCCGCTGCAGCCGTTCAGACGTCCATACCGGATCGTGATCCTTCCAGCCGTTGTCGAGCAGCCGGCCGTCGCGACCGATCAGGAAGCTCACGGGAAGATGCCAGATGCGGCCATAGCCCGGCACGTGCGGGTCGCCCAGCAAGCCCACCGGGAAACTCAGCGTATCTGCGATGGCGCGTACCTCGGCGAGCTGGTCGGGCGTATCGAGGCTGAAACCGAGCACGACCAGGCCTTGCGACTTGTGTTCGCTCGCGTAACGGGAGAGCAGCGGCAGCTCCTCGCGGCACGGCTCGCACCAGGTGGCCCAGAACGTGACGATCACCACCTTGCCGCGCAGGTCGGTGGTGGCGATCTTCTTGCCCTCCAGGGTGGTCAGGGTGATGGGCGGTGCCGGTTGGCCGACGACGAGGTGGTTGGCCTGGGCGGGAACCGCGATCGCCAGCAACGCGAGCATCGCGCATGCGATGCCGAAGCGTCCGAGGAGGGTATGCGTATTCACAGCGCCACGCTGATGCCGAGCGTACCGGTCCAGTGCGGGAGCAGCTGATAGCCGTCCAGACGGCTGTACACCGGCACCTGCACGAACGCATAGGCCTGCACACCGCTGGCCAGGGTCGCACTGATGCCCGGACTCAGGTAGGCGATGGTGCCAGCCGTGTCGGGCGTGTCGGCCAAGGCACCCTGGTCGGCGCTCTTGTGCAGCAGGTTGAGCTGCAGTTGCGGCACCCAGTTCGCATGCGCCTCGTAGCGCAGGCCCAGGCTGGCGCTGGCGAGATTGCCGGGGCGGAAGTCGGCGCCTGCGCTGTGCAGCCGCTGCGATACCGCGGCCTGGAACTGGCCATTCACGAAGGCATCGAAGTTCTGGCTCACCGGCTGGTAGTAGTAGGCACCCACGATCAGGTCGGTACTGCCGGTGCCGGCCTGCAGGCTGGTGTCCAGCGCCTCGCCCCGCGCCGGGCCGGAGCGGAAGTAGGTCGGCTGACCCACCACCTTGCCGTCCTCGGTCTCGCCGCCGTAGTGACCGGTCGGCAGCTTCAGGCCGAACTGCACGCCGAGGTTGTGCACGGGCAGGAAGCCCTGGTAGCTGGCCAGCAGCTTCACGTCGCCCAGCCCGGAGACACGCGTGCCACTGATCTGGTCGGGCGCGGTTTGCGCCGGCGCATACGGCTGGTCCTGATCGCCGTAGGTGGTGTGGCTGCGCAGCACGTAAGGCAGCAGCAGATTGAAGCCCCAGTCGGCGTTGAGCCGGTAGGCCAGGCTGAGATTGGTGTAGCGGTTGATCGTGCGCTTCTCGATCTCGCCGCCGCCGGCAGCCGGGTCGGATGGCTGATCCACCACCTGTTGCGGCGTGGCCTTGCCGGTGCCGTTGCGCAGCTGATCCTGGTCGATGAAGGTGTAATCGAGGTTCAGACGCCAGCCCGACTGGGTGGTGTAGCCAGTCGCCGCATCCGTGCTCAGGGTACAACCGCAAGTGGCGCAGGCTTGCGCCGCCAACGGCAGGCAGCCCAGGCCGAGTGCCGCCGACGCCACGATCCAGAATTTGCCGCCCATCCGTCTGCTTCCTCTTGCCTGCGAAAAATCCAGCTTGCGCCCAACCCGGGACCCTAGTCCAGACATCGCCGTGCGGCGTATCGTCGCCGTGACGCACCGCCCTGCCCGCGTGGTGGCGAGCGCTCAATCGACCGGCGTGTGCCGATAGGTGCTCACCTTGTCCGGTTGCACCGCGCCGGCCTGGTTCGACCAAGACTGGCGGATGTAGTTGACCAGCGCCGCGATGTCGTCGTCATTCAACTGCTGCGCGAACGGCGGCATCGAGTAGGGCGTCGGGTTGCCGGCCGTGGCGGGGGCGAAGCCACCGAGCAGCACGCTGCGGATCGCGTTGATGCCGGTGGGTTCGGTGACCGAGGTATTGCCGTTGAGCGGCGGATAGACACCGGCCACGCCGTTGCCATCCATGCCGTGGCAGTCGGCGCAGTGCTTCGCGTAGAGCTTGCCGCCCTGCTCGATGTTGGCGGCGCGCTTGAACGGCGCATTCGACTTGGCGGGCGCCCGTGGCGGCAGGGATTGCAGATAAGTCGCCACGGCCTGCAGATCGGCATCGGTCATGTGCTGGGTGCTCAGTCGCACCACGTCGGCCATCGGCCCGAAGGCACTGCCCTTGGCCGACTGCCCGGTTTTCAGCAGGTCGACGATGTCCTGCGCACGCCAACCTTCGAGGCCGCCACCTTCCTGCGTACTGAGATCGGGCGCGTACCAGTGCAGCGCCGGGATCTGGCCACCGGTGAGATGGTTGTCCTTCTTGATGCCGCCCAGCGAATCACGCTCGGTGTGGCACTCGTTGCAGTGGCCCAGCCCCTGCACCAGGTAGGCGCCGCGGTTCCACTCGGCGGATTTCGCCGGATCGGGCTTGAACACGCCCGGCGTGAAGTACAGCGCGCGCCACGCCAGCAGGCTGCTGCGCACGTTGTAGGGAAACGCGAGGCCCGATGGAAGATCGGGCCGGTTCACCGGCGGCAGCGACTTCAGATAGGCAAAGATCGCCAGCGCGTCCTCGCGCGTGACCCTGGTGAACGAGGTGTAGGAGAACACCGGGTACAGCAGCTCTCCCTGGCGGCCCCTGCCCTCGTGCAGTGCGCGCCAGAAGTCGTCGAAGCTCCACTGGCCGATGCCGGTGGCCGGATCGGGCGTGATGTTCGGCGCCGGCACGTCACCGAACGGCGTGGCCAGCGAACGTCCGCCGGCATAGGCCTGACCGCCGCGGGCCGTGTGGCAGGCGGCGCAATCGCCGACCGTGGCCAGATACTCGCCGCGCTTGATGACCGCGGGATCGTTCAGCGCGGCGGCATCGGCAACATGCTGCGCTGGCGACGAAGGCTGCAGCGCGCTGCGACCGAGATACCACCAGGCCAGGCCGCCGATCAGCACGATCAGCACCAGCAGAGCCGCTCCACGTCGCAGCCACTTCATGGAGTCACCCCGCTCTGACCCATCACGCACCAACCGGGCAACGGCGTGGTCTGTGCCGAGGCGGGTTCCGGGTGCATGTCGGCCGGCGGCTTCTGGCTGGCCAGATACGCGGACACAGCGGTGATGTCGGATTCACGCATGCGGTTGGCCACCACGCCCATGCAATAAGGCCCCTCCGCCGCGCGGGTGTGGTTGCGCCACGACGCCAGCTGGGCGCTGAGGTAGCCGTACGACAGGCCGACCAGGCCGGGCATCATCGGCTCCACGCCAGTGAGTTTTTCACCATGGCAACTGACGCACGAGGGCACGGCGCGACCGGGATCGCCATGCAACACCAGTTGCTCGCCGCGTCGCATCGTTTCGGCAGGAACCTTCGGTACGGGCCACTGCCGGTAGGGCAGGTCCTGGCGGGAGAAGTAGTCGGCAATCTGGCGCAGGTAGGCCGGGCTCAGCTGGCGCACCACGTACTCCATCGGCGCATGCCGGCGCTGACCGGTCTGGAAGTACTCCAGTTGCTGCAGCAAGTAGCCGGCGGGCTTGCCGGCCAGACGCGGCACCAGCACATTGTCGGGCGAGCCCTCGCCGTGCGCGCCGTGGCAGCTGGCGCATGCCATCACGCGTTGTTGCATGGTGTCAGGCACCGATGGTGCCGGGTCGTTCTGTGGCGTGGCGGCGGGCGCCGCACCGCAAAGGCAAAGCGCGAGCAGCACGACGATCGCGCGGGGGAATCTGCGCCGTGGTGCGGAGGTGGTCATCCGCCCATTGTAGGACCACGCAAGCCTCGCTTCGGGGGCGATGGCGTGGACGCGACAACATGCCACGGGCAGGGGCTGCAGCGCGGGCGCGAAAAAAGTTGCAGATGTATCTGTTGACTGCAGCGCAGCAATCCCCGTAAGGTCGAAACCATGTCGCCACTTTCCGCACCAGCTCGCATGCACTTCGCACCGGTTTGCACCGGTCGCATGCGCTCGTGCATCGGCGTCATCGTCACCACGATTACCACCATTACCACCGGTACCGGTACCACGGGTCCCGGGCGGAATGTCGTGCGTAGATAGGTTTCCAAACGCAACGGCCCGCCCTCGACGAGGCGGGCCGGCACACACCGACACGCCAACGAGAACGGGCCTCCACCGGAGAGGCTGTCGTGATCACCTGTGCACCCGAGCAAGTCCAGCGTTCCCCATCGCCACCGCGGCTGCGGCACGTCACCGCCAGCACCCGGCGGCGCGTGCTTGCAGTGGGCGTGATCGGCCCCGGCCGGGTCGGTAGCGCGCTGCTGGAGCAACTGCGCGCGGCGCAGCCACGACTGGCCCGCGACAGCGGACTGGAACTGAAACTGTGCGGCGTGGTGGCCAGCAAGCGCATGTGGCTGGATTGCGACGATGCCGAGCTCAACGGTCGCCATGGCGGCGCGCAGGTATGGCGGCCGAACGATCTCGATGCCTTCGCCGAGCACGTGCGCGGCATGGACGGCCGGCATGCCCTGCTGATCGACTGCAGCGCCAACGACGAGGTCGCCTCGCATTATCCGGGCTGGCTGGCGGCGGGCATCCACGTGGTGACGCCGAACAAGCTCGCCGGCAGTGGCGCGCTGTCGCGCTGGCAGGCCATCCGCAAGGCCTGCGCCAGCGGCGCGCGCTTCCGCTACGAAGCCACCGTCTGCGCCGGCCTGCCGGTGGTGCAGACCCTGCGCGACCTGCTCGACACGGGCGACGAACTGCTCGCGGTGGAGGGCATGTTTTCCGGGACCCTGGCGTGGCTGTGCAATCGTCACGACGGCGCGCATGCGTTCTCGGCGCTGGTACGCGAGGCGCACGCGCTGGGCTATACCGAACCCGATCCGCGCGACGACCTGTCCGGCCTCGACGTGGCGCGCAAGCTGGTGATCCTGGCGCGCGAAGCAGGCTGGCCGCTGTCACTGGAGGACGTCGACCTGCAGGGCCTGGTGCCCGAAGCGCTGGTCGCGCTGCCACGCGAGGAGTTCATGGAACGGCTGGACGAGCTGGATGCGCCGATGGCGGCCCGCCTCGCCGAGGCGCGCGCCCAGAACGGCGTGCTGCGCCATGTCGCCCATCTCGACCGCCACGGCCGCGCCAGCGTAAGGCTGGTCGTGCTGCCGGCCACGCATGCGTTCGCCCATTCGCGACTGACCGACAACGTGGTGCAGTTCAGCACCCGTCGCTACTGCGATAATCCCCTGCTGGTGCAGGGCCCGGGTGCCGGGCCGGAAGTCACCGCAGCCGGCGTGTTTGCCGACCTGCTGCGCATCGCCGAGTCGCTGGCGGTGCACGCATGACCATCTCGTTGCCGGAATCACCCATGTCATCTGCCCACTCCACGGACTCCCGCGTCGCCCACGCCTTCGCTCCGGCCAGCGTCGGCAATGTCGGTGTCGGCTTCGACCTGCTCGGCCACAGCATCGCCGGCACCGGCGACGGTGCCGAGGTGCGCCGCATCGACGAGCCGGTCGTGCGCATCGCGGCGATCCGCGGCTGCGTCGACGCGCTGCCGCTCGATCCGCTGCGCAACACCGCGGGCACGTCACTGCTGGCCTTGCGCCATGCGCTGGACCTGCCGTTCGGTTTCGAGCTGGTGCTGCACAAGGGCATCGCGCTGGGTTCCGGCATGGGCGGGTCGGCGGCCTCGTGCGTGGCGGCACTGGTCGCCGCCAATGCGCTGCTGGACCAACCGCTGGCGCGCGAAGCGCTGTATCCGTTTGCGCTCGACGGGGAGACCGTCGCCAGCGGCAGTCGCCACGGTGACAACCTCGGCTCGATGTTGCTGGGCGGGCTGGTACTGGCCACGCATGACCGGCTGCTGCGCGTGCCGGTACCCGCCGCCTGGCATTGCGCCCTGGTCCATCCGCACGTGGTGCTGGAAACGCGCAAGGCGCGCGCCGCGCTGGCCGGCCACTACGCCCTGGGCGAGTTCGTCGCGCAAAGCAGCAACCTGGCGCTGGTGCTCGCCGGCTGTTACCAGGGCGATGCAAGCCTGGTGCGCGCAGGCCTCGCGGATGTACTGGTCGAACCGCGCCGCGCGCCGCTGATCCCGAACTTCGCGCAGGTGAAGCAGGCCGCGCTGGATCACCGGGCGATGGGCGCCAGCATCTCCGGTGCCGGACCCAGCGTGTTCGGCTGGTACGAAAACCGCGCCGACGCGGAGGCCGCCGGCGCCGCGATGCGTAGCGCATTCGCCGACGCCGGATTGGACAGCGACGTGTGGGTATCACCGATCAACGGACCGGCGGCCAGCCTGGTCGATTCACTCGACCCGGAGACCAAAGCATGACCGTCGCCCTTGTAGGAGCGCACCCTGTGCGCGAGCTCTTTCGCAGGCTGACCAAGAGCATCGCGCACAGGGTGCGCTCCTACAATTCGAGGCAGCCATGAGCGTACCGGCCCGTTACCACAGCACCCGCGGCCAGGCCCAGGCCGTGCCGATCAGCCAGGCGATCGCCGCGGGGCTGGCACCGGACGGCGGCCTGTATGTCCCCGAAGCGCTGCCGTCCATCGCGCCGGATGCCTTCGATCCGCGCGGCTCGCTGGCGGACACTGCCGCCACCTTGCTGATGCCGTTCTTCGCCGGCGACCCGCTGGCCGACGACTTGCCGGCGATCTGTGCCGAGGCATTCACCTTCGACGCGCCACTGCGTGGCTTGCCCGCCCATCCGCACACGCTGCTGCTGGAGCTGTTCCACGGCCCCACCTCGGCGTTCAAGGATTTCGGCGCACGCTTCCTCGCCGCCTGCCTGCGCCGATTGCCGCGTACCGACGCTCGCCCGCTCTTGATTCTGGTCGCCACCTCGGGCGACACCGGCGCGGCCGTGGCGGCGGCGTTCCATCGCCAGCGCGGCGTGAGGGTGGTGATCCTGTATCCGGATGGCCTCGTCTCGCCGCGGCAGGCGCACCAGCTCGGCTGCTTCGGCGACAACGTCACCGCCCTGCGCGTGGCTGGCCGCTTCGATGACTGCCAGCGCATGGTCAAGTCTGCGTTGAACGACGGCGAGCTGCAGGCCGCCGTACCCATGTCATCCGCCAACAGCATCAGCCTCGGCCGATTGCTGCCACAGATGAGCTACTACGCGCACGCGGCGCTGCGCTGGTGGCGTGAACACGACGCGCGGCTCAACTTCATCATCCCCACCGGCAACCTCGGCAACGCTATGGCCTGCCTGTGGGCGCGCGAGATGGGTCTGCCGATCGGCGAAGTGCGCCTTGCCTGCAATGCCAATGCCACCCTGCCCGACTACTTTTCCGGTGCCGACTATGCGCCGCGCGAAGCCGTCGCCACCATCGCGAACGCCATGGACGTCGGTGCCCCCAGCAACTTCGAGCGCCTGCGCTGGACCTTCCCTGACGAGACGCAGCTGCGGCAGCTGCTGCACGCCCACAGCGTCGACGACGACGCCATTCGCCAGACCATCGCCACTCACGCCCGCGAGCACGGCGAAGTAATTTGTCCGCATACCGCCACGGCCATGCATGAACTCGATCGGCTGCGCCTTGCCGGCGATGCATCGCCCTGGGCCGTCGTGGCCACCGCACACGCAGCCAAATTCGAAAGCGTGGTGGAACCATTGATCGGCCATGCGGTTCCGGTGCCGACGGCGCTTGCCGCCATGCTGCAACGACCCGCCAAGGCCGAACTCATCGCGGCGGATGACATGGCGTTGCGGGAGCGACTGGTTCTTGCGCCGATCGACGGCTGATCCTGTAGCCGCAAGACACGGGAGACGCGCGCCTGTGTGCCGTCAGCGATGCCGTGCCCGCTCTTCAGTCTGGCTGCCGCCAAACGGACTCCATCGACGAATTGGTTTCATCTGTATCCATTTGGACGGATAGCCGTCCAAATGTGATTTGCGGGGCTGATGAGCATTCGTCATGAAAATTTTTGTTGACATGCTGCATCGGCATCGTTTACGGTCGATCCATGTCGCAGCGCAACAGCCATTGCCGCACCGCCGAAATGAACCGTCTCGCGACGGTCGGCGGCCTGCTGCAGGTCGGCGGCACGCTCATTATTGCTCTCGTACTCGTACTCCTTATTACCAACGGAGGTGCGGGCTGAGGGCATGTGTCCAGGTAGATAAGAAACAAACCTGAAGACTCCCGAAGAACCCCGCACCGGCAACGGCGCGGGGTTTTTTGTTGCCCTCGGCTCGCATCACGGAGCCCGCGATGAAATCCGAATCAGACGTAGCAACTCCAGTCACCGACAGCACCAATGCTGCCGCCGAGCGCGTGCGGATCTTCGACACCACCCTGCGCGATGGTGAACAGGCCCCCGGATTCTCGATGGACCGGCGCGCCAAGCTGCGCATGGCGCGGCAGCTCGAGGCGCTCGGCGTGGATGTGCTCGAAGCGGGCTTTCCGCAGGCGTCACCGGACGATTTCGCTGCCGTGGCGGAAATCGCGGGCGCGTTGAAAAACACCACGGTGTGCGGCCTGGCCCGTTGCCAGCCTGGTGATATCGACGCCGCCGGGCGTGCCCTGGAACCGGCGCAGCACTCGCGCATCCACGTGTTCCTGTCGACCAGCCCGCTGCATCGCGAACACAAGCTGGGCATGAGCAAGGCGCAGGTGCTGGACACGGCCGTGGCGGCGGTGGAGCGTGCCCGCAAGCTGTGCCACGAAGTGGAGTTCTCAGCCGAGGATGCGCTGCGCACCGAACCCGACTTCCTGGTCGAGGTGTTCAGCGCCGCGCTGGAAGCCGGCGCCACCACGCTGAACGCGCCGGACACTGTCGGCTACACCACGCCGGTGGAAATCGCCGCGCTGTTCGAGTACCTGCGCCGGCATGTGCGCGGTGCGGAGCGGGCGATCTTCTCCAGTCACTGCCACAACGACCTGGGCATGGCGGTGGCCAACAGCCTGGCCGCGGTGAGCGCCGGGGCGCGCCAGGTCGAATGCACCATCAACGGCATTGGCGAGCGCGCCGGCAATGCGGCGCTGGAAGAGGTGGTGATGGCGTTGAAGGTGCGCGCCGCGCACTTCGGCGTCGACACCCGCCTGGACACGCGCAAGCTGTACCCCGCCTCGCGCCTGCTGACCCAGCTGACCGGCCAGGCGGTGCCGCGCAACAAGGCGATCGTGGGCGAGAACGCGTTTGCGCACGAAGCCGGCATCCACCAGCACGGCATGCTGAAGCATCGCGGCACCTACGAAATCATGCGCCCGCAGGACGTCGGCATCGCCGAGACCAGGCTGGTGCTGGGCAAGCATTCCGGCCGCGCGGCATTGAGCCAGCGGCTGCAGGCGCTGGGCCACACGCCGGATGCCGCGGCGATGGACACCATCTTCGCGCGCTTCAAGAAGCTGGCGGACAAGAAGCGCGAGATCCACGACGAGGATCTGGAAGCGATCGCGCTGGGCCAGGACCCGGATGCGGTCGGCCCGTGGCATCTGCTGCAACTCAACAGCGCCACCCACCTGGGCGGCAGCGCCTCGGCGTCGGTGAAGCTGGCCCACGACGACGGTCGCGAGGCCAGCGAGGCGGCGATCGGCGACGGCCCGGTCGACGCGGTGCTGCGCGCGATCGAGCGCGCCACCGGCAGCGACCTGGAACTCACCGATTTCCTGGTGCGCGCGGTCAGCGAAGGCGGTGACGCGCAAGGCCAGGCGCGGCTCACCGCGCGCCACGACCAGCGCGACTGGCGCGGCCATGGCGTCAGCACCGACATCGTCGAGGCCACCGCGCAGGCCGCGCTGGCCATCGTCAACCGCATTGCACGACAGACACCGGCCCCCGCGCCGGTCGCCGTCGCCCACCTGTGATCCCGAGGACTACTGCATGAGCACCGCCTACCTTTGGCACAATGGCCGCATCAAACCCTGGGCCGACGCCACCTGCCACGTCAGCACCCACGCGCTGCACTACGGCTCGTCGGTATTCGAGGGTGAGCGGGTCTATGCCACGCCGCAGGGCCCGGCCTATTTCCGCCTGGTCGACCACACCGCGCGGCTGTTCGAGTCGGCCGCGATCTACGGCATCGAGATCGGCTACAGCGAAGAGGAAATCAACGAGGCGTGCCTGGAGCTGATCCGTGCCAACCGGATGCCTTCGGCCTACGTGCGCCCGATCGTGTTCCGCGGCGCCGGCGGCCTCGGCGTGCTGCCGCAGGAGGGCGCACCGGTCGAAGTGGCGATCATGGCGCTGGAGTGGGGCGCCTACCTGGGCGAGGCGATCGACAAGGGCGCCGATGTCTGCGTGTCGTCCTGGCAGCGCCCCGCACCGAACACCATCCCCAGCTGGGCCAAGGCCGGGGGCAATTATCTGTCCAGCCAGCTGATCGCGGCCGAGGCACGTCGCGGCGGCTACGACGAAGGCGTGGCACTGGGCAGCAACGGACTGCTCAGCGAAGGCTCCGGCGAGAACCTGTTCCTGGTGAAGAAGGGCAAGTTGCTGACCCCACCAAGCAGCGCCGGCATCCTGGCCGGCATCACCCGCGACTCTGTACTGAACCTGGCCGACGACCTGGGCCTGCCGGTGGAAGAGCGCGATCTGCCACGGGAAGCCCTGTACACGGCCGATGAAGTCTTCATGACCGGCACCGCCGCCGAGATCACGCCGGTGCGTTCGGTGGACCGCAAGACGGTCGGCCATGGCACGCCCGGCCCGATCACCCGCGCGCTGCAGCAGGCGTTTTTCGGTTTGTTCGACGGACGTACCGACGATCGCCATGGCTGGCTGGAGTATGTGGACGCGGACGTCGTTGCCCCGCGGCCCGATGGCGATTGCGCGCACGCCTCCGTGGAGGCTGCCGCATGAGCGCACGCACGCTGTTCGAGAAAGTCTGGGATGCGCATGTGGTGGCTCCCGAAACCACCGACACCCCGGCGATCCTGTACGTCGATCTGCACCTGGTGCACGAAGTCACCTCACCGCAGGCGTTCAGTGAGTTGCGCGAGCGCGGGCTGAAGCTGCGTCGGCCGGATCGCATGCTGGCCACGCTGGACCACTCCACGCCGACGCTGCCGAGTCGCGCCGACGGCAGCCGCCCGTATGCCAATGCCGAGGCCCAGGCGCAGGTGACGCAGCTGGAAACGAACTGCCGCGAATTCGGCGTCGAGCTGCATGGCTGGGACAGCGCGGACCGCGGCATCGTGCACGTCATCGGCCCCGAGCTGGGCGCCACCCAGCCCGGCATGACCATCGTCTGCGGCGACAGCCACACCTCCACCCATGGCGCGTTCGGTGCACTGGCCTTCGGCATCGGCACCACCGAGGTCGGCCACGTGATGGCCACCCAATGCCTGCTGCAGCGCAAGCCGAAAACCATGGCGATCCATGTGGACGGCCAGTTGCCGCGCGGCGTCGGGGCGAAGGATCTGATCCTGCACATCATCGGCACCGTGGGCATCGATGGTGGCACCGGTCACGTGCTGGAGTATCGCGGCGCGGCGATCGCGGCGCTGTCGATGGAAGAGCGCATGACGGTCTGCAACATGTCGATCGAGGCCGGCGCCCGCGCCGGCCTGATCGCCCCGGACGACACCACCTTCGCGTGGCTGAAGGGCCGGCCCCACGCGCCACAAGGCGAAGCATGGGACGCGGCGGTCACCGCGTGGCGTGCGCTGCGCAGCGACGACGGCGCCCGCTACGACCGCGAAGTGCGCATCGATGCGCGCGCGGTCAAACCCACGGTTACCTATGGCACGCATCCGGGCATGGCGATCGCCATCAACGCGCCGGTGCCGGCGGCCACGACGGCGCAGGAAAAGCGGGCGCTGGACTACATGCGCAGCCGGACCGGCGAGGCCATGCAGGGCACGCCGGTCGACGTGGTGTTCGTCGGCAGTTGCACCAACTCGCGCCTGTCCGACCTGCGTGAGGCCGCGCGCGTGCTGCACGGCCGCCACGTCGCCGAAGGCGTGCGCATGCTGGTGGTGCCCGGTTCGGAAGCCGTGCGGCGCGATGCCGAACGCGAGGGTCTGCACCAGGTGTTTCTCGCCGCCGGTGCCGAATGGCGCGTGCCCGGCTGTTCGATGTGCATCGCGATGAACGGCGACCTGGCGCAGCCCGGTCAGTTGGTCGTGTCCACCTCCAACCGCAACTTCGAAGGCCGCCAGGGCAAGGGCGCCCGCACCGTGCTGGCCAGTCCGGCGACCGCCGCCGCCTCGGCCGTGGCCGGATGCATTGCCGATCCGCGCGAATACCTGCAGGCGGAGGTGGCGGCGTGAAGATGAGAAGTGAGGGAAGAGGAGTGAGAAGTGAGAGAGAGCGGCTTCTCCGCGTCTTTGATCCTCGCTGTTCTCTCACTCCTCACTCCTCTCCACTCACTTCTATTCAATCCGGAGCAAGCATGAAGCCTGTAACTCGCGTCACTTCCCGCACCGCCGTGCTGGCCGACGAGAACATCGACACCGATCGGATCATCCCGGCGCGCTTCCTCACCACCACCACCCGCGAGGGGCTGGGCAAGTTGTGCTTCCACGACTGGCGCTACCAGGCCGATGGCAGCGACAACCCCGCCTTCCCGCTCAACCAGCCGCAGGCACAGGGCTGCTCGATCCTGGTCGCCGGGCGCAACTTCGGCTGCGGTTCGTCGCGCGAACATGCACCCTGGGCCTTGCTCGATTACGGCATCCGCGCCGTGCTGTGCAGCGAGATCGCGGACATCTTCCGTGGCAATGCGCTGAAGAACGGCTTGCTGGCGATCCTGGTCAGCGCGGCCGAGCATCGCTGGCTGCTCGATCACCCCGGCGTGGAACTGGGCATCGACGTGCGCGGCCAGTTCATCAGCCTGCCCGACGGTGGTCGCATCGGTTTCGAGCTGGAGCCGTTCGCCCGCCACTGCCTGCTCAACGGCGTCGACCAGCTCGGCTATCTGCTGCAGCACGTCGACGCGATCGACGCGTTCGAGACGCGCTTGGGGGCAGCGGCATGAAACCTCGTGCGCAGCCCACGCCATTCCCCCGTCATTCCGGCTTTCGCCGGGATGACGGCGATTCCGTCGCCCTATTCGAGAACACCCGCGCATGAAAGCACACATCGTCACCCTGCCCGGCGACGGCGTCGGTCCCGAAGTCACCGCCGCCGCGGTGGCCGTGCTCAAGGCCGTCGCGGCACGCTGCGAGCACGTGTTCCACTTCGACCCGCAGTTGATCGGCGGCGCCGCCATCGATGCCTGCGGCGAACCGTTGCCGGCGGCGTCACTGGCCGCTTGCGAATCGGCCGATGCCGTGCTGCTGGGCGCGGTCGGTGGCCCGAAGTGGTCGGACCCGAACGCACGGGTGCGGCCCGAACAAGGCCTGCTCGCCCTGCGCGCCGCGCTGGGGGTCTATGCCAACCTGCGTCCGCTGCAGGTGCATCCGGCGCTGGCCAGGTTGTCGCCGCTGAAGAACGAACGCCTGCACAACGTCGATGTGCTGTTCGTGCGTGAGCTCACCGGCGGCGCCTACTTCGGTGCGCGTACCCGCAGCGCCGACACGGCCACCGACGAGTGCAAGTACAGCGTGGCCGAAATCGAACGCGTGTGCCGCCGCGCCTTCGAGCTGGCGCGCGGCCGTCGCCGCCATCTCACGTCGGTGGACAAGGCCAACGTGCTGGAGACTTCGCGCCTGTGGCGCAGCACGGTGCAGCGTCTGGCCGCCGAGTATCCCGACGTGACGGTCGAACATCAGCTGGTCGACTCGATGGCGATGCTGCTGCTGACCCGGCCCGGCGCCTACGATGTGGTGGTCACCGAGAACCTGTTCGGCGACATCCTCACCGACGAGGCCGCCGCGCTGGCCGGTTCGCTTGGCTTGTTGCCGTCGGCTTCGCTGGGTGATCGCGCGCCCTCATCCGGTCCTGCGGACCACCTTCTCCCGTCAACGGGAGAAGGCAGTGTGGAGCGGCCTGCGACCGCCTCATCCGGGAGGGGCCTGTATGAACCGATCCATGGATCGGCGCCGGACATCGCCGGCACCGGCACGGCCAATCCGGTCGGCGCGATCCTGTCCGCCGCGCTGCTGCTGCGTCACTCGCTGCAGTTGGAGGCCGAGGCGCAGGCGGTCGAAGCCGCGGTCGACCATGTATTGCGCGATGGCCCGCATACGCGCGACCTGGGCGGCAGCGCCGGCACCGATGTCGTGCTCGCTGCGGTGCTGGCTGCGCTGGACAGCCAACTCGACAACGCCGCCACCTTCCCGAGTGGGGCACGCGCATGCGGTTGAGTCGCAGCCACCACGAATCACGCTTTCCCCAGCGGGTACATGGACGTATCCGTATTTTCTGCCGCCCCTTGCGTGTTGCCGACACCGCACGGTTTGCGAACGCCGTGATGGCGCCTGATTCGCCCTCCGTCCAGTCACCCTCCCCGGCACGCAAGGGGCGCTTTTCCTTCAACCGCAACTGGAATTCCCATGCGTAGCGACCTGATCAAGACTGGCCCCGACCGCGCCCCTGCCCGCGCCATGTTGCGCGCCACCGGCCTCGACGACGAGGCGATTGCCAAACCACTCGTGGCGGTGGTGCACACCTGGTCCAATGTCAGCCCGTGCAACCTCAACCTGCGCGAGCTGGCGGTGGAGGCTGCGGCCGGCATCCGCGCCGCCGGCGGCACGCCGGTGGAGTTCAACACCATCGCCGTCACCGACGGCATCGCGATGGGCACGCCCGGCATGCGCTCGTCGCTGATCAGCCGCGAGGTGATCACCGACTCGATCGAGCTGGCCGTGGATGGCCACTGTCTGGACGCGATGGTGGTGCTGTGCGGCTGCGACAAGACCATCCCGGCCGCGGCGATGGCGATGGCGCGCCTGAACATCCCCGCGGTGGCGCTGTACGGCGGCACTATCGCGCACGGCACCCACGATGATCACCCGATCACCGTGCAGCAGGTGTTCGAGGCGGTCGGCGCGCATGGCGCGGGCAAGATCAGCGACGAGGAGCTGACCTCGGTGGAGCGTGACGCCTGCCCCGGCGCCGGTGCCTGCGGTGGCCAGTTCACCGCCAACACGATGGCGATGGTGCTGACCACGCTGGGCCTGTCGCCGCTGGGCTACAACGACGTTCCCGCCACGCACCCGGCCAAGGGCGCCACCGCGTTCCGCTGCGGCGAACTGGTGATGGAATGCCTGCGCGAGAAGCGCACGCCGCGTGAACTGATCACCCGCACCTCGATGCGCAACGCCGCGCGCATGGTCGCCGCCACCGCCGGCTCCACCAACGCGGTGCTGCACCTGCTGGCGATCGCGCGCGAAGCGGGCGTGGAATGGACGATCGAGGATTTCGAGCCCGCCTCCGCGCACACGCCGGTGATCGCCGACCTGCTGCCGGGCGGGCGCTACACCGCGGTCGAGCTGTTCGGCGCGGGCGGCAGCGCACGGGTCGCGCAGGAATTGATTGACGCCGACATGCTGGAAGACACCCCCACGGTGACCGGCCGTTCGCTGTTCACCGAAGTCGCCGGCGCGCCGCGCGCCGAGCAACAGGACGTGGTGCATCCGGTCAGCGCACCGCTGAAGCCGCGCGGCGGCTACTCGATCCTGTACGGCAACCTCGCGCCGGAAGGCTGCATCCTGAAGATCCCCGGCAAAAGCGGCAGCTTCGAAGGCAGCGCGCGCGTGTTCGAGAGCGAGGAAGCGGCCTTCGCCGCGGTGCAGGGCGATCGCATCCATGCCGGCGACGTGATCGTGATCCGAAATGAAGGTCCGGCCGGCGGGCCCGGCATGCGCGAGATGCTCGGCGTCACCGCGGCGCTGGTCGGTCGTGGCCTGGGCAACGACGTGGCGCTGATCACCGACGGCCGCTTCTCCGGCGCCACGCATGGCTTCATGGTCGGCCACGTGGCCCCCGAGGCGGCACGCGGCGGCCCGATCGCGCTGCTGCGCGACGGCGACCGCATCGCCATCGATGCCACGCGACGCGAGCTGCGTACCGATGCCGATCTGGCGGCGCGCCGCGCCGACTGGCAACCGCCGACGCCCAAGGTCACGCGCGGCGCGCTGGCCAAGTACGCCTTGCTGGTCGGTTCCGCGTCCGACGGCGCCACCACCCATCCCGACACCCGCGTTCCGCATCGCAACCCATCCACTGCAACAGTCACCGAAGGAGTTTCCGCATGAGCAGCAACAATCCCCTCGCCTCATCCCGCATCGCCGTGCTCGGCTACGGCAGCCAGGGACGTGCGCACGCGCTGAACCTGCGCGACTCCGGCCTCGACGTGGTCGTCGGCCTGCGCCCGAATGGCCCGACCTGGCACAAGGCCAAGGCCGACGGGTTCCAGGTGGCCGAGCCCGCCGAGGCGGTCAAGGGCGCCGACCTGGTCGCCGTGCTCACGCCGGACATGGTGCAGCCCACGCTGTACACGGAGTCGATCGAGCCGAACATCAAGCCCGGCGCGGCGCTGCTGTTTGCGCACGGCTTCAACGTCCACTTCGGCCAGATCGTGCCGCGCGAGGACATCGACGTGATCCTGGTCGCGCCGAAGGGTCCCGGCGCGCTGGTGCGCAGCGAGTACGAACGCGGGCGCGGCGTGCCCTGCATCTGGGCCGTGCACCAGGACGTCAGCGGTCAGGCCGAAGCCAAGACGAAAGGCTATGCCGACGGCATCGGCGGCGGTCGCGCCATGATCATCAAGACCGATTTCAAGGAAGAGACCGAGACCGACCTGTTCGGTGAGCAGGCGGTGCTCTGCGGCGGCGCCAGCGAACTGGTGACCAAGGGTTTCGAGACCCTGGTCGAGGCCGGCTACCAGCCGGAGATCGCCTACTACGAGGTGATGCACGAGCTGAAGCTGATCGTCGACCTGTTCTACGAGGGCGGCCTGACCAAGATGCTGCAGTTCGTCTCCGAAACCGCCCAGTACGGCGACTACGTCAGCGGTCCGCGGGTGGTCGACGACGGCGTCAAGGCACGCATGAAGGAGGTGCTGACCGACATCCAGGACGGCACCTTCGCGCGCAACTGGACGGCCGAGTACGCCGCCGGCCTGCCCAACTACAAGAAGCTCAAGCAGGCCGACCTCGACCATCCGATCGAGAAGGTCGGCGCGAAGTTGCGCGCCCAGATGCCGTGGCTGCAGCCCAGTGCAGCCAAGGGCGTGGTCGAACCGCTGAAGAAGGTGGGCTGAGCCCGCACCGGACTGCCGGCGCCCATCGCCGGCAGTCCATCACGTCATTGTCCAAATACACGAGGTTTGCCATGAAACGTTTTCACATTGCCCTGGCCGTTGCCGACCTGGACGCCTCCATTGCCGATTACAGCGCCCGTCTGGGCCAGCCGCCGCAAGCGGTGGTCGCCGGCGCCTACGCGATGTGGCGCACCGACCAGCTGAATTTCTCGATCAACCAGCAACCCGGACACGCCGGCCAGCTGCGCCACGTGGGCTTCGAGGATGACGACGCGCACGGCTTTACCTGCGAGACCGACGTCAATGGCATCGCGTGGGAAAGCTTCTCCGCCCTGGCGCAGGAGCTGCGGATCATCTCCACCTACGGCGTCCCGGCCCACGAGCCGGTGGCCGAAGAGCTGATCCGCAATTAGGCAGTCCTTCGCAACCCACGCCCGAACCGCCGACCCGCTCGGCGCACCCAGGAAATCATTGTGAGCACATCAAGCCAGACAGCCAACGCTGCCGCCTTCACCGTCGAACACCCGCCGCTTGCCCATGCGCCGACCAGCGGCGCCGAAGCCATCGTGCAGGTACTCGCCGACGAGGGTGTGGAGATGATGTTCGGCTATTCCGGTGGCGCGATCCTGCCCGTGTACGACGCGGTGTTCCGCTACAACGCGTTGCATCCGCGCGCCGACGGCAGCGAGCCGATGCCGTTGGTGGTGCCAGCCAATGAGCAGGGCGCCGGCTTCATGGCAGCCGGTTATGCACGCGCCTCGGGCAAGGTCGGCGTGGCGATCGTCACCTCCGGCCCCGGCGCCACCAACATCGTCACGCCGGTGCGCGATTCGATGGCCGACTCGGTTCCGCTGGTGGTGATCTGTGGCCAGGTCGGCACCGCCGCGATCGGCAGCGATGCATTCCAGGAAGCGCCGGTCAGCAACATCATGGGCGCCTGCGCCAAGCATGTGTTCCTGGTCACCGATGCGTCGCGGCTGGAGGTGACCTTGCGCACCGCATTCATGCTGGCGCGCAGCGGCCGTCCGGGCCCGGTGGTGGTGGACGTGCCCAAGGATGTGCAGAACGCGGCGATCGCGTGGCAAGGCACTGGTGAACTGCTGCTCAGCGGCTACCGGGCGCGCCTGCGCGCAGTGGAACAGTCCAGTCTGGGCGACGCCGATTGCGCGGCATTCTTCGCCGCGCTGGCGCAGGCACGCCGGCCACTGATCTACGCTGGTGGCGGGGTGATCGCGGCGGCCGCGGCCCCGGCGCTGCGAGCCTTCGTCGACCAGTTCCAGCTGCCGGTGACGACCACCCTGATGGGCCTGGGTGCGTTCGACACCACCGACCCGCTGGCGCTGCACATGCTCGGCATGCACGGCACCGCCTACGCCAACTACGCGGTGGAGGATTGCGATTTCGTGCTGGCCCTGGGCGCGCGCTTCGACGATCGCGTTGCCGGCGTGCCCGACAAGTTCGCGCCACGCGCGAAGTTCATCGCGCAGATCGACATCGACCCGGCCGAAATCGGCAAGGTGAAGCAGGCGCAATGGCACCACGTCGGCCCGCTCGATCGCGCGCTGGCGCGGCTCATCGAGTACGGCCAGACACACGCGGTCAAGCCCGACCTGTCCGACTGGCACGGCGAGGTGGCCGCGCTCAAGCGCGCGCACGCGATGGACTACGACCGCACCGGCACGCTGATCCAGCCGTATGCGGTGATCGAGGCGATCAACCGGCACGCCAGGGGACGAGCGATCGTCAGCACCGGCGTCGGCCAGCACCAGATGTGGGCGGCGCAGTACTTCGATTTCCGTGCGCCGCGGCAATGGCTCACCTCCGGTTCGATGGGCACGATGGGTTTCGGCCTGCCCGCCGCCATCGGCGCGCAGTTCGCGCGTCCCGATGCGCTGGTGATCGACATCGACGGCGATGCCAGCATCCGCATGAACATCGGCGAGATGGAAACCGTCACCACCTACGGCCTGCCGCTGAAAATCGTGGTGCTCAACAACCGCGGCGACGGCATGGTGCGGCAGTGGCAGAAGCTGTATTTCAAGAGCCGCTTTGCGGCCACCGACAAGAGCCTGCACAAGAAGGATTTCGTGCTGGCCGCGCAGGCCGACGGCTTCGCCTGGGCGCAGCGGCTGGAGCGCAACGGGGACCTGGAATCGACCATTGCGGCATTTCTCGCCTTTGATGGGCCGGCTTTCCTCGAGGTGATGATCGATCCGGATGCCGGGGTGTACCCCATGGTCGGTCCCGGCGCCAGCTACGCACAGATGATCACCGGCGATTTCATTGCCGCGCGGAACGCGCCTGAGCCGGCCGAAGAAACTGCCACCGCGATGTTCTGACAAGAGCCGGCGGGCAGAGCCCGCCCTACCACGGCACCGTAGGGCGGGCTCTGCCCGCCGCTTCTGCCGAAACCACGACCACCGGAGTCAACCATGAAGCACACCTTGTCCATCCTGATGCAGAACGAATCCGGCGCGCTGGTGCGCGTGGCGGGCCTGTTCGCGGCGCGCGGCTACAACATCGACACGCTGACGGTGGGGCCCACGCATGACCCGACTGTCTCGCGCCTGGTGCTCAGCCTGCAGTGCGACGAGGCCAGCCTGGCCCAGATCATGCAGCAGACCCGCAAGCTGATCGACGTGCTGCAGGTCGCGCATCCGGCGACGGCGCTCGCGGCGTGAATGCAGTCGCGCCACTGTCCGTGGACGACGAAGGCGACCTGCCGACGCGGATCCGCGCCGCGCGCGTCTACGACGTGGCGCGCGAATCGGCGCTGGAAACCGCGCCGCTGCTGAGCACGCGATTGGGCCAGCCGGTCATGCTCAAGCGCGAGGACCAGCAGCCCGGGTTCTCGTTCAAGCTGCGCGGCGCGTACAACCGGATGGTGCAGCTGGACCCGGCGCAGCGCGCGCGCGGCGTGGTGGCGGCTTCGGCCGGCAACCATGCGCAAGGCGTGGCCCTGGCCGCGGCCAAGTTGGGCATCCGCGCCACCATCGTGATGCCGGTGACTGCACCGCAGGTGAAAGTGGACGCGGTGCGCCGTTTCGGTGGCTCGATGGTCGAGGTGGTGCTGACCGGCGATTCGTACAGCGAGGCACAGGCGGCCGCCGCGCAGCTGCAAGCCGAACGGGGCGCCAGCTTCGTCCATCCATTCGACGATCTGGCCGTCATCGCCGGCCAGGGCACGATCGCGCTGGAAATCCTGCATCAGCACCCCGGCCCGCTGCACGCCTTGTTCGTGCCGGTCGGTGGCGGTGGGCTGCTGGCCGGCGTCGCTGCCTGCATCAAGGCCATGCGACCGGAGGTGCGGGTGATCGGCGTACAGGCGGCGGATTCGGATGCGATGGCGCGCTCGCTGGAGAAGGGTACGCGCGTCGTGCTGGACGAGGTCGGCCTGTTCGCCGACGGCACCGCCGTGAAGCAGGTCGGCGCGCTGACGTTCGAGCTGTGTCGGCGACATGTCGATGGCATGCTGCGGGTGGATGCCGACGCGATCTGCGCCGCGATCCGCGACATCTACCACGACACCCGCAGCGTGCCCGAGCCCTCCGGGGCGCTGGCGCTGGCCGGCCTGAAACAATACGTCGCCACGCACGGCGCCGGCGATGGCACGCTGGTGGCGATCGTGTCCGGCGCCAACATGAACTTCGATCGGCTGCGCTTCGTCGCCGAGCGCGCCGAACTGGGCGAACAGCGCGAGGCGGTCTTCGCCGTGACCATCCCGGAAGAACGCGGCAGCTTCCGCCGTTTCTGCGCGACCCTCGGCCAACACGCGATGACCGAGTTCAACTACCGCATCGCCGACACCCGCACGGCGCAGATCTTCGTCGGCGTGCGGATTGCCAGCCGCGCGGGACGCGAAGCGCTGGTCGACGCGTTCCGGGAACAATCGTTTGACGTGCTTGACCTCACCGACGACGAGCTGGCCAAACTGCACCTGCGCCACATGATTGGCGGTCGCTCGCCGCTGGCACACGACGAACTGTTGTACCGCTTCGAGTTTCCCGAGCGTCCCGGCGCCCTGGTGCGGTTCCTCGACCGGTTGCACCCGGACTGGAACGTCAGCCTGTTCCACTATCGCAACCACGGCGCCGATCACGGCCGCATCCTGGTCGGCATCCAGGTGCCGCCCAGCGAGCACGCACTGTTCCAGCAGTTCCTCGACACGCTCGGTTATCCGTACGTGGACGAGAGTGCGCATCCGGCCTATCGGTTGCTGCTGCGCAGCTGAGCCGGGATCGTCCCTCCCGGTCGCATCTTGCAAGGATGCCAGGCAGCCGGCGGGCAGAGCTTCCCTGCGAATGACGGTCGCGGCGCGCATCGCGCGCCGGCAGTTGCCGCCTCAGAACAGGTCGATGGTGCCGGCTACCTTGTCATGGCCAAGCAGGCCGCCCGCGCCCAGTTCTTCGTAGCCACGAATGCCGTTGCGCCCGTTCTGCTTGACGAAGTACAACGCCTGATCGGCGCGATCCAGCGCACTGGCGGGATAGTCATGTGCTCCGATCCGGGCGTAGCCGATGCTGATGGTGATATGTCCGATCTGCGGGAACTCGTATTCCTCGATGCGCCGGCGGAAGCGTTCCAGAACGGCCTGCACGGTGGCTTCGTCGGTGGCACTGAAGAGGATCACGAACTCTTCTCCACCAAAGCGGAACAGCACATCGCCCCGACGGAAGCAGGCGCGCATCTGCTGTGCCAGCAGCAGGATCACCTCGTCGCCATAGATATGCCCGTAGTTGTCGTTGATCCGCTTGAAATGGTCGATGTCGAGTATGCCGACCCACACCTGGGGCGCCTCGCCAGTCGGTGCATGGCGTTGTTCGCGTGCTGCGGGCGCATCAGCCGAATGGCCTTGCTCGTCGCGCTGCTGCAGCAGGCGCTGCAGCTGTCGTTCCAGGCTGCGGCGGTTGTACAGGCCGGTCAGCTTGTCGTGTTCGCTTTCGTGCAGGAGCGCGGTGTAGTTGGCATAGATGCGCGCGAAGCCGTCGATCAGCTGACGACTGGTCGAAGGTGCCATGTAGCTGTCCAGCTGCAGCGCACCGATCGCGCGTCCGTCACGCATGATCGGGACCACCTGCCGGTGCAGGCCGTCGGTCACCTCGGTTATGGCCTTGAGCCGGTCCAGGCAGTGATGCAGGAGCTGCAACGTCGCATGGATCCGTGCTGGCTCGACCGGATGTACCCGGTACGCGCCCAGCATGTCCGGCGCGCAGCGGACGATGCTTTCCAGATCGGTTTCATCCGGCCCGCGTTTGGCCAGGATCACGCTGCGGGCCGAGGTCAGCTCGGCAAGGGTGAGCACAAGGCTGTGATCGAGCGCATCGATATCACGATGGTGGGTCAATGCAGCCAGCGAATCGAGCACACGCAGTTCACCCGGAGCCTCCACCGCGGCTGGCGCGGCGGCATCCGGTTCGGAGATGCCAGCAGTGTCCGCCTGGTCGGCAAACGCGTGGGCCAGCATCAGTGTGTCCTCCTCGATGGTTTCCTGCTCGATCACAGGCGCTCCAGGCGCCAGTCCCCCCGGACTCAAGTGGCGCGTGCATGACGAAACCACAAACGGTGCCGTCCAGTGACGGTATCGGCCACGCGGGGATGAACTTTAATGGGTGAAGCGGCCGTTCCGGATCCGCTCAGTCGCGCTGAAAACACGCCGGTTCGGGATGATGCAGGGCGAAACCCTGCACCAGGTTCACGCCCAGCGCATCCAGAGCCTGCGCCGTCTCGAGATCGGTCACCCATTCGGCCACGATCTTCAGCCCGAGCCGGTGCCCGATGTCGGTCACGGCCTTGACCATCAGATGACTGACCGGGTCGGTCAGCATGTCGCGCACGAAACTGCCATCGATCTTGATCACGTCCAGCGGCAGGTTTTTCAGATAGGTGAACGAGGACATGCCGGCACCGAAATCGTCCATCGCGACCTTGCAGCCGACACAGCGCAGGCGCTCCATGAACCGCACGACCTGCGAGAGACTGCGCACCGCCACGGTCTCCGTGACCTCGAAGCAGACCCGCTGCGGCGCCACCTGGTAGTGCTGCAGCCACTCGATGATCTGTTCGGCCAGCGACTCGTCTTCCACGCTGGCGCCAGACAGGTTGATCGCGGCCAGACTCAGCCCGGCGCCCACCGGGTGCAGGCGATCGAAATTGGCCAGCGTGGTCTCCACCACCCAGCGGTCGATCGCGGGCATCAGACCATAGCGTTCGGCCGCCGACATGAATACGCCAGGCACCACCAGTTCACCGGATTCGTCGCGGAAGCGCAGCAACATTTCGACGCGCACGTCGCGCGCTCCGGTGGTCAAGGGCAGCTCGCGGATTTCCTGGTAGACCAGGACCAGACGCTGCCCATCGATGGCCCGGCGCAACCGGTGTACCCATTCCATCTCACCGCGGCGCTGCGCCGCGCCGTCGTCCCGCCGCGAATGGAACTGGACACGATTGCGACCCAGGTCCTTGGCCAGATAGCAGGCCGAGTCGGCATCGGCCAGCAGGTCTTTGGCGATCAGCCCGGGCAGGTCGATCAGCACTGCCCCGATGCTGGCGCTGATCGAGTAGCTGTAGTGCTCCCACAGGAACACATAGCCGTCGACGCAGCGGCGCAAACCTTCCGCGATCGCCACGGCCTCGTCACGATCTGCGAGATCGACGGCCAACACGCCGAATTCGTCGCCGCCCAGGCGCGCCAGCACGTGGCGCGTATCCAGCTGTCGACGCATGACGATGGCCAGCTGGGCCAGCAACTGGTCGCCGGCTGGATGACCGGAGGTGTCGTTGATCAGCTTGAACTGGTCCAGGTCGACGTACAGCACCATCGCCAGCCGGGAGCCTGGCTGCATCGCAAGCAGGGCCTCGTCCAGCCGACGCTCGAATTCGCGCCGGTTGACCAGACCGGTCAGGGCGTCGTGGCTGGCCTGATAGCTCAGCTTCTCGGTCAATTCGCGTTGCTCGGTGATGTCGGTAGCCACCATCAACAGTTTGCGCTGACCATCGAGCACCACATGGGCTATCGCCACGTCCGCCCAGAACCGGGTGCCGCTCTCGTGGTGCAACCAGGCCGTGGTTCGTTCGCTGGAGCGGACTTCCACGTCCCGCGGCAAGCGAGGCAGGTCCCGCTGCGCAAACAGGTCCGGCAGCCCGCGCTCGCCCACGCTTTCGCCCAGACGTTCGCGACAGGCCTGGTTGGCGTAGGTGATGCGCCCGCTGGCGGCATCGGCCAGCAGCACCAGTGCCGGCAGCAGGTCATTCAACGCGCGAAAGCGCTCCTCGCTCTCGCGATAGCGGCGGCTCATCTGGCTGCCGAGATCAAGCGCACGCTGACGCGTGCTGGCAATGGAGAACAGCAACAAGGCCAGCAGCACACTCGCCAGCAATCCGGTCAACAGGGCAGGGTCACGCCACTGGATACCGCCGGGTCCGCTGTCGAGCGGGTGCATCGCCACACTCCACACGCGTCCGCCGTAGTCCAGGCGACGCTCAAAGCGAAAATCCGACGATGACGGCACAAGCCCCGGATGCGAATCGAACAAGGCCCGATCGATACCCTCGGTGACATCGCTGACGCGCAAGTGCAGCGCATGCAGCGCCCCACCCGGCAGAGGGTTGCGGATCAGGTCGTCGATCCGGAACAGCAGCGCGAGCGAGCCGCTTGCACGGGCACGTCGCTCGCTGAGCGATTGCGGCGTGGTGCCGGGACTGTACGTCGCCAGCCGCAGCACCACGCCATCAACCGGTTCCCGCCCGGCAACCTGCGCGCTCAACGGATAAGGTGCCGACAGGGCCACCCGACCGCTGTCGCGCGATTGCACCAGGGCGGCCATGTTGCGGGGGTCCGCCTGCACGTCGAGGCCGATCAACCGCTCGTTGTCCCGCCGCGGTTCAACCCACCGGGTCAAGTAATGCTCGCCGCCGGCAAGCACTTCACGGCTGGCGTAAGTCAGTGCCTGCAGGCTGGGCAAACGGTTGCGCGGGCGCAGATTGGCGTAGAAGTCGCCGAACTCGGGCGCCGTTACCTGATCGGAGGTGAGAAACAGCGTCTGCGCGGCGCGCAGCAGCAGCTCGGCCGAATCGAGCTGGGTCTGCAAGGCCGCGTAGCTCTTGTCGGCCAGCTCGGCGTGCCTTTGCGCCTGTTCGGACTGCAGGCGCGCGCGTTGTTGCACATGCACCGCCGCCGTCAATACCAGTCCCAGCAGCAGCGCGGACAGGCTCCACAAGTATGCCATCAGCGGTCGCGGGGAAGGCCGCGCAACGGGTTGATCGACACCGCGGCGACCTTTCCACGCCGCTGGTGCGGAATCGTTGGAATCCTTCGATCGACGCAAGGGATTCACCGCGGCAGGGCTGTGAGCCTGAATCATACATGCCGAACCGTAAGCCGGCGTTGGCGTCGGCGCTGACGGCCAACCAAAGTCCGACAGACTGCTAGACCATCCCGCCGTTCACCCCGATCACCTGGCCATTGATATATGCCGCCGCATCGCCGCACAGGAAGGCGACCAGTGCCGCGACCTCTTCCGGTTTGCCGGCCCGTTGCGCCGGCACCATGTCGCGGATGCGTTCGGGCGGAAAGGCCGCGTCGGCCATGCGCCCCTCGATGACACCGGGCGCAACCACGTTGACGGTGATGCCGCGTGAGGCCATTTCGCGTGCCAGCGATTTGCTGGCACCGTGCAGCGCCGCCTTGGCCGCGGCGTAGTTGGTCTGCCCCCGGTTGCCGAGCAAGGCCGCGACCGAACTGACCGACACGATGCGCCCGAAGCGTTGCCGCGCCATCGGCAACAGCAGCGGCTGGGTCACGTTGAAAAAGCCGTGCAGGGAGACATCGATCACGCGGTGCCACTGGTCGGCACTCATGCCTGCCATCGGCGCGTCGTCGTGGATGCCCGCGTTGTTGATTACCGCGTGGATCGGGCCTTCATCGAGCAGCGCCTCCAGCGCCGCGCGTGTCACCTGCGCGTCACTGACATCAAAGGCGGTGGCCTGCGCGCTTCCGCCGGCTTCCCGGATCGCCTCGACCGTTGCCTCGGCACGATGCAGGCTGCGGTTCGCATGGACGATGACGTGATGACCGCTGGCGGCGAGCGCCAGGCTGATCGCGCCACCGAGTTCGCCGCTGCCGCCGGTAACCAGGGCACGACGGTGAGAAGGATTGACGGACATGCAGAAGACCTCGGTTCAGCAATGGCCGGCGGGCAGTGCCCGCCCCACGGCGCATATTGTAGGGCGGGCACCGCCCGCCGGCTCTTCGGCATCAATACAAGACGTAATCATGAACACCGGCTCACAAACGTGGATGAATCACCGCGGCACGCCCGCTGGCCAGCAGCCGGCCGCGGTGCTCGACACGGAATGCATACTGGGCGCCGCCATCGTCGGCGTAAAGGCATTCGGCATGGACGTCGAGTTGCCCATCCAGCCGATCGACGTATTCCTCGAACAACTGCACCTCGCGCAAGCTGACCAGGCGACCCGGCCGCACGCCGTCGACGCCGCGCGAACGCGCCAGCAGCCCGCCATGCACGGCCATCGCCTGCGCGCCGTATTCCGCCAGGTGCACCGCATGCAGGCCGTGTTCGCTGCGCAACGGGTTGTCGGCGCGCGCATGACCGGCGCTGACGGCGTGAATCGTGCGTTCGTCCCACGCCTGCACCGCATCGAGCAGACACATGCTGCCGGCGTGCGGAATCAAACAAACCCAATCAGTCTTCGGAAGCATGCGGCGCCATCAGGATCGACAAGCAGAAGTGGAAAGCCACGCCCAGGCTCACGGTAAGCCCGATCGCGCGCAGCACCGGAATGCTGGCCCACGCCAGCATGCCGAATACCAGCAACGCGGAGAGCACGCAGACGATGGTGGCGTGCAGGGTGCGGCGCTGTTCGGCTGGATTGCCGGTGTCGCGTTCGAAGAACAGCGCGTAATGCAGACCCAGCCCACCGGCGAGGATCAGCGCGACCAGATGGAACAGCGAGATCTCGATGCCGGCCACACGCTCCACCGCGAGCACCAGGAAGGTGGCCAGGGTCATCGGCGCCAGCACGTGCCAGGCACGACGCAGGCTGCGCAATGCCATCGTGATGGTCAGCACCAGCAGGAGGCTGGCGACCAGCAGCGCCTGCAGGATGCGCGTGCGGTAGGCGGCGACCAGCGATTCGGAAGCGGCCTTCAGGTCGAGCAAACGCACCTGGCCGCCACTTTCTGCACCCAACGCCTGCAAGGCTGGCACATCGTGCACGCCGCTGACCGTGCCCAGGCCAAGCCAGTGTCCGTCACGCTTGACCAGCATCGACGCGAGGCGCTGGCCCAGCGGCGTCTGCGCGTAGCGCTCCGGCGTGAGCGGCGGCAGCCTGCGCGCCGTTTCCACGTCGTCGACGAAAGGCTGGAACAGGTCGGCGCGGAACGGCAGGCCCTGCAAGGCCTGATGCAGTGCCTCTTCGAGCGTGCCGCGATCGGGCAGCTTCTGCTGTCGCTGGAGCTGCAGCGCGACCGTGGGCAGGTAACGTGACGGCAGTTCCACCGCGTCGACGGCGTGCTGCTTTTCCAGCGCGTCGACCTTGGGTTGCAGCTGTTGCGACAGCGCCAGCACGCCTTGCTCGGTCGGCGCTTCGAGGATCAGCAGGTAGCGCACGTCCGGTGCACCGAGCGCCTCGCGCAGGCGCGCGTCGTGCAGCAACATGTCCTGCGGCACCGGCGTGAGCGCGGCCAGGTTGTTCTGCCAGAACGGCCCCGGCGCCAGCGCCAGCATCATCACGATCGCCACCGACACCAGCAACGGAATCCAGCGCGGCCGCGGCAGCTGGTCGACCCATCGCCGCGCGGTGATCAGCCAGCCCATGTCGGCCACGTCGCGCACCCGCCGCGGCAGCAGGTGCGGCAGCAGGTAGCGCGTGCTGAAACCCGCCACCAGCAGGCCGACGATGGTGAACACCGCCAGCTGCTTCAGGCCGTTGACGCCGGAGGCGTAGAACGCGAGGTAGGCAATGCAGGCCGAGGCGATGGCGGTCAACAGCAACGGCCACAGATCACGCACGCTCTGCACCGCATCCTCACCCGCGCGCCGATGACTGAGCACGCGGATCGGGTACTCCTGGGCCACGCCGAGCAAGGTGAAGCCGAACGCCAGCGTGATGCCGTGGACTTCCGAAAATGCCACGGTCAATGCGGCGATGCCGGCCAGCGCGGCGCTGGCAATCGGCAGCGCCGACAACAGCAGGGAACTGATGCTGCGATACGCCAGCAGCAGGAGTGCGATGAAGCCGATGGTGGAAATGCGCCCGATCCAGTCCGCCTGGTGCCGCGTCTGCGCACCGATCACCACGCTGAAATAGCCCGGCCCGCTCAGATCGAGCCGGGCCCCGGCACTTCCCGGCAGCGCGTGGAAGGCCTGCCGGATACCATCGATCGCCTGCTCCTGCGGCCCCGGATCGAAGCCGGCCGCCACGGTCTGCACCAGCAGCAAGGCTTCATGGCGTGGCGTGAACCACACGCCATCGCGCAGCTCGGGCGATTTCGCCGGCGCCCAGCGCTCGGCCAGTTTCAACATCTCCAAGGTCGGGTCACGTGGCAGCAGACCCTTCAGCATGCTCGCCGCCGGCGAGGAGAGATCATCCAGCCGCTGCTGCAGCTGATCGCTCAGGTAGGCCTCATCCAGCGGCTGCGTATCCAGCGTGGGCGAGAGCAGGTAGCGATACGGCAACAACTGCGGATCGAGCGAGGCCAGGTCGAAACTGCCGTTGAGCACCTGGCTGTAGCGCGGGTCGTGCCGCAACGCCTTGAGCAGGCCCTGGCTCAGCGTGGCCAGCTGTGCATCGGAGGCGCCGGAGATGGACAGCAGCAGCAGCCGCGAACCCGGCCCGTCGCCGACCTGTTCCATCAACAAGCGCTGATCCGGGGTGGTCGGCGCCGGCATGAAACTGCGCAGGTCGGTGCTGATCTTCAGGCGCTGGCTGACTGTCCAGCCCAGCCCGGCCAGCACCAGCAACCACAGCACCAGCAGCGTGGCCCGCGCACCGCGATGCATGCTCAGTGCGTGCCCTGACACAAGGCCTGCAGCGCCTCGCGGGTGGGCTCGGCGGGCATTTTGGCCGCCAGCGGACCGAGCAGGTCGACCGCGAGATCGCCATCGGACTCCTGCATGTGCATGCAGCGCGACTGGTCACCGACGCCATCGATACGGATGCTGGCCACGGTTTTCGCGACGCGCGCATCGCGTGGCACCAGGGTCAGCGTCCACGCACCCGCGGGATCCCCGCTCTGCTGGATCTCGAAAGCCTGTCGCAATCGCGCGGCGTCGCCACTGAGCAGGGCCACGAAGCTGTCCAGCAAAACCTGCAACTGCGGCGCACGCTTCAACGAGAAGTGGCGTGGATGCTTGCCCTCGCGCTGCTGGGTCACCTCGCCCTCGGCAATGGTGGCGGTTTCCTGCCGCGGATGGTCGACGCGCCGCTGCAGCTTGTCGCCGCCAAGCCAGGACAGTTCGCCCGATACCACCAGCGGCCGGTCGAGCAGCTTGAGAAAGCGTGCCTCGGCAAACGCGGTGTGCGCGGGGGCCGGTTGGCCCAGCGAAGCAATCAACGCCTGCGCCGAGTATGTGGCGGCCGCGGGCTCAGACGCCGACGCGGTGGCCATCCACCACGGCAGCAGCAGGCTCAGCAGCAGGCGTTTCTTGCCAGAAATCATAGAAATTGAACCAGTTGTAGGGAGCGATCCGGATGTAGTGCTCCAGCCGTTGCGCATAACGCGCGATCAGCGCATCCAGGGTCGGCACCCGATCATGCCGCGGGATCTCCACCTTGTCGCTGAACGGCTCGAACACCAGTCGATAGCGATTGCCGCCCAGATACAGGCCGAAACACAGTACCACCGGCACCTGCAGCGTATGCGCCAGCAACCACGGGCTGACCGGAAACGGCGCCGGCGAACCGAGCAGGTCGGCGCGGCGCAGCACCTCGTGACCGCGACCGCGATCGGCCAGCATGGCCACCACGGCACCCTGCTGGCAAGCCTCGGCCATGGCCAGCGCAATGGACGTGCCATCCTGCGCGGCGTCGATCACGCAGGCGCCCACCTCGGGCGCCAGCGCTTCGAGCAGTTCGGTCATGGCCGGGGTTTTCTGCTTGTCCAGCACCACACGCAGCGGCATGCTCGGTCGCCGCGCACCGACCGCGCGCAGGGCCTCGAAACTGCCCTGATGCGAGCCGAACAACAACACGCCACGACCCTGGGCAATGCGCTCATCCAGCAGATCCAGCCCCTGCGTCTCGAACGCGAATGGCTGTTCGCCATGCGCCAGCAGGAAGACCCGGTCGAGAATCGTGGCAGCGAACGCATGGATGTGCTTGAGGACCTGCCAGCGCGTGGCAGGCCGGCCGAACACCCGCTGCAGATACTGTGCCGAGGCGCGCCGTTCCGGCCCGCGGCGCAGGTAGAAATAACCGGTGATCGGATACAGGCACAAGCGTGCCAGGCGGCGCCCGCCGTACAAGGCAATCGCGCGGATCAGCCAGATCGCGAAGCGGCCACCGCCTTCGGGTCGGCTCTGCCAATGTTCGTTTTCGCTCATGCCGCTCCCTCGACGATGCCGCGCGCCAGCACCGTGCCGTCGCACTCAACCTGGAAACCTACCCGCGTCGTATCGGCACGAATCGGGCTCAACTGTAACTGAGCCGATTGGCCCGGCAGCAGCGGTGCCATGAATTTCGCCTCCAGCACCCGGGCCAGGCGCTGGCCGCGCCATGCCCGCAAGGCCAGCGCGACCTGCTCCAGGATCAGCACGCCGGGCACCAGCGGCTGCCCCGGGAAATGACCCGGCAAAGACGGATGCGCCGCATCGAAATGCACGCG
Organism: Rhodanobacter sp. G2-10; assembly: GCF_055809185.1. NCBI lineage: Bacteria > Pseudomonadati > Pseudomonadota > Gammaproteobacteria > Lysobacterales > Rhodanobacteraceae > Rhodanobacter > Rhodanobacter sp. G2-10. Next base: position 49,179 of record NZ_CM147900.1, on the reverse strand, counting down.
CTGCGAGAAGCCGCTCATGGCGCCACCGTGCTGTTGCCGCGCAACAACCGGGGCCAGTGCAGCGCCAGTTGCAGCAGCGCCTGGTGCAAGCCGGGATGGCTGAGGTGGCGCAAGCGCCAGCGGCGGTAGGCGTATTCCAGCGCAAACGCCACGCCGAGCAATACGTAGCACCCCAGATGCAGCCACAGCGCAGCCCAGTGCTCCGGTATCCGCAGCGGTGGCGTCACGCCGAAGCGCAGCAACAGACCGCTTTGCGACGCGCACAGCAGCAGTACACCGAGCACCACCGCCTGGCCCGCCAGCAACAGTGTCCAGAACCAGGTGAGCTGGCGGGCATAGCTCGCCACTCCGGGCAGGCGCAGGCGCTCCGCACCCTCGATCGCCACGATGAACCGCGCAATCAGCGGCTCGGCGCTGCCCAGCGTACGGCCAAACCAGCACGCCAGCAGTCCGTTGATCAGGATCGGCACCGCTTCCAGCAACAGGCCTGCCACACCGTAGCGTGCCAGCAGCCACACGCCGGCAAGCATGGCCAGCCACGCCAGCCAGGGCATCACGCGATGCGAAAGCAGCCGCGGCAGCATCACCGCGCTCAGCAACACCACCAGGGCCAGCAGCGGGAAGACCTGGCGATGCGTGATCGCGCCGACGATCGCCAGCACCGGGTAGGCAAGCAGCAACGGCACGGCATAGCGCCGAGCAGTGGTTGCATGGGTGGACGAGACCTCGCTCATGCCGGATTCCGCGCTACCTCGGTCGAAATCGCGAGATTGCCACGGAGCGCGCAACATGGCGTGACGGACCGCAGCTTGCCGCCGGGACGACCCGTCAGGCTCAGCCGGCGCGGTTCTGCTCGACATGTTCGGACAGGCTGCCCAGACTGGCGAAAATCTGCCGGTTGTCGGGGTTGTCCGAACGCAGCTGGAACCCGTAGTGCTTGGAAATCGCCAGGGCAATCTCCAGCGCATCGATCGAATCCAGTCCCAACTCGCCGCCAAAGAGGGGGGCGTCTGCATCGATCTGGGCCGGATCGACATCCTCGAGATTCAGACACTGCACGATAAGGGTTGCCAATTCGTGCTGCGCCGCTGTCTGTTCCGCCATGCTCGATTCCATACGCCAAGTACATTGCCTCCCCCCGGTGGCAGTGGCCGCGGAGTGTAACATAGCGCCCTTGTCGTTCCCGGTTGTTCGAGCATGATTCAGGGATGTGAAACCCCATTGATGGAAACGCAGCTGCGGCGGGCGCCGCAGGTGTCCTACCGCGCCGGCGAGCTGGCGGCCGTGCTGGACGAACCCGGCACCCTGGCCGTGTTCGGCTTTTCGGTGAGCGCACCGGCCAGCGAGGATCCGCGCCATCTGCAGGTGGCGCTGGACAGCTTCGACGACGCCGCGCCGCTGGAAGTGTGGCAGGTGGCCGGACCGGTCACCCATGGTTTCGATGGCGCCTTGCGCTGGTCGGCTGGCGGCGGCTGGCTGTTTGCCGCCATCGAGCTGGACGAGGATGAGCACGGCGGGCCCTGCGCCACGGCGAAACTGGCCTATGAAACACTGCATCGCTTCGTGGCCGGCCGGGATGCGCGGCACGTGCTGCGGATATGGAATTACATGGGCGCGATCAACAGGGGCGAGAACGACGCGGAGCGCTACAAGCTGTTTTGCGAAGGTCGTGCCGTGGGCATGGGGGATTTCTTTTCCGATGGATTCCCGGCCGCCACCGCGATCGGCCATCGCGGCGCCGAGCAACGCCTGCAGGTCTATCTGCTGGCCTGCGAGCAGCCCGGCGAACGGGTGGAGAACCCGCGCCAGATCAGTGCCTGGTGCTATCCACGACAGTATGGCCGGACCCCGCCCAGTTTCGCCCGCGCCATGGCCCTGCCGGCACGCGACGCTCTGGCCATTTCCGGCACGGCGGCGGTGGTGGGCCACGCCTCCGCCCACCACGACGACCTGGACGCGCAGCTCGAGGAAACCCTGACCAACCTGGACGCCCTGCTGGCCAGCGCCGACATGCGCGCCGGCTTCGACACCCACTCGCCGCTCAAGGTCTACCTGCGCCACGCCAGCGATGCCGCCCGCGTACGCGAAACGCTGTTCAAGCGCCTGCCGGGCGTACCCGTCCTGCTGTTGCACGGCGACATCTGCCGCCGCGAGTTGCTGGTGGAGATCGACGGCTGGCGCTACGTTTAGGGCTAGGCTGAACAAATCCCGTGAGTCAAAGCGCCCCCATCCGCCCTGTCGGGCACCTTCCCCCGCTGTGCGGAGGAAGGCAAAGCTGAGGGCTGCACGAAACAACCCTTCCCCCGTTTACGGGGGAAGGTGCCCGACAGGGCGGATGGGGGCAGCTCTTCAACGCAACGCTGAATGAGCCAACTCCCTGCGTGGTCGCCCGACGCGATGTCATGACTCTGCCCGCTACTGGATCAGCGGAACCTCAAGCACGAAACGAAACGCCGGATCCAACCTCATCAGGAATTTTTCGCCGCCGCTCCCAGGGAGTCCAGCAAGCCGATGGCCTGGGAACGAACGTAGGGATTCGACGTTTTCCCATGGTCGGCGCTTTGCTGAACCCGCACGGGCGAACGCATGAGCAGTTTGCCGGTAGCCGCTTCGAATACCGAGATCACGGCGCGGTAACCGACCGTTGGCGCGAAAGACTCACTGGCTTGCTGGTAAGACGTTGTCGAGTAGCCAGCCACGATCGTCGGCCGGTAGTCGATCGCCACCCGATAGGGCAACGCTCGTTCCGCGGTGCGTGCCGTGGCGGTGCTGGTAAATGCCGGATCATCCGGGTCCACGATATGCGCAACCACACCGTGCCCGCTGGCCCAACCGAGAAACGCGTTGCCGACGTTGATGCAATTGACGCTGTCACTGGTGCACGCCATGTACAGCGAGAAATGTGGGGTGCTGTCGGCGGCGAACAGATGCAGCGACTGCAACTGTTGCTGCTGGGCGCCACTCATCGCCGGGCCGGTACTGGCGCATCCGTGAAGCGCCATCAACAAAGTCACGATCAGACCATTCAACCATCTTTGCACCGCATGGCTCCTTGAGAGTCCCGGTCAAGTCGGGTGTGCGGCTCGGCGCGAGCGTGCCGACGCTTCCCGCCTGCCTCACTGCTTACTTCGGTTTCACCGGCCGCCGCCAGCCCTCGAACGTCTGCTGCCGCGCGCGCCCCAGGGTCAGCTGGCCGTCCGGCGCATCGCGGGTGATCACCGAGCCGGCGCCGATGGTGGCCTGCGCACCGATCGTCACCGGCGCCACCAACGCCGTGTTGGAACCGATGAACGCCCCGTCGCCAATGCGGGTGGGAAACTTGTTCACGCCGTCGTAGTTGCAGGTGATGGTGCCGGCACCGACGTTGACGCCACGACCGATCTCCGTGTCGCCCAGATAGGTGAGGTGGTTGGCCTTGCTGCCTTCGCCAATCCGGGTTTTCTTGGTTTCGACGAAGTTGCCGACATGCACGCCGGCGGCCAGTTCGGTGCCCGGCCGCAGACGCGCAAACGGGCCAATCGTGCACGGGCCGTGCGTCACCACGCCGTCGAGATCGCAGTGCGGCAGCAGCACCGTGCCGGCCGCCAGATTCACGTCCTTCAGTCGCGTGAACGGGCCGATGCGCACGTCGTCGCCGAGGACCACCTTGCCCTCCAGGATCACGTCGATATCCAGCTCGACATCGCGACCGGCCTCGACCGTGCCGCGTACATCCACGCGCAACGGATCGCTCATGCGCACGCCATCACGCAGCAGCGCATGCGTGATGCGCCGGCGCCAGGCGGCCTCCAGCTCGGCCAGTTGCAGCGGATCATTGGCGCCGGCCGCCTCGACCGGATCAGCACATTCCACGCTGAGCGCGCCGCGCCCCTCTTTGGCTGCCATGCGGAAGATGTCGGTGAGGTAGTACTCGCCCTGCGCGTTGTCGCGATCGAGCTGCCTGATCCAACCGCGCAGCGCCAACGCGTCGGCAGCGAGGATGCCGGTATTGACCAGCTTCACGGCGCGCTGCGTGATCTCGGCGTCCTTTTCCTCGACCACCTCGCGCACGCGGCCATTGCCGTCGCAGATCACCCGACCGTAGCCCTGCGGATCCTCCAGGCGCGTCGTCAGCAAGCTGAACTTGCCTTCATCGGCCTGCAGCAGTTGCTGCAAGGTCTCCACCCGGGTCAGCGGCACGTCGCCGTACAGCACCAGCACGCGCGCGGAGCGCGGGACCTCGGCGATAGCCTGCTCCACCGCATGCCCGGTACCCAGCCGCTCGGCCTGCAATACCCAGCGCAGGTCGGTCTGCTCGGCGAAGGCCGCCTGCACCTGCTCGCCGCAGTGCCCGTAGACGATGTGGATCGCAGCCGGCTGCAACGCCCGCGCGGTATCCAGCACATGGGCCAGCAGCGGCTTGCCGGCCAGCGGCATCAACACCTTGGCCCGGCTCGATTTCATCCGCGTACCGGCGCCTGCGGCCAGCACGATCACATGCAGGTTTGCATCACCCATGGCGGCCCCACTCTCCGTTCAATCAAATCCTGAAGAGGATACAGGTTGTGGCCCGATTCGGTGGTCGGCGGGAGCAGGTTTCAGGTTCTCCAGCCGGGGTTCGCGCGAGGAGCGTGGCCCGTGGGCATCCTCGACCAGACTCACCGCGGCTTTCCCCGCGTGGCACGCGAGGCGGAACGCGTAGATGCGCTGGAACGGCTCGCTGGTGCTGTCCACCACATGGCTGTTTCCGTCGACATCGGCTGCCCAATGGGTAACGTGCAGAGGATTGAAGCGCCAGCGCATGACTGCCGTGCGGGCGGCGAGAAAATACGCGTGCCAGTGGGTGGCAGCGGTTGCATCGACGCCGGCGCCCGAGACCTGATCGACACGTCCGGCCCGATTGACCCCCACCCGCACCCGCACCTCGACCGGGGCGGGACAGCTTGCCAGCAGCGCCGTCGGATAAACCGGCAGGATGCGCTCGACCGCGGTCCCACCGCTGGAGATGTCGCCCATCGGCAGTGACAGCCGGCTCATCGCCACCGATGCCTGTCCGCGCCCGGCGTCGTTCGGTCCAGCGGCCGATCCTGTCCGCGTGCCCGGCACAGCGCAGCCGGCCAGCAGCAACAGCGGCCCACACCACCACAGCAGCAAACGGGAAGGACACGCTGCCACCACAAGCCCTCCGACAGATCCGGCATCGCATGCTGCCGCAGCCGACCTGTGGCGACAAGACATGTGGTTCCCGCGCCGGCAGCAACATGCTCTCCGCGCGCACTCGGCGCGCCGGGCGGCACCGACCGCACACGAAACCACAACGCTACTCGTGCCAAGCTGCGCCTTGGCAGCGGGAGTACCAGTCGAGGTGAGGCATCATGAAAGGCATCACGATATTTGACCGACATGCCATCGTCGTGGTCTTGACCGCCGGGTTGAGCCTGGCCGGCGTTGGGCCAGTCTGGTCGGCGACATCCGCGGCGACGCAAACGCCCGCATCGGCTACGCCAGCGCCAGCGGCAAGGGTCTCGGTGACTTACGCGAATCCGGATGACTTCAGCGAGGTGCGCCAGTTCGGCCAGCAGGATCGCTTCAATGGCATCAATTACCTGGAGCCGTTGAAGGCCCACCTGATCAAGCAGGCGACGCGCATGCTGCCGCCGGGCGACCGGCTGGAAGTCACGATCACCGATATCAAGCTCGCCGGCGCGTACGAACCCTGGCACGGTGCCAACTTCAGGTATGTGCGCTTCATGAAGGACATCTATCCGCCGCGCATCGACCTCACGTTCAAGTTGATCGACAGCGACGGCAAGGTGCTGCGCGAGGGCCCGCGCAAGTTGCGCAATCTCGGCTACCTGTATGGCGGCGTGACGACCCCGGGCAATACCGACCCGTTGCGCTACGACAAGGCGCTGCTCGACAGCTGGCTGCGCCGCGGCCCGAACGAACTCTAGGAATCTGCCGGACCTGGCCTGGCCGGCCGGCGAATCCGGTCGTCAGTGCTTGAGGTTCTTGCGCAGGCGCTCCAGCGCCTGCAGCTGCGCCATGGCCTGGGTCAGGCGCGTCTGCGCCTCGGCCAGCTCGATGGCATCGCTGCGGTTGGCCAGCGCCTCGCGCGCTTCCTTCATCGCACGCTCGGCCGAGGCCTGATCCAGGTCGGCGGCGCGGGCGGCGGTGTCCGCCAGCACGGTCACGACCTGCGGCTGCACCTCGAGAATCCCACCGGACACGTAGAACTGCTGGCGCTCACCGCTTCCCAGCAGCACGTCGACGTGGCCGGGCTTCAGGCGGGTGATCAGCGGTGCATGGCGGGGCGTGATGCCCAGCTCGCCCAGCTCGCCGGTGGCCACGACCATGGTCGCGTCGCCGGAGAAGATCTCGGCTTCGGCACTGACGATGTCGACGCGAATGGTTGTCATGATTCTCTCTCGCTACGCTCGTTCGAACGGGATTGGGGAATGGGGATTCGGGATTCGGTAGAGCGGCAGGCCGCGATTCTGCCGAATCCCGACTCCCGTCTCCCGAATCCCGGAAGCCGGCTTACGCCGCCTTCTTCGCGCCCATTTCCTCGGCCTTCTTGATCGCCTCGTCGATGCCGCCAACCATGTAGAACGCCTGCTCCGGCAGATGGTCCACGTCGCCGTCGACGATCATCTTGAAGCCGCGGATGGTTTCGGCCAGCGACACGTACTTGCCCGGCGCGCCGGTGAACACTTCGGCCACGTGGAACGGCTGCGAGAAGAAGCGCTCGCACTTGCGCGCGCGGTACACGGCCTGCTTGTCTTCCTCGGACAGCTCGTCCATGCCCAGGATCGCGATGATGTCCTTGAGTTCCTTGTAGCGCTGCAGCGTGCCCTGCACGCGGCGGGCCACGTCGTAATGCTCGGCGCCGACCACCTGCGGGTCCAGCTGGCGGCTGGTCGAATCCAGCGGATCCACCGCCGGGTAGATGCCGCGCGAGGCGATGTCGCGCGACAGCGTCACGGTGGAGTCCAGATGCGCGAAGGTGGTCGCCGGCGACGGATCGGTCAAGTCATCGGCGGGCACGTAGACGGCCTGGATCGAGGTGATCGAGCCGGTCTTGGTCGAGGTGATGCGCTCCTGCAGCACGCCCATTTCCTCGGCCAGGGTCGGCTGGTAACCCACCGCCGACGGCATGCGGCCCAGCAGCGCGGACACCTCGGTACCGGCCAGGGTGTAGCGGTAGATGTTGTCGACGAAGAACAGCACGTCCTTGCCCTTGCCGCTCTCGTCCTTCTCGTCGCGGAAGTACTCGGCCATGGTCAGGCCGGTCAGCGCCACGCGCAGGCGGTTGCCCGGCGGCTCGTTCATCTGGCCGTAGACCATCGCCACCTTGGACTCGGGCAGGTTGTCGATCTTGACGACGCCCGCTTCCTGCATCTCGTGATAGAAGTCATTGCCTTCGCGGGTACGCTCACCGACGCCGGCGAACACCGACAGACCGGCGTGCTGGGTGGCGATGTTGTTGATCAGCTCGAGCATGTTCACGGTCTTGCCCACGCCGGCGCCGCCGAACAGGCCGACCTTGCCGCCCTTGGCGAACGGGCAGACCAGGTCGATCACCTTGATGCCGGTTTCCAGCAGGTCGTTGGACGCGGCCTGCTCGTCGTAGCTCGGCGCCTCGCGGTGGATGACCCAGTGATCCTTGGCCTCGATCGGGCCGACCTCGTCGATCGGGTTGCCCAGCACGTCCATGATCCGGCCCAGCGTGGCCTTGCCGACCGGAACCTTGATGCCTTCGCCGGTGTTGCGGGCTTCCAGACCGCGCTTCAGGCCCTCGGTGGTGCCGAGCGCGATCGCGCGCACGATGCCGTCGCCGAGCTGCTGCTGCACTTCCAGCGTGATGTCGGTGCCGTCGATCTTGAGTGCGTCGTACACCTGCGGCACCTGGTCACGCGCAAACTCCACGTCGACGACCGCACCGATGATCTGAACAACTTTGCCCTGGCTCATTTTGTAACTCCGAAGACTCTGAATTTTTTCATCTCGATTTCCGCACACGCGGAAATCTGTTGTCGTTCTTGCAGGAGCGCACCCTGTGCGCGAAGCTCCTGGATGGATCGGAGCGAAAAGCATCGCGCACAGGGTGCGCTCCTACATGTATCCATGGAGCTAGACCGCCGCGGCACCGCCGACGATCTCGGAAATTTCCTGGGTGATCGCTGCCTGGCGCGCCTTGTTGTAGGTCAGCGTCAGCGTGTCGATCACCTTGTTCGCATTGTCGGACGCGGCCTTCATGGCCACCATGCGGGCGGCGTGCTCGCTGGCGAGGTTTTCCAGCGCGGCCTGGTAGACCACCGACTCGATGTAGCGGCCGAGCACGTGTTCCAGCACGGTCTGCGCGTCCGGCTCGTAGAGGTAGTCCCAGTCGTGCCCGACTTCCAGCTTGACGCCAGCGTAGGCGGACTCGCCCGCTTCCTGGTGCGCCTCCATTTCCGCCGCCACCAACGGCAGCGGCAGCAGCGCGTCGATCGTCGGCTTCTGCGTCATCGTGTTGACGAAGTCGCTGTAGGCAAGAAACACCCGATCCAGCCCGTTGGCCGTATAGGCGTCCATCATCACCTTGATCACGCCGACCAGCTGCTCCAGCTTGGGCTTCTCGCCCAGATGGCTGACCGTGCCGACCAGGTTCACGCCCTTGATCCGGCGGAAGAACGAGATCGCCTTCTGGCCGATCGCCACCACGTCCACCTGCACGCCCTGCTTCTGCCACTCGGCGATCGCCGGCAACAGCTTGCGGAACATGTTGGAATTGAGGCCACCGCACAGCCCGCGATCGGTCGACACCACGATGTAGCCGACCCGCGCCACGTTCTCGCGCTCGGTCAGGAACGGATGGCTGAAGTCGGTGCTGGCCTGCGCCACGTGCGCGATCACCTTGCGCATCAGGCGCGCATACGGGCGCGAGGACTTCATCAGGTCCTGCGCACGACGGATCTTGGCCGCCGAGACCATTTCGAGCGCGCGCGTGACCTTGCGCATGTTCTGCGTGCTCTTGATCTTGGTTTTGATTTCGCGTCCGCTGGCCATGCTTTACTCGCTCGCTTTGCTCACTCGTGGGATTCGGGATGAAGGGATTGGGGATTCGTCAGAGCGGGAGCGCGCTACGCTTTTGCGCCTTTGCGAATCCCGAATCCCGAATGCCAAATCCCGGCTCCACTACCAACTACCGGTCTTCTTGTACTCGTCCAGCGAGGCCTTGAAGGTGGCTTCGATGTCGTTGTCCCAGGCGCCGGTGGCCACGATCTTCTTCATCAGTTCCGCGTGGTTCTGGTGCATGAAGGCGTGCAGGCCCTTCTCGAACGGCAGCACTTTGTTGACCGGCAGGTCGTCGAGGTAGCCCTTCTCGGCGGCATACACGGACAGCGCCAGTTCGGCGATCGACAGCGGCGTGTACTGCGCCTGCTTCATCAGCTCGGTGACGCGCTGGCCGCGGTCCAGCTGGGCGCGCGTGGCCGGGTCCAGGTCCGAGGCGAACTGCGCGAACGCCGCCAGTTCGCGGAACTGCGCCAGCGCCAGCTTCACGCCGCCGGAGAGCTTCTTCACGATCTTGGTCTGCGCCGAACCACCCACGCGCGACACCGAGATACCGGCGTTCACGGCAGGACGGATACCGGCGTTGAACAGGTCGGTTTCGAGGAAGATCTGACCGTCGGTGATCGAGATCACGTTGGTCGGCACGAACGCCGAAACGTCGCCGCCCTGGGTCTCGATGATCGGCAGCGCGGTCAGCGAGCCGGTCTTGCCCTTCACTTCGCCGTTGGTGAACTTCTCGACGTAGGCCTCGGACACGCGGGAAGCGCGCTCGAGCAGACGCGAGTGGAGATAGAACACGTCACCGGGATACGCTTCACGGCCCGGCGGACGCTTCAGCAGCAGCGAGATCTGGCGGTAGGCCACGGCCTGCTTGGACAGATCGTCATAGACGATCAGCGCGTCCTGGCCACGGTCGCGGAAGTACTCGCCCATCGCGCAACCCGAATACGGTGCCACGTACTGCAGCGCGGCCGACTCGGAAGCCGAAGCCACCACCACGATGGTGTTCGCCAGCGCGCCGTTCTCTTCGAGCTTGCGCACCACGTTGGCGATCGACGAGCGCTTCTGGCCGATCGCGACGTAGATGCACTTAATGCCGGAATCCTTCTGCGCGATGATCGCGTCGATCGCCAGCGCGGTCTTGCCGGTCTGGCGGTCGCCGATGATCAGCTCGCGCTGGCCGCGGCCGACCGGGATCATCGCGTCGACCGACTTGTAACCGGTCTGCAGCGGCTGGTCGACCGACTTGCGCCAGATCACGCCCGGCGCCACCTTTTCGACCGGCGCGGTGAGCTTGGCGTTGATCGGACCCTTGCCGTCGATCGGGTTGCCCAGCGCGTCAACCACGCGGCCGAGCAGCTCCGGACCGATCGGCACTTCCAGGATGCGGCCGGTGGTCTTGGCGGTATCGCCTTCGCGCAGATGCTGGTACTCGCCCAGCACCACCGCGCCGACCGAGTCGCGCTCCAGGTTCAGCGCCAGTGCAAACGCGTTGCCCGGCAGCTCGATCATTTCGCCCTGCATCGCATCGGCCAGGCCATGGATGCGCACGATGCCATCGGACACGCTGATGATCGTGCCCTCGTTGCGTGCTTCGGCGCCAAGCTTGAACTGCTCGATGCGGCTCTTGATCAGTTCGCTGATCTCGGACGGATTCAGTGTGGTGCTGGACATGGTGTTATCCCAAGATTGAATGCTTTTTCACTACGCGAAGTTTTTCGCGTGAAACTAATTCACCAGCGCGCCGGCCAGCTTGGCCAGGCGCCCGCGGGCGGAACCGTCGATCACTTCGCTGCCGGTATCGATCACCGCGCCCGCCAGCAGCGAGGCGTCGACCTGGGTTTCCAGTTCGATCTCGCGCTTGAAACGGCGCTTCAGCGAAGCCTTCAGCTGCTCGGTCTGGGCGGCGTCCAACGCCATCGCGCTGGTCACCTTGACCAGCAGCTGCGACTCGGACTCGCGCTTGAAGTTCTCGTACAGCTCGGCCACTTCCGGCAGCAGGGCCAGACGCCGCTGCTCGGCCATTTCCGTGAGGAAGTGCCCGAACGGCGCATCCGCCGCGATACCCGCCGGCAGATGCAGGGCAACAAGCTGCTCCGGCACCACCCGCGGATCGTTGCCGAGACCGGCGACGCGCGGATCGGCCGCCACTGCAGCGGCAAAGGCCAACGCCTGCGACCACGCTTCCAGCGAACCGGCGGCGTGCGCCACTTCAAAAGCGGCGCGGGCGTAGGGACGAGCGAGGGTGATTGCCTGGGCCATCGATCAGATCTCGGCCGCGAGCTGGTCGAGCAGCGCCTTGTGGGTGGAGGCATCCACCTCGCGCTGCACGATCTTGCTGGCGCCGGCCACGGCCAGCGAGCCGACCTGGTCGCGCAGCTGGTCGCGTGCGCGCTGCGCCATCGAGGCAATATCGTCCTGCGCCGAAGCCTTCAGCCGGTTGATCTCGCTGACTGCGTCGCCGCGGGCCTTCTCGATGATCTGGTTGGCCTGCTGCTGGGCCTTGTCGATGATCTCCGAAGCCTGCACGCGGGCCTGCTTGATCTCGGCCGCCACCTTGGAGTCGGCGTCCTTCAGCTCGGCATGCGCGCGCTCGGCGGCATTCAGGCCTTCGGCGATCTTGATCTGGCGCTCTTCGATGGCCTTGTTGAGATGAGGCCAGATGAAGTGCACACAGAACCAGATCAGGATGGCGAACGAAATCATTTCGCCAATCAAGGTCGCGTTGAAATCCATCGCTGCGTTACCTGCAAATACGGGTTGAACCGAACCCGGGCATCAAGACACCCGGGTCGAACCGGCGGCGCCGCAGCGCCGCCACGAGGCTTACGCGCCTGCCAGCTTCGACAGCAGCGGGTTCGCCACGGCGAAGTACATGGCCAGCGCCACGCCGATCAGGAACGCGGCGTCGATCAGGCCGGCCAGCAGGAACATGCGGCCCTGCAGCAGCGGCACCAGCTCGGGCTGACGGGCAGCGGCTTCAAGGAACTTGGAGCCCATGACGCCGATACCGATACAGGCACCGAGGGCGCCCAGGCCGATGATCAGGCCCAGCGCAATGGCGGTGAAGGACTGGACTTGAGCAATTTGAGTGATGAGTTCCACGACGGTCTCCTGAGAAAATCAAACTTGAGTAGGCAAAACGGATTGAAACAAGGGGTTCGACAACAGCCAATCAGTGGTGATCGTGCGCCATCGAGATGTACACGATCGTCAGCACCATGAAGATGAACGCCTGGATCGAAATGATCAGGATGTGGAAGATGCCCCACACCGTGTAACCGATGATGCCGGCGCCGTACAGCGCCCAGCCGGCCAAACCGGCACCAGCGCTGAACAGACCGGCGATCAGCATGAACACCAGCTCGCCAGCGTACATGTTGCCGAACAGTCGCATCGCCAGGCTCACCGGCTTGGACAGCAGCTCGACCACGTTGAGCAGGAAGTTGGGGAGCCACAGCGCCGGATGCTTGCCGAACGGCGCGGTGAACAGCTCACCCATGTAGCCGCCGAAGCCCTTGGCCTTGAAGCTGTAGAAAATGATCAGCGCGAACACTGTCAGCGACATCGCGAACGTCATGTTGATGTCGGCGGTGGGCACGGCGCGGAAGTGGCCGATGCCGAACATTTCGGTGATCCACGGCAGCAGATCCACCGGCAGCAGATCCATCGCGTTCATCAGGAACACCCAGATGAACACGGTCAGCGCCAGCGGACCCAGCACGCGACGGTCGCCATGGAACACGTCCTTGACCTGGCCATCGACGAATTCGAGGATGATCTCGACAAAGGCCTGCCCCTTGCTCGGCACACCGGCCGTGGCCTTGCGCGCCTTGAGCCAGAACCACAGGCAGAAAAACACACCCAGCGCCAGCGACACGGTGATCGAGTCGACATGCACCGCCCAGAACCCGCCCTGGCTGGTGTGTGGGGTCAAGTGCTGCAGGTGATGCTGGATGTATTCGGTAAGCCCGCCCGACTCGCTTGCCATGCTTCAACCCTTGAATCTGAACGCCAACAGATAGACCGCGTAAGCAGCCACCAACCCCGTGATGGCGGCCAGTGGCGGCAATTCGAATTGGAACAGAATCATGACCAGCCCACCGACGATCACGATCCATTTCAGGAACATGCCCGTCAGCAACCGACCCAGCGCCAAACCTGCGCCGCCAATGTCGCTGAACATCCGCACCGTCATCACCGCGGTACCCAGCGCCACCAACACCGCGCCCGCCGCGGCTGACACCGCTTCACGACGCCCCAGCGCAAGGAAAACGCCACCCGCCAACGCCGCCACAGCGAACTGCAGCAACACGATGCGCAAGGCGAGGCGCCGACCCGAGGCCAGGTTGTTGAGCAAGTGACGTCTCCGCGCGGCCCGTATCAGGCGGCACCGTTTCAGTCACCCGCCACGATCCAATCCGCAAAAGTATATCAGTGTGCCAATTGCGCGGACAAGCTGCGAAACCGGCAAATTGCCGCATCTCGTTGGCAAACCCGAGGTTTCTGCCGGGCACCCACCAGCGCTCGCGCCGCACGATCTTGCGACGCTGCACACAAGCAGGGCCGGACACATGTGCCCAGCCCTGCTTGTGTTACGACATTTCGCGATGAACCAGCGAAATTACTTGGCGGCAGCCTTCTTCTTGGCGGAAACCGGCGCGGTCACCGCGTCGTTCGCGGCCTGGCGCTGCTCCTGCACGAGCGCATTCAGCGACTCGGCGGTCTTCTGGGTGATGGCCAGCACTTCCTGCGACACCGCCACAACGTGCTCTGCATTGGCGCGGCTCAGCTCGCTGCCACGCTCCCACAAGCCACGAAGGCCGTTGACGTCGCGGGTCTCCATCGCCTCGGCGATGAACTCGGCCGACACCTTGGAGCTCTGCTCGAGCGCCTGAAGCTGCAGGTCAGCGACCTTCTCCAGACCCTTCAGGGCCAGGGACTGCGCCTTGAACGCGCTATCGGTGAACTGCTTGGTGAAAGCGAACATCTGGTTGTTGATCTGCTGATTCATGGCTTGGCTCCTCGTGGAGGATTGGGTAGTTGCAGCTACTCTACCAAGGCCAGTGTTGCATTGCAACATGGAATTTCAAAAAAGATCAGACCATTCGGAAACTGTTCAGTCAAAACATGCATTTGCGCGAACGCGGCCTCTAACGCAGCGCGTCACAAACTCGCCTTGCTGCAGCTCGCTCCCGACGTGCAGGTCTCATGCACCACCACCTTGTCCAGGCCCGCAAGCCGCGGCTCCAGACGTTGCCAGATCCAGCGCGCCAGCGTCTCGCTGGTCGGATTCTCCAGCCCCTCGATGTCATTGAGGTAGTGGTGGTCCAGTTGGTCATACAGCGGCTGGAACGCCGTTTTCAGATCCGCGAAATCCATCACCCAACCCAGCCGAGGATCCGGCTCGCCGCTGACGTGGATCTCGACACGGAAGGAATGACCATGCAGCCGTGCGCACTTGTGGCCTTCCGGCACGTTGGGCAGGCGGTGGGCGGCTTCGAGGGTGAAGGATTTGAAGATGTGCATGGCGACATTCTATAGGGGCGACCTGCCTGACTGCCGTTTTCCGTGGCAGACCGGCTGCCGCCACAAACGCAATCAGACAGATTCGCGATGACGAAGGGCCGCGCCAAATCATGTCGCGACTCTCGGCGGCAGGCCCCGCTTCCAGGTGTTTCTGCCGTGTCCCAACCGCTTGAAAGAGTCGTGGATCGTCACAGCCAAGGCGCTAATCAGCCGACCAGTTGTCAGCCAGCAATTCGGCCTGCGCGATGACCTTCTCGATCGCCTCCGCCTGCTTGTCCGGCGGGTATTTGTGCTTGGCCAGCAGCACCTTGATCATCGCCATCATGCGCGCACGGGAATCCTTGCGATTTTGCCAGTTGATCGTGGCCGACCGGCGCAGCTTGTCGGTCAGCTCCAGCGCCAGCGCACGCAGCACCGGGTGGCCAAGCTCGCGCACGGCGGACTCGTTCTCGATCAATGCCTGATAGAACGCGAACTCTTCGTCCGTCATGCCGTCAGGCGGACGAGCGGCATTGATCTCCTTCGCCAGTTTGATCAGCTCTTCAATAACCTCGACCGTAGTCAGACCACGGTTCTGGTATTTGGTGATCGCTTCTTCCAGCTTCTTGGTGAACTCCTTGCCCTGCATCGCATTCTTCTGACCACGTGCCTTGACCTGATCGGCCAGCAGCCGCTCCAGCAGTTCCGCCGCGAGATTCTTGGTTGGCATCTCGCGAATCTGCTTGAGGAACTCCTCGTCCAGTAGCGAAATATCTGCCTTGCCCAGGCCGAGCGTGGCGAAGATGTCATGGACACCATCGACCAGCACGCCTTTGGCAACCAGTTGCCGCAGCGCGGCCTCCTTTTCCAGCCGCGAGCGGCCTTCGCCGGCGCGGGTCAGCTTGATCAGACAAACTCGCACGGCCTGGAAAAAGGCAATTTCCTCGCGTACGGCCATGGCTTCGGGGCGTGTGCCGGCCAGAGCCTGCGCGGTCGTCAATCGGGCGACCATATCCATGTAGCTGCGCACACCAAGGTTGCGGCCCTTCTCGTCCACTTCCGGATTGAACTTGAGAATGTGCTCCATGGCGGGTCCCAGCAGCGCCAATGCCCGCTTGGGATCGCTGGAGCCGCTGTAGTCGAAGCCATGGAAGAACTCCTTGCGAATCACGTCCAGCGTATCGAGCAGCACATGCAACGCCGCGCCGGAGGTATCCACCGGTTCGCGATCCGCCCCGGCATCCTTGGTGTACTGCTTGATCGCCTTCTTGAGCTCCTCGCCGACGCCGATGTAGTCCACGATCAAGCCACCGGGCTTGTCTTTCCAGATGCGGTTGGTACGTGCAATGGCTTGCATCAGCCCGTGGCCTTGCATCGGCTTGTCCACGTACAACGTGTGCACCGGCGGCGCGTCGAATCCGGTCAACCACATGTCACGCACGATCACCATTTCCAGCGGATCGCCGGCGTCCTTGAAGCGCTTCTCCAGCAGCTTGCGCTGTGGCTTGTCTGTTCGATGTGGCTGGAAGTGCTGCGGGTCGGCAGACGTACCGGTCATCACGATCTTGATGCGGCCGGCATTGATGTCATCGCTGTGCCATTCCGGGCGCAGCTTGACGATGGCGTCGTACAGCCGAATCGCGGCCTCGCGGGAGATCGCCACGATCATCGCCTTGCCCGCCACCGATTCGGTGCGCGCTTCCCAATGCGCAACCAGGTCGGCGGCCAGCACCTCCAGCCTGCCCTCAGCCATGGCCAACGCCTCCAGCCGGGTCAGTCGGCTGACGGTCTTGTTCTGCTGGCTTTCGTCTTCGTCCTCGGTCACTTCGAGGAACTCGTCCATCAAGGCCTGCTTTTCGGCCTCGTTGAAGCGCAGCTCAATGATCCGCGACTCGTAGCTGACCGGCACTACCGCCTGATCTTCCTGGGCGGCGATCATGTCGTACACATCGACATAGGTGCCAAACACCGCCTCGGTGTCACGGTCATCCAGGCTGATCGGCGTGCCCGTCATGCCCAGATAGATCGCGTTCGGCAGCGCATCGCGCATGTACTTGGCCAGGCCAAAGCGCGTCTTGCCGGTCTGCGTGTTGAGGTCGGCCTTGAAGCCGTACTGCGTGCGGTGCGCCTCGTCGGCAATCACGATCACGTTGGAGCGCTCGCACAACACCGGTACCTTGGTCTGGCCGGACTCGGGAGCGAACTTGTTGATAGTGGTGAAGAAGATTCCGCCGGCCTGAACCTGCGACAGCTTGTTGCGCAGATCATCGCGGCTGTCCGCCTGTTCCGGCGTGGCACGCAGTGACCACGCGCAGTCCGCAAACGTCTCGTAGAGCTGGCCATCCAGATCGTTGCGATCGGTGACCAGCACGACCGTCGGATTACGAAACTCGGGACGGTCGCGCAGCGCCATCACGTAGAACAACGCCAGCAGCGACTTGCCGGAGCCCTGGGTAAACCAGATCACGCCGCCCTTGCCATCCTTGCGATGCAGCAGCGCATCGGCGGCGCGCGCCACCGCCTTTTGCACGCCGTGGTACTGGTGCCATTGCGCGATGATCTTGAAGCCGGCCCCACCATCGGCGCCCCCAAACGCGACGAAGCCGTGCAAGAAGGTCAGCAAGGTCGACGGATCGAACAGGCCGAGAATCAGCACATCCAGTTCCAAACGTCCCTTGGCCACCTTCTCGCCGCCCAGCAAACGCCAGCGCGAATAGCGGCCGAGGTCCGCCGTCAACGATCCATACCGCGCCACGGTGCCGTCGGAAATCACATTCATCAGGTTGAAGTAGAACAACTGCGGGATGTCGGCCTTGTAGGTCTGGATCTGGTTCCAGGCCGCTTCGACGTCGGCATGCAGATCCGCCGGATTCTTCAGCTCGATCACCACCAGCGGCAGGCCGTTCACGAACAGAATCACGTCCGGCCGCCGCACTTTCAAACCCTGCACGGTGAATTGCTGCACGGCAAGTAAGTCATTGCTGCCAGCGAAGTCGATTACCCGCGCACGCAGCACCGTGCGGGTGCCATCGTGTTCTATGCGTTGCACCGGCACGCCATTGCGCAACCAGTCGTAGACTTCCTTGTTGCCGTCCACCAGAGACTGCGCGCCGTAGTCAGCGAGCTTGGAAACCACGTCATCCACCTCTGTGATGGAGAGGGCGGGGTTCAATTGCACCACCGCTTGGTGCAACCGCGGCACAAGCACGACGTCGGCATAACGGCTGCGTGCTTCCTGGTCACCACCGGGCGACACATCATCACCATGCAGGCAGGTCCAGCCCAGGCCAGCAAGCCATTCGAGGCACGCCGATTCCAGATGGTCTTCTTTCACGTGTTTCCCCTGTGTGCCACGCCGTCCCTTTGCAGACTTCCCAGCGTTTCCTCAAGCTTGCGGTAGTCAGCTTCGCGCTTTTTGTCCGAGCGCGCATTCAAATTGTCCAGCTTGCGCCGAATGGCCGGCAAGGTGGCGGCCTGCGGCAAGCCGATCAAGGTGAAATCCGGCGCCTCGCGCTCCACCGACAACAAGAAGCGGCAACTGGTGTCATCCAGCAGCACCGCCATTTTCCGTAACAGGCGGCCGCGTATTGCCAGTAGTTGATCGGCGCTGGTTGGTGTGGCGGTCATCCCGCGGAAGTGGGCAGCAAATATCTCAGCAAAGCCCTGCGGCTCGCCGGGCGCCAGCATATCAGCGGCAGGCTTGGGACTGGAGGTCAGGTAGACGAGGAAGGTTCGCCACAGCTCGGCGTCGAGCTGATCTTGCTCAAGCAAGGGCCCCATATCGAACAGGTCGCGCGGGTGTTGCCGCGACACCGTGGCCGCCAGCTTGCCTGCGTACAGATCCGCAGAATGCAGCACCTGCGCTTGCGCAAACCCAAACTCGTCTTCCACCGCCGGCTGCACAGTCATCGTCCGCACCGGGTGGACAGCGCCACGCATCACCGGTGACGTTTCGATCTGCACACGCGCGCGACCGCGACTGGCAATGATCCGGTTGACTGGCGCTCCCTGTGCCGCCGAGGTCTGTACTTGCAGGCGTAGCGGCGCCGCACGAAGCGCATCCGCGAGCGTGCTCAAGCCCTCGGCAATCAGCCTGCTGTCTTCGGCAAACTCGCCGCATGACAACCAGGTCAGGTCGATATCGACCGACAAGCGCGGCAAGTCACGCTCGAACAGATTGATTGCCGTGCCGCCCTTGAGCGCGAACCGTGGCTCAAGCGCCAGGACCGGCAGCATCTCCACCAGCAAGGCCACCCGCTCCGCGTAGCGCCTATCCCAGTTGCTCATCGAGATCTGCCGGCAGCGTTATCTGATAGGTCGGATGCAGGCGGCCACCGGGCACCAGGGCGCGCTTGCCGCTGCCCAGATTCACACCTTCAAGATCAACTCGCGACAGCCAGGCGTGATGATGCCGTTCGGCCAACGCGAGAAACAAGCGCTTGGCCTTGATACTCCGGCACTCCCGCAACAACGCACGAAGCAATCCGGGACGCAACGTGGCGAGTCCCTGCATCAGCGCATCGGCCTCGTACACCAGCGCCGCCGAAGGCGGCTCGTCGCACAGTTCCAGGAGCGCGCGTTCGGGCATCGCCATCACCACCGGCTTGGTGTCGGCAGCGATCGTCATGCGTTTCAGTCCGCGCTTCTGCAGCACGTCGTCCGGCACGGTGACGAAATCATTGTCGCAAACGGCAAACGGGCCGGTGCCGCGGTAGTCGAAATGTTCGGGCAAGGCCAGCTTGCCAACCCAACCAGGCGGCTTGGTCGCGCCATACACCGTCACCGTCGCGGCCTCGCCCAGACGAAGGGAGTGTTCATGGCCTTGCCAGGAAAGCGCGAACCGCCCGCCCACATGCACGGCCAAGGCCTCTGTCAACTGCAACGTGTTCACCACCCCGTCCCAACGCAACACGCCACCCGCACGTTGATATACCCCGCGTGCCGGCGATACCAGCCAGCCACTGGCGACGTAGCGGGCTACCAGGTTGCGGGCATAACCGTGTTCGCCCAGCCAAGCGCTGGTGACCAAGGCGGTATCACCCAACAGACCCAGGAGTCGGTTTACCTTTGTGGCGTTTTGCTCACTCATGGTGAGCAAAATAGTGTTTTCATAAACCAAGTGCAAGGCGATCAAGGTTTACCAACCAAAGGAAATGCTCACTTATGGTGAGCTTCCTTCCCGCCAGGTAAACCAACGCTCTAGGAAGAGCTCATCATCTGAAGCCGCTCCCCCCGTCGCTAGAGAGTGAGTGCGTTTGCCCTTGACTGATAGCCGCTGGATCCCGGCTCTCTATTCAACAGCGCGACCCACGCGATGATCACACCACGATCAAACTTCCTAATATGCATGATCATATTGACAACGCGCAGAACGACGAGTAGCGTTCTCTCAACGTCCTAACAAGCATATGCAACTAATGAAACGAACAGAACTCACACACGCCGCATCCTCCGCCGCCGATGGCTTGATCGAGGCCGTCGAAACGGTCCTTGCCATCCTAAAGGGCGAGGCTGGTGCTCCAGACCTCAAGACGCTCCTTCAGGACCTTGCCCTCTACGCATGGTCTGGTGTCACGCATGAGGACCCCAACTGGCTGGACGAATCGCTGCACGCGGCCTGTGTGCCCGTCGAACTGCTTCGCGGCAATCTGATGGATCCCATGGGTACAGATCTCATGACCAAAGATGCCATCGACTTCATCAATCGATTGGTGCACGCCGCTCACGCGCGGAAATCGATCGATGACGGGGGGCAGGTCACCATCGAATGGCTGGCCGCGCTGGCCAAAGTTTCCGAACGCACCATCCGCTCAGCCACAAATGCCAGCAACCCCAATGCCATACCAATCATCAAGGACGGCCACTGGACCTTGATCGAAGCCGCCCATGCGCTGCAATGGCTTTCCCGGCGAAACGACTTTGTTCCAACCGAGTCCCCGGACAACGGTCCCCGATCCGACGATCTGCAGCGAGCGTTGCCGCCAGGTGACGTGTGGCAAAAATGGCGTCACAGCCGGAATCTGACGGCGGAAGATTTAGGCGCTGCTCTGGGTTGGAGCGTAGAGCAAGCGACCCTGTACAGCAGGATCGAGGCCGGAAACTTTGACGATGGCAGCCTGACCTTGTCGCCTCAATTCTGGCGCGAACTGGCCGCCCATCTTGGCTCCAAGGAGCCGGACGACGTGGCTGCGGCCACCTATCGATCGCTGGCTGCTGCCTACGCCAACTGGCGGTTGCAAAGCGACCTTCCACCGCACCACTGAATCGCCGTCTGTTCAACGTGACCAGACTTGCCGTCTTGCGGCAGGTAGCGGCCCCGCTTTGCCCGCTCTGCGGCCACCCGATCAAGACACCGAGGAAAACCTCCATGAATATCGCCATCGCTCCTGTCCAGACAACGTTTACGCCACCGCGCTTCTCCCACCGGCTGGCACGCGGTCTGCGCAGGGAGCTATTTCGCGAATTCCATGATCGCGATCGTGAGTGGCAAGCACTCACCCCAACGATCTCCCTGGTGACAACCGCCAAACTTGCAACCCGCGAACGCATACGAAGCCTGCGTCGTCTGGTACCACGCATGCGCACGTCTCTTGCGGCATTTCACCAGTACAGCTGCCGTAACACGCTGCTCGCTACCGGTACGAGCGTACGGCCTGTCAAGCAAACCGGTGCTGGCGAGGAAACCGAGGACGCCCTGCGGATCAGTGATGTCCATGTGCGTGTCGATGGTGGGTGGGCGGGCTTCTCCAACAAGCCCGTGGCATTGCTCAGTCAGCATGCGATCGAACGACTCTTTGAACGACTGGCCACAACAAACCACGCTGAGATACGAGCCGAATTGGCAAGCGCCCTCGCTTGGTTCGATCTGCTTCATTCGGCATGTCAATCGCTTTCGGAGCGAGCCCGGCCCATGCAGTTCGCCGTCCCCACCGAAACCGGCGCCTTCCTCGGACAGTGCTGCCACGCCAGCGGTCTGCTGCAAATCAGGACCTGGGTGGCCACGGGCAGCAACAACCGCATTGACCGCACCTTGGCCGCGCTGCACGCGTGGCGCGCAACACCAACCAGCAACATCGCGAATACCTTCCGTTCACTGCTTGCGCAGCCGTGTAATCAATGGATGGGCCAGCCTTATTTCCGCGGCTACTGATCATTCTCAAAACAGAAAAGGAGCAAACCATGAGCGACACATCTTCTCATCTGCTGAGCGTATGGGCGTTCGACAAGGAGGGCCACAAAGTCCATCCCTACAAGGGCAAGTCGGGTTCCAAAAAGGGCTTGTATAACGTCAATTTCACCAATGACACCAAAAAGTTCCAGGGCATGAGCGAGGACGAGTTGCTTCAGGCAATCAAGCAAGGCAAGTTCCGCGAGCGCGGCACCGTTCGCATGTGTCGCGTGACGGCAACCAGCGGCTCAAACGCCTTCGCCCCCGCCATGTACGAAGGCAAGCGAGTCAAGGACTTCTGAACCCTGATATCGCACCAAACGCAGCCATTGGCCACCCCGACGTGCTCAGCGCCGGACAAATTGAGGTCTGATTTTCCACTTCAGAAACAGGGGCTCCATCCATGAACAACGACTTTGAGCACTTTCGAAACACCATTCGCGATAATCCACAGATCGATCCACACGACCATCGTCTACTGATCGAGCGGCACGATCAATTCACCTGCTGCTACGCCCCATTCGAGCACGTCAACTCGAATGCCCGAATCGTACTGCTCGGGATCACTCCCGGCGCACAACAGGCCCGCAATGCGATCAATGCATTGCGTGCGGCGATGCGCACCAAAATCAGCGCGGAAAGGGCGCTTGAGCAAGCCAAGCAGAGCGCCAGCTTCTCCGGCCCCATGCGCAGCAATCTCGTGGCCATGCTTGATCGCATCGGCATGCAGCAATCGCTCGGCATCGAGACCTGCGCCCGCCTGTTCGACAATCGCGCTGACCTGGTGCACTTCACCTCGGCGTTGCGTTACCCCGTATTTCTTGATGGCAAGGACTACTCCGGCTCGCCACCAATACTCGCCACTCCTGTGCTGCGAAGCATGACCCAGCGTTGGCTCGGTGTGGAAATCGCACAGCTCAGGGACGCTTTCTGGATTCCCTTGGGCAAGGAGCCCGCAGCCGTATTGGCAGACTGCGTCTCCCGCGGCCAGCTTGAAGAAGACCGCGTATTGGCAGGTATGCCGCATCCTTCCGGCGCCAACGCCGAGCGAATCGCATATTTTCTGGGTACCAAGAATCGGGAAGATCTTTCGGCCAAAACCAATCCGGGACAGCTTGACGCCGCCCGTGAGCGGCTGGTTCGCTCGGTCACTCCGCACTGGACACTTCCCTGTCCCACTCAGACGGCACAACAGACCGTCATGCCAGCTACGCCATCCGCGCCAATTCCCAATACAACGACAACGCCATCAACCGCAAGGGTCATCAAGGGTGCTGGCTCGCTTAGGTCGCAGACCGTCGCTCAGGCCGAGGCCCTGATTGCTGCCCAAATGCCGCGTATCAAAGCGGGCAACAAGAAGGTCGCAGGCTTCGAAACCAGCAAGGGTCGACACCTCGCCATCCAGCGGGATGTCCAGGGCATCAACGTCTGGGCGGAAGACTTGCACCCGCCGAGCGCAATCGCATCTTTCGAGCGCTACCCCGCGGATCGACGACGCCACTCCAATCTGGACGCACAAGCACCGCGCGTGGGTAATGATCGTGATGCCCGTTTGTGGAAGATTGCCAACCCTGACGACCTAGTTGCTTTACTCCACTGGTACGATCAGGCTTGATGCTGCGTTGCACAAATATTCATTGCAGGGTAATGATTCCCTCTGTATCATCCAGTCCAGCTCATCAACCATGTGTTGAAGGAGTAACGAGGCCGTCCTTCGGGGCGGCTTCAGCTTTTTCGGGCCTTCCAAAACGCCTCGTACGCTTTGCGGCGCTTCCTGCGCTGATGTTCGTGCTCCACGACGAAAGCGGTCCATGGCAGCACGAAATCACCTCGATCGGCCACGACGACGACGTAGCTGAAGTCCGGCGTGGCGAGCAAATACCTCTCCTCGCGGTCCCGCATCTCTTTCCACCAGATCAATCGGCAGTCACTAGTTCCTGGCTGGGCTTGATCGAACTCGTCCATCATCGGTCGGGGCCATCCGATCCGCTCGCACCGTCTGAAATCCGGTAAGCGATCCGCTTCCGCTCTGCCGTCGGAAATCATGTGCCAAAACGTTGCGCTTCTCCCGTCGTATTCGGGATGGCGCTTCAGACCAACCCGCTTGTTGGGCCAATGTGGCAATGAGTCGACAAAGTCGGCAACGAATTGACGATGCACCCGTTCGATATAGCTGAACCAATCGCCTTGCGAATCCTCAAGCAACAACAATTCGGGCAACCAGTTGTCACTCATGCGCTGACCCCGAACGACCGCCCGTGCCACAGGAAAAGGTTGAACTTGGGTTCACGCAACAGCGTGGAGCGTGTCAACGCATAGCCAGTTCGCTGCTTGATTCGCGCAATCAAAGCATCCTTGCCGGCATTCCCTGAAAGCCCACGATTGACGTATCCCACCGCGCCCATCAGCAAGTCAGCCAACTGGATCTGTTCCACGGCATGCGACTCAATGACCTGCACGCGCTCGATCACTTGTCGATCGAAATCAAGCACGCTGCTACACAGCACCTCATGCAGCTTGGTGACCTTTTGGGCGCTGCGCGTATCTTTCTTGTCCAGGTAGATTCGGAAACATGCGTCGGGCCGGATCACGTGTTGCACCAACTGGTACATCATCTTGTAGTACCAGTCGTCGTGGTCTTGGCCGAAGGCGTCGTGCTGAAGGCCGGTCTTGTCTGCGACAACGGCGCGAAAGCTCAGATCATCGTCATCGAAGAAATAGTCCAGCCAGTCCATGTAGAACGCGACCTGGCCCTGGGACACCTTGTTCCACTTCACCTCGAAGCCTTCCGCCATGCCATGTCTGCGCTTGATTTCACGCAGGCGGACAGCGATCTCGCGTGTCTTGCCCAACGGACAGGCAACCAGACCGAGCACCATCAACGGCTTGCCGTCGTTGGGCAGGTGGCAACTTTCGTCGCAATAGAGGTTGACGGTTTCACTCATGCGATGACGTCCTCAAGGGCTTCCTCGGCGTCGGGCAGGCGCAGCTTGCCGGAGATCAGGCGGGGGAGAAGGGTGTCGCGGAGTCGAGCGAGCGACTGAGCGATCGAACGGTTTTGCTGAACCCGCTTCAGCAAGGGCCCCACGAATGTTCCGAAAGCTTGCGTCAAGGCAACGGGAGGAATGATCGTAGGAATTGACTTCAGATGGTCGGGCTTGACGCGCTGGTGGCTATTTGATGTACCGGTCACCAGCTGCTTCATGGCTGTGTTGAACGGCACCGAGACGGCAAGACAGAACACGTATTCAGGCGTTATGCCTCGGGCTGGGGTCCACACCAGAAACTCCGTCGAGCAAACGGCATTCGCGTGGACTTTGCCGGTGAACCAGATGCGTGGGATATGCGGGTTGAGCTTAGAAATGAGTATCGCGTCGTTGGGCACCGGCGTCTTGTTACTCTTGATGGCCTCGCCCAACTCGTGCACTGGCATCAGGCCCGCGTCGAATGCAGGCAGGCTGTAGTGTTCGTGCTCGGTCTCCGGCGATTTCAGTGGGGACACGCTGCCTTTCGACTGAAGGGCGATATCGGCAAAGGTGCCTACATTCCACCCCTTTGGAATCAACCCCAGATCCGACTCCTCGAACTCGTTGGGGAACAGGGCGGCAGTGGTCGCGTCCATGCCTTCCGGCTCGCGGCCTTCGGCCTTGGCGCGCACGGGGTCGAAGTCCACGAACCAGGACTTGAACAAGGCTTGCGCGATGGCTTCGAGGGTGGTGTTGGTTTGGCGCAGGAGGTCGATGCGGTCGTCGAGCGCGTCCAACAACCCGCAGATGCCTCGCCGAATCGACTCCGGCGGCATAGGAATATGCATCGCCCGAAGGTCTTTCAAATTGACCGTTGTTTGAACCGTCGTATTAGCTGCGACACCCATCCGATGCTGCGCGAGGGGGGAGCGTAGGAAATGCGCGATCCAACGAGCAAGCGCAATCGAGCGAGGGCGGATCAGCGCCACGGCGCGAGCAATGTTCCAGCCTGCCAACTCGGAAGGGACAACGGCTACCTGACCGACCGATCCGACGACCGTGATCAGGACATCATTTGCGCGAATGCGCGTTCGCTCGTACTTCCGCTCAACGTCGTGCGAAATTCGCATGACGTCACAGAGATTCAATGTGTGACCGCTGAAATTATTAACCCGTATCATCGGCACGCCGTCCGGAACCGCAGCGCCGGGCTGAACTACGCCATACGTGACGTTGGCGGAGGTCAACTCCGAGAGTGGAACTTCATCCCAGGCGACCTCGGTGAAGGCGTCAGAACAATCACACCCCATAACCCAACGCCCCCAACTTCTCCCGAATCACCGCATCCAGCTCGCCGCCCTTGGCCATCTGCTCCGCCAACAGCGCCGTCAGCCGCTCCATCTTCTCGGCAAACGCCTCGTCGTCATCATCTTCGACCACGGCACCAACGTAGCGCCCCGGAGTCAGCACGTAGCCGTGCTTTTCCACTTCGTCCAGCGCGGCGGAATGGCAGAAGCCGGGTTCGTCGGCATAATCGGCGCCGTCGCTGAAGTCGGTGCCGCGCCAGCGGTGGTAGGTCTGGCTGAGACGCTCAAGATCCTCGTCGGTGAACTCGACCTGGGTACGCGAGATGCGGCCGCTGACCGCCTTGCGCGCGTCGATGAACAGGATCTGCCCGCGGCGGTCGATTTTGCCGTTTTCACCCGCCGCCTTGTTGCGCGACAGGAACCACAGGCACACCGGAATCTGCGTGTTGGAGAACAGTTGGCCGGGCAGCGCGACCATGCACTCGACCACGTCCTTGCGCACCATGTCGGTGCGGATCTGGCCTTCGCCGGATTGCTGCGAACTCATGGAGCCGTTGGCCAGCACGATACCGGCGCGGCCGCGCGAGGACAGTCGCGCCAGCATGTGTTGCAGCCAGGCGAAGTTGGCGTTGCCCTTGGGCGGGATGCCGTGAACCCAGCGCGGATCGTCGGTGAGCTTGTCGCCGTCCCAGTCGGAGATGTTGAACGGCGGATTGGCCAGAATGTAATCGGCGCGCAGGGTCTTGTGCTGGTCGTTGGTGAAGCTGGAGCCGTAGCTCTGGCCGAGGTCACCGTCGATGCCGTGCACGGCAAGGTTCATCAGGCACAGGCGGCGCGTCTGCGCCATCAGCTCCTGGCCGTAGATCGCCAGGTCGCCCTTCTTGCCCAACGTCTTCTGGTGCGCGTCCTTGAACTTGGCCGACTGCACGAACATGCCGCCGGAGCCGCAGGCGGGATCGTAGATCTTGCCCTTGAACGGGGCGAGGATTTCCACCAGCAGCTTGACCACGTTCTTGGGCGTGTAGAACTCGCCAGCCTTGGCACCCTCGTTCATGGCGAACTGGCCGAGGAAGTATTCGTACACCTCGCCGAACACGTCACGACTTCCGTGCCGCGCCGGGTCGAAGCTGAGCCGCGCGATCAACCCCATCAGATCGCCCAGCTTGCCCGGTTCCAGCGCGAGGCGCGAAAACTCGCGGTACAAAACGCCTTTCAGCGTCGGGTTCTCGGCCTCGATCTCGCCCATCGCTCGATCCAACCGCTGAGCCAGATCCGGCGCGGTGGCCTGCGCCAGCAAGACGTCGAAGCGCGCCGTGCGCGGCACCCAGAACACGTTGTCCTGGTCGTAGAAGGTCTTGTCGTCGACGAAGGCGGCCTCGCTGTCCTTGCGGATGGCCGCGTCGCCAATGAAGTATTCCGAGGCCGGGTCAGCGATGCGATGGCGGATCACCTCTCCTTGCGCCTGGAACATGTCCGACACGTACTTCAGGAACACCATGCCCAGCACGGGGTACTTGTACTCCGCCGCTGACACCGACCCGCGCAGCTTGTTGGCCGTGTCCCACAGCGTCTTCTTGAATTCTTCGTTGGTCATGCCTGCCCCTGATTCATCCCGGTACTTTACTTCCGGTTGGACGCCGGCGCAGGCCATGGGCGCGGATCACCACCAGGCTGACCGCCAGCCCGCAACCATGCGCGCACGGAATGCGCCCTTCAGACGGGTTGGAGGAATTTCTGGAGACTACGGAACGCGCGAGAGGGCGTTTGGTGGCTATGGGTGGACTCGAACCACCGACCCCAGCATTATGAGTGCTGTGCTCTAACCAGCTGAGCTACATAGCCATCGGGAACCCGCCGCGGGGCGATCGGGGACGATCGCGGACGGGGCGCGGAAGTGTAGTGGGCTGGGCGTTTTGGTTCAAGTGGATGGCTTGCTGCCTGGGGCTTGCCGTGGTTGAATCGGGGACGAGGCTACGCGGCCGTTTTGGCCGCAAAGTCACGGGGTTAAGCCCCAGGAGACGACATGATTGATGTAGATGGCTACCGTCCGAACGTGGGCATCGTGCTGCTGAACGCAGACGGCCAGCTGTTCTGGGCGCGCCGGGTCAATCGTGATGGCTGGCAGTTTCCGCAGGGTGGCATGCGCACGGACGAGACGCCGCTGGAGGCGATGTACCGCGAGCTGGAGGAGGAAACGGGGCTGGCGGCGCACCATGTGGAAGTGATCACCTCCACCCATGGCTGGTTGCGCTATCGGCTGCCCGAGCGCTATGTGCGCCGGCACCAGCGGCCGACCTGCATTGGCCAGAAGCAGGTGTGGTTCCTGCTCAAGCTGGTCGGCGGCGAGGAGGCGCTGAAGCTGGACGCCAACGAGAAGCCGGAGTTCGACATCTGGCGCTGGGTGGATTTCTGGTACCCCGCCGCGCATGTGGTCAACTTCAAGCGGGATGTGTACGAACGGGCGCTGCGCAATTTTGCGCCGCTGGTCGAGGAGCTGTTCGGCGTGGAAATCGGCACCACGCCGCCGCGTGGCGAGTCCGGCCCGTTGCCGCCCGGCCCGGGTGACGGGCGCGCCGCTGCCTGAACGGACGGCAGCGGTCGAAAAACCGATTGTTGACAATCATTCGCATTCGCGTTCTTATACGCGCCATGTATATCTGCATGTGCAACGCCGTCACCGACCATGACATCCGCCGCGAAGCGGCCGATGGCGTGCAGACGTTTGCGGAATTGCAGGCACGCACGGGTTGCGGCGATTGCTGCGGCTGCTGCCAGGACGAGGCACGCGCGACGCTGGAACAGGCCAGGAAACAGGTGGTTTGCCAGTTGCCGATGGTTGTGGCCTGAGTTGATTCCCTGAAGGCCGGCGGGCGGAGCCCGCCCTACGGTCTTTCGCCGTCGCGTAGGGCGGGCTCTGCCCGCCGCTTTGGCGGCCGCGTTCGGCCTGAATGCGAGGGACACCCCCAGCGCCGATCAGACCCGCGCCAACCACGGCCTTTCGACCCCGCGCCACGACAAAACGTCACCATTCTCATTCCGCCGGCCGCCGCGCGGAGTTTGTATAGTGGACTGTCTGTCGTGAAGGAGAAACGCCATGAAAGGTGATGCCAAGGTCATCGAGTTCCTCAACAAGGTGCTCTACAACGAGCTGACCGCGATCAACCAGTATTTCCTGCACGCGCGCATGTACAAGGATTGGGGCTACACCGAGCTGGCCGAGCACGAGTACGCGGAGTCGATCGACGAGATGAAGCACGCTGATCGCCTGATCGAGCGCATCCTGTTCCTGGACGGCTTGCCGAACCTGCAGCATCTGGGCAAGTTGCGCATCGGCGAGAACCCGGTGGAATGCCTGCAGGGTGATCTGGACCTGGAGCTGGCCGCCACCAAGGACCTGCGCGAGGCGATCGCCCATAGCGAAGGCATTGCCGACTACATCAGTCGTGACTTGTTCAAGCACATCCTGCACGACGAGGAAGAGCACATCGACTGGCTGGAAACCCAGTTCAACCTGATCAAGGACATTGGCGCCGAGCGTTACCTGCAGAGCAAGATGCAGAGCTGACCGCGCGTCACGTTCCGCGCACGCCGCCACGCCGGATCCGCACCGGCGTGCGCCCGTTCCTTGACGCTTTCGTCACGCGCGGGCTATACCTTGCCTTTTGCCGGAACGCTCATCCATGGGTTCACGACCACCACCTCGCTTCGTGGTGCGAAGGCACGACGACGTCGGCAATCGCTGGCGCCGCCTGTGGTGGGGGTTGGCGTGGCTGGGCAGCCTGGTCGCGGTCGGCGTGCTGGTGTTTTTCCTGAGCAGTCGCGTCGCCCCGACGGTGGTCGACCACAAGCAGCAGCGCGCGCTGCAGGCTGAAGTGAACGATCTGAAGCAGCAGGTGGAGAACCTGCAGCGTGCCGGCCAGGTCAACGAAGTCGCCACCAAGGCGCTGCGCGGCACGCTGGCGCAGCGCGAGAAGGAGCTCAGCGCCCTGCGCGCCGACCTGGGTTTCTATTCGCGGCTGGTGGCCGGCAATGGCCAGCGCCAGGGACTGAAGCTGCAGGAAGTGAAGCTGCAACCGATCAACGGTTCGCGCGGCTGGACGCTGTTTCTCAGCCTGACCCAGAACGCCAGGCGCGGTGGCGAAATCAACGGCCATGTCACGGTAAGCGTGGAAGGCATGCGCAAGGACAAGGTGGTCACGCTCGACTGGCCGGCGCTGGGCGATGGCGCCCAGAAGGACGGCTTGCCGTTCCGTTTCACCTATTTCGAGCAGTTGCAGGGCACGATCCTGCTGCCGGCGGATTTCCAGCCCACGCGACTGCGCATCAAGATCCAGCCGGAGGGCGGCGAAGCGGTCAGCCGCGCCGTGGCCTGGAGTGCCGCGCTGAGCGGCAACATCACTACCGCCGAGGGAGACCGAGATGCTCAACCGTAGACGCAGCGACCGCAAGAACGGCAGTTCCGAAACCAGCCTGATCGCCCGTGGCACGGTCATCCGCGGCGACCTGCGCTTTACCGGCGCGCTGCATCTGGATGGGCGCATCGAAGGCGCCGTGCTGGCCGAGGGCGACGATGCCATGTTCACCCTGAGCGAGCACGGCGAGGTGCAGGGCGAAGTCCATGTGCCGCAGGCAGTCATCAACGGCCACATCACCGGCGACGTGCATGTGAGCGTACGGCTGGAACTGGCGCCGATGGCGCGGATTGACGGCGACCTGCGCTACCACACGCTGGAAATGGCCGCCGGCGCCCAGGTCAACGGGCGCATTTCGCGCCAGCTTGAAGGAGAACAGCGCGCACTGACCGGCCCCGATACCGGTGTGGTCGATGCAGACAGTGAGGCAGCGCCCGGCTGACGCGGTATGCTTGCACTCACCTGCCACGCCCCCATCTAGATAGCCATGGAAACCATCGTCGCAATCCCCGATTACCGCAGCAGCGGCGCCCCGCTCGAATTCACCGCGGCCGCCGCGCACAAGGTGCATGAGCTGATTGCCGAGGAAGGCAATCCGGAGCTGAAACTGCGCGTGTACATCAGCGGCGGTGGCTGCTCCGGTTTCCAGTACGGCTTCACCTTCGATGAAGCGCAAGCCGACGACGACCTGGCGATCGAGCGCGAAGGCGTCACCTTGCTGTGCGATCCGCTCTCCCTGCAATACCTCACCGGCGCGCAGATCGACTACGCCGAGAATCTCAGCGGTGCGCAGTTCGTGATCAGCAACCCGAACGCGAAGACCACCTGCGGCTGCGGCTCCTCGTTCACCGCCTGAGTACGGCGCCATGGACCAGGCCAGGCTGCCCCGCCCCAACACCTTTGCCGGGCTGAGCCTGGTATTGGACCGCACCGCCGAACACCGCGACGACGGCACCTGGATCGCCGCGCAGGCGAACGCCGGGAATGCGCGCTACCTGCTGCTGGATGCCGCCGGCGATGCGTTCCTGCGCACGGACGGCGAGGCGCTGCGCTGGCTCGATGCCGGTGAACGCGAGCAGTGGTTTGCCGACGCACCCGTCAGTCTGCTCGGCATCGCGCATGACCGGCCGCACTTCCTGCTGGTGGCAAACGACCCCGCACGCATCGGCGTGCTGGAAGGCGCACTCGACGCGCGGCGGGTGAGCCTGCGCCATGCCGGCCTGCTGCTCGGCGCGGATGAAGCGGGCCTGTTTGCCTACGCCAAGGGGCTCGCCCACTGGCAACGCGAGACCCGTTTCTGCGCGCACTGCGGCTCGCCGCTGCAGCTGATTTCTGCCGGGCACCGCGCGCAGTGCACCAATTCCGATTGCGCGCGCCTGCATTTCCCGCGCACCGATGCGGCGGTGATCATGCTGGTGGAGCACGACGGCGCCTGCCTGCTCGGCCGTCAGCCCGGCTGGCCACCCCATCGCTATTCCACGCTGGCCGGCTTCGTCGAGCCGGGCGAGGCGCTCGAGGATGCGGTGCGACGCGAGGTCGCCGAGGAATCCGGCGTGATCGTCGACGAGGTGCATTACCACTCCTCGCAACCGTGGCCGATGCCCGCCTCGCTGATGGTCGGCTTCATTGCCACGGCGGTGTCGCGACAGATCCACATGCGCGACCATGAGCTCGAGGAGGCGCGCTGGTTCACGCCCGAGCAGATCGTGGAGGGGATTGCCGACGGCAGTTTCGCGCCCTCCTCGGCGCTGTCGGTGTCGTACCAATTGCTGGCGCACTGGTTGCAACTGCGTGCGGGGCTGGACCTGGGCACGCTGGTGCGCTGAGCGATTCACCATGCAATGGGGCAAGACCGAGTTCATCACCGCGCAACGGATGGAGCAGCAGCGCTAACGTCATCACCGCGGCCGCGGGGATGGCGCCTGCGAAGCGATCGGCGGCTCGCATACAATGGCATCACTGTCCGAGAGTTTCGCTGCCATGGCCATTCGTCTGCTTGTCGTCCTGATCGCCCTGGGTCTGTTGCATGTGGCTCCGCAACTGGCCAGCTGGCGCGGCGACGGCCTGTTCAGGCGATGGGTACGCCAGTTGTCCGATACCAGCGGTGCGGGGCGCGTGCTGCTGGCACTGCTGCCACCGCTGGCGATCTGTGCGCTGCTGGCATGGCTGTTCGGTCATACCTTGCTGGGCGAACTGCCGCGACTGCTGTTCGGTCTGGTCGTACTGCTGTACTGCATTGGCCCGCGCGAGTTCGAGCGCGACCTCGAAACCATCCTGGCCGCGCCCGATGACGTGAGGCGCGAAGCGGCTGCACAAGCGCTGGCGGATGATGGCAGCACGGTGGTCTGGAACGCACCGGCGCTGGGCGAGGCAATTGTCTACGCCGCGTTGCGCCGACGCTTCGCGGTGCTGTTGTGGTTCTTTCTGCTCGGCCCGGTCGGCGCGCTGTTGTACCGACTGGCGCAGACGCTGGGTCGGGACGACGCGCTAATACTCGATGTCGACAGCCAGCGGGTCGCCACCCATGTCGCCAACGCACTGGACTGGCTACCGGCGCAGTTGCTCACCTTCACCCTGGCCGTGGTCGGCCATTGGGACGCGGTGATCGACGCCTGGCGACGCTGGCACATCCAGGCCTCACCGACCAGTTGGTACGAACGTGGCCCGGGCTTTCTCGGCGCCGCCGCGCAGGCTGACGTTTTGACCGACATCGAAGCGGGCGATGGTTACGCCGAGGAACACAGCGACCCGCTGGACGAACTGCGTCGCCTGCGCGGGGCGCTGCTGCGTGCGTTGCTGGCGTGGCTCAGCGTGGTGGCGTTGCTGGTGATCGGCGGCTGGGCCGGCTGACCGGGGTAGTTCGCGGCTGATCGGCAAGGTCTGGCTCCGCGGTAGGGCGGGCTCTGCCCGCCATATGGTCGGCGCGCGACACAACCACAAAGCGGCGGGCATAGCCCGCCCTACGGCGATGCTGTGTGCGTGATTGGTGGTTGGCGGCCGGGTGGGTTGACCGAGGAGATTCCCGCCTAAGCGGCAAGGTCCGGCTCCGCGGTAGGGCGGGCTCTGCCCGCCGAAGGGTCGGCGCACGACACGGCCACGAGCGGCGGGCATAGCCCGCCCTACGGCGATGCTGTGTGCGTGGTTGGTGGTTGGCGGCCGGGTGAATTGACCGAGGAGGTTCGCGGCTGATCGGCAAGGTCCGGCTCCGCGCTAGGGCGGGCTCTGCCCGCCTTATGGTCGGCGCACGACACGGCCACGAGCGGCGGGCATAGCCCGCCCTACGGCGATGCTGTGTGCGTGATTGGTGGTTGGCGGCCGGGTGGGTTGACCGAGGAGGTTCCCGGCTGGTCGGCAAGGTCCGGCTCCGCGGTAGGGCGGGCTCTGCCCGCCATATGGTCGGCGCACGACACAACCACAAAGCGGCGGGCGGAGCCCGCCCTACGGCGTGTGCCTTGTCGAACGTTGGCGGCTGATCAGCAGGGTCCGGGCTCCGAGGTAGCGCGGGCTCTGCCCGCCACACGACGCAACCACAAACGGCGGGCATAGCCCGCCCTGCATGCTTGGGTTGCGTTGGTGCGGAGGATTCGGGTTGCGGCGTGGTTTACGGTCGGTCGCCGCGCAGTTCGCGTACGCGGGCCTCCAGGCTTGCGGCGGTGGCCTGCTGCGCAGACACGGGCATGTCGACGACCAGTTCGACGCGGGCGCGGAATCGACGTGGCAAGCGCGAGCGGTGCAGCATCGAATCGCGTCGGCTCCAGACGCTGCCCCACAGTCCACGCAGCGCCATGGGTATCACCGGCACCGGACGCCGCGCCAGGATCTGTTCCACCCCCGGCCGGAATGTGGAGATTTCGCCATCAGACGTCAGTCCGCCTTCAGGAAAGATGCACACCAGCTCGCCATCGGCCAGCGCGACATCGATCGCGTCCCAGGCTTGCTGCAGCACCTCGGGGTTTTCCTTGTGCCCGGCTATCGGGATTGCCTTGGCGGTGCGGAACACGAAACTCAGCAGCGGCGTGTTGAAGATTTTGTAATACATCACGAAGCGCGCCGGGCGGCGCAGGTTGGCCATCAGCAGCAGTGCGTCCATGAAGCTGACGTGGTTGCACACCAGCACCGCCGGGCCCTCCTCGGGCAGGTGCTGCATGCCGTCGACGCGAACCCGGTACAGCGTGTTCACCAGCACCCAGGTGATGAAGCGCATCAGGAATTCGGGCACCAGGGTGAAGATGTACGCCGCCACCAGCACGTTGAGCAACGCCGCCGCCAGGAAGATCTGCGCCGCATCCAGCCCCAGCGCGCCCAGGCCCATCCCGAAGCCGGCGGCCAGCACGATCAAGAGGGCGTTGATGATGTTGTTGCCGGCAATCACCCGCGACAGTCGCTCGCTCGGCGTGCGCGACTGCACGAAGGCGAACAGCGGCACCACGTAGAAACCGGCGAACACGCCGATCGCGGTGAGATCCATCACCACGCGCCAGCTGCCGGCGCCATGCAGGAAGGCCAGCCAGTCCTGCCCGCGCGCCGCCGCCATGCCATGCCGGGCCAGGTAGAGATCGATGCCGAACGCGGTAAGGCCGAACGCGCCCATCGGCACCAGACCGATCTCCACCCGCTTGCCCGACAACTTCTCGCACAACAGCGCGCCGACGCCGGTGCCGATCGAGAACAGGGTCAGCACCAGGGTGTTGACCGAGCCGTCACCGCCCAGCGTCTCGCGCGTGTAGATCGGCAACTGCGCGATCAGCACGGTGCCGAAGAACCAGAACCAGGAGATGCCCAGCACGGCGTTGAACACGGCGCGGTCGGCGCGGGTGATGCCGAGCACGCGGGCCGTTTCGCTGAACATGTTCCAGTTGAATTTCAGGTCCGGCGCGGTGGCCGGAGCAAGGGGAATACGCCGGCTCGCGAGATAGCCGGCAGTCGCCACCGCGATGGTGGCTCCGGCGGCCAGCAGCGGCCCGACGCCAGCTACCAGCATCAGCGAGTTGCCGACGATCATGCCGATCAGCATGGCCATCTGCGTGCCCATCTCGACCAGACCGTTGCCGCCGACCAGCTCCTCGCGCTTCAGCGCCTGCGGCAGGATGGCGTATTTGATCGGGCCGAACATGGTCGAGTGCATGCCCATCATGAACAACACGATCAGCAGCAGCGAGGTGTGATGGGTGTAGAAACCGTACGCGGCCAGCAGCATCGCCGCGATTTCGAACAGCTTCACGTAACGGATGATGCGACTCTTCTCGTACTTCTCGGCCAGCTGGCCGGCGGTGGCGGAGAACAGGAAAAACGGAATGATGAACAGCGCCGGCGCCAGGTTGGTGTAGATCCCCACGGTGCGATCGTCCAGCCCCATCTGGAACGCCACCAGCATCACCAGTGCATTGCGGAAGGCGTTGTCGTTGAACGCACCCAGTGCCTGGGTCCAGAAGAAGGGCGCGAAGCGCCGTTTGCCAAGCAATCCGAACTGGCTCATGCGATGTCCTGTGATGGTCCCCCGGCCCGTTACGGCCGGCGGCGCCAGCGTGAAGGTAGCAGCAGGGCGCGACCGGAACAAAGCCGGGCAATCCGCGGAAACTCTGCGGCGCCGACGGTGTCAGAGCGGTGTCGTCAACCTGTTGTCGGGCAAGGCCGTTACTGCAGAACAGCCGCGCGGAAGCGTCGCGTCGAGGCCGGCCCGGGGCTTGCACAGTTGGCACAATGGCGGCGACAGGCGCAAAATGCTGCGTGGACGGAACGGCTCCCATCGTGGTGACGCCCCGTTTTCGCAATATGTTGCGCCGCGGCGCGGTTTCTGACTCCCAGTACACGGCCATTCTCATGAGCATGCAGCAACCCTCCCCCCAAAGCAGTGGCAGCACCTTCTCGGATCGCATCCGCCTGTTGATCCAGCGCGTCGGCAGTGCCACCGAGATCGCCCGCATGTGCGGATTTTCCGAAGGCGTCGTGCGCAGTTGGCGCGACGGCAACACCGACCCCTCCCGCGCCCGCTGCGTTACCCTGGCGCGCACGCTCGGCATCTCGCTGGTGTGGCTGGTGGCGGGTGAAGGGGCGATCCAGATGGATCCGTCCACCAATCTGGTCGACGAGCAGTACAGCAGCGAAGTGGTGCGGTCGCACGGGCCGCGTACCAAGCTGGATTCGGTCAAATCGGGTACGGTGACCCGGATGCCGTTGACGACCCACGCCAACGGCCTGGATCCGCAGCGATTGAATACCGCGATGCAGATGCTGCAATCGGAACTGGAGCTGACGGACAGTCCGCTGACCCTGGCCGATAACACCGACCTGCTCACCGAACTTTATGAAATCCTCGGTCCGGGCGGCGTCAATGTGGATTCCAGCGCGATGATGGCATTCAATCGCCACCTGGCCGAACGCGTGAAGAACAGCCGCCGCAACGCCTGATCGCGACTCGAGCCATGCAGTGAAAACGGCAGCCAGATGGCTGCCGTTTCTGTTTCGGCGTAGCGGTGTTCAGAGCAGGGCGATATCGGCGACGGTGCTGAACTGGGACTTCAACTGGTTCAGCAGCGCCAGCCGGTTGGCACGCACGGCGGGGTTGTCCGCATTCACCAACACGCTGTCGAAGAACGTATCCACCGGCTGCTGCAGCTGCGCGAGCCGCGCCAGCACCGCCGCATAGTCGTTGGTGGCCAGCGCCTCGGCGCTGTCAAGCTGGGCCGCCGCCAAGGCTTGGGCCAGATCGCGCTCGGCATCGGCTTCGAAGTGGGCCGGATCGACCGTGCGGCCAATCGGCGGCGCGCCCGCTTCCTCGGCCTGCTTGCGCAGGATGTTGGCCACGCGCTTGTTGGCCGCCGCGAGGCTGGCCGCTTCCGGGCAACGACCGAATTCGACGACGGCGCGCAGTCGTCGGTCGAAATCGGCCAGACCGGTTGGCTGCACGGCGAGCACGGCTTCGAAATGCGCGTGGGCGAAGCCCTGCTCGGCGTAATAGCCGCGCAGGCGGTCGAGCACGAATTCGACTAGTTCATCGACCAGGATCGCGCGGCGCTCGCCGGCGTTCAGGCTGGGTCGTTTGCCGTCCTTGCCCGGCTTGAGCCCGGCCGCCAGGGCGTCCTCCGGCAGCAGCTCCAGCGCCTCGACGAAACTGCCGCGCAAATCCAGATCCATCCCGCCCTCGATCAGGGTGCGGGCCAGCCCCAGCGCCGCGCGGCGCAGCGCGAACGGATCCTTGTTGCCGCCCGGCTTCATGCCGATGGCGAAGATGCCGGCCAGGGTATCCAGCCGTTCGGCCACGGACAGCACCTGGCCCAGCTTGTCCGCGGCGATGCGGTCGCCGCCGAAACGCGGCTGGTAGTGACTGTCGAGCGCCTCGGCCACCGCCTCCGACTCGCCGTCGTGACGGGCGTAGTAGCGGCCCATCACGCCCTGGAGTTCGGGGAATTCACCGACCATGCGGGTCAGCAGGTCGCACTTGGCCAGACTGGCCGCCCGCGTTGCCTCGGCGGCATCGACGCCGACCCGGTTGGCGACGATCCGCGCCAGCTCGGCCACGCGCACGCTCTTGTCCCACTGGCTGCCCAGCGCCTGCTGGTAGGTGACGTTCTTCAGCTGCTCCTGATAGCTGGCCAGCGGCGTCTTCAGGTCTTCGTCCCAGAAAAACTTGGCGTCGGCGAAACGCGGTCGGATCACCCGCTCGTAACCACGGCGGATCTCGGCCGGGTCCTTGCTCTGGATGTTGGCAATGCCGATGAAATGCTCGGTCAGCTTGCCGTCGGCATCGAACACCGGCACGAACTTCTGGTTCGCCACCATGGTGGTGACCAGTGCCTCGGGCGGTACGTCGAGGAAGGCGCGCTCGAAGGTGCAGGCGATCGCCGCCGGCCATTCGGTGAGATTGGCCAATTCGTCCAGCAACCTGTCGTCCAGCCGCGGGGTGCCGCCGATATCGGCAGCGACCTGATCGATCTGGTCGCGGATGCGCCGGCGCCGCTCGCGCGGATCAGCCAGCACTTTCGAGGCGCGCATGGAGTCGAGCCAGCCATCGGCGTCGGCCACGTGCACGGGTTGCGGGTGCATGAAGCGGTGACCGCGCGATTTGCGCCCACTGACCAGGCCCAGCACCTCGCCGTCGATGATTTCGGCGCCGTGCAGCATGACCAGCCAGTGCACCGGGCGCACGAAGCTGTAGTCATGATCGGCCCAGCGCATCGGGCGCGGGATCGGCAATGCCTTCAGTGCCTCGTCCACGATCTCCGGCAGAAGGGCTGGCAGCGACTGGCCGGCTTTCACCGTGCGCCAGACGAACCAGGCGCCCTTGTCGGTTTCCAGCTTTTCCAGCTGGCTGACGTCGACACCACAGGAGTGCGCAAAACCGAGCAACGCTTTTGACGGCTGGCCTTCGGCGTCCTGCGCGGCGGCCAGCGCCGGGCCGCGACGCTCGATCTCCTGATCCGGCTGGGAACCGGCGACGGCGGGAATGAAGGCGGCGAGACGGCGCGGCGAGGCGTAGGCCACAGCCTGGTCCAGTCCGGCGGCGACCCCGCGTTTGGCCAGGCCATCGCAGATGCCGCGCAGGAAGGCGGCGGACAATTCATCGAGCGCCTTCGGCGGCAGTTCCTCGGTACCCAGTTCGATCAACAGCGACTTGCCGGCGTTCATGCGGCCTGCTCCTGGCTGCCCGCGGCAACCGACTTCAGGCCCGGGAAGCCGAGCTTTTCACGTTGCACCACGTAGGCCTCGGCGACGCCGCGGGACAACGCGCGCACGCGCAGGATGTAGCGCTGGCGTTCGGTGACACTGATCGCCCGCCGCGCATCGAGCAGGTTGAAGGTATGGCTGGCCTTCATCACCTGCTCGTAGGCCGGCAGCGGCAGGTTGGCTGCCACCAGCTTGTTCGCCTCGCCCTCGCACACGTCGAACCAACGCAACAGCTCGGTGACGTTGGCATGCTCGAAGTTGTAGGTGCTCTGCTCGACCTCGTTCTGCAGGAACACGTCGCCGTAGCTGACGCTGCCACGCGGGCCATCGGTCCAGACCAGGTCGTAGACGTTGTCCACGTTTTGCAGGTACATCGCCAGCCGTTCCAGGCCATAGGTGATTTCGCCGGTGACCGGACGGCATTCGAGGCCGCCGGCCTGCTGGAAGTAGGTGAACTGCGTCACCTCCATGCCGTTCAACCAGACTTCCCAGCCCAGCCCCCAGGCACCCAGGGTCGGCGATTCCCAGTTGTCCTCGACAAAGCGCAGGTCGTGCACCAGCGGATCGAGGCCCAGCTCCTTCAGCGAACCGATGTACAGCTCCAGGATGTTCTCGGGGTTGGGCTTCAACACCACCTGGTACTGGTAATAGTGCTGCAGGCGGTTGGGGTTCTGACCGTAGCGGCCGTCGGTGGGTCGGCGCGAAGGCTGCACGTAGGCCGCCGACCACGGCTCCGGGCCGAGCGCGCGCAGGAAAGTCGCCGGGTGGAAGGTGCCGGCGCCGACCTCGGTGTCGAGCGGCTGCAGCAATACGCAGCCCTGTTCCGCCCAGTAGCGGTTGAGGGTCTGGATCACATCCTGGAAGGTGCGCGCAGACATGGCTTTCCGTGAGCTTGGCTAAAGCGCGTTAGTATAGCCGCAGCTTGCTTTGCGGCTGGAAATCCCGGCCGGCGCGCTGCTGCGGAGGACGCTATACGGATGGCCGCTTCACCCCAAATCGCAACCCTGCTGGGCAGTCGTGGCCGGCTGGAACTGGACGAAGTACTGGCCGCACTGGTGGTCGACGGCTACGTGCTGGGCGAGGATGCCAAGAACGTCCGCATGGGCGCACGCGCAGGCCGCAGCACGGTGGAGTTGAATCCGCTGGTGCTGATTGCCAACGCGAAGCTGGCGAATCAGCACGAACCCGGCCGCCCACTGAGCCTGGAGGCGCTGACCGAATGGTTGGCGGGCCACGCCGGACTGCCGTACCTGAAAATCGATCCGATGAAGATCAACGTCGCCACGGTCACCCAGGTGGTGAGCCTGGCGTACGCGAAACGACACCGCATCCTGCCGATCGCGGCGAGCGTCGGCGAGGTGACGTTTGCCACCAGCGAGCCGTTTGATGATGGCTGGGCGCCCGATCTGGCGCAGATGCTTCGGCGTGACATCAAGCGCGTCGTGGCCAGCCCGCTCGACATCAACCGTTATCTGCAGGAATTCTACGGCGTCCAGCGCTCGATCCAGCTGGCGCAGGACGCCAAGACCGGCAGCGACAGTTCGGCGGCGATCCTCAACTTCGAGCAACTGGTCGAACTGGGCAAGAGCGGCGAGGTCGGTGCCGACGATCGCCATGTCGTGCACATCGTCGACTGGCTGCTGCAGTACGCGTTCGAACAGCGCGCTTCGGATATTCATCTGGAACCCCGGCGTGACACCGGCTACATCCGCTTTCGTATCGACGGCGTGATGCAAAAGGTGTTCGAACTGCCGGCGCCAGTGATGACCGCGGTCACCGCGCGCATCAAGATCCTGGCGCGCATGGACGTGGCCGAGAAGCGCCGTCCGCAGGATGGCCGCATCAAGACACGCTCGGCCTCCGGTCGCGAAGTGGAACTGCGCATCTCCAACATGCCCACCGCCTTCGGCGAGAAGGTGGTGATGCGTATCTTCGATCCGGACCTGGTGGTGAAGGATTTCGCCCAGCTGGGCTTTTCACCGAGCGAAACGGCCAACTGGCGCGGCATGGTGGAGCGCCCGCATGGAATCGTTCTGGTCACCGGCCCGACCGGTTCGGGCAAGACCACCACGCTGTATTCCACCCTCAAGCACCTGGCCACGCCTGAACTCAATGTGTGCACGGTCGAAGACCCGATCGAGATGGTCTCGCCGGAGTTCAACCAGATGCAGGTGCACGCGGCGATCGATCTGGATTTTGCCGCCGGCGTCCGCACCCTGCTGCGGCAGGATCCGGACATCATCATGGTCGGCGAAATCCGCGACCTGGAAACCGCGCAGATGGCGGTGCAAGCCTCGCTGACCGGTCATCTGGTGCTGTCGACCCTGCACACCAACGACGCGCCCAGTGCGGTCACGCGCCTGCTCGATTTGGGTGTGCCGCACTACCTGATCCAGTCCACCCTGACCGGCGTGGTCGCGCAGCGCCTGGTGCGCACGCTGTGTCCGCACTGCAAGCAGGTGACCACGCAGGACCCGCAGTCGTGGAACATCCTTACCCACGGCTGGAAGATGCCGGTGCCGGAGCAGGTGTGCAAACCGGTGGGCTGTCTCGAATGTCGCAACACCGGTTTCATGGGACGCACCGGCATCTATGAAATGATGCGATTGTCGCGCCGGTTGCGCAGCATGATCTCGGCGCAGCTCGATCTCAGCGGTTTCGGTCAGGCGGCGCTGGCCGAAGGCATGCGGCCGCTGCGGATATCGGCAGCCGACCAGATCGCGGCCGGCCTGACCACGGTGGAGGAAGTACTCACCGTGCTTCCGCCGATCGACGGTTTCGATCAGGATCAATCGTAACGAGCCACCACCCTTCCGCGGACCCCTTGCATGAAACCCGTATTGATCATCCGCACCGGCCGGGCGCCGGACGCCATCCGTGCCCGCCATGGCGACTTTCCGCACTGGTTCCGGGTCGTTGCCGGGCTGCGCCCTGAGCGCGTGCAACTGGTCGACGTGGCCGCCGGCGAGGCGCTACCCGCCCCGCAAGCGGTGGCCGGTGCCATTGTCACCGGCTCCGCCGCCATGGTGACTGAAAAGCTGCCCTGGAGCGAAGAGACCGCCAGCTGGATTCGCCATGCGATGGACGAGGCGTTGCCGTTGTTCGGCGTCTGCTACGGTCATCAGCTGATGGCCCATGCCTTGGGCGGGCGCGTCGGCTATTTGCCGGGCGGGCGCGAAATCGGCACGCAAACGATCGAGGTTTCGAGCCACCACGAGGGCGATCCGCTGATGCGCGTCCTGCGCGGCGGCTTCCGCGCACACACCACTCACGAGCAGTCGGTGCTTGAGCCTCCTCCGGGAGCAAGCGTCCTGGCCAGCTCGTCGCGCGACCCGCACCAGATTCTTCGTTACGGTCCCCATGCGATCAGCGTGCAGTTTCATCCCGAGTTCAACGCCGAGGTGATGCGCGCCTACATCCGGCGCAAGCGCGCCGATCTTCGTCGCGAAGGAGCCGATCCCGAACGGATTTTCAAGGAGGTAGCCGCGACCCCCGTGGCACGCCGCCTGTTGCGCCAGTTCGCCCGCCAGCATGCATGGAGTGCGGGTCCCTGACGCTCGTGCCCTTCAACCTCGCAATCGACGCGCAATCGCGTCGCGCGAGAACAGCGCGAAGATCACGCCAAACACGAAGCCCGCGATGTGCGCCCACCATACATAGGCACCGTAGCTGGGCCCGGCGTAACTGAACAGCAATTGCAGCAGCACCCACATGCCGATCAGCAGGAACGCCGGCACGCGCACGAATTGCAGATAAAGGCCCAACGGCAGCACAAGGCCCAGCTTGGCCCGCGGAAACAGCGCCACGTAGGTGCCCACGACCGCGGACACCGCGCCACTGCAGCCAATAATCGGAAGCCGTACACCTGCCAGCGACAAGGCACCCATCAGGTTGGCCACGATGCCGCCGACCACGAACAGCAGCAGGAATCGGAACGAGCCCAACGCGCGCTCACCCGGCAGCCCGAATATCACCAGGAAGAGCAAATTGCCCAACAAGTGCAGCCAGGTAACGTGAATGAACAAGGCCGTGAACAAGCGCAGCAGCGCCGGGTCGGTCAGTTGCGGCAACACGGCATCATGCGCGTTGAAAATGTTCGCCGGCACCGTGCCCCACTGCAGCAACAGCACGACTCGCTGTGAGGACGGCATCATGGCCAGTCCCACGAAACACACCACGCAAACACTGACGATCAGCAAAGTTGCCCAGTGCCAGCGAGGTTTGCGGCGTGTTTCGACGTGGACGAACAAAAGGGATGTCTCCATGGATGGCAGCGAACTGCCTGGTCGGTCCATCATAGGCGAACACAGCCACCGCGCCCTGATCCAGTCGCGTCTTCGGCTGCCGCCCAAAAAGAAAAACCCCCACCGTTTCCGGTGAGGGTTGATCAGGATAAAGCCCCTGGCGGTGACCTACTCTTGCATGGACGAGCCACACTACCATCGGCGCATGCGCGTTTCACTTCTGAGTTCGGGATGGGAT
Source organism: Rhodanobacter sp. G2-10 (assembly GCF_055809185.1). Taxonomy (NCBI): domain Bacteria; kingdom Pseudomonadati; phylum Pseudomonadota; class Gammaproteobacteria; order Lysobacterales; family Rhodanobacteraceae; genus Rhodanobacter; species Rhodanobacter sp. G2-10. The sequence goes on along the minus strand of NZ_CM147900.1, from coordinate 5,636 downwards.
CAGGTGGGACCACGCCGCTATGGCCGCCAGGGAAGGGGTGGGAGCAGCGCGTAGGCGCCGGCTCCACATTGGTTGAAGAGTCGGCCTGGCAGCCGGCTCTCCCGCGGAGATTCCCTCGGAGAGTTGAAGAGTCCGCCATGGACGGCGGGGTGTTGACTCTTCTTCTCGTGAGAAGGATCTCACGTGAAATAAGTTGTAAACGAGTGACAAGCGTCGAGGTCGATCGAACTATTCGGCAAATGCTTCGGAACGATCGCTCTTTCGATGAGTCCAGCCATGGATGGCTGGGCTTTTCGCAGAGGGATCTGCACGTGTGAAGCCACTTGGGGTTATATGGTCAAGCCGCACGGCTCATTAGTATCAGTTAGCTCAACGCATTGCTGCGCTTCCACACCTGACCTATCAACCACCTGGTCTTGATGGTGCCTTAAGGAGAGTCAAGCTCTCGGGAGATCTCATCTTGGGGCGTGCTTCCCGCTTAGATGCTTTCAGCGGTTATCACTTCCGTTCATAGCTACCGGGCAATGCCATTGGCATGACAACCCGAACACCAGCGGAACGTCCACTCCGGTCCTCTCGTACTAGGAGCAGCCCCCCTCAAATCTCCAACGCCCACGACAGATAGGGACCGAACTGTCTCACGACGTTCTGAACCCAGCTCGCGTACCACTTTAAATGGCGAACAGCCATACCCTTGGGACCGGCTACAGCCCCAGGATGTGATGAGCCGACATCGAGGTGCCAAACACCGCCGTCGATATGAACTCTTGGGCGGTATCAGCCTGTTATCCCCGGAGTACCTTTTATCCGTTGAGCGATGGCCCTTCCATACAGAACCACCGGATCACTAAGACCTACTTTCGTACCTGCTTGATCCGTCGATCTCGCAGTCAAGCACGCTTATGCCTTTGCACACAGTGCGCGATGTCCGACCGCGCTGAGCGTACCTTCGTGCTCCTCCGTTACTCTTTGGGAGGAGACCGCCCCAGTCAAACTACCCACCATACACGGTCCCTGATCCGGATTACGGATCGAGGTTAGAACGTCAAGCACTTCAGGGTGGTATTTCAAGGATGGCTCCACCAGAACTGGCGTCCTGGTTTCAAAGCCTCCCACCTATCCTACACAGAAGAACTCAACGTTCAGTGTAAAGCTATAGTAAAGGTTCACGGGGTCTTTCCGTCTTGCCGCGGGAACGCTGCATCTTCACAGCGAATTCAATTTCACTGAGTCTCGGGTGGAGACAGCGCCGCTGTCGTTACGCCATTCGTGCAGGTCGGAACTTACCCGACAAGGAATTTCGCTACCTTAGGACCGTTATAGTTACGGCCGCCGTTTACTGGGGCTTCGATCAAGAGCTTCGCCTTGCGGCTGACCCCATCAATTAACCTTCCAGCACCGGGCAGGCGTCACACCCTATACGTCCACTTTCGTGTTTGCAGAGTGCTGTGTTTTTGATAAACAGTCGCAGCGGCCAGGTTACTGCGACCCTTCAATGCTCAGTCACGCACGTGACCACATCGAAGGGCGCACCTTCTCCCGAAGTTACGGTGCCATTTTGCCTAGTTCCTTCACCCGAGTTCTCTCAAGCGCCTTGGGATTCTCACCCTGCCTACCAGTGTCGGTTTACGGTACGGTTCTTCTATAGCTGAAGCTTAGTGGCTTTTCCTGGAAGCGTGGTATCAGTCGCTTTGCCCAATAGGGCTCGTCTCGGTGCTCGGCATAAAGGGTCCCGGATTTGCCTAAGACCCATGCCTACCGCCTTTCCCCGGGACAACCAACGCCCGGTAGACCTAACCTTCTCCGTCCCCACATCGCACTATAGAAAAGTGCAGGAATATTAACCTGCTTCCCATCGACTACGCATTTCTGCCTCGCCTTAGGGGCCGACTCACCCTGCGCCGATGAACGTTGCGCGAGGAAACCTTGGGCTTTCGGCGTGGGGGCTTTTCACCCCCATTATCGTTACTCATGTCAGCATTCGCACTTCCGATACCTCCAGCATGCTTTACAACACACCTTCACAGGCTTACGGAACGCTCCTCTACCGCGTACACACAAGTGTGCACACCCCGAGCTTCGGTGCATGGCTTAGCCCCGTTAAATCTTCCGCGCAGACCGACTCGACCAGTGAGCTATTACGCTTTCTTTAAAGGATGGCTGCTTCTAAGCCAACCTCCTGGCTGTCTATGCCTTTCCACATCGTTTTCCACTTAGCCATGACTTGGGGACCTTAGCTGCGGGTCTGGGTTGTTTCCCTTTTCACGACGGACGTTAGCACCCGCCGTGTGTCTCCCGGATAGTCTGTCCTGGTATTCGGAGTTTGCCATGGTTTGCTAAGTCGCGATGACCCGCTAGCCATAACAGTGCTCTACCCCCAGGAAGATTCGTCCGAGGCGCTACCTAAATAGCTTTCGAGGAGAACCAGCTATCTCCGAGTTTGTTTAGCCTTTCACTCCTATCCTCAGCTCATCCCCATCTATTGCAACAGATGTGGGTTCGGTCCTCCAGTGCGTGTTACCGCACCTTCAACCTGGCCAAGGATAGATCACTCGGTTTCGGGTCTACTGCCTGAGACTATGCGCCCTATTCAGACTCGATTTCTCTTCGCCTCCCCTATACGGTTAAGCTTGCCACAGACAGTAAGTCGCTGACCCATTATACAAAAGGTACGCAGTCACCCTTGCGGGCTTCCACTGCTTGTACGTATACGGTTTCAGGGTCTATTTCACTCCCCTCTCCGGGGTTCTTTTCGCCTTTCCCTCACGGTACTAGTTCGCTATCGGTCAGTCAGGAGTATTTAGCCTTGGAGGATGGTCCCCCCATGTTCAGACAAGGTTTCACGTGCCCCGCCTTACTCATTTTCATATCAAGTGCCCTTTCGTCGACTGGGCTATCACCATCTATGGCCGGCCTTTCCATGCCGTTTGACTAGAACACAAGATACTTTTGGGCTAGTCCGCGTTCGCTCGTCGCTACTGACGGAATCTCGGTTGATTTCTTTTCCTCCGGGTACTTAGATATTTCAGTTCCCCGGGTTCGCCTTGCATGACTATGTATTCATCATGCAATACCGCTTGCGCGGTGGGTTTCCCCATTCGGACATTGCCGGATCAAAGCTTGTTGCCAGCTCCCCGACACTTTTCGCAGGCTGCCACGTCCTTCATCGCCTCTGACTGCCAAGGCATCCACCGTATACGCTTAGTCGCTTGACCATATAACCCCAAGTCGCCTCGGGGCACGCCCCCTCCTCAGGGGCAGCCAAGTTACTTCGTTTTCGTGCCTTAACACTTGCCTCGGTTCGGTTTCGAACCAAGACGCTTGTCACTCGTTTACGTGTTTTCAAAGAACATCGTACCGGCCTCAATGCCGGACGATTTCAAAAATCTTTGGTGTGCTGATACTTCACGCGTCCGAGTCCTTGGTGGAGCCTATCGGGATCGAACCGATGACCCCCTGCTTGCAAAGCAGGTGCTCTCCCAGCTGAGCTAAGGCCCCAAGGAACCCTTGGAATGGTGGGTCTGGGTGGACTCGAACCACCGGCCTCACCCTTATCAGGGGTGCGCTCTAACCACCTGAGCTACAGACCCATGAAAGGTGAACCCCAGAACCCGCGAGCCAATCACTCTAGTTACCCCTTCGAAGCGGTCGTTAGCTCCGTTCGAAGCGGCTGTTGTGAAGAGTCCGGCCATGGATGGCCGGTCTTGATGTTCGCTCTTCGCAACAGGGAGGTTGCGTCAAGCAAACCCTTCGCGTGAAGTACAGGTGTCTTGTGTGGACGTCTTGCAACTTTACGTTGCGACTGCCATTTCTTGAAAGGAGGTGATCCAGCCGCACCTTCCGATACGGCTACCTTGTTACGACTTCACCCCAGTCATGAACCACTCCGTGGGCGTCGTCCTCCTTGCGGTTAGACTAACGCCTTCTGGAGCAACCCACTCCCATGGTGTGACGGGCGGTGTGTACAAGGCCCGGGAACGTATTCACCGCGGCATAGCTGATCCGCGATTACTAGCGATTCCGACTTCACGGAGTCGAGTTGCAGACTCCGATCCGGACTGGGATCGGCTTTCTGGGATTGGCTCCACCTCGCGGTTTCGCAACCCTCTGTACCGACCATTGTAGTACGTGTGTAGCCCTGGCCGTAAGGGCCATGAGGACTTGACGTCATCCCCACCTTCCTCCGGTTTGTCACCGGCAGTCTCCTTAGAGTTCCCGACATTACTCGCTGGCAACTAAGGACAAGGGTTGCGCTCGTTGCGGGACTTAACCCAACATCTCACGACACGAGCTGACGACAGCCATGCAGCACCTGTGTTCCGATTCCCGAAGGCACTCCCGCATCTCTGCAGGATTCCGGACATGTCAAGGCCAGGTAAGGTTCTTCGCGTTGCATCGAATTAAACCACATACTCCACCGCTTGTGCGGGCCCCCGTCAATTCCTTTGAGTTTCAGTCTTGCGACCGTACTCCCCAGGCGGCGAACTTAACGCGTTAGCTTCGACACTGATCTCCGAGTTGAGACCAACATCCAGTTCGCATCGTTTAGGGCGTGGACTACCAGGGTATCTAATCCTGTTTGCTCCCCACGCTTTCGTGCTTCAGCGTCAGTGTTGTCCCAGATGGCCGCCTTCGCCACTGATGTTCCTCCCGATCTCTACGCATTTCACCGCTACACCGGGAATTCCACCATCCTCTGACACACTCTAGCTCGCCAGTATCCATTGCCATTCCCAGGTTGAGCCCGGGGATTTCACAACAGACTTAACGAACCGCCTACGCACCCTTTACGCCCAGTAATTCCGATTAACGCTTGCACCCTTCGTATTACCGCGGCTGCTGGCACGAAGTTAGCCGGTGCTTATTCCTCAGGTACCGTCAGCCCCATAGGGTATTAACCCGTGGTATTTCGTTCCTGATAAAAGTGCTTTACAACCCGAGGGCCTTCTTCACACACGCGGCATTGCTGGATCAGGCTTGCGCCCATTGTCCAATATTCCCCACTGCTGCCTCCCGTAGGAGTCTGGGCCGTGTCTCAGTCCCAGTGTGGCTGATCATCCTCTCAGACCAGCTAGCGATCGTCGCCTTGGTAGGCCATTACCCTACCAACTAGCTAATCGCACATCGGTCCGTCCAACCGCGCGAGGCCCGAAGGTCCCCCGCTTTCTCCCGTAGGACGTATGCGGTATTAGTCCCGGTTTCCCGAGGTTATCCCCCACGTCTGGGTAGGTCCCGATGCATTACTCACCCGTCCGCCACTCGCCATCAAGAGAGCAAGCTCTCTCATGCTGCCGTTCGACTTGCATGTGTTAGGCATGCCGCCAGCGTTCAATCTGAGCCAGGATCAAACTCTTCACTTAAGTTTTCGACAACCTCACCCTTGCGGGCTTGGCCATCTATCTTTCTGAAGCGTATGTTCCCAACCAATCAAAACTCATTACTGACTTTTTACTTGGTGGGACGCTTGCATTGCTTGGACAGGTCGTAACCTTCCATCGCAAGACGTCCACACAATTCACCTGCGCACACTGTCAAAGATCTTCTCGCTTGCAGCCTGTTTCCAGCCTGCGCCCCGTGACCTTTCGTCCCGGGTGAGCCGCCCATTCTACATCGCTTTTCGGGGTCGTCAACACCTT